>NZ_CP034190.1:468387-2743945 GCF_003860265.1 Pedobacter sp. G11 | reverse complement strand
ACTTGGCGTGGCTTTGTTTACTGTTTTGGTGATTGCTAAATCCGAAACAGCAGCCGGGTTTGGTGTTTCTGTATCGGTGTTATTGCCCGGTGTTGGATCTGTTTCGTTTCCACTGATTGTTACCGTGTTGGCATAAACGCCTGTTGCTTTGACTTTAGCCACTACCGTTAAAGTTGCACTTGCGCCGTTGGCCAGGTTGCCGATCGACCAGTTCGGTGCAGTCCAGCTGCCTGTACTTGGTGTAACGCTTACCACTTCGTATCCCGTTGGGATGTTTTCCGTTACGCTTACTCCTGTTGCCGCACTTGGTCCGTTGTTGGTCGCCGTGATCGTAAAGGTCACATTGCTGCCCACCGTTGGTGTGGCATTGTTTACTGTTTTGGTGATCGAAAGGTCGCTTACCGCTGATGGTGTCGGCTCTTCCGTATCGGTATTGTTGCCCGGCGTAGGATCCGTTTCGTTTCCGCTGATTGTTACCGTGTTGGCATATACACCTGTTGCTTTCACTTTAGCCACAACCGTTAAGGTTACGCTTGCGCCGTTGGCCAGGTTGCCGATCGACCAGTTTGGTGCAGTCCAGCTGCCGGTGCTTGGTGTAACGCTTACCACTTCATATCCCGTTGGGATGTTCTCTGTTACGCTTACCCCTGTTGCATTGCTCGGTCCGTTATTGGTAGCGGTGATCGTAAAGGTCACATTGCTGCCCACCGTTGGTGTGGCATTGTTTACTGTTTTGGTGATCGAAAGGTCACTTACCGCTGATGGTGTAGGTTCCTTCGTATCAGTGTTGTTGCCAGGCGTTGGATCTGTTTCGTTTCCACTGATTGTTACCGTGTTGGCATAAACGCCTATTGCTTTTACTTTAGCCACTACCGTTAAAGTAGCGCTTGCGCCGTTGGCCAGGTTGCCAATCGACCAGTTTGGTGCAGTCCAGCTTCCTGTACTTGGCGTAACGCTTACCACTTCGTATCCCGTTGGGATGTTCTCTGTTACGCTTACACCCGTTGCCGCACTCGGACCGTTGTTGGTCGCCGTGATCGTAAAGGTCACATTGCTGCCCACCGTTGGTGTGGCATTGTTTACTGTTTTGGTAATTGCTAAATCCGAAACAGCAGCCGGGTTTGGTGTTTCCGTATCGGTGTTGTTACCCGGAGTTGGATCCGTTTCGTTTCCGCTGATTGTTACCGTGTTGGCATAAACACCTGTTGCTTTCACTTTAGCTACTACTGTTAAAGTAGCGCTTGCGCCGTTGGCCAGGTTGCCTATCGACCAATTTGGTGCAGTCCAGCTTCCTGTACTTGGTGTAACGCTTACCACTTCGTATCCCGTTGGGATATTCTCTGTTACGCTTACCCCTGTTGCCGCACTTGGACCGTTGTTGGTCGCCGTGATCGTAAAGGTCACGTTGCTACCCACCGTTGGTGTGGCGTTGTTTACTGTTTTGGTAATTGAAAGGTCGCTTACCGCTGATGGTGTAGGTTCCTTCGTATCAGTGTTGTTGCCAGGCGTTGGATCTGTTTCGTTTCCACTGATTGTTACCGTGTTGGCATAAACGCCTATTGCTTTTACTTTAGCCACTACCGTTAAAGTAGCGCTTGCGCCGTTGGCCAGGTTGCCAATCGACCAGTTTGGTGCAGTCCAGCTTCCTGTACTTGGCGTAACGCTTACCACTTCGTATCCCGTTGGGATGTTCTCTGTTACGCTTACACCCGTTGCCGCACTCGGACCGTTGTTGGTCGCCGTGATCGTAAAGGTCACATTGCTGCCCACCGTTGGTGTGGCATTGTTTACTGTTTTGGTAATTGCTAAATCCGAAACAGCAGCCGGGTTTGGTGTTTCCGTATCGGTGTTGTTACCCGGAGTTGGATCCGTTTCGTTTCCGCTGATTGTTACCGTGTTGGCATAAACACCTGTTGCTTTCACTTTAGCTACTACTGTTAAAGTAGCGCTTGCGCCGTTGGCCAGGTTGCCTATCGACCAATTTGGTGCAGTCCAGCTTCCTGTACTTGGTGTAACGCTTACCACTTCGTATCCCGTTGGGATATTCTCTGTTACGCTTACCCCTGTTGCCGCACTTGGTCCGTTGTTAGTAGCGGTGATCGTAAAGGTCACATTGCTACCTACCGTTGGTGTGGCGTTGTTTACTGTTTTGGTGATTGAAAGGTCTGTAGCCGGCGCAACATTTATTGTCACTGTTGCTACATCACACGCTTGTGGAATTCCATTATCACAAACCGTGTAAGTGAAAGTGTCTGTTCCGGTAAAAGTTGGATTAGGGGTATAAGTAAAACTTCCATCAGCATTCACTATTACTGTACCGTTTGATGGAGAGGTATTACTTGTTACGGTTAACGTATGACCCTGCAAATCAATATCATTCGTCAGCACATTTCCTGAAACAGGTGTATTTCCAGTTGTATTATAAGTATCATCAACAGCTGTTGTACTATTTATCGGAGTGATTGTACAATCCGGACAAGATGGGTTTATAGGACAAGAGGCGCAAGGCGTTGGATCGCTTGACGTATCAGTTACTACAGTTCCATCAGGATCAGTTCCTTTAACCGTTGCCAAATTGTAGACAAAGCCGGCTGCAATATCTGCTGCCGTAATCGTGTGTATTGCAGTGAATGTTGTGCTATTTGATGCGCCAACTGGTAACACAGCAAGTGGTCCACCTGTTACCGTTGCATTATTATCTTCGATAGTTACATTTGTAAGTGGTGTATTTCCAGTATTGGTAACTACGAAATTATATTTAATCTGGTCACCAACATTTGTTACACCGTTTCCATCGGTATCATGATATGCTCCATCTTTTGTTACGGAAATACCAGGTATCGGGCAGGTGCCGATTCCTTGCACCAATAGTCCTTCGAAACCTGGCGTAGAGAATATCTGTACCACAAGTTCATTTGCTCCTAAAACAAAATCGCTCGTAATTAAAGTAGACCTTTGATGACCATTTAGATATCCCTGAGCATCATTAGAGCTTATATTTTTATCAACACCGTTAACATATACACGAACAATGTTATTATCTACATAGTAGTCTAATCTAAGTTTTAATGAACTAACAATAGCAGGATCAGTGATGTTAAATTTATATTTATAAAAATAGGTATTCGGCATGGTGTTATCAGCACCTGTAACCAATCCCTGACTTTGATTATCCTGACCATTTTGTGTAGCAGAAATCCACTCTGCATTACCAAAAGGACTGGAAGCCCACACAAACGGAGGATTGTTAATAACCTTTCCTACTACAACTGCTGGGGCAAAATGAGCATTCGATATCGTACTATAATTGTAAGCGCTCGTTGTAGGAGATGCTGTTCCTCCTGCAATAGGAAATACAGTCCAATTATTATCTAAGCTTCTAACTGGTAATTTATCTGTAGCGGTTGCATTTGATCCACTACTCATTAAAGAAACATTATCACATATGATTTTTATTGGAGTGTTTCCACAAACGATGGGAACAATTTCGGCAACTCTTTTATTAGCATCGGCAACTACCATCCTAAGGTATCTTGCATTTACCGGACTTGTAAATATTACGTTATTGAAAATTCCTTTATCGGCTAGATTGGTCGTTGAATAGTTCGGGAAACTTCCTGTTGCTACAGTAACGAACGTTGCATTATCAGTACTAGCTTGAATAGTATAACCTAAAACCTTACTACCGGTTGAACTTGGGTAATACGTCAATCCATTCATGATACGAGATTGACCGTAGTCAATGGTGATTGACTGTCCGGCAGCAGTAGTTTGCCAATAATTGGCAGCAATAACATTGTTATCAGCAACAAAAGCTTGCTGACCATTTCCTCCACTTTGTGTTACGACAAATGTTCCGTTATTTAAAAGTGAAGATTCACCTGAACACGCTAATATAACTTGAACCGTTACAGTTGCATCATCACAATTGCCTGAGTTGGCCACCTCGCATATCGTATAAGAAATCGTGTAGTTACCTGGAGGCGTATTGGCCGCTATTGTTACCGCTCCTGTTGCTGAGTTTATAGATAAATTAGCTGTTGGTGAATACGTTAGCAAAACCTGACCAGGTACTAACGCAACATTATTAAGCTTATCATTATCAAATACATTGCCGATCGTAGTCGCTGTAGCTGATGCATTTATTGGCCCATAAGTATCATCATTTGCCAAAATTGGAAGTATACAGTTAGTTACAGAAACAGCTACAGGCTTAATATTAGTACAAGAACCCGAAACCGCTTTAATATAATATGTACCTGATGTTGCCACAGCAGATGGATTAGCCAAAGGAATAGTTCCCGCAGCATCCGTGAAATATGTGAATGTTAAACCTGCATCACTTCCCGCTGTTACAGCCGGATCAGTAAGATTTACAGCGCCTGGAGCACATACTGTTGCAGGATTGGTTATTACCAAATTTACTATAGTCGGCGCAGGGTTTAAAGTTACCGAGGGCGAAGCTGGAGAACTGCAACCAAGCTCATTTACCAATGTGAAACTGTGGTTTCCAACAGCTAAACTTGTTAAAGTTGTAGTTGTACCAGAACCTGTAATTTCGGAATTATTGAAACTGTCTAAAATTTTCCAATTTCCAGCAGGAAGGCTATTTATTGTTACACTGTTACCATTCGTACAAGTGGATTGGACAACTGTTGCAATTACTGGCGCAATTAGATTGTTAACGACAACTATTTGTTGATTAAAGGTTCTACCACATGCATCAATAGCTTGCATTTGGTACGTAGTGCCCACTGTTAATCCGGTAAAAGTACCACTTGCTTGGCTTGGGCGAACAATGGTTGTACCACTAGCATCATATAACGCATAAGTATATGGTGCTTGTCCGCCCGTTGCAACTCCATTTGCTGTACCGTTACATGATGCTAAACTTGCAAACGACAATGCTGTCATCGGTTTAACAACAATGGTTTCTTCGTAAATGTAATTTGTACCAGCAAGTCTTGGAATCCCATTAATGCCACCTATACCAGGGTAATCAATTTTATTAATATTTACGCCACCAAACCTAACTTTGTAGGTTCCTGGCTCGACATTTAAAAATTTTACTGATGTGTTATTACTATTCCTAGTTTGCATCAGCGTTTCCGTACCATTTGCGTTAATTTTATACAACGATCTGGTATCTCTATCTTGAGGAGAAATAATATGTGTTAAATCTACATTCCCATTGGTATAATTACAATAACTAATGCTATAACTGGTGGTGCTATTTCTTATACAAGAGGCACCCTGAATTGTTGCTGTAAAAATATTTGTTCTATTGCAGGCGTCAGCATACGTAATAGTATAGGTTCCTGGCGCAAACTGTTTGGCACGTTCAATATTATTATCAGACAACGGACTTCCCACAACAATATTAGTTCCTAATTGAAACACGCCATCAGTTGTTGGTGTATTATAAGTGTAAACCTGAGGATAAGTTAATGGAGCAGTAACTGTAGTTTCGCCTAAAGTTGAAGTCCAGGTTGATGGTCCACTAGTGATGGTAAAACTTAAAGGGAACGATCTCGCAAGGTTGCTAGGCAAAGTTACGTTTAACTGACCTGCATCATCTACAAATGGAGAGTAAGCCGCTGGGCCAGCACACACCGTATGACTAGCAACTGCTACAGCTGGAGGCGGCACCATGAGAGGCTCAACAACAGTTAATCCGCAGGCATCCTTATACGTAATCGTGTATTGTACACCGTATTTTAAGCCTGAATAAATTTGTATTGCGTCTTGCCAAACGTAGCCTGGCGGATAGCTAAATGTGAGTGGGTTGCCATTAATATCAAGCGCCGTAGCAGAGGGATTATTGGTCTCAATGATAGAAATCGAAACATTTTCAGTACCGTATGATAAAGTTCTGATAATATTGTATCCGCTAATACAAGTATTTACTGTAGACTGAACATTTCCAGAAGCATTATTATTAGGTGCTACCTGAAAGCTTGGAGGATAAGCAATAGTTTTTGTTTGAATTGGTCTACTACATTGGTTACTTGCTAAACGAGCAGTAACAGCATTTCCTAAAAAAAATGAAACAGGTACTTCAACAATTATCTCACCAATATAAGTAGGTGTATTAGGCACTCTTGGTATTGTATAGGTATTGCTTACAGGCGTATAGGTTTGATTTGTACTATTAGTAAATGTAACGCTAAGTGTTTGGCCAGTTTCATATCTATTAAAAGGAACTTTAACAACAAATGTATCACCACAAACACCCCCAGGCGATGTTTTTCTTCTAATAATTAAAGGCTGCTGCAAAGTAAATTCGGGGTTTGCAGGCTGTCCCAAAGTTATTGCTTTGTCAGCACTGGTGTTTCCACAAGCATCGATAATATCTACAACATAATTTCCAGCAGGCAAATTTACCAAATCATAGCTGGTATTATTTCCAATCGGAAAAGGTGCTGGATAATTAGGGTGTAAACCCCCTCCTACCCCAGTAAGTATTCTAACCGAGTAAGGCCGGTTGGCATTTGGTTCTGCCGAAATAGTGCTTTTAATTCCGGTAATTTTAATAAAACCATCATTACCACCATTGCAGGTAGGATTCCAAGCTTCTGTTTGAAAACCGTCATCTGGCCGTGCCGCACTGTTAGTACATTGCGCATAACCCTGATAATTTACAAGCAGGAAGAGTGTGCATAAAATGCTCCAGCCAGTAAGGTTTTTAAAAGGAATTTTCTTTATCATTTTTATTTATTTTTATAGAAAAAATTTGAATGCCAATAGTTGGCGTTTGGTTCAAAGCATAAGCAAATGCCATTACATTACGTACACTAAGCATTTGGATAGTCTGTTGAAAAAATTTATTGTTTAACTTTCGCTATATCATTATCGAATTCGAACCATATTTATTAAGCGAGTATTCCCCTGCCAGAAGCTTACATAAGCAAAAGGGTGAATAATTATGATGAAACTATGTTGAAAGACAGCCGCTATATCACTTACAAAAGATGAAAAGCGACCAACATTGATGTTTCTAATAGCATAACGCTTTAGAAAATCTGAAATAGTAAATAACATAGTTAGAAGAAAGCGTAATTGTGTTTTCATATGTTTAGATGTTTTAATAAATACTGGTAATGAATTGTAAAAAACAGGATTACATATTACTTGCAAATTTCTTGTTAAATGATTCAGCAAATAATACCCAAAAAACCAAATCAATACCCCAAATTAGGGGTAGTACAATTCGAATTATTTGAGCAAAAAGGATTACATGGATATTTTAACGAATGGCAGAAAAAACCAAATGATAAATTAGAATTGCATGAAACGCTTTGCTTTAAAGCGAATTACAGGTCTATTATTAAAAAATTAATGCGAGTTGTTAAGCAATAAGAAATTTTGCAGAGCGAGGGAATAAATTCCAAAAGGAGTTTTAAAGATTCTAATTACCCCAAAAAAAGGGTATTGTCACTACCCAATTATAGGTTTATTAATAAATAGACAAAAAGCATAATTTTTGATTATTGCTGACACTTTGCAGCAACTCTTCTGCGGAGAATAAAGATTGCTTGAATTAAATCGCAAAAAAAACTAAAAATCGCAGAGCAATCGCTCCTCAGATTGGAGGTCATCAGCTTGTAGGAAAAATATCAATCTAAAAAATCAGGAAAAACTTTCCCCGTTTTTCCCCGCTATCTTATAAAATTAAATCTTCCCTATTCATTTAAAAACCTATTTTTTCCCCATTTCAAGGAAATAATCCAATACTATGATTAATAAGATCACTAACTCATACTGAAAGACTTAAGTCTAACATCAAATAAAATCATATCAAATCGCAAGCGATAACTGTTTATGAAAGACGTTATCAGGAACTATTTTTGCTAGAATAGTCTGGAATACACCAACTATTTTTGCCGCACTTTGCTTTACAATTTTGATATTGATGATCTAATTCCCCTTTTCGCAATCGGCGCAATCCTCATCATTGCCATTTACCATACTATTCTTTACGCCTTCAGCAAACTAAAGCTAGTCGGTGGTTATACCATCTACTTATGGCTAGGTCTCGCGTATCTGGTGTTGGCAACAACTATGGTTCCTTCTAAAACCTTTAAAGTACCGAGCTTGCAATACCTCATCAGCTCAGGGGTGTTTTGGTTATCTTTACTTGCCTACCTTAACTTTCTGGTATTGGTTATTGGTATCCCAAAAAATAAGGAAACCAGGATATATGTAATGGCCAAAAGAACCTATTTAATTACGCCAGTTTATTTCGCTTTACGTTTTCCTTATTTCTTTTTCCCTATTGAATATGTTCAAATGGCTAAAACTGTTGGACTACTCATGGATGGCTATTTCTTTTTTATATTTGGTTACCTCATCTATCAGCTTTTCATTAATAAAGAACGTGATGTAAAAAACTATGTTTTTATCGGAAGTATCCTTATAGTTGGCTTTAATATTTTCACATCGTTAAGCTATTACACCCAGGGTTACATTTTTGGGCTTAGCCATGTTTCATTTATTGCCTTAGGTTTTTTTAGCGACATTATATTTTTCTCACTGGCAGTTGGCTGGCAAATTAGGGAGAGTATTAAGGAAAGATACCGTGCCCAGGCAGAAGTCAGTCAGAAAGAATTTGCGATTGAAAGCGAAAAGAAAAAAGCTTCGGATATCCTCCTGATGCAAGACCATCAGCTAGAAAATGAAAAGGCACAGGCCATTATACAACAACGGGCGGCAATCGGCCGTAAATTACACGATGACCTGGGTGGAAACCTAGTGGCTTTACGTTACTATATTGAGGATAAACTCAAAAAAGCTTCATCTGAAAATGAATTCAAAAACCTCCTCGAAATTGATCAGGAAATTCAAAGTATATATAAAGAGACCAGGGATTATAGCCACCTCCTATCCGGCATTAGAACAGAAAAGGAAGAGAACTACTATAATATCGACCTCTACCTCGAAACCATGAAGCAAAGGTTTAGCAATTTTAATTTTTTTGCAATCGAAACTATTTATAATAAAGATGAAGTGAATCGATATCTAAGTCCAAAGGTTTCTGAGCAGATTTATTACTTGCTTAAAGAAAGCTTATCTAACGTAATTAAACATGCAAAGGCGAGCCATGTTTCGATCAGTATCATATTCATGCCCGATCATTTCAGTGTTGAGATTAAAGACAACGGAAAAGGTATGACCAACAATGAAATTAATGGACTTGGATTACAAAACTTAAGGACAGGACTACATCTTATTAACGGCCAGCTTATGATTATGAGTAATCCTGCCGGAACCATTGTAAACGCTACTGTGCCGCTAATGCCTTTTAATGAATCTGATTTGGAAAAAACAGCCCTTGTTTAATAGCTTTCAAAATTAAATCTGGTGTTCTGTTCACCTGCATCTTACGCATAAGTTGTTTCATATAACTTTGGATGGTATTGATGCTTAAATCTAGCTTATCTGCAATTTCTTTAACAGTTTCTCCCTGGCAAACATGACTTAGAAGCTCTTTTTCTCTGGGCGAAAGATGTACTTTTCCTTTCTCAAAAAGTTGAAATTCGACTAAAATATTTTTGAGGCTTTCGCCGACATAGATGGCATTTTCATCCTTTGATATCGTATTAATGGCATCAATCAGCTCAGCTACTGAAGCATCTTTGCACAAATAAGCATTAGCACCTTCATCAAAAGAATTTTTAATCAAATTAACATCTTTAACTGTCGAAAGAACAATGATTTTTAAGTTTGATTTGCTTTTCGTCTTCCTGCATGCTTTGATGATGTCAATACCTGTAATATCTGGCATTAACATATCGGTGATAAGAATATCAGGAGGAAAAATATCAAGATGTGCAAAAAGCTTTTCGGGTTCACTATATAAATTAACGGACTTGATAAAATCAAATTCCGAAAGCGATAGTTTTAATAATTCTGAGAGAATCTTGTGATCGTCAATAATAGAGATATTCATGACCAATCCCATAAACAAAAACAAAGCCAAGCCTCAGGTAACGCCAATGCAGCTTAATTAATCAGTATAGGTTTAAGAAAAGCAACTAATGCGCAATTAATTCCCCAAAATGAGGAATCAATAAATCACTATCACAATTCACAACTATAAATTAGAGATCTTAAGTTTCTTCGTTATAAGAAATGAGCATTACTTATTACCTGCCGCATAATGATGTTGGGCAATCGTATCCGGTTTAAAAAAGAACAAATTCCATTTGTGCTAAAGGTTAGTTACTGGTTCGCCATCCTTTAAAAAACTACCTATCTCAGCATAAAAACTCACCTGATAAATCACACAAGCAGCTTAAAATAACTTAATCCATTTTTTACGCTTAGCATAACAAAAAAACAATCCTGTTTTATTACCTTTGCGGCTCAAAATTTACGGTAAAATGAGTCAACCCATTAAAATCAAAAACGCTTTAATTTCAGTATATTATAAAGATGGTTTAGCGCCATTGGTAAAATTATTAGCCGCTCAGGGCGTACAGTTATTTTCAACTGGAGGTACTGAACAGTTTATTAAAGACTTAAATTTACCAGTTACGGCTGTTGAAGATTTAACGGGATACCCTTCAATTTTAGGTGGACGCGTAAAAACCTTGCACCCAAAAGTTTTTGGCGGCATTTTAAATCGCAGAGGTTTAACAGGTGATCAGGAGCAAATTGCAACCTATGAAATTCCTGAAATTGACTTGGTAATTGTTGATTTATATCCTTTCGAAGAAACCGTTAAAGCTGGTGGTACGGCTGAAGAAATTATTGAGAAAATTGATATCGGTGGAATTTCATTAATTCGTGCTGCTGCGAAAAACTTTAATGATGTTGTTATTATTGCATCTAAAAATGACTACCCTACCCTGCAAGCTCAATTAGAAGCTCAAAACGGAGAAACAACATTAGCACAGCGTAAAGCATTTGCGAAAACTGCTTTCCATACTTCTTCTCATTACGATACTGCAATTTTTAACTATTTCAACCAGGAAGAGCCAATTGAAGTATTCAAGCAAAGTGTAACTGACGCTAAGACATTGCGCTACGGCGAAAACCCTCATCAGGGGGCGGTATTCTATGGCGATTTAGATGCCATGTTCACAAAATTAAACGGAAAAGAACTTTCATACAATAACCTGGTTGACGTTGATGCTGCTGTGGCATTAATTGACGAATTTCAAGATCCGACTTTTGCGATCTTAAAACATACAAATGCTTGTGGTATTGCTTCACGCCCAACTGTAAAACAGGCCTGGATTGATGCTTTGGCGTGTGATCCGGTTTCAGCTTTTGGTGGTGTATTAATTACCAATGTTGAGGTTGATTTAGCAACTGCTGAAGAAATTAACAATTTGTTTTTTGAAGTTTTAATTGCGCCATCTTATCAACCTGAAGCGGTAGAATTATTCAGCAAAAAGAAAAATCGCGTAATTTTGCAGCGAAACAATGTTGATTTAAGCAAAAAACAATTTAAAACTTTACTAAACGGTGTAATTGAACAGGATAAAGATTTAGTTATTGAAGGTCCTGAACAAATGACTACCGTTACAGATAAAACACCAACTGCGCAGGAATTGAAAGACTTGCATTTTGCAAATAAAATTGTAAAACATACTAAATCGAATACAATTGTTTTGGTAAAGGATGATGTACTTATTGCCAGTGGTGTTGGTCAAACCTCGAGGGTTGATGCACTTCGACAAGCGATTGAAAAAGCGGCATCTTTTGGTTTCAGCGTTGAAGGCGCTGCAATGGCATCTGATGCTTTTTTCCCTTTCCCTGACTGTGTGGAAATTGCTGCTGATGCTGGCATTACCGCTGTTTTGCAGCCAGGCGGTTCAATCAAAGATGCAGATTCTGTAGCAAAAGCAAATGAAAAAGGAATTGCAATGGTAACTACCGGCGTAAGGCACTTTAAGCACTAGTTTAGTTGTTTGCTTGATTGGTTTTTTAGGATCTTCACCCAAAACTAGAAAGCCAAAAATCGCACCAACCAAAAAACTAACTGACTAAACAATAAAAAACCTATTTTTACATTAGGAATAGTATAGATTTAACAAATTAAAGAAAATATAACTCATACATGGGATTATTCAATTGGTTTACGCAGGAAGTTGCCATCGATTTAGGCACTGCGAATACCCTGATTATACATAATGACAAAGTAGTTGTAGATGAACCATCTATTGTTGCTTTTGATCGTACTACAAATAAAGTTATCGCTATAGGTCGTCAGGCGATGCAAATGGAGGGTAAAACCCACGATAATATTAAAACAGTTCGCCCTTTAAAAGACGGAGTAATTGCCGATTTCAACGCCGCAGAGGCGATGATAAAAGGCATGATCCGCATGTTAAACGGTGGTAAAGGTTGGATGTTCCCATCGTTACGTATGGTAATTTGCATTCCTTCAGGTATTACTGAAGTAGAAAAACGTGCCGTACGCGATTCAGCTGAAATTGCCGGAGCAAAAGAAGTTTACCTCATCCATGAGCCTATGGCTGCTGCTGTAGGTATTGGAATCGATGTGGAAGAACCGATGGGTAACATGATTATCGATATCGGTGGTGGTACGACAGAAATTGCCGTTATTGCCTTATCTGGTATCGTTTGCGATCAATCTATCCGCGTTGCGGGAGATAACTTCGACTCTGATATCGTAAATTATATCCGCCGCCAGCATAACATTATGATTGGCGACCGTACAGCTGAGAAAATTAAAATTGAAGTAGGTGCTGCTTTACCTGAATTACAGGATGCGCCTGCTGATTTTGCAGTTCAAGGTCGTGATTTGATGACTGGCGTTCCGAAACAAATCACCGTTTCATACACAGAAATCGCACACTGTTTAGATAAATCGATCTCTAAAATTGAAGAAGCGATTTTAAAAGCTTTGGAGATTACTCCACCTGAACTTTCTGCAGATATTTACCAAACCGGTATTTATTTAACAGGCGGTGGTGCATTATTAAGAGGCCTGGATAAACGGGTTGCTGCGAAAACCAAATTACCTGTTCACGTGGCTGAAGATCCGCTTCGTGCAGTCGTTCGCGGAACGGGTATCGCCCTTAAAAATATTGGTGGCTATAAATTTTTAATGCAATAATCAAGTTTTACGTTGTAAGTTTTACGTTTTACGTTTTTGACTTACAACGTATTACCTATAACTTAGAACTTAAATGCGTAACCTTTGGATTTTCATCAGCAGATACAACGCATTTTTCCTGTTTATTATCTTTTTTATCATTGGAATATATCTTACGGTAAAAAATAATGCTTATCAGCGCAGTGTTACCTTAAATTCGTCTAATGAAATTGTGGGTACGGCTTATGAGCGACTGAATGTTTTCAAAAGGTATCTAAACCTGGGGATGGTAAATGATAGTTTGGCGGCAGAAAATGCCAGACTCAAAACCAGCCTCCTAAGTTTGACAACCGTTGATACCTCAAAAGATGTTAAAGTAATTGATACCCTAACTAACCAGCAGTACACTTATCTTGCGGCAAAGGTTGTTAAAAATTCGATCACACTCCGCAATAATGTTATGACGATTAACAAAGGGAGTTTAGACGGAATTAAAGCAGGGATGGCAGTCATTGCTCCTCAACGCGGTATTGTTGGCCTCGTTCGCGACGTTTCCGAACATTTGGCAACCATACAATCGCTTTTGCATAAAGACACCCGCATCAGTGTTTCATTGAAAAAGAATAATGCATTGGGCTCCTTGGTTTGGGGCGATGGAAATTTTGATATCAGGAAAGCTTTGATTAAAGAAGTACCCAATCACATTAAAATGAATGTGGGTGATTCGATTGTAACATCAGGATTTGGTTCATTTCCTGCTGGCATTTTGGTTGGTAGAATCATCAAACCCAAAGTTGCCACTAACGATAATTTCCTATCCGGAGAATTAAATTTATTTACCGATTTTAGCACGTTGCAATATGTTTATGTGGTAAAAGATAAGAGGGCTGAAGAACAAAAGGCTTTAGAAAGTTTGATTAAACCAAATGAATAGCAGAATAATAATTGTCAATATTATCAGGTGGGTTTTGCTGCTTTTTGTTCAGGTGTTCCTGCTCAAAAATATGGGCTTTTATGATCTATCTACGCCGTTTATTTACGTTCTTTTCTTGTTATTGCTTCCTTTTGGAATTCCAAACATCTTATTATATGCATTAGCTTTTGCAACCGGGTTAACACTGGATGCATTTTATGATACCATGGGTGTTCATGCAACAGCTTGCATAGTGCTCTCCTTTGTTCGAATTTCTTTTATTTCCATAAGTTTAAACCGAGACGCAATTGATGACCCGGAACCTTCGTTAAGTTATATGGGTTTCCAATGGTTTTCATTATATGCGTTTCTTTGTGTTATCGCTCACCACCTGGTGCTGTTCTTTTTAGAAACATTTAAGGTAACTGAAATTGGTTATACCTTAATGAGATGCGGCTTAAGTTGTATCTTTACACTGCTTATTATTTTATTGGTAGAGTTTATATTCTATAAAAGAACGTCCCGCTAATGGATCAATTATTTAACCGAAAATATATCGTTCAAGGATTATTTATTGTAATCGCCCTGATTTTACTCGGAAAGCTATTTTATATCCAAATTGCGAGTGATAAATACTTCCTTTCCGCAGAAAGTAACGTTCTGCGTAAAATTTATAAATACCCGGCTCGTGGCGCTATTCTCGACCGAAATGGAAAGGTTATCGTACAAAACGAACCTGTTTATGATTTAATGGTTACTCCCAACGAGGTTAAAGCATTTGACACCTTAGGTCTTGCCCAGGCATTGGAAATTTCCATTCAGGATGTGCGTAAGAATCTAAGAAAGGCCAGAGGAAAATCGACTTATCAATCAACCCCGTTTTTAAAACAGATTTCGGTACAAAGTTATGCCAGATTACAGGAAATATTATACCGTTTCCCGGGATTTAGAACACAGGACAGAACCATCAGGCATTATCCTGATAGTGTTGGCGGTGCGCTTTTCGGCTATGTTAAAGAGGTTGACAGTGCGGATATTGCCAAATCAGAGGGGTTTTACCGGCCAGGCGATTACAAGGGAAAAAGTGGCTTGGAATATTCTTATGAGCAAACTTTAAGGGGAGAAAAAGGCGTAATTAACACTGTTTACGATGCTCATAATACACCTCAAGGCAGTTATGCTGATGGAAAATATGATGTAAACGCGGTATCTGGCGAAAGATTGATTTCAGGCATCGACATGAGGATTCAAAAGCTTGGCGAGGAACTCATGAGAAATAAAGTTGGTGCTATCGTGGCTATTGAACCTGCAACGGGCGAAATACTTTCATTTATTAGCAGCCCAGGTTACGACCCCAATCTTCTGGTAGGAAGAGATCAGGGAAACAATTATATGAAATTTATTGTGGGTAACCCGTATCGCCCCTCATTGGTTCGCCCAATTATGGGTTATTACCCCCCGGGTTCTTCTTTTAAACCCGTTGATGCATTAGTTGGTCTTCAGGAAGGAGTAATCGATCCTAACACCACTTTCTTCTGTCCACATTATTATCAGGCCGGAAACAGAAAAATAAAGTGCGAACACTTTGATGGTTCTATTTCTTTGCGGAGAGGCATCGCCCGATCATGCAATACCTATTTTTGTTATGTTTTTCAGAAACTGATTACCAAAAATGGAATGAAAAATCAGCGTAAAACTTATCAGGAGTGGCGAGACAAAATTGCAAAATTTGGGTTTGGCGAAAAACTGGATATTGATATGCCCTATGAGAGAAAAGGGTATTTTTATGCGGCAGATCACTACGATAAAATTTACGGTAAACGTTGGGGATATACCAATGTAATTTCGCAAGCTATTGGTCAGGGAGAGATTACGGCTACGCCATTGCAAATGGCAAATGCCATGGCCGTTATTGCAAACCGTGGGTATTATATCAAGCCTCATTTAATCAGAGCCATGGGCGATAAGATTAAAAAGGAATATGTAGATAAAAATTATGTTGGCGTTGATGCCAAACACTTTGAGCCCGTTATTGACGGCATGCAGGATGCTGTAAATACGAATTTTGGAACCGCTATCCTCTCACGGATTCCTGATGTGTTACTTTGTGGTAAAACAGGTACAGTACAAAATCCGCATGGTAAAAATCACTCGGTTTTTATCGGCTTCGCCCCTCGCGATAATCCAAAAATTGCTATAGCAGTAATTGTAGAAAATGCTGGTTACGGAAGTACTTATGCCGCACCGATTGCCAGTTACATGATTGAAAAATATTTAAAAGGTACGGTAACCGGTTCGAGAGCAGCACAGGTAGAATGGATGAAAAACCAAAATCTTTTGCCTGTTTTGAAAGATAAAACCAAGCCGGTAAAAGTGATTACCAAGGCAGATAGTTTATTAATCAAAAAAGCCGATTCTACGAAAAAAGTTAAAGATAGCATTCAAATCAGAGCAGCAACAATTAAACAAAGCGTTGCAATAAAACCGAAACAAACCAAAACAGTAATTACCGAAAAGCCTGCGAGCGAAAAATAAGATGCAACAACAACAGGGAAACCGTTTCTTTTTTAATGTAGATTGGATTACAGTATTAATCTACATTGCCCTTTGTGCCATTGGTTTTACTAATATTTATGCATCTATTTACAATCCTGATAAGGCTGGCGTTTTCGATTTCAGCAGCAGCTACGGCAAACAGTTGATTTACATTATCTCGGGTTTAATATTAGGATTATCCATTTTATTATTTGACGGTAGATTGTTTAATGTTTTCTCCCCCTTTATTTATGGTGGAACATTGGTATTACTTCTGGCTGTGCTTGTTGTTGGAAATAAAGTGGCAGGAAATCAGGCCTGGATTGCCATTGGCTCATTCAAACTGCAACCTGCCGAATTTGCAAAATTCGGAACCGCCCTTCTCCTGGCTCGGTATGTAGGTAGCTTTAATCCAAAATTCAGGGATTTCAAGTCTATTGCCATTGCTGCATTAATTGTTTTAGCACCTTTGGTACTCATTATGCTCCAGCCAGATACGGGTTCGGCATTGGTCTTCCTGGCCTTTATGTTTCCTTTGTATCGCGAAGGTCTATCGGGATACTTCCTCTTAATATTTCTAGGGATGATTGTACTATTCGTAGCAGACTTTTTAGTTCCGACATGGATATTGATCACTATCATAACGGTTATCGCAGGACTCTTCATCTACAATAATCGCAGAAAACAAAAAATCATCATCTCAACCATACTGGTTACAATATTCGCCATTGGTTACCTTTTTCTGATTAAAGTGGCCTACGAGAAGGTCCTGGCTCCGCACCAGCGTAGCAGGATTGAACTGATGCTCGGCCTGAAAACAGATAATAAGGGTGCCGGATACAATGTCATTCAATCGCAAATCGCTATTGGTTCAGGTCAAGTGACAGGCCGTGGTTTTTTAGAAGGAACACAAACAAAATATGGTTATGTCCCAGAACAAAGCACCGATTTTATCTTCTCAACAATTGGTGAAGAATGGGGTTTTGTAGGCTGTACCATTGTGATTGCCTTGTATATATTTTTACTGCTGCGCATCATCAATCTGGCGGAAAGACAGCGATCAACGTTTTCGAGAGTTTATGGTTACAGCGTTGCCTGTATCCTTTTCTTCCACGTATTTATCAATATCGGCATGACCATTGGCATCATTCCGGTAATTGGAATTCCACTTCCATTGATTAGTTATGGAGGTTCATCGCTTTGGAGCTTTACGATATTACTTTTTATTTTTCTCAAACTGGATTCGAACAGGATGGGATTCTTTTAGAGCTGAAGCAATAGGGCGCAAAGAATAAGGATTAAGGAGCAAAGAACAAAGACTTACTCGCCGGAGCTTATCATCTCAACATTACCATCTGCAGATTTAAAATACACCGACAACACAACGGAATTACAAACCCTAGCTAAACCTAATTTTTAACTAAACGAATCAGCTTGCCACAGCTGATGAAGGATCAGCTGCGCAATGGAGAATTTGCATCAGGTAAGTGTGCTTTATTTTTATGATCCCAGACTTATAACTTATACCTAAATCCTAAACCTTCTGTTCAGCAATTCATAAAACTGATCAACGGTTGATTGTTTGCTTGCCCAATCATTTTTAACAGCATAGTTGCTTTGTAAAAAACTATCTGCCGCCTCAAAACTGTTCATCTTATTAACAATATCAATTGCTTCAGAATAAGCCAGGTTATAACCTTTAAACAAATCTTTAATAAATAATAATTTTTCATTCAGGCTAATGCCTTGTTTCAAATCAGCTATTGGCGCTTTCGCAGGCTCTTCTGCTTGCGCATGGGTTTTAGCCAATAAATCATTTAGACTAGGTGCAGGTGATGATGAAATAGGTTGAACAGGTGGCCTAACCGGAACGGCTTCAGGCGTAAAAATAGGTTTCTCCTGGACAACAACAGGCGGAGAAATGATTGGCTCATCAATTTCCACATCTCTAAGTGCTTCAATTGGTTTGGCAGGAACAGGTGCTTCCAAAGCAATTTCTTCTTTTTTTGTTTCCTCAACAGTTGGCTGCTCGTCGTGTGGGATTAAAAAAGGTTCAGGACCAATCTCATCTTCTTCTGTTGCCGATACCTCATCTTCAAGCGGTGAATGTTCTGCTACCTTTTCATGAATAATTTTTTTCTGTGCCAGCACCTCTTCCTCATCTTTACTCAAAGGCCTGTCGAATATTTCTTCTACCGATTTGTCTTCGTAATCGAACTTGTCGTCGATACTATGATTGCCCAATACGAACTCAAAACTGTGATCGTCCTGATCTGGTTTAAAAAAGTCTTTATCCAATAGTTTTTCGGCAGTAGCTTCGTGTATTTCCTCATCATCCTCCACTTCCTGCTCCTGTTTCACGTCAACACGTTCCTCTTCTTCTTCAGCGGTAACCACTTCTTCCAACTCTGCAGGATCGAAACACTCTTCCGCTTCCTTATATCCTTTCGCCGCTTCAATCTCATCTGCCAAAGTAACTGGCTCCTCAGTGGCTAAGTTGGCTGCCTGAGGTTGTACAGATTGTTTTGTAGTGCTGCTTAATTTCTGAACGATACGAACATGATCAGCTAAAAAATCGGCATTCGCTAAAAAAAGCTCAACTTCTAAATCATTTAACTGTTGAGGATTTTGAGCCAGAAATTGATACTGATCGTTTAATTCTCCTAATATATTGCCTACTTTTTTGAAGATATCTTGTTGGTTCATCATAGAGTGATAACGAATTTTTGGTTGATTTATGTTGGTAACTATGTGTTCAAAAATAACACATAATTATGATATTTGTTCGGTTTAAAAATCAAAGAAAGCACATCAGAACATAAAAACTCGGACATGTTATTTAGCGAACAAAATTTTAGAAGAAGGGGCGAATTTTCAGGAAGTATAGAGGTGGTTTGCGGATCTATGTTTTCAGGTAAAACCGAAGAGCTTATTCGCAGGCTAAAAAGAGCCCAGATTGCCAAGCTAAATGTAGAGATTTTTAAACCCCGGACTGATACGAGATATCATGAATCTGCTGTGGTATCGCATGATTTAAATTCCATTAATTCCACTCCGGTTGATAGTGCTTCGGCTATTTTACTACTGGGTACCAATACCCAGGTGGTAGGTATTGATGAGGCTCAGTTTTTTGACAATGAACTTCCTGAGGTATGTAATAAGCTGGCAATGAAAGGCATTCGCGTAATTGTTGCCGGACTTGATATGGATTTTACAGGCAAACCTTTCGGACCAATGCCTGCCCTGATGGCTATCGCTGAGCATGTAACCAAGGTAAATGCAGTTTGTGTTTGCTGTGGCAATCCCGCACTTTACAGTTACCGAACAGTGGCTGATGAAAATACGGTTCTATTAGGAGAGAAAGAGAGCTATGAACCCCGCTGCCGGGCCTGTTATAACCTAGGCAAAGGCTAATTTTGGTTAATTGTTCAAACTGTTTCATCGCTCGAATTGTTGAATGCAAAAAATTATTAACGAATAACTGAGATTCAATTGAAAACGATTTCCATTTTAGGTTGCGGTTGGTTTGGACTCGCTTTTGCAAAGAAACTGGTTGAATCAGGTTATGATGTTAAAGGATCGAGTACCTCTCCGGAAAAGCTGAGCTTGTTAGCTGATGAAAAAATAAAACCCTATTTAGTCAACTTTACTTCAGAACAGATTATTGCAGATGCTGAATTTTTCGAAACCGATGCACTTTTCATCTGTATCCCACCCAAAAGAAATTCAACAGAATTAAACAGTTATCCGCAAAAGATTGAAGCGATTTTAACGGCTTCGAAACATAAAGCTAAACAAGTCATCCTCATCAGTTCTACAAGCGTTTATGGGGATGAGAACCAGATCGTAAATGAGCAAAGCGCTACCCTTCCCGATACTGATTCGGGTAAAGTAGTTTTAGCTGCCGAAGAGATTTTGAAAGAAAGTTTGCCACATCATTTTACCATTATCCGCTTCGCGGGATTAATTGGTCCAAACAGGAACCCAGGGAGATTTTTTGCCGGGAAAACTGATGTTCCAAATGGCCTGGCTCCGGTTAATCTCATTCATCAAACAGATGCGATTGGTGTTGCTTCGGCAATTTTAAAAAAGCAAGCCTTTGGAAGGATTTATAATGCTTGCTCACCTGATCACCCTAGCAAAAAAGCATTTTACACCGCAGCTGCTCATACCACCGGCTTGATTGAACCTAAATTTATAGAAGAAAAAAGAGACTGGAAGATTGTAGAAAGTTTGAATGTTCCTGAATTTTTGGATTACGATTTTCAGGTCGCACTATAGTTTTAAAATCTGCGATTCCCTCATGCGCTTAGAAAAATCTATAGGATACTAACTCAACTAATCGCAACATCTAAATAAAAATCCGTAAAATATTGCAGTTGGATGCTTTGATCTAACAGATTCTTCGCTGCGCTCAGCATCACAAACCGATAATTTAATTCAGCGCCACGCTTGTTTCTAACGAGCATGAAAATAGCATTGCGTATTTACGCAATTATTCGTCAGCGATGAAATCGCTAAGCTATTAGGCGCTCGTTGAAAACGAGCGCAAGCAATTTAGCCATCAGCTAACTCAATAAGCCGAGCAATTCCTTTTTATTTAATCCCTTGAAAAAACTACCATCACTTTGTATCAGATTTTTAACCAAATCTTTTTTTGTGGCTTGCAGCTTCATAATTTTCTCTTCGATGGTATCGGGGCAAATTAATCGTACCGCCATCACGTTTTTATGCTGACCAATCCGGTAAGCCCTATCGATGGCCTGGTTTTCTACTGCCGGATTCCACCAGGGATCTACGAGATAAACATAGTCAGCCTGGGTTAAATTCAAACCGGTGCCGCCAGCTTTCAAACTAATCAGGAAAACAGGAATATCATCATTCTGCTGAAACGATTGAACAACCTCTTCCCTATTTTTTGTCTGACCGGTTAAGTACGCAAAGCCAATTCCCCGTTTTTCAAGCTGCTTCTTAATTAAATCGAGCATCGTTACAAATTGCGAGAACACCAGAATTTTATGCTTGCCAGCTTTACTTTCTATTTGCTCAAGCAGTGTTTCTATTTTTGAAGATGCCTGCAGGTATGACTTTCCATCGGCCAGTAAAGCCGCAGAATTACAAATCTGCCTCAGCTGCGTAATACTTTTAAGTACATGCATAGAACTTTTAGGCAACTCATCTTCCGATTTATTCAAAATAAAATCCTGAATCTCTTTCTTATTTGCCTCATATACCTCCCGCTGCTCATCTCCCATTTCACAGTACAAGATGATTTCCGTTTTATCTGGAAGTTCTTTTGCAACCTGTTCCTTGGTTCTTCTCAAAATAAAAGGCCTGATTTTATGCTGCAGTTCTTCTGATCTTCTTTTATCTTTAAACTGATCGATGGGTGTAGAATATAAGTCAGCAAATTGTTGTTTACTGCCAAACAAACCCGGACAAGCAAAAGACAACTGTCCATATAAATCGAACGTGCTATTTTCAATAGGAGTTCCTGTCAAAACCACTTTATTTCGCGATTGCAACATCCTCGCTGCTTTATAACGCTGTGATTCCGGATTTTTAATATGCTGCGATTCATCCAGAAAAATATAATTAAACCTGTAATCCTTCAAAAAGCGGATATCAGAAAGTAACGTTCCGTATGAGGTTAAAATGATCTCGTAGCGATCGAAACGTTCAATCGTTTTCGTTCGCTCATTACCGTAAATGGTTTTTATTTTGATCGATGGCGCAAATTTTTCTACTTCAGCTTTCCAGTTGAAAATTAATGATGCTGGCACAACAACTAAGTTGGTATTATGCGCTACTTTATCTCTTTGAGATAAGATGAAAGCCAAAATCTGAATGGTTTTACCCAATCCCATGTCATCTGCCAAACAGGCACCAAAATTAAAATCATCTAAAAAGTTGAGCCAGTTAAGCCCATCTTTTTGATAATGGCGCAAGGTGGCCAGCAAAGTATCAGGCACTTCAACCTCCCGAATGGCCTCTGTACTTTGAAACTTCTGCTTGTATGATGTAAGCTCATTTTTAACTTCTCCGTCCAGCAATGCGTCTTCATAAAGATCATTTATGGTGGCAAACTTTATTTTTGGTGTTAAAATACTTTCATCGGTAACTTCGCCAGCGTTAAAATAATCTGTAAACTTTTGAAGCCAGTTTTCAGGCAAAATCCCTTGTGTTCCATCGTCAAGAGTAACGAATTTGCTTTTGTTCCGGATAGATTTATGCAGATGTTTCAATGCCACCTGCTGCTTTCCAAACTTCACTTTCACTTTGGTTTCAAACCAGTCCGTACCACTCAAAACCTCAATGTTAATACTGGCTTTATGCTGATTGAGCTTATTATTTTTGAGCTGGTTGAAACCCAGAATATGAATGCCTTTGTTTCTCCAGTTTTCGAAAGCATCTAAAAACCAACTTTCCTCTAAAAACCGTTTACGGTGCAGGTAATAAGAATCATTGGTTTCCTGGTCGTAGAAAAACGGATGCTGTTTCAAAACATTCCCGATAAACTGCAGCTCCGCTTTTTCGTCTCTGTAAACAGTAAACACATTGCCCAATTTATCCTGCGCCTGAATTTGCTTTTTGGAAAGCACCGGAATTTCCTGGTTACCATATCGCATCACAGGCGTAATCAAAATAAAGTCTTCTGATTCGGAAAGGTAAATGAGTTGCTCATTCTCCAGATCAAAACCTTTCTCCTCAATCTGGCTTTTGGTAGCAGGCTTAAGGTAAGAATAATCGACTTTAATGCTTCCTTCTAACGGTATTAAAATCGATTTTTGAAATTCAGGATATTTCGATTGGTGTAAAATTAACCGGTTACTCTGTTTCTTAAAAAACCCAATTACCCGAAGCAAATCTAGCCTGGGAATGAGATACAGTTGATCTTTAAGCTGAATAAAGTATTGATGAACAAGCATTAAACTATCCAACTCATAAGATTTTCCTGCAATCATCAATCTACCGGTGATTTCATAAAAGTCATCCTTTTGGTTAACGCTCAGCCTTAGATCTGGTTCTAAGAAATGAACTTTTACCGGTGAAATGGTGGCTGCCTGAACAGTTGCAGATTGTTTTGTACTTTGAAGATAAATTGGAATGTTTAAAGGATTTTTAACCACTGCTTTCAGTGCATCAATTTCTTCCTCACGCTGTTCATCATTAAAATTTTGCCCAAAAGAGACAATGCCACCATAAAATTTCAAAGCCTGCTGATTTTCAGTCTGAAACATTAGTTCGGTGGCACTCACATTCTTTATTGGATTTTTCACCTTCCCACTCTTAGTGGTATCTGCCTGAAAAAGTTCAAGCGTAAGGTGATTGTAGTAGCGATGCTGACCAATGACTAGGATTAACTTACCAGTATCATGACTCACTTTTTTCTGAAGATTGCCTGGCAAAAGCATTTGCTGCAAATGTTGCTGAGCTTCTTTGTTAAAGGATTGCAAGTCTTTAATTTTCGGTTTAATTTCTAAGTGCCCGTTTGTGTAGCTCAAGTTAAAAAATGAATCAAGATTGCTTTCCTTTTCCAAACCATAATCCAGCGCAATTTTGGCCAGTTTCTGCCTACGAAGTTGCGTATCAAAGAAAATCCTTAAATCATCTCTTTGCAAAATATTATACAGAACCTGCGCCTGATGTTCACAAAGTTTCACCTTCGGGGTTTCACATCTACAGGAAAGCCGCACAGAATTTTTATGTTGCTGTAGCTGAACGATGGGAAAAGGAATGGCAGAGTCGTGATGACTGAAAGCGCCAAAATCAATTTCTAACTGTTCGGGATAGATGTTATAAAAACCTTTTTCGTTGGTTTGGATTTGACCGTTTAAATGCTTCAGAATGAAAACTGCGTTCAGGTCTTTCAGATTAAAATCATGCAATAGGTAATCGTATGGATTTATATCAGATCCCTTCTGGCTTTCTGTTCCCTCGTTCATTTAAATCAAAATTATTAAGCCAAAAATACATGTCAAAAAGCATAATGGCAGCAGCGGATTTATTTTTTTACCAACAGCAGCAATAGAAGGTTAATATAATGTAAACACATTGAAAGGTAATTTAACTAAATATAATTTCAGATCATCAAATTTTAAATTATGTTTGCTATATAAATTGATTCAATTAAGCTCATAACCAGATAAATTTCTATGAAGAACATTACCGACAGACACGAATTTATCCTTAAAAAATTAAAGGAAGATGGAAAAGTAAGCATCATTGAGCTTACTGATTTAATGGAAGTATCTGGGGTAACAATTAGAAAAGACTTAAAGTTGCTGGAAGACAAAAATCTGTTATTCCGGACACGTGGTGGAGGATCAATTAATAATCCCTACGCGAATGAGCGCAGCATTAACGAAAAAGCTTTTATCAATTCTGATGAGAAACAGAAGATTGCCAAGGCGGCACTTGCTTTAATCGAAAAAAGCGACTCCATTAGCATTGGTTCTGGTACAACAGTTTTTGAGCTGGCCAGATGTTTATATCCAAATCAACATTTAACGGTTATTACGCCTGCATTAAAAGTGGG
Organism: Pedobacter sp. G11; assembly: GCF_003860265.1. NCBI lineage: Bacteria > Pseudomonadati > Bacteroidota > Sphingobacteriia > Sphingobacteriales > Sphingobacteriaceae > Pedobacter > Pedobacter sp. G11. The sequence continues at coordinate 2,718,889 of NZ_CP034190.1, read as the reverse complement.
TTTAGAATTAAGCAACCGACCAAATGTAGAAGTTTTACAACTCGGTGGTTTAATCCGGTCGAACTCTTCATCAGTTGCGGGTTCTTATGCAGAACGTGTATTGAGCGAAATATCTTGCGGTGTGCTTTTTTTAGGTGTGGATGGTATCGATCTTGATTTTGGATTTTCTATCACCAACCTGGCTGAGGCAACCCTAAATCAAAAAATGATTGAAACTGCCCAAACCGTAGTTATCATGGCTGATAGCAGCAAGTTTGATAAACGCGGACTTGGGAAAGTCTGCGGATTTGAGCAGGTGCATTACATTGTTACTGATAGTGCAGTTTCAGAATTTGTGATTAATCAAATCGAAGAAAAAGGCGTAAAAGTGATTATCGCAGATTAAGTTAAACTCACTTCGGCACTCACAAAGAAATGGTCACTTGGAAAAATACCATTAATTTGTTCTTTAATAATCTTCGCCGATAAGGTTTTAATTTTCCCACGGGTAAAAATGAAATCTATTTTGCCGGTGTTTTTAGTCTTTGCATATTCTTCTCCTATAAAATTGTGCGCCGTTAACCCTGGTTCAGCATTACCGTGTACCGATAAATAAGTTTCGTTCCAGCCTCCGTCGGTAATAATTTTAAATACGGGGTTTTTGGCATCAACATTAAAATCGCCAATAAGCAATTGCGGAAAATCTTTCTGGTATTGATTACTTTCCTTTACAATCAATTCACCTTGCTTGTTTCTGGCTTCCTGCGATTTATGGTCAAGATGTGTAGAAATTACCCTAAATTCCTTTCCTGATTTCTTATCCAGCAAGCGAACCCAGTTAGCATGCCTTGCCCGGGCTGTGCCCCAGGCTAAACTGCCGCCAATTTCCGGCGTTTCAGATAGCCAGTAGCAACCTGCAGAAATCATACTGTATCTTTTCCTTGAAAAAATAACCAGATTCTTTGCAATTCCGTTATAGGTGTCTTTGTTGATATCCATTTCAGGTCCATCGAAGCCAAAAGCAAAATAATCAGGCATCGCTTTTTGAATATCTTCGGCCTGTATCCGTAACACTTCCTGCAAACCAATAATATCCGGCTTTTGTGCTTTGATGATCTTGATACAGATGTCCTTTCTCGCCTTCCATCCTCGACCTAAGGCATCATCTTCGGGCAGGGCGACCCTGATGTTGCAGCCTAGAATGCGATGGCTATCTTCAAATTTTTGATTTGAAGCGTACTGATTGATCGCCCCTGCCTGCTTCCCGATAAATGAAGCAGAAAATGCAATCCCGAGTCCCTTAACAAAATTCCTTCTAGAAAATTCAGACATATTTTGAAGATTGAACCGTTTCCATTGAATTCAGATAGGCACCTTTTTCGATGAGTTCTTTACGTAAGAGATCAACATCGAGTTGAGATGGTAACACATTTTGGCGAACCGCCAGTTTAGCGGCTCTTCCCGCAGCCTCACCCATCGCCATACATGGTGCCATCACCCTAATGGCCGACATCGCTTCATGAGTAGTTGAAATGCATCTTCCAGCAACAATCAGGTTTTCGATTTTTTCGGGAATTAATGACCGGTATGGAATGTCGTAACAATCGCCGCACCATTCCAAAGTGCAACCACCTCCCTGTGGATGGTGTAAATCCAACGGATAACTGGCTACAGCAATTGAATCATCAAATCTTGCACAGCTTAAAACATCTTGTGCCGTCATCACATATCTGCCAACAATTCTCCGTGTTTCCCTGATACCGATAAACGGTGCCATTTTGGTAAAGTATGCGTTCTCAAATCCAGGAACATAGTTAATCAGATATTTCTGGATGTCATGAATTTGCCTGCGTCCTTCTGCTTCACCAAAGGAAAGGCTTGCAGGATCAGTTCCATCTACACCGTTCACACGTGTCATATTTACCCAAATCTCACCCTCTCTCAAACCGGTGATTACGATTGTTCTTTCTGTTGGTAATTTCAAACCATCTTCCTGTGCTTTTTGAATAAGCGAACGTAATCCGACTACAATAAATTGATTATTCTGCCCGAAGTATTCATTCGGAATAAAATCGGTAAGATAGGTTCTCGGCTCTTCTGAAATGCTTAAGCGCAATTTCTCTGTATCGACGCCACCAAGCGCAAACATGAGTGTTGGAGGTTGAACGCCACCTTGTTCATTTCCCTGCTCACACTCCACACCCGATCTAAAAGCTACATCAGCATCTCCTGTACAATCGATAATGGTTTTGGCTAGAATCACTTCTCGCCCGGATTTGCTTTCAATGATGATGCCTTTAAGGTGATTTTCTTCTTTAATTACTCCTGCGCAGAAGGCGTAGAGCAATACCTCAACACCACTTTCCAAAAGCATTTCCAACCCTACATTTTTCACAGCTTCTGGCTCTACCAAAGTAAGGCTCATGTGCAAAGGGCAAGGCCGATGTTCGCTGGATGCATTTTTTTCTTTTAATCTATCAATAAATTTCTGCGGCAGGCCTTTGATAATCTGGTTTCCTTTTTGACCCAAAAAGCCAAGGATCGGAAGTCCGATGGTCATGTTACCGCCGACAAAACTCCTGCTTTCAATCAGCATTACTTTTAAGCCGTCATCTGCAGCAGCCTGGGCCGCAATAAGACCAGATGGCCCGCCGCCCACTACTAAAACATCAACATTGGCCCGGATCGGTAGTTCCTTTGCGGGTTCTGTAACTGTTAAAATCTTATTTTCCATATCCATAAATAAAAAATCTGTTAAATCAATTTTGGCTTTTCAGGCCGAATCATCGTCCACAATATGATTACCCCAATGGGGTGAAGAATTGCCATTACAATAAATATTTGTTCGGCACCAATTTTCCCCATCCACTGTCCTACAAAATAGTTGAACAACACCGCTCCGCAAGCACCAAAGCCACCTGCAATACCCAATACACTGGCGACGTTTCTGGTAGGAAATGCTTCTGCAACCACCACGCTAATGGTAAATAGCCAGCTTAGGCAGGCAATCGCTACCGTGCTAAAAATTAATAAGGTAGAAAATGCACTGGGTAAATAAGGTGTTAGAATGCAAAATGGCGCAAGGGCTGCCACACAGCTGAGCATAATTTTTCTGGCCTGAAGTGGTTTTTTGCCCTTTCTCACCATATAGTCAGACCAGGCAGAAGTTCCGATAGCTCCTAAATCCGCCACTAAAAATGGAATCCATCCGTATAATCCCATCTCTTTTAAGCTTAGTCCAGATTGTTCCTGAAGATAACCTGGCAGCCAGAAGAGGCAAAAATACCAGACCGGATCGGTAACAAAACGAATAAATAAAATACCCCACAAACTTCGGGTACTCCAGAGCTTTGACCATTTAAAACCTGCATCCTCATGAATAGAAGTGCTGCCAGTAGATTCTGCCAAAATATGAGCTGGTGGTTCACGGTAAATAAAAAACCAAAGTGCAGCGATGATGAGTCCAACGATACCTGCTACGATAAAAACAGTATGCCAGTTATAGGTGATGGCAAGCCATGCCACCAGCGGCGGTGCAATAATCGCTCCGATGGAACTTCCTGCCACGCAGAGACTGTTGGCTGTAGCCCTAAGTTTTCCGGGGAACCAAATGGTAACTACTCTAAGCTGCGCAGGAAAATTGGTCGGCTCTGCCATACCAAGCATGCCACGAAAAAAAGTAAACTGCCCAACACTCCGGGAAATGCCTCCTCCAATACAGGCCACCGACCATCCAATAATACCGAAAAACATGGTGAGTTTCGCTCCAAAACGGTCGACTAGCCATCCGGTTACGGGATACATCAAGGCATAACAAATGGTAAAAATATTCAGGATAAAAGCATAGCCATCATCACCCAATTGAAATTCTTTTTTAATAACAGGTTTCAATATTGATACAATTTGCCTGTCGAAATAATTGAAAACAATGGCCAGGAATATCACTGATATGATAAACCAACGTCTACTTTCGGGTTTTGCGAGTACTGAAGCCATTTATGAGCAGATCTTTTATTTGCCTTTAGGAAGATTCAACTTCCCGAAGAATTTAGCTTTAGGGTTATCTTTAGGAAGCAAGGTTTTTATGGCTGAAGCTACTTCGATGGGTAGGTCAGATTCTAAAATATCGGCACCCTGTTCAAAAGTTTCTCTATAATTTTTTGCTCTTTCTCCCGTGTCAGCAAGTTTATCATAAGTTGGTGCTGCAGAAATCATACACATGACGCCGCGGGCATGGAGCATATCAAAAAGTTCTTTATTCTCTGGCTTGTTTGTTGGGCCAATGTATGCGATCATATTTTTCCATGGAATCCCCGCCGCCTCATATTCCTGTAATGCTTTTTTAGTTTTCACAAAGGCAGAAAACATTCGGTTAGGATTTTGATCATAATAAAATTTGGCATGCCTGGCGTCGTGAACAGTAATCATGATAACCTTATTCGGGTTGTCTTTTAAAATCCGTTCCTGCATCTCCAGCGGAACATCCTTACGGTCGAGGTTTACCACGGTCTTGCCGGCGCTCCAGTCAATCACCTCTTTTAACGTTGGAATTTTGTATTCCGTTACATGTCCTTCAGGGTCCTTCAATCTGAATTTTTGGAGTTCAGCAAAAGTATAATCATACACTTTTCCCGTTCCTGTTGTTGTACGCTCCAGCGTGGCATCATGCATTAAAACCATCACGCTGTCTTTGGTTAACCGGGGATCGATCTCAAAAAAAGCCGGTGTATATTTTAATGTATTTTCGAAAGTTGCAATACAATTTTCAGGAAACCCTTTTACTGTTCCACCTCTATGTCCACTGATAATTGGCGTAGATTTTCCGGTGTAATTAAAAAACTGCTGGAGCTCGGCTATATTTTTAATTTTTAGCGTGTTGATATTCGTTTGCGCAAAGGCGCCAGGCAGGCAAGAAAAAAATCCTAGCGATAAAACAATTCCTTTTAAGTTAAGCTTCATTGGTTTTATATTTTACTGTTTAGCAGTTTTAAAGTCATTACACCATTATCATCAAATTCTATTTCAGTTAATGATGAATTTTGTTGGGCCAGCTGGCGATAATTTTTAAGTGGCATCCCTAGTTTACTGGCCATAAATAACCGGTTAATACCATTATGCCCCACCACCATAATGGTTTGGTTTTGATGTTTGGCAATCATTTCGTCAAAAAAGCTTGCAACCCGGCTTACAATCTCTGCTCCCGATTCTCCAGTTTCCCCTGCCCTGCTTGTTTCAGGATCGCTCATCCAGTTTCCCCAAGGTTCTGCGTTTTCTGCAATAAATTCTTCTTTGGTCTTGCCTTCCCAATTGCCGAAATCAACCTCGATCAACCGCTCATCAATAAAAACATCCCGCTCGCCCGAAGCAATCTCGGCAGTTCTTTTTGCCCGAAAAAGCGGGGAAGAATATACTGCGTCGATTTTGGTATCACGCAGCTGTTCAAAAACAAATTTTGCCTGCCGTAAGCCTTTTGTAGTCAATTCGATATCTGTTCTGCCACAATAACGGTTCCCATCTGCATTATAGGCGGTTTCTCCGTGCCTTAATAAATATACCTTAAGCATAAATTTCCTCTTGTTTGATAAATCCTCTTTTCACTAATTCTCTCAAAAATTCCTGGTAGTAAATATCGTATTGGTTTGCCAAGGTTGTTTCTGGTAAAAATTCCTTCTCCACAATGGTAAGCGCATTAGCAGCCTGAATAATATCGTCAAAATAAACTGCAGACGCTGCCAATATTGCGGCTCCGACAGCGCCGGAAACATGTTTCATTTTGATGATTGGACAACGCATTACATTTGCCCTGATTCGAAGCCAGACATCGCTTTTGCTTCCACCGCCAGCAGTGTAAATGACGTTAATTTTCTCTTTTGATAAATGACTAATCAGTTCAAAAGCATATCTTTCCAGGTAGGCCACGCCTTCCATACTGCTGGTAAATTTTTCTTCGCTTGATAAATTTTCATCCTCAAAGCCGTAAGCATTTGGCGCCATCATTGGAAAACGCTCTCCTTTTTGTATCAAAGGATAAGAAATTATTCCTGTCGGAATGCATTTCGCCGCTGCCTCATTTAGCTTTTTTAAGTCATTGCCAAATTTTGCAGAAACCCAGTCGGCACCGGTATTACTTGCTCCGCCCGGCATCCAGTAACCCGCTGGATGACGATGAGAATAGATCCTTCCCTCTCTATCGATAATTTCTTTTTTAGTAACGCCCTTAATCACCATTGTGGTACCAATTGTGGTATTCCAATCACCGGGTTTAATGGCGCCTGAAGCGATTTGCGAGGCGCAGCCATCTGTAATTCCGGCTGTAACCGCTACCTTTAAAGGCAAACCCAACTGCCCTGCTAAAGCAACATCAATGGTTCCAATTACAGTACCAGAAGGCACAACTTTTGCCAGCCATTCCTTTTTAATACCCAGTTCAGTTGAAATATAATCCGGCCAATTATAGTCGCCAACATCATATCCTGATTTAAAGGCGTTGGTATAATCAGTAATACCAAACTCACCGCTTAATTTTCCAGTGATATAATCAGCTGCATGAACCCATTTATGAATTTTTTTTGCTTTCTCAGGATAACTTTGAATAAACCAAAGCATTTTTGCAAGCCCGCTGGATGAATTGAAACCGGTAAAACCTTTATTATGATACCTAAGCGCAGCAGCGGTACAAATCTCTCCCTGAGCGGCCGATCGCTTATCGCTGTACATAATGGCCTGATGCAGTGGCTGATGATTTTCATCCAATGGAATCACTGTTCCGGAAGTTGACGTAACGGAAAGGGAAAGGATTTTTGTCCGGTCAATTTGTACACTCAAAAGCAATTTTTCTAGCGATGATAAACACGATTGCCACCATGCCTCTGGCGACTGCTCTTCTCTTGATCCCTCACTAATGGGAAATACTTCTTCTTCTTCGCCAATTAATTCTCCCTGTGCAGAAAGTAAAACCACTCTTGCTCCTTGCGTTCCGATATCAATGCCTAAAAAATATGCTTCCATTATTGGGATAGTAAATCTCTAAATGATGATCGCGTTTTTTTCCAGTCTGCCAGGTTCTTCTCATCAGTAGCGGATTTTTCCGGATAAATGGTCTCCATAATGGTGATTTGAGGCTGCGTTTTCCCCAAAGCATCGTTACAAATTAAAACCCCACCTACAACTGAAGACTGGCGGTAACTGTCGCATATGATAATTTTCTTTCCAAGTAAATTCGCAATGAACTGACGGAGCGTTTTGCTTTGCACCCCGCCACCGCAGGCCCAGATGTAATCATGTTCATGTGCACTAACCTCGCAAAGACTATCATAATTGCCTTTGATGCTACAAGCGATATCCCAAAGTGTTGCCCAAACGAAACTTGCTCTGCTCAGTTCGTGTGAAACTGGTGCATCAAATAAAAATCCTCCGCGGGTGAGCGGCGACTTTTCATCGGCCAATAGTGAGCCCAAAGAGGCTACGCAACTAAAGCAGCCCAGGGCTTTTAGTTCCTGCTCAATTACTTCATAGTCTTCATTTGGATAAAAAACTTCTTTCAGGCGCTGATAATTTAAACCGGTTACACCCGCATTGGCCTCCAGCATAAAATTTTCTTCATCGATATGCCTTCCAGTCCAGGTTCGCTCCTGCGCATCAAGCGCATAAGTTCCGGTGATTTTTATTATTGGCGTAGTTGTTCCTGAAACAATTACCACATCGTTTTCAGCAGGCTGCGTACTTCTTACAGCCAACTGCGTATCCGCCCCGCCTACAATCACTACCGCCTGATCATCAACATTGAAATATTCGGCTACATCACTTTTAATTTTTCCCAATATGCTGCCGGAATCAGTCAAAGGTGCTAAAGTGGTAATATTGAAGTCGAAGGTAGCGCAAAGCGATTCACTCCAGCCTTTTTCTGCCACATCATAAAGCAGCGTTTCTGATGCCTGCGAATGTTCGTAATGCAATACTCCGGAGAACATAAATTCCACCCAATCGCTAATGCTCATGAAAGTTTGATAAGCCTCCCAGATATCTTTTCTTTTGTTTCGGATACCTACTATTTTTAGGGCTGAAAATAGTGAAGTGGGGTAACGTCCTGTTAGTTTATAAACGGCAGATTTATCACTAATGATATCTTCCCACTCGCGACCTCTATGATCGATGTTGGGCAGTCCGATTAATGCTTTACCTTCACTGTCAACCAATACAATTCCCTCCCGCTGGCTGGTAGCTGTGATGGCGACCACCTGATAAGATACAGCATGCAGCAAAACTTTTTGAGCCAAACGATGAACTTGTTGCCACAATACTGACGGCTCAAAATATAAAGCTTCAGGATAGGCAAGGTCTTTATGGTAAATTAAATTCTCTCTTTCAATCTCGATTATTTCGCCATTAGGCTTGGCCAGGGCAACGCGAACGTTACCCGTACCAATATCAACAACCAAGTAAACTTCTTCTTTTATTGCCATTACGCTAATTTTTAACCTGATGATCCACCAACTTACTTTCCCTTAACCAAGTTAATAATTTGGCATTCAGAATATCAACATGATGATCTTCCACCTCATGAGTGGCACCAGCAGTATGTGGCGTAGCCAAAACTTTTGGAGAATGGATCAACAGATAATCTTTTTCATCAGGCGGCTCGTGATCAAAAACATCCAAAACCGCTCCCCTGATTTTATTATTCTGTATAGCATCAATCAGGGCATCGCGATCAACCACACTTGCTCGGGCGGTGTTCACAAAAATAGCCTCTTGTTTCATTCTGGATATTAAGTTACTGTTAATCATTCCAACAGTATGGCTATTTACAGGTAAATGTATTGATACAATATCGCTGCTTTCAAAAATATCTTCGAGTGTAGTTTTCCGGTAAAGCGGGTCAAATTCATCCAGAAATGGGTCGTAAAACTGAATATCGCATGGAAAACATTTTAGTATCTCAGCAATTCGTTGTCCTACCGCACCAAAACCCACCATCCCGATTGTTTTACCAGCCAGCTCATTTCCTTTAAACTGAAGATATGATGTATGTGCACCGGCTTCCCAATTTTCGCCAGTGAGCCATTGCCAGCTTGGGATGGTCATGCGCAAAAGATTGATGACATTGGCCACAAACATTTCGGCTACCGCCTGTGCATTTCTGGCGGGAGTATGAAACACCGGAATACCATGTTTTTCTGCGGTATGTAACGCTACATTTGATGGCGTCCCCCTACAAACGCCTATAAACTGAAGATTTGGATAACTATCAATTACTTTTTCTGTCACATGATCGTGTTCAGTAATCAAAGCATCGGCCTTACTTTCGCCGAGAAGCGTAATCAATTCAGACTCATTAAAAGAGCGGCCCTGATCCTTCCAGGTTTTGTAAATCACTTCGCCAAAATTTTTCTCCAATATTTCTCGTCCCTGATCATTATACGGAGCGGTAACTAAAATCCTCATCTATATATCTGTTATTTTTATCAATTAATTTGTTGCTATCGCCTGTAACTCCGGCTCACTCACCTGAGCCGTTTTGGCATTTAAGGGTAGAGTGATGAACCGGGTTAGTATTGCACTCAGAAAATACAGCCCCGCCAAAATCCAGACTACTCCTTCATTACCAATGGAGCCGATGAACATCCAGACAATTAGTGGTCCTACGAAAACAGCCAGGCCTGCACCCAGGTTAAGGATAGACATTGCAGCACCTTTATCTTTTTTAACCAATGATGGAACCAGCGCCGAAAGCGGAACATAACCGGCCAACATCGCTCCCCATAATACGCCACAAAACATGATCATCCAGAAACTACTGCCAAAAAGCACAGGCGAATAGAAAAATAGCAGCGTGGTAATGCCGCATCCAAAACCGCCAAACCACATGATGGTATTTCTCCAGCCCAGTTTATCGCCAACGAAACCAAAAATTAAATTAAAGGCGATGTTAGCAATAAAAATGGTTCCCCAGATTTGTACCCATTCGGTTGTACTAAAACCGTGTGTAGCCATATAGGTGGGTAGAAAAACCGGAAAAGCAAATTGCGCTGTGGTATTGATGATGCGCACAATTCCTCCTATAAGCACCTTTGGTTGTTCGACTACTACCGTTAGGCCTTTCATTAATTCTTCCGATTTGTTTACTGTCGTCGAATCAGATTTGAATTTATCTTTAACTAAGACCAGAGCGAAAAAAGCACCAATTAAAACCCAGAAAATGGAGCTCCAAAGGGTATTTAAATAACCAAGGTTTTGAATTGCCCAGCTGGAATAGTAAGCGCCAAAAACATTTAATCCACCGGTAAAAACAAACCAGAACCAACCCACGGCGGTGCCTAATTTTTTCTGAGGGCTTCTATACGTAATCCAAACTAAAAATGAATAAGCAAAGAACGGATAACCAAATCCACGGATGGCATAGGTGAGTAACATGATCACATAATCCAGCTTAGGCACCCCGTAACCTACGAAACCGGCAGTTCCTAATATGTAAAGGATCAATCCCATTAACATCGTTTTTTTCGGCCCGTAACTTTCTACCAGTACGCCCGAAAACCATGATGAGATGGCAATAGTAACTCCGTAAGCCGTAAATAGCGAAGCTGATTGCTCAATGCTCATACCACGGCCGATTAAATAAGGACTCAACCAACTGCCTTCCAGTCCGTCGCCCATCATAAAAATTAAAATACCAAGATAACCCCAGGCCAGGTTTTTAGGAATTCCTACCCGATTGAGCAGTGAATTCTGTGAATCAATTTGTACACTCATAATTTGGTTAGTAAGGTTGATTTACTGATGTTCGGTTAGCCACATCAGTTAATAAGCAATTGGTTTACGTTTAAAAACCTTTTACCAAATTAACTAAATTAAAGTTTATAAAACAAAATAAAAGTAAAAAAGAAATATTATGAAACCATTAAGTTGTTGTAATTATACTATCGTATCATAATCGCTCAAGAGTAATGAAACTCAATAGGAGTTGTTGACACCAATAGGATATTATTTGCGAAATAGGTGACGGACAATATCCATTTATTAAAAACCAAGCGGTAATCAACGTCTTGGGAATGTATCAATTTCATTTAATACTCTTGGCTATTCAAGAACCTTAGGGGTTGATACGGAAAAGCTTTTTTCGTCAACAGTATAAAAAAGTATTCCAATTTGGTTTAGTTATTGATTTTGTAACAGCTTTATTATAAATTAGATCATCACAACCAAAACTAACCAAATGGAAAAATACAATTTAATTGCCGGATGTTTTATGCTCGTAAGTAGCTTAGGTCTGCTTGTTTTTCTTTGTCGCCCGAATAAAGAAGAGGCAGAATAAATAAATGAGCCAGATAGCATGTATCCGGCTTAGCAATCAGTATCGTAATTTACGAAAATTATAAGCTAATTAATGATCTTGATTTAAACAATCTCGCTGTTCAGGTGTTGATTCATTATGGCATTTAAAGCAGCAATAATTGTAGGAATAACCATTGGATTGGTTTCATTTTTTGGAATTCGAAAAATCATTAGCGATCATCAGCTTCCGGCAGGAGGGTAAAAAGACTTGTTAATTTAGCGAAGCCCAAGTCCTTTTCGAAAAAACTCAACAAACGGTATGGCCAACGAAAAAGATGTCAGGATATCTGCAATCAGGAGGCTTCTTTCCTTACATAAGTCTAGTGGGCACCTGAGCTCATAAAAAGGTAATTTGATATAGTTTTCGCCAATAACTCCGGTTTGATAACCTTTTGGTAAAGCGCCGGCTTGAGCATCGTTCAAGACAAAACCAGCTGAATAAACTTCAGTCAAGGCTTTTTCCAGTAAATCAATGTTTTTGACAATAAAACTTCTGATAACCTGTAGTCCAAATACGTCTGGTTCAAAAAGCACACTCATATAACTTCCTTCAGGATTAATGTGAAGCCGGTAAACAGGCTCGTTTCCTCCATTCAATAACGGACTAATCGATATATTAAATAAGGTATGATAAGGAAGCTTTTTCTTGGGTTTAATAATTATCAGAGTTGATATGAACCGATTTACATCTATTTCGCAATCTAGTGCCAAATCCAATAGCGACAATTGGTCCAGAATCAGATAAGCCAGCTCAGAGACTTCGGTTTTAGCCTGTTCATACGCTCCGATATGATCCATTAACCATCCCTGATTATTATTTTCCTTTAACGCAGTTAAAAATTTAAGCGTTCTTTCCATTGAAATGAGATGGAGGTTTAGATAATAAGAGCTTAAATTGTTTCAAAAGCTGAGTCTCGAATAATTGATATTTTGTAAATCAATACCACTAAACCTGTGGTAATTTGCCGGTTTTCAAATCTTGCGATACCTCTTTTGCCTTGTCGATATATGAGGGAAGCTGCTCCTTGATTTTCTCAAAGTTTGATGTCCCCAATACATCTTTTTTGGTTAAGTATTTTATACCTTCAAATATTGCGATACCGATAATGGCGTTTTTTATAAATCCCATAGCTAATTGTTTATACATTGAACACCTCTTTTCCTGGTTTAGTTTTAGAATAAATCAGCAATCTTAATACAACTAAAATGGTAATTACAGCTAAAGCAAAATTAATGCCTTTTGTATGAAGGACATTGATTGAAAGATGTGGTCTATACCGGTGATTACAATGTCGTTCTAGCGATAATTGACAGTTGAATTAGAGAGATTTGCGAAGATTAAGATAAAATGGCACCTCGATTTTTTCAGTCTTACCATTTAATACGAACGCTGCCGCTTGAGTGCCCAGCTGGTGAAAATCTGTAGAAATGGTGGTGATCCCATTAAGAATAAATCGCTTTAAAGGCGTTTCATTATAAGAAATTAAACCCACGTCTTTTCCAATGTCAAGTTTGAGTACAATCAGCCTTTCGATTAAAGTTACCAAATCATCTTCCATCAGGTTAATAAAAACTTCTCCAGAATTGATTTCTTCTTCCTTGACATTATGAATCACTTTATGACTAAAAGCATACTGCTGGCAAAAGCGGTAAAAACCAGTTAAAATCTCCTGGGGCACATAACTCTGTTTGGGAAATATAATTTTAATGGTGTGATATTTAGAAAGCTGTTCCAGTGCCTGCTCTAAAGCTGCGTAAATATCCTGAGCAAAGTTTTCATAAGCTGCAGCAAAATTTCCCGTAATGCCGGGTAACAACTTATCCAAAATAACAAGTTTTTCCTTCGGGATGGTATTGATTACCTCGTGTGCATTTTCTCCACCTTCCAGGAAATGAGGAATAATCACAAAATGAGTATAATCGTCAATTTTAGAAGTGATCATCTTTTTAAAAAAAACAAAGTCATTGTTGTAAATGTAAAAATCGATCGCAGCGCTTTCCCCTATCGCCTTTATGAATGAATCGTAAATGATTTTTTTGTGCGTACTTAATTTGTTAAAAAGCAGGCATACCTTCAATTTTCTTGAAAAATCGGTGTTAATGATGAAGTAACCTTTGCCCGGAACTGAATCGACTACGCCAAGTTTACGAAGGTTACGATAACCTTTTTCGGCAGTATCGCGAGACATTTCCAGACTAAAACTTAGCTCATTTATCGAAGGGAGCAAACTGCCTTTCTTTAACTTACCCGATTCAATACCACTTAAAATGGCATTAGTAAGCTGTTTATACTTAGGTGTTGATGAATATTCATCAATCTGAATGTGGGATATGACGTCGTCTGCTTTCAAAATGATTCACGTGGAGATTCGAATATAAGAAAAATCTCTGTTTCAGAAGTGAAAAACAAGATCCAGAACTCGAAAAAAAACTTGGTAAACAAACCGCGGATGTCTTGGGGATCATCAGTGATTGACTCAAAGACATCCGCGGCAAAGCTTATTGAATTATATTTTAAGATTCTATTGTTCGCTGGATAGCAGAATAATATTTCAGTTGAATCATATCCGTCGGTGCAGGGTTTTCGTTCCAGGCATCGTTAATGGCAAGGGCAGTACCTATTGAAGTTGCCTGTGAAACCGACGAGGCGTAGACCTCGATATCGGGAATGGAAGTAGCCAGCAAATGCATATAAATTGCATTTTTACCAAATCCACCATCAACAAAAACCCTTTTTACGCCATTATTTAAAACGAGGTTTAAAGAATAAATCTGTTGTTTAACCAAATCAAATATTAACTGATGATAAGCCTCTTCGGCAGTTTGAAATAGATTCAGATCACGCTCGGGAAAGGCAGAAACAGCCGAAAATTCAGTTTGTGGAATTAAGTTTTCAGGTACTTTATTCGCCAGCTTCAAAATCATCGAAGGGTTGAATTTCAGGTGCTTAAACAAATAAGCCGCCCGGTCAAAGTGTTCTGCAATGCGTTTGAGCTGCACTTCGTGCTCATAGCCAGCAAAAATCCGTGAAGCTTTAATCGGTTTACCCTTATAATGCATATAACAAAGGCAATCCTGCTTCAGTTCTTCCTTTGTTAATGGTTCCTGATTAAACGGATTTAAACTAATGCACCAGGTCCCTGTCGAAATGAGAATAAACGGCGTATTAAAATTTGCCAGGTAGGGAATTAATGCCGCGGAACTATCGTGAAGCCCTACACCCACCTGGAAAGTTGCCCCGTTAAACTCGGTTTTAACACTGGAATCTGCGGGAGTAAAAGCACCGAATTTCTGATCAATTTTTTCTGAAGTTACCCAATGATGGTATTCATTTTTGTTAAAATCCCACAACTGGGTATGGCAACCAATACTGGTAATATCTGCAATCGCTTTTCCGGTGATGAGATAGCTTAGATATTGCGGCAAATGTAAAGCCCATTTTACTTTATCGAAAATAGCGGGTTTTTCGTGCTTTAAGCGGTAAAGTTGCATGCCTGAGTTTAAGCTTCCTAAAATTGGTGAGGCTGTTTCTAAAGAGATTTTTTCTTCCCCACCATATTTTGCATAAAATTCCTGCTTCAGCGTTTCGGGATATTCTTTGAGGTAATTATAGAGCGGCGTTAAAGGTTCGCCGCTTTCATCAAGATAAACAAAACTGGCCCCATAAGTTGAGAAATTAACCGCCTTAATATCGAACTCTTTCATTTGCAATACTTGTTGCAATGAATCATAAACTGATGATTTAAGACTTTCCAAATTTTCACATGGTTCACCGTCTTCATCCACCGTTTCTACGAAACGAGCAGATCGCTCGTAAACGATCTGATAATTTTCATCAATTAAAAAAAGCTTTTTGTTCGTTTTCCCAACGTCAAATATTGCAATAACCGGTTTTGGCATTTCTCTCGCTCCTATTTATAAACCTGTAGCTACAGTATTTCCTCTGTGATCAACTAAATTACTTCTAACAGCTAAATCGCGGTATAAGCCAATTGGCGATAAGGCAGCACCCGCTCTTAATCTTGCTTCGGCAACTAATGCTCTTAAATCGGTACGGAAAGTATTTTGCAAAATTTCTTGTGCGCCAGCCACATCATTGTTATCCTGAGCAGCATTAAGTGCTTTACGATCAACCAACAAAGCTTGAGCATAAGCGATCATTATCGCCTCAACCGATTGCAATAAATCTTCCAAAGGATCTTTTACATTGTGCGAGGCATCTATCATCCATCCTAAATCTTTAGCGTGATTCATCCCTTTGGCATCCATTCCTTCAACCAGTTCATTGAAAATCAAAAACAACTGATAAGGCTTAATGCTTCCTGCGGTTAAATCATCATCACCATATTTAGAATCGTTGAAGTGGAATCCACCCAGCTTTCCTTCCATTAAAAGTAAAGCTACAATTTGCTCAATGTTTGCGTTTGGCAAGTGGTGACCTAAATCAACCAATGTATAAGCTTGTTTACCTAATTTGCTGGCATAAAGCAAGGATTGACCCCAGTCTCCAACTGTAGTAGAATAGAAATTCGGCTCGAAAGCTTTATATTCTACAAACATTTTCCAGTCGCTTGGTAAAGCCGCATAAATTTCTTCTAAACTTTCTAAAGTATTTTCAAAAGCTTTGCGGAAATTAAGTTGTCCTGGAAAACATGATCCATCAGCCAACCAAACCGTTAACGCATCAGAACCCAATGCAATACCATGTTTAATTACTTCGATGTTATGCTCAATGGCTTGTTTACGTACCGCTTTGTTTACGTTTTGTAACGAGCCAAATTTATAGCTGTGTGCCAAACCTGCCTGATCCTGAAAGGTATTCGAATTCATGGCATCGAACTTTAAACCGTAACTTGATGCCAGTGTTTTTAAGCTTTCTGCATTTTGTGGGATATCCCATGGAATATGAAGCGAGATGGCACCACTTGCACCGTTTAAGGCATGTAGTAAACCTACATCTTCAATTTTTTCTTCTATGTTACGCGGCTCACCGCCTGTAATGGCAAAACGTCCGAAACGTGTTCCTCCTGTTCCTAAAGCCCAAGATGGAATCGCAATTTGAAAATCAACCAGTTTTTGGATTACGCTTTCCAAATCAACGTGCGACCAATCTTCTTTTAAAAAATTAAGTTTGCGTTGATGGGCGGTTAAAAGGGAGTCGTTGTGTTTTTCAATTTGGTTCTGCTCGATATTCATGAGAATACTTGGTTTGTTAGGTTAATAAATAAAGCGAAGATTCGCCTTGTTCTAATCATCGTAAAACGATGAGGATTATTTAAAGTCATTTCCAGTCTGTGGCAAGCCACAGACCGAGAGAACAACTTACTAAAACTAAATTTTAAAATTTAAGACCTTTCATTGCAAATGGAACGCAATTCGTAATCATTACCAGCCTCAGCTATCTCCATTAACTTTATTCAAAGAGATGACCTCGTACCTCGCAATGACGGTCGTAAACTTATTATCTTGAAAATGCCATGGCAACGCCGCCATCAACATTTAGCATATTTCCAGTTGATTTGCTTAACAAACCGCCAACAAAGGCGAAACATGCATTGGCAATATCATCGGGTAAAATAATTTGGTTCAACAAAGTACGCTTTGCATAATAAGCAGGCAATTCGGCGACAGTGATACCGTAAGCTTTCGCCCGGCCTTCAGCCCATCCACCAGCCCAGATATTGCTATCGCTGATTACTGCATCTGGGTTTACCACATTTACACGAATATTATCAGCGCCCAGTTCCGCAGCATTTAACCTGCTTAAATGAAGTTGTGCTGCTTTCGCGCTACCGTAACCTGCGTTGTTTGGTCCACTTACCAATGAGTTCTTACTCACAATATTAATGATATCGCCACCAATATCTTGCTTTTGCATCGTTTTTGTTGCAGCCTGGGTAATGAAGAACTGACCTTTAACTAAAACATCGTACAATAAATCCCAATCTTTTTCCGTGTGATCGCCAATGGTTTTTGAAATTGATAATCCAGCATTATTTACGATGATATCTACTCCACCGAAAGCCAATGCTGCAGCATCAAAAGCGCCATCAATATCTTCCTGAGAAGTTACATTCAATACTGCAGTAGCGTAAGAATCTTTGCCAAATTGTTTTTCAAAGTCAGCACCCGCTTCAGCTAAACGCTCCGCATTCATGTCGTTTAAAATCACTACGCCTCCTTCTGCAACAAACTTCTTCGCAATGGCTTTACCAATACCACCAGCACTGCCGGTAATCAAAGCGATTTTTCCGGTAAGTGGTTTTGGTTTAGGCATACGTTGTAATTTTGCTTCCTCCAATAACCAGTATTCAATGTTGAAAGCTTCCTGATGCGGCAAAGAGGTATATTCTGAAATCGCTTCAGCGCCTTTCATCACATTAATCGCATTGATATAAAATTCAGCTGCTACTCTGGCGGTTTGTTTATCTTTCGAAAAAGTGAACATGCCAATTCCAGGATATAAAATCACCACTGGATTTGTATCACGAATAGCCGGGCTATTATCGTGTTTGCAAGTTTCGTAATAATCGGTATACATGGCTCTGTATGCCTCAAATGCAGGTAATAGCGTTTCTTTTATCGCTTTTGTATCAGATAAATCAGCATCTGCTTTCAAATCTAAAACCAAAGGACTGATTTTGGTTCTCAAAAAGTGATCAGGACAGCTGGTTCCCATCGGAGCCAAACGAGAAAGATCATTGGAGTTAGTGAATTCTAAAACACGGGCATCATCAGTAAAATGACCAATCATGTGTTGTTTAGATGAACATAAACCTCGTAAAATCGGTGCTAGTGTGGCAGCTTGTTTTTTACGCGTCCCAGCCTCAGCGCTTTCAATTTTTTGTCCGCCAAACACAGGACCTTTCTTGCCGTAATTCTGTGTTAGATATTCAGAACAGATTTCAATTACATCAAGGGTATTTAAATAACTTTCGTAAGCAGTATCACCCCAGGTGAATAAACCATGAGAACCCAACATAATTCCACGGATACCTGGATTTTCATCCAAACATTTTTTCAATGTCAATCCCAGTTCAAAACCTGGTTTTTTCCATTCTACCCATCCAATGGTTCCACCAAATAACTCTTCAGTGATTTTTTTTCCATCTTTTGCGGCCGCGATTGCAATCGCTGCATCAGGGTGTAAGTGATCGATATGTGCGAAAGGCAAAAATCCGTGTAGTGGTGTGTCAATTGACGGTGCTTTTGAACTTAAATCAAAAATGCAGTGGTTGAATAACTCCACCATTTCATCTTCATGTTCTACACCACGGTAAATATTTTTTAAGCTGCGTAAACGATCTACATAAAGCGCTGCAAGACCACTTTTTTTCAAGGTTCCCAAGTCTCCGCCTGATCCTTTAACCCACATCACTTCGGTTTCCGATCCTGTTAAAGGATCTTTTTCCAGTAATTTACATGAAGTGTTTCCACCACCATAATTGGTTAGGCGTAAATCGGCGCCTAGTAAATTAGAGCGGTAAATTAACAATGCAACTTCATCTCCAGCTAGCTTTGCGGCTTCCTCTTCATCCCACAAATAGCTTACATGCTTATAATTTTTCGTTTCGATTGACATTATAGTATTTTGATTTTTTTTATATGATTTAACCTTTAAGTGAATTACCGTAACCTACAATTAATACGGATGCGATGATGGTTAGAATACCAACTAATACGGTAATTAATGTTTTCCTGGAAACGCCTTTCCATTCTTTTAAAACCAGCCCCCAGACGTTGGCAATTAAGATGATGAAGGCCATGTGCAATATCCATGAACTGGCGCCATTACCCATTTTGCTCTCTCCCATTCCATAAAAAAAGAATTGCAGAAACCACGTTGTTCCGGCTAATGCTGAAAAGATATAGTTTTTTAGAAGTGGTGTTTGCTTATTGGTATAGTCTCCGAATGTTTTGTTTCGGGCGTTTAGGATCATACACCAGATAAAGTTGGTCGTTAATCCTCCCCATAATACAATGATATAAGTTACATTATTAGAAAATAGAAAATTTCCGGTTTCAGCGGGATTTGCTGCTTTCCAGATGGAGTTCGCGGCATCGGCCATTGGCTTGCCGGCTTCGATACCAAAGTTAAAACAAGCACTTAATACCCCCGATACGATGCCTACAAATAAACCTAGACCAAATTTAAACTCAGTTTTCACTTCCAGTCCATGTGGATCGGTAACGCCAGTATTAATTTCCTTTTCTTTCATCATCCCGGCTTTTCCGCAAATGATAATTCCTAACACACAAACCAAAAGTCCCAGCATCACCATTCTTCCCCAATCGGTGTTTAAAAACATGGTAAAAGTATCTTTGCCTTCCTGAGGGAAAACATCAAAATAAATAGATGGCAAAATAGAACCCAAAACCATACAAAGGCCTAAAATGATACTGCTCCCTAGTGATACGCCCAGATAGCGAACACCTAAACCATAGGTTAAACCTCCTATGCCCCAAAGGATACCAAAAAAGTAAGTTAAGGTTAGAATCTGACCACTGGTGGTAGAAATGATATCAGTAAAATTAGGAATGGTTAAGTAAGCTGCTAAAGGTGGAACAATTAACCAGGAGAAAATACCGCCCACGATCCAATAACTCTCCCAGGCCCAACCCTTTACTTTTTTATATGGAATGTAGAAACTTCCCGACGCGAAACCGCCGATGAAGTGAAAAATAACGCCTAAAAATGCCTGCATGCTCTGATGATTAAAATATTTGGTTGGTCTAAAATAGAGATAGCCTAATGCTTAACTGTTATGAACTGTTATGTTACTCGATCATGATCTGAACTGGTCCGATCAAGCCTGAAGGCAGCAATGGATCTGTCTTTTTAAATACGATATTGGTGTTGGTTAAACGCTTTTCTTTAGGCAATGCGGCATCTCCAATCAACCTGTTAGGCCATTGGTTAATGATTTCGATTTCCAGTTTGTTCTCGCCTGATTTTACGCTATTGCCAATATCTACCCGCCAAGGACTGGTCCATATTGTACCTAAATTTTTACCATTTAGCTTCACCGATGCGATGTTCTTAACTACGCCCAAATCTAAAAACATACGTTTACCTTTAGCCGGCAAACTGCAGGTAAAGCTTTTACGATAAACCGCTTTACCGGAATAAAACCTGATTCCCTCATCACTGTGCTTGCTCCAATCAATCAGTTCGTCAAAAATAATTTTGTTCGGACCTCCCCACTTAGGATTGAAATTCACTTCCCATGCGCCCGTTAAAATTTGCTTCTGAGTAAATACCGGAAACAGGGTTTTGCTTTGAGCAGGCATTGTTGTTTTCGCCTTCGGAAAAATAACAAAGTAAGATTGAAACCGGGCAAACTGAAGATCGATCGTTATCCGGCTTCCACTTTTTTTAAATGGAACAGCTTTAATGATTTCTCCGGTAACCGCATCCCAAAGTTGTGGCTGCCCGTTTACCCTAAAAGTACAACTGGAGTTTACTGCATGATCCAACCGGTTGGTGATGAAATAAATATCTTCACTGGCAGTTTTCCGGTGAATAAAATCTATAAAATTTTCCTTTCCTAAATACTCAAAATCTGGAAGTATGCCATCATTAAACAACACAGTACGAACATTTTCATTATAAAAAACCCGCCCACTGCCAAGGTGATTCAGCTTGATTGATTTCCCATTGGCCTTACCCCAAAGTAAATTTGCTTTGGATTTGATGTACTGATCACAGGCTGGATAATTACCAAGGCCAGGCGACTTTTGAGGTTTAGGACCAATGATCGTTGCTCCCGCTTTTACCAGTTCTTCGAGTTTTGCGATTACCTTTTCGGGCATACGTTCATCATCGGCAAGTACCAAGACCCGGTAAGCCATACCATCTGGCAGCACAATTAATTTATTCTTAACCGATAAACGGGTTAATAAAACCTCTTCATTGCAAACATCATAATCATAGCCTTTGCCAAGGCTTGGCGGCACGTGTTTAGGCAACACAATATTTGGCGCAGCATCTCCATTGTAAAAAAGAACATCGGCTACAAATTTACCGGCTCTGAGCAAATGCTGACACCTTGATATATAGGTAAGAAAGGCTGAAGATTTTTCCCACCAGGTAACGTTGGGATTGAAATGTGTTCCGGCGCCATATTCAAAGCCTGGCAAACCGTCTTCCGGCCTGGAGGCTGTAGTGGTATGAATGACTACCCGATTGATTCCTTCGCAAAAGGCCCGGTCTAAAGCTTGTTTTAAATGCTCGGGTGCATCTTTCCAATGCCTGAAAGAAGTAAAGGATTCAGCTGAAGCTGTTTTTCGGCCGTAAATATGAGCGGCAGAGGCAACCATTTTGGTCACCTTATTTTGTCCGTACTCTAACCTTGAAACGCCATAAGGCTGGTCATCATCCAAACCGCCTGGCTCATCATGTTTGGCACCCAACCAAAATTCACCCATCGGCTGATCACTTCTGCCCAGATTTTTTAAGGCATCCATACACATGGTTCCCGATCGGCTAGGACCGGCAGATTCATTTTGAACTTTTAAACCATTTTCGTGGCACAACTCGGCAAATCTTTTGTAGTGCCCATTCGCCATACAATCAGCAACTGTTTTGCGGTAATCATGCAAAAAACGATCAGAAATTTCGGCGCTCCCAATAATAAAACCGGCCAGTACAGGAAAATAAGGCTGGGGGTCATAGCCACAAAAGGCTTTGAATTTATCAATGATTTTGGGTGTCCAGTTTGGAAAGCCATCCTCAAAACTATCGTCGCAGAAATATTTTAGCGCTTTAGAATTTGCTTTTGCGTCCTCTTCTAAAAGTACCTTCCCCAGGTTTTCAAATTGAATCTCTACTCCTCTGTGGTCTAGCCAGTCAATAGATAATCCATCAGCTTCTGGCTGGGCAATCATAAGTTTCGAACCAGTCATCCTGTGCCCGGTCCGAACGATGGTCCAATCACCTGCTGGTACTTCCCAATTCAAAGTTCCGTCTAAACCCACTTTGTCCGTGAGGTTAATTACTTGTTTAGTATCAATGGGCTGATCACCAGGCTGATTTTCCCAGGCGAACAGGGTTGGTCCCATTACATCGTTTGCTTTGGCGAAATTGCTGGCATCCTTTCGATTTGTTTTAGCCGAAAAAACGGCCTGCCGGGAACCTGATATTTTGGCTTGATCGCCATTTGGCTTTAAAATGGCTACAACTGAAGTATCCTGATAATCGAGTTGATCCAAAGGCAGATCAATATAATCTTTGTAACCCGGCGGATTAAAAACATGTTTATAGCCATCTCTTCCACCTGGAAGCGGTAGTTTTCCTGAAAAATTTTGAGGTCCTTTTAAATTTAATGTTGACTGCAAAAACCACCTGCCTGCATTTTCAGGTTTAATCCACGGGCCGCCCATGCACCATCCCGAACTTAGGTTTACGCCCACCTCAATGCCCAACCTGTCGGCTTCTTTGAGCGCATGGCGATAAAGCGCTTTCCAGCCTGAGGATAAAAATTTCTCCCCTTGCGGATAGGGAACTCCGCCCAAACCGCCGGCAGAATTCACAAGTAAGACATTTCCAATTCCTTTATCTTTGAATTCTTCCAAATCTCGGGTGATACTTGCCTTATTTACCAATCCGTTAAACCACCACCAATAGCCACCTGCCCGGGTTTCATCCGGAGGAGACAAAAAAGCATTTTCAAGTGATGTTAAACTATCTGCGGCAGAATTAGAATCCAATAATTCAGCGGCATTTACTGAACTTAAAATGGCAATATTGGCAGCCGTTAAACTGCTCAACTGTATAAATTTTCGTCGGTCGATCGGTTTCATCAAAAAGAAATTAGCGGCTCGTTTTATTAAGGGTATATTCGAAATGGTATTTGCCAGATCCAAGCTCAAAAGACTTGTTTTTAGATGGCGATTTAAGCTTTTTAAGATATTTCAATCCATCGGCTTCATTTCCTCCTTCCATTATTGCTGCATTTTCTGATGCTGGTAGCATTACGGTTGCGGTGGTATTTGCAGGAATGCTGACATCCAGGGTGAATTTATCGCCATTGGTTTTCCAGGCGGATGAAATTTCGCCATACAAACTTTCAAATTTTGCTGAAGCATGTTTAAAATCGCCCCCTGGTTGAGGCGCAATTAAAATCTTTTTATATCCCGGGCTTTTCGGATCAATGTTGATTCCGGCTACGGTTTTATACATCCAATCTCCGATAGCGCCATAGGCATAGTGGTTAAAAGAGTTCATGGAAGTGGCCTGAAAGCTGCCATCTGGTTTGATTCCATCCCAACGCTCCCAAATGGTGGTGGCGCCTTTCTTTACAGGGTATAACCAGGATGGATAAGTTTCCTGCAAAAGCAGTTTATAGGCCACATCAGTATAACCAAAACGCGTTAGCACATGGCAGAGGTAAGGTGTACCCAAAAAGCCCGTAGTGAGGTGGTTTTTATAGGATGCTACATTTTCCGCTAGCCTTGCCGCAGCCTGACTTCTTAAATCTTCTGGAAGCATATCAAAATTCAGTGCTAACACATAGGCTGTTTGCGAGCTCGACACGAGCCTGCCTGAAGGCGTTACATATTCCCGCATAAAAGCATTTTTGATGTCTTTTAAGCGTGATTCATAAATGCTAACCTCATCATTTTTACCCAGTGCCCTGGCTGCATCAATCACATTCTGTGTGGAAGCGGCGTAAAAAATCTGGGCGATTAAAAACTTATCGGTTAACGCTGCTTTACCATCGCGGTCATCTGCCATGGTGTAAAACAGCCAATCGCCGTAATGCGGACCACTGTTCCATAAATTCTCTTTGCTGATACTTTTGATATAACCGACCCAAGCCTTCATACTATTGAATTGCCTTGCCAGTAAATCTTTATCGCCGTAAGCCTGATAATAGTTGTAGGGAATAATGGTGGCCACATCTCCCCAGCCAGCAGATCCAGCATTTGCCTTAGCCCTGCAATCGGGAATGACTACCGGAACATTTCCATTATCATGCTGATCAACAGATAAATCCAGCAACCATTTAGAAAAGAATCCAGATACATCCATGTTAAAAGCCGCGGTATTGAAAAAGACCTGAGCATCGCCCGTCCAGCCCAAACGCTCATCCCGCTGCGGGCAATCAGTGGGCACATCTAAAAAGTTTCCTTTTTGCCCCCATTGAATGTTGCTTTGCAGCTGATTAATCAGCGGATTGGAGGAGGTAAATTCGCCCGTAGGCTTCATATCCGAATAAATGGCAATTCCTGTTAAATCATCTTTATCCATCGGGGTTTTATAGCCCGAAATTTTAACGTAACGAAAACCCTGAAAAGTAAAATGTGGTTCAAGAATATCTTCTTTTCCACCTGTTAAAATATATTTATTTTCCTGTTTGGCTGCACGAAGATTATCGGTATAAAAGTTCCCCTGCTGATCGAGCACTTCGGCATGGTTAATGGTAACGGTATCTCCTTTGTTTCCATGTAATTTCAATTTCACCCAGCCCACCATGTTCTGACCGAAATCTGCAACCATTTCCCCTTTTGGAGTTTTAAATATTTTAACAGGCGATATGTTTTCGTGTTTGCTCACCGCCGGCCCAACAGGTGCAACCAGGTTATCCTTACTATAATCTGCTACCTTTACCGTTTTCCAGGAAGAGGATTTTAAGTTCGTAGCAGTTTTTACCAAAAGCGCATTAAAGGTTTCTCCGTTGTAGATATCTGATTTTTTAACCGGCCCGTCAAACGATACTTTCCAGCTGCCATCTGAATTGATTGTAGTTACCGATCCATCTGCATGAATAACTTCAAGCTGATAAAGTAAGCCTACCTCCTTGCCATAAGTATTTCTTTTGCCCTTAAATTCAAGATTTCCCCTGTACCAACCATCGCCTACTGTAACGAAAGTCTCATTATTTCCTGATTTTAAAAGCGAGGTGACATCGTATGTTTGATATTGAAGTCGTTTGTGATAACTGGTCCAGCCGGGTGTAAAATATTGATCGCCTACGCGTTTACCATTGATCGTGGCTTCGTACAAACCATGTGAGGTAATATAAAGTCTGGCTGATTTGATGTTTTTTATCACTTCAAACTGCCTGGCAAATATGGGTGCTGGGCCTACTTTACCATCCGTAGCCATCGCACTTTCTATCCAGTCTGCCGTCCAATTTGTATTGTTAAGCATGCCTGTTTCAAAGAACTGAACTTCGCTCCAGGCAGAACTGTTTTTCTTTTCGTCGGTAATTTTCACCTGCCAGAAATAGCGTTGCCTGTCTTTCAGTTTGGGTCCGTTATAAACCACATGTGTCGACTGATCGCTATTAACCTTTCCCGTATTCCAAATTAGATTCTTATTATTTAACAGATCGTTTTGCGAATGAGCCAGTTTTATTTCATAAGATTTTTGCATCGTTTGCCTTAAATCAGTTTTGATTTTCCATCCGAACCTGATTCCGGCAGTATCGATACCGATAGGGTTCGACTGGTAATTCAACGTCAACCCAGATAAACTCAAGCTCTGAGCAAATGTAAAAATCGCAGCAAATTGAAATAAGAAAAATAGTAGGCTCTTTTTCGTTCTCATAAAGATTAGTTTGTAATAAACTTCAGTTAGATTTCAGAAACAGATGTTTAATTTTTGAAAAAAATCATCGATTTCTGGGGTATTTGGTTAACTAAAGATAGTATTCTAAATATGAAAATCTTATAGGAAGCCTAATGTATCTGAAATTTTATACAACATTATGAAATAAAATTAAACTTAATGTTAAATAAAATTAAAGTTTATCATTCATTAGCAAATGTGGATCACCTCTATGTTTAGCAGTTTCGCAAGCTTTTTGACTTTACTGCTAATATGGCCTAGCCCAACGGCACAGTGATGCGCAGGGCCAGCGTTGTTCCACTCTTCAACAAATTTTCTTGCACCGATGTCAAACCGGTATCTGCTATTTGTATTCCCAATTTCAAGAATCGGACCGGCTACTGATTCACCTTCAGCGACCAGAAAAAATATTTTCCCCTTATTTTCAACAACAGAAAGCAATGTTACTGCGCCATGTTTTACCGACATTTCTACTGAAAGGCCGCTGCCCACCTTGCCATGGTAAACCTGTAATGGTTTTACTTTTATTTTTCCTTCGGCAATACCCAAATGCCCCGGACCATCGTGCCCCATCAACACCACATCATCATCAAAATCTAAAGCATAATATTCCGTAAATGAACCGCCGGCACCAAAACCATCCATAATTTTCATAGCCTGTGCATTTTTAATTTCATATTCTCCTGCAACAGGCACCCCGCCGGCAGTTAAAAGTGAATTTCCTAAAATGATGGAACTCATCGTTTCGCCATTAGCATTTCCAGTACCCTTGTGGTAATAAGCCATTGATCCAAGGCCATATCGCTTAACCAATTGATCAAGCGCAACTGAAGTTCTGGCTGCTTTCTCTAACTCACTTTCTTCACAAGCAGGATCTATTTCAAACACAGTTTTGAATTCATTCAGTTTATCATCGATTTGCTGACTGGAAACACTTTCAGCCAAAGCGGTAAGCTCATCAGGTTCGATAATTTCAACATGGTTTCCAAAAACAGCACATTGTAGGGTGATGTCTGAATAGATATCAAGCATTCCACTGTAATAATTGCCCATCAAACCCAAGCTATTATGACTCATCATATTCGCAACCTTTGCCGCTTCTACCCATTGTTCAATTTCTTGCCAGGTTTGCTGATCATTTAGGGTTCCGGTAACCTGCTCGAAAGGAATATCAGCCCGTTTAAAAACATTTGCAATTTCAGGCACCGGGCAAGCAGCGCAAAATGCCAGCCATTCGCCAGTCATTTTGGTGCGATCGTTCAGTCTATTGAAATTATGATAATCGATAGCAGCTTTTGGAGATAGATTTAATATGATTACCGGAACCTTTGCCCGTCTCACTACGGGCAGCACTGTTGAAGAAAGTGCGTAAGTGGTAACGTATAGAAAAATAATATCCACATCCCCTTTTCTAAAATCATGCCCCGCCGTGAATGCTTTTTCTGCATTGTCAATCAAGCCCAAATTCAGCACTTCTGCACCATAGTTGTTCAGTTTTCCTGCCACCTGATCAAGATAACCGATCAGGCGATTTTCCAACCCTTCAAATTGCGGCCAATAAGTATCAAGGCCGATACCGAACAAGCCGACCTTCAAATTATGTTTTGTCATATACCTAAATTATGTAAAGCATTTAATAACAAGTTCATGGAAATTACTTTTTTGCTTTGCAACCGTGTAAAATCTTTATTGCGGAACATTTAACCTGACTCGTATTTAAATTGTCAGACCGTCCAAACCTTATCTATCTTTTCAAGGTATCATTATTATGGATTTCAAAAACAAGAACATTTTAGTGGTGGGCGGCAGCTCAGGCATTGGTTTGGCTTTAGTAAAAATTTTAGCCGAAAAGGGCGCTAGCATTTATAATGTTTCCAGAAGCAATAGCCAGGAATGGCCAGAAAGTGTACGACACAGTGAAATGAACGTTTTAGACAAAGTTGATTCATTAAATGATTTCTTGCCAGAAGAGTTACATGGATTGGTTTATGCCGTAGGTAGTATTACCTTAAAACCATTCGGCCGCATTTCTGCGGAAGATTTTTTGAATGATTACCAGCTAAATGTTATTGGTGCTGCGAAGGTTATTCAACAGGCACTAAAGCCGCTGAAAAATTCCGGCTCGTCTGCCATTGTGCTCATCAGTTCTGTTGCCGCACAAACAGGCATGGGTTTTCACAGTAGCATTGCTGCAGCAAAAGCTGGCGTAGAGGGTTTAACAAAATCGCTTGCAGCAGAATTTTCAGCTTTGAAAATCAGGGTAAATGCTGTGGCACCCTCGCTTACCGAGACGCAGTTATCTGCTAGCCTGCTTAATACCGATGATAAAAAGACAGCTTCAGCAAAAAGACATCCACTGGGAAAATACGGACAGCCTGAAGACATTGCTTCGGCAATTGCTTTTTTACTTTCAGAAGAAAGCAGCTGGATGACTGGCCAAATTATTAATATAGATGGTGGTATGGGCAACCTGAGAACCAATCTATAATAGTTAGCGGTGATTATTTTATATAAGCGAACCACCGCCAACTTTTAGGAATAGCAAAATTATATTAAATGCGATTTTAAATCAGCAGGTGAATAATTGATGGATTTCAAAGTTTTATCATCTGCCTTTCTAAACACCAGAAACAATCCATCAACTTCTTTGTAATAAGATTCAGTTTGATCTTTGTCGAAATAATGTTTAATCGTTAGCTCGGCTTCCTCAACGGATTTACAAGCTTTGCTCATATTGGAGCGGTGAACCTCATCAAATAAGGTTTTAAATTTACCGCCCAGACCAAATTCGTGAATAGCACCCGCTAAAACGTATTGCAAATCGCAAAGCGCATCCGCAACTTCAATTAAATCATCGTTTTCAATTGCCTCCTGTAATTCCTTCAACTCTTCTGCTAAAAGTGCCACACGAAGATTTGCCCGCTGGCGAGATGGGATAATTGGTGATTCTAAAATTGGATGTTTAAAAGTAGTGTGAAATTCTGCAACCTGGTTTAGTGAGTTTGTTTCCTGCATAATGTTGTTAATCTGTATTTAGGCTGGCAAACTTAAGAAATATTGCGCTATTGTTGAATTGCTATAGCGAGTTAACTGTTCATTTCCAAAAATGGCTGGTTGATTAAGCAGATGCACTTTCCATTGCAAGCATTTATATTCCGCTTGGATTGTTAAGCATTTTGACTTATTTTTTATCCCTGATCACTTTGAAAAACTCCTCCTTGTAAGTATCCCCGACTGGTATAGACTGATCGTTAATATAAACCGTATTGCCATCTATCATTTTAATTTTTTCTAATGATATGATGTAAGATTTATGAATACGATAAAACGGAGGCTTGGGTAAGTCTATTTCTAATTCTCGGAGTGCCTGATAAGTGATAATCCGCTGCGAAGCGGTGTAAACGGAAACATAGTTTTTTAGCCCTTCGATATAAAGGATATCATCGTAATTAACCTTGATGAATTTATTTTTAGTATCGCCTTTAATGAAAATAAAATCATTGCCGCCTGCTGAAGCAGGAATATTTACCACATCGTATTGCGCAGGAGAGATAATTTGCTGTGCCTTTATTGCGGCTTTGTAAAAACGCTCATATGAAATTGGCTTAAGGAGATAATCTACCACATCCAGATCAAAACCTTCCAGGGCATATTCGGGATAAGCAGTGGTTAGGATGACCTTGCATTTGCCTCCGCATATTTTTAGAAACTGGATCCCTGTCAGTTCAGGCATCTGGATATCCAGAAAAACCAAATCCACCTTACCCTCCTGGACCATGTTCAGTGCTTCGAATGCATTTGTTGTGGTACCAACCAACGCTAAAAAAGGCGTTTTATTAATAAATGTTGCAATAATATCTGATGCGTAAGATTCGTCATCAACAGCTAAACAGCGGATCATCATGGTATCGTTTATAATTGTCGGCCTATTTTTGGGATAAAATTTTCAAAGTTCATTCTTTTGTTTGGATAATTTCCCATTCTGAGAATGATGACGTTATTTTTTGGATTAACATAGAGGAACTGGCCTAAAATTCCTTCAGCGGTATAATCATGAGCTTTTAGTTTAAAGTAATAACCATTGTATTTTGTTTTTTTAACCGGTACGCGAGCGCCAATTTTCGCTAGTGCAGCTGTTGCACTTACCGAATCTTTAAAATAACGATAATCATAACATGCCCACCATTGGTTTTTATAACCTAACACATCCAGCGTATCGGCATTGGTGGTGGTTTCAATCCATTTCCTGGAAATAATTTGTTTCCCGTTCCAGTTTCCTTTATTGAGGTAAAGTCGACCTAATTTGGCAAAATCTGCTGCGGTGGCGTTTAAACAGCAAAAAGCTTTTGCTGTTCCTTGATCATCTACACTCCAAATCGCATTCGATTCTGCACCTAACGGCTGCCACAGATATTCAGTAAAAAGATCCTGAATTTTTCTGCCACTTGCTTTCTCTAAGATATTCGCCAGCAGCTGCGTATTTACACTTTGATACTCAAACTTTAAGCCTGGCTCTCCTTTCATTTTTAGCCCAATGATTTGATTTTTTAAAGCGCTTCCATAGTACAGTTTGGTAATGTCAGAAAAAGGCGTTTCCTTATTTTCGTCATAATCAATGGCTGAACGCATATCAAGAACATGTTGCATGGTTAACTTTTTAAAGCGATGATCATTTTTCTCCAGTTCGGGAATATATTTAATTACTAAATCATCTGGGGATGAAATTATACCTTTATCAACGGCAATGCCAATTAAGGTTGCCACAAAAGATTTAGCTACCGAAAAACTGGGATGTAACGTATTTTGATTTACCTGATCTTCATAACGTTCGTAAATGATCGTATCGTTTTTAATGATGATAAATGCATTTGTATTGCTTCTGCTGAGAAAAGTGTCGAGGTAGTTTTTCAGCTGCTGGTGTTTTAGCTGCTTGGTGTTGGAGATAAACCGAAATGGCATCTTAGCAGGCATGATTCTGGCGTTCCTGAATTTACTACTGTCATTCAAATCTGGTTGCCACCACCTTAACGCCCTGATTGGCGCACAGGCTGAAATGAATAATCCAATTAAAATCACAATAGCAGCAATAGCCTTATTTAACATACCCGCTTTCATATACTTAAAATCAACGTGGTTTTGTAGGTATTGCCATTGTTTGAGATCAGCAATTCATGTTTTTCAGGATAAATTAAATCCAGCCGCCGGTGGATATTTACTAATCCTACCCCGCTGGAATGATCTTTCTGCGCATGACTGATTTTGTTGCTCACTTCAAAACTCAACCTTTTCCCGTTGATTCTAAGCTTGATGCGAATGGGATGTTTTTCATCGCTCACTACACCGTGTTTAAATGCATTCTCCACAAAAGGAATCAGCATGAGCGCAGCAACTTTTTGTTCGGCAACACCAACAGTTGAAAAATCAACATAAAATTTCGGTTCAAAGCGCATTTCAAAAAGCGCTATATAACTCTCCAGATATTCAACCTCTTTACTTAAGGTTACCATACCATCCGGACTTTCATTAAGGGTGTAACGCATTAAATCAGATAGCCTCAGTATGGCATTCGCCAGTTTATCTGAAACCGGAATTGCCAGTGCATACACATAGTTTAAAGTGTTGTAAAGAAAATGTGGATTGATCTGCGATTTTAAAAAGGCCAGTTCCGATTTTACTACCTCATCTTTCAGTTTACGGTTGGCAATTTCGGTTTTAAAATTTTGTTGTACACTATAAACAGCAGCAGGAACCACCAGAAATGCCAGACTATAATAAATATTATCTGCGATGTATTTTGATATAGGTGTTTCATCTGAATAATTTTGCATGCCAAACCAGTTCTTATACAACACCTGCTCTATTAAATATCGCGAAGCAATAAATATGGCGATGGTCAAAATAATGGTTCCAACAAGCTGCGGGATTTTTTCGCGTTTTAAAAACCTCGGATAAACCCATAAATAACAGATATAGAATTCTATAACCTGAATGATATTCATGGAGATACTAAAGGCTGACTGACGAAGTGTTACCCCTTCAATTAATGCCTCTCCATAAAAATAGGCTAAAACCGTTATCCAACAGATGAGATGTATTAATATAATTTTAGTTCCTTTCATCCTGTAAACTTAGCCTAACACCTTAAAATTTTCAATTTTGTTATCCCAACTAGTTAGAAAATTATCCCAATCTGTATTTTCCTTCTGATTAAATTAAAGTACCAGCAGCATCCACACATTGCAGGCAAAGTGACCAGAGTTGCCCAATGGTGCCGATAGATATTTAAATCCTGCCTTTTCATACATCGATATAGCGGTGGTTAATTCAGGAAATGACTCAAGGTAAATTTCATTATAGCCAAAATGCTGAGCAGATTCAATGCTTTTTTGCATCAATGTTTTGCCAACACCTTTACCTCTTGCTTCGGCTGATGTGTAAAGTTTTACCAACTCCACACAACCATCAGGCAGGCCATCAGTAGGATAAATGCCGCAGCCTCCTATAATTTTTCCATCCTCTTCGGCAACCCAGTAAATGGATTGCGCTGTTTTGAAAACATCTGATAAGTGATCGGTAGTTGGATCGGTGTAAACGGTGCCAGGCTGATCAATTTTAAATTCCCTGAATATCGTTCTGATAACCTCCGCGAGTTCTTGATTATCTTTTTCTTCTATATTTCTGTAAGTGATGGCCATGGCTTTTTTTCTCAAAGCTAACATTTAAGAAAATCCAAACAAAACGGCGATTGATTCTATTTAATTAAGAAAAAGAAAAATTATGGAAAACGAAAAAGATAAAACACCAGAGGAAAATACAAATGTACAACCTAAGCCTACAGATGATGTACAACTGGATATAGAAACCGTTGTGCCTGAAGCCCATAAACAAGAGGTTGATCCTTCCAAACCGGTAGATGAATCGCAAAAAGAAACTGCTGAAAACCACACTGAAGAGGATGGTCATGATGAAAATCAATCTCCGAAAAATGAACCGGAAGCGAATCAGGAGCAATCGGGAGCGGAGAGCAAATCGCCCGAAACTGAAGGCAAAGAAGTTACTGAAGGAGAGGCTGATTCATCTACAGAACAACAGGGTGATAGTAGCCAAAACGAAACAACAGAAAACAGTGAAGTTTCATCCGAATCAGGTGATGAAGATTCAAGCGATGAAAATTCAAACGATGGGGATTCAAATGATGAGCGCAGCAATATCGAAACCATCACCCCAAGTGCTTAATGCTAATTTTTGTTAAACCCATATACACGCTGAAATAGTTTTACTATTTTGGCGTTATGATAAACATGAAAAACACACTATTGCTATGCCTATTCACACTAACACTATTTAGTTGCGGAATAAACAGGCAAGCGCAGCAAATCAAGGCGCTCGAAGATTGTACTTATAAAATCACAGGCATTCAGCAGGTTTCCATTGCCGGAACAGATGTTAAAAAACTAATGGATGAACAAAGTTTTAGTTTAACCAGTTTGCCGGGAGTTGCACTCGGATTGTTAAGAAAAGACATTCCTCTAAGGGCCAACCTTAACTTAGAGATCACCAATCCATCGGCAAACTTGGCAGCCATTAATCAGTTTGAATATAAAATATTGGTTAACAATACCGATCTGGCTCAGGGCATTGTAAACCAAAATGTAAGCATTGCGCAAGGGCAAACCGTTACTGTACCCGTTCAGTTAATCAGTAATATTTACGGACTGGTTTCAAATGGAAATGTTTTCAATGATGTTTTAAAGGCCGCTCAAAAAGGATCGTCATCAAAAGACGAAAAACTGGGACTTCTAACTATTAAAATTAAGCCAACTTTTATGCTTGGCAATACACCAGTTAAATATCCTGGTTACATCACCATAAACAAAGACATTAGCAGCAAGATACTGCTCTAAACGAAAAACCTCCCTTAAGCTTGATTAAGGGAGGTTTTTTGTTTAAAATTTATGATCAGGCACCATGATCATGCCTTTAATCCCAATCTGATCAAGATTTTCTCTCACCACTTTAATTTCAGTTGACGATAATTTATCTGGCATGTTGGTAGACGTTGCAGAGAGACTAGCTGATTTAGCTGCTGTTGTTACGAAACTTCCTGTTCTGGCGTAAAGCAATGCATATCCTAATAAAGTTTCCGTTTCATCGCCCCATGCCTTGGTCAAATCTTCAAAAGCACTTTTATCTACGCTAAGACCGGAATAATATCCGCCAACACCGAGCTGATTTTTAGTTTCAAACTCGGGAACATACAAATCGAGTTTATCAATTCTGATGGGGAAAAAGCCAACCGGTTTCCCGTAAGTCGTTTCTCCAATCAGCTTCACATCAATCACCGGCTTTAAACTATTAATGGTTAATTCGCTAGCCGACGCCGTAGATCCGGTGACTATAAAATAAATCCTGCTTAGGGCTAAAGAACCTGATTTCGCAAATTTTTCAATATTATCCGCAGCACTTGCTGAGTAATTTAGATCTGCGTAGGTGGCGTATTTGCCGTTAATTCCGGTAGTAAAACTCTGAATTTTGCCACTCGCATCGAGCAAAGGCTGATTTGCAAGTACAGAAGCCTTTCGTTGGGCTGTAGTTAAGCCTTGTAAATAACTATTATAATAGCTCGTGTACATCGTGTTCCCGTTTTGGCTGGCAGGCGCTGCAAGATTAATGATTTCTGTAGCGGTTGAAACGTAACCACCACCATTATAGCGAAGATCTACAACCAACTCCGTTACGCCTTGCGACGAAAAGTTAGCAAAAACCGTTTTCAAAGCAGCGGAAACGTTATTGGTAAAGCTATTAAAAACAAGATAACCTACTTTTTTGCTACCCACTGTGTAAACATTGGTAAATAAAATTGGATTAACCGTATAACTGCTACTATTTACCACTACGCTTTTGCTAACACCATTTAAATCAGTGAATGTTAAACTAACTGATGCACTGCTCCCAAAAATCGCTTCGTTTAAAAAGCTGATGATGCCGCTGGTAGTGCTGTAAGTTAAACTGGTTCTTCCATTAATACTGGTGATTCTGCAACCCCTTGTTAATCCTTGCTGGCTGGCCGGCGAGTTTGGATAAACGTATTTTACCCTTAAATCGTTAGTGGTATTATACATCACCGAGAAACCATAGTCATTAGCTGTTCCGTTAACGTCAGCCTTTAAATCCAATACCGAAACCTTACCATTTGTAGCTGTATAATCTAAGAAAGAATATTTCGGCTCAGTACTGCCACTCACATATTCATAAGGCTTACCTGTTGAAGGGTCAGTTGAATACTGTGTTAACGCATAAAGTTCAGTTTCGTTTGAACTGTAACTGCGTGGCTTAAATGCGGCGTACGTAGGCAGAGAGGAATTCCAATAATATAGTTCTTTGGTATAGAGAAAAATGGAATCCTTCGTTAACTCGGCTCTGGAAGCTGTTGCCGCTGCCGTTGGTCCGGGCGCCTCAGAGGGTGTAGTAGAATCTTTTTTGCAAGCGGCAATAAAGCCAAAAAAGCTCAGCAGTAAAACCGTACGGAAGCAAAAATTTTTGTTTATCATGAGTATTTTGTTTGTGGATTTATTTGTGATATACGTTTATTAACCGACCGTAGTTGTCAGTACATAACTTTTTCTGTATCAACAAACTAAATTTAAATTAAAATATTGTTGTTCTGTATTAATGTATCGGCGAATAACTCAAATCTGCCGATTAAATTACAATGGGGTGAAAAAGAAGAATGCTCTTTCACTAACAATATGGCTTCTGCTATTTTACAATTTTCATTTTGAAGATCAACGGTAGGCTGATTAGGCCATTAGAAATGTCGCTTTTGCAGCTTTGCATTATTTTTTGATTTATGGATATTTGGATAAACATGGCGACGATGAGCAAAAATGAAAAAATAAGTGAATTTATGGCTAACTTAATTCATCCATTAAAAAAAGAAATGGAAGAAGTTATTGAAATAATATTGAATGCCAACCCAAAAGTTGAAGGACATATTAAGTGGGGTGGACCGAGTTTTAGTTTCAATGGCGACATGGCAACAATTAATCCAAAAATAACGAAGTATGTAATCGTTATTTTTCATAAAGCTGCTTTGCTTGAAGATGACTTTAACTTTTTAGAAGCGCAAACGAAAGGTAAAGCCTATGCAAAGTTTTATAGTATGGATGATGTGAATAAATACCGAAAGGGTTTAACACAAGCCGTAAACGCCTGGGTAACATTAATGGAAAATTCTTAACTAAATTCAAATACGATGGAAAAAATCGAATTTAAAACCGAAATTAACGCCAGTGCGGAACAAGTTTGGAAAATACTTCTAGGAACCGATACTTATCCAAAATGGACTGCAGCATTTGCTGAAAATTCTTCAGTAGAAACCGATTGGCAAAAAGGAAGTAAAGCTATATTTGGCGATGGTTCCGGCAATGGCATGGTTGCTATGATTGAAGAAAATATTCCAAATAAATATTTATCCATCAAACATATTGGAGAAATAAAAGATGGCAAAGAAAATTTGGATGTAGATTGGGGGCCAGTTTTTGAGAATTACACATTAGAAGAGCAAGGCGATAAAACAGCACTACTAATTGATTTAAATATCACTGCCGAGTGGAAAGATTATTTTGAAAAAACCTGGCCAAAAGCATTGGCTATAGTAAAGGAGTTAGCTGAAAAACCCTACCTTGATACCTAAAAAACGAAAGCCTCTGAAAAATTAATTTCAGAGGCTTTTTTGATGTGGTGCCACCTGGATTCGAACCAGGGACACAAGGATTTTCAGTCCTTTGCTCTACCGACTGAGCTATGGCACCATCCGTTTGGGATTGCAAATGTAAGATTCTTTTTATCAAATGCAACAACGTCCTTTAATTTTTTTCTCAATCGCTGAGATCCCGCTAATCAAAAAAGCCCATCATTGCTGAAAGGCTTTTGGAAGTGGTGCCACCTGGATTCGAACCAGGGACACAAGGATTTTCAGTCCTTTGCTCTACCGACTGAGCTATGGCACCTCCCGTTTGGGATTGCAAATGTAGTGTTCTTTTTCCAAAAGCAAAACTTTTTTTCCATTATTTCAGTTGCACACTGATTATCAATTAATTAATTTTTATTTAAAAAAATCACACTTCGCTTTCACGCTTAGAATCAATACAAACAAGAAATTTAAATGATTTTTTTATGCATGCATAGCATTTTATTTAGATTAATATCCTAATTTAGCATAAACAATATAATATTGCATGGTGGCTCAGATCCTATTTCTAGTAATAACACTTGCAGCAATTGCGCTGTTTACGGTTAATTTCCGCAAAATTATCCGCAATATCCGCCTGGGAAAATCAGTTGATCGCAATGATCAGCCTCAAAAAAGATTAATCACTATGTTGAGGGTTGCTTTTGGCCAATCGAAGATGGTGGTACGCCCTATCCCCGCTTTCCTTCACTTTTTTGTTTACATCGGTTTTGTAATCATTAACATAGAAGTGTTGGAAATTATGATCGATGGAATTTTTGGAACCCACCGCATATTTCATGGCCTTGGCGGACTCTATAATTTCTTAATCGGATCATTTGAAATACTGGCCTTGACCGTTTGGGTATCCTGTGTTATTTTCCTCATTCGCAGAAATGTATTGAAACTGAAACGCTTTAGCGGTGTAGAAATGACAAACTGGCCAAAATCTGATGCAAACTATATTTTAATTACCGAAATTTTGCTGATGAGTGCATTTCTGTTGATGAATGCTGCTGATGCAAAACTTCAGTTTTTAGGTTCATCGCACTATACCCTTGCAGGTTCGTTTCCGGTAAGTCAGTATTTAATGGATGTATTACCCTCTTCAGAAAACGCATTGATTGCGATTGAAAGAGCATGTTGGTGGTTTCACATCATTGGCATATTAGCGTTTTTAAATTACCTGCCCTATTCTAAACACTTCCATATTTTATTCGCGTTCCCAAATACTTATTTCTCTAATTTGGAGCCCAAAGGTGAATTTACGAATATGGCTTCGGTTACAAACGAAGTGAAAGCTATGCTCGATCCTTCATTTGTTCCTGCTGAAACTGAACCCGGAAAATTTGGTGCAAAAGATGCAACTGATTTAAGTTGGGTAAATCTGATGAATGCTTATACCTGCACAGAATGTGGCCGATGCACCTCAGTTTGCCCGGCAAATATCACTGGCAAACTTTTATCGCCCCGAAAAATTATGATGGATACCCGGGATCGGATTACCGAAATCGGCAAAAACATTGATAAAAACGGTGCAGAACATCAGGATGGAAAAGCTTTGCTTGATGATTATATTACCAGAGAGGAAATTTGGGCCTGCACCAGTTGCAATGCCTGCGTAGAGGCTTGCCCTGTAAATATTGATCCTTTGCAGATTATCACTGAACTGCGTCGTTATGCAGTAATGGAAGAGTCTCAGGCGCCAGGAAGTATCAATGCAATGCTTGGCAATATCGAGAATAATCAGGCACCGTGGAAATATTCTCCGGCTGATCGTTTTAACTGGGCACAAGAAGGATAGCCTTCAGTTGAGCGTCACCATTAATGAGTGAGTTTTTAGCTCCATAAATAAAACAATAAAAAATTCAAGTCTTGATAGCTTGACACTAAATATTTGATACTTAAACATGGAATTTAAAGTACCAACAATGGCCGAATTAATGGCCGCAGGAGAAGAGCCGGAAATTTTATTTTGGGTAGGATGTGCAGGGAGTTATGATGAACGGGCGCAAAAAATTACCCGCGACATTTGTAAAATCCTACATCATGTGGGCATGAAGTACGCGGTTCTAGGCACAGAAGAAAGCTGTACGGGAGATCCGGCAAAAAGAGCCGGGAACGAATTCCTTTTTCAAATGCAGGCCATGACCAATATTGAGGTGCTAAATGCGTATAATATTAAAAAAATCGTTACCGGTTGTCCGCATTGCTTCAACACCATTAAAAATGAATATCCAGGCTTGGGCGGAACTTACGAGGTGATTCACCATACTCAGCTTATTCAAGATTTGATTAATGAAGGTAAGCTAAAGGCGGAAGGTGGCGAAAGTTTCAAAGGTAAAAAAATCACTTACCATGATCCTTGTTATCTGGGGCGTGGAAATGGAATTTACGAAGCACCAAGAAAAGCACTCGAGGTTTTAGATGCACAGCTGGTGGAAATGAAACGTTGTAAAAGCAATGGGTTGTGCTGTGGTGCTGGCGGCGCACAGATGTTTAAAGAACCTGAAAAAGGCAAAAAAGATATTAATGTAGAACGG
Source organism: Pedobacter sp. G11 (assembly GCF_003860265.1). Lineage (NCBI taxonomy): Bacteria > Pseudomonadati > Bacteroidota > Sphingobacteriia > Sphingobacteriales > Sphingobacteriaceae > Pedobacter > Pedobacter sp. G11. The sequence continues at coordinate 2,679,726 of NZ_CP034190.1, read as the reverse complement.
ATTGATGAAGCACTGGAAACCAATCCTCAGTTTATTGCAGCAGGTTGCCCGTTTTGTATGACGATGTTAAGTGACGGCATTAAACTTAAAGACAAAGAGCAGGAAGTAAAGGTGCTGGATATTGCAGAAATTACAGCCAGAGCTAATGGGCTTTAATCTGTAAACAAAATTAAAAAGTAGTAGGTCTTAGTCAAACGCTAAGACTTATTTCATTTTAGGGCAATTTGATAATGCGCTCCAGATTATTACGAATCAGATTAAGATCCTCAGCTTCAATATTTTTTAACGGGATCACCACCTGAGTGGCCATAGAATCTACATCCCCACCCCTATCCTTATAAGTTTGAACAATCACATCATCACCTTTGGTTTTCAGATATAGTTTCCCGGCAGTTGTATTCCCGAGGTAATCCATATCTCTGAATTTTGATAATTTAAAGGCAAAATACTCCGTTTTACCATTGTTAAAATATCGCTTGTAACGACAAAAGCCATTGTTGGTAATGTTTAATTCGTAACGCTTAATTTTCCCATTTTCCTGATTACTGTCATAATGATCGCTTAGTGTTTTTTGAAGAAAACCAACGTATTGCTCAAGAGATTCAGGATCTGAAAAAGCGCATAAAATGATGCATAGAGCTGACAGAAAGGATATTTCCAAGCCGATTGTAAACTTTTTCATTGGGATGTCGTTTTAACCACAGCAATTTAATTAAAATAGTAAATTTGTATATGAGTTTTTCTCCACAATCAAGAGTTTGGGTTTACCAGAGTGATCGCAAATTCACTCCTGCTGAAGAAATGGCAATTTTAGAAAAGTTATCATCCTTTACCAACCAATGGAAAGCACATGGAAATGAATTGCTGGCTAAAGCAGAAATCAGACATGGATTTTTTATCATCCTTACGGTTGACGAATTGCAGGCTAACGTTACGGGTTGTTCTATTGATAGCTCTGTTAGATTAATTAAAGAAATAGAACAAGAATATCATGTCGATTTATTTAATCGCTTCAACATGGCCTATAAGGTTGGCGATGATGTGGTGGTAAACAGTAAAGAAGATTTCGAAACACTGATCAACATTAAGCAAATCAATTCCGAAACGATCGTATTTAATAATATGGTGCAAACCCTGGCCGAATTAGAAAACAAATGGGAGGTGCCTTTTAAAAATAGCTGGCACTCTACTGTTTTTGCCCACCTTATTTCATAGAATTTACGCAAAAATAATATTGATTTAAACTTTATTTGATCATAAAAAGGCAATTTCATTTAATGAACAGAACGTTTTCAATATTAGTTTTACTGTCATTTAGCTTTATAGCGGGCGCACAGGAGTTAAAAAAAATCACTAAACGCAGCGGTACAAATTATTTCGCGATAAAAGAAACTTACACCGTTTTAAAATCTACCCCTGAAATTAAACAAGGCGATTATCAGCAAGTCGCTGGAAGATCGGTATTGAAAGGGCAATATGATCATGGAGCCCGAACGGGCGTTTGGGAAGCTTTTAATCAAACCGACCTCGAACAGAAAATAGATTTTTCTAACCAGGAGGTTCTTTTTGCAAAGCCTTCGAAGATGTTTAAAAAAGCATTCATTCTTACACAAACCGAAAATAAAGAAATCGAAACCACACTTCGTCCGTTGTTTGTGGGCGGTGATGCACTTTTCTCTTCTCTACTTGGCCATAACATCAGGTATCCTGCTGAAGCGATAGAAAAGCATATCCAAGGAACAGCTATATTATCTGCAATCATTACAATTGACGGTAAAATGGTAGAAAGAAAAATTGTGAATGGGCCGGGCTATGGCATTAATGAAGAAGCGCTTCGAGTAATTAATCTTATTCCAAACGATTGGATTCCTTTAAAAGTTGATGAAAAACCGGTAAATACCCGAATTGAATTAGAGGTTAACTTTTCCTTGAGCCGTTAACATCAGGTTTACCTGTTAAATTGCAGCCGCATAAAACAATTGTGCATTAAATAACATTATATTGCTTATATCAAATAATGTTTATGAAACGCTGGCTAAAAATTTCTTTAGGTATATTATCTGGTCTGATTATTTTAATAATACTTACCTGGCTTGCAGGGGCGTTTTACATTAGCAGAAATAAAAAAGAAATATTGACCTCTATTCTGGGTCAGTTGAACAAAAATCTAAATGGCAAAATTACAGCTACAGGTATGGAGCCTACCTTACTTAAAAGCTTCCCTGGCGTTTCCGTTTCATTAAACGGCATTTTACTGCGAGATAGTTTATGGTCGCAACATAAACACGATTTAATCAAGGCAAAAGACATTAATGTTTCGCTAAATGTACTCTCGTTAATCGTTGGTAATGTTAACATTAATCAAATCGCAATAAACGATGCATCAATTTACATTTACACCGATTCAAATGGCTACAGTAATACCAGTATTTTTAAAAGCAAAAAGACCGATACCGCTAAAAAATCAGATTCAAAAACACCAGATTTAGCCGTAAAAAAAATCGATCTCAATCGTGTTACGCTTACGCTCGACAATCAAAAAAGGCACAAACTTTTCAATTTCAACATTGATCAGGTAGCGGGGAGAATGCAGTACCCGGATAGTGGCTGGACAGGAAAAATAAAATTGAAGACCCAGGTGAACAGCTTTGCCTTCAATACCAGAAAAGGAAGCTTTTTAAAAGATAAATCGCTAGAGGGAACACTTTCAGCACACTATTCCAGAGCGATTGATGCCATTATCTTAGATCCTGAAATACTGAAAATCGGGGGTCATCCTTTCAAAATCGGCGCCAAGGTCGAACTTGATAAATCAGCTTTTGCAATTAGCATTGCTGTCGATGATATTTTGTTCAAAGATGTAGCCATGTTACTTTCTCCAAACATTTCATCGAAGCTTTTAAAGTTTGGCATTGAGAAACCCATCAATATCCGGGGAAATATTATTGATGATGGATCAGGGAAATATGGCGATCCGTTAATTAATGTTGGCATCACCGTTCGCAATAATATAATCTCCATTCCGGCGGGCAAGCTTACCGCTGCTAATTTCGATGGGTCCTTTACTAACCGTGATACCGCCGGCGGAATTATTGGTGACGAGAATTCAGCCATAAAATTTCATCGTTTAACAGCCAAATATTTTAATGCGCCGCTTAAAATTGATACTTTCACCGTAACAAACTTAGCCAGACCAATTGCAACAGGCTTGGTAACCTCACAATTTCCGTTATCTAACCTTAATAATTCCCTTGGCACACAAGATTTTGAGTTTAAACAGGGTACAGCAGATTTGAGATTATATTGCAAGGCTGATATTGATAATTTTCGCTTTACCAAACCAGTAGTTTCCGGAAAAATAAAAATAGATAATGCTGATATTCTTTATATCCCTAGAAAACTACGACTGATTAAAAGCGCTTTGAACATTAATTTTGACCAAAATGATCTATCGATTCAGAATGGTCATTTTCAATTAGGCAAAAGTGAACTGAATGTAAGCTGCAGCATCGCAAACTTTGCCAATCTCTACTATACTGATCCGGATAAAATTCTGGTGAATTTGAAAATGCACAGTCCGCAACTGTATTTAAATGAATTCTTACCCTTCTTAGGCCCAAGAACAAGTAAGAAAAAAACAAGTGGAGGCAGTTCAATTAAAACAGCATCAAAAGAACTGAGCAATGTTTTAGAGGTTTCGAAGATGAATATCAACCTCACAGTAGGAAAAGCAATATATGATAACTTCCTGGCGAAAAACCTGGCTGCCGATATTTCTTTACGCGGCGAGGGCATTTACTTCAATAAAATAAGCGTGGCGCATGCAGGCGGAACACTCGCATTAACCGGAAACATTATTCAGGAGCCAAGTTCGAACAGTTTCAGAATTAACTCCAAAATAAACCATGTAAGCGTAAAAGACTTCTTTTATTCGTTTGATAATTTCGGCCAGAAAACGATTACCAATAAAAACCTGAAAGGTTACCTATCTTCAACCGTAAATATTGGAGGACGAATTTCGCACACGGGCAAAATATTGCCTCGCTCTATTAATGGCAAAGTTGTATTCAACCTAAACAACGCCGCATTGGTAAATTTCGAGCCAATGGTAAAAGTTGGCAAGTTTGCTTTTGCTAACCGTAACCTGTCGAATGTCGAAATCAAAAACCTGGACGGAACCCTCAACATCCGTGGCGACAAGATAGATATCAGTCCGATGCAGATTAACTCAAGCGCTATGAATTTTAATGTTAAAGGCGTTTATGCTTTAGGTAACGGAACAAATGTAGCTTTAGATATTCCATTGAGAAATCCCAAAGGGGATGAAAATCTAACCCGTCAGGAAAAGCGTGAGGCCAGAATGAGGGGAATTGTGCTGCATTTGAAAGCGGTTGATGATGAAAAAGGCGGAATCAAAATCAGGTGGAATAAGGATCATGACTAATCGTTAGTCTTCAGTACAAAGTCTTTAGTAGGATGATAAATTATTAGACTTGGGACTACAAACTAAAAATCCAGTGGTCCTAGCCTATTCATATTTCTTAGAATCAAGTATTGGCGATGTCTGATATATCGGGTAGGATTTTTTGGTGTCCACCTGATGGGATTGGGGAAACAAGCCGCAATCAAAGCCGCCTGAGCTTTAGAAAGCTTATGGCATGATTTACCATAATAACTTTGCGCTGCAGCTTCGGCACCATAAATCCCATCCCCCATTTCAATCACATTTAAATAAACTTCCAGTATCCGTTCCTTACTCCATAACATTTCGATGAGTAGAGTAAAATAGGCTTCGAAACCTTTTCTAATCCAAGATCTGCCTGGCCACAAAAAAACATTTTTTGCCGTTTGCTGCGATATGGTACTTCCGCCTTTAACTTTTTTGCTTTTCGCATTTGCGGCAAAGGCTTTCTCGATGGCTTTAACATCGAAACCAATGTGTTTCAAAAAAAGTTGGTCTTCAGCTGAAACTGCTGCCCGTTTCATATTATCAGACATATCATCGAAATCAACCCATTTTTTCTCGGTTTTAAAAGATTTTCCGTCTGATTTACGCTCAATGTTTCTCAATACCATTAACAACGTAATTGGTGGATTGATGAAGCGATAGGCCAATACCCATAAAAACGAAACCATTAGAAAGTATAAAAATACCTTCGTAGCAATATTGGTAATCTTTTTTAATAAAGGTTGCTTGCTTTTTGATTTGTTAGATCGAGATTTAGCCATGGCGCAAAGGTAGCAAAATATAAAAACATTTATTTCGAATGATGGGACCTTACTATCTTTATCCTGAAACAGAAAACCGTATGGAAACATATTTGTTGTTCCTTCTAGAAGATCAAAACAAAAAAAATCATGAGTATAAAAGTCGCCCTGATAACAGGAGGAAGTAAAGGCATTGGCTATGGCATTGCCGAATCACTTTTAAAAAATGGCTATAAAGTTGCCATCACAAGCAGAAGCATCAATAGCGCAAATGAAGCCGCAGCAAAATTAGTAGAGTATGGCGATGTTTTAGCCATCGAAGCCGATGTAAAAAATTTCCAGTCGCAACAAGGTGCCGTAAACCTGGTGATTGAAAAATGGGGACAGCTCGATGCACTGATTGCTAATGCAGGTGTAGGAAATTTTGCACCCATTGACGAGATGGATGTTGAACTTTGGAACGACATCATCGATACCAACCTTACCGGAGTGTTCTACAGCATAAAAGCCAGCGTTGAAGAAATTAAAAAAACAAAAGGAAGCATTTTTACCATATCGAGTTTGGCAGGTACAAACTTTTTTGCCGGTGGTGCCGCTTATAATGCCAGCAAGTTTGGTTTAACGGGATTTACACAATCTGTGATGCTCGATTTAAGAAAATATGGCGTAAAAGTGAGTACCATTATGCCTGGTTCAGTAGCCAGTCATTTCAATGATCATCATCCTGATGCTGAAAATGACGCATGGAAAATTCAGCCAGAAGATATGGGAAAATTGATCGTTGATCTTCTGGCGATGCCAGCCAGAACGCTACCAAGTAAAGTAGAGATCAGACCTACTACACCGAAAGGATAAAAATAATGGAAAAGGTAAAAATGGAAGATGGATAATGAAAAACGGGCAATAAAAAATGCTAGAGAGACCATGAACTCACATCATTCGTATTAGATTTAACATCTCACATCGAATCAAATTTCACACCAATAAAAAAGTCCTTCCAGAAAACTGAAAGGACTTTTTTTTGATTCGTTTAAGAATGCTTATTCAGCAATTACTTCAAAAGGAACCTGAACTTTAACTTCTTTGTGTAAGTTTAAGTTAGCAACATATTCGCCAACAAATTTAGGTTCAGTTTCGAAAGTAATACGACGACGATCTACATCAAAACCTTGCGCTTTTAATGCTTCAGCGATTTGGATGGTGTTAACCGCTCCAAAGATTTTTCCGCTTTCGCCAGCTTTAGCACCGATAGAAAGTTTAACAGCAGTTAAACGCTCAGCGATACCTTCAGCATCTTTCTTAATTTTATCTTGTTTAAAAGCAGCTTGCTTTAAGTTTTCAGCTAAAACTTTTTTAGCAGAAGAAGTAGCCAAAGCGCCAAATCCTTGAGGGATTAAATAGTTACGACCATAACCTGGTTTTACTGTAACTACATCATCTTTCTCACCAAGGCCTTTAATATCTTGTTTTAAAATAATTTCCATATCTCTGAGCCTCCTATTTTAATTGATCTGCAACGAATGGTAACAAACCGATGTGACGAGCACGTTTAACAGCTTGAGCAACTTTACGTTGGAATTTTAACGAAGTACCAGTAAGGCGTCTTGGTAATAATTTACCTTGATCGTTAATAAATTTCAACAAGAAGTTTGCATCCTTGTAATCGATGTATTTAATACCATTTTTCTTAAAACGGCAATATTTTTTACGGTTATCCTCTACTTTAGGGGCAGTAACGTATTGAATTTGTTCTCTTGCCATTACGCTGCAACCTCCTTAGTTTTTTTGTTAAACGCACCACTACGTTTTTTCTCATTGTAAGCAACAGCGTGTTTATCTAAACGGATAGTTAAGAAACGTAACACACGCTCATCGCGTTTTAATTGAAGCTCTAATTTTGCGATCAAATCTCCTGAAGCTTTGTATTCAGTTAAGTTGAAGAATCCGTTTGATTTTTTCTCAATTGGATACGCTAATTTTCTCAAACCCCAATTATCCTCTTGGATAATTTCGGCACCGTTATCAACAAGAACTGCTTTAAATTTAGCTAATGCCTCTTTTGCAGCTTCTTCAGATAACAATGGGGTTAGAACGATAACAGTTTCGTACTGATTCATTGTTATAAATTATGTTTTTAATTTTTTAATCCCGAGGTATATTACGGGGTTGCAAAAGTAACAATATATTTCTTAAAATCAAATGATTGAGCAGAAAAAAGTGCTTAGCTGATGATGTGTAATAAAGCGCTTAAATTTAAAATGCAAAATGCAAACGATTTTGAAAGCAGTTTCAGCACCAATCGGTTAGCGCTGCCCCGCTCCCGCTACAATCTTTTGAAAAGTTATCAACGCTAACTCACGTTGTGCCTGCCAGCTTTACTAACTTCAATCGAAAAGTATTTTTGTTAATCGGGTTTAGTAAAACCGCTGCATCACAATAATACTTAACAAATCATTAATAATCGATATTCGCCATCTTTTTCCTGAGGCGCCCGGTGAATACTGGGCAAAACCTTTCCTTCGGGGTTATCCACGGCCAGGCGCCATAAATTACCCAGCCCCAAATTCAGGGGCGAAGCTGATGGTTTTGCCTGATAATGCAAGTCGAAAAAATGTTCAATCAAAAATGCGTCAAATTCTGCCTCTGGTCCGTCGTGTAGCGCTTCAAGCTTCCGGCGAATTTCCGGGATGAGGATTTTCTGCTCTGCTTCGCTATTGGCTAAAATTTCACTGGCAGCACCAAAGTATGTGCAAAGAAATGTATCAGTACCCACCTGTGAACGATCTACGTGAAAGGAATACACATCTGTTGAAATAAAATCCAGCTCCTCATCACGATGATAGGCCCTGATTAAATTAAGTGAAGGCGATGCCCCAAAATCATTCAGACATTGAAAATCGCTGATGATGATGTCCCGGGCCTTACTCCCCTCCTTGGTTAATTGCAAAGCATTGAGGTCTTCCATTGAAACTTCGGTTAAATCTTGCTTAAGTCGAAGCTTAGAAACGATCTCCGAAAAATCCCCGATTAAATTTCGATGCCAGCAAGCTGCGTTTACTTCTCCCTTCCACTCTAAATTAACTAACTGCGGAAAAGATGAAACCACCTTAACATAGTTATAATCTGAAAAACCATTTTCCATACGCAGGACTAAATCAATAAGCTATTTATTTCCTGGCAAAAGTAGAGATTAGATTGATCATGTAGGAATTTGTTTTTCCAGCCTCTGAAAAACTAATTCAGCAGTAAAACAAAAAAGGAGATGACTTATAAGTATCTCCTTTTTTAGTTTGGTTTATTTTAAAATTAGCGAGTCTGTATTGTATTGGTAAAAGATTCATTGTTGTGTTTCACGACGAATGTTAGCGAATCGCCGTCAGCTTTACCAATGTTAAATTTTTTAATCAACTTTGTTCTATCCTTGAAAACCTGAGAGTAAAGTTCATCGTTACGCTCATTAAATACAGCCACTTCAATTGGCATATTATCTTTTACCTGATAATCCAGGGTGATTAAATCTTTATTTTTTGTGATTTTAGGCTTGATTACTTCAGTAATTTTTGCCGTTGAGATTGCAGCTTTATTGCTTGAAATCTTCACAGCATATTCTGCAACGGTAGCACCAGATTCTACTTTGATCAAATAAGCGCCATCAGGTAAAGAATTTAAATCATATGTTTTGGTAAGACCAGCAGTACCGTTAAATTTTTGCTCAAAAACTAAATCATTATTATCAGAAAACACAGAAAAATTAAATTCTTTGTTATTTCTCATCAAAAAACTAATTGTTTTCTGCTTCTCATCTTTAACTTTTAATGAAAATTCGTTGTCATTTGCCTGAGCAAGAGAAACTGTAAACGATAACGCAGCAATTAAACCGATTTTAAAGAACTTTTTCATAACTAAATCAATTAATGGGTGAACAATTATTTTATACCGCTAAATTACAGCGAGAATTAACGCCTAACTTGCGCTATATTTTCAAATTTATATGTAAAATTACCTCTGTTATCATTAATTTTATATCCAGTCATCAATTAAGCACATTAATTAACCCTGAATTAACATTAAATTGTCATGAAAACGTTAAAACCGAGCTTCGAAATTGTTGAACCTTCCTTCGGAAGTTCGTTTTATTACTCGAAATATGTCGAGAATGAAAATAACAAAGCGCATTTATGGCATTATCATCCAGAAATTGAAATGGTTTTTGTAAACGGCGGTACAGGAAAACGTCAGATTGGTAGCCATGTTTCCTATTATACCGATGGAGATTTAATTTTAATCGGAAGCAACCTCCCACATTGTGGCTTTACTGATACCAACACCGGAAATAAGAACGAAACCGTTATTCAATTCAAAGCAGACTTTTTAGGTGCTGAATTTTTAAATCTGCAAGAAAGCAAATGGATAAAAGCTTTGTTTAATAAAGCTAAAGGTGGGATAGCTTTTGGTGAGGCGACTAAAAAAGCTGTAGGGAATAAAATCGAAGGAATGGCCGACCAGCCTCCGTTCAAAAGATTAATGACACTATTATCTGTTTTAAAATCGCTGGATTCTTCAAAAGACTTTACAATTTTAAATGCCACCGGTTTCTCGATGGAAATGCAGATTCAGGACAATGATCGCATTAATATGATATTCAACTATGTGAAAGATCATTTTCAACAGCAGATTAGTTTGGAAGATGTTGCAGAAATGTCTGCAATGACGGTGCCTTCGTTTTGTCGCTATTTTAAAAAAATCACCAAAAAAACTTTTACGCGTTTTGTTAACGAATACCGTGTGGTACATGCATCGAAACTCCTAGCCGAAAAACGCATTAGTATCACCGCCATCTCCCTGGAAAGCGGCTTTAACAACTTTAGTCACTTTAATAAAATATTCCATGAGTTTACGGGCAAAAGCGCATCAGAATACCGAAACGAATTAAAGTTGATCATTAAATAATTCATCCTGAGCGGAATACCGACCAAAACTACTATCTTGTAACGATAGCCAACCCAAAAATGAACAAAATCTACTTAGTCTTCTTGTTATTGTTGCCTTTTGGAATATATGCTCAAAATCAGGAAGATTATATTAAGAGGTTAAAAGCGATACAAAACAATGGCGTCACCTATTATAACGTGGATGGAATTGATTTTACCAGTCAAACGTTTACCAATTCATTTACAGAAAAAGATTTAAAGTTCGTCTTTAGAAAATATGGCATAAGTAATGAAGATCTTAAAACGAAAGATACAAAACTGTCATACAACAACTTACATGTTTTAAAAAGCAAGAAAATAACTGATAGCTTAAACGAAATGCTATCCTATTATTTTATAGAAGATAAACAAAAGATGGTAACTGCCATTTGCTTTGCTTATTTTGAGAAACCTGAAGTACAGTTTGAACAAAAACTAATCAGTCTTATTATTGAGGATGCTATTCCAATGCATGTTTTCGAAAACAAGAGAATTGATAGCGTTGATTTTGCGGGAAGAAAAATACATCTGAGCAACGGCTGTTACTGGACAAACGTTAATACAGTTCAGTGTCCTGGAAACGGCGAAATGAATTGGTCGGTTCACAAAACCGAAAAAACCGCCAAACAAGCGGTTAGAAATCAACTCACGCTAACCAAGATTAAAAAAGGACTTAAAATTCTTTCTGAACAGCAAGTTGATGTAATTTTTGAAAGCAACCCGGCGAAGGCACTAAAGGTTGTTTACGGTTTTACAGGCCTGACTAATCTTGCTGTTAAAACTTCTGGAGGAAAAACATTGACAGCATTTTATATAGCAATTAAGGTTAGGGAGAATTATGTGAGTTGCGTGATGAGCTTCTGGAATAATGATCAAATCAATGAAAGCGGCTTACCGCCTTTATTGGAAAAAGTGATGCAATTGCACAAATAGTCAACTTTTCAACATTCCAGAAATCGACATTTCAACTCCATAAAATTTTCCTATTTTCGTGCCGATGGAAAATTTTATCGTTTCTGCCCGTAAATATCGTCCGGCCACGTTTGAAACCGTAGTGGGGCAGCAGCATATTACTGGTACGTTAAAAAATGCCATTAAAAACAACCAGCTTGCACAGGCCTTTTTATTCTGTGGTCCGCGTGGAGTGGGTAAAACCACCTGCGCCCGTATCCTGGCCAAGACAATCAATTGTACCAATCCTACTCCAGAAATGGAGGCTTGCGGGCAATGCGATAACTGTCTTTCTTTTCAGAACGGGCATTCATTTAATGTTCATGAACTGGATGCGGCATCAAACAACTCTGTTGATGACATCCGCAGCCTGATTGAACAAGTTCGCATACCGCCACAAGCCGGAAAATATAAAATCTACATCATTGATGAGGTTCACATGTTATCTCAAAGTGCATTTAATGCCTTTCTGAAAACTTTGGAGGAACCACCATCTTATGCGATATTCATTTTAGCAACAACTGAGAAACATAAAATTCTGCCAACTATTTTATCCCGTTGTCAGATTTTCGATTTCAATCGCATTCAGGTTGAAGACATTGCAAATCATCTTACCAAAATCGCCCAGCGTGAAAACATTGCTTTTGAAAGTGATGGCTTACATATTATTGCGCAAAAAGCTGATGGAGGATTGCGTGATGCCCTTTCGATGTTTGATCAGATTGCCAGTTATGCTAACAAGAATATCACTTATAAAGCCGTAATCGATAACCTGAATATTCTTGATTATGATTATTTCTTTAAGCTAACGTCTTTTTTAACCGCGGCAGAAGTAAGTCAAACACTTTTATTATTTGATGAGATCTTGAATAATGGCTTTGATGGAAATAATTTTATCAATGGACTGGCTACACACTTCCGCAATTTGCTGGTTGGGAAAGATGCGGCAACCATTAAACTTTTAGAGGTTAGTGAAAATATTAAACAAAAATATTTAGATCAGTGCAGGCAAACTGAACTTTCCTTTTTGTTAACTGCTTTAAATCTGGCAAATACCTGCGACTTAAATTATAAAAACTCTAAAAACCAAAGGCTGCAGGTAGAACTGGCATTAATTAAAATGTGCCATATCCGATCGGTAGTACATTTAGCACAACAACCTTTAAGCACAAGTAACACAGCAACTGACGGAGATCAGGATAAAAAAAAAACTAATGTCGTAGCCGAGCAGGCCGAAAGCGGAAAGCTTAAAGCAGAAAGTGAAAACCCACCACCAGTAGCTATAATCACTCCGAAAACAGAAGTTCCGGTAAGTATTCCATTAGATAAACCGAAGGAAAATTCAAAGCCTGCAATTTCATCTGCAACTTCGATCAGCATCAATATCCCGAAAAAAACTGTTGGCACACTGATTCCATCTTTAAATGATTTGGAGCGACTTGCAGCTGGTGAGGATGATGGAAGTCCGAAAACCGTAACCGGAGAAGCCCGCGAATCTTTTAGTTATGACCGGTTACTAGAAGTGTGGAATAACTATATCCAGATACTAAAAGCGGCAGATAAGATTAACCTTTTTACCATTTTAAATAACTTTGCCCCAACCCTTGTCAATCCTACTTTAATCGAGATTTCAGTAGAGAGCAAAACTCAGGAACAGTTCGTGGTTCAGGAATCGGTTGAGCTGATGAACTATTTACGGAATACCCTCCAAAATTTCGCAGTAGATATAACCTTTAAACAAGTGGAGCGGAAAATTGAGAACCGGCTTTATGGCAATCGGGAAAAATATGATTACCTGGTAAACAAAAACCCTAAACTTGATGAGTTGCGTAAAAGGTTCAATTTAGACATTAATCCATAGTTTATGAATGATGATAAAAAAGCGACCTTAAAGGCTTTGGTGGTTTCTTCAATTGGTTTTACCATTTTGTTTGGAGTGATCATGGCATTGATGAATGGGATAGGTTATGCACTAATTGCAGCGCCGATTGCCGGTTTTCTATGGGGCCTTTTGATGTACTTTTTTATTAACTCAAAAAAAGTAAAACAGCAAACCCAAATTACTGGTGTTGATGAGCGTGATATCATTCACTCGGGCGGTGCCAATCATTTTAAAAACGCAGAGGCGGTTGGCGGCAAACTTTATTTACTTCAAGATAAATTAGAATTTAAATCGCATGGCTTCAATATTCAGAACCATGCTTTCATCATAAACACTGAGGAGATTAAAGAAATTACATACTTCAATACATTAGGATTAGTGCCTAATGGAATAAAACTGATTTTAAAAGATGGTGATGAAGAGAAATTTGTAGTGAACAATAGAAATTTTTGGAAAACTGCAATCATCAGCCAGATGCAAAATCAATCATAATAAAAAAAAGCAGGCCAATGTTTACATCAGCCTGCCTTTATTTAATCAATACGCCATCATCTGGCGATCATTGAAAGAATTATTTATTTCTACTTTTCCGGTGCATCATTAATTGGGTAGCCTTCCTCATCTAAATCATCACGATTATCTTCATCTGTACGTGCCAGGATCTCGTCTTCCGGACTAAGCTTTACGCTTTCTCCATTGTCCACATGCATCCCTAACTCATCCAGGTTATCTTCAGCAATCTCTTCATTTCTCGCATACTCATCGCCCACATAAGGGTTTGCTTCATCATATGTCGAATCATCATCACGGGCACCTGCTGCAACAGTTTCATATCCCATCGGATGATCATAATCTTTATCGGTACCTTTTACGTCTAACTCGTAACTTTGCTTATTTTTATCGTAAGCCAAATTTTCCTTATTAATTTCCGGGTTTTCCGTAGTACTGTGTATTTTATCTTGTGATCCTTTGTTCTCGTTAATTGCCATGGTATTGGTCTCCTTATTTTAGTTAAGGTTATAACAATTCCCTTCTCGTATGGTTTTTTCTACGAAGAAAATTTTGTACCAAACAGGAGATAAACTAAATCGCTACGGAGTTGAAACTTTCCAAAAAGGCTACAAAATCTTCGAGAAAGAGCAACATGGAAAGTTTACCGGTTTTAATTTTATTGGGCAAAAAACCAAAATATTTCTTAAACGCATTTGTAAAATGGGTGGCATGTTTGTAGCCCATTTTTTTAGAGGTTTCGGCAACAGTGATATCCTCTTCCATTAACATGGTTTTTGCCTGTTCCATTTTATGCTGATTCAGATAAGCATAAACTGTTTTGCCAAAAACTGCTTTAAAATCGCGTTTCAAATTGAATTCATTTGTGCCAACAAGGTGTGCCAGTGCCCTTAAAGAAAGTTGATTACCCGTTTGGGCAATCAGAATTTCACGGGCCTGATGCATTCGCTCCACCTCTAATGCTTTAAGTTTTGGCTCCGCTTTATTCATTTGCATCTGTTCGAATTGTGAAATTTGCAGCGCAAAAAGCTCAATTGCTTTCGATTCGAGCAATAACTGGTCAGAAAACGCACTGTGTTTTGCATTACCCAGACGCTGCAGAATAGCACTGATTTCGGGGCTAATCTGCATATTAACTTCTGACAGTGGGAATGGATTTTTTGATTGATCCTCGAGCCACAAACGCTGGTAGGCAATATGATCACCTGGCAAAAACCGATCTACAAAAGCAGGGCTGATATTGATACAAATAACATCATCCGCAGCATCTACCAACATCTGACTTGACTTAAAAGAGGTGCGGTAAATATTGTGCTGGTGTTGATCGACTTGCTTACAATAATCTCCACCACCCGACTGGTTCAGCCTGACAGTTCCTTGTAATACAAAAATCATTTGGAAAGTAACCAATTGCGAAGCATCAGGATGGCTAAGCCTGATCTCAAGTTTCTTAGGGTCGCTTATGTAACTTCGATAACTTACCTCCATATCTCTATTGTATAGAAACACACTTTCCAAAGCTTTTTGAGAAACTCCCTCCTGCGTTACTATTTCTTCCGATTGCGTCATATCCAGAATTTATCTTTGCGCAAAGTTATTCTTATTAAGACCTATTCTAAAGAACAACTTGAAAAAGTTACAAACTAATCAATGAAAATATTTTTACTCAGTGTTCTTACTTTCTGCCTTTCTGTTGTTGCATTTGCGCAAACATCTAGCCTATCAGGTAAAATAACAAATCACAACGGGCAGCCGATGGATGGGGCAACAGTAACGATCAAAGAGCTAAGCCGCAGCACCATGACTGATGAAAAGGGAAAATATGAGTTCAAAGGCTTAAAATATGGTAATTACACTTTGTTAATCAGCTCAGTAATGTCTGAGCAGAAGATTCAAGTGGTTAATATTAATGCTGCAAACGTAACTTTTAACACCAAAGTAAAGGAGCATGTAGATCGTGATTTGCAAGAGGTAAGTGTGGCAGGCAAAACGGAAAAACGAAAAATGGAAACCAGCGGCTTTGCCATGTCGATTATCGAAACCAAGGAAGCATCCCTAAGAAATCTTACCACAAATGAACTTTTAGACCGGGCGGTTGGTGTGCGTGTTCGACAGAACGGTGGCGAAGGCTCGCCGATAGAATACAACTTAAACGGAATGTCGGGCAGTACGATCGGTCTTTTTCTGGATGGGATTGAAATCTCCACTTATGGTTCTTCTTTTAATTTGAATAATATTCCCCCATCTATGATCGAACGGATCGAAGTATACAAAGGTGTGCTCCCATCTCATTTAAGTGGAAATTATGTTGGTGGCGCCATAAACGTTATTATGAAAAAAGATGCCTCTGCCAATAACATTACTGCAGCGGTGTCTTATGGATCATTTAATACTTACCGGGCTGATGTGAGCGCTTTGTATCGCAATCAAAAAAATGGTTTCACGGCCAGGGCTTCCGGTTTTTACAGTCACTCCGATAATAATTATGAGATGTGGGGTAAATTTTCAAAATATACTTTACCTGGCGGAAGAATTGTTCGAAACTATAGAACCAGACGACCGAATGATGAATTTGAAACTGTTGGCGGACGATTTGAGGCTGGGTTTACCAATGTGAAATGGGCCGATCAGTTTTTCGTTGGCTATAATGTATCTGATTCTTACAAACAAATTCCTCATGGAATAACCATGACGAAGCCTTATTTTGGCCGATTTAACAAATACCAGGCACATGTTTTTAGTTTAAATTACAATAAGAATAACTTTTTAGTTGATGGACTTGCGCTTACCGTAAATGCGGTGCACAGCAGAAGAACAACCTATCTGGAAGATACCGTTAGCCTGAAATATAATTGGGATGGCACTTTACTGGTAAAAAATTCTGAGGGTCCACCAGAAACTTATGGTTACAGCCCGGGGCAGGGACAACAAGGAATAGCCGTGATGAGTAATATCGAGCGTCAGATTTCCAATATCAGATCGAACCTGGCCTACACGATTGTTTCAGGTCACAGGGTATCCTTCAACCATAAGTTCGAACAATCTGACCGCAATGATCAGGATCTACTGATCCCGGAAAGAAGCAGGTGGATTACTCAGAACGGGTTAACCACCAACATCTTTGCGATGAACTATGAGGCCGAGCTTTTTAAAGGCAAGCTAAAAACCAACATTTTCGGTAAATATGCCGTCTATCAAACAGATCAGAACAGACCAAAAAATGAAGTTAACGGCCAATTGATCTATCAAAACAGCACCACCACCAGAGATAATAAAGGATTTGGCGGTACACTTTCTTACGAAGCCATACGCAATGGCTTTTTGATCCTTTCTGCTGAAAAATCGTTTATCATGCCGACCGACAGACACATTTACGGAGAGCCTGAAAATAATTTACTGCCTAATCCTGCGATTTTACCAGAACTCGCTATTAATTATAACCTTGGCGGGAGATACCAGTTTGCTACAGCTGATCAGCATAAGTTCTCTCTTTATGGAAACGCGTTTTGGAGGAATGGTTATGATAAAATTATTCAGCAAACGCGAATCGACCCGGTAATTGAGGGTCGGGAGAATCAGGTGGAAGATATTCAGGTAACGCAATTTGTAAACCTTTCCAAAACTCAATCGGTAGGTTTTGAGGCAGAAGTTAACTATATCTACAACAACCGACTCAATGCCATGCTTAACTTTTCAAAATTTAATTCGCTTTATAAAGTAGAACTTGATGAGCGTGGAAATCCAAATAGCTTATACAACAAACAAGTTCCAAACGAACCCTTTTTTACCGTTAATGGTAACCTTCAATATCGTTTCAACAACGTTTTTCAAAAGAAATCGGTGATGAACGTATATTATAATGCGGGCTACGTAGCCTCATTCAGCACCATCTGGATCGAATCAGAATGGTTCACAACGCCAAATCAATTTACACATGACCTGGGCGCAAGTTACCGTTTCCCAAGCGGAAAACTCGTAGCCAGCATAGATTGTAAAAATATGCTGAACGCGGAGGTGTATGACAACTTTGGCGTTCAAAAACCCGGCAGGGCATTCTATTTCAAATTAAACTACACTATAAATAATTTTAAATAAATAACGTATGAAAACTAATTTATTAAAAACCGCAATCCTCGGCTCCGTTCTAGCAATCAGTGCGCTCACTGCTTGTAAAAAAGATGGCGGAGATACCTCAGAAACAGGAGTTTCAGGAGCTGACATCTGGGATAGAAAATACATCACATTAACTGCTGCCTTTCCAGATGCTGAAGGAACCGCAGGAAATGGCGGTACAAGGGCTTTTGCCATTACAACAGCTCAGGCAATTAACCCAAACTTCGAGGTAAATGTATTTACCAATGGCTACGGGTTAAGATCACAGCGTACTGCCCGTGTTCAGGGTTCTGCTAATGGAAATTTCCTGTACAACATTCAGTATACAGGTACAGATGGTGGTATTTTTAATAAATATAAAGTAGAGGGTGATAAAAACTTCATCGATACGCGTGAGGAGGTAAATACCGAACCCATTTTGGGTACTGCTCCTCGCTGGGTAGTCGCTGCTGACGGCATTGGTATTGGCGTTTTTGCCTCTTCAGTTACAACGGGTGCTCCAGCTACAGGTGCGGGTGCTGACTTTGTTGATGTGAAAAGCACAGCGAAAATAGCGGTACTGAATTTAAATGATCCTCAAATTACCCGTCAAACAGAATTTACCATTCCGTTTACGGCAGAACAAACTAAAGCCGGTTATCAAATTGGCCGTATTGATGTACCGGTATTAAATGCAGCTAAAACAAAAATCTTTATTGGCTGTAACGTGACCAGAACAGATGTAACTAAAAAATCTGGTGTTAACACTGCAGGTACTGCTCAGACCTGGTCTACAGGTACAAGAGAATTGGGTACAGCAACTTTGGTTGTAGATTATCCTTCTTTAGCTAATCCTAAATTAATTTTTGTTGATCCGAACATCAGTAAGATAAACAACCACTCATATCGTACCATGACGCAATATGTAGGTACTGATGGAAACGTTTATCAGGCCACAGCAACTTCCGGCAGTCAGATTTTACGTATCAACGCGTCAACAAGTGAATATGACAACACTTATAATTTCAACCTGAAAACAGCGCTAGGCACATCGAATAATGTGGCAATCAGCGCCTGGAGATACATTAAGGATGGAATCGGAATTGTTTTATTTACAGAAACAGGTGTTCAGGGTGGATATTTGGCTTTAATAGATCTAAATGCTAAAACTGCTACCAGGTTGACTACAGAAAATCAAAACAATAGTGGTTACTCTGGATTAACAGCAGCGCAAAACGGCGGAACTGCTTTAACTGGTACTTTTGGTCAATTTCAGAATATTGGTCTTGCAGGTGATAACGTATATGTTCCTTTAACACCAAATGGACTTGATGGAAACTTATATGTAATTAATTATAAAACAAAAACCATCACAAAAGGTGCAAAATTAAAAAACCAATCTGGCAGCTTTTATTTAGGTGCTTACTAAATTAACCAATCTTTTTTTAGATGGGCGATCGTTATGATCGCCCATTTTTTTGCATTTTAAATCTATATCGTATCCCTCAATGTTATTTGGAATGTGTTTTTATTGCAATAGATTGGAATTTGATTTCGGCTGGCAAACCCGCTTCTACGATAATATCATTCGTGGCCAGCAGGTGTTCGAAATATTTAAAATTATATCTTGAATAATGCCACTAAACGGGAATAGATAAATTCCACGCCAATAAATAAAATAACAAAAAATCCCCAGCTGAAATTAATCAACCGGGGATTTAAACTAATAATCAAATACTATAACGCAGCTAACGCAGCATTTAAAGTCTCGCTAGGACGCATTGCTTTTCCAGCCAATTCATCGTTTGGATGATAATAACCACCGATTTCCTGCTTTTTACCTTGAGCTCCAATTAATTCTTCTTTAATTTTCGATTCATTTTCAGTTAACGCTTTCGCCAACGGTGAAAATCTGTCTTTTAATTCTGCATCTTTACTTTGTGCAGCTAATGCTTCAGCCCAATATAAAGCAAGATAGAAATGAGAACCACGATTATCAATTGTTCCTAATTTTCTACCTGGAGATTTATCTTCCGCTAAAAATTTAGCATTTGCTTCATCTAATGCATCTGCTAAAACTTGTGCTTTTGCATTGTTTTGTGTTTGCGATAGATGTTCTAAAGAAGCTTGAAGCGCTAAAAATTCGCCCAAAGAATCCCAGCGTAAATAACCTTCATGGATAAACTGCTCGATGTGTTTCGGAGCAGAACCTCCGGCACCAGTTTCAAATAAACCGCCACCATTCATCAAAGGAACGATAGATAACATTTTAGCAGAAGTTCCAAGTTCTAAAATTGGAAACAAATCTGTCAAATAATCACGTAATACGTTACCGGTAACTGAAATGGTATCTTCCCCTTTACGAATACGCTCTAAAGTAAATTTAGTGGCTTCAATTGGAGCAAGAATACGAATATCTAAACCAGTAGTATCGTGATCTTTTAAATATTGATTTACTTTTTTAATGATTTCTCTATCATGAGCTCTGTTTTCATCTAACCAGAAAACCGCTGGCGTTTCAGATAGACGAGCCCGGTTTACAGCCAGTTTAACCCAATCCTGAATAGGCGCATCTTTGGTTTGGCACATGCGGAAAATGTCTCCCGTGGAAACCTTTTGATCAAAGAAAACTTTTCCGTCAGCGTCAGTAACACGGATTAAGCCATTTGCAGTTGCCTGGAAAGTTTTATCATGAGAACCATATTCTTCAGCTTTTTGCGCCATTAAACCAACGTTTGGAACCGAACCAATTGAAGTCACGTCAAAAGCACCGTTCGCTTTACAATCGTCAATAGTAGCCGTATAAACCCCAGCGTATGAACGATCAGGAATTAAAGCGATGGTATCTTCAGGTTGTCCTTCTTTATTCCACATTTGTCCTGAAGTACGAATCATAGCAGGCATAGATGCATCAACAATTACATCACTTGGCACATGCAGATTGGTAATTCCTTTATCAGAATTCACCATCGCTAAAGCCGGTCCGTTTTCAATGGCCTGAGCAAGAGCAGCCTCTACTTCAGCTTGTTGTGCGTTGCCTGCGATTTTTGCATAAACATCGCCTAAACCGTTTCGGGTATCAATATTCAAGGTTTTAAAAAGATCGGCATATTTTGTAAAAACATCAGCAAAATAAACTTCCACGATGGCGCCGAATATAATTGGATCAGAAACTTTCATCATGGTTGCTTTTAAATGCGCTGACAACAAAACGCCTGCCGCTTTAGCTTCCTCGATTTCTTTAGCAACAAAAGTTTTTAATGCCGATAAGCTAAGTGCAGAGCTGTCAATCACCTCTCCTGCTTTTAATGGCGAAAGACCTTTTAATTCAGTTACTGCACCATCTTCAGCAACAAATTCAATTTTAAACTGTGAAGCTGTTTCAACAGTGGTAGATTTTTCTGAACCATAGAAATCGCCTTCTGTCATGCTGGCTACCTTGGTTTTAGAATCTGCAGACCATTTGCCCATTGAATGTGGGTTTTGCTTAGCATAATTCTTAACCGCTTTGGGTGCTCTTCTGTCGGAGTTTCCTTCGCGTAAAACAGGATTTACCGCCGAACCTAAAACTTTAGCATATTTAGCTTTGATTGCTTTTTCCTCTTCAGTTTGAGCATTATCCGGATAATTCGGCAACGCAAAACCTTGCTGCTGCAATTCGGTAATGGCATCAACCAATTGTGGAATAGATGCTGATATATTTGGTAACTTGATGATGTTTGCTTCTGGAGTGGTTGCCAATGCACCCAGCTCAGCCAAAGCATCGCCAATTTTTTGATCGTCTTTTAAATACTCCGGAAAGTTAGCCAAAATTCTTCCTGCTAAGGAAATATCTCTGGTTTCTACATCAATACCTGCAGATGCGGTAAAAGCTTGTACGATAGGTAAAAGTGAATAAGTTGCCAACATTGGCGCCTCATCGGTTTTGGTGTAGATAATTTTTGATGTATTTGACATGTTTAAATTGATTTTGCTTTAAAAGGTTAACTATTGATCGGTTAAAATAAAAAACCGAGCTTTTTTTTTAAATCGCCTAAAGATAAAAGAATCGAATGAATTAAGGAACATTGTAATGTTATTTATGGTTTGATTGTTTTTATCATAAGTCAATCCAGTATTTTTTATTCAAAAACATCTGCACATTTTTTCTGTTGTATTTTCTGTGAAACATATCCCAATTTCCTGAAAAATATTAATTATGAAAAATCAGATTTTATACGCAACAATGTTGTCAGCTTCGGTTTTAGTAAGCTGCCAATCAAATTCAAACAAAACCTCTGAGCCGCAGGGCGATTCAACAACTTTAACTACAGAAACCCAGCAAGTAGAACTGCCTGCACCTGATACCACAGCAGCTAAAAACAAGTTTAGTAAGGTGCTCGGCTGGCCTGAGAACAAAATGCCGGTTGCGCCGGCAGGATTTGTAGTGACAAAATTCGCATCCGATATTAAAAGTCCGAGAAATACTTACATTGCTCCTAACGGCGATGTCTTGATTGTTTTAAGTAATTCGGAACGCAGTACCAAGGAAAAAATTGCCAACACCGTAACCGGAAAGGCAAAATCGGAGGTAGCTGGTGCCAGTGCCAATACCATTTTATTATACCGTGATGCCAATAAAGATGGCGTAGCGGAAATTAAAACCACTTTTTTATCTGGTCTTAACCAGCCTTATGGCGTAACAATCATCGGAAACTCATTTTATGTAGCCAATACCGATGGTTTGTGGCAATACCCTTATAAAACAGGCGACACCAAAATCTCCGGAACAGGGAAGAAAATTTTAAGTTTGCCAGCCGGAGGTTACAATAATCACTGGACAAGAAACCTGATTACCAACGAAGACAAAAGCAAAATTTATGTAACAGTGGGTTCAGGAAGTAATGTTGGCGAAAATGGCATGGAAAACGAGGTAAGAAGAGCCAATATCCTAGAGATTAATCCAGATGGAACAGGCGAAAAAATTTATGCCAGCGGTTTAAGAAACCCGGTTGGTGTAGATTGGGCACCTGGAACCAAAATGCTTTGGACTGCAGTTAACGAGCGAGACGGATTAGGAGATGATTTAGTTCCGGATTACATTACCAGTGTAAAACCAGGTGCTTTTTATGGCTGGCCTTATGCGTATTTTGGTCCTAATGAAGATCCGAGATTAAAAGGGAAAAATCCAGAATTGGTTAAGAAAACCATTGCTCCTGATGTTCCGGTTGGTTCGCACACTGCTTCGTTAGGTTTGGCCTTTTACAAAGACAAAAAATTCCCTAATAAATATCAGGGCGGCGCTTTTATAGGGCAACACGGCTCATGGAACCGTTCGGCATTGGCGGGATACAAAGTATTATTTGTACCTTTTAAGGATGGAAAACCAACAGGAAAACCAGAGGATTTTTTAACTGGTTTTATTGCTGATCAGGATAAAGCCGAAGTTTATGGCAGACCAGTAGGAATTACCCAGACACCAGATGGCGCTTTACTTGTTGCTGATGATGTTAGCGGCGTGGTGTGGCGAGTGGCTGCAAAATAATTTACCCTTAAATCCGCAGATATTACTAATTTATCTGCGGATGTTTTTGCTTGATTTTTAAACCAACAAATATTGAAATCTACATTTACTACTCTTTTGTTGCTTTGTTGCGGCATTAGCTTTGCTCAAATTACGAAAGTTGATAGCACCAGAAAGCTCAAGGACGTAGTCATCCAGGGGTATTATAATACCCAACCGCTGCTAAGGTCGGTATCTGCAGTAACATTACTGGACAGCAACCAACTCAAAAATCAGCAGAATAGCTCATTGGTAAGTTCGTTTAATACCATCACAGGCGTTAGAATGGAAGAAAGATCGCCGGGAAGCTACCGTTTATCTTTGCGTGGAAGCTTGTTGCGATCGCCTTTTGGCATTAGAAATATTAAAATCTATATTGATGAACTTCCTTTAACTGATGCCGGCGGAAATACCTATCTGAATGCTCTTGACCCCACTGCGATACAATCAGCTGAGGTGTATAAAGGTCCGGAAGCTAATATTTTTGGCGCTAACACTGGAGGTGCAGTTTTAATCCGTTCTGCTGGTTTGGATCAAAATAAAATTGAAGCCTCCTTAACTGCTGGATCTTATGGCCTGTTTCACCAGACCGCAAATATTGAAAGAAGTTTTAAAAATTACAGTTTCAGCCTCGTAGAAGGTTATCAGCGAAGTGATGGCTATCGCCAGAATAGTGGCATGGAGCGAAAATATCTGCAAACTTTGCACCGCTGGAATTACAATAATAAAGGCAGTTTGAAACTTTTTGCTTTCTACAGCGATTTAAGCTATAAAACACCAGGAGGCTTAACCTTGACTCAAATGCAGCAAGACCCTCAAGCCGCCCGCCCCGCCACGCCAACCTTGCCCGGTGCTGTTACCCAACAGGCGGGCATTTATAACCAAACTACATTTGCCGGCATAACCAATACTTATCAACTATCTGAAAATTTTAAGCATGTTGTATCAATTTTCACTACTTATACCGATTTCAAAAATCCGTTTATAACCAATTACGAAAAACGTTATGAGAGCACTTTGGGCTTGCGGACATTTCTTGAATATATTCATGCAAAAGAGAACTTAAAAGTAAATGCCCAGCTAGGTATTGAAAGTGCAGGAACCAAAACCCAGGTTCGAAATTTCAATAACAATGCAGGCGAAGCAACAGCAATGCAAGCATCAGACTGGTTAAAGGCCAACCAGGATTTTGCTTTTTTGAGATTGAATTTTGATATAGGTCAAAAACTTTTAATAGAACTTGCTTCAAGTATCAATTTCTTCAATTACAAATACGAAAGCATCTTCCCTATTTCGGTTGCAAAGCAAAAGCGTACATTCAGTGAACAATGGATGCCAAAACTGGCCGCTTCGTATTTGCTGAACACTAGCCTTTCTTTAAGAGCTTCCATCAGCAAAGGTTATTCGCCACCTACCATTGCCGAGGTAAGATCCTCAGATAATAACATCAATAATAATCTCCAGGCCGAACTGGGTTGGAATTACGAAGCTGGCCTAAGATTTAACAGCAGGAACAATCGTTTCTATGCCAATGCAAATGTTTTTCAGTTTGAACTTCGTGATGCCATAGTAAGAAGGTTGAACGCCAACGATACTGAATTTTTCATTAATGCTGGCGGTACCAGGCAAAAAGGCATTGAGTTAGAAACATCTTTCTGGATTATAAAAAACGAAGAATCATTTTTAACAGGCATTCAACTGAGAAGCAGTTATAGCTACAGTCATTTTCGTTTCAGTGATTTCCAAAATGGGAATACTGATTTTACAGGAAACAAACTCACAGGGGTTCCGGCAAACGTAATTGTTAGTAATTTACTGTTTGAATCAAAGATTGGCGTTTATCTCTTTGCCCAACATAACTATACCAGTATGATTCCGTTAAATGATGCCAATACGGCTTTTGCAGACAAATATCATCTGATAGAATTAAAAGCGGGTATTCGTGATTTAAAAATGGGCAAAACAAAAATCGAATTTTTTGCAGGCATAAATAATCTTCTAAATGAAAAATATAGCTTGGGCAACGATTTAAATGCTGTAGGCAACCGATATTACAATCCTGCAGCAGGCCTCAATTTCTATTCTGGATTAGCTGTAAAGCTTTATTGAAATGCAGTACCCATTTGATTTACTGCATTTCAATTAGTGACGATCTTAGTTCGTTAATGCCATTTCCTTTACAATTAATTCGCTCACTACAATATCTGTAGTAAATCTTTTTGAACCATCTTTCGCTTCATAACTTCCGGTTTGTAACCGGCCTTCAATGGTCAATTGTGTTCCTTTTTTAATCTGGGCTAAAGCCAGCTCTGCTTTGGCATTCCAAAAAGTTAAAGTAAACCATTGTGTTTTCTTTACCTCTTCACCCGAAGCACTTTTAAAATATTCATTTACCGCCAGATTAACTCTTGCTAATTTTTGATTTCCTGACAGGTTTTTTAATTCTGCATCTGCTCCTGCAAATCCAGTCAATACCACTTTGTTAATTGTACTTTCCATGATGTTAAAATTTAAATAACTTGATGTTTAACGAGCAGCAGTCACCACAACTACCGACAGGACAAAGTTGCAACAAGCAGTAAAACTTAGTCGGAGTTTAAGCATTTATAGTCGTGTATAAGCGTTTAAAACGGATAATGCTGCTCGTACTGCCTGTTTCGAAATCTAATTGACTAGCAAAAGCTTAAAATTTTTGACGTTCAATTTTGAAATGCTTACAATTCTTTTTAGTTTTAAACATCATCCCATAATAAATAAATCAAATTATTATGGACCGCTCTTGCTTAGATTGCGGCAAAGCCCTGGTAGGCAGAGCCGATAAAAAATTCTGCGACGATTCTTGTCGAAACAATTATAACAACCGCATAAAGAATGATTATTCTATTGTGGTTAAAAAAATTAACCTGATTCTTAAGAAAAACCGGGCAATTTTAGCTGAATTTAATCCCGATGGCAAAGTAAAGATGAAGAAAAGCAAACTCAATTCAGTAGGGTTCAATTTTGACTATCATACCCATACCTATATCACTCAGGCAGGAAAAACCTACCACTTTTGTTATGAATACGGGTTTTTGCTTTTAAATGATGATGAGCTTTTACTCGTAAAACGAGATGAAAAGTTATGGCTGAGCTAATTTACAAAACTGTTGGTTCCATTAACGCATGCATTCAAGGGATATCAATTTCCCAGATTATTTATACAGGACCGACCCAGATTATGTTCCTCGGGAAGCTCCGAGAAAAGCTAACTAAAAAAAAATCCGCTGGCAAAGGTTTTGGAATTTCGAGCAAGTTATAACGCCCTGCCTGCCGCAAGCAGCGACTTAAAATCATCCTAACTTCCAAAAGTTAGCTTAACCTTATACAAAAACTATAGCAAACATTGATAAAATATGGATCACTCAATAAAGGAAATACTGTGGAATCAACTTGGGGCAAGTATAGATATGCTTTTAAACGTCATTTCAAATTGCCCCGACGATTATTTTCTCATGAATAAACGATTTTATTTTATAGCATTTCACAGTACAATTTTTTTAGACTATTATTCTACAATTTCACCACAAGATTTTTCTCCGCTACTTTCTTTCACACAAAAAGAGCCGTCAGAAAGACCAAAAGAAGCTATTGGCGATTTAATACCCGATGAAATTTATAGCAAACAAGAAATAATAAAATACCTTAAACAAATTAGAGCGAAGTGCAAACGAATAATTTTCAGTTTAACAGCTGATGAATTGAATAAAAGGTTTAAAGAGGGAGATCAACCATATGATATGGATTATCCTATTTTGGAAATTTTACTTTATAATATGCGACATACGCAACATCACGCTGCACAATTAAATATGCTTTTACGACAGGATTTAGATAAACATATTGAATGGTCATTTCGAGCAGGTGATATAATCGACGAGTGATCACCACTAATTGCCGTGGATATTGACCTGATATTATCATTTTGAAAATAGATTTTAGTCTTGAACTAAAATTCATAATCCTCAACTTCATCGAAAAAAATTGCCGCACCACCATTGGATTCATTCTCCTCTGTCAATGATTCTGGTTCCTATTATCAGAGAATAGAAAACGAATAAAAATTTAATCCTGACACTTTTTTTGTAAAACCTATTCGAATGCTAATTAATCTAACTTTTTAGGAAATATGACTATAGATTTGATTAGTCCTGACAGGTTGGCGAATGGAAATACTTCGATAAAAAAGGAAAGTTTGTAAAAAGAGAATTCACTAAAATGATAACACTATGAACAGATCAAATAAACGGAATAATCTTTTTCACATTAAGTGGATGTCAAAAATTTCGATCGCAATATTGCTTTCATTTTCTTTTTGTTCATTTGCTCAGCAAAAAATACCTCCACCACCTGTAAAATCTGCAAAAAAAACACATACCATTCAGAGTAACGACACAACTTCTAAAGGTAGTTGGTCTTCGGAAAAACCAACTTTAAAAACTAGCCGAAATCAACATATTAATATTGGCTATGGTGAAACATACCAAAAGTTGCCGAAGTTAATTTTCGAAACTGCCGATGAAGCTGAGTTTTTAGCTCTTGAAAAGAAAAAATATATTGAAACTTTTAAGCCTGAAGGAGAAGGGAATTACTTTTACATTCAAACAAGGCTAAAAAAGCATAAGTTTAAGAAATATAATGATTACGGTGGAAAATTGGGTTGGAGCGGATATGAGTTCTCAGGATATTATCCGGCTACTAAACTTTATGCCATTACAGAACATTCAACGTCTGAAAATTTAAACTTTAGTCAATTATTTTTATTAGATAGTTTGAATGACTATAACTATAATATCATTTCGTTTGGTGATGCGAGTGTAGCCTTACCAGTTCCATCCATCAATAATAAATACTTTGTTTATTTCTACAACGCGGTTTATGAGCATAAAAACTGCGACATTGGAATTTTAAAAATAAATCATAAATCAAATCCCAAAACTTATTTAAGTGAATATGCGAGCTATCGCTCTGCTGATTTTGCAGTCGAAAAAATTATTTGGAAAACAGACAATAGTTTCATTGTAAAAGGCTACGAGGAAGTTTATGAGAATAATCAATGGATAAAAAAATACAAATATTTCAAAACGCAATTTAAATAAATGGATTAACTCCTGGTCGAGCTGTGCTGGTGTCGCTCTGCGGAAAAAGCTGAAGCTGAACATATATATTCCTATCAAATAATGTACAAGCTGTTATGAGTTTCCAGACTAAATGAATAAGCCATCATATCAAAAAAAGAAAAGAAATCGTAAAAATTAGTAAATTCAATATCTTAGTTAAAAGAATATTAAAATGTGCCAACAATATGAATTGTAACAGGCATTGACTATTGGATATGAAAACAACCCCTGAACACGATGAGCGGATTGCAAACATCACTTTTGCATCGGTTTACCCACATTACATCAAAAAGGTAGAAAGCAAAGGCAGAACGTTGGCAGAATTACATCAGGTTATTGAGTGGCTTACAGGTTTCGACATTCAAAAGCTGCAAAAACTTATAGAAGATAAAGCCACATTTGAAACTTTTTTCAATAAAGCAGCATTAAATCCAAATGCACAGTTAATAACAGGTGTAATTTGTGGCTACCGCATTGAAGATATTGAAACACCCTTAACTAAACAAATACGGTATTTAGATAAGCTGATTGATGAATTGGCTAAAGGAAAAAAGATGGAAAAAATTCTAAGGCAGTAGTTTAAATCAATATTATGGCAAAAACAAAAACAACTTATACCGGACAAAATGTAGCCGATTTTATATACGCTTATGTTGATAACGAGCAAAAAAAAGCTGATAGTTTTCAACTGATTAAATTGATGGAAGAATGGTCGGCCGAAGAAGCTAAAATGTTTGGGCCAAGCATTATCGGTTTTGGTAACTATCATTACAAATACGCCAGCGGACATGAAGGCGATGCGCCTATTATTGGTTTTTCGCCGAGAAAAAATGCACTTACTTTATATGTTTGTGCTGAAACAGAAGTAAGTAAATTGCTGCTTCCAAACCTTGGCAAATTCAAAATGAGTAAAGCTTGTATTTACGTCAAAAAACTTTCTGATATTAAGCTGGAGGTTTTGAAAGACCTTTGTTTGGAATCAATTAGATACATAAGTGAGCACCATGAATGTTCATGCAGGTAAACGACTTAGATCTACAAAAGGAATCAACCTTCCTTCAAGCGATATCATTAATTTTCCGCTTAATTAGGATGGATAAGGTTGCAAACACTTCCAAAGCTAAAAAAATGGCCAATATCAGTTTTAACCCCTTTCCTGTTTTGAAAAGTGAAAGACTTACACTCAGGCAATTATCATTAACCGATCAGCAAGATGTTTTCGCTTTGCGTGCTGACGAAGAAATTAACCGATTTCTGGACAGGAAACCAGCCGAAACGATAGAAGATGCCATCAGGTTCATCAATGTTATTAATGCGAACATCAAAAACAATATTTCGGTTTACTGGGCCATTACCCTCACCGAAACCAGAGAATTTGTTGGTACCATCTGTCTGTTTGATTTTTCGAATGATAAAACCAGTGTTGAAATTGGCTACGAACTCCTGAA
Organism: Pedobacter sp. G11; assembly: GCF_003860265.1. NCBI lineage: Bacteria > Pseudomonadati > Bacteroidota > Sphingobacteriia > Sphingobacteriales > Sphingobacteriaceae > Pedobacter > Pedobacter sp. G11. The sequence continues at coordinate 2,649,967 of NZ_CP034190.1, read as the reverse complement.
GCGTTTTCAAGGCCAGGGAATTATGAGCGAAGCAATCGAAAAGGTGATCAACTATGTTTTTAAGGTGTTAAAATTTCAGAAAATACTGGCCGTAACCCATTATCAAAACTATGCTTCAGCTAAATTATTAACCCAATTTAACTTTCTTCCATCTAAAGAGATTGATAATCAACACATTGATTTTAGCACCTTTACATTAACTAATGTATATTTAACATCTTTATAAACTAACAAAAATACTACCTATGGCAATTATTAATCCACACGTTAACTTCAATGGCAATGCCGAAGAAGCTTTTAATTTTTATAAATCAGCATTTGGCGGCGAGTTCCAAAGAATTGTTCGTTTTAAAGATTTATCAAGTGAAGAATTTCCGGTAGATGAAAGTGAGGCAGATAAAATCATGCACATTGCTTTGTCTATTGGCCATAATACGCTAATGGGTAATGATGTTCCGGCTTTTATGGGTAAAGTAGATGAAAATGAAAACCGATCAAAAATTTCTGTAAGTGCCGAAAGTCGTGAAGAAGCAGATCGGCTATTTCAGGCACTTTCAGCAGGCGGAACTGTTGAAGTGCCGATTGACGACAGTATGTGGGGATCGTATTTTGGAATGTTTAGAGATAAATTTGGGATTGAATGGATGGTAAACTTCGAGCCGGCAGTGTGATCGGCGAGCAGCTCACAACTAAACTTGAAATCGGGATGGTAAACATTCACGCTCTTATGATTGAAATCAATAGTGAGACAGATAGCGGAAACTTATGAAATCCATCGTATTGCTTTTTTCATTGGTGATGTTTACATTTCCATCTTACAGACAAAAAATTGAGACATTGAAAATGAAACAGGAGAGCAATGATCATTTGACATTCACTAGCGGATATGCTGAAGTGAACGGATTGAGAATGTATTATGAAATATACGGTGAAGGAAAACCGATTGTGTTGTTACATGGTGGCGGTTCAACCATTCAGACGAATTTCGAAAAACTCATCCCCTTATTGGCTAAAAACAGAAAAGTTATTGCTGTTGAATTACAGGCGCATGGAAGAACGAGCGACCGTAATGCTGAGTTGACTTTTGAGCAGGATGCCGATGATGTAGCTACATTCCTCAAAAATCTCAATATCAAAAAAGCCGATTTTTTTGGCTTTAGTAATGGCGGAACAACTTGTTTACAGCTTGCCATCAGGCATCCAAAACTGATTAACAAACTGATTTTAGGCTCTGCATTAGCCAAACGAAACGGTGTGCCCAACTGGTTTTGGGATTTTATGGCACAGGCCAGACTGGATAATATGCCGGAAGCCTTAAAAAAAGGTTATAAAGCAGTTGCCGCAAATGAAAATGGCCTGCAAAACATGCATGATAAGGATGCCCGCAGAATGGTAAATTTTAAAGACATTCCAGATGAGCAGCTTAAATCGATTCAATCCTCAACCCTAATCATCATCGGCGATAAGGATGTGATCACACCTGAACATGCCATCAACTTACATCATTTAATTTCAAATTCATCGTTGGCCATTATCCCGGGAGGACATGGTGAATATATTGGAGAAATTACGACGATCAAACCTAACTTTAAGGAAAGTGATTTGGTAGTGCCAATGATAGAAAAGTTTTTAAATGATACGAGCCATTGATAGAAAGCCTGGTTTAAACATTCTCACCCGGTTATTGCAAATAATAATCCATTCTTTACGAATCATTAAGCAAATGAAGCGAATTTAAAATGTAGCCTGACGGGTTGAAATAGAAACTTTATTTTAGAATTATTAAACATATTTTAATTTATTGTTATGGCAAACGCAACCAACCAGGAAAATAAAAAATTAACAAAAGCGCACATCTTCTTATTGGTGGGTGTATTAGCTGCATTTATTATTTATGGTTTATATGAGGTAGTATGGAAGACAAAACTGAACGGAACCACACTGATTGATAATCCTACCGGTAAGCCACTGGCTGTAACCATTGATGGTACAGATTACGAAATTCCCGCTAATTCTTTTGAAAAAATCGATCTGGAAATTGGTCATCATAAAATTAGTTGCAAAGCATACCAAATCGCCGACCAGGATTTGCATCTCGACCCAACTGAATACGGGGTAATTAATCCAACAAAATCGAAGTACGTTATCTATAACATCATTTACACAAAAAAAGACTTGAGCAGCAAATTCAAGGCTTATCAGGTAGAAGGCAAGGAAATTTATTCGTTGCTTGGAGAGCCGGAAGTGACGACTGCATTATTTATCCCCGATAGAACTCTAGGAAAAGGTAATATTGATGATAAGGAACCTGCTATTGAGAATTACAATCGCATGAATCAAGATTATGCTTTCCTCACTAAAATATTCAGATTGAATGATTTCTTTGAGTTTTATGATAAGAATAATAAGTAGTTTTCATTATAGAACACTTATTAACCTGTCGCATTGAACCCTCAATATTGCCGTATTTGCATAGTTGAAAGCGCATTTTATTTGTAGATATTTAACTTATACTTTCTAAATCAAAAAGATAGAAAATAAGGAGTTAAATATTATGAGAAAAATAACAGTATTATCGATGATCACTTTAGATGGAGTGATGCAAGCGCCAGGTGGACCTGAAGAAGATTTATCAGGAGGCTTTGAATATGGTGGCTGGAGTGCACCTTTCAATGATGAGGAATCGGGGAAGGTAATGCAGAAGTTAATGCAACCTTCTGATCTGCTATTGGGTAGAAAAACTTTCAAAATATGGGAAGATTACTGGCCTAAGAATACCAACTACTGGCCAAGCATAAATGCGGTAACAAAATATGTCTTGTCGACTACAGTTACAAAATCTGATTGGCAGAATACAGTTTTTATTAACGGAATTGAAGATATTAAACAAATCAAAAATTCAGATGGATCAGACTTACAAGTTTGGGGTAGCAGCGAACTTATTCAACTGTTGTTAAAAAATGATCTGATTGATGAATTATGGCTTTTTATTCATCCACTAACACTCGGAAAAGGAAAAAAATTATTTATTGATGGTGCCATTCCAGCATCTTTTACCCTTAAAGAGAGTGTTGTTACGCCAAAAGGATTAATTATGGCCAATTTCTCAAGGGCTGGAAATGTGAAAACCGGCAAAAGTGGAAGTTAAATTTAACATTTTCTCTATCTTTAGGATTGGATAATCAAAATTTGAGCATCTCGATTTTGAAGTCAAAGTATTTACCCTAATCCGAATGAATTCATTTTTACCCATATTGGGTTTGATTATTTTAGCGGTAATTATCATCGGGACTTACCGCATGATCATTATAAAAAGACAACACAGAAAACTGAATGACCTCCGTTTTAACAGGGTAAAACCGCTTTATGATAAGCTCAATACGGGGACAGAACTTACGCCTACGGAAGTAAGGCCTTATGCCGAAAATCTGCTTGCCCGTGAAACGACTTATCAATTGTTAAGTGAACATCAAAAATTATCGCTGTTCCCAGGAGAATTAGTTACGATTGAAAAAGCAGCTGAAAGTAATCTGGCGAACTGGTTAGAATTTCCTACAGAATTAGGCACATGCCCTGATGAAATTGAACACATTAAGCGGGTGGGCATTGATTTTGATGGAAAACGCCACATGGTTTTTTATGAAGTTTTTAAATATAAAACGCTCGAGCCACATTGGGCAGCAAAAGACGGTTGGATTTTGGGAGTGGTTGGTCCGTATTTTGAAGATAGCAAACCCTATGATTTTCCTCAGGCAACTTTCAGCAGAGTAATCAGTACGTTGGAAACAACAAGCCCGGATGAAGAGGCAAAATGGGTACACGAACATATTTCGCGAAGACGATAATTTCTTGTTTTCTTAACAACAACAGTATGGATATTAAATCAACAACCATTCACAGTCCCTTTGCGCAGGCTTATTTTCATGGTACCAAGGCTGATTTAAAGCCAGGAGATTTGATTAACGTGGGAATTAGTTCCAACTACGGGCAAAAAAAAGCAGCTAAATACATCTACCTTTCTGCTACCTTAGATGCTGCAATTTGGGGTGCAGAACTTGCTTTGGGCGATGCAAAAGAAAGAATTTACGTGGTTGAGCCTACCGGCGATATTGAGGACGACCCTAATTTAACGGATAAAAAGTTCCCGGGTAACCCAACCAAATCTTACCGTTCAAAAGATCCATTTAAAGTGATCGCCGAGATTACAATTTGGCAGGGCCATCCTCAGGCACAGATTGAAACTATGAAAGCAGCCTTGGCAAAACTCAAGGATCAGGGCATTGAAGCCATTGAGGATTAGTTGTTTTTTTAATTCTTCTCCTTCATCCCAAAAAACTAGAGCCCGAATAACAAACCAACTTTTTACCAAATGGCAAATTCTTTATTTGTTTCTTTAGCTACCTTGTGCGCATGAAAGAATTGTTTGACTTCATCTTAAGGTTTGGAAATCTCAATCCGCAACAAATAGATTTTATTGCCGGTAAATCGATAACGCTGGAACTTAAAAAAGATGAATATTTTTCTGAAGCTGGAAAAATTGCCCGCCAGGTTGGCTTTATTGTCGATGGAATTTTACGCGTTTGCTATTATAATAACCAGGGAGAGGAAATCACTAAATATTTTATTGAAGAAAATAATCTTGTTGTCGATTTGGAGAGTTTCAATAATGAAATTTGTTCCAGTGCTTACGTTCAGGCAGTTACAGACTGTAAAATGATTGTTTTCCAACGGAAAGACTGGCTGGAGCTTCTGCAAACCATTGTAGGTTGGGACACCATCGTAAATAAAATTACCACCAGAGCTTTAATGCAAAAAGTAGAAAGAAGAAGTCCTTTAGTTTCCGAAGATGCAACTACCCGTTACCTGAAATTTCTAGAAATCTATCTCACTGTAGTTAACCGGATTCCACTATCTTATATTGCTTCTTATCTGGGTGTTACCCAATCTTCGCTCAGTAGAATCAGAAAAAATATCCGCTAGAACACTTTTTGCCAAATGGCAAATGATTTCAGTTTTTAAAGCCGCAGCTTTACATCATTAATTAAAAGATAAGAAAATGAAATCAGCATTAATAACAGGAGCCAATAGAAGTATCGGTTTGGAAACAGCCAAACAATTATCAAAACAAGGTATTTTCGTTTATTTAGGTAGCCGCGATCTTGCAAAAGGTAACGAAGTTATAGGTACGTTAACCGAAGAAGGATTTGAAAACATTAAAGCCATTGAAATTGATGTGACGAACGCTGATTCGATTATTGCCGCGAAAAATATCATTGAGCAGGAACAGGGAAAACTGGATATATTAATCAACAATGCTGGCGTTCTAGGTGTGAATCCTCAAACCGCAACGGAAACTGCTGTTGATGACATTAAAGCAGTTTTTGAAACCAATTTTTTTGGCGTAATCCAGGTTACCCAAACTTTTTTGGATCTGCTTCAAAAATCTGATGCGCCAAGAATCAGCAACATTACTTCAGGATTAGGTTCATTAACGTTGCATAGCGATCCAAGCTGGAAGTATTATCAGGTTAAAGCGGCCGCGTATGGCCCATCGAAATCGGCATTAAATGCTTACACCATTGTTTTAGCTTATGAGTTAAAGGATTCAGCATTTAAAGTTAATGTAATTGATCCAGGTTATACCGCAACAGACTTCAATCACCACAGCGGCCCCGGAACCGTAGAAAGCGCAGCCAGTTTCATTATTAAACATACGTTAACAGATGAAAACGGACCAACCGGACAATTTTTCAGTAATGATATTGAAGATGAATCAGGAATCAGTCCATGGTAGATTAATTCTTCAATAAAATTTCTAATGCCCTGCAAAGCTACGCAGGGCATTTTTTATGTAATATCTGTTAAGTTCTATTATATCCCTCAATCAACTACAGGTTGTGGGCTATAAATAATTTTGCTAATTTTATTTGAATCAAAATATACTTCATCAACTATTATGAGCTCAAATCACAGAACACTTTCGCCAGAGCAAATAGAAAATTTATTAAATATCTTAAAAGCCAGATTTGAAAAAAACAAGCATCGCCATGAACATATCTCATGGGATGATGTACAGGCAAGGCTTGAAGCTCATCCTGAGAAATTATGGTCGCTAGATCAAATGGAAGCAACCGGTGGTGAGCCAGATGTAGTAGCTATTGATGATAATACAGGCGAATATATTTTCTTCGATTGTGCCGCCGAAAGTCCTAAAGGAAGGAGAAGTTTTTGTTATGATCGCGATGCCTGGGAATCAAGAAAAGAACATAAGCCTCAAAATAACGCTCTCGGGGCAGCAAAAGCAATGGGCATTGCAATACTTACCGAAGACGAATATCGGCAATTACAGCAACTGGACAAATTTGATTTAAAAACATCAAGCTGGGTGAAGACCCCGGAAGATATCAGAAAACTTGGTGGCGCTATCTTCTGTGATCGACGATATGGTAAAGTGTTTACTTACCACAACGGAGCAGAATCTTACTACGGCGCCAGAGGCTTTCGTGGTGTATTGAAAGTTTAGTACGCTTTATACCTAACAATAAATTTATGCTCAGAAAAATTATCTTATTCTCATTTTTTAGTTTTGCATTTTCTCAGGCGTTTAGCCAGGTGCCGAGAAAAGTTTCACTTTATCTCTTTTCCCAGTACAACAAAACGCTTTCCGACCAAACCAAAGGCAATAATCCCTGGGGTTTTGGATTAGGAATGCAGGCAACGGCCAACACAAAAACTAAACTAAAACCTATGCTTGAAATTACCGGAGATTGGTATCTGGAAGACGATAAGGTATTGAGGTTAAATCCAGATGGCAGTTTTCCAACACAAGATCATACTGTGAATGAAATGATAAACGTGTTTGCCGGCACTACTTTCTCCCCTATTCCTGAGATTTATACTATGATAGCTGCAGGTCCGAGTTTTATTGGTGATCAAGTTTTATTAGGCATTAAACCCACATTTGGCTTTTATTTTTCAAAATCGAAAAGGTTAACAGCAAAGCTTGCCTACATTCATATTTTTAATCGGGATAAATTATCTGCTAAAGATTTCGGCACACTAAGCATTGGCGTTGGTGTAAAACTATTCTAGTATAAGTTCGCAATTGTCTTAAATACCGCCAAAAAATGCCGCTTTTACTCTTCCAGATACTGGAATACACCTTTAACTTTGATCAAGAAAAAGCAACGCGATGAATACAAAAAAAACCGATATTGAAAGTTACATTGCAGACTTTCCGGAAGAAACCAGAGCAAAACTTCAATTGATTCGGGAAGTCATTCAAAAAGCCGCACCGGGCGCTACCGAAAAAATAAGTTACGCCATACCTACTTTTGATTTGAAAGGAAATCTGGTACACTTTGCTGGCTATAAAAATCATATTGGCTTTTACCCAGGCAATGGTGGTATTGAAGCATTTAAGGAAGAAATTTCGAGTTATAAAAGTGCCAAAGGATCAGTACAATTTCCATTGAATGAACCCATACCAATAGATTTAGTAGCAAAAATCACTATGTTTAGAGTGGCTCAAAACCTGGAGAAAGCCGCCCTGAAAACCAAAAAAAAACAAGCTGATATTAAACAGAGCAAGTTTCGGGTGGTATAGCGTTTAAATCTAAAGTACTTTTGTTAAAATATCGATCATGAAAGCACAGGATGAAATAAACTTTAACAGGATTGCCAGAGCCATAAATTATATTCAGGCTAACTTTAAAAATCAACCCAGCCTGGAAGAGATTGCTGAAGAAGTAAACCTGAGTCCGTTTCACTTTCAGCGCCTGTTTAAAGATTGGGCCGGTACAACGCCAAAACGATTCTTGCAGTACATCAGCATCAGCTACGCGAAAAAGCTGCTACAGGAAAACGATAAAACCTTGTTTGATACAGCTGTAGAAACTGGCTTTTCCGGAAGCAGCAGATTACATGATTTGTTTATAAGCGTTGAAGGCATGACTCCTGGAGAATATAAAAATGGTGGCGAAAACCTAAAAATAAATTACAGTTACTCCGCAACACCTTTTGGAAATATACTAACGGCATCAACAGATAAGGGCATTTGTCATATCGCATTTTATGATGATGAATTTGCTGCATTCGCTATTTTAAAAAGCAAATTCCCAGCAGCAAATTATCAACAATGTGAAACCCTGGAGCACCAAAATGTACTGCAGATTTTCCATAAAGACTGGACGGAGATCAGTCAGATCAAGTTACATCTTAAAGGAACTGATTTTCAATTAAAAGTTTGGGAAGCGCTGCTCAAAATTCCGACAGGAAAACTTTCAACCTACGGCATACTTGCAAAAAAAATTAATCAACCCAATGCATCACGAGCTGTTGGTACCGCAGTTGGCAGCAATCCTGTAGCATTTCTTATTCCCTGCCATCGTGTAATTCAAACAAGCGGTGCGCTTGGCGGTTATCATTGGGGAACAGATCGCAAAATGGCTATGATTGGTTGGGAAGCCTCATTAGCAGATACATTACAGCATCGAGATAAATGATCATTAAACATCAGGAAATATCTGCTTCAGAATTAAGAAAGAAGATTAGAAACAGGCAGATTTGCTTTGGTGGAAATGCCGCTTTGAAGATATTTGGATTGCTAAGCTGCAAATCTGGTAAGCGAATGAAAGTTAAAAACCGGGTATTTTTTAAGACAGAAAGTGACGCATTATCGTATGGCTATCGCCCTTGTGGCCATTGCATGTACGCAAAATATACAAAATGGAATTATTCAGCAGAGCCGTAGATACATCCAAAAACTTACTGCCATACAACGGTACCGTAAATTACTATGGAAAGCTTTTTTCATTGGAACAGGCCAATCATTACTTTGATGAGCTAATGAAAAATATCGAATGGAGAAATGATGAAGCCTATATTATGGGAAAACACATCATTACCAAAAGAAAAGTGGCCTGGTATGGCAACGAAGGTTATGCTTACACCTACTCTAAGGCGACCAAACATGCTTTGCCATGGACGAATACTTTACTGGAACTGAAAAATATTGTAGAAGAAAGAACAGGAACATTGTTCAACTCATGCTTACTTAACCTATATCATAATGGCGATGAGGGAATGGCTTATCACAGTGACGATGAAAAAACACTAGGCAAACATACGGCTATCGCATCAATGAGTTTTGGTGCAGAAAGAAGATTCTTATTTAAGCATAAGCAAACCAAAGAAACCATTACGACATTTTTGGAACATGGAAGTTTGTTGGTGATGAAGGATGAAACACAGTCGCATTGGTTACATCGATTACCACCAACAAAAAAGGTTAATTTGCCGCGGATAAACCTTACGTTCAGAACAATGGTTGTTTAGGCCAAAGGATCGTGAAATCGCTATTTTTTAAATTCGCTAATATCTACAATGCGGTCATCGTCAGGATTTTCCTTTAAAAATGAAGTTCCCCGACTGTTCTTTTGCCAGCTGTAGTTCTGCTGAATTTCGTTAACCATTGTTGCCGAGTTGAGTACATTTGCAGGAACAGGTAGGTTAAGTGTTTCTCCAGTCAAATAATTTACCTGATACAAACCATCTTTTACAGTAAAAACCAACGTTGTTTTATCTGATGAATAAAGAATAAACTTGCCTTGAATCAGCTCATTAGGATTTTTTCTTTTGATCTGATAAACTTTCCCCCTAACGGTAGCCACCACAAAATCATTATTTACTACCAAGGTTGTGCGGGTAATCTCCTGCAGTCCCTTTGCAAAATCCTTGTCTCCCTTACCATTTGAAGCAATATTTAAAGCAACTGCATTTGGCACCCCTTCTTTAAGCGTGATGATATAAAATGGTGACAAGTCTCCAGCACCATCTTCTATCTGCACCAATACAGCTGTTTTTTGTGAATTAACAAATCTAGCCTCACGAAATTTATGCGCTACGGGTTTCGAACCCTCCTGAATATACAACGTCGTATCTTTCAGTTTCACGCTGAAACCACCTGAGCTATCAGGGTTTTTATCATAAACGTCTTCAATGCTTAGAATTTTATCTTTGTATTTCGGAAATTCATTGAAGTCATCCTGATCGGTAAAAGGCTTTGATACTAACGTTTTTTCTAATTTCCCGGAGCAGCTAAATAAAAAAATAGACAGGAAAAAGGCGATGATTGTGTTTTTCATAAAAAGGAATAGCTTTAATTTTTAGCTAATTTATTATGTTTATACTTAGCGAAACAACAAATGACTGATAAAATTTTTGCTTAACAGAAAAAATACAATTTTGATAAATCTGAATATTATCCAATATTCTAAAACTAAATATCAAAAACCACTATTTTAGCTAAGATAAACAACTGAAAATCTAACCATTAAGAATTATGTTAGTACAAGCGCTACTGGGTGAATTTCTTCAGGAAGCTGAAAGCACCCGAAAATTGCTAAACGCCATTCCTCAACACGTTTTGGAATATAAACCTTCTGAAAACTCGTGGACTACCGGGCAACTGGCCTGGCACATCGCTGAGATTTATAATTGGTATCCTTACACTGTTAAAGGTGCTGAATTTAACATGGATGACTACGAAGATGTAGAAAGGGATTATTCTGATATTGAGAAAATAAGAGAAAGATTTGAACGTAATTTTAGCAAAGCAAAGGAAAGCCTTGAATCCATCACTGATGAAAACTTAGATGACTTGTGGAAGATGACGGTTGGAGGTCAGGTTGCTATTCCAGAAACGCCAAGGGCACAGATCATCCGCGGTTTTTTAATGAACCACATTTACCACCACAGAGGTGAAATGATCGTTTATCTTCGCCTGAACGGATGTAAAATACCGGGATTATACGGACCAACTTTTGAAGATGAGCAAGCCATGCAAGCTAAACAATAACTAATGAATGCCTTTATAGAAACAGAACGATTAATGCTTAGGGAATTGGAAATTACAGATGCCAGGGGAATGTTTGAAATGGATTCTGATCCTTTGGTGCACCGGTTTTTAGGGAATAACCCGGTTTCAACCATCAGTCAAAGCACTGCCGATATTGCTTTTATACAGGCACAATATCAGGAAAATGGGATTGGCCGATGGGCGGTAATTGAAAAAGATTCTAATCAGTTTATCGGTTGGAGTGGTTTGAAACTAATAAGAGATATCAATAACAACCACAGCAACTATTACGATATTGGTTACCGGTTTAATAGGAAGTTTTGGGGTAAGGGTTATGCCACTGAATCTGCCCGAGCTGCTATCAATTACGGCTTTGAGGAATTAAATTTGGATCAAATCATTGGCATCGCCGATGTAGAAAATCATGATTCTATTAAAGTTCTGGAAAAACTGGGTTTAATAAAAATCAATGTATTTGATTATAAGGGACGGGATCATCATTGGCTAGTGTTAAAAAAAATAGCATGAAATCATTTCATGATGACTATCAATCAAATTTTGATTTTCTTGGTGGTCATCGTCATATCTAAAACCAAAGGTGTGTCACTAATCTCCTACAAATTTTAAATTTTCAGCAGGAACTTCTAAAAACTCCTGATAACTATTTGAATAAGGAGGTTGATCGTTTTCATTTCTATGCGCCGCTATTCTAATTAAAATAGTATTGTTATTGATCTGGTTTCCTTCTACACGTTCTCCCGCAGCAAAACATTTTTCCCTTATGCCTACAACACCCCCAACTGTAACATATGCGCAGTATGATTTTATAAATTGGTAGTATTGGACATCATCTTTCTTTTTACAACTACATAGTAAAATTAAAACGATGTAAAAATACCTGAAAATGTCAATTTTTTCATAATATATCTTCACTTAAAATTAAGATATTTTTCAATGAAGTAAGAATACCGTAGCTTTTTAAATAAATCTGAGACCGCTATTTGGTTTAATTTTTGATAAACAGAACTAAAATCTTAACACTATGAAAAATTTACTGATCTGCGGATTATTACTTGCTCTATTTTCTTCTTGTCTGGAAAAAATTGACCAGAAGAAACTTGCCCAAACTAAGTGGGAACTTACGGAACTTCCTGGCTTAACATTACCAGCAACAGCCAAGGCGACTTTGAATTTTGGCGATAGCCTTAAAGTAAGTGGAAAAGCTTTCTGTAATAGCTATGGCGGACAGGGAGAGATTATCGACAATAAACTGGCACTAAAAAATCTGTTCAGTACAAAGATGTTTTGTCAGGATTTAGATGCGGCCGAACGTGCTTACTTGCAGGCAATGAATCAGGTGAATACTGCAAAAATTGAAGGGAATCAGCTCTTTTTATCTAATGGAGAGAAAAATCTATTGACATTTAAAAAATTAGATTGATAACAATATCATATACAAAAGTCCGAAACAAACTATTTTAAGTAAATTCGGACTTTAGTTTATTTCCAAAGGATGCCATTAACCATCAAAGAAGATTTGAAGTTCTTTTTCTCAACGGCGAGAAATGCATTCATCTTATACCAAAAAAACGATCCCTTACGTTTAGCTGGGGCCACAGCTTTTTTCACAAATTTTGCTTTGCCACCAATCCTGATCATTTTAATCAGGTTATTTGGCATGTTTACCGATAGGAGAATGCTGGCCACGCATTTGTTTGAACGATTGGCTAATATTCTCGATGAAGATAGCATCCAGCAAATCAGATCAACTTTAAGAAACATTCGTGGTATTGATCAGGCCTGGTACATTACGTTATTCAGTTTTGTATTTTTCCTTTTTGTAGCCACTACGCTTTTCAACGTAATTAAAAATTCTTTGGAGCAAATCTGGAATATCGGACAAAAGGACAAAAAAGGATTTTTGAACACAATGAAGTCCAGAGCAATCTCAGTTATCATTATCTTGCTGGCCGGAATTTTATTTTTTATAGGTTTACTAGCAGATAGTATTCAGGCAATTATCGGTGCGTATTTAAACACCAATTCTCCTTCTTTTGGATTAATACTCACCTCCATACTTAATCAAATTATATTTGTATTTATTGTAACTACCTGGTTTACGATGTTATTTAGATTTTTAACCAATGGAAGGCCAACGTGGAAAGCTGCACTTTCTGGAGGATTGCTTACAGGGTGTTTATTTACTGCCGGAAAATATATTTTAAGGATTTTATTACCACTCAGCAATATCAGTAACATTTACGGGTCTGCCGGATCATTGATTGTAATCATGTTATTTGTCTTTTATTCTTCGCTGATTTTTTACTTTGGTGCATCATATATTAAAGCACTCAGCATCGGAAGGGAAACGCCGATTATCCCTAAAAACGGTTCATTTGCTTATGAGATGACAGAAGTTGAGCTGGAGAAAAACGATTAAATTAAAAAGGCAAATCCATGGTAGATTTGCCTTTTATTTATTAGAAATACAGTTCGCTTAGAACAATCTATATCCTAAACCAACCGTAAACAGATTTAATTTTGTTCCGGGATAGCCGGCTTTGTTAAGTTTAGATAAGCCCAATTCATATCTGGCTTCAACACTTAATTTTTTTAAATCAACACCTGCACCAAATTGCCATGCAATTGCCTGATTTTTGAAATTTGCTCTGAATACATTACCTGCCGCTTGTCCGAAACTCTGATTTTCATCTAAAATTAAAGAAAACATTGGACCTGTATTTAAGCGTACCCCAATTCCGGCAGCACCAAATTTAGTTCCTACTAACAAAGGAACATCAAGACTTGTAAAACTCACCTTGTTTACCTCTCCGGTGGCTTCACTAATTAAATCTGCTTTTTTGCCTGAAATATAAAGTTCCGGTTGGAAATGAATTCCTGCTGCACCAATTCTTGCCCAAACACCGCCATAAAATCCTGCCCGGTTATCACTTGCAAAGGTATTTTCTGAATCAAATTTAGAGAAATTGGCTCCCGCCTTTAATCCGAATTGAACTGAGGGTAAAACTTGCGCACTCGCAAAAAAGCAAACCATAAGTAAGGCCGCTGTTAAAGATAAAAATTTCATATTGGGAATGATTTAAGGTTGTTTAGCTTGTTGCATTGTTAATGGCTTCTTGTTCTTTCAAGGCCTCAACATTGTTTTTACTGCCAAAATTTTCCGTTTTGTTTGCAAAATAGTCTAAAATTGAAACAATCGTATCTAAATTATCTGACAATCTTTGGTGCATATCTCCCGCATCTTTCTCCAATCTGCTATCGCCCAACTCAATGTTATCCACTTCAATTTTACCAATCTTCTGAATAAGTGCCTGTTGTGAATTTTGTAAATCCTCAAGTTCACGCACAATCTTTTCCATTAATTCAAACTTCTTTAAAGTATTCATAGGTCTTATTATTTAATTTTTAAACTGTTTTATAATAAACCCCTACCTACTCAATTTGTTTTTATTTCAATTCATTTGGAATTCTGAAAAACAACTAATAAATTAGTTTAAAATTATTTCCTTATGAAAAAGCTACTGATTATCTGCATGTTATTTTCTCTCCAGGCCCTAGGCCAGGCACAGACTGTTGCAATTGATAAAGAAAAAATCTTTGATTTGTACCAGAACCAACGATATGCTGAAGCCGGAGAATATCTAAAAACAAGTTATGGTTCAGAAACAACAGATTTGAAGGCTTTAACGCAGATAGGTTATTGTTTTTTAATGGCCGGAAATAATGTGGAAGCTGAAAAATATTATGCAAAGGCTGATGCAATTCAGCCAGGAAATTTGCCTATTCTTTTTTCATTGGCCAGTATCAATACCAGACGAGGAAATACTGAAAAAGCAAAGTTGTATTACGGCAATATTGTAAAGCTTGATAGTAATAATTTTATCGTTTATAAACTTTTAGCGAATCTTTACCTTTCAGATAAAGATTCATTGAAAATGGTCTATCTGTTAAAGGCCAATAAATTGGTACCTACAGATGGAGATGTAGCGGCTGATCTTGCTGCTGTACATTCGGTTTACCAGAATTATGATCGGGCTTATGAGGTGTTGAATGTTGCGATAAAGGCAGATCCTGAAAATTTAGTTCTTCAACGGACTAAGCTGCCGATAGCGAATCTGCTTAAAAAATATGATGAAGTGATTGCTAGTGGTGAATCATTGTTGAAAGATAATAAAGATGCAAGCGTAATTAAGGATCTTGCAAAGGCATATTACTATACCAAAAAATATGATAAAGCCGTTACGCTTTTTAGGCAACTGGAGGAAATGCTGATGCAGAATGAGAATACGCTTTATGTTACCACGTTATGTTACCGGAATTTGAAAAACTATAAAATGGCAACCCTTTATGCGAAGAAGACAATAGACGAGGCCATTTCGCCAAATACTTCAAGCTACTACGCCTTGCTTGGCCTGGCTTACGAGGAGGATGAAAAATTTACGCTTGCTGATGCAGCTTACAAAAAAGGCTTACAGTTTAATTCAAATCCCAACTTGTATTATCGCCTTGCGACATTACATGATACTAAATTTAAGAGGAGTAAAAGTGCAATGAATTATTACCAACTTTATTTAAAAAGCAAGCCAAATCCAAAAAATGATGCAGAGGAAATCAAATTTGTGCAGGCAAGGATAGAACAGATGGCACTACTCACTAAGTAAGGTCTTCGAAAACAGGCTTTACATGATCCCAAAATTCATCAAGGGCGATAATTCTCGGTTTGAAAAACGAGATCAAATCTGGCCAGTGCTGCTGATTGAATACGCTTACTCCGTTGAGTGTTAAAGAAATCTGACTAACTGTTTTACCATATTCGTCGGTAAAGTCCCGGCTCCAATCCCACTCCTCATTGATCATGTTAGTAAACATGAGTTTAAACTCCTCAAACTGATCAAATATCAAATGTCTGATCTCAGCATCTGGATGGGTGAGCTGAATGGAGATTATCGCCTGTTTATTGGTCACATCCATTTTAAAGAAGATGTTTTTTACACCTGTTTTGTAGTTTACCCAATGAACAGTTGAGCCACTGGCAGAAGGAACAGGTTTCATATACTGTCCAAAACTGATCCAAAATTGTTGCCTTAGCCTCGCTGCCTCGTCTTTACTATACATATATTATTATGGCTATAGCGCCTGAAATTACTACAGGCTTTTAGCAAGCTGCAATATTATAACATTAATATTTGTATTCAAAATGGTAATCTCCCGAACCGATTTTCTCCTTTCTATCAGTATTGGGTAGCAACACAGTGGCGGTTGAGTTTGGCGGAACGGAAACATCAAGTTTGAAGACACCATTTTGCAAAGTCCATGATGATTTAACTTTACCATAAACAGTTTGCAGTTCGCCAGTTGCACTGGATAATTTTCCACCAGGTTTGGGAGCGATTAGTATTTCTTTGTAACCTGGATTTTCCGCTACAGGATTAATTCCTGCGATATTTTTATACATCCAATCGCCAATGGCACCATAGGCATAATGATTAAATGAATTCATATCTGCCGTTTGGAAGGTTCCATCTTGTTTAATGCCGTCCCATCTTTCCCATATGGTAGTCGCCCCCATTTTCACAGGATATAACCAGGAAGGATAGCTTTCCTGCATCAATAAATCGTAAGCAACGTTATCATAACCAAATTTACTTAATACATGGCATAAGTAAGGCGTACCTAAAAAGCCTGTGGTTAAATGGTTGCCGTAATCTCTGATGTTCTGAACCAGTCTTTCTGCTGCCTGTTTTCTATTTGCTTCTGGCAGCATATCAAACTGCAAAGCTAAAACGTAAGCCGTTTGCGTATTAGATGCAAGCTTACCATTTGCAGTCATATTCTCATTCACGTAAGCTTGTTTAATTCGTTGTAGAAGTGCTTCATATTTGCTCACTTCATCATTTTTCCCCAAAGCCCTTGCCGCATTAATGAGCAATTGTGTAGAATGTGCATAAAAAGTTTGGGCAATCATATACTTGTCGGTTACTGCTGCTCTGCCGTCGTTATCATCATTCGGGCGATAAAAAAGCCAATCGCCGAAGTGAGAGCCGGTGTTCCACAAGTCGTTTTTTGCTACGGAAGAAATATAATCCACCCATTTTTTCATGCTTGGATATTGTGCCGATAAAATGCCTTTATCGCCGTAAGCCAAATACATATCCCAGGGAATAATGGTGGCAACATCCGCCCAGCCGGCAGAACCAGCATCTCTCTTGGTAAGCACATTCGGTACCACGTATGGTACACTGCCATTTTCCAGTTGATCTGCCGAAACATCTTTCATCCATTTGGTAAAAAACCCAGCTACATCCATATTAAAGGCTGCTGTATTGGCAAAAGCTTGTGCATCTCCGGTCCATCCTAAACGCTCATCCCTTTGTGGGCAATCAGTAGGTACATCAACAAAATTGCCTTTTTGCCCCCATTGAATATTATGCTGTAGTTGATTAATCAAGGAATTTGAACTGGTAAAAGTTCCGGTCGTTTTCATATCAGAATACAATGCGACAGCGGTTAACGCATCAGCTGTAAGTTCGCCGGGATAACCATCTATCTTTACGTACCTGAATCCCTGAAAGGAGAAATGTGGTTCAAAGGTTTGAGCTACATTTCCTTTTAAAATATACTGGTTGGTCTGTTTTGCAGAGCGAAGATTGGTAGTGTAAAAATTACCTGCCTTATCTAACACTTCAGCATGGCTGATGCTAATTTTTGTACCTGCAGCTCCCTTCGCATTCAACATCACCCAGCCCACCAGATTCTGGCCGAAATCAACAACCGTTTCTCCCAGTGGGGTTTTAAAAATTTTAACCGGTTTAAAAGTTTCATGTTTTCTTACAGGCGGCCCACTCATGCCAACCAACTTTTCATTGCCTTTCGGGATAATTCTTACGGCTTTCCAGGATGAATTTTCCTTGAAACCTAGCCGATCCCAACCGGGTTGTTCTTGCCTGGCATCATAGGTTTCGCCATTGTAAATATCAGAATATAAGATGGGGCCATTTGCACTTTTCCAGGTATCATCAGTAATAAAAATTTCTTTAGTTCCATCCGTATAAGTTACTTCTAACTGAAAAAGCAGTGCCCTGGTATCACCGTAAAACTTGTTCTGCCCAGCAAAGCCGATGTTCCCCTTGTACCATCCATTTCCTAATGAAATGCCAAAAGCATTCCATCCGGTTTTTAATGAATTTGTTAAATCATAAGCCTGGTATTGGATGTGATTTTTGTAGCTGGTCCATCCGGGGGCAAAATAATGATCGCTGATTCTGTTTCCGTTCAGGTGCGCTTCATAAAGTCCTTTCGAAGTGATAAAAGCCATGGCGTTTCTAACCTTTTTGCGGACATTAAATTCCTTTCTAATCATCGGACTGCTTGCAGCGGTATCATTTCCGGCAACGTTAACCCAGTTTGAAACCCAGTCTTCCGTTTTTAAACCTGTTTGGAAAAATTGAACCGTAGACCATTTTGAAGTATTCCCATGGTTATCTTTCACCCTTACCTGCCAATAATATCTGGTATTAGATTTTAAATCGGCGCCGCTATAGGGAATTAATACAGACTGATCATTATTTTCTTTAGTACTCCAAACCTGTTTTTTTTCGATTGACTCATTCAGTCCCACACGGATCTCATAGGAGGTTTGCATCGTATTTTTGACATTGGAAACTATCTTCCAGCTAAACCTGGGATGTGCATCATCAATAGTAAAAGGATTTACTAAATGCTCAACAGTTAAATTTTCAACGGCAATTTTTTGAGAAAATCCTGTTATTGAGGCGAAGATAAGAAAAGCAAAAATAGCTGTAAATCTGGGCATTAATGAAGATGGATTCATATTAGTTGGCTCAATTTGGTTTGGATATACGATAATGGCGAATATCAAACGGCTAACCGTCCTGTACTGTTATGAACCAAAAGCAAAGAAGCCCCGATTAGCTATAAACGGGGCTTCTTTGCTATAAAATTTTTACTTTAATTTATTTGTTTCCCATTAAACGGGCAACATATTTTCCAATAATATCAAATTCTAAATTTACAGTATCACCAACCTGCACCTGGTGTAAATTAGTATGTTCGAACGTGTAGGGTATAATGAAAACTGAAAACTCATCAGCTTGTGAATTCACAACGGTTAAACTAATTCCGTTTACGCATGCAGAACCTTTTTCAACGGTTACGTTCCCGGCGGAACCGTCGTATTTAAACCGATATTCCCAGCTGCCGTCCAGTTCTTCCCTTTTTATACAAACTGCAGTTTGATCAACATGCCCCTGAACAATATGTCCATCGAGGCGGGCATTCATTTGCATGCAACGTTCCAGATTGATTTTACTGCCGACTTTTAAATCGACAAGATTAGTCTTTTTCAGTGTTTCATCGATAGCAGTTACAGTATGTGTATCATCGTTTAAGGCTACCACTGTTAAGCAAACACCGTTATGTGCTACGCTTTGATCTATTTTAAGCTCATGACTAATGGCTGAGGAAATGGTGAAATGTACGTTAGTATGATCGTTTTTGATGGCTTTTACTTCGCCTAGATTTTCTATTATTCCGGTAAACATTATTTAATATTTAATTCTGTTTTTTCTCCAATCAGATGTTTTTACAATCATTTTATCTCCCGTTTGCCCACTTTCTTTCTGATCGAAAAGCTGAGCAGCAATCAATGCAGCAATCATTGCCTCCTGCTTATCAGCCTTTTTCAAACTTTCCGGATTAAAATATTTACTAACAAAGTGTGTATCAAAAGCACCTGATCTAAAAGCATCATGTTGCATGACAAATTTACCAAAAGCCAGCGTTGTTTCTATCCCGGTAATATCATATTCTTCAATTGCCCTGATCATTCTATCAATTGCCTCTTCCCTATCCTTTCCGTAGGTGATGAGTTTGGCAATCATTGGATCATAATAAATAGGAACTTCCATTCCCTGTTCAAAACCATCATCAACCCTTACCCCATTGCCTTTTGGTGTTTTGTAGGTTTTCAATGTACCAATATCCGGAAGGAAATTATTGTTAGGATCTTCGGCATACACCCTCAATTCTACAGCATGACCATTTATTTTTAGATCATCTTGTCTAAAACTCAATGGCTCTCCTGATGCAATTCGGATCTGTTCTTTAACCAGATCAATTACTGTAATGAGTTCGGTAACGGGATGTTCTACCTGCAACCTTGTATTCATCTCTAAAAAAAAGAAATCGAGGTTTTCATCCAGAATAAATTCCACGGTTCCAGCCCCCGTATAATTAACCGAACGAGCTACATCAACAGCACATTTACCCATCTTAGCCCTGATTTCTGGCGTTAACACTGAGGAAGGTGCTTCTTCTACAACTTTTTGATGCCGCCTTTGAACAGAGCATTCGCGTTCAAAAAGATGTACGATGTTTCCGTGTTGATCTCCAAGCACCTGAATTTCGATATGCCGTGGAGAAGTTACGTAACGCTCGATGAACACTGCGCCATCGCCAAAAGCTGAAGTAGCTTCGCTTACTGCTAATTGCATTTGTTCTTCGAAATCATCCACCTGTTCAACAATCCGCATGCCTTTGCCGCCACCACCGGCAGCGGCTTTAATTAAAATCGGAAATCCCACTTCAACGGCCCGCTGTTTGGCTTCTCCTATATCTTGTATTGCTTCTTCAGTTCCAGGAACCATCGGAATATTGTATTTTAAGGCCGCAGCTTTTGCCGATAATTTGTTACCCATAATTTGCATGGCCTCTGGTGACGGACCAACTAAAATTAACCCGGCATCAGCAACCTGCTGAGCAAAACCTGCATTTTCTGATAAAAATCCATATCCGGGATGGATAGCCGTAGCGCCGGTTGCTAGGCAGGCTTTAATGATTTTTTCTCCAACTAAATAGCTTTGATTCGAAGGAGCTGGACCAATACAAACTGCTTCATCTGCATAGCGCACATGCAAGGCATCGCGGTCTGCCTCCGAAAAAACAGCGACGGTTCGGATGCCCATTTCTTTTGCAGAACGCATAATACGCAGGGCAATTTCACCGCGGTTCGCAATTAGTAATTTAGAAATTTGAGTTTCGGATTTTTTAAACATTTGGCTATTCACTAAGAATTATACTAAAATCAACCTGGTTACAAATGCAAAATGATTTCGATGGCTTCATCAATCATAGATTGACTCAAATCTAAATGCGTTACCAATCTGATGGTACTTGCACTCGTGGTATTGCAATGTAAACCTTTTTCTTTTAATTGATCAACGATTTTTTGTGCACTTCCTGATGCAACTTCGAAAACCAAAATATTGGTTTCAACAGGCATAATCGATTTTACATAACTTGTTTTAGCCAGCGCTACTGCCAGGGCTTTTGCGTGGTCATGATCTACTTTCAGGCGCTCTACATGATGATCGATGGCGTAAATACCTGCTGCAGCTAAAAAACCGGCCTGGCGCATACCGCCACCAAAGGCCTTTCTAAGCTTTCTGGCTTTTCTAATCATCTCTTTACTGCCAAGCAAAACAGAACCAACAGGTGCCCCAAGTCCTTTAGATAGGCAAATTGAAATTCCATCAAAGTACTTACCATAAGCACTTGCTTTATCGCCTGTGGCTACCAAGGCATTAAAAACACGGGCACCATCTAAATGCAATTTCAAACCTTTAATGTTACATAAATGATGAATAGGTGCGATTTGATTTAACGTGTAACATTTGCCGCCGCCTTTATTTACGGTATTCTCTAAAACCACCAAACTCGAATTTGGGTAATGGATATTATCTTCATTAATCTCGGGCTCGATTAATTCAGGCGTTAGAATTCCACGCTCTCCATTCAGCAGCCTTACCGAAGCCGCAGAGTGAAAAGCGATACCTCCGATTTCGTAGCGATAAACATGAGCCGTTTGGTCGCAGATTACCTCATCCATTGGCTGGGTGAAACATTTAATGGCGATCTGATTAGTCATGGTGCCAGACGGGCAGAATAATCCTGCCTCCATATTAAACATTGTAGATAGTTTTTGTTCGAGTGCCGCCACCGTTTCATCTTCACCAAAAACATCGTCGCCTACTTTGGCGCTCATCATCGCATCCAGCATGCCCGCTGTAGGCTTAGTCACCGTATCACTTCTGAAGTCTAAAAATCTGCTGTTCATTTCAATATTAATTGTAAAATATTTCTGACGATTAAAAAAAAGACCAATGCCTTTTCGAGTATAATTTTAAGGTTTTTAGGCCATTAAACGCTGTATATAGTGTATTTTTTACACACTTAAATTTTCACAACAACAAATTGTTAAAAAATTATTAAAAAAAAAGATACAAAATATAAGAGTTTTTATACTTTTATCGTGCTAAAACCAAAAATAAATAAAATGATAGTAATTGCAGACGGCGGATCTACCAAAACAAATTGGTGCTTGATTAACGAGGCCGGCAGAAAAATTTACTTTAACACCGAGGGTTACAATCCTTATTTTTCTAAGGGAGAATATATTGTAAAGTCTTTGAATGAAACTCTTCCAGACCACTTGGAAAGAGAAAAACTAACGGGAGTTTACTATTACGGTGCCGGATGTTCAACCCCGGGTAACGTAAAAATCGTTGCAGACGCAATGAAGTAGGTTTTTACAAATGCTGAAATTTTTGTTGGTCATGATCTTCTTGCCTCTTGCAGAGCACTTCTTGGAAACGAGCCAGGATTTGCCGCTATTTTAGGTACGGGAACCAATTCATGCCTATACGATGGAACTGACATCACTTTAAATATTGATTCTTTAGGTTACTTTTTAGGTGATGAAGGTAGTGGCTCTTACATCGGTAAGCGTATTTTGAGCGATTACATGAAAGGTTACATGCCGAAAGGTTTACGTGAAGCGTTTTATGATAATTATGCTTTAACTAACGAAGACATTTTCGATAACATTTATAATAAACCATTGCCAAACCGTTTTTGTGCAAGCTTTAGTAAATTTTTATACGATTTTAAAGATAACTACGAAGATTACGCTTTTAGCACAATCGATTATGCCTTTACCTCATTTTTCGAAGCTTTGGTTATTCACTACCCGAATTACAAAGATCATAAATTAAATTGTGTAGGTTCTGTAGGTTACAGTTTCCGTGATATTTTAAGTATTGTTGCCGATCGCTATGAAATGGGTGTTGGCAAAATCATCCGTTCACCTATAGATGATTTGGTTCATTATCATTTAGAATTGGCTCCTAAAAAAGCTTAGTCTAGACGCTTAGACCACAAAAAAAACCGATTTGAAATCCAAATCGGTTTTTTTATGCTAAAAAGTTATCAGCTCGCTTTATGGTCTTTCGACTTTTTACTTTCTACTTTATACTGTTTACTTTCTACTTAAAAAGAAATTTCCTTCCCAAAAAGCTTCGCATATTTTCGCTTATCGAAACGATACAGGGTAGCAGCCCTGTAAGAAACGCCTTTTTGTTTTTCGTCTAGTTCTTTTAATACGCCAAAACTTACAATCTTTTTCCTGAAGTTTCTTTTGTCTAGCTTTTTACCTAGTACCAACTCATAAACATGTTGCAATTGCGTCAGGGTGAATTTTTCTGGCAATAACTCAAACGCAATGGGCTGATGTTTAATACGACGCTTGATTTTCTCAAGGCCTTTATCATAAATCTTTTGGTGATCGAAAGCAAGTTTAGGTAAATCAGTTATCGGCAACCAGTTGGCTCGTTTTGCATAATTACTAATCGGACGAACCTCTTTATCTCCACCTAAACGGATCAAAGCATAATAAGCTAAAGTAATTACCCTACCCTGAGGGTGCCTGTTTGGATCGCCGAAGGCATAGTATTGTTCCATGAAAATACCACGTAAACCGGTAAGTTCATATAAAATTCGAGCGGCCGATTGATCTAAACTTTCATCAGCACCAACAATGTTACCGGGCAATGCCCACCAATCTTTAAACGGTTCTTCATTCCTTTCGATGAGCAGGATTTTAAGTTCCTTACCATCAAATCCAAACAAAACGCAATCTATCGAGAATACTGAATCTAAATGAGGTAAAATTTGTTCCAAGGTAAAATTTAGTTATTTTAAGCAGATAAAGGTATGACTTTCAATATTAAGTAAAAAAAATAAAAAAAATTACTTAGTGTAAAAATTACACACTATATTCGTATCATAGATGAAGCCAAATATTAAAAATATAGCTGTACTTACTTCTGGTGGCGATGCCCCAGGAATGAATGCCGCAATCAGAGCTGTTGTACGTACCGGAATATATCATGGCATCAATATGTTTGGTGTAATGCAAGGATATCAGGGACTAATTACTGACAACATAAAACCAATGGACGCCCGATCTGTAAGCAATATTTTACACTTGGGCGGAACGATATTAAAAACCGCACGTTGCCTTGAATTTAAAACTGATGAAGGGCAACAAATTGCATACAATAACTTAAAGAAAAATGATATTGATGGATTAGTGGTGATTGGTGGAGATGGTACTTTTACCGGTGCTAAAAGATTTTCTGAAACTTTTGGCGTGAAGGTAATTGGTATTCCGGGCACCATTGATAATGATTTAGTTGGATCTGACTTTACATTGGGTTACGACACCGCCATTAATACTGTAATTGAAGCGATTGATAAAATCAGAGATACTGCTGATGCACACGACCGTTTATTCTTCATCGAGGTAATGGGAAGAGATTCTGGCTGTATTGCCTTAAGAAGTTCAATTGCCAGCGGGGCTGAAGCCGTGCTTTTACCTGAAAAAGAAACCAGCGTAAATGATCTGATTGATAAACTTGCTTTAGGCGCTGCAACTAAAAAATCATCGAGTATTGTAATTGTTGCCGAAGGGCATAAACAAGGAGGTGCTTATGATATTGCAAAAAAAGTAAAAGAAACTTTTGATCATTACGATACAAAGGTTACGATACTCGGCCATTTACAACGTGGCGGAAGTCCAAGCAGTTTCGATCGGATTTTAGGCAGCCGTTTAGGTTTTGCCGCAGTTAACGCTTTAATTGCAGGAGAAACGGAACAAATGGTAGGATTAAAAGGAAATGAAATTAAGTTAACCAGCATTAAAGAGGCATTATCATCGCACAGCTTTAAACTGGAACCCGATTTAATGGAAATGACCGAAGTTTTATCCATTTAAGTATGATAGCGGTTGTTTATAGTGGATCGAGAACAGCATTTTGGAAATTAACCCAAAATGGACAGGTTGTAGCACATTGCAACACAACAGGGATCAACCCAACTTTTGTTGATCCGAAAACTCTTTTGCAAATACTAAACAAAAAAGTTGTTCTGGTAAATCATGCAGAAAACATCAAGAAGATTTATTTCTTCGCAGCCGGCGCCTCCTCTGCTGATCGTAAAGAGGAATTGGCAAAAACCCTTTCATCATTTTTCAGATACAGCAAGGTTTTTGTAGAAGATGATTTATTCGGGGCAGCGAAAGCAGCTTGTTATGATCAGCCAGGAATAGTTGGAATGTTGGGAAGTGGATCACACTGTGCTTATTTCGACGGCAAAAAACCATTGCGGAATAACTATGGCTTAGGTTATATCCTCGGTGATGAAGGTTCTTCAAATTACTTTGGAAAAATGCTCTTGAAAGATTTTTTAAGTGAAAAACTACCGAAAGATCTGGAAACGAAATTTATTAGAAATTATAATCTAGACCGCCCTCAAATACTGGAAAGGATTTACAACAAGCCACAAGCCAATGTATTTTTAACTTCTTTCTTTGATTTTTTTACACAAAATATTGAACACGACTATATCATCAAATTAATTGATGATGGATTTGAAAAATACTTCCAGAATTACATCATCCCTACAGTAAATAAATATGGTGATGAGGAAATTCATTTTGTTGGCAAGGTAGCTGCAGAACTGGAAGATCGTTTGCAATTGACTGCAGAACGACATAAACTTAAAATTAAAACAGTTATTAAAGAACCAATACTTAATTTATTAAAACATTACACTAATTAACAAAACAATGAGCAAAATTGGAATAAACGGCTTTGGCCGTATCGGCAGACTGGTTTTCAGAGCTGCATTAAAAAGAGGATTAGAGATTGTAGCAATTAACGATTTAATTGAGCCAGATTACATGGCTTATATGTTAAAATATGATACTACCCACGGTAAGTTTGATGGTACAATTGAAGTTGTAGATGGAAATTTAGTAGTTAATGGCAAAACAATTCGCGTAACTGCAGAAAGAAATCCTGCTGACTTAAAATGGGATGCTGTAGGTGTGGAAGTGGTAATTGAATCAACAGGTTTATTCTTAACCCGTGCTGACGCAGAAAAACACATTGCTGCAGGTGCCAAAAAAGTAGTATTCTCAGCTCCTGCTAAAGATGCTGATATCCCTACATATGTAATGGGTGTTAACCATGATAAATTAACTGCTGATCAAACGATCGTTTCTAACGCATCTTGTACTACAAACTGTTTAGCACCAATTGCTAAAGTATTAAACGATAACTTCGGTATCGTTGAAGGTTTAATGAGTACTATTCACGCTGTAACTGCAACGCAAAAAACAGTTGATGGTCCTTCTGCAAAAGACTGGAGAGGTGGCCGCGGTGGTTTCTCAAACATTATCCCTTCATCAACTGGTGCTGCCAAAGCTGTAGGTATGGTTCTTCCTGAATTAAAAGGAAAACTTACCGGTATGTCATTCCGTGTTCCTGTTGCTGACGTTTCAGTTGTTGATTTAACTGCCCGTTTAGAAAAACCAGCTACTTACGAGCAGATTAAAGCTGCAATGAAAGCAGCATCTGAAGGTGAGTTAAAAGGTGTGTTGGCTTATACAGAAGATGAGGTTGTATCATCTGATTTTATCGGAGATGATCATGCTTCAATTTTTGATGCAAAAGCAGGTATTTCTTTGAATGATAACTTCGTAAAAGTTGTTTCATGGTACGATAATGAGTGGGGATATTCATCTGCACTTGCTAAATTCGTAGAATACTACGCAAGTTTAAAATAATTTAAGGTTAATACCATAAACCGGAAAGCGACTATTGTAAATACATTAGTCGCTTTTTTTTGTGAAAATGATTTTCACTAATAAAATAATAGATAAAATCTTAACTAATTTATGTCTAATACATCTTTTTCTGACCAATTTATGCTTAAGACTTAAAACAACAGATTAATACACGCTTAAAAATTAAAAAAAAGCGTATAAAATTTATTTTTGAGAATATTTTTTAATGCTATCAGTGTATTTCAACAATATTTAACATTTACTTAACACAATTTCCGCTTATATTTGCAGCTCTATCATTTTAAAACATCAAAATCATGTTAAAAACATTTGTAAATAAAAAATGACAAAAAAAATATTAAAAAAAATCTTAGTGTATTTTTTACACTAAGATTTTTTTTACTATATTTGTAGAGTAATAAACGGAACGATATTTGTTTATTCATGACAAGAAAAATCATCCTCGAAAAAACTTTAAGTTTTAAAGAGGATTAAAGACAAAGCCTGGCTCATAACAGGTTTATATTTGGTTAGAAAAAAAGGAGACGCTTGGATGAGGTCTCCTTTTTCTTTATATAAACTTTTTATCAAGAGATTATTAAGTCACAATCATAGAGTAATGCATTGCGGATATCAGCTCGGAGAAATATGAATTAAAATTCAAAGAAATATTGCAGACTTAAAAGACCTATTACAAACTACAGCATTTTCGACTGATGAATTTGAATCAGCAGGAAAACAACAATGGAAATATTATTGGTATGGTTAGCAATGTCAATCGCATGACACGAGCCATGTTGTAGCCAAAATTGAACAATTTCTAACTACCATTAGCCCTTAAATTCAATTGGACAGATTAAGACGAAATTAATTTCTGTTTATTGGCAATTTGATTCATCCAGGTAAATAGTCTGGTGCGTGTTTCATCAAATGATGAGATAGAATTCCAAATTTCGATGAAAGTGAGCTCAAGAATCTGTTTAGACTTTAAGTCATCATGAACTGTTCTTTTGATGTTCCCGTAAATCGCACCTGAATACTGATGATACAATTCCTTAAATGCTGATTCATCATGATTTCTTAATCTATTTAAGAAAAACTCATAATCCGAACTCCAAACTTTAAGGTTTGATTTTACCAGATGATCAGAAAGAGGGATTGACAATTGCATTTTACAGTGTTACAAAATTACAACACCATATTCTTAGGTTTTGTTCTTGTTGTGCCTTAGTTTCAAACAACTAGCTGGAATACAATCCCTAAGAATATCTCATGCAGTTCCGGTAAGATGCTGGTTGAGTTGGCGTCATTAAAGTAATATTATTTAGCACAAATAGCAGATGATTTGTACATTTGCCTAACAATGAAGTTTTTGATCTACATATTGAGTTATGCAATACTCAGCCTGTCCTGCATTACTTGCGAGGATGTGGTTGAATTAGCGGCTAACCAATCTGAATATACTTCTGCGAAGATCGAAAAGCAAGGTAATGCAGCAGATCCTGATACCTGTTCTCCACTATGTACTTGCAATTGTTGTGGCCAGCCCTTAGTTGTTTACGCGAATACATCGGCGGCTAAAACATTAAAGTGTGTGCTTCCTAAGCATAAATTGACTCGATACAACAATCAATTTATCTCTGCTTATATTCAGCATATCTGGCAACCACCAAAATTGAATAACATTTATATCGGTTAACCGATTTATCCAACGGATCAAATGATCCATTTATTCAATTACATATATAACACATGCGAAAAATATTTTTATTGCTGTGCGCCCTGGTGTGCATGGTTAGTGCTTACGCACAAAATTCTCTTAAAGTAAGAGTTAAAGACAAACAGAATAATACGGCCTTAGCAGATGCCACTATATTGGTGAAGGGCACAAATATCATCCTTAAATCTGCTGCAGATGGCACGGCAAACTTAAATAACATTCCAAACGGACTGCAAACGATATTGATTCGAAATGTAGGATTTGAAGAACAAAAGTTAATGCTCACTTTCCCTTTCACTCAAAACGAAGCAATTGAAATTTTGATGGAACCGGCAGAAGATGAGTTAGAAGAGGTTATCGTTTCATCAACAAGAACGAGCCGAAGCATACAAAACACACCTACCCGGGTAGAAACCATCGAATTGGAAGAAATTGATGAGAAGAGCAATATGCGCCCTGCCAATGTTTCTATGATTTTGCATGAAAGTACCGGAATAGCCGTTCAGCAAACGTCTGCCACCAGTGCCAATGCCAGTATTAGGATACAAGGTTTAGATGGGCGATACACACAACTATTGAAGGATGGTTACGCCAGTTTTGGAAATTTCGCCAGCGGTTTAAGTATACTTGAAATCCCTCCTCTCGACCTTGCGCAGGTAGAAATCATAAAAGGACCGTCATCAACATTATTTGGAGCAGGAGCCATTGCTGGCGTAGTGAACTTCATTTCGAGGGTTCCGAGAGAGAAGGCAGATTTAAATTTTATTTTAAATCAATCAAACGTTGGTCAAACCAATATCGGAGCCTTCAGCATGCAAAGGGGAAAAAAATTTGGATACAGTCTGCTAGCTTTGGCTAACTTTCAAAAAGCTTACGATGTAGATAAAGATGACTTCACCGAACTTCCAAAAACAAATGATTTTACAATCCATCCAAAGGTATTTATTTACCCAAGTGAAAGAACGATGATTACGATAGGAAATGCTTTTACAAAAAGTGATCGAACCGGTGGAGATATTTTCGTTATCAATAAAGGGATAAACGCTGAACACCAGTATTTCGAAACAAATAACAGCACCAGAAATACATCTACACTCGACTTTAGCTATAAAACCGCTGAAAAAGATCTGTTAAAAATTAAAACGAGTTTCAATTATTTTAAGCGAGGGATATCGATTCCAGATTATAAATTTAATGGCGTCAATTACAATTCATATACTGATTTCAGTTACCTCAAAACATTGAAAAATCAGAGTTTGATTTTTGGCGGAAACCTGGTTTACGATAAATTCTCTGAACAAAATCAGGAGCCTGGTTTGAAAAAGGATTTCACGACCAGAACTGCTGGTGCCTATGCGCAACACACCTGGGATCTTTCAGAAAAATTAAAGTTAGAAAGTGGATTGAGAGCTGATTTTGTAAATTATTTTAATGCCAGCTACCGTCAAAACGAGGTTTTTATTTTACCCCGTGTTTCAGCTTTATACAAATTCGATGACCAATGGAGTTCCAGAATTGGCGGAGGCTTGGGCTACAAAACCCCTACCCTTTTCACTGAACAAACCGAAACTTTTCAATACCAAAACCTCTTGCCATTAAATCATGTGAAAGCAGAGCGAAGTTTTGGTGGAACTGCCGATGTGAATTACAAAACGGCTATAAGCGATGACTGGATGCTTAGCTTTAATCAAATGTTTTTCTTTACCAGAATTAATAATTCTACCATTCTTTTGCAGGATAACGATGGCAACTTTAGTTTTGGAAATACCCGTGAGCCTGTACGAAGCCTGGGTTTTGAGACCAATGCAAAGCTAATATTTCATGAATACTTTAAACTTTTTGCGGGTTATACTTTTACTGATGCAAAAGCGAATTACCTTCCGGTGATTCAAACCATCAGACTGTTGCCGAAAAACAAGCTTAACCTGGCCCTTCTTTACGAAAAGGAAAGCAATTTTAAGATGGGATTGGAAGGCTATTTTACTGACAGACAATACCTTTATAATAATCAGCAAACCAACGCTTTTTGGGAATTCGGTTTTATGGCCGAAAAAGTTTTTGGGAAGATATCTGTTTTTATAAATGCTGAGAATTTTACGGATACCAGGCAAAGCCGATATAAAAGTGTAGTGAACGGATCACATCTAAATCCTACTTTTGATGATATCTGGACGCACACAGAAGGTAGAACCTTCAATGGGGGAATTAAATTAAAGCTGTAATAATTAAATAAAACTTGCGAGTACAAAGAGTTATTGTATCTTTGCACCCTCTTTGGAAGCTTCCACTCCAAGGATTAAGAAAGCCTTTCAGCAATGAGAGGCTTTTCTTATTTTATCATTTAGCACTTTTAAACACCACCAAGGCCAGTGGCGGAAGCGTTATCTCAATTGAATACTCCTGCCTGTTAAAGCCCTCCGTTGATGGAACAATATCTCCTCTATTATTGATACCACTGCCATAATAAATGATATCATCTGTATTGAAAATTTCTTTCCATTTACTTTTGAATGGAACACCGATCCTGTAATTTTCCCTCACAACCGGAGTAAAGTTCAATGCGATAATTAATGTATCTTTTGCTTTTGGCCCTTTTCTCATGAATACAAAAACCGACTCGTTGGCGTTATCAGCATCCAGCCATTCAAAACCTTCATAACTAAAATTGAAATGGTACAAGGCTGGTTCTTTGCGATAAAGAAAATTCAGGGCTTTTACTGTTTCCTGCATACCCTTGTGGGGTGCATATTGTAACAAATGCCAATCTAACGATTGAGTGAAATTCCATTCATTGGTATCGCCAAATTCGTTACCCATGAATAGAAGCTTGGCGCCCGGGTGGGTAAACATATAACCATAAAGTGCCCTTAGATTAGCAAACTTTTGCCATTCATCTCCAGGCATTTTATAAAGCATCGGCGATTTTCCATGCACCACCTCATCATGTGAGAAAGGCAGCATGAAGTTCTCGGTAAAGGCATAAGTCATGCTGAAACTTAACTGGTGATGATGATGTTTTCTGCCTAATGTGTCTACCTTAAAATATTTCAAAGTATCATTCATCCACCCCATCATCCATTTCATTCCAAAACCTAAACCGCCCGCATGCACCGGATGGGTAACGCCTGGATAGGTACTGCTTTCTTCAGCAATGGTTTGAACGCCACTGAAATTTCCATAAACGGCTACATTCAAATCCTGAAGAAATTGAATTGCGCCGAAATTTTCTGGCCCTCCCTGATCGTTTGTCGCAGCATCACCATCCTCCCTCGAAAAGTTAAAATATAACATTGAAGCCACGGCATCAACCCGTAAGCCGTCGGCATGGTATTGATCAATCCAGAAAATGGCGTTGCTGATTAGAAACGAGCGAACCTCAGGCCTGTCGTAGTTGAAAATATAAGATTTCCAATCTGGATGAAATCCTTTACGCATATCGGCATGTTCATACAGGTGCGTTCCGTCAAATTCATATAATCCGTGTCGATCGCCAGGAAAATGAGAAGGAACCCAATCCAAAATAACAGCGATATTAGCTTTATGCAGTTCCTCAATTAAATACATGAGGTCTTGAGGAGTGCCGTAACGAGAACTTGCTCCAAAATAGCCTGTAATTTGATATCCCCAACTTGGAAAAAAAGGAAATTCCATCACCGGCATCAGCTCTACATGTGTAAACCCCATTTCCTTAACGTAGGGAACAAGTCTGCCGGCTACTTCTCTCGCTGTTAGCACCCGTTCCGGATTATCAGGATCGCGTTCCCAGGAACCTAAATGTATTTCATACACTGAGATCGGTTGATCCAATGCATTCATTTTTGCTCTTTTTGAAAGCCAGGTTTTATCTTTCCACGAATAATCCGTATCCCACACTACTGAAGCAGTTTGTGGAGGGTGCTCCCATCTTCTGGCATAAGGATCACCCTTTAAATGTTCTGACTCATCAAAGCCTTTAACGAAATATTTGTAAATCTCTCCTTTTGCTATGCCAGGTAAAAAGCCCTCCCAAATACCCGATTTATCCCAGCGTTTGTGAAGTGGATGAGCTTGGTTATCCCACTGGTTAAAGTTGCCAACAACACTTACCCTTATTGCATTAGGTGCCCAAACGGCGAAATAAGTTCCATTTGTTTTTTCGACATTGATGAGGTGAGAACCTAGTTTTTCGTACAACCGAAAATGCTTTCCAACTAAAAAAAGATCAATGTCGTAATCGGTAAATAAACTGTGTACCCAAACTGATTTACTGGTATCAACCTTGGCTATTGCTGTTTTTTTCTCTGAAACTTTTTTCGTTTTTGGCATGGTGAGTTTGGCTAGATAGATGAAGCCCCAAATGCTAAACAACATTTGGGGCTAAAAGATTTACAGACTTAAAATCTGAATTTCACTAAAGGTTTTTAGACACTTGAAGTGTAAAATATTTTGATCATCAATATGAAAATCACTTACTTCTTTGTTATCCACAATGATCTTTTTAACCTGGAACTTCAAGCCCATCACATTACAAACATAAAATTCATAATTAGGGGTATATAAGCCTTCAATACGCTGATTCACTTTAAACAAATGCTGATCAGCTTTTACGGTGAACTTCTTCTCGAGATAAATATCCTGTTCAAAAGCAAAAGTATCGCCGTGATCCTCATACATGTAAGAATTTACTTCGTAATCGCTTTGATAGATATTTAATACCACCTCTGTGATTGCTTTTTCATCAACATACTGCATTACCGGGTATTCCGGAATAACAGATCCCGCTCTAACAAACATTGGCATGCTGTCAATTTTAGCTTCAACGGTATATTCGTTTCCACCTTCTAAAACTTCATTGGTCCAGAAATTATACCATGTTCCTTTGGGAAGATACACTTTTCTTGAAATTGCACCTTGTTCTAAAACCGGGCATATTAATAGTTTATCACCATAACAAAACTCATCCTGGCGGAAGCTATTACTGATATTTTCTTGCTCCAGCATTACCAACGGGCGTAAAATCGGGAAGCCGTAACGGTGATGTTCCCAGAAAACTGAGTACAGGTAAGGCATTAAACGATACCGCAGCTCTATGAATTTGCGGTTGATGTCTTCAAAAAATTCGCCGAAACTCCATGGCTCACGTTCTGCAGTATCACCAGCAGAGTGTGCTCTCATAAAAGGCGAAAAAGTACCTAACTGAATCCAGCGAGTAAATAATTCGCCATCTGGCTCGCCACTAAAACCTCCAATATCTGTTCCACAGAAAGGAACGCCAGACACTGATAAACGCTGGCACTGAATATTCCCGATTTTCAAATGCTCCCAGGTGGCAATATTATCTCCGGTCCAAACACTGGCGTAACGTTGCATACCCGAATAGCCCGCTCTGGTAATGGTAAACGGACGTTTATTGCGCATCAGTTTTTTCAAGCCTTCGTAGGTTGAACGAACCATTTGCATGCCATAAACGTTATGGGCTTTACGGTGAGAGCCGCGGTAGCCATCATAATTATGGCGCACATCATTCGGAAACGTACCCGAACCAAACACTGCCGGTTCGTTCATATCGTTCCAAAAGCCAGCAACACCCATATCTACCAACTCTTCATACAATTTACCCCACCACTTTCTAACTTTCGGATTGGTAAAATCAGGGAATTGGCAACGGCCTGGCCAAACATGGCCTTCCATAAAATAATCATCGCTTCTTCTACAGAAGTATTTATTGTCTTTTCCTTCTTTAAAAACCCAATAATCGTCATCTACCTTAATTCCCGGATCGATCATAACAACGGTTTTAAAACCATCATCAGATAGCTCTTTGATCATTTTGCGTGGATCAGGAAAATATTTTTTGTTCCAGGTAAAGCAGCGATAGCCGTCCATATAATCGATGTCCAGGTAAATGGCATCGCAGGGAATTTTTCTATCTCTAAACTGCTTCGCAATTTCTTTTACTTTTGTTTCCGGATAATAGCTCCAGCGACATTGCTGATAACCTAAAGTCCATTTTGGAGGCATTGGATGCGTGCCGGTTAAGCTGGCATAACGTTTCACTACATCCATAATGTGCGGGCCGTGAATATAATAGTATTGCAATTCACCGCCATCTGCCCAGAAACTCGTTTTGCTTACATCCTCACCACCGAAATCGAAATAGGATTTGAAAGTATTATCAAAAAAGATTCCGTATGCAGCCTGATTATGAAGACCAATATAAAATGGAATGGTTCGATACAGTGGATCCTGGTTCCAACCGAAAGAATAGGCGTCGGTATTCCAATTTTCGAAACGTCGACCACGAAGATTGAAATTTCCAGATTTATCACCTAAGCCGAAAAAATTCTCTTCGGGGTGACATTTTTTAGTTGCATAAATATAGTAACCGCCGAAATCGACATTTTCCTCCCAGTGCATGGAATTTGCTTCATCAACCATTACCAAATTGGTAATGTTATCAGAAAATGAAACATGAAAATTAGCTTTTTCTATTTTACAGGTTACCGAATGTGTAGAAACGGTATAATGATCTTCATGCTCCTGCATTTTAAAAACAGAAACTTTTTGATCTACCTCGGGTACAGCGTAAGAAAAATCATCAAGAAAAACACCATGTGGTGCAAGCCTAACGCGAATAATCTCATCACTAACTACTCTTATTTCTACTTTGGCATCGCCATCAGAAAAATAAAAACGATTTCCTTCTTTCTTTACCTTTTTTACCGATCCAAGATATTGTTTAACAATCGGTTTTACCGATATATCAACAGGGTTATTTAAATGCTGTATTTCTTGTTCTTTTTCAATCAGGTCGTTTATCTCACTTGTCTTGTCGTTGGTATCTTCCATCCTTATTTATTCAAAATTTTAAATTAATTACCCTTAAACTGAGATGTGTTTAAGAAAGTACTATAATACAAATATTTTATAAAAGGGATGTATTAAAAATAAAAAAACCCTCTTCACTTTAAAAGTAAGAGGGTTTCAGAAAGCGCATATCTTTTAACTATGGATTATAAGAAAATGCTAAGTAATAAATTGCTCCCGCAGCCGGATTACCATAAGAAGTAATGTAATATTTGTTCATTACGTTAGATCCACCCAATTTGATTGATGATTTTACCGAAGGTATTTTAAAACTAACCTGAGCATCTAATGAACTGTAGGCCGGAACTTCTCCTGAAGCAAATGACGAATTCCAGTAGAATTTATCTTGCCAGCGATACGAGAGGTTATATCCTACATTTTTGATGATTTCCTTGTTTCCGAATCCTAGGTTAAAACGTACTTTCGGTGTATTGAAATCATTGATGTAATTTGCAGGAAGATCACCAATCTGGTTATACGAAACGTTTCCGCTGATATTATAGTTACCCACCAAATAATCTAAACCTAAGGCCGCACCATATGAACTTACCTCGCCGGCTGCATTTACCGGAACGCCAAATTTAACGAAAGTTGGAGCCGCCAATGTACCTACATTCTGATACACATCAACCGCGGTGATAAAATCTTTATAAATATTGTAATAGCCGTAAGCATCGACTAATAAATTTGGTAAAATTAAACCTTTATAACCCAATTCATAAGACTGAACACTTTCGGAGCGAACACCGCGATCATCAAACGTATATTGTTGTAATAAGGTTGGATTTGGTGTACCCGTAGCAGCTGATGCCAGGAATGCACGGTAACTCACATCTGTAAAAGCCTTATTGCCATTCAAATTGTACTTACCAAAGATGATTTCCGGCAAACCGCCAATCAAACGCTGAGAACCACCGCCCACCGATAGATCGATATACTGATTTTGGGTAGTTGGGTTACGGTAACCGGTTTGATAAGAAGCCCTGATGTTGTTATTTTTAGCCACAGTAAAGACCCCGGTGATACGTGGCGTAAAACGACCTTCGAAGTTCATGCTCTTATCATACCTACCAGCGAAGGTGAATTTAACTTTATCATTGAAAAACTTTTTACCGATTTGTCCGAAAGCACCATATTCGTTGATATCAATCGAATTGTTTAAATCATTGAAAATAGTTCCGGCAGAGTTCAAATCATATAATCGGTAAGAAGCACCAACCTGAAATTCTACCACGTTGTTGAAGGCATTGGTAAAATTATACATTCCCTCATAGTGATATAAGTTAGTTTTATCATCAAATTTAGCCCCATAAACACTTTGCGAAGGATTTGCAGAATTGATGGCAGTTGCGCTGATGGTGGTGTTCATGATATTGTTCATTGCCGTGGCAAACTGCGGACTTCCCGGCTCAAACCGGCCTTGATTAGCCACACCTCTTGCGGTTACATGCGCTGCTGCATCACTTTGGCCCGCTGCTCTTGCACCAACATAATTACCAATATATTGCGGAAACCAGGTGGTAGAAGGCTTAGAAACCTCATTAATATAACTTCCTAAGATAGATGAGATATAAGAATCGCCTGAGCGTTCCTGGGTAGTGTATCCTTTGATGGAGAAATCCTGACCTTTAACCTCCAATTTATATTGCCCGATATTAAAATTTCTGAGCGAATAGCGGTCAGAACCGGTGTAAACAGATGTTCCTGTTCCCCAGTTGGCTTGCGCAACGGCTTGAACGGTGTTGGTGATGTTGTAGTAAACTGCACCTGAAGCTTTTAACGATTTGGTATCATAATCAACCAGATCGCGTTCGTTGTAACCTGTTCTGGAAACATTTTGATCAGGAATTAAGTTAGCTTTTAAACCCACATAAAAAGGAAGATAGTTTTGTACTGCCGGACGCAATGCTGCTGGCAACCCCGCTAAAAATCCTGCTTGTTGTGCTGCATTTGGAATGGCAGCACCAAATGCACCATCCATTAAAGCTTTAATATTCGGTATGGCACCACCAGAACCAGCATTAATACCTGAAATTGTTGCATTTTGAACACTTAAAGCTACGTTACGCATGTTCTGGCTCACCTCATCACCATAAACATTTATCCCATCGTAATTGGTGTCGCTGTTACGATCGCCAGACTTGAACATCCTTGCATTACGGTCAAAGTTTGAATAGTTGGTGCCCATCCAGTCTTTAGCCTGCAGAAACGAAAAAGCCGCTTTCACGCCAAATTTATTATTCCACGATTTTGCCACGCGAACATCCAGTTGATTAAAAGGTTGTACGCTTGAATTGTCGTCATTTACATGGTTAATTCCTGTTTTATATTGAAAACTAGCGCCCTGATATTTGAAAGGATCTTTTGAAGTCATCAGTAAAGTTCCATTAATACCACCGGCACCGTACAAAGCTGACGAGGCGCCTGGCAAAAGTTCCACATTATCTACATCAAGCTCGGTAATACCCACAATATTTCCGACAGAGAAGTTCAGGCCAGGTGCCTGGTTATCCATGCCATCGATGTATTGGTTAAAACGTGTATTACCGTTTGAATTAAACCCACGGGTATTGATGGATTTGAACGTTAAACTTTGCATACTGCTCTCTACCCCTTTCATGTTGTTTAACGCATCATAAAAAGATGGTGCAGCAATTTCTCTGATGGATGCAGCACTCATTCGCTCAATAGAAACCGGCGATTCCAAAATACGTTCGGGCGTTCTTGATGCGGAAACTACCACGTCACCTCCTAAGGTAACAGCGGTTTCTAATTCAATATTGATACCCGCTGTGTTCCCGGTTACCTGGCGCTCAACAGTTCCATAGCCTACATAAGAGGCAACTAAAGTAAACGGAACTTTCGCGTTTGTTGTAAATGAAAAACTACCATCGCCTGATGAAGCTGTACCACCGGTTTGCCCTTTAATGGTTACACTTACACCCGCCAGTCCTTCTTTCGATTGCTTATCTTTAACGGTTCCACTAACCGTGATGTTTTGTGCCTGTGCTGCAATATTTAATGCAAACACTAAAAATAACACATACAAGATCTGTGTAAAGTTTCTTCTCATAAATGATTAAAATTTGGTTAGTTGTATTATTAGTTAGGATAAACTTAAATGCTTTTTTCGAATTAAACAAATTATGTTTGCATAATAATTTCAATTCATTTTATAATTTTGATTGATAGTCAGTTTGTTGTATTTTCATCTCATTAAATCAGCATTTTACCCGTAACTTAGTCAACTGATAGTTTTTAGCTAACCATTATTTATGAATAAAATTAAAGCGCTATTCTGTGTAATTATTCCTATAGCCCTAGCCTTCTTATTTAATACGAAAATTGGTCAAAACCCACCCCTTTTAAAGTTTTTAAATCCTTTTATGGGTTTTTGGCAAAATGCTGAAAACAATCATTTTATTTTTAACCACAAGGTGAAGATTAAAGGGGCTTTCGATAAGATTGAGATTGTTTTCGACGACCGGATGATTCCTCACATCTTTGCTCAAAACGACCATGATCTTTACCTCGCTCAAGGTTACGTTACCGCCATGCATCGCCTCTGGCAAATGGATTTTCAAACCCGTTTTGCGGCCGGAAGAATTAGTGAAGTGGTTGGGGAGAAAGCCATCGAAGTAGATCGATATCAACGCCGAATGGGTATGGTGTATGGTGCTGAAAATTCGTTAAAAGGGATGATGGCCGACCCTAAATCTAAAGAAATGATTCTGGCTTATACCGATGGAATTAATGCCTACATTAAAACACTTTCTAAAGCCAATTACCCGCTTGAATATAAATTACTTGATTTCAAACCAGAAAACTGGACACCCATAAAATGTGCGCTTTTATTGAAGCAAATGTCGGCAGTATTAGCCATGGGTTCCGATGAGTTTTACATGACCAATATCCTTAAAAAATTCGGTCCTGAAGTTACAAAAGATCTTTTTCCAGATTATCCTTTTCGGGAAGACCCAATTATCCCGGTAGGAACTAAATGGGATTTTACGCCATTGCCAACACCTAAAACGCCTGAAAGTTTTACCGCAGCTTTAACCGGTGATGTTAAAACAAAGCAAAAAATTGAGGGTATTGGCAGTAACAATTGGGCATTATCAGGTTCGAAAACGGCTTCAGGTTTCCCAATACTGGCGAATGATCCGCATCTGGACTTGACCTTGCCATCCATTTGGTACCAGATTCAATTACACGCACCGGGCATTAATACGTATGGAGTTTCATTACCGGGTGCACCAGGTATAATTATCGGTTTTAATCAAAAAATTGCCTGGGGGGTAACCAATGTAGCGGCTGATGTGCTGGACTTTTATCAGATTAAATTTAAAGATTCATCGCACAATGAGTACTGGTACAACAACAAATGGAATAAAACTACCAGGCGTTTAGAAACCATCAAAATCCGAGGCAGTAAAACAGAAATTGATACCGTGTATTATACCCACCACGGCCCGGTTGTTTATTTCCAGAAACCAAAATACGGAAGAGCAGATAATGTGCCTGTTGGCGATGCCCTAAGATGGATTGCGCATGAAAAATCGAATGAGTTGATGACCTTTTATCAGCTAAATCGTGGCAGCAATTATAACGATTATCGCAAAGCTTTAACCTATTACACTGCACCGGCTCAAAATTTCGTTTTCGCCAGCGTGGATAATGATATTTCCATTACGCCTAATGGAAAATTTCCGCTTAAATGGAAAGATCAGGGAAAGTTTATTCTGGATGGCACCGATCCGGCTTACGATTGGCAGGGATGGATTCCGGCTGCTCAGAATCCAACAGTTAAGAATCCACCACGTGGTTTTGTCAGCTCTGCCAATCAATCTTCTACCGATAAAACTTATCCATACTACATCAATTGGGAATTTTCTCCATATGAAAGAGGAAAACGGATTAATGATAGATTGGGAGCGATGAATAAAGCAACGATGGATAGCATCAGGCTCATGCAAACTGATAATTACAGCATTATGGCGCAGAATCTGATTCCAGCGATAGTTCCATTATTGAACAACGAAAGCTTAAACGCCACTCAAAAAGAAGCTTTAGGCTACGTATCAAAATGGAACAAACGTTATGATGCGGAGGAAATTGCTGCCAGCGTTTTTGAAATCTGGACCAAGCGCTTATCCTTCAACATCTGGAATGATGAATTTGTGGTTAAAGGCATTCCAATGCGTTATCCATCCAGAGACCGCACTGTAGAAATGATTTTAAAGGAACCAAATTCTAAATGGTACGACAATGTGAATACCAATCAAAAAGAATCATTGGCAGGTTTGGTAAATGAGGCATTCAAATATAGTTGCGACAGTTTAGAGCGTAGGTTTGGGCCTATCAATAAAGATTGGAGATGGAGTAATGTGAAACAAACCAATGTACCTCATTTGGCAAAAATACCTGGATTGGGCTCGAAGGTGTTGCAAATTGGAGGAGCAAAAAGCACCATCAATGCCATCAGCGAAACCAATGGACCTTCCTGGCGCATGGTGATTGAATTAGGTAAAGCTCCAAAAGGTCATGGCGTTTACCCTGGTGGCCAGTCAGGAAATCCGGGAAGTAAATTCTACGATAATATGGTAGATACCTGGGCAAATGGTCAATTATACGACTTGTTTTACATGAAAAGTGCCGATGATCAATCGGGCAAAATAATTTCTCGTTTAAAAATTTCCAAATAGCTAAACATGGTTTTCATCGTTATATTAATAATTTGTTTCTTTCTTCAAATGATTGCGCCTTGGTGGGTGATCATCGTAATTTCCTTTGCTACTTGTGGCATTATTGGCAAAACCGGGAAAATAGCTTTTTGGCAATCTTTTTTTGCTATATTTTTACTATGGATCGGTTATGCTTTATTTAAAAGTTTACCCAACGATAATGTGTTGGCAGGCCGGGTTGCGGTAATGACAGGCATTAAATTGTGGTGGGCTTTGCTTTTAGTCACCGGAATTTTAAGTGGACTGGTTGCAGGCATTAGCGGGTTTTGTGGTTACCATTTCAGAATGGCCATGCTTGCTAAAAAAACTGACGAGAAAATAGCATAAGGCTTCGTACTTTTGCAATACAATGCTTAATCAGGAAGATCTATTCGCTATAAAAACTGCAGAAGAGTTTAACGCTCATGCCCTTTCCATTTTTAAACATCAAGCAAAAAACTGCCAGGTTTATAAAGAATACATTCATCACTTAAAAATTGATGTTGATCAGGTAAAGAATATTGAGCAAATTCCGTTTCTCCCGATCAGTTTTTTTAAAACGCATCACATTTTAAGTAGCCGCAATCCGGTTGAAATTACCTTCAGCAGTTCGGGCACCACAGGCATGGTACAAAGCAGTCACCACGTTACAAATGTTAGCCTCTATGAGCAAAGCTATTTAAAGGCATTTGAACATTTTTATGCTGAAGTAAATGATTATTGTTTTCTGGCTTTACTCCCATCCTACCAACAGCGCTCGGGATCGTCATTAATTTACATGGTGAATGATTTGATTGAAAAAAGTGGCCATCCGCAAAGTGGCTATTTTCTGTATAACCACGATGAACTATTACAAACTTTGCTGGCTTTGAAAGCAAAAAGCCAGCCCACGGTACTAATTGGTGTAACCTATGCCCTGCTTGATTTTATTGAGCAGTTCGAGATTGATTTCCCTGAATTAATTGTGATGGAAACTGGCGGCATGAAAGGAAAAAGGAAGGAAATGGTTCGTGAAGAATTACATGAGCAATTAACAAAAGGCTTTGGTGTGCCATCTATTCACAGCGAATACGGCATGACCGAATTACTTTCCCAGGCCTATTCTTTAGGTGATGGTGTTTTCAATTGTCCAAGTTGGATGAGGGTTCTAATCAGAGATACCAACGATCCGTTAAGCTTAATTCATCACGGCAAAACCGGAGGAATCAATGTTGTTGATTTAGCGAATATCAACTCCTGCTCATTTATCGCAACACAAGATTTAGGCAAAATTAACCCAGATGGAAGTTTTGAGGTTCTAGGAAGGTTTGATAATGCTGACATTAGAGGTTGTAATTTGCTGGTGCAATAACTTACAACAATCGGTTATCAAAACTAAAAGGTTTGATTTCTAAAATTTTAATATTTTCTGCCAGCGGATGATTGACGTTCATCAAAAAATTGAATTCATCTTCTATAATTGCAGAAGGCACTCTTAATAATAAATATTTGTTTGTTTTTACAAATTCATCGCCGATCTTTTGCAATTCAAAAGATGATGGATATGCTCTCCAATTTTTAGGAAGTTGATTGAGGTTACAAAGCTCAATACTTTCATCACTAAGTTCAAAGATTGATAAGCACAGCTGGCTTGTATCACTAACATTGTCTATATTAACCAATACCTCCAGTGCAGCTAGGGCCCTGTTTTCTGCCATATAATGCATGGGCGTACCTGCAGAATTCCAGCGGCCACCAAACATTTTAGCACCAGTTCCACTGATATCTCTAGCATAATTGCAGTTACTAATACGATATAAAATCATTTAACTAAAAACACCATACTCTATCCTACCTAAAACCTGCAAAACCATTTCGAAACCTATACCCGTATCAAGTAAATTCAACGGCGTTTCATTATTCAATGCTTTATTGGGATGCCTGATCCAGGAGTTGAACGCTTTGGTTGTACCTAAAACTTCAATGCCACGTTCATATAGCTTAGCAAGAGCAATCGCTCTATCTGCATATTCGGTTTTAACAAGGGTATCTTGTGTGTAACGCTGTAACGTCCTATCCGAAATATGTAAAATGCTGGCAATTTCCTCCATGGTTAAAGAAATTTGTTTCCCCAAAGCTGTTAAAGATTTTTTTGGTATTCCTTTACGGGCAAGCGCTATTAAGTCAAAATCAGAGGGACTTGAATGCTGATTTCCCATCATGGCAGCCATAAGTGTTTCGTTTATAACACCATACGTTACCACTGGTTCCTCTGCATTTTTTAAATCATCAACTTTCTTTTTCATAACAGACAAATATACTCAAATATATACATTTTGTCCGATTCAGAAAACTTCATAAAAAATCCCAATCAATTGATCGGGATTTGTGAGATATAGTTTTTATGATTATTCAGCAATCAGCAAGAAATAATTTTTCTTTCCTTTTTGAACCACAATGAATTGATCATTAATCAGATGATCAGCATTGAATACCTGAGTGGCTTCAGCCACTTTTTCTTTGTTTACCGAAACTCCACCACCCTGAATTAATTTTTTAGTTTCTCCTTTTGATGGAAACACCGATGCTTTTTCAGCGAGCAATGTTGCTGCATCAATTCCGGCAGCTAATTCAGCTTTAGAGATTTTGAATTGTGGAATACCTTCGAACATTTCTAAAACCTGCTTCTCAGATAGACTTTTCAAAAACTCAAGTGATCCGTTTCCAAAAAGAAATTCAGAGGTTTTGATAGCCGTTTCAAGCGCTTCAACCGAATGCGTTTTGATGGTGATGTCTTCCGCCAGCGCTTTCTGTAAAATACGCAAATGAGGCGCAGCATTATGCTCAGCTTCCAAAGCTTCAATTTCGTCTT
This sequence comes from Pedobacter sp. G11, assembly GCF_003860265.1. Lineage (NCBI taxonomy): Bacteria > Pseudomonadati > Bacteroidota > Sphingobacteriia > Sphingobacteriales > Sphingobacteriaceae > Pedobacter > Pedobacter sp. G11. Next base: position 2,605,963 of record NZ_CP034190.1, on the reverse strand, counting down.
TAGTCTTTAAAGTGAAAATTCTGATCCACTTTTTCACATCATCATCAGAAGCGTTTAACCAAAACTGGTAATATTTGTACGGGGAAGTTTTTTCAGGATCCAGCCAAACTGCACCACTTTCGGTTTTCCCAAATTTGGTTCCGTCTGCCTTTTTGATCAGTTGGGTAGTTATAGCATAAGCTGTTCCTGCATCTTTTCTTCTGATGAGCTCCGTTCCGGTTACAATATTACCCCACTGATCTGAGCCACCCATCTGAACCAGGCAGTTTTCGTTTTTCCATAAATGATAAAAATCGTAACCTTGAATCAACTGGTAGCAAAACTCCGTGAAAGATAACCCTGAATCGCCTTCTAAACGTCTTTTTACACTATCTTTCGCCATCATATAGTTCACAGTGATGTGTTTACCAACATCTCTGATAAATGTAAAAAGGTTCATATCCTTAAACCAATCGGCATTATTAACCATAACAGCACCATTGCCACCTTCTTCAAATTTTAAAAACTTGGCCAATTGCGTTTTCATTCCTTTGAGATTGTGCTCAATCATTTCTGGAGTCTGGAGATTACGCTCATCAGATTTTCCCGATGGATCGCCAACCATTCCGGTGGCACCACCAACCAAAGCAAAAGGTTTATGTCCGGCTTTCTGGAAATGAATTAAAGTCATGATTTGCGTTAAATGGCCCACATGCAATGAATCGGCAGTAGGATCAAAGCCAATATAACCAGAAGTCATACCCTCTTTTAACTTCTCTTCCGTATTCGGCATAATATCATGCAACATGCCACGCCACCTTAACTCTTCAACAAAATTCGTCATTGTACAAACACTTTTATAATTGTGCGTGCAAAGATAAAATTTTAGCTTAGTTTAAAGCAAATTAGTTGGCAACCGTAAACCACGTTTTAAAATCGGCTTTGGCAGTATTAAAATCAGCATGTCCAATCAGGCAATTTAGTGCACCGTCATTTCTAATGGCCTGGTTCGGAACGCCTGCATTATTCAGCCAGTTATCACATAGTTTTACAATTAATGAAACTTCCTTATCCTCAACAGCATCCATATCCATTGAATTTAATGTTGCATATTCCTCGTTATTAATGCCGGGAGGTAAATCCCAATGTTTACCGTTCGCATCATTAATCATCATCGGGCGTAAAACAGGGTTCATCCTGATAAAATCAACTGGTTTGGCGGGCATAGATGAATTTAAAATCATATAAGCTACAAATGCCGCGGTATCTGGTGGGTCATTTAATATACTGGTTCCCATTTTCTGGATATCTTTTATCAAACCAGGTTCCTCATGTTTTGCTTTAAGTTCCTGATATTTTACTGGTATTTCCTCATCAAATTGCAACTGTGAAACTGTGCCTGTACCAATAGACAAAACCTGAATATGTTCAATTTCGTATTGTTCGCGGTTGCAAATGGCTTCGGTAACCGCTGCCAGAACCGGATTGTTGTTACCAGTTACGCCTCCGTCCCAATAATATTTTAATTTATTGTTTACCTTAAAGGTAGCCGGCTCATTGAAATAATTCACTGGAGCTGTACTGGAAGCATGAATCGCATCTACCAAACTTACCAAACAATCGGATGAGCTTTGTACAGCAGCTGGCAATTTTTTCAATTTACGTTCAATTACTGATGTTGAAGCCAAACTGTCACAATCGGTTCTGAATAACTCGGCCCGGTTGCGATAATAGTCATATCCGATGATTAAAAACTGTGTTTTAACATCATCCCCTATCGAAACGTGCTTTGGTATATGCATTAAATCAATTTGAGAGATTTTGGGCAATATTTCTTTTAAAGCCTGATGTTTTCTTTTAGTGGCATACTTTGCTCCTATTTTAAACAACCTTGCGGCACTTGAGAGTAAACTTTTCTCCCAGAAACTTAATCTTGAAAAAACCTTGCTTCTTAGTTTTTCGTCGCCAAAGATCTGCTCAATTTCAGATAAACGCAAATTTTCAGCCATTGCCGCAGCTACCAAACTTCCACCACTATTGGCGGCTACCAAATCAAATTTCGATAACACCTCATGCCCGGTGGGGTCAGGACTATTGAAAGTTTCGGCAAAGAGTTTACGTAAACATTTTACTTGAATGAGCGCCCAGGATCCACCTCCATCTAAAGACAGTATCCTGTATGTTTTCGAATTAGCCATGATGATTTATTAGGGAAATTAAATTTATAATTTATTAGTTTACAAAACAATACGATTTCTACGCTGAATATCACTTAGTTTAAGTTTTTGAACATCAAAGAAAACATTAACTTGTGACCATGAACTTCCTATCGCATTACTACTTTGATAGATCAAATGATGATGCCAATGTGGTAATGGGAACCGTATTACCAGATCTGATTAAAAACGCATCCAAAGAGGCAAATTTATATCCTCAAAAAAATGAATTTTTATTTCTTGGAAAACCTGATGAGGAAGCCTTGCTAAAAGGTTGGAAAAGACATTTACAGGTAGACTTAATATTTCACTCCTCGACCTTTTTTTTGGAAAAAACAACACAGCTCAAACAGTTGATTAAGCCTGTTGTTGAAGAGACTTCAGTACGTCCTTCCTTTTTGGCACACATAGGCCTTGAGCTCTTACTAGACCATTTACTTATCGAGCACAACCTTATCCAGGTTAATCATTTTTATGAAAAACTGGTTGCAGTTGAGAAAACTTCCTTAAATGATTTCCTGGCCCTTTCAGGATTAAAAGACCAATCAGTTTTCTTTAAATTTCTTGATGGATTTATCAGCAGTAAATACCTGTTGAGTTACCAAAAACTGGAAAATATCAGTTATGCCCTCAACAGGATTTGCATGCGGCTCTGGCCCGAGACTTTAAGTGAAAAACAATTAGAGGCGCTAACATTTGAGTTATCGATTTTTAAAACTGTATTAGAAAAAAATTTTATGGAAATTTTTGAAGAAATTGAGGGAAAGATGGTAAAATAGTTATGCCGTTAGATTTTAAAGAACGATAACTATTCTACAAATAAAAACTGGAAACCATGCAATCTGAAAGTTGAACTTTCAAATTACATTGGTTTATAGCGTTTTTGAACTTATTAAATACGGATAGTGCATTAGGCATTGAATAATTTCATTTTACCGATTTAAAATCTTTAACAGGTAAAAAAGTATCCTTCTATTTCTAAACCATTAAAATCAATTTATATTTGCTCTTATGTCGCTATTTGCAATAAGAGAAGAAATGGATGCGCTGGTTGCCGAGCTGAACCAGCATAATTATAATTATTATGTTTTGGCGATGCCAACCATTGGCGATTATGAATTTGATAAAAAGTTAAAGCATCTAGCCGACTTAGAAAAAGCCAATCCGGATTTTGCCGACCCAAATTCTCCAACCCAACGTGTTGGTGGCGACATTACCAAAAACTTTATTACCGTTCAGCACAAATACCCAATGCTTTCATTGGGTAACACCTACAATGAGCAAGATCTTCGAGACTTTGATGAGCGTATTCGTAAAGCCATTGGCGATAATTTTCAGTACGTGTGCGAACTCAAATTTGACGGACTATCAATCAGTTTGACTTACGAACATGGAAAACTAGTTAGAGCAGTAACCCGCGGTGATGGTACCAAAGGTGACGACGTAACCAACAACGTTAAAACTATTCATACCATTCCTCACCAAATTAAAACTGAAAAAGCACCCGAGCACTTTGAGATACGTGGTGAAATTTTTATGCATAAAGCAGCATTTCTTCGCTTAAATGCTGCCCGCGAAGAACTGGGCGAAATTCCCTATGCCAATCCACGGAACTTTGCTTCAGGAACAATAAAAATGCAAGATAGCAAGGAAGTGGCGAAACGCCCTCTGGATGGCTTTATCTATTTTTTATACACAGATAAAAACGAATTTAAAAACCACTGGGACAGTTTGAATGCTGTTAAAGATTGGGGTTTCCATGTTTGCGAGCATAACCGTTTGGTAAATAATATCGATGATGTACTGGCATTTATCCACCATTGGGAAACGGAACGATTCAAACTAAGCTACGATATCGATGGTATCGTAATTAAAGTAAATAGCTATGCGCAACAACAGGAGCTCGGTTTTACAGCAAAATCTCCACGTTGGGCAATTTCCTATAAATACAAGGCGGCAGAGGTTGAAACGGTCTTAGATAAAGTTACCTATCAGGTTGGTCGAACAGGTGCAGTTACGCCTGTTGCCAATTTGAAGCCGGTGTTACTTGCAGGTACCACAGTGAAGAGAGCCACCCTTCATAATGCCAACGAAATCGAGCGATTGGATTTGCATGAAGGAGATACAGTCTACGTAGAAAAAGGTGGAGAAATTATTCCTAAGATCATTAAAGTTAATCTGGATAAACGGATAGCAGGATCAAGCAAAGTACATTACCTGCACAACTGTCCGGAATGCGGAACCGAACTGATTAGAAAAGAAGGAGAAGCGGTACACTACTGTCCAAATGATGAGGGCTGTCCGCCGCAGATTGTAGGCAAAATTCAGCATTTTATTGGTCGAAAAGCAATGAATATTGATGGTTTGGGTGATGAAACCATTGAAACTTTTTACAAAAGAGGCCTGATTAATCACATCAGTGATTTATACACCTTATATCAAAAAGCAGATCAGTTAAAAGGAATTGAGAGATTCGGGGAGCGCTCCATTGAAAACATGCTTGCTGGGATTGAAAAATCAAAAGAAATGCCTTTTGAAAAAGTTCTTTTTGGATTAGGCATTCGATATGTTGGCGAAACAGTTGCGAAGAAGTTAGCTGCTGGTGTTAAAAATATAGATAAACTTTCTACGGCAACTGTAGAGGAATTGATAGCCATTGATGAGATTGGGCAGCGTATTGCCGAAAGTATTGTTGAATATTTCTCAAATCCTGAGCATTTAAGGCAGATAGAATTATTAAAATTAGCGGGATTAGCTTTTGAAATTGAAGAAAAGGTAATTACACTTGATAGCGATACACTTATTGGAAAAACATTCGTAATTTCGGGCGTTTTTGAGCAATACAGTCGCGATGAGTTGAAAGATCTTATTGAAGCCAATGGCGGAAAAATATTAAGTAGCATTTCTGCTAAATTAAACTTCCTTGTTGCCGGAGATAACATGGGACCATCAAAACTAGAGAAGGCTACAAAGTTAAATATTCCAATTATTAGTGATACAGAACTTTTAGCAATGATAAAATAAAAAATTATAGAACGAGTAAAAACGATTGAACATCCCTCAATCTATAATCAAAATTCAATAATTACAATATATAATGAACAAATTTCAGGGTACTGGGGTAGCATTAGTTACACCCTTTAACACAGATGGATCAGTTGATTATAATGGTTTAAAAAACCTGATTAATCATTTGGTGGAAGGAGGAATTGATTACCTCGTTTCTTTAGGAACAACCGGCGAAACCGCTACAATGACTAAGGAAGAGAAGAAGAAGGTGTGGGCCTATACCGCTGAAGTTAATGATAACCGATTGCCACTTGTTGCAGGAATTGGCGGAAACAATACCCTAGCCGTTGCCGAGGAAATAAAAAGCTTCGATACAAATGGTTACAGTGCAATTTTATCGGTAAGCCCCTACTATAACAAACCCACACAAGAGGGAATTTACCAACACTACAAATACCTGGCAGAGGTTTCTCCTTTGGATTTGATGTTGTATAACGTTCCTGGACGAACAATGACCAACATGAGCCCTGAAACAACTTGCAGGCTAGCACATGACTTCAAAAATATTATCGCAACCAAGGAAGCCTCTGGAAGTTTTGATCAGTTCAATCAAATTATGAGGGATAAACCTGAAGACTTTCTATTGATTTCCGGAGATGATCCTGTTACCCTACCGATGATGGCATTGGGCGCATCAGGAATTATTTCTGTAATCGGAAATGCATTGCCAAAACAGTTTTCAGATATGGTAAGGTTGTGCATGGCTGGCGATTTTAAAGGTGCTACACCGGCACACTTAAGTTTAGTGGAATTTACCCGCTTGGCTTTTGTAGAAGGCAATCCGGCAGGAATAAAGGCTGCCTTAAAACAATTGGGTATATGCGGAGATACAGTGCGTTTACCATTGGTTAAAGCCTCATCGTCATTAGAGCAAGCTATTGCGCTAGAATTGGAAAAACTTAGTCAGCCGGCATAAACTGCGCTAAAAAATATTTGGATTCCTTTCCGATCAAAAACAGGTTAATCTTTTGCTGCACAAAGCATCTGGATTAACCTGTTTTTTTGTGAGTAATTGCAAAATTACAAATTTTCAAAACCATAAAATCAATAAATTACAAGTTTCGAAATTGCTTTATTGAGTATAGCCAATGGTAACAAAACAAAGATATTGAGACAGGCATCATTATTGAATCTCGATCAGTACACACAAATTAAACATCACGGAAAAATTATTTATATAACTCTGGCAGGTATCATGCCAGGCTGCAAAGTTCTGCCATTGTTCCCATCGGAACAACGGAGACAACTTTTAAGCAATCAAAGAAAACAGCTGATGGAAATAAGATCTATCGCGTTTCAAGAAGAACTTTTGATTCCATTAATGCCCCTTATTTTTCCTTCTACTTTTTTATAATGGTAAGTTGGTCCGTTATGAGCAGTCGGAAAGAAGTGATGATTACAAATTTATCCTATAAACAGGAAAGTCCCGATGCGTATCGGGACTTTACTGTTATAAATATCTTTAGGTTTAAGCTTTGTTTTTAGTATCCTGCACTTCTAAACGAATGGCTTGAGCTAAGTTTTTTAAATCCTGCATGCCTTTACGTACTCTGGTTCCAGCAGCGCTGTTTCCTTTGTTATAAAACTTGTCTGCATCAGCTTCCAAAGCTGCAACTAAACTTTTTACTTCTTCAAATTTTTTCATTTTTTAGTACTCCTATAATTTTAAAGGTTTGAGTTTTAATTATCTAACTCTAATTTAAACTGTTTGTTGTATAAAAAAAATTTTTAGCCGCATAAAAAAATACCTTTAAAAGCGTTTTTTTCCACAATTAAACGATTTATGAACAACTACAATCACCACACACTAATTAAAACGCTATAAGACAGTAACTTACGATCATTCTAAAATAAAAAAGCCCTTTAAACGAGTTTAAAGGGCTTTAAAAAATTATGCTGATCTTTTATACAATGGCGAACTGATTCTCCTTATAATAGCCATTTTCAAGCTTTTCAGATACTTCACTGAATGCATCTAATGTACGTTGTACATCTTCCAGTGTATGAACAGCCGTAGGAATTAAACGCAATTCAATCATTCCTTTTGGAATAACAGGGTAAACCACGATCGAACAAAAAATACCATAGTTCTGGCGTAAGTCGAAAGTAATAGCGGTTGCATCTGTTAACTCTCCCTTTAAAAATACAGGTGTAACAACTGAATCTGTCACCCCCAAATCAAAGCCGCGTTCACGCAAGCCTTTTTGAAGTGTCATCGCAATTTCCCAAAGTTTATCTTTAAGCTCAGGCTTACTTTTCAACAATTCTAAACGTTTGATCAATCCTTTCACCATTGGCATAGGCAATGCTTTAGCGAAGGTTTGCGAACGCATGTTGTACCTTAAGAAATTAGTAATCTCTTCTGTAGAAGCTACGAAGGCGCCAATGCCAGCCATTGATTTAGCGAATGTACCAAAGTAAACATCAATACCTTCAATACAATCCTGCGCCTCATGTGTTCCGGCACCAGTTTTACCCATTGTTCCAAAACCATGTGCATCATCAACCAAAATACGGAAATCGAAGTCTTTCTTCAGATCTACAATTTCTTTAAGCTTGCCTTGTGCACCACTCATACCGAAAACACCTTCGGTAATTAATAAAATACCACCGCCAGATTCATTGGTTAATTTGGTAGCACGCTCCAGTTGTTTACGGGCACTTTCGATATCATTGTGTTTGTAAACAAAACGTTTACCCATATGCAAACGTAATCCATCGATAATACAAGCGTGAGATTCAGCATCATAAACGATTACATCATTCCGATCTACCAAGGTATCAATGATGGAAACCATCCCCTGATAACCATAGTTTAACAAAAACGCATCTGGCTTACCTACAAACTCGGCAAGTTCCTGCTCCAGTTGTTCATGATATTTTGAGTTACCGCTCATCATACGGGCACCCATTGGGTAAGCCATACCAAATTCGGCAGCAGCATCAGCATCTGCTTTTCTTACTTCTGGGTGGTTGGCCAGGCCTAAATAGTTATTTAAGCTCCAAACCAAATGCTCTTTTCCTTTAAATTGCATGTGTGGTGCAATTTCTCCCTCTAATTTTGGAAATGAGAAATACCCATGAGACCATTTCTGGTGTTGACCAAGTGGCCCCATGTGCTTTGCTATCTTATCAAATATATCCAATGTATTATGTGTTTTTTTATAATAAATTTTTGCGAATTTACGGTTTATTCGTCTTAAAATCAACCACATTAATCTGCTGGCTGTAAATTAAGATTTTTTAACAATCTAAATTTATGCCAAAAAAGCCCCGAGGATTAATCGAGGCTTTATAATTATATTTGGTTTGATCTAGTCAACATTATCGTGTAGGAATGAATTGTTTGGTCTAATTTCTGTACCGCCGTCCTGATCATTACTTAATGTGAAACGACTTACTTGTGATTCAGAAGAATGCTGAACCTGTTGCAACTGCATTTGCTTGCGTTTATAAGCCGGCTCATTCTCTAGCTCCTGTAAACCATTGGTGGTACGCAATTTCATGCTCAAATCTTTTAAACGTAAAATACGCTCTTTAGATTTTTTCAATTGTTCCTCCATCGATTCATCACTTTTATCATCATCTAAACCGGCAACAGGAATTTCAGGTTCTGGCTCTGGCGCTGGTGTAGGTGCAGGTTGTGCTACCGGGGTTTCGAAAACAAAATTAGTTTCAACTAACTTCACCTCAAATTCATATCCAGTTTCCTGTGGCTCTTCCACCTGTGGTTCTTCCTCTACCAAAGTATGGCGAATTACATTATTTTCTGGTTCTTGAACTTTCTGAGCTTCCGCTTTTGCGAACATTCCACCAAAAAGATCTGCTTGTGAAGCTTCTTCTTTCGCTTTCATTACAGGTTCGTAACTTGGCGCAGCTTTTGGCTGTATGAACGAGTTTACTGGCTCCACCGGACGAACCAAAGGTGCTTCTTCAGGTGTTAACAAAGAGATTTTCTTCTTGTTTTTTTCCTCGTGAACACGTTCTTCTGAAGTTTGGAAACCAGTAGCAATAATGGTTACCGATAGTTTATCTTCCAAAGATTCATCTGTACAGTTACCCCAGATTAAATCAGCAGATAATCCTGCCTTTTCCTGAATGTAATCTGTAATAATCGAAACTTCATCCATAGTAACCTCACGGGCACCAGAACTGATGTTCAATAAAATATAACGGGCACCTTCAATTTCATTATCTTTCAATAAAGGAGAAGCTAATGCACCTTCAACGGCTTGTAAAGCCCGGTCATCACCTTCAGCAGCATGACTACCCATAATGGCTACACCACTCTCTTTCATCACGGTGCGCACATCTTTAAAATCCACGTTGATATATCCCGGAACCGTAATAATCTCTGCAATACCTTTTGCAGCTGTAGTTAAGATATCATCAGCCTGTCCAAATGCAGAACCTAAGGTTAGGTTACCGAAAATTTCACGCAATCTATCATTAGAAATCACAAGATATGAATCTACGTATTTCTTAAGTTCCTCCAATCCTTCATCAGCCTGAAGCCTACGTCTTTTTCCTTCGAAAGAAAAAGGCGTGGTAATGATTGCAACAGTTAAAATATCAAGTTCTTTAGCAGCTTTGGCAATAATTGGCGATGCACCTGTACCTGTACCACCACCCATTCCTGCTGTAATAAAAAGCATTTTGGTTGTACTGCCCAGCATGGCTTTAATATCATCAATATTCTCTATTGCTGAGTTTTTTCCAACCTCAGGGATAGATCCAGCACCCATTCCTTCAGTTAAACTAGCGCCTAGTTGCACCTTGTTAGGGATAGGACTAGACTCTAAAGCCTGCGCATCTGTATTACAAATAATAAAATCTACACCAGTAATACCCGACAGGTACATATGGTTTACTGCGTTGCCGCCACCGCCTCCAACACCAATTACTTTGATGATTGACGACTTATCTTTTAACATTTCGAACTGCATATCTTTATGAATCAGTTGTTTAAAAAGTTTTAAATTCTGTTCATTACTCAACGTAATATTAACACTTTTTCAACAGACGTTTTCCACAAGTGTTAAGAATGTGGAAAACTCATCTTTTGTTGAAAAATAACTTAGCTTTTTAGATAATCTTCATCACTAACATTCATATCATCCTGAATGAAAGTTTTAGTTTTAGCCAGTAACTTATCAAATAAACCTGGTCCTCGTTTTTCTTTTTCTTTAACGGTTTTTGGTTTTTCTACGTACACGCCTGGTTGTTTCATTTCTTCAATCAGCTCTTCAGCTTTCTGAATTCCCTTAATCAGCAGGCCAACACTTGTAGCATACATCGGGCTTTTTAAATCATCATAAATCGCCTTAGGCATATCTTCGTATTTAGACAAGTGCTCATTTGGATAACCAATACGACAATCTAAACCTGTAACATATTCAACTGCCTGCGACAAGTGCTTCAATAAGGCACCACCACCGGTGATTACGATTCCACCTATTAATTTTTTCTCGTATCCTGAAGATTTGATTTCGTAGTACACATGTTCGATAATTTCTTCCATACGGGCCTGGATAACATAAGCGAGGTTTTTGACAGAGATTTCTTTTGGTTCACGACCACGAAGACCTGGAACACAAATGATTTCATTCTCTTTGTTTTCTTCCGCCAACGCTGAACCGAAACGTGTTTTTAAAAGCTCTGCCTGATTACGCATTACCGAGCAGCCCTCTCTGATATCTTCAGTAACACTGTTTCCTCCAAACGGGATTACTGCAGTGTGGCGAATAATTCCTTCATGGAAAATAGCGATATCTGTAGTACCCCCACCAATATCAACCAATGCAATACCAGCTTCTTTTTCTTCATCGCTCAACACCGATTCAGAAGATGCCAATGGCTCAAGAATCAAGTCCTGAGTTTGTAAACCAGCATTGTTTACACATTTGATAATGTTTTTTACCGCAGTAACCTGACCAGAAATAATATGGAAGTTAGCCTCAAGGCGTACCCCAGCCATACCAATCGGATCTTTAATGCCTGGTTCATTATCAATTGTAAATTCTTGTGGCAATACATGAATAATCTCCTCACCCGGAGGCATTACCAGTTTGAACATATCGTCGATCAACTTGTCGATATCTTTTTTACCGATTTCGTTGTTCAATTCTCTTCTTGTTAAAATCCCTCTGTGTTGCAGGCTTTTGATATGCTGTCCTGCAATCCCCACATTTACCACCTGTATTTCTACGTTGGATTGTCCGCTTGCCACTTCAACTGCCTGAGCAATGCCCTGAACAGTTTTTTGAATGTTAGAAACCACACCTCGTGTTACACCCGCCGATTCCGCCTTTCCTATTCCTAAAATTTCTATCTTACCGTGCTGGGTTCTACGACCAACGATAACACATATTTTTGTAGTACCGATATCCAATCCTACTACAATGGGCGACTGACTGGTAAATTTTGCCTTGTCCATATTCGTTAATTTTGTTGAGTTTTATATTGTTTTTCTAGGGATCTGATTTCTTTTTCTCTTTCTAACTTAAGCTGTGCAGCAGTTTTGGTTTTCTTTTTATCTGCAACAACCGAAGTCGTTTGTTTTTTATCCGCAGGTTTTGATTCCTTTGGTTTAGTCGCAGCGCTTGCTGCTGGTTTACTCTCTTTCGGTTTAGCGGCTTCCGGCTTCTTCACCTCCACCTTTTTAGCTTCAGCTTTTTTTGGTTCTGGTTTTTTAACCGTTTCAACTTTTTTAGGCGTAGCTTTGGCAGTTTGTTCACTAACAGTTTTTCCAATTACGGCATTGATCAAAGAGTCGGAAACTTTTTGTTGTATTCTCAAACTATCAGCTGACGAAATTGTTTTTGGTCTTCTGGCAATTTCAGTAGAATCTCTTTTTTCACACACAATTTGGTTGGTATATTTAATATTAATTGTGCGGTAAGTATCCCATCCAACCTGTGGCATTGCCTTTTTGTAAAACAACAATAAATTGGTCATTTTCTTTTCCAGTGAATCGGCATCACCTAAAATAATACGCTGATTGCCTACCCTGGGGATCAATTCAATATCATCTTTACCATCTACAACAATCTGTTCAATTTGTGAATCCCACAAAGTATCTCTTTTAATAAATAGCGCAGCTTTGTACAGATCACGAGCCAGCTGAGTATGCAGCGTATCAACCCGGCTTCCAAAAACCTCAGTAATATTTCCTGTAGCTACCAGAACATTTGCGGTGAAGTTTGACGATATGGGCATTTTTAATCCATCATTGTCAATGTAAAAATCCTGACCGTTATTGTTTAATATCCTTACTACAGGCTGTCTTTGTTTTACTTCGATATGCAATACGCCATCCATCTCTACATAAACCTTCGCAAAAGCGATGTAAGGATTAGACTGTAATTTCTTTTCAATCTGATGAATGTTGATGCGTTCAATATTTCTACCCAGCAATACCCCCTGATCTTCTCTTAAAATGGCATCAATTTCTTCCCGCTCAATAAAATTATCGGCTCCAGGAATGAGTATCTTAACATCGGTACATTTTACCGTTTGCTTCTTAACATTGATGAAACTTAAAAGCACCACCACACCTGCCAGACTAATCAGCCAGGCAAAGCCAGTAAATATTGCGCTCCAGTTAATCCTTTTAAGCATTGTTTAATATATTTTTTAGTGGATCGATAATGGTATCAATGTCTCCGGCTCCAACCGTTAAAATTAATTCAGGTTTGGCATCCTTAACATATTGAACCACAAAATCTTTTCCACATACTTTTTTATTTTTTAAAGTAATTTTATCAAGCAAAAACGTTGAATTTATCCCCTGCAAAGGCAATTCCCTGGCCGGATATATTTCCAACAACAGCAGTTCATCGGCTGTGCTTAAAACTTTCGCGAACTCATCGGCAAAATCACGGGTACGCGTAAACAAGTGCGGCTGAAAAATGACCGTCAGTTTTTTATCAGGATAAAGTTGGCGAACAGCATGAAAACAGGCACTCAGTTCTTCCGGATGATGCGCATAGTCATCAATATAAATTTGGCTTCCGTTGTTTACAATGTATTCGAAGCGGCGCTTTACACCTTTAAAGTTTGCTACTGCCTGTTTCACTTTTTCAGCTGCGATACCTAATTTTAATGCAATGGCGATGGCAACGGTTGTATTTTCTACATTGTGTTTGCCTGGCAACATTAAACTAATGTCGTTGATTTCGGCAGTATCATCTTTGTAGTCAAAAACAAACTTCGCCCCTTCCACTCTTATATTCTCCGCTTTTGCATTCGCGGTAGCACTTGCTGCATAGCTGACGCTATGATCTAAAGGCAATCCTTCATGAGCGTATAAAGTTCCGTTTTCTTTCAACTGACCAGCGTACAAACGAAAGGACTCCTCCAGATGAGATTTATCACCATAAATATCCAAATGGTCTGCATCCATCGAGGTAACCACCGCAATATCCGGATGCAACGTGAGGAACGAGCGATCATATTCATCTGCCTCAACAACTACTACATTGTTTTTCCCAAACAGCACGTTGCTATTATAATTGCTGGTGATGCCACCTAAAAATGCCGTACAATCGTAGCCAGTATCTTTTAATATATGCGCCACAATTGATGAAGTGGTTGTTTTACCATGCGTACCGGCTATACCGATGCAAAACATTCCTTTACTAATGATGCCTAAAACTTCTGAACGTTTTTTTAAGCTAAAGCCTTTGTCTCTAAAATGGCTTAATATTTTCGAATCTTTTGGAATTGCAGGCGTATAAACAATTAAAGTATCCTCATGATGATCTAGAAAAGCGCAGGGCAAGGCAGATGATTCATCGAGATAGGTGATTAAAATTCCTTCTTGTTCAAGCGCTTCGGTAAGTCTCGTTCTGGTTTTATCATAACCACAAACTACCTGACCGCGTTTGGCAAAATAACGTGCAAGCGCACTCATGCCGATACCACCGATACCTACAAAAAATACTCTGTTTATTTTACCTAATTCCATTTTTATTTAAGCTAAAAGTAGAAAGACCAAAGCTTAAAGCTTTTCTTTCTATCGTTTATTATATTTTGTTTGCTCTAATATTGCTTCGTACCTCGCAATGACGGATTGTCGATTTCGCTTTGGTCTTCCGCTCTATTCTCTAAGCTTTTATCAGTTTCAACACTTCACCAGCGATAATCTCATCTGCCTCTGGCAAAGCCATCTTTCCAAGATTTTCAGATAATTTTTCACACTGTTCTTTGTTACCTAAAAGTTCCAAGGCTTCTTTTACCAGGGTATCTTCAGCAGAACGATCATTAATCAGCAAAGCTGCGCCATTTTTAACCAATGCCATAGCATTTTTAGTTTGATGATCTTCTGCCACATTTGGCGAAGGCACCAGAATAACCGGCTTTTTGATCAGGCAAAGTTCAGCAATTGTTCCCGCCCCTGCCCGGCTAATAATTACATCAGCTGCAGCATACGCCAGATCCATCTTATTTAAAAATTCCAGGATACGAACATTTGGATGGTATTCCATTCCAAGGCGTTCAATAATTCCTTTGTAATAGTATTTACCTGTCTGCCATACTACCTGCACATCTTGTGCGATGATTTCAGGCAAATGCTTTTCGATGGCTTTATTTAAAGTACCTGCACCTAAGCTTCCACCCGTTACCATGATGGTTTTCTTCAGTGGATCGAGTTTTAAAAGCTCGGCCCCTGCATGGTGTTTGCCTTTGATATCAACCACTTCCTTGCGAACCGGGTTACCCGTTTTCAGGATGCGGTCTGCCGGAAAAAACTGATCCATTTCATCGAAAGCCACACAAATTTTGGATGCTTTTCTGCCCAGCCATTTATTGGTTACCCCTGCATAAGAATTCTGCTCCTGGATAAGATATGGAATTCCTTTTAACGATGCTGCGTATAATAACGGCCCAGAGGCGTAACCACCCACACCTACCACTGCATCAGGTTTAAAATCGGCTATAATCTGCATCGCTCTGCGAACGCTTCCAATTACCTTAAACGGCAAAGCAAGGTTCTTTACTATCGAACCTCTTTGCATGCCACTGATGTTTAAACCAATGATCTTATATCCGGCTGCCGGAACTTTTTCCATTTCCATGCGACCGTTTGCACCCACAAACAAAATTTCACAAGCGGGCACCAAGCGCTTTAGCGCATTGGCTATGGCTACGGCGGGAAAAATATGCCCGCCGGTGCCACCACCTGATATGATAATTTTTGGGGAATTATTCATTTTTTATTTAATTATTTTGAAATTACGCTATCGTCATTGCGAGGTAAGAAGCAATCTGATTAATATTTTTTTTTAAATAGATTGCTTCGTCATGCTTCCTCGCAATGACGACTAACCCTAACCAAACGCCGGTATCTCTCCAACAATTACTTTATTTTTTACTTTTTCTTTTTCTTCTTTTGTTGCTGCTCCGGCATTTTCTTCTACATCTCTGCTCACACTTAAAATAATACCAAACGCTACACTGGTAAAAATCATCGAAGTTCCACCCATACTTACCAATGGCAAGGGAACTCCGGTCACCGGACCCAAACCAACTGCAACCGCCATGTTTGCAAAAGCCTGAATGGTTAAACTGAAGCTCAACCCAGCTGCTAATAACGCCCCGAACGCCTTGGGGGCCCGGGTCACTATTTTGATACATCGGTATAAAAGCACCAGGTAAAGTACCATGATTATAATTCCTCCCAGTGTCCCCCATTCTTCAATAATAATGGCGAAAATAAAATCCGAATACGGGTGTGGTAGGAAATTCCTTTGCGTACTGTTACCTGGCCCTTTACCAAAAACCCCTCCAGTGGCCAAAGCAATTTTTGCCTGATCTGCCTGAAAAGTTTTATCTGAATGTTGCATCTCCGGATGCAAAAATGTATTAATACGCGACATATAAGTTTTTCTTCTCGGACCTAAGAAGAAAACGAACATGAGTAATACAAATCCTCCGGCACAAACAATAGCAATTTGTTTGATACTGATACGCCCGATGATTAATAATAAAATACTTACGCCAAATAACATCAATGCGGTAGAAAGGTTGGCTAATGCAATTAAAACAAACACCACACAAACTGAACCCATAATCGGAAGGAAAGACTCCCTTACGTTTTTGATGTTTTCCTGCTTTTTGGTTAGCATTCGAGCTAAAAAGGTAATCAATGCCAGTTTTGCCAAATCGGAAGTTTGGAACGTTAAACCTATTACCGGAATTTTAACCCAACGCGATGCATCATTTAAATTTGTACCAAATATCAACGTGTAAACCAATAGCGGTACCGTTACAATCATCAATATTTTAGATATACCTGCATAATATCGATAATCCAATAAATGGGCAATGTAAATCATTCCAATACCCATCAATACAAAAATGAGGTGTTTGGTTAGCAGTAATTTTTCTACCGCCTCCCCTTTTTTATACGCTAAAGTTCCTGTGGCACTGTAAACCGCCATTACAGATATAAGCGAAAGCAGGATGATGATCAGCCAGATCCATCTATCGCCTTTAGTTTTATTGAGTAATGCTTGGAACATATCTACCCTCCTTTTATAATTCTCTTACTGCCGCTTTAAACTGGTTGCCGCGGTCTTCATAATTTTTAAACAAATCAAAACTTGCACATGCTGGCGAAAGTAATACCGCGTCGCCACGTTTTGCTAAATGGAAAGCAATCTGCGCAGCTTCTTCAGCAGAGAAAGTATTAACAATAACTTCTACGTCATCTTCGAAAGCATCGTGAATACGTTTATTATCCTTACCCAGGCAAACAATCGCTTTCACTTTACTCTTCACCAAATCCTTTAGCATATTGTAGTCGTTGCCTTTATCTACCCCGCCCATAATCAGTACCACATCACTTGTCATGCTCTCCAGTGCATACCAGGTAGAGTTCACATTGGTCGCCTTGCTGTCATTGATAAAATCAATACCCGAAATCTTAGCCACATGCTCTAACCGGTGCTCAATATTTTTGAAATTGCCCATGCTTTCGCGAATGGTGTCATTTCTTAACTCTAAAACCTTCGCTACAATGCCCGAAGCCATGGAGTTGTAAATGTTGTGCTTGCCTTGCAAGGCTAAATCTGAAATAGACATGGTTAGTTCTTTATTTGGTTCTGTAAGGATGTGTATTGTATTCTCTTCTAAATAAGCACCTGTATCGATGTTTTTGGTAATCGAAAAAGGGAATGTTTTTGCCAAAGGGCTGATATTTGCTAATGCCTTTAAACTTTCTTCATCATCAGCGCAATAGATAAAAACATCATCAGCTTTTTGATTTTGGATAATACGCATTTTTGATGCAGCGTAATTCTCCAGTTTATAATCGTAGCGATCTAAATGATCAGGAGTGATATTTAAAAGGACAGCGATATCTGCTTTGAAATCGAACATATCATCGAGCATAAAACTCGAAATTTCAAGCACATAATAATCATAGCTTTCTGCTGCAACCTGGGCCGCAAAGCTATGGCCAATATTGCCTGCCAAACCTACATTCAATCCTGCATTTTTTAGGATGTGGTAGGTAAGCAAACTGGTGGTCGACTTTCCGTTCGATCCGGTAATGCAGATCATTTTGGCATCGGTATAGCGACCGGCAAATTCAATCTCAGAAATTACCGGTGTACCTTGAGCAAACAATTTTTTAACAATCGGAGCCGTGGCCGGAATGCCTGGACTTTTGACTACCTGTGTGGCATTTAAAATAAGTTCTTCCGTATGCTTTTCTGATTCGAAAGGAATATTCAGCTTCTCCAATGCCGATTTGTATTGGTTTGAAATGATGCCAAAATCTGAAACAAAAACATCAAATCCTTTCTGCTGCGCCAATTTAGCTGCACCCACACCGCTTTCACCAGCACCTAAAATAACAACACGGCCCTGCCTTGCCATTGCTGACGGAGTGGTGCTGGTTATGTTATTTTGATTGGTGCTCATGAGCTCTTCTATTTACTTTAAGTTTATAACTTTTAACTTTCTACTTTAAACTTTCCTTTATCTTAATTTCAATGTGACAACCGTAATGATCGCCAGCATAATCCCAATAATCCAGAAACGGGTAACAATTTTTGCTTCGTGATAACCTTTCTTCTGATAATGGTGGTGAAGCGGAGACATTAAAAATATTCTTCGTCCTTCGCCAAATTTTTTCTTGGTGTACTTGAAATAGGAAACCTGCATGATCACCGAAACGAGTTCTACTAAAAAGACGCCACACAACACCGGAATTAAAAGCTCTTTACGAATCATCAGTGCAAATGAGGCTATTATCCCACCGATAGCCAAGCTCCCGGTATCACCCATAAAAATTTGGGCTGGATAAGAATTGTACCAAAGAAAGCCTACACATGAACCCACAAAAGCACCGGCAAAAATCAGCAGCTCACCAGAATTGGGGATATACATGATATTAAGGTAGTCGGCCATTACAGTATTACCTGATACATAGGCCAAAATGCCCAACGTGATTCCTATTACTGCAGAGGTTCCGGTAGCCAGACCATCAATCCCATCAGTAATATTGGCACCGTTTGATACAGCAGTGATAATAAATACGGTAAACAGGATGAAAACCAGGAATGCGTATTTCTGATAATCGCCACCTAAAAACTTAAATACCTTTGCGTAATCGAACTCATTGTTCTTATAAAATGGCATATTGGTTTTGGTCGACTTCACATCCTGTGTATAGTAAAAAGTTTCCCCTTTCTGACGCAATACCATGGGTACAGTTGATGTGGGTTTTACATCATCCTGAACTGTTTCCCTTACTACAATATTAGGATGGAAATACATGGTACAGCCTACAATTAAACCTAACCCAACCTGTCCTACTACTTTAAAACGCCCTGCTAAACCTTCTTTATTTTTTTTAAATACTTTGATATAATCGTCCAGAAAACCAACAGCACCCATCCAAACGGTCGTAATGATCATCAGGATCACATACACATTTGTAATGTTGGCAAATAATAAGGTTGGAATTAAAATACCTAACAAAATAATGATTCCGCCCATTGTTGGCGTACCTTGCTTTTGCATCTGGCCTTCTAAGCCCAAATTCCGCACGGTTTCACCAACTTGCTTTTTATGAAGGAAATCAATTAACCTGCGGCCATAAACCGTAGTGATCACAAGTGATAAAATAATGGATATTGAGGCACGGAAAGTGATGTACTGGAACAACCTTAATCCAGGAATATCGTAATGCTTATGCAGGTATTCAAATAATAAATATAACATTAGCTGTTTGGGTTTAGTTGTTCAAGTAAAATTTCCTTATCATCAAAATGGTTCCTTACCCCATTGATCTCCTGGTATTTCTCATGACCTTTACCGGCCACCAAAATAATATCACCACTTTGTGCCAAATGGCAAGCGGTTTTTATTGCTTCTCTCCTATCTAAAATGGATAATGTTTTACGTTTATTGCTTGGCGATACACCGGCCTCCATGTCTGCAATAATACTTTGTGGATCTTCCGTTCTTGGATTATCTGAAGTTAAGATCACTTTATCGCTCCAATCGCAAGCCACCTGTGCCATCACCGGACGTTTAGTTTTATCACGATCTCCGCCACAGCCAATCACCGTAATCACCTGTTCCGTTCCTTTACGAATATTGGCAATTGTACTCAACACATTCTGAACTGCATCAGGCGTATGTGCATAGTCAACAATGCCTATAATTTTATTTTCAGAAGTAATATAATCAAACCTTCCCTCTGCGCCTGTTAAGCGGCTGAGAAGGGTCAGCACTTTTAATTTGTCTTGCTCAAGCAAAATCGCTGTTCCGTAAACGGCCAATAAATTATAGGCATTAAAGGAACCTACCAGCTTAAAGAACACCTCTTCATTATCAATATCCAGATGTAAACCACTAAACTGGTTTTCAATGATTTTAGCTTTGAAATCAGCAAGTTGCTTTAGTGCATAGGTTTTTTTATGTGCCTTTGTATTCTGCAACATTACCATTCCGTTTTTATCGTCGCTGTTGGTTAAAGCAAAAGCCGATTTCGGAAGGATATCAAAAAATGTCTTTTTTGCCTTTAGATAACTATCAAAGGTTTTGTGGAAGTCAAGATGATCATGCGTAATATTGGAAAACACACCTCCAGAAAAAGTTAGCCCTTCAATCCGGTGTTGTGAAACCGCATGAGAACTTACTTCCATAAAACAATAATCGCAGCCCGCATTTACCATCTTGCTCAAAAGTTCATTTAAGGCAATTGGGTTTGGTGTAGTATGCGTTGCCGGCACAACAGTATCATTAATATAATTTTCAACTGTTGACAACAGGCCTGTTTTATATCCTAAATCCCTGAAGAGTTTAAATAAAATGGTTGCAATGGTCGTTTTACCATTTGTTCCGGTAATTCCGATCAATTTTAGATCTGCTGATGGATTACCAAAATAATTGCCTGCCATAATACCCAGGGCCACTGAAGTATTTTCTACCTTGATGTAAGTCACCGTAAAATCGTGTACTTCTGGCAAATTTTCACAAATAATTACAGAGGCACCCTGAGCGATTGTTTGCTCAATAAACTGATGCCCGTCAGCCAGCGTTCCAACCACAGCGAAAAAGACATCGTTTTTTCCAACTTTACGCGAATCAAAGTTCAGGGCATTGATTTCCCTATCGGTTTTACCAACCAATTCTTTAATCGTGATGCCGTAAAGTAACTCCTGTAATTGCATTTTAATATTAAGTAGCGAGTAACAAGCATTTAGACTTTTACTCTATTATTATTTATCTCCAGACTTTCTGACTTTAGATTCCGGACTTTCTTCTAATTCAATTCTATCTGTACACCTAATCCTTTTCCTACCCGGGTGCCTGCAGCTATCGATTGGCTTGTAACCTTACCCGATCCAATCACTTTGGTTTTTAAACCTGCATTACCCAATAGGTACAAGGCATCTTTTAATCCCATACCAGAAACGTTAGGCATTACACCTTTACGTTCCGTGTTTTCCTGGAAAACTTCACCTGCACTGGTATCAACAATGTTGTAATATTCCGACTTGGAAGCAAAAAGCGGCTTAAACCCAAATGCTTTATAAACTTTTTGAGTGGCTTTGCTTTGTCCGGCCTTGGTTGGAGGATTACCCGTATTACCCACCAGACGTGTTGGCACATCATTGTACATCTGCATGTCGCTGGCGTAAATTCTATCTGCCACTTCTCTAAACACCGGACCAGAAACTAAGGCTCCATAGTAACCACCTCTAGGATCGTTAATTACCACAATCATAGAATACTTTGGTTTATCAGCAGGAAAATAGCCTACGAAAGAGGCCTGATACTGTTTTTTCGCTTTATAACCTTTGTTCGCATCTGCAACTTGCGCAGTTCCGGTTTTCCCAGCTATTTTATAAAGTGGATTGTGTACATATTGTTTACCACTTCCATCAGTCACCACACCTTCAAGCATCTTCTTAACCTTACTTAAAGTGACATCCGAGCAAATTTTATCATTGATTACTCTTGCTTTAAACTGCTCAATTGGATTACCTAATCTTCTTATTTCTTTCACAAAAATGGGGGCAATATATTTACCATCATTTGCAACTGCATTATAAAAAGAAAGCATTTTCAAAGGTGTCAGTTCCATCTCATAACCGTAGGCCATCTGCGGCAAAGTCATTTTACCCCAGCTTTTATTAGATGGATTTTTAATTGTTGGCCTAGCTTCACCAGGAATCTGCAACTGCAATTTTTCGTTCAAATGCCAGTCGTACAAATGATCCGTGAATTTTTTTGGATTTGCACCATACTTACTATTGATCAAATAGGCGATCGCCGCGTTGGACGACTGCTCAAAAGCTTTTTTCACGGTTACCACGCCAATACTTCCGTGAGAATCTTTAATCATGTGGCCAGGAATTTTATAATTTCCGGTTCCTACCATCATATTTGTGTCGATCAACTCATCTTCCAGTAAAGCCATGTAAGAGGCCAGCTTAAAAGTTGAGCCCGGATCCTGATTTCCGGCAATGGCGTAATTAAATTTCTCTTTATAAACACCTTCCTCAACTTTCGAAAAGTTTGCAACAGCTCTAACCTCACCAGTAGCAACTTCCATAACGATCACCACTCCATGATCCGCATCATATTTGATTAATTGTTTTTCCAGGGCACTTTGAGCCAGATCCTGCATATTCACATCAATAGTTGAAATGATATCTGCTCCATCTTTTGGCGCAACCTCTGCCTCTTCGTTTACAGGAATATAAACACCTCCGGCAATACGCTGCATCAATCTTTTTCCAGTTTCTCCGTTAATGTATTCTTTATAAGCACCTTCTAAACCCACACCATTCGCCACGTTTTCATTTTTGTAACCAATGGTACGGGCAGCCAATGCCTGAAAAGGAAGAATTCTTTTATTCTGCTGAACAGCGATTAATCCACCACTGAATTTACCAATATTATAAAGCGGAAAAGTTCTGATGGTTTTTAAATCAGAATAACCAACCTTACGGTGAATCAATAAATAACGGGCACTATCCTGACGACCTTTTCTTAGGTAACGGGCATAATCTTTTGCTGATTTATCCTGAAAAATCTGTGCTAATTTAATGCCCAGTGAATCAACTTTTTCATTAAAAACCTTATCATCAGCAATCCCGCCGGCGAACATATCCATACGGAGTTCATATTCCGGAACAGAAGTTGCCAGCAAGCTGCCATCGTTGGAATAAATGTTTCCACGGGTAGCCTCTACATTAACATAACGGGTAGATAAACTATCCGCCATGGCTCTCCATTTTTTACCTTGTACAAACTGCACCTGACCAAGGCGTAAAAACACCGCCAAAGCAAAAAGCACAATTAAGCCAAATGCCAGATATACACGAAGCAAGATGTTTGCCCTAATATTCATCGCTTTTAACAATTATTTTTTTTGGTGGTTCAATTAATTCTTTAATTCCGAGCGTATCTACCTTTTTGGCTACTTCTGTCAGTTTACTTTTAAACATCAGCTCTGCCTTTAAGGACTTATACTCCCATCTTAACTCTTTAACTTCTTTATTCAGCTTATCAATACTGCGCACATTGTTTACAGCAAAATGGCTGTTAGCGATGTAAATCATCCCTAAAAAAGCCAGGAAACACAAATAAGGCAAGGCATCGGTTGCCGCCTCTTTTGACACCAGCTTATCATTAAACAACCTGGAGATGAACGAATTACTATCCATTTTCTCCTCAGCCGTACGCGGTTTTTTGGGCGCAGCTTTTAACTCCGGTTCAGGCCCGATCTCTTCCTCTTCTTCTACCTCTTCTCTGAACTTATTCATATCTTTTCCGCTATTCTAAGTTTCGCACTGCGAGCCCTGTTATTTTGCACAATTTCTTCATCAGTTGCTACAATAGCCTTACGCGTAATCACATTAAATGGCTTTTGCTGGTTTCCAAAAAAATCTTTTTCTACCTCACCCTGAAACTTACCTTTTGCCATAAAATTTTTCACCGGGCGATCTTCTAAAGAGTGATACGACATCACCACTAAACGACCATCCGGTTTTAATACCTCAGATGCCTGCTGAAGAAAATCTTCCAACACCTGTATCTCGGCATTTACCTCAATACGCAAAGCCTGAAACACTTGCGCCAAATATTTATTCTCTTTACCTTTTGGAATGTGTGCTGAAATTGCTGATTTCAAACTATCAATATCTGTAAAAGGCTGATCAAGACGAGCAGTAACAATCGCACGAGCCAATGATTTCGCATTTTTTACCTCTCCGTAAATTCCAAAAAGCTTATGTAATTTATCTTCCGAATAAGTATTCAGCACATGAGCTGCCGTAAGATCACGGTGCTGATCCATACGCATATCTAAATCTGCATTGGAGCGGATAGAGAAACCACGTGCCGGCACATCGAACTGATGGGAAGATACACCCAGATCAGCCAGAATGCCATCTACCTGCCTGAACCCCTTTAAGCGAAGATTATTTTTTAAGAAGCCAAAATTCTGATCGATAAAAATAAAACGATCATCAGCAGGAATATTTGCTTGCGCATCAGGATCCTGATCGAAAGCAATTAAAATGCCTTTTGGACCAAGATGCTTCAATATTTCTCTTGAATGTCCGCCACCACCAAAGGTAACATCCACATAAACACCATCAGGTTTAATATTTAAGCCATCAATACAAGGCTGGAGCATTACTGGAACATGGTAATTATTCGCCATCAGCACCTCCTTTCTTACTACCCATTACTTTTTGCGCCAGGTTAGCAAAGTTTTCAGGCACGTCGTCGAAAATATCTTCGTATGATTTTTTATCCCAAACCTCAATACGATCTAACTGACAAGCTAAAACCAGATCACTTGCGATACCTGCGTATTCTGTTAAAGATTTTGGCAATAGAACGCGTCCGGCAGCATCCAGTGAGATTTCAGTAGCTCCACGCGTGAATGCCCTTACAAACCTCCTGTTTTCTTCATCGTAGATATTCAGTTTGGCCAAATCTGCCACTACAGCATCCCAAACATTTTTTGGATAGATAACGAGGTTTTTTTCAAAACCCCTATTAATAATAAGCCCCTCATTCTCTGCATTAGGCAATTGTTTCTTAAGCGCAGCAGGCACCATAAGGCGTCCCTTTGCGTCAAGTTTACAATCGAATTCTCCTAAAAGTTGGGTCATAGTGGTCTTTACACTTTTTATCTAGTGTAAAAGTAAAGAGTTCTACCACTTTTTACCACTTTTTACCACAAAAAAGTTTTCCACACCCTTTTTGTTACATTTTACCCATAAAATAAGACTAAATGAGAAATTAGCCTACTGCATATCAAAGCTTATACACTGATAACTAAGCGTTTCCAACCTTGTTATTTAAAAGTGGAAGAAAATCCCAAATTATTGGTATGGTGGGAGAAAAAAATTCCTAGAATAGTCATATTAAGCCTTAAAGCTACTAAAAAGCACATCAAGATCTGAAAGATTAAGGTTTAAATCTCACATACCCCAAAATTGCAAATTTTTGGGGTATGAAAATCTGAAGTCGACTGCGTGTTAGAGCAAATACTACACCCTTAAAAAGAAGATTGGTTATTGTCCAAAATGGTATTTAACTACATCAATACAGTTATGCTTCCTGAAAGTATTGCGCTTCCATCTGGGAAAGTAATTTTATAAAAGTAAGTACCAACAGGAACAGGTTTTCCATTGTAAGTGCCATTCCAGGGAGCAAGATAACCTACAGAAGAGAATATTTTATTACCACTTCTATTGAATATCTGAACTGTGCAATCAATATGTGTTTCTAGATTTTTAATTTGCCAATAGTCGTTTATTCCATCCCCATTGGGACTAAATGAATTTGGAACAAGCGCGACGGGTTCAACCGCCAGAACGCTGAGCAAACCCGGAATATATAAGAATTCATAATTTATAGAGGCTGCGTTGGAAACGCTGATCACATAATCTCCCGCTGGCGAATCCAAAACCGCAAGCGTACTGAGCCAAGGGAGAGTAATCAAATTTGCCGGAGTTTCTCCATTTACAAACCCAAAATATTGGGCTGTAAGAATTGGATTTTCACGGTGTTGATACCTCGACAGGGAATTTACCATGATCGTTAGTATTGCCGGAGAAACGGAACTTTCAGGTATTTGCAGGCCAATTGAGGCAGCACCATCAGAACTAATGAGAAGAGCACCATTATATTTGCCTACTGTAGCCTTGGCCGAGAGACGAACAAAAATCTTCTTACCAATGATTGTCCCGGAATGAGACACATTAAGCTCGTCGAAATAATTGACCTCATCAGTGCTAATTTGAAAGCCATCCGGAGCCTTCAGCTTTACATCAGAACTTAGGTTTGACCCGGACAAAGAGAACGAAGTAGGTTCTGATGGCGTACCATATCTCGTACTTAAGGTAGTCACTGGACCTTCGACTAAAAGAGATGGAACCGGTATAGTTGGATTAACGGTTATTTTAAAGGTTATTGAACCACTGTTACAACCAGACACGAAATCGCCCATAGAGTAAGGATTGGAACCCACCCTAATTCGGTTAATAATTGTATTGTTCACTGTGTTGATTACTGACACAGTGCTTCCAACCTGACCGATCACATAAAGACGGCTCCCATCCTTTGTTAAAGATAGACCTTCAGCATATTGATTTACCGCTATGTTGGCAATGATACTATTGTTACTTAAATTCACTATCACTACCTTATTTCCTTGCGAGGTTACATATAATTGTTTGCCATCAGCACTCACTGTCATAACATTCGGGTAGTTAATACTAATAGTTGAAATTAGTGTTCCAACTGCGGCGTCTAAGACCAAAACAGTTTGATTTCGTGTACTTACATAAAGTCTCGAACCATCAGGACTTAACACAGCGGCATTGGATCCTGAACCTATAGAAAATGTAGCCTCAATGGTATTTGTTAAAGTATTGATCACATGGAGCTCATCGCCATAAGCATTTGGAAGATAAATTTTGCTACCATCTTTATTAATCGACATAAAATAAGTAGATGCCGGAACAGAAAGACTGGCCATCCGGGTGTTGGTGAGTGCATCGATGGTAATCAATTTACCACTAAGATCAACGACGTAAACTCTTTTGCCATCGGGACTGACGCGTATTGAACCAAGGGCATTGTCCAACTGAATGGTTGCAATGACTTTATTTTCCAAGGCATCAATTACTGATACATTATGCGAATCGTAATTGGCCACATAAACTTTGCCTCCATCTGGACTTACAGCGACACCCGTCGGACCTTTGCCCACAGGGATCCTTGCAATAATATTATTGGTGTTAATATCAATAACCGATACAACATCTAGATAAACATCGGCAATGTAAGCATAACCAGAAGATGCAGGTACTGCTGTAATAGTGGCGACGATAGGGACCTTCGTATTATTTACTGCAGTAAAACTGGGAATATTACCAGTGCCACTTGCTGGAAGCCCAATCCCGGGTTGATCATTTGTCCACCGATACCCACAAATTCCTTGCGAAAAGGTTAAGGGAGTAGTGACTGATCTATTATCAACAATTTGACTGTTTTGCGCAGATGCCTGAAAAAAGAAAAAGGATATAAAAAAAATATTAACAAAATACTGAAGTGTTAATTTCATTGGGAGCATTAAGATACGTTGCTAAGATAAGGCTAATGATTAGCAAATATAGCAATGCTATAAAATTCTACACTGCTTCGCAATAACTAGCTTTCAAAAAAAAATGGGCAAGGAATTAATCCACGCCCATTCGCATTGTTTTTTCAGCAGAAACTGAAGATAAATTTATTCGTTAATGGCTTTTACCCCTGGCAACTCCTTACCTTCCATGTACTCCAGCAAAGCGCCGCCTCCGGTAGAAACATAACTTACTTCATCTTCCAAGCCAAATTTAGCTATTGCCGCAGCAGAATCACCACCACCGATCAATGAAAAAGCACCATTATCTTTTGTTGCTGCCACTACAGCTTCAGCGACTGCTTTGGTTCCTACCTGAAAGTTCTCCATCTCGAAAACGCCCATCGGACCATTCCACAATAAAGTTTTAGAATTTTTGATTACATCCTGAAATAAAGTTACTGATTTTGGACCGATGTCCAGCCCCATCCAATCTGCTGGAATCTGACCAGAATCTACCGATTTTCTATCAGCATCATTGGCAAATTTGTCTGCTATAACGGTATCAACAGGAAGAATTAGCTTTACCCCTTTTGCTTTAGCTTTTTCAATTAATTCCAAAGAAAGCTCTTGCTTATCAGCCTCTAAAAGCGAAGTTCCTATCTCACCACCTTGCGCTTTGGCAAAGGTATACGCCATGCCGCCACCAATGATGATATTATCAACTTTTTCAAGTAATTTTTCGATTAATAAAATCTTATCAGAAACCTTTGCCCCCCCCATAATAGCGGTAAACGGGCGTTCTGCATGGTTTAAGATTTTTTCTGCATTTTCTACTTCAGATGCCATCAGGTATCCGAAGTATTTTGCATCAGGGAAAAATTGTGCAATGATAGAGGTAGAAGCATGCGCACGGTGAGCGGTACCAAAAGCATCATTCACATATACATTGCCTAACTTGGATAACTTTTCAGCAAAAGCTACATCGCCTTTCTCTTCTTCTTTATAAAAACGAAGGTTTTCTAATAAGAGCACTTCTCCGGGAAATAGATTTTTTGCTTTTTCTGCTGCATTTTCCCCAATACAGTCATCTGCAAACTTTACTTCTAAATCCAGCATACGGGAAAGATCACCTAAAATATGCTTTAAAGAATACTTATCTGTCGGCCCTTCTTTCGGTCTACCCAGGTGAGACATTAAGACTACTGAGCCACCATCGTTTAGTATTTTTGTGATCGTTGGCAATGCAGCACGCATTCTTTTATCGTCTGTAATTTTGAAATCATCATTTAAAGGAACATTAAAATCTACTCTGATAAGCGCTTTTTTATCTTTAAAGTCTAACTGATCTATTGTTTTCATGTTTATATATTATTTTAGTTTTAGTCTCATTTCGTAATGGAAGCCGATACCCGGAATGTCAAACTCGGGCGACTCATTAATAAAACCCAATTTCTTGTAAAATGTTGCGGCAGTTGAACGGGCATTACACCATAAATAATCTGTATTGTATTCCTTAAGGTATTCTACTGCAAAATTGATCAGCGCTGCACCATAGCCCCTACCACCATAGTCGGGATGAGTGGCCATACCACGTAATTGATAACCTTCACCCTTACCCGGAAAAAAATCATTTCGCATTAGACTCGCAATTGATTTAATCTGCCCATCTGAAATATACCCCAGGTGAAAAGTATCGTATGCCTTGTCTCCATCAAAAACGCAATCCTGAAAAGGTTTTCCGTTTCTCAATACCATACTCCTAAGCGGAAGCACTTCTTCTGGAAGGATGAATTTAACCATAAATATATTATTGCAATGAAATATTAGACATCAAAATGACCTCTCGCAGGCTTCGCAAACGTTTGCAAAGTTAACAAAGCATTTGAAAGTGCATACGCATCAATCGTCACAATTTTGAATATTTTCCAACAATAAAAATCAAACCACGTTATTGATATTAACTAGATTAGTTTTGACCAGGAATTAAGAAATTTTGTAGTTCCGAATGATCAACAAAATCAAAACTAATTCTCTACCGAATACAGTTCCCAATTTCTATTCTCAATCACTTGCCTAAACCTGATACCCTGGCTTCGCCAGGAATGAAGAGTATTCTGATTTAAAAGCCCAAATCCATTAAAAGGATTTTGAGTTTTACTAATCAGAACATAGGACACATTGTGCTGAGGCTGGCCTAATGCAGCGAGAAACTTTCCTTCTCCAGGTGTTAAAAAACAGCGGGTAGAGCCAGTTAGTGCTATGATTCGGTAGGAGGTGGCATCATCAGAGAGAATGCCCTTATTGATTTCCAACTTTGCAATAGCCTCGGAAATCGCTTTGTCCTCATCTACCTCAATCTTCTGGGTTAAAAGTATACTAGCTAAAGCATTTAAATACTTACGTTCTTCTGGAACAAAACTTGAGCTAATTAGCAGGTATCCGGTAATAATTTGCAATAAGATTAATGCAAAATAAAACTGTTTGGTAAAGCGAAAAACGCGTATGTTCCGTGAATTTATTATAAGGGCCCAGCAAACGCAGATGAAGGCAGCATAGAACTGAACGGGAATATACACGCCAGGATACTTCATTTTCAGAAACTCCATAAAAAAAAATAGCGCAAGAATAACCATTACATTTCTGCTCATATTTTTGAGCATCCCAACACAAATCAGCAGTAAGGGGGCAAAAATCATGATACGAATTGTGATCAGAAAGTTTACCTCAGGAAAAACGCTATTGAACCTAAGCTCATTGTAGCTGTTGAGATTTTCGGTTTGGTTGATAATGGCCGAGTGATTTGCATAAGGGCTGTCAAGAAAATGGTTCGCATCTCCGGTGTAGGATAAATTAAGCAATCTAAAGACGAATATGGCTACAATAGGTAAAAGGAATACAATCAAATAGACTGCAAGCGTTTTATTGACTAGCTTTCGCCTGACTGAAATCTTATTGAATGCAAACGCAATTTTTTCCATGGGCTCACTTTGGACAATTTGCATGGATTGAAGTGCTGCAAAGAAAATTACCGGAAGTAGGAAAAGCGTGAGCCAGACGAATTTAAACCAGCAAAAAATCAGCAGTGAAAAATGGATGCTGGCAACTGAAATGTGATAGGAGGTATTACTGTGAAAATATTTGAACAGACTTGAAATAAAAAGATAAAAAAATATGAGTCCGAGATAAGCACTTTTTCCTGATACGGCGATGAATATAAATGCAGGGTGGAGAACAAAAGTCAGCAAGACTCCCAGAAGAAGCCAAGATCCGTATTGATGGCCTCTTGTTGAATTTACAATGATAAAGAACAATGCTGCCGTTCCGACTGCAGAGGTGATAAATGGTGCAAAGGTGGCATTGAAAATTGAAAAAAGAAAGGTTACCATAAATGGCAGCTGCGGAAATGTAAGCCCCACTAGCTTTACGCCATCAAGATTTCCTTCAACTAACAGTGCGCCCTTTTCCGCAAAAAAAAGTCCTTCATTACTATACACTCCCATAAAGAACAGTTTCTGGGCAATAAGAAGGTAATAAATAAAAATTAGCACCGACAGACCAAAAAGTTGATCGGTTGATATCTTTCTCATTATACTTTAATTTTTGAATGATGGGAATCAGATACCTTGCTTAAACCATGGTCAGTCTTTTCCCAATAAAATGGTTTAGTAATCAATTGCCATAAGCCTTTATAGGCGGCGATAGAGTGCAACAGCCAGTAAATCGGATTTGCGATCGAGAATAAAATTAGCTCATAATAACGTCTTTTAAAAACAGCGATCATGTTAAGATAAATCATTAGCATATTACCTATCGCTAAATTGAACATTGATATATAAAGAACCCAACCAGGGAATATCGTTCTGATATTCTTAAGATCAAAAACCAGATAAAAAACAAATAGCGTCAGCAAAAGCGGATAAAGCAGGAAAGTTACTGGTGTTGCACCAATAAAAAAATTAAAGCCAAGAAAACCTTTCCATCCTATT
Organism: Pedobacter sp. G11; assembly: GCF_003860265.1. NCBI lineage: Bacteria > Pseudomonadati > Bacteroidota > Sphingobacteriia > Sphingobacteriales > Sphingobacteriaceae > Pedobacter > Pedobacter sp. G11. The sequence goes on along the minus strand of NZ_CP034190.1, from coordinate 2,574,596 downwards.
TTCCTAATGAGCTGGGCAGGGTTCCTCATATGTACCAAATAGGTTTGCATGTATCCCTTGATCCACCTGGATCGTTGTCTGATCCAATTGAAAGGCTCATTATTAGCCTCCTCATAAGTAGTGGAGTTGACCAATGCAACCTTATAGCCCTTTGCAAATGCCCGGATACCTAAGTCAGCATCTTCGGTAACATTAAAGGGGTCCCAACCACCAAGTTCAAGCAAGTTGCGAAGTTTAAAATGATTGCTTGTTCCGCCTAAAGGGATGGGAATATCCAAAGTCCCGAGTCCAGGCAACATATAGTCAAACCAATAAGAGTATTCCAAAGTGAACATCCTGGTTAGGAGATTTTCATTCCTGTTAAAATAGTTCAATGCACATTGGATGCATATGTAATTGGACGGAAGTTTACGGAATAAGGATACCACCTTCTTTAACTGGTCAGTGTCGGGAACATCCTCAGCGTCATAAATGGTGAGATATTCCCCTCTGGAGAAATGAAGCCCGTAATTACATGCTTTAGGCTTGGTTTTTGGCAAATGGAAAGGAACTACGATTACCTCGAAAATCGCTGGAAAGTCCAGATCCCTTACTGCGTTAAGTGTTTTATCATCATCCTCCTCAACCAGGAGTTTGATATCGAGCCTTTCTCTTGGATAATCAAGGGATTGTAAATTCCATATTAACTTTCTTATCAGCTTATCTTCCTTGTAAACTGGCAACTGAATAGTAAATATCGGAAGATCGATATCCCGGATGGAAGCAAGTTCTTTTTTGCTTACAGCCTGAAAAAGTTCAAGCTTGGAGCCGGTGAGGGCTAAAAAAAGCTTAAAAACAATTGCAATGAGAAAAAAGCTACTCATTAAAATGTTAATTAATATCGTAGTATTAATGAAGCTAAGAAATAAAGAAACTGTAGTAATTGCAATAGCAGAAAAAATGAAGACAAGCTGCATACTGCTAAAAGTGATGAATGCAGAGCTCTTAGGATCCCGTTCTAGCAAATCAAATACTGCTGCCTTTACATATTTATCACCCAGAAGTTTGTGACCAAGCCACACAATATCAAGATCAGACACTAGAAGTGGCTTCACCTTGCAACCATATTTATTTGAGATAAGCAACATATCAGCCGTCGCGGTGGGGTCAGCAAGGGCAACAATCAATTCATCACCTTGCATCCTTAATGGCAAAACCAAGTCCCGGTCAACCACTTTAAGGTCCATCTGACTAATGATCGCCATATCGATCTCCTCTTGACGGAGATCAGAGAATTCATAGCCCCCTTTTTTCAGACAAAGTTGATAGTCCTTTCGACTGACATATCCAAAGTTAAGTAGCACTTTTATAAGCGAAATGCCACTTGATTGAGAAAAACGAGCTATGCGCTGCCTGTCTTGATAATCCAGAAGTCCGTGCTCACTAAGTAGGTTAACAATGTATCGCTGTTCAGGCATATCAAAAGCGAAATATGCCTGTAAGTGTGCCCCCTTCTCCGATTCCAGAATTCCTATTAACTATATCGTGAAAAACACCTAAAAAGATCCAATTCTCTTTCCACACTCGTTGTCCGATTGCGATATTGGCTTTTACAAAAGTAAACTCTGTGTTGGAGGCAGGGTTCGCTGGGGTGAATTGACTTGATCTAAAAGAACTCACGCCGCTTAACTCACCAACCAATTGATTGCTTTTTCCTAAGTGCAGTCCTGAGGTTGAGATATAAGTCAACTGTCCAACCTGACCTGTAGGGTTTCCATAGTATTGCCTATACCCCCCTTCAATATTAAAATAAGCACGCCTTTCACTTCCACTGATCATAAGTTTAAGTTCTGATCCAAACTTACCATAGCCTGTTGCGGGATTTCGATTTTTAGAATAAGCAGGAATACTTGCCAGTGCCTGAGCGGAGAAATAATATTTTTGTTCATTGAAATGCAGAATATTATATTTCAGACCTACTTCTAAATCTGAGGGGGCGTTGTTAACATTGTTGAGATAATCATCTTGATATTGGGAAAAGGAGAATGGGATTTTGGCCACAAAATCCAATCTATCCGTAATTCCATATTCAAGATAGATTTGTGCTGTTACTGAACTGAACCGTCCATTGTTTCCATAAGGGGCTTTATTACCACTGAGATCTCTTGAGCTGGTACTTGCGAAATAGCTAAAGTATGGAGAGAGAAGGGTTTTACGCCTGCCCATTGGAAATCCGCTGGCCATAGTCTCGATGCTTATCAGTGAGAAAAAGCAGAAAACAATCAGATTTAATCTTTTGACATTCATTTGGATCAACATTATGATGAGATAATTTTTTGCGCATTTTTAACTTTAGATCGGACGTACAAATAGCCTAAAAAAACAAGTACAAGAATTAGCGATAGCGCGAGCAATTTGTATTTCTGCCAAAAGATTGCCCAGCGTCCAAGTCCCTGGCCCTCATAGACAATATTGTTATTGCTTGTCTCCAGATTGAAAACCAAATGACTATCCTGGTTGCTGATTAAAGTATTTCCGGCCAGCAGGTTTACCTGCTCATTGAGATCCTTGATCGCGTTTGCGAATAAATATTCCGATCCGCGATCATTTGGAATTGCAATTGAGAGTACGACGGGATAATCCTTGGTTTCAAATATTTGAGAGATAGCGGATCCTTTTGGACTGGACAATTTATATAGAATCTCATTTTTATTGTCACCGTAAATAGTAAAGTCATTCTCGTAGGCTAAGGGCATTTGAGCGAAAGTCATTAATAGTTTCTCAGTACGGTCACTGATCAGAATAAGGTTATTTCCTTTATAAGATGCTGCCCTACTTGCCAAATCAATACCAGGAAGGTAGGTGAGGTGATTACTGTAGTGATCATTGAGGTGGGCGAAGAGTTCACACACAGCTCTGATGGAAGAATGAAATACTTTGTTAGAGATCAAAATTGTTGACTGAGACTGAAAACAATCCGGATAAGCATAGAAACTCCTCTGCGCTTCAGTCAACTTATCACTAAGATCCACATAGGAACGTTCTTCATCGACCTGTCCAACGAAATTTTCAAACTTTCCAGAACAAATTCCGCTAGCAGGATAAAAGACAAACTCAGTTTTTAGCGTATTAAACTTCTTGATTTGATAGCGGTTAGCAGTGGCATTCACCTCAATAGCACCAGACTCATTCAGCTGCCGACTACTCAATAGCACATCATTTAGGTATATATTAAAATAGCCGCGATCGTCTTTAGCCATCGCCGTGAATTTAATCTGCATTTTTAAGTTGAGCTCTGAGGGAATTGTAGCGAATGCAGAGGTCTTGAATTCATACACATGACTTAAACTGCCAATACCACTCATCAGCTGATGACTATTCTGAAGATTTGCCAAAATCAGCCTGTTTTGTTTTTCAAAATCACGATGAACGCTTTTCTCAACAATTAGCTGATCCTGAAATGTACCAGAAAGAATTGCAGGGTTGATAAGTGCATCGGTTGCTTTATTCAATCCAGCAATATTGTTGGCTGTAACAAATAGTATTTGTTGGGGAATCTGTCCGGGTAAGTATTCTTTCTGCTTATAAAGATAGAGCAATCCACCCTGTTTACCAGCATCCGCTTTAATCTTTATACTGAGCCTGGATCCCGCCTTGTGTAATAAGCCAACAAAGATAAAGTCTGATAACGAATCTGGCATCTGCGAGACTGAGTATAGCGCGATCTTATCTACACCACTTTTACGAAGCTTAGTGTAACTCATTGCCACAGCCCGAAGTTCTGCTGGAGAGATTTCATCTGGATAAACTATGGCCTGTTTACTATAGATTGCATTCGAAAGGTTTACTTTAGAAAGGTTTATCTTGCCAATGGTTGCCCACCTAAGAGACGAGGAGGGAAGAATTTTGAGCCACAGACCCGGATTAGTATAATCCTGACAAGGATCATCACCTATGAAAAGCTGGGTTTTGATGGTCACTTTTAAAAAACCAGAAGAACTCACCGCTCTGGACAATACAATACTTAGCCCTGTCAAGCTGTCAGCATCGATCCTAACACTAGTTATAGGCTGATCATCTATCAAGACATGGATAAAGGATTTCTGGAAATTGATCACTTTGGAAGTTTCCACATCCAGCGATAATGTGCTCCCGGTCAACCGCTGAATCGGTAAAACCCTGATATAGTATGTATACTGTCCTTCAAGCCCTCTAATTACCTGCTCGCTAAAATTGTAACTTTGCGGAGGTTTTTGAGCGTATGTGAATATTGTTAAAATAGTAAAAATAAAAAATAGAATTATATTTTTCATGGAGAAATATATGGTTACGCGATTTCGGATTTAAATTTAAGGGTGTAGGAAACATGTTGTTGCCCTTGGTCATAGGTGAGCTTCCCCCCCATCTTTTCAGTGATCAACCTGGCCACATAAAAACCTGGGCCAAGGCCGCGTTTGAGACTTTGAACGGTAGGTGTTTTGGATTTCAGAGTGTCTTTGTGTAATGGAAAATTCACGTCTTTTGGCGCACAACTCAACACAAGCTCTGTCTTCAGGTTGTTCTTTACTACCTCAGCATAGATCGCATTTTTATTGTCTGAATGTTTCAACGCGTTGGCAAAGAGATTATAGAGGACTTGATCGAAATATATCCTGTCGAGTGGAATGAGTTCTTTTCCACCAGAACTGATCCATTGAAAAGCAATATTTTTCTGGTCAAATTCCGACTTCATCAAATTGACCATTGTTTGGATGCACTGATAAATATCAATCCAGGTCAAATCAATCTGGATATCACTTGCAAGCGTATTTTGCTGATCTGGAAATATTTCTGTGAGTTGCTGAAGACTTGCAATATTTGCATTAATCCCCTCCACGCATTCACTCGCCTGGTCCCCCTTGGTAATTCGTTCTCCGTCTATTCTGCCAGATAGGTCTTTGAGCGAAATCACGAACTGTTGAATATCCGATCGGACCAGTGCTAAAAAGCTATCTTGTTGAATAACCAGTTCCCCTAGTTTAGCATTAGAATGTTCAATCTGGTTATTTTTGTCCATTAATTCTAAATGAAGGGCATACAACTGGGTTGTCGTATTTTGGATCTTCAATCCATTCAGCGTGTTCTTCATGATAATGCCGTATCGGGCCAGCGGAATAAAGCAAGAGAAAAATCCGATCATAATAAATAATCCGGCACCTTGAGACAAATAGGTCTCCAAGGTCACTTGATTTATAGCGTGATATCCTATTGACAACATAATCAGCGTAGACAGTAGCTGAGCAAATGAGTTTACGGCTGGCCAGAAGACGGCCAGATTGAATAGCATAAATAAACTGGAATAGACTAGAAAAAACACAGAGGCGACCTCGAAGCTCACAACATTGCAAACCAGCGCTGCATTTGCAGAAATCAAAAAGAAAGTGGCGTGCAGCGAAACATTAATCGATCTGCCTGTTCTTCTCGAAAGATCATATACCACATAAATTAATAATATCGTAATGATTTTTAGAAGAAAGAGTTCCTGAAAAATAGAATTAGCGTATATAAAGTCCAATATACCCAGTAATGGATATAAAAACATCACTGTCCAAACAATAATGTTAGCATAATACAAAGAGTTTTTCTTAATTTGTTTATTATACTCGACATCATCGACGACAATAGCTTGCGGCATGCCGTAATTAGGGCGAAATTTCATAGGAAACGGGACAACTTTATAAATCTAAGACAAATAGCACATTGAAGCAAGGATTATTTTTATTTTCATTGACATTATTTTGTTTTTATGATTTATCCGCTCAGCAGGACCTTGCCTCCTCGCGTTTGAAAACCATTGGATCCGGTATCAATGTATCCTGGCTAGAACAAACCTGGAATTCGGGAGGGCTATATCATAAAAAACTCAAGCAGGAAGATTTTAATCTTCTTGCTTCTGCCGGAATTCGTACAATAAGACTGCCCGTTGCGTTTGAGAGATTTTATTTATCTGGAAACGATGAAGAAAAAAACGCAATAATTTCCAACATTGACAATGTGTTAAAGCTATGCCAGCGTTTCGCTTTTAAGCTTATCCTAGTTAATCATTCCGGGAGGCTTCAGAACCAAAGCTTAAATGAAGATGAAGAAAGACTTAAAATGCTTTGGGCAATGCTTGAAAAGAGATATCGTCATGTATCCTCCTCGCTATTGTACTTTGAACTCTTTAACGAACCCACATTAGAGGATGCAAAATGGTTACCTATCGCCGCTAGTGTAACTAAGCTAATCCATCAATCATCTCCGAAACGTACCTTGATCATTGGCGCTTCAAACTACAATAGCATTTACGAACTAAGCAGAATCTCCCCCTTATTGGATAAAAACATCATTTATACCTTTCATTTTTACGAGCCGTTTATTTTCACCCATCAAGGGGCTACATGGATCGGAAAACAGGTAACAACGACTGGAATTCCATTTCCCTATGCTGCAGATAAAATGCCCAAACTAAACACTGAAGCTAAAGGGACGGCCGGTGAAAAAAATTATTTAAATTATGTAAATGAGGGCAAAAAAGGGGCGATTCACGATAAGCTGATGATTATTAAAAATTGGTCGAAAAAAAACCGCGTTCCAGTACTTTGCAGCGAATATGGAGTATACCGCAAGCATGCACCATTCATTAGCGTATGTAACTACTTATCAATAGTAAAAAACGAATTGCAATCACTTGCCATTCCGGGAATTATATGGGACTACGACGATAATTTTTCCATTTTAGCTGGCGAGCCTAAGAACAAAAAGCTACTTCCATGCCTATTCCCTTAAAGGCTTGTACGAGTATAAATAAAGCGTTTAAAAATCATCTATGGAGAACCAAAGCGTAAAGAAATAAAAATCAAGCTCTTATACATCTTAATCAATGTTCACATCAGCATTCAATGAGCTGATTTTTTTTATCACATCGATTAGCCGGTTGCTGTATCCATACTCATTATCATACCAACCTACCACTTTTACCATATCGCCAACGATGGATGTTAGTAATGAATCAAAAGTGCAAGAGTGCGGATTATCAATGATATCAACTGAAACTATCGGATCTTCTGTATATTCAAGAATGCCCTTTAGTTCGTTTTCAGCAGCCAGTTTAAACGCAGCATTGATTTCTTCAATGGTGGTTTTCTTTTTCAAAAGACAGGTAAAATCGGTAAGGGAGCCATTCAACACTGGTACCCTAATTCCTGCTCCGCCTAAACGTCCTTCCAACTCCGGAAAGATATGGGTAATGGCTTTCGCCGCACCTGTGGTGGTAGGAATAATGGATGATGAAGCTGCTCTTGCCCTTCTTAAGTCTTTATGGTTAGCATCATGCAAATTCTGATCGCCAGTCATGGAATGTATGGTGGTGATATAACCTTCCTCTACCCCCCAGTTATCGTTCAAAATTTTGATCATCGGAGCGATGTTATTGGTGGTACAACTTGCATTTGAAAGTATCTTAAACGACAAATCAATTTTATCGTCATTCACCCCCAAAACGATCATCGGTATTTCGTCTGCTGCTGGTGCAGAAATTAATACCTGCCGGGCACCAGCTTCAATGTGTTTTTCCGCAGCTTCCATTGTTAAATTTCTGCCGGTGCAATCAACAACAAGATCAACTCTCAAAGCAGACCAGGGAAGCTCTTGCGCTTCTTTTATCGAAAAAACAGGAATTGATTGTTTCTCAATCACGATGGCATCGGGTTTGGCGCAAACCTGTTTTGGATAAACGCCGTGAATACTATCATATTTAAATAAGTGTGCCATTGTTTTAGCATCGGCTAAATCATTAATAGCCACAACATCAAAGCCTTCGGCCAAAGCCAAACGCAAAAATGTTCTCCCTATCCTACCGAAACCATTAATTGCCAGCCTCATTCATTTCTATAATTAAGGCGTAAAATTACTTTTTATTTTGATATTAAAGCAGAAGACCTGTAATGCAGTAATTTGTTTACAGAAAATTAACGTTTCAATCTGGATAAACGCCAAGTCAATAGCGAATTGAACACAATACAAATGGAGATGAGCAGCGCAATGAGCAGGAAATTACCCATATGCTGAAGCATAACCGTAGCCAAAATGATCAAGATATTGAGTACTGAGGTAATCGCAACAATTTGGTTTGGTTTTAAGCCCAAACGTTCCAGACGATGGTGAATATGATCACGATCCCCAAGAAACGGAGATTTTCTGTTCAATATACGAACGGTGAAAACCCTTAAAGAATCAAATATCGGTACAATCAATATCGACACTGCAATAGCAGGCGCTGAGTAAAAGGTTGGCTGATTATCACCGGTAAACTTGTTGATCTCAATAAATTTTATAGCCAAGGCAGCGGTGGTAAGACCGATGATCAAAGCCCCGGTATCTCCCATGAAGATCTTAGCGGGAAACCAGTTATGTTTTAAGAAACCCGCTATTGCTCCGGCAAGCGAAAAGCCAATAAATGCATAAGGTATCTGATCTGCCATCGCAAAGGCGATCCCGAAACAAAGACTGGCCAGTATTCCTATACTGGCTGCCAAACCATCGATTCCATCAATCAGGTTAAAGGCGTTATTGAGAAAAATGATGAGTACAATAGAGAAGATACCGCCCCACAGCAGATTCATATCGTTAATGTTGAGTACGCCGTACAAGCTGCTCAAGCGGAAACCACCAAAGAAAACCAGTATTGTGGCGACCATTAACTGAAGTATAAATTTTGTGCTGGTATTGGTGCCATATACATCATCTTTTAAACCCAGTGCGGAAAGTATGATACAAGAAACGGTTAAGAAATTCGCTTCATTGAAATTAATCATCGCAGAAAACAGCAAAATGCTTATGGTAAAGCTAGCTACTATTGCCAAACCACCTAAACGCGAAATACTTAAATCGTGATTTTTCCGGTGCAAGTCATTGCGATCGTACAAATTGTATTTACGTGAAGTGAATATAATTGAAGGAATAGTTAATAGCACCATAAAAAACGCCAATATGGCGATAAGGCCATAAAATAGGCCAGGATGTGCGCTGATCAAATCTGTAAACAAAACGGGAACGGTTTGAAACAAATATAAGGATTGATGTTGGTTTTGTGTTTATGATTTGATAATTACCTTGATATAGATCAAAGATAGGCAGTATTATACTAGTTAATTACTATCCTAATGCTATTTTGCAGATGATTTTGTCAAAATTCACGTGTATTTTTTTAATTTGAAATGGATCTTTTACCTTCGTGCGACCAAAAGTATCGAACAAAGTTTTCTGAGCGCATTGATACAAAAAGTCAATATCAAAACATTGACAAATGCCGGTTCGACAGTTCTTTCAAAATAGCAAGTAACCAACTTGTTATGCCGAAATCTATACCACATCGGTAAAATAGCAGAACTTTACACCAACGTAAAGGCTTAGCTGGTGCTTAGATAAAATCATGAGGTAACAGGAAAGAATCTTAAAATTGATTTAATTTACTTAATTTTTTCCTTAATAAAACTAGCAATGCTTTTGGGATCTTATTCCGTTTTAATGCCTTGTAATCGAATTTCATTGCTTTCCAAAGACTTAAAATATTCCGATTACTAAGTCCACCCAAACGCATATTAACCATTAAAAAAGGCAAATAAACCGCTTTCAGGTTGAAGGTATGAAAATATCGTAGTATCAAATCATAATCTGCCGCAGTGCCCATATTCAAGGCATAATTACCATAAGATTGAAATAGTTCTCTTTTTATATATAGGGTTGGGTGAGCAGGCATCCATCCTTTTTCGACATCAATTCTATTTGCCTGGTATGATCTCCACTGCCGAACCACTTTCATATTTGCTGGGTTGATATAATTAAGATCTCCGTGAACAGCCTCTACTCCTGGGTAAATAGTAAAAGCATTAGCAATTTCAGAAATCACTTCATTATTTATCAACATGTCATCTGCATTAAGTAGCCCTACCACATCGCCCGAAGCCAGTTTTATACCTTTGTTAATGGCATCGTAAAGCCCTTCATCTTTCTCGGATTTGAAATGAGTAATGTATTGTAGATACCTTTCTATTATCTCTAATGTACGATCAGTTGAACCGCCATCGATTACGATATATTCGATATCGGGATAGGATTGATTAATAATTGATTCGATACAATATTTGATGTATTGCTCTGCATTATAAACTACAGTAATGATGGAGATCTTCATTTTTAATTAACGATTGCCTCTTCCTGATTTGCAAAAAAGATATACCAGCAGTAAAGATAAATAATAACGGGATATAATGAACAAAGTCACAGTTGGTTGTCACTACTGTATAATAACTAATGAAACAACTGCTGGTGATGGCGGTATAGTACATGTAGCCTAAATTATAAACATTTCAAATGATTCCTCTATTTTCGAAAAATCTGGTTGAGGTTCTAAATTAAATCCTCCGTCATTTGAACCATCCTGATTCCATTCAACGGGCCGTCACTACCTGCAGTATAGGGTTATGTCAGAGTTGAGACTGCATAATAAATGCGGTATTGATATGAAAACCATCGACACCGTATGTCTAGAAAAAAAGGATTATCATTATCGTGTTGGTTAAATTTACCGTTTTCATGGAACGTACTGTTAATAATTTATTGATGCAGGAAGTTTTTCTAAATGCACATATTTCACTTATTCAAAACACGTATTCAAGAATATAAAAATTCTAAAAAAACTATCAGCGTGATGAATATTCCTGAATGAGCATTTCACCGCTAATCTAGTGAGAGACTTCGACCGCTGAAATGGAATGGATGCTAATCAATCAGACAAATAAATACCCATTTCCGCAAAAATTTAACCTTCTTAAAGCTTATTCTCATTTATAGTGGAAATTATGAACTAAACTTCTAAAGAGTTTTTCTTTTTCGAATCAGAATTAAACCAAAAGCAGCAGCGGAGGTGGTAAGTACCCAAGAAAAGTTATCAAGGTTGCAATCTATGATTGTGAATGATGAATAATAGTTACCTGTATAAATAGCGCCATCTCTTGGCCCCAAAATATCTGCAACACATACAAGAACACCTGCAGCTGCAACAGCAGTACCATTACAAACTTGACAGCTTCCATTTGGCGCAGGCGCCCAACATCTTCCATTCGCATCTGTAAACGCAGATGTAGTAAAAGCAGGTCCTGAAAGTATAGAAATAGAAGCCCTACTAGTGTACATCCTATTTGCAACTAAACAACCCTCAATAGCATTCACAGATATCGATAAAGTAAGCATCCCAACCATCAAAAGTGATTTAAAAAGATTCATTTAATTAGGTATTGATATATTGCGAAATTACATCATGCCTAAAGTTTAATCTATATTCACTTTATTCATTACTTCTTCAGGGAATAAAACAATTACAACTATAGTGCTATAATTGATTGTTTCCCCTTTATAAGAAAAACCGAAATACCATCTGCTATAGTTATTAGAAATACAATATAATAGTCAAGAGGTACATTAGTCACTGAAGACCCAGCTTTCACATACTTAACAATTGGATAATTAGCATTTCCATCAATAATACAATTTCCCATATCTGCATTGTAAAAGGATTCAGTCCTTGGGTTGATGATTCCAGAAATGTAGCCATTGCTATCATTATAATTTATATCGTAAAACTTTGGATCACTAGTTTAATTAGGCAAAGGGGTATTTGGGCCATATGGATATCTATCGCCTTTATAATTCTAGTATATCTTATTATTTTTTAAAAACCCATACTGAGCACTTGGATCACTAGCCATTAAGTTTTTGGTAAAAATTATAAGAGCATCAATAAGAGGATAGTTTGTATGGAAAAAATACAATTTTTTTTGTGTTGTTGATAATACTAATCTATAATGTTCATAAATTATAGAACTTAGCGATATTAGTTATGTTATTAATGATTTTTGCATGACAACTTATGTGTGTTGATAGAAATGCAGTTAGGCTATTCAAATGACAATGAAAACCAAACCAATGATTAACCAGATTATAAGACACATTATATAAAATTAACTAGCTATTTATCAGAATTAAGCGACTTTTAGGTTAAAAACAAACATTTAAGAATTATCATGAATAAAATGAACAACGATTTTAAAAAATTATGTCTACCGTTAATTTCTACATTTAAAATTGCCAGATATTTTCGATTTGTGACTACCAATAGTTCACAAATAGACAACTAATTCAATGAATTTATTTAAAGTTGAGAGGACTAGGTTCGGCCAGAATTCCCACAACACCCGCGGACCAAATTGTTGCTAACACCTACTTAAGGATTAACCGTTTAAAGAGTATACTCGAAAAATCTATGCAATTGGTAACAAAAAGACGGAACTCGCTATAAAGAGTCTAATTCGTAGTTTTGAAAGTTCTTAGATAAAATCTAAGTTTTCACTATTTTAGAGAAACTACCTGTGACTGCATTATCCCAACAATTTCCTTTCCGGTTCATAATTTGAATTATTGGTAATCACATCAACAGTTTCCAAAACTCCAAACAAGCATACTGAACTCCCTGATCAGAGTGGAATATTTGTATATCTTCAATCCTCCTGTTTGCTTTTGCCACCTGAAATGACTTAACCGTTATGTTTTTGGCTTCCATATTATTCCTGCCTTTCTCATTATCCTGGCAACTCTTGGCCTGGAAGCTTAAATAACTTTTTCAGCAAGCATAGCTGCAATTCTCGAATTACCATAAATTTTCTTGCTTTCTTGGTGAATCTTATTGATTTTTTCAAGTAGCAAGGTACTATCAACTAGACGTTTTCCCTTAGCATTTTAAGCAATAATAGAACCCGCCGTTATTTACCTGAAATACCCTACACATCATTTCAACTGAAAATATTAGTCGATGTTCCTTTATGAATCCGAATATCTCCAGTCTCCCTAAAAAAAAGATGCCGATAGCCTTTTTTTAGGATGTCGCTTTCCATTTGAGCATCTTTAAGCACTTTTTGCAGCTCTAATCAGCTTCTGATTCTTGGTCAATTCAGTCGTTCCTTGAACGGCCTCTGATTGCCGTTGTCTCCATTTACTTAAAAGAGTTTGGCTGATACCTAACTCATCAGCTACTTCTTTTAGAGATTCCTTGGTATGAGAAAGCTCTACGGCCATCTTTCTGAAGGATCCATCAAACACCCCTTTGCTCTTATAATTAAATTTAAAAGTTTCTTTCTAATCTGATGAATAATCCCTCTAGTCAAATATAGCAACACCACAAGCAGTAAATCTTTTTAAATTTGTAAATCAACTTTTTGAAAGCACTTCATTTATTATCACCACCAACAAAATGCCTGCTGACTGGGCTAAAATACCGGATAAAGAAGTGCTGGCCACAGTTCTACTAAACGGCTTTTATTTCGGTGCGAGGTAATTAGTCTTGCGGGGAAATCTTAAAGAATGGAAAATAGGAAAACAATACTTGCAAGTTAGAACCAGAAGATTAACTTTATACTCTTGTTCCCGTTTTCTGCGCGCTCTTAATTGACAATTCTTGTGCAGTACTGTTTCCCGATTACATCCATATAAAGAAGAATCCTAACTTGCGACGAATATTCAATCAACTAATTCTTCTAAGCGACTGATTGCGTAGTATGAAAAAACCGAAGCATGAGAATAAAAAAGAACCGGGAATTAAAAAATCATCAATAGGTAAAGGCATGGTGGAAGCGGAACAGTATGCAGGTTTGTTATAAGAATAGTTAGCCAACACTCCATTACCGCTAATAGATCCTCCTAAGCTGGATGATATTATACAAGGACTACTGGTGTCAGCAAATTCATATTGGGCGGGGCCTGTAGGACTAGCGTCGAAATAATTGATTTGTCCACATTTATAACCGTAATACGTTGGTGGTTTGGATCCGTCATAGTTATTATAATTAATAGGCACATTGTTGCCTGGGCTCTTATAATAGCTTATTGGAGTGCCAGGGCCATAAGGATATGCAATACCAAGATATTCAGTATAAATATTATTACTTATACGACACCCAGTACCAGATGTTTGAGCAATAGAGCGAACGGAAGTAAGCATTATTGCTAGAAAAAAAATAGACTTCATAAAGGGACAACGACAAATCAAAACAGTAGTATTTCTACTACAGAAATGCAAAATTCGTAATCTTTTGTTATATATTTATGAACAGACCTTGGAAGCTGGAATAGAAATTACAAAACATAGACAATTTGATTGGTATAAACATTATGAAAATTTATACTAATTTATAAGTTTAATGTTCCTAGGGGGCTTGTAGTAGATTATACTCAAGATTTGGAGGAAAAAAATCTATTATTGTTCGCCATACGAGCATTGTAAAACATTTGACATATATCATATTAAATTTCAAGATAACTTTAAATTTATCTTGTTATCCTTATTCTAATTTATCAAAATCCTTTCACCTAGCTATATAAAACGATTAATGAGCTAGTTAAGAATACTGTACTATTCAGAAAAAATCGAAGGAAATTAATTAAGGCTTAATATCGAACAAAAATGGATTAAACAAAATTCCATCTTGCAGTAACGCAACTAACATATAACTATTAATTAATTAGCATTGAATAATACATGATTGGGAAATCTGATTACTGACTGTTATTGAAAAATGGCTAAATGTGAATTTCGATAATGAAGAGATTTAAATTATTATATTAAGATAACCTTGCGATGACAGATATTATTCAAATAAGTTGCAGTTACCAAATTATTTAACGGTTGAAACCTTCCGTCTAATAAAATAAATACCTACAATGGCAAATAAAATATTTCCATAAATGATGTTGTGGTCAATAGGACACGGTATCATTCTGAAAGTCCCAGATGAACCAGGCTGCGTAGCCAATAGAGTGTTATCGCCCTCTGATACCTGACATCTTCCGGTATTAGCGCCGGATGTGATAAGCCAACCTGGGCAAACTCTGCAATTACTGGTTGAAGTAGTGGGTACCCAATTGCAATATCCAGGGAGTAAGCTTACTCGTCCGGTATTATTAGCATAGACATTATTCGCCCCATATGGTCCGTAGGTATGGGTAGCATTGTCCCATGAGGTATAACAGCCGGTTGCTGTTGTTTGCGCCAGTAAATTGAATTGCGATTTAAAGATAATCAAAAAAAATAAGATCAGTTTTTTCATATGGACAACGGGACGATGACGTCACAAATTTATGGAATCAACATTAGAAAAGACAAATAAATCTACCTAATCATACACTAATTGATTCTTCTTTACTTATAAGTGAGTATATACTAAAAAATTACTAGATGTGATATGTTCAATTAGCGACTGTTTTTGAACATAATGAAAAGGAGTTGCGTCTCAGTAAAAAGACATCCGATAGCCGCTATTATTGAACCAAATAATGTTAAATAATCGTAAATCGGCTATTTTACATATGTATGGGTATAACCATCTTGACATACTGTATTATTGTCCAGGACAGGGTACTATGTCATCTGTATCTACAGTACTATGTGGGTCAGAGAAAGGTGATCCTGAATCAGCCGACAAGTGACGGTAAAATTAAATAAAAATAGCTAATTATCAATAATTGCATTAGAATCCGAAACGCTTGAAGACGGACAGATTCTTGATGTTACAAGGGAAGTGAGATAGACGCATACTTCAATAGAATTAGAATAGCTACCATAATACATTGTATTTCCAAACCTGCAACCTTCGAAAGAATCTGCTTCTACAATCCAGAAAACTGATAACTACGCTTCCAATCCAAAATGGGGTAATTCTAATAATCTTGAAGCCAAATAATAACTGGCTCTTCCATTTAGAGAATTTTCCAGAATTAACTTATCCACTTGATTATAAAACGAACAAAAAAATATATCTAGAATAAGTTTGATAAAAAAAATAAGCACCCACTTTTAAGGATGATATTTTTACCAATATAGATTATTGTATTTGATTTTTTTTAAGCACAATTAAACAGTATTTTTGCAATAGAAGTGATCTAACATCATTATTTTCTTAAACATGATTCGAACAAAATTCCCGTTAAACTTCGTTTTATTAATTGCAATAACTTTTTTATTTAGCTGTGCGGCTCGCAAGCGACATGCGTTATTTAACGCACCTAGCGATATCGTCACAGATACAATCAAACAGGTCTATGTGGTAAATGACCAAGGGCTCAGTGATATTTATTACAAAATCAAAGTAAACGACCAGCTGACTGTCCGGAACGTGCAAAATCCTGAGTTTGGTGCAACAGGAAGTACGGGCGCAACAGGTGGTAACAGCATTTCTGGTAGCCAAACCGGCTCAAGTCAAAATGTACTTTCCTACCCTGTGGAACCTGATGGCATGGTGAATCTCCCTGCAATAGGAAAGGTTCAGGTTGTAGGTTTAACGAGAAGGGAGGCTGCAGTAAAAATTCAGGAAATTTATAAAACAAAGTTATTGAAAGACCCAATTATCGAACTTACAGTAGTGAATTTGAAAGTAACTTTGCTAGGTGAATTTGGCAAACAAGGCAATTTTTTGCTAGAGAAGGAAAATACTGACCTAATTGAGATCATCGGGGAAGCTGGGGGAATTACTAAAGTAGCAGATCCTAAAAGCCTGAAAATTATCAGAGGCGACAGAAGCCATCCGGAGATTATCTATGTAAACCTGAATGATATCAACAGCTTAGCGAGTAAAAAACTGATTTTGCAAAATCATGACGTCATTGTGCTTCAGCAAACCAAGGGCCAAGCATTAAGTGATCGTCTGCAAAGTTTTAATAACATTGTACAACCACTGCTGGTAATTATAAATCTGGCCACCTTAATTTTCGCTTTAACTCGCTAGCCAATGGATAAGGAACAGAATTTGGAGGCGAAAGCCGTAAGTCAGCAAATTGACTTTTATAAAATATTTCGTGTATTCTGGAGTAGGTGGTATTGGATTGCTGGTTGTGTTGCCATTGCCTTAGCAATTGCGAAAGTGAGAGTATTATACACAACACCAGTATATCAAACTTCGGCTTCATTAAAGATCCAAGATACTAACCCTGGTGTTAGCACAAATAATCAAATGCCTACCCAGGTTTACAACTATACTGATAAAATTCAAGCAGAAAGCTTTGTAATCAAAAGTAATGACGTAGTATTGAATGCAATTGCCAACCTAGACTACAAAATCTCCTACTATATAAAAGGCAGAATCAGAACGACTGAATTGTATCCTAATATTCCGTTTCAGATTGAAATTATTAAACAGGATTCACTTAACTTCAGCAGAGGTTTATATATTGTAGAGTCTATAGATAAAAAAACATTTAAGATAGGCGATCCAAATAATGGAAAGGCGAAGCTCACAACCCATCGCTATGGAGAACTGTTAAATCTTGGCAATATGCAGTTTCGTATAAAATCTGAGATTCCCGAGGGTGACTACAGATTTAAGTTCAATACGAAGGAAGATTTTGTCGGTAGAGCGATGGGCTTATATATTGCGGAGGCGGCACGGTTTACAAATGTAATGAGCTTAAGCTTAACAGACGGTAATCCAGTATTTGCTGCTGATATGCTTAATGCGATAATGAAAGAATATGTCCGATATGATTTGATTCAGAAGCAACGCTCGGCAAAACAGACAGTTGAATTTATAGATAATCAGTTAGGGTTTATAAACACAGAGGCTGGTAAATCAGGTAGTAATTTAGCTAACTATAAAACTCAAAACAAAATCATAGATCTCGGATCAGCAACAACAATGACGGTCAGTAAACTGTCTGAATACGAAAAACAAAAAGAGGACCTCAAAATCAAACAACTTGGAATTAAGCAGCTAGAAGATCAGGTCAATAACAATAGGTCGAAAGTCGAAATCGGACTAGATTTAGAAGGAGATTTAAATACCGTCTTGGGTTCCCTAGTAACCCAGTTAAATATTCTGCTATCAAACCGCGACACCAAATTGAATCAATTCACAGCAGACTCGCAACCAGTAAGGCAGATCGAACAGCAGATCGCTAATACAAAATTAAGCATTAGAAACAATATAAGGTTGATGCGTGAAAACAATGATCAAACAATAAGATATATAGACCAACAAATTTCTGGAGTCAATCTAAGGATGAGTACTATTCCTTTGAAGGAGCAAAACTTTGTTAAACTGAGCACCAATTTTGAAGTGAATAACAGGGTTCGTTCATATTTGTCAGAGAAAAAATTAGAAGCTGAAATGAATGCAGCAGCTACTGTAGCAGGTGCAGCGATAGTCAACCTAGCCTTTCCTAACTATAATTCTATCGCAGCAGACTCAAACAAGGTTTACACATTTGCGATTTTATTTGGCATTGGTGCGGGAATGGGATTGATTTTATTAGTACGTTTCTTGAATCCATACATCTACGATAAGGAAACTGTTGAGGGATTAACCCATACACCAATAATAGGTGTTATTCGCAAATTCCCAGATTTTATTGATCAGGATAATCGTCAGGCATTATCCATTGCAAAACCAAAGTCTGTGTTTGCTGAATCAGTACGTTCAGTAAGGACTAATCTAAGCTTTCTTGCCAGCCATAAGCAAAGTAAGATTATTTGCATTACTTCTGAAATATCAGGAGAAGGAAAATCTTTTGTAACAATTAATCTCGCAGGCACTTTAGCGTTAATTGAAAAAAAAGTAATTTTGATTGCCGCCGATTTACGTAGATCAAGGCTACATAAAGTTTTCGATGTAGATAATAAAAAAGGTTTAAGTTCAGTTCTTTCAGGTCAACATCAGGTTGAGGATGTTTTAGTTCATGATGACGTACATCATATTGACTTTATTCCTTCAGGTCCAGTTCCTCCAAATCCTTCTGAATTATTACATACTGTAGCCATGCAGGATCTTTTGAGAAAACTGGAAAGGGATTATGATTATGTATTAGTCGATACCGCTCCTGTAGGATTGGTATCAGATGCTATACCTCTAATCCGCCAGTCTGATGTCAATCTTTTTGTGATCCGATCAGGGGTATCGCAACAAAGGGCCGCAGCTATTCCTGAAAGATTATCAAGAGAGTATGGACTAACGAATCTTGCCATTATCCTGAATGCCTTCGGTGATGATGCCTTGTACTCGAACTACTATACTACAGATTATTCACGCGGTGGAGGAAATAGCACCTACTATTATTCTGACTATTCTGGATACTCTGGTTCAGGCTATTATGATGACGAAAACAGGAAATGGTGGATGTTCTGGAAAAAGAAATAGGATCCTTGTTGACCCTTTGTCCATAACATTAGCCCACTGTTAATTTAGTCATTATAAGCTTATATGCACCTATTTTTAACTTTTTCTGAACCAACTACTAAACCTATTGTTAGCCTTTGGAAATACTTCAATTAGTAAAGGTCGACAACAGGAGAAAATTACTCTCCTTGAGTCTAGTAAACACATAATAACAATAGCTTATAAATAAAAAACACAATTAATAAGTTAGTGCTAACTGTACTCTATTATTAATTGTTTACTTTTGATTTCGTTCCCACAAATCCAAACAGATTTAATTGCAAAGCTTATCGACATGATGATTGTTCCCCGAATTTATTCCTCCTATTTAAGCATTAAACCCAAAAATGCCATTCTAAATTCTCTTCAGGCAGAATCTTCTTTTTCTTACGAATAAATAGACAAATATAGTTTTACACGATTTGTTTAACGAACGAAAAAATACTCAATGCTGCATTATTTTCAAATAGTCCTGAATTGAAATATGATTGATCAACATTACAAATGGTATCCGGTTTATACCCGTTCTCGAGCGGAAAAAAAAGCATATGACGAGCTATTAAGGAAGGGTATTATCGCTTATCTCCCATTAAAAAAAACAGTCAGACAATGGAGCGACCGGAAGAAGATTGTAGAAGAGCCCCTCATTAAATCTTATCTATTTGTGTATATTTCGGGGAAAGAATATGCGGATGTTTTAATGACGAACGGTGTTGCGAGATTCCTTTACTTCTCGGGTAACATCACCAGCATCCCCGAGCAACAAATGAACGACCTCAAACTGCTACTTGCTACGGATGCAGATTTGGAGGTTTTCGATTATGATATCCAGCCAGGACAAAAAGTTTTAATCAAGGCAGGCCCGTTTAAGGGTATGGTTGCTGAAATGGTTTCGTTACATAATAAACACCGTATCATCCTACGTTTACATAATATGGGGTATGCGATTGAGATTAATACGTCGATGGGTTTTGTGGAGCCGCTATAATATGTGAGACAAGAGATATGAGAAAGGTTGATTGGAGCATAAATAAAAAATACTGAACTTTGTTCAGAAGAGTTGTGTGAGGAAGATTTACAATTAAAATTAACAGTCATTTTTTAAAAAAACGTGACTGAGAGGGCGAAGCTGTGTTTGGGAATAATTAAAATAAGAAACCTAGACTAGAAATCTGAAGCTTGAAAAAACCATGTGTAGGATAGCGGGAATTATTGATCATCAGGCTAATATAAGTCAACTACGGAAAGAGGTGAAAGCCATGTGTGATATAATGGCGCATGGGGGTCCCGATGGTGAAGGCTATTGTAGCGATGAAGCAAATGGCCTTGCCTTTGGGCACAGGCGCCTGGCATTGATCGACCTCTCTTCTAACGGACATCAGCCCATGTCATACAATAGTGACCATCTGACAATCACCTTCAACGGCGAGATTTACAATTTCCTTGAACTTAAAAAAGACCTGGTGGAAGCGGGATTTGATTTCTCCTCTCATAGTGATACTGAAGTAATCCTGGCGGCTTATCACCATTGGGGAGTTGCCTCGTTTAACCTATTGAAAGGCATGTTTGCTTTCGGGCTGTATGATCAATTGAAGAACAAAACTTTTCTGGTCCGTGATCCATCAGGGATTAAACCGTTACATTATTACAACGAATCAGGAAAGCTGGTATTTGCTTCAGAAGTGAAGGCATTTAAAAAAGCTAACATATTACTGAGCGAACTACCCGAATGGAAAGTCTACTTTTTAGCATTTGGACATATTCCTGAGCCCTATACCACATTAGCAGAAGTAAAGATGTTGCAGAAAGGCTCCTACCTTTGCTGGAATCATGAATCACATCAGGCAGAAATAAAGCATTATCACAGACAAAACCTAATACCTTACATCAAGGATTTTGAGGTTGCAAAACAATGCCTTCGCGATACACTTAAACGAGCAGTAAAGCGTCACCTCATTTCAGATTCACCTATAGGTGTATTTCTAAGTGGAGGTATAGATTCGAGTTTAATTACCTTAATGGCTGATGAAACAATAAATGAGACATCTGATCAGCAGACTCTCAAAACACTTTCAGTAAATTTCACTGAACAGGAATTTTCCGAGCAGCCTTATCAAAAGTTAATTGCTGACCAAACAAATAGCAATCATTCGGAATACCTCATTAACCAAAGTATTTTCAATCAATATTTACCTGTAGCATTAAGTGGTATGGATCAACCTACCATAGACGGTATTAATTCTTGGTTTGTGAACTATTTTGCAAAGGCAAAAGGCTTAAAGGCTGTGTTATCTGGAATTGGAGGGGATGAATTATTTGGTGGCTATCCGTCTTTTAAAAGAATGCGAATGGTTAGATACCTTGCGAAGCTTCCACAGTTTATACTCAAAAAGGGAATTCTTTTCAGGAAAGCCGCTTTGAAACGTTCCTACTACTTGAGTTATAGAAATACAACAGGCAAATATCTTTTTTTACGTGGCATCTATACACCTGATGAGATTGCTGAAATATTAAATCTTTCAATTAATAAAATCGATGATGTGCTCACCACAATGACTATATCTGAAGTACCTGCTCATCTTAGTCCTATTGAAGAAGCCGGGTGGTTGGAATCAAATTTATACATGCAAAATCAGTTATTACATGATACCGACGCAATGAGCATGCAACACGGTGTAGAAGTACGTTTACCATTCCTTGATCAGGATTTAATACAGCTACTTAACTACACTTCACCTGACATCAAATACCAGCTGCAAAAACCAAAGGGGTTTATGGTTGATGCCTTTATGAGTATTCTACCGGAAGCAATATGGAACCGAAGGAAAATGGGATTTACGTTTCCCTTTCAACGCTGGCTAAGAAGAAATGAGTTTTTTTTGAGGGGTATTAGTGACGACAGCCCGAAAATAGCTAGATTGAAAGCAGACTTTATAAATGGAGACTTGCATTGGGCTAAAGCCATCACCCTATTCTTGATGGAGGATTTAAAGTGGAAAGCTTGAGATATATGAATTTTCAAAATGCATAAAAAACAAAAGATTTTGTTTTTATCATTATATACTTTTGGATTTACTGGAGGAATTGAAAAAGTTTGTAGAGCGTTTCTAAAAGCTTTGTCTGAATTCAAAGAGGATGGAATTATTGGGGAATACAAATGCCTCAGCATGTATGATACTCAGGATGATCAACGATATACATCTGTCGAAAAATTTAAAGGATTTAATGGCAAACGATTTAGCTTTGGATTAGCATTCATCAAACATAGTTTACAGTCCAATATAATTGTCCTGAGTCATATCAACCTGCTCATTTTTGGATGGTTAATCAAAAAAATAAAACCTGCAACAAGGCTTATTCTTTTTGCTCATGGCATTGAAATCTGGAAATCGTTGAATGACTGGAAAAAGACTTTCTTAAAAAACCAAGTTGAGATATGGGCCGTAAGTCAATACACTGCTGGCAGAATCCAGGAAGAGCATGGAATTGCTGCTGATAAGCTTAGCGTAATAAATAATTGCCTTGATCCCTTTTTTGAAGTTCCAAAAGATTTTGGGAAGCCAATCGAACTGCTGGAGCGTTATGGTTTAACTAAGGATAGAAGAATAATTTTAACATTAACCAGACTATCTTCTAAAGAGCAGTATAAAGGTTACGACCAGGTATTATCAGCAATTAGCGGCTTGCCTGAAGATATTCATTATATCCTTGCGGGGAAGGCAGATGAAGCAGAGTTCAGACGCGTTAAAAAATTGCTGGAGCAATCAGAGTTACAAAATCGAGTAACCTTTACTGGCTTTGTTGCAGAGGAAGAGATTACACAACACTACCTTCTGGCAGACATTTTTGTGATGCCTAGCACTGCAGAAGGTTTTGGAATCAGTTTCATTGAAGCTTCAGCATGTGGGTGCAAAGTAATTGCAGGCAATCTTGATGGAAGTACAGATGCTTTATTAAACGGTGAATTAGGTACATTGATTAATCCAAAAAGCTTAGTCGAATTGCAAGACGCCATCAATAGTGCATTGGCAAATCCGGTTACCCCTAAAAAACAACAAGGTAAAACGCTTGAGAATTTTGCTTTTTCTAAATACAAACAAAAACTAAAACAACTTTTAATACATTGACAAACGAACACGAACATTCCTGGACCATTGAAGCCAAAAGTTCTATGTTTGATCTCAAACTAAATGAGGTCTGGGCATATCGTGATCTGTTATGGCTACTAGTCAGAAGGGATTTTGTTTCATTCTATAAGCAGACTATACTCGGTCCATTATGGTTTTTCATACAGCCCTTGTTTACTACCATTATTTTTACATTCATATTTGGTAACCTTGCGGGTATTTCAACAGACGGCTTACCTAAACCGTTATTCTACATGGCTGGAATCACCGCTTGGAATTACTTTGCAGACTGTTTAACCAAAACTTCTACAGTTTTCAGAGATAACGCGGGTATATTTGGGAAAGTCTATTTTCCAAGGTTAATTGTGCCATTAAGTATAGTCTTCAGTAATCTTGTGAGATTTGGCGTGCAGATGTTACTGTTTTTAATTCTCATGGTTTATTATCTTGCAACAGATGCACAATTCAACATTAGCTGGGCTATTTGCCTTTTCCCAATAGTTATTGTATTAATGGCCCTTTTAGGGTTAGGCACAGGAATGATTATTTCAGCCATGACTACAAAGTACAGAGATCTTGCTTTTTTAATCGGTTTTGGGGTGCAATTGTTAATGTATGCGACCACTGTGATTTATCCCCTATCGACAGCGCTGGAGAAATATCCAAAGTATGCCTGGATCATCGAGTACAACCCGATGACCCCCATTATAGAAACTTTTAGGTATGGATTTTTAGGTGAAGGACGTTTTAGTTGGTTTAGCTTAGGATATGCAACCGGGGTTACGACTGTTGTCCTACTTTTTGGAATCTTAGTTTTTAATAAAGTGGAACGAAATTTTGTGGATACTGTATAGATGATAATTTTTTTAGGAATGGAAAGTATAATGCTACAGGTATAATGAGAATTTGCTGGTATGTCTAATATTGCAATCAAAGTAGAAAATTTAAGCAAAGCCTATCAATTAGGTCAGATTGGCACAGGTACGATTAGTCGTGACCTTGAGCGCTGGTATGCGAGAGTTCGTGGTAAAGATGATCCATTTCTGCTAATTAGTGAGAACAACGATCAGTATATTAAAAGGGAAAGCGATGTCGTTTGGAGTTTAAAGGGCGTCACTTTTGAAATCGAGCAAGGAGATGCTGTGGGCATTATTGGTCGAAATGGCGCAGGAAAAAGTACGCTGTTAAAAATATTAAGTAAAGTGACAGCACCAACTATCGGCAAGATTTCCGGTAAAGGGCGAATTGCCAGTTTACTTGAAGTTGGTACAGGTTTTCACCCAGAGCTTTCCGGCAGAGAGAACATTTTTCTGAATGGCGCGATTTTAGGAATGCGCAAAAAAGAAATTCAGAGGAAGTTGGATGAGATAGTAGCATTTGCAGGTATCGAACGTTATTTAGATACACCTGTAAAAAGATACTCATCGGGGATGTATGTTAGACTGGCATTTGCTGTCGCAGCACATTTAGAGTCAGAAATATTAATTGTAGATGAAGTGTTGGCTGTTGGAGATGCAGAGTTTCAGAAAAAATGTTTGGGGAAGATGAGCGAGGTCAGTAAGAGTGAAGGAAGAACTGTTTTATTTGTGAGCCATAATATGAATGCTGTACAGAAACTTTGCGAAAAAGCCCTTTATCTGGATAATGGCCAAATTAAATTATCGGCAAACACGAGTCACGTGATCGAGCAATATTTATCTACCGCAAGAAAATATCAATCTATTTTTCATTTCGAAGCCCCCAGCGATGAAACTATTCAGGCTTATATTTACCAGTTACAGATAGAGGATGTATATGGAAATCAAATATCTGAAATACCGGTGGGTAAATCATGGCAGATCAAGATATTGTTTAAAGTTAACACCCTCCTACCGGAATTTATTGTGGCCATAGGCATTAATAATGCTTCAGAAATTGGTATAAGAACCTGTTGGAGCAATAGAATGACTACAAAACCTGGTTATTATCAGGCCGTTTTCAAAGAAGATAAATTATATTATTCTCCCGGTACTTATTACTTAACCCTTGGCTTATCCAACAGTGAAAAATCTATATTTTATAACGAAAATGCAGCATCTTTTTTCATTTCGGACATTGCAGATGCGGATTTGGATAAAAGTATTCTCAAAATCAATAACGTGGGGTTGATCCTAAATCCTATGCCTATTGAAATAACTCCGATTGATAGATAATATGGTAAGTTTCTTTAAAAGAATTATACGTCCATTATTAACTACTAAAGCACCGGTTGTTGAAGAGCTTAAAAGAGATGATAATTCAATTATTTATGAATGGGAAAAACAGGGCAAACCCGCTCCTCCACCTCACATTATTAAGCAAAAAGCAATTTTACAGGCAAAAAAGGCCTCGGGCTATAATATATTGATAGAAACCGGAACCTACCTCGGAGAAATGATAGAATCGCAGAAAAATACTTTCCGCATCATCTATTCCATAGAACTAGGGCACGACCTGCATATAGCGGCCAAGGCAAAATTTAAAAAAGAGGCCCATATTAACTTATTGGAAGGTGATAGCGGAAAGATACTCAAAGTGTTAATGCCCCAGATTAAAGAACCCGCAATTTTCTGGCTTGATGGTCATTACTCGGGTGGAATTACCGCCAAAGGCGATAAGGATTGTCCGATATTTGAAGAACTTACTGCTATTTTAAATGCTGATAAGCTGCCTCACATTTTAATGATAGACGATGCACGGTTATTTAATGGAGCTGATGGTTACCCTACCGTTGCTGAACTGAACAGTTTTATCAGGACTTTTACAACAGCATTTAAACAGGAAATAGAAAACGATATCATTAGCATATCCCTCTTTTAACTTTTTATCCTCCAAATATTTCTGAAATATTAAAATGATAATGAACACCTTAAAAAGAATACGGGGCAGAATTTATAGATTGATCAGCGGAAAATCTTTTAAACAGATCAATTTCGAATCCGAGTTTAAGGCATTTAAGGGAATGGATGTACTTAAAAGGTTCGATATGAACTTTAAAGAAGTATATCGCTGCTTGGATGATAATACCTCCGAAACCGGTTTTGATGCGCATTACGTATATCATGTGGCCTGGGCAATAAGGGTCGTAAAAGTAATAAACCCAGTAAAACATATCGATATTTCATCATCCCTTTATTTCTGTAGTACCCTGTCGGCATTTATCCCAACCGAATTTTATGATTACAGACCCGCAAACCTAACCCTGGATAAGTTACAGACAGGAAAAGCGGATTTGACGAAATTACATTTCGAATCTAACAGTGTGGATAGTTTATCATGTATGCATACGATAGAGCATATTGGATTGGGCAGGTACGGCGATCCTATCGATCCAGAGGGCGATGTAAAGGCAATTGCAGAACTAAAAAGAGTGATTAAACCAAATGGGAATATCCTTTTTGTAGTGCCTGTGGGCATGCCAAAAATTGCTTTTAATGCACACCGAATATATGCCACCAAGATGGTTCTGGATTTATTTAAGGGTTTTACCCTAAAACAGTTTTCGCTTGTTACCGATGCCAATACATTTCACTACGATGCCATTTTGGAAGAAGCTGATAAACAAAATTATGGCTGTGGCTGTTTTTGGTTTACAAAAGATTAAATGGTAATTGTTAAGTTAATGGGGGGTCTGGGCAACCAGATGTTCCAATACGCAGCGGCACGTTCCCTATCCTTTAAAAGAAAAGTATACCTCGATAAATCATTTTTAGATGAACATAAGGTAAGCAGCACTGATTTTACGGCAAGGGATTATGAACTTGACAAATTCAAAAATATCCAGGCCCGAAATGGCATTAAAAATTGCATTACTTTTTTTACCGATTTCCGTTTTCCGTTCAATATCCTGAGGTATTTTTTTGCCCGTTATGCTATTCTGATAAAACAGGTTGAAAATGAATTTATCGATTTGGCGAGTTGTAAAAATTACACTCTGATATACTTGGATGGATATTTCCAGTCCGAAAAATATTTCAGTCATATCCGTAAACAATTATTGAAAGAATTCGAATTTCCCCAGTTGGATACCGAAAATACCGCAATTAGAAATAAGATTATCCGGTCAGAGAATACGGTTAGTTTACACATCCGCAGGGGCGATTATAACAGTTCAGAAATAATCCATAACATCCACGGCGTATTGCCCTTAACTTATTATCATCAGGCAATAACTGCTTTAACCTTAAAGTATGGCAAACTTTCGATATACATTTTTTCCGATGATATGAAATGGGCAAAAGAGCACCTGCTGATCAATGATCAAGAAGTGCACTATGTAGATTTAAACCACAAAAAAAAGCACTGGCAGGATATGGCTTTAATGAGTGCCTGTAAACATCACATTATTGCGAACAGCAGCTTTAGCTGGTGGGGCGCTTGGCTGGCAGATACCGGTGGAGACACTTTTGCTCCATTGAAATGGTTCAACAGCGACGCAACAAAATTTGAGATAAATGATTTTATACCCCAAAACTGGACAATCGTGAATTATGGATAACCCGATGGTTTCGGTGATAATGCCTGCTTACAATGCCGAAAAATATATTGGCGAAAGCATTGAAAGTGTAATCGGCCAAACTTATACAAACTGGGAATTGATTATTGTTGACGATGGCTCTACTGATAAAACTTCCGAAATTATTAAGCAATATCAGGTAAATAATAATAGGGTATTTTACATATACCAGGAAAATGCAAGGCAGGGTTATGCAAAAAACAATGGCATAAAACACAGTAAAGGCAGTTATATCGCTTTTATAGATGCCGATGACCTATGGTTGTGCCATAAACTGGAAATCTGCATTAACGAAATCCAGAATGGTAAATACGATCTTGTTTTTACAGATTGTTTGCTATTTGAAGATCGTTTGCCCTATGATATTAGCACTTTAAAAAACATGGGCGTAACCAGCGCTATATGGCAGGGAAAAAAGGCAATTTTGGCTTTCTTGCATTATAACAGAATTCCAAATCTCACCGTTCTTGTTAAAAAGGACTCCTTACTAAAAGCCGGTAGCTTTACAAATAAACAAGCCGCAGAAGAATATGAAATGTGGCTTAAGCTTTTGGCAAATGGGGCAAGTTTTAAGGCCTTAAACACTCCACTTGCGCTATACAGGTTACATACCCAATCGGTTACCGCTACAGATAGGCATGCCACATTCGAACTGATACAGATTATCAAAGAATTTGGTATTAAACACCCAGCCTTTAAGGCAAGGACTTTAGAAATTGTGAACGAAAAATTAAGACATTGGTTATATCATGGTTCATATAAATCGACCAAAAATTTGAGAATGCTGATCAGTGGTTTATATCCTCCATTGCAAACACTTTTTTATAAGGCCATAAGTTTAGTTTTACCATTTGATATCTGCAAAAAAGTTATCATCAGGCTAATTTAATCTTGAAAAAACATCTCATTTTCACAAAATTGTTCGATACCGGCGGAAGTAACTCCAGCCTCAGGTCGTTAGTAAAGGTACTCGGTGCCGAGAATGTGCTTTTGATTGTGGAGGATAGCAATGAAATTTCATTCATTGATGATATAGATCCTTCCGGACGGTTACAAACAAAAGTTTTTAAAAACTTACATGGTTATGCGCACCTCGAATACAGATTAATTTCCAATGTTAAAGAATTTCTTAAAATACTTTGGTCGCTGATCAGGGTAATATTTTTATGCGCCAGATGGCGTACTTCCACCATCACGGTTTCCTCCGTAGAGCCGGAAAAATTCCTTTATTTTTTTTGGCTACCATTTCTAAGGGTTAATTATACGTTACACACCGTGCCCGAAAGAAAATATACAGCTTTTACCTCTTCTACCTGCAATTTCCGCCTCGGCAACCAAAAAAAAATAATTGTTGTTTCCCATTTTATGAAAAACACAATAATTAAGGCTTGGGACATCAAAAAACAGCGCGAGCAATCTATTATTGTAATATATAACTGTATCGATAAATTGCCGGTCATTAAAACACCTTATTACAACAAGGAAAGAAACAGAACAGTTGTTAGCGTTGGTAGGCTTGATAACAACAAAAATCCTGATACCTGGTTAAAAGTAGCCCAGACCATTACGGCAAAACACCAAAATATTTCTTTTATCTGGATTGGAAATGGTGACGGTCAAAATACCTATACTAACCGCAGCAAGAATCAGGAGGACATTAAATTTATCGGGTTTCAGGCTTATCCGGAAAATTGGTTAAAAGAAGCTTTCATTTATTATCAGCCCAGCAAAATGGAATCGCACGGAATAGCCGTAGTAGAAGCTATGAGCTGGGGTTTGCCCTGCATTGTATCAAATAGGGGCGGTTTATCCGAATCGGTAACCAATCAGTACAACGGTTTTTTGGTAGAGCCTTTAGATGTTGATAGTCATATTATAGCTATAGAGGAGCTACTGCAGGATAATGGAAAAGCCACCGAGATGGGAGATAATTCAAAAAAAAGGTTTAACGAACTCTATACCTATCCTATTTTTAAGGAGAAAATACAGGCATTATACGCTATAAATTAATGATTGCGCGATACAAACCAGGAGTTTCAGTTTTAATCTGTTGTTATAACAGTGCTGCACGGATTGCGACCACGCTAGAATATCTGGCCAAACAAAAAGATATTGAAAGTATACCTGTGGAAATTCTGATTATAGATAATGCATCAACAGATGATACCAAAGCGGTTGCGCTAAATACCTGGAATGAGGTCGGCAATAAAAATATAGACTTTGACATACGAAATCAACCCATTAAAGGAAAATCGTACGCTTTTAAATTGGGTGTGCAAAGAGCCAGTTTTGAATTTATATTAATCTGCGACGACGACAACTGGCTCGATGAAACCTATATCAGTACGGCTTTCCGTATAATGACCGCAGATAGAAATATAGGTGCACTTGGAGGGGTTGGTATTATTGAAGCAGAAGAGCCTACATTGATTTCTGAAGACTTATTAAAGAGGATTACTGTACACGGAAGGCAATTTTGGGCCGAAAACGATCATTGGGTTTATGGTGCCGGTTCTGTATACCGTAAAAATGCTATTGATGATTTTTTTGATAAAGGGTGGCTAAATGTTACCACTGGCCGTAAGGGAAAAAGCCTGATATCCGGTGAGGATGTGGAAATCTGTTATATGATTTATTTATTGGGCTATAAAATAACCGAAAACGAAAACCTAACGTTTAAACACTTTGTTGACAGGGCAAAACAGAGTAAAGATTTTATCCTCCGCATATCCTTTTGGTTAAGTTATTCGCAGTTTTTGTTGTTTTCTTATACAGACCACTTTAGCGAAAAAAAATCTGGTTTGTTTCGCTTTTCTATTGGCCTTTTGAGGTTAACGGGTTTAAAAATAATAAAAACAGAATTACGAATTGTTTTGAGGTACCTAACTGGAAAAGGGCATATTGATTTCGATCAAAAGCAGAGACTAGCGGAAAATCGCGGTTTACTTTATTCTATTTTACAAAATTTCCTGAAAGTAAAAAGGCATAGAAAACATGTTCAGCATGTATTGAACAAAGGTATATAAAAATAACGTTTTGGAAATTCCGCCGATATTATTTTTGGTATTTAATAGACCTACCCACACAAGAAAGGTTTTTGAAACCATTAGGGTTCAAAAACCAAAACACCTATTTATTGCGTCCGATGGCGCACGTAATGGAAATGAAAACGATGAAATAAATGTTAGCCTGGTACGCGAAATAGTTAAGGATATAGATTGGGATTGTGAAGTTAATACCTTATTCAGGGATAAAAACCTAGGCTGTAAAACAGCTGTTAGTGAAGCCATAACCTGGTTTTTTAACCATATTGATGAAGGCATTATTCTAGAAGATGACTGTTTGCCAGACCCTTCTTTTTTTAATTTCTGCGGTAGTCTATTGGATAAATACAGGTTTAACGATAAAGTAATGGCCATATCCGGTTCCAATTTACTCACTAAAAGAGAGGGTTATAATAGCTCTTACGTGTTTGGTCTGGGTGGTATTTGGGGCTGGGCAACTTGGAAAAGGGCCTGGAACCTTTATGATTTATCAATGGCGGGCTGGAACGACCCAAAAATAAAAAATAGGGTAAAAGCCCAGTTAAAAAGTAATTGGTATAAGCATTATTATCACATGTTCGATGCTGCTTTTAATCAAAGTTTGAACACCTGGGACATCCAGTGGTTCTATGCCATATTATACAACGAAAAGCTGGCCATTAACCCAGCTGTTAATTTGGTGCAGAATATTGGATTTGATGCTAACGGAACCCATAGCCATGGCAAAGAACTTTTTGCCCTGACAGAAAAAAAGGAGGCCATAAATTTCCCATTGATACATCCTGATAAATTAAAAATTGATTATCAATATCTTGATCTGTTGTACAGCGAAACATCATCGGGAGAAAAACGCAATATATTTAAAAGCGTTTTAAAGAAAGTGTACCGGGCATCAATTACCCTGACGAAAAAAAAATGAAAAAAATCCTTAAACGGTTTTTAATGTGGTTTATTGAAAAAATAAACCTCCACCACATGATCAGTGAAATTCAGCAGAAGAAAAACACGGAAAACATCCAGCATAGCTTAACCCATCATGGTGCAACTTTTTATGCCGAAGCGATAGTAAACAATCCAGACGGTGACAAAGCAAATATCACCATTGGCAACAACACCCACGTAAGGGGAATGTTGAATGTTTTTGCCTACGGCGGTAAAATCAGCATAGGCGAAAACTGTTATATAGGAGATCATTCAAGAATTTGGTCGGGTGAAAGGATTACCATTGGCAATAATGTTTTAATCTCCCACAATGTGAACATTATAGATACAAATTCGCACGAAACAGACGCGATTGAAAGATCCGAACGTTATATGGATCTGCTCAAAAACGGACACTGGCAAGATAAGGGCAGCCTTTTAACTGCTCCAATAATCATCAAAGATTACGCGTGGATCAGTTTCAATGCAACCATACTTAAAGGAATTACCATTGGCGAGGGTGCCATCGTTGCCGCAAATGCCGTTGTAGTTAAAGATGTACCCGATTATACACTTGTTGTTGGCAACCCTGCAATGGTAATTAAAAATCTAAAAGCATGAGGTTACTGATACTGGGATCCAAAGGTTTTATAGGTTCGCATTGCTATAGCCTGTTTAAAAACAACAAACAATTTGAAGTATTTGGAGCCGATGTGGTGGCGGATTATAACGATCCCGATTATACCATCATAGATGCCTCCAACGCAGATTTTAAAGTGTTGTTCGCCACAAATAAATTTGATTATTGTATCAATTGCTCCGGTGCCTCTTCCGTGCCCGATTCTTTTTTCAATCCTTCAAGAGATTATTTACTCAATGTGCACCATGTGGTACTCCTCCTTAATGCGATAAAAGAGCTAAACCCCACCTGTAGGTTTATACAACTTTCAAGCGCAGCTGTTTATGGCAATCCGCAGGTTTTACCCATCAAAGAAGAACATCAGTTAGCACCTATATCACCTTATGGATTTCATAAAAAACAGACAGAAGAAATCTGTATGATGTACAATAAGCTTTTCGATATCACTACTTCAGTGATCAGGATATTCTCTGCCTACGGAAACGGGTTAAAAAAACAGCTTTTCTGGGACCTTTACTTAAAATCGAAAGAAGTTAGCGGAATTCAGCTTTTCGGTACTGGTAACGAAACCCGCTCATTTATACACGTTATGGATATTGTTAATGCCATACAGGCTATTTTAAACCATCCAAATAAAGGTTTTCAGGTTTTTAATGTAGCGGCATTAAGTTCCCTTTCAATTGCCGAAGCTTCCCAGGTTTTCCTGGCAAAACTAGGTTATGAAGGCGCCATTAAATTCAACGGACTTGTACGTGCCGGCGATCCATTATATTGGCAGGCCGATATCACTAAACTTGTTTCATTAGGCTACACACAAACAATAAGCTTCGATGAAGGAGCCAGCAATTACGCAAAATGGTTATCAGAAAAAGAATAGGACTAAGCTACAGCTACAATGAAAACTGGATTGGTGGCACCTATTATATCGAAAATTTAATAGCGGCACTCGAACTGCTTCCGGATGATAAAAAACCGCATATTGTTTTGATTACAAACAATGCACACGATGCAGTAATTTCCAAAAAGAAGATCAGCTACCCTTATATAAGTTATCAGATAAGTTCGGGCGAAAAAAGTAATTTCTACCGTTTCATCAACAGGGTAAGTAATAAGTTATTTGCTGTGAGGTTATTTTCGCAACAGATAAAAAATCTGGATGCGGTTTTCCCCTATTCTAATAATGTACAACATTCCCTTGCCAAAACAAAGATTTATTGGATAGCCGATTTTC
The DNA here is from genome assembly GCF_003860265.1 of Pedobacter sp. G11. Classification (NCBI taxonomy): domain Bacteria; kingdom Pseudomonadati; phylum Bacteroidota; class Sphingobacteriia; order Sphingobacteriales; family Sphingobacteriaceae; genus Pedobacter; species Pedobacter sp. G11. Next base: position 2,540,849 of record NZ_CP034190.1, on the reverse strand, counting down.
AGGAACATTTCGTGCCCGAATTCTTTAGTGAAGGGTATATTGCCGAAAGAAGATCGGTACAGTTGGTTATACAGTCATCGCAAGAAACATTGGTGTTGAGCAGTAACGATGCCCTATCTCATTTCGAAAGCTTATACCCCAACCATAAAGTTAAAACCAGGGTAATTCCATTTGCCGTTACCCACCCAAATTTTGAAAATTTAGCCATACAGGAACTTTTGAGCAAGTTTAACCTGCCATCAAAATATTTCATCTGCCCCAACCAATTCTGGAAACATAAAAACCATTTCACTGTACTGCAGGCAGTAAAAGAATTAAAAGATAGGAAGATAGAAATTACTGTTGCATTTACCGGGAAACAGGAAGATTATAGAAACCCCACTTATTACAGTGACCTTTTAAGCTATGTAGATGAAAATAACCTGCACCAAAATATCAAATTCTTGGGTTTTATCGACAGGGCCGAACAGTTAAGATTAATGGACCAGTCCGTTTCGGTTATCCAGCCCTCACTGTTCGAAGGTTGGAGTACAGTTGTTGAGGATAGCAAATCGCTAAACAAGGCGCTCATTGTATCCAACATCAAAGTACATGTAGAGCAATTGATCGATAGTACCGCTATCTTTTTCGATCCGCATAACAAAAAGGGATTAGCTGATATACTGGAAAATGTACATAATAGCACCAGCGAAATTCCATTATATGACCATGCAGATTATCGCGCGGATATTAAAAAATTCGGCGAAAATTTTATGTCCCTTTTAGGTTAAACCAATGAATATTCCAAACTTAAGCGTATACAGATCTGAATATGAAGCAGCTGGGCTATCATTGCCTTTATCGCCCGTAAAAAAAAACCATGGCGGTTTATTGAGCGTATTGCCAAAAGCAGCAGCCGAAAAAAAGGGCTGGCCATGGACAACGGAAACAGATGTTAAAGTTTTCGACAGTAACATCAATTGGCCTAAAATTACAGTGGTTACCCCTTCATTTAATCAGGGGGTGTTTATAGAACAGACAATCAGATCTGTTTTGTTACAAAATTATCCCAATTTAGAGTATATCATTATCGATGGCGGAAGTAAGGATGAAACCCAGGCCATCATTGAAAAATATGCTCCATGGCTAAGTTACCAGGAAAGCAGAAACGATCGCGGCCAGGGTCATGCCATTAACAAGGGCTTTAGTATAGCATCCGGCCAATATTATACCTGGATAAATAGCGATGATTATTTCCTCGAAAATGTTCTTCATAAAGTTGCCTACAAGTTTTTAACTACAAAAGCAAAATTTATTTATGGTTATGGCTACAGTTATAATACCGCTACCAATACCTTTCTTTTGGTCAAGGTTCCACCTGTATTAGATTTTTTCCTGAAAATACCCTCAATTATACAGCCTTCTACTTTTTGGACCGCAGCTATAAACCAACCAATATGGGAAGATCTATATTGTTCACTCGATTTTGAACTTTGGTTAAGGATAGCACGTGGGAACAGGAAATTGCTGATAAAAGAACCCTTATCAGTAGCAAACGGCCACGATATGGCCAAAACATTTAATCCGGAAATGAAGCATAAATGGGATGATGATGAAAAGAAAATATGGGCGGCAGATGCCCACGGACCTGTTCCGCATTGGCATAAGGTCAATTTTATCAACCGCATAAGACTAAAATTATTAGCGATCTTCAAACTAATCTAAAGCCAATATGAGGATCGCATACATTTCTTTTGAGTTTCCACCTGATACCACTTTTGGTGGCATTGCTACCTATGTTGATCAGGCGGCTAGGATTATGACCAAAAAAGGGCATGATGTTGAAGTTTTTACCTCCTCCCCAAGCAGGAACATTACAGAGGATTTAGATGGTTTCAAAATACATAGAATACTGACCCAAGACCGCAAAAACTTTAACCAGGAAATTTTAAGCATTTTTGAAGAGCGTTTTAATACAAAAGCATTCGATTTGATCGAATCTCCTGAATTTTCGGCAGATGGTTTGGCAATAAAAAAACAACTTCCGTCTCTCCCATTAGTTGTTAAACTGCATACGCCATGGTTTTTGATCGACAGAATCAACTTTAGTTATTTAACACCATTAAATAAAATAAGGTATTTATTAAGTGGTTGGGTAAGGGGTAAATTTTATAAACCTTTTTGGAAAGAGAAAAAAAAATCAACCGATCCTGATTACCAGATTACCCAACTTGCCCAACAGGTACACAGTCCTTCGGTTGATTTGGGCAATATTGTATCCCGGCACTGGATGTTGCCAAGAAACCGTATTATAACCGTTCCTTACCCTTACATACCCTCTCCGGCATTAACAGACATTGATATACAGAATGAAACCGGGATTGTTACCTATGTTGGGAGGCTCGAAATCAGAAAAGGACTGGTAGAATTGGCCAGGGCTATTAAAATTATATTAAAGCATAAACCCCATACCCGTTTCAGGTTTGTTGGTAGTGTTCAAGAATCGCACAAACCGGGGCTGAACATGAAGGAATACTTAAAAGTAGAGCTTCGCAATCATTTGGATAACCTTTCTTTTATGAAAGTAGCGGCCAACGAAATCCCTAACGTTTATAAAGAAACAGATATATGTGTTTTTCCCAGCATCTGGGAAAATTTCCCAAATGTATGCCTGGAGGCCATGAGTGCCGGAAGGGCAATTGTCGCGGGCAAAAATGGTGGAATGTACGATATGCTGAACGATTGCAACGGAGGCATACTCATCGATCCCTTAAAACCCAGGGAGATAGCCGCAGCTGTAATCAAACTGCTGGATAATAAAAAACTGAGGGTCGAAATGGGTACAAATGCTCGGAATAAAATATTAACAGTTTATAATCAGGACCAGATTGGCGAACTGATGGAATATCATTATAAACAACTTTTAAAATGATCCTGATTTCAGTTGTTATTTCCACCTATAACCCACACTTAAGCAGGTTAAAGCTTACCCTTGATGGACTCCGCAATCAAACATTGGCCTATTTCAACTGGGAGTTGATTATCATTGACAATAATTCTGACAATAATTTCCATGAACATTTAGACCTTACATGGCAACCTAATTTCAGGTTATTAACGGAAGAAGAGCAGGGTTTAACCTATGCTCGGATTAGAGGATTTAAAACTGCAGAAGCCGAAATAATTGTGATGGTTGATGACGACAATATTTTGGATGAAAACTATTTAAGCAATGTAGCTTCCATTTTCAATGCTAATCCATACTTAGGGGCCATTGGGGGTATATCAACGCCCCTATTTGAAACCACGCCCGCCAAATGGGTTGAAAGTTTTTACCCTAACCTGGCCCTGAGAGATTTAGGGAGGAAAAACATTATTAATAGATGGGAAAATAATTATCCCGAAGCCTCGCCGATTGGTGCAGGTATGGGATTGAGAAAAACAGCGTTAAAAAACTATTTACATAAGATCTGTTCCGGAAATAATATTGTTAAAGATAGGACAAAACTAAGCTTAAGCTCAGGCGGTGATAATGACATTGTTTTGGAAGTGCTTAAAGCAGGATGGGAAATCGGGTATTTTCCTGATTTATCCTTAACACACATTATTCCGGATGCTCGCACCGGGGTTAGATACCTGGCCAAATTAATATACGATTCAAATGTTTCGTGGGTTAGCCTGCTTGCTTCCCATCAAATTTATCCATGGCGTAACATTCCTCCCTACACTTATGTACCTAGGTGTATAAAGGCTTGGTTTATGCACAAAGCCTGGATGGGCAATAAAAATTATATCCAATGGAGAGGCGCCTGCGGACTATTTAAAGGATTATCAATCGATGGAAAAAAATAGGAATAACATTATCGATATCCTACGTTTTTTTGCAGCCTGTTGGGTTGCAGTCTATCATCTTAACCATCCAAATTTTTTCCCGGATAATGCTTACGGCAGCTTTATCAGGCTAGGATATTTAGGAGTGCCCATCTTCTTTGTCATTAGCGGTTATTGCATAGCTATTTCTATAAAAGATGCCACTACCGCCAATCAATTTCTTGTGAGACGCTTCTTCCGGATTTTTCCTACCTACTGGTTTAGCCTTGCATTGGTAGTGGGGGTTATATGTATTAATGTTTTTGTTCACGGCAGCAACTCATCAGCCATACTCCCCAAAAACTTAACGGGTATTTTAGCAACCCTTACCTTATTAACAAGCCCATTTTCATCGGTAGAACCAATTAATTGGATTTACTGGACACTGACCATCGAAATTATTTTCTACGCTATTATCTACATTTACCTCATTGTTCCAACTTCTATACGATTCTATTTACTATTGTTAGTTTCCTTGTTGCCCATATTTTTACACCACGAAAAAGGCGCACTATGTTTTATATCCTATTGGCCAGGTTTTCTTTTAGGCTTTTACCTTAAACAAGCACAAAAAAATGCGTACCGGTTTTTCGATAGGGAAATTTTACTGCTATTGACCGCATTAATAGGAATATATTATAATCCGAGTAAAGATTATTTCAACATGGCATTATACGCCACCGGTATTATTTTATTACTCAACTACTATGCACCCATCAAAAAAAACTTTGCTATTTTAGGTAACTTTTCCTACTCCATTTACCTCATACATGTTCCTATAGGCGTATATTTATTGGGTTATTTGAGGTCTATGCAGCTTTTCAAGGCGAATCTCTTTTTAAACATCGCCTTTGATTTCACAGTACTCCTATTGGTTGCCTTTTTGGCAAAACTTATTTATAAAAAAATTGAGGAGCCTTTCATTCTCAGGGGTAAAAAAGCATCAGATCTCTTAACTTTCCACAAACCTTTATAAACACACAATGAGATTGCTCCAACAGTTTATCAATTATTTTTATCGGTACCCACTTGCCAAACACCAATATATTATGCATATGGGTGGCTATTCCACCTATAATACAATGATTGAAGATCAAAAAAGCATGATAGAAAGTTCTAGTTTACTACCACCTGTAAAATCGTACGGAGACGGACTGGAGATTTATTTTTTAACCGGAAAGAAATACCTTTACCAAACCCTTTTCTGCATCCACTCATTGGTAAAAGTTTCGCAGCAGCAATTCAGGTTTATCCTGATCGATGATGGAAGTTTCGACGAAAATCTGATAAACCTTATTCAAAAACAACTTCCGCAGTCAGAAATTATAACGCAGGAAACCATCAATAAAAATTTAGCGCAGCAACTGCCCTTAAACCTTTTCCCGGTACTACACCAGAAGAGAAAAGAATATTCGCACATTAAAAAATTAACCGATATCCATACCATTAACGGTGGATGGAAACTGGTGCTCGATTCCGATATGCTATTCTGGGCCAATCCGGTCGAATTGATTTCGTGGCTCCAGAACCCGCAAAGGCCTATTTACATGTACGATTGCGAACAATCGTACGGTTATTCCGCTACTCTGATGCAAAATCTTTGCGGTTCGCCGATCCCCGATCGTGTAAATGTCGGGGTTATTGGCCTAAACAGTAAACAGATAGATTGGGTAGCAATTGAAAAATGGGTTGCAGCGCTCGAAAAAAAAGAAGGAACAAGTTATTACCTCGAACAGGCCATTAGTGCTATGCTTTTATCGGACAGTAAAAACCAAGTGTTGGATGAGTTACAATATATCGTAAATCCAACTGTTCAACAATCGCAGCGTAAAGAAGAAATGTTGCACCATTATGTAGATCGGTCTAAAATACTTTATTATAAAAACGCCTTGGATTTTGTTAATTAGCGTGATTAAAAAGCAATTGCTTTGGATAGCATTTTAGTCTCTTTTTGTATACCGGCATTCAATTGCTCTGATTATATTCATCAAACCTTAACATCAATCTGTAGGCAAACCCATGCCAACCTCGAAATCGTCATCGTAAACGATGGCTCTACCGATGATACAGCTGATAAAATTTCAAAAATTGATGATCACCGCATCAAGCTTATACAAAGCAAAAATCTGGGTGCAGCTAATGCCAGAAATACCGCTTTTGAAAACTCAAGTGGTAAATACATCATCTTTTTTGATGCCGATGATATAATTGCTCCAAACTTTGTAGAAAAACAGCTTCAGTGGATGGATAGCTGCAACAATAACGTTGTTTTATCGGGCTGGGGAAGATTTTATGCAGATGATATAAAAACTTTTGTTGCAGAGGAGATTCCGGAAGGTGGGATTTATTTTGAAGCCTGGATAAATGATTACTGGTATAACTGCAATCCTATGACTACTCCAGGCAGGATCATGATACCCCGTAACATAATTGACGAATCGGGAAGGTGGGATAGCGAATTAACACTGAATGATGATCTGGAGTTTTTTACGAGGGTTTTTCTCCAGGCAGAAAAAATAGTCTTTAATCCATCGGCCATGTTTTATTACCGGTCGGGGATTAATGGTTTATCCGGCAAAAAAGGAAGTAAAGCTTACTACTCTCTTTACGTTTCTATAGTAAAATCGGTTGATGATGTTTTAACGGCTTTTCCAGATCATCCAAAAATAAAACAAAGCTGCGCAAACATGCTTCAAAGTGGAATTTATGAAATTTATCCTTCAGAAAGACATCTGATCAAAAAAATGGAGCTAAAGATCAAAATTTTAGGCGGATCGGAACTAAAACCAAATGCCGGCGGTATTACCAAATACCTCAACCATATTTTTGGATGGAAATTAGTTAGAGTTGTGAAAAGGTTTTTAAAACTTGAAAACTAAACAATTTGACCGTACCCAGCATAAAAGTATTGGTTATTACTTATCGACGGCCCGTCTTATTAAAGCGTGCATTAATGTCACTAGTACAACAAAGTTATCCCCATTGGATTGCCGAGGTTCTGAATGATGATCCAGCAGATAACAGCGTGATCAACCTCATTAATGAAATAAACGACAAACGAATTTCGCTTTCCCAACCTGCTGTTAAAAGAGGTGGTACCGGCAATTTTAACTATGTATTCGATCATACCATAAATGAAACATTTGCATGCATTTTGGAAGATGACAACTGGTACGAAGCGGATTTTTTACACGATATGCTATCGGCTTTAAATTCGAATCTAGGGGTAAAAATGGCTGTTGCCAACGAAAAAATATGGAAAGAGGATATTAATAACAACTGGGTGGATACCGGGCAAACCATATGGCCAATTGAAAACGAAAACGAATTTTTCCCATTCCGATTGGTTGATAAATGTGGAACTGCAAAAATATGTAACAGCTCGATGTTTTGGCGCACTACAGGTGCCAACTGGCTTACCCCAACAGAAATCCCCATTGATGTTACAGAACATTTTAGGGAAAGGGCAATTCCGCATCCCATTTTATTAGTTAAAAAACCTTTGGTTAATTTTTCTGAAACCTTACAATCCAGTCGCACTTATAAAAGCAATGCATGGTCCGTTTACCAGGCGTTGCTTATCGCTTCTGTTTTCGAAGGCATTGAGCCAAATGAAAGAATAGTGCTTGCAGAAAAACTATGGGAGAAAGCCCGGACTGATGAAAAACTGTTTAAAACAGCATTGTTTAATGCGGCATGGGTATCAAAAGCTCCATTTATATTATTCAAAAAATCGACCCTCAGCGAGAAAATAAGATATGCATTAACGCTTATCAAAAATCCGAAGCTTATAACCGATTGCGCAGGTGCCGCGAAAAAACATCATTCTTCGTGGCAATTTTTATTAACCCATATACATGCTTAAACCAAAAAACAAAATTTGCATTATTTCGCATACCCACCTATGCAGAAATCCGCGTGCGCTGAAAGAAGCCCTTACTCTAGCCCAAGCTGGCTACAATGTGCATGTTTTAAATGCGGTTTATGATTCAAATCTTTTAGAAGAAGATAAAAGTCTGATAAAAAATCATCAGATAGGACTCCAACATGCTTCAGATTTATCAATAAAAAATACCTCATCCTTTTCTGACCGTTTAATCAAAAAAATAGCCGATTTTTTGGTTAAATTTTTGGGCGTCGAAACTAAATATGCATTGGGTTATGCGCCTGATAGGTATTATAAAAAAGCCGAAAAATTAAATGCTGATCTATATATCTGTCACCAGGAACTTCCGGTTTATATCGGGCTAAAACTTAGTGAAAATGGCTTTAAAGTAGCTTTCGATCTTGAAGATTGGCATTCGGAAGACCTAAACCCTAGTGCCCGTAAAACTAAAGCAATCCGACTCTTAAAAAAAGCTGAAAAATTTGCCTTAAGAAAGGGTATATACTGTAGCACAACTTCTAATGTATTGGCCAAGAAATTATCAGAATCTTATAAATCCAAAATACCAGCGGTAATTTACAATGTTTTCGATATCGCATTACCAGCGCTTAACCAGACTCGAAACAGTATTTTAAAACTAGTATGGTTTTCGCAATATATTGGCGAAGGCAGGGGCATCGAAGAATTCATTGAAATTTTACATCGAGTAGAAACACCCTTGGAGCTCAATTTAATTGGCAATATTGAACATACTTTTAAAGCCTTTCTGATTAAACAAATGCCCAAACAGCATCAGATTGTTTTTCATAATATTATCCAAAATCAACAACTTGATGTAGCGTTGCAACAATTTGATATCGGGCTCGCCATAGAGCTGTGTGAACCCGCCAGTAGAGCTTATACTATTACCAACAAATTTTTTCAATACATTCAAAACGGACTTCCGGTGATTGCAACAAATACAATTGGACAAAAAGAAATTTTTGAAGTGAACCAGCCGGGCATATTGATCAATTTTAACAGTTCTGATTACAAAAAACTTAATATATTCCTTGGTTCTGTAAAAAAATTAACCGATGCAAGAGAAATGGCATTAAATATGGCTAGCAAGTATAATTGGAAAATAGAGTCATTAAAACTCATAAAACTAGTTAATAATGCTTTACAATAAGAAAAAAGTTAGTTTACAAATCAATATTTCGCCATCCGATTATCCATCTGCCAAATTTATCCTACCCCACCAGCTATCTGCATTAACAGATCAAGTGGACGAAACGGTTTTAATTATCGAATCGAAACCCAGCAAAGGTAGATTTTCATTTGGCTGGCAGGAGAACGAAAGCAAATTGAAGGGTCTATTGAACGATCTTTCCCAAGATTATAAAATCAGGGTTATATCCGTAGATTACTCTGAAAAAGCAAAGGAGAAAATTGCCAAATATTTTTTTGGGATTAACCATATTCCCGATAAAGATTTTAGGGGTGGTCCATTCTATTGTTATTTTTTTGGTTTGTACCACTGCAAAAATGATCTGGTACTGCATTTAGATGCCGATATATTTTTAGGTGGGCGAAGCAGCACATGGATAACAGAAGCCGCAGATATTTTTGCCGAAAACAATTCTGTTTTTTGTGTCTGTCCACTTCCTGGCCCGCCCGCAGATGATGAAAAATTAATAGGACAATATATTATACACAAATTTGAAGATAGCTCCTACAAATTCCAATTAGGTGGTTTTAGTACACGGATTTTCCTAATCCTGAAGTCTTTGATCCACCAAAAAAAGCTAAGGCTTAAAAAACCTAGGTTAAAATATCAGCTCAAAGCACTAATAAGTAGAAATGCAAATGCCGATCTACCTGAAAATTTTGTTTCGGATTTTATGAGCGAACATCACTTAAAGCGTATTGATTTTTTGGGCAAAGGTAAAGGATTATGGTCTCTGCACCCCCCATATAGAAATGCATTTTTTTACGAAAACTTACCTTCCATCATTAAGAGAATAGAAAAAAATGATCTCCCAGAAAGTCAGAAAGGCTTTTACGATATCGTAGATGAAGTTTGCGACTGGAATGATGTAAAGATTAAATAGCAAATATTTATAATGAAAAGAGCCTTGATCATATCGCCCTACTTTGCTCCTTCTAATGCGGCAGATATGCAAAGAGTGAGAATGAGTTTACCATTTTACCGCGAATTCGATTGGGAAGTTGAAGTAGTTTGTGTTGCAGAAAAGTATACCGATGCAGTATTCGATTATTTATTAAACGAATCTGTTCCCAATGATATCAAAATACACCGCATTAATGCTCTGTCCAAAAAGATAACCTATAAATTTGGTCTCGGGAGTATTGCCTTAAGATCTCTATGGCATTACAAAGCTTTTGTAAATAAGCTTTTAAATAAAGAAAAATTTGACCTCATATTTTTTTCGACCACACAGTTTCCGGTTTGCGTGCTTGGCCCTTATTGGAAAAGAAAATTTGGAATACCTTATGTTATCGACATTCAAGATCCATGGTTTACAAACTATTATGAAGATAAGCCAAAACATAAAAGACCTAAAAAATATTGGTTTTCTTATCGATTAGATAAATATCTAGAGCCTATAGCAATGAAAAGCGTTAGCGGTCTAATGGCGGTATCTGATGCTTATATGGAAGATCTAACCATACGTTATCCACATCTATTGAAAGTGCCTAGGGCAACTATTACTTTCGGTGGCTTTAAAAAGGACCTGGAGATTGCCTCTAAGCACAACTCAAATTTTAAGCTTTCTTTTAATAAAATCCCTGATTACAGACATATTGTATATGTAGGTAGAGGCGGATTTGACATGCAAAGAGCAGTGATGATTTTGATGAAAGCGTTTAAGGAAGGTTTAAAGAGTTTCCCTGAAAAGTTCAAAATATTAAGATTTCATTTTATAGGCACTAGTTATGCTCCACTGGGAAGTGGACAGAAAACATTGCTAAGTGTTGCCGAAAAACTCGGAGTAGGAGATTATGTAACAGAGCAAACAGACCGCATATCTTTTTATGAAAGTATCTATAACCTTCAAAATGCCGACGCACTATTTATCCCTGGACATGAAAAGCCTGCATACACGGCATCGAAAATGTACCCATACATTATGACGGAGAAACCTATTATTGCCGTATTTAACCTAGAGAGTAGTGCAGCCCAATCATTAATAGCTTGCAAGGCTGGTTTTGTTGCTGATATATTGGATTTCAAAAAATCGATTATTGAGATTAAATTCTTTCTGAAAAACATAGCAGAGGATAAAGCTTTTGAAATTGAAACTGATTGGAACGAATTTGAACAATACAGAGCTAAAGCGACGACTAAAAAGCAATGTGACTTATTTGATGATGCTTTAAAAATATCTTAAGGTGGAAAAAGTTTCAATATCAGATCATTTAGGCTTCGGCTGTGTGGGTTTAGCTACCTATGATAGTTTAAACTATGCTTTGAAACTATTGGAACAGGCTTACGATAATGGTCTAAATTACTTCGATACGGCACCCATATATAGCAAGGGCTATTCTGAAATTATTTTGGGCAAGTTCTCACAAAAGAAGAGGGATAAAATTTTAATTGCCACAAAATTTGGGCTGGGTCAGGTAAACAGTAATTTAGTGCCAGCGGCCATGGCCATTTATCTGAATCAGAAACTCAGATCAAAAGAAACAGCGCAACAATCGGATAGCCCGCCTTCAAAAATAGATTTCCGTAAAATAGATAAACCCGATATTGAAAAAAGTTTGATGGGTTCGCTTAAACGTCTGAAAACAGATTATTTAGATTGCTTTTTACTTCACGAAGGTTTATCCAGTTTTTTAACGGATGAAGCATTCTTTTACCTGCAAAACATTAAAACTGCGGGGATTGTAAAAAAAATCGGCCTTGCTACCAATTATTTTTACCTTAAAGATGATCAGCAATTAAAAGACTGGGATATGCTGCAATACGATCATCATCCATTTAGCCAAAATCATGAAGCGTTTGTAAGCCAGTATCACAGTCAAACACACATACATCACAGTACCTTAAAAAAAATAAAAAAAGTAACAATTCCAGGGACTGAAGCAAAAGAGATAGCGGGAATAGTACTGGCCGCAGAGATCAGGAAAAACCCTAACGGGAGGATTTTATTTGCAACCTGTAACAACAATCACCTACAACAGAATTTAATAAGTACGGCAAAATATTTGTCTACAGATATTCACACACTAAACGAACTATTAAACCATGCCTTTTAAAGCATTTAACAGTTCGTTCTCCTTACCCGAAACCACATTCGATTTTACCATCATCGGCGCTGGTGCTGCAGGTATATGTTTAGCGGTTAATTTATGCAAACAAGGAAAACGTGTAATGCTGATAGAAAGCGGATCGTTTGAACCAGATCCGAAATACCAGGCGCTTAATAAAGTAGTTTTAACCGGAAAAAAGATGAATGGTATTACCGATGGGAGAAAAAGAGCTATTGGAGGTACAACTATAGCCTGGGGAGGACAATCGTTACCTTTTTCTCCGATCGATTTTGAACACAGAACATGGGTAACGGGCAGCGGATGGCCCATTCATTACGATGATATTAATCTTTATTATGCCAAAGCAAACAGCTTTATGGGCATTAGCAGCAATCATTATTATGGCGAAATGGCATTGGCAGAAATAAAGCTGAAAAACCCCGGTTTTGATGAAACGTTATTTGATTATCATACCTCAAAATGGGCAGATGAACCCAATTTTAAAACGCTTTATTACGACTATTTAGAGAAAAATGTTTTTGTAGTCTATCATGCTACTTTAAACAATATCGTATTGAAAAAAAATAGCATCGAAAGCATCGAAGTTATCAATTTTGAAAAAAACAGGCTTAATATACCCGTAAAAAACCTCATTATTGCAGCGGGGGGAATAGAAAGCAACAGGATTTTACTGAACTACCCGGAGCTATGCGGATTATATAAAAATTATGACTTGGTTGGAAAGGGCTTTATGGATCATCCCTGTTTGGATATTGGCGAGGTTATTACAAAAGACGGATTTAGATTGCAGCAATATTTTAATACACACCTCTACGGAAAAACAAAAACAAGTATACGCTTAAGCCTAAGCAAAATCCAACAACAAAAAAAACAATCTTTAAACGGTTCGGTAAGTCTATTTTTTGAGCTTGATCCAAGCCTTGATGTTTACCATAAAATAAAAGGACTAAAGCAAAAATGGTCTAAGGCTACACTATATGCCATTTTAAAAAATACAGACAAGTTATCCAAAAGCCTATATGCTTATCTTGTTAAATCATTTATCTATAAACCCAGTGCAAGGGCCATTATCTCGTTAATGATTGAGCAGGAATCGATCCCATCAAGTTATATTTCATTGGCAGATGAATTGGATGATTTAGGGCAAAAAAAAGTTAAGGTAAACTGGGACATCAGTTTTGCAACATGGAAAACTGTTATGACCATAACCGATAACCTGAAAAATGAATTTGAAAGGTTAAGCTTTGGAAAGGTAAACTATTATGAAAATATCACTACGGAGAATAAGGACTGGAAAAAGCTGTTATCTGATGTAAACCACCACATGGGTGGCTGCAGGATGAGTGATGTACCAGAAAAAGGTATTGTAAATGGTGATCTAAAAATATGGGGAATAAACAATGCTTATATTGCAAGTACAGCTGTTTTTCCAACCGCCTCACACTCCAATCCAACACTTACTCTACTTGCATTATGCCAAAGATTGTGTGCACATTTGAATAACGTCCATGAATCATAAATTAAAGAAAAATATTAAGTCTATCCTTTCCAGAATATTTGGTAATAAAAAAGGAATAAGTATTGTTAGGGTATTGTCAGGTAGTGCTAAAGGCGTAAAATTAACACTTGATCTTAAAAAAGAATCGTCATATTGGCTGGGTACTTATGATAAATGGATACTCGATAGGATAAATCTTGATCAAATTATTAAACCGGGATGGGTGGCCTGGGATTGCGGCTCTTATGTTGGTTTTTATGCCTCTATTTTTCGAAAACTGGTTGGTACAAACGGTTTTGTTTATGCTTTCGAAGCATCAAAAGAGAACTTCGAGAGGTTAAAAAATCTTCCGACCCTCAATAATTGGGATAATGTTATTATCCTACACGAGGCTGTTGGCCCCGATCATGCTGTTATCGATTTTATATCGAATCAGGGTGGTGCATCTGGCCCAGTAAATGATACCAATGAATTAAACGAAGGCATAAATATCGAATCGGTTGTTTCAAGGGGAATAGATGAGCTTGTACTAGAAATGGGGATAAAACCTCCAGACCTTATTAAATTCGACCTAGAAACAGCAGAAATATTTGCACTTGCAAATGGAAATCATGTTTATACAACCTATAAACCCATATTATTGTTAGAATTGCACGGTAGGGATTGCTTAATAGCTGCTTCTAAATTTTTAGATAAGTATAACTATAGGGCACAGGATATTTATTTTTTGCCGGAAAAAGAGCGCTTTTGGTATTCATCAAGCAATCCCCTCTCAAACGAAACTTACGAACCCCACATGTTATACTGTATCCCTGTAAAAAATAAACCTTGAAAAAACTAGCTATTGTCGTCTCGCATCCCATACAGTATTATGCACCTGTTTTTGAAAGATTATCTAAAGCATGTATACTAAAAGTGTTTTATACTCTTGGGGCCCAAATTAATGAGGAAGGTATATCTGATGAAGGTTTTAATCAAAAAATAACTTGGGATATCCCATTATTAAGCGGTTATGACTATGAAATTGTAAAAAACACTGCAAAACAGGTAGGTCATCATTATTACGGAATAAAAAATAAAGATCTTATTGCAAAAATTGGCTTATTTGCTCCAGATGCAGTATTAGTTTACGGTTGGGCATATACTAGCCACTTAAAAATACTAAAATACTTTAAGGGTAAGATACCCATATGGTTTAGGGGAGATTCGAATTTACTTGATTCGAAGAACCAAATTAAAAGCCTGTTTCGTAAGCTTTTTCTTAAATGGTTATACCATGATATAGATAAAGCTTTTTACGTAGGTACTGCGAATAAAAATTACTTTTTAGCATATGGTTTAACAGAAAACCAGTTAATATTCGCGCCACATGCTATAGATAATGAGCGATTTTCGAAGAAAAGAAGCAATGAAGCGCAGAAACTAAGGCACAAACTAACCATTGATCCCGCTGATAATTTAATTTTATTTGCTGGAAAATTCGAGCGCAAAAAAAATCCAAATATTCTTTTGACTGCTTTTATTGAGTTGGATCAGCCTGGCATGCATTTACTTTTTGTTGGTACAGGTGTTTTGGAAGAAAACTTAAAACTAACTGTCGAAAAATTAAAATCTGATAATCCAGCGTTATCTAAAAGAATTCATTTCTTAGATTTTCAAAATCAGACCCAAATGCCTATATTTTATCAGGCTTGCGACGTTTTTTGTTTGCCATCGCAGGGACCAAACGAAACTTGGGGATTAGCAATAAACGAAGCAATGGCTGCAGGTAAAGCTATTTTGGCCTCGGATAAGGTTGGTTGTGCTACAGATTTGGTTAAGAATAATGAAAATGGTTTCATATTTAAATCAGGTGATATTTCAGATTTGAAGAACAAAATAAGTAAACTTAACAAAAAAGCTATGTTGCATCAATTTGGAAACAGATCACGCACCATTATTGCTCCATGGAATTTTGATCGTCAATGTGAAATTATAATAAATCAATTTAATGGAAAACGTATCCACTAAAGTATATCAAAACGATGGTAACTTAACGGTTATCAGCCACGTCAAAAAAGAGGGTGCCAGAATTTTGGATATTGGCTGTGGAGTTGGAGATAATGCACGTTTACTAGTTGCCAAAGGACATGTTATTGACGGAATAACGCTTTCTCCACAAGAAAGAGATCTGGCACTGGAACACTGCAGAAATGTTTACATTCATAACTTGGAACTAGGCCTGCCAATGGAAGTATTAAGTGAAAAATATGATTATATCATATGTTCGCATATCTTGGAGCATATCGCATTTCCAACCAATTTACTTTTAGATATGCACAAAATTGCAATAGCAAATTTGGCAGAGGTAATAGTGGCGCTACCAAACCTAATGTACTATAAAACCCGTATAAAGATACTTTTTGGGAATTTTGATTATACCGATAGTGGTATTATGGATTATACCCACTTAAGATGGTATACCATGAAATCATCTACGGCATTATTTGAAAGCTTTAATTTCAATATTAAGGTCTCTTTCGTAGAAGGACTAGCTCCATTTAACCGTATTTTTAGTTTGATGAGTAAAAAGGCACCGAATTTCGTAAAAAAGTTCTTATTTTCAATGGCTCCTACTCTATTTGGGTCAGAATTAATATTGGTATTAAATTGCAAAGTCATTGAATAAAATAATTTCTGTTATTTTACCGGTTTACAACGCAGGCGATTATTTGACACAATCTGTTAACTCTGTTCTTAATCAGGATATTGATGATTATGAATTTGTGATATGTGATGATGCCTCAACTGATTCGGGCTTGGTTTATTTAAGAAGGATAGCGGAAAAATATCCTTCAAAAGTTAAAGTGTTGGCAAATGAAAGTAATTTGGGTTTATTTAAAACACTCAATAAGCTTATCTTAAATAGTACCTCAACACTGATCCATCTTTGGTCTCAGGATGATCTGATGAAACCAAATTGTTTGCGTAACTGTATCGAATTTCATACCCAACATCCGAATGTAAGTATGAGCTATCATAACCTGGATTATATCGATGCAGATAATAATATTATTCCTTTCCAAAAACTTGATGGTACACCAACTATTGTTTCTACTAGGCAATACGCTCTTACCTCATCAAAATGGGGATGTATGGCAGGTAATATTGCAAACGTTACCCTAAATCGAAAATATTTAAATGAAGTTGGGCTTTTTAATGAAGCAATGGTAGTAAGCGGAGATTTTGACCTATGGACCAGATTAGCAACAATTTCAGATATAGGGCGTAATACGGCAAATTTAATCTATCTCAGGAGCCATCTTGGGCAGCTTAGCAAAAGCTACAAAACAATTGCATTAAGAATAAAGGAGGATATTCCCATTCACAAGCGTATAATCGACCTTTTGCATAATCACGAAAAAAAAGTTGCATTAAGGTTTTGGAAATGGAAAATCCTACCTTCCTATTTTAATGACTTATTATTTCTATATTATAAGAAAGAATTTGCAGAATATCGCATACTTCTAAACTTGTTGAAAAAAGAAAGCAATATTTATTTGCTATCAACCAAGTGGATTGTCATTAGAGTTGCGAGATTTGTTAAAATGGATCTTTTTATCTATAAAAATATACTGGATAGCTAAGCATGAATAAGTTTAAAAAAATTGGCCAGTCTGGTAAAATATTATTATTCCTTTTCTTAGTTTATTCGGTAACTTCTCATAATCCATTCGAAACTGCAATAGCAGTGCTTGTGCCTTTCATCCTTATGCCCTTGCTATGGAAACGAAATGAATCTCCTTTTTTATTCTTAGGTATAATGCTTCAGTGGGCCTCGATTAACATTAAAGTATTTTATGCTAATTTTGAGGGATTAAAGTTTGAGGATGTTTTCGATAATTATCAGCATATACAAGAAGCTTTCTTTTACAGTAATATTGGATTGATTTCCATTGCTTTGGGAGTGTTTCTGATTGTTAAAAGATATGAACTTAAAGATCAGGGTTATGCCCATTTGGCCTTATCCTACGATTCAAGAAAGATTATTCCTATTTACATTATCATAAGTTTGGTGTACCCATTTATTTCAGAAGGTTCATTCAATTTTGGCGGTTTACAGCAACCTATTTCAAAGTTGGCCGATTTTAAATGGATGGTGTTCTTTATCTTTATGTTAAGCTGCCTCTACACCAAGCAGTTTAAGTTATTTACAATTATTGCCCTTGCCGAGGTGGTAATTAGTTTAACTGGCTTTTTCTCCAGTTTTAAAGATTACTTTCTCGTGGTATTTGGAGGAATTGTTGTTATTTATAGCAAAGATTTAAAATTTAAACAAGTTTTGCCCTTAGCGGCAATTACAGTTTCACTAGTTTACATGATGATCATCTGGCAATATGTAAAACCAGATTATCGCAGTTATCTCTCCGGTGGGCAACTTAATCAGAATGTTATTAGGTCAACAGGTGAATCTTTAGGCAAGCTCGGAGAACTGATAAAAAATGTGGATGATGACGCCATTAACTCTGGTTTCAAGCAAACAGTCGATCGTTTATCTTACATCGATTTTTTCTCTGCAACTATTGATTATGTGCCTAGAGTTGTTCCCCACACACACGGTAGACTGTGGGGAGATGCAATAGGACGTGTCCTTCAGCCACGTATTTTTTTCCCTGATAAGGCCGCCATTGATGATTCTGAAACAACTAGAACATACTCCGGTATTATGGTCGCTGGCACAGAACAGGGCGCATCTATCAGCCTCGGCTATATGACAGAAAACTATATCGACTTTGGGATGCCTGGTATGTTTATTAGCTTATTTATTTATGGACTTGTAGTTGGGCTCGTTTATAAATACGTAATGACAAGTAGTCCTAATAAATTAATCGGAACGGCAATGATTATTCCCCTATTTATTTTATTTTATCTATTCGAATCGGCTTTAAATAAACTAATTGGAGGGTTGTTAATGTACTTATTAATCTATGAACTCATCCGTCGTTTTGCCCTAAAAAAATTTCTGCAGCAAATTAAGATCTGAATGAAAATTCTCCACATCACTCCTTCCTACAAACCAGCATACATCTACGGTGGTCCCATTCAAAGTGTAGGGAAGTTGTGTGAAGAAATGAGCAGGTTAGCTAGTACCAGTTCAGATAAAAATGGTAATTTGAAAAGTTTGGGAGACGAAGAGAAATTAAATATAAATGTACTCACAACTACTGCTAATGGTATAGTAGAGTTGGATGTAAAAACCGGACAACCGTTTATGGTTAATGGCGTTCGAGTAACATATTTCAAAAGGTGGACAAAAGATCACAGTCATTTCTCAACGGGTCTATTATCATATTTAAGAAACGATATCCTTGGTTTCGATCATAACGACAGGCTCATCATACACATTCACGCTTGGTGGAATCTGGTTTCTGTTTTGAGTTGCTTTATTGCCAAATGGTACAGAGTGCCTGTTGTACTTTCTCCCAGAGGTATGCTTACAACCTATAGCCAGAATAACCGCAATTCATTTTCAAAAAAACTGCTACATAATATTATCGGAAAAAGGCTTCTACAATACTGCCACATCCACGCTACCAGTGAGCAGGAAAAAGATGATATACAGAAGATTATATCCCCAAAAAGTATTGCAGTGATTCCAAATTTGGTGAATTTAGAGGATAATGAAGAAGGTATCAAATATCAAGGAGAGGGGTATCTAGTACCTATCATCAAATATCAACAGGAAAGTTCGGGTAATGAAAAACTTCTAAACCTAATTTTCCTGTCACGGATAGAAGAAAAAAAGGGTTTGGAACTATTATTTGGTGCTTTAGCACAACTGGAGATAAACTGGCAGATCACCATCGCTGGATCCGGTAATAATGAATATGTCAAGCACCTTAAAGATAAAGCAAAAAGCCTCAATCTTAATTCACGAATCACCTGGATCGGTCAAGTAAACAATGAAGAAAAGTACAAGCTTATGGCGAAGCATGACCTATTGGTACTTACTTCATACAATGAAAATTTTGCCAACGTTGTGGTAGAAAGCTTGAGCGTGGGTACGCCTGTTTTGATTTCGGATCAGGTTGGAATATCAGATTACGTGATAAAGAACGAACTGGGATGGATTTGCGAATTGAACCCAGAGGGCATTAAAGACGAGCTAGTGAAAGCATTTTCGCAGCAGGAAAAAAGAGACCACATCAGACTGAATGCGCCTGCATTGATCACGCATGACTTTGATGACACTGTATTGGCGAACAAGTATCTAAAGCTTTATCAACAACTGCTGCGATGAACAGGCCATTTAGCTTTATTATTTTGACTTATAACGAGGAGATTCATTTGCCCCGGCTGCTTGAATCGATAAAGGATTTGAAAGCCCCCATATTTATCTTGGATAGTGGCAGTATAGATCGGACCCTCGAAATATCTACAAGTTATGGAGCAGAAGTGAAGACCAATCCTTTTGAGAACCATCCAAAGCAATGGGATTTTGCATTAAAGAATTTTGCTATTCAAACTTCCTGGACCATTGGGCTGGATGCGGATCAAATAGTTACGCAGGAACTGTTTGAGATGCTGGAAACATTTGATGATGAAAAACATAAAGAGGTGAACGGCATCTATTTCAACCGCAAGAATTTCTTTCAGGGCTCCTGGATCCGCTATGGCGGCTACTACCCTATCTATCTTTTAAAGATGTTCCGTACGGGTATTGGTCATTCTGACCTCAACGAAAACATGGATCATCGCTTTATCGTTCCTGGTAAAACACTCGTATGGAAAAAGGGGCATATCCTGGAAGAGAACCTTAAAGAAAATGACATTGATTTCTGGTATAATAAGCATAAGCGTTACAGCGACCTGATTGCACAGGAGGAAATAGAACGCATGCAGAACCTCAGGAAACAAGCGCTAAACCCTACCCTGTTTGGCAATCCTGATGAACGGAAAACCTGGATGAAACGTTTATGGTGGAAGCTACCTTTAGGTATCAGACCCTATTTGTATTATGGTTTTAGGATGTTTTTCCAAATGGGCATAATGGACGATAAAACGGCCAGACATTTCCATTACCTGCAAGGCCTGTGGTTTAGAAAGCTGGTTGATCAGAAAATCAAAGCGCTCCAAAAACGACAATAAATTAAATCTCATGATATAATTTTTATCTTTAACTGAATTTTAGCCGAACAAACCAGATGGACGAAATACAACTGAAAGCCACGAAAAAAGATGCTGATAAGAAAGCAATTAAGTTTGTGATTGCATTGTTTGCACTTTATATCCTGTTTAGTCAGGGCAATATATTTATGAATAGCGTAATGAGTCCGGGTGGAAGATTTTACAACGCCAGCATTGCGGAACATTTCAATTACATTCAGGGATTAAAATCAGGCTTAATTGTTCCATCAGTGTGGATTATTAAAGCTTTTGGCTTATATGCCATTTATAATGACTCAGATGTAATGGTAGTTGCAGGACCTTATCTACGCGTAAACTATTCTTGCCTGGGTTTGGGTGTGATGAGCTTCCTGGTAGCTTTTGTACTGGCTTTTCCTGCCTCATGGAAATCAACCTGGAAAATGATGGTGATTGGTCTGGTGAGTATTTACATTTTAAATATTTGCCGGATAGCGGGGCTTGGTGTATTACTTGGTTTCTTTCAGTCTCAGCGAGAAAACTTCACTTATCATCATGAGATTTTCAATGTAATTGTATACATCTGCATATTTACAATGTTATACTTCTGGATCAGGAAGAACACCGGAAAATCCACTTTTAAAAATGAAAACGACAGCCGTTCTGCTATCGGTTAAAACCGTCATTTTGCAAAAAACACAATTACATAAAAAATTTAATACCGGCAGTTATCGGATTGGTGCATCCAGACTGAAACAGTTTTTATGGTATTTTACGGATGTGTTTTTCTTCAGGAGCGGAATGATTCCAGTGAGTTCAATACTGGTGTTTTTGCTCCGCTTGTTTGGTGCCCGGATTGGTAATGACGTGAGAATTAAACCGGGTATACACATTAAATATCCCTGGAAACTAAGCATTGGTGATTACAGCTGGCTGGCCGATTGTTATATTGAGAATTTAGCTTGGGTAAGGATAGGTGCAAACTGCTGTATATCGCAACAGGCCATTCTGATGACCGGAAATCATAATTATAGTAAAACGTCTTTCGACCTGATCACTAAACCAATTACACTCGAGGAGGGTGTTTGGATTGGTGCGTGTGCTAAAGTTTGTCCGGGGCTTACTTTATTCAGCCATGCAGTACTCACCATGGGCAGTACAGCGACGAGCAATCTTGATGCTTATAGTATTTATCAAGGCCACCCTGCGGTTAAAGTAAAAGACAGGAATATCAGTTGATCACAGTTCCCATTATTATGCTGCATCATGTGGATGATTCTCCTGCAAGGGCATCTGAAGGCTGGACGATTAGCGTCAAAAAGTTTGATTTATTGCTGGACAGCATAGAATACCTCGGTCTTGAAACCACCACCTTCGAAGAAATCGTTCGGGAAGGCTGGGAACTGAAACAGTTAAAGGAAAAAGTGATTCTTACCTTTGACGACTGCGCTGCGAACTTATTCGAGTATGTAGTTCCAACCCTGTTGCAGCGTGGGATGAAGGCTGTGTTCTACATTCCAGTCGCTCAAATTGGCGGCTACAACAAATGGGATGTCACCAGTGGCAACATGCCTAAAATTAATTTGATGGATGCCAGTCAACTGCGCTACCTTTCCAAAAATGGAATGGAAATTGGCAGTCACGGTCATGAGCATTTACATGGTTTTAAGATTACAGAAAGTCAATTTGTAGAAGAGCTTAACACCTCTAAAAATATCCTCGAAAATCTTCTTTCCAAACCAGTCATTTCTTTCTGTTATCCTTATGGCGAGGTTCCTAAGCGATATAATAAACTCCTACGCACTGCTGGCTACCACCAAGGCATTTCTATTTACCAGCCATTCTCCAACCGCTATGCCTTACGCCGGACTGGTATTCATGCCTCGGATACGAAAAAATCAATCTCTTTCAAATTATCGAAACGCTATGCCCTTTATCGCTGGCTAATTGATAAGTTATTGAAGGTGTTTAAATGATTATTAGTTTGGAAGGGTTGCTACTGGTTTCCCTGTTAATCCCTTTTTCACTAGATAGGCTATAAATCTGGCAAATGGTTCAATGTCGAGCCACTTACCCGCCTGATCCAGGGTCTTGATGTATTCATCTCTCTTCTCTAACAGAATAACTGCCCTTACAGAAGCCTCAGGTTCACTTGTTAATAACTCAAAGAATACAGGCATGCAATCCCTCATCGCTTCAACATTTAAAGGAACATGTTGCGCGTTACTAATGTAACCTGATTGCGTCGGTATCTGGCAAGGTCTGAAAGTTTTAAAATCCCTGCAGCCATACTGGGATCAAAAAGCTCTCGATACCAGCGCGGGTGATCCTGATCGACCTGCTTTCCTGGATTTTGGCCATTCAGAATATTTTGACCGATTCTTTTACCATTAGAAAGGTTTGAAAATACCCACGCGCAGCCACGGCATCCTTTTGCTGCCTATCCGCTTCGTTTCCATCACCATTCCAGTCGCCTTCGGTAACTTTCTCTATTAACTCCTGAGAAACCCGATACCTTTCTATCGATAAAGAATGGTATGCATCAGTTACGTACATAGAATCAATATCATTTAAATAGCTATGATGATGATCAGGAAGCCCGGGGGATAGCGGGAAACTTTTAATAATCACCTCCCCCCTCTGTTGCCACATTAACCTGATTCGATTGACAAAGGGTGACTTTTCACGAGGAGATAGGTCTATTTTAAATTTGCTTTATAAGGGATCATTCTCTTGGACAGCATAGCCGGCCTGTTGAATGGTTTCAATAATCTGATCCGCAATTTTGTCACACCCGATATTTCTGAATGCACCTGCTAGCCTGCCGGCAATGACGGTATGTCCGTTTTCCAGCAAAACTGGGAGTAACTCGGAGGCATCCTGAATTAAGGAGAGTATTATTCTCGCATCTAATCCATTTTCTCCAAATACCGCCCTGGTTGAATGAATGATGCTGGTAACTGATACACTTTTAACCCGTTTATTTCAGTGACTAGTTCCTTAGGCGGCAGTTCTGCTCTATAGCTGAACAAAGATGTGTGATGAGCCAAAGGAGTCGGCCTATTATTCCCTTTTGGCGACCTGAGAAATAACTGTGCTGGTACTGACCAGTTATCTGCATGAATTTTCAACAATTGATCAGCAGATAAGATCCAGCGATTTCCATACCTAGAATTTAAAAATTTAACACAGAAATCCCAGTATGAACTATACCATGAGATAGTTTCACCAAAGCTGCCGCTGGATCTGAAAAACTGATATACCAGCCTTTAATGTTTCTTTTATAAATCCGTTCTTCAAAAGTAATTCCCTATAGTTAAGATTAGGGAGATCGCTGGAGGTCATGGCAATTTCCTTTTTATCCTGCAAATCCTTTAACGCATGCAAAGCTGCTGCTAGTTTCTACTGAGGTGTAGCCATCTGATTCTGGTTGAATGAATATACAAATTGTTACGAGGGTAAAGATACCAAAAACTGTAGTATATTTATTGTTTGATGTTGTCGTATTTTTATTATTTGGTATTATAATGACTTTATTGTTTGATGTACAAATGGATCCATAACCCCCACTTTCCAAAGTTGTCCCTTCTTATTAGCAATCTCCTTTAATGAACTAAAGGCATACTTACACTTTAGCTTCTGCCAGATCACATCATGTCCCTTAAAATCGCACATAGAAATAATGAATTGCCCGTTTGTCTTTAAATGATGCCTAATGCATTTATCGATTATCTTCAAAGGCTGATTAAAATAATATAGCGACTCGTTAAAAATGATAATATCGAATTGCCCTTCTAAACTGGAATAGTCAAAATCCAGCTGACTAAAAGTTGCTTCAGGAAATGTTTTTTTTGCCAGTGCAATAGCCTTCCCCGAGATATCTATGCCAAGATAATTAGTGCCCTGCTGCATGCTTTTTAAATAACTGTACAATACCCCTTGACCGCAGCCGACATCCAGAATACTTCCGTTTTTGTCTTGTACGCATTCAACAATGTATTGATAATGTGCTTCCTCATCTTTACCATACAGGTAATTCCAGGTTCCATCGGCAAACTGCTGTTCCCAGATACTTCGTGATACCCGGTTTCCGAAACCAAAACGGGATAAGAAAAGATTATAAGATTGACGACGGATTTTATTTTTAATTCTATCTAAAAGCAACTTCATAAAAATGGAAAAGGCAACAAATAACTAGATTAGAAAGATAGTCTTTTGAAATAAAAGTTCACATAAAAAGTACAGAAAATCTTCCTGCACCTGAGTAAGCGGGCGAACTCCAACCTATTCCTTATCCAGCAGGGTAGCGATCTCCTCATCAAGTTCTTCTGCAGAATCTCGCCTTCGAAGCTAGTAGTACGATACCAAAGGTTTACTTTTCGCAGAAGCAGACACGGTGAGCAATTGGCCTGAAAACAATTACCGAGTGGACCATTAAGCCGGCGGGAAGTGGTTTGCGCACTTATTAACTCCGAAGATCTAATCGTTAGAAATACCTGAGGCCTTTAATACGGCATCTTTTGGCATTACCTGATACTTTTGGATAATGGTCGTCCTCACCCATTCATCATTCCAAAAGCTAACAAATGTTTACAGTTTCTAAAGATCGCCTTTTATGAATTCATTTTTGAACTATCTGGAAAAGCTTCATCCGCTTTTACCACAGTTTATTGACGACCATGAAATGACCTGCCAGCTGGCTAGTGTATATAAAAAATTCATCCTCTCCAATCGATTCAAACAATGCAACATACTTTTTACTTAGCGATCTGGTTCGCGGTTTTAGCAAAGAAGGAAAAGAAGACATTAGCACCTGGTTTGGTTTGAAGACCAAAGTCTAGAGGCTAAGTGCCATCCTTATTAGCGTTCCATATACTCGGTGGAGTACCTTAAGGCCTTCGAAGATCGTGAAATAATTAGAATTAGTTACAGCATTACCGATGGAATGTATACGCAATTTCCTGAAGCTGCCATCATTGCAATAAGGCTGACGAAAATGCAATATCATAAGGCTAAGCAACGATCAATACCTAAACATAACACTCTCGTTATTAGCTAATTTACCTCAAAATTAAAAGCATTGAATTTAACATTGCCGGAATACCGCACATCATTTGGCGGGATATCTGGGCACGAGGTTGAAGACGCTCAGCACAGTCAGGAAGAGGGACGTTGTTGAAGGTTTGCCGAGCATGGCCTAATATCATACGAAAGATCGAATATTGGAGTTGTGAGACTGGATACTTGAGTCAAAGTACCACCTACTGAACGTTTGGTATCGGGGCTGGGAATAACGGCGAAGATTTTTACTTTTGTAATATACCAGTTATTTAGCTGGCAAGCATAAACATTGAGCATGAACATAATATTGGCTTCAACCACAACGTTATACGGCGGAGAATACCTAGCTTATCTGACAGATGAAATCATTGAACTTTTCTCAGGGCTAGATGAGATCGTTTTTATTCCTTACGCAAGGCCTAGTGGGATGAGTCATGAAGATTATACTAAGAAAGCAGCAACCTTTTTTCAGGGCATAGATATTAAAGTTTCGGGCCTTCATGAGTTTAAGAATCCAACTTTGGCTATTGAGAATGCAAAAGGGTTTTTCACCGGTGGAGGTAATACCTTCCTTTTGGTGAAAAAGCTGCATGATCTAGGGTTAATGGAAGTTTTAAAAGAAAACATTGAAACTGGCAAACCTTACCTTGGTTGCAGTGCAGGCAGTAACATCGGCGGAATCAACATGAAAACCACCAATGATATGCCCATTGTTTATCCTTCCTCTTTTGATTGTATGGGCCTTGTTCCCTTTAATATTAACCCACACTATCTAGATTCAAATCCGGATTTAAAACATAATGGTGAGACCAGAGAAACCCGTATAAAAGAATTTTTGACTCAAAACGATACTAAAGTAATTGGTTTGAGGGAAGGAAACTGGATTAGAAAAGTGGGCGAAAAAATTACTGTAGAAGGAACTGAGTTAACCCGCATTTTCGAGCAGGGTAAAGCCCCATACGAGTTGAATCCTGGTGCTGTATTACTTTGATCATAATAAAAAAGCCACCTAAATATCGGCAGATGAGTACCGTCAGCAGGGATTAAATATTCAATTATAGAAAAGAGAAAACCTGAAGATGAATAGTTAATCTTGGGTTAAGCGGTAAAATCTGTGTCAAATCAAACTCATCAAAGGGGTAAATACTTAAAAACCTAAATCGGATTAATACCGTATCTCTAATTGTACATCTGGAACTAACTGATGTATAACTTAGGTTACCTTAGGCGAAGCCTGAGAAATATAACATGACGCACTATCACTTTTGACACACAAATTAAAAGGGATTTATAAGCAGATACATTCAGTTGTATCTGCTTTTTTTTATGCCAAATGATGATAAAAGCTCTGATTGAATGAAGTACAACTTTTTTTTAAACCGAATAATGCTTTAAGTTAACAAGCATTAATTAGACGATTTTTTTGTATCATCGTTATTGATACTGCGCTCACTCTTCTTAATTGATCCTTTAAGTTTTCCAAATTTCCAGTTTAGTGAGCAGCTTACCCGTCTGAATGGGTTTTCGCGAATGCGCTCCTGCGTGAAGTTCACGCCTTCTGTAAAACTCCTGTACTCCCGGTTTTTTTGAAAAGGGTTCGCCACCATGGCAGATACAGTTAGTTTATCTTTAATAATATCCTTGCTGCCACTAAATCCCAGGTAATAATAATTGTTAGATTGCCCTTGCAACATTACATCTGGTGCTCCATAATTAAAAGACACACTTGTTTTCCAGGTTTTCTCAAATTTATAACTGGTGGTAAAACTAGAGTACCCGGTTAGGCCACTGTTTTGTGCCAGCACTCCATTAATCATACCTTCCAGCCAAATGTAATTTATATTGGCACTAACGTTCAGATTCCATTTTGCCGTTAAAGGATAATTAAAATTGGCGTTGGTACCTAATAATCGGGTTTTACCAATATTAAATGAAGTAACACGGGTCAGGTTTTCTGCAGGAAAATAGGTCGAAACCTCCTGCTGGGTATTGTTAGCGAAATTATAGCTTAAGCTTAAGTTTAACGATCCTTTTTTAAAGTTACTGTAGGTCAGTTCGAAATTGTTACTTAACGTCGCATCTAAATCAGGATTCCCGAAATATTCAAAATTAGGTCTCGATTTATCTACAAAGGGGTTCAGGTTCCATATCCCTGGTCGCTGAATTCTCTGGGTAAAACCAAGGCTTAAACTCTGACTGTTTTTTAAAGTCCGGTTGAAAGATACCGAAGGGATCAGGTTAAAATAATATGTTTTTACACTTGTGCTGGTAGTTTCGAAATTACCTGTAACATAAGTTCCTTCCAGGCGGGCGCCTGCTTTGAAAGTCCAGTCTTTAAGTTTGAGCGTATAGGTATTGTAAACACCAAATATATTCTGATCATTTCCATAAACATTACTCTGAGCCGGATCTATGATGTAGCTATTTTGAGCTGAATTAAAACCAAGGTATTGGAAATCACTATCACCCCGCCTTAATATTGCCTTTACTCCGGCTTCCAATGTTAATTTCTTCCAGGGGTTTACGTAATCAATCTGGGCCGTTTGTTCCTTCGAGCTGCTCACATTATCTTGTCTGTAATTCACACCTGTAAAATTTAACCGGTTGTTAAACATTACATCGTTGGTTTGCGGCTCTGAACTGTCGAAAAACTTATAAGAAAAAGTCAACAGGTGCTCTTTTTTATCCTTGAAGCCTTTTTGATAATTGAAAGTATAATCTGTTCCTCCCCATTCATAACGGGTTTTTCCGTCGAGATCATAGGAAGATAATACCGAGCCATCCCGCAAATCAAAATGCTGATTCAGGTTTTGCTGGTTATAACCGGCGTAGGGATTAATTTCTACTGTTATCAGGTTCAATGAGTCGATCTCATAACTTAACTCTCCTCCCCCCCAGGCCCATTTATTATCGGTTTGCTGAAAACCTAGTGAATTCAGGCTTGATGGAATCGCTACGCCGCGGCTGTTTCTTGCATCGGTGATTTTTACGCCATCTACCTGCCAAACGCCGGTCCCTGCATAAAAGTTTGCACCAAAGTTGCCTTGTTTAATGGTAAAGTTCAGGTTTCCGCTGGGTCCACCTGGAGATTGGTAACGGGCATTTAAGTTTCCGTTGTAGCCATTGTCCATCTTTCTGGAAGTGATGATGTTAATTATTCCTGATAATCCTTCGCTCTCATACTTCGATGGTGGTGTGGTAATGACTTCGATTTTTTGCACACCGGCTGCAGGCATACTTTTTAAATATTCTTTTGGATCTCGTGTCAGAATTCCTGAAGGCTTTCCATTAATTAAAATACGGTAATTACCAGTTCCTTTGAGTTTGACGTTGTCATCCGCATCAACTGATAATAGGGGAACTTTTCGCATCATATCCATCACAGAAAGCACCTTACTTTCTGCATCTGCCTGAATATCATAAACGATTCTGTCCGGCTCCTGTTTAATCAGCGGCCTGCTGGCTGCGACAGCAACTTCTCCAAGTTCATTACCTGATGAAACCACTAGGATTTTATTCAGATCCGTATCACGGCTGAGCTTCACCAGAATAGTTTTCGATTTATATCCCAAGGCGCCAATAATAACTTTGTAGTTTCCTTCCACAATTCCGGAAAAAGAAAATTTCCCATGTTCATTGGAAACAGCGCTTTTGATCACGGTTGAATCCTTGCTAAGCGCAATGGTAAAAAATTCCCCTGGTTTTCCCGAAACACTATCTATAAGTGTTCCTGAAAGCTGAAATTTGTTTTGCTGGGCCGTAGCCTGATTTGAGATGAGAATGCATTGAAAGACAATGCATAGCGTTAATAAGTACCTGCTCATAAAATAGTTTTGTCTGATCGGCTATATGCGATTTGTTATATACTAGATGCAAAAAAATTGAAAGTGTTGCATGGACAATGAATATTTTTCAGAATACTTTGAAAATCAATAAGATATTTTGTTTTACCATCGCCATGCTGATGATGAAATTAGTCTGAAAACCTGTAACCGCTACTACTGAAAACAGCATGACTCTGTTATAATTGATCGTTAAGTTTAACAGTTGTGCAAAAAATTAGATTGGAATAATGGGGCAAAGGGCATTAAAATGTGAGTCTTGAAGTGTTCCTTAAAGCAATATTGAGCTTTTTCGGCGGCATCAGGCCAGCAAACTCTTTTATATTGCGCAAAAATCACTTGGACCTCAAGAATAAAAAACGTTTAAAAACAATTCTCGGAATAGATTGTCTGAGTATTTAGTTTGTTTGGTTTAGTTTTAAAGACGGATGTCAATAGAACATAAAATATAGCCCCTTAGAAATATGGGGCTTTCTCCTTTTACAGACTCACTGAAAAGCATTCTAAACGAATCACATTCCTTTTCAAACAGATAAAACTAAATTGATGGGCAGAAAGCATGGTTAATATAAACTTTGTCAAACCTAAAGAGCGATTTTGTATTTCCTCACGGTCTAGAGAGCAATCGTTACCTAGACATCAATCATACAGCCCTGATTTTAAGACAAATGTTATCTTTTAAAATTAACAGAATTTGTGCGTTCATTAACTTCCGTAATGATATCCGGCGTCTGGGTGGATGGAACTGCCAAAGATTGGTTATTGGAATTTTGCATTTCTGAAAAATCTGGAAACAGTTGCTGCCTGGTCAGGGGAACCATTTCAGTATCGAAGACGTCCAGGCGTTTAAGCTCCGGGTTTGCTGAAACATAGACAGGAATCTTCTTTCCATCAAGCTCCATAGATAGAGAAATTAAATTGCCGTAACTGAGTGCCTTAATGCTCGCCATTTTTTTCTCCTCGTCCTGAAAATCCATAAACGGATATTTTTCAATGGTTTGCTGAAGGTTAAAGCCATATTCAGGAAAAAACCATTTTAAAGGATGCTCGCCATTTTTATCGGTTACTCCAAGATCGAGCTTGAACCAGACGGTCACTCTTTTCCGGCTATCTTTTTCTAGGTTATCCAAATCCTTGACAAAAATGTCCTTTTGCAAAGAAAGCCCGCACATCAGCTTATAACACTGAAGGGCGGTCATTCTATGATCCTGTACGATGTCGAATCGTTTATTTACCGGTTCAGTGGAATTATAGCGTTGCAGTTTGGCCTCAACTGCATTTAAAAAATAGACCTCACTGGTTGCTGAGCGGCTGAAGCGAATTTCAAAGTGCATGTTGTCAACTCCTTTTGAAGGGTCTGAGCGAAATTCTGCCGGGATATAGCGTTGATTGATACCGATAGAGAATGAGCGGGATCCTTTGTAAATCGCATCCTCCAATACCGAATTTAAGCGTGTCCCAAAGCCTAAATAGGCGAGTGATTTTTGCAAATATGCTAAGTTATTCTGATCCATGTGTTTTCTGTTTTAAGTGAACTGGTAATTAAACTGAACTAAATCACCTTGATATTTTTCTCATCGCAGGTTCTGTCTGCCGGGCAGGGATATCTTCGGTCCGGTGCCGCAACTTTCTTGCGCCCTCCATTTCTGAAAGCGCCTGATTAAACGCTGGCGTTCGGTGATCGAGCTGCTGGGCGTTCTCTTGCAGCGCAGCAATGCCCCGAAGAAGCAGATAGCTGATACCGCCGTCAAGTAGCACCGAAAGCACCAGCGCTTTGCGGTCAGATAAGATCCCATTAAGCGCTATAGCGCGATGCCTTAAACGGGTCCCGTCTTCAAGTTCCAATACTTCTCCTCTGCGAAAAGTGGATTTTTCTTCCTCAGATAGCAGCATGCCATTTACCCGGTCAGGGGCCTGGACTTTGGACACATCATAACTGACAAAGTCTTTAGTTAACGGATCGTATTCAATGTTCACCATGGTTGACCTGCCCTCTTCCTGCTCAACAGCTTTCCCTATGAAACTTCGCTTGCCGCTGATCAGCTCCTGGGTTTCCTGGTGATTAAGCAAAGGATGAACGCGCGGCTGTTTATAAATGGGGTGAATGAATAGTTCAACTTCGCCAGAATCCTGCCTGCGCAGGGAAAGCCTGGCATCTAACCGCTCAATAAGAAAATCTGCCCCTTTGATTTCATGCAGGGAGATCAGATCCGTTCGTCTTCCAGCAAGGAGGGCCTGGACCTGCGAGGGAGAAAGCAGCAACTGTTGATCATGATAAATACCTAACGCTTCAAGCTTGGAAAGCGGAAGCTCCTTCACATCAAATGGTGTTTTCATAGTCTTATCTTTTTTTGGTTGATGATGGTAAATTATTTTTTAATGTTTCGGCTGAAATCTGCTCAAGGGAAATCAATGGATGCTGAGCGATTTTTTTCTCCAGCAACTCACCATATAGCGGGTCTGCACTAGAAAGGGTAAACTGTATGCCAGAAGGCAGTTGCTCCATGCGAAGCCGCCCCTGTTTCAAATGCCCCTCGACCCTATAAATCTGGTCCTTATATAGGATCTCATCGCCCGTTGAAAGAAAAGGTCTTGGAGTCTCCGTTGCTGAAGCCAGCATTGTGGGATCAAGCTCAATACTTTGTTTTCGCTCGATGGCTAATAAATATTCAAAGATCTTTTCCGCATCAGCCGCCGCAGCATGAATTTCAAATGGGGTATCCTCGAGTACTGAAACCCAACTTTCTACATATGCCGCATGTTGTCCGGGGTCATGTCCGATTCGAAGTTCAGATCCAATTAGCATCGAGGCAATTTCTGCCCTAAGCTCCTCCTTGCTGTACTCAATCATACCATTATGAAGTAAACTTGCCCGGTCTAACCTGGAGGGATGTCCTGTCCAATGCGCCAGCTCATGCAGGGCGGTGGCATAATACAGATCAGCCGCTGCAAACTGGGACCGCTCAGGCAAAGTAATTGCATCGTATCTCACGTCATAATAAGCGGAATCAATGTAGCGATGATTGATTTCTGCACTGCTGTTTTTTATCAGCGCTTCTGCGCGTTCCATGGGATCCCATGAAATTTCTTTGGGGCCCGTTTTTACTATGGCTTCAAGTCCTGATATTTGCTGGGCATTGAAAACCCAGGCCGATGAAACTATAGGCCGGGATAGCGGAAGTCTTTGCTTTACTGGATTCCCCAGCTCATCAAAGACCATGCTACCCTTTTCATCCCGCATCGTTTTTTGCTCATGGGTTTTGACGAACTGAATCATGGTTCCTTTTTCGCCTTTAAGGATTTTGGCGCCCATGGATTCAGCCTGCTTAAAGGTGAGCCACCTGGGGTCCTCGTAGCCCGAGAGCAGCAAATTCATGGCATTAATCCCTTTATACCTGTTACCACTTTGCGCATTGTAAGGCAGCATCTGAATGGGCATTCCCTCTGTATTCCATGGTTTCTGCCACGGGGCAGTCCCTTTCTTCAATTGCTCAATGAGTGTTGATGCAACCTGTTCATGCAAGGGGCGTGATTTATTTTCCATCATTCGCCTCCTCTTCTGTTGGTAACTGATCTGCCACTTCTACCCCATACTGTTTTGCCTGGAGCGGAGATAAAGAAATCGAACTGTGATGGTTAAGCAATGAAAGCAGCACAGCTAAAGGCAGCTCATCATTTTGAATGGGCGCTAGGTTTTCCATAAGATTGTTTTGGTTTGTAGTTTTCAGAATTTCAAGGGTTCGCACAGGGTCAATGAATTTTCCGGCCACTTTAATAGATAGATGCAAATGAGGCGCAGTGGATCTGCCGGAGTTTCCTGAGATGCCTAGTACCTGCCCACTGTGCACCTGCTCAGAGGGGATGACAAAAACTTTGGAGAGGTGAGCATAAATGCTTTCTATTCCTCTATGGTTAATTTTTACATATTTTCCAAGAATGCTGTTCTCTCCGCTATCACTCACCATGCCGGCCATTACCGACATCACCGGCTCATAGTGAGCGCGCAGGTCTGTTCCGGAATGAAACTGCCATATTTTAGTAATGGGATGTATTCTCAAGCCAAAGGCGCTGGTTGGAATAAATCTGTTCAACGGCCAACTTACCTGGGCTTTCAGCGGGCAAGTGCAGCATAGCGAAATTAACAGCACAGATAGTGGAAAGACGGAAGCAAGCATTCTCATCGCTTAGGATGATGAAGATTGGCCTGCTGCGGGATTTCAGCCACATGCAAACGCTCACCAAGCGGATCAGTAGCCAGTGCTGTGGCAGATGGGGAGAACTTTAAAAGCTGAAAGGCATCCAGCAAAGCGGAAGGGTCTCCCCGATCCTGAAGCATATTTACTTTGAAAAGGGTTTTGAAATCTCCTAAAGGTATACTGCCCGAAGCCGACATCAGC
Organism: Pedobacter sp. G11; assembly: GCF_003860265.1. Lineage (NCBI taxonomy): Bacteria > Pseudomonadati > Bacteroidota > Sphingobacteriia > Sphingobacteriales > Sphingobacteriaceae > Pedobacter > Pedobacter sp. G11. The sequence goes on along the minus strand of NZ_CP034190.1, from coordinate 2,506,910 downwards.
AGCTGATACAGCGAATGCCTGTCTTTAAGCACATGGACCTGATGAAGGGCAAACTGCTCTTTTTGCAGACTGGCAAAGGTAATATCTACTTTGCCAAGCAGCGGGTCAATTGCGGATATGATGCCGATCTGCATCTGTTTAACTACGCCACCATTTATTTCGCTTACCAATGCGATAGTTCCATTAAAATTTTCCATAAAAATTTCGGTTTAAAAGTTTGGACTTAGCTGTTTGTTCTCAGGCAACGCAAAACCACGCCGTCCACTTCTTTATTGATTCTTGCAAAATTCTCTGTGAGAACTTTCTGTTTATTGCCTTTGAAATCATAATACCTTGGAAGTTCTATTGGCTGGGATTCTTCCTGAGCGATTGCTTTTAGGTCTAAATTTATTTTGCAATTGACCACTGAAGGAGAAAAACTACCTTTATATGCATGATCGGCTTCTCTGGCCAGCATCCCTACCATCTCTCCAGTTCCAAGTGAGGCAATTTTACCTGATGGGATGAGGTATTCCAGGCGTTCAGATAAAGAAAGCGAAGTTTTTGAACGGTCAATGGAGAGACTTTCAGATTCCTGTTTGATCTTGCCAAAAAGCTTTTCCAGCCAGTCCAGTGTTTCTTTGCTCCTGACAGATCCTGAAAGCACATTTCCTACGACCGAACAGATAGTATTGGCGACCTCTTTCCCGTAATGCTGATGGAACTGCGGAAGTTCCTGCAAACCCATCAGTACGGCCACTTTATTAGACCGTGCAGTGGCGATCAGGTTTTCAATGCGGTGTACAAAAATCGTCGGAAGCTCATCCAGTATCAACGCACTTGGCAGATTGCCTTTGGAATTGATGAGTCTGGTCAGCCGGTTAAGCACTACTGAATAACAGACGGAATTGATATTCTGCGTAGAGGGATCATTTGCTAACACCAGTATCGATGGTGAATTCTGATCGCTGATCTTGAGCGAAAAATCATCGCCCGAGAATACCCAGAATGTTTCCAGGGTGGCGAGCCGGGAAATAAATATTTTCAAAGTGCCCACCTGCCCTTCCAATTGATCGAATGCCTTGGCGTGGTAAGCGCTCATGAATGGTGATAATAGTGAGGCCAGCTCTATATTACTTACCAAGCAGTCGAAAATTTCCTGATAAGACCGGTTTAAAAAGGCGAGCACATGAGGAAGCGAGGAATAGCGGCCTGATTCATAGCGGGCAAAAAAATAAATGCAGGCGGCTAAAAAATTTATAGCACTTTGGGTAAAAAATTGGTCACTTCCTCCTGACTTATCTCCTTTTTTAAGCGCTTCTACCAGCGCTTCAGCCGTTTCGGCAGCATCTGCCAGGGTGGCAATATAATCACGCCGGAAAACATTTACCCTTCTGCTCATCTCAACTTGGTTTAAGTTCACAACGTTAAACTTGCGTCCGGATGGCGAAGCCTTTTGTGCTGATAAGTAGCGGCGGTAAGCCAGCGAAGCCAGATCGGGAAACTTAAAATCATAAAGACACATCGTGTATCCCTTATCGATCAGCTGCCGGATAAAGGGAATCACTACGCCAAAAGATTTCCCAGAACCAGGCGTACCAATGAGCAAGGTTCCCCGGAATATATTTTCAATATTGATAAATCCTTTTCTGACTTTTTTTTCATAGTAAAACAGCATAGGGATACTCACCGCATGCGCGATCTCGCTTGGCCTGGTCTCCTGCATAAAAGATTCTCCTTCCACATTCCACTTATCTTTGCCCAGTTTGGAAGAAATGATTTTGGAAATGTTATCCATCGCGATGTGCAGAACAATTGTTCCGCTTAAAAGCAGCATACCGTATATTGCCTGAAAAACCATTGGTGAGAAATTACGCCATGAAACTTCCAGCGAATAAACCAGAATACCTGCAAAGAGCAGCACAAGGCTAATAAATAGCGGAAGAAGGATATGCCGTTTTGGGGAAAGCGTCCTTTGCTTTTTACTCCTTGTTCCAATAGCTACCAGCATCACTAGCAGCATGATAAAAATCCTGCTGTATAAAGGATGTTCATAAATCTGAACCCTGCTCATCACCTGGTGCAGATTCACCAGCGCCTGCATCGATTGGAGATGAATCCCGGGAATGGCTGGAATGATGATAAAATACAGCAGATCCAGGAATACAAAAAAATAAATGGTAAACTGCATAAACCGGTGTAGCCCGATCAGCTCGCTGCGTTCTTCCATAATGAATTAAGGTTTGATGATGCAATTCACTCTCGCGTGATCAAGCTTTGGATGGCTGGAAAGCAGTGAATTTTCTGACGCTTTAAACAGGCTAAAAATCCTAAAAGCTATCTGCAGAGAGGATGTCGCGATAATTTAATGATAAGCTGACCAGTCTGGATGAGGGCTGTTTTTCACTTAGCTCAATGACCAGTTTTTTATCCGAAGAAAATGTAGCTTTATCAAGGACATAAATGTTTCTCCCCTGCTTGGAAAATTTATCCAGGGGATGCAAGGCTTGTTTTATTTTCAGGGGGAACTGCTGAAAATTGGTGGCCTTAAGGATTTTTTTATCGCTGATACTAAAGCTTATCCGATCAATCTGATATTCCAGTGCCGTAGCATTTTCAAAGCCAAGATCTAAAAAAATCAGCTCCCCGCAGCTTAATATCTGATGCACGCTGAGGCTGATGCCCTGGTTGCTAGCTTTAGCCAGCGACCTTATCGGCTTACTGGATATCACCTCGATGGCCTTTGTCCGGATCTGGGGCGTAGACAATGATGATGCAGCAGGCACAAGCGGAAGCATATGTTGGGGCAGTATTTCTATTTCGCTATTCGCCTGCGCTGCTTGTGGTGAGACCAGAATGATGCGATACTGGGCCAGAAACTGTTCTCCGGTAACAGTTAGAATACCCAGTTCACGGGGATAGCTAACAGAAGAATCCTGACGCAAAATCCGAAGGCGAAGCAGATTTTTCAGTGGCAGGTCTCCGGAAATTTTGCCAGTGGGTAAATCGACATAACTGATGGGCTCTGGTGAGCGTAAATGGACAGCACTTGTAGTGCTGATGTAAATAACAGGCAATGGATTTGCGGATGCATGAGCGGAAAAAATCCAGCTGCAGATTGCAAAAAAAACGATGATGTTGGCGCTTAAATTTTTCATAACAGCGGTTTATTTTTTAGTAGTGGTTGACGCATCTATCAGATAGATCATTGAAGGATAGCGTATCTTTGCTTTGTTGGAACGTATCATTCTATTCACCGCTCCGGTAGTCGACTGAAACATCCGCCCGAGTAGACTCATGAGCTGCTGGTTTTGATCAGTGGATGCTTGCATCGTGATTCCTGAAACCGAGCTAGATGCAAGCTCCCGGCTAAATTCACGGTAAGCTGAGGCCGGTACATAGATACCCTTAATCCCATCCAGATCATAAATCTCCAGCTTCACCGGGAAGATAACACCCTGATTGGCAATTGAAGATATACTCATCAGTACCCTTTGAGCAGAAAACCCGGTAATGAGCGCATAAACCAAAGTGCCTTTTTTAACTAATTGCTCCCCGATGCGGATATCGTCTAGCAATCTGATGCCAACGCGTGAGCCATTGAATCCTGTCAGCGATTGATCAATCATTGCCTGCATCAGCTCTGGAGATTCCCTACTTGCAAGCACCGTCAGGGAATCTGCAGGCCGGTATTGCTGCTTTCTGGCCTGTAATGGCGGAGGATCTTCTTTTAACTGGACATTGATTATTTGCGTCTTTAATTTTTCAGTTGATTTTATTGGCGCCAGTGAGGCCTTGTTCATGCTATCTACAATGGCCATCTGCGCGCGGAATAGCGTCATGGGATCAGCGGGCCTGGTGGGTTCTTTATTTACTGACCGCTGATAAGCCGATAATATTTCCTCAAGTTCTTTTTGAGTGGCGCTTTTGTTTTGAATCTTGGAACCTCTATCTGGATAGATTGACCTGGTTGCAACCAGATTGGACCCCTGTGCCAGAGAAACATCTCTGCGGGATTTCAGGGCGGCGCTAATGGAATCAAGCATTCTTTTTTCCCTGTTGTTATAAGCAGATGTCATCTTTTCCTCATCACTCTTTTCAAGATCAATGGTTTCCAGGGCGGTATATCCATCTCCTTTTTTATATCGGCGCTTAAAGGCTTCAAGCTTATCTTCAATTCCCTTACCGCGGACCTCCGCTGATACCCCGGAAATGCCGGTCTGCAATTCAGCCTCGGGCGTGCGGGGATCTTTATTAATTGACCTGCTACGCTGATAGACATAAAACAAAAGCAGGATGAATGGAAGACATATCAAAGGGATGACGTAGCGTGGCTTTTTAAAGTCTATTTTATTCATGGCCGTTTTAATTTTGAATGGAGTTGCTGAATTCTGTCCAAGATTTCCTCCATCCTTGAGCTATCTTGAGCATCTGGTGTTTTTTTATCTAAAAAGGTTTTAAGTTCTGCCTGCAAGGCCACTACTTCAAGCAATGCTTCAGGACCCGCCGGCAGTTTAAGCCCGGGCGCAGTTTCAGCCATATTAATCATTGGTTTAGCAGAAGGCGGCTGGCGAAGTACAGTGAAGCTCACTAGCGCCGAGAAGGCCATTGTGAGCACCATTGCCGAGAAAAAAACCTTGGGGTGGGATTCACTATGTGATTTCAGAAAGGAGATTGCCCGGAAAAAAAACATGGCAAAGCCCGTCCGGGCAGCAGCCAGAGAAATTTTTGGTTTGTTCATTGCTTATCGGATTAAAGTGGATTTTTTTCAACCGTAGAACGGTCCTGGTTTTCAAGGGTTTTCCAGGCGGTGATCAATACTGCATGGGGATTATGTTCTGAGCGTGCAGGCAGGTCGCGAAGGCGTCCCTCGGTGATGAGCGATCTGAGGGTCACTGCACTTTTCCGGTCAATCCGCTGAGTGGCGTAATACCGGAAGTAACCCCGCTTTTCATCTAGAGAAATCGAATCCATACGGATGGTGAGTACTGCAGAAGAAGAAAGCACGGCACTGAAAAAATTCCGCTCTTTTAAGTTATTATACTGCTGGGCACCGCTTTCATCAATCAGGTACATCGCCTCACGCATCTGAGACTCGATAAAGCGCTCATCAGGAATGAGCGAGAAAAAAAGGGTATGAAATCTGGCGATATGCGCCCTGTACTCCGCGCCCCTGTTGAGTTCAATATCAGTTCTTTTCGCCAGCATGGGATTGACGCCATCCTGAAGCACATAAATGGATTTTCTGGAATCAGAAACCTGCCGGTAAGCAAAATAGGAAACTGCCAAAGAGATGGCTAAAGCTAAAACAAAGCTCATAGCAGATAAAAATGTAGCCAGGCGTACCTTGGCCTCAATGTTTTTGACGATCATCTTGGCTATCCTCCCGAGATTGCGGCCGTAGCCATGTGACTCATTCTGGATGCCCCGCTTCCCATTGCGCTCGCTGCGGAACTTACGCCCGAAGTACTTACAATCCAGGTGGATATGCTCGGAACGGTAAACATGGTGAGTGCGCCGATAATAAAGGTTATGATGACAACCCCGAAAGAGAGTACCCCGTTTGCGGCAAACCAGCTTAATTTTTCAATACTTTCTCCATCCCCGCTGAGCAGCTCGGTGTATCTGGAAATCTCCGCTTCCAGCGCATACTGCTGAAAGAGTGAGGCTACATACATCACAAGATATGCAATACCTGAATATAAACTTACCGATATAAACCGGGCAATCCATTCGGTAAAAGATCTTTGATACCAGGGCAAAATGCTGGCCGCTACAGAGAAGGGTCCCAGGATAATTAAGATGGTGGAAAAGATAATCTGTACAATAAAAATCACATATACACTAATTCGCAGCACCCAGATAGCAAGGGTTTCCAGTAGCGAACTGGCCAGAAGCTGAAGACTAATCTGAAGCCGGTTCCGCATCTCTACGACCGGGTTCCAGACTTCAGCAAAACCTTCTTTAACTGAACTTTTTACTGATTCCCAGGCATTTTCATACCAGGTATCCGCCTCGGTTTTGGCCACTTCGGTGCTCGCCTGAAGCTTAAAGAGTTCATCGGCAACATCGACCATTAGCTTTGCCCTTTGCATGCGCAGGTCATTGATGTGCGTCTGGCTTCCGTCAAAAAGTTCTTCGGTTCTGTTTTCGATCAGTTCCCCCGGATAGGCAAGCACTTTTGTAAAAGCTGGCCACCAGAGAATTACCATGACCAGCCCGAATGGGCGCAGCAGGGGCATAATTTCCAGCCGCTTATCCCCGGAAATCATCCCGTAACTTCTCGCAGCGAAAAAAATGAGCATAAATATCGCGCTCAGCGCCTGCGCGTCTGCTAAAAACACATCATAATGACTCCATATGGTCTGCTTCATGGTTTTTAAAAAATGCATCATTCCCTCTTCATACACGCCGTTCCCCTGGAGAAAATTGAAGGTTTCTTTAAATGAGTCTGGCACATCAGCCGCCAAAGCATTTACTTTAGCGAGTGAAGAAAATACAAAATATCCGGTGTTCATAACTTTGAGTTTTTGAGTACTTTATCTGCGATCTCTATATCATTTAAACTCTGATCTTTAAAGCCCTTGGACCTTTCCTTGATCTTTTCTCTTTGTAAAGAAAGACGCAGGTAAGTTTTGCTTCTCCGAATTTTATCTTCCCATGCAGCCTGCAATTTGCGGTATTCTAGAAGTAACCTGTGGTATAAAAGAATTCTTGATCCTCTTTCCATATGGGTTGTCCTGGCCAGGTGAAGTCGCTCGGCTAAGGCCTGATGCTGCTGGGTATACCAGGAAATCATGCCTGTTTCGCTTAAATATTTTCTTTGCGCGGATGTCAATGAACCTAAAGGGATTTTCGGTAAATCATCCAGTGGGGATAGCGCTGAACGGTAATAAATCTGCCATAAAGGATCAGCACTGGATAGCGCGGCAGAATAAGCGGCATAGCTTGATAGCGCTGTATTGCGGATCGTATCGGCATGAAGCTTATAGGCATCTGCTGAAGATCTCATTGCTGCAATCAGTCCAAGCCGGAGCGTTTGCGGCCCGGTGGGGCTCAGGGGGCGAAGGTCAGTATCAGGATAATTGGGATGGAGTCCCCAGGTCATCCAGTACATGGGATTGAGTCCTAAAAATCCGGGTTTTGGTGTAAATTTATCAGCGTCCCAGGATTTAAACACCATACGTTCCTGCTGATTGATGATGGCCTGATCATGGATGGCCACCTGAGCGCTCAGGGCCAGGGGTAGCCAGGCCAGGCAAAATAAAAAAGTTAAAGCTTTCATTTTTTTAGCGTTTTATAGTTGTTAATGATTTTTAAAACCAGTTGTCTGTCAATGTTGATGAAATTTCTGAATGGGTTGAGCTGGGAAAATAGTGAGCGTTTTGAGGCCCAGTACATACTTTTTCGCATCGAATAAACCAGGGCCCTGATCACCCTTAATTCTAAAGAAATCTTTTTAAGCAGCGCGTCGCGTTTTTCAAAATTTAGCAGCAGGTCACTTTTCTCGGAAAGCACTACTGAGGATACGTTTTCAACCAGCGCTGCACCCCGCTGGCGAAGCTGGCTTGATACCTGCTCTGCAAAAAGAAGAAGATGAGGATGTTTTGATGCAAAGGCGATCATCTGATTGGTTTCTGAAAAAATCTCCGCGATGAGTGTGGAAATTTCTTTAACCGCAAGGATACTTTTCATTCCCTGATCTACCTGGGTAAGTGAGCGGTAGATGAGCTCCTCGGTCAGCACCAGGGCCCCGATATTGATTTTAATATCAGAAAGCCGCTCATGAATGGTATCGTAATAATTATGTGTGGCCATTTCAGCAGAAATCCTGACCATCCCATTCTCATTTACAGTTAGAAAGTGATCACGATCAAAAACAATCATCTGCGCGCTGGAAGACCCAAAGAGCCCTGCAGCTAAGAGTAGCAATATCCACTTTTTCATTTTTTGCTGATCTGTTTGAGTCTGGATAGAATACTTGATGCCAGCTGCTTATCCCGCGTGCCGGTATCAGAAAAGAGTTTCGCAGCAGGCTTGATTTTTCTTTTGGCAGCCGTCAGGGCATTGACTAAGCCAGAGAGATTTAGCGAAATGGAATGAAGTTCACTGATGACAAAGCTGGTGAGCATTTGACGGTCTGACCGGGACATGGCGTTTAATTCTCCTGCGCTTAAAATCAGTCCATAAAGGTATCGCAGCAGCATTTGCGAGCGGTAAGCAAAATCAATTTCGCTACTTATCGCCAGCAGTGATAAGCCAGGTGAGGCGCGTAAGAGTTGCATCAGTTTCTGCTGATCGGCGCTAATTTTATCCACCAGCGGAATGGCTTCCATTCCAATCTGTACACCCTCTATGGCCATGCCGACGGCGGAAAACTTTTTCTGGATATCGCGGTAAGTTGTTTTGAGCTGACTCGCCTGCGACCTATTGATCTCTTCAGTGGCGGAGGATATGGCCTGTTTGCCTCTTAGCTCGGTTTGCCTGGAATGCTCAGAGCGGCTGTTATCGACGAGCTGATGGAGTAAAGCGACATTGATCTGCGCCAGGCTGCCGGTCCAAATCAGCACCAGTAGCGAGATAAATACCATTCTCATCTTTTCAAAAGTTTACTTTTCGCCAACACCTCATCTGCAATGCGTTTATCTAAATTGATAAAGCCTGCATAAGGATTGATTGAATTCCAAAATCCGCGTATCGAGGCCCAATACATCACCCGGTAGATTCCATAAACCACTCCCCTGATAATAGATAGCTCAGTGACAATTTTTCCAAGAAGCTTGGCGCGCTCGCCGGAATCCATCAGGTTATCTCTAGATCCGTGCAGCACAAAACTGCTCACCTGGGCAGATAAACGCAATGCCCTGGCGTGAAATTCTTCTGCCCCGCTTTGGGCAAAGAGCAAGAGGGCAGGGTTTTTACCCGCAACCGCAACCGCTTTCTGACCATCGCGGATAATATCTTGGGTGATATCATAAATGTCTGCTACGGCAAGAAGCGAACTCACCGCGGAAGAAACTTCACTTAAGCCGCGAAAGATCCGGCTTTGCAGATCATTGGCAATGCCCAGCTCAGCGCTTACTGCAAGTTGTGCGCGTTGTAAGAGGGTAAGTTTTTCACCAGAAGAGCTCAGCTGGCTATTGATCATCACCGATTGGGTGGCCATCGCAGCTGAGGTAGTAGGGTCTATATAAATCTGCGCCTGTAGCTTTACTGATCCCAGGATCATAAGCAGAAAAAAGAATATTGTTTTCATGTCTACTGGTTTAGGTTAACTTTTTTGATGAATTCGCTTAAAGAAAGATTAGCGGCCTGGAAATCTGAGATAAAGGCATCCAGGGCTTTTCTGTATTCCCCATGCAGGCTGAGGTATCGTTCCAGTGCCCGCTTTTCAGGTTTTTCGGTAGAAAAAGTCATGTACTGTTTTAAAGAAACCTCTACGCCATATACCTCCCCTGAGTTGCCCCTTTTTATATAGACTTCCTTGAATTTACTGCGCCCTTTTTTATTGTCAAGCTGATTGATGGTAAAGATTTTTTTCTGTTCTCCCTCGCTAAGCGAAAGCAGTGAGGCAACCTTTTCATAATCATCCCTGAATTTGCCCTGATCTAAAAGACACACGGTGTCGGAATTGGCAATGATGCTGTTTTTTACGGTTTTACTCGAGATAATATCTTCCAGTTCCTGGGTCACTACAATCGCCTCTCCATAGAACTTTCTGACTGTTTTATACATGTACACCAGGTAGGAGGCCATGAGCTCTGAGGCGATCGCTTTCCAGGCCTCTTCTAAAATCAATGCTTTACGCTGGTGGTGGCGAAGCCGCATTTTTTGAAGAAAGACATCCATGATAATCATGGTGACTATTGGAAAAAGGACTCTGTGCTCCCGGATGGAATCGATTTCAAAAACCACGAGTTTTTCTTCGAGTAAAGATGCATCAGTGGATAAATTAAGGAGTTCCCCGAATTCTTGCCCAAGACAAAACTTTTTAAGCACAAAGCGGTAGGAGACGTAATCAAAAGAGATGTGATCTTCCTGACAGATGCTTTCGATGCGGGCAACTGAATAGTGATAAAACACATCAAAGTTCAGCTGCGCAGAATCATTATTACCGGCAAAATGATCGCTATAAAACGAAGCGATGACGCCGGAGATTACGGTATCTTCCACCGTAGAAACCTCGCCCTGAGGCCCTTTAAGTAATAAAAACACGAGCGTTTTTAAAAAATCGCGCTTCTCAATATTGTATTCATCGATACTGAATGCAAAAGGATTCATGGTAATGGGCTTCTGCTCAGAATAAGTGAGGTACGTTCCCTGGTAATAAGCGCAGAGCCCGCTGTAAGAATGCCCGGTATCTACGATGACCACATCCATGTTATACAGCAGATATTGTTCTACCAGGCTGTTCATAAAAAAGGATTTTCCGGATCCCGACCCGCCAAGCACGAATTTGGACCGGTTGGAAATTCTTCCCGATTCCATTGGCAGATCTGCCGGATCTATCGCGATCGGAATGCCCATCCGGTCAGTGAAGCGGACCAAAAAATCCGATTTTTCATTTTGCTGCAGCTGCTCTTTGAACATCAGGCATAACGCTGCCTGGCTCGGCAGCAGCACCAGATCATAGCCTTTCAGCATGGTTGCATTCGCAGGCAAAGAAGCCCTGAAAAGCTCCAGCTGGTTGTAGGCATTTTTAGAAGGGATGATGCCGATAGAAAATAGAGCAGATTCAATAAAGTTGGAGACCTCATCGATTTTATCCGCTTTCGCGCAGAGCATGATGTTGAAGTGTGCATGAATCAACAGCTGATTATCCCTTGCCACCTCAGCCAGCAGTGATGAAATATCTTCCATGCATAGCCTGTTTGCCGGATCGGGAATCCCGGAATGACGTTTTTGCTTTAATGTTAATGAGGAGATGACTGAACGCTGAGAGGGAATAGAAATCACCTGGTTATAAATCATGCAATCATAACCAGGGGTCTGATGAAGGAAAGCAAGGTTATCCATTGCAAAGTCACGCATACCTTTTCCGTCATTTTTGAGCTGATAGGCAGCCATGGAACCGGGCAAATCCATCCGGTCACAATCGATCAGGGATAGGCAGCGAACAGATTGTTTTCCGATATCAAGCTGGTTATCTCTCACGGAGATATTTTCTCTGGCCACCTGCCTGAAGGAGAAATCCATCGCCAAACACTGTCCGATATAGCGGTCCATCTCGGCTTTACTCAGTAAAGTTGGGTGAAGTCCCGAATCGTTCAGTAAATCCAGGATTTTAAAGACCGTCCTGGAAAAGGCATTTAGAGATTTGGCATCAAAGACATAAAATCTGCCGCGGTCAACCTGCCTGGTTAAAACAAGGTAGGTTTTAATCTCATGATATCTCCGGCCTGAAAAATGAGCGTCGTAAGACTGCTGAAGATATTCTTTGCTTTCCGCAGGCTTATAGTTTCGCTTGATAAACACATCCTGCTTTTGTAGCACATGCCCCTCTCCCATGATCTTAATCACCTTTAAAAGCAGCTCATGGTAATTTAAATACCCCCGCTCATCAGCACAAAGCAAAGTGACCGGATTTTCAATTTGCATGATCACCGAGAAATCTCCCGCCGCCGTGTAAAGCAGGTCAATCCCGGCATTACTGCTATAACCAATGTAGGGTAATTCGAAAACCTTCCTTTTCATAACCTGATCTTGTTTTGATGAACAAAAACTCCAGTTTCCCGTCTTTTATCATGCAGTCCTTTCTTTTGCCGGTATAAGGTATACCAGAACATTCCACCCCCTAACGCCAGGCTTAAAAAAACGCCCAGGTACATGTTGAAGATCGCTCCAAACAACCCTCCGGTAAATATCCCTGAAGCCAGGGAGCCAATCCCCCAACCAATGTATTTTCCTTTAAGTCCCTTGTAGCTCAAGGGCTGCTGGAGCCCCTTGTAGATTAAAAAACGCTCCATAATTTAGCCCTTAAACCCCAAAGAAGGCTTTGATGACTACCGAAACCAGCACTAAAAAAATGCAGGATCCTCCCCAGCTCATCACTTCTTTACTGATATCCCTATCCCCTGAATTCCACTTGATATACACCATAATCCCTCCTATAATACCCACCACCGCACCTATGGCCAGCGTCAGTGTGGATACCGGATCAATGTAGCTGGTCAATGTGGAAGTTGCGGCATTGATTCCGGTGGTTCCTCCCCCAGTTTGTGCATGCGCATTAACAGCAATGGTGATCATTCCTAGAATGACAATTGCGCTTTTGTTTGTTTTTTTCATTTTTGATTTTGTTTGATGCTTGATTAATTAATTATAACCCGAATAATCCCCGTAGAAATACGCCGCAGAGGTTTAAAAAAATACAGGAGAACAGCCATCCGGCTACCTGCCGGTCCACATGGTGGCGCCCCCCCTGCCAGTTGGCATAGACCCTGAGCCCCCCTAAAAGTCCAGTGATTGCTCCGATGACGAAAATGAGATCTGACAGGGAGAAATAATAGTGCCTGATCTCAGCGCTAGCCTGGTGAAACTCGGACAGGCCAGGCACCTGAGCAGCGTTGCTTTGGGCCAGAATTAAGGTAATCAGGTTAGCTACCAAGAAGATAACTGGGACACGCGGGCCCATTTAATAAGCAATTTTTTTGATGCATTCAATTGATTCACTCCTAGCCGCGGCCATTAGTCCATCAAAATCCAGCTCACCTGTTGCGCTAAGGGGTCCACTTTGAAGGCCTGTATGGTCGCCTATTACCTCACCGGCCTCGATCAGCTCCGAGCTGTCAATAGATTCTTGCAGATCAATCACCTGGAAAGACTGGTTTTGAAGATTTGACTGGGAAAGTTCACTTTTTTTCAGCCACAGGTCTGTCGATAGGTTAAGGGCATAATAAATAATATAAGCTATTCCCAGATAGGAAATAAAGTTGGTCCAGTTCATATTTTAAATTTTAGCATTTAGGTTCTATATATTTTGAGTAGAGCAAATCCAGGGAAACTGCCAGTTCATACAGGCAGGAAGGTGGCAGGCTCATGCTTGGGAGCTCAAGCAAAGCCGGATGAAGCGAAATCGCGCTTGAAAGATCGCCGAGTGATCGCAAAGATTTTTGCTGGGCAGATAATTCATCATCAAAGCCACCTGATGAGCTCATATTCGGGAGGAATATACTGCTTGACATGGGAGAAATCTTTGAGCTCAAAAGGGCGAATCTGCTTGCAGCGCTAGTGTTTAATAATCCATACTGGATGGGAATAATGAAAATTTCCACACACCTCATTAGCCTCATCAGGGATGGATTGGCGAATGCCTTTGGCAGATCGAGCAAAATAATCGCTTCCTTTTCAGCTTGAAGCTTATCAATTAAAACTTCGATCCTGTTGAGGTCCGAAGTGAAGAACTCAAATGGAAGCCGCTCGTTTAACAGCATAGATTTAGAATACAATACCTCCAGCGATCCTTCATAGGTCAGATCGATGAGGAATACCTGCTTTTTCTTTTGGGAAAAATAATGGGCCAATACAAGAGAAAGTGTTGTGCAGCCGCACCCGCCTTTTAGGTTACTTAGCGCAATAATCATGTTTTAAAATATTAGAATGAAACAGATCCTATCTCGAGAGGAGTTGCCGCGAGATACTTTCCTTTTTGACCGGAGAAATGAGCCGATCCAGATCCATGATTTCCGTTCCAGCCACAACACGGCGTTTATGATGGTCAATGATGGTGAAGCCGGTGATCTGATTTTTATTGGAGTGATAGCAAATTTCTATGTTTTTTTCAGCAAGCAGGTAATCTGAAAGCTCCGAACGAAATGCTTTGAGCTTCCTGGATGAACCATGAGGCAATGATTGGTAAACTGGAATGCAGGTATTATCCTTAGTAAGCAAATTAGAATTAATCATCCACCGGATTTCATCCAAATGCCCGGTTTCTATCTGGGGCTTTAAAACCATATGCTGAATTTTACCTTCGCTGATTTTAAGCAAAACCTGCCCGTACTTGACCATGTAAAAATATCCTCGTCTGCAAAATCCACGATAACCTTTTTGCCCGAGTAAGGTGGTAAGCTGATGAAGGTCTGAAAAGTGGTAAGCGAGTAGGGGCGAAATATCACGTTTAAATTCAGCCTGTACATCTACTTTTAAAATACGGTGGATGGCCGCAATCGCCCGGGGGCGATCAAAACTGTCGCTAATCTTTGACCTATCCAATCTGACATCAGTGGATACGATATGTACATGCATATTCGGCGTATCTGAATGGGAAAAAATCAAATAAGGCTGTTTATAATAGCCCATTTCAAGCATCCATCTCTCAGCGAGATTTTTCAGTGCATCTACAGACATCGATCTTCCTCTAGCTGATAAAACTGCATGAAACTGATCGAAACGGCTACGTGAATTGAGCGTTGATAACGCGCCAAGATAATGTTCAAAATCTGCACAACCCGGATTAATCAACCCATGAATGACGCCAAAATTCTTATAGCAAAGGAGTTCCGCGCACCCGCTACTGACTTTTTCCATATTGTATCTTACCGCAGGAAAACCTGTTGAAGTTGTAAAAAGCCTCACAATTAATTTCATTTTAGTCCTTTCGTTCTATTCTCATCAATAATTTACGAATCTGTTGCTCCAGTTTTTTCTGCTGCAAATGGTAGGAATTAATAAGCGCTTCCAGTTTTTCAGTATCGCCATTTTTGCAGTCAACACCTTTCTGCTGATGATCAATACTGGCATTAAGCAGGCTCATTTGCATCCCGATTTCACTTAATACACTCAGCAGTTTGGCTGAATTGATATTAAGCATATCCGGATGCAGAAGACGGTTCCGTAACAGCTCAGATTTATTCCAGCCCAGATCACTGCAAATCCTATTGATCACTGAGAGTTCCTCATCTGAGAGATAACACCTGACAAGGTTGCCGCGGTTTCCACTTCTTCGCTTGCTCATACTGATTTCCTTTTACCGGTTCCGTAGTGGAACGTTATTTGGGTTTGCTTTTCTTATCTCCGGATCTTTCTCAGCATGGATCATCGCGGTCAACTTCTCGTTAAAATCATTATACCCTTCATATTTAGCGGACTGATCCACCGCCTGGGGGAGCTGAGATAATGCCAGCATCGTAGCTTTTTTTCCTGCAGAGTCATGATCAAAAAAAAGCTCAATGGTCCTGTATTTACCTGCTCTTTGTATTGCGGAGTCGAGAAATGAAAGTGAATTGAGTACAAGTACACTTGCATCCTGTAAAGGAGAAAGCTTTTTCCAGCTTAAAAAGTCTAGCATACCCTCAAAAAGTACGATGGTCTCCGGATTACCTGAAATAAAACTCATTGCTTTTTTCCCTAAACATCCTTTGAAATAAGCATTACGCACCTCCCATCCACCTAGCTCATTTTGCCAGCCGGCAGCGAACATTTCACGTCTGGTACCATCTTTTAACTTTACACTGTAATAGAGTTCTTTTAAATGATTAGCTGAAACATCCATCACCCCTCTTCCCTGCAGATAATTACTGATGGACTTGTTACCACCAAGTTCTTTGCTTTCCCGGATGATGTAGCTGGGTAAGTGGAGTATCAGTTGAGTTTGTCTGGGGACAAAGGGCCTGCCCTGAATTTCATTGACCGAATTTCCTGAAACTTTGATCAGTTCCTCCACCGCTTCTTTGAAAGTTAGATTTGGCCAGAAATAAACAGCAAAATCTATCACGTTACCTCCTTTACCCATACCGTGATCATACCACAGACCCGCTTTTTCATTGACGCAAAACGAAGGAGCGGAATCATTGTCTCTCAGCATGGACAAGTAAAAAAGTTCTCCTCCGCTCTTTCTTAAGGGTTCATATCCGAGCCTGCTTAAGGTATCAACCAGATTAAGGTTTTCTCTAATCTGGTTCAAATCAAATCTGGGATTTTCCATATGTCAGCGTTTTGAAGGAGCGGAATGGTTGATATTGGTCTTATACCTTAAATAAAAAACAGGTTTGCCGCTTAACGCAACAAACCTGTTTGGATGAGGATAAAGCCTCAACATATTTCCGGAATTACTCAAGTCAGTTTCTAAAAACCGGGCCCTCGCCTGCCAATGCGTTTTCAGCTCGGGACTCTCACCTCCGCCTTCGCAAAATTTCCGGCTTTCGCCGGATAATATTTCATTCCCCAATGTCAAAGACCAGTAGTTTGCTGGTCAAAAATCATGATGAAATCATTGGGGATTTGACACTATGGCCAAAGTGCCTGCGATTTTCAAAAAATTTGAGTCTATCGAAAAGATGGAAGGAAAAAAAAGTTAAAGCTGAATGAGCAACGGTCCCGACGCCAGAAAAGGAAACTGAAAAAATTTCAGCTCAACAACTGAAAAAAATTCAGGAAAAATGAAAAAAATTCAGAAGAACGCCCCTGAAAAGCCCTTGAAACAGGCTGGCACAAGAGTTGAACAGTAAATAGCGGGACAAGTTCCAATGTAAGTTAATTGATTTATAGTCCATTTTTTTATTAAACCATTAAAAGGAGAACACACTATGACATTGGTTAAATTCAATCCAGAAAAGAAAAACAGCGCATTATTGCCAGGCTTTAATGACATTTTCGAATCCATACTTGGCGACACATTTTTCACAGATCGCCGCACCGCAAGCGTTCCTGCGGTTAACATTTCTGAATCAGCAGAAGCCTACCAGATTGAGTTGGCAGCGCCAGGGCTTAAAAAGGAAGACTTCAAGGTATCTATTGAAAAAGATATACTGAGCATTTCTTCTCAAAGGTCCGAAGAAAGCAGTTCAGAAAGCAAAACTTACAACAGGCGTGAATACAGCTACTCCGCTTTCACCAGGTCATTCACCCTGCCTGAAAGCGCAGATGCGGACAGGATCCATGCCAGCTATACTGACGGGGTATTAAAAATCACCCTTCCTAAAAAAGAAGAAGCGAAAGCAGTATCCAGACAGATTGAGATCAGCTAATCGCCGTGGAGAAAAGAATGCCGCCCGGGGCGGCATTTTTCTTATTGCACCAATATAAGACTGAAAGCCACCAAAGCCTAAAAGATAAAGCCCATGGAAACCGCATTTTCAATCACGGTCACGCTCAATCTGAAGCATAAAAAACTTCCCTATGGAAAATTCAGCCTTGGCAGGGATAAGGTTTCTTCAATGGAGATATTTTCAATGCTAAAAGGGAGAGGTGGATCCGAGCATTCCTGCTCCATTCAGATGGACCTTACTCAGGAAATCACCGGCCTTCCCGTTCCCATAGGCATGATCCATTGCAGCCTTGAAGAGTTAAAGGAAAATGTTTCGGTCATTTCACGAGAAATCTTTCGCATAGCCCAGCTCGAAGAGGGTGAGATCATTCCACTCAAATAAACAGAAATCAGAAGATGGAATTTAGCAATTGGCATCAGCGTTTAAATAATGAAAAAAAACGCATGCTGCCAAAACCATATCTAACGACTAAATCTCTTATATACAATCAAATCAGCAAGAAAACAATGACAAAAAAGAAGATCTTCATCGTTGAGGATGACCTCATGCTCCTGGAAACTATTCAGGATATCCTGCGCGAATATGGCTATGACTGCCAGGGATGCTATCATCCGGAAGAAGCACTGCCATTAATTGAAGCTTATCATCCTGATCTGGTGATATTGGACTACATGCTTCCTGAATGGAACGGCGGAGAATTATGCAGCGCGATACGGGCCATTGATCGTTTTGAATACATTCCTATTATCATTACCTCAGCATACGCCAAAATCCTGCTTTCGCTTTCTGAATACGGTTGCGATGCGGTACTCGAAAAACCCTTTGGCATACCAGAGCTCATGAGCCTGATCGCATCGCTATTGTCTTCAAGGCGAACGGACAGTGGGTTATTGCCCAAAATTAAATCCGTCATTAAGAGTGCACTGCCGGAGATATAAATGCACCCAACAAGCGGTTCTTCTGCCTGATCACACAAAAAGGCTTCATTTATTTTGCAAACGAGCAAATGTAAACAGCATCCGGAGTCAAGGTTATGCCGGAATATCTCATATTATCAAGCTTTGGGTGCTGGGTAGCGCATAGGGTTACATCTAGGAAACTCGCTAAACCAATTAAATTTACTATTCCTCCCTAATGAACACTGCCATCAAGATCCGCACGTTTGTTCAAATCCATCCTATTCATCTTACATTGAACCATCTTTTATTTTCTCTTTTAACTCCGAGCCAGCCGCCACCCATTCTTCGAAAGCTTTGATGGCATCGCTAGCCATGATTCGCCCAAAGCTGATATCCTGCTCCTCTATCTTTTTCCCTAACTGTTCACTTATAAATTCATCACCAAATCCTGCCCACTCAGCATCCCGCTTGGTATTCCCATAATATACCTGAGAGATATTTGACCAGTATATTGCGCTTAAGCACATTGGACAGGGTTCAGCGCTTGTATACATAATACATCCACTCAAATCAGCCTTCCCAATTTTTTTTGAAGCAGATCGGATGGCATTGATTTCAGCATGGGCAGTAGGATCGCAGTCAAGGGTAACGGTGTTTGGCTCCGCACTCAATACTTTCCCATCTCTAACGATAACGCAACCAAACGGCCCGCCATCCAGGGTTTTGAGATTTTTCTGGGATAAGGAAATCGCCTTTTGCATAAATTTCTGATGTGTTTCCATAGCCAATCAACAGATAGAAAAGCAAGAAGTTTCCACAACAATGATTAGGCTTTAAAAGACTTGGGCACATATTGATTTTTCTCAGAAATATACCCTACAATTTTATTTCTCATCTCATCGAGATATTTCGTGTAGCTTACATTCTTTCTTCTGCCTATCGAAATAAACTTCCGGTACGCCACTCCCAGATCAACATTCAGGCTCTGCTCCAGCCAATGCACCACCTCTGCAATCTCCAGCTTCCCATTATTTAGTGAACCAGAGAGAAAAATTCCATAGGCAAGCTCCACCAGCTTAATTTTTTCATCAGTCCACTTCAGCTTTCCTGTTAACAGAAGCGCATCGGGAATAACCGGCTCAGAACGAACGTAAATCAGCCTGATTCTTTCCAGAATATATTCCTGTAATTTCTCCAGTGCCCGGAATTTAGCGAAATTATAATCCTGATTCGTTGAGAAACCGTCATCACAGATCCCGATAACGCCGATTCCGGCCACATCAGGCAGCAGCGAATCCAGGTTACGGCGAAGAAAAAAAGTATCATCCATCACCTCTTCTTCCCTGGAATAATAATCATATAAAAAACTATGTAGCGAATAAAAACGCTTTATAAAGCTGAGCTCGGAAAGATAATAATCCCGGATCATATCATCTGTGCCAACGGGAACCCCTGAAATCAGATTAAAAAGTTCCACTTCATAGATATAAAGCATATAAAACCTGGGCTTCACAAACTTAAAAAACATCACTTCATCCAAATCACTTAAAAATCCCAACCGGACAACATGCGCTTTCAATTCTTTTAACGCGCCTGAAATCGCGGCAAGGCGGCGTGGGTAAAACTCAATGTTACTCCCCAATTCGAGTAATTCACCTTCAAGCCTATCATAAAGTCCATCAACAAATTTAGTATCCATAAATAAAAAATAAAGTATGTTAAAGCATCGGCCACTTGCTATGATGATCAATCCACCCTACAGGTATGATTATCAAATAAATAAGTTCTTATTTGTATATCTGTGTAGCAAAATATGCGGCCAGGTATTACCACTTCAGTCCTTTACTAACATCACCAGACAATCCGGTTCTGGCAATTGCAATCTTGCCCGAACTGATATCTGCAACCAGCTTCTCATTATAATTCTTGAATCCCGCATAAATCCAGGAGTTGTCCCTGCTGATATCCAGATCGGCTATAAATGCGCTGGTCGCCGCCCTCCCCGCCCGGTCATGATCGAAGTACAGTTCAATATTATCATACTTAATAGCCCTGGCTTTTGCAGTCTGCAGCATAGCGAGAGAATTAAGTACCAGAATAGATGCAGGATCCATCGGATGCTCTACCCTCCAGCTTAAAAAATCGAAATATTCTTCGAATACGCAGAGCCTTTTCGCTGAGCCCTGCAGAAAGCTTACACCTTTATGGCCCAGGCAACCCCTGAAGTTTTTATTCCTTACCTCCCATCCCCCGTTTTCGTTAGGCCAGCCAGGGGCAAAATATCGCCGGAGCTTTTTTCGATCATCCAAAGCAGCATAATAAACCTCATACAGATGGCCCTTCGCTACCAAGCAAATTCCCCTGCTGGCTAGATACCCGTTTATGGCGGCATTACTCCCCGGTTCATCCATCCGTTCGATTTCATAACGCTGGAACCGGACCGGTCTCTCCGTTTTAGCCTCACCGGAAGCCCTGTATTCTGGGGAATCAATGTCGACCTGGGCATACTCCACAATCTTATGCAATACTTCTTGGGGACCAGAGGGATACCAGTAGGCCAACGCAAAATCAATCACACTTCCGCTCCTGATTCCTGAAACGCCTGCCCCGCCGTAGTCAAACCAGACACCAAGTTTTTCGTGAACACACAGCGAGGCTGTATATTCCTCCCTAAGCATACTCAGGAAAAAATGTTCGCCATTAGATACTTTCTGTGGGGAATAACCCAGATTCCTTAGAAAATCAAGTAGGGATACCTTTTCCTTGATCTCCTTAACATTTAAAAAACCAGACATAGTATTTAATTTAATCATCCAAAAATCTGAGTAGAAAAAATTAACTTTTCAATATATACACCGACGACCAATTAATAAGGGCCAATGAGGCGGAACAATCCAGCAGGTCACATATTGCTGTGAGATAAACATTTCGAAAAATTATGCCTGCACTAAAATTATCACATCCGCTGTTTTGGAACTTGCCAAATCCTTACTAATGATCATCCACCAACTGTTCCCCTATGCAAAAGAAACATAAATTCATTGTGATACAAGCCAGAGCGTGTGGCTGAAATGTTTTGAATGATTTTGACCACATTTGATTCAAGCCAGGGTTAAATGGTGAGCACTTTACTTTGATCTTAACGCGGGAAATCTAAGTTCAACAAAAAGATTTCTGCCCCTATGTTCATATCTCAAATGTCCTTTTTCTTTAAATCGCCCTTTGAGGTATGCATCAAGACTGGCGAATTCAGTTTTTAATTCGGCAGAGAGAAAATGAGCTTTTAAGTTTTCAAAAATAATAGACAGCATTTGATCAGTTTCCTTTACTGAAAGCGTCTGCACTTGCTTTTCACCTGTAAATTCGCAGTTTTTAAGCAGCATGATAAATAATGGCATAAGAACCGATTTTGGAATGATGTAGTCTATACTTGGCCGACTTATTTTTAAGTAAATGGGTTGACTCGCAATTATGTTTTTGAGTTCAAGTCTGATACTTAACTGGTCTAATTCATCTGATAAGCGCAGAAATGTTGCAGAGGATTTTGTTGAAGTAGTGTAGCGTAGAACATCAACAAATTGATTGATCACATGCCGACCAATTTGATCTGTTTTGATTAGTCGGCTACTGATAAAACTCATCATACTAAAAAAGAAGTGATAGTCAATGTGATCGTTTAACATTGTCCCTTTATGCCGGTCCAGTAACTTCTGGGTGATTTGATCCTCCAGCATTTTATTGTATTGCGACTGAATAAACAGCAGCTTGTTTTGCTTTTCTTTTTCAAACCTTAATAAGTTATATATCCCGATGGCTGGAAAGGCGAAAGCAGCCGAACGATAAAAATATCCGGTAATACTTTGCATGCTAAACATTTCCTGACCAATTTCACGACCAGCTCCCAGCATCAAAAGCATATCTACCACCAGTTTCATTGCGACGAATATCGATGCTACAAGTAATATCAGCGCTGCTGAAATGGCAATACTTTTAGGATTTGACCAGGACAGTCTGGGGAAAGTTATCTTATAAAGCACATAAAACAGCACAATATTCACGGTGAAGTGTGCAAGGGAACTTGTGATTTGGGGCATCACACCTACATAGCCCCAGGCGAGTAAATATTCAAAAATAAAATATCCAGCCCATAATGCAATGTGCCACATCACATTATACGCTGGTCCGGGATATTTTTCCATATACACAATATTGGTATTTCACCCCCCAAAAAAGGGCTTATACAATTAAACAAAGCATTAAATAACGATGAGTCACATGTTTACTGCATGAAACAAAAGATCATCAAAAAGCTTAATGCAAGAACAGTTTTTGTATTTAAACAAAGGGGTAACATGAATGTAAAGACAACTGACCCTACGACAGTATTTACCACCCTGCTCACCCATGTTCAGCAGGACTTTAAATAATCAACCGAGCTTGCCCAATAGGCGATCTGAGAGATAAGCATGGAAAATTTCTGCATAATCGGCGCCGATGGACATCTTCTTTTTCATCGGCCCCATGATTACTTTTCCCGCGCTGAGGGTGACAATGTGCTTTAAGTTAATAATGCAACTCCTGCTAATCCGCATAAATCTGCTATCCTGCTGGAGATATTGTTCGATAGCGTTTAGCGTCACATGCATTTCATGTATTGTTTCTTCCGTATATATTTTGGTATAGTTCGTGCCCGTTAGTGGTTCAAACATCACAATATCCGCCCTGCGGACCCGCGCTGATATTCCTTTGATCTCTGTAGGTATAAATAGGTCATCATCGATCTCGCTATTCGATTGCAGGGGCTGAGCTGACCTGGAAATCACTTTAGAAATACATTCCACAAAAGCCAGCTTACTGACCGGCTTTAATAAATAATCATCCGGACTCGCCGAGAAAGATTTCAGGGCATATTGCTCGAATGCTGTGATAAAGACCAGATGCCTGGTATTTGCTCTTATAAGTTTCGCGAGATTTATTCCGTCCAGTTCCGGCATCTCAACATCCATAAAAACGATATCGATGTTGTCGTTTTTTTTAATGCCAGCAAGCGCTTTAAGGGAAGAAGAGTAAGTCTTCAATAAGATTAAATCCGGATGGGCACGTATTAATTTTTGTATTACTGACAACTCATGAGTTTGATCATCGACAGCAACACATTTAAGTTTTGTGGTCATCATGAACAATGGTTTTCAGCAAAATTAGCAATTACAGGAATATTTGCGCCTATTTTATCACACAAAACTCAAGATCTTTGGTAATTTAAAAAAATTTCATCCTTAAATATTCTGTTTCCATCATGATAATATGGGTTTATACCACTTTTATCTTTTGCTAAGAAAAAAGATGTTAAAATTCCGCAACTGAGGTAAACTCACTTGAACATGTTTTTATCCATTGTATTTGAATTCTTCAAAATCCGGAAGTCTATAATACCATTTACCTGAGATTTTGGCGGACTGAATGGTTTTAGACCTTCTAAGCCTGAAAAGTGTGGCTGTACTAATATTTAGTAGACGTTTGATATCTGCACTATCGTACCAATTGGTTATTAGGCTTTTCCGATAGATATCAAATGAATTGAGTTTTAGAAGGATATGCTGCTGGACTCTCATCAGCTCATCAATTCTTTTAATGATGTCTTCATTCATGGGAAAATGCATTAGGTGAGAATAGATAAAATTACATGGGTTAAAATAGTTTGTCGATGAATAAATAAAAAGTTGATTACCTAAATTATTGCGAAAATGAGTTTTGAAATTTTTAAAGATTATCTAACCAGCCATATTCCGTTAGAGGAAAATCTGCTGGCTGAACTACAACTCCGGACAAAAGAATTTACTATTAGTAAAGGTAATTTCCTGCTTTTACCAGGAGAGGTAAACAGATATACCTATTTTATCGTCTCCGGGTTCTTCAGAAGTTTTACACATGAAGAAGGCTTTGACAGGACGCTGGGCTTTTTTGGCCCCGAAGAATTATGCTGTTTAACAACCAGTTACCTCAAACAACAAAAAAGTAAAGAGGGCATTCTATGCGAACAAGAAGGAACAATTTACAGGGTGAGCTATTATGACTGGAGAGCATTGGAAGATATATCGCCAGAATTTTTACGACTAACCAAAAAAATATTAACAGATGAACTACTTAAACTCATTGATTATAATGAGTTAATCAGAACCTCATCTACCACAGAACAATATTTATCGCTAAAGAACAATCATCCAAATATTTCCATGCTGGTCAGCCAGAAAAGTATTGCTTCTTATTTGGGTATTTCAGAATCCACAATGAGCGGGATTATCAAATCATTACTTTTTAGTTCAAAGAAATAAGCAGGCTGTTTCTTTAAATTTTGAACTGCTGTTTTCCCTCGCAGCAGCAAACTTTGTATAGACAATCAGTTCATATATGTCTATAGTTACAAAAACAGCACGCCTGGAAAGGCTGCTCTCACTCATTCGGCGAGGGATGGTCAGTACTTCGGTTAAAACCGGAGCACTGATGGCCTGCAGTGACCGCACTATAAAATCTGATATTGCTCGGTTACGAAAAAGTGGATTTGATATTCGTTACAATCGGGGTATGAGAAAATACAATCTCATTGAAGACTAATCAAATTATGGTAATACCAGCGTGATGACTTCCATTGCTGTGGGAAATAACAGAAACAAAATTGGCGAGGTGTCCGAGACCGAGCCTGCAGATGATTCATAAAGCCCGAGGTGCTGGAAAGAGAAAGCAGGGGATCTGGTAAAGGGAACGTGGAGACAATGATAAAGTGCAAAACAACGGGAAGGGCCGTTCAAGGCTTGCACCGCTTTTTTAAAAGAAAAATAAATCAGGCTAAAGAAATGAAAATTTTAGACAAAGCAAAGATGACACAGGTGGCAAGGATCATTTCCATCAGGGCCACTGCCTATGTGGTGGTGCTGCTTATCGGGTTTATGATTTGTTTTATCAATGTGCTGATCCGGATTGAACTCCATCGGTGCAAACTAGCCTTGACTTATTCCAATACTAAAAAGAGGGTTATCCATAAATTCATTCACAACCGTAAGCATAGCCTATTCACGGTTATCCCGGATGATGGAGGCAACATTATCCGGGAAATGGAAACCATGGTCATTATGTTATGAAATAGTTTCCGGCGAGGTCCGCCAAAGGACAACCTTAAATAAATAAAAAACAAAAGTTTTTGGAACACTTTTTTGATGCTATAAAAAGTCAAAACATATGAACAGATTGTTCAATTTCAGAAACATTGCTGTAGCAGCAATACTTTCCCTTGCAGGTGTGATTGGCTTAAGTGCCTTTGCTCAACCTGAAAACCTAAGAACCGTTAAAGAAAAAAGAGCCAAACAATGGTTCGTGTATACAGGAAGCGACATAGCTGGTGAAAGCAATCAGCTAAATTACACCGAATATACCGCTGGTGGAGAGCCTGAGGATTGCGGTGGTGGTGAAATGCGTTGTGCCATCTATGCAGAGCCGGTAACCGTTTCAGGTACAGTAAGACCTGACTTGTCTCAGATTGATGCTTCCCAAACCAAGCACCAACTGCAACCTTAATTTTTAAGTAATCAAACCGTTGGCGCCAATCACGCCAGCGGTTTGTTTTTTTGCAATAGTTTTCTCGTGAAAATTCATGTAAACTAATCGTATCCATCTTCCAAGGTCAGTTCTGGGGTATCCCGCTCAGCTCGATTACACTATTTGGTATTGCCAGCGCATACTTTCGGTCCCCAGGTAGCAATTCAAAAATATTTCCATTGAGATTTCGCTTCAGGGTTATCCTAAACCGGCTTTCTTTATTAAGTCTTTTCAGATCTGCCCATCTTAAACCTCTAAATAGCAATTCCTTCCTTCTCTCAGTGAGTATAAGACCCAGTACATCTGCTGTATTGGTAATGGTATATGGAACAAATTTACCGGTGGCGTACCTTTTCACAAGCAGAGCATTCAAGTCTTCCAATGCCTCTGCGCCGGATCCTTTCCTGGCCTTGCTTTCCGCACGTATCAGCAGCATCTCATCTGTTGCAATCCCATTAAAGAGGTTGTTGGCAGCATAATAGCTTCCCTTGAAACCAAATCCTCCGCCCGTAGCTGCCGTGAAAGCCTTGAAGTATAATTTCTTCCGAAGATCATTTTCTGAATAGGAACGGTAAAGCGTACTGTCAATCCGGCCATTGACTGAGTTGGTCTGCGGGATTATGGCAGTGCTGAACACAATTTCAGCGTTAAAGCGGGGCAATGGAAAAGCGGAAGTGCTATTTAAAACGTTATAATCAATAAGTGTATTTTTCAATTGAAGGCATGAATCCGCATAAAGCCCTGCATTCTCATAATCCTGCATCACCAGGCAGGTCCTGGCCAGTAAACCAAATGCGGCAGGACGCGAGGGACGCATCACATGTTGCGGAGTAACAGGAAGCAGCATTGCAGCCATTTTTAAATCCGCTATAACCTGGTCATAACATTGCCGGATACTGGATCTTACGGAGACTTCATTAAAATCTGATCCTAACCGTAGAGGAATTCCTAAAGTATTAGTTGCCGAGTTATGATCATAAGGCAATGCCCATACCTGCAACGCTTCAAAAAACGACCTTGAACGATATAAAAGTGCAGACCCCTTGATCTGATCATATTCACTAGCGTTTGAGGGAATCCTTTCTAGTTTCTCTAAACCCTCCAGCACCACATTAGCCTTGTAGACAGGAATGTAAGTGGAAGCCCATTCTCCGGGCGTTATATTATCGTTGAATACATCCCTTTCCCATATATAAAGATTTTTTCTGGACACTGAGGTAAGGGAATTCCAGACATTATCAGGAAGATAATAGTCATCAGAGCAGACCTCAAGAGCGGGTGCGGATATGTTATTCATGTCATCGGCATAGTCCAAAAGTGCCTGCAGGTCGGCTATAGTTTTAGGGATCTGAATGGATTTTTCCGGTTTTGCATCCAGGTATTTTTTGCAGCTGCCAAATAGAAGCAATATGGCTACAAGGTGAAAAAACGTTAAAATTCTAGCGTAGTTTTCGGTTGGTTTTAATCTTTTTCTCATCGTCTTTATTTTAAAATTGAGCCCTTAATCCAAATGAAAGCATTTTTGGCGGGCTGATATCATAAGGGTAGTCCGGGTCAACGCCATCTTTGTTGGCGACCCAGAGCATTCCAAGATTTGAAGCATTCGCTGTTATGCTAAGATCCCTGACAGGTAGTTTTTTTAACTTTATACCAGGGACATTGTAAGCTATAGATACATATTGAAGCCTCAAATGATCGGCACGCCTTACAAGCGTTTCTGATCCTGCATAAAAAGCGTCCCTGTTTGGATCAGCCGGGTATATAAGAGAAGGGATGTCGGTAAAGCGTTCATCACCTTCTTTTTTCCATCGGCTCATATAGTCCGCATGCTGTACCCAGCCCGCAAACAGTGAACTGTATGCTACTGAACTCTTCCGGAAATAATAGCCGAGTTTATAGGTGATGTTAACGGAGAGTTCAAAATTTTTATAGTTTAGCGTATTTCTGATTGCACCTGAGACAACCGGTGTTGATGGGCCATTGTAGACAAGATCTGAAACCTGGGTTCCACTACCTATAATTGCTGTGTAATCAGTGCTGACCTTATCCCCGAGGTATCCCAGTGGATTTCCTGTTTGCGGATCAAGGCCGGCTGATCTATAACTAAAGATTGAATATACCGGGTATCCCTCTACAGGGGTAATCAGGTTACCCTGGGGTGTGATGTAATTAGATCCCTGATAAGTGCTCAGGTAATAATTCCGTACCCGGTTCTGGTTGTAAGCCAGTAATAATGTACTTCTCCATTTAACCTTGCTGTCTATATTTAATGTATTCAATGTCAGATCGATCCCCTTACCGCTCATGGCTGCGACATTTTTACGCACAGTAGTGACCTTCAGCCCGGTTGTGATATCAATTAAAGCATCGCCCAAAAGATCTGTCCCTTTTTTTTGATAGTAATCCAGGCTTCCGGAAATCCTGCCGCCGGAAGTTGCAAAATCGATTCCGATATTAAACATGCCGGTCTTCTCCCATCTTAGATCAGAATTCGCAAATTTGTTAATCACTGCCTGGGTAAATCCGGTGAGCGAATTTGGACTTCCTGTGTAGCTCATCGTCGTAAGGGCAGAGAGCGAATTATCAACATTCCCGCTGGTTCCATAAGTGGCTCTGACCTTGAAGTAGGAAAAGGTCGAAAGCGGAAAAAAAGCTTCCTTTGTCAGGTCCCAGGCTACTCCTGCTGACCAAAAAGGTCTTCCCTTTTGATTCGTTTTTACCGCAAAAATATTGGACTGGTCTTTTCTGATACTTCCGGAGAAACTGTACCTGCCTAAATAAGTATATGCCCCACTGGCATAATAGGCTATAGATCGGTTATCTGTCCCATAAAAGGTATTGTTGTTTCCAATAGTCGCCGTCCCGCCGTAAAATAACGGATAACTGTTGACCGGATCGACCAGTCCTGTTGCCACGCCAAGTTCATCATTGTAGCCAAAAGTACGATATGAATTACCATTGGTCCGGCTCTGTCCTACCTCAGCACCTATTACTCCGCTGATGCTGTGATCGCTCCATGATTTATCAACATCGACTTGCGTCCTGAGATTCTGAGAGGATAGATCAATTTTATTGAGGTCTAAAATGGAGCCTCTAGGAATGATGTATTTCGGGGCACCAGTCACCTGATTGAGCTGGGTAAATTGATTAATCATGTTTCTGGTGAAAAAACTTCCTTCCGTATTAAGCGTTTTTCCATCTGTGATTTGTTTTTCAAACTGATATCTCGCCCCAGCTTTCAGCCATGGTAAAATCTGGTACTCCAGATTAACATTCGCCAGAAAATCCTGTGATTTTCTTGAACTCTCTGAGTTTTTATAGTCTTCAAGTGGATAATACTTCCAGTCCAACAGTTTGCCATTTCCAGCTGTTGCAACATAACTTTCACGATAGATCTTGGGAATCGCAAGAGAATTACCTTCCCCGTCAGCAAGCATTGCATAAGGGTATAGCCCTTGAGATACTCCTGATCTGATCGATGCAGGATCCGGCTTTCCAGACCGGTTTGTGGTTGCGGTATACAATAGATTAGTTCGTAGTGAGAGCCTGTCGCTCAGGTTAAAGGCGTTTTGGGCTTTGATTGATAACCTGTCGTTTGTGGCAGATAGTTGGTTCTTTCCCTTATCGTATCCTGCTGAATAAAAATAAGTGTTCTTTTCACTGCCACCATTAATGCTAAGCGCGTACTGCTGATTGTAACCTGTGGAATATAAGTAGCGGTCGATATCCCCTCTTACATCATTTCCCTTCAGATCCTCAATTTGTCTATCAATCTGGGCTTGTTCTTCGGCTGTAGCGGCTGATCGTTTCCTAAGCAGTTCCACTATCTGTGATACTACGGGATAATTACTAGTGTTCTCTAGCAGGGACTGGTAATAGCCTTTTGAGTATAGAAACTTTTCGAGATCAATATAATCTGAAGACGATATAAAATTTTGGCTTTTGTAAATATCCGGCCTAGATGTTATACTCAAATTGCTGTTCAGCGCGATGGACATTTCCTGATTCTTACGTCCCGCTTTCGAGGTAATTACAATAACGCCATTACCAGCCCTCGCCCCCCAAATTGAGGATGCTGCTGCATCTTTTAAGACAGTAATGCTCTCGATATCATTTGGATTGATGTTGCTGATTTCACCTGCGTATGGGAAGTTATCCAATATAATAAGGGGAGACTTTGAGGCATTGATACTGCTGATTCCCCTTACCGTTAATCCCGGACGCTGGCCATCCCTGTCAAAGGACACTGCCGGAGTCATCCCTTCTAATCTGTTCAAGATGTTGGGTCCAAATTGTGCGTTCAACTTTTTATTGTCCACCAGATCCACGGAGCCTGTCACCCGTTCCCTCGCTTTTCGTTCATATCCGGTGGAAATTTCGACCGAGCCTAGATCAAGTGAATCCACTTCGAGGACTATTGACATTACCGTGCTTTTGTTGAAGTCAAAAGGAATCAACTTTGTTTTAAACCCTACAAAGGATACTTTCAAATCTCCTATTTCCATAGTGGTAGAAATGGAGAATTTTCCATCGCTATCAGAATTAGTCGATTTTTTTCCGATAGTGAGTATGGCTCCGGATATAGGGTTGCGGTCATTGGAAGAAATGACAGTTCCAGACAGCAGTCTTTCTCTTTGCTGTGCTAGCGTTTTAAAAGGACAGCAAAAGTAGGTTAAAATGAATAGCGTAGCCGAAAAACCCACACGCATGCAATGGTTAAATATTAATTCTTTCATTCCTCATTTGGATTAGAGCGTGGAGCAAAGTCATTCTTGAGCGGAAAGTCAATTGGATTTCCATTAACGATTTGCTGAATATTTTTGATTTTGGCCCCATTAATTCCTGTTATAGCCCTAACAATCCCTTTACTGTCGATAAAGATTTGATGTGATATGCTTCTGTGAGGAAAATGGCTGTTGAGAATGGAGTCGTTGAGTATAAAGGGCAATTTTACTCCCTTGGCATAATCGTTATTTTTCAGGAATTTGCTTAGTATTTCGTTGGTGTTTTTGGTGACCAGTACTACCTGTACTTTATCTCCGAACATTTTTCCTATTGAATCGAGTTCAGGTAATGACCGAATGCATGGGCCACACCATGTGCTCCAGAAGTCCAGTATCAAAAGTTTTCCTCTGTATGGTTTAATACTATGATTAACAATCTTGCCCTCTTTGTAAACATTATGGCTCAAATTCCACAGGCTCTCTGGGACAGTATCTCCAATGGAAAGCACTTGCTTTTGTGCAATTTGTCCGCTTGAGTCTAATGCCAGGAAGAAAAATAAATTGATAAAAAGAAAAGTTTTGATAAGATTTTTTAAAATAAGTAGCATGAATTTATACCTCACTAGCAACAGTAACTGCATGAGTGTACCTGGACGGTCATTGTTTTTGAGATTTAAATAAAAACAATTTGTAAGTAAAAGGCATGGCACAGCCATCACGGCTATAACTATTGGTTTTTCCATGAGTTTGTTTGATTAGTTGAAGGAAATTTTAGATTTATTCATAGAAAACCAAGGCAGGTTATCATTAAAGAACCTATATCTATTTAACCATTCAGGTTACCTGCCTTGATTTCAATGGGTTATACCGGGTTCTTAGGCTTTAAAGCATAAAGCCTATCGAAAGGATAGCGGTTGCTTAAGCTCATGTGATCTTAAATTGAATTATATGGTGTGTTAGAAAATTCAGGCAAAAACCAGCCCTTCCCCCATAAAATCATGCGGATACGGTAAACCGTATTTGTTATTAGGAAAAAGATACTTACCTTGGGATTGCGAAAAACCATCGTACTGCACCTTTGCCTAATCAGCAATAAAGGGCTGGTACCAAGCTAAATTAACCCGGCGGGACTCTGAGCGCTCTCTCTTTCACACAGCCTCCGCTCTTTTGGGCTATATTTTGACTTGGAATTCTGGCACGTATTACGATGGAGAACAGATAATGTTCTTTAATAATAGTTGTAAGGAATAATTACGAATCACTTCCTGGAAAAGAGGCGGTTTGACGGCGGTTAATTTTTTCGTTTTCATAAATGTTAATTTTTATGTAAAGCGATGTAATCTCTAAAGAGCAGAAGGCAAACCAGATTGGTATGAACCAATAGGGCGAAACTCAATGCTTTTGAAAGAGGTACCGTCAAGAACCACTTAAGCCAAGGCTTAAGTTCCACAAAAGACTGACATGAGTTGCGCCCTATTGAATAATATATCACGAAGATAACAAAACTCAATAGATACGGCGAACTCACGATCGGCTCATGTGGAAAGTTTGACGGTTTTCTTTCATGAGAGACATCGTAAAAAGCAAGATCTAATACTTACTCTATTTGTCGCTATTAAACTAATTATTAAACAAATATAAATATTACTTGACTATTATGCAAGTTTTTATCAAGATAAAATGTCTAAGAAAATAAATGATATAGCAAAAGCCATTAAAGATTCTCCTCTTCAGGTTACTGCGTTGGCATTATATCTTGACGTTGATGATACAACAATAAGCAAATGGAACTCCAATATTGCCCAGCCTAGTTTAAAACGCCTAAATGAAGTTGGTGAAATTTTAGAAGTTGATAATAAAGAGCTGCTTATTACACAGCCAAGAAAACAAACAGGGCTTGCTGCTGCGTTACAAGTCGAATATAAAAGATTATTATCTATTGGATTGACTAAAAAAGTAATAATAAAGGATGATAATGGCGACAATAAAGAGGTTAATAATCCGGAAATGGTGAAAAGATTGAGGGAGTTTGCCTCTAAATATGAGAATAATGCTAAACCATAAACAATTTTATTTCACCATATACCAATTACATTAAGGATTAGATAACCAGCAAGCTCATATTTAAACAACTAAATTAAGCGCTAACTTTTCATGACTAAGCCGATAATATTTGGAGAGATAAAAGGTATCCCAGAAGGCTATCAATTTCAAGATAGAAGAATAATGATGAAGGATAGTTTCCATAGAAACTGGTGGCATCACTCATAAACAATGCACCATGCTCATGGGCGATTTCGGCGATCTCAGCAACGGGCTGGATAACCCCTGTTTCATTGTTGGCCCACATCACGCATACCAGGTATGTCCCCGCCCTAAAAGTAGCGCGGAGCTGACTTAAATCTAGCACTCCATCACCACTTACCGGTAGATAACTTACCTCGACCCCACTTCGTTCTAAAAACCTACAAGTATCAAGGACTGCTGGATGTTCAGTTTCCAGAGTGATGATGTGTGGTGCGGGGTGTCCGGATAGCGAAATGCCTCCCCTTATCGCAATGTTAATCGACTCGGTTGCACCTGCTGTAAAATAGATATCTTCGGGATTGGAATTGATGAGCTCTCCAACTTGTTCACGGGCTTTTATCTCCGCGATTCTAGATGCTTTACCCAACTCGTGGGTGCTGGATGCATTGCCGTAAAGCTGAGTCAGGTACGGCATCATTTCGGCAAGTACCCGGCCATCGAGTGGCGTGGTAGCATTGTGGTCGAAGTAAATCATTTCCTGTGTCATCTCTTTGGTATCCGGCGCTTTGTAAATCGGGCTGCAAATATAGTAAACATGGCTTTAGCTTGCCTCCATAGTAGGCAAATAAAACACTGAGAAAACAATCTAAATATTCTGCGGCTTGCCCACAAGCTAATCATTATCGGAGGAAAATTTCAGGCTAACTTTTCCACATTTTCGCTATCTACCTGTAGATGAAATGCTCCAAGATAAAATATCCGCTATAGAGCAACACAATACGGTTCGTTAGCGTCTGTAAACTGTGTATATTTTTTACTCTCCGTTCTTTCGTTTTCATCCACAAAAGTTTCTCTGGGTTGATCCGGTTTTATAAAAATAAAAGAGCAGCCG
The DNA here is from genome assembly GCF_003860265.1 of Pedobacter sp. G11. Taxonomy (NCBI): domain Bacteria; kingdom Pseudomonadati; phylum Bacteroidota; class Sphingobacteriia; order Sphingobacteriales; family Sphingobacteriaceae; genus Pedobacter; species Pedobacter sp. G11. The sequence goes on along the minus strand of NZ_CP034190.1, from coordinate 2,473,591 downwards.
CCATTTCAGTCTTTTTAAGTAATGGGGTTAAAATCCCAGGTCGATATCAAAAGGAGTTGGGTTAAAATCCCACCCATTCCGTTTCATGAGCGCTTAAATAAAAACCTTCTCACCGGTTTGGTTTTTGCTTTAGCGTTTTTATAAGCAGCTTAAACAATACCTGCTGTATTTCCCTTGAAAACTTAAAGACCGATTTATTGGGTTCAAGAATGTTTAGGCTAGGTCTCAAAAAGGAAAATAACAAATTAGCCCTGAGCTTGACATCAACCATTTCCAGATATGCTAAAATTGGCTGTTACCAGAAAATTTTATTTCTAGTTTGAAGGGAGCGTTTTTTGATAAAATTTTAGCTAGGGAATCTATTAATATCAAAAGATATCAACCTCTCATTCCTGATGTTCAAAGACAAATAAGCGTCGTTAGGCTTCGCCTTTAAGCACTTATCTTATAAGTCAGACTGTCTTCACATGAAAACATAATCCTTTATATAATGGAAAATATCGAAATTTTTGATCAAGCAAATCTAAGGCATATCGAATTAGTCATCATTCTTGCGCGTAAGACAACAGACTTTCTTTGAAATTTCTGAGGTAGTAAGAAATCAGGATAGATGTAGACGCTGCTGATTTTGCCAATTCGGATCACTTGAACAAGGGGTATTGAAACTACAGCTGCATTTAATGAAGGTCAAGGATCAGACTGCAACTTGAAACTGTGAGATGCACATACGTTATGAAACCCACGAATTGAGTTTGATAAATTGTGTCTATGGCAAGGTATACCGCTCAAGAATGAAAACGTCGAGTGCTGCGCTAAGCGAATGATATGTGAATATGAGTTAGCTCGTTGTGAATAGCAATACACTGAGGTATAAACAAAAAGAATTCCACCGCCCCCAAAAATAATGTAGATGATAAAAGTTTCGCAATTTAACGTTTGCGATCTTTAGCGGTCATGTTCGCGAGTGGGTATCGAAGCAGTCTCAGATGTTTACAAAAATTCAGAAAGATGGTTATATTCGTGCCAAGTAAAAAAACGCTAACTCAAATATGTCGAATCCCGAAGATGACTTCAAACTCCTGGCCATCAAACCCCTTAAGGGCTGTCAGAAAAAGTACGCTAATAATCTAATTCCCGGAACGCTCTACCCATTCTATCAAGATTATGAATTTAATCCAAAAAAGGGGCCGATCACTCAAATTAGGCAACTCGACACTGGTCATGAAATTTTTAATGCCTTTGTTCCTGAGCAGCGTGAGCTAAAAATAAATGTATCGGCTATTGTAGGTAAGAACGGTTCTGGAAAAAGTACCTTAGTCGAACTTTTCTACCTGTGCGCCTATTTAGTCGCTAATGCACATGGACTTCTTCCGATCAACCCTGTCTCCAAGGCTGGTATTAATGAAACCAGAGAGTTGGGCGAGATTAAGGAAGGTCTCAAACTGGAAGTCTACTTTCAGTCGAAGAGTACATACCATTGCATTGTTATGGACGCTGATTATACGCCCGGGGACCGAGAAAAATCAGACATTGTTTTTTATAACGTATTTGGTGAAACACTTATTCCAATGGCAAACTTTTTTTATACCATTGCCATCAATTATTCAATACATGGATTAAATGAAAGGATTGTTGGAAAGTGGCTTAGCCGTCTGTTTCACAAGCGGGATGCTTATCAAACCCCAATGGTTCTTAATCCCTTTCGCGATGAGGGTCTGGTCAATCCGAATGCGGAAATTCTTTTTGCGCAGAGCAGGCTACTTGCCAATATCCGTTTTAGTGCAGATCAGGCAGAGGAAATATTACCTGGGAGATCGGTGAAGGAAATTAAGTTCGTTATCGATCGCCAAAAACTCAGCAGAACTGCAGAGCATCATAATGATTTGGTCTTTGAAAAACTAGAGCAGGTTAGCAAAATGAGCAAGCAAGCTATTTTCAGGATGATCTATCTTAAAATGCTTGGTGAGGAAATATCTAATGAGGAACTTTTCAATAATGAATGGGCTGAACTCACCGTGAATTATGTGCTGAGCAAAATCATCCGGATTGCAAAAAACTACCCAGAATATAAAAAATTCTACAAAGAAGAGCAGAAAGAAAGCCTCCCTGAACTTACAGGCTTGCCTGCCTTCCTTAGCGCACTTGAAAAAGACAGAAGTCACATTACCCTTAAACTTCGGCAGGCGCTAAACTTTTTCAGGAATGATCCGTTAAAACTGGGAGAGCAGGGGATCTCGTTCAACGATGACATCATTACTATTGAAGGTTCGCTTTTTGCAAGGCGACTCCGAGAAAACCGGGAAAAATATCCATCGCTCGATCCTATGGAACTGATGCCGAATGCACCTTTTTCTGCCAAGATTGTCCTCAACGATGGACAATTTTTTCACCACCTGAGTTCTGGTGAACAGCAACTCGTGCATTCGGTTCAGGCAGTGCTTTACCATTTACTCAATCTGGATTCAGTCTTTCATTACAATGGTGAGGCGGTCAGGTTAACCTATTCAACCGTTAATATTATATTTGATGAGATAGAACTTTATTTTCATCCCGAATTCCAGCGAATGTTTGTCTCGGAAATACTCAAAAGGCTCAGTGCGTTGGATGTGCCAAATATTTCAAGGGTAAATCTGCTTTTCCTCACCCATTCGCCGTTTATTTTGTCGGATATCCCGGTAACCAATGTGCTGCATTTAGAGAACGGGATGATTAGGGAGCGAAAAGGCTTAACCTTTGCCGCAAACATCCATCAGATGCTTTCTGATAGTTTTTTTATGAAATCGACAACCGGAGATTTCGCAAAATCCCAGATTGAACAGATTATTCGATTTTATGAAAGCGTGCTGGCTGCCTTAAGCAAAGAGCAGGATGTTCAGAAATTCAGTATCGCGCCTATCCAATCATCAGGACCTGAACTAAGTGAGCTGGCTAGACAATACCAGGTGCAGAAAAAAAAATATCGTTTTATCATTGATCAGATCGGAGAACCAGTTATAACCGGGGTCCTGGAAAATCACATCACATTTATCGAAGACTGGCTAACTGGTCAGAGCCAAGATTGGTTGACCATTCAAAAGCAAAGATTGGAGCGGGAACTTGCAGCAATCAACAAGAAAATAACCAACAGGTCATGATTAGGATTCGCTATCCAAAAGACCCTGAAAAGCCGGATGCTTTTCAGGATAACTACTTCGAAAAACTGTCAGAGGCTTTCGACAATCTTTCCTTGATTGAAAAGGATCTTGAAAAAGTGAAGACTATAGCAGGAACGAAACTAACCTTCAAAAATCTGGTGACCGCGCCATTTGTGGAGCTAAGTAGCTTAAGTGCGGACTTGAATGCCTTAAGTAAAGCGGCCAGAAAGCGTCTTGGAAAGCTGATCGATTACAGCCGTTTGCAGCCTACTATTGCAGATTTTTTTATGCAGGAGATGAGCAGCGAACTGCACAGTTGTTTCTATTGCAATATCGACACAATCTATGCTTTTACCGAAATTGGGGCGTATAGCGATACCATACAGTTCATTAACCAGGCAGATAGCAAGGAGCTGCAACTGGTTAACCATATCGGACCTGTTACCGCCGCCGCGATAATTGCAAAAAGAAAGGTACATCCGATTTCTTCGCTGGACGAACTGAATCTGCGTCCTCAGGTAATCGATGCCATAAAAACCGCTCATCAGACACCTACACACAATCATTTTACACTCGACCATTTCTTTCACCAACAGGCCCACCCCTTTTTATGCCTGTCCTTATTTAATTTTGTCCCTTGCTGTTACGCCTGCAATTCAAAATTTAAAGGGACAAAAAAATTATACAGCACCAGTTCTTCATTATCTAGTCCAAGTTCGAGTGATTATAAATTTGCAGATGATGTCCGCTTCAAGCTTTTTTTTAAGGTTGAAAAGGATGAGGTAAAAACTGCAGATGACTTTACTGTGGATCTGGTTACGGAGCGAAATGTCTTGGATCACCAGGAATTTATAAGTGTTCTGAAGTTGAGAGGAAGATATGTCCATCATAAAAAAGAAGCGTTGAAACTTTTGCTGCTTAAACAAAAATATCCGGATTCAGCCCTGGAGCAACTTTCGGCTGTGACCGGCTTACCTGTTGATCAGATCAAGCGGGACCTGTTCGGGGCAGACTTATTTGAGGCAGCGTTCGATCATGCAGGTCTGGTCAAATATCGGCGGGATATCGCCCAGGGCATTGACGTAAGGGGTGTGCGAGAAACCTAAGCTTCCCTGGATCTGGCGATTGGTGTGGATCTTAGTCAGGTTCATTACGCATGGCCAAATTCAAGGATTCTAAAACGGCATTTTATTATTTTGATTTTTTATCATTTAACGCATCGAAATGGAATTTACAGCACTCGATCTGATCTGGACAAAAAATGTAACCAGAGACAAAGGAAATGCATGGGCCTACCAAGAGTTTCAGATTGGCGATACTTTTGATCTCAACTTTCCTTTGGGACATAACCGGATGGGTATAGCCAGCGCTCAGAAAGCAAAGGCAAACCAGTTGATACTCCTGGTCCAAAGCATAAAGAACCGTTTGCTCGGAAATCCCGGCACGTACCTCTCCCACATCGTGGCACCAGTAGACGACAATGTAGAACTTGACCCAACGGGAAGTCATCCTGTGAGACGGCTGGTGAGTGTAATTGCCCGTAATCCGCTGATGATCGTTAAGCCGGACTTTCTTGACTTTAGGGAGCCAAACCGCGGATGGACTTGTAGCCTTGACCTAATCAAGCCAATCAAAGCGAGTGGATTATCGTTTACCTTGGTAGAAAAGCAATTACTGCTATGGAATCTCTTTGAGCAAAAAGATATTTCGATTAAGGATTTGATCGATGAAAATTTGCGCTTACCGATAGATCCTCAAACGGGCTCAATGGAAGGCGAGGAAAAGTATAAGTTCGCTAGACATAAATACTATGAGCGAGACCCGCGTTTGATCCAGGATAAGAAAAATGAAGCATTAAGGTCCGGTGGATTAAAGTGTGAAGTCTGCCTGCTTAATTTTTCGGATAAATACGGCGATCATGGACTGGGTTTCATGGAATGCCACCATCGTTTTCCAATTGCGAAACATGGAAAACGCAGGAACCGGTTGGAGGATCTTTCCCTGGTCTGTGCTAACTGTCATCGCATGCTGCACCGCAAAAATGCCGAAAATTCCTACTACTCAGTTGAGGAACTTAAATCTTTAGTGGAGGGATTGCCAGGTGGATCAACAGCCCAGTTGAGCAAAGATTAACCTGTTAAACCTTGCGAGATTCAGGGGGATATGGTGCATCCTTATCTGCGTCGGCGGAATGGAGAAGAGCCGGTGGAATATCCTTCGCCGGAATTGAAAGAGATTCTGGGTAGAACATTAGGCGTGCCTTTATTCCAGGAGCAGGCGATGAAGATTGCGATCGTGGTGGCAGGCTTTACTCCTGCTGAGGCTGATGCCTTGAGGCGAAGCATGGCGACTTTTAAATTTAAAGGTTTAGAAATTCCTGTAACAGAATTAGGGTAAATATTTGCAATTCCTGTAATAGAATTAGGGTAAATGCATCAGGAGTTTACCTAAAAATTTTGGTTTTTTAGTGGACAAAACAACCTAATAAAAACAGCATTTTGAATCCCTTTTGATATTGTACTAAGGCACAAACAAATCATCCATGGTAACTTTGTTCTGTACCAGGCCAATAGAATACATATTGTCTTTGGTGCCATAGGTTGTAACCATGGCTAAGAAAAGTGCTTTTTTAGTTTTACTCTCCCGACGAAATATATCAAGTTTGTTCTTTAACTCAGTCGCATAGGTTTTATCTATGGCAAACTCAGCATTTGAGAACTTCATTTCACATATGCTTATCACATTATCCTGTCTGTCCAGCAAAAGATCGATCTGTGCACCATTTCCATCTTTAGGAGAATGCCGCCAAGCTGATGTTTCAGTGAATACTCCAGAAATACCAAGCGCTTGTTTAATATTATCTGTATGCTTCATGCAGATCGCTTCGAAAGCGTAGCCACTCCAACTCCTCCAAGAAGACGTTGATGATTTTTTTAACCATGTACCTCCACCGGTGGCTCGGGAATGTTCAATAAATTTAAGGTAGAAAAGGCTGTATTCATCGCTAAGCTTGTAAATACTCTGATTGGCATTCTTCTGGAAAGGCAGGTGCGGTGTAATGAAGCCAGATTCCACAAGTTCCTCAAGTAAAACACTGGTAGTCCCCCCACTTTGTAGGTTGCATGTCTGTATAATTTCGTTTCTTGTCAATCCCGAGGGTTTATCCGCGAGTGCCTTAACTACGGAAATATGCCTGTCTGCGTTTTCGAAAAGAGAACGGTATAGGTTTGCGAATTCTGTTGAAAGGAGACCATCCTTGGTGAAGCAAAGCCTGTCAATGACCTGGGTAGCACTTTCCCCTTTTTTTAGTTCTTTCAGGTAATGGGGGACACCCCCCATTGCCATAAAAATGGTTAGCACCTGGTAACGGTCAATATGTATATTATTACTTTTTAGGTACTGTTCTGTCTCGTACAATGTGAAAGGTAACAGGCGGATTTTACGTGTTAAGCGATTGTGCAGGCCTCCTTTGCTATTGACAACTTTTTTGATCATCCAAGTGGCAGCAGATCCACAGATCGTAACAATCAGGTTTGGCTGTTGTGAGGCCCATTGGTTCCAAAAATATTCAAATGCAGAAAGAAATCCAGATTTATGCGAACTTAGCCAAGGGAATTCATCAAAGAAAATTACAGCTTTTCTTTTTTTAAGTATAGGGGCTGCAAATTCCCTAAGTTGCCAGAAAGCTTCCGTCCAGTTCTTAGGAGCTGCAGGAGTTAATCCTGAGCCTAATGCATCTGCGATAGCCTTGCTAAAATTGAGTAATTGCACGCTAGCATTCGCGTCGTGAACTCCCGACAGTTCAAAAATGAGCTGTTTGTGGAAGACCGATCGGATCAAGAAAGTTTTTCCGACTCTTCTCCTGCCAAAGACTGCTAAGAGCTCTGATGAGGACGAAGCAAGCGCCTCAGATAATATTTTCTTTTCCGCTATTCTTCCGATGAGCACTTCCATATTTCTTCTTCTAAGAGATTAAAATAATTTTATCCACAGCCAAAACATTGTTCAAATATAGTGTTTTGGCTGTGGATAAAAAAAATATCTTCAGCCAAAACGTATATAAAATGAGTTAATTTGGCTGTTGATAGATAGATTTGCCTGAATAAAAGTTCTTTAAATCGCCCTATTATTTGCTATTTCCTCAGCTAAAGTCATATCCTTTGGAGATTCTTGCAATTTCAACTCCACTCTCTTTCCGGCAGCAATAATGTGCCCAGGAATTACATCTACATTCAAATTATAATCAAAGCAATTTTTCAATTTGTCACAATTTAGATCTACTGCCGAGTTCTCACAGACAAGGGATTCGAATATTTCTGATATCTGAAAAAAACTAAACTGCAGTAACTTTCGTAAGTTCCCTTTAAACTATCTTCAATAGTTTGTTCTCAACCAAATATTACTGTAAGTGAAGAAAAAAGAAAAAATTGAGCTTTTAAAACAAGAGCTTATTTACCAAGCAATTGAGTCTGAAATCCTAAGCCCAACTCTAAAGTTATTAATCAATCAGGCTGACAATCTTCTCTCAACACAACATCATATGAATGAGCATACTGTATGCTTCTTCAAAAAGCTTATAGATTATTTAGAAAGAACTAAATCTATGGAATCGATTTGTTTGGAACTATCAGTTTCAAGTTATCCCGATGCGATCATAAATTCGATGAAGATGGCCAAAGTATTTGCAAATAGAAAAGCGCAGCTCAGTATGAAAATTCGAGTCTTAAGACCAATCATTTTAAATTGCATCATGGAAAGTGCATCCCTAGAAACAAAAGTATTGCTTAACTCCGAATTATACGGCCGATATCTCAAACGATCGGAAGATTTCATGTTCGAATCGATTAAGGGCTAATACATATAAAAACTAAATGATTTGATTTTTACAGTGTTGGTGTTTTCAAAGCGACTATATTAACTTCTCCCCTGCATTCGGCATCAGTAAAGTTATGATGCAACTATAGACTACCGAGAGCCATAACGTTCCAAAAAAAATATCTGATGATTAAAGTTCCAAAGTGCGGTACTTATAAACACACAAATTACAATATGATAAGAAAATAATCGGATTAACAGGTGTGGATAGCTGTATCAATAGTATATTTTTTTATAAATAATAATAGCAAGGCAGGTAATTGGTAAGTCCACTACGTCGATAATATCATACAATTGGTTTTAAATCAAAATTTTAACTTTGAGAACTTCATTAGATCCGGGACGATTTAATTAAAAAGTATGAGCCTTGCAGGATTGCAAGGCTTTTTTTATAATACTAAAGGGCTATTTAGCTAATAAGCCAAACCTGTATTTTTGTAATGCGAATCTATATACATTACCATTTATTAACTTATGCCCGGATGGGATAGGATGACTTTAATTGCAAAAGCTTTTAAAGCTTTTGTGTTTGTTTGAATCAGAAAGCCTTGCAGGCATGTAAGGCTTTTTGTTAAGCTTTTAGTAACCCGTATTTGTAAGCAAATGAGATCAGGGATGCTGAATTTTTTGTTCGGGTTTTAGTAATGAGATTTTTGCGTAGTTTTTCCACCACACCTGGCTTACTCTGTAACTCTTCACTAATTTCCAGGTTTGTAAGGCCCTTGGCAACTAATTCTATAACCTTTCTTTCTGTTTCATCTATTCCCATAAAATCAGGGATAGGGGCATTAGCTTGATTCATAGCGGATGCAATGTCTAATTTTATGCCATTTTTTTCTTTTAAGACTAATTAAACATACAAGTTTTAGACTTATAGTATCCGGTGAGCCCCGTACTGCTAATATTTTGATATAATAACTAAAATTTAGTTGAGCTTCATGTAAACACCTAAAAGTCAACAAAGAAAATAATTAAAATTGATACCTAGTAAAAGCATTTAAGCGTATACATAGGGAGATAAAATTTGTTTGTTGAAGAATTTCAATGTTGTCGTGGATGTAAGTTTATCCAATTAGGAATTCCCTTTAGTACAATCGATTACCTTTAACATCCAATATGGTATTATTCGCCAGCAGACTTAACTTATTAAGCAATTTGACCTGGTGTTTAGTATTCTTTTCATATTTAGTGCGCTTAGTAATTACCCTAACCATGTCAAATAAGGATAAATATTCAAAATTAAACTAAGTTACACCTCTTATAGGGTGCAAAATTTACAGTGAGCAAAAAATTATAATCCGTCAGGCGATATGGAATATGTTGCCTATTAGATCATAGCCGGAAACGATAGGTAGTGACTGCTGGGCTATTAACAGTCTTTACCTAAATAAAAAGACAGACAAGCTGAAATCAACTTTAACGTATTAGTACCCTATTTTTAGTCTCGCTTTTACTCGTAATATGAAATTTTTATTATTGCATGGACAATTCAGTCTTGAGGATCAATGGATGACGATCCTTTAATTCTTTCGGATGAAAGATATAAATCCCTCTCGCCATTTTGCTTGAGGGATTTGCTTTATAAATTTTTCCTCTTCTCATGTTCCAATCGCGCACTTCCATGCCATTTTAGGTACTGATTGTAAAGGACAAATGTTAATATTTCCGACTTTTATATTCGCGTTTGTTTTAGAAATACAGATTAACATTCTGCTATTTTTTCAATACAGCAAAATGTTGATTCAGTATTTTAGTTATTTTTCAATGTAGAATAGATGTTTAGAACAATAGCACTATATAATAAAGAAAGAACTGCAAGGCTTCTACCTCAGTATTTTCAAGATTAATCAAAACCTCGTTGTTTCCAAAGTATTATGTAGTATTGATGTTCTAAAATTCCATACTAACTATTTCAACTTTTGTTCTCTCTGCTTCGCCATCAGATCTGCCCATGAATATAACTCTTTTAAGTTCAAGCGGGCTTATTGCAATAGCAGAATAAGCTAATGGTTTATTTAAATATTGGTTATGAAAAATCATAATGAAACTGCGCTAGATATGCACGCTATGGCGAGAGATTGAGAATCAATTTATTAAGCAAGTTTTTGAGATCATGCGCCTCCTGCGCATTAATACCCAGATTCTCTTTTATTTGGCTATGCAGGCGGTGCGCCTGCTGCTGCAAGTCCATCCCTTTTTTTGCTAAGGAAATAATGATACTGCGTTCATCTTTTTCAGATCTGGCACGTTTTACCAAGCCTTGCTCCTGCATGCGCTTTATTAGTGGAGTCAGTGTATTCGACTGCAATCTTAATTTATTGCCTAGAATACTCAAGTTGATATTATCGGTTTCCCATAAAACCATCAGGACAATATATTGCGGATAGGTAATTTCAAGATCATCCAATACGGGTTGATAACATTTTGTAATTAAGCGAGATGCGGCATAAAGAGGGAAGCAAAGCTGGTCTTCCAGTTTAAAATATGTATCCATGTTTACTGCTTTATCTATTTATTGATGATGATATGATCAACCAAAGCGTCAAAGATAAAAAATGTATAGCATAAAGCGCCGGCATGGTCACTTTATGCCTTAATTAAGGCTTATACTAGCTCTAATGCCACTTCAACATTTCCACGAATTGCATTCGAGTAAGGACAAATTTTATGTGCTGTCTCTAACAGTTCCTGCGCTTGAATAGTTTCGATGCCTGGTAAGCTTATCTGCAGACTTGCACCTAATACAAAGCCACCTTTTCCATCCGGATGTAGTGCAATATTTGCCTTAACGGTTGTTGGTACAGCAACCTTTATTCCTGCCTGATGCATTACTAAATTTAATGCGCTATCGAAACAGGCAGCGTAGCCCGCAGCAAATAATTGTTCCGGATTGGTATATCCTGCCCCGTTTCCTCCAAGTTCTTTTGGCATTCTCACTTCTAGCGATAATGCGCCATCTTCACTGGATACTTTTCCATTGCGGCCACCACTTGCTGATGCGCTAGTTTGGTATAATGTTTTCATTTTAATAATTTAGTTAATTTATATCGCAAGCGATTATATCGTTTGCGATATAAATATCCGATATAAATTTGATCTATCAAAATGTTTATTGAAAATTGTATTGATTGTGAAATTCTGAAACGCATGTATTGTAAGTCCGAAGACACTCATTTTAAAGTCACTAAGTTGATGTCTTGGTTTGTTTTAAAATGTTAATTTTTTCATTCGCGATAATATTTTCGTAAATTGATTTAACCAAAATATAAAGATTATGAACTTGCTTAAGAAAATTCAACACTGGGGCGATCAGCATCACCCAAAATGGCTTGATTATTTTAGAATAGTACTTGGTTTAATCCTCATATGGAAAGGGGTTACATTTTATACCCATATGGAAGCCTTCAGTTATTTGATGCGTGGCGCCATGTTAGGTACAGCGGTGAGTATCAGTTTACTTGCCCATTTAATTATCGTATTACATATTTTAGGTGGAATAGCCATTACATTGGGCACTCATACCCGATTATTTTGTCTTTTAAATCTGCCTATTCTTATCGGAGCCGTATTTTTCATCAACATATCAGGAGGGATTTTTAAACCCTACGCCGAATTCTGGCTATCATCTTTAGTTTTAACCGGATTAGTTTGTTTTATAGTAGAAGGCAATGGAATTTTATCTGTTGAAAGCGAAAAAGCGGTGAGTTAGTCGAGTATTTTAAAGCGAAAAAGAAATAAAAGTCAAGCTAACTAAATGATAAACAAGCGGTAATGTTTTGATTTAAATATTATAGTAAAAATCATTTGCAGATTGGCGCCAAATTCCTACTTTTGCAGCGGAGAGCTGGCAGAGTGGTCGAATGCGGCAGTCTTGAAAACTGTTGACTGTAACAGGTCCGGGGGTTCGAATCCCTCGCTCTCCGCCAGAAAAAACAAAAGCCCTTTGTCAAATGATGAAGGGCTTTTTTCATTAGGGTGGCATAATTTCTTCATTTGATTGAAATAAGAGATCAATTAATAACTCACGTCCAAAGGATTAAAAAGTCTTCTGAACCAAACAGGAAGTGTTTTCATTTGAAAAGCAGATTGTATGGTATGTGTTGGGCTGCTGTTTTCAATAAACAGATGTGAAATAAATTATGTATTTTTACCCCTGATCCTAAGAATCATCCAATTCATCACATCGTTGTCTTTTAGCCTTTTATTGAAAAAAAATGAGTGTACTGAAAAGAAATAATGTACATCAACTGGGTAATGGCAGCACTGCGATGATGTTTGCCCATGGTTTTGGGTGCGATCAGAACATTTGGCGCTTAATTGTTCCAGCTTTCGCTGAAAATTACAAAATCATTTTGTTTGACCATGTTGGAGCAGGGCTTTCAGACCTTAAAGCGTATGACCCTGTAAAATACAACGAATTGGATGGTTATGCCGATGATATCGTAGAGATTGCAGAAGCGCTCCAGTTGAAAGAAATCATTTTTGTAGGACATTCGGTTAGTGCCATGATGGGTATTATGGCCGCAGCACAATCGCCAGGCTTATTCAAAGCGCTTATTTTAGTTTCTCCTTCACCCTCATACATTAACGATGGCGATTATATTGGCGGTTTTAGCAGAATAGAAATAGACGAATTGTTAGCTTCACTGGATCGAAATCATTTGGGTTGGTCGATGACCATGGCACCAATGATTATGGCCAACGCCGACAGGGCTGAGCTGAGTGAGGAATTAACCAATAGCTTTTGCCGTACTGATCCAACCATTGCCAGGCAGTTCGCCCGTGCGACATTCCTAACTGATAGCAGAAGCATCCTAAAAACCTGCCAAACTCCTACACTTATTCTCCAGTGTTCTGAGGATATCATTGCCCCTGTGGAAGTTGGAGCGTTCATGCATCAGCAAATGAATAATAGTAAGCTTGTTATTCTGGAGGCAACAGGTCACTGCCCGCACTTAAGTGCACCGGCAGAAACCATTTCTGCGATCAAAGAGTTTTTATAATCGCTTTACCATTTACCCGATGAGCAATTTACCACACGAAGATCAGCTGGAGGAATTTTTAGAAAATTCGCTTTCAGGATATATTTCGACTACGCCAAAAGGAGAAATTATTAAAGCTAATGCGAAAATAGCTACATGGTTAGGATTGGAAGAGGAACAGCTCATCGGCAAACGCATCACCAGCATTCTGGCAGTAGGCAGCAGGATATTCTATGAAACACATTTGGCTCCGATGTTAAGGCTTAAAGGCTTTTTTGAAGAGGTTGCCGCAGAACTTTTGTTAAGCGATGGCAGCAAAATGCAGGTATTGATCAATGGCTATGCAAAAAAAGACGAAAAGGGGCATCCGCTGGAGATGCGACTAAATATTTATCGTGCCACAGAAAGAAAAGTTTATGAAGACAATCTTAGGCATGCCATCAGTGATGCTGAAAACACTATTCAAACCGAACGGGAGCTAGCCATTTTAAGGGAGCAATTTATAGCTGTTTTGGGTCATGATCTTCGTAATCCTCTTGGTGCGATCAAAACCGGTTCAGCATTACTTGGACGTTCCGTATTATCCGATCGTGATAAATCCATTGTATCTACAATTGCTAAAAGCAGCCTTCGCATGGAAGAATTAATCACCAATGTAATGGATTTTGCCAGGGTGAGATTAGGAGGCGGTATTTTGCTGGAGCTCAACGATGTAATGATTGAATCCGTTATTACACATGTCATTGATGAACTCATGATCTCTTATCCGGAGCGTAACGTGACCACTTATTTTAATGCGAAAAAATCAGTGCGCTGCGATATCAACCGCTTATCTCAAATGTTATCTAATTTACTGGCCAATGCGCTTACCCATGGATCAGTAGACACGCCCGTTAAAATTATAACTGAAATACAAGATGATATTCTGAAAATTACAGTAATCAATGGTGGGAGAGCAATTCCAACGGATGTACTCGAAACGTTATTTGAACCTTTTACCCGGGAAGCGAACACACCAAGCAAACAAGGTTTAGGATTGGGGCTGTATATTGCCTCACAAATTGCCAAAGCACACGGCGGACATTTAACTGCCAGTTCTGATACGAAAGAAACAAGTTTTACATTTCAGATGCCGCTGTAGCATTTGCTATTGCCAGTATTGATATCAATTTAAACAGGATACAGAGATCTGCATCCTGTTTAAGATTGTAATTATTGGGTTGGGTTTTGGGTTAATTTTCCAGGATAAGAGTTGATGGCACTCTGCGGAATATAATACACTACCCGAAAGTCGTTGGCAGATATATCTGCCGTTTGATTCTGCGGTCCCGGATATCGGCGTACTAAAGGTTTTCCGTTACGGAAAACATCAAAACTTCTTTCTGCCTGATAAGCCAATTCCAGCTGACGCTCCTTATCAATTAAATTGCCTGCATTTGCCGCAGTAAGTGATGAGTAGCCACCATTTACAATTGAACGTGTACGGATGGTATTCAAATCACTAAGCGCTTCTGTATACCGCTGTAATTTTGCATAGGCTTCTGCCCTGTTTAAATAAATTTCTCCAAGCCTGCTGATTACCGGTGAATGAAGGTGTGAATTTTCGCCTTCACGAGAATCTTTTACAATATAAAATTGTGGATAAACCCGGTTCAAAGTAATGAAGTTATCAATTACTCCAGTATACGTTTTTCCGTTCTTATAATTAATGCTGTAAATTTCCTGAGCAGCATCAACCGGTGTCAGGGTATATACATCTGCACCTTCGGTACAGGTTATTGTATTTCCATTTCGGGTGATATTGGCCTGCACATAGTTTAAGGTACTGGCAGCATCATCTTTAATAAACCGAAACACTTCTGTAAAAGCACCTGAAGCATTTGTAGCATAAGTTGGCTCAATAAAAGCAGCCCGGGCATCTACAATTTTATATTTTGCCGGGCGCCAGTCGTTCCTGCCGGTTTCATTTAACAGATCAATATATTTCGCACTGGCATACATTTCTCCCCAGCCCTGGCCGCCAATATTTGCATACATCCCACCAATTCCATAGTAATGATCTGATCCGGAGAATTCGGAAGCAACACGTTTAATGGCAAAAATGGTTTCCTTATTGGTTTCGGGTAAAAAGGTGTTATACTTCATAAAATCGGCTCGTGGAAGTAGGCTGTAACGCGTTGAGCCTGATATAACTTTTGTGGCATAATCTACCGACAGTTGAGCGAATGCCTGATTAGGATTTTCATAAGTTCCACTCATGTATAAATAAACCCTTGAAAGTAATGCCTGGGCAGCTTCTTTCGAGGCAAAAATAGAACCCTTGTTTACGTTAATGAGTTCTTCGGCTTTTTTCAAGTCAGCTATCACCTGCTCGTACGTTGCTTTCACACTGGCCCGATCCGGCAGATTTAAATTGATGACGTCGGCTGGTGTTCCGTTTACAATTGGAACGCCAAGGTTAGTTTCAGGGTTTTGGTAATATGGGCGACCGTATGCCCTCACCAGATAAAAATAGATTAATCCGCGGATAAAATAACACTCTCCTAACTTACTGTCTAATGTTGTGCTTTTACCCTGCGGTATCATACTGATGATGTTGGATGCCTGTGCGACAGCTTTGTAGCCGCTATCCCAAAAGGTTGATAACCTGGAATTGTTCGGTGTTCTTGCAAAAGAAATGAACTCATAAAAAGCATCTGTAGAAGAACCCCTGATCATGATGTTATCTCCGGCATATTCACCCAAGCGGTGCATCGGATCTGACCAGGCTTTCAGCTGGGCATAAGTTCCATTAAGTAATGCATCGATGGATTCTTCCGGATTGCTATTTATTTTTTCAGACTGTAGTGAACCAAATGGCTCTCTGTCTATTTTGCAGGATGATATTGCGATCACTGCAAACAATATAATTATGATCTTTTTCATTATGTATGAATTAGAATGAAACATTAAGTCCGAACATAAATTTTCTGGTCATTGGATAAACTGACGGACCTGTTGAGAAAAGCACATTTCCGGTATCTTCTGCAACCGGAATCTCCGGATCAACACCTGAGTATTTGGTGATGACAAACAGGTTTTCGCCGGAAATAAAAGCTCTCAGATTTCTGATTTTATACTTTTTCAGCTCGAAGTTATAGCCTAGCGCCAATGAACGCATTCTGAAAAAGTCATTGCTTTCGATATAACGTGAAGACACTGAATTGCCTTTATCCTGATTATTGTATCTTGCGACCGGATGGGTGGCAATATCTCCTGGCTTTTGCCATCTCGACCAACCTTCCATCAATTGCATTTGATTTCGATCCGTATATGTACCATCGGCATCATATTCCTGACGGGAGTAGTTATAAATTTTTCCACCAATAGAATAACCAAAAACTGCATTTAAATCGAATCCTTTATACCTCAGATAAGTGGTAATGCCACCAAATAAATCAGGAGAAGCATTGTCTAATTTTTCTTCCGTAGCTTTTGAATAATCTGAAGTTGTGGTTCTTGATATCTCATTACCCTCAGCATCTCTTGTTACCGTATACCAGGTGGGTTTACCATCTGCCGGGTTTACGCCTGCCCATTCCCTCATGTAGTAGGTATCTACGGGAAGGCCAATCTGGATTACCCTGTTGGCTGATCCGGCAATCCCCAAGCCATCACCAACAATCAGTGGCTTTGCGGTATAAGTTCCATCCAGATTTCTGGTTTTATAAATATCAGTAAGTTTATTGCGGTTGTGACCTAAGTTTACATCTAAACTCCAGGTCAAATCTTTCGTTTTAAAAATATCACCTCCCAGCGCAACCTCAATTCCTTTGTTGCTCATTTTACCAATATTTTGTGAAATACTGGTGATACCTGTTAAGCCGCTAATCGGTACGTTGTATAAAATGTTATCTGTGTTTTTGATGTAATAATCTACGGTTAACCTTGCCCTGTTTTTAAAGGCATTTACATCCAGGCCTATGCCACTGGTATAGGTTTGCTCCCAGGTTAAATTCGGGTTACCCAACTGACTGATTAACAAGCCAGGAATGCCATTATAACCTGCCGCTGGATTTACCGCATATAAATCATATTGAGGATATAAACTCGACGGACGGTTACCTACAGAACCGAAGGCCGCACGAAGCTTAAGTGTATTGATATATTTTGCTTTGAACCATTCCTCGCGACTGATATTCCAGCCTCCACTTACAGAAAAGAAATTACCGTACTTCTTTCCAAAATTGGAAGCACCATCTCTACGAAGCGATACCTGAGCCAGATACCTGCCATCATAATCATAATTGGAATTAAACAAAACGGACTGTACCGCCCACTGGCTAATTCCACCTCTGGTTCTTTCTGGTTTTGCAGTTACATCCAGCACCTCAAAGCCCGGAACTATACCTGTTCCATATGCATCAAGTGTTTTGCTCGAAAAATCATTAAATTCATAGCCCACCAGTGCATTTAAATTATGCTTTGCCCAGTTATTGCCGTAACGTAAAATCTGGTTGGTATATCTCCGGGTATATTCTGAACGATAATCCGTTACCCTTCCATTCACACTTAAGCCGCCATTAGATCGTGGATCGGTATAACCTGCTGCCGCATAACTGTTATAACGATAATTGTTAACGGAAGCGAAGGTGAGGTTTTTAGTGATTTTGATATCGAAATCTAAGTTCCCCATAAATTCATAATTCACGTTCGAACCTTTATTCCATTGCAAATCATACAAATAGTTGGTACTTGCTGTATTCACCCAAAGAGATGAACGGTGTGGCACCAAATTTCCGTTTGCATCGTACGGGCTATCCCACGGCAGATTCGAATAAATTGAGGTAACTGAATATTGCTGATCGAAAACGCTGCGTCTGGAGCCAACCACCGATGGCTTAATCGTTAGCCATGAATATGGCATATAAGTGGTATTTAACCTGAAATTATAGCGCTCATAATCATATCCTCGCACTGCTCCCGATTCATCATAATACCCTACGGATAAGAATGATTGCAGTTTTTCCGTTCCGCCCTGGAGCGATATATTGTGATTTTGGTTAAATCCTGTTTTGGTAGCCAAATCCCACCAATCGAAATTGCTGTTACGTAACTCTGGTTTCCAGCGTGGAAAGCTGATGGTGTTGGCGTTAGCAAAGGAAGAAAAGTAATCATATAATTCCGCTCCGTCCATCATCTGCAAATTGCCGTTTGTTAACTGGTTTACCCCTACACGTGAAGATACATCAATTGTCATTTGACCAGACTTGGCTCTTTTGGTGGTGACTAAAATGACCCCGTTGGCACCCTGCGAACCATAAATCGCAGTGGAGGCCGCGTCTTTTAATACTGTCATCGATTCGATATCCTCCGGGTTCAGTTCGCCGGGGCTTGATCCTACAATTACACCATCTAAAACCCATAGCGGGTTGGTTGTTCCATTTAAAGTAGCCTGACCACGAATAATAACCGAAGCTGCCGCTCCAGGTTTGCCCGAACCTGGTGCTACAAATAATCCTGGCGCTTTCCCGGCCAATAGATTCTGTACGTTTGGTGAGGTTACGTTCTTTAATTTATCTCCACTGATGGTACTCAAGGCGCCAGTTAAACTTTGGCGTTTTTGTACACTATAACCCACTACAACAAGCTCGTTTAGTGTTTCAGCAGATTCGGATAAAGTAATAACACCCATCGCTGCACTGGTAACGGCTACTTCCCTGGTGGTAAACCCAATTGAGCTGATCACAAGTGTTTCGCCAGCCTGTGCATCAATACTGAACACACCTAAATTATTTGATGAAGTGACACGAGTAGTTCCTTTTACCGTAATACTCGCTCCAGGGATGGCCCCGCCCTTTGTATCCTTTACCGTTCCGGTGATGATATCAAAAGCAACGGTTTCATTTAAACCTGCAAATTCATACTCGCCTGCTTTGTTTATCAGGGGATAACGAGTTCCGCTTACCGGTTTTACTTTGGCATAAAGTGATGTTTCTGCATGTGCCGCAACGGAGATACCCAGGTGGGCCAGGATCAGCATCGTTAGCGGCGCCAAAAATCGCTTCTTGTTTTGTTTTTGGTTAGTTGTTGGTTTCATTGAGTTAAAGTTTGTTGAATGGTTTTAATCAATTTTTTGTTTAGTCTCTTAATGGTTTGTTGGTTATTGGCATACGCTTTTATTTTGGTTAATTATTAAATTCATAATCCCTTCCGGCTTTCGTCATGTCACATCCAATAAGGCTGATAAAATCAGATTTAATCAACTTGATTTATTTCTATTGTCGCTATAAATTTTTCGAATGCAGCTATCTTTTCAGTGTATTTATTTAAGAGATGGATCTGGTTTTTCGCACGGTTGAGGTTATGTTCAGGGTAAGTTGCGCCGTAATAAATGTCGCCGTTCAAAAAGTCGGTCAAAAACCGTAGCGCCTGCATAAATATGATAAACTGACCTGCGTAGATGAACAATTCACGTTCGGATGATGTGAGTACCGCATCCATCTCACTCATGTAACCCCGATAGATTGCTTCAAAAATCTCGACACGAATATCGATCAGGCTAAAATCTGTTTCTTCTTCCGTAACCGGCGAAAGGTAGGTCCGCATCATATCCCCAACATCGCTTATAAAATATCCCGGCATCACCGTATCCAAGTCGATTACGCAGATTCCAAGCCCTGTATCCTGATGCAGAAGCACATTACTGATCTTCGTATCGTGATGAAATATCCTGGCTTTAAGCTGATTTCCTGCGATGATCTCATCATACTTTTGAGCGATATCCATATGTTTGGCCAACTGTTGAATGGCCCAGGCCGCAGCTGATAATCTGGACTCATCTGCCAGTTTCAGTGCTTGCCTGTATTGCGCCACACGCAGGCTTAAATTGTGAAAATCGCGGAGCGGGAAGTTGATTTTGCTTACATCGAAATCTTTAAGCAATCTGCTAAACTGTCCAAACTGCTTCGCCGCCTGATAAGCCTGATTCGGATGTACCACTTTATCTATCGTAATCGATTCAGGAACGAAGGGAAAAACCCTAAAAGTGTAGCCCCCGATATTTAGTACAGATTGGCCCGAACTGGTTTGAATCGGCCCAACAAACAAATATTCTGGCGCTGTCTGGTGCAGATAGCTTTTTAAATTGACGATATTTTCGATAATCTCTTCCGGGGATGTGAAAATATCGGTATTGATTTGCTGCAGGATAAAATCACCATTTTTGGTGCTTACCTTCCAGGTATTGTTAATTAATCCCCCACCAAAAAGACTGTATTCTGTTTCCGGCCCATCTAAATTAAAGGCTTTTAATACTTCTAAGATCATATTGTGATTGCTGGCTGCTTTGTATCAAGAATTAAAAGATCAGTCTGGAACAATTAAAAGCCGCTGTCATCAAGAGCAAAAACATTTTTCCGTTCTTTCCACTTCCCGTTGGTAAAGTCAGGGAATTTTTGTGGCATGTTGCCTTCTTTTAAAGACTGTGTAGATAGCGGAGCGATCACACTCATGGTTACCGAGTCATAAACGTCAATTGGAGTTTGTTTTTTCTGTTTTACAGCCTGAATAAAACCATTAAATACAAACCAGTCCATGCCGCCATGGCCAGCTCCTACGGCTTCTTTTTCGTATTTTTTCCATAGCGGATGATCATATTTCTCAAACCACTCTTTTACCGGCTGCCATTTGTGATCGCCTTTAGATTCTTTTTCGATATAGATAGATTTATTGACGTCCATCCAAATCCCGTCTGTTCCCTGTACCCTAAAACCAATAGAATATGGGCGGGGCAAATGCGTATCGTGGCTAAGCATTACGGTTTCGCCATTGGCGCAATTGATGAGTGTTGTTGTTACATCGCCGTTTTTATAATTGATTTTGGCATTTGGGTGGCCTGGAGACAAATCTTCCACGTAGGCCGCCAGGCCTCTCGCCTTTGAACTGAAAGATACCAGATTGGTGAACCGGTTTCCGCGGTTAATATTTGCGTATTGCATAATCGGCCCGGCGCCATGAGTCGGATATAAATCACCATCCTGATCGATGTTAAATTGTGTTCTCCATTGAGCCTCGCTTCTCGCATTCGGGCCAAATTCCACTCCGCCCCCATAGTAGGCCTTACCATCATTGAATAACACATTTCGGAGGTTATGCTGATAGCCACCCTCAAGGTGAACCAACTCTCCAAAAACGCCTTGCCTTACCATGTTTAAAGCAGCCATGACATCCCTTCTGTAACATACATTCTCTAAAGTCATGTATGGCATTCCGGTTTTTTCTGAAGTTTTTACGATATCCCAGTGATCTTGAACGGTTAGGCCGGCAATTACTTCGCAACCTACATACTTGCCAGCTTTCATCGCATCAACCGCCTGGTCTCTGTGAAATTGCCATGGTGTGGCAATGATTACCCCGTCGATATCTTTCCGATCTAAAAGTTTTTTATAAGCATCAGTACCACCGGTATATTCCTTTGCTGCAGCACGCCCCGCCTTGGCAATGGCTGCCCTGCAGATTTTAAGTGAACTTTCCTGCGTATCGCAGATTGCAACAATCTCTACATCATCGCGTAAAAGGCCTTCAGAAATATGGCTCATTCCTCTGGCGCCCACGCCGATATAACCAAGCTTAACCTTACTGTTATCTGATTTCGCAAATAGTGCCCCGCCAGGTAAAATCGTCAGGCCGGCAGCTGTCAACGTACTGTTTTTAATAAATTCTCTACGCTCCATTGTTTACCTAATTTGTTTGTTTTATGAGTTTTCCGCTTTGGAATTAAGATAAAACTAGGCGCAATTGAAGCGAAAAACGACAAATGAAACATCCAAACAACAGACAAAAGAATGAATGATTAAAATTTTGATTTTCAGCTACTTAAAATCAAATTTAAACATAGATGGATGATAAAATTTATGGATTAGCATGCAGAAAAAGGTATAGCAGCGATGAAGTAATTTGAAAATGAAGGCTGATTAATAAGATTCGCCGGTATTGAGATCGGATAATTCAGGAGATGCAGCCGTGCCTATTCCATTAAATAAAATTTTAACCCCCAATACTTTACCAATAGATTTATCATAGGTAGTGTTGAGCAAATTTTTATCATTAATAAACAAGGACACTTTTTTATTTTTTACTAAAAGTTTTACATTGCCTCCGGCACTAAAATCATAACTCATGTTGCTTAGATTTTTAGAGGTGCCATTTACTTGAAGTTCAGAAAAGTTATACTCAGAAAAAGCAGAACAACTCGGTTTTACCATTAATACACGGTGCCGACCCTCACTGCCAAGGATAAAGATGCTGGCTTGCATACAGGCAATTCCGGGCCTGCTTTCTTCAGTTTTTAATTGACACTTAAATAAAAAATTATCGCCGCTGATGTTACTGGTATGAATGTTACTAAAACCTATCATAAAAGGTTTGGAAAGGTTTATTCCGGCCGAATCCAACTGTTTGGCTGAAACAAATAATTTTTGCTTCGATAGCGGTTTGAGGCGGGCGATTGGGAACGCACTGAGCGAATCATGACCAGAATTTGCTACCCACCCCTTGGTTTGCATGGAAACCGCAATCGTATCGATCGCTTTATTTTTATAGAACAACCGAACATGTACTACACCAGGATTTTTAAAAAACTGCACCACTTCCTGGTTTGCAGTAATCGTTTTCAGCGGTCCTTCATCCATAAAGTTTATTGTAAACTGCTTATCTTCGTTTACATTACCTAGTCGCGATAATTTGAATATCGCCGTGTGCGGCACCTCACCATTCGGATTTTCACAAATCAGACTAACTTCACCAGGTTTAACCTGATCAATTTGGTTGAAGACTATAAACCCACCCACTGCAACGGCCAGTATAAATATAGCTACACCAATAATTAGCTTTGAAGTGCGGACTTTAGAAAGCTTTTCGTTGGGGGCGGCATGCTCGATATCAGCTACTTTAATTTCTTGTTGAATCGCTGGTGCCACCTGAGGTGCGAAACGGTTAATCAGCTCGAATTCCTGCCAGTCTCTATAACCGATAAATTGCGCCAATGCATCCCGGGTAGCTTTTTGAGGATAGTATCGGGTGGGCGTTTTCAGCCTTCCAAAAATCCTTTTTAACGTATTTTCACTCAAATAAACTTTGGTTTGCCTCCCTAGCTGGCTGTTTAAAAGATTATAATCCGGAGAGCGCCAATCTGCTATTGGCTTAGTGCCCATTTTTTCTTCGATCTTTTTACAACATAAATCTAAAATTTCGAAGAACCGTTTATCGTCAGATGGTGTAGGGATAGTTGTCATTATTAAGTATGATCTGAAGCTGTTTCAAAATTAATTAATGTTGTTCAGGATATTTAAAACTTATATGAAAAAATGCCAGACCAAGGATGATTCAGAAACCAGGAATGTGCTTTATCTCATCAACCCTGAGGTCTTGTACCCAAATAATCAATGCTCAATATCAAACCGGAAAGCGATTGACAAGTAATAGCCATCATGATGTAGGGAATAATTTTATGTAAGATGGCAAAAAGATAGCTAAAAAAGCTACGCAAACGTTTGTCCGTTTTCTCAACATTAACGAGCAAACATTTGTGGCGGAGGAAAAATTAAAGTTCGAGCATATTCAGGTAAACAACAGATTGAAAATATCAACCTGGAACTGATTTGAAGGAAAAAGGGCTGTATCATAGATCAGGTATCCTTTAAAGCCTTTATCTTTAACCTGAAAATAACCCGCAAGGGCGAATTACAGGTTTCAGACACTTATTCTGATTTCTCAGAAAGCAAAGGATGCCATTTCGTATTGATGATACAGCCGCTTAAATATTTTATATTTGGTTAGAAAAAAAACGCTCTACCTTGAGCGGCAGAGCGTCCACTATTTAATCTATCGTCCCGGAAAGACTAAAGTCTAAAGTTATCGCATATTTATTTTATTTATTATAGCCCTTTTGAGCTATGAGAATCACAAAACAAAGTGAATATTTTTATGGTTCAATTTAATTAAATGAGAGAAACTAATAATTCCCCAAAAATAATGGGTATAGATGACCTTGAACTCAAAATGATAGAATTGATAGCGCAAGGATTGACTTATACTGAAATAAGTGAAAAACTTAAATTAGAAGAAAATAAAGTTGAAAACATCAGGAAAAATCTAATTATCAAAACCCGAACGAAAAATACAGCATCGCTGGTGTCGTTTGCTTACAAGTATGGTTTATTAAAGGTTTAAAATTATCCAGCTCAATTGATTGATTTCAAATTAAATCTGGTGATACTTGGAAAGTTTCTGAAGATACCAAAAACAAAAAATGCGCTGCAAGTAGACAGCGCATTTTTTTTGATTGTTATTTCGCTATGAGTGATACTCAAAGCTTAATTTTTTGGATTAAGGTTTAATTTCAATCACATCGCCGGCGGTAAAAATTCCAAATTCAGCCTGACTGAACTTTATCAAGCCTTTACCGGTTTTTTTCAAATTCTTCGGTTTAGCCAAACGGATTACCTGGCTTTCGCCTGCAACTGTAGCGTTATTGCCGTGAACAATAATTGCAGTACTTTCATCAATGCCGACACATACCAGATCAGGATAAGCAGCCAAAGCTGAAATCAGGCGGTTGTAGCGATTGCGTTTTAGAAAATGCTGATCGATAATGGTATTTTCCAACAAACCCATACCCTGAGAAAACTCGATATTTTTATCCCAAAGTTTATTAAAGGTCTCTTTGTAAACCGTATCCAGCAATTGCTTTCCGGTAATCATGTACTTACTCATTACCGCAGCGCCTGCACTTGTTCCGGCAATGGTTGCACCGTTTTGGTAAGCTTTATGAATGGCTGCGTATACTGGAGTGTTCAATACTACATTCATAAAACGGCTTTGATCACCTCCCAGAATATAAATCAGCTTTGCATTGGCTAAAGAATCGGTCCATTTCCTGTCATTTACATCATGCCTTGCGAAATTGAAATTTTTAATGGTACGTGGATCGAGCTTTTGCAACTGTGTGGAAAGCGTTCCAAAACCGGCATCAGGAACTTCACTTGCCATCGGTAAAACTATGATGTAATCACTTGGTTTCAGTTCGGCTGTGTGGAGCATCTGCTTCATCAACGCATCAGAGCGATTGCCACCGCCGATAATAAATAGATTTCCTTTTGCTGTTTTGCTTTGCGCATTCGCGAATAACGAAACCCCAAGTAAAAAGGCTAATAAAAAAGCGTTTTTCATTATTTATAAATGTTGACTTCAATTTTACCATCGGCAGTAATTGCACCGCGATACATTCCTTCGGTATTAAAAGGCATCGAGATATTTCCCTTTTTATCCAATGCAATTAAGCCACCATCGCCACCCATTTTACCCACTTTATCCAACACAATTTTAGAAGCTTCATTTACCGATAGACCTTTATATTCCATTAAATCGGAAATGGTTTTTGCCACCACGTTACGGATGTAAAATTCTCCCCATCCAGTACATGAGACGGCAGCTGTTTCATTATTACAATAAGTTCCAGCGCCAATAATTGGTGCATCACCAACGCGGCCATACTTTTTATTGGTCATGCCGCCTGTTGAAGTTCCGGCTGCAAGGTTACCTGCTTTATCTAAAGCCACGCAACCCACAGTACCAAATTTGTAATCGTGGTTTTTGCTACCCAACAATTCTGATTTTTTGCTGCCATGATCTAAAACCGCTTTGGTAGAATCCTCTTTAATGGCTTGTTGTAAGCCATCCCAGCGCTCTTTAGTCCAGAAGTATTTCGGATCTACGATTTCTAACCCTGCTTCTTTAGCAAACTGATCAGCTCCGGCACCCACCATCATCACATGCTCAGATTTTTCCATCACCGCTCTTGCCGCAGAAATTGGATTTTTTACAGTAGTTACGCCGGCAACTGCTCCTGCCATCAGTGTTTTTCCGTCCATAATTGCTGCATCCAGTTCGTTTCTGCCGTCATGAGTAAAAACAGCACCTTTACCCGCATTAAAATGGGGATCATTTTCCAAAACATGAATGGTGGCTTCCACCGCATCTAAGCTGGATTTCCCGGATTTGATCTGGGCGTAACCGGCCTGCAAAGCCTGTGTTAAAGCCGCTACATAAGCAGCCTCTTTTTCAGGCGTCATGTTTTTCTTTAAAATGGTTCCGGCACCGCCGTGAATTACCATTACATATTTTTTCTGCTGCGCCGAAACATTCAATGTAAGTACACTGAATAATACTACCGCAAATAATTTTAATGCTCTCATTTTTATCTATTGATCTTTTTTATTTAACGCTCCGTTATCAATCCACCACCAATACCATTTTCCACCTGTAGCTTCATTAGCCTTAAAGTTAGCAACATTAAAGTTTCCGCCACCATTAACCGAGGCCGTAATTTCATAAACTGCCAATGCTTTTTCACCGTTGTTCCAGATTGCTTTTTTAAAAGCTTCCATTTGCTCGGGCTGTTTACCTGCATCAGAAGAAATGAAATAGGCATAACTGTAAGGTCTGGTCACCGAATAATCTCCAAAAACTTTGGCCATTCCATCTTTATCAATACAAACAGCAGTACGTTCATCAGCTGCGATACATTTAGCCGGGGTTTTCCAATCCTTATTGATCCTACCTAGAAACACAGCAGATCTTCCATCGCGATCGCGGGTTAAATAATGCTGATCAGTAATTACATTTTGCAAATACGGTGCTTTCAAAAAGTCGTTATTGTAGAGTGTAATATTGGCATCATAAGTATTGGCTAAAGCTTGTGCAGAGGTAACGCCACCAGTTTCTCCGCTGTAATAAAATCCACCTAAAATGGCACAACCGGCGCTTGTTCCGCCAACGGGCGCTTTTTTATCATTTAACAAATAATTTAATGCCTGTTCGGTTTTAGTTCCTTTCCAATTTCGCATGTAATCAGATTGATCGCCACCGGCGATGAAAACCATTTCTGCGTTCCTAATGATGTAAGCCACCGTATCATTGTTCGCCAATGCTTTGGTATTGATCAGCAAAGTTTCTACAGAATTTACGCTACCCAATCCGTTAATGTACGGGTTGTAAGCATCCGTTCCGGTGGCACGTAATACGACAACATCACCTCCTCCACTTCTTTCAATCATCCATTTAAAAGCCGCATCAACATCAGCACCGCCACCCATTAGAACCATTCCTCCATTTGTAGGCTTCACCACATTAGAAGTATCGCCAACAATGCCTATCGAAGCTGGACGGCGTTTAGCCATTGGTGTTGCCGTCCCGCCGCCTGTTGGCTGACTCGGTGTTTCAGTAGTTTTTCCGCAACCCGTTACTGAAAAACAGGTGGCCATCAAAAAAATAAATAAGGATTGTTTCATCATTAACATTTAAAAGACTGTATCATTATTTAGTTTGTCAACCTGAGCCTGTCAAAGACTAAAAGATTATCTTTTTGCGTTTCGACAGGCTCAACATGACAAGGCACAGGAATAATTATTTATAATTAGCCTAGTAATTAGGGTTTTGAACAGTTTGTTTATTTACAGAAATTTCTGCGGCAGGAATTGGAAACGCATACTGCGCCTGAGTAATTGGCAAAGTTATCGCTCCAGACGCATTTGCAGCATCAGCAGCTAATCTTACTACAGGTAAACTTCTTCTTTTTAAATCGAAAAAACGATGACCTTCGAAAGCCAGTTCTTTATAACGCTCTTCTAAAATAGCCGCAATTAAAGTTGGTTTATCAGCGAAAGTAGCATTTACATAACCATTGATTCGGGCATTACGTAAAGCGTTCAAATCTCCTGCTGCATCGCCAGTAGATTCTGCTTCAGCTTCCGCTTTAATCAGATACATTTCTCCGGTACGGAATAATTTAATATCAGTTAAACCTGGAGCTGTTGAAGTACCGCCGACATATTTATTTACCAAATATTGAGATCTGGTTCCTGTTCTTGTTGCATCAAATCTGATGTATGCCGGATAGCGTAAATCGTTCACTTTATCAAAAGTGTTGATCAATTTAAAAGCTGGCGCATATAAAACAATTCCCCCAGTTTGGCGGAAATAGAAATCGCCTAAACGTGAATCTGTTGTACCAACACGTTTTGCTTTCCAGATGACTTCGCTATCATTTGCATCCGTCCAGATGCCTGGAAACTGTGCTTTTGTAGCCAGTGGAAAAGCTGCAATCGCCTCGTTCGCATACGTGATGGCTTCGCTCCAGTTTTTCT
This sequence comes from Pedobacter sp. G11, assembly GCF_003860265.1. Lineage (NCBI taxonomy): Bacteria > Pseudomonadati > Bacteroidota > Sphingobacteriia > Sphingobacteriales > Sphingobacteriaceae > Pedobacter > Pedobacter sp. G11. The sequence goes on along the minus strand of NZ_CP034190.1, from coordinate 2,445,415 downwards.
CATACAAAGCCAATCTGGCCTGAATGGCTGAAACAGCCGCTTTGGTAATTCGGGTTTTATCTGTAAAAGTGGTCGGAATTAATGGTTTTGCAGCCACTAAATCTGCTTTTGCATTGGCCACAACCACTTCGAAATTATCTCTTGCAGGATAAATAATTGCTGAGGCTTTCATATAAGGAACGCCCAGGGCACCTGTTTGATAAGAAGATGCGTAGTTACGCAAAAGTTCAAAATGAAAGTAAGCCCTTAGCGCCAACAATTCTCCACGATAACGAGAACCGGTAGTGGCATCGGCTCCTGTTAACGTTAGTGCATCCAAACCCGCCAAGGTTCTGTTAATGCGATCGATGGCCACATAGAGAGTATAATACTGAGAAGTAACAGAGCCACTTCCGGCATTATATAACCATCTGAAAGCATCGCTATTTCCAACCGTGTTTTCTGTTGGGAAGGTTGCTTCATCTGAAACGGTAGAGACTACACCGATGGTGCCGCCATCTAAAAGTGCATAAGCACCCAAAACGCCTAAATTGATATCACTAATATTTCTGTAGGCCTTATCAGGGGATATGGTATCTGTTGGGACTAAATCCAACTTTGCACAAGACGATGTTAAAACTAACAACGAAAATATAAGTACGTATTTTTGATAGATTTTATTAATCATTGCTGTAAATATTAAAAGTTAACGTTTAAGCCTGCTGTGTAAGTTCTGGTATTTGGATATTGAAAACGACCGTAAACTGCATTATTTTCAGGATCTAAACCTCTCCATTTTGTCCAGGTTAATAAATTCTGACCTTGAACGAAGATTTTAACCACCTTAATGAATTTAGTTTTTTCCAGTAAGCTTTTTGGTAAAGCATAACCAATGTTTACATTTCTCAATCTTAAGAACGAAGCATCCTGAATATCTTTTGAAGTAAAGTTTCGTGGAAGATCGAATTTTTGCAAGATGGCATCATTTCCTGTATCACCTGGAACCTGCCATCTATTGTCTAACATCCTCACCGATTGGTTACTGGTCGCATAACGTTGGTTTTCATTATAAAAATCTTCGTTATTCCAACGCATTACATTAGATACGAATGAAAATAATGCAGATGCAGTGATGCCTTTGTAACTTAATGAAGTATTAAAACCTCCTGTAAAGGTCGGATATAAACTTCCCGAATTGGTGTTACTTTGCGTATTTACGTTATATGCTGTAGTAATCGATCCATCAAGATTATAATATTGAGGTTCTCCGGTTTGCGGATTAACACCTCCCCAATCCGGAGCATAATAAGTTCCGTATGGCAACCCAACTTTCAAAATCCTGGTGTCACCATCAGGATAGGAATCCACTAAATCGGTAACATGCAGGATTTTGTTTTTGTTGTAACCCGCGTTAACGCCAATTGTCCAGATGAAATCCTGGTTTTTGATCACATCTCCGCTCACCTCAAATTCTACCCCTCTGTTTCTCATTACACCAGCACTTAAATTCAACTCACTGAAACCCGATGTTGCTGAAAGTGGTTGATTAATGAACATATTGGTGGTTTTTCTATTGTAGTAATCAACTGTTACACGCAATCTGTTTTTCAACATGGCTAAATCAAAACCCGTGTTAAATTCTTTTACATATTCCCAGTCGAATGCATCGTTACCTGGCGTAGTTGCCCTTAATGCTGCCGCACCGCCGTAAGAGGTGTTTACTGCGTAAGTTGGTAAATACAAGAAATCGCCACCGAAAGGACTTGCCGTGATACCGTAACTTGCTCTTAAACGTAAATCATTAATTAATTCATTATTCTTTAAGAACTCTTCTCCTTTAACATTCCAGTTTGCACCAAATGAATAGAAACCATGCCATTTATTTTCTGGCGCCACTCTGGTCGATCCATCGTAACGGTAGCTTCCCGTCAAGGTATATTTATCATCATAAGTATATCTCGCTACACCCATGATTGATGCTAAAGCATTTTTAGTTTTGCCACCAGTAGTACTTGGTAAAAATGTTGCACTACCATTTGTTGCACCTGCCGGTGTTTCTGGTAAACGACCATCAATACCATAAGCGCTAAAACCAAATGAGTTGTAATTATTATAAACGTACTCATAGAAAGCAGAAGCTTCAAAATCATGGACTTCGTTGAATTTCTTAGCGTAAGTTAAACCAGTTGTTGAAATAATGTTGAAGTTTCTTCTGCTTGCATCCGTTAAACGACCTTTTCCACCCAAGGTGTTTGCAACACTTCTTGATCCGTAATAAGAATCCGGATTTACAAATTGCTGGTCGGTAGATTGACGGTAATCGATACCTGCCCTGGTTGTAATCTTCAATTCTGGCAAAATCTGATAAGCAAAATTGGTGCTGATGATTGATTTAAACTGTTCTGTTTTATCTGATGAATTTAGCAAACGTTCTAAAGCCTGACTACCTTCACGCTGATCTAAAATAAAATATTGAGATCTGTTTCCTGGGTGTACCAATGTACCATCAAATGCATAAGGATTTTCGTAAGGCAAAGCATAATAAACAGAGGCCATTGCTGTTCCTGCTCCGGTTCCACCCTCGCCTTCAGTAAAGCTGGATTGCGAATAACCGATGGATACATTTGTGCTTCCACTAAATTTACCATCATTAAAATCCAGGTTACTTCTTAAAGAGTAGCGGTCCAATCCAGTACGTTTCGCTACACCTTCCTGGCTATAATAATTCAATGAGTTATAAAAGCGTAGTTTCTCGTTTCCACCGCTGATGCTCACTTGTTGTTCCTGGAATTTACCACGTTGGAAGAAAATATCTCTCCAATCGGTATTAATTTGTTTTAAACTGTCAATGATATAATCCGCACGGGCACGAGATGCTGCCGTTCCTGCAGCATAGGTTGGGTTTTTTGGAGAATATGTCCAGCCTGGACCAATGTTACGGCCGAAACTTGCACCTATTTCCTCTTCGAACTGTAAGCGTTGCGAAGTGTTCATCATTTCGAAATTTGGTCTGCTTAAGTTTGAGAAACCATATTGCGAAGTATAATTAACAGCAACTTTACCGGCTTTTCCTTTTTTGGTTGTGAGCACGATTACCCCGTTCGATCCTCTTGAACCATATAATGCTTTTGCTGATGCATCTTTTAAAACCGTCGCAGATTCAATATCTTCTGGATTGATGGTTTGAAAATATCCGGCTTCAATTGGCACACCATCTAAAACAAATAATGGTGTAGATGAACCATTTACGCTACCAATACCACGGATCACTACCGAGGCACTTTGGCCTGGCTGACCAGAAGTAGAAATAACACTCATACCCGGAACGCGACCCTGTAAAATTTGATCCACTGTTAATCCCGGAACGGTATTAATTTTTTCAGCGCTAACCAAAGAACTGGCCGCGGCAGATTGCGTTTTGGTGTAATTGGTATAACCTGTAACCACCACGTCGCTTAATGTTCCGGCAGACGGTGTTAGCTTCAACGATCCCAATTGTGCTCTTGCAGTTACTTCCCTATCGGTATAACCGATATAAGAAATAACTAAAGTTGCGTTTTCATCTACATTTCTGATGGTGAAATTTCCATTGGCATCTGTTACAGAAATTGCAGACTGCCCTTTAACACGTACTGAAGCACCCGGCATTGGGTTTCCGTTTTCATCAACAATTTTACCTGTTACATCAATGGCTTTTGCAGCCTCATTGCGATTTGCTTTTGGAAAAATTAAAATGGTGTTTTCTTTAATCTCCCAACCAAAAGGCTGTGATTTTAAGGCTTGGGTCAACACATCATTCAGCTCAGCGTTTTTTAAGTCGATGGTCACTGGTTTCGATTTTTGCTGAACCAAATCGCTATCATACAAAAAGAAATAGCCGGTTTGGCGTTTGATTTCCTTTAAAACACGTACCAATGGCACATTTTTTTGGCTAATATTGATGCGTTGAGAAAATGCAGCAGCACTTACCTGAATGCATAAAACAGTCATTAGAAAAATAAAAATTTTCATAGCCCTAATAAATTGTTGGTTTAAGTAATTTGTAGTAAAGCCCATTGGTTTTTCGGCCGTGGGTTGACTACCTTGAGTGTAAAGATTCATACATTCAGTTGGGTTTAAGGTGGTTAATTGATTAGTTATTGTTTGGTGGCGGTTAAGCCGATTATTCTTTATTTATGATCAGCGATTACTTTTAACTGCCGACCTTCTAAAAGTTCAAATTTGATATTTCCTGTTTTTTCCAGCATTTTTAACACTTCAGATAGTTTTGATTTTCTGGGTACCATACCATTATACCTTTTGTTTGGAACCGTAGAATAGTCGATTTTGATATTATACCATCTTTCGAGTTGATTCAAAATAATCTTTAAATCAGAATCATTAAACTGGAAAAGGCCATTTTTCCAGGCGGTTTCATCATTTGTATCTACATCAGTTGATACATCGATTGTTGAGTTTTTTGCTAAGCCGGCAATGGCTTGTTCACCTGGCTTTAAAATTTTAGAAGATTTCAGATTACTGACTTTCACCTGGCCTTCCAGCAGTGTAGTTTTAATGGTATGATCATCCATGTAACCATTGATATTGAAGTGGGTACCTAATACCACCACATGTTGATTTTGAGTCTCCACCTCAAAAGGTTTTGCCTTGTTTTTTGCCACTTCGAAATAAGCTTCTCCAATAAGGGTAACCGAGCGTTGTTTACCCGAAAATACTTCAGGATATTTTAATGATGATGCTGCGTTTAACCACACTTTTGTGCCGTCAGGCAATATAACCTGGTACTGCCCGCCTTTCGGCGTGCTTATGGTATTGTATGCCGTAGTATTTAATGAATCTTGGCTACCTGCAACAGTATAAACCAGTAGACCATCTTTGGTTTTTGAAATTTTAACGCCATGCCTATCACTGATGTTTTCAGGCGTTTCATCGTCCAATACAATTTTTGTTCCGTTGGCTAATGTTAAAGTGGCTTTATCAGTACCTGGCAAAATATCAAGATTTTCAGTTTTTGCTGAGGGTAACGTTGCCGTAGTAAACGATTTCCTATTTAATAAAAAATACCAACCAGTCGATAATGTGATCAATAGTGCGGCAGCCGCTGCATATTTATAGAAAGGTATACTTCGAGGTTTCTGCTGAGAAGCAATATTGGCTTGAATAGATTTGAAAGTCTGTAATTCAAGATTACTGATTTCATCTGTCTCACCGGTTTTATCCGCTCCCTCCCCCAAAAAATTATAATATTCCTCTATGAAACGTATTTCTTCGGCGCTTGCATGGCCGGCAACATAACGTTTAATAATATTTTGTAGATCTTTTTGAGGAAAAAACTTACCCATAGTTCTGGCATTTATATATACATGTACCAGAAACTTAAAAATATCCCAAAATTATTTTAGTTTTTTTCAAAGAATTAATTTCTATGGATAATTTATTTCAAGAATGAGAAGCAAAATGCAGCGACAAGCAAAAAAAGGTGGGTTAAGCGGAATTTTAACGCATGCGTCGCCGTGGTTAACTGATTTTGAACCGTTTTTTGAGAAATATTAAGCTTTACGGAAATTCTCGCTGTTGATAAACCTTCAAAATAATGCATTAAAAAAATCTTTCGGCGTTTTTCGGGCAGTGCTTTGATAAATAATTCAATTAAAAGCTTTGCTTCGCGATCTAATAGTGCACCATCTGCATCAAGCGGAGAGATCAATTGATTTTCAAAAGATGTAGCGAAATAGTTGTTTTTTGGCGTTCTGGCAATGTGTTTCAACACTTGAAAACGAACAGCCGTATGCAAATAAGCGAGTGGTTTTTCTAAATCAAGCTCCGTTTTCCTGTTCCAGAGATCGGTAAAAACGTTTTGAATAACGTCCTGACATTTCTCTTTTTCGGGCAAACGCTTGTAAGCCGCGTTGTAAAGTTCTACCCAATAAAGTTTATAAATTTCACCAAATGCGGCCTCATCTCCTTGCTTTAATAAGTCAAAAAGTATTTTATCGTGCTCACTATTTCTCGAGGCGTTCAATGATCAGGTTTGTTAGGAAAACCAAACATAATCATTTTTAAGAACTTTTTGCTATTCCTCCTGATGAGAACTGAAGATCGTAAAGCTTTTTGTAATAACCATTTAGCTTCAGCAATTGTTGGTGGGTTCCTTTTTCCTTAATTTCACCTTTATCTAATACTATGATCTGATTTGCCTTTTGAATGGTAGATAAGCGGTGTGCAATCACAATTGAAGTTCGTCCATCCATTAAATTATCAATGGCCTTTTGAATTAACAATTCGGTTTCAGTATCAACAGATGAAGTTGCCTCATCTAAAACCAAAATGGCAGGGTTGTGCACCAGGGCACGAATAAAAGATATGAGCTGTGCTTGTCCGGCAGAAAGCGTAGCACCTCTTTCCATCACATTGTATTGATAACCGCCAGGCAAACGTTCGATAAATTCGTGTGCACCAACTTTTTTAGCTGCATTTACCACTTCCTCAATTGTAATTTCAGGATTATTTAAAGTGATGTTATTTAAAATGGTATCTGAAAAAAGAAAAACATCTTGCAGGACGGTAGCAATATTACTCCGCAAATAGTCGAGGTCAAAATCTTCGATACGAATTCCATCCACTGTAATTTCACCTTTTTTCACTTCATAAAAGCGATTCAGAATATTAATGGTTGATGACTTTCCGGCACCGGTTGCGCCAACCAACGCCACTGTTTCTCCTGCTTTAACATCGAAAGACAAGTCTTTCAACACGTAATTTTCATCGTTATAGGCAAACCAGACATTTTCGAATTTAATGTTTCCATCAAGTTTGGCTGGTTTTTCCGTTCCGGTATTCACCGTAACCTCATCTGTATCTAATACTTTAAATACCCGTTCTGCACCAACCATACCCATTTGCAGGGTATTAAATTTATCAGCCAGCTGGCGGATTGGCGTAAAAACCATCCCTAAATACATGATGAATTGTGTAATGGTTCCGGGTGTAACATCCAGCGGTTTCTCCAGAATACTTTTTGCACCGTACCACACCAGCAAACCTAACGACATGGCAGAAATTAATTCAACAACAGGAAAAAATATGGAATAATACCAATTGGAACGGATGTTCGCATCGCGGTAGCGTTTATTAATGGCGTAAAACTTTTTGTATTCCTGTCTTTCTCTTGCAAAATACTGAACGATAGAAACACCTGTGATATGCTCCTGCAAAAAGGTATTGAGGTTAGAAACTTCATTTCTGATTTCCTGAAAGGCAACTTTAATGGCTTTCTGAAACTTCCGTGTTGCGATAATTAACAACGGAATTGGCAAAAGCACCACTAAACTCAGCTCCCAATCGGTGTAGAGCATTACGCCCACGATTACTACCACCTGCAGCGAATCGCCAATCATCGAAATTAATCCTTCAGAAAAAATATCAGCTATGGTTTCTAAATCAGAAACGGTGCGGGTAATTAACTGGCCAATTGGTGTTTTATCAAAATATTTTAAACGTAAACTGGTAATATGGTTAAAAACTTTGATTCTTAAATCGCGGATTACCGATTGTCCAAGCGTGTTGGTTAAAAGCGTATGGTTATATTGAATCAGCGTTTGCAAGATCAACATAAAAATCATCAGCATGGTCATCTTTACCAAACCTGAATAATTACCCAGTAAAATATAATGATCAAGTGTGTATTTTATGAGGAAAGGACGAACCGGAGAAATTGCAGCAAGCAGAATCGTCAGAATAACCGACCATACAAAAACAGCACGGTAAGGCTTCACATATTGAAAAATACGTTTTAGCAATCCTGTATTGTATACTTCGCCTGTTACTGCCATTTTTAAGGATTATAAGTTATAGGTTATAGGTTATAGGTTATAGGTTATAGGTTATAGGTTATAGGTTATAGGTTTGGAAAGTGTTTTCTAAAAAGGTTTAATAAATATTTTCATGTTTTATCTCGAATGGTAAATGAAACTGCCAACTCATTACTTCAAACTACCTCAAATACGGATATTCTACTTTCACTAAATACAAACCACAGGCAGGTACCGATTGTCCGGCTTTGCTTCGGCTTTTACTTTCAATTACTGCTTTAAATTCTTCCAGGTTGATTTCATATTTCCCTACCCTGACCAAGGTACCCATAATTGCCCTCACCATGTTACGTAAAAAACGATCGGCTTCAATGGTAAACACCAAACCTCCATCTGTTTCTTCAAAAACAGCTTTTACAATTTTACAATTATTGGTAAAAGTTTGGGTATTTGATTTACTGAAACAAGAAAAATCGGTGTAATCTAACAACAATGCCGCCGCCTGATTCATTAAATTTAAGTCGAGCTTGTCTTTAACCAGCCATGACCGGTTTAATTTAAAAGGATCTTTTTCGAAATGAAGGTAATATTTGTAAGCTCTTGCAGTGGCATCAAATCGGGCATGCGCTTCTTCGTGAACCGGAATAATTCTTTTTGCGGCGATTTGATAGGGTAACATTGCGTTAATTCCTGCAACAGCTTGCAACACTTTTGATTCTTCCAGATTTTCTACGTCGAAATGCGCATAAAATTCAGTAGCATGAACACCAGCATCCGTACGACCACAACCTAACGTTTCAATCGGCTGTCGATAAAAAGTAGACATCGCTTTATCTAACAACTCCTGAACGGTAACGGCATTGGGTTGAATTTGCCAGCCGTGATATTGGCTGCCGTCGTACGCAATTTGTATGAAATACCTTTTTTTATTCAAAACGATGCAAAAATACTTTTTCCTTTTATTAGATAAGCCTGTAAAATGGAATTAAATATATATTTGTACACTTTATTAACTTAACATGATACAAAGAATACAAACGATCTGGCTTTTACTGGCAACAATTGTTTTAATTTTAATGTTGTTTTTACCAATTGCAACCAACCTTGGCGTTCAGGAATCAACGCTTTATATAAAAGGAATTCAGCAATCTTACAGCGGCGATGGTTTACTGGTAAAAACGAATATTCCAATATTATCCACCGCTATACTCATCACACTAATTTGCTTCATTAATATCTTTAATTTTAAAAGAAGAAGCCTACAAAAGAAGATAATTATTTTTACCATCGTTGCAATTATAGGCTTTGCTGTCTGGTGTAGTATCTACCTTAAACAACTTCCCGGTGGCATCGAAGGTGCATCTTTCGGCGTTGGTGCTTACCTGCCTGCGGTGGCAATCTTATTTTTATTGCTAGCAATTTTCGGTATTAATAATGATGAAAGGTTAATCCGCTCTGCAGAAAGGTTGCGTTAATATTTATAAAATTTTTCTTTTAAATCCGATTATAATGGAAACACTTTTATCTGTTATCCATAACCTCATGCTGAGGCACAAAGCATCTTCAACTGAATGAAAGAGATGCTTCGTCCTCAGTATGACAGCAACAATTAAAAATATTGCAGTGTAAAGCAGGCCTATTTTACAGCACAGCGTACATGTTATGCTTTTCAAAACGAAATGTTTATAGAAGATTTTAAGAAGCATTTTTAAACTTGCACATCATCCACTTTTCATCTTCTTTTTTGTATCTTTTGTTTCTTCCTTATTTTCAAATATTTAGCCCAAAAAACTATTTCCTTAACTATCAGTAAAATACGGATTATTAACCGTACCTTTGCGGCTCAATTAAAATAAAAGACGAATGACAAACCCATTTCAATTATTGGGGATAAGTGATGACGTCGTTAATGCCGTAAAAGAGCTTGGATTTGAAACTCCAACGCCTATTCAGGAGCAAAGTATTCCTGTACTGTTAGAAGGCACTAATGATTTTGTTGGTTTGGCCCAAACAGGAACAGGAAAAACAGCCGCATTTGGTTTGCCGCTGTTAGAACTAATCGATTTTAAAGTTAATAAACCACAGGCATTAATTTTATGCCCTACCCGTGAGTTATGCTTGCAGATCGCTAACGACCTTAAAAACTTTTCTAAAAACATTGCTAATGCCCACGTTGTTGCCGTTTATGGTGGAGCGAACATTATGCAACAACTACGCGAAATACGCCAAGGCGTTCAAATCGTAGTGGCCACGCCCGGCCGTATGTTGGATATCATTGGCCGTAAAGCCATTGATTTTTCAAATGTTAAATATGTGGTGCTTGATGAAGCAGACGAGATGTTAAACATGGGTTTCCAGGATGACATCAACGATATTTTATCAACTACTCCTGATGACAAAAAAACCTGGTTATTCTCGGCTACCATGCCGGCAGAAGTTCGCCGTATTGCTAAAAAATACATGCATGAGCCTGTTGAATTAACCATGGGCACAAAAAACACTGGTAACGTTAACATCGAACACGAATATTATATTGTTCGTGCCCGTGATAAATATGCTGCCTTAAAACGTATTGTAGATTTCAACCCTGAAATTTTTGCTGTAGTATTTTGTAAAACCAAATTGGATACACAAGATGTTGCCGAGCATTTAATTAAAGATGGTTACAACGCTGATGCTTTACACGGCGATTTATCGCAGCAACAACGTGATAAGGTAATGCAACGTTTCCGTGAGCGTAACATGCAATTGTTAATTGCTACTGATGTTGCTGCCCGTGGTATTGATGTAAACAACGTTACTCACGTAATCAACTATTCTTTACCTGATGAAATTGAAAGTTATACCCACCGTTCTGGCCGTACTGGTCGTGCCGGTAAAACAGGTATTTCAATCTGTATCATCAACTCTAAAGAATTAGGAAAAATCCGCCAGCTGGAGCGTATTATTGGTAAACAATTTACCAAAGCTGAGCTTCCTACAGGCTTTGATGTTTGTGAGAAACAATTATTCTCATTGGTACATAAAGTACATAATGTAGAAGTTAACAACGAACAAATCGATCAGTACATTCCTCGTATTATGGATGAATTTGCTGACTTAACTAAAGAAGATGTAATCAAACGTTTCGCTTCATTGGAGTTCAACCGTTTCTTAGACTATTATTCTAAAGCACCTGATTTAAATGCAGCTGTTGGCGATGAACGTGGTGAAAGAGGTGAGCGTGGTGAAAGACGCGGACGTGGTAGCGAAGGTTACACCCGTTTATTTATCAACTTAGGTTCGGTAGATGAGTTTACCCGTGGCGACATGTTATCATTTATCTGTAACAACGGAAAAATTGCTGGCAAAAGCGTTGGTAAAATTGATTTAAAAGGTGTTTTCTCTTTCTTTGAAGTAGAAGATGATGTAGCTGATAAAGTTTTCGAAGGATTTAAATCTGTAGAATTCAATGGCCGTCAGGTTCGTATCGAAAAAAGCGGAGACGGTGGACGTGATGGTGGTGAAAGACGCGGTGGCGGAGAAAGACGTAGCGGTGGTTTCGGCGGTGAACGCAGAGGCGGCGGTGGCGGTGGTTTCCGTGGCGGCGACAGAAGATCATCTGGTGGTAGCGGAAGACGTGAAGGCGGTAGTCGTGAAGGTGGAAACGCTGGTGGTGGTTTCAGAGATTTCTCTGGACGCAGCCGTGATGAAAAAGGCGGAAGCGGACGTAGAGAAGGTGGAAGCAGAGAAGGTGGAAGTGGCGAACGCAGAAAAAAATGGTAAATCACTAAAACCAAATATTTTACAACCGGTCTTGTTTATTCAAGGCCGGTTTTTTTTTGCTTAAATTCTTCTCAACTAAAAAATATTAACACAACATTTAAGCTGCGCAAATCAATGTAAGTCGGGCTATTTGTTATACATTATTTTTTACTGTTACTCTGAGCCGTCGAGTGCAGCAAAAAAATATGCCACTCCTATCCCGTTTAATTGGTTTCTGGTGCTACAACTATTAAAGGTTTCATGTCAAAGTGCTAAAATATCTTCATTTTTTTCAGCCAAAGCGCTATATTTAATCGTCATCTAAAAAAATTAAATGAGCATTTTAAATCGGCTGTTAACTTTTATTTTGTTAATTAGCATACAAGCCAGGGCACAAAATAATAGTCCAAAACCACAAAAAATGCAGTGGTTTGCTGATGCCAAACTGGGCATTTTCATTCATTGGGGTATTTATTCTGTAAATGGGATTTCAGAATCGTGGTCATTTTTTAATAACTACATCAACCACGACGCCTACATGAAACAATCAGCTGGATTTGGTGCCGAAAATTATCGTCCGCAGGAATGGGTAAATCTTATTAAAGAAAGCGGTGCTAAATATGCGGTGATTACTACCAAACATCATGATGGTGTTGCGCTTTGGGACAGTAAGGCCTCAAAAGCAACCACAACCTTAAATCACAGTGCAGCAAGAAAAGATTTAATTACGCCATTTGTTAGCGAACTTGAAAAATCAGGATTGAAAACAGGGCTTTATTTTTCACTTCCCGACTGGAGTTATCCAGACTATGATATTTTTACCCGGGAGCGAAAACGTTACGACATTAACAAGGAACCTAAACGGTGGGATACCTTTGTAAGCTACTATCATGCACAACTTAAGGAACTTTCCTCAAGGTACAATCCTGATTTGCTTTGGTTCGATGGCGATTGGGAACATACAGCGGAAGAATGGCAAAGCAATAAAGTTCATAGCATACTAAAAGCTAAAAACCCGAATATCATCATCAATGCAAGATTAGATCAACATGGTGACTATGAAACGCCAGAGCAAGGTGTGCCCACCATAAGGCCGCAAGGCAAGTATTGGGAACTTTGCTACACCATGAATGATTCGTGGGGCTATCAACCATACGACAGCCATTACAAATCATCAAACATAATCATCAGAACACTGGTAGATTGTATCAGTATGGGTGGCAATTTGTTGTTGGACATCGGCCCAAAAGCGGATGGAACCATCGCACCGGAGCAAGTTAAAATTTTGAAAGATTTAGGGCGCTGGATTAAAAAACACAGCGAAGCTATTTACGAAACACAGGCCGGAATTCCAGAGGGACATGTAAATGCAAAAACAGCATTATCAAAAGATAAAACACAACTCTACATTTATCTTGATTTCAAAACCACAAAAGGCATCTTGCTGAAAGGCATTAAATCAACAATAGAAAAGGTTGAAGTTGTGGGCAGCAAATCTGAATTAAAATCGACAAAGGTTAACGATACGGATTATATTTTTGATCTTCAGGAAAATGACTTTGATCATGATGTCACCGTGCTAAAAGTTTCCTTCAATAAAGAAATTTTGTTCTCAGAGAAAAAGGAGCAGCCACTTTCTTTACAGACATTATTTGAAGTTACGCATACCATGGATTTTTCTAACTTAAACTTGCGAACCCTCGCCGGTAATATCAATAGCGGAATAAATATTTTCGATAACACAAATCTTGCAGCAGATGGTTTAGGTTTTAAATCGGAAGTGAAAAATGCAAAAAACAGTATAAATGCCTGGGTAGTTAAAAATGCAGAAGCTTTATACAAAACTACTGCAGGAATTCCTCCTGGTCATTATATCGGCAATACGGCGCTATCTGCAGACAAGCAAACCTTGTATCTTTTTGTAGAGGGCACACCAACCGGACCAATTGCTATCAAAGGGCTAAAAAACAAGATCAGCAGAATAAGAGTTGTTGGCGAAGGTACAATGCTTGCCCATGAGGTTTACAATAAACTGTACTGGAGTGAAGTTCCGGGAATCGTTTATATCGATATTCCTAAAGATAAATTGGATAAAGAGTTAACCGTTATCGCAGTGCTATTAGACAGACCGATTGATTTATACAGAGAGAAAGTGGGTGCAGTGGAAAGCAATCTATAATTATTTAACAATTGTAAAATAGTAATTCAGCATGATGAATATTCTTAATTTGCAGTACTTTCGCTAATTATGCAGGCAAAATATATCTCCTATCAGGAAACCGGTTCATTTTCGAAACTGGTTTTGGATTATATCAATAACGAAGAAGCCCTTAAGGCTTTTTACAGTTATCGCCCTGATATGGAAGGCTTAGCCGAAGCCATTGAAAAACGGAATTTCTTGGGTGACAGAAACATCCTGGTTGAGGTGCTTAAAAAGCAGTATCAGCACATCCAAACCAATAAATCAGTAACCAAAAACATAGAGCTTTTAGCGTTAGAAAATACGTTTACCGTGACTACTGGTCACCAGCTTAACCTTTTTACCGGACCGCTTTATTTTATTTACAAAATTGTAACCGCCATCAATTTAGCTATTGAATTGAAGATGGCACATCCGGATAAGAATTTTGTGCCGGTATATTGGATGGCCACCGAAGATCATGATTTTGATGAAATCAATCATGTAAGCGTTGATGAAAAAAACATCAGCTGGATACAAACTACAAATGGTGCGACAGGCAGATTGAGTACCAAAACTGTTGCCGCTGCTGTTACCGCCTATAAAGGCTATTTAGGCATCTCCAAAAATGGAAAACACATTGCTAAACTCGTAGAAAAAGCTTACCTCGAACATGATAATTTAGCGGATGCCACCAGATATTTAGTAAATAAACTTTTCGAGAAATATGGCCTGGTGATCGTAAATGCTGATGAACCGGCATTAAAAAAACTATTTGCTCCTATCATCACCGCCGACATTGTTGAACACAATAGTTCAAGAAATATCGAAGAAAGTTCAAATAAGCTGGAAGAATTAGGGTTTAAGGCTCAGGTAAATGGTCGTGATATCAACTTTTTCTATTTAAAGGATGATTTGAGGGAGCGTTTGGTTTTTGAAAATGGAAAGTATTTGGTTAACCATACCGACATTAGTTTCACTGAAGATGAATTAAAAGCTGAGATTGGATCAAATCCGGAAAGGTTTAGTCCGAATGTGGTGATGCGCCCCATGTACCAGGAAGTGATTTTACCAAACATTGCCTACATTGGCGGAGGTGCCGAAGTGGCTTATTGGATGCAATTGAAAGCAAATTTCGATTTCTATAAAGTTGATTTCCCGGTGTTGTTGTTGCGAAATTCAGCTTTGCTGATTGATAAACGCAGTGCGGAAAATTTATACCATCTGGGTTTTTCGCTGGAAGATGTTTTCTTGCCCACCGAGGAATTAAAAAATCTTTGGGTCAGGAAAAACTCAACCGCTCAATTAAGTTTAGCCGACGAAACCAGGGCGATCAACAGTATTTTCGATCAGATTAAGTTAAATGCCTACAAGATTGATAAAACCCTTTCTGTTTCTACCGATACGGCAAAACAAAAAACTAACCGTTTAATTGAGAATTTAGAAAAGAAATTATTCAGAGCTGAAAAGCGCAAGCATGAAACCGCTTTGATGCAAATAGAAAATGTAAAAAGGCGACTTTTCCCGAATGGAACCATGCAAGAAAGAACCATGAACCTCGCCCCAATGTATGTAAACTATGGGGAAGATTTTCTTTCTTCCTGCATCGAAAATTTTGAACCTTTGGGTGGCGATTTTACTTTGCTTTTGCCCTAGACAAACCGTCATTGCGAGGTACGAAGCAATCTGATTATGAGATTGCTTCGTACCTCGCAATGACGAAAAATTAATATATAATGAACTTCATTACTTTTACCGAATCACACCTCCGTAACTTTACCTACAGCGTTTTTAAAAAAATGGGCTGCTCTGATGAACATGCTACACTGGCTACAGATGTATTGGTTCGTTCTGATTTGCGTGGGATAGATTCGCATGGCGTTGCCCGGTTGAGTGGCTATGTTAGGTTATGGGAAAAGAACAGGATTAATGCAAAGCCAAACATTAAAATCGTTCATGAAACCCCTACCACAGCAACCATTGATGCTGACGCTGGTTTAGGATTAGTTGTGGCGCCATTCGCCATGAAAGTAGCGATCGAAAAAGCCGAAAAATATGGCAGTGGCTGGGTTTCTGTTAAAAATTCAAACCATTTTGGTATTGCAGGTTACCATGCTTTGATGGCCGTTGAAAAAGATATGATTGGCATCAGCATGACTAATGCGAGTCCGCTGGTTGCCCCTACCTATGCGAATGAACGTTTGTTGGGTACAAATCCAATGTGTTATGCTTTCCCTGCAGGTAAATACCCCCCGGTAATTGTAGATATGGCTACATCAGCTGCTGCAAATGGAAAATTAGAGATTGCACAGAGAGCAAACAAACCCGTTCCTGATGGTTGGGTTCAGGATAAAAATGGAGAGAGTTCAATCGATCCAAACGAGTTGAAGAACGGCGGCTCACTTTTACCACTGGGAAGTGATAAGGATCATGGCAGCCATAAAGGTTATGGATTAAGTGCAACAGTTGATATTTTATCAGCTGTGCTTTCCGGAGCAAATTACGGACCTTGGGTCCCACCCTTCGTAGCCTTTTTAGAGCCCTCAGCAAATCCGGTTGGAGAAGGCTTGGGTCATTTCTTAGGTGCCATGCGTGTTGATGGTTTCCGCCCAGCTGAAGATTTTAAAAAGCACCTCGATAATTGGGTAGAACGTTTTAAAAATGCTCAAACCATGGATCCTGATAAAAAAGTAATTATTCCAGGTGAACCTGAGCATGAGTTTGAGCAGGAAAGAAAAGTAAGCGGAATTCCATTAATTGATGTAGTGGTAAATGATTTGAATGAATTGGCCTTAAAGTTGGGCATTCAAGGCCTCAGTTAACCATAAAAAAAGCCGCGAGTGTAACCAGCACTCACGGCGATAACTAACTAAGTACATATGGTTAACCTACCATAAAAAGGCAAAATCTTATTGAACCCGAAGCGTTTCCTTAAGGATTAACGCTTTACTGGAAGCACCAATCATAATTCTAAAGTCGCCAGGTTCCACAACAGCTTTCATATTTGCGTTTAGCATTTTTAGCATATCTGGTGTAATTTCAAAACTAATTTCTTTTGTTTCGCCTGGTTTAAGAAAGATGCGTTTAAACCCTTTTAGTTCTAAAACAGGTCTTGCAACTGTTGCCAGCATGTCTCTGATGTATAGCTGAGCAACTTCTTCTCCGGCCAAAGCACCAGTATTTTTTAGTTTAAATGTGGCAGTGATTTTCTCATCCACTTTAATTTCCTTTTTACTTAAAATCAAATCACTGTATTCAAATCTGGTATAACTTAATCCATAACCAAAAGGGAATAATGGTTCGCCACTCAAACTATTGTAGTCATCTCCCCTTCCGGTGGGCTTGTGGTTATAAACTAGCGGCAGCTGAGATTCGTGAATGGGATAAGTAATTGGTAATCTTCCGCCAGGATTATAGTCTCCGAAAAGCGTTTCCGCTATGGCGTTGCCACCTTCTTCGCCAGGATACCAGACATTTACGATAGCCGAAACCTGATCCATCCAGTTGCTCATGGTAATGGCACTTCCTCCTACCAATAGAACCACCACTGGTTTGCCAGTTTTGGCCACTTCAGTGATTAGTCTTTCCTGGTTTCCCGGAAGACTGAGCATGGCACGGTCCTGGAATTCTCCTTCTTTAATTCCGGCAGCAATAACCACAGCATCCGCCTGTTTTGCCAGCGCAACAGCTTCCGTTAATTCCTGTTCCTGGCGATCTTCAACATCTAAATTGGAAATTAATTTGATATAAGCATTGCCCCTAGTTTCCTGAAATTCTACTCGGATAATGTATTCTCTGCCTTTTTCGAATTTGTAAGGGATCAACCGGGTATGGTAAGATGTTTTTTCCCATTGATCGATGGCCAGTTGATCATTGATGAATAAGCGGAATCCATCATTTCCTTCCAGCCCAATTTTGAATTCTCCTGTTTTCGGAGCCATTAATTTACCTGTCCAACGGGCAGAATATTGATCTTTTGATAAGTTCCGATCCGGCGCATAGAGTGTCCACATGAAGTTGATTTGTTCATCAATTCTGATGAGATCGGGCTTGCCAGATAATGTTAAATTATTGAAATATTCCCCTTTTAATCCACTGGAAGTATCTGTTTTCAAATAAGCTTTTGGAATGGGCTTATACAATTGCGGATTGCGGCTACTGCCTTTTGCATAATTTACTTTTATCGTAGCGCCTGCTCTTTTTTTAATTCCATCTAGCATGTTCACTTTTCCATTGCCTGAACCACTGTAACCACCAAGACGAGCTTCAATGGCATCTTCGCCCAACACAAGAATATTTTTGACGTTTTTAAATGGCAAAATGGCTTCGTTATTTTTGAGTAATACGAAAGATTTTTGAGCCGCTTGTTTGGCGATGATTTTATGGCTTTTATCTGTAACTGCCTTTTGCGCATCCTTTTCTGAAACATAAGGATTTTCGAATAAACCCAATTCAAACTTTGCCCGCAGCACCCTGGAAACCGCATCATCTATGCGTTGTTTCGAAATTGAACCATCTAAAAAAGGTGGAATAAATAATTTATAATGATCGAATTCTGTTTGAAAGATCACATCTAGTCCGCCTTCCATAGCCTGAATGGTTGATTGCGAATATCCGCTTGCAGTGTGATGCAACACACTTGCTCCTCCAACAGCGCCTGCATCAGAAATTACGAAACCTTTAAAACCCCATTCGTTTTTCAATTTTTGGGTAAGCAACTGATAATTGGAAGTTGCAGGGGTTCCATCAAGCGAGTTGTAGGCTGTCATTAACGACCGGCTTTTACCTTGTTTAATGGTAGCCTCGAATGGCGGAAAGTAAATCTCTTCCATCAACCTGGCGTTATAATGTATCGGATAACTATCCCGGCCACCATCGCCAACATTGGCAATAAAATGTTTGGGTGTGGTTACGATATTTTGTTTTTCAAACGCACTGACAAAGGCAAGTCCCATTTGCGAAGAAAGAAAGGGATCTTCGCCATAAGTTTCTTCGGTTCTGCCCCATCTCACATCTGAAGCAATATTGACAACAGGAGTCAAAATATCCCTTATCCCTCTTAATTTGGTTTCCCGGGCAATAGCATTGGCAACGTTAGCCATGCTTGTTGTATCAAAACTTGCAGCCAAACCAATTGCCTGCGGAAAAGCAGTAGCGCCTTGTCGAACTAAGCCATGAAGGGCTTCATCAAAAGCAATAATTGGAATGCCTAAACGGGTTTCATTGATAAAATATTTTTGTATGGAATTGATTTTTTTAGCAAGCGTAAAGGCATTTTCAGTGGTATTGTAACTTAACATTTGGTTGGCTCCGCCACCACCTTGTGCCACGGCACTTACCTGCAAACCAAATATTCCGTTTTGATACCGCTTTTTATCTACGCCATCCAAATCTCCAGGAATCATAAACAACTGCCAGAATTTTTCCTCTGGTGTCATCCTGGCCAGTAAATCTTTTACCCGATCATCAATACTCGCCTTTGCGTCTTTGTAAATTAATTTTGTTTTTTGCTGAGCGGATGCAGAAAGACCCCCAAGAACGAAAAGACTAAATCCAACAGAAAGGATGATGTTTTTTATTTTCATTTTAACTGGGATATTATGGAGCCGTAAATTCGAAAGCTAAGGCCGCGGTTTGTTCAATCTTTGGAAGTGAAACAATAATTTCACCATTCACATTTTGCCATTTTATCTTTTTTCCCGTTGATAAAAGCCTTATATCGCTTCCTTTTTTAGGTGTGTTACCTTTCCATTTTAAGTTTGTTGGAACAGATTCATTAGGTTTTAAACAATAGATGGCGAAGATTTTCTTGGCATCCTTACTTTGAGTAAACCAGGTTTGTCCATCATTATAGTATTTTGTAATCCGGGTACCGTAAATGGCCTTTCCATTTTTTGAAGTCCATTTTCCTATTTCATTGAGTTGGTGCGTAACTTGTTCTGGCAAGGTTCCATCTGGTTTCGGACCAACACCGAGTAATAAACTTCCTCCCTTGGCTACAATCTCCACCAGCTTGTGTACTACTTCGGTTGATGATTTATATTGATCATTGGGAACAAAACCCCATGCTCCGCCTAACGTCATGCAACTTTCCCAGGGATAATCCAATTGCTTTTCCGGAATTCTTTGCTCGGGTGTTTGATAATTTTCAAAGGGGCCATGAACCGTCCGATCAACCATTAATAAGCCAGGTTGCGCTTTTCTGGCCATTGCAGCAATCTTAGGCATATCAATATCCTGGCTCCATTTCGGAATATTAGCGCCCCATGACAACACTTCTTCATTTACCGTTTCCAACGGACGAACCCATCCGCCATCGAGCCATAAGATATCTACAGTTCCGTAGTTATTCATCAGTTCGCTAATCTGGTTGTAAGTAAAATCCTTGAATTTGTTCCAGCGCCATGGATATTTCCGGATATCATAATTGTTATTGCGATCTGCTGTAGCATATTTTTGCCACCAATAATATTGCGAGTGCCAATCGGGTTTAGAAAAGTAGGCACCAATCATGAAACCATCTTTTCTAAAAGCATCAAAAACGTATTTGGCTACATCAGCTTTGGGGTTACTGGCAAAAGGACCTTTGGCGATGCTAAAATCACTTTGCTTGGTATCGAACATGGCGAATCCATCGTGGTGTTTCGTGGTAAAAACCAGGTATTTCATTCCGGCATTTTTGCCAGCGGCAGACCATTGTTCAGGATTAAATTTTGTGGGGTTAAATTGTTTACTGAAATCCCAGTACCACTTTTTATAGTTTTCATAAGAAACCGTAGAATCTCTTTCAATCCAGTCTTCTGAACAGATAGACCACGATTCGATGATACCCGGAATGGCATATAATCCCCAGTGAATGATCATTCCAAACTTTTTATCCTGCCATTGATCTAATTTGTCTTTTACCAGTTGATCTTTTGGCCATTCGTAAGTGGCCGATTGTTGCATGATATCATTGCGTTCTTGTGCAAACGAAAACACAAAGCAACATAGGAACGCAAAAACAATAATTAATTTTCTATTCATCTTAAAATATAAAAATCCCAGCCAAATGACTGGGATTAAATGAATTATTCAACTAGGGCATCCAGAAAATTTTTGTTTTTCTGGTGTCTTTACTTACAACTGCCTGATAGTTTTCACTGTTGAGTGTTTTTTCCTTCGCAGGATAAATCAATCTTGTTGGCGGCGTATCAAAACCTGATAACTTTCCTGCCGTTGGAAAAGTTAAAAGAGGGAAGCCCGTTCTTCTATACTCAGACCACGCTTCTGTTGATTGTAAAACTCCGTAATGAAGCCATTTCTGGTTGTAAATCAAGGTAAGTTTAGCCGCAGAAGATCCTGTATAAGTTGCTGTAGAAGAATTCACCCATGCATCTACAACTGATGCAGAAGGTGCTGTTACATTTCGGTAACCGCCACCTTGATTTAAATTATTAAGGTAATGATAAAAAGTAACGGATTGTCTTAAAGCCTTATCATATGCTGTTTTTGCAGAAGCAGTATTTCCCCATCTTTCAAAGGCTTCTGCTTTTAGGAAATTAACTTCTGATGAGGTAATTAATATGCCTGGTAACTTTTGGTTAAACAAAAACGTTGCTGAATCCAATACAGAATAATCCGCGAAGCTAGATTCTTGCTGAGCAGTTGTAAATGTGATTGGCATTGCTCTATAGTTGGCATTCTGAACAAATACATCCCTGTTGTTAATCTTTACTGTTCTACCAAATTTATCATAAATAACCGGAATCCTTGGATCATTGGCTGGTAACATCAAAGTATTTAACGCATAATCTGTAGCATACCAGCTACCTTCAAAAAAGGCATCTCTCAAATCACTTGTACTGTTTGTTAATGTTTGTAATAAAACATCTGATGTTGCCGGGTTGTATTCGGCTGTGTTATCGCCATCTATTAAAGGCGAGGTAGCCTGATTAGCAAGCATGGCTAAAACTGCTGTTCTGGCGGTTGCTTCATCAGTTCTGGAAATACGCATTAATAAACGCAGGCGCAATGAATTTGCATAGCGAGCCCACATATTCATACTTCCCTTTAACAGAATATCAGATTTTGAAAAAGCTGATGTTGTCGTATTGGTGTTGAAGTAAGTTGCTAACGCTTCCAAATCGGCAATAAAAGAAGTATACAATGCCTTTTGCTCATCGTATTTCGGATTGCTAATTGTACTGCTTAAGTTTAAGCTACCTGCTGCAGTGTATGGAATATCACCCCATAAATCTACCATTTTCGCCGCCTGTTCAATCAAAACAACTTTGGCAGCTTGCATGATTGCTTTCTGATTGGCTTGTTCAGCAGCAGATAACGATTGATATTTAACCTCCATTGTTCTGTATTGAGCCAATACACCACTACCATTTCCACCAGTGCTGTAAAAATCATCCCAATATTGTTGAGAATAGCCATCGCTTTGCTGATAAATGGTATTGCCATTTGCTATATAACTTGTTTGTGCATAAACACCTGGCATTTGTGTTAAAAACGTACGTACATTCCAATATTTAGCCGCAACACGGTCGTTATTGAGCATACCGGTGAATAATCCATTTAAACTGGGATCTAAAACCTTTTCCGGATTATTAAATTTTTCATCAAGTTCTTTTTTACAACCAACTACAGTCGATATTGCAATTAAAAGAAAGCTTGCTTTTATAAATAACTTTTTCATAATTTCTTATTGATTAGTTGGTTAAAAATTAGCGTTAAGTGAGAAACCAAAGTTTCTTGAAGCTGCTGTAGAACCTACATCAACACCTTGAGACCACCATTTATTTCCCAGAGGTGCCTCAGGATCTAAATCCTTTAAGGTACGGTGGATGTAAAATAAGTTACGTCCAATTAATGAAAACCTAAGGTTTGTGATACCTATCTTTTTGGTAAAGGTTGCAGGTATTTTATAGCTTAGGGTGATTTCCCTCATTTTAATGTAGTTATTTTTGAAAATTTCTGCTTCCGTCAATGAACCTTCACCCCAGTTATAAGTTGTGATATAATAATCAGCAGCAGAAAGTATTTTGGTATTTGGCAAGCCTGTTGTTTGGTTAACCCCTTGTAACAATACACCATCGTTGTAGGTTTTACCATTGCTTGTGTAAGTTAACCCACCGTTTTCAGCATCTCTAAATTCCATTGAATTTTCAAGCATACCTGCACCACGCATGTACTTTAAGTTTGGAGCAATCATTTTGCCGCCAAAACGATAATCAATAGTGAAATCTAAAGCAAAATTACTATAGCTTAATGTGTTGGAAAAACCACCAACAGCCTTTGGCATAATATTTCCAGCTTTAACATATACCGAATTATCCATTACATAAAAACCATCATCATTAATTAAATAATTTCCGTTAGCATCGGTTTTTCTTGGGCGAATGTAAATGTTACCTAATTCTTCACCTGCTTTTGCTACGATTTTTGCAGTAGCCTGATCCGAGCTATAGAAGTTAATTTCTGAATTGGCATCTTTTAAGGAGTTCACTTTAGATTTGTTGGTGGAGAAGTTTAAACGGGTATCCCATCTAAATTTGCCGGCAATTGGAGTAGCATTTAATGCCACCTCAAAACCTCTGTTCCCAATTTCGCCCACATTTATGATTTGACTTTGTGCACCATTTGTTGAGGTTACATCAAGCGGTAAAATCTGGTTCTTGATTTTGTTGTCATAATAACTAACATCAAAACCTAATCTACCTTTTAAGAAACGTGTTTCTAAACCAAATTCAGCCTCATGTTTTTTCTCCGGCAATAAATTTAAATTACCAAAAGATCTGGCGGTAACAATCGATGGAACTGAACCATTTACACTTTGAAGCGAGTTTTGAGTGTAGGCAATGTTAGCTTCATAAATTGGAGGGGCATTACCCACTACGCCATACGATGCCCTTAATTTACCATACTCCCAGAATGATGGCAACTTAACAATATCGCTAAATACAAAACCGGTATTTACAGAGAAATAAGAATATTGGTTGTTTTGAGGAGGTAATGTAGAAACATATTCTCTTCTACCAGTAGCTTCCAAAAACAGGAAATCCTTATAGCTAAAGTTTGCAATTCCCAGATAAGCATATTTTAATTGTTCTTTTCTTGTTTCTGCTGTTTCTGCAACGTTAAATGAGTTGGATAATGCAAAGAAATTCTCAGAAACTAATCCATCTCTGGTATTTGATCTTAAATCTTTAAATGTTTCTTTTCTTCCCTGATAACCTCCGCTTAGAGATAATCCGAAATCTTCACCTATTCTATTCGAATAAGTTACCAATGCATCACCATACAATATAGCATATTGGCCTTGATTAGTAGTGTAAGAACCTGTACTCGTGTTACCATTTAATGCACTAGGAATTTCAGTAAACTGTCTGTTTTCTGCTTTTATGCTTGTATAGTCATTACCAATACGACCTCTAAATTTCAGGTTTTTTGCAAAATCATAATTTAAAGTGAAACTAGATAATAACCTATTCTCGTTTTCCTGATAATTGTTTTTTAATTGTTGCCAGTAAAAATCCAGCAAATTTGTCGCTCTGATATTGTAAACAAATGGTTCAGGGCGAGCAGTTTGATCAAAAGTAGAATACTTGTAACCATTACTGGTTTGGTATTTTTCTTTCATCAAACTCATATCTTCTGCACGACTAAAAAAACCGGCGAATGAGCCCAAAACCTGACCCAACTGATATGGTCTGTTTACCGTTTTCGTGTTAACATAACTTACGATAACATCAGCAGAGACTTTTGGAGCTATTTTGATTGTAGAGTTTAAATTGAAGGTATTTTTAGAACCCGTATTACCAGGCTGTGTACCTTTATAGTCTAACCTTGTTGCAGAAAAGCGATAATTTAATGCATCAGTTTGGTTTGATATGGCAATATTCGCATTTGAGGTATATCCATCCTGATAAACATTCCTGTAATTGTTGGGTTGAGGTGAATAAGGGCGAATAGAACCATCCCACCATCTTACTTGCTGTCCTTCCATTTTAGGACCAAAATTAGCATAAGCTCTAAAGTATGGTCTTAAGCCAGTTGGCGATAATGGATCAGCAATCCAACCATCTTCTGTTGCACCATTCGCTACGTTAGTTTCTCTATCGTATCCAGGCCCGTAAGTATTCTGAAAATTAGGCAAGAAAGCAACTTGATCAATCGAACCCTGATAGTTAAAATCGATGCCTAAACCGCGACTTTTTGACCCTTTTTTAGTTGTAATGACAATCACACCACTGGCTGCATCAGACCCATATAAAGCAGATGCACTAGCACCTTTTAATACTGTTAAACTTTCAATATCTGCCGGGTTAATGTCTAAAATACCATTTCCACGAACACGCTGATCATCCCAGTAGTTGTTATTATTAGCTCCTGCAGCACCGTTTTGACCATCATTTCTAATCATTACACCATCAACAACATATAAAGGTTGCTGATTATAATTAATGGAATTAATACCGCGAATCTGAACGTTTACCGCACTACTTGCACCACCAGGCGCCGTCGTAATTTTCACACCTGCTGCCTTTCCATACAATGCAGATGCAAAATTTGTATTACCCGCCTCTGTTAGTTGCTTCGCTGTAACAGTGCTCACAGCATAACCTAAAGATTTTTCTTGTCTTTTGATGCCTAAGGCAGTTGTGACAACACTAACCTCATCTAACTGATTAGTACTTTCCTTTAATGTTACGCTTACTGTAGCCTGATCATTGTAAGCAACTTCCTGTCTTAAATAGCCAATTGCCGAGAAAACCAGGGTTTCTTTTGGAGATACGGCAATAGAAAATTTTCCACTACCATCTGTTTGGGTAACTTTTGTTGTTCCCTTGATGGAAACGCTCACACCTGGAAGCGGTCCAGATGCATCTCTCACCGTTCCGGTGATTGTTTTTTGTGCGTAGGATGTTATTGTTAACATGGTTAACAACAAGATACTCAAGCACCTTAAGTACACTCTTTTCATATTTTTTTAGTTAGGGTTTTGATTAGTTGTTTTAGGGATTTGGTTTTGGTTCTTTTATATATCCATAATTAATAGTTTATGCTTATTCAAATTGACTATGTTCTACAATCAGACTTGCGGCCGCCAATAGCTCAGCCTCATCAGTTAGCGTAGATAATTTTATAGTGGTTTGCCCCGCAATACGAGGGATACAGAATTGATTAATGGCTTGCTGAATGGATGGCAACAGCATTTGACCAGCCTTGGCACCTCTGCCACTCAACACAATACATTCCGGATTTAGAATATGAATTAATGTAGCCAGTCCTTTGCCAAGCTGAAAGCCCGCTTTTGACAGAATAGAAATGGCCAGAGGGTCTTGTGCAATCACAGCATCTAAAAAATGATCTCTCGGGTGTTTGCTTTTATCTTTGAAAAGCTCTTTCATGTTTGATTCACTACCCTCTGCCAGTGCTTTTTCAGCCTTCTCCGCCATTACGAGCAATGAGGTATCTACTTCAAGGCAACCCCGCCGCCCGCATGAACACAGATTATTGCTGTCTGACAAAGGGATATGGCTAAACTCACCTGCATATCCGCTGCTTCCGCGATAAAGTTTACCGTCCATAATCATCCCTAAACCTGTACCCCATCCAATATTCACCACCATAGCATCTTTCAGATCAATCGCTTCCCCAAAATTTAATTCAGCCAGTGCAATTAAACTGGAGTCATTATCGATAGATACTGGTAGTTTTATTTTTTTGCTGAGGTATTCGCGGAGGGTATCGCCCTTTTTAACAGGCAGATAAGATAAGTTTACTCCTAATTCTGCATTTACAAAACCCGGCATACCTACTCCAACCCCTACAATATTTTTTCTATTGATGCCTGATTCGTCAATACTTTGGTTAATGAAATCGATGAGCGCTGAAACATCACTGTTCTCATCCGACATATCAAATTCCAGATATTGCATTGGAATCACCACATTTCTGGAAAGGTTATAGATCGTTAGCCTGGTAATGAGCTGATCCATGGCTACGGCAACAATATATTTTTGATGATCAGCATTAAGCAAATACATAGATGGCCTTCTGCCACCCGTTGAAGGCGCTAAGCCTTGTTCAAGAATATAACCTTCAGCAATTAAAACATTTACTAATGAGGTAACCAATGGCAAACTTTTTTTAGTAAGCTTACTTAAATCAGTTAGCGATAAAGCCTTTTTATAATAAAGATGTTTGATAATGTCGGCCCTTAAGCGTTGACCTTTCTCAATAATGACAGACATATTTATTTGGTTTATAAACAAACTTAATAAATAAATTCAAAACATTCGCCAACTTATTAATTTTTTTTAAAAGTAATTTCCAAACAAAAAAAGGCCTAAATTTCTTTAAGCCTTTTTTTGTTTGGATTTAGATCATCAAACTAGTCAATTCCTTTGAATAACCTGCTCCAGCGTATTTTACTAAAGAACGAAGCGTCGCTGTCAATGCTCATCCAGATGAATAATGCTTTACCCACAATATGGTCTTCAGGAACGAATCCCCAGTAGCGGGAATCGGCAGAATTGTGACGGTTATCACCCATCATCCAATAGTAGTCCATTTTAAATGTATAGCTGGTTGCAATTTTATCATTAATATGCCATACACCGTCTTTTTTCTCAACTTTATTACCTTCATAAGTTCTGATTGCTCTGTAATAAAGTGGCATAGTAGTGCTATCGATTTTAACCGTCCAACCTTTCGAAGGAACTTTAATCGGACCAAAGTTATCCCGATTCCAAACCCGATTTGGATCGTGTGGGAAAACACCGCCTTGTTCAGGACCTGGTGCATCAGGACTTAAGGTTACCGAGCCCACAAAATCAAATGTCTTCAGTTTTTCAGCAATTTCCGGTGAAGCGTTTACAATATAGGTTTTATCTGAAATAGCCGGACTGTTACCTAAATCAAGTTTGAATTCATCTAACACAGCGTAGTTAAAATCCATTGTTTTAAAAACGACGCGATAAGGC
The DNA here is from genome assembly GCF_003860265.1 of Pedobacter sp. G11. Classification (NCBI taxonomy): domain Bacteria; kingdom Pseudomonadati; phylum Bacteroidota; class Sphingobacteriia; order Sphingobacteriales; family Sphingobacteriaceae; genus Pedobacter; species Pedobacter sp. G11. The sequence continues at coordinate 2,417,723 of NZ_CP034190.1, read as the reverse complement.
ATCATGCCGGTATTTTTTAAAGGTTCTTGTTTGCCATTTACCGATGCCACCCCATTACTCATGGAGATTACATCTCCGGGAATCGCGATGCACCGTTTAATGAAGTTTTCACGTTTATCAACCGGACGATCGACAATGGTAAAGTTGCTTCGAACCTGTTCACGCCCCATGTTGCGTACCATGTTGTAATAACTATCTGATTGATTTTCTACCGCTACGGTATCTCCTTCAGGAAAGTTAAACACCACTACATCATTTCGCTTAATTTCTGACAAACCTGGTAAACGATGATATTTCCACTGAACGCCGTCCCAATAAGCTTTTGTTGACGTAGTAAGTGGCATAGTATGATGCGCAAATGGAAATGCTACAGGTGTCATCGGGATGCGGGCACCATAGTTTACTTTACTCACGAAAAGAAAATCGCCAATTAATAGAGAACGCTCCATTGATCCTGACGGAATGGTATAAGCCTCGATAAAGAAAACACGGATGATGGTAGCTGCTACAACAGCGAAAACAATGGCGTCAACCCATTCCCTTGTCTTTGTTTTTTTCTTTTTTGTGGCATCCTTTTTTCGTTGCCAGAATTTATAATTCATATTATTTTTTATTGGTTAACTGTTATATAAACCGGTTAACTGTTATCTGATTTTATTCGATTTTAAGCCTATTAACTCCTGCTCTTTGCTCCCTCGTCTTTGCTCCTTATTCTTTGTTCTTTTCTTCCTGCTCCTACTCGAAAATATCGGTAATACTGAAAAACCCTTTTTTATCCTTTACCCATTCTGCCGCTACAACAGCGCCTAAAGCAAAACCAGCCCGGCTATGTGCAGTATGTTTTATCTCAATATCATCTACCTCACTGCTGTAAATTACCGTATGCGTTCCAGGTATATTTTCAATACGGTGCGATTCGATCAGCAATTGTTCCGCTTTCGGAAAAACTTCCACATCAGTTCCAATTACTTCATTCAACCATTCCGCTTTCCGTTCCAGATGATCTACAATCCCTTCAGCTAAAGTAATGGCTGTTCCACTTGGTGCATCAAGCTTTTGTGTATGATGAATTTCCTCAACCTGAACTTCATAAGCCGGGTAGTTATTCATCAGTTTTGCTAAAGTTTGATTTAATTTGAAAAACAAGTTAACGCCAATACTAAAATTAGACCCATACAACAGTGTATTGTTACTGGTGTTGCAATCATTTTTAACCTCCTGAAGTTTGCCATACCAGCCGGTGGTACCTACCACAACGGGAACATTTGCATCGAAACAAGCATTAATGTTATTTAAAACCGAATCTGGCGTACTAAAATCAATGGCCACATCTGCTGATTTCAAGTTTTGCCTGGTTAAATCTTCCTGGTTATCTATTGATATTTTTAAAACGATTTCATGACCACGTTCAAGGGCAAATTTTTCGATAATTTGTCCCATTTTGCCATAACCTAAAAGCGCAATTTTCATGAGTTGGAATTTAAAATGTTAGGGAGAGTTTTATTGCAGGTGTAGCGTTAAAACTATATATGCTATTTGAGTTGATCATTGTTGGCAACACCTTAAAAGATAAAGTGTCATCAATATTGAAGAAATGTAAACGGGCAGCCACATACGCATCAACTACATTGGCGAAATAAACCAATCCATAAGAGAAAAGCACAATTTGCTTGTTTCTACGGTAAGTGTCTTTTCCTGTCGTAATTCCCTGAGTAGAATATCTTGAAGTTATCTTATCTGGGTTTACAAATGGTCCATTTGGATCTGGTCTGTTATTATTTTCGTTACGGTATTGCAGCTCTGTCAAATAAAGATTGTATTGCTTACTGCTTTCTATAAAAGATAGCGTTAAAACCGTAAAACCACCATAAATTGCTCCTATTTTACCTATAGTGTAAATGCGTTGAAAGGTAAGGTTTTTGCCTGCCCTCGATCCATCATTTAGCAATTGCATGTTATAAATTTGCCCCAAACCAGGTAGAATGAGCGATTTAATTACAGCTTTTCTTCCGGCAACCTTGCCTGGATTAACATATTTAGCCTTCATTGAATCTCTTCTGGTCATTACCTTTGGAGAATCAACTTTCATAGGCCTGTAGTTCCGACTCTTTATAGTGTCAGTAGCTTTTGATACAGTATCTTCTACCTGAGCCGAAGCTTGGTTTACAAGAAAAAAAGTAAATAAGGAAACCAGTATTAAAAGCCTATGAAGTTGCATTACCAGTCTAATAATTCTAAAATCCTGTTTAAATCATCATCGCTCATAAAAGGAATTTCGATTGCACCTTTACCATTCTGACTTACTTTCAGTTTTACCCTTGTAGCAAATTTTGAAGCTAAATCATCCTGTAGTTTTTGATATTGAAAAGAAACAGCTTTTGTTTTCGGCTGATCTTCCACCTTTAGCGGCGCATGTTGCAAATTACGAACGAGTTCTTCTACTTTTCGTACGGATAAACCTTTTTCTAAAATTTCCTGGTGGATGAACAATTGTTTATCCACACCATCAACATTGATTAATGCCCTGGCGTGCCCCATGGAAATGCGCTGATCACGAATGGAAGCCTGAATAGCTGGGGGAAGTTTTAACAAACGCAGATAATTGGTAACGGTGGTACGGTTTTTACCTACCCGTTCACCCAATTGCTCTTGCTTTAAACCCACTTCATCAATCATCCGCTGAAAACTTAAAGCTACTTCAATGGCATTTAAATTCTCCCTCTGGATATTTTCAATCAATGCCATTTCCAGCATTTGCTGGTCGTTGGCACTGCGAATATAGGCCGGAACCTTTGTTAGTCCTGCAAGTTTAGAAGCCCTGAATCTACGTTCGCCAGATATTAACTGATATTTATTGGCAGATAATTTTCTTACCGTGATTGGCTGGATCAAGCCTTGAACTTTTATGGAATCAGCAAGCTCGTTTAATGCTACCTGGTCAAATTCGGTACGTGGCTGATAAGGATTGGTTTCAACTTCGGTTAAACTTACATGACTGATATTGCCAATCTGCTCAGTTTCGCTCACGTCATTCACCTGCTGTTTTGGTGGATGAGAAGATTCGCTATCATCTAAAAGCGCACTTAACCCTCTTCCTAAACCTGTTTTTCGCTGAAAAGATGTCATCTATAATTTATAAAGTTGCTGTATTTATGTTTTCTTCTTCCTTCAATAATCCGTTTTTCTTCACGATTTCGCGGGCAAGATTCAGGTAGTTAATGGCACCTTTGCAGTTTGCATCATGCATAATTACCGATACCCCATAACTCGGCGCCTCACTCAAGCGGGTGTTTCGTTGAATAATGGTATCAAAAACCAGTTCGTGAAAGTGCGTTCGTACTTCTTCTACCACCTGGTTCGATAAACGTAAACGAACATCGTACATGGTCAATAAAATCCCTTCTATCTCCAACTGAGGATTTAAACGGTTTTGAACAATTTTAATTGTATTAAGCAATTTACCTAAACCTTCCAGGGCGAAATACTCACATTGAACCGGAATGATAACCGAATCGGCAGCTGTTAAGGCATTGATGGTAATTAAACCCAATGAAGGAGAGCAATCTATAATAATAAAATCATACTGATCTTTAATTTTCTCTAAAACCGCTTTCATTTTATACTCACGGTTGTTCAGATTAATCATCTCGATTTCAGCACCCACCAGGTCGATGTGCGCAGGAAGTAAATCCAAATTTGGTGTATCAGTTTTCTGAATCGCCTGTAAGGGATCAATATCGTTGATGATACATTCGTAGATACTGTCTTTTATATTCCGGGGATCAAAACCAATGCCTGAAGTTGAATTCGCCTGAGGATCAGCATCTACCAATAACGTTCTGTATTCTAATACGGCTAAACTCGCAGCCAGGTTTATAGATGATGTTGTTTTACCAACGCCACCTTTTTGATTTGCTAATGCAATAATTTTGCTCATCTATCTATCCGAAATTTACTTAAAGCTTATACGGGCGTTGCTAAATCATGCCTTTTAATCGGCAAAAAGTTCTATTTTTGCGTTGTTTACGCCCTTTTTATCAATCAGCTAAGATACAAACTATATGGCAATTTTAGCAATAAGGGCATTTGGGTTTTGAACATCTTATTAACAATTCATCCATGATTACAATTATAGCAGCCACCAACAGACCCAATAGCAATACGTTAAAAGTTGCTAAATATTACCAGCAACAACTTAAATTCAAAGGTTCGGATGCTAACTTGTTCAGCCTTGAACATTTACCTGCAGATGTTTTAAATACTGATATGTATGGCAAACGCTCGGTGGCATTCCAAAAAATACAGGATTTAATTTCATCTACCGAGAAATTTATTTTTGTTATGCCAGAATATAATGGCAGTTATCCTGGCGTTTTAAAAGTATTGGTTGATGCCTGTAATTATCCGGATAGCTTTTATGATAAAAAAGCCGCTTTAATTGGGGTTTCCTCAGGTAAATATGGCAACATCCGCGGTGTAGATCACTTTACAGGCGTTTGCCACTACGTTCACCTGCATGTTTTGCCTTTGCGCATCCATATTCCGAATATTAAGCAAGAGCTGAATGAAAACGGAAATTTGTTTAAAGAAGATACCCTTAAGTTTACGGATGAGCAAATTGACAAGTTCATCAAGTTTTAAACAGGATTTTTGATTTCGAAGTCAGGGTCTGTTAAATTTCCCCTTAGATTCAAACAAATAAAATACACAGATTACCGATTAGCCGTCATCCTCCATTCACGCCTGCGCTCGTTTCTAACGAGTGCATCATAGCTATACGATTCTATCGTATTTTAATCTCCACCTTACTATTCTAAAGCATAAACAGCGAAAGATGCGAGCCAATGGTCGCCGCCATAATTACCAGCAAACACCAATGGAAGTGCATTGGCTAGAAATTTATCGGCAGTAAGTTCAAAGTGTTTTTTCCACTTATGGTTGTTAGGCAGCTCTTTGGCAATACCCTTCATACACCAGGCCCGGGTAAAAGATAAACCAACTAAATGAACACCCTGATAATCGTTAATATCGCTGATGATGGGCAAATCACTGATGCGCTCGATGCTTCTTTTCTCGTAAAACTTATTTAACCAAGCCAAAAAATCCTTATTTGGAAGCACCTTTCTCATTAAATCAGCTATTTCTAAACTCGGCGAAAAGAAGTCTGAACCATCTGGCTCCAGATAAGCGGGAGTTGCAGTATTATCTAAATAAAAGGCTTTTGCTTTATCGTTGATTTGTTTTTCAAAGGCTGAATCTTTAAAGGTTCTTGCCCAATCCAAAGCAAACACCAAACCAAATGCAGTGTTTGGATGAACGCCCGTTCTATTTGGATAAGTTTGTTTGGGCAGATAAGCTTTCCAAAGTTTTAATATCTGTTGTGTTAACGGTTGCAATGCAGCATACCATTTTTTTGCATCCGGATTATCCCAGGTATACAATTCCTGATCGAGCTTTAATAACCAGGCCCAGCCATAAGTACGTTCATAAGTATTGGCTACCTGATACTTGGTAAAATACTCGGCCTCTGCCTGCATTTTTTCAAGCTTAAAAGTTTTATTTAAAATGGCGATGATCTCCGCCTTATTCTTCAAATCTGGAACCGTTTTGAGTAAACGCAAGAGCATCCAGTGCCCATGAACTGAACTGTGCCAGTCTAAACAACCGAAAAATGCCGGATGTAATTCACTTGGAAGCAAACGCCCGTCAACTGCGGAATTTGCTACATGCGAAGTTTTATTCGGAAATTCCTGTCCTATACAGCGTATAGGCATTTTGGAAAGTTTTTCTGAAACATCAGCCGTTAATGTTGGTACAGTTTGCGAGTGAGCAAACAAAGAGATAAAAAGAAACGTTGCGATAGCGAAAAACTTCTTCATTGTTGAATTGACTAATAAGTTATGATTTCTTTTTGTGAGAATTAAACCATGTTATCCACGAATACCGCACGTCATCCATCTAATTTAGGCACCAAATCTAATCCATTTATCACCCTCATGCCCAAAAATAAAGGATCCCGGATGCAGCATCTCCGCCATATCTTCAATTAGTGAAACCGCATTTTCTGCATTTCGCTCACGATCAATATCATCGTTCAATAAAATGATTCTGTTGTTTGTTACGGCCTGCCAATCGGCACTTAAAACTGCAGGTACTTCACGCATCAGATCAGTAAGCGTTTTACCAGGCTGATAATAAATAATAAAAACTGCACTCATAATGTCTGATTCTATCATTCCACCTGCAAATGCAATCTCTTCTGAAAGGAAATAACTTGGGTTATTATTCACATCTAACAAAGCAATCGGCATTTTATCCATAAACTTAATCTTATGCTCCACAATATCTAAACGTTCTTGTAAATCTTCTTGCTTTGCGGCATCCAGGCCAATAAATAAATCGTTTAAAAAAGACATCTCCATTAAATTTATTAATTTGTGCAAAAATAACATTCCTGATCGCATGCGAGGTTCATTTCATTATATATTTTGGATTTTTAGTTGTTTAATTTTTGCCGGATGCAGGCAAACAGATGATCATAGCGACAAAAAAGTCTTTAGCATTAATCTGGATCAGGGCTTAACCTCCTTAGATCCGGCTTTTGCCCGCAATCAGAATGCGATCTGGATGACCAACCAAATCTTTAATGGTCTGGTTCAGATCGATTCTTCATTGCAAACTGTTCCATGTATTGCAAAAAGCTGGGCGGTTTCCAAAGATGCTCTGACTTATACTTTTAATCTTCGTGATGATGTTTACTTCCAGGATGATCCTATTTTTAGAAAGGGTAAGGGAAGAAAAGTAATTGCCAGCGATTTTGCTTATTCATTTTACAGATTAATTGATCCCAAAGTAGCATCTTCAGGCGGATGGATTTTTAGTGACAAGGTGAAAGATCAAAATAGTTTTATCGCCGTAAACGATACTACCTTTCAGATTAAACTGCAACGTCCTTTCCCGCCTTTCATGAACCTGCTGACTACTCAATACTGTTCGGTTGTACCAAAAGAAGTGGTAGAACATTATGGAAAAGATTTTAGAAGTCATCCTGTTGGAACCGGGCCATTCAAATTTAAATACTGGAAAGAAGGAGAGATTTTGGTGCTGCTTAAAAATGAGCATTACTTCGAAAAAAATAAGGCCGGACAAAAACTACCTTATCTCGATGCGGTAAAAGCTACTTTTATTACTGATAAGCAAAGTGGCTTTATGAGTTTCTTGAAAAAAGATCTGGATTTTTATTATAACGTTGATGGCAGTTACCGCGACGATATTTTAACTAAAAACGGGGAAATGAGTTCCAAATATAAAGGCAAGTTTACATTAACCAAAAGCCCGTATTTGTGCACAGAATACGTCGGAATTTTAGTCGATACTAATTTAGCACTTGTAAAAAATTCACCATTAAAAGTTAAAAAAATCAGGCAGGCGATTAACTACGCCATTGATCGGGATAAACTCATCAGATACTTAAGAAACGGGATTGGTCTTGCTGCTACCTCCGGCTTTATTCCAAAAGGGATGCCTGGTTTTGATAGTCTGGCTGTTCGTGGTTATTCGTACAACCCTGCTTTAGCTTCCAAATTATTAAAAGAGGCCGGTTTCCCGGAAGGTAAAGGAATGCCAGAAATAACGCTGAATACCACTACAACTTATAAAGATTTAATCGAATTTATTCAGGGCGAGCTTACTAACGTGGGCATCAAAGTAAAGATTGATGTTAGTCCGAGTGCTAGCTTGAGAGATTTGATGTCGAAAAACAGCGTTAATTTTTTCCGGGGTTCATGGCTTGCAGATTATGCAGACGGCGAAAATTTCCTTTCGATGTTTTACTCAAAAAACAAAGTTCCCTTCGGACCTAATTATTTCGCATTTTACAATAAGGAATTTGATCAGCTTTTTGAACAAAGTTATTACGAAACCGATGATGAAAAACGTTTCGCACTTTACCGCAAAATGGATCAGCTGGTGATGGAAAATTCACCTGTTGTTCCGTTATTTTATGATCAATCTGTTGTCATGCTACAGAACAATATCAGCGGCTATGGTTTTAACGCCTTGAGTTTAATGATCCTGAAAGAAATTAAAAAAGATTGATCGGTTACATTACTTTTTGTCTATGAGTTTACGCTTTAAAAAATCGGCTGTAGCTTCACTTACTTTTACTCCGTTAGAGAACTTCATCCAATGATGGGTATCATCAGGAATCACCAGAAACTCAAATTTGAACTTTTTGTCTTCAAAACGTTTCGCAAGGTCTACACTTTGAGAAAATGCAACATTGCGGTCATCATCCGCATGTATAATTAGTGTAGGTGATGTCCAGGTATTGATATAAGTTACTGGCGAAGATTGCATGGCTAGTTTAGCAGCCAAATCTGCATCTGGCGCCGGTGCTTTCCCTTCCACCCCACTATTGCTAAATCGATTATTTACGCCATGAATATCAACACCCGCAGCAAATAACTTCGAATCTTTCCCTAATGCCAAAGCCGTTAAATATCCTCCATATGAACCGCCGTAAATCCCAATTCTTTGACCATCTATATCAGGTTGTTTGGCCAGCCACTCGCCAGCGGCTTTAATATCCTGGTATTCTGAAGCACCTTGAGCCCCGGCATTTGCAGGCTTATGAAAGTCGTAGCCATAACCTAAACCTAAACGGTAATTCACAGATAAAACTGTAAACCCCAGCTGAACCAAATATTGATTTAATGCATAATCAATAGAATAATAATCCATCGGACTCCAGCCCAAATACATTTGCCGCTGCGGCCCACCATGAACATATACAATTGCCGGATGGTTTTGCACGGCTTTTTTAGGCGAAAATAACTGGCCATAAACCGGTTTCCCATCCGGAGCATTAAAGCGAACATGTTTGGGCTCAACCATTTCATTTAAAGGAAAATCAGCTGGAATGAGCTGCTCACCTATCAATTCCACCTTTTTATCTTTCGTTATTAACGCAGGTAACAATGGTCTTTCAGCAGTCGAACTTAAACAAATTACAGTCTGGTTATCTCCGGCCATTACCGGATAAGTTTCTATTCCTTTACCAGATGTTAAGGCCTCCATGTTTGCCCGATCAACCGAAACTTTGTAGATATGTCTTCTGTCCAGATCATGAACATCTACAATTTTGTTTGCAGAGAAAACAATCGTTTTTTTATCGTGACTCAGTTTAATGTTTTCGACAGTGAAATTTCCTGGTGTTAATAAAACTTTATTTGACCCATCTGGATTCATTGAATATAAATGTGGCCAACCATCTTCATAGGAAGAAAAAACGATTCTATTTGCTGCCCAAGTTAAATTTGCCCCGCCTTCAATTGAGGGATAAGAGCCCATAATGGTTTCGGGTGCTTTCCATATTGGTTTCCCTGTTCCATCGTTAACGTTAACAGTCCATATTGCCCAGGGCTGATGTTTTTTAGCTAAAATCGAATCCGTTTCTCCACCAGATCCGGGTGTTCTGATAAAAGCCAAATATTTACCATCCGGAGACCATGCCGGTGCATTATCTTTAGAAAAAGATGGTTGTAACCATTGTATCGACGTTTTCTCTTTGCTGTAGATGCCAATAAAAGAATGATCTGTTCGATTACTTACAAATGCAACCTGTTTACCATCCGGCGACCATTTGTAAGCTGAGTTTACACCTTTGGCATAAAAAAGATTTTTTGCTGTTATCGCCCCATTTACAGGAACAGTTTTTATCTGGCCTGCATTTACAAATAAAACTTCGTTACTTTTCGGAGATAACACGGGATAATCACCCTCGCCTAATGGAATTAAATCTCCGCCTGTAAACGGAATAGAAAACACCTGAACTTTTGGTGCGGTGATTGATGAATTGGCATTAACCGGACCGCCATCTCTACCCCCATGATCGCCACCTCTTACAAACACAATCCATTTCCCATCAGCTGAAATAGAAACGCTGGTTAATTCCTGACCATCATCTTCTTTAAAATCGGTAACCTTCTTCACTTTAAAAGATGGGGCTTCTGCCGTGTAAATATTTCTTATGCCTTGTTCATTAGCAGCCCATGAAATTTTAGCACCGTTAGCGGATGCTGTTAACTGATTCGGGAATGGATAGCTTAGTACTGATTTTAATGTGAAGGATTGAGCGAATATCTGAACCGATGAAAGGAGCAGCAAGAGAAAAAGCAGAGATTTTTTCATGTTAAATATTTAACGATAAATTACAAAAAAAGCCCTAACCGACATACGATTAGGGCTTCATATTTATTCTTTCAATAAAATTGTTACTGATCCCACCATAACTTAGTTGTTCTAGGCACTTCTGCAGGAACGTTAGCACCATTCTTACTACGCTCACCTTGCGGATAATCATTTCTTCTGATGAAATCAGGAAGGGTAACGTTCACCGGTAGTGTGAAGTCTTTGTATTTATAATCGTAACGGCGGGCATCATTCCATGCTTCTGGATTTAAGTATGTAGCTACATATTTTTCTTTAAAAATTAAATCCTTCGTGAATGCCGCCACACCAACTGCCACACGCGGATCTGCAAGGTACGTTGCCTTATCGGCTGCTGCTACCTGAAATTTATCCATATTGGCTGAAATTGCTGCCAGGTACGCGTTGTAGGAACGTGTCTTATCTGTTGTGAATGCAGCTTCAGCTTCAATAAATTTCATCTCTGCATAGGTGGCGATAAAAATTGGTGAGGTTGGACTGGTCCAGGGTGAATTTACAGAAATATAACATTCATCTTTTACAGTATTTGCTCCCGGCAATCTATTTCCAGCACCGTTTACGGTACCGATATAAACGTTATTAACTGTTCTATCTGTAATCTTCGCAATACGCGGATCAAACAAACCGTAAGTGGTACCGTTTAAGTGATCAATTAATTGTTCCGATAACCATCCACCTAAAGATTGTGATGCATTACTGATGGCAACACCTGCCCAAAAGTTGCGGACACTGAAAGTTGCCATTTGAGCATCTTCCGCGTTAGAAGCAAATGAACTTCCAACTGCTGATAGCACTGCTGTAGGATTATAGGTGCTCGTTTTGCTGACTTTATTTAATAACCGAGCTTTCAACGCGTAAGCAAATTTCAACCAGTTTGCCCTTTCATTAGCACCTGTTGTTCCGTAAATCAAATCGCTAGTTGCAGCTAATTTTACAGTAGCGTTGGTTTTAGCCAACTCTACAATAGCCTCATCTACTAAAGCCATGCTTTGGTTATAAATTTCCTGAGCTGAATCGTATTTCGGGAAGAAATTTGTAATATCAAAAGCCTGAGAAAATGGTGCACTTCCCCACATATCATTAACCATAATCAGGTTATAGGCCATCAGTACATCCGCAACACCTTTGTACTCACTCGAGCCCTGGGCAACGGCCATTTTTTTCATTTCATTGGCATCGGCTATGGCAAAATAAAGCGCATCCCATGTGCCACTAAAATCTATTGACTGATAAGTATCACCTGCACCTGCAGCAGCAGGATTAGCGGTGTACTGAACATATGGAACGATGGCACTCGCAACATTATAGTTATTTACGCCAGCCTTACTGGTTGATGTAGCCAGCAGAGACGCTAAAGTTGGCGTAGTTACTTGGTTAGGGTTTTTAGCAACGTTATCAAAATAGCTGTCTTTACAGCCTTGAAGTGCAATACTTGCCGTCAAAACCGATAATACTGTATATTTTAAAATATTTTTCATCATGATCAAATTAAAAACCAACATTTAGAGCAAACATAATTGTACGGGCAGTTGGATAGGTAAATCCGGCTGAACCATCATTGTTACTACCCGCATCATACGAACTTGACTCCGGATCTACACCGTAGTATTTGGTCCATAACCAAAGGTTATTTCCTGTTACTGAAACCGAAGCAGACCTGATTGCTTTTTTAGGTAACCAATTTGTTGGCAAAGCATAACTTAAACTCGCAGAACGAAGGCGAACCCAAGATGCATCTGTTACAAAAGGCTCAGAAACGTTTCTGTAAAATCTGCGGTAGTAACCTTCACCATAATCTACACCATCAGGACCGAAACGCTGACCTAACCAAACTTGCTTTGTATTTGGCGTTCCATTTGCAAGCACACCTTCAAACGTTCTGAATGATCTTCTGTCGGCAGTGTAATCTGGCAAACCGAAAGCAGAATAAAAATCTTCCAGCCAGTTATATTTTTCGAAGCCTAAACGGGCATCAAACAAAACATTCAAACTAAAACGTTTGTAGCTAAAGTTATTCCCCATACCGATAACATAATCTGGTTGTGAGTTACCTAAAATTCTTTGTGTACCACCAGAAATGATCGGGAAGCCATCAGCTCCAATAAGCAATGGCAAATTCTTATCCAAGAAGTTAGGGTCTTGAGGTTGTCCACCTGAATACCTGTTAAAATACGAACCATAAATGTTACCAAAAGCCTGCCCTTCAACCAACTTCATAGTTACACCAGCATTTCCATAACCCCTTGCGGCACCATAAATAATATCAGTTGGTAAGTAAAGGATTTTGTTTCTATTTGCTGATACATTTAAGTTAACACCCCATTTAAAATCTTTTCCATCAATAGGTTTTCCATTGATCACCAATTCGACTCCTCTGTTACGAATATTGCCAGCGTTGATTGATGTGGTTACATAACCTGTTGCTGAGGTAATTTGTGCCTGAATAATCTGATCCTTACTCAATGAATAATAATAAGTAAAATCAAATCCTAAACGACCTTTAAAAAAAGACATCTCCAAGCCAGTTTCGAAAGTATTTGTAAATTCAGGGCGAAGGCTTGGATTTCCGAGGTTAGACGCAAGCGTTAAACCTGTGGTTCCCGTTGGTAAACTGCCATAAGTAGCGAAACCTGACGATGCACCTGCATAAATTGGTGCGTCTTTTCCAAGTTTAGCATACGATAATCTTAACTTGGCCTGGCTAATTGCCGAAGGAAGTTTAAATTGGTCAGAAAATACGTAACTAATACTTGCTGATGGATAAAAGAATGATCTGTTTTCTTTAGACAAGGTTGACGTGATATCATTTCTACCAGTTAAGGTTAAAAATAAGTAGTTCTTATAATCGAAAGTAGCCTCTCCAAAATAACCTACTAATCTTTTCTGCGTGATGGATTGCGACACGCTAATTACTTTTGCATTGGCTAGGTTAAAAAAGTTGTAAATACTCAACTGACTTCCTAAACTACCGATGTTTTTTAACCGGCTATCATACATCTCCTGTCCCAACCTCAACGTACCATTAATATCACTTGTTATTTTTGAAGTTAAGGTTGCTAAGAAAGTACCATTTAATGTTCTAACTTTTGAATTATACTCGCCATAGAATCCCTGGTCATTGTCATACACCTGTTCGCCGGTAATGCCCATTGGGCCCGGTGCAGTTCTTACACGGTTATCATTATAGGTATCTAATCCAAAACGGTATGAAAAGTTCAACCATTTGGTTGGCTCGTAAGTTAATGCTGCTCCGCCAATGAAACGATTCACATCACTTTTCAACTGGTTCGTTTCTGTTCCCCAAATTGGGTTATTTGTTCCGATATACTTTTGTGTACCATTTTCGTTGATGTAATCTGCAACATCATAGCGAGGCGACCAATATGCCAAACCTTCACCAAACCGATCTGCACTGTAAGTATAACCACCTGCATTGCTAAAGTTCATATTCACTGAAGCTTTAAACTTAGGGCTAATGGTGATATCGGTATTTAACCTACCTGAAAGATTTTTGTAATCAGTATTTGGCATCATACCTTTTTGATAGAGTTGCGATACCGAAGAGAAAAACTTTACCGCTTCACTTCCACCGGCTACTGAAACTGAATTTTTAATCTGTTGACCCGTTCCAAAAGCCCTGTCATAATTGTCGTAAAGTTGATCCGGATGTGTTGGATCAAGTAGTTTTGCTTCTGCTATTGTTGGTCCCCATGCTGGCCCAATACCGCTTGGCGGATTTGCATAAACACCTAAAACACCCTGAGTATATTCAGTTTGAACAGCAGGTTTCTTCAAAACCTCATCAAAACCATAACTACTATTTAAATTGATGCTCAAGGCGCCTGCAGCACCTCGTTTAGTGGTGATAACCACTACCCCATTTACACCTCTTAGCCCATATAAAGCGGTTGCCGCACCACCCTTTAAAATGTTAATTGTTTCAATATCTTCCGGATTAATATCTGACGCTCTGTTGCTCACTCCTCTGGCTCCGTAAGCGGTGCCACCCGGATTTGCGCCCAATGTAGAGGTAGAATTATCAATCTGCACACCATCAATAACATAAAGCGGATCACTTGGAATACTTGGATCGATGGAGTTAACACCTCTGATTCTAATATTCGCACCCTGACCAGGACCACCGCCCATACTGGAAATGGTTGCACCTGCAACTTTTCCCTGCAAGGCATTGATTAAGTTCGGTTGGTGGTTAAAGTTTAAAGCTTTGTTGTCAACCTGTTGTGCAGCATAACCAAGTGATTTCGCCTGCCGGGTAATCCCTAATCCTGTAGAAACCGTTACCTCTTCAAGTTGTTGCGAATCTGAAGCAAGTGCCAGGTTTACGGTGGTTCGATTCCCTACTGTAACCTCCTGTGTTTTGTAACCAATTAAGCTAACTACTAAAACCGCGTTCGAGGAAGAAACCTGAATGGTGAAGTTTCCGTTTCCATCTGTCGAGGCTCCGGTATTTGCCCCTTTGACTTTAATACTTGCTCCAGGTAAAGGTCCGTTATCATCTGAAGAAGTTACTTTCCCTGTGATGGTTTTTACTTGCGCAAATGACGAGATGCCAACAAGCAACATACACACGAAAAGTAGCGAGGTAAAGATTTTTCTCATATCTCTATTGTTTAGGTTAATGTTTGTTAGTTAAATGCAATATATAGTTTTTAAAAATAAATTGCCGCATAAAACCTAAGCAAAAACTCAACACCTTCAAGCAAAAATCACAAAACACCACAGATTATCACTACAAGGGCATTAAGCCTAAAAATAAACTGCAAAATCAGGCATAAAAAAATACATTACTGCAAAAAGTTAACAAAAACAAATCCACTAAGTGTATTTTTTACACACTAAACAAAAAAAGTCCCCGATTTTACAACCGGGGACTTAAATTTATAATTGATTTGGGTTTTTATTGTTGTACACCGCCCATTCCACCACCACCTTGTTGCTGGTCTTGCTTAATGTCGTCGTTTTTGATTTTCTTTTTCTCCGTGAATTTCAATTTACCAAAGCTATAGCTAAAGTTAACACCAAAAGAACGTAAAGGATAGTAAACATTGGTACTTTGATAAAGTGTACTTACTTTATTGCCAACAGTTGTAACCGAATTGTTTACTGTTTTAATGTGTAAATCACGGGTGAAAGGATTTAGTGTATTGATACCAATTGAGCCTTTTTTATTTAGAATATCTTTTTTGAATGATGCTCCATAGAATACCATGGCATCAGTTTTACCTTGATAAGTTCTTCTTGGCGAATTAACAACACCAAACAATTCAAAATTATAGCCTTTACCAAATCCATAAGCCGATCGTCCGAAAATGTTATAATTTAAAAATGTTCCTGTACTTACGCCTGTTTGAGTATTGCTTACTTCGTAAGTATTTACGCCTAGGTTGGTCATCAATGTCCATTTTGGTTTCGGGTTGTAAGATGCAAAAACATTTGCTCCATAAGTTTGTGCGGTACCTACGTTAATATAGGTAGTTAATGTTTTATCAAAACCATTCTCTCTTAATGAGATAATTGAACTTTCAATTACATCGCCAGTTCTGCGGTAAAATACTGAGGCGTTAATCACAGATCCTTTAATGAAAGTAGAATAGCCTAACTCGAAGTTATCACTTAACTCAGGATCTAACGTAGGTTCTCCTTGTCTGATATTAAACTGATCACTTTCGTTACGGAAAGGATTCAGGTAAGCTAAACTTGGTCTTTGAACCCTGCGGTTATAACTTAATTTTAAAGTTGCATTACCTTTTAAAGTTTGTGAAATGATGGCACTCGGGAATAAGTTAAAGTAGTCGTTTTTCTGAATTCCACCTTGTGCGTTATTAAATCCGATACTGGTATATTCAGATCTTAATCCGCCTTTAAAATTTAGCTTTTTACTCAGCTTAAAGCTAATTACGCCATAAGCAGAAGCTACATCCTGGTTGTAATCGAAATTTTGGTTTGCATTATTTGAAAACGCACTGCTGATATCGCGAAAAATTCCTTTAGCTCCAACTTCAAGAATAGTTGATTTTGTGAAAGGATAAGTGTAATCCGTTTGAACAGTATATTCTTTGTTTTTACCTGTATTATCGTTGTTTACTGCCGGAAAATTACTGCCAATGATTTCGTTTTCAAATTCAGTGGTATTCCTGCCTGAAGATAATTGACCAGCAACAGTAAACTCCTCTCCTTCTTTTTTCGTAGTGTGTTTATAATCCACATTCCAATCGAAGTTGTTAAAGCCCATATCCATTGAACTGATGTTTCTGAATTGTGCTCCGTTTAAGATATAATTAGCACTTCCTGGACCTCCATTAGAGAAATTATTATACTTAATGGTGGAGCTTAGATTATTGTAAGCATTAAAATCATAATCAGCACCGAAGCTACCATTATACCCATTACGGCTCCATTTTGACACACCATCCTGGAAAATACTGGTGATATTTGTTTTGCCGACAGAATCTGTTCGAGTATTGTTTTCAAATAAAACTCTTGAATCCTGAGCATAAGCAAGGTTAGCACCCAAACTTGTATTGACACTTAGACGCCCAGTTTTTGCCGTTAGGTTAAATGCACCATTATTTTGACGGGTTCCGGCAGATAAATTTACCGTACCACTTACACCTTGCGCATTTGATTTTTTAGTGATGATATTGATAATACCTCCAGAACCTTCTGCATCATACTTTGCTGATGGACTGGTTATTACCTCAACACTTTTAATTTGCTCTGCAGGTATCATTTTCAACGCATCGGAAACGCTGCTGGCCATGGTACCAGAAGGTTTTCCATTAATTAACACACGAACGGCACCACCACGAAGCTGAACATTACCATCAACATCCACCGAAAGCATAGGCACTTTACGCATCACATCTGTAGCATCGCCACCTGCATTTGTCCCATCGGCCTCTGCATTATAAACCATTCTATCGATTTTATTTTCGATAACGGCTTTGGTTCCCTGAACCTGAACATCGGCAAGTGTATTTTCTGAGGAAGAAATATAGATTGTTCCTAGGTTTTGATCAGGCTTAGCTGGTGTTGTAGTAACCAAAATAGATTTGGTTTTATAGCCCATAAAGCCAATCATTAATTTATACGCATCTGGCGCAACATTTTGCAATGATAATTTACCTTTTGGGTCTGTTACCCCACCATTTACCGACTTACTATCTTTTACAGCGATTAGCGAAACTGTTGCATAATCAATGGGTTGTTTTGTTACTGAATCTAAAATAGTAGCTGTGATACGACCGAAAACTGTTGGCTTCTTAGCACCCCCACCAAAACCACCTGCAGGAAACTGTGCATGTGCGTTTATAAAAATTCCGACAGAGAGGATTAAGAGTAAAATTCTTTTCATGTTAATTTGTTAGTATTTGGTATTAGTCTGCGCAAGTTGCAATTTGTTACAACAGAGTAGAATACTTTTTACGCGACTTCGTTAATTTAGTCGGCAAAGGTGCGACTTTTATCGGTAAAAAAGATGTCAGATTAAAAATGTTTGGTGAATGATGTATTTCTTCAAAAAAAATGGATAATTAGCCATCGCTTATTATCCATTCCAGTATCTATTAACTTTATAATTAAAATTCAATTCCTCATTACCATCTTCAAATTAACATAAGTATATATTATCTCGATGTATTATTTGGCCTCGTATAGACCAGTTGCATTACATTGATGTTGCGCATGGCGAAAGCGGCTTCACAATAGTTTAGGTAATAATTCCATTTACGGATGAAATTTTCATCAAAACCTAAGGCTTTAACTTTATCCAAATGTTTGTTAAATTCCAGATACCAAAGATGGAGTGTTTTTGCATAATCTAAACCCATATCCTTCAAATCGACCATGGTCAAATCTCCGGTATTATTAATGGCTTTGTTGATTGCGGAAACCGACGGCAACAGTGAGCCCGGAAAGATGTGTTTTTGAATCCAATCTACACCGTTCCGTAATTTATCATACCGGCTATCTGGAGAAGTAATCACTTGAAAAGCGAAAATACCGTCTTTTTTCAGCAACGATTGGCATTTCTCGAAGTAAGTTTCCAAATATTGATGACCGACGGCTTCTAACATTTCAATGGAAACGATCTTATCAAACGTACCTTCGATTTTGCGGTAATCCTGAATGATGATTGAAACCCGATCTTCAAGTCCCTCTTCCTTTACTCTTTGTAGAGCAAGTTTTTGCTGTTCCTTTGAGATGGTTACTGACGTAACTTGACAGCCGTAGTTCTTTGCCAAAAAAATTGCATTGCCTCCCCAACCACTGCCAATTTCCAGAACATGATCTGTAGCTTTAACCTTTAATTGTTTTGCAAGGCGATCATATTTAGCATATTGCGATTCTTCTAAACTGACGTGATCATTAATAAAATAACCACTCGAATAGGTCATGGTTTTATCTAAAAATGTTGCAAAGAAATCATTGTTAAGATCGTAATGTGCTGAAATATTTTTCTGTGAACCGGCAAGCGTATTGGCCCTGCGGACATGGGCAAGCTTGTTTACCATTTTAAAAAGGTTAAGCGCAATTGATTTTGCTTTGCTTCCGGTAACCGAAGGCGCACTTTCGATATTTAAGAGCACCCATTTAATTACGTTTGTAATATTCGAAGTATCCCAAAGGCCCAGAGTATAACCTTCTCCAAAGCCGATATCGCCATATAAAGCTATTGATTTGAAAAAATCAGGATGGTTCACCTGAATATTGGCGGAAATCTTGTCTTCATGGTTACCAAAAGTGAGTGTTTCGCCATTTGGCAAGGAAAGCTCCAACTTACCTAGGGTCATTTTGGAAAGCGAATTTAATACCACTTTTTCAAAAAAACCAATATGTGTTTTGGTGGCGGCAAGCGTACTCATAATCTAAATCTATTTTGTTTGTGGTTTATAGGGTTTATATACGTTGCGTTGCAGTTCAGGGTTTTTAGCTTTTGGGTGAAATGGTATTTTTTTCATCCAAAGTTTAAAGGCCTGCCAATGAATCATGCCCATCACCTGCAATGGAATAAAAGGAATAGAAAAAAAATATTTTAGCAAGCTGGCATTGGTTAATGCTTTACTGCTACCTAATAAGGTACTGATAAAAAACCGCTTACCGTTTTTATCAATGTCATCTATTTTAATCTCCAGTTTCTCTCCGGGGATTTTCAGATTAAAATCAAAGGAATCGTCGTGATCAATAAATGGCGAAACGTAAAAATACTTTGTCGTAATTTTTTTGAAGCGATCACCATCCAGTTCTTCCTTCCCAAAGAAAAAAAGTTTCATTTCGCGATAGGTATTGCTAATTTCTGCAACACAACATACCGGATTTTCGTTTTCATAAAAGCAGAAATAAAATGAAACCGGATTGAAATTATATCCTAAAACATTGAGATTAGTTAGCAACTTAATTTTCAGTTTTGTTCCATCAACACCATAACCCTTTAAATAACTTTCAAGATGCTGGCGAGTGTTTTTTGTTGAATCCGGATTATTTCTTGGCAGTTGTAAATGTTCCGAATCGCGAAATGAAAACAGGTTAAATTTGTTGCGACTAAACCACCGAAGTTTTTTTGCCAGCAAATCAATCTCGTCTAAATCGATATAAAACATATATACATTATACCAAAAAGTATGTTTTTTTGGTGCCAGCCGATGGTGCATGACTTTGGCAGTGTATATTTTGGATGTAAGATGTGAAATGGATGATGGATTATGGGACATATTCGTTAAACCGGATTCAAAAATTTCTATTTACTAGATGAAATCTTAATGGTAGTAAATATTTTCTTCAACTCTAATGCTTCTGCTTTAAACCGTTCAAAATCTATTTTATATTTATCATCAGGATAAAGCTCACTTAGTGTCTTTAACCAATAAACACTTTCTCTCGCTTCTCTGTAAGAAATTCCAATCTTATAACTGAAATCTCGTTTACTAAACGCTCCTTGAGCTTCTTCATAATTTGCACCTATTGATGTTGAACACCTGCTTAACTGTAACATGGGTACTTTATAAATAAAATTATAAGGAAGTGTGCTTAAGAATTTCAACACATCAACGCCAAAGCGAAATGTTCTTTCTAACAATTGAGTAGTTTTTTCGTTCATCTTTAAAAAAATTAATACATAATATTTCGAAGGATGACCAATTAAAACTAACAAAAAAAATGGAGAACGTAAAGATGTAAGATGAATGACGGAATTGAAATGGCTTCATTAGTTAAATCGTCATAACCATTATCCATCTAAAACAGTCCATCAACATCATGCTACCCCATTCCCATCTTATATCTTACATTAAACATAATGCTACTCCATTTTCCATCTCACATCTTACATATTAACTCATTAAACACCTTACATCTTTAAACATAAATCCACTGCACTTTTATACGCATCTTCATGAAAACCATATTTAAAATAACTTCCGCAGTAGTAAATAGGGCCATTTTCATTTAACTCATGTAATCGCTCTTGTGCCCGCATGGCCGGAACGTCAAATAAAGGATGATGGTAATCTATTTGCTTTATGACTTTATCCGCATTTAAAGTTGCCGAAGGGTTAATAGAAACAAAGTAATTCGTTTTCTTAGAAACACCCTGCAAATTATTCATCCAATAAATAGTGCTTGGCAACAATTTATCGCCTTGTTTTTCTACACGATAATTCCAACTGCTCCAGGCCAGTTTAGCTTTTGGCATTTGATCTTCATCCGTATGCACCACAGCTTTATTAAGCTGATATTTAAACTTCGATAGCAATTCCGTTTCTAAAGTTGTTTTATTTTTTACGGTTTCAAAAGTTTGGTCTGCGTGGCAGGCCATAATTACCTTATCAAATTCAAAACGTTCGTTTATTGAATTTACCACTTCTACCTTTCCGTTCTCTAATCGTTTTACGGAAATAATTTTATTATTAATTCTAATTCGATCGCGGAATGGAGCAATTAGTTTTTCACGGTAAGCCTGACTTCCATTTTGCAAAGTGTACCATTGGTGCTGTGTATCTAAACCCAAAAAACCGTGATTTTTAAAAAAACGGATTAAAGTCACCGCTGGGAAATCTAAAATCTGTTCCATTGGTGCACTCCAAACCGCTGCACTCATGGGAATCAGGTATTGCCAAAGCATATCATCGCTATAACCAAATTCTTTGAAAAACTTTCCAATAGAATAGTCCTGATATGCTGGTTGATCTAAAATTTCGATGCTTTGTTTGTTGAAACGATTAATCTGCATCAACATTTTCAGGTAAGAAATATTAAAGATATTCTTCCGCTGTGCGAATAAATGGTTTAAACTGGAACCGCTGTATTCTAACTTTTTTGGCAGAAACTGAACACTGAAAGACATATCGGTTTTGATTACCGGAGCGGTAATCTCAGCAAACATTTCCGTCAGATTTGGATAAGTTTCATAGTTAAAAACCATGAAACCAGTATCTAAATAAATGGGTTTACCATCTTCTTCGAGTGTAATTGTATTGGTATGCCCCCCAATATAATCGCCTTGCTCAAAAACTGTGATATCATATTGATGTTGCAACTTATGGGCGCAACCCATTCCTGCTATTCCGGAGCCAATAATGGCTAATTTTTGCATTTTCTTAAATTAAATTGAGTATTTGGCTTCAGTCCTTTAGCTTTTGTTTAAGCTGTTTTTTCAAACAAATAATGACAAACCATCCATTCGTTTCCCTTATTATAATTAAATAACTCGGCACAACTCATGTAAAATAAACGCCAGTAAACCCACCATTTTACGGCCTGATCTTTACCATAAGTGTTTTCCAGAATTGGCATGATTTCTTGTTTGTGCTTATCCATATTACTCAGCCAGGCTTCAGAAGTTTTTCCGTAATTGGTTCCGTTTACTACCCAATGCCTGTCAATTTTAAGATCATCATTGAAATAGAAAAATAAATGGTTGGAAGGCATAATACCACCTGTAAAAAAGTATTTGCTCATCCAATCGGTTTCATCAATTACCTCGAATTTGTATGCCAGCGTTTTATGCGTAAAAATGTGAACGAACAATTTTCCGTCAGGTTTTAAGAAACCGGCAACCTTGTTCAGCAAAAATTTATAATTACGCATGTGTTCAAACATCTCAACAGAAACCACCCTATCAAAAGTATCTGCAATGGTAAAAGTATTCATATCAGCAGTTAAAACGGTTAAGTTTTGAATGCCTCGTTGCCTTGCCATTTCATCAATAAAAACTTTTTGCGTTGCTGAGTTTGAAACTACAGTAAAGGTGCTTTCAGGAAATTTCGACGACATGTACAATGATAGCGAACCCCAGCCACAACCCAGTTCCAGCACATTCTGACCATTTTGCAAATCTGCCCGTTCGCAGGTTAAAGCCAACATATCATCTTCCGAGGTATCAATATCCTTTACGCCCGGTTTCCAATAACCGCTGCTATATTTCAGATTTTTGCCTAAGCAATACTGGAAAAATTCTGTAGGCAATTCATAATGTTGCTCGTTAGCCTCGGAAGTATTTACCGCAATTGGCGACTGTTTTAACTCGGCAACCAGATCCATAAATTTCTCTTGTTGCAAAGCTTCATCGCCTAAGGTTTCATCATCTAAACGTTGTTTGCAAAGTTTCCTAATCCCCATACGCAGAGCGGTATCAGGAAGTTTGTCGTTTTCTAAAAGTTTATCGTACCACATTTGAGTTGTAAATTATATTTAAAAGTGATCGGTTCGGATGCAAAACCAGGGTATAAGGTTTAGGCCTGTAATCCACTACCGCTAACTTTTATAACCTTTTTCCATGGGAAAAAGGCCGAAGTTGTTTGCTGGTATTTTTTGTAAGCTTCGGGTTTGCTCCTTAAATTTTGTTCTTCATTGTTTGGAACACCTGTAACCCGGGTTAATAGATAGAAAATTATTGCCGGACTGATGATGGCAAGGATGCCCCATGGCGACGCTAATGCGAAGATGAAATACGCCATCCAGGTTAACCATTCAAAAAAATAATTGGGGTGGCGACTGTAATACCACAACCCTGTATCGCAAACCTTTCCTTTGTTTTTGGGATCTTTTTTAAAAGCAGCGAGCTGTTTATCGGCAACCATTTCACCCACAAAAGCAATTGCCCAAATGGCCAAGCCGATATATTCGAAAATAGAAATTTCTGTAGAGGTATTGGCTGTGATAATAAAAAATGGGATAGCGAGAATTACATTAGAGATAGCTTGAAACTGAAAGAAGACAAAGAAGTTTCGGTCGGCATTTTCGCCCCACTCACTGCGAAGTTGCTGATATCGGCCTTCCTCTTCATCTAAATGACCGATTACCCGTTGCCACAAATGAATACCTAATCTCAATTCTGCAATTAAAAAAATAGCACAAATTAAAATCTTGCGCATTTCATAACCTTCAGCTAAAAAGAAAGTGATAATGGTAATTACTGGAAAATTTAGCGCCCAAAAAACATCTACTACACCAGCATTTCTAATTTTTTTCGCCCATAACCAAACCAATACCATAATGGTACAGCAAGCAATTAACGAAATGAGTGCAATAAATAGTAGATGTTGATAATCCATCGTTAGGTTTAAGTGTTAAGGCGCAAGGTTCAAGGGAACGCATTTCGCCATTCACTTTCTACCTTTTTACCAGCAATTCTTTAACGCCCTCGCCTTCTTTTAGTTTATATAAATGAACCAAAACATAGGCTAGAGTGGCTATACTACCTAAACATACGAACAAAATTGTAACAGAGATTTTAAGAATAATGCTTTTTTCTTTGTAGAGCATCCATAGCGTGATAATGAATATGTTAGCATAAAAATCCCAAAGCGTAGCTCGCATCCATGGGATGGAACCAAGAAAATCCCACTGATCAAAAAGATTACTTTCTAAAGAAGTAGCAATTACTTTATAGCACATGAAAACTAAAAGTGCAGAGAAAACGATTTTTAGGAGGTTGATCATAGGGTACGATGTTATAATATTTGAAAAGCAAGTTCCTGTTCATTTCGGTTCCGAAAGTCCCGCCATCTGCTTTACTTCGTTACACTTCGTGCTCGCTCCTGTTGGGTTTAACCAATAAAACCTGTTTAAAAAATTAACCGTAACACTTAACCATCCAAAAATCTTCCTGGACCGTGGTGAAGTCTCACTCAAACACGATCACTGCACCACTTTAAGCAGTGGCCAACACACAAATATTTTAAGCTGGCAATTCTTCATTCTTTTGCCTCGAACGAAAAAAGCCTATGATCAGGACAACAATAAAGAAAGAACCAATACCAACTACAAGCTCAGGATGAAGAATGAATTTAAACCTTTCTAATCTTGATAATTTTCATCCAGTGCAATACTTTCATTACCGGATAAGTGGGGTCAAACTCCCACCATTTAGTTGCAAAGTTCGGGCTATTTGGTTTCTTGTGATGGTTATTTTGAAATAACTCACCCATTAACAGGAAATCCCAGGGTAATGAATTTTTGCTATGGTCATCATTATCGTGATTGGAGTAACCATATTTATGCCCGCACCAGTTCACAATAGCACCGTGTAATGGTCCCATTAAAAAGTGAATGGGTAACAAAATAAATAACCACCAGTGGTTGGCAAACATAATATAAAAACCGATGTAAAATAAGCCACAACCAATTCTCCAAAACCATGAATCACCAATTCGGTCAATCAGCGGCCATTCAGGATAATTACCCTGAAATGCAGGTTCTGGTTGGATTTTGAAATGCAGGTAATTCATGTACATATTTTTTGTTGCAATCATCATCCCAAACACATCCTTAAAAAAATGTGGAGAATGAGGATCTTTCTCTGTATCGCTATATGCATGGTGCATGCGGTGTAATATAGCGTACGCTCTTGGATTTAAAAATGATGAACCCTGAGAAATCAGTAAAACGAGATAAAAGAACTTTTCCCAAAAAGGCTCCATTTTAAACATCTTATGGGAGGAGTAACGGTGAAGAAAAAAAGTTTGACTGAATAAGGATAAAAACCAATGGCAAACAAAAAAAAGGAAGATAATCATGTATGGTGTGTATACTTTATAAACGTATTTTTTTAACGTTTAGTTTTTCTAATGGCTGGAAACCAAAAGCAGAAGTGTTATAATAAATGAGAATCCTGCACTGAATAGTCAGAACAGGATTCTAATGGAATATTTTTATCTACCGAAATCGTCTTGAACACGAACAATATCGCTTTCATCGGATGGATTTGAAGCATCAGTATGTTGCCAGATCTCCGCAACCACACCCCAATCTTCTAAACCTATCAAACGATGACGTTCGCCTTGTTGCAATTTTATCTGATCTTTTGGCGCATATGTTTTTACTTCACCCTCTTCATCAGTTTCGCTGGTTTTAATACCAACGGTACCTGTAACTACTTGCCAAATTTCAGCTCTGCGGTGGTGATATTGCCACGATAAACGTGTGTTTGGTGCAACTATTAATATTTTCGGGCTTAATTTGCCACCTATTTTTAAACTTTCTACATCTAATCCGTCAAAGTAGGTATCTGCAAACTGCTGAGCCTGTGCCTCATCAATAACAAAGAAACCACCCCAAGGACGTGTCTCATCGCGATTTACTACATTAAAACCTTCAATTTTTAAACGTTGCGCAACGTTATCGAATATTTCTTTTTTGTCGTTTTCCATAATTGGCGTAAAAATAACGCTTTGAAATTAAAAAAGCCCTTTCGGGCACTTTATTTTTTAAGAACTATTGATGTAGTGTTTAATTACTGTCGCTGATCGCCTATGCGGCTTAATAGCAGCTATTTAGTCTCGGCAAACAACACTTCCTGCCTAATTGAAGAATTAGTAAACATCTGAGGAACATTTACTTTATCCATTGCCAGTTCGATTGTTACAGAGGCATTCGGCTTACGTAGCTCCCGAGAAATATCACCAGTAATAGATGAGATTTGTTTAAGGGAAGAGAAATATTGCCGATCAAGGTTTTTAATATACTGGAGATTTCTTTTATCCTTTTTATACTCTGCATTTACGGTTTCGGAACAATTTTTCTGAAGATGATCCAGTAATGATAGTTTATCCGTAATTGCCGCCAAGGCAGTTTTAGAAACTTTGATACCGCTGATTTCTACAACCTGTTTGTTATTTATCACATAATCACGTCCGGCAAAAGTAATGGTAAATTTTCCTGATTTTAAAATGGATTGCGATACTGGCAACCGGGTTAAGCCACCTTCATGCTTGATCAATCTCTTATTAAATAGATACCGGTCGTTGTGCAGTTGTTCAATTAAATTACTTCCGTCAATCTTCTCGGAGTTGAGCGAACTTTCCTGAGCCAAAAGATGGTTTATGGAAAAAATGGAGAGCAGGGCGATAAAATAGATGTTTTTCATTTGTAATGATTGAACATCAAAATAACACAAAAGATTTGATTATATGTATAATTTAGTTTACAATTTACTTTACAAATGAACAACCTAAGGTTGTAAGATTTTTCGGAATAATTTAAGGAAAAGCAGAATTATTGTTTAACAGGATGAAATTGTTTATTGGTAAAAGGATGGGCTGCGAAATAACAATCAAAGTAATTCAAGGTGAAAAACTTTCGGCTTACTACGTTTGAAAGATACGCGTTCGATTAAGATTTTATTCTGCTAATAATTCTTTTGCTGAAACGTGAAATTATGAAAGGAAGTAATACAATCTGAAGCCGAAATCACAGCTCTCGCTTGTTTCTTCACCTAGATAAACATACATTTTTTAGTGTGTATTGAAAGTTTTCAGAAGATAGGCGTAAAACGATAACTTGCGATATTACCTCAAACTGAGATCAGTTTAACAAATGAAATGTATTTAAACATCGATCACACTTATATCGTTTTACTGGAATAAAAACTAAAATATGTTTAAACAAGAAACTTCGTGGGATACGATAAGTTTCAAAATTATGGCACCTCGGACAATTATGATCGCCAGGCGTTTTTATTAAAGAATTCATGTATAATAAGGATAGACATAAAAGTACTTAAAAATCTGCATGTTATGTTTTTTTCGAATTCTTTTTTTTCATTTCTTTGATAAATATCAATTCTGATGTAATAAATGTTAATTGATAAATTCAAACGAAAATTGAGCAGGGAGTTCGGAACTTCTATAGATAGTTGAAGCTTGCGATACATTTTTTCAAAAAAACCAATACAGAGAGTCAATATTGATGAAATAAAAAAGCCTCCATCATTCCTGATAAGGCTTGGTGGAGAATATCGGATTCGAACCGATCACCTCTTCACTGCCAGCGAAGAATAAATTTTGATTTAAATATCTAATTATCATTTATTTACAAAATATAGTATATAACAGTGTAACATATTTGAACCAAAGTCAATAAAAACAGAATAGTTATATTCAATATTACTAATATTTTTAGCGATTACAAACTGTGTTTATAATTTTGCTAGATGGCAAAGAAATTCAAATTCAGAAAAATGTATTTTGTTTGCGAGGATGGCAGAGTAAATGAGGATAATGTCGCAATGACGCTGGCTTATAATGATAGAGAAGTTGCTGAAAGAGTGTGTGAAAACAGAAGGTAACAGAACCATAAAATGTGGGATGATAAAACTAAACGGTTTCCCAAACACGCCGTGGAGGGATTTTATTTATTGCATGAAAGTTTGTTTGATCAGGGGAAAGGGAAATAAAAAAAAGCGTTCTGACATTTACAGCAGAACGCTCACTATTTAATCTATCGTCCCGGA
Organism: Pedobacter sp. G11; assembly: GCF_003860265.1. Classification (NCBI taxonomy): domain Bacteria; kingdom Pseudomonadati; phylum Bacteroidota; class Sphingobacteriia; order Sphingobacteriales; family Sphingobacteriaceae; genus Pedobacter; species Pedobacter sp. G11. Next base: position 2,389,744 of record NZ_CP034190.1, on the reverse strand, counting down.
AAGATTAAGTATCAAAATTAATAATCGAGTTGTATATGGTATATAGCCCTTTTGTAATATGCAAAAAGCCTTACTATCACGCAAGGCTTTCACTTCATTCTAAATCGTCCCGTGATTTACAAAGTCCAATAAATATAGTCTTATTAATTATACGAAAAACTATATTATAACGATAATCACGATTTAATGACTTATGTCAAGAAAAATGCGAATTTTGAACAAGATGAATAGCTAGTTTTATCAACTGTAGTTCTATATTTGACCTGTTAAGAAATTAGAGTTTAATCAAAAATCGTCCCGATATTTATAGACTCGAGCAGGTAGGCAAATGTTTACCTGCTTTTTGTTGATAGAAAAAATCCTTTTCGTTTCTACAAAATTACGTTGCAATGGGATAATTCAAAGAAGATCCAGCTTTTGATAATTTAATCCCTATTTTCTTACCCAACTTTGCAGAATTGCGTTCTACAATCATATTAAATATCCAAGCGATAAATATTGCTATTGGCAATCCAATTAATATAATGATAGATACGGGAAGATCAGAATGAAGCTGCTTATAAAAGAATGCTAAAATAGGAATGTGAACAAGATAGAGGCTGTATGATATCTTCCCGAAAAATAATAATAAAGGGTGCTGAAGAATACTTTTCTCTTTGGAAACAGCTATTGCTGAGACTATCAAAATTGAAGCCGCAATGGCTGTTAAGAAGTCTTCAAAAATAAAACTGTATTCGAGCAATCCAAGTCGTGGCAATTTCATGAATACATAGATTATTGTATGGGAATAGCTATAAATAATAACAGCAACTGTAAGTAATAAAACCTTAGTCAAACTGCTTAGTGAGGAATATTTTATGACTAAAGAACTTTGATTAATTACAATCAAACCGCCAGCGACGAACAACCAGAAATAATACAAAGTATGAATGTAACTATTTAGGTATCCCAAAGAAGGCAATATCTCTTTCCCTATTATGATTCCTGATGCAATACAAAGAATGACGAAAATTATTTTGTAAGAAACGCTTTTGAAGCTTAAAGCTATTAATATAAGCGGAAATAATATCGATAGCCTCATTTCATGAACCAATGACCAGATGACGTGATTGAGTTGATTGGTGTCAAAGTTTGTTATGAGAATTAAGTGATTGATGATCGTCTCTGAAGTAACTGGTGATTTCCAAAGAGAGCCAAAGAAAGTATCATCAATAAAATTAGCCCCTAAATAATACAATAAAAGGGAGAGCCCAATACTCGCAATGTAAGGGATGTAAATTCTAAATACACGCGCTGTAAAAAACTCTAAATAGTTAAAATAGCTTTTAGATTTGTATTGGTAGACTAATACATAACCTGATAATATGAAAAAGAAAACAACCGCCTCATGAGCTGCCTTGAAAAAATATAAAGGGCTTTTATCAATAAAGGAAGGGTATTGGAAGTTTCCTGAACAATGAGCAATTACAACTGTCACAGCAGCTATTCCTCTAAGAGCATCTAAAGTTTGGATTCTTGGTTTATGTTTACGTAGGACTTCCTCAGGCATGGCGTTGAAATTTTCTAAAATTATATATATAATGAGTTAGCCTGAATAGCCCTAAAATACTAAAAGCCCACCCCGAGACAGGTGGGCTTTGCTTTATTGAACCGTCCAGGATCCATTCGTATATCGATAAACACCTCGTGTTGAACCATCTGAAATATCCACTATCATTCCCTCAATAGGTGTTAGTGTAGACCTCTGAGCAATGGTCATTGGGGCACTACTTGAATTTAATGTGTAACTTAATGGCGTAGTGCTAATCGTTACAAAGGTATTTTTAAAAGCTAATAACTTATAGAGGCTTAAAATCTTCCAGGAATCATTAATAACCAGATTTTCCGAGACAAAGGATTTACTATTATCTGATTGCGGATTAAATGCCTCAACTGCTCCATTGTTTGAATTTGTTGTTGACGCAGTCATATCGAAAATATTATCTTTAATAACCCAGTCATAACCGTAAATCGGTATTACGCTTTCAACTGCAAAACGACTTCTAAAGGTATTGCCTTGAATAAAAACTTCCTAATCTTTTCATTTGTGCAATCAATGGCCCGGTGAGTAAAACCCAATATCACATTTCCTTTAATGTTCCAGTAAGCTGAATAATTGCATATACCAATAAATTTGACTCCCTTTCGCCTATTTTAAATTGACACCCAGAGTTGTTGCTTGAAAAAAGCAGAAATTGTTGTGCAAAAAGGCATTTTAGAGTTGATCTTTTAAGTCCTGTCTAACAACTGTTATTTTACAAAAATACGTTTTCAATCGTAGAGTTTCTCCTCCTCATTGATTCGCCGAATAATTCAACTCTCAAGGAGTGATGAACATACGGTCAAGAACGGCGTCAGCTATCGTTTTCTCGCCAATTATATCATACCATTCCTTAACCGGTATCTGTGAGGTAAGCAAAAATGACATAACTCGTATTCGAGGCAACTACCTCAATTAAGCCGATGAAAAGTGCAGAAGCATCGGTCGCATTTATACCTCTTGACATGGATAAAGCTTAGAATATGCTTGAATAAATAGCCTCTTGGAATTCGATAGGTTTCAAAATTTCTGCAACGAGGACAGTCTTGCCCATCTTGACTTGATTTGGTTAGAGTATTCATTAAAATAAGGATAGATCAACACAGAAACCAAACTGAGAATAAAATGTTTCGTATATTATTATTATTTCAAGAATTTATTAATAAAAAATTGCCTTCTCAGAAAAAAATTCAGTCATTGTGGTTTATACGATTAACTATGAAAAATATGATCATAAACTTTGGTTAGTTGATGATCAAAATAGGGCTTTCAATAAGTTGGTAGTCCTTTCCTAAAGAATTTGTTTGTTTGGTTTATAATAATTATAGGCTGTCGTGAGATAGCCTTTTTTGTTAAAACTAATTGTACTTTTTACGATTATTTATATGCTGAATTCAGCACACACTAAGATAGACAATAGCGGCCTGGATGTGGGAGTTCAGGCCGCATTTTAGTGTTTATCCGGAATTGCGCAAAGATGATTTAACTGGGTGGCATTCATCTAATTAATAGATAATTTAAAGGATTCGAAAATCATTTGGTATATGGTCAGTCTAAATTATGCTCAATGAATAGACCACATCGTACTAGAAGAGAAACAGCCGCGAATTCTGAACAAAATTCACCTACTAATAATCAACCCACAGTCTCCCCGACAATTCAGCCTGATAGATCATGGACTGAGTGGATCAAATTTTCCATTGCCATACTTGTTCCCTCTAAAATTTCGATACTAACAATCTATATCGCTAATGGTAAGGCAGTTGAGAATGAGCGTGCAACTAGACTTTTAGATATAAAAATTGAATATCAAAGGGAAGCTTTTAATAATCTTTCTTTAGCTATGAATTATGCAAGATATGGGAATTGGATATTCCGACCCATACTACACCACCCATTCCGAGGCATAGTACACCAGTCATTCCGAGCCAAAGTACACCAGTTTTTGTTTGAGCTAATTAAATATTCCGAGGCAAAGTGCGCCATTTTTGGTTCATTTCAGGATTATTTTTCTCTGCCATTCCGACACATACTGCACCATTATATTTAACCATATTACGCAATTGGGCATAGTTTAACCCGCCAATTATATAGGTTTGGTAAGCATCAAGCTTACCCCTGTAGATATGGCGAACAAACTGCTCAGCATGAATAAGATTAGACAGATACTCATTTTCCTGGATCAGGGTGTCTCCCAACGGAAAATAGAAAAAGAGGTCAGGGTCAACAGGCGTACCATCGCGAGTTACCTCGAAAAGTTCAGATCGACAGGTTTGACTTTTGGTGGCTTGCTAAAGCTCTCTGATAGGGACATCGATGAGATTCTTGGCCTTATAAACGAAGAGGTAATGGAGGATGCTGACCCCAGGCGGGTTCATTTTCTTGAACATTTAGAATATCACAATGAACAGCTCGCCACCAAAGAAGGCGTAACCAGGTTATTGCTGTGGGAAGAGTATATTACCAATTATCCGGAAGGGTTCCAGTATTCCAGATTCTGTGATCTGCTGCAGGAACATAACCGGGCCTCGAAGGCCGTTATGCATTTTGAGCATAAGCCAGCTGAGATGATGCAGGTTGATTTTGCCGGTGCGCCACTGCATTATCTGGATACTTCTACAGGAGAACTGGTTAGCTGTCCGGTGTTTCTTGCCATTCTTCCCTTTAGCGGTTACGGTTACGTGGAAGCACTTGTAGATGCAAAGTTGCCTCAGGTTGTATCGGCACTGAACAAAGCACTCATCTATATCGGTGGTGTGCCCAAAGGGGTAAAATCGGATAATATGAGGCAATGGGTATCCAAAAGCTCAAAGTATGAACCTGTCTTTACCGAGATGCTGGAGCAATGGGCTAACCATAATAAGATTGCGCTCTTTGCTGCACGCCCGTATAAGCCAAAGGATAAACCAAGCATAGAGAACTTTGTGAGGATAGCCTATATGCGCATCTATGCCAAACTTAGGAACCAGACCTTCTACAGTCTCAAGGAATTGAATGAGGCAATCAGAATTAAGCTTAATGAACACCACCAGCTTAGTTTTCAACGCAAAAGTTTCAGCCGCTATGAGCTATTCCACAATAATGAGTCTGCACTTTTGCAACCACTTCCAGAAACATCATTCTCTATCCAGCACTACACCAGGGCAAAAGTTCAGAAGAACTATCATGTCGTCGTAGGTGAAGACTGGCACTATTACAGCGTTCCCTTCAGATATATCGGCAAGGAGGTCAGGATTTCATATTGTATGGACAGCGTTGAAATCTTCCATAATTGCACCCGGATTGCCATACATGTCCGGAGTTTCAGAAAACACCATTTCACAACCGTAAGGGAACATATGCCTGAAGCTCACCAATCCTTTTCGGATGAAAAGGGATGGGATCCTGAATATTATCTGAAACAGGCTGAAAAAGCAGGTCAGAACACTTATGACTTTATTCAAAAGCTGATGCAGAGCAATCCCGTCATCCATCAATCATATGCTGGCTGCGCCGGACTGATGCGGCTCTTGAAAGCCTACGGGGCGGCAAGAATGGAAGCTGCCTGCAAAAGAGCACTCACCGGACACAGGTTTAAATATACTGTGATAAAAAACATTCTTGACAACAATATGGACATGGTCGAGGAAATAGAACAGAAAGAATACAGGACACCGCTACACCAGAACGTGCGAGGAGCTGAAGCATACAAAACCAACTAATAAAGATCAATATGAATACACAGAACACAGTAGACCAGATGAAAAGCCTAAGGCTGGGCGGAATGGCAAGGCGCTATGAGGCAACGCTACAATTGCCAATACACGAAATCCAGGACCCACATTCAATGCTCGCTATGCTTATCCAGGCAGAAATCGAGTACCGCGAGTATGCAAGAACAGAAAAATATCTCAGGTACAGTAAACTTAGATATCATGCCCTTCCCGAAGATATACTCTGTACTTCCGAGCGTGGCATTACCCGCGAACAGGTACTAAGACTCTCGGACGGCACTTTCATTGAACGTGGTGAAAATGTGCTTATTACCGGCGCTACCGGGTGCGGCAAAAGTTTCCTTGCCTGTGCACTGGGACGCAGTTCCTGCCTACTTGGATTCCGTACGCTATATTTCAGTATGAATAAGTTTCTGGATGCTCTTGCCCAGGCAAGGCTCGATGGAACTTACCTCCGATGGATTAAGGGGATATCCTCAAATAGGCTACTGATATTAGACGACTTCGGGCTTAAGCCCCTGAGCAATGATGCCAGGATTGCAATACTTGATATTCTGGAGGATAGATATGGCAACGGTGCGACAATAATAACCTCACAGCTGCCAGTAGATAACTGGTACAACTTTATAGATGAACCTACACTTGCAGATGCAATTATGGACAGGCTGTCAGCATCTGCTCACAGAATTGCACTCACGGGCAAATCCATGAGAAATAAAAAAAATCATTAAGTTTACAGAATATCGCTTTGTCCAAAAGTGATATGGTTAAAAGTTAGTGCTAAAGCCAGAACCAAACTGGTGCACTATGCCTCGGAATGTGGTGTACTTTGTTCGGAATAATCAGGAAAGATACACTATCTGTGGCACTAACAGATAAAGCGTTTATTGCGATTCAATTTTTTGGAACCCATGAACAGATTGGATTGTTGCAACAACATGTAATTGATATAAGGCAAGCTCAACTTGACACAAATAGGAGGAATGTTGGTTATCACAAAAAAAAAATAATAACGAGTATAGATACCATCATGAATTCATTAAAAAATGACTTAAGAAGGGAATTGAAACTCGAAGTAGAAACTAACCCCATATTCCATTTGACATACAATGAGGAAGAGGCTGCAAAAATAAAAGATTCTTTAAATAAAGCCAAAAACGCATATCAACTAGGTGAAATCAAGAAAGTGCCAAAAACAAAAAATACCTATTCAGATAAAAATGGAAATGTCTTCAGCAATACCAGAGAATCACGAATGGCCGATAAGAAAATTCGAAATTGAGCTATGCTTGTTGCGCCACAACAGGAAATATCCTTCACATAAAACTCCTATTGGTTTAATCGTTAGATAAATGAAATTAAATTGTATTGTGGAAATCAATCTAAACACATTTGGATTGTTGGGATAACGCTTTGGCTTATGACTATTGCATTAGGGATGATCTGGCCACAAGAACAATCCTACCCTAAATGTCACTATCAACCTGCCATTGACCTGCTGCTTTTGCATTCAGATGCACATCGAGCAGAATTATTTACGAAATAATTATGACATTCGTTTGCGAACTACCAAACCTCCAACTCCAGCCATAACGACTAACAGTATCCCAGAATTCGTATCAATAGGGCATGGAATGTTGGTGAAATTATACACTAGGTTATTTGTGCAATCTGTTGCACCGATGCAACATGCTGTTGTTGGACTTGCTACTGTAGCGCTAGTAAATCTTGGACAAATAGCTGTATTTGTTGTTAGCGTAGAAATCGGTGCGTCGTAACGTGGTAATAGAAAATTTAAACCACTACCAAAACCATTTCTCTGATAATAAATTTGAAAGCTGCCAACCTTCCCGCAACCTTGTAAATTTTGTGCAGTAGCATCCAAAATGGTTAAAGTTAATAGGCAGAAGCTGAATACTGCAAATATTGATAATTTTCTGGACATACAGCAAGTTATAGATAACCTACTGCTAATCAGCTGTTCACTTTATTCAATGATAGAAGCCTACATTTCTGAATGGCATCACTTGGATTTTGGTTACCCTAATTTATCATATGGTTCAAGCTAACTGAAGCTTGCCGAAAGTCTTTTAATTTTAAAACCAAACCTACATCCGGAATCCTTTCATTAGTGAATGATTGATAGTTTGGGAAAACTTGTGATTTCGGTATACTCGGTTTATTTAAAAATGATTTGCAAATATTCCAGAAAACTGAAACACTGATATCTGTATCAATCAATGACCATAAATCATAAAAATATCTTGCTGCTTGGGTTTTATGTTGAATGGCAAAATTTAATACGGCTTTGGTAACATCCTTTTGTCTTTCAACTCTTGCTTGATCATCATATGCGGTTCCAGCCACTCTTACTCTCGCGTATGCTAATGCCTGGTCACCAGTCATTTTTATGGTACCTGTTTTCGTCAATGGCAAAAGTGATACACCTTTCAATGATGCCTGCTCATCGATATAATTGTTAACATATTGATGAATTCCCTTATCAATCTGCAAAGTCACTCCTCCAAATTTATCGATTATGTCTGCTGTGTTGCTAAAATCAGTAACAATCGTATGAGATAAATTCGTTTTAAAGTTAGCATTGATGGTGCTAACCAATAATTCCTTTCCCCCCAGTCGATAGGCTGCATTTAGTTTTCCATTGCCATATCCTTTTATATAAACATAGGTGTCCCTTAGAATAGATGTGAGTCTTATTTCACTTTCTTTAACAGTTATGACCATTATTACATCTGCATTACCACGCCTCCCTAGTTCCCTAGAATCCGATCCAATCAAGAGTATTTGACTTGCAAATATTTGTATTGTGCTGGAGAGAATTATTAGGCTGAGGACAAGTATGTTCTTTAGCATAGGTAATGTTATTGGTTAGATGTTTTAGGGATTCAAAAATACTAACAGCGTGTCGCCTAGCATATAGCCTTTTTTGGCTAGGGTGCTGCTAATATTTTGAGTTGGAATCATCAGCGATAGCCTCATAAAGCCTTTAAAGTCTCCGGCTATAAAAATATTCTATTCACCACCTCAACCCCACCAGGTGAGTAGTGAGGCTCTGGAAAGAGGTAGACGTTTATTCCTATTGCGTATTGTTGATTACTCTTCCTCTCTAAAATAGAGCTTGTAGAAATTCATGGATTTATCTTCATCGTATCCACGCTCAATCAAATCTTCGCTGCCCATTACTGACACCTTGAAATTCTTATCAAGCTTGATCTCATTCTTAAACTGTCGGATTTTAGATTTTACTGCGGGCTCGGAAATTTCAGACGACTCACCAATACTTACTTCGTATTCTGATTCGTAATTTGACTTGTAGTCAGAAAATGTTTCAATAGCTTCCTTATTACCGATCACCTCGTTGGTGAATTCATCCTGATCATAGCTTTCCTTCTCTTTGAAGTATTTAACGGATCTATTAAGTAAATCGATTTTATCCGATTTGCTCATTTCATACTCATCATCAAGCTTCTCGGTAACGAAGTTTTTGAATACGCCCATCAGGTTAGCTGTTTTGGTGTAATCATCATTACGCACGATCAGCTTTAAGAATTCATCCTTCCAGTAAATGGCCTGAGCGGTTTTCTCCTTGTCAAACACAACCACTTTAAAACCTTCCTCGTTTTCAGTATTGAAGATTAAGCAATCTTTATCTAATTTGTTAAGGCTGATTGCATCCTGCTTGTATGACATCCCAAAACCATCATTTTTTGTATAAACATCAAGGTATGTTTCTTTGGTTTCGCTTTTAAAGATTCCAATTGCATCAAGCTGCTCACCTTCGATCTGTACCTTTTCGAAATAAGCCACGTACAACTCACTAGATTTTATTGTAGGATGGTTGGCGACATCATAAATGTGTTTGGCTAACAACTCCGATCCTTCGTGATGGCCTTCTGGCGTTTCGAATATCTTCCCTACTAATGCATAAACCTCATTCAACTGCAGGTTATTGTTTGGGTAGAAAACTAAATACCTCATTGCTTTTTTCGAGTGGTTTAAGGAAAAACTGCATTAAGAGATTATTCATTAACTCGTCGTCGATTACCAATGGTGCATCAGATAACTTGTAATACTCTTCCAGTAATTTGTTGCCGGTATGATGCACCGATAACGGTTTCATTGAAGCTTCAAAAAATGATATCATAATTTAAAATTTAGTTTGTATTTTTAGTGTATGGCTAAACGTGCTCCCAATCAAATACTGCTTATGGCAGGAAACGTCTTATTGAAGATACCCAAAAATGGAAGGCTAATCTTTCTCCAGAAGAACATGAGAAAGTAGAAAGCTTTTCTTTCGGGTAGACAATTACCATTGTTGCCATTATAATGCTAATTGTCTTTTTAGTCGCAGGTGCCGATGGATTGTTGAAATGGCTAAGTTGATCTACTGCTCCCCATTCCTATCAGCCAAATCGAAATCTTTCAGATTATAAGCTGATCCATTAGCCTGCTTACTTAACCTTGCCAATTCCTCCTGATCAATTATTCCCATATTGCCCTTGTACTTAGCCGCTAGGCTGACTGCATCTTGCAGAGTTTCTTTTAGTTCGCGCACCTGGCGCTGTAGTATTATTGTTGTGTTCATTACGCCGCTCTCCTTCTTTTGAGTTATTTCTATTTTTACATCTGGATCTTCCGACGATTAAATTGTGATTTTTGACCAATCACGTTTACCGTCATCAATCCAATTGAAAGCTTCCATCTTTAATCGTTCATATGGCAACTTCTCAATCTCACAAACCTTCTCAACCATTTATCCATATTGACAAGCGCTTTAAGTGTTGATCTGAAGTCTTCAATGATTAGTGGAAGGTTTTCTTCTGTAACCAGTCCAGCAAACTGTTCAATGGTCTTAATCTCATGCGTTCGCCCCGTAGGCTCGTAGTTTGTTCGCTCATTACACCGCTCTCCTCCTCAACTTTGCATTGTGAGTAAACCTCAATCTGTTGGATTTGCACTTACGCGATTTACCAGTTCCATATCTCAACCCGTATTCTTTGTGCGAAAGGCCGTAATCTCCCGGATAGTGCGTAAGAATCTAATCCACCATTGATATTGATTTCTTCTTTCGCCTTTTTGCGTTCATGGATTGTTTTAGCAACCTCGTTTACATTTTGGCTAGTAACCAAAGTTTCGCCTTTAGCCTGCGCTGTTCCCATCAATCCTGCCAGTGCCATGGCGAACCCTGCGCCCAACACTCCTAACCTTTTAGTGTTTCTTCTCATAATATAATTTTTAGTGTGTAATAGATAATTGTAATTGCGTTGGCTAAGCTGATCAGAATGATTGCTTTCCAAATAGTTCCTGTTGTGAGTTTAATGGCGGGTACACCAGCTCCTTACCGGTTAATACGAAGTATAAGTTTTGAAGTTGGTGGAGGTGATAAATATTCCAGGCAAAGAATTGGATGCTACTCGTATTGTTTATTCCAATAAACCACCAGTCATCTTGCTGTTCAATCACATATTCTACACTATTGACCCCTGTAAAATTGAATCTTTCGTCGGTTGAAGTATATCCAAGGTTGCACTGCCAAAGAACATCTTCTGTTATTGGAATACCTTTGATATTTTCCAGCATTATTGTACTTTCACCCAAAGCGAACCAATCTCGATCAGTCCATTTAAAAATGCCCTCGTGGTTAGCATAATTCCATTTGCCATTGTGATTGTAATTGGCATTTAGGAATAATTCATTTGCGTTTATCATATAGTTGCTGTTAAATAGGATGCTATGGCCATGCACACCCACCAAAGGATATGCTTTGCCTTTGTTGTGTTGGCGTTGGATTGATGCATAACTAGCGTATTATTTCAGGTAAAAATTCTCTATGATACTATTTGATAATTACTCATTTCTGTGTATTTTGAGGTTTTAAATCACTAACCAAATCCCTTTATTATGAGCACATTCCTTGTTTCACTACTTGCTTTCAATTTTTTATCGATGTTATTATTCATCATCGGCGTTCGATCAGCGAAACAGAATCCAGTTGATGATGATCATTAAACTTTAGGTATTAAAAAAGAGAGGGGAACCACTCCCTCTCTAATCGCCAAGTCACACGTAGTGTATCTTGACTAACCTAAACCTCAAACTAAACTGCCCAAAGGGCGAATGTCTTGCAACCCCGATCAGGATACCCTAGTGGGGTTGGGCTTGTTATGGTGCGGACTATTGCCACCCTCACATCTCTCAGCTGCTCGTTTCTAAATGTACTCGTCTAGTCCTTGTGGAGCACCCGCCTTCGATGCTATGCGCTTGACTGATTACCACGCCGTGCCCCATTGCCACTACTATATTAATTTCCCTATAGTAAACTTCATAGTTCCGATTGACTTACCTTTGTTTCACTCATGTACCTTTATGGAATCAATCCATCTGACCTACATAAAAACAGTTTCAATCTTAGTTTAAGCCTAAATGCGACCTTGCCAACTTTATACATCCTACACATTTAAGTGGTCTTTGGGCGGGTAAATAAGATACTAACCTACCGTTGCAATCGTTTCATTTGTCAGGATAAAAGGACTCGAACCTTTGACTTCTTGCTCCCAAAGCAAGCTATCTACCAACTGATATACATCCTGATGCGCTCGTCTTTCCGAGCTGTCCGCTGCCTCGCTGGAGTAGTCATCCGCGGTATGCCATCCCAACTACTAATCAGGTGATCTGCTTATTTTCCGCCTATGAGCGTTGCGTGGGGTCGGACTCGAACCGACGACCTTTGGCTTATGAGACCACTGAGATACCAACTGCTATACCCCACAATAAAAAATTTTATATCTTAGATCAACTAAACCACATAACCATGCACCTATTATTCATTGGCACACCTGAAATTATAATGTTAGTCGTTTTCGTTTTAATCGTTTACGGCTTCTATAGACTGATAAAGTATATGGTTGGCCGGTAAGCAAACGAGCCGAGCAATATTGCCCGAGATCGTAACGCTCTCAACGCCCTAAACCCAAGCCTATCATAAGCGTTGAGGTTTCAGGTTTAATGCCTTTAGGTAGCTTGAACCATCTAATTTCTATTCGGTTTATTTATCAAAACTCTGCTGCAAGTATCCACCACTGGATAAGGTTAGACCCCTACCTCTGCAACGCCAAAGCCACGACTTGTTTCAGATCGTGGCGAATTAGAAGAGTGACTTCAAATAACGTTCGGCGTGCTTGCCTTTACAATTATAATTATTATAACAAATAGTTATATAAATATTTTTAAAATTATTTTTTAATAGCATTTTGATGCTGATTTTTTTTTGCACTAGAAACGAAAAAAGCCACCCGTTGGGGAAGCTTCTAAGTTGATTAACATTCGTTTTATTTTATGTAATGCACGTACAAGTAGTCATATTCGGTTATACCAGCTTGGCGATTATAAAAAGCAAATCCCTGACCGTAATTTACAACATACTCACACGAAGAAAGTAACGTGTTATTCAAAAAGAAATAAACTTTGTTATTATATTTTCTGATCTTAACCACGCCTTCCATTGGAATATCAATTGGTGATCTCGTCGCCATTTCTCTAATGAAGGTAACTCCATGATAATAGAGAAATTTATTATCTTCTAAACTCATGGCATGGAAACTTCCGAACCCCGATCCATCTTTTGCTCCCCAGTTGAACTGAACCCTTCTATTTACTGAAAGATACTTAAATTCAATCTCATAATTCTTGGTGTGGTCAAAATTTATCGAAGTGGTCCACCCATATGAGCCACCATAATCCGAAGTAAGTTTGTATTTTCCACCAGCTATTTCCTGTTGATCACCATAACTCGGTCTTCGGCCCTGCACTAACCATTTGTTTGTGTTGTCGTTAAAATCATCTTTGAACGCTACCGTGAATTGATCGGCTGGGATTCCGTCACCTTTGTCGTATTGCACAATTACAGGTGGAGTTGGTTCTACAGGTTCATTCTTAGGTTTTTTACAACTAATCATACTGGCGGCTATCATCACCAGATAAATGTACTTTCTCATTTTAAGCTTAATTTAGATATTTATATAACTGATTTGAAGATAATCTACTTGCATTTTGCCTTTCTCGAAAGAATAGTATCCTATGTTTTGCCCCCTATGAAAGATATATTGTCCTTCATAAACTAAATTGCCATTCAGGAAAATGTAATAACGGTCTTTTACTCTGCGGATTTTCAACGTGTTTTGAGTTAATATTTCCACGTTTTTACCCAATACAATATATCCACCGTTAAATTCATTGTTGGCATCAACAAAATCCATTCGGTTGGTTCCAAACAAAATACGACTGCTTTGTCTCCCTGGTGCAGAATTCCACCAAAATGCAAAAGATTTACTTTCGTTGTTAACCTTCGTTTCGATTTCCCAATCTTTCGTTTGATCAAAGCTTATTTTATCTGTGGTTCCGTTTATTGTATTGACAACAGGATTGGTGAAGGTGTAAAAACCATCAGTAATTGCCACAGTATGGCTATAGTTTGGACTAGGGGCCTGCAACGTCCATGCGTTTCGATTGTCAACAAAGTCTTCTCTGAAATGCATTGAGAACTTGCTGGCGGGAATGCCAGTCGATTTGTTTAATTCGAACACCTCCGCAGGCACAGGTTGTGGTTCTGGTTCAGGTGTTAAAGTCTTTTTCTTGCAACTTATCAGTGCTGTAGTTACCATTAATAGGTAAAGATATTTCTTCATATTAGAGCGTTACTAAATCTTCGCCCAAAAATATCAAAATAATTGAGAAATGGAACTATTCAACAATAGGTTGTTTAGCTTTAGCAGCTGCCGCCCGTTTCGTCACCTCTTTCTCAATGGCTTCATTCTCTTCCTCGATATTATGAACTAAGCCAAGCTTTGTAACAGCTGCCCTGGTGCTTCATAACCCTGCTCCTACTAAAGCAATTATGTTCGCATATTCCTCGGTTTCATTAGATGGAAGATAAACTCGAAGCGTGGCGATATATCCAATCCCTGCGCTGGCTTCACTGCAATATTGATCTGGCATAGTGCTGCCTTTAAAAAGTTGCACCTACGCTGAACGCCCATACCCCATGCACCAGACTATTTGTTCATGGCCTTTAATGTTGCAGGAAGGAAACGAATCTTGATACCAATGATCGGCAAATTACTTCCAATTCCTTCTCCATCAAAAATGCTCATGTTTGGCGTGTTCGTATCGTAGTAAATGCCGTTTAGCAAATTTTCACGTTCCATCTTTAACGACTCAGGAGTACCAGCCGCTTCAAGCATTTTAAGATTACCACCCTCAGTTACTTCAAAGGTTTTACCGGTTTCACCACGCTTGCCCATGCCGAGTAAACCACTGGCCACCAATATCGGCGAGCCTGTTACAATGTTCTGATCGGCATGATCTGAATCCAACGTTTCTAAGCGTTTACGCTTTTGGATGATATCTTCATATTCCAAACGATCCTGGCTGTAATATACGAATGACGCCTTACCACAAGATTGTTTAATGTTACCCACCTCTTCCCAATCAGTCACGCCCTTAAGATAAGTGATGTAAGCGCCATTGATCCAGATATCAAACATCTCAACATCCTTATCCTCATCATCTTTGTTTTATACTCCCTGGTAAGCGCAATTGCATCACCAACATTATCAGTAACTAAAAAGATGGTGTCACCAGTTTCCTGGCTAAGGAGCATCATTCTTATGCGCTTTTTAAACTTACCAATCGCGCCCAATGGAACTCATCGCAATCTTCACTAAACCAAACTTCAGCACAACGTTTATATGTGTGGAGATTTCGCTGAAATTGGTTCTTCCCCACTTTTGGTGGTAAAACACATTAAATATCCTGCTTTCTGTCGTTAGTAACTTAATGAATGCCAGTAAAGCAATATTCAATAATGCCAGTCAATTTAAGGTTGTTTCGATAGAAAATCTATCGGATAGCTTTATAATCTATATTTCAAGTAAGAATAAAATGTCAATTTGTCCAAATTGTGAGGAAGACTCATCGAAAGTTCATAGTTATTATACAAGAAAGTTTGCGGATCTTCCTGCATTCGGAAAGCTTTCCCGAATTGTTTTGCGAGCTCGTAAATTTTATTGCAGAACTTTGGAATGTCCGCTTAAGGTTTTCATGGAGCGATATTCTGATCATTCCAAGCCATATCAAAGAAGAACCGACAGGCTACATGAAAAATTATTAAACATAACCATAGAGTCTGGTGGGAAATCCGCAGAACGTATTTGTAATCAGCTTTCGATTCCTACCTCAGACACTACTTTATTAAAGATAATAGAAAAACAAAAACTTCCCTACAACAAAGGTGTGATTACCTTGGGTGTCGACGATTGGGCTATTAAGAAGCGGGAGCGTTATGGAAGCATCCTTGTGGACCTAACTACGAATCGCCCAATCGCATTACTAAGTGATCGTGAGGAAAATACGCTTACAGAATGGTTAAAGCAAAGAAATCATGTGAAAATTATCTCCAGGGATAGATACGGTGATTATCAGCGGGCATCTACTAAGGGAGCTCCTGACGCTATCCAGGTTACGGACCGATGGCATCTGTTGAAAAATTTAGGTGAAGTGATGCGAAAAATTCTGGATCGGGAACATTTAGCTTCAAAAAAATTTAGGGAGGCTAAGCGTGCAACTAAAGTTACTGAACCGCAATCACTAAAAACCACTGCCCCAACTGCTCAACAAAAAAAATTTAAAGATGTGAGACTGCTGCTTGAGCAAGGCAATTCTATAAATGAGATATCAAAAAGAATCAAAATGAGCCGTGTAACGGTTAGGAAGTATAAGTATCTTGAGGAACTACTGAAAAAGAAGTATATCTCACCAACTGGGCTTGAAAACCATCTTCAATATATAAAGAAAAGAAAGGCAGAATTGCCAGAAATCCAGCTTAAGGCATTACATCAGGAGTTATTAGAGTGTGGTTACAGAGGTGCGTATTCTACTTTATCTGATGGTTTGGCGAGGTATGAAATGGCAATTGGTAATAAAAAAGTATTACCAACTGACCTCAGTTTTTGGAGGCCATCAATCACTTCCAAGCTGTTTTTTAAGGAAGAAAAAAAGCTTACAAAAAATGAAACCGATATTCTAAATGATCTCTGTGATTCCTCGGCAACACTAAAAAAATCCCTTAGCTTCATAAGAGAATTTCGTCACATGATGCTAAAGGATCGAAGTAGTGAGGGTTTAGATTCTTGGATTTCAAAGGCAATAATGTCTTCAATTAATGAACTAAGTGGATTCGCAAATGGATTAAAGCAATATCTAAAATCCATAAAAAATTCGTTCGACTTAGCCTAGAGTAATGGCCAGTTGAAGGAAACGTAAATAAGCTTAAAACGTTAAAACGGCAAATGTACGGGAGGTGTTCTCTTGGGCTTTTAGAAAAAAGACTAGTATTGGTCCTTCATAACCACCAAAATTGGGGAAGAACCAGTTTCTCCGAAATATACAAATTGTTAAGTATTGTTAACTGATTATGTTATATTTACCTTTGTTATTGTTATGTGATACACATATAAGTACAATACTTACAATGACAAATTTGTAAGTGCTTATATTTACAAATAATTTATAAATGATTGATTATCAAGGAGAAAATTTTCGCCATTTTCTTAAGAAAAGTAAGATTAGTGCCGACAAAGCAGCTGAAATTCTCCAAAAAAAATAGAGTTACTGTATATCAGTATTTCAAATCAAAGAACTTGAGCCAAGAAGTTGCAAGCAACATACTTACATCTTTTAAAGTTGACGAAAAAGACATTTGGGGCGTGGAAGTGCACCGAGTTGACGCAATTCCTACCAGGGTAGCGGATCCTTACGGATTTGAAGCTACAAAAGATAAATTTTATAAACTTCCTGACGACTCTCAAATTATGCAAGTTCCCTTGATTACCCAACGGGCCTACGCAGGCTATCTAGTAGGATTTTCCGATCCCGAGTTTTATGATGATTTAGAAACCATCCCCCCTTCCTGTTGATGCAACACATAGAGGTTCATATTTAGCATTTGAAGTTTCCGGAAGGAGCATGGTTTGTTACGACACCGATGAACTGGCTGACCTTAGTATTAGACCAGGCAGAATCGCAATTGGTCGAGATATACCAAAAGACAAGTGGAAGTAAAAACTTCATACGCATACTACTGACACTTGGATAATCGTTCACCGAGAAAAAGGAATATTAATTAAGCAAATTGCAAGTCATGATGTGGAGAACGGCACAATAGTTATACATTCTCTAAATCCAGAATATGAGGATGAACTATTAAATCTTAAAGACATCGAACAAATATTCAGTGTTGTACAGGTAATTAATAAAAAAAGGTAATGAAAAACATAATATTAGCACTGCTGACCATCCTCCCCTTCTTGGGCTTCTCACAGAAACAAGACACTACCATTTTCAATGGCGCCAAAAAAATAATTGTTAAAAACTCTGCTACCGCAAAAAGAATTACACAGCGGCTGGCGTTAGGTTGGTGAATACGGGATATTCATTCGACAAAAAAGATCAGGAGTTTAATCTATTAACATCACAACCAAAGGAGATCGAAGGCCGTAACTATTACCGGCAATTAATTTTCGAGGTGATTGCAAAAGACAACGAGCTAATCATTACGCCAAAGACAAAAAGGTTAAATAACGCTATCGGTAATTTGGGATCAGAAAATCTATTTGAAGAGGTGCCATACAGCAAAGCTAAATTAGCTATTGATGTTTATACAAGATTAACGGAACTCGCCAATTCAATCGGCGGCAAAATTATATATTCCCAATAATGAAACCCATCACCAAAGCCGAACAAAAGCG
Organism: Pedobacter sp. G11; assembly: GCF_003860265.1. NCBI lineage: Bacteria > Pseudomonadati > Bacteroidota > Sphingobacteriia > Sphingobacteriales > Sphingobacteriaceae > Pedobacter > Pedobacter sp. G11. The sequence continues at coordinate 2,371,628 of NZ_CP034190.1, read as the reverse complement.
AATTGAAAACGAGGTGAAAACTTTCGTTATTCAAACTGCTATTGATCGCTTGCAAAAGATGAAGAAATCAAAGTACTGGCCAGAAGGTGGATTTCGACAGGGCTATGGGTTTAGTCACAAAATATATGGCTATTTAGATATTGTTGCGGTGAGCGCCCGATTCTTTGAGGGAGGAAATATGCAGGACAGTCGAATGATGGTAAATACATCACAGCAAGATGAAAATCTGATTGAAAAACAGTTTAATCGGGTAATCAAACTACTCGATGGATATGAAGCTGAAGGAGTGTCGTATAAATTTGAGCATGAAGCGGCAGCGGGATCTTCCTTCTGGTTCAAGTTCTCCATCCAATAATTTGGTACTTATGTAGTATTGACCAATCCCCAATCCAACAATACCTTTGAAGAAAATAAATGATAATGAGACCAACTAAGAAAATCAATAAAGTTAACGAAGCTGATCAGAAGCAATTAAATAGGTTTTTGTATTTTATAAATAAGTATGTTGGAAAAAATCAAACAGCAGTCGCTGAGGCTCTGGGAATGACACAGGCATATTATTCTTTGATCGCAAGTGGAAAAAGGAGAATCAGCATAGCTATTTTAACTAAGCTCAAGGAAAAGCATAAGCTAAACATACACTGGCTTCAAACTGGGCTAGGTAATGAAGTGTTTCAGACTGATCCGGATAACAAACCACAATCTACAGTAGGCAAAATTATTGATCTGCAGGCTGAAATTCTATCGGCTCATACTAAGATAGATATACTTGAGGTCAACTTGAACCAGGCTTATAAATTAATCCAGCAACTTGAAGCTAGGCTGGAAAAGTCTGGATTATAGTAATGCTATTAATGCAGACTGTATAGTTTCTACTTTCCCCCAATCCTTTTTTATATACTTATCAGTTATTTTATTAGCTTGAATTTTGTGGTTTAACGCTTCGGCTACATCATCAACTGAAAAACCACATGTATTGCGCGCTTCGGTACCAACCGTGTGCCTCGCTGAATAAAAATCAATGTATTCCAACTGGACATCCCTACTATCGTTTATTATATCTATAACTTGACGTAACCCAATAGCAAAGGCATTATTCAGGTAAGTGCTTCTTTGATAGCGTTTACCCAAATGTCCCACGTATTTATCTAATATCACCCTTGCCTCTTTAGCAATTGCCACACTAAACAAAGCTTTATCAGATCTTTTTCCTGCACTTTTACTTCTATTGTAATTAATCCTTGAACCTTTGATATCTCCAGGTTTCAATTCATACAAATCTTTTGAATTCATTCCTAACAAATAAATAGATGCCATGTAGAGATCTCTGGCAAGCTCAGCGGTCCCGCCATTGGGAACAACACAATCTCTGATCATTTTAATTGTTGATATAGGTACCGCTCTTTTTTCTGGAGATGGTTCGGAACCAATCTTGTACTTATTAAAAGGATTGTTCGGTATACGTATAATTTCAGTATCTTCATCATTATAAAAAGACCGAGCGGCGCTAAATAATATCCTAAAATTCTTCATGTAGTGATAAATCCCACTATCATTAAGTCCAGGATTGTGAACTGTTGATTTTCGCCCAAGTTAATTTGTCCTGACTTGAGTATAGGGCTTTCGAAGGTATGCTTCGTATCCTTTTAAGAATAATGAAGTGATCTCCGCTGTTGGCAACACTTCTCCATGATAATCAACCAGGTTATTGACAACGGCCTGAAAAGACCCTGCATAAGTGGACCTGCCTTGCGCTTTCAATTCTGATACCCGTGCCCTGCCAAATTCTATGAAATTTATTGCTCCATCTTTAACTTCATTCTTGCCCAGTATTAAACTGCTTAAATCCTGAACAGAAATATGATGTATGGTGTCTCCCAGAGAACTAATTTTTTTCTATAGTCAGCAAGCTCGCCTGTTAACACCGCGAACAAGTCTTTATCTTTTATGGTTGAATCTTTTTTTAATTGAGCATCTATAACAAAATGAGATGCACTTAAATAAGTTCTCTTGTATTATGATAAATCATCAATTTGACGTTATATTGCCCGTTCTCTTTTTTGTGAAGCTTAAATACTTTGAAATCTACATTAGCCATAAGCGAAATTCTGTAGCACAATTGTAACAAAATATTTCGTAAACCACCCTAATTTATATAGGTCATTTGTAACTCTAACAAGAAAGAGTTGATCATTAAAACGCCACCTAGCGCCATATAGACACAAAAAAAGCCCTTAAAAGGGCTTTAAATAATGGTGGAGAATATCGGATTCGAACCGATCACCTCTTCACTGCCAGCGAAGCGCTCTAGCCAAATGAGCTAATCCCCCAAAAAAAATGTTAATGATTAATTGTGGAGCAAAAATAGTAAATACTTTCTCTAAAGCAAATGAAAATTAATCTTTCAGCTTAAAAGCAAATAAAGCCATGATACATATGACTCCTATCGCCGACTGCAGCGGATAATTTATAAAAAGAAAAAGCACAAAATTCGCGATAAGCAGCATCAGGAAAAACATCAGTGCTTTATACCATGAATCCATGAAACACATGGAAATAATTGCAAGAATGTAAATTGGAATAATAACTACGGCCAGAAACATTGGCCGAAATTAATTTCCCTATGTTAAAAATCAGTTAACCTCTTATTAACTTTCAGCTTTCTGCTTAAGTAAAGCCTGGTATTCATCAACAAACTGACTCACATGAAAACCATCCATTAAAGCGTGGTTTACATGAATGGACACCGGCATAATTTTGCTTCCTTGTTCATCCCGGCACTTTCCGAAAGAAATTTTCGGACAGCTATCGTTAAATGAAAACTTTCGGGCATGAGACATTGATGAAAAATTTAGCCAGGGCAACGCGGAATAATGGATAACATTTTCTCCTGAGGACGAAGGAATTAACCCGGTTGTTTGTTGCACCTTTTCAATTTCTTTACCTGCTGCGATTTTGAAATCTTCAAACTGCGAAAAAAAATCCATGTAGCCGAAGCCAAAAGTTCCATTCGGACGATTGATTGTTGTAGCTGCATTTACGCTATCAAATTTCCAAACTTCCCCATCTATAATCCGGTACTTAAAAGCCTCGGTTCTATTTGCTGCCAGCAGCGATTTATGTAAGTAAAGCAAGAAAAAGGAAATGCCTTTTTCTTTTGCCTCCTGATAAGTTGCTGTGCAATCTACATCTACAGTAACACCGAAAAAAGGCTCTTCAAAAGTGTTAAAAAATTCAAAATGATCTTTTCTGATCCAGGTGTTTATATCTATTTTTTCTCTCATTTAATTAGTTGGGGTAAAACATCGGAAAGATTTTCTACCTGGTAAAAATTTGCATGCTCGACAGTGTGATCTATACGCTCATGCACCCAGGTGGTGTGATACGGTATATGAACGGCATGACCACCTATGGCCAACACGGGCAAAACATCGGATTTGAGCGAATTACCCAGCATCAGAAATTCTTCAGGCTTGCAATCAAGATGTTTAATCAGCTTTTGATAATCCCGCTCTTGTTTATCGCTCATGATTTCAATGTGATGGAAATAATGATCCAGACCTGATTTGGTTAACTTTCGTTGCTGGTCTAGCAAATCGCCCTTGGTTGCCACCACTAAGCGATATTTCCCATAAAGTGCTTTTAAAACTTCTTCTACGCCAACTAATAATTCGATCGGCTTGTTAAGCATGTCCTGTCCGAGTTGAATCGCTCTGCTAATCACCGCAGGGTTAACTTTCCCATCAGTAATTCTTAATACGGTTTCAATCATACTCAGCATAAAACCTTTTATACCATAACCATATAGCGGCAAATTGTTAATTTCGGTTTTTAGCAGTTCCGCTACAATACTGTGATGTGGCATAAAATCTTCCAGCAGACCTGCAAACTTTTCTTCCGTTTCGCGGAAATAAGGCTCATTAACCCAAAGCGTATCATCGGCATCAAAAGCGATAACGGTAATTTGATTGTTCATTGCTATGCTGTAATTTCGTGATGCAAATGTAAACCGCTCTGGCTACAGAATAAAGGACATTTGTCCATTTTCGAAAAATATGTTGAGAACAAACCCTACTTTTTTATCTTTCATCGAACGATTTTATGAGCACAACCAGGACACCGGAATTACGCTCAAAACATTTCGAAAGGGCTTTAGATTTGTTGAGCAAGGAGAAATAATCAAAAACATTTATATTGTTAAAGATGGAATTACGAAATGTTTTATCTCTGAAGAAAATGGTAAAGACTTTATTATAGAATTTTTGGGTAAAGGTGAAATTGTTGGAGAACTGGAAGCGATCAAAAAAATTAATTGCCTTTGTAATGTAGCGGCTATTAGTGAAGTAACAGCTTATGCCATTCCCAATCATGTTTTCTTATTTCTAACAGAAACGAATCAAGAATTTACCAGGATTTTATTGCAGGAGCTTTCTACAAGAATCATTCAAACAAGTTCTAGAGCTTCATTTCAGCAACTATACACGCTTGAATATGGTTTATTAAAATTATTAAGGCTTCAAGCTGATGAACATTTTTCTATTTCGAAAGAGGATATGGCCGCCTACTTGGGTATTTCAGTACGCAGTTTTAATAGAACTTTGCAGCAGGTAAAATCTAAAAACGAAGATGAGAAATTCAATAAATTTCTGGAAAATTTAGGTTAGATTCTACAGTTAGTAGAACATTTAAACCATTAGCTTGTTAATCAGCTATGCCTGAAATGCTAATTATTAATGGAAGTGCCCGATTAAATGGAGATACACAAAAATTTATCAGCCGGTTAACCGAAGGCATGGATTATACTCTGATTAGTTTAGTTGAGCATTACATCCTTCCCTATCATTACGAAAGCAGTTACCCTCCAGAGGATCAGTTTGAGCTATTAGCCAAGGAGATTTCGTATCACAAACACATTGTTTTTGCTACACCGGTTTATTGGTATGCCATGAGCGGAAGGATGAAAAATTTATTCGACCGTTTAACGGATTGGGTAACTTTAAACAAAGAAGCTGGTAGAAATTTAAAAGGGAAAACTTTAAAAGTAATTGCGGTGGGCACTGATGGAGATTTGCCCGATGGATTTATCATACCGTTTTCAAGGACAGCTGGTTATTTGGAAATGGATTTCAAAGGGTATCAATATTTTAATAGTGCTAATACAATTACAGAGGAAGAACTTACAGAAATTCGAAAATCTTTTTTTAGTTTTATATCAGTTTGACATTTACAACATTTTATATCATAAATAAATTTAAGAATAATACACATGAATGTAGAAGAAGTTTTCAAAAATAACGAAGAATGGATTGGCAGAAAATTGGCCAATAATCCAGATTATTTCACTGAATTAGCGAAAGGACAGACTCCAGAATTTTTATATATTGGATGTTCTGATAGTCGTGTTACTGCTGAAGATTTAATGGGTATACAGCCTGGTCAAGCTTTTATCCATAGAAATATTGCCAATTTGGTTAATAATGTTGATTTAAGCGTAATGACGGTTTTAAATTATGCTGTTCGTCATCTAAAAGTTCAACATATTATTGTTTGTGGTCATTACAATTGCGGTGGCGTAAAAGCGGCTATGCAACCAGCCGACATGGGTATTTTGAACCCTTGGTTACGTAACATCCGTGACGTTTACCGTACACATAAAGACGAATTAAATGCGATTGAAGATGAAGGTGTTCGTTACAACAGATTAGTGGAATTGAACGTTCAAGAGCAATGTGTAAATTTACTAAAGACAGCCGCTGTACAAGAAGCGATTACACTTAGAGGTTTAACCGTGCAGGGATGGGTTTTTGATATTCACACTGGCCGACTAATTGATTTAAAAATCGATTTCGAGAATATTTTGAAGGATATTAAAGAGATTTATAACCTGTTTGAGCCGAAAGACTCAAAGATTTAAGCTTACTAAGATCGCTTCCTAAACCTGTTAATTCATGGAAGCGTTCTATTCCAAAAAAATGAAAAGACCGATGTCTGAAAATATAGAAATTCACTTCATATTTCAAACATCGGTCTTTCTTACTATTGACGCTAAACTTTAGACTTTACACGTTCAACTAGCGCCCCATCCAACCGCCATCAACGGCTAAAATTGTTCCATGAACGTAGTCGCTTGCGCTTGAAGCCAAAAACAAAGTTGGTCCTTTAAAATCTTCAGGTGTTCCCCATCTTCCGGCAGGGATACGGGCTAAAATTGAGCTGCTCCTATCGGCATCTTCCCTTAATGCAGTTGTATTATCCGTTGCAATATAACCAGGCGCAATGGCGTTAACATTTACTCCTTTTGATGCCCATTCATTTGCAAAAGCTTTAGTTAAGGAAGCAATGGCGCCTTTACTGGCTGCATAACCAGGCACGGTAATTCCGCCTTGAAAGGATAAAAGTGAGGCCGTAAAAATTACTTTTCCACTTCCTCTCGCAATCATATCCCGACCAATTTCTCTGGTTAAAATAAATGGCGCAGTTTGGTTTACGGCGATTACCTCATCCCACATCTCATCAGGATGTTCTGCAATTGGCTTACGTAAAATGGTACCGGCATTGTTCACTAAAATATCAATTACCGGATGATCGGTTTTTACCTTTGCAGCAAATTCCAATGTACTTTCGCGTTTACTAAAATCACATTGATAAGCATAAAATTTTCTGCCTAAGGCAAGCACTTCTTTTTCAATTGAACTTCCTTGAAGTTCTAAGCTTGCAGAAACGCCGATAATATCTGCACCAGCCTCTGCCAATGCTAAAGCCATGGCTTTACCAATGCCTCTTTTACAACCCGTTACCAATGCAGTTTTACCTGCTAAATTAAATATGTTTGACATTTTTCTTTTCTTATTGATACTCAGACTTGTTTATCAAGTCATCTTCATTTCGAACTAAGTGGAGAAATCTTTTAAATTTTTTCGCTAAGAATATTCGTGAATTAAAATCTATTTCAATTCCGTGATGGCACAGTGATCCATATCGCCATAATCCAGGTTTTCGCCTGCCATACCCCAAATGAAAGTATAGTTGCTTGTTCCGGCTCCGGAATGGATAGACCAGTTTGGTGAAATTACCGCCTGATCATTTTGCATCCAAATGTGGCGGGTTTCTTGCGGCTGCCCCATAAAATGACAAACACTTTGCCCCTGCGGAACTTCAAAATAGAAATAGGCTTCCATTCGTCTATCATGAGTGTGTGCCGGCATGGTATTCCAAACACTTCCAGATTTCAGCTCGGTCATTCCCATTTGCAACTGGCAGGTTGGCAATACACTATTTACCAGAAGTTTGTTAATCACCCTATGATTAGCGGTTTCAGGTGTACCCAATTCTACAATTTCAGCATCAGCTTTGCTCACCTTTTTTGTTGGATAGGTATGGTGTGCAGGTGCCGAATTTAAATATAGTTTTGTTGGCTGAGCTGCATCAGCCGATTCGAAAGTAACTTCTTTTGTACCTTTGCCAATATATAAAGCTTCCTTATATTCCAGTTCAAAAATATCGCCATCAGCAGTTACAATAGCCTTACCACCTACATTGATCATCCCTAATTCCCTTCTTTCTAAAAAATAAGTAGCTTTAAGGTCATCAGGATTAGGCAAAACCAACTTTCCGTTTACTGGCATTGCACCACCAACAATGTACCGATCAAAATGAGACAAGGTTAAGTTTACCTGGTTCGCCTCAAAAACGTTTTCGATTAAAAAATTTTCCCGCAGTGAGGCGGTATCCATTTGTTTAACTTCTTTTGGGCTTTGAGCGTAACGACTTTCGAATTTATTCATTGGTTAAAGTTTGAGATAAGATTTAGAATCGGAAATCAATTCTTGTTCGCAAATATATTTATACGATACTTATTATTGGAATTAATACTCAACTTTATAATCTTTTTTTACGGCCTCTCCGGAATTGGAATAATTATCTTCCGCCCAAAAGCATAAGTAGTACGAGTAACAAAACCGAAAGTATGCCAATATTAGCTAAAAACTTGTTTAACAACTTTTTCCGGTAAAGCCAAATTGCTTCGATAGCTAAAAATAAAACGCCGATAATCGCCAGGGCTAAAAAAGCGTAAACTAATCCCAAACCCATTGAGTCTGATCTCCCACCCAAAATAATCATATATAGCATTATAAAGGCAATGGGCAGTGCAAATATCCTGATGAGTAAATGGCTAATCCAATTCTTATCACTCATATAGCTGTTTTAATTTTATGCTATATTTTCCAGGTATCTTAAAACCTCTTCCTTCTTCCTGCTCGAAACCAAAATATTCTCCTTGTTTTCCATCTGCAGATAACCCCCTCTGTAGTACTTTTTTACATATTTAAAATTTACTAAATAAGATTGATGACATCTTAAAAAGCCAAAAGGTGTAAGCAAACTTTCATATTCTTTTAGACCTTTGGATACCACAATTTCTCGCCCGTCATTGAGATAAAAACTAGTGTAGCCTTTATCGCTTTTACAAAACATGATATCCTCAATCGCAACCACTTCTATATATTCTACACTTTTTAGAGCGATGCGCTTGCTTGCACTAACCCCTTGCGCTAAATAATGTTCTTTTGCAATTGCTAGTTGTTGCTGCCCGAAGCTTTCATGTTCCCGGTGATGATAACACTTATTTAGTGTTGTGGTTAGCGAAACATCGTCAATAGGTTTCAATAAATAGCCAAAAGCGCCTAAATTTAGTGCCTGAATGGCATACTGATCATAGGCAGTGAGAAAGATGACTTGAAAATCCAACGTCCCTATCTCATCAAACAAATGAAAACTGTCGCCATCTTTTAATCTGATATCAGCAAGTATAATATCGGGTTTTAATGCAGGTATCTCCTTTGCTGCAACAGAAATTTCTCCGGCAAAGCCGACAACTTCCAGGTAATCAATTTTTTTTACGATTTGCAGGATATGCTGCAAAATGCGGATTTCATCCTCCAGTATATAAAGTTTCATAACATTTTATTTAGTCATTAATTATTGGGATCAGGATTTTTACCAAAACACCCTTTTCTGCTGACTCTTTTTTATCTTCTACCTTAAAGTGTGCAAGCTGTCCTTTAGAAGTAAAAAGCAAATCGAATCTTTCCTTTATAATAATTTGTGCAAGTGATTTCTTTTTTTGTTTATCGGCAACTTTCGCAGTTAGCCCACTACCATTATCATCTACCTCAATTAACAAACAATTATCTTTTGTTTTAAAAGCGATGTTCAAAAAACCTTTGTGTGAAATGTTTCTAAAACCATGTTCTATTGCATTTTCTACAAAAGGCTGTATTAGCATTGGCGGAATAAGTGTTTCGTTTAAATCCAGGTCATCATCAACAGTTATTTTATAATCGAATGCACCAGCATAGCGCATTTGCTGAAGCTGGATGTAATTATTTAAGGAAGCAATTTCTTCTTCAATTTCAATAAAATCTTTACGGTTTTGCTCTAAAATGCTTCTCAATAACCCAGAAAAAGATTTCAGGTACTTTACTGATTCATCGATATGGCCCGAAGCTACCAAACCCTGTAAATTGGCAATAGCATTAAAAATGAAGTGTGGATTTAATTGCGCCTGCAACAGCTTTTGCTCCATATTGAGGCGCTGGTTGTCAGATTTTAGCAAGTTATTTTTCGCTTTTAAACGTTGCTGACGGTAGAAGATGAAGAAAAAAGAAATGACGCCAAGGAAAATCAACACTATCAAAAACATTGAAGAACGTTGCTGTTTAATGATGGTTTCGTTCAGCTTGTTACGCCCATTCAGTTCTGCTATGTTGCGGTCTTTTTTTTCAGTTTCATATTTTTCGCTCATTTCTGCAACTTTAACTGCTTCAATGGCTTCGTTATTCTTAAGCTCTATTTTATGGGCAGCCTGGGCCGCTTCCAAAGCCCGGGCATAATCGCCTTTCATTTTATAGGCATCAATTAATCCTGCATAATGAACTTCTTTTTGCTTTCCGGAAACATCACGTTTCTCAAATTCAATGCCCTCTTTATAATATTTGATAGCAGAATCAGGTTGGTTATTTCGAATGAAAGTGGTTGCCAGATTATTAAACGCGATATCATTTAAATTATCCGTTTTCTTTAGATAATTAAAATATGTTTTGCTGGAAACCAATGCTTTTGCGGGTTCGCCTTTCTGACTGTAAAGCTGCGCTTCGTTATCGTATGTGCGGGCAAGCGCAAGGCTATCACCAATTTTTCCGGCCAATAAGCGGGCTTGATTATTATAGTAAGCCATCTTTTTAAAATCATTTAACCTGGAAGCCAGCAAAAACGATATATCGAAATAACGTTGCTTAATTACAGGATGAAAGTTAAAGGGATGGTTCTGAAAGTAGATCGCTGCATATTTTAATGAATTTTTCTCGTTGTGATTTTGAAAGTAAGCCTGCGCCAGTAAATCGTAAAACCTATAGGTTAACCGGCTTTTCATTTGCTCAGATTCTTTTAAAGCGGTAAATATTTGACTGGTTAGCGCCGATTCTACCATTGACCCATTGCCCATGTTTTGAGTTAAAATACCAAAGGTTTTCAAGAGCGAAACTTCATCGTTTGCTTTTGCAGGTTTTATCTTTTCATATTCTAATAAGGCGCTATCACGCTTTTTTTCCAGGCTATATTTTCTCGCTCTGAAATAATGAAAGTAAGGATTGGCGGCGTTATCAGGAGAAAGGCTTAATATACTATCTTCCTTAAGAATGTTTTTTTTAACCTTAAGTGCAGATAATGTATCAAATGAAATGATGAGGGATATATAATCTTTTTTTACCGCGGGATTTTGCGTGGTTGATTCGGCCGTTTTTGTGGCGCCATTTTTATTTCTGCAGGAAGAAATAAAGAGGATACTGCAAATGGAGCAAAGTAAAAATACGGTTCTGGCATTTAATATCATTAACGAGAGATTGATTTTATAAAATCTATAAATAATTTTTAAATATATAAATAGAAAACTTCCATCAAGAAATCAGTTAAACATTCGCTGCTTTTCAATCTATATCCGTATCGGATCGATGCTTATTTGAAAATCAACATCTCTCCCACCACTAAACTTTCGGAAATAATGATTAAACAAACGAATATCAGTTGCCAGTAAGCAGTTGTAAGTTGGCCCTCTTTCACTCCTCTTTTTCTCCTCAAATTCAAATCAGAAATAAGAAACCATCCTCTGATTTCTAAAAATTATTAACCATTTACTTAAAACAAAAAAAATCATGAAAAAACTAATGCTTTGAATCATTTATCCATTCTTCGAATAATTAAGCAAGCAATGGGGATAATAATCCAATATTGGCGAATAATAATCCCAGCAATATTTTTCACACAAGAGACTTATATTTATTTAAAATTTAAAATCGATGAAAACTTATAACTACCTGGAAGTAAATGCTGGCAAAGGAATTGGTTTTGCCCTGGCTTACGTAGCATTAATTGTGATATTATCTTTTGTTTTTGGAGGTTTCTTAGGTCTTGCTGATGCTGTAAATAATTTTGGCAGTAGCAAGGTACTGGGGTTTTTAGTGGGTATTGCCTGCATCGCTCCTATTTTCTTTCTGATGAAGTTTATTTACCCGAAAATCAATCTGACGACAAATGATAAATATGTATTGGTGAATCGGAAAAATCAACCCGATCTAATAATTAATTATGATCAGATTAATGCCATAGCATTAAATGCACAGCGTTTAAATACATTAACCATTTATGGCCAATCAAATGAGGTATTATTCCATATTCAACCTTTTAATAATCATCATTTCATGGCCGAGTTAGTGAAAGAGATTACCTCGAAAAACAGCTATAAGAAATCTGTAACGCAGAAGAGAATGTTAAACACGAATTATGACATGGTCGTTTATCAACGTGGTTAAGTAACTGTAAGTTGCATCCTCCGTTTTCCTTCATTCCCCTGGTTTTTAAATAGCAAACTAGCACATTGAGAAATTTGAGAAGACGACTAGGATTAGAAAGTCTGTACTTCATCTATGCAACTTGCTCTTCAACCCAGATCCTTTCTACTTCTTTAATTTAATCAAAAATAACTCCTTAGCATTTGGCGAATAAAAGGAAAAACCATTTGATGAATGGTAAAAAGCAGGCTTGTAAAGATTGGTTGCACCGCCTGCTTCCTCAACGGTAAACAAACTTGGCCGGTAACCGTTATGTTTTTCCTTTTCAACAACCAGTTTGGTCACCATGAATTGAAAATTCTTATCCGCAACAGTGGTTTCGAAAAATCCTTTTCCACGCCAATTGTAAACGCTGAAGCCACCATCTCCACCACCAATAATATGTGAATATTTCATTTTTGCTTCAGGATGAAAATGTAAAAGTTTAACGTCTTTGGGGATTTCAAAACTCACTTCTCCACTGCGAAAAACATCTTTACGATATCGGCTTGCACTTTCCTCATCAGGTATTTGGGTATAACCTGGCATCTTTTGCCACAGCAATTGCCATTCTTTATCCGCGTAGAAATAACATTGACGATACCAGACGTTTTCATTGGATAGTGAGCTGAAAAAATAATATTTCGCAGCTGACTTTATCACCTTAATTTTTGTCTCCACCCTGTCAGCATCCCAGCTTAAATCAGCATTTAGCTCTACTACTTTATGTCTGGTAGTATCACCATTTAGCGGCCAGGTATTGTAGTAGCTATTTCTATCGCTTGTGTAAACCATAAAATTATCAATAAACTGCCCCCAATACCCATTATAGGCTACATAAATTGAATCGATAACTGTTCCCCTTTGATCTATTTTGTAATAACGAATATCATGTTTTGTGTCCTCATCAACCTTTGCATCGCAATCTAAAATGAGTTGATGGTTTACGGATGGAAATATGCGAATGGGATTTGGCGATGCGGCACTTGATACCACCACACGGACTACCCGCTTTACTTCAAAAACACCTGATTTATAATGTTCATCAATTTTCTGAAAGCCAGAGTACCTGGAATCCACAGGTTCGTTATTTCTTTCTAAAACCAATTTCTCAGTCGGAAAGAAAATGTAAATTCCAATGCCCAGGATAAAAATTATACCGATCCCGATCCACATTTTCTTCATCTCCTATTCAACAAAAATCTATTTAAAAAAAGTATAAGTTACCTGAACGGCATTGGGCGATGCATAGTCACCTTCACCGCGTTTTTGAGTACTGTAAAAGGCTTTAATGATTCCATTTTCCAATTTGTAAATCCTTTTTGAACTTTTGTATTTATTTACATTTTCCAACTGTAATGCTCCGTCTTCATTAAGGCTAAAAGTTCTGGTTTGAAGATCGCCACCAAAAGTTTCAGTTAGGGTAAGTGGTAAAGTGTACTGATTGTTGCTATAACATATAGTAGAGGCAAGACGATTATCTAAAAATGAATACTCCAAACAGGTTTGTCCATTCTGCTTAATAATTTGATAAACACCATGCGATTTGATTTGTAAGTTTTCATAATCCTTTTTTGCGGTAGCATACCGAATGGAATCAAAAAATACTTTGCCGATTAATTTGTAACTTTTAAGTTGATAAGGATCTTTTACTGATATCGTGTTGCCTTGGTAATAGAAGTGTTTTTTTACGGTTCCTTTCTCGGAAATGGTAAATGGCAGATTATTTTGATAAGTAATAATATTGTGTTCCTCCCTACCATCTATAAATTCAACCCATTGCCCCAATGTATTAAATTTAAAAGTGAATTTTTCTTTTCCATTGGGCTGTAAGGTAATGCTGCTTACATTTTTTAAATCCATAAACTGAAACGGCAGTATATATTCCCGCAAAATCTCGTCTTGTAAGAAAGCGTTCATGTTTGGCTGAACCTCCTCATTTGCTTTAGTTGTTTTCGTCAGCTTTTCAACTGCTAAACTATCTTGCAAAAAGCTGCTATAATATGATGAGGTTTTATCAACACCCGTAGCCTTTGCAATCTGTTCGGTGAGTTGAGCCATCTTACTGCTTTGGAGAATTTTAGCATCAGGTTTACCATTCCAGAATAAAAACCCTTCATGACGCTCCTGGCGGTTGAGTAGGCTTAAATCCTGTTTCCCAACATTTGGTACTTTGATGAAAGTATTGCGGTAAATGTGATGGTAATTGACATCCTTTGCGGGGAAATTTAATTGCAATTCATCCCATTCTCTTTTAACAAGGCCACGCATGCCGTAATAATCCCTAGTCAAATCACTTTCTGTAGGTTGTTTCCGGTAAGTTCTGCTTTCCCTGTCCGACATCCATTTCACATCATAAATCACAATGTGGGGTTTGCCAGCTTCCAAGACCAAGGTATCGCAATCCGTACATATTTTCTCGCGTTCGTATTTGTCCTCTTGTGGCGAAACAGAAATCATTGGCGCCTTGCTTTCAAAAATTGCAATCGATGGTGGAGCGGCTTCGTGTATCGTTTTCACAACCGGTGGCGGTGGCGGTACAACATAGATCTTGACAGGTTTTGGTTTTTTCTTTACCACTTTCTTTTGTGCGGAAACTGTTCCCACTGTTAATACTGCAGTGATCATTAACAGTATTTTTTTAATATTTCTCTTGAGCATCATATTTACTGCTTTTTAATTCCATTGCCTGAGCGAATCCATGGCCTTGTTCATTTATGTATCTCCTCAACTTATTCCTTATGATTTAATTACCATTTTTCAGCACCATGCAATTCTTTACCGAACTCATTGTAAACTACACCTCCATTAACTTTTATTTTCCAAGAGTTGGTATCTTCATCATAATCCTGGCTGTAATAATCTCCATTCAGGTTTTTCACAACCACACCTTTTTTATTGATTAATACATAAGATTCATTTTGCAATTGAACCAGCGCCAACTTTGAAGTTGGGTAAAAACTATTGGCATACTTAAATTTAAACGGAATGGCCAGATTACTTGCGGTATTGATAAATCCTTTATCTCCGCTGGCATCTTCCACAAGAGCCAAACCTTCGCTAAAAGGTTCAGGATCTTCGTAACCTTTATCAGTAGCTCTTATTTTGATATTATGCTGTTTATCAACATAGTAATATTTAGTAACGGTACTTTCATCTTTCTTTTCTGCTTTCTCAATTAAAAGCAAACCATCATGGTAAGTTCCCTTAATCGTTTTGAATTTATTCTGGGTCAGGTTCTTGCCACTTGCATTAAAAATATTTACCTGATTATTTTCTTTCACTTTAAAATAATCACCATCTATATCAATATCGTCATATTTTAAAGGCAGAATAATTTTAAAATTTCGATCAAGAACACCTTCCTTACCATTTTTTAACACCCACCAGTACTTGCTATTTTTAAACTTTACATTATCATATTCCATTGGCAATACAATTTGCCCTGTAATGGCATTCACCACACCGTTATCTCCATTTACACGAGGCTCAATCTTTACATATTTGCCATCATAAATTTCTGACTCATCGATTTTATAAGACACTTTCTCCACCTTCTGGCTTTTATAATTGATCCAATAAGTATTATCAACGTTATCATATTGGTCCCAGTAAAAATATTGATTCAGTTTGCGGAAATGCTTATTAAACTGCGGCTGTATAACCCACTCACCTTCCTTATTGATAAACCCGGCTTTTTCTTTAGCAAAATCCATCGCCAGAAAGTAGCCGCCATCTCCCTCTTCATAATCTAAATTGTAAGTGGCATTGAAATTTCTTATCTGTGCCAGGCTGTCGCTAACTGAAAAACCGACACTACTTACCGGACCGGCAAAGGTGTAAATAACTTTTTTGCGATTACCTTTTTCAGCATCGGCTAAAGCTGCAGGCGCATTTAATTTAAGCCATTTTTCAAGATCTTTTTCAGTTTTTATTGCATCAGCATTCACCTGCTCTTTTGCCTTATCCAGTATTTTAATATAATCTTCGTAAAGCTTTCTTTTCGCCGGTGTAATTTCAGTGTTGCTGCTACTTCCCTTCTGAGACAAAACCCTGCCATCTTTGTAGTAAGCCTGTATTTTAATATCACGGTCGTTTTCAACATCAGGCAAGCTACAATGCACCTGATTACCCACAATGGTATCTAAGCGGATAATTCCGTAAGGTGTTTTAACTTCTGGACTGGCCACACTAACCTTGTACAAAGTTTTACTGGCCAATGGGAGACTAATTTTAAATTGAATGCTTTTAATTGGTTTAGGTGACAGCACTGCAATGTTATCATCAAAACTACTGGCTTTCCAGATGTATTTTTCCAGTTCATTCATTCCTTTTTCATCCACAAATTCATAATCTTCGCCCTTATCTTTTTCAATTTTTGTATGCTTTTTCGCGATACTATCACGGGTTAAAAAACCTTTATTTGTTTCGGTACCATCTAAAAAAACAAATCTCTGAAGAGCGTAGACAGGCTCCATGTCTGCATTGTCCATAAAGTAAGTGCTCTTCTCTCCCATTAACGCCAGCAAATCATATTCATCCTTATCTAAAGCAATAATATTATATGGGTATAGCAAACTGTTGTTCACGCTACGGTTTGTAAAAAACTTATTCAACACACTGTCGCTAACTTTTTTGGTGTTGTCTGATTCAAAATTGCTTTGCTGATCTGGCGAAAATTTTTCAGTCGTTGCCGCAGTGATCATGATTCTGGTTTCGCTGATTTTAATAATGGTATTCAAACCATTGATATCATCATCAATTTTTTCAATCAGATCTTTTTTTGATTGCGCCACGCAGGAACTAAAGCAAACCACAATAAAAACGGTCAGGTATTTTTGAATTTTCATCATATGAGATCAACAAATTTGGCTTATACACAAAGCATCTTTACGAATTTATTGATCTTTCAACTAGTAAATTGAAGCGATTACAATTCGTAGGGTTTGAAGTAATATTTGGTAGGTTTAGGCTATTATTTGCCCTTATTAGAGATCTTATTGACTTACTTTATCATGCAAAAAAGTATTAAGACCTATCTGTTAGTATTACTTTCAAAACAATTCAACCGCTTCTCTGCTTTTATAAATACGAAACCATCATGATTTTTTGATCCACAGATCTGATCGCTTCATCATTACTAAAAGATATATACAATGAAAGTTTTGAAAGCAATTTTGGCGGGCTTTGCCGGTGCCGCAGCCTTAAATATATTACATGAAACAGTGCGTAGATTTGATGCCGATGCACCTCGGGTCGATTTATTAGGTGAAGAAGCTTTGACCCGATCCATGAACAGTTTGAACCTCGAAGCGCCAACCGGAGATAATTTGTATGCCGCTACTTTAGCAGGCGACATCATTAGCAATGGCATTTATTACAGTGCAATTGGTATGGCCGGTAGTAAAAACATTTATTTGAAAGGTGCCGTTGCTGGCTTAACCGCTGGCTTGGGAGCAATTAAACTTCCCGATCAAATGGGATTGGATGATAAACCGGTAACCAAAACCGATAAAACGAAAGTGCTGACAGTAGCCTGGTATTTAATTGGTGGCCTGGTTACCGCGGCTGTTTTTGATCAGTTAAATAAACGATAAGTAGATTGATAATCACCTAATGGTGCAGTTTTCGTTCCTTTAAATATTGAATTAAATCTGCAGGGCGATCACTTTGAATAAACACAGGGTTAAAATCGGTTAACCAGCCCCAGCTTTCTTTCTTCTGATTTTGTTCTACTGCCCGATCGTCATCATGACCGCCATTGAGCGATGGCCATAAACTGTTCAGCCAAACGATTTGATTTTTGGCAATTTCAGGAAGCTTTTGTAAACTGGATAAAGTATCGGTATTGAAAACCGGTTGGATTACACTTTTTGCAGCGGATTGATACCCCTTAATAATTTCCATTGCATCTGATTTGGCCATGTTCACCACCACCATGATATAGGCATCCGCTGGAATTTTTTCTGCTGAAATCAGTTTTTGATAAGAAATATTGTCGCCAACATTTACGACGGCTTGCTGCATAGTTTCTGTTTCCCTCAAAACTTTAAAAACCTCCGGGAGATGATCATTTCCCTTATCTACATTGATTAGAATCTTTCCTTTTGCCTCGAGCATCATTTCTTTAAAAGTTGGTATTGGGTTTATCGTAACTCTGCCCAAACCATTTTTCAGCTTAAATTTGCTGATTTCCTCCAAAGTGAAATCGCTCACTTTCCCTTTACCATTTGTAGTGCGATCAATGGTATTATCATGCATCACCACCAACTGACTGTCTTTAGTCATTTTAACATCCAGCTCCATCATATCGAAGCCTTTGTTGATACAGTTTAGCAAAGCATTCAGAGAGTTTTCGGGTGCATTTCTCCAGTCACCACGATGCGCTGCAACAAAAATTTGCTTGTTGGTGCGGCTAAATGCAGCACTTAACTTGGCCGCAGGACTTTGTGCGAAAGCGGCAGTAAAGTCTATCCCTATCAAGAAAAAAACAACAAAGTAAAATCTATTTTTCATCATTCTAATTTAAAAATAAAAGGCGGTTAATTGCTCAACCGCCTGATGCAAACAATCATTAATAACCAGGGTTCTGATACATTTTTGCCGGGTCTAACTTGTACTCGTCAAAAGGAATAGGAAAATACCTGTCTTTAGTCGAAAAGTTACTCAGTTTGGCGTTGCCAAAATTAGCTTGAAGTTTTGCTCTAAAATAAGTGACCAGTTCAGCTGTGGTAAAGTTACGCAACAGATCAAACCATCTGTGGTTTTCAAAAGCCAATTCCACTCTACGCTCATGTAAAATAGCCAGTTTAAGTGTTGGATATTTTGCACTATAAGTTGCATTATTACGAACCACAGCATACAGAGGCACTCCTGCTCTCGCCCTCACCATATCTAAATATTGAATTGCCACAGCATCATTACCTTGTAGCATATTCACTTCTGCCAGCATTAAAATGATATCAGCAAAACGCATTAAGGGGAAGTTATTTCCACCATAACCGTTTACTGTTGCTGCTTCACTCGCATCGCGGTATTTGGTAATAAACCAGTCTAACACTCTGGTGTCAGCAGCGTATTTGATTGAAAAATCCTTACGGGGATCACCGCTTTCATAATCCAAAACCAAATCTGGCGTTACATTACCCCCAACACCTGTTGGTGCTCTTCTCGAATTTAGGGTTTCGCCAAAGGCCTGGTTATTTGCTGCAATGCTAGAAGCATAAGTAATATTTCCCTGGAGATTTACAATCTCGAAAATGACCTCCGGATTGTTTGTTTTCTTTGTTACATCAAATACATCTGCGTAAGGAATAGCTGCAAGCGAGTTAAAATTTTTCAGATTATAAGCCGACAATAAATAAGTATTTGCATTGGTTAAATTCTCTGCTTTACCACTTTCTAGCGTAGTAGCCATGGTTAAATAAACCTGACCTAACAATCCATTGATAGCTGCCTTTGAAGCACGCCCGGCAGATGCGCCTGTGGCTAAATTTGGCAGGTTGCTATTCAATGCATCTTTTAAATCGGCTACTATCTGTGCATACACTACTGACTGCGGTTGTCTGAATGTATTTTCAACCACTTCATTATTGCTCGTTAGTTGTTTGGTTACCAATGGCACATCGCCCCATTTTCTCACCAGATGAAAATAGATCAATGCCCTCACAAATTTAGTTTCTGCCAGGTATTGCGCTTTTAAATTGGCATCGGCAAAAGGTACTTTATCGATATTCGAAGTAATCACATTACACCTGGTAATGGTTGAATACAAACTTACCCAGTGATTTTTTAAATAAGTATTACTCGGTAAGATACTAAAGTCACCGAACTGGAACGGTTCACCGGCATTTGATTGGTTATCATTGGTACCAGTATTATCCGAACGTTGCTCCGTATATAAGTTACTGCTCTCGCCGATATTATTGCTGCTTCTCAAAGATTGATAAACGCCATTTACCGCAAGCAACACATCATTGGGTGAAGTGAAAAACTGATCAACCGTTATTGCATTTGGGTCCGTTTGTTCAAGAAAATCTTTTTTACAGGCCGATAAAGAGATCAATCCTATAAAAACTATGAATATATTTTTTCTCATTTTGATATATTTTAATGGTTTCATGGAAGATTAAAAAGTTAGTTTGATACCCAAATTATAGGCTCTGGCCAGTGGATAGTTACCATAGTCTACACCAGGCGTTAAATTGGCACCAGCGTTATAATCTACTTCCGGGTTATAACCTTTGTAATCGGTAATGGTAAAGGCATTGTCTACACTTCCAAAAATTCTGATGTTTTCTACATGAAGTGTTTTCGCAGCCGACTTTGGAAAATTATATCCCAAGGTGATGTTGGTACATCTTAAATAAGATCCATCCTGCACATAAAATGAGGATAAACGGGTACTGTTACTTTGCGTACCTGCCCGTGAAGCACGGTAATTTAGACCGCTGCCGGGATTAGCTGCGTTTCGGTAACGATCTGCTACTTCTACATACTGGTTACCCGATCCTTCAAAATTGTATAAGTAATAATCCTGACCATCCAATACATCGTTTCCTTGCGATCCGTTAAATGAAGCCCTGATATCAAAAGATTTAAAGTTTGCATTCACGGCGAAACCATAAGTAAAATCCGGATATGGGTTACCAATTACTTTTTTATCAGCGTCGTTCACCACGCCATCGCCATTGGTATCTTCAAAATATAAATCGCCTACTTTATATGGGTTAGACTGTGCAGATGATGGTGCAACTTTACCCAGTAGTTCCGGTGTTACCCTTCCTGCAACCTGGTAACCGTAAAACATACCAATCGATTGACCTTCCTGTGTCACATGGGTAATGTACCGTCTTTCTGCCCCAACACTAAAAATGGTGCTGTTACCACCCAGATTTAATACTTTGTTACTGTTGAACGAAATATTTCCGCTTAAACCCAAATTGAAATTATCGGTGCTAACCACACGACCATCCAACTGAAAATCGAAACCTTTATTTCTTACTTTACTATCTCTTAGATTGGTCAGGATGGTTGATGATCCTGAAATAGCAGATATCGGTTGGTTAAATAATAAATTGTAAGATAAACTGTAATAATAATTGGCAATTAATGATAAGCGTCCGTTGAAAAAGCTGAGGTCTGTTCCAAAATTATACTGTGAAGTTGATTCCCAACCTAAATTCTGGTCTTTAATACCTCCTGCCCAAACCGCAGTAGCAATGGCATTACCCGGACCAAAAACAACTCCACCTGGCGAACTCATGGTTTGGGTGTGGTTATAATCGCCAATGTTGTTGTTACCACTTAAACCCCAACTTGCTCTTAATTTAACCGAAGAACCTCTGCCCAAGAAATCATTATACCAGCTTTCTTGTGATAAATTCCATCCTGCCGCGGCCGATGCAAAAGCGCCCCACTTATTGTTCGGACCAAACCTTGATGAACCATCCATACGGAAAGTTCCACTTAGATAATATTTGCTGTCGAAGTTGTAGCTGGCACGACCGAAATAAGACAGTAAAGTGGTTACTGATTTGTTTGCTTCATTCAATACAAAATCTGTATTTGCAGCGCCTTTGTCTGATATTTCACCGATTTTATCACTTGTAAATCCAGTCGCAGTTACCCTAACTAAATCGCTCGTGGTATGTTGTGCAGAATATCCTGCCAAAACATCTAAATTATGTTTGCCAAAACTTTTAGCGTAATCTAAAGTAAATTCAGCCAGTTTATCTACCTGAGTTAAATTTCTAGCCACCGCATTTGCTGCTGCAATAGATGATGGCGAACCTGGTGCATTACCACCGCCGTTACTTAAACTGGTCGGGCGATAATAATCATACTTTTCGCTATAGTTATTGGTACCTAAATTGGCTTTGAAATTTAATCCACTTAAAATTTCGTAGTTAGCATAAGCATTGTAAGTATTTCTATTACCCAGGCGATTTACTTTCATTTCAGTAACGGTAGCTACCGGATTCTCTAGTCCCTGGTAACCAAACTGGTTGGCCAATGCAGACATGCCATATTTTATTGGATTTCCGTTGGCATCATTTGCAGGTAAGTAAGGTAAATAAAGCAATGCCGACATCATCGGACTAAAACGACCTTCGCCCACTTCTTTATTATTGGTTTGCGTTAACGAGATATTTGCACCTACTTTTAATTTTTTGCTGACTTGTCCTTCGATATTTGAACGAAAGTTCAAAGCCCTCATGGCGGTGTTCGTAACAATACCATCCTGATCCTGATAACCACCGCTTACAAAATACTTGATGTCTTTATTACCGCCAGAAAAGGCTAAATTATGACGTTGAAAAAAAGCGTTTTGATACAATTCATCCTGCCAATCGGTATTGAAAGCAGGGGCTTTTGCTGTTTGGCTGGCGAAATCGTAAATATCTTCCGGAATACTTACTGATGATCCATTACCCACATTTGTGGTTCTGGTGGTATTGTTATCAGAAAACATGGAATCGTTCCACGTCAGTCGCCCGCCATTTACCACTAAATCTTTGTAGGCATTGTTGCGGCCATCGATCATTAACTGAATAAACTGCGATGCATCCAAAAGCTTTACCTTTTTGTGCAATTGTGTAACACCGGCCTGCACATCATATTGAAACCGACCTTTTCCATCCTTACCGCGTTTGGTGGTAATCATCACCACACCTCCGGAAGCTCTTGAACCGTAAATGGCGGCAGAAGCGGCATCTTTTAAAATGTCAATGGTTTCAATATCCTCCGGATTGATGAATACGTTATTACCGGAAGGATAACCATCAATTACGTACAATGGATTTGAACTGGCGTTGATGGAACCCACACCCCGTACCCGGATTTTAGTTCCTGCGTACGGTGCGCCACTGGTTTGCGAAACCTGAACCCCGGCAACTTTACCTACCAAAGCCTGACCCACAGTTGGTGCACTTAAGTTCATTTCACTGGCTTTCACGCTACTGATTGCTCCGGTTACATCCGATTTTCTGATCTTTTGATAACCAATAGCCACCACTTCATTTAATGTATTGCTACTTTCCTTAAGTCTTATATTAATCCTTTTACCAGACGCAACCGAAATTTCCTGAGTTTCGTATCCGATGTACGAGAATACCAAAGTTGTTCCATTAGGAACGTCTAACGTAAATTTACCATCGCCATCTGTGGTGGTACTTTTTTTACTTTGTTTGTCGTAAACACTAACGCCCGGAAGCGCTTGTCCTTTTTCATCCGTTACCGTTCCACTAATTGCTGCAAAAAAACTGTTCAGCTTTATGGTGGGATTTAGTTTTCCATTGCCTACGGCCATGGCAGTTGAATTACAAACGGCCAAAAATCCAAGGGGCAAAAGTAATTTCCTACAAGTGCTTTTAATACTTGGAGCTAAAAAAAATGATACCATCTTTTGTGTTTAATGATTGTTTTTGAATAATAATTTGTTTGGAAAGTGATTTTACTGAGGGCAAAAGTATATGTGTACTTTTAACACTATGTATGCCTGAGGTTAACTCTGGAATAACAAATCCCAGTCAGTGTTAAATGATTATTAACAGTGAAATTGAAACGATAAAGTATGTCAATCATAATGAGGTTGGTAAAAACTTGTGATCCAAATAATTGTTCTTCAACTATACACATACTGAATATGCAGCTACGTTTTTTATTATTTATAGCTCTCCTTACTTCAATTACCATCATTTCCTGTAAGTCAGGAACGGTTAATCTATTCAAAGCAGCTAGCCCACATGAGCAATATCGTAGAAAACTCGAAACGGCAGGATTGGATAAAACCGCGATGGGATCGGCCTGGATAGCTGCCTCATCAAACAGTTTGCAAAAAGCATTGAACATTAATATTCCTTATCGTGAAACCGGTTATTTCGATGCAGGTAAAGTTCCTGCAGCTGCTTACCGCTTTTCAGCTACTAAAGGGCAAAAAATCACGATTGATTTAATAAAGAAACCCACCACTACTGCACTCTATTTAGATTTATGGGAGCTGAATGACGTGAATAATCCTAAGCGCATTGCATCTGCAGATACATTGAATCATCCCATTCAATACGAAATTGATGCGACAGGGAATTACCTGATCAGGTTACAGCCAGAATTACTGCAGAGCGTGGAATATACGTTGGAAATTACTTCAGGACCATCGTTGGCCTTTCCTACACAATCAAAAACAAAAAGCATTGGCAGTTACTGGGGAGATGGAAGAGACAATAATGCCCGGAAACATGAAGGCGTTGATATTTTCGGAAGTTTTAGAAGTCCGGTTGTAGCGAGCGCCGGAGGAACCGTTACCAGAGTTAATGAAAATAATTTAGGTGGAAAGGTGGTTTGGTTAAAGCCAAGTGGAAAAGATTATACCTTATACTATGCGCACTTAGATGAGCAAATCGCCGTTGAAGGGCAAGAAGTAAAATTAGGTGATACTGTAGGCTTAATGGGCAATACCGGAAATGCCAGAACTACGCCAACGCACCTGCATTTTGGCATTTATACTTTTGGTGGGGCAATTAACCCTTTACCATTCATCGATCCAGTGACCAAAACGCCAGGTAATATTAATGCTTCAGTTTCCAATCTAAACAAAACACTGAGAACAACTGGCAAAGTGAATTTATACTCGCTGCCTCAAAATAAATCTACACCCATTGCTAACCTAACTGCAGGTACAATAGTGAATATTAATTCGGCTACAGGAAATTTTTATAAAGCTGAATTGCCAGATGGAATTATAGGCTTTATTAATAGCAGTGAATTGACGCAAACCTCTAAACCTTTGCAAAAGTTTAAAATAAAGGCGGCTCGACAGAAAGCATTTGATCAACCGGATAGCCTGGCTGCTGTGAAACTGAATTTAAGAACAGGTGAAACGGTAGAAGTTTTAGGGAATTTTAATAACTATCAATTAATCAGCAATGAAACTGCACAAGTTGGCTGGATTGTTAAGTAATTTTGAAGATGAATATTTATCAGCAGACACTATCACTTAGCGAACGAAGAAGAGGTTTTCACATTATTACCGATGAAGTAGAAAATGCGTTACCAGAAATTAGGGGAATGAAAGCCGGTATTTGTCAGGTATTCATTCAACATACTTCGGCATCATTAACCATTAATGAAAACGCAGACCCAACTGTTCGGGTAGACTTTGAAATGTTCTTCAACAAAACTGTCCGGGAAAATGACCCGGATTACGAACATGATTACGAAGGGTCAGATGATATGCCTGCCCACTTAAAGGCAGCACTATTGGGCAGTTCGGTAACCATTCCTATCCGCAACGGAAGGCTGGCACTCGGAACCTGGCAAGGAATTTACCTTTGCGAACACCGGAATCGTGGTGGGCAAAGGCGCCTAGTTGTTACCGCATGGGGAGTGTAGAAAAATACGATTGTAAATGATCGTCTCGAACGCTGTTTTTAATGGCGAAGCAATTCACTTTAGCAAGCCTATTCGTTAAATTCTCAACAGCAAAACTCGTTGGTTTACAATCATGAATTTATTCAAAATTACTTCTCCTCTTCTTTTTTAACCTGGTCTATAATTTCCGGATGATTATCCTGAATGGATTTACGGGTAGACTCAACCTCCACCTCTTTTGTTGTAACGGCATAGTGGGCGGGATAAATCGCCGATCCATAAGCAATGGCATAAGCTTTTGTAAACTCCGCCCCAAAATAAAGAATGATAGACGAATAGTATGTCCACAACAGCACCACAACCAGTGAGCCCGTTGCGCCGTAGGTGCCGCCCACATCACTTTTTCCGATGTATACCGAAATGGCAAACTTACCGATCATAAATAAAACAGCCGTAACTACGGCACCGGCCAATACATCTTTCCATTTGATAATTGCATCTGGCAGAACTTTGAAAATCACCCCAAAAATCAATGTGATGACACTTAAGGTGACAACCAGATTGATAACGTAGAAAACATAAAATGAAACATCAGCAAAACGTGCCTGTAATCTATCGCTGAAAGCATCTAAAACTGAAGTCACTGCAAGTGATACGAGTAATACAAATCCTAAACTAATGATTACTGAAAAAGATAGAAAACGGTTTTGCAGCATCTTAACCCAGCCATGTTTGGGTTTTGGTTTTAAACCCCAAATCGTATTAATTGAGTCCTGAATATCACCAAAAATCGTAGTCGAACCAATTAACAAAGTTACTATACCGATGATTAATGCCATCGTTCCCTTGTTATCGAGATAAGCATTTTTGATTAGTTCCTGTAGCGAAGTTGCTGACTCGCGGCCCAGGAAACCTACTAGCTGATCATAAACTTTTCCTTCTGCAATTTCTCTTCCTAAAAAAATACCGCATAGCGAGATAATTACCACTAAAAGCGGCGCCATAGAAAACACCGTATAGTATGCGAGCGAGCCACTCAATTTTGTTACTTTATGATCGCCGAATCCTGTGAAGGCTGCTTTTAATACACCCCAAATTCCTTTTAATGTTACTTTTTGCTTCGCCATGATAAGAATAGTATTACGTTTATCTAAAACTTAAACCTCTTATATTTCGAATTGTTTGTATTAATTATTCCTAATGATTGTAAAAGCATTCCAATCTGCCTATTCCTTAATCACTGGAATATTAAAGCCAAAAGTAGAACCTTTCCCTTGTACCGAATTTACCCATATTTTGCCGCCGAGGCGTTTTACGATTTCTGAAGAAATATAAAGACCTAAACCTAAGCCAGGAAAAGTATGCTCTTTGTTTCCGCTCACCCGGTAAAATTGTTCAAAAACATGATCTTGCAGTTCAGGACTGATCCCGATACCGAAATCCTGTACACAAACTTTAACAGTATCCTGTTCATCTTTGGTATAAATCACTACCTCATTGGCATCTGGCGAGTATTTTATCGCATTGGTTAACAAGTTAGTAACTACCTGGCAAATACGGTCGCGATCACCGAAAATAGTTTTGTTAAAGCTCAGTTCCTTTTTAATAATGTGCCTGAAGGAAGTCCGTTGAACATCCTCAATCACCTCTTCTACCATTTCGTTGAAATCAAATTCGGCATTGTTAAATTGAAGGCGGCCAGAATTAATTTTCGTTACATCCAATAGATCACTAATCAAATTGGTGAGGCGATCTACTTGTTTGTTCATTTTACCCAGAAGATCTGCATTTTTGAAATCGCCCGAGCGTTTAAACATTGATTCCATTACCTGCGCATACGCTTTTAAACTGGTAACAGGCGTTTTTAACTCGTGACTCGCGATACCTAAGAAATTATCTTTCTGCTTTTCGAGTTCTTTTTGATGATGGACATCATTATTGGTTCCATACCATTTCGCAATATTGCCTTCAGCATCTTTCAGTGCCATGGCTCGCACCAAATACCATCGGTAGTTTCCGAACTTATCCAAACACCTGAATTCGATCTCATATGGCGATCCGGTTTGTAAAGCCACCTCCCAGGCTTTTTTGGCTAGCAAAAAATCATCCGGATGGATACTTTCCATCCAACGGCTGCCCAGGGTTTCATCAACTCCCTTGCCTGTTTGATCAAACCATCGCTGGTTAATGTAATCAAGATTTCCATCGGGCTTACTTGTCCACACGACTGAAGGTACCGTGTTCGCTAAAAACTCCAGTTCATTTACCACGCTCTGCAAAGCAAGATTTTTATCAGCCAGAATTTTTCTAATGTTCAACTCTGGTCGTAAATCTCTGGCTATGCCAGCAATGGCAACAGGTAAATTTGTAATCTCTTCCCTAATCATATACAATTGTTTATGAATGGGAATAATCTCTTTGGTTTCCTGATGAAGCAATTCTAACTCACCCGACCAACGTCCTTTAGAAAACAGGAGAGGTAAAATTTCATTCTTTATTTTTTCGTTGGATGAGTCGCTATGGTAATCAAACAGATTACTTTTCGGAATATTTTCTTCACTGATGCCGATTAAAGCCCTACCCGACGGATTGATGTAAACTGTATTCCCGTTCGTATCACAGTAATTGCAAAAATCTTCGCTACTCCCTACAATTGAAGCGAGTTTTTCCAGCTCAGCCTTCGCTTTAAGTTCCGGTCTTAGATCTCTGGCGGTTGCTCCCCTGCCAATAATTTCACCGGTCGCCGGATCTTCTATCAATAAATAACTTACCCTACAAGGGATAGTTTCCCTGGTTTTTAAATTCACAAGGCTAATGTTTCCTTGCCAACCTTTCACCTTATCTATTTCCTGAATGATGTGGTTTTGAACCCGATCAAGCTCTTCTGAAGTATAAAAATCTTTGGCACTGAGTTGAGTCACGTCTGCTGTAAGTTCAACGCCGAGCATCAGTCGGGATGCTTTGTTCATGTATATCACATTACCTTGCATATCGGCAACAGTCATGTGATCTGCATTATTATTAATCAATGTAAGCAACTGCTGTTCACGCCTGTCAGCGGCAATTTCACTGGTAATATCTTGTGCAATACCGGCAAAACGGTAAGCAACACCATCTTCATTGAAATATGCTTTACCTTTACAATGGACCCAGCGCAATACCTGCCCAATCTTACTTAACGTTCTGTATTTAATATCATACTGCCCGATGTTACTAGGATTGATGGCTTTAAGCACCGCCGCATTTACCAGTTGCACATCATCTGGGTGGATGCAACTCAATACATCTTCATATTTTATTTCGCCATCGCGGGGGAAACCAAAAAGCTCCCTGCAACGGGCATCCCAGTTTACAGTATTATGGATGGGATCTAAGTCCCAGGTTCCAATATCAGCAGAAATCAAAGCGAACGTTAAACGTTCCTGAGTATCGGCAATTTGTTTTCTTGCTGCAACCAGTTCTGTTAGGTGAGCAGCAGTATTTATAATGGCAAAGGTTTCGCCAGCCTCATTTTTTAGCGGCTTATAGGTAAACGTGAAATAGAAAGTTTGCAGCTGGCCATCCACTACTAAATCTGCAGGCGATTCTTTGGTATGGTAGGTTTCTCCTGTAGCGAAAACCTCATTTAATATTCCTATGAATGGTTGATTTTTTAACTCTGGAATACCCTCGATAAGTGGTTTTCCGATAACAACATCAGTTTTGCCCCATAAATCAAGCATGGCCTGGTTAGCCGCACTGATGATCATTTCTTTTCCCTGGTAAATGGCAGTAGGCATCGGTGATGCTTCAACCAAAGAATTGAATCTATCTTGCTCTGAATATAGCGTTGTCATTTTTTGTTTAGTTCATTAAAGATAGGAAATCTGGGAATATTAAGGCAAAAAAAAACAGCCCTGGCTTTAGCCAAGGCTGTTTTTTAAAAATTTTTTATTTTCCTTTTATCCATGCTGATAAATCATTGACCAGCACCTCCGAAACACTTACGGGCGTTTGGTATTGGCCCATAGTTCCTTTTTCAGTTTGTGGACTTAGCAAATGATTCAAATCGGGATAAAACTTTAGGGTTACATTTTTTTTCTTCGCGAGTGCGGTATTCCATAAATCGAAATCCGTTTTTCCTACCTGGAAATCGTTGCCACCTTGCAGCACATAAACTTTTTTAGTTAAGTTTTTGGCAGTAGCAACCTGGTTATAGGCATTTAAATCAGCCCAGTATTTTGCCGGCAAACCTAATATCACCGAATCAGGCTTGATGGTTGTTCCCAGTTGGGTGATTCTACTTTTATTAATTTGAAGAATCGCATCGTCCAGGTATTTTTTATTTTCTGCAGTGGTATCTTTTGATAAGTCGAACATGTACTTATTCTGATCGATAATAATGTCGCTCATTTTTCTTGCCGGAGCCGCTGCAACTACGATACCCGCCACATCCAGAGAAGTTGATGCTATTTTCGGTGCCAGCATGCCGCCTAAACTATGCCCAAAAACATAAATTGCTTTTGGATTAGCTCCTGCTACAGTTTTGGCAGAAGCAATCGCTGCAACTGCATCATCAAGTACTTCTTCTTTAACGGTATAAGGTTTTGAGAATTCGTTTGGATAAATCAACGTTCTTTTCACATAACGGATAGAACCAATGCCTTTTGACCCTAAACCACCAGCCAGATCCTTAAAAGGTTTATTTGCCCCAACGCTTTCATCCATATCACTCGGGCCAGAGCCATGAACAAAAACTACCATTGGAAAGTTTTTTACATTTTTGGGCACTGTTACAATTGCGGCGAGCTGTTTCCCTGCCGGGCCAATGTAAATCTGCTTTTCGCTATACAAATTGGTATCTGCATAAATGGGTTTTGCATAGGCAACCGCACTTTTCGGCGGCGCCAGAAAAATGCCCACTATCCTTTGTAACTTATTAAAACCTAAAATGAAATTTTGCTCGCCATTGGCAAACTTACCTTCAACAGTAACAGCAAAAAATTCTCCTTGCGCTCTGCTTTGAATTGCATCAAATGTTTCGGCCTTACCATATTTGGTACCAATATCAACCCAAAGTTTTTTTAGGTTATCTTCAGTAAGCTTTGTTTTGAGCGTATCATCAAAAAAGGCATGTGCATCAGCAAATTTCTCTTCCTGCAATACTTTGAAGAAATCATTTGCACTATTGAATAACTGGATAACATTTTGAGAAAATGCTGTGGTCGTAAAAAGTAAGGCAATTACAAATAAGATACTTCTCTTCATCATAAATCTTGTGTCATGTTTGGTTAAATCACAAGTATCAAAGTTAAGAATATTTGCCTCTTAATAACCTATTGAATAACTAACAAGTTTGTTTTAACTATTTTTAACATTTTCATACTTTTTCCATAAGATGTATGGAATAAACATAATCATTATTGCTACAACCGGAGGGATAAGCAACGCGATCTCATCGCCTACCAGGGCTCTTGAGGCGAAAGCACCGATAAAATTAATGGCAAAACCTGCATAAGCCCATTCTTTAATAACTTTTAAAGAATTCTGTAAGATGGCGATGGCCCCTAAAATTTTTGCCACCCCACAAATTTCAAGCAAATACATAGGATAACCCAAATGCCTGAATACTTCCTTTCCTGCTTCTTGCTGGGTAATGCCTCCAAAGCCGTCCATTAACATCAACAGAGCGAAGATTATGGTAGCCACCCAATACCAGGTTTTGATTGATTTCATTTTATAAAAATTTCTTATCGTAATTAATTAGCCAGTTGTTGCCGTAGCGATCGACCAAATTGCCAAATAGCGAGCCCCAAAAAGTTTCCCGCAAGGGATGACTGGCTTTTCCACCCCTGGCCAATCTTTCGTAACAAACTTTTGATTCGAGCGCTGTATCACAATTTAACATCAAGGCAACGGTATTGCCACTTACCAAACCGCTATCATCAATCATATCAGTTCCCATGATTACAATATCGTTTACTATGAGTACAGCATGCAATATTTTATCGGCCATAATTTGTGGCATATCACCTGCCATTGCAGATTCACCAATACTTTGCAGGGTTAACTCTCCACCCAAACAATCCTGGTAAAAGCGCATGGCTTCTTTACAATTGCCATTAAAAGTTAAATATGAATTTATACTTGCCAATCTATTTTTCTTTATTAATACCCACCATACAACGCACATCATTTTCATTGATGTATTCTTCTATACAATACCCTTCTGGGTCGATATCCGGCTGCCTGATTAGCTTTTGAAATGTGTTACCAATCTTTGGAACATCATTCATAAAATCTGTAATTAATTCTGCCAGATATTCTCCTTTTTTAATTGTAAACCTCTCCAAATCAGAATGATCAAACCTATCGCCTTCCCCTAGCTCTGCTGCAGCTTTGTAAATAATCTCTGCACCTTCTGGTCTGCTGATTCCGAACACTCTTCGTTGTTTGATATCAGGAATCAGGGCATGGAGTTTCTGATGTGCAGCCATGATCCCGTTTGGAAACGACCCTGCCTGAACACAAACTACATTGATATCGCTTACTAGATTATATTTTTCCATTGTACCACTTTTAAGCTAAACAAACCTACCTGCTAAGGATGTGAATATAAAGATGCAGAAACGACAATTGATGGGGTTGTTTCCGACAAGCCTCATGATTATATTTGTGTAAGAAAAAAGCATCTAGTCATAACCAAATTATAAGTGATGAAACATATATCCATTTTAGTTCCTCAAACTGCAGTAATCGAAGCGATTGCCGATCCGCGATATTTATTTACAGCAGTAAATGAGTTTTTGCAGGCATCAGGAAAACAACCGCTTTTTAAGGTTGAACTGGTGGCGGCAACTAAAGAAGTACGCCTGAATAACAGCGTGTTTTCTGTTCATGCAGATAAACTATTGGAAGATATTGATCACACGGATTTAATTTTTATACCGGCCATCAGCGGAAATATGACCTGTGCACTTCAGCTCAATCAAGAATTGTTGCCATGGATTACTAAACACCATTCCAGGGGTTCGGAAGTTGCTTCTTTGTGCATGGGCGCATTCTTGCTGGCATCCACCGGCCTGCTCGACGGGAAAAAATGCTCTACCCATTGGTTATTCGCCAATCAGTTCAGAGAAATGTTTCCAAATGTTGATTTGGTTGACGGAAGTATCATCACAGAATCACAGGGAATTTATTCTAGCGGTGGCGCAAATTCTTATTGGAATTTGTTGTTATACCTGGTAGAGAAATATACAGATAGAGATACCGCAATTTTAGCAGCCAAATATTTTGCCATAGACATAGATCGGGAAAGCCAGTTGGCATTTATGATGTTTCAAGGCCAGAAAGGCCACGAAGATGAGAAAATTAAAAAGGTGCAGGAATTTATCGATGGAAATTATCAGGAGAAACTTACCGTTGATCAACTGGCAGACATGCTGGCTTTGGGTAGGCGAAGTTTCGAACGCCGGTTTAAAAGTGCGACAAAAAATACGGTGATAGAATATATCCAGCGTGTTAAAATTGAAGCTGCAAAAAGAAGTTTCGAATCGAGCCGTAAAAATATTACAGAGGTGATGTTTGATGTGGGTTATACTGATAATAAATCTTTTAGAGATGTATTTAAAAAAATCACAGGATTAACGCCTATTGAATACCGAAACAAATACCATAAAGAAATTCCGGTATTACAAGCCTGATATTTTTAAAAAAAATTACTGTTTCGTACAATATTTTCAGATCTCGGCGTTTATGTATGTGAGAGCGTTAATTTAGATGACGGGGATGCTGCCTATAATGGTGGAATCCCCGTTTCTTTTTTCTAGCGGTTTTAAATTTTGGCCACAAAAAAAAGGGACAAAATGTCCCTTCTTGATATATGATGGAGTTACGAATTTTAAGTATTTAAGTCTGAAAAATCTGCTTTCTTTTCTTGCTGGGTATTTTGAAAATTGATCTTTCTTTCTGGTTTCAACATCAGATATAATCCGAGGGCGATAAACGCTAAAGCGCCGGTTATTTTTGAGATTTCAAAATCGAATATCACAATATGTTTCAACGTAAAAATTGCTCCTATAATGGTTAAAGCTAACCAGCCACTACCCTGAAAATTTTTACGATAACCCATCCATAAGCCAGCGCCTAACATAATGGTGTGCCAGCTTAAAATCCAACGTGGGATATCGAGGCCAGAGTTTCTAAGTAAGAATACTGAACCGATTACAACAATTAAAATTCCTAAACCTAATTGTTTGTCTGCCTGATTTTTTTTGATGAAAGTTTCCATAACCGTTTTGTTTTATGATTCAAATGTATCATGGAATTAATAGCTGAAGAATGGTCTTTCCACCAATCAATCAAAAACGTCGGTAAGTGAAATCAAATCGTCGGTTAAAATTTTTAGATGTTTTCAGTAAGTTCTAATTTACCGGTAGAAATTACTCGAAAACCATGATTTGATCTCCGGTACTCATCATTACTTTAGAAGTCAGGTTGATGAAAATACCGTGAGCCAACAAACCATCTACCTGGTTTAGTGCTGAAGCAAGTTTGGCAGGATCATCAA
This sequence comes from Pedobacter sp. G11, assembly GCF_003860265.1. Classification (NCBI taxonomy): domain Bacteria; kingdom Pseudomonadati; phylum Bacteroidota; class Sphingobacteriia; order Sphingobacteriales; family Sphingobacteriaceae; genus Pedobacter; species Pedobacter sp. G11. Next base: position 2,337,824 of record NZ_CP034190.1, on the reverse strand, counting down.
TCAATCCAAAATCAGCATCAATAATGAAATTACCATTGTCGGTAATGAAAACCTCATTATCCTTTATTCTTTGAACGGCTTTGCTTCCCAAAATCAATATTTGATTAAACACATATTGATAAGCCTGTGGAACAACTTCAACAGGCACCTTAAATGCACCCAGCTTTTTTACCTTCTTTGATGCATCGGTGACAATAATTGAATTTTTACTTAGTGAAGCCATGATCTTTTCGCGGAATAGCGCTCCGCCTCCACCTTTGATTAAATCTAATGATTCGGTAAACTCATCTGCGCCATCAATACTGATGTCTATGGAAGATAACTCTCCCAGTGGAAGAATTTCAATACCTAAAGATTTTGCGAGCTTTTCGGTATGGATAGAGCTTGCAGCAGCTTTAATTTTCAATCCGTTTTTTACCATGATTCCCAGTTCCTGTATGGCAAATGTTGCTGTAGAACCGGTTCCTAGACCCACAATGTCACCATCTTTCACAAATTTTACCGCAGCTTTTGCAGCAGCCAGTTTTTCAGCATCCTGGTGGGTTGTTTCCATGAGTTAAAAATAGAAATTTTTTTCTGCGGATTTGAAATTGAAATTTGCAGATGGAATAAACATACTAAGTTAAAATTAGTGTTGCCCACCGAAAACGAGCGAAAGCAGAAATGAAAAACACCTTAAGCAAAAAAAATTATTGCAGCCGTGCAATAATTTCATTTTACAACGTTTATATAATTGAGAGCGTTAATTTAGATGATGGGGATTCTGCGATAATGTGGAATCCCCATTTCTTTTTTTGATCTTATTTTTGGGGTAAAATCGGACTGTAGGTAGCAAACTTCAGTCCGATTTTTTTTATTTTTCTGTTGATAATGAATAAGGAAAATCAGCCGGGTTTGAACCTCTCGTTTTATTCGGCGTTGCAGACATATTAAAGTTAAACACTGCTCCTTTTTGTAAACCACTATGGCTGATCCAGTTTTTGCTGTAAGCCTTACCATTCATTTGCAATGATTGTACATAACGGTTGCTATCGCTGTTCGCTGCTGCATTAATTACAACTTGCTTGCCATTCTCTAACGTTAAGGTTACCTTTTTAAATAAAGGCGCACCCAATACATACTGATCAACAGCAGGTGTTACCGGATAAAATCCCATCGCAGAGAAAACATACCAGGCAGAAGTTTGTCCGTTATCCTCATCACCGCAATAACCATCAGGCGTTGCTTTATACATTCTGTTCATGGTTTCGCGAACCCAATACTGTGTTTTATAAGGCGCACCACCGTAGTTGTACAGGTAAATCATATGCTGAATAGGCTGATTTCCGTGAGCGTACTGACCCATGTTGGCAATCTGCATCTCACGTATTTCGTGAATAACACCACCATAAGCGCTCTCATCAAATACTGGTGGCATAGAGAAAACAGAATCCAGTTTGGTTACAAATTTATCATGACCGCCCATCAATTTTGCTAAACCATCAACATCCTGGAAAACCGACCAGGTATAATGCCAGCTGTTACCTTCGGTAAATGCGCCGCCCCATTTAAACGGGCTGAACGGACTTTGGAATGTACCATCCTGGTTTTTACCTCTCATCAATCCAGACGCCGGATCGAAAAGATTTTTATAATTCATGGCTCTTTTCTTGTAAATATCAATTTCGGAAGCAGGTTTATTTAGCGCTCTGCCTAGTTGATAAATCGTGAAGTCATCATAAGAATATTCTAAAGTTTTAGCTGCATTTTCGTTTTTCTTTACATCGAAAGGCACATAGCCTAATTCATTGTAATATTTTACACCATCACGTCCAACGGCCTCCATTGGACCTTCATTGTTTGCACCATGTTTTAAGGCTTCCCACAAAGTCTGAATATCGTAACCACGCAAACCTTTAATGTAAGCATCAGAAACTACAGACGCTGAATTGTTGCCGACCATAATATTTGCATAACCCGGGCTGCTCCACTCAGGCAACCATCCACCCTCTTTATAATCGTTAATTAAACCTTCTTGCATTTCTTTGTTAATCGATGGATAAACTAAGTTTAAGAAAGGATATAACGCTCTGAAAGTATCCCAGAAACCTGTTCCAGCAAACATATAACCTGGTAAAATTTTTCCATTGTATGGACTCCAATGCACTATTTTATTGTTAGCATCTAACTCATATAATTTGTTAGGGAAAAATAAGGTACGGTACAGGCATGAGTAAAATGTACGCATCTGATCAATAGAACCACCTTCTACGGCAATTTTGCTTAAGGTTTTGTTCCAGATTGCCCTTCCTTTAGCTTTTGTTGCATCGAAGCCATCATTAGCCAACTCTCTTTTTAAATTTAAATCTGCCTGTTCAAAACTGATAAATGATGAAGCAACTTTAGCGGTAACCTGTTCGCCTTTTTTGGTACTGAAACCAATAATAGCACCGCTATGATCACTTTCCAGCTCCAGTTCATTATCCTTAAGTTTATTTCCGCTCCAGGTTTTAGCCAGTTTAAAATCTTTATTAAAATAAATAACAAAATAATTTTTGAAATTTTTAGGCAACGGCCCACGGGCATATTTAGTGGTATAACCTATAATTTTGCGTTCGGCAGGAATAATTTTAATGTATGATCCTTTATTAAGCGCATCTACTACTACATAAGAACTATCCGTTTTCGGGAAAGTGAATCTAAATTGAGCAGCTCGCTCTGTTGGTGTAATTTCAGTAGTTACATCAGCATCTGCTAAATAAACGCTATAATAATATGGTTTAGAAACTTCAGCTTTATGGCTAAACCAACTTGCACGTTCATCATCAGTAAAACGTAACTTACCGGTAACTGGCATAATTGAAAAAGCGGCATAATCATTCATCCATGGAGATGGCTGATGCGTTTGTTTAAATCCGCGGATTTTATCAGCATCATAGGTATACGCCCAACCATCACCCATTTTACCAGTTTGTGGAGTCCACATGTTCATTCCCCAAGGCAATCCAATGGCTGGATAAGTATTACCATTTGATAAGCTGGGTTTGGATTGTGTACCCATTAATGGATTGATCCAGTCTACCGGATCAGTAATTTTACCAACTGTTTGCGCAAAACTTGCAGATGCTGCAAAGCTCAACAGGGCGATAAATAATTTTTTCATTTGTTATTCTTATTGATGTGTTTTGGTTGTACAATTTTAAAGTTCCGGATTTTTCACATATTCTGCCCAAAGTGCATCCAAATCTTTACCTGTTAAGGTTGTCCATAATTCTGGTTTATAACTATGGTTTCTTAATGATGCATCTACCGCTTTGATGGTACCTGCTTTTACATGTTTTTCAATCCAGGCAAAAAAACGAGCTGTAATTCTATAGCTGTTTTTATAAGTATGTTCTGGTTTTAGTGCTGGCAAGGTCCATTTAGCGCCGGCATTATCTACGCCGAATTTGTAACGGGCATAATCTGCAACTCCTTCAGTTAACCAACCCGGCCCAACACTGTTGCCATAATCCTGAACAATGTGCATGACCTCGTGTGTCACCACATCGATATCTTCCGGGTGTTTGTCCATCCAAATTGAGCTGTAGGTTACTTTTCCATTCGATGTTGCAGCTACACCTTTGTAAGCGGTATCAACTGAAAACTTAACAGATTTTAAGGTTTTAGGATTATATTCTTTTGCCAGTTTTGGATAGACTACAAAAAATGTTTCAATTAAACGAGTTTTCAACTTCGGATCGAGTGCTGAATAGTTGCTCTCGAAAGTTAGTGTATAGCCATTGCGTTTTATAACTTCTTGTGCATTCGATTTAAATACCGTTGCACAAGTGAAGATAAATAATAAGGAAAGAAATGTTTTTTGTTTCATTTGATAAAGGTTTGCTTATTTAGTTAGCATATTGTTCTGCAAAATAAATATAATATGTAAAACGTTTTAGTAAACCTTAAAATATTTTTATAACATTTTTGTTCGGGAGATTAAACAGCATTTAAATCCGCCTTAAAAATAAGAAAGGAAGTTTGCGAAATACCTTTCGGCATACGCAGACTTCCTTTCTTATCAATTGAAAAAATTGGTTTTTTTAATCGATGTCTTTATTTACCAAATACATTGCCAAAAGTTCGTCGACAGTTTTTCCTGTAATTTCTTTCTAGGAAGCCGATGAATACGTGTCATCTTTCAGTTTCGCATTAAGCATAGCAATGGTATTCGGTTTTTGATATTTATCTATCCACAGCAAAAACCGGGCAGTTACTCTGTACCCCATTTTATAGTGCTGAAATGGTGCAGCTGGAGGCAAACTCCAATCGGCAGCTACGTTATTAAGACCGTACTGAAATCTACCGCAATCTGCCAAACCTTCTGTTAACCATTCCGGGCCAAGCGCTTTAAAATTCTGGACAATGTGCATCAGCTCATGCGTTACAATATCAGTGTCCTCCTGATGCTGAGACATCCATTTGGCGCCAATCAATATCTTTCCATTTCCAGAGATGGCCACTTTTTTATAACCCGTATCAATTGAAAGAATAACCCGTTTAGGTGCTTTTTCATTATATGCCTTTACCATTTTAGGGTAAACTTCGAAAAATGTGTTTATCAATTTCTGACCAAGCTCTTCGGAAATCATGCTTGAGTTATCCATAAAAGCAAGTGAATATTCACCACGTTCTATGAGTTGATCGCCCTGGGCGGCTGCCTTTATGGTAAACATACCACAAAAAAGAGAGAGCTTTATTAAAGATTGTTTCATTTCAACTGTTATTTACTTAGATTTTTTATCACTATATTTTAGGTTAACCTTATCAGGATTTTTACCATAATCGTCCCAAAGCTGATCAATATTTTTGCCGGTTAAATTAACCCACGATTGCTCGGTGTACTGATGTGCCCTTAACTGCTGATCGAGACTAGCAGCTAAGCCTGATTTAACATTTTGTTCTAACCAGGCAAAAAACCGGGCCGTGATGCGGTAACTGTTTTTGTAACTTTGTTTCGTGTTATAAGCTGGCAAACTCCATTTCGACCCTACATTATCAACGCCATATTGGTAACGAACATAGTCAGCTATGCCTTCTGTTAGCCATACCGGACCAGCGCTATAACCATAACCCTGAACAATATGCATTGTTTCATGTGTTACCACATCAATATCCGTTGGATGTGCTTTTAAATAATTGGCACTAAATAAAATACGGTTTCCGCTGGCTTCTGCAACAGCCTTGTAAGCTGTATCAACCACGAATAATACATCATGAGTTGATTTCGGATTGAATTTTTTTACCAGTGTAGGATAAATTTCGAAATAGGTATCGATCAGGTTCTGTCTCACTATGGGATCTAGTAACGGATCTTTACTGATAAAGGTAAGCCTGTAACCCCTGCTTTTTTTAGTACTGTAAAAAGACCAGCTTTTTGTCAATGCCTCTTTAAATTCGGCGTTGATTTTCTTTAGTGATTTCCCTTTAATCCATTCACTGTTAACCTTTATTTCTCCTGCTTTCGCCTTGATCGTTTCTGTTTCATTGTTTGCTACCTCCAGCATCACATCCCTTTTCGTTCGATAGCCATCAGCCGAAGCAAAACCAGGGTATAATACGTTAAACGCAAAAGTTAAATGACTTTTAGTTTCCGCATCCAATACATTCAAAGGATCGGCAATGGTAATCGTGAAGTCGCGTTTTCTTTGTGCTATTGCCGCAGTACCGATCGACACGAGCAAAAGGAGCGTAAAAAGTTTTTTAATCATGATCATGGATTTCAAAATAAATGAGCCTGCATTCGCAAGATCATTTTTAACATTTATTGTTTTTAATTAGTAAGTAATACCTGGAAAATCGGTTTTGGCTTTGGCCAACATTGGTGCCCAATCTGTGCCTTTCTCATCCTTTGCGCCAAAAGCACTTAATGCCAGCGGTGCCAGATCAAACTTAGCAGCGCCGCTCCAGAAATGTATAAATTCTCCGAAGAATGATTAATTTTGAATTTACACTAAAACGTTTTAGTTTTTTATTCTTAAAAAAAGTATCAACCAAACGGCGGACACCTTATTCGAAAGCAAGGGATTTCACTCCCTTAAAACTAAACCGTTTTATTAAACAATAATAAAGATTTACTTTTCAAAACAAAAATTTATTTCAACATTATATGAATTACTATTTTTTAGGTATAAATACGGATGAAATTCAAAATTTCAAGATTAAATGCCGATATCAAAACTAAATTTCGATAGATCTTTAAATATTTTATACAGAAATTTTGATTCTACCGACTTACCTTACCAAAATCACTGGACATTGCGTAAAATAAGCTAAGCAATCAGTTAAATCAAGCTTACATCACATCTACTGGCCGCACCTATCAACGCAGCATGCTCTTTCAATTCAGATATTTTAATTCCGGCATAGATGTCATTACCCTTTAAGGTTGCAATAAGTTCTGGCGAGAATTCATTAAATGCCTGTGCAATATTTCCACCAACAATTACTGTATCAATTTTATGCTTATTAATAATTGGAATTAAAAATTGCGCCAGATTATAACCAAACTCCATGAAAACCTGTGTTGCCAAATGATCGGTTTTTGCAGCATTAACCAACTCTTTCACGCCATCCAAACTAATACCACTTAATTGAGAATATCTTTTTACAAACCAGCGTGTTGCTAAATAATCTTCAGCAATACCATCTAAAAATGGAGAGTTCCACAGCGCTGCATCAGTTGCTTTATGGTTAATGCAAAGAGATGAGCCTAGACCGGTGCCTAATGTTAGTCCTAAAACATTGGCATTTCCTTTCGCAGCACCAGCAAAAACTTCACCCTGCAAAAAGCCCGCTGCATCGTTAATAAAATGAATATTTTCTGATGGAATATCTAATCGCTTTGCTAATTCGTCTTTGACGTTAACCTGGTACAATGATTTAAACTTATCCTGATCTTTAATTAAGGAAACGCCAAGTTCATAATCGAAAGGACCCGGCATTGCGATTCCTATCAATCTTGATTCAAACGGCAAGCCATCAAAAGCATCATTAATAATCTCCACCCAGGCGTTTAATATCACTTCTTTACTTTCCTGCGAATTTACAGCACTACGCTTTATCGAATTCTCAATCAAAGTTCTTTTTTCCAAATCAATTAAGGCGGCTGTGATGTGCGAGCCACCAATATCTACACCTAATGCTACAGGCTTTTCCATTCTTTTCTCTAAATATTTCTGTAAAAATAATTTTTTCTAACCATTACTAAAACGTTAAACTAGTTTGTTAATGAAAATGGCTTATCACTTTCTGTTAAACCTTTATCCAAAGCAGGTTTATCGCTCATTTCTAATTTTAATGTTCCTCCCTTGAGTAAATCCTGATGGGTAATAAAAGTGCGTGTGTAAGATTTACCATTCAAGCTGGCAGACTTGATATACACATTTGATACACTATTTTCCGGAGCATCGACCACAAACTTTTTCCCATTTTCCAGGTTAATGGTGGTTTTTTTAAACATTGGGCTACCGAACACATATTCTCCTGTTCCGGGCGTAACGCTGTAAAAGCCCAATGCACTTAACACATACCACGACGAGGTTTGTCCCTGATCTTCATCTCCAGGATACCCGTTTTCGGTCGCGTTGTATAATTTGCTCATTACCTCCCGTGCATGAAACTGAGCTTTCCACGGTTGATTGGCATAATTATACAAATAAACCATGTGCTGAATCGGTTGATTGCCATGCGCATATTGCCCCATGTTGGCCATTACCATCTCCGTCATCTCGTGAATCATACCACCGTATGTACCCACTTTCACTTTATTCGGCTGCGAAAATACAGAATCTAACTTAGCAACAAAATTTTCATTGCCGCCCATCATGTTAATTAATCCTTTTGTATCCTGAAAAACCGACCACTGCCAATGCCAGGCATTGCCTTCTGTAAAGGGTCCACCCCACTCGATCGGATCAAAATTTGGCGCCCATTTTCCATTAACATCTTTACCTCTCATAAAATGGGTTGCGGGGTCATAAACATTTTTATAATTATACATCTGGCGCTCGAAAATATCCATATAAAATTTATTACCAGTCATTTTTGCAAGCTGATAACCACAGTAATCATCGTAAGCATATTCCAACGTTTTTGCTGTCGCTTCGCGATATTTTGGATAAGGAACATAACCTAACTGATAATATTCTCTCCAACCATCACGCCCGTTTGCAGGCCCCCAGGGCCCTTTATTGGTTGCTTCATGCAGATAGGCCTCTAAAGCTTTGTTCGGATCGAAAGTGTGTAAACCCTTCGCCCATGCATCGGTAAAAAGTGAAATGGCATGATTGCCGATCATGCTTCCAGCCTCGCTCGGAAACGACCATGAAGGTAGCCAGCCACATTGCTCATAGGCTTCAGTCATTGCTTGCATGTATCGTCCCTGCATCTCTGGTTGAACCAAAGTATTCAGTGGAAACTGGGCCCTGAAGGTGTCCCAAAATCCTGTATCCGTATACATATAACCTGCATGAACCGTTCCATCATACGGACTAAAATAATGCGGTTTACCATTCGCATCGATTTCGTAAAATTTTCGTGAGAAAAGGCTGGCCCTGAAAAAACACGAGTAAAACGTCTCCATGTCGGCTTTAGTTCCGCCTTCAACCACTATCTTCCCTAACGATTTATTCCAAACTGATGCAGCTTTAGCTTTAGTTTGTTCTAAAGTTTTGTCAGCCCCCAGCTCTGACTTTAAATTTAATTCGGCCTGTGCCAGACTAATATATGATGAAGCCGTTTTAACCTGAACTTTTGTACCGGCTTTAAATTCGATATAAGCACCCTTTCCAAGTCCATCTGCCAAAGTTGAATCAGGATTAATGGTGTTTTTTCTGTTTTCCCAGGTTCCGTAAGCTTTAATCGGTTGATCAAATTTCAATACAAAATAACTCTTCCATCCTTTTTTAAAACCTTCGCCGTTATTTACATAGCCCGTTATTTTATTTTCCTTCGGATAAATTTGAACGCCACTTAAACGGGTGTATCCATCCAGAATCAGAAAACTTTTCTTTGCCTTTGGATAAGTAAATCTTAAATGTGCACCACGTTCTGATGGCGAAATTTCAGTGGTAATCTGATTATCTAAAGTAACCTTATAATAATTAGGTTTAGCAATTTCATTGGCATGACTAAACTTGGTTTCACGTTGATTTTCATCAACAACCAATTGGTCAACCATCGGCATTAACGAAAACACCGCATAATCTCTACTCCATGAACTGCACTGGTGCGCCTGCTGAAAACCCCTAATCTTATCTTTAAAATATTGATATTTCCATCCATCTCCGTTTCTGCCCGTTTGAGGTGTCCAGGTATGCATGCCAAAAGGCAGCGCTGTAGTTGGATAAGTGTTCCCCCGGGTCAGTTCGTGTTTGGAGTTTGTTCCCTGAAGGGTATTGACATAATTTACCAAATCTATCTGTTGCGCCAATAACCCTTTGGCAGCAAAACAAATTAAAATGGTGGCTAAAAATTTAAGTTTCATTTGTGTGGTTGTGTGGTTGATCAATTATGTATTTATTTTTCGCCTCAGCGAAAATCAATGTCTTGTTAATGAATGTGCTCTGCTCAAACAACTGCTTGAGCGATGTTTTTCCAGCGCAGAAAACTCATTTATTCTCTCTTAGGAAGGCATAAAATGATGAAGTATTTAACTTACCAGCTGATGTTAACGTTCACGCCTTCGCTAAAATTTTCGAAGCCCAATAAAAGCGTCTTCGATTTTTCATCCCAGTTATTTTGCATAAGCGATAAATTTTTACCCCCTGTACTGGCTGTAATTTTTGTGGGTTTACAGGCTAATAAAATGCGCATGATGCTATTTGTTTTAGATGGGCTCTTTGCTAAAAACTGATAGGATTTTTTGGCCGAAACTTCATCGGTTATTCTCGCCGCTGCTGCCAAAACCTGCGGTTTATTTTTATTTTCAGTTTTGTTAACATCAAATAAGTAAGCCTGCGTATTGGGTTGGATAGTTTTCGTATTTAACACAGGGAGTGCAGGATCAAATAAATCAATAAAAGTCCCGTTTAAAATTAAAGGTTCTTTGCTCTGACCTTCATCTAAAACAGCTGCAATAACAAATGGGCCACGCTCTAAAACAAAGTTGTTCTTTATAATAAATTTACCCGCTTTCGCATCGTTCTCGTACGCTCGTTTTACATTAACCATAAAATCGTCATCGCCATTGGCTTTTAAAATAAATTCTTTTGGATCTTTACGAATCAGATAAACCTTACCTCTACCAACCTCATAAATCCCCCCACTCTCACTTTGTGGAACATTCAACAATCTAAATAGGTGCTCAGAAGGTGCCTTAAAAGTATTACCATTGCTGTTCCACCATTCTTTTACATTTTGAAAAGGATCGTTATCTCGTCCATAATAAAGCAGTACGCCCCCATTTTTCACCCATTTAGCCAACTCCAGGTGAAAATCAGCTGATAAAGGTTTCATGTTTGCATAACTCATGATCAAAACCTTTATGTCTTTTAAGGTATTTTTATTGGCAAGATTTTCAATATGCACGGTTTCTAACGGAATACCTTGCTTCAACAAGGGAATAGCCATTCCATAAAAGTTTGATAATTGTGGATCATCATATCCCTGATGGGTAGGGAAACGCTGAAACATCATAGAATTTGATAGCAAAACACCAATACCATGACTTCCATTTAATGTGTTTTTTGATAATGGCATTTGATTTAGGGAATTGACCATTACCTGCATCTGCGTGGCATAAGCTGGTGAAATCGGCTGACGTTCTTTCATTCCCTCAACCGGAAATTTACCTCTGTAGATACGGTTCGGCCATGGCATCACCTCATAATTATCAACCATTGGATATAACAATTCTGCAGTGAAAGTAGCCTCATAGTTCACTTTGTAATCACCCCACGATCTGGATCTGTCTTCAATAGGATCGGTTAAAAAGTAAATCTTCCGGCCTGTTGGTGCGGTCATCGAAACCATTGATCCGTATTCCAGAAAGGCATTTTCGAAAACACGTTCCTTTTCCAGTCCATTATAATAAATCGGTTCACGCGAGGTTCCTGTCCATACCTGGGCAATGTAACCATCCATACCTTCCAAATTAGCCAAACTGGCCTCCGGACTTACAATTTGCCATGAGGAGTAATTGATTAAAGAATGTGTAGGCACAAAACATTTTACCCTTTTACCTTTGCTTTCACTATATGTTTTTACATAACTAAAAACTTCTTTAAGCGCATTGAAGTAAAGCTGATATTTCAATTTAGAAGATAAATAAGTTGCCTCTGGCGATTCATGCTGAGCCATCCACGGGAAACCATAATATTTTTGCCACTCGTCTTTAAAAGTCTGGCTGTAACCAGCCCGGGCCCAAAATTCTGGCTCTTCGAGATAAATTGCTGTTACACCAGCATCAATAGCCCGTTTTACATGGGTTTTCATGTAAGTAAGAAACGTAGCCGTTGGTACAATGTAAGGTACATTTTTACCATGCCAGATGGTTTCGCCATTACGCATCATCTGGCCTTCATCCAGATGATTTTTTCCATCCCATTCACCCAGGAAGTAATCTTTATATTGTCCCCAGGCAATTCCAGTCATGAATTGGACTTCATAGCCTTTATCACGATATCCCTTCACCCGCTCTTCAAACTTTCCGCCATCATCATTTATGCCATACACCATTGCGATATCTGAACGTACATCGTAATCAGGACTCCAGGGTGCAGAAACCTGAAAGGAAGTTTTTTGCTTGGATTTTACCTGAGCAGCAACATTACCTTGATCAATGCAGGCCCAAGCCAAGAATGAAATTGATGCGTAGAACTTTAACTTTTTCATAGCTGCATCTAATTAGTTGGAGCAAAAAGCTGCATAAATGCAACAGCACTACTCGATTCATACGATTGAACAATTCCTGTTGGGCAGGGAACTTTATAGTTTCTGTGCATAATGCCGCGGCCGAAATCCCGGTTGCCCCATGCGGTATTAGCATTAAAGACAGCCCATTTTGCATAATCACCAGCAGGATAAGCTTTGGCTAAATCTGCTAAGTATTGAGCAAAAATTGCTTTTAATACGCCTTGTTCGTTCCAATCTCCCTCAGCGGGTAAAATCCCGCTCGGATCGCTCATGGTATTTTTAGTGTAATTTGCAGCAATTTTGGCATCGTCTAAATAACTTTGCGTATTGGTATTTTTATACAGCATTACCGCAGCACCAATCGCTGTGCCCTGGTTGTATGTATAATCTTCGAAACCCGGATTATTGTCGCCAACCTTATGGTCAGCCACTCTGCCTTTCGCAATATCAAACAGGTTTATTCTAGACCACGCATAAATATCTTTTGCTTTTGTGAGATAAGCTTCATCTTTCGTAACGTTGTATAATCGCATGGCCGCAATTACCGTTGGATAATTAATACAGGCATTTTTACCGCTGTGTTTAAAATCCCAAAACATGCCACCTTTTACCGGATCGTAAGAGCCGCTCCAAACTTTTGCAAAACCAGATTTGGCTTTATCCAGATAGACTTGATTTTTAGTGATTTCATAAGCACGGGTGAGCGACATTACCCACCACATCATGTCATCATAAATAAACCATTCTACGGAATTATCCCAGTTGTAATTGTCGAAACGTTTTGCACCCCCGTCATATATATCTGTAATCATTTTGTAATAAGCGGGATCTTTGGTCCGCTCATAAGCATTCATCACAATATCCCAGTAAATGGCCTGCGTCCAGATGGCTGCAAGCCCCTTTTGCTCTGTGGTACTGTAATAAAGTTTATCGGCAGTGCTGTAGTAAATTTTATTGAATGAATTAAATGCAATGGTTGCATCGCCAGCAGAAAAACTCGTTGGCACAGTTGGAGGCAAGGTTGGTGGATTTGGCGTAGGTTCTTCGGTGCCTTTTTTGCTGCAGGAACTGAAGGAAATGAGCAGGATTAAACTTAGAAACGCAGCAATTATTTTTGATGTACGCCATTTTTTAGATATAGAGATGTTTTCCATAATGTGTGGTTCTTATGGTTTAAAAGATATCAGGGCGGCACTTACATAAGTAGATGAATGTAAGCGCCACCTGATTTTAGTATTTAGACCTGTTGGATTTACCAGCCAGGATTCTGCACCATTAAATCATCAGAGTTAACGTCTTTTGCAGGGATTGGGAATAAATAATGTCTTTTTGTAAACGTTCTCGTTTCAAAAGGAATTACGGTTAAGAAAGCCGGTAAATTCTGAGTGATATTTAAGCCATAAATTGGCCCGTTATCGGTAGTTTCAGCTATTTTCCATCTTCTGGTATCAAAATACCTTACGTTTTCGAAAGCCAATTCTGATCGGCGCTCGTTCCTGATGGCTTGTCTCATTGCTGCCTGATCTGCCGGAGCAGGAATTTGACCAGCGCCTGAGCCATATTGAGGAATACCAGCTCTTTGTCTGATTTGGTTTAAGTAATTTAAAATATCAGGATCACCAGGCGTAGATTCATTTAAAGCCTCAACATAATCAAGGAATAAATTTCCAACGCGGTATAAAATAACCGGACGGTTACCTTCATTCCAGTTCCCTAAACCTTGTGCTTTTCTTACGGCATAACCAGTAACCGTATAATCATTACCCCCAGTAGCTTTGCCTGAATTTCCGTTATTGTTGAATTGAGTAATAATATTGCCAAATCTGGTGTTTAACCACACACTGTTATGATAGGTAATATTCACGTAAAAACGCGGTTCGCGGTTAACCCATTGGTTATAGGTATCTGTTGCAATCGGACTTCCCGGAGCCTGAAAGTTTGTAGAACCCGTTCTTACATATCCAGAAGCCGGATCATCAATGGTACGACCATTAGCTGTGAAAAATGCGTCAACCTGATTTTGTGTTGCACCTAAACCTGCCGAACCCCGCACCTCTGAGTTCGAACCATTATGATATGGAGTCATTTCATATTGGCGAGATCCAATTGAAGACTCAACCCGTGTCATGATGATTTCATTGTTGAAACGATCAATAAATAAATCACGACAAGACAAATATGGATCGAAATTACCAGCGGCATTATTTTTTCTGAACAAACTGTAAGTACCCGGAACAAACTGTGTAATATATGCTTTAGCCGCATCCGAAGCTCTCTTCCATTTCGAAGCATCGAAAGTTTGATTGATTAATTGTTTACCATCTTTGTTCTTAAGGTTAGCCAAATCAGTATTACCATTATACAATGGGCTAGCTGCCAAAACCAATGCCTGAACTTTATAACTTAAAGCCATGCCTTTGGTAATGCGACCATAATTATCGTTACTCGAAGCATTAACAGGCAGGTTTGCTGCGGCTGCATCTAACTCACTTACAATATAATTAATGCACTCATCAAAGCTGCTACGAGGTAATCTTAATGTTTCGGTTGGTGCATCAGGCTCAATTACACTTTCGCCTAAAAGGACTACTGGTCCGTAAATACGTGCCAGGTAAAAATAATACATGGCTCTAAGTGCTCTCGCTTCATTTTTATATTGTACTGTTAATTGTGGTGTAATGTCCTGCGTCACCCTATCAATATTGGCGATAAAGAAACTGGCAGAGCGAATACCACGGTAAAAGTTGTTCCAGTAGTCGTTTACAAAACCGCTGTTGGCATCCCAGCTACCAATATTCATGTTATTACACTGGTTGAAACCCCACACCCATTCTGCTTCGTCGGATGAGCCTGTCCAAACGCCGGCATTACGCCCCGTATTTGGGTTACGCTGACCAAATTCATCAGGAATTTGACTGTAAATATTTGCCAGAAATTTTTCAGCTGTTTGACGGGTTGTAAAAGTTTGATCAAGTGTCAACCTATCATCAGGTACTTGATCCAGAAATCCTTTTTTACACGATGTTGCAAATGTTAAACCTGCTACAAGTGTGATGTATAATATTTTTTTCATTGTTGTAATCTTTAAAATTTAAGATTTAATCCTAACGATAATGTGGCTGTTTGCGGGTAACGGTTACCATTTGCTCTACCTCCCGTATTTAATTCTGGATCCCAAAGTTTCCAATCACTGAAAGTAAATAAGTTGGTACCAATTAAGTAAACCGCAGCATTTTTGATTTTAACTTTTTCGGTTAAGCTTTTTGGTAAGTTATAACTTAGCTGCGCCGTTTTAAGCCTCAAAAAATTTACATCTTTAACCCACCAAGAACTTTCTAAAGTATTGTTGGTATTATCCGCTTCGCCGTATGCTAAACGTGGATAAAATACATCCTGGCTAGGATTAGATGGTGTCCATCTATCTGTTGCAATGGTATAAGCATTACTTAAACCACCGCCACCATTAAATGGAAATATACCTGAACCACCTAACATAATATCGGCTCCGTGTACGCCCTGAAAGAAAGTGCTTAATGCAAAACCTTTATACGATACATTTAGGCCAAAACCATATACTTTGTTCGGAATATCGCCACGACCGATGTAGGTTTTATCATAATCATTAATTAAACCATCACCATTTAAGTCGGTATACTTAATATCCCCTGGGCGAATAGAAGCTTTTGATCCAGGAGTTGCACTGGCATCAATTTCTGCTTGTGTATCAAATAATTTCTCAGCAAGATATCCATATCTTCCTAAAACGTTGTTACCGATACGGTTCATCCATGGGTAAGGTTGCGCAGGGCGATCATCTTCTACAATTTTATCCTTATTGTAAGTGAAAGTTCCTCTAAAACCAACATCAACCTGACCCAACTTAACGTTATATTCCAACGTAGCGTCAAATCCGCGGTTATCAACCACACCTAAATTCCCGAAAGGCTGATTGGTTAGACCAATATAACCTGGAATTGATGCTCGTTGAAAAAAGATTCCTGTTCTATATTCTTTAAATAAATCGACAATTAAATAAAGGTTATCATTTAATGTTCTAATCTCCATACCCAAATCCTGCTTGCGTGATTCAGCCCAACTTGCATCAACGCCGTAATCGGTAACGTTAATTCCACCTGGGTTTGCAAAGTTTTGTCCAAACTGATAACCTTGCACATTATCTGGCGCTCCTCCATTATCTGATACTAATGTTAAATACGCGAAACGACGACCAGGTAAATCACCGATACCGGTAACCCCATCAGAGTATCTAAATTTCAAGAACGATATGGTGTTTTTCATGCCTTCCCAGAATTTTTCATTTGATGGAATCCATCCTAAACCAAATGCCGGAAAAGTACCAAAACGTTTATTTGGCGCAAAAGATTCTGAGCCATTATAACCTAAGTTAAATTCAGCGAAATAACGATCGTTATAAGAATAGGTCGCTCTAGCGGCTAATCCTAACTGACGGAAAGGAATCGATGAGGCAAAATTAGCGGCGAAAGGTTCTGTACGATCTTCTGAATAACCTAAAACTAAACCGCCAATACGGTGTTTGCCAAATGCTCTATCATAATTAATTGAACCCTCAGCATAAA
This sequence comes from Pedobacter sp. G11, assembly GCF_003860265.1. Lineage (NCBI taxonomy): Bacteria > Pseudomonadati > Bacteroidota > Sphingobacteriia > Sphingobacteriales > Sphingobacteriaceae > Pedobacter > Pedobacter sp. G11. The sequence goes on along the minus strand of NZ_CP034190.1, from coordinate 2,321,349 downwards.
ACTTACGGTTACCACCTCTTGAAGGTTCATAAGACAAGTAATTTTGTGAACTGGTAAAACTCTGAATTAAATCCAATGATCCATCTGCTTTATAAGGGTTATTAATATCTCTTAAAAAGAACGTGCTTTCGCGTTTTGAGCGTTTTATAGAATTATTACTTGCATTATCAAACGCTGCCATTACGGAAGCAGATAATCCTTCAGTAAGCATTTTTAAATCCTGGGTAATTCTTAAATTACTATAAAGCTGATTGCCATATTCCGTTCTGTAGCCACGACGAGTTAAATCGGCATAAGGATTCCGGAAACCACCATTTGAAGAACGTCCTGGAACCAATCCGCCTGGATAAATTACTGGATACTCAACAGGAGATACATCTAAGGCTGAACCGAAAATCGATTCTGTTGTTTCCCCAGGATAGTTACCAGCAGAAACAAACCCCTGCAAGCCTAAATCTAGTTTAGTTGTTCCGGTAAGTTTCAAATTTAAATTACTGGTAAAGTTGTAACGTTTATAATCCATATCTGTATTATAAGACGCTAAATCGGATGTTTTTAAGAAACCCTTCTCGTTATAATACGCTAATGACACATAGTATTGTGCATTATCTACACCACCACTAGCATTTAAATTGGCCCTACGGAGACGACTATAGTCTTTAAATAATTCATTCATCCAGTTTACATTTGGGTAAACCAACGGATCGACACCAGAAGCCGTACGGTTGATATAATCTTGCGAATATTTTGCGGCCTGACCGCGACCAGTTAAAGCCTCATTAGCAAGATTCATGTAAGTTACACCATCTAAGGCTTCTGGATGGCGAGTAAATGTGCTTAAGCCTTCATTATAATCAAAAAAGATTGATGGTTTTCCAACTTTACCTCTTTTCGTATTTACAATGATTACACCATTAGCACCGCGGGCACCATATACAGCTGTTCCTGACGCATCCTTTAAAACTGTAAATGATTCAATATCTTCAGGATCGATGTTGGCAATGCTACGTTGAACCCCATCTACTAATACCAATGGCGAGCTGCTGCCGCCACCAAAGGTAGAGATACCACGCACCCAGATATCTGCTGCACTTCTTCCTGGTTCACCCGTACGCTGTACACCAACTACACCTGCAATTCTACCAGCTAGCGATTGGGTAACACTGGCTACTGGAATCTTAAGTTCTTTCGAATCAATGGTAGACTGGGCACCAATTAATGATACTTTACGCTGCGTACCAAAACCTACCACCGCAACCTCTTCTAGTGAATTAGAACTTGGCGCCAATTGAATGTTCAAATTTTTCTGGTTACCCACAGTTACTTCTTTCGCCTCGTAGCCTACATATGAAACAATAAGTACTGAAGATTCTGACGGTACACTAATGCTAAACGCTCCATTTACATCCGTAGCGGCAACTACTAAAGAGCCTTTTACTTTAACACTTGCCCCAGGAATTGGTGTTCCGGTTTCATCCTTAATTATACCTCTAATTACAATATCGGCGGCAGGACGCTTTGATTCCTTCGTTGCCATTGGTGAAGTATTAATATTTATTGCACCCGCTGATGCATTAAATGTTAATCCAAGTGCCAGAGAAAGTGCACCTAACTTGCAGGCGCTCTCTTTAGTCATAAGCCTTAGCTTAATGAGCCTAGTAAATTTTTTGTTCATAATGGTTGGTTTTGTACTTGGTTAGTTATCTTTTCAGATAGATTAGTTATTCTTTTTGCTTGTTCTTTTTATATGTTGGTTAGTACTTTATGGTTTATTTAATTCCCCAGCTATCGGCCAGCATTTTGATAAAATATCCACCTACAACACTCCTGGCCTGGAAGCCTGCTTTTTTTCCTGATATGGTCTCGTGCCAATCACTTAACGGCACTTTATCAGTAGTTTCAGCAGCATACTTGTAAATGGGCTTTATAAATTTTTGAAATTCCGGTTGATTATCGGTTAACGTTGCAGTCCACATAATCCAATCCGATTTGGTGTAAGCTTTACGACTGTCAAGCGGTAAGCCGAAAGTGTTCTGTTTGGTTAAATAGTAGTTGATTTCTTTGCGATAAACATCATTAGGAAATAAATTTAACTTCAGTAATTTATCCCAAACGAGGTTATATTTTTGGCTCCAGGTATTTTTATCGTTAAAGGTTAGGGCATAATGATCTCCCGCATCAGCCAATTTCTGCCAGTTCTTAACCATATCCAAAGCCGCACTTCTATATTTGGTGGCGATTTCCGTTTTCCCTAATTGCTGAGCCAGCTGGGCGTAAACACCCAAACCTACAATTGCTTTCACCGATAAATTTGCATTACGGGCTAAGTGACCGGCAAAATCATCTGTACACAACTGGTTTGCCGGATCAAATCCTTCTTTTAATAAGTACTCTGCCCATCTCGACATTTCCTTCCAGTGCTTTTCTGCGTAGCTTGCATTTCCTTCGGCCTTGGCAATTGCGCCAACTAAAATGATCATGTTACCGGCTTCTTCCACCGGCATATCTTCCCCATAAATCTGACCGTTGGCAACAGGATAAGTACCAATATCATGGGCAGGATAATCTTTTTTCCATTTCCCACTTTCTGAGTAGTAGAATATGCCGTTCAGCATGCCTTTTAACAATTCAGGATTATACAGCAGATACTGTGGTGCTGAGGGATAAGTTACATCCACCGTGTTGATAAAGCCTCCGCTAAAATTTTCTTTCGATAAAAATAAAATATCACCATTTGGTGCATAAACAATCTTGTGCGCCGCAATACTTTGGCGGTAAGCATACTTGCATAAATCAGCATATTCTTTACCACCAGCTTTTAGTGCATCGGCAACTAACTTCGCATCAAAAGCTTTTGTTTTTGCTTTTAAAGTTGCATAATCGTTATTAGCCTGTGTAAGTTGATTTTCGAAAGTACTTGATGCTGATGTTCTCCAGATTGGTAATAACTGATCGCCGAAATACTCTATAGATTTCAAATCATCGTAACCCAGCATCACATATTTTTCAACTGATTTTGGACCAACGGTGCCAAAAGGTATCACCGTACTCAAGTCTTGTGTTTTTACGTTTAACGCCTGACTTTGCTGAGGATATTTAGCCGATTTAAAACTGTTTAGGTTGTCGATTTGATTACCGATGTATTGCTTTGCACCAAATTTTGTCGGCACCGCAACATACATATAACCCCAATCGATTCTTAAATCATCATTTTTCTTTTTCAGTACTGGTTGTTCAACTGTACCTGCTTTTAAAATCGACAGATTGTTAGTGGTATTTTTCCAAACAGAAACCGATTGATTCGGCGTGTTTACTGCCAAATTTGAAGATGCACTAAAATATACATCAACTTTATGCGCTTTTCCATCAGCAGATTTGGCAGCATAGCTGATATAACTAATTGGTCTGGCTGTTAGTTTAATATTGTTCAATAATAACGGAGAAGTAAAAGTTACCTTTAGGTTTACGCCACCACATTTAAAATCGTAAATGGTGTTGGTTGCCTCAACAGCAACATTGGTTTGAACGGCTTTTAACACTTGGGAGCCATTAGGAATTTCTTCTACAATTCCAGCATCCAAATGCCTTCCTCCCGCAGTATTTTTACAATTGATCGCCAACAAATTTTCACCTTCTTTTAAAAGGTTATTTTCAATCGGGATATAAATATACTCATGCACCCAACCATCTTTCTGGAAAATCATTTTTCCGTTCAGGTAAACAGTAACATTATCATCATGACTAAGCTTTAAATATTTCTTCGCCGAAGAAGTGGAATGGAAAGCAAATTTTCTGCGATAGTAAATCTCGTCAGTGTTCCATTTTGTTTTAGCTGTTTGATCGTCTCCAAACGGCGCATCATCTTTTTTCCATGAACTATCGTCGAATGATAAACTGTTCCAGCCATCAGCTGCTTTTTTAGTGAGGTAACTGGCCTGATAACTGGTTTCATCTGCTGCCGGAAGAATAGTTTTGTAATTTTTGGATTCAGCACCTAAGAATCTGTAAAACTTTCCATCTACCTTAATTACACCCAAAAGCGATTGCTCTTTTCCAGTCCAGTGTTTGGTAACGGAATTGTTTAGTCCATCGCCGAAAGACCAGATGCTTAAATAGGTGTCATGTGCGATTAAAGGATATGCAGGAATTTTGTCTTGCGCCTGAACGCTAAAATGTAGGACGTAGCAGCATACTAACAGGTAGAAATTTCTCATAAATGGCTAATTTGGTTAATATCATTAAAACGTTTTACTAATCTTACCAATTAAAATCTTTCAGTTTGTAACGAAAGAAAAATGTTAATGTATGATATTGGTTAGCGACTAGTTAAGCCTGTCTGGCGTAAAACGTTTTACTAGATCAATATTAAAGAATTAAAATTCATTTTGAAAGCTCCAAAATGCAACATTTATGTGACGATGAACTATTAGTTATCTTTCGATTAGCTTTGCCGGAATAATCACCTTTTGGTTTTCTAGTTTATTTTTAGAAGAAAGCTGATTGAGTATTAGCTGAATAACGGTTTCGGCAATCTCTTCTAATGGTTGCTGCACAGCAGAGATGCTTGGTGTGTGGAGTTCGAAAACTTCATGATCATCGTAAGCGATAACGGAAAGTTCATCTCCTATTTTTTTATTGAGCTGCTTTAAAGCCTTTAATCCACTGATGGCTAAATAGTTGGTAGCGAAGAGTACAGCATCAATATCCTTAGAGCTGAATAATAATTTCATCTGTTCTATGGTTTCAGCCTCATCCTGGTTGAAATGGATTTTAAGTACCAACTCATCATTGTATGGGATATTATGGTCGATGAGTGCCTTCTTATATCCCTCAAAACGTTCGATAATTTGTTCTACATCAATATCGGTAGTTACCAGTGCAATTTTCCCTTTGCCGTTTTTAATAAAGCTTTCAATAGATTGATAGGAAGCCTGGAAATGATCGGCGCCCACGTAATGTGTATCAATATCTGATAAATTCCTATCAAATAAGATCACTGGTTTATTATCTGAAAGGAGCACCTGAATATCTTCTTCAATGCCTTTGGTTGGCGAAATGATGTAACCATCTACCTTCCTCGATTTGAACATATTGATCAGTTCCTTTGCCTTTTCTAAATTGTTCTCCGTACTGGAGTAGATAATTTTATATCCTTTTTTATATGCTTTATCTTCTATTAAGCGAGCGATACGGGAAAAAAATGAATTTGAAATATCTTCAATAATTAAACCTATAATATTGGAATTGCCTGTTCTTAAACTCCTGGCGATCTGGTTGGGTTTATAACCACTTTCTTTGATAATTTTTTCTACCTTTTTAATAACAGCTTCACTAATCGATTTTTCTTTGGCTTTACCATTGATGATAAATGAAACAGTTGTGATGGAGACACCTGCCTTAACAGCAATATCTTTGATTGAAAGGGTTTTCATTATTGGGCGTTCAAATTATTACATTTTCAAAAAGATACCATCCTCAGAATCGTTTTTGAATTTTTGCTAATATAAAGTATAATGATTAATATTTTTTGAAAATTAATCGATTTAGTTCTGAGGCAAATGTAGTTGGCTTGAATGTTAATTTTTGTTAAAAACACAAAAGGCACTCTATAGTGCCTTTTGTGTTTTTAAATTAATATCCTGGGTTTTGACGCAGGTTTTCGTTAAGTGTTCTTTGAATTAGTGGGATTGGGAAGATTTGCCTAAAAGCTGCTGATGGTGTATGATCCCACCAACTTGCTGTATGGAATTTACCAAAACGAATCAAATCATCTCGTCTGAAACCTTCGAAAACAAATTCACGTCCTCGTTCATTTAATAATTCATCCAATGTTAAGGTAGCCGTTGTATATTGATTTGCAGGCCATGTAGCGTCAGTAAAAGCACGTTTTTTACAGTCGTTTATTAACTGAACCGCCTCGGCATTCGCTGAACCCCCATTTTTACGCATTAACGCTTCTGCCTTTGCAAAATATACCCAAGTTAAACGATATAAGTTCCAATCGGTACAGTTATAGTTTAAATCGATAGGAATTGCTTGCCCGTTAACAGTGCCCACAACATTGTTTCCTAACTTATATTTGTTAAACCGAATACCGCTATTTTCTTCGCCCTCACTCATGTTAGATACCGTAGAATTGGCTCTCGCTCTTCGAATTTCATCAACAAAATTAATTTGCTGACCATCATACTCATTACCACCCGAAGCAAGTGCTGCTGCACCATTATCGAATCTAACTTGAGGACCCTGTAACAACCAGGTTGATTTTCTCAAATCATCATTAACGTATTTAGTGTAATTCCCCGGAACCATTACAACACCGTTATTTCCATTTCTAGAGCCACCATAAATCCTATCTTGCTGAAAATGGAAGAATTCGCCGGTCCAAGACGGCTGGGAGTTTGCTACCCTAAACTCATAAGCAATAGCAAAAATCACTTCTTTCGAAAGGTCGTTGGTACTCTTAAACTGATCCGTAATATTTGGATCTAGCGCCATATTTCCGTTTTGACCACCAGCTTCATTATTGATTAATTTATTGGCAGCAGCGATACAATCATCCCAACGGGCCGTTCCTGTCCAAACTTCTGCATTCAAATAAAGTTCCACTAACATAGCATATCCACCTGCTTGTGTCATGCGGCCAATCATATTTCTTGAAAGTTTCGGCGCTTTATCAATGTTATCTTTAATTTCTTTTTCAATAAAAGCGAAAACTTCAGCTCGGGGTCTTGTTTCTGGCTTAGCTGGCACACCAATCTGAGTAACAATTGGAATGTTTCCAAAAAGATCCATCAATTTAAGATAATGATAAGCTCTCAAAAGTTTCAACTCGGCAATGTATGCATCTTTCTCTACCTGAGTTACACCCATCTGTTGTAAAGTACGTTTCTCTAGATTTTCAATAGGATCATTACAATATCCAACCCCGCCAAACATTAGTGCCCAAGCATTATTTAATGGCCCATCATCTACTAACCAAGTGTGGTAGTGCAAACGTTTCCATTTACCACCATCTTCACCATGACGACCTTTAGTTGGCCAGGCCAGTTGGTCGCCAGAAAGTTCTGCTGGCCTCCACCAGCCATCCTGGCCTGAAGGAGTTGCCCAGGCATTGGCATGAGTATAAGGTCTTAATACTGCAGAAAGCACCTCGTTTTTATTATTGTAATAATTATCTGTAATTAATTGACTATATACCGTCTCATCTAGTTTAGTACATGCGTTAAAAAATATCGGCGATACTATTAATGCAGAGAGGATGATTTTTTTATATGTTTTCATTTCTTTTATTATTAAAATCCAAAATTAACACCGAAAACAAAGCTTCTTGTTGTTGGGTAAGGACTTCTAACATCGATACCTAAACTGCGTCCATTGATTTCATTTCCTAAACCAACATCCTGAATGGTATCAGGGTCGTTGCCTGTATAACCTGTTAGTAATGCCAAGTTTTGGCCTACCGCATAAACGCGTAAGCTTCTGAACGCTTTATCTTTGAATTTAAATGTATACCCAAGCGTTACCTCATCGAGTTTTAGAAAACTTGCATTCTCTAAATAATAATCAGAATACATGTATGTATCATTGATTTCAGCGTATTTGGTAAAAGCACTGTTTAACAAGTTACCTTGAGTTCCAAATTTATTTCCGTAAGATAAGGCAACGGTGTTAAGTGCGTCAAAGTCCAACTTGCTTCTTAAGAAAATTCTTAAGTCAAATTGTTTGTACGTAAAAGTGTTCCCCAATGAAAGATAATATTTCGGAATGGCATTTCCAATTGGCTGAAGATCAGTTTGATCTCTAAAAGGAGAAGTATTGATTTGCGCATTCGGAACTGCCTGTCCGGCACGGTTGGTAAACAACCATTTACCGTCTGGTGTAAAGCCTGCAAAACGCTTACCCCAAAACTCGCCAATATTACGACCTTCATAGGTACGGTATGCATTTCCGAGGGCACCTGCGCCACCAATGCTACCAAACTCCACCATATCTCTTTTATAGATATCGTTAGAGAAAGTCACTAATTTATTGTCGATAGTACTTCCTGCAAAATCAATATTCCACGTAAAATCCTTTCCTTTCATTGCAGCATAGCTTAATGAAAGCTCTAAACCTTTAGCTGAAATAGTACCTACGTTGGTATATATTGAACTTTGAACAAATGGAGGTTGAGGAGAAGTATAAGTATAAAGTAAATCAACAGTGTTACGTTTGAAAACCTCTATTGAACCACTTAATCTGTTATCAAACATTGCAAAATCTACACCTAAATTGTATTCACGTTTACGTTCCCATCTTAAATCTGGATTTGGATTACGAGAAGGACCGTATGTTTGTAGCCAGTTATTTCCTGGGAAAGGATATAAATTACCAGTACTTAGTGTTACTAGCGATGCATAGTTTTCAAAACCAGAGTTACCCGTTTCCCCATAACCTGCTCTTAGCTTTAAGAAATTAAGCCATTTGGTATTTTCCATGAATTTCTCACGGGTAATTTCCCATGAAGCAGATACAGCAGGAAAGCTAGCCCACTTATTGTTTTTTCCAAATCTTGAAGAGCCCTCTCTTCTTAATACCGCTTCAAAGTTCACTTTACCATCAAATGTATAGTGTACACGACCGAATAATGCAATTAGCGTATTATCGTTTTTATTACTAGCGATGCCGATTCTGTTTACTCCAACGGGCACACTACCTAAGTTATTTTCTTCAAAAAGATCATTCGTGTAGCCACGGTTATTTGCACTAAATTCTTCATTTACTTCATAACGATAAGAATATCCTACCATTCCAGTTAAACGGTGTTTTTCATTAATCGCTTTATTGTATTCTATCGTAGGTTCAAAGTTGAAATTTTGTTCTAGCCGAGTCCCTTTGTAAGCGTAGCCACCACCTGGAGAATCACCATTTTCAACAGAATTTTGACTTCCGATCTGGCGATACTGGTTATCAACAAACTGATTTCTCTGATAAGCAACAAATGCCGAAGCTTTCAAATCTTTTATAATATCAATGTCGATCTTACCATCCACTGAATATGTTTGCTGACTTCTTTTGTTTTTTTCCTGTGCTAAACGAGCAACTTCGTTAGTAATGTTTCTAGTAAATAAATAAGAGCCATCAGGATTAAAATATGATTCTGTAGGATTTTTAACTAACACAGTTTCCCAACCTCCGCCACCTAATAAATTGGCATTATTAATATTGGATGCAATATTAAACATTGCAGAAACCTTGTCTTTAAAACCCTTTTGTGTTAGGCTCATTCTAAACTGATATTGCTCTCTGCTGTTCGCCTGGGAGAAACCGTCCAATTTATTATAAGTAAATGAAGCACGATAGCTAGATTTATCGCCACCACCAGCAACAGAAAGATTTTGGTAATTGGTTAGATTATCTTTGTTAATCAGGTCATTAAAATAATCAAAGTCGCCTCCAAAATCCTTAGCTACATATTGTCCGCTTGCCAGTTTTTCCCGAAACTGAGTTGCATTCATAAAATCAGGGCGTTCATATAAGGTTTCATGTCTGAGGTAACCGTTGTAGCTGAACTGAGAAGGCCCTTTACGCCCTTTCTTAGTAGTTACTAAGATTACACCGGCATTGGCACGAGTACCATAAATTGCTGCTGCCGACCCATCTTTTAACACTGTAAAAGATTCGATGTCGTCTTGTTGAAGTAAATCCAAGTTACCTCCCGGGATACCATCGATAACAATTAGTGGAGAAAGTGATCCGGAAATGGAAGTTACCCCACGAAGCTGTATAGCTACACCTGAATTTGGATTTGAACTATTTCTTGAAATTTGCAGGCCGGCTACTTTACCTTGCAATAAATCAAGGGCGTTTCTAGCACCACTTTGTCTGAACTGTGAGGTATCAACTTTGGTAATTGCCGATGTCAATTCTCTTTGGCTACGTGTACCGTAACCAACTACTACCACATCATCAAGCTTAGTATCGGCCGATACTGCAAGTTTAATGTTTAAGCTGGTTTGAGTACCTACAGTTATATTCTGAGTTTTATAACCGATGTACGTAAATTGAAGCACATCATTTGCATTTGCTTCAATCTTAAACTGTCCATTCGGATCCGTAATTGATGAAACACCAGATGTGATATTTTTAACACCAACACCGGGGACAGGAAGATTTTGTTCATCAACAACTTTACCTGTAATCGTTTGCTTAGCACTAACTTGATGCCAGGGGATGTCGAATCCGAATAATTTCTTATGATCTTTATGATCAAAGCCTTCCGAAAACGCTGGCAAACTCGACAATACAATTGCAGAGAGACCAGTAAGTTTTAGTAAATTAATTTTCATTAGCTATTTTGTTATTTTGTTGGAAATTGAATAGGTTCTCGAAGATGTTTTATGGAAATAACTTTATAAAAATTCCATTACACATAGAAATGCATGATTTATTTAGGTTAGCGCTAGTTTAAAGGGTATGATTAATTTACCAATGTTAAAAAAATTTCAAGTGTAGTAAATCGATTTAATAGTAAAAAAAATGTTACAAAAACGTTTTACTTAAATTTACCTCATTTCTCACTGAGTTATAGGCATTGGAGCTCCTGTACTCTAATTAAATTTTAATCATTACAATATTTATTTTTTGAGATAATTAAAAATTAACTTCGCTGTTTTTTCAGATGCGCCGGGCTTTCCCATTAATAAAAGTAAATCCTCGTAATTACTAAGCATGGTTTTTCGTCCCTCACCTGAAACTATTGCCTGAAGTTCTTCGCTTAATTTCTTTGAATTACAATCCTCCTGAATGAGCTCTGTAACAATTTTTTTATCGACGATCAGATTGACCAGTGAAATGAACTTAATTTTCACCAACATCCTCGCGATAGCAATAGAAATGGCCCCACCGCGATAAACTACCACTTGTGGAACCTTGAATAAAGCCGTTTCTAATGTTGCAGTTCCCGAAGCCACTATTGCAGCGTGAGCGTGATGAAGTAGATTGTAAGTATTACTAAATAAAAGAGTGACTTTTTTGCCTTTTATAAATTGATGATAATATGCCTGATCAAATGTTGGTGCAGCAGCAATTGCAAATTGATAATCCGGGAACTGATCAGTAATGCTTAACATGACGGGCAGCAACCGCTCTATTTCCTGCCTTCTGCTGCCAGGTAGTAAGGCGATGATTTTTTTGCCGCTTAAATTGTGATTTGTTAAAAATTGAGGATCAGGTGAAAATGCTGCTTGCTCATCCAAAAGTGGGTTTCCGACATAATCCACGTCCATGCCCCACTCCTTGTAAAAATCTACCTCAAATGGAAGGATGCAAAACATATGATCGACAACCTTTTTAATTTTGAGCACACGCTTTTGGTTCCATGCCCAAATTTTCGGAGAGATGTAATAGCAAACCTTGATATTATTTTCTTTTGCAAATTCAGCAATTTTTAAATTGAAACCAGGAAAATCGATCAGGATCAGCACATCAGGTTTCCAGCTTAAAATATCTTCCTTGCATTTTTTAAGATTTTTGAAGATCGTTCTTAGATTTAGTACTACCTCGGTAAAACCCATGAAAGCCATATCGGCATAGTGTTTTACCAATTCACCACATTCAGCCTGCATTTTATCGCCACCAAAATAACGGAACACGGGATCACGATCTTCCAGCTTTAAAGCTTTCATTAAATTTGCACCGTGTAAATCGCCTGATGCTTCTCCGGCTACGAGGTAGTATTTCATTGGAGTAACTCACTTATCGTCATTGCGAGGTACGAAGCAATCTTAAATCGGATATCTAAAATAAGATTGCTTCGTACCTCGCAATGACGGTTATAGTTTTAAAAAACTTTATAGGCGAAAAAAATGAAGGCACACAAAAATGTGGCGGCTAAAATTCCCCGGCCAATATTTAATTTATTGTATTTGAAAAAGTGTTGCATCACATAAGCGTTAACTGCTATGCCACCGATGTATAATAAATCCGCTTTTGCTAACGATGCGACATGATGAATGATGTACCAGGCGATGGAGCATAAAATTGCAGGGATCATCAGTCCGATACCTAATCCGATCCATACCGAATCGTTCAGTTTTCTTAGCTTTTCGTTCATCGCTGAAAACTAGCCCAGGTTAATTCCGTCAGGGGCGGAAATGGTCGCTTTGCCTTGATCAGATTTCAATTGATCAGCACCTGTAAAATTCCATCCGTTTAAAGTTTGAATGGCGTGGTGTGCCGTTAAATCAAACTGAACCGGAACAACTGAAACATACCCGTGTTCCAAAGCCCAAACATCGGTATCTTCGCCTTTATCAAAATTCTCAAAAACTCCGGTTAACCAATAATATGGACGTTTGTATGGATCAACGCGTTCTTCGAATTCTTCCATCCATTTTGCATTTGCCTGGCGGCAGATTTTCACGCCTTTCAATTGATCACCTTTTGGAAAATTCACATTGAGCAAAACACCTTCCGGCAAGCCATTTTCCAGCACCTGTAAACAAATATCTTTAATATATTTTTTGGTATGGCTAAAATCTGCATCAGCTGCAAAATCATCCATGGAGAAACCAATAGATGGAATTTTTTCAATAGCTCCTTCCACTGCTGCCGACATGGTGCCAGAATACAAAACGTTAATTGAATTATTTAAACCATGATTGATTCCAGATACACATAAATCAGGTTTTTGGCCTTTGAATATTTTATTAACGCCAAGTTTAACGCAATCAACCGGCGTTCCACTGCATTTATACATTTCCACGCCGTTGTAAAGGTCAACTTTATCAAACCGGATCGGCTTGCCAATAGTAATCGCATGCCCCATCCCGCTTTGCGGACTATCTGGTGCCACCACAACTACATTACCAATTTCCTGCATTACTTCCATCAGGTTTTTTATTCCTGTAGCAGTAATTCCGTCATCGTTAACAACTAAAATATTTGGTTTTGCCTTGTGCTTTGTCATGTCGGTAAAAATACAGAATATAAAATCAAGGCACAATAACGCATAGTTTTATCTGCTAAAATGATTTATTACTACATGATTAGTTAGAAAATTCTTAAAGCATTTCATTCCATGATTGAAACCATATATATTTGGATAAATAACTTATTAACTGACTGCTGTAATTGGTTTACAGTAACCAAATGCTCCAATCACAATCATAAACCAAAATCAAATAAATGAAAATCAAACTATTTACGTTAGCTTGTTTTCTTGTTGCAAGTTCGGGCGTGAAAGCTCAAACCGCGTACCAATGGAAAACAGGTAATTCTGGTGGCTACCCTTATAAGTATGTAACCAACGACCCTACAAAATCGCGTTTCTATACGCTGAAAAACGGATTGACCGTCATTTTATCGCAAAATAATAAGGAGCCGAACATTACTTACAAAATGGCAGTAAGAGCGGGTAGTAATACCGATCCGAGAACCAACACGGGTTTGGCCCATTACTTAGAGCACCTTTTGTTTAAGGGTACTGATAAGTTTGGAACTTTAAACTATGCTAAAGAAAAACCATTATTAGATAAAATAGAGGCACTTTACGAAACTTATAATAAAACTACCGACCCAGCCAAACGTAAGGAAATTTACAAAGAGATTGATAAAGTTTCTGGCGAGGCATCTGAATATTCAATTGCAAATGAATATGATAAGATGATGAAATCGATTGGTAGCAATTCTACCAACGCCCATACATCAGTTGAAGAAACTGTTTATGAGGAAGATTTGCCATCAAATGCAATAGATAAGTTTTTATCACTTCAGGCTGAACGCTTCCGTGCTCCGGTTTTCCGTATTTTTCATACAGAATTAGAAGCCGTTTATGAAGAGAAAAACATTGGAATGGACAATGATGGACGTAAAATGTACGAGAAAATGCTTTATTCATTATTTCCAACACATAATTACGGTCAACAAACTACCATTGGTACCATCGAGCATTTGAAAAACCCTTCACTGGTTGAAATCAGAAAATATTACAACAAATATTATGTGCCAAATAATATGGCTTTAATTATGTCGGGTGATATTAACTACGATGATTTAATCAAAAAAATCGATAAGAATTTTTCATACATGGCTTCAAAGCCATTGGCATTGTACAATCCGGCACCTGAAAAACCACTAACTCAGGTTCAAAAGGTTGATATTTATGGCCCAAGCGCCGAAAGTCTTTATGTAGCTTATCGTGGTTTTGCACAAAACAGCCGCCAGAGTTTATTGCTTGATCTGATTGGCAGCATCTTATCAAACGGTAAAGCTGGTTTAATGGATATCAACATTAATAAACAGCAAAAAATGTTGAGAGCTGGAGCGGGTTATAATCAAATGAAGGATTATGGAATCTTTATTTTGTCTGGATCACCTAAAGCCGGACAAAGTTTAGAAGACGCACAAAAACTATTATTAGAACAAGTTGATTTGCTTAAAAAAGGTGAATTCGACGAAAGTTTAATAAAAGCAACGGTTGCCAATATCAAATTAGCAGAACTTCAGGGCTATGATAACAATGATGTTCGTGCCAACGCAACCATGGATGCTTTCATTCAAAATCGTGGTACCGAGTGGGACAAAACTTTAGCTGCAACCGATGCGATGGCAAAAGTAACGAAGAAAGAAATTGTAGATTTTGCCAATCAGTTTTTCATCAATAATTATGTATCCATCTTAAAACATAAAGGTGAAGATAAAAGCATTATCAAAGTTGAAAAACCAACCATCACCGCAGTAAAAACCAATGCTAATGAGGTTTCTCCTTTCACCAAAACCATTATCAGTTCTCCTGTAAAACCAATTGCACCAAAGTTTTTAGATTATCAAAAAGATTTGAATTTTGGTAAAGCTGGTATTGCAGATGTGATTACCGTTCAGAATACAGAAAATGGTATATTTCGCATGAGCTACCGTTTTGATATGGGTTCTTACAATTACAAATTATTGCCATATGCATCGCAATATTTGGCATTTTTAAGTACAGATAAATATTCTGCGGAAGACATTAGTAGAGCATTTTATAATCTTGCCTGCAACTATAACATTAATGTAGGCACCGAAATCACAACAGTTTCTTTAAGTGGTTTACAAGAGAATTTTGATAAAGCAGTATTGTTGTTAGAAGACGTGCTTGCAAACTGCAAGCCAAATGAAAAAGCTTTGGAAGATTTAAAAGGTCGCTTATTGAAATCGAGAGAAAATGCAAAATTAAACAAGGCTTCTATTTTAGGAGGTTTGATGAGTTATGCTCAATATGGCTCGGATAATCCTTTCAATTACGGATTAAGCAATGATGAAATCAAAAACATGAAATCTTCAGATTTGATTTACTTGTTGCATAACTTAACCAATTATAAGCACACCATCACTTATTTTGGCCCGAAAACGTTACCTGCATTTTCTGCTGATATTACCAAAGTTCATGCATTAGCTAAAGAATTTACGCCTGCAGCACCAATGAAAAAGTTTGTGTACACCAAAACCGATTCTAACAAAGTTTACTTTGCAGATTATGATATGGTGCAGGCTGAAATCCGCTGGGTACGTAATTCTGGATTATATGATCCGGCAAATGCGGCAAAAATTGGCTTATTCAATAATTACTTTGGTGGTGGCATGGGTTCTATCGTGTTTCAAACCATCCGTGAATCTAAAGCTTTAGCTTACTCTACTTTTGCAGTTTATTCTTCGCCAAATAGCAAAGAAAAAGAAAATACGATGATTGCTTACGTAGGTACGCAAGCTGATAAAATGAACGAGGCTGTAGCAGGAATGAACGAGTTGTTGACGGTATTACCGGAGTCTGATAAATCATTTGATCTTTCTAAAAGTAATTCATTGAATGGAATTGAAACGACAAGAATCACTAAAGATGGTATCATTTACACATATTTAGCTGATCAGAAATTAGGTTTCGATCATGATTCAAGAATTGATGAGTATGCAGCTTTAAAGCCGTTAACTTTCGCTGACGTTAAATCATTCCATAATGGTAATATTTCTGGTAAACCATATAGTTATTGCGTTGTGGCTTCAGAGAAAAAAATCAACCTTGCAGATTTAGCTAAATTTGGCGCTGTTACCAAACTAAATTTAGAACAGATTTTTGGATACTAAGAGAAAGCTTAAAGCAGAAAGACCAAAAATTAAGGCAAAGCCTAGTAAATAGAAAAGTGTTCCGGTTTAAACCCGGAACACTTTTTTTTTGGGCTATCACCTACAGCAAGCAAACATTTCATCATTTATTAAACTAAAAATGAATAATACCATCATTTCTATCTTCGGCATATAAGACCAATACATCCGTTCAACTTCATGCTGACGAAAAAAAGCACCACCCTAAGGCAGTGCTTCGTTAATTTAAGCGCATAAGTAGATACTTATTTCTTCATATAGTCGATCACGATTCCGTTTGCGACTAGTTTTTTATTAGTGGTTGTTAATTTGCTTCCGGCAGGTACCTCTACAATTAAAACAGAATGATTGCCAGCAATAGAAACATTACTTTTAGCGGCAATATTTTTACCAATTACCTTTTGACTAATTGCATCGTATAGATCAACTTTTTTAATTCCTTTTACTTTGTACGCAACGGTTTTACTTTGCGCATAAGGGTTATAAATTAAATAGGTTGGATAAGCTTTATTTCTGTAAAAATCAGTAGCCAAAACATCCAGTTTCAACACACCTTCGATATTAGTTTTCTCCACGATGGCGCCGAATATTCCGACGTGGCCGCTACCATAAACACTAAATTGGGATACATCAGGGTTTTTACCTGGTACCCATTTTGGCCCATCTCCCTGCGCAACCGGCCCTTTTTTGTCCATGTAAAGGGTATCAAAAGTAGAAGTTTTGGCGAAGCCTTCATAAGCGATTACACCTTTAGTTACAGCAGCATGTTGCGGGATGGTCTGTCGATCAGCAGGCATATACTGCGGATAAAAAAAACGTGAAGCGTTTACGGCATTTAACATCCATTTCCCAATTGCATTGGCATAAGATGGATCATAACGAACCGTTGGGATCAATGGCCAGGCTGCATCAAAAGTATTCATTAAAAAACCATAACCGCCATGATCAACGGTACTTCCAACCACGCCAGAAATATCATATCCATTCCACTTCCCCGTTAAAACACCCCAACCCTCACGGCAAACGGCCGTTCCATCGAACGTCCACGCAAGTAGCTTTTGCACATCGAAATTCGTTCCCTGCTCAACATTCATTCTTGCTGCTAAATAAGCACCAAATGGCATCAGCAATTCGTAAGTAGGATTAATCTTATTGCTTTCCAAGGCCGTCATCGCACTGATAGCACCTTTTAAATAGCGCTTATCGCCAAACTTTTTATAAGCAGCATATAACACCCAGGCATGGCCAGCCGCTGCATCTTGCTGTGCACAAATCTGGTTTTTCATAGGCTTCATTGCTGCATAGTCGAAATACGAATAGTTGTAATCGCCTTTTAAGATGGAATCGGCCTGATAAAATTTTTCAGCAATACTTTTTGCCATCCAATCGAAATCTTTCTCTTCCGGATATTGCTCGCAAACGGCATAAAACAACACATTCGGATACACATCATACCACCAGTCTCTGCCATAACCACCACCTAAAAGGGCTACTTCAGGAGCAGTATTGTTCATCATGATATTCCATTTGGTGTCGCGATTAAAATAGTTTTTCAACATCGCAGCATAGTTTACACCATTTTGTTTGCTCTTGTCTATCCCCACTAAACTTGCGCCCATCACAGCGCCCATGTTGGCCAAAGCCTCGTGGAACATGCCTTTATTGTTTTTACCCTGACGAACATCGCCAACAGCTGTGTAAATGCCCATTACCGGCTGATCGAAATTTTTGCGGGTGCTGTCCATCCAAATCATTGGCCAATATTCACCTTTTGCATTAAAATCGTAAACGGTTTTATCGAAGTTTTGTGCCATCAATTTCCAGTTAATAATTTTTAATGGCTGAGGCAAATTCGCCATTTCTTCTACCCTACTTAGCTTAAGCTGTTTTACCTGGGCATGAGCAAAGTTCCAGCTTGAAATAAAAATGATTGCATAAAGTACCTTAAAATTCAATCTCATATTATTGATATGTTTCGACCTGTAAATACAGATCAATTGGTTAATCTATTTGGTTTAAACTGGCGCAACAACGCCAGGTTCTTCATTACTTAAAATTGGTGCTTGATCAACATTTTCGATTTTGCCCTGTTTAATAATGTCTTTGGCCACCCAGTAAGAAGCCAATTGTAATATCGCTACAATAACTATGGCGTATCGCAAGGCAACTTCAACTGAAAAATAATAGGCCAAGATTAAAAATGTACCTGCTCCGGTTAGGCGTCCAATATACAAACCAGTTTCGTGATTTAAGATGTAGGCAAATTCACTTCTTTTCTCCTTTTTAGTTAGAATATCAATTACGCTAAACTGAATCGGAAAGTAAGCTAAATCAAGAAGCGGCTTAGCTAACAATAAAAATAACATGAAAAGAATTACGCCTAAACTACTGTACAATACACCATTGATTATCGCAGCAATTGCAAAAAGCACTAAGCCTGTTCCAAAAATATATAACCTGTGTTTCGGTGATGTATTTCTTCCGATGATGTACATGGCTATAGCCGCAATGATGGCACCGATTGATTGCGCAGTTCCTAATGCACCTTCTTTACCAACCAAAAGCATAATTAACATGGCAGGTGCAGTAACCAGAAAGCCCTGAACCAAGCCCTTTAGTGTAGCCAATCGCAATAACTTGTACCAATATGGATCAAACTTAAAATAAACAAATTTCTTTTCGGTCGGATTTTGAAAGTTCCCTCTGAAACACATGATAGAAGCCAAAATCGTAATTACGAAAACCATCCCGGTTACAATTTTATAAGCCAGATGCGCACCGCCACTTACCGCGTTAAATTCGATAAACCAACCAATCAATACTGGAATTACAACTGCAATAATGGTATAGAAAAATGTTTCCAAACCATAGTAATAATTTCGGTTTTCATCATTTGTAATGGCAAGTGCTAAGAAGTCTCTGTTCGCCCAATAAAAACCAAAAGACATCCCCATAATTAAACCGGCAATACCAATCCCGGTATTATCCAGGGTAGTTAACGACATCATTACCATCATGGAAACGCCGCTTAACATCATGCCCAACGAATACAAGGTTTTGATGGAAAACTTGCTGAGCAGAAAACCGTTCAGGAAAAACGTAATTGGAATGCCTGTATAGATCGTTAATTGATAAATGACAACTTTAACAGGATCATTGGAGCTACGCATAACGTAGGCTGCCACAAAAATATCGATTACAGGAAGTACAATACTGTAAATTAAGTTGGTAAGGGTAAGTACCCTGAAATTATACGACTGATTTTTGAAGTGCGTAATTTCTGATTTAAGTTTAGTCAGCATGGTTATATTCTAGTTGCGATAAAATATCTTGAATAGAGAATTTAGCACCGCAAACAAATTCATCTGCAGCACCATAGTAAATGGTCAGTTCATCGCCGTTAACGGTGTGGCCATTGGTAAAAACTACCTGACCAAAAAAACCGCACATCTCGTATTCAGCAATTGGGCGCATAATAGGTTCATCGGTTTGAGCGATTACCTTAGATGGATCGTTCAAATCCATTAAAAATGCGCCTAAACAATATTGATGTTCAGCATTGGCACCGTGATAAATCTCCAACCAGCCTTTTTCAGTTTTAATTGGGGCTGCACCGGCACCAACTCGTTTACTATCCCAATTATTTTTGCGGGTTTTGATAATGCACTTATGATTTCCCCAATGGATGCCATCAGGCGATTCGGCCAGCCAAATATAATTACCACCCAAATCGACACTGCTCGGGCGATGAAGTGTATAAAACTTCCCGTTGATTTTCTCTTCGAAAACAGCACAATCTTTATTATGTGGCGGAATAATCATTCCGTGTTTTTCGAAAGTTTTCCAATCTTTAGTTGTCCGCATACCCACACCGACACCTTCTGCTGAAACTGCTGTAAAGGTTAAGTAATAGGTATCATCAATTAATGCTACCCGGCAATCTTCAATTCCGAAAGCTTCAGCCGGTCCTTCTCCCTGTAATAGTGGATAACCTTCAGGTTGGTAAAAATTGACACCATCATCACTGCAAACTAAACGTAAATGTGAAAGTGTAGTTAAGTAATCGGCCCCTTTGTAATTGATTACACGAGGATCGTCGGCAATCAAATCAGGATCATTTTCCTTGATCTCAATAATTTCTATACCGTCACCTTTTAGAATTGGAAAAGAGATAATACCTTCTTTTTGTTGGGGTCTTTCTGCTACGCGAATAAGCAACCAGGTTTTATTTTGAAAAGTAAAAACGCCTGGGTTAAGCAAACAAGCAATTTCTAAACCTGGCCTGCTTGGAACTAAATCTTTTGGAGATAAAATTGGGTTCTGAGAAAATCTTTTAGCACTATCTGTCATAATATTTAGGGAATAGTTATCCAATAGCCAATAAAAATTGACCTGAAATGAGTTTAAAAATTAATTGCTGTCTGTTGCATGTATAACAGACAGCAATTAATTAACGATTAATAACCTGGGTTTTGTTTTAGCGTACCAGCAGAAGCATCAACTTCGGCCTGCGGTAGCGGATATAGATAATGTTTATCCTGGAAATTTTTGCCTTTCGCTGTCATAACAGTTTTAGCTAATTTCCAGCGTTTAAGGTCTAACATTCTTTGCGATTCGAAACCTAACTCTACTCTACGCTCAGAAATTAACCAATCTTTGATAACGGCTTTATCTGTTGATGCAGCACGATTAGGTAAAGTTGCAGCTGGAGGCAAAATACCTGTTGCGCCCACACTGGTTCTTGCTCTTGTTCTGATCTGATTGATGATGGAAACCGCATCAGCATATTGACCCAACTCGTTTTGAGCTTCAGCTTTCCATAATAAAACATCGGCGTACCTGATGTAAACTTTATTGTTTGCAGCATCGTCATTTCCTTTATTTGATCCGTTTGTGCTACCCAATAATTTATTTACATTTTGATTTGGAACATCAACCGTATAAAGTTTTCTTGGGTCATTTGCTTCAAAAGCATTTAAGAAATCGGCACTTGGAGCAAAGAAGCCCCAACCTAGTGGTGCACAAATACCATTACCTTTTAATGGATTTTGGTTTGACTGGTGATCGTAAACAAAAATATTTTCGTTTTCTGTAAATTCTTTTGTTTGATTAAAACTATCAAAATAATTGCTGTTCAAGCTGTAAAAGCCTAAACCTTGCAATTCATTAACGTTTGTTACCACATCTGCCCATTTCTCTGTATATAGCGCCGCTTTGGCCAACAAAGCAATAGCAGAACCTTTATTGGCTCTCCACTTCTCAGTTGCTGAACTGTATTTCGCATTTGGCAACAAACCTTTAGCTAAGTTTAAATCTGATTTGATTTTGTCCCAAACTACATTTTTATCAGCTCTCACTGCTACTTCGAAAGCTTCCTGATAGGTACTTACTGGTTTTAAGATTAATGGCACATCGCCAAAATTGGTAACTAAAGAGAAATAGTAATATGATCTTAAAAAATAAGCTTCACCCAATAGTTGATTTTTGCGGGCTGTTGTTATACCAGTAATCGCTTCAATATCAGGCTTAGTTAGTAGCTCAATGGCAATATTTAATCTTTTAATCCCCTCGTAATCATATTTCCATAACCCGTTCGGACCTCCGTTTGTAGATGTAAAAGTGAAATTGTTTACATCGTCCATCCAGGGCTGATCGCCATCCGGGTTCCATTTTTTCTCCATATCATCTGATGCGATATCCTGCATCACCAAATCATTCTGAAAAACCAAACCTCCAGACCAATCCCATTGTGCCAGAATATTCAAGCGGTTTGATAATAGTTGATAGGCAGAGTTAACCGAATTTTCTACTGTTCCTAACGTTGGTGTTGTATTTACCTGCTCTAAAGTTGTTAAACCTATCGCTTCGGTAGTAAGTTGCTTTTTGCAACCCGCGAATGTTACCACACTGAACATTGCGCCTATAAATAATATCTTTTTCATAATAATTGCAAAAAGGGTTTACAGATTAATTTTTAATCCTAAAATAAATGCTTTTGATTGTGGGTAAGTTCCCTGATCAATCAAAGAAGTCGACTCCGGATCTAAACCTGTATAATCTGTTACGGTGAACAAGTTTTGACCTGAGGCATATAAACGAACATTTTTAACACCTATTTTTTTAACATCGAAAGTATAACCAACTTCGATATTTTTTAACCTTAGGTATGATGCATCCTCAACAAAAACGCTGGAAACATTACCGCCACCATTATTATTAAAAGTTACTCTTGGTAAGGTGTTGCTTGTACCTGGGCCATTCCAGCTATCTAAAACAGAAGTCATGGAATTGAAAGGGCGGCTATCAAAATTGATAATTTGTTTTAAATCATTGTAACGATCTACACCTTGAACACCCTGAAGTAAGAACGAGAAATCGAACTTTTTAAACGATGAAGAAAAAGCAAAACCATAAGTTAATTTCGGAACCGGGTTACCGATTGTTGTTCTGTCATCAGCATTGATCTGTCCATCGCCATTCAAATCTTTAAACTTGATATCGCCAGGTAATGCACCATTTGCATTTGTAAATAAATGACTGCTTACTTCAGCTGGTGTTTGATAAATACCATCGAAAACTAAACCGAAATAAGAATTGATTGGCTGCCCAACTTCAGTTCTGGTATGCGTTCTGTCATCATTGATATTTTTTACAAACTCCTGCAATTTATTCACACGGTTTGTTAGCGTAGCGATGTTGGCATTTACGTTATACTTGAAAGCATGTTCCTGATTTCTGAAATTTAAACCAAATTCGAAACCTTTATTGGTTACTTCACCCGCATTTACGTAAGTACGATCAATTACCCCTACCGATACAGCTGGCAAGCCTACGGTTAACAAAATATCATCGGTTTTTTTCACAAAATAATCAGCAGTTAATGATAGTCGGTTTTTCAACACACCGAAATCAATACCGAAGTTGGTTTGTGTAGTTGTTTCCCATTTCACATCTGGGTTACCATAACGTACCACGTTTACGATACCGCCAGATTCTGAAACTAAAGTTTGGTAAGTATTATTTGGAATTTCCTGATTACCTGCTTGTCCCCAACTTCCTCTTAATTTCAATTCAGAAATCCATTGCGCATCTTTCATAAATTCCTCATTAGAGATAATCCATCCTGCTGATGCTGAAGGGAAATAACCCCATTTATTTGAAGGTCCGAAACGTGAAGAACCATCGGCCCTTAAAGTAGCTGTTGCGAAATATTTATTGTCGAAGTTGTATGTTCCGCTACCGAAAAACGATACCAAATTAAACTCACTTGCTGAACCTGAATTATAAATATTGGTTAAACTTCCATAGTCTAAGTACTGGAAACCTGAAGTGCTTTTATTAAAATTCTGTCTGCTGCCACCAATTGCTGATGATTTACTGGAGATATTCTCAGCACCAAGCAAGAAGTTTACATTGTGTTTCTGTGCGAAAGTTTTTACATAATTCAAAGTATTGGTGAACGTGAAATTCATTACTTCACCTCTATTCTCATCTAAATTATTAGGCTTATTATTTCTGCCTTTACCTGGATAAAGTTCATCAGGATTGTTGTCATTATCATCACCATAATTCTGAGCAAAGTTTTTATTGTGAGAAAAACTGATATCAACACCCACGCTTGATCTGAAGGTTAAAGATTTATCGCTTAAAAAAGCATATTCAGCATATAAATTTCCGAATGTTTGGAAAGTTTTACGCTTATCGTTTGTGAAGTTTACGATCGCAATTGGGTTTGAACTGAACTCGAAATTTTTATCCCATCCGTTATTATTACCAGTGTAAAAAGGTAAATCGGTATAAGGGTTTGCAGCCGAATAAGTAGGATCAGTAACGCTTTTGTAAACACCCAAAACTGGCGGACGCAATAATGCATGACGAATTACACCAGGAACATCGCCGCTTGAGGACAATTTATCTTGCTTCGCAAAACTTAACTGAAGATTTGTTCCTACTTTGAAGCGATCTGTAATATTTGCGTTTACGTTAGATCTGAAATTAAAACGTTCGTAACCATCATGATCTTGAACCACAATACCATCCTGTTTGTAATATCCTGTTGAAATTAAATACTGAACCTGGTCAGAACCACCGTTTACCGATGCCTGTAGATTTTTTGATTTTCCGGTTTCGAACAGTTCGCCTAGCCAATCAGTATCTGCCAAATCCGTTCTGCTTCTGGCCGCCTGATAAGGACTCACTGCGTTTGCCGCATTGCCTAAAGTGTTATGCCATGCCCGATCTTTAATGGTTAAATACTGATCTGCATTTAACATCTTTGGCAAATTAGTTGCCTGATGAAAACCTGCAAAATATTCAACATTGATATTCGCTTTGCCTTTCGTTCCGTTAAAGGTTGTAATTACCACCACACCATTAGCAGCACGGGAGCCATAAATGGCGCCAGCAGCAGCATCTTTTAAAACCGTCATCGATTTTACATCGCTCTGGTTTAAAAATGAAATATCGCGAGTAGGAACACCATCAATTACGTAAAGTACGTCGTTATTACCTAAGGTTCCCTCGCCCCTGATTCTCAGTTTGATACCATCGCCAGGAGCACCCGTATTGGCTGCAACGAATACACCGGCAACCTGACCTTGAAGGGCTTGCGCTACATCAACAATTCTGGTTTTTTGTAAATCGTTCATATCAACCGTAGCTACTGATCCGGTAATTGAAGCTTTCTTTTGTGAGGTATAACCCACTACCACAACATCGCTTAAAGATTGCGAAGCTGGCTTTAAAGAAATATTCAAACTACCTCCAGCTGGTGATAAAGTTGTGGCATTGTAGCCGATATAAGTAAAGGTTAAAGTTTGTGCTGAACCTGGCTGAAGTGTTAAAACATACACCCCGTTTCCATCAGTTGAAGTTTTGTTTTGTGTGTTGGTTTGCATCACAACTACTCCAGGCAAAGGCTGATTAGTTTCATCAGTTACTTTACCGGTTATTCTAGTTTGTGCATAGCTTGTAAAACCTGTAACGGCTAAAAACAAGAAAACCAACGTTGCATAAATACGTCTGTTTTTTTTCATAAAGATTTATATTTGATTGAGAGCAAATATAGAAAGTGTAGCAGGCAAGAGTAGTGTACTATAATAACATTTTAGTTCACTATTCTTGCAAAACAGCCATTTAAAGCTATTTTAATTAGGAAACCTCCGAGGTTGCTGTTCCTTCGTGTTGCTTTTGCCGATAATCATTCGGAGCCAAATGATAGATCTTTTTAAATTCCCTGAAGAAGTAAGATTTGTTATTAAAACCAGTTAAGTAGAAAATTTCCGAAACGTTAAGCTTTGAATTTTGGAGTAAAACCGCAGCATGTTTTAATCGGATCCTTTTAATAAATTCAGATGGTGTCATGCCCGCTAAAGTTTTAAGTTTGCGATACAGCTGCATCTTACTGATGCACAAAATATCTTCGAGTTTGGCAGCATCTAAATCAGGTTCTGCCAGATTATCTTCAACGGCCTTTACCAAGCTATTCAGGAATTCTTTATCACCCTGATCCATATCTACATCAACAAATTGGTTGTTAATGTTTCTATCCCTGATTAAATGGTTCATGCGATTGCGATAATCTAAAAGTTTACGCACACGCATTTGCAAGTAATTTACATGAAAAGGTTTGGCAATGTAAGCGTCGGCACCAGTTTCATAACCTTCAGTTTTACTCTCTTCTGTTCCTTTGGCTGATAACATGATAAATGGAATGTGGCAGGTTGCAGGCGCTGATTTAATATGTTTGCAGAGCTCAAGTCCGTTCATATCGGGCATCATCACATCGCTGATGATCATATCTGGTGCATTATTTTTCAGAAAATCGAGGGCTGCTTTTCCATTTTCGGCTTCATAAACGGTATACTGGTCTTTCAAAATATTTCTAATCAGGAAACGGAGCGACGCATCGTCTTCCACGATTAAAATGACAGCCTCTCTATCGCTCTTCAAATCGTTTATCAAGGCTTCCTTGTTGTTTTCTTCAACTGTATCCTGATGATAAGGCTTCAAAATCGATTCAAACAAATAAGAAGGCGCAGATGCCACCACTTCATTTTCTTTGCCCTCGATACTTTGTTTTAGTTGCAACCTGAAGCTAAAATAAATCCAATCGTTCTCCAGGTTCACTTTAATATCGCCGTCCATAATTGAAATCAGTTCTTTGGTGAAAGCAAGGCCAATACCTGTGCTTTGATTATTGATCTGCTTATTGTTCCCGATATGAAATTCCTTAAAAATGTTTTTTAAATCGCCTTCTTTAAGCTTGCAACCCGAATTGGCAACTAAAATCTCCAGCTCATTTTTCTCTCCTTCGCAGCTTGCTTTGAATATAATTTCATCTCCTTTACCAGAATGTTTAAAAGCATTTGATAATAAGTTGAAAAGAACTTTTTCAAACTTATCTTTATCAATAAAACCGGCAATCCCCTCTGGAATTTCTCTTACAAATTGCTGTTCATTTTTTTCAGCAGCAGGAATAAACAACTGAGTTAAGCTGTTGAGTAGTTTACTGATATCGAAATAATCATCACTTCTTTTCAGGTACCCTGCTTCGGCTTTTCTAAATTCTAGTAATTGCTGTACCAAATAAGTTAAGCGAGCCGTATGCTGGTGCACAACTGACAGGAAATAATTTTTATCTACAGACTTATCCAGTAACGATTTCTTTTGCATAAAATGCTCAACAGACCCCAAAATGAGTGTTAAAGGCGTTTGGATTTCATGAGCGATGTTGGTGAAGAAATTAATCCGCTGGCGATGTACCTCTTCATCTTTTTGCCTGAATAAATATTCGCGTTCAAGCTTAAATTTCATCTCCAGTTTATTCTTGCGGTAAAGGTGAAATGCATATCCCCCAGCAATTAAAAGCAATAAATAAAAGGCGTAGGCCGGATAAGTAAGCCAAAAATATTGCTTTACATCCAGTTTCAAAGCAACAATATCTTTAGTCCAAACGCCCTCGCCGTTGCTCCAGCGCACTAGTAATTCATATTTCCCCGGCGGAATATTGTAATAAGCTATTTTACCATCACTTCCAGTAAAACGCCAGGCCTGATCTAAGCCTTTAAGTTTATAGGCAAACTCATTTTTCGATGCATTAAAATAATTTAAAGCGTTGAAAGAGAATTGGAAAAAATTACTTTTTCGTTCCAGCTCGTAACTTTGGATAGTTTGCTGCTTTGCCTTTACAATTAAATATTGATTATTTTGGAATGCCTTGCCTCCAAGTTGTAAATCGGAAATGAGCAGGTTGGGCTGTTTTGTATTTTCAATAATATCTTTCGGATAAAAATAATTAAAGCCGTATATACCACCGAAAAATAAATTGTTGTTGGCTGCCATAAAAGTTGCACCATCGCTAAATTCATTGCTCTGTAAACCATCGCTCTCCTGGTAATTGGCAATGCTATTGTTCGCGGGATTGATTTTAGCCAACCCTTTATTGGTACTCACCCAAATATTCCCTAGGCCATCCTCCTGAATAGCATGAATAGTATTGTTTGGCAACCCTTTATCTGTCGTAATTTTTATAAATTTTGGCTTCTCTTTTAAAGATTCTTCATTCGACAAATAATTCAGGCCATAGCTGGTACCAATCCAAAGCCGGTTTTTACTATCGTAGAATAACGACAATACATCACTATGTGATAAACTTCCTTCGTAACCGAAGGCCTTGTAAGTTTTAAACTGACCAGTTTTTTTATTTAACACACTTAAGCCTCCGTAACGACAGGCAATCCATAAACGATTATCCTTCCCTTCTGCTAAAGCATAAATAATATCATTAATGGGCCCGTTATTTTCTGCTGATGAGGCAAACTGTTTAAAGTTTATTACTGCTAATGATTGGTCTGCGTTGCGAACGATGTTGGCGTGAATTAAGCCGTAACCGCTGGTCCCCATCCAAACTGACCCATTTTTATCTTGTATAATCGAATAAACCGACTTAAATTCAGGCAACTTCTCGGTGTTTTTGATGTCTTTCCAGTTAATGGTTCTCTTCAGCTTTAAGTCGTGTACGG
Organism: Pedobacter sp. G11; assembly: GCF_003860265.1. NCBI lineage: Bacteria > Pseudomonadati > Bacteroidota > Sphingobacteriia > Sphingobacteriales > Sphingobacteriaceae > Pedobacter > Pedobacter sp. G11. Next base: position 2,293,204 of record NZ_CP034190.1, on the reverse strand, counting down.
AAAGTCCTCTGCCATCCGTACCAATATAAATTAACTGATCTGCACCTTTTCTAATGGCAAAAACAGAATTATTCTCTAAGCCAGAACTTACGTCTATTTTTTGCGGTTTTTTATTCCCTTCCGACCAGAAATTATTAAAAATAAAAACGCCGTTACCTTTTGTTCCTACCCATAAATTGCCAGAATTTTCTGCAAACGCCCTGATTGGTTTATTAATTTTAGTGCCGTTTATTTTCGTTAGCAAACCGAAAAAATTTTCTTTCGGATAAATTTGAATTAACCCGTTACCATCGGTTCCAATCCATAATACCTGGTCATTTCCTACGTTAAACCCAGTAATTTTCAGATTTTCAAGCGCACTGACTTCATTTCTTAAAAAATCAGTTTTTTTGAAAGTCTTATCAAAAACACTCATTCCCTGATTTTCCCATGCTATCAAATAGTGCGCTTTGTAAGCTGCAATGGCTTTAATTTTTCTAAGTGGCAAATCAAGTGGTTTTACAGCTAAGTTGCCATCCACTATAAATTGATGCTCCGTATTTGTGGTATAAATGATTTGGTTATTAACGCTGAAGAAATTGCTTATACCAGAAGGATCTGATATAGACTTTATGGTTTGGAGTTTATTTTGGCTAACTTTTGTTACAGTTAAAATACCCTTTTTATTCAGGTAACACAGCTTGTCGCCAACGAAATTCATTTTAACAATGGTCTCTTTGGTACCAAATTTTTGAAATGAAACAAATTGATCATGATCAAAATCAAACTTGCTTAAAACGCCATTCACAGCAAAACAAAAAACTTCACCTTTATCATTCACAATCAAATCATACTCGTTTTCACGTATTTTTTGAGGGGCAGTTTTTTTATAAAAATATCGGCTGAATTTTCCGCTTGGCTTATTGTAACGCGAAATTCCGCCAATCGTACTAATCCAGATGTTTTGATTTTGATCTCCTTTGATAGACAATATCACATTGCCGCCGATGCTATTTTCAACCTGATCTATATTATGATTGTATACACTGAAATGTGCACCATCATAACGATTTAGCCCATCCCAGGTTCCTACCCACAATAGTTGATCCTGATCCTGGAAAATAGTGTTAATCGAACTGTTTGAGAGACCATTTTTACTGTCGATTTGCCGATAATAAAAGGATGTTTTTGGCTTTGTATCGTTGGCCACAACATATTTAGAGGTTGTTAATCCTATAAGTAAGAAAAAAAATAAAAAATATGCTTTGCTCATATGAAGCTGGTCAATCAAAAATTTTACTGGCTAGAAATTCTGGGATGATTAAAGCTAGGCAAAAATATTCAATTCAAATTAAAAAACACCATATACCAAAACAGGCGATCAATTTCTTGACCGCCTGTTTTGATTATAATTGATGAAATTATAGCGAGTTAATCCACTTCACCAGTTCATCTCTTCCTTTACCGGTTTTTTGCTGAAGTTTCCCTAACAACTCATCATCCTGCCCGTCTTCATGTTTCAAATCATCATCAGTTAAATCAGCATAGGCTTGTTTAACTTTTCCTTTTATTTCGTTCCACTTTCCTTTAATTTCTAACTTATCCATTTTGATATATTTTATGTTTATACTCAATATTTGATATAACTAATTAACAGTGTTTGGCATTTTTTGTTTTCAAATAAGCTATTCAGCCGATGTAAACTGTTAAATCGAATTATTCCTAAAGGTTTTATGTGTATTTTTTATTAAATTGAGATATCATTCCCTCAATAGCCAAAACCTTATTAACTAAAACTAAAATTTGATGAAAAAACTACTCCTAAGTATGATTTTATCTTTCGGATTGATTTCACTTGCTTTCGCACAAAACAAGGTCATCATCGGAAGGGTTACATCCAGCATGGCTGGAGCAATTCCAGGTGTGAGCGTATATGTAAAGGGGGCTCCAGCCAACGGAACCCAAACAGATGCCACAGGTGCTTATAAGTTAAGCGTTCCGGGTGATGCGAAAACTCTAGTATTTACTTTTATTGGTTTTAAAACCAAAGAAGTTTCCATCACGGGCGCTACGGTAAATGCTAATTTAGATGAAGAAAATACAACACTTTCTGATGTTGTAGTTGTGGGTTACGGAACGCAAATTAAAAGAGATGTTACCGGCTCAGTTGCTTCAGTAAAATCCAAAGATCTTGAAAACCTGCCCGTAACGAGCTTTGAACAAGCTTTACAGGGTAAAGCTGCTGGTGTACAGATTTCGGCCCAAAATGGAAAACTCGGCCAGGGAATCACGGTTCGTGTTCGTGGTGCAGCCTCAGTTACCGCTGGCAGTGAGCCATTATATATTGTAGATGGAATCCCGATTACTTCCGGAGACTTTTCCAGTACAACCGCACCAACAAGTGCCTTAGCTGATTTAAACACGAACGACATTGAATCAATCGAGGTATTGAAAGATGCATCAGCTTCTGCTATTTACGGAGCAAGGGCTTCTAATGGTGTTGTGTTAATTACCACTAAACAAGGTAAGGCTGGAAAAACGCTTATTCAATTTAATGCTTTAGGCGGAATTAGCACGCCATCTAACCACAGAGAATTTCTGAATGCCGAACAATATGTACAAATTATCAGAAGAGCAGGTGCCGGTGCTGCAAATCAGGATTTTCTAAACGGCGATTATGCCACTCTTCAGGAAGGTTTAGATGATTACGCATCAATTGTTGAAGGCAGATTAAACCGTTACTCTGCAGGAAATAATGATTATCAAACATACAAAGTGAATACCAATTGGGAAAGAGAATCATTTCAGAACAACCCGATTACACAACAGTATGACTTAAACTTAACCGGTGGAAATGAAAAAACGAAGTTTTATATCGGTGGACAAGCACTCGATCAAAAGGGTATTGTTGTAGGAAATAGTTATAAGCGTTACAGCGGAAGGCTAAACTTAACCAATAAAGTTACCGACTTTCTAGAAGTAGGTGTAAACCTGAATTTCTCCAACAGCATTAACAATCGTTTATCAAATGACAACGCCTTTTCAAGTCCGCTACAATCCGTGGCCTTATCTCCTATTACGCCTTTTATCGATCCAAGATCAGGTTTAATTAGCGGAACACTTCCAGGTGCTGCATCTAATTACCCGGTTTATTATAATCCTTTCATTGGAATTGAAAATGCAGCCTACAAAGCAACTGTTTATCGCACCATAGGAAAAGCATTTGCCAACGTAAACCTGGCTAAAGGGTTAAAATTCAGCACTGATTTCTCTATTGATAATTTAAACCAAAATGAGGAAAGTTATTATGGATCGTTAACCTTTAGAAATACTGGTACCGCTAATGGCGATGGTCAGAATATTTCCACTTTTGTAATTAACACCAATACCAATAATTTCTTTAGCTACAATACAACTGCTGGCAAGAGCACTTTTGATGCGATTTTAGGAACCAGTTATCAAAAATCAACTACTAAATACAGTACGATTGAAGGACAGGATTTTCCTAGTGATGCCTATATCAAATTAGGTTCGGCAGCAACTAAAGTAATCGCGACCAGTAACGAAAGTGCTTTTAGTTTCCTTTCTTATTTTTTCAGAGCAAACTATAAATACAATGATCGTTATTTGGTTGGATTTAGTGTAAGAGCAGATGGTTCTTCCAGGTTTGGAGAAAACCATAGATATGGATACTTCCCGGCAGGATCAGTTGCATGGATTGCTTCAGAAGAAGATTTCTTAAAGAGTAGCGAAACCATCAGTTTGTTAAAATTAAGAGCCAGTTATGGATTGACAGGTAACGCTGAAATCGGTAATTATTCTGCCAGAGGATTATTTAGTGGAACAGGTGCTTACGGTGGAGTTGCAGGTCAGATTCCATCCCGCATAGCTAACCCTGATTTAACCTGGGAAAAAACCAAACAATTGGATTTAGGATTGGATTTCGGTATTTTAAAAAATAGAATCACAGGTACATTTGACTTCTATCAAAAAAATACCACCGATTTATTGCTTGATGTGCCTATCCCGCAAACAACTGGTTTTGCAACCATCACACAAAATCTCGGCAAGTTGAAAAACACTGGTTTTGAGCTGGGAATTAATACGGAAAACTTTGTTGGTGCTTTTAAATGGTCTACTGCACTTACGGCCGCAATTAACAATAATAAAATCACCGATTTAGGCGGACAAGTTTTAAACAGTAACGAAATCAATGCTGCCATTGCCGGGCAACCCATTGGCGTATTTTACTTACCGGAGTATGCAGGCGTAAACCCCGCTAACGGAGATGCTTTGTATTACCGCAATACCACAGATGCTGCAGGCAATTTAGATAGATCGACGACAACAGATATCAATCAGGCACAAAGAATTTTTGCCGGGAACCCTAACCCAAAATACACCTTCGGTTTTAATAATACGTTTTCTTATCAAAACTTTGATTTGGGTGTGTTTTTTCAAGGAGTGGCTGGTAATAAAATATTCAATGCTGGTGGCCAATACATGAGTGCGAATGCATCTAACGGTTATGATAATCAAACCGCTGATCAGATGGCTTATTGGGATAAGCCTGGTGATATTACCTCTGTTCCGGAACCAAGATTATTTTATGGAAACGGAATTGGCAATTCAACAAGATACATATCAAGTGGAAATTTTGTTCGCTTAAAAACGCTTACACTGGGCTATACCTTTCCTGCATCTGTTTTAACAAAAATAAAACTGAGTAAGTTAAGATTGTATGCTACTGCACAAAACCTGGCAACCATTACAGGCTACAAAGGCTGGGATCCGGAGGTTAATGCAGACTATCAATCAACCAATATTAATCAGGGTGTCGATTTCTATTCTGCACCTCAGCCACGCGTAATTTCTTTTGGTATTAACATTGGCTTATAATTTAAAGACGAACAGACATGAAAAAGACATATATATATAAATTTCTATTGGCATCAACGTTACTATCAGTAGCGTCATCATGTAAAAAAGCGCTTGAAATTTCTCCTGTAGATACCATTGAGCAAAGCAAAGCACTATTAACTTCTAAAGATGTAGAAGTTGCTTTAGTTGGATCATATTCAGCATTGGGAAGCAGAAATCTGTACGGTGGAAGACCTTTTTTAATGGCAGATTTCCTGGCCAATACCAATGCAATTGAATGGTACGGAACTTATGAAGAGCTTACGCAAACCATAAATAAATCACTACTGAAAACAAACACCTTTGTTAATAATGTTTGGGCAGCGGGTTATACTACTATTAATGATGCTAACAATGTTTTAGCCGCCATTGCAAAGGTTGATGCAGCGAAAAAGGATAAAGTTGAGGGAGAAGCTAAATTTATCAGGGGATCAGTTTATTTTGATTTGGTTAGATTGTTCGGTAAAGCCTATAATGATGGATCACCAACAACCAACCTGGGCGTACCCATCGTGTTGACACCAACTACAGCTGTTAATGATCAAAGTTATGTAAGCAGGGCAACTGTTGCTGCTGTATATGCCCAGGCTATTGCCGATTTAACCGATGCTGAAGCTAAGCTACCTGCAACAAACGGTTTTTTTGCAACAAAATCTGCAGCAGCAGGAATGTTGGCCAGATTGTACCTGCAGATGGGCAACTATGCCGCAGCTGGTGCGGCAGCGAACAGGGTAATTACCTCAGGAAATTATTCCTTAACCTCATCTTATATTGCTGCTTTCCCAACCATGGGATCCAGTGCCGGATCGAATACTACCGAAGATGTTTTTTCTATTCAGGTGACCACCTTAACAGGATTTAATGGTTACAATGAATTTTACGGTTCATCTACTTATGGAGGTCGTGGAGATGCTGTAATCTCTCAAGCCTGGATCGATGCAAATTATGTTGGAACAGATGATAGGGTAAATGCATTATATGATGATGGAGATATGTATACCTCAAAATTTGCAAATCCATATGGCAATGTTTCCATTATCAGGTTAGCCGAAATGTATCTGATTAGAGCAGAATGCAATGTTCGTTTGGCACCTGCCGCACCAATTGGAGGTAGAACACCTTTACAAGATTTAGCAGTGGTAAGAAGCCGGGCTGGCCTAACCACCACGAGTGCAACACTTGCAAACATTCTAAATGAACGTAAACTGGAACTTGCTTTCGAAGGTTTTGCCCTGCATGATGCAAAAAGGACGCAAACTAATATTGGATCGATTCCATGGAATGCAAATAATTTAGTTTTCCCAATTCCTCAAGTAGAACTGGATGCAAACAAAAATTTAACGCAAAACCCTGGGTATTAATCAAGTTAAATCCAACAAAAAAAGCCGATCAATAGATCGGCTTTTTTTTTAGCATTTTATTTTAAAGTTTTCGAAGCTTCGATAATTTGCTCCACTACCGCCGGATCCAATAGCGTTGAGGTATCACCTAAATTTGAGGTATCGCCTTCTGCAATTTTTCTTAAAATTCTACGCATAATTTTACCTGAACGGGTTTTAGGCAAGCCAGAAACGAAAAGTATTTTATCAGGCTTTGCTATCGCACCAATTACCCTGGTTACGGTTTGCAGAATATCTTTTTTAGTTAGCTCCTCTTCTCCATGCATTTCGGGATTTATTACGAAAGCGTAAATCCCTTGTCCTTTAACATCATGTGGATAGCCAACTACAGCGCTTTCTACCACACCTGCATGCATGTTGATGGCATTTTCTACTTCTGCAGTTCCAATTCTATGTCCGGAAACATTCAACACATCATCTACACGACCCGTGATTCTATAATATCCATCTTCATCACGTAAGCAACCATCACCTGTGAAATATAAATTTTCATAAGTAGAAAAATAGGTTTGTTTACAGCGTTCATGGTCTCCATAGGTGGTCCGCAGCATGCCTGGCCACGGAAACTTAATACAAAGGTTTCCACTCACACCATTTCCTTCAATTTCCTTCCCATTTTCATCAACTAAAATTGGCTGAATGCCAGGTAAAGGCAAAGTAGCATAACTAGGTTTGGTGGGCGTTACGGTTGCAATCGGCGAAATCATAATGCCCCCGGTTTCAGTTTGCCACCAGGTATCAACAATTGGCGCTTTTCCGTGTCCGATTTTCTCATCGAACCAGTGCCAGGCTTCTTCATTAATTGGTTCTCCTACCGAACCCAGTACGCGAATGCTGCTCAAATCCTTTTCATTTAAAGGATCATCACCAAAACTCATCAACGAACGTATGGCCGTTGGTGCTGTATAAAGAGTATTTACTTTATGCTTTTCTACAATATCCCAAAATCGCGAAGCATCGGGATAGGTTGGAATGCCTTCGAATAATACTGATGTAGCACCTTGAGAAAGCGGTCCGTAAACAATGTAAGAATGGCCTGTTATCCAGCCAATATCTGCAGTACAAAAATAAACTTCGCCAGGTTGATAATTAAATACATTGGTAAAAGTGTAACCTGCGTAAACCATATAGCCGCCACAGGTATGCACTACGCCTTTAGGTTTGCCGGTTGATCCTGAGGTGTAAAGAATGAAAAGCATATCCTCCGCATCCATTTCTTCTGCTTCACAGATATCGTTCACGTGTTTCACTTCATCTTCCCACCAAACATCACGGCCTTTCAGCATAGAAACGGGTGTACGGACATGCGTTAAAACGATACATTTTTCAACTGTCGGGCAGCCAATCAAAGCATCATCAATTACATCTTTAAGCGGAATCTGTTTATTGCCGCGGTAGGCGCCATCAGCAGTGATGACAAGTTTGCATTGAGAATCATTAATACGGTCGGCTATTGATTTTGCTGAAAACCCGCCAAAAATAACAGAATGAACTGCACCAATTCTGGCACAAGCTAAAACGGCAATAGCCAATTCAGGCACCATCGGCATATAGATGCATATGCGGTCACCTTTTTTAGCTCCGTTGCGTTTTAACACATTAGCAAAACGACAAACCCGTTCATGCAACATTTTATAAGTCAGGGTTACACTTTCTTCTTCCGGGTTATTAGGTTCCCAAATAATAGCGGGTTTATCCCCATTTTTTTCCAAGTGTCTATCGAGACAATTTTCAGTAATGTTAAGCTTTGCCCCTTCAAACCATTTAATATCCGGCTCATTAAAATTCCATGATAATACTTTAAACCAAGGTTTGCGCCATTGAAAATTCTGGGCAACCTCTCCCCAGAACTGCTCGGGGTTTTCTATACTTTTTTTATAATCTTCTTCGTATTGCTTAAAAGATGTGATTTGCATGGTGCTAGGTATATATTTTGTTAGTAGCGGCTAATTTAAATAAATATTGATGGAATTAAATATTCGAATTGTATCAAAAACGTTGTGGTTAATTAACGCGGAAAAAAACCGACAATTGCCGAATTATCTTAATTTTGAATTATGAGAAAAATTATCGCCATCATCTTTTGTCTGTTACTTACAAATTCATTGGTTTCATCGGCCAGTGAACATCTAACAGATACCTTAAAAAAAACAAATCAATACATCTTGTTTGCCAAAACAGCAAAGATCGATGATGTATTTTTTAGTAAAAACAAAAAATCCAAAGAGGAAATTGTCAATGTAAAGATCAGTTTTGCGACAGCAGAATCAAATTCCAATGCTATTAAAACTGCAGTTTTACAGGGAAATAAACAATATGGAGATGATAACCTTCCAACCATTTCTGCTGTGAAAATTTTGAAGGGAAAATATGAGGATATGAAGGGTGAATCAGCCACTAAAACATCAAGTTTATATACGTTTACCAAGCTCGAATTTCCCTTACATTTGCAAATAGTAACCATGGGTGAAACCCTTGATTTTGAGCTTTTAGAATCAGGGAAGTGGGATATCAATCTAAATTTAAAAAAATAAACACAGTACTATTGTCTTTTTAAATTATTATTCAGATATTTGCACACTCTTAAAAAAATTAAGCGACGATATTTTAACAACTATATTTACAAGTCATGTCAAGAGTTTGTGATTTAACAGGAAAAATGGCAATGAAAGGTAATAACGTATCACACTCGAACGTTAAAACCAAACGCAAATTTTATCCTAATTTGAAACTTCAGAAATTTTATATCCCTGAAGAAGACCGTTGGATTACGTTGAAAGTTTCTACTTCAGCGATTAAAACCATCAATAAAGTGGGTATTAGCGAAGCGATCAATCGTTTTGTAAAAAAAGGATTTTTGTAAAAACATTAACTGTTGAGATTAACAGTTTACAATTAATATTAAAATGGCAAAAAAAGGTAACAGAGTTCAGGTTATTTTAGAATGTACTGAGCACAAAGAAAGTGGCATGCCAGGTATGTCTAGATATATTTCTACGAAAAACCGTAAAAACACTACTGAGCGTTTAGAATTGAAAAAATTCAACCCAGTATTGAGAAAAGTAACAGTACACAAAGAGATTAAATAAGATTGATGATTTAACGGTAGAAGGTTTAGGGTGTTTTAACCCGCATTCTATCAATCTATCATTCAATCATTAAAATTATAAGAACATGGCAAAGAAAGTAGTTGCAACCCTTAAAACCGGTACAGGTAAAGAATATTCGAAAGTAATTACAATGGTTAAATCACCTAAAACTGGTGCTTATTCATTCAAAGAACTTATCGTTCATAACGACCACGTAAAAGATGCTATCGCATCTAAATAAGGTTAATATTTTTTAATCAGAAAATATTAAAGGCCGTTCCGTTTTAACCGGGAGGGCTTTTTTTGTTATATAAAATTTAGATATGGGCTTATTTGATTTTTTCAAAAAGAAAGAAACTGCACCTGAAGCTCAGGAAGCACTTGATAAAGGTTTAGAGAAAACCAAAGATGGTTTTTTCAGCAAAATTACCAAGGCTGTTGCAGGAAAGTCAACCGTTGATGATGAGGTGCTCGATAACCTTGAAGAGGTTTTGGTAACTTCTGATGTAGGTGTAAGCACCACATTAAAAATCATTAAACGCATTGAAGAACGCGTTTCTAAAGACAAATATCTCAATACTTCGGAGCTTAACTTTATTTTAAGAGATGAGATTCAATTGCTGCTATCTGAAAATAACAGCAACGATTTCCGTCAGTTCGAGTATGGCGATCATAAACCTTATGTAATAATGGTGGTGGGTGTTAATGGCGTAGGTAAAACCACAACCATTGGCAAACTTGCACATAAACTTAAAGAATCGGGTTTAAAGGTGGTGTTAGGCGCAGCAGATACATTTAGAGCTGCTGCCGTTGACCAGATTAAACTTTGGGGACAGCGTGTAGATGTGAGAGTGGTTGCGCAACCAATGGGTTCGGATCCAGCATCTGTTGCTTTCGATACTTTACAATCGGCTGTAGCCAATGGCGAAGACGTTGTGATTATTGATACTGCTGGCCGATTACATAACAAAATTGGTTTAATGAACGAACTCGGTAAAATTAAACAAGTAATGCAAAAGGTGGTTCCGGGTGCGCCACACGAAATTCTGCTGGTATTGGATGCCTCAACAGGACAGAACGCTTTCGAGCAATGCAAACAATTTACCGAGGCTACTGATGTAAATGCCCTGGCGATTACTAAACTAGATGGTACAGCTAAAGGCGGCGTGGTGATCGGTATCTCAGATCAATTTAAAATTCCGGTGAAATATATTGGGGTAGGCGAAAAAATAGGCGATTTACAACTTTTTGATAAAAAAGAGTTTGTGAGTAGTTTGTTCAAATAACTGAACTAATTTATTCAGCCTTTATTGGCAAATAAAACCCTGAAATAAACTCAGGGTGCGGGACGCTCCCACTTGTTTAAGTAATAGTAAGATTAAGTGTAAAAGATGAATACCAAAATAGTAAGAAATAAAGCTGCAATTAAACAACCTAAAATCAACGTGATTACGTTAGGTTGTTCAAAAAACATATACGATTCAGAAGTATTGATGGGACAGTTACGTGGCAATAACCTAAATGTTGTTCACGAAGCTGACAAAATGGGCAAGGACGATATTGTTGTGATTAACACTTGCGGTTTCATTGATAATGCTAAACAGGAATCTATCGATACCATTCTGCAATTTAGCGAACTTAAAGAAGCGGGTAAAATTGGCAAAGTAGTGGTTACAGGTTGTTTATCTGAACGCTACAAACCAGAATTAGAATCAGAAATTACAAATGTTGATGCTTTTTTTGGCACCAATGATTTACAGAATATTTTACACGAATTAGGTGCAAACTATAAACATGAGCTGATTGGGGAACGTTTATTAACTACGCCATCGCACTTTGCTTATTTTAAAATTGCGGAGGGCTGTAACCGTCCATGTTCGTTTTGCGCCATTCCTTTAATGCGTGGAAAACACATGAGCAAACCAATGGAAGAATTGGTAAATGAGGCAAAAATATTAGCTAAAAACGGCACTAAGGAACTGATTCTTATTGCTCAGGATTTAACTTACTACGGCTTAGATTTATACGGCGTTCGTAAACTTGATGAGTTGATGCGTCGTTTATCTGACGTTCCGGGAATTGAATGGATTCGTTTACAATATGCTTATCCAAGTGGTTTTCCGATGGAGATTTTAGATGCAATGAATGAGCGTGATAATATCTGCAAATACCTGGATATGCCATTGCAGCACATTACCGACAATATGCTAAAATCGATGCGCCGTGGTACAACGAAGCAGAAAACGATTGATTTGGTAAACCAGATTAGAGACAAAGTGCCAAACATCGCTATGCGTACTACATTAATTTGCGGTTACCCTGGCGAAACTGAATATGACTTTCAAGAAATGAAAGAATGGGTTGCCGAAACCAAGTTCGACCGTTTAGGTTGCTTTACTTATTCTCATGAAGAAAAAACACATGCACATACTTTGGTCGATGACATTCCTGAAGAAGTAAAACAACAACGAGTTGACGACATTATGGAAATTCAACAGGGTATTTCTTTCGATATTAACCAGGACAAAGTTGGACAGACTTTCAAAGTTTTGGTTGATAAGAAAGAAGGTGATTTTTTTGTAGGCAGAACCGAATTCGATTCACCAGAAGTTGACAATGAGGTACTTATTGATGCAGCAACAGGATATGCAGCCAACGGAAGTTTTGTACATGTAAAAATTGATAGAGCTGAAGATTTTGACTTGTACGGAACGATTGTTTAAATGCTTAAAGCCCAAAAACATACCTTTCGGGCTTATCTTAGGTATTTTTCTTTAAAACAAAGTAGATAATATAAAAAACCGATACTTTAATATCGGTTTTTTATATTATTAGTTTTTAGGCTCTGGTCTGTTTTTAATCTGGCTAGGTTTTAACCAAATTTTTGCACCCTTAGCGTTCACGTAATATTTCTCATTTTTAGAGTTGATATAAACGTTTGAGCCATCTGGAGCCATTTTACCTTTCCAGGTTTTATCAGCAACTTTTGAGCCCCCTTTTACAGCAACTTCAGCCGTTTTATTACCAACTGATTTAGCACCTTTACCTATGGCTTTACCAGTTTGATCTAATGCTTTACCAACTTCTGTTTTTTTCTCTTGTGCATTAACACTTAAGGTTACACCGCCAAACAATGCGAGCGTTAGTAAACCTATTGCAAATTTCTTTTTCATGACAGCTATACTTTTATTTTAATCAACAACAGTTGCCTGGGCAATTTGTTTTAAATAGCAGTACAGCAACTTGTTAAATAAACCTTCTTGGAGCGGTATCCCCCGATTTTTCATCGGGGATTTAGCGAAAAGAAGGACTGCATTAACCGATCAGCACAAAATTTGCTTTTCAAATCTTAATTTAAGCGCTCTGCAAGTAGTTTCATCTCAATTTGTGGCGATCGGTTCTCATACAAAATATTATGAACGGCCTTGCTGATGGGCATATCTACATTATAAGCTGAATTTTTAATATGCATGCATTTAGCCGCATAATATCCTTCAGCAATCATATTCATTTCCAATTGCGCCGATTTAACAGTATAACCCTTGCCTACCATGTTGCCGAAAGTACGGTTACGACTGAATTGTGAGTAGGCTGTAACCAATAAATCGCCCAGGTATGCTGATTCCATAATATCGCGATTAATGGGATGAACAGCGTCTACAAAACGTTTGATTTCCCGGATGGCGTTACTGATTAAAACGGCCTGAAAATTATCGCCATAGCCAATGCCATGGCAAATACCACTGGCTACTGCATAAATATTTTTGAGCACTGCAGCGTATTCCGTTCCAAAAATATCATCTGATACATTGGTTTTGATATACCTGGTATTTAAAAAAGATGCGAAAATATTTGCCGTTTTAATTTCGGTACAAGCGATTGTGAGATAGGATAATTTCTCCAGCGCCACTTCTTCCGCATGGCAAGGGCCACTAACCACCAGGATATCTTCGAAAGGAACATCGTATTTTTCATGTAAAAACTCTCCGATAATCAGATTATCTTCCGGAACGATACCTTTGATGGCAGAAATAATTTTTTTGCCTCTCAAATTTGCACTCGTAACAGAGGTTAAGGTTTCTTTCAAAAATGCAGCAGGTACGTTTAAGATAACAAAATCGGCTTGTTTAACAATAGCGTTGATATCTGAGGAAATATTGCTTTCCGTAAATTTTATCTCAACCGAACTTAAATAGTGTGGATTATGCTTAAACTTCTTAATATGATCGATAGCTACCTCGTTGCGCATCCACCAAAAAATTTCCTTTTCAGATAAATTATCTGAAAGCATTTTTATAATGGCAGTCGCCCAGCTTCCGCCCCCTATCATTGCTATTTTAGGTACCATGTTATCAAAAAATGTTAAAGGTAAAAGGTGTGATTAACGGCAGAAGGTTTAAGAAATAAGGCTAAGGATTAGACACCACGTTCTTAAACCATACACCATACCACCTAAACCTTTATTTACACCTTAAGGCCGCAAGTTACTATTAATGGCAAATATTAAAACAAAAAAAATAAAAGGCGCAAGGTATAGACGCAAATATGCATCGTAAACCTTGCGCCTTAACTCTTTAGCTTAAACCTACTTTTTACCGTCTTTGCTAAATAATTGATCTTTTGCTGTTTTTTCTACAATCATGCCGTCTTTTAACTTGTTTTGGATTGCAGAATACGGACCAGTTACAATCTCCTGGCCTGCTTTTATGCCAGATTTCACGATAATAAACTGATCGTTCTGAATACCGGTTGATACTTCAACCTTCTTCACTTTTTTAGTTTTATCATCAAAGCTATACACAAACTGTTTAACTTTTTTATCTGTTAGCTTCGATTTTTGTTTGCTGGCGTTTTCATCATTTCCCTGATTTTTCTCGCCATCGCCACCTTTGCTATTTTCGGTAAACACAGCTTGAATAGGAATAGCCAAACCTTTAACCGTTTCACTTTCGATATCAACAGTGGCTGACATGCCCGGACGGAAAATAGACTGCTGTTTACCTTCTATCTCCTCAGAAATCCTGATTTTTACCGAGAAGTTGGTTACCTGATCAACAGAACTGGTAGTAGTAGTTCCAACAGCGGTTGATGAACTTGCAATTTCTGTGACCACACCCCTGAACTTTTTATCAGAAAAAGCATCAACTTCAATAGATGCTTTATCACCAACTTTTACACGGGTAATATCATTTTCATTTACATCAACGTTCACCTCCATTGAGGCCAAATTAGAAATACGCATGATTTCTGTACCAGCCATTTGTGAGGTACCCAAAATACGGTCGCCCAATTCGATTGATAATTTTGAAACCACACCATCAGCAGGTGCATAAATGGTTGTTCTGGCTAGGTTGGCACCCGCCTCTTTCACATTCGCACCAGTTTGCTCTAAGGTAAATTTAGCTCCTGTTACATTTTCTTTGGCACTGGCTAAATTTGCTTTAGCTGTTAAAAATGCAGCTTTTGCGGCATCAAACTCTGAAGCAGAAATCACCTTTTTGTTAAAAAGCTCCACGTTGCGTTTGTAAGTAGCTTCTGCATTTACAAAATTAGCCTGGTTTTGCACCAACTGTTGTTGTGCAGAGGCTACACTTGCTTTTTGGGCATTGTAAGTGGCTACGGTGCGTTCGTATCCTGATTGTAAGATATCAGGGCGAACCTTACAAAGCAATTGTCCGGCTTTTACAATATCGCCTTCTTTTACTTTCAACTCAACAACCTCACCCGATACTTCTGAACTTAGTTTAACTTCGGTTTCCGGTTGAATCTTACCACTTGCCGTTACTGTTTCAACAACAGTTTTATCTGATGCTTTTTCGGTAGTTACTTTTTCGGTTTTATCACCGCCAATAACTCCGGTTAATTTTAGTACTACTAAAATTGCAACGATAACACCAATGGTAATTAATATGTGCTTCAGTTTCATAATTGTTTAATGTATTTCGTTTGTTTGTATTAAAGTTGTAATGTCTTGAAGTTTGAAAGGTTAATTCTTTCTTCTTTCGTATGATGCTTAAAAAGTGATTTGCTTCCCTAGGTAGTAATCGATTACTTTAGCCCTGAAAATCAAATCGTATTTAGCCAGGATGAAATCGATTTCAGCTCTGTTTCTATTGGTTTGTGCGGTGCTATAATCCAGTGAATTTACTAAACCCACGTTATAACGCTGATCTATTACATAGAAAGCGTCTTTTTGAGCCTCGAATGCGTTCTGTGTAGAACTGAAGCGGCTTTTGGCTGCATTCAAATCTGCAACAGCCTGATTAATCACTTTAATTAAGTTGTTTTTAGCTAATGCTTCATCGGTTTTGCGTTGCAATAATGTAATTTTTGCCCTTCTAACATTTGATCTCGTTGAGAATCCGTTTAAAATCGGAATTTGAATGCCCATACTTACAAACTGTCCAAAGTTATCTGTTAACTGGTTACCAAAAGCTGCATTCGGACGAAGTGAACTTGCATTAAACTGGTAATAGTAGGCAGAACCTAAACCACCACCGAATGTAATTTGAGGAAAATAACTACCTCTTGCTACATCGACTGCCTTTTCAGCTGCTTTGGTATAATTCCAGGCCAATTTAATATCTGGAAACGTCTCCATAGCTTGTTTATAAATATCGTTCGGAACGTATGTAGTTTTTAAATTTTCGATTTCATTTACCAAAGGGGGCTGCACTTTGAACGTCATGGGTGGCTGTATTTCCATGAGCTGACCTAATGTTAAATAAGAAATGGTTAACTGGTTTTGTGCATCAGTTAGGTTTAATTCTGCAGTTGCAGCCTGCGATTTTGCCTGAGAAATATCTGCCAGTGTTTTATTACCCACATCGAGCAACGCCTGCTCGCGTTTCAAAGTAGAATTTGCAACTTCTAATTGTTGCTGTGTCGCTTTGACCTGGTCCTGGTTATTGAGTACCTGTAGATAAGCAGTTACCACCTGAAGAATCAAATCATTTTTTACTTTATCTACATTGGTTTTTCCTGCATCTAACAAAAATTTATTCTGTCTGATCTGGTTTATCCTTGTGCCGCCGCCGAAAAGTACCACGTTGGCATTAAGGTTTGGATTCAAATTATAATTCTGCGTGTTTTCGAATAAACCAGAAACTTGCTGACTCCTTCCCCATTGCATGGATTGATTAATACTTCCGTTTAAGGTTGGCAACAGTGCATTTTTAGACTGGCGTAAATCTTCTTCACTAATTGAGGCGCTAAATGCAGCCTGTTTAATATTTAAATTATTTTTTAAAGTATTTTCAACAGCCTGTTCGATGGTAATCACTTCTTGCGCCTTAATATTCTGACTAAAGCTTAACGCCAATAATAATGCAGATCCGGTAATAAACTTATTTTTGGTAAACATTTTCATAATTTGTTTCAAATCTATATAAACAACTTTAATAATTTCAATCTGTACAGGCATTTACTAACTTTGGTGTCAAATGTACCTGATCAAATCGCCGCTTCTGCTAAAATGGTATTATCCATCACTTCTGTGGAATAAATCCCGTACCGAAAAAGTTATTTATTTGACCTTTGACGATGGACCTATACCCAATGTTACAGATTTTGTGTTAAAAACTTTAAAAGCCTTTAATGCAAAAGCCACTTTTTTCTGTATCGGCGATAATATTGTAAAACATCCCGAAGTTTATGCTCATGTGATAAACGATGGGCATGCAGTCGGCAACCATACTTTTAACCACTTAAAAGGATGGAAAACTGATGATGAAACCTATATTGAAAATACCTTAATGTGCCAGCAACTTACACGCACTAACCTTTTTCGGCCACCTTACGGGAGGATAAAAAAGTCTCAAGTCCGTAGGCTCAAGTCTTTAGTTTTAGATCGAAGTGAATCCAGACTTTCGACTTCCAGTACCGGACTGCAAATCGTCATGTGGGATGTGCTTAGCGGTGACTTCGACATTAATCTTTCCCCGGAAAAATGCTACCAGAACGTTATAAACCATACGGAAAATGGTTCAATTGTAGTTTTTCATGATAGCCTGAAAGCTTTCGATCGACTGGAATATACACTACCGCGGGCTTTAAAATATTTTTCAGATAAGGGTTTCACTTTTTCATCGCTCTAATTTCAGCGATTGCTATGCCAATTAAAACAGATGGCATTGCAAGCAAATAAATCGGCATTTGAAAGACTGTTAATATTTGTAGCGTTCATAATTGAACAATGCTGTTCATTAATGGACAGTTATGGAAGGGCTTTTACTCGGTATAAGTTATTTGCGATGCATATCACATGTAATCCAGATATTTTTATTCCTGTTTAGAATAATTCTAAATTATGTAATCGACTGCCTAAATTGGTTTTAAGGGTTGTTTTTTGCTATTTTTGGCTTTAGCCAAACAACTGTGTTTTATCAATCCAGTTGAAACAAATTAATGTACAAAACCATATCCTTTTCAAGAAGCTAATGTATTTTCCACTTAAGCTCCTATTGAACAGGGTAAAATATCTAAGATGAGTATTTATAACGATTATATCCAGGAAATTGAAGATAGAAAAACCCAAGGTCTTCACCCTAAACCTATTGATGGAGCTGAATTAACAAGTGAAATTATCAGCCAAATTAAGAGTGTAAATAATTTTAACAGAGAAGAAGCTGTTAATTTTTTCATATTCAACACTTTGCCAGGCACAACAGCAGCGGCAGTTGTAAAAGCACAATTTTTAAAGGAAATTATTTTAGGCGAAGCTGTAGTAGCAGAAATCACGCCTGATTTTGCTTTTGAATTGTTATCACACATGAAGGGCGGTCCTTCAATCAAAGTATTGTTAGATATCGCTTTGGCTGATAATGGTGATCGGGCTAAAAAAGCAGCAGAAGTACTTAAAACTCAGGTTTTCTTATATGATGCGGATACAGACCGTTTGAAAGAAGCCTACCACAACGGAAATGAGATTGCCACACAAATTTTAGAAAGTTACGCCAATGCTGAATTCTTTACCAAGCTACCTGAAGTAGCAGAAGAAATTAAGGTAGTAACCTATATTGCTGGTATTGGGGATATTTCTACAGATTTATTGTCGCCAGGTAACCAGGCGCACTCTCGCTCAGATCGTGAACTGCATGGTAAATGTATGATCACGCCACAAGCTCAGGCGGAAATAAAAGCCTTACAGGCACAACATCCAGATAAAAGTGTAATGTTGGTTGCTGAAAAAGGAACAATGGGTGTAGGCTCTTCACGCATGTCGGGTGTAAATAACGTTGCTTTATGGACAGGAAAAAGATCCAGCCCTTATATTCCGTTTGTGAATATTGCCCCTATTGTTGGTGGTACAAATGGTATTTCTCCAATTTTCTTAACAACAGTTGATGTAACTGGTGGTATTGGTATCGATCTGCAAAACTGGGTAAAGAAAACAGACGAAAATGGAAATGTAATCCGTAACGAAAATGATGAGCCTGTTTTAGAAGAAGTATTTTCGGTAGCAACAGGAACGGTATTAACCATTAATACCAGAACTAAAAAATTATACAACGGCGATCAGGAGCTGATTAATATTTCAAAAGCATTGACCCCGCAAAAAATGGAATTTATCAAAGCAGGTGGTTCTTATGCCATTGTGTTTGGTAAAAAAATTCAAACATTTGCTGCTAAAATTTTAAATATTGAAGCACCAACCGTATTTGCTCCGGCTAAAGAAGTATATATTGAAGGGCAGGGACTTACTGCTGCAGAAAAAATATTCAATAGAAATGCAGTAGGTTTAACACAAGGAAAAATTTTGCACGCCGGATCTGATGTTCGTGTAGAAGTGAACATTGTGGGTTCTCAGGATACTACGGGTTTGATGACTGCGCAAGAGTTAGAGGCGATGGCTGCGACCGTGATTTCTCCGATTGTAGATGGTGCTTATCAATCGGGTTGCCATACCGCATCTGTTTGGGATAAAAAAGCGCAGGCTAACATTCCTAAATTGATGAAGTTTATGAATGAATTCGGTGTAATTACAGCCCGTGACCCTAAAGGTGAATATCACGCCATGACGGATGTGATTCACAAAGTATTGAATGACATTACCATTGACGAATGGGCCATTATCATCGGTGGCGACTCACACACTCGCATGTCAAAAGGTGTAGCATTCGGTGCAGATTCTGGTACTGTAGCCTTGGCATTGGCAACTGGTGAGGCGGCGATGCCGATTCCTGAATCCGTTAAAGTAACTTTCAGAGGTGAAATGAAACCGCACATGGATTTCCGCGATGTAGTACATGCCACACAATTGCAAATGCTGCAACAATTCGATGGTGAAAACGTGTTCCAGGGTCGTATCATCGAGGTACACATTGGTACGCTATTAGCAGATCAAGCCTTTACTTTTACCGATTGGACTGCTGAGATGAAAGCAAAAGCATCTATCTGTATTTCTCAGGATGATACCTTAATTGAGTCTTTAGAGATTGCAAAAAGTCGTATCCAAATCATGATTGATAAGGGGATGGACAACCACAACCAGGTTTTGCAAGGATTGATTAATAAGGCCAACAAACGTATTGAAGAGATTAAAACAGGTATCAAACCTGCTTTGATGCCAGATACAAATGCGAAGTATTACGCTGAAGTAGTAATTGATTTGGATATTATCAATGAGCCAATGATTGCCGATCCGGACGTAAATAACGTAGATGTTTCCAAACGTTACACGCATGATACGATCAGAGATTTAACTTTCTACGGTGGTGATAAAAAAGTAGACCTTAGCTTCGTGGGTTCTTGCATGGTGCATAAAGACGACTTGAAAATTGTTTCTCAAATGCTTAAAAACATAGAGAACCAAACCGGTAAAGTTGAATTCAAAGCGCCGTTGGTGGTAGCTGCTCCAACTTATAACATTATTGATGAATTAAAGGCTGAAGGAGACTGGGAGTATTTACAAAAGTATTCTGGATTTGAATTTAGCGATGCATTACCAAAAAGCACCGCTCGTACAGAATATGAAAATATCATGTATTTAGAGCGTCCGGGTTGTAACCTATGCATGGGTAATCAGGAAAAAGCTGCCAAAGGTGATACAGTAATGGCTACTTCTACACGCTTGTTTCAGGGCCGTGTAGTAGAAGATAGAGATGGTAAAAAGGGAGAATCATTATTAGCTTCTACACCTGTTGTTGTTTTATCCGCTATCTTAGGTCGTATTCCGAACATTGAAGAATATAAAATGGCAGTAGATGGCATTAATCTAACTAAGTTTACGCCAATTTCTACAAAACAGTAGGAAACAATTAAACATATTTTTTGTTAATAAAGGGAGGCTGTCTGATGTATCGGATAGCCTCTTTAATTATGCAAGGAAATGCATAGAATGGTTTTAAATAACATATTTTGACAAATCTAAAAAATAAGTGTGTCAAAAATTGTTTAATTTAGTTAGCGTCGTTATTGACAACAATTTTAATAAAAATAGAGTATGGCTTTTGACATAGACATGATTAAAAAGGTATATGCAAACTTTGGTTCACGTGTAGACGCGGCCCGTAAGATTGTGGGTAGACCTTTAACATTATCTGAAAAAATATTATACGCTCACCTTTGGGATGGCGATCCTAAAAAATCATTCTCCCGTGGAACTGATTATGTTGATTTTGCCCCAGATAGAGTGGCAATGCAAGATGCAACCGCTCAAATGGCACTTTTACAATTTATGCAGGCCGGCCGCCCACAGGTTGCCGTACCTTCAACTGTACATTGCGATCACTTAATTACGGCTAAAGAAGGCGCCTCAATAGATTTACCTCACGCAAAAACTGAAAGTGCTGAAGTTTTTGATTTCCTATCTTCCGTATCAAATAAATATGGTATCGGTTTCTGGAAACCAGGAGCAGGTATTATCCACCAGGTGGTTTTGGAAAACTATGCCTTCCCTGGCGGATTAATGATTGGAACCGAT
Organism: Pedobacter sp. G11; assembly: GCF_003860265.1. Classification (NCBI taxonomy): domain Bacteria; kingdom Pseudomonadati; phylum Bacteroidota; class Sphingobacteriia; order Sphingobacteriales; family Sphingobacteriaceae; genus Pedobacter; species Pedobacter sp. G11. The sequence goes on along the minus strand of NZ_CP034190.1, from coordinate 2,271,893 downwards.
TCACATACCGTGAATGCTGGTGGTTTAGGAATGGTTGCCATTGGTGTTGGCGGTGCGGATGCTTGTGATGTGATGGCTGGTTTACCTTGGGAACTTAAATTTCCTAAGTTAATTGGCGTTAAGTTAACAGGAAAGTTAAACGGCTGGACTGCTGCTAAGGATGTGATTCTAAAAGTGGCTGGTATTTTAACCGTAAAAGGCGGTACGGGTGCCATTGTAGAATATTTTGGAGATGGTGCAGTTAACCTAAGCTGTACTGGTAAAGGTACCATTTGTAACATGGGTGCAGAGATTGGTGCGACCACTTCTACTTTTGGTTATGATGAAAGCATGGAACGTTATTTACGCTCTACAGATCGTAATGATGTTGCTGATGAAGCCAATAAAATCAAAGAATATTTAACCGGTGATGCTGAAGTTTATGCTGATCCTGAAAATTATTTCGACCAGGTTATCGAGATTGATTTAGATACCTTAGAACCATACCTAAATGGTCCTTTTACGCCAGATTTAGCCACTCCGGTTTCTCAAATGAAAGTAGAAGCAGAGAAAAATGGCTGGCCTTTGAAAGTGGAATGGGGTTTAATTGGTTCTTGTACCAACTCTTCTTATGAGGATTTATCAAGAGCAGCATCAATTGCTAATCAAGCCATTTCAAAAGGTTTAGTTACTAAAGCCGAATTTGGTATTAATCCAGGTTCTGAGCAGGTACGTTACACTGCTGATCGTGATGGTTATCTGAAAACTTTTGAAGATTTAAACGCTACCATCTTTACTAATGCCTGCGGACCATGTATTGGGATGTGGGACAGAACTGGTGCAGAAAAAGCGGAGAAGAATACCATCGTTCACTCTTTTAACAGAAACTTTGCAAAACGTGCCGACGGTAACCCTAATACTTTTGCTTTTGTAGCTTCACCAGAAATGGTTGCAGCCATTGCAATTGCTGGCGATTTAGGTTTTAATCCATTGACTGATACGTTAACCAACGATAAAGGCGAGCAGATTAAATTAGATCCGCCAACTGGTTTCGAATTACCAACGAAAGGCTTTGCTGTTGAAGATGCAGGTTATCAGGCACCGGCAGAAGATGGTTCAAATGTGGAGGTTTTAGTTTCTCCAACCTCGCACCGTTTGCAATTGCTAGATCCATTTACCCCATGGGAAGGTACAGATTTAAAAGGTTTAAAACTATTAATCAAGGCTAAGGGCAAATGTACAACAGATCATATTTCTATGGCCGGTCCTTGGTTAAAATTCCGTGGTCACCTGGATAACATTTCAAACAACATGTTAATCGGTGCAGTAAATTACTTCAACGATAAAACAGATAACGTAAAGAATGAATTAACAGGTGAATACGGACCCGTTCCTGCGACTCAGCGTGATTATAAGGCAGCTGGCTTTGGCTCAATTGTAATTGGCGATGAAAACTATGGTGAAGGGTCATCTCGTGAGCATGCAGCGATGGAACCTCGTCATTTAGGTGTGCGTGCGGTATTGGTTAAATCTTTCGCCCGTATTCATGAAACTAACCTTAAAAAACAAGGTATGTTGGGCTTAACTTTTGCTGATAAAGATGATTACGAAAAGATTTTAGAAGGTGATACTATTGATATCTTGGGCTTAACAGAATTTGCTCCAGATAAACCATTAACCTTGGTGTTACACCACTTAGATGGTACTGAAGAGCGTTTTCCGGTGAATCACAGTTATAATGCTCAACAAATCGACTGGTTTAAGGCTGGCGGTGCGTTGAACATCATCAGGGCTGAAGCCGCTGCGAAAGCTGGCGCTTAGTTAGACATAACTATAAATATTACAAATCCCGTTTTGAGTAAAATCAAGGCGGGATTTTTTGTGCATTATTTCCCGCAAATTTAAAATGATAATTATAGTATGTATTTGCAGATTTCTTCAACAAACAGAAAGCTTCAATCTATTAAATCTGTAAACCTGATCAGCGAAAATTTGCGGCAAATGACCTAATTCCTTAAAAATTCCTGCCACCAATAACCAGAATATTTGATGGTACGTTTAAGCGTTTTAAAATCAGTATGTACCAACCCGAACCTGGCATTGAAACCTTCTGCCCATTCAAAATTATCCATTAACGTCCAGGCCATATAACCTGAAATATTTATACCCTCGTTTTTTGCTTTCAATACAGCAGCCAGATATAGCTCAAAATATTCAATCCTTTCTGCATCCACAACGCTTCCTTCAATCAGTTTATCATGATAAGCGGCACCATTCTCTGTTATCATGATATTTTTAACATTTGGATAAGCAGCAAATTGTTTAACAATATTATAAAAGCTATTGGCATTTATTTCCCAACCCATAGCTGTATGCGGTTTTTTTCTACTTTTTGCCTTTACCTCCCAAGCCTGTATTACCGGAATAAAAGCATTAAATTTAACCGTGAGCGGAAAATAATTTTGCAGCCCTATAAAGTCAAAATCAAATTTCATCCGATCATTTAAACGCCAGGTTCCATATTCGATTTGAAATTTCTCCAGCAGATCCCAATCCGCTGTAGGAAAACCTAAACCCAAGGCAGGTTCTATAAATAATCTATTCATTAAACTATCTACCCGTTTAGCGGCAAGAAGATCATTTTCACTTTGTGTATAAGGAATAATTTCTGAGCAGGAATAGGTGGTTCCAATATTTGTCTGGCTGATTTCTGCCCGCAGAATTTTTCCACCCTCAGCCTGTGCCAAAGCAGTATGAAAAACGGCGGGGAAGAAATTGCTTAATCCGGTTTTTCCAGGCGCATGAATGCCTAGCATATAACCCAAAGAAGTATAGCCAAAAGGTTCGTTTAGTATAATCCAGTTTTTTACTTTATCGCCATACTCCAATGCACAAATACTAACAAAAGCATTAAATGCGGCATTGATGCTGAAACTTGTCCAACCGCCTTCATCTTCTAAAGCTTGCGGCAAATCCCAATGGTATAGTGTAACATAAGGTGTGATCCCTTGCGTTAAACATTCGTTAATCAGGTTATGATAAAACCGTATTCCTTCCTGATTTACCTTACCCCTTCCTAAAGGTAAAATCCGAGGCCAGGAAATAGAAAACCGAAATATTTGAAAACCAAGTAATTTGACCAACGCTATATCTTCCTGGTAACGATGATAGAAATCGCAGGCAAGGCTAAGCTTATGGTTATTCTTAATTTTTCCCTTGCGATTGGTAAAGGTATCCCAAATAGACTTACCCTTCCCATACAAATCTGCCGCCCCCTCAATTTGCGGCGCTGCTGTGGCAACACCCCAAAGGAAGTCAGGTCCAAAATCAGTGGCTTTGATCATAGTTAATTCTGCTGGGCTCAAGTTGCAACTTTAATATTAACAAAACATTAAGTATTTAGTATTCAAAATGAAAACATTTTTTAATAGTTTTACTTTATGCGCTTATCATTAACTCTCTTATTAATTGTCATATTTTGCGCTAAGCTATGGGCAAATTTTGCGCCACCAACTAATGATGAGTTAGCTAATGCCATAAACATTTTAAATACAACAGCTTTTTGTAGTGCGGAGGGAGCATACAGTAATACCGATGCTACCTCCAGCAGCATGTACAATAAGCCCACGAGCTGGATAGAAACCGGTAAAGATGTTTGGTTTAAATTCACAGCCACCAAGTACGATGTCAATATTTCAGTTAGCGGCCAGGTTAATGCCACTAGCACAAATACATTGGTAAACCCGTTAGTCGCACTTTATACGTTTGAAACTGGAGCAACCGGAATTAGCGAATTGATTGGATCCTCTACAACTTCCAGTAATGTTACTTCATTTTACAAAGGCGCACTAATACCCGGGCAGGTTTATTATGTTCGGGTAAGTGCTGCAAATGAAAATACCGGCACATTTAAACTTTGCCTTGATAATTATTTTCCACCCATGCAACCTGGGCAAGATTGTGGCACCGTTTCTATTCTCTGCTCCAAAGAAACGTTTACGCAATTAAATGTTACAGGCACCGGATCGAGCAGAAATGAATCGGCAGGTACGTGTTTAGGCACGGAGTCAAACTCGGCCTGGTATATGTTTAAAGCATCCAAAGCCGGATCTTTTACTTTTGTAATCACACCAACGGTTATCTCTAATGATATCGACTGGATATTCTATGATTTAGGGATAAATGGTAATTGCAGCATGGTCAATGCATCAAATGCAATCAGGTGTGCTGCAGGCAGCGGGGTTAACTGTTCACCAAGTTATTATAAAACCGGTTTGAGTATGACCGAAACGGATTTAACTGAAGCGTCTGGTTGCCCTGCGGGGCAGAATGGTTTTGTGAAATATGTTGATTTGGAAGAAAACCATACCTATGCTATTCTTATCGACAATTTTTCCAGCGGGAACAACGGTTTTACTTTGGAATTTGGGGGAGATGCCGATTTAGCCGGTCCAAGTGCGGAGATTGCTGTTCAAAAATTAAATCCCTGTACAGATAGCCAGTCATACGTTTTTGAAGCTGTTGCTTCTAACTATGCTGATTTAAAATGGTCGTTTGGTGAAGGTGGAAGTGTGACAACAGCAAATGGAATTGGTCCTTAAACCCTTACTTATAGCACACCTGGCGAGAAGGTAGTCGTTTTGGAAGCAAAAGCAGCAAACGGTTGCAGCGTAATTACCACCCAGAGTTTTATTGTGGCTAAAACACCAGAGAAACCAGCAATTACTGCATCAGATATTAACCTCTGTCAGGGAGATCTATTGCAACTTTCAACACCCTCTGTAGCGCTCGCCACATACCATTGGAGCGGACCAAATGGTTTTACATCTGCTGACCAGAACCCTTCTATACCAAATGTTGGTCCGGAGCATGTTGGCATTTATAAACTATTTGTTCAGGTTGGCGATTGCATTAGTCAGGAAAATTCAGTAGAAATTTTATCGGTAGACTTAAAACCTGAAGCTGCCTTCTCTATTGTGGTTAATAATAAATGCGAATCCAATCAAAGCTTTTCTTTCATCAATGAATCAAAGAATTACACCAAAATAAACTGGAGTTTTGATCCTTCGGTAAAAACAAATGTTAATGCTGCCAACGATAGCAAGCTCATTACTTTTAATGCTCCCGGATTAAAAACCGTTACATTAACAATTGAAACCAACAACGGTTGTACATCTGTTTTCACACAGGATATTCTGGTCGAAATTAAGCCAGAGCTGCCTGAAATTACGATTAACCAACCTGCATTCTGCTTGAATGATGTAATTAGGTTGTCGGTACCTGAACAACAAAATATGAGTTATGCCTGGAGTGGTCCGAACAATTTCACGGCGACAACCAGCAGCATCGAAATTCCGGTAACTAACTTCAATCAAGCTGGAGAATACCGTATTGTGCTCACTTCAGGCACCTGCAGTTCAGATCCTGCCTCGATCATTATTCCTCCAATTGCCAGCGTTCCAGTTGCCAGTTTCTACACTGAACCATCATTCAATGTTAAATTTTCGGTACCTGCACCTGTCAGTTTTGTCAATACTTCTAAATATGGCGATTATTTCGAATGGAATTTTGGCGATGGCACCCTTTCATCAGAAAGAAATCCAGTACATACTTATCAAACAGATGGCACCTTTCAAATCACTTTAACCGCATTTTCAAATAACGGCTGCTCAAATTCCATCACGCAGGGCGATTTAATCATTAGAAAAGAAGCTTCCATTTTTACGCCCAATGCATTTTCACCAAATGGCGATGGTGTAAATGATGAATTTGTGGTAGGTATTACTAATTTAAAACGTTACAGAATTCAGATTTACAACCGCTATGGAAGCCAGGTATTTTTTACAGATAACATTTTCGACAACTGGAAAGGAACTTTCAAAAATAACGAGCTACCAACAGGCGTTTATTACTACGTAATTTTCGGCACACACCTAAACAACACCACTGTAAAGTATACCGGATCAGTTACGCTATTGAGATAAACTAAGTTAAGCTTAAACCAATTTGCTTCAACAAGATTGCGGCATTAAAAGTTGAACACGGTCCTTGCTTTAGTTTATAGTCAAATTTCATTTCACCATTAGTAAATTGAATATCAAAGTGAAAATTGCGAACCTCTTGCGGATAGTCATCTTTTAAATCTGCCAGCTGCAAATCGTGGGTTGCAAATAAACCAGGCGTTTTTTCGGCAATTAACTTCTCAATAAAAACTTTTGATCCTGAATATTTATCCTTGCTGTTGGTTCCGCGTAACATTTCATCGATCAACACAAAGGTATTTTTATCCTGTTTAATGTTGTTCAAAATCATTTTTAAACGATCAAGCTCTGCCTTAAATGTTGAAGTACTTTCGTTCAGCGAATCTTTAATTTTCATGTAACTATTAATCGAGAACACAGAGAGCTGCAATGATTTAGCATTCACCGGTGCTCCGGCATAGGCCAAAACCATATTAATACCAAGGGTGCGTAAAAACGTACTTTTCCCTGCCATGTTCGATCCGGTTACGATATCAACTGTAGGAGATTGTTCTAAGCAAAAATCATTATTCACTCTTTTATCGGCAGCAATTAAAGGATGACCTATTTCTGTTCCTTCAAGGCTGAATACATTTTCCATTTCAGGAAATACCCACTCCGGATGATTGTGTGCCAATGTAGCGAATGAAATAAGCTCTTCGAAATCACCCAGATGATCTAAAGCAGTAATCACATCTTTTGATGATGATTGATACCATTTATCGAGACTGATGCAACACTGCAAATCCCATAAAAACAATCCGTTTAAAAAACCTCCAACGATCAAATTCAATCTGGCATCAAACTTTTGAATCACCTTCGATAAAGTCCTGATTTCTTTGCTCACGGGGATTTCTGAAGTGAACAACCGGCGAATGTAACTGCTTTTCCACTGATGTTCTTCAGTCCATTTTATGGCTTTGGCATAACTGTTTAATAAACCTGATCCGCCACCAAAACTGTAAAAAACCAAATTGATTTTGGAATTGAGGAATATATTCATCCCCAGATGGATGAATACAAAAAGCCCTAGCAAGTTACTAAACAAACCACCAATAAAAATTGCAGCCAAAACCAATGCAAAGGTTAAGTAAGGCGCAGTGGCTACATAAAAACGCAAAAATTGCCCACGTACAAATAAAAGTTGCTGACCAAGGCTTCCTTCTAACTGGGTTTTTATTTGTTCAATTTTTTCAATGTCGTGGCCATGCAGGTTGGCCCTAAAATCATATGTTTCTGCTATTTTTTCCTGCATTTCTTTAACCGCCTCTTGCCGGGCTAAAATTTCGTCTTTGGTTAATTTGTTTGCCAATCGATTTGAGAGCAATATTTTACCTGTTTTGGTGTAACACCTGTTAATCAATTCGAACAGTGAAGCCCTTCCGAAAATATCAAGATCAGAAGTGTAAGGATGAGACTCCGATTCAAACTGGCTACCGTCATCATAACCATTTGGTTGAGCATTCAATTGATTCCACTCGTTCTGATAAACCCAATGCAATTGTTTTTGGTATTCGATTTCACGATCGAGCTTAGCTTGTTTTCTAACAACATATACAAATCCAACCACAGGCAATAGGAGTAAAACTTGGATTAGCGTCCTGCTGTTATCATCTGCTGAATTTAATAGCAAAACGAAAAATAGAACCTCAGCTAAAAACAAGCCTATCCGTACTAATGAGAGCTGATCTACCAGCTTTTTGGTTTGGTTAATTTGTGCGGTAACTTCAGTTATTTTTTGGCCGTAGCCAGATATTATTTGTGCTTGGGTTTTTAACATTATCTTTGAATCGCGGAAAATTCTAAAGATAGGAAAATATTAAATGAAGATTACTTTAATAGCCATCGGGAAAACGGAGGATAAGTATTTAATTGAAGGCATAGAAAAATACATCAATAGGTTAAAGCATTATATTAACTTTACTTTTTTGCCTTTGCCTGATGTAAAAAATGTTAAAAATTTAAGTGAGGCACAGCAGAAAGCAAAAGAAGCCGAACTGCTTCACAAACAAATTAATAATGGCGATGTTGTTATTTTGTTAGATGAAAAAGGAAAGAAATATTCATCGGTTGAATTTTCCAATTACCTGAACAAACAAATGATTGGCAGTGTGCAACATTTGATTTTTATTATCGGCGGGCCATATGGGTTTGATGAAACCATTTATAAACGGGCAAACGGTTTAATCTCACTCTCAGATATGACCTTTTCACACCAGATGATCAGGTTATTTTTTGTCGAACAGCTATACCGTGGATTTAGCATTTTGAAAGGCGAACCTTACCATCATGCCTAGAATAGAAATGACGAATAGATATGAATAAATCAGTATGGAATTAGCCTTTCCAAATCATCATAAAATAAAACAACATGTACGATAAATATAAAAGACAATACAGATTTAAAAGTAATCAAAGCGGCAATAATAAAATGCTTTGGATTAGTATCATCATTTCTTTAGTGATCATAGCCATCCTTTATTACTTTTTTTAAAGTGCATAAAAAAACACCAGACGATTAATCTGGTGTTTTAAAAAACTAGGAAAAAGCTTAAACGCCTTTTTTACTTGTCATGTTTGCTTTTTTAGCAGGAGCTGAAGTCTTAGTTGTTGCTTTCGCACTTCCAGCTGCCTTTGTAGCAGTAGATTTTGCTTTCTTATCAGCAGCTACTTTCTCTTCAGCCAATTTAACTTCTGCCGGAGAACCTGGAGTTTCAGGAGTTTCTTCAGTAAATAAAGGCAAATCTTTCAACAGGTTATACCAGGTAACGATTTTCTTCATATCAGAAGCATAAACCTTTTCCTGATCGTGACCTGGCGCCACTTCTAAAAAGAACGGACGCAAATCACTTTTCAAATCTGGTGTAGATCCTTTTTCAGAAATTTTAGCAAAAATATCCGCCAATTTAATTTCTTCCTCTTCGCCATAAACCGTAATATCTTCTAATGAAGCCAGTTTAGTATTGGTGATATTGGCAACAACTTTGGTTTTTTGAGCATCTAAGCCTTCCAAAATGTAACCTACTTTATTTTGTCCAACCAGTTTAAATAAACCTGGTCTGCCAGATACGGCAACAATTCCTCTTAAATTCATAATTTTTTGCTTAGAGCTTTGAGCTTAGGCGATAGAGTAAACCCTATGCGCCCAACACGCTGCTATTAATCTTCAATAATTTCAATTCCTAAAATTTTATCGCCCTGGCGGATATCATCCACAAGATCAACATTCTCAACTGCTTTACCAAAAACGGTGTGGTTACGATCTAAGTGCGCAGTATTGGTTCTGCTGTGGCAGATAAAAAACTGAGAACCACCAGTGTTTCGGCCTGCATGTGCCATTGACAACACACCACGATCGTGGTATTGGTTTTCGCCAGTTAATTCACAGTCAATTTTATAACCCGGACCACCAGTACCTGGCATTCCTGTTGCACCATCTTTTGAATTTGGGCAACCAGTTTGAACCATAAAATCAGGAATTACGCGGTGAAAAGTTACACCATCATAGAAGCCTTCGTTTGCTAATTTTTTAAAGTTCGCAACTGCCTTTGGAGCATCTTGCTCAAAGAACTCAACAGTCATATTTCCTTTTTCGGTTTTTATTATCGCTTTACTCATATCAAATGTGGGTACTTATTTAATTTTTAATTACTTAAAAAACTTCATGTTTTAAAAGTAGAGGGCAAAAATAGCAAATTTGTATTAATACAACATCTTTTATATTTAGTAAATGATCGCAATTCTATTCCTGGCGGCCAGCAGCCCCGCCATTCGCTATAGAAGCACATAAAACATTAAAATTTTCGTTAACGTAGTAAATAAGTTATTTTAGTGTTTTATCTCATGATGTCCATCCAAAGAAAATATATCATTTTGGTTATTTGCTTGCTCGCGAGCATTTGCGCAAAAGCCTCTTCCCTATTAATTTATATGGATGAAGACCAGAAAAACCACCTCAAGGCTTATGGAATTGCATATTGGACCATCAGCAAACAGGTAGAAGTTGATTGGCTGTTAAATTACCGCGGCGGCAGTTTTTTAATCAAGTACAATAAATCAGTTGAAGATGAATTAAAAATCAGAGGGGTTTCTTATGAGGTAATGGCTGATGGGAAAGTGGTGAGCTTACTCAATGAAATCAGTGATCCATCGGTTAATATGGAAATGGTTAAGCTGGAAAAAACACCCAAAATTGCCGTCTACTCACCTAAAAGCAAATTGCCCTGGGATGACGCCGTTACGCTGGTTTTAACTTATGCCGAAATTCCTTATGATGTAATTTATGATGATGATATTTTACAGGATAAGTTAACCAAATATGATTGGCTGCACCTGCATCATGAAGACTTCACCGGTCAGTATGGACGTTTCTGGTCATCTTTTAGGTATGCTACCTGGTACCAAGAAGATGTAAAGAATCAGGAAACACTTGCCAAAAGACTTGGGTTCAAGAAAGTTTCAGAAATGAAGTTATCGGTAGCAAAACACATTAAAGAGTATTGTGCTGGTGGTGGCTTTATGTTTGCCATGTGCTCCGGAACGGATAGTTTCGATATTGCTCTGGCAGCCGAAGGTGTTGATATTTGTGCGCAAATGTTTGATGGCGATGCGGCTGATCCAAATGCCCAATCAAAACTCGACTTTAATAAAAGCCTGGCTTTCCAAAACTTTAGATTGGATAACAATCCGATGAACTATGAGTTTTCGGACATAGACGCCACGCAAACCCGAAACCTCAATCAATCAAACGACTATTTTACCTTGTTCGATTTCTCTGCCAAATGGGATTTGGTACCCACCATGCTTACACAAAATCATGATAAGGTGATTAAAGGTTTTATGGGCCAAACTACTGCTTTCAAAAAATCAGTGGTAAAACCTAGTGTAACTGTTTTGGGTGAAAATAAAGGCGCAGCAGAAGTTCGTTATTTACATGGTGAAATTGGTAAAGGCCAGTTTACGTTTTATGGCGGTCATGATCCTGAAGATTATCAACATGCAGTTGGTGATCCGCCAACTGATCTCAACCTGCATCCAAATTCTGCAGGTTACAGACTAATACTAAATAATGTGCTTTTTCCTGCTGCAAAGAAAAAGCCACAAAAAACTTAATGTTATTTCCGTTCGTACGTATTTTGTTGACAATACATGAATATTCCTGTTATCTATACAATAAAGTACGCATGAGATAAATACGCAGCGATACAACTTCAGGCTATTGAAATATTTAAAAACTCATTGCAAACCAACGCTTTAACAAGTCTTTTCGTAACACGCATGATACTTTGGCACAGCTTTTGGAAACAGGGCTTGTAATTAACATTTAAACAAGATTCTTTACCTAAAGAAAAAATATCATGAAAAAGTTATTATTAAGTGCTTCAGTAGTATTATTAGCAACGGGTGCCTTTGCCCAAACAACAATGTCTGGTTCTGACGCAAGATTCGGTTTGAAAGCAGGTGTAAACTTATCTAAATTCCGTGCTAGCGATTTTAATGGCAGTTCAGAATTTAATGACAATGTGCAAAACAACGTAGGATTTAACGTTACAGCATTTGCAGATTTTGGTGTTGCAAATAACTTCTTTATCCAACCAGGTGTATCGCTTCAAAATAAGGGAGCTAAATTTGAACAAACAACCACAGTGGCAGGAGTTACCAGTACTACATCAAGTAAAGCAAATTTGATGGCTATTGAAGTGCCTATCAACGCTGTATTCAGAATTCCTACAGGTGATGCTGGTGCCATTCAAATTTCAGCTGGTCCATATGTTGGATTCAATATTTCTGGAAAAAATAAGTACGAAACAGTAACTACTGGCGGTAACGCTGCTGGAACTGTTTCAAATGAAGATGATTTAAAATTTGGTAGCAGCACAGATAAAGACTATAGTTCAACAGACTTTGGTGCTAACTTTGGTTTAGCGTATCGTACCAACTCTGGCTTTTTAGTAGGGGCAAATTATGGTTTAGGTTTATCTAACCTGGTACCAAAAGATTCAAGATCTGGTGACGGTAAATTAACTAACCGTGTATTAGGTTTCTCTGTAGGTTATTCATTCTAAGAAATACCTCTTAACAAAAAAGCTTCCTGATTCTATAATCAGGAAGCTTTTTTTATGCCCACAACATTTATTAATCGTAAAAATTCCAGCTTACTCCGAACTTTATTAAAGCATCCTGCATTGGGTAACGGTTTACCGTATAGTATCCCGGAGAAAATAATCCCTGGTTAATATAGTCGTATTTGATAAATAGATTAGCCCGTTTTAGATTTGCTTTAATATAAACATCAACAACTGGTTCGGATTTAAACACGCGGTCGCTGCCTATATAGAACTGTGCGGTTGCCGGCGAATAAGAGTAATTTGCATACTCCGAATTGTATCTCACATCAAAACCGATGTTCGCTTTAAGCACTTTAAAAAAGGTTTGATCAAGGTAAAAACTGTTATAAGTATAAAATTCCGGCGTTCTTAAAATTGCATTTTTATCTGTTTTTTGGTAGGCGATATAGTTTTCCAAAACAAACTTGCCAAAACGCCATTTTTTTGAGATATCCAGGCGAATCAAGCTAATGTCGCTACTTTCCTGAACAGGCAAAATTGCATTGGTACCATAACTATAATCAGCCATAAAGTACAGATAGTTACTGGTTAAAAAATATTTGGCCCCAGCGGTAAAACCATACTTATCATTTATAAAGTTAAAAGATAAGTTGTTAACTTTAGTTTTACTAAAATCCTGACGATCCCAACGATAATGGTTACCATGATAATAGTTAAATAGTGCCGCAGGGCTTTGATTTTGGGCATAAGCACCTAATTCTATTCTCCCTACAGATTTACTCAATAGTATTCTGCTTTTGGCCTCGTACAAATAATCTCCGGCATTTTCGCCCTGCAATATTTGCTGAACATCTAAATTTAAATCGATATTACTGGTAAAGCGATAACCGGCAGCACCCAACACAGTGATATTTTGATAACTAAACTGGCTCTGCTCATATTGCGTTCCATCTTCTTTATTGCCTAAAAACTTATGCTGGTAATAATCATGACGAATTCCGGCATCAACCTTTAATTCATTTTTAATAACTGTTGAGTTTTTTGGACGAAGAAAAAAACTATAAACAAATTCGTTCTTTAAGTGCTGTACGTGAGTGGAATCATTGGTAAAAGTTGTACTGGCAAAACCTTCGGGCATTACGCCATAAGTATCAGCTTCGTTTTTCGCAAAGTCGTAACTGTCATTATTATATTCTACCGTATACGTTACCTTATTTGTTGGCAAAACTGCACTACTAAAATTAGTCGAAGTATCAATCCGGCCTACATAGTAAGTCTGTTTTAAAAAGACGGTATTTTTGCGGTACAAGTTGCGGGCCGTAGTTAGTTTAACTGGCTCAGCTTCCCTGCTTATTTTATTGTAACCCGGCTCAAATATAGTTGAGTCTAAATTAGATCCGTTTTCGTAAGCACGCATGGTATTAAATATAGCTGAGGCCCACATGTTGTAACGTTTACTTGGCGATTGATACCAGGAAAAAACGGCAACATTCAAGTTATCGCCACGCTGCCTGCTGTAAAACCCTCTTGAATCGCCACGATTAAAGTTCACTCCGGCATTCCAGTTTTTCTTAATATTCTGACTGTGCGTTGCCTTGAATAACTGTTCCTTTTGCCCGGCACTAATCAGATATAAGCTGGTGTATGGCGCACGGGCCTGATAATAAATTATATCCTCAGGAGTTAAAGCATAATAATCAAGTGAATGAAATCCTGCATCGAAACCAATTCTTTTACTTGGCTCAAAAAGTAGTGGCCTTGCAGCTAATCCCATATTTCCATTATTGATAGTAGGATGTTGAGGCTGTAACAGCGGACTATAATTCTGGATGTTAGTTGTAGAGGTATCAAGTGGCAGCAAAACGATACTATCTCTGCTTAAAGCCAGTTTAGTAAAACGGATAAACTTTGCCGTGTAAATAATTGAATCTTTTGCATCAAGTTTTTTTCTGATTGAATCTGCCTCCGACTTATCATTTATACTCGTTTTTAAATCCTGGGCAAAAGTCTTTTGAATACCCGAAAGCACTAAAATCAATAAACAGATTTGAACAACGATACGCATATTACAGTTCAGCAATTAAACGGGTTAAAATCTCCGTCATTTTAGGTTCAGCCTTCGCGGCAGCTTCCAAAATCTCCTCTAAGTTAAAAGGCTGCAAATCTTCCGGAAAACCTTCATCGGTTAAAACCGAAATGGCAAAAACAGGTAAACCGGCATGGTTTGCCACGATCACTTCAGGAACAGTGCTCATGCCAACAGCGTCAGCGCCGATTAACCGTAAGTATTTATATTCTGCTTTGGTTTCTAAATTAGGGCCAGATACAGCGACATAAACACCTTTGTGGCATTTAATATCAACAGACTTAGCAATCTCTAGAGCCTTCGCAATGATAGAACGCTGATAAGGCTGGCTCATATCCGGAAAACGTGGGCCTAATGAGCTTTCGATTAAACCACGTAGCGGATTGTCTGGTTGAAGATTGATGTGATCTTCAATAATCATCAAATCACCCTTTTTAAATTCAGGATTCAAAGAACCAGCCGCATTCGAAACAATCAGCTTTTCGATTCCCAGGCCTTTCATTACCCGAACAGGAAAAGTAATTTGCTGCATGCTGTAACCTTCGTAATAATGCAAACGGCCTTGCATGGCTACAATTTTTTTACCGTTTAAGGTTCCAAAAATTAATTTGCCACTATGAAATTCTAATGTAGATATCGGAAAATTTGGAATATTGGAGTACATCAACTGATGCTCCACTTCAATTTCTTTAACTAGGCCGCCCAAGCCGGTACCTAAAATAATGCCTATTTCTGGTTTAAAGTTTTCGGTTTTACGTTTTATATACTCAACGGTTTCTTCTATTGCTCTTAACATAGTTTAAAATAAGTTCATCAAAGGTAATCTTATCTTCTTCAAATAAATCAACCTCGATGGGTAAAAAATATACGGGTAAATTTACCAGTAAATCTTTAAATCCCGCAGCTTTTAAACGTTTGCTATCCTTTTCTGTTGTGATGATTATTTTTTCTTTTTTCTTACTAACATCAAATGCCGATTTGAACTTTTTAATATCTTCAGTCTTGAAGCTATAGTGATCCGGAAATTTTTCATGCTTGATATGCTCTGTGTACTTTCCAAGCTCTTCAATTAAAGGGTCTGGGTTGGCAATTCCTGTTAAAAGGAAAATTTGACGATCTTTTAGAGACTCTAGTGGAAGACTTTCTTCAGTATATATATGCTGAAGATTACCATATTTTAAATAAGAGTGTAATACCTTTTGAGTGTTATTTGGCTGCAATTCATTGATTGAGGCTTGCTGAGCAACATGTAGTAAAGGAACAGGTGCCTTTGTTACCAGCAGCACATCAGCCCTTTTCCGCGACGAGAAAACATCCCTTAAATTTCCTGCCGGAAGTAAGAATTGCAATGTCCCAAGTTTTCTAAATTCGAAGAGCAAGATGTTTAATCCCGCAGTGACGGCACGATGCTGAAAAGCATCATCTAAGATGATCAGATCATGATTTTCCTTCAGCTTCTCAATCCCAACCACCCGTTCTTCGCAAACTGCTACCGTAACGCCCTCAAATTTTTGATAATATTGTAAAGGTTCATCACCAATTGTTTCTGCTGTTGCGGTATCGTCAGCCAGAATAAAACCCTTTGTTTTACGCCCATATCCCCTACTCAAAATGGCAATTTTATAATCGGCCAGCAATCTCACCAGGTACTCGGTTGTAGGCGTTTTCCCTGATCCGCCAACAGCTAAATTACCCACACAAATTATAGGTAAATCGAACTTTACAGATTTCATAATGCCCCAGTCATAGAGTTTCTTTCGGAGCGTAATGGCTAGACCATAGATAAAAGAAAAAGGGAGGAGTAAAAGGCGTAAATAGTTAACTAGCATACCGTGTTGTTTTCAAAAATAGGGATTATTTAAAATTTAAACACTGCTTTTTTAGCAATGACTATTAAACCAACCCTAGTAAGCAAAAAAGGTTTGTCAGAATATTATTGAAATGCTGGCGTTATCATATTTTATCACTATAATTTTTTGCATCAGTTCGATACTAATACTTAAAATTCAGTATAATTGTTAATTAACAAACTCAATTCAATGTCTCCAAATAAACGTTTAGTAGTTGGCCAAGGTCAGATCAGCGGCTACATTTCGATTTTTTTAGCGGTTTTAGCCTTACTCGGAATTTTATGTTTTCATTATCCGGAAAAACTAACCACCCCCGAATTTCGTGAAATTTACACCAAAGATAGTATGGAAGCACTGATGCTCGGCGGTGTCATTACCTCGTTCTTTTTTGCTGCATTAAGTGTTATCCTGAGTAAAAAATTAAAGTGGGGTTGGCCGGGTTTTGCTTTAGCAGCATTAGCAGTAATTTTAGGCGCCTTGAGCGTTGAAGGAAGAGATGTGGCCAAATCGAGCTGGCATTTTGGCTTAGACTGGATGATACTGGATTTATTATTGATGGTTGCCATTTTTGTACCATTGGAATTATTTTTCCCAAAAAACAATGAGCAAACTAAATTCCATGAAGAATGGCGAACAGATTTAACTTACTTTGTGATCAGCCATTTATTTATTCAGTTTTTCGGGATTGTAACACAAAAACCTGCCGTACTATTTTTTGGCTGGATGGGATTGGATAAACTACATACCTGGGTGCAGGGCCTACCTTTTATTGTCGCATTGTTTTTAGCTTTCTTTACTACAGATCTGTTTCAGTACTGGGCACACCGTTTTTTCCATACCCGAGTATCTTTGTGGCGTTTCCATTCCATACACCACTCAACTCAAAACATGGATTGGTTGGCCGGCAGCAGAACACACTTCATTGATATATTTTTCACCAGAGCGATGACCTTTATTCCGCTTTACGTCTTGGGGTTTTCATCAACGGTTTTTAATGTTTACATCATTTTCATTGCAATTCATGCGGTATTAATTCATGCCAATACGAGAATTAATTTTGGCTTCTTAAAATATATCTTCACTACACCACAATATCACCATTGGCACCATTGCGAAGACCCAAAATATTACGGGCATAACTTTGCATCCATATTTCCTTTTATTGATATGATGTTTGGAACCTATTATTTGCCAGGAAAAGAGTGGCCAGCAGGCACAGGCGTTCATGAAGCTGAATATCCTAAAGGTTTTGTAAAACAAACTATTTACCCCTTTACCAAAAGTCCGTTTGATACGGATTTGAAAATGGAAGAGAGAAGTGACCGGTAGTTTTAAATTTAGTTAATGCCATAATAAATTTTCGAACAAAGGGATAGATATAATTGTTACATTCTATATCTGCAATCCCTTATGCCCTTTCAAACAGAAATCTTAATTATTGGTGGTGGATTAGCAGGATTAACTGCAGCGCTTCATCTCAACAAATTAGGTTTTGATGTCACATTGATAGAAAAATCAGCTTATCCTCATCATAAAGTTTGCGGAGAATATATTTCAAACGAGGTCCATCCCTATTTTAACTGGCTCGGTATAGATCTTAAAAATCTATCGCCTACCCAAATTACAAATCTGCAATTCACTTCTGCAACAGGCAAGCAAGTGAACACAATTTTACCGCTGGGAGGTTTTGGCTTAAGCCGATACAGCATCGATTATTATTTGTATGACCTGGCCAAAAGCCGCGGAGTAAACGTAGTAAACAAAGAAGTTAATGACGTAGTTTATGCTGAAGATCAATTCTTAGTGGAGACTACATCGGGTGAGCGTTTTAAAGCTG
Organism: Pedobacter sp. G11; assembly: GCF_003860265.1. Lineage (NCBI taxonomy): Bacteria > Pseudomonadati > Bacteroidota > Sphingobacteriia > Sphingobacteriales > Sphingobacteriaceae > Pedobacter > Pedobacter sp. G11. Next base: position 2,254,053 of record NZ_CP034190.1, on the reverse strand, counting down.
AATATGTTTTGGGTGCTTATGGTAAACGTTCGGCTATCGATAAAAGATTAGAACGTAACTTTATCAATCAAAAATCTCCATACCTGGCTATTAAAGCGCATTACAAATCAGATTTCCCCAGTCATCTGGTAAGTTTAAATAATTTTAAAGGTGGCTATTGTGGAGTTTCTAAAGTAGAGAATGCTATTTTAAATGTATGCTATTTGGCAAATTATGAAAGCTTCAAAAAATATAAGGATGTTCAGGTTTATCAGGAAAATGTGCTTTATCAAAATAAAAATTTAAAGAAAATACTTGAAGAAGCTGAAATGATTTTTGATGCGCCTTTAACTATCAGCCAAATCTCTTTCAAACAAAAAGAGCCGGTATATAACCATATGTTAATGATTGGAGATACCGCTGGCTTAATTCATCCTTTATGTGGAAATGGAATGGCAATGGCTATCCATAGTGCGAAAATTGTTAGCGAACTGATACAGAAAAGAACTGAAAATAAGATCTCAAGAAGTTTTTTAGAAAACGAATACTCAGCCACGTGGCAAACAATTTTTGGAAGCAGGCTAAGGTTTGGAAGGATATTAAGCATGATCCTGCAACACAAAACTTATGAGCGACTGGCTATAAATTCAATGACTGCAATGCCTTTCGTACTAAATAAAATAATAAAACATACCCACGGACAACCCATAGAAACTGTAAATTAATGCCGATAGATACCAGATTTAGAAGCGATGCCCAGGAGTTGATGGATGATTTTGAAATGGAAGGCGAAGTATTACGTGATGCATTAGATAAGATTGCAAGCATCAACAAGCTACTCGGCGGAAATAAAGTTACTCTTGAAGGCGTAAAAACGTTATTAAAGAGCAAACCAAAAACTCAACTGGTGCGTATGACTGATATAGGTTGTGGCAATGGCGATATGCTTAGAACTTTAGCCGACTACGCAAATAAAGAAAATTTAAATTTCACTTTGAAGGGTATTGATGCCAATCTTTTTACAATTGATCATGCTAAAAAGCTATCAGAATCTTATCCGAACATCAGTTATGAATGTTCCGATATATTCGACGACTTGCAGGAAACAGAGGAGTGCGAGATTTATCTCTGTACGCTAACCTTGCACCATTTTAAAGATGACGAAATCATAAAACTGATGACTCGGCTGAAACAATCTGCTAAAATTGGAATTGTAATAAATGATCTACACCGTAGTGCTTTGGCATACAAACTTTTTAGAGCGTTATGCGTCGTTTTTCGGTTAAATGATATGTCTCGCGACGATGGGTTGATTTCCATCCTCCGCGGATTTAAAAAGGCAGACCTGCTGGAATATGCCAGAAAATTAAATTTAAAATCAAGTTCAATTAAATGGAAATGGGCTTTTAGATACCAATGGATAATTAAAACATAATGAGCGTAATTGTAAAAGCAGCGGCTAAGGCCTTACCCGAATTTTGGCGTGAAACAGCGGATATTATTCCTTTTTTAGATGGTTGGCTGAAAGATCAGGATGAGCGTTTTGTGAGAAAAGTAAAAAAGATTTTTGAAGGTGCTGCTGTTGATAAGCGTTATTCCTTTATGTCGCCTGAAGAAGTTTTTAGCGATTTGAGCTTCGAGGCCAGAAATGACATTTATATCCGTGAAGGGATCAAGTTAGGCGCAAAATGTTTAGAAAATGCGCTCGAAAAAGCAAACTGGAAGCCACAAGATTTAGACTATATTATCACGGTAAGTTGCACAGGCATTATGATTCCATCGTTAGACGCCTATCTAATCAACCTGCTTAAACTCCGTCAGGATATTGTGCGTTTGCCGGTTACAGAAATGGGTTGCGCAGCTGGTGTTTCCGGAATGATCTATGCAAAGAACTTTTTAAAAGCAAATCCTGGCAAAAGGGCTGCTGTTGTAGCTGTTGAATCACCCTCTGCCACCTTCCAACTGAATGATTTTTCAATGGCAAACATTGTTAGCGCTGCTATTTTTGGCGATGGCGCTGCATGTGTGTTACTAAGTTCCGACCCTAAAGATACAGGCCCCGAAATTATTGCGGAAGAAATGTATCACTTTTATGATGCAGAAGAAATGATGGGTTTTAAATTAACCAATACCGGGCTGCAAATGGTTTTAGATGTGGAGGTCCCAAATACCATCGAATCACATTTCCCACAAATTATTCATCCATTTCTGGCAAAAAATAACCTTGAAATTAAAGATATTGACCATTTAATCTTCCATCCCGGGGGAAAGAAAATTATACAGCTTGTGGAAGAATTGTTCAATAAATTGGGCAAAAACATTGATGAAACAAAAGCCGTTTTGAAGCATTACGGCAATATGAGTAGTGCTACAGTTTTATATGTGTTAGAAAATTATATGGATAAAAAGCCGGCGCCCGGAGAAAAAGGATTAATGTTAAGTTTTGGACCAGGTTTTTCAGCACAGAGAATTTTATTGCAATGGTAATATGAATGCCCAGGAAATTATCAATCAGCTACCTTACGGAAAAGAATTTTTATTTGTTGATGAGCTCTTGCAGGTTAATGAGGAATTTGTCAAAGGAACTTATACCTTCAGCAAAGACCTCAATTTCTATGATAGTCATTTTAAGAACAAACCGATCACCCCGGCGGTAATTTTAACGGAAACCATGGCTCAAATTGGTTTGGTATGCCTGGGAATTTTCCTGTTGAAAGATCAGCTGAATGATAAAAATCTGGCCTTCGCCATGACCTCCAGTGCGCTTGATTTTATGCAACCTGTTTACCCTGGTGAACAAGTTTGGGTAAGTAGCGAAAAAAAATATTTTAGGTTCAATAAATTAAGTTGTAGCGTGAAGATGGAAAACGTTAAAGGCGAAATTGTGAGTAAAGGAACTATTTCTGGAATGTTACTTTCCCAAGGCCATGAATAGCACTCGTGTAGTCATCACCGGTTTGGGCGTATGTGCACCAAATGGAACAGACATCGCTTCATTTACTCACGCGATTAAAAATGGAATCTCAGGCATCACCCACCAGCCTGATCTAGAGACTTTTGGCTTTTCTTGCCAGATAGCTGGGAAGCCAATACTAAGCGACGAGCGGATTGCTCAATATTTTTCACCGCTTGAACTTAGGAATTTAAACAGCACCGGAATTGTTTATGGAGTAATTGCGGGCTTAGATGCCTGGAAAGATGCCGGTTTAGAAAAAAGCGCCGATGATGAACCAGACTGGGATAGCGGAACTATTTTTGGAACCGGAACATCAGGTATTGACAAATTTAGATGGGCAATTAATAAAATTGATGATATGGAAATCCGAAAAATCGGAAGTTCTGTAGTGATTCAAACCATGGCCAGCGGCGTGAGTGCATTTCTTAGCGGCAAAATTGGTTTGGGCAATCAAATCAGTACCAACTCTTCTGCATGCGCAACCGGAGCCGAAAGCATTTTACTCGCCTTTGAAAGAATTAAGTCTGGCAAAGCAAAACGAATGCTTGCGGGGAGCACCAGCGATAGCGGACCGTATATCTGGGGTGGTTTTGATGCCATGAAAGTTTGTACGTTTAAACACAATCACGAACCTGGAAAAGGGAGCAGACCCTTAAGTGCCACGGCCAGTGGTTTTGTACCTGGAAGTGGCGCCGGAGCCATGGTACTGGAAACACTCGAATCGGCACTGGCCAGGGGAGCAAAAATTTATGCCGAGATATTGGGCGGCGATTTAAATTCTGGTGGTCAGCGGGGTTTAGGCACCATGACCGCTCCAAATCCACAAGCTGTTCAGCGATGTATCAAAAATGCCATTCAAAATGCCGGAATTCGTGCTGATGAAATTGAGGCAATTAACGGACATCTTACGGCAACAACAAAAGATGCGCTTGAAATCGAGAACTGGAAAACGGCTTTGAACGCCACAGCTGAGAATTTTCCTTACATCAATTCTTTAAAGGGAATGGTTGGCCATTGTATCAGCGCAGCAGGCAGTATCGAAAGCGTAGCCGCAGTTTTACAGCTTACGCATGGTTTTATTTTTCCAAATATCAATTGCGAGGACTTAAATCCCGAGATCACTGCCTTGATCAATGAGAACCGCATCCCGCAAAAACTTGTTAATAAACCAATAAAGATTGTTGCGAAGGCTAGTTTTGGCTTTGGCGATGTCAACGTATGTGTAATTTTTAAAAAATACAATCATGACTAAAGAAGCAATTATCTCAGCACTGAAGATGATCATCAAACCCTACAGCGAAGAAACAACAGTGCTTGAAACGCTCAGTGAAAACACAGATTTCATCAAGGATCTGAAAATTAACTCTGCTAACCTGGTTGATATTGTATTGGATGTGGAAGAAAAATTTGGTATTGAAATCGACAATGATTCGATGGCAAAAATGCTCACCGTACAGGCAACTATTGATGTGATACAATCAAAGCTTGGGAACAATGCAGGGGAATGATATTGTTGATTTATCGTTAGCTCAAACCCAAAGTAACTGGAGACGGAAAGGTTATCTCGACAAAATTTATAATGCGAATGAAATATTCTTAATCTCATCGGCAGAAAATCCCGATGTGATGGTTTGGCTGCTTTGGAGCATGAAAGAGGCTGCCTATAAAATACATAACCGCAAAACTGGTATTCGTGAGTATGCGCCTAAAAAACTAGTTTGTAGCGTTTTATCCACAGCAGATTTAACGTTAGGAATGGTAAATATCGATGAGGCGATATATTTTACTAAAAGCAGTATAAATTCAGCATATTTACACACCATTTCATCTCCTGTTCAGCATCAGCTAGATAAAATTAAAATCTCTATTTACGAATTCCCAAATCATCTTTCAAACTATAGGGATACAAAGCCAGCCTGCGTAAGCCATCACGGAAAATATCTGGCATTGACATATTAAAATAATTGCGGCTGATATTGACAATTGATTACTCTTATTTTAACCATCACAACTTAAATAATAACCACCGCATATTGTGGTTGCTACCTAAGGCTATTCCCCCATTTTCTTTACAGAAGAATAGAATTGCATCCCTCAAAAAGCCTTATCTTTGCCCAAATCATAAAAAATAAAATATGCTTAAAGGATTTTTTAACGTACCCACTCCGGTAAACGAACCTATATTAAATTATGGCCCAGGCAGTAAAGAACGTGTTCTTTTAAAAGAAGCGTTAGCTGAAGCTCGCTCGCACCAACAAGACATCCCGATGTATATTGGCGGTAAACAAGTTCACACGGCGAAAAAGGGTAAAGTGGTTCCTCCACATGATCATCAACATATTTTAGCGCAATATAGCATTGGCGATAAAACACATATTCAACAAGCAATTGATGCCGCTTTAGCTGCGAAAGAAGACTGGGAAAACCTTCCATGGGAACATAGAGCTGCAATTTTTTTAAAAGCTGCTGATTTAATTGCTGGCAAGTATCGTTACAAATTGAATGCAGCAACCATGTTGGGTCAAAGCAAAAATGCCTACCAGGCAGAAATAGATGCCGCTTGCGAGCTGATTGACTTCTTACGTTTTAACGTAAGTTACATGAGCGATATTTACAAACAACAACCTCCGGTTTCACCTCGCGGAAGCTGGAACAGAGTAGAGCAACGCCCCTTAGAAGGATTTGTTTTCGCCCTAACCCCATTTAACTTCACGGCAATTGCAGCAAATTTACCAGCATCAGCAGCGATGATGGGTAACGTTGTGGTTTGGAAACCTGCAGATACACAAGTTTATGCAGCTAACCTTTTAATGGAAATTTTCCGTGAGGCAGGTTTACCAGATGGTGTAGTAAATTTAGTTTATGCTGACGGACCAGAAACTGGCGATGTCATTTTCAACCACTCTGATTTTGCCGGCATTCACTTCACTGGATCGACAAAGGTTTTCCAGGAAATTTGGAAAACAATTGGAACAAACATCCATAAATACAAATCTTATCCTCGTATCGTTGGCGAAACTGGCGGAAAGGATTTCATCTTAGTTCACCCATCGGCACAAACTGATATTGCAAGTACGGCAATTGTTCGTGGTGCTTTTGAATATCAGGGACAAAAGTGTTCAGCTGCTAGTCGCATTTATATTGCCGAAAGCCTTTGGCCTGAAATTAAAAAATTGATGTTACGCGATTTGGCTACCTTTAAAATGGGTGGAACTGAAGATTTTACGAATTTTATTAATGCTGTGATTGATGAGCGTTCATTTGATAAGTTGGCGAAATATATCGACCAGGCAAAACAGGATAAAGGCGTAGAAATTATTGCTGGCGGAAATTACGATAAGAGCAAAGGTTATTTTGTGGAGCCAACTGTTTTAGTGGTTGATGATCCGAAATACACCACCATGTGCGAAGAGTTATTCGGTCCGGTTTTAACGGTTTACGTTTATGCTGATAAGGATTTTGATTCGATTTTGGAAGTAATTGACACCACTTCGCCATACGCTTTAACGGGTGCTTTAATTGCACAGGACCGTTATGCGATTGACAAAGCAAGCCATGCTTTACGGAATTCTGCAGGTAACTTTTACATCAATGATAAATGTACAGGGGCCGTTGTTGGTCAGCAGCCATTTGGCGGCGCCAGAGGTTCGGGCACAAACGATAAAGCAGGTTCAATGATTAACTTGTTGCGTTGGGTTTCGCCACGTACCATTAAAGAGGTTTTCGAATCGCCAACGGATTACCGCTATCCGTTTTTAGCTGAAGATTAACATCTTTGCAAAGATAAATATGTAAAAACCTCTGAGCAATCGGAGGTTTTTCTTTTTAATTGGGTTCGGATAGTTCTGAAATAATTAAAATAATGTCAGTCGGGCTTTGCGCTACACTTTGTACCCCCTTCAATTTCCTTTAGGAGACATTTTTTGCTGGTATTTAGGGTTGCATGGAAGAGCACCAGCTTTAAACCTAAACCCGACAGCCGCGGCAGCCCCGAGTTTTCCACTAGGGCTAAAGCAAATGGCGGGACTTCAGCACCTACGAAGAACAAAACCATTCATTTCCAAATCCTTTAAAACTATCCTCATTTCCAGCTGTTCTATATAAAAAAAAGATCATGGAAAATCAAGATAACGAAAACTTAAAAGATAAAAATGCTGATAATTCGGCAGATAGGACTAATATGCCTGATCAATTGGTTCCACGCCACCATAGTGATGAACATAGTGATAAAAATAAGGTAAAATCTGACGCAGGAAATTTGGGCAGAAATTTTGGAAGAGGCGATTTCGGCTCGGAAGAAGCACGTGAAGATGCTGAAAAAGGAAATAAAGGCCACGCCGGCAACATGCCGAACACCGAAGAAAAGTAAAGCCCTGGCATAAGCCAAGGCTTTTTTGTTATTTATTGATATCCTCTAAAACCTTATTGGTTAACTTTGGTACGGTATAGTGTTTCTTAACATTTTCAAGGGTAACAATGATGCCTTTGGTATAGGCGTTATGCTTGTAATTGAAAATCGTTTCCAATACATCAGGATCGATATAGCGGGCATTTGATCCATCAATAATTACATTGGTTTCGCGAGGAATATTGGTTAAAACCACTTGAATTGCTGCTTTGTTTAAAAATGATACCTCTTCAGCCAGTTTTATTCTGATGTTCTTTTTATCCCCTTCATTGGTAATTCTGTAAAAATATGGGTTACGCATGTTGGTGCGTAGCAGATAAAAAATAGATACCAGCATCCCTACAGCAACCCCTTTTAACAAATCAGTAAACAATACGGCAACAATAGTGATCACGAATGGCACAAACTGATCCCAACCTTTGTGGTACATGTGCTTAAATAAGCTAATTCTGGTTAACCGGTAGCCGGTTACCAATAAGATGGCGGCCAGACACGAAAGCGGAATCATGTTGATAATTTGCGGGATGAATAACAACGAAAGCAGCAACCAAACACCGTGAAAAATTGCCGACATTTTTGTTCTAGCACCTGCATTTACATTAGCCGAACTCCGAACAATTACCGAAGTCATGGGTAAACCACCAATCATACCGCTAGCAATGTTTCCTATTCCCTGCGCAAGTAATTCTCTGTTTGTTGGCGATACCCGTTTAATCGGGTCGATTTTATCAATGGCCTCGATGCTCAACAAAGTTTCTAAACTGGCTACAACTGCGATGGTTAAGGCTACGATGTAAACGTTTTTATTTGTCAGCTGCGAAAAATCGGGTGTAGTAAATAATCCCATAAATTCAGAGAAACCACCAACAACTGGTATTTTAACCATTTGATCGGCCCTTAAAGCGTTAGCTGTTCCTGCAAAAACTAGTGTACCAACCACACCAATTACTACAACAATTAATGGAGCAGGCACAATTGCCAGTTGCCTCACTTTCGGCCAGAATAACAAAATTAAGATTGATAGCAAACTGATAACCACCGCAGCCAAACTAAAATGCCCGATTGCAGCACTAATGGCAGAAAAAGTGTTTTCATGATCCTGCTGAAAGAAGCCTTCATCGCCGCTAAAATCTGTATCTACGCCTAAAGCATGCGGAAGTTGTTTTAAAATTAAGATTAAACCAATCGCTGCCAACATCCCTTCTATTACGCTTGAAGGGAAATAATTGCCGATTGTTCCGGCTTTTACTAGGCCCAAAATAAGTTGAAAAACACCTGCCAATACTACAGCTAGTAAAAAAGTTGGATAGCTACCCAATGAGGTGATTGCGCCTAAAACGATTACAGTTAAACCGGCCGCAGGCCCGCTTACGCTAAGCTGCGATCCGCTACAGGATGCAACCACAATACCACCAATGATGCCAGTGATTAAACCGGCAAATAACTCTGCACCTGAAGCCAGTGCAATACCTAAACAAAGTGGCAATGCCACTAAAAAAACAACAATACTTGAGGGAAGGTCTTTCTTTAAATTCTTGGCAAGAAAATATTTCTTCACGTCCGAACCTGAAAAGGCCGGGTTAAACTTTTGCATAACGATAGGATTATCTGGTAAATTTTAACGATTAAATCGTGGAACAATCCGCATAAATCACGATCACAAAAGATTTTGCCAAAAGCAAGGCATCGTCATTTGTTAGAGAACTTAAAAGGATCAGTTCAAAAGAGGAAACTAAACGAAGTTGGGTGGCGGTGTTGGAACCGTTGGATGATATGGATCTACATATCGCTTGAAATGCTCAATAAAACTGCTCTTCAAAATAAAGTGGCTTGAAGAGAACTCATAAGATAAGATCGGGTGGTTAAGCTCTAAAAGTTTAAAGTCTGAAAACTTGGCGATGTCTTTGGCAGCGTCTTTTCCACCTTCATGTTCCAATTCGATTTGCATAATCACCGCATTCATGATTTCTTTATCAATACTTGTACAAAATACCGGCGCACCAGAAATGACCATCTTCGCAGAGAAGATTAGCATGAATGCTGCAACGATGCTGTATTTGTATTTTCTTAAAACCATTTTAAAATTCTAATCTTATTCTAATGTGGTATTACAAAAATAAACGGATAATTGGTTTTTCAATACTTTAAGTTGTAAAAAATATTGAGGAGCCTATAATTCTCGCCCCCAGATCAATTTATCTGATATTTAATTTACGAAGAAAACATCAAAGTTCAGCGCTTTACTTAAGTCGGTTTGGGTCAAATTTAATTTTGATATAAATTATATCGGGTTGCTTGCTGATCATTTGATTACTACTGATAATATTAAATCGACATACTTTGTTAATCGTCAGTTTGTGTGTGAAAATCGAATGCTGAACTTGCATTACCGCAAGTAATTTTTAATTTTAAATTCTCAACCCTCGGTAATGGATAAGAAAATAGCAACACTTCAAGATAAAATCAACCAGGCACAGCTTGGCGGTGGGCAAGCAAGAATTGATAGTCAGCATCAAAAAGGAAAACTTACTGCCCGTGAGCGTATTCATTTTTTAATGGATGAAGGAAGTTTTGAAGAAATTGGCATGTTCGTTACCCATCGAAGTACTGACTTTGGAATGGAGCGTGAAAAATATCTGGGTGATGGCGTGGTAACAGGTTATGGAACCATTAATGGCCGACTGACCTATGTTTTTTCTCAAGACTTCACTGTTTTTGGTGGTTCATTGTCTGAAACCCATGCCGAAAAGATTTGTAAACTGATGGACATGGCCATGAAAAATGGCGCCCCTTTAATTGGCCTAAACGACAGTGGCGGCGCCCGGATTCAGGAGGGTGTGGTTTCTTTAGGTGGTTATGCTGATATTTTTTATAAAAATGTACAGGCTTCAGGCGTTATTCCGCAGCTATCTGCTATCATGGGTCCCTGCGCCGGCGGTGCAGTTTATTCGCCCGCTATTACTGATTTTATTTTAATGGTAGAAAACACCTCTTACATGTTTGTTACCGGGCCAAACGTAGTAAAAACGGTTACACATGAGCAAGTTACTTCCGAAGAACTGGGCGGCGCAACCACGCATGCCACTAAATCGGGTGTAACACATTTTGCCTGCGCCAATGAAATTGATGCGATTAATCACCTGAAGAAATTATTGAGCTATATGCCTCAAAATTGTGAGGAAATACCGCAGCACCTGGATTATGAAACTGGCGATGAAAGTAGATTATCATTAAATACGTTTATGCCAGAAAATGCTTCTCAACCTTATGATATTCGCGAAATTATAAATGAAGTTGCTGATGATAACAGCTTTTTAGAAGTTCATGCTGCATATGCCGAAAATATTGTGGTTGGTTTCGCCCGTTTAGCAGGTAGAAGCATTGGTATTGTTGCCAACCAACCCGCATATCTTGCTGGCGTTTTAGATAGCAATTCATCTGCTAAAGCCGCCAGATTTGTTCGCTTTTGCGATTGTTTTAATATTCCGTTATTGGTTTTTGAAGATGTACCAGGCTTTTTACCAGGAACCGATCAAGAGTGGAATGGCATCATCAGCAATGGAGCGAAGTTACTTTATGCTTTTAGCGAGGCCACGGTTCCACGCATTACGGTGATTACGCGTAAAGCTTATGGGGGCGCTTACGATGTAATGAACAGCAAACATATTGGTGCCGATATGAATTACGCCTGGCCAAGTGCTGAAATTGCCGTGATGGGCGCTAAGGGTGCTGCTGAAATCATTTTCAAAAAGGAAATTACAGCATCAGCAGATCCGCAGGAGAAATGGCTAGAGAAAGAAAAAGTTTATTCCGATATTTTCGCAAATCCTTATCGTGCTGCAGAACGTGGTTTTATCGATGAAGTGATTGTACCTGATCAAACGAGAATAAAGTTGATAAAAGCTTTCAAAATGTTAGAAAACAAGGTGGTGAATCATCCCCGTAAAAAACATGGTAATATACCTTTGTAATAATGTAAAATGGATGAAGCGGGAAGATGAAAAATGGTAAACGTTGTATCGCAGACAATATGCTCATCATCCTTCTAACATCTTACATAGTTACATCCTACATCTCAACACATGCTAAAACGAATAGATATTCTCCTGATGGCTTTTTGCACAGGTTTGATTGTCGCAAATATTTACTACTGCCAACCGCTGGTTATTTTAATTGCTAAAGATTTTAATTTAACAGAAACCTATGCAGGACGAATTACCTACATCACTCAAATAGGATACGCAACAGGTTTGTTTCTGCTTGTTCCGCTAGGCGATATGTTTGAACGTAAAAAACAAATTCTGATCATTACTGCAATGGCAATTTTAGCTTTGCTCACCGCGGCTGTTTCGCATTCGTTTTTCCTACTCGAAATTGCTTCGCTGCTGATCGGGATTTGCTCCATTGTACCACAGCTTATATTACCACTCGCCGCAAACCTGAGTAGTGATGAAAATCGCGGAGCAAATATCGGCATGATTATGAGTGGGCTATTGGTTGGTATTCTGGCATCAAGAGCCGTTAGTGGTAGTATTGGTTTCTGGTTAGGCTGGCGGGCAGTTTACTACATGGCTGCAGGAATCTGCGTATTACTTATTCTCTTGATGGCGAAACGTTTTCCCCAAAGTTTTCCAGCGTTTAAAGGCACCTACAAACAGTTAATGCGTTCGATGTTTGGTTACATTAAAACCCAGCCTGCATTACGAGAAACGTCAATCATCAACTTTTTAGCTTTTGCCATCATTAGTGCTTTCTGGACGACAATGGTATTATTTTTGGCCAATCCACCTTTCAGTTTCCAAACTTTACAAATCGGTTTATTCGGAATTGCCGGTGCGGCAGGTGCTTTGGCTGCTCCTCTTGTTGGTAAACTGAGTGATGGCAGCAATCCACGCAAAAACCTGATGATTGGTTTCATTTTGCAAATCATCAGCATTGCTTTGTTTTATTTCACTGGCAGTCATTTGTATCTGTTTGTTATAGGCATTGTACTTATTGATATTGGCCAGCAGGCCATTCATGTAACCAACCAAACCCGGATTTACACTTTAATTCCCGAAGCCAGAAACCGCCTGAATACCATCTTCATGTCAGTGAGTTTTATCGGTGCCAGCTGCGGCTCGGCACTGGGTTTATGGCTTTGGGGCCACGGCGGCTGGGCAATGTTTTGTTACGGTATGGCTGGAATAATTATATTTAACATTTTAATCTATCTGTTTTACGGAAATAAAAAATCCTCAGCTCATCTTTAAATAATTTATGAAATCTAAATTCGCTACTCTACTCATCTTCATTATTTTAATCAGTATTTCTTATTACACGAAGGCTAAGGAATCTTCAAATCAAACAGGCAGTGTTCAATCATTAAATAAATTCAAACTGTATTTGTTAGGGGTGGGAGTTGAACGTGAACAGAAAATATCGAAGCAATCGAGCTTATATTTTAGTGCTGCCATAGAAGTGGTTGCACCATTTTATCCTGAGCAACCGAGCCGTGGAAGTGATGTAATTCGAATAGACTATTCTGTCAATTTTGCTCCAATACTCGGTTTAGGTTTTAGAAACTATTTTAACTTATCAGAAAAAGAAAATTTAAAAAAAAGCACAACAAACAATAGTGCAAGCTATTTTGGCATAGAATATAATTTAATTGCGCCCATTTTGATCAACAAAAGATATACAACAAATTACGTCCATTCCATTTCTCCCGTTTGGGGTTTTCAAAGAAATACATTAAAAAACAAGAACATTGAATTAGCGATCGGGCCATCATTTCAAACTGACTTCGATCGCAGCCGCTTTTCAATATTGGCCAGAATTGGCTTCAGCTATTTATTATAACCATGTCATTAGTACAAATTGAACAAATATTTCCTTCACTCACCTGGCGCATCCGCCATGAGGTGATGTATCCCGAACTTCCTTTTGACAGCGTAAAGTTGCCAGATGATTTTGATGGCTTACACTTTGGACTTTATGCCGACCATAAACTGACTGGTGTTGTTTCGTTGTTTCAAAAAGGAGACGTTTATCAATTCAGGAAACTGGCCATTCTGACTGATGTGCAAAAATCAGGTTATGGATCTCAACTGATGAATTATATCTTAGATTTTTGTAAAATTCAGAAGGCAAGTAAGCTATGGTGTAACGCCAGAGTAAATGCTAAAGAATTTTATTATAAATTTGGATTCCATGAAACTGAAAAAACCTTTTTTAAAGATGGGTATGATTTTGTTGTAATGGAAAGGGATTTACAATTGTAGATTTACAAATTACAATTGATAGCAACTTGCCTATCTAAAGTCGTGAAAAATCATAGTTGATGACCTGGTCTGCAACATGTAAATCTAAAATTAAAAATGGAATAAGATGGACGGACTGATCTGCTACATGCAAATCTAAATCGTATATCTAAAATCTTAAATAAAAATATGGCTAAGAAAAAAGAAGACGCTAACCTGCCTAAGGCGCAGGATAAGAAAAAACATGTTGCTGTGGTAACCAAAAAATCGCTGCAGTTTTTAGAAGAATACATCAATAATCCTGCTCCTACGGGTTATGAGTGGGAAGGTCAGAAATTATGGTTAAATTATTTAAAGCCATATATTGATGAGCATTTTGTAGATAATTACGGGACTGCGGTTGGTGTAATCAATCCAAAAGCACCCTATAAAGTTGTGATCGAAGCCCACGCCGATGAAATTTCATGGTATGTGAATTACATCACGAATGATGGTTTAATTTACGTGATCCGCAATGGCGGCTCTGACCACCAGATCGCCCCATCCAAACGTGTTAACATCCATACCGAAAAAGGTTTGGTTAAAGCTGTTTTTGGTTGGCCTGCCATTCATACCCGCCACGGCGAAAAAGAACAAGCCCCTGAGTTAAAAAACATTTTTCTGGATTGTGGGTGCACAACAAAGGAGGAAGTTGAAAATTTAGGCATCCACGTGGGTTGCGTGATCACTTACGAAGATGAATTTATGATTTTAAACGATCGGTACTATGTTGGTCGTGCTTTAGATAACCGTGTTGGTGGTTTTATGATTGCCGAGGTCGCTCGTTTGTTAAAGGAAAACAAGAAAAAACTTCCTTTTGGTTTATACATTGTAAACTCCGTACAAGAAGAAATTGGCTTACGTGGTGCTGAAATGATTGCGCAACGCATTAAACCAAATGTGGCTATCGTTACTGATGTAACTCACGACACCACGACACCAATGATCAATAAAAATACACAGGGCGATTTATCAGCAGGTAAAGGTCCGGTGGTTTCATATGCTCCGGCAGTGCAAACTAACCTAAACAAGCTATTGATTAAAACTGCTGAGAAAAACGAAATTCCGTTTCAACGCCAGGCCTCTTCGCGTTCTACTGGAACAGATACCGATGCTTTTGCATATTCAAATGGCGGTGTTCCATCGGCATTGATTTCTTTACCATTGCGCTACATGCACACTACGGTGGAAATGGTGCACAAGGAGGATGTTGACAATGTGATCAGCTTAATTTACGAAAGCTTGCTAAACATCAAAGACGGACAGGATTTCAGAGAATTTAAATAATTGGTAAATAAATTAAGGCTTGGGGTTTATCTTCAAGCCTTTTTTTTGCACTAAAATTCAATTAAAACATCAATGAAAAAACTCGTATTAATCCGTCATGGTGAAAGTGTGTGGAATGTGGAGAACAGGTTTACGGGGTGGACGGATGTAGACATATCAGCTAACGGCTATCTAGAAGCCAAAAAAGCAGGAGAAATATTAAAGAAACACGATTACAATTTTGATATTGCCTTTACCTCACTTTTAAAAAGAGCAATCAAAACCCTTCATATTATTTTAGAAGATCTTGATCATTTGTGGATCCCTGAATACAAAAGCTGGCATTTAAATGAACGTTTTTACGGAAACCTGCAAGGATTAAATAAGGAAGAAACAGCCAAAAAATTTGGCGCAGCGCAAGTTCAAAAATGGCGAAGAGATCCGGATGAAGAACCGCCGGCGATTACCACAACCGATGAGCGCTGGCCTGGTAACGACTTGAGATATCAATCTTTAACACCTGATGAGTTGCCATTAACAGAAAATCTCAGCGATACGATTGCCCGGGTACTGCCCTTCTGGAATGAATCGATTGTACCAGCCATTAGTAGAAATGAAAAAGTGATTATCTCGGCTCATGGAAATAGCCTTAGAGCTTTGATCAAATACATTGACAACCTATCGAATGAAGAGGTTACCGCATTGGAAATTCCAACCGGTGTTCCTTTAGTTTATGAACTTGATGACGATCTTCGAAAAATTCGCCATTACTATCTGGAGTAGGCTTAAAAACAAAAACCCCTCAAATGTTTCCATCTGAAGAGCTTTGTTACTTTGAGAAGCGTAAAAGAAATTATTTAATATTTAAATCTGTTGCACCCTTTACATCAGTTGATATTTCGCCTAGAATGCCTGCATTAACATTTTGAGCAGTATAAACTCTAACGAAGTCGACCGTGTTTAAGGTTACTTTTTTACCAGTAGCATCAACAGCCCATGAAATATCAAAGCTGTTGTAAAGATTGGTTTTATAATCATCACCTGTAGAGTAACTATCGGTGTAACCCCAATCAAAAGCAGCATTGGATACAATACCAGTACTATTTAGTGTTGATGGTAATAATGTTCCTTTAAAAGTTATTTTCTCCTGATTTGAGGCAAACAGAGGATAAAAATTAATCCGCTTTGCACTGTTGTTTACAAAACCGCTATTCCCCTGATTATCTGTCCAGGCAACGTTTGCAGCCGCTTTCGGATTGGTGTAAGTGATTTCATAATTTTTAATGGTGATTGCTTTTGCATATTCACTTCCAGCCAATTCAAACCATTCATCATCAGGCAAACCATTGCCGTTTTTATCCTGGCTCACCATCACGATTCCTGGTTCAGCAAAAGCATAAGGTGGGCCAAAAGGATTTCCATAAATTGCTAAATCGGCTCCGGTTTGATTTACCACTGAGTGGTCAAAACCAAAAACGATGTAACCACCAAAACCACCTAACGAAACCATATTTGCAGTACTGCCAATTAATTTCTGCGCCTGCTCCGGAGAACCTAAAGAAGCATTATTAATATGCTGCCCCGGTGCTGGTGCATATTCGAAAACTTTACTGATAAATTTACTACTGGTTGGCGTAGCAGCAACTACCGGAACCGGAACAGTAATGGTATATTGATGTGTAAAACTTCCAGCCTCATTATATCCCTTGTAATCTACAATATAGGTTCCGGCTGTAGTTGGCGTAAATGCAAAATTGTAAGCTGTACTTACTACTTTACCATCCAGCTTCCATTCATGTTGAAAACCTTTTCCGTTGTTTGAAACTGCATATAATTCAGTTTTTGAATTTACCTTTCCTGTAATGGCATTTTCTGTAATGCCCATTTTCCCGTCAGGTGCAGTTACTGAATCTTTTTTACATCCGAAAATAAATAGTGATGCAGCAAATAAAACCAATAGGTGCTTGTTAATTTTCATTTTATTATATATTGAGGGTTAATTATTTAGTGTAGAAAACCAGATGAGCTGGTACATCTCCTGTAACTACAGAAAATTTCTTTTTACCGGTTTTATCAAAACAGTACAATGCACCAGGTGAAACATAATCCTTTGCATCGGTAAGGTAAATGTCTGATGAGATCGGATCCACAGCGATTCCATACGGCATCACAATATCTTTTTCACTACCATCTTTTATGAAACCGCCGGCAACAACAGTTTCATCTTTAACATTTATTTTTGAGTAGGAAACCACCGTTGACATGGTTACATTGCTCCAGGCTGTACTGATGATGTAAGCGAAATCTTTATCTATGGTAAAGGTGCTTGCTTCAATATCGAACTTTTTCTTCACGGCGTCAGTTTTGGTATCCACGACATAAAGGTTTGACTTTATATTATAATAATCACCTCTTGAAGTCACGTATAAATCACCATATTGATCAGCTTTTAAGCGATTAAGATTAATTGCAACATCAATTCTTTTGCTTTCTAAATTAGTGGTTAAATTTATTACAGAGATTGAACGCTCATAATCGCTGCTGGAATAACCGCCAGAATTCGCCACGTATAATTTATCGCCAACTACAGCCAAATCTTCAGGCTGGCGACCAACCGTAATTTTTGTATCGATTTTGAATGATGCCGTATCGATTACGCCAACGTAGCCATCGTATGATGTTACGTAAGCCTTATTTTTGTAAAAGGCAACGTAGCGACAGTTTGGAATATCAACCTGTGCCAATTTCTTCGTCGTTTTTACATCCAGAATCTCCAGTTTATTGGAGCCATTTACCACTACATAAAGTTTAGATCCATAGATTTTAATATCATTACCCACATCACCTAAACCTAAAGTTACACTAGGATTTGCCGCTCCATAAAGGTTTCTCCGGTAAACACCTGTTGCGTAATCATAGTAATCTAATGATGCTTTATTCGAACCGAAATTACCTTCATTCAAAATATAAAGGCCATTCACGGCGGTTACACCTTGGCCAGGTAACTGAACTTGCTCCTCTGGTGTAACTGATTTATCTTTCCGGCAAGACCATAAAACGGTGCTTAGGCCGAACAACAATAACATTTTAACTGTAGTAGAATTTTTCATTTTGTATTAATTAAATTTTGTAATAAGCGTAATTCTGAAATTTCTTCCAGGCATTGGGTAGTTAAGTACTACATCATAATACTGGTTAAAAACATTATTCACTTCAGCAGCAATGCTGTAGTTTATTTTTGAAGCATTGAAGGAATACCGAATTGCCAAATCATGAGTGTACCAGGGTTCGACATAGTTAACCGGAATATTTGCTTTCTGGCTATAGCGTTCGCCGGTGTAGATGTAACTGTAGCTTAAACCAAAGTTCTTATAATCTGATGCCAACGTAAACGAAGCACTATTCACTGGAATGTAAGGAATTTGCTGTCCAAAAAGCTCACTTGTAGGTGTAACATCCAATGCTCGCTCATAGGTATAATTGGCCTTTGCAACGATGTTAAGCTCGTCAAAATTCCAATGGCTCTGCAAACTTGTTTCTAATCCTTCCACCTCCACTTTGCCCAAATTTAACATGGTCCAGCGGAATAAAGTTAGGGTAGGTATGGCAACAATCTTATCTCTTACATCGCTATAATAAACATCTGTTTGAAGCGAAATATGATTGAGTTTATTACCTTCAAAAGATTTAGAATAGGTAAAGCCGAGGTCGTACTGACTCGTATATTCTGGATTCAGCTTGCTGTTACCAATAAAAGTATAGTACAGATCGTTAAAGGTTGGCATCCTGAAAATCGACTTATAAAATGCCCGCAACCTGAGATTATTTTTTGCAAAGGGTTGCCAGGAAGCCATTACTGTTGGTGTATATTCAGTTTTATCGCCTGCGGGTATATTACTTTTCACCTGATCGTTAACCAAAGTAGCTAAAACATTTCCCTGGATATTGAATCTTGGCCAGCTAAATTTTGTAGCCAGTGCAATTAAACCGGTTTGCCTTTTCGGGTAGGCAAAGTTTTCCAGGTTGGCATCCAATTGTTGATAGGTGTAATCTGTTGAGAGCGAAAGATCCCAGAATTGAGTGAAGTGATACAAACTTGCAAGCGACAAATAAAATTCTTGCTGCGTATATCGGTTATCTAAAGCGCCAAATATTGAAACCCGATCCGGATCAAGGTATCTGGTAAAATCATAAGCATATTTGGCATTTACTAAAAACTGAAGTTTTCGATCTGTTTGAGTTTCGAAGGAAGACTGAACAAAGAAATTATCATCCCACTGGCGTTGGGTAAAGTCGAATTTATTAGCAACAATGGCACCAGGTACTCCCCTCTCGCTGTTGTAGTTGTATAACTTGATTTGCCATTTGCTGCTGTCAGAGGTTGTCCCATAAAGGCCACCTTCTATACGCTTAGCAAAAATATCTGCGTTGCGCCTAACTACCGTAGTATCATAAACACCATTGGTGTAACGGTAATTATATTTTCCATTTGCGTTTATTAGCTCAGCATTTAAATTTAACGCCAAGCGGCTTCCCAATTGCTGGTTATAGGTGACTGAAGGATCAATCAAGCCGAAAGAACCCGTTTTCAAAGCCAACCGAAAATTCCTGTTTTGATCAGCCTCAAATGTTGGAACAATTGTTTTTAAATAGAGGGAGCTGGCAGATGCAAAAGCTTTAGCCGGCATTAATAAATCACTTTTTTGCCCGCTGTAAAGCGAAATCTCTTCAATGTTATCAAGAGAATATTTACCCAAATCTACCTGACCGTTTTGTGCGTTACCTAATTGTACGCCATCATAAAATACCGCAGTGTGGTTGGTACCCATGCTCCGAACATTAATGGTTTTTAAACCACCGATACCACCATAATCTTTCAGTTGAACACCTGAAAAATAGCGAATGGCATCAGCCACAGATAAGGCGTTTAGATTTTTTAATTCTTTACCATTTAATATTTGGAGGGGTGTGGGCGAAAGATTTTGTGTAGATCTTCTTTTCTGTTTGATTTCTACTTCTTTCAATACATTAGCTTTTAAAGAATCTGTTTGTGCAACAGATAATTCAGGCATGAGCATACCTGTCCAGAAAATGAACAAGCTGATAGAATAATATTTTACGCCATTAGAGGCAGGTAAAAACCTAAACATTTTGGTGTGAGTTTAATCCCCACAGCAAACAGAATTACAAGAAATGAAAATACGGAATACCAAAAGTACCTCATCTCTAGCTTCAATCCCCGAAAGCTATGAAATATTGCTAGAGGCAGGTCTTCTGACTTACTCCCGGGTTTCTTACCTTCCCATTTCTTGAATGTGAAACAGTGGCTTTATGAATAGAAATCCGTTATGGAGCTCACAGCTGCGGGACAGTTTTGGATTTACACCAAATTCCCTTTTAATTCCGGGTGTGAAGCGGAAACCAAAAGCATGGCAAAGGTAGCCAAAATTTGAGAAGAATTCTGAAAATATAAATTTGTGTGAAAAATTCACGAAACGCAATCATTCAAACAATTATCTCTGAAACATATGTGCTGAAGTGAATCTCGAATTATTCTTTTTCAGAGTCAGTAATTTCAATCCAAACCGGGCAGTGGTCACTTGTTTTCTCCCATCCACGAACATGCTTATCTACCCCTGCGTTTAAAAGCCTTTTCTCCAGTTGAGGACTAAGCAGAAAATGGTCAATTCTTAAACCTGCATTTCTGCCATAAGCATTTCTAAAATAATCGAAGAAAGTATAAATTACTTCATTAGGAAACAATTTTCTAATGGCATCTGTCCATCCCTGGGCAACAAGATCATGAAATGCTTTGCGTACTTCAGGTCTGAAAAGCGCATCTTCCACCCAACGTTCCGGTTTATAAACGTCGAGTTCAGTTGGCATTACATTATAATCTCCAGCCAAAACAACAGGTAAATTATATTCTAAAAGCTTTGCTGCATGAAGCGTTAGTCGTTCAAACCAAGCCAGTTTGTAATCCAGTTTTAAACCTGGCGCAGGGTTTCCATTAGGCAAATATAAACAGCCAACAACTACCCCATTTACCATGGCCTCAATATAACGGCTGTGCAAATCTTCCGGGTCTCCTGGTAAGCCTCTTTTTAATTCCTTTATTTCGTGTCCACGAGAAAGAATGGCCACACCGTTCCAGCTTTTTTGACCATGCCAAATTGCATTGTAACCTGCATCCAAAATGGCTTGGTGAGGAAATTTCTCGTCAGGAGCTTTCAGTTCCTGCAAACAAACCACATCTGGCTGAGTTTCTTCGAGCCATTTTAACAAAACCGGTAAGCGTCCGTTTACGCCATTTACATTGTAGGTTGCTATTCTCATCTTCAAAATATTGGTGCGCTAAATTAAAGGAACAAAATAATAATCAAATTAAAATGATATTAGAGATTTTCCAATTTTGTATATAAAACCATCTAAAACAATTAAAGTTGACTCTTTTTTCTTTTTGAATAAAAGTATTTTAAGTTTTTGCGCTTATCTTGCAATTATATTTAATTACTCCCGTTAATAAATGTCTGAAGTTGCTTTAAATATCCGCAAAGATAACGTAAAAGATATTCGTCAGTTATACGATAAATATGCTGGCATGCTTTTAGGTTTTATCCGAGGAACAGTTCAAGATCATAAGAGGTCGGAAGAACACTTAATTAAAATTATATCTGCATTTGCGATAGAAAGCAATGGCCGCCCAACCTCCTGGTTAGCGCTGAGGCAGTATGCACAAAATAAATTGATTGAGTTTTCTTCAGCAGACCATGAAGGTGGGAAGTTACGAGATGCCAACGAGATTAATGATGATTTAAATTTATTAACTGCTGACGAACGCGTTGTTTTTCAGGCGGTTTATTATCAGAAAAAATCAATCTCTCAGCTGGCAAGCCTACTTCACAAAAAAGAAGATATTTTGCGCACCCAATTAAAATCATCAGTAGATAAAATCAGGAAAGCTCGTGGAAATTAAAAAATTTATAGATAGCGGCCTAATGGAAACCTATGTAATGGGCGTGGCAACGGATGATGAAGTTCAGCAGGTGTTACTGCTTAAAAAACAATATCCTGAATTTGATGAGGCTTTAACAAAACTGGAGTTGGACATGGAAATACTTGCCCAAAGCATGGCTGTTCCTCCACCTCCCGGAATATTGTCTAAAATTGAGCAAGAGGTAAATGAAATTAAACTTCGTGAGCAAAATTTAGATCGTTATACTTCACCTGAACACAAATATCAACAAGCTGAACAGGAAAAAGTAAAGCAAGATCGGTACATCGAGGTAGAGTCTGAATCAAACCAAATGCGCATTCATAAAGCATGGCGATGGGTTTTTGCTGCTGTTTTTGTGTTGGGGAAAATATTTCTGGGTTTTGCCATTTATTTTTATCTGGAAAACCGTCAGGCGCAGGAGCAAATTAAAGATTTAAAATTAGAGATTAAAGATATCCGATTCATCAGATAAAAACGCGTTAAATAATATTTTTCAAAACGATAAGATCAATTGCTGGTTATAATATCTATAATTCAGCAATATGAACGATCAGCTATCACCAAACGGAAATCCAAAATTATATATGTTACTTTTAGGTTCGAAAGCACCTAAAAGAAATGTAGAGCAACACGATTATTTTTTCGGAATTGCTCATTCTTTAAAGGAACTTGTTCCAGATATCAAAGCCTTCTGGCCTGAAGCTGGTAATAGCATCCATATTGATGGCTGGCGTGAAGTAAATGAGGTTGATGGTTTCCAAATTCAGGTTAAGCCAAGAGTTCCCGGTCATAACACTTCTCAACACAAATTATTTTTTATTAATCTGGGTGGTTACCAGTCTGGCAAGTTAGAAGAACAGCACTATATTGTTTTAGGTGTGAAAGATGATCGTGCTGCTGCCATTCAGGATGCAAAAAAAACAGTGTTTTTTAAAACAAACTCTGTAAAAGGCGCCAATTCACATATTGATGAAAAATACGGAATTGACATTGATGATATTTATCGGGTGGAAGATATTTTGAGTCCGCAGCATAAAGAAAAGTATCATATCGACATTACACCGAATGCAGACCTACCAGAGGATGAAATCCATCTGGGTTATTTTAAACTAGATAAAATTTAAGGGATAGTTTGCTGAAGCAAGATTATACTAAACCTTTCCAAATAAATCATGTTATTAGAATACAACAAAAACCAATAATATGAAAAAGTTAATTTATTTAATGGCCGTTTCAGTTTCGGCCCTGGCATTTCAAGCGTGTGGCGGTGGAGATAAAGATGCAAAGGAAACAGCAGATAGCTTAAACATGAGCAAAGACACCACCACGAATACTGCTGCAACCGGTGGTATTGCCGTTGATGATGCTGATGCAAAATTTACCACAGCTGCTGCAGTAGGGGGAATGGCAGAAGTTGAGCTTGGCAAACTGGCGCTGCAAAAAAGTACTAATCCGCAGGTAAAAGAGTTTGCGACGATGATGGTGAATGATCATGGAAAAGCAAATACCGAATTGATGGAAATCGCTGCAGCTAAAAACATTACCTTACCATCTACAGTTGATGAAGAACACAAATCGAAAATGGATGACTTAAGCAAAAAATCGGGTACTGATTTTGATAAAGCTTATGTTGACGCCATGGTTGACGGGCATAAATCTACATTGAAATTAATGGAAGATGAATCTAAAAGCGGAGCGGATGCCGAGTTAAAAGCATTTGCAACTAAAACTGCTCCTGTAGTTCAAACACATTTAACAATGATTAATAAAATTAAAGATGGGATGAAATAAGTTTTCATCACATTATAAAGAAAAACCGAGGCGTTTACCTCGGTTTTTTTTATGCTTTTATTTTTTTCATGACCTGTTCTGATGCTGCTTCGCAGAAGTCGATACCCGAGTAATCTGGATTGTAACCCCCAATATAGGGAACCGCTAGAATATAAATACGTTCATTTGCTTCTCCATCTTTATCCACTACCTGGAAAAAATCGTTAATGGTTATTCCAGGAACACTCAGAAAATATTCTCCGTTTTTATGTTTCTTAACCAGTTTATTTTTTTGTTTCATTTCCTTCTCAGCTTTTTCAGCGTCTTTAAAACGCAATGTAGCCGGGCTTATCGTACCATCATCAATTAAGCCCTGAAACGGGAAATCTTCAAATGATAAGTGAGGTTGTCCAACGCAATCAACAAACATGCTGAAGCTTTCGGAAATCTCCTTTCCATTTTCATCTTTGTAGTAATAGGTTGCGCCGCCTTCAGGATTTGGTTCAACATGACTGTCATCGCCAACAGAAACAATATCCAATACGCCGGCATCATGAAGGGCCATTAAATCGCGACATGAACTTTGAGGTACGAAAGCAATCACTATTGAAATCAAAGGCATCAACACCTTTTGCAGTCTCAACATATCTTCTGCGGGCAAGTATTTCGCTGGATAATTCATTGCAAAACTCAACACTGCCAGTACTTCCTTCCAATAAATCGATTCTTTTTTCTCAATAGATTTTTCGGCTTCCAAATATTCTTTTTTAAAGAGATCAAAAGGCGGTAACTTTTCCCGATAATCCATCATGGCATCAACAAAAGTTTCCAAATCCATATCCTTTATCCGTTCATAAAATTTTGGCTCTTTCTTTTTAAATTGTTCCTTAAAATTTTTTTCAAAAACATAGTTGAGAGAAATAAAACCTCCGTTTTCTTTAATGTGCTTCTGAATCTGGCTTTTGGTGAGTGTGGTATCTTTACCTAAATGACTATCTTCCAAATGAAAGCGAATGGCAGGTAACAATCCATTTCTGGAATGCATGACAATCTTAAACTTACTGCTTTTCGGATCCAGTTTAAATAAATAGGTACCATCATCATTTTGCGTAAAAACACCATTATTTCTGGCCAGCGTTCTGATGGCATCAACGGCAGTTAACGATGAACCTTTCAAGGCAATAGGCGCATTAAAATGTTTAGCCAACTTTTTTGGTGGGTACGGGGCATCAAAATAACCAGGAATTTTACCTTCATATTTTTTGGGCCAATGGTGCCCGGTACAGATCATGATTTCGTCAAAAATCAATTCGTCTTTATTATCTATTTGTACCTTAACTTTTTTATTCTCTTTATCATCGAAAACGTTTGTTACCGTTGTGCGCAAATGAACTTTAGTAGAAATTGCCTTTTTTTCTGCCGCGGCCATTAAGAGATCAAATTGAGCTGAAAGATACTCACCAAAAAATAAGCGTGGTAAAACCTTATATTCGTTGAACTTTGAAGAATTGATGTCAAACTTTTTCAATATTGATTGAGGTGCAATTTTTACCCAATCTTCTATTGAACTGTAGATGATTGGAATCTCATTATCCGATACGTTTGTAATATGCTCCTGCGCTGCTCCTTCGGGACTGTAGGGCATACCCGACCCTAAAAATGCTTTTCTTTCAAAAATCTCTATTTCGATATTTTTTAAGCCTGACTCAATAAGTCGTTTATAGATAAAAAGTCCGCAAGGACCTCCGCCAAGTATTGCAATTCTTTTGGTTGAAACCTTTTTGCTCATGTATTAGGAGTAAGAAATTTAAAAAAATTATAATGCTTAAACAGATTTACCATTTTAAGCTTTCCTTACAATCCTAAAAAAAGGAAATTGTTTTGTGCATGAGGAACTATCTTGCTCACTAAGTGATCGAATAGCCTTTTTGTTTCTTTTCTTTTTGCAGAACTTCATCAATTGCAGCAGCAAGTTTTGTAAATACAATAGGCTTAACTAAAAATTTATCGCCATTTACGCCAAACGCATCGATTGCATATTCTTCATAAGAGGTTACAAAAAATAAAAACCGAACGCTATCACGCAAAATCTTTGCTACATCTAAACCTGATATATCCATTCTGATATCGAGAAATAAAAAGTCAATATCACTTTCTCCTTTCAGGTCCATAATGGCCTTTGCAGGATCGACATAGGTTTTAACATCAGCAAAATCAGGTATTTTGGAAAGAAAATTTGCAAGAATATCAATGCTGAGTTGATCATCATCGATAATTATACATTTATAAGGAGATTTATTAGCGTAGTCCATTTAGAATTTTCAATAGTGGAAGCAAATGGTAAGCCAAATAACCTGATACAAGCTGTAGTTTTTTGACTACAGAGCGTTATTGTTGGATTTGATCGGAAAACTATTACAATTTAGATGAGTTATTAAATCAATTAAGATATTATGAAATCACTAGACAGGTTTATTACAGCTCAGAGCGATAGTTATGATCATGCGCTTTCGGAAATTAGAAAAGGTAGAAAAACAAGCCATTGGATGTGGTATATTTTCCCGCAAATTGAAGGTTTAGCCCATAGTGATACTGCAAAATATTATGCCTTGAAGGATACGGTGGAAGCGGAAAATTATTTAAATCATCCTATATTAGGGAAAAGATTAATTGAAATTTCTGAAGAACTGTTGAAGCACAAGAATAAAACTGCCAATGAAATTTTCGGATATCCCGATGATTTAAAGCTTCACTCCAGCATGACGCTTTTTTCGATTTTACCGAATAGCAACCCGGTATTTAAAAATGTTATTGTAGCTTATTTCAATGGCGCTGATGATGAAAAAACAATTAGAATTTGTAACGCATAAATTTGGATAGTTTAAAACCAATGTGCTATTTTGCTGTTTCAATTATAATTCATTCATGTTTGAGCGCATGTTTGGGTTTAGATATGGGATAGGCTTCGCAGCCTGTCCCTTTTTTATGATAATGGTAAGGTGAAATAAAATACTGATCCTTTGCCAGTTTCGCTTTCTACCCAAATCCGCCCGTTATGGCGCTCTATAATTTCAGCACTTAAATATAATCCAATGCCGAAGCCTGATATGGTGTGATTGGTTTCTACGCGATAATAACGTTCAAATAATTTTTTGGCATCATGTTCCGAAATACCGATGCCTTCATCTCTTACACTAACAATTACTTCATTATCCGTAATTTCGCAGTTTACTTCGATATTGGTTCCATTGGCTGAATACTTATGTGCATTGCTTAGTAGATTTGAAATTACATTTCCAATTTTATCTCTATCTCCGTTCACTGTTACCTCACATGAGCTATCAAAGTTTATTTCATGTGTTGATGGAGAGATAAAAGACTCATCAATGGTTTCTTGCAGTAACTGATCTAGCCTGAAAGGTCGTTTATCTACCAGCAATTTCCCGGATTCTAACCTGGAAACATTCAGGAAACCATTAATCATAGCCGTCATCTTTCTAACCTGGATATAAGCCTTATCTAAAGCATTTGTAGAATAGTCATCATCTGCATTCTTCGCTTTGCGCTGGAGTACTTGCACAAAACCATTAATGGCAGTGAGTGGTGTTTTCAGCTCATGGCTTACCATCCCAATGAAATCGTTTTTGCGAAGTTCATCAAGCTTTCTTTCGGTAATATCCATAAACATTCCTGAATATTCTGTTGGATTGCCCTGTTGATCTAAGAAGACCTTACCAGTAGCTTTCACCCATTTTTCTTCTCCAGTAATTAAATTAGTTATCGGATACTCGGTATCACTTGATACATGATTTTTTAGTGCATTATCTAAAGCATTAAGAAGCATCTGGTGGTAATCATTATCCACTGCTTTCATCACTTCGTCAATATTTACTGAACGTTCCATACTCAAGCCAAGCAAATCTCTTACGAACGCCGACATGGTTATCTTCATGGTTTCAGGGTTGATACTCCAGGTACCCATTTTACCGGTTTCAATCGCCTGAAGCAGCTTTTCTTCGCTATCTGAGAGTTTTTTGATGTATGCAACAAGATCACTATGGGTTTGCGCAAGTTCTTGATTGGTGGCTGCTAACTCCTCATTGGTTGCGGCAAGTTCCTCATTTGCCGCTGCCATCTCTTCGTTGAGCTCCTGTAGTTCTTCCTGGTGTTTTTTCCGATCGGTAATGTCAATACATGAGCTGATATAACCTGCAAAAGTTCCATCAGGGTGCAAGCGTGGTGGGCCATTCGCCAAAAGCCATCTGTAGTTTCCTTCCTTACTTAGAATCCTGAATTCTCCTGTAAAAGGTGTTTTTTTTGCTAATGCAGAAAGATATATGCCCACATAACGTTCTCGGTCATCCGGATGTATCAAATCAGCCCAACCAAATTCAAGAAGATCATCCATAGATCTACCTGTCAATTCCACCCATGGTTTGTTGAAATATATTGCATTTCCGGTTTCATCGCCAACGGCTATAAAAATATCTGTTCCCTCGGCCATTGTTCTAAACCGTTCTTCACTTTCAGATAATTCACGTACCCGTTTTAAAACCCGTTCTTCTAAATCATTATTTAATGATGAAAGCTTATCCTGAGCCACTTGCAACTCTTCGTTTGTGGCCAACAGCTCTTCGTTGGTGGCAGCAAGTTCTTCATTAAGTTCTTGTTCCCTTTGCAGCGCCATCTCTTTTTCAGCAGCTCTTTCTTCAGCCTCTTTTTTCAAAAAGCGCTCCGTAACATCAATCGCTGTATGTAGAATACAAATTACCTGACCGCTTTCATCCTTTACTGCTTTATATTCAAAATCAAAATAAAAAGTACTGATTTCACCTTCGATCTCCAAATTAGCAGCAGTATCTTTTCCAGAAATAGTCAATCCTTCACGCCAAACGGTTTTGAACATATCTATAAATGGTTGCCCTTTGAGTTCAGGAAGGGCTTCCTCTAATGACTTTCCTATCACGCTTCTATCCTTGCCCCAAATACGCAGCATCGCGTCATTCGCTTCCTGGATAATAGCATCTTCTGTAACGTGAATGGCCGTTGCGGTATGTGTTAAATTGAAAACTTGCAACAATTGCTCGTTACTTAAGAGGTAATTATGATGACTCATTCTATGATCAGGATGAAATTTTGACGATAAATATTTTTAATTTTCAACAATTACTATTCCAACAATGAAAATATTAATTCCTTAGAACATATAGCTCTGATTTACTTGGCTGTTAATAAATCTGAATTTAACAACTATGAAGGGCAAAATAATGTTTGATTGTCTGTTTCGAAGTTATTAACATTTTTATGAAGTTGTGTAAAATTATTTCATTTGAACAAACCAACATTTCACTAAATTGTTAACCATAAAACAACAGATAAAAAAGTCCTGTGAGCGGGCAATCCGCGGAGGGCAGGCACATCATAAAAGGATACTTCCTTTAACAAAAAAAGATAGCCACTTAATATTTTAAGTGGCTATTCTTCTAGAAATGCTTAGCAATCTAAAGAGCGTTAAATTGAAGCAAATTATTTTAAACGAAATTAAATTCAAAAGCAATTAGATCTTTTAGATTTTGCTTTATTGATAAATGA
Organism: Pedobacter sp. G11; assembly: GCF_003860265.1. Taxonomy (NCBI): domain Bacteria; kingdom Pseudomonadati; phylum Bacteroidota; class Sphingobacteriia; order Sphingobacteriales; family Sphingobacteriaceae; genus Pedobacter; species Pedobacter sp. G11. The sequence goes on along the minus strand of NZ_CP034190.1, from coordinate 2,224,804 downwards.
AAGTACCCGTTCTCCTATTTCTTAATGGTATGGTTTTCGGCTGAACCCCATCTAAAGGATCTTGCTCCTCGGAGTTTAACAAATCGTTATACTTTTCTAACAGATGGATGTATTTATTCATCCAAAAATAAACAGAGTTTGGTTCAGCAGCCGGCTGTGTAGGTGAATCGGCGTTTGCTGTGACGTAGGCATTTCCATTAGGAAAAACATCAGGGAAAGAATCAGAGAGATCTTGCCCCAGCAAATTACCAATTTGCCAGATAACCTCGTGGCTCAGCCGATCTTGGCCAAACCAGTTGTAGATTGTTCTTCTGCTAACATTCAGTTTCCTTGAAAGTTCGCTAATTCCCATACGGTCCCGGCGCACTATGCGCTCAAGAATTTCACCATGTTTTGATTGAGTTGTCATTGAGATAATTAATTTCCTTTGGTTAAAAAAATTTATTAAATCAAATATCGGGGACGACTGACATATCAAATTTAATAAAAACCGTGTAAGGATGTATAAAACATGCGCATTATTTGACTTTTGTCAATATGAAGGCTAGAAATAGTGTGCAAAACGCCTTTTAAAGGGTATAATTACGTGTCTAAAAGAAGTAAATCTACGAATACAAACTACCGTTATTTTACATTTTTAGTGCGATTTGTGGACCGTTAGGTGAATTTCTTAAATTAATAACCTGCTTAAAATTTAGGGTGAATTATATAGCTGAACAATGACTTCAAACAAAACTAACCAAAACGACTTAGCGGTAAGCTAATTTTTAGACCGCCTTGATGATCAGATTAAAGACAAAACAGTTTCGATTTTATCGAGATTATGAAAAAAGTAACCAGTTTCGAAGCCAAGATGTGGGAACCGCAATCATCTAGCTGATATTGATCAAAATATATTAGCATTGATGATTGACAATTCTGTAAAACACATCCAAAATCTATATCCTTAAGCCTTATTTAGAAACAAGAGAAGACATAGGTTTTAACTTCTGTAAATAAGAAGTTACGCATCATCAAGTTTAATTTTGCAATATTTGGGCATTCCTTATTTCAAATAAACTAACTGAGATGATTAAAAAATTACAGCTTTATTTTTTATTGGCGGGCGTATGTGTTTCGTTGAATGCAAATGCACAAGATGCCATCAGCTATCAAACACCACCGAAAGAAATCGCTGACCTATTATTGGCAAAGCCAACACCTGGGGTAAGTATTGACGGGAAAGCAGAATGGATTTTATTCAGTGAGCGCAATTCATATCCATCAGTTGAAGAATTGGCAATGCCTGAATATCGTATTGCAGGTTTAAGGTTAAATCCGAATAACTATTCACCCAGCAGACAAAATTTCATCAACAATTTCAGTCTGAAAAATATTAAATCAAATCAAACTTTTCAGGTTACTGGTTTGCCAAGCCCATTATACGCTGGTAATATCAGCTGGAATCCTGCTGAAAATAAGATTGCATTTACCAACACTACTCAAAAGGGCGTAGACCTTTACATCATTGATCTGGCCACTAAAAAAGCGACCAAAACTAATAAAGCATTTTTAAATGTTGTTTTGGGAAGCGGTTTAACCTGGTTAAATGATAATACAATCATTTATCGCACTGTAACGAAACCTGCAAGTGCCGCTCCAGCAAAACCTTTAATGCCAAAGGGGCCTACCATTCAACAAAATTTGGGTAAAGCAGCACCAAGTGCAACTTACCAGGATTTAATTAAATCGCCTTTTGATGAGCAGTTGTTTGAGTTTTTCGCAACATCGCAACTGGTTAAAAATACAGCCGGAATAGAAACTCCTATTGGCAAGCCAGCTATCTATCAACGAGTAAATTTATCACCCGATAAAAATTTTATGATGATTGAAACCATTCGCAAACCATTCTCTTATTTGGTTTCGGCTTTTGGCTTTCCATCAACTGTTGCTATAACAGACTTAACAGGAAAACCTGTAAAAGTTATTGCAGAATTACCCTCATCAGAAGGTACACCTTCAGGTTATGACAATACACAAAATGTGCCGCGTGGGTTTGATTGGAGAGATGATGAGCCGGCAACTATTGTTTGGGCAAAACCACTTGATAGCGGTTTAATTAAAAAGAATGTTCCTTTTCACGATGCTGTTTATGCTTTGAGTGCTCCATTTACGGGTGCTGAAAAAGAACTTTTTAAAACGCAAACTCGTTACCGCGGTGTTCAATGGGGTGATGCAAACCTGGCTTTAATTATGGAAGGTTTAAGAAGTAAGCAAACTTCGAAAGTGAGCAGATACAATCCTGCAACAGGTGCTGTTGAAGAATTATATAGCCGCAACCAAACCGATGCTTATGGCAATCCAGGTTCTCCGGTTACCGTAAAAAATAAATATGGTCGCCAGGTGATTAAATTGGTTGACAATGGAACGAAATTATTGATGAATAATCCGGTTGGTTCATCAGAGAAAGGTGATTTACCATTCCTGGCCAAATTTGATCTGGCATCAAAGAAGAATGAGATTGTTTGGCGCAGCGCTGAAGGAACTTTCGAATATGTGAGCGATGTGATCAATCCAGATAAGTTGGTTTTACTCACACGCAAGGAAAGTCAAAAACTAGTTCCAAATTACTATATTAAAAATTTAGTTCTTCGCGTTGCCGATCAGCCAATTACAAATTTTGCTAATCCTTACCCATCATTAGATGGCATCACGAAAGAGAAAATTTCATACAAACGTGCCGATGGAGTTGATTTAACTGGTGATTTATATTTACCCAAAGGTTATAACAAAGATAAAGACGGCCCGCTTCCAACTTTAATATGGGCATACCCTCGTGAATTTAATTCGGCTGCCGATGCAGCACAAATTCGTGGTTCAAAAGATAAGTTTACCGCAATCAGCTGGGGTTCGCCAATTTACTGGGTTAGCAGAGGTTATGCTATTTTAGATAATGCGGAGATGCCTATTGTTGCTAAAGATGGTAAAAAACCGAATGATACTTTTATTGAGCAATTGAAACTAAATGCAGAGGCTGCGATAAATAAATTGTCTGATCTGGGTGTAGGAGACAAAAAACGTATGGCAGTTGGCGGTCATAGTTATGGAGCTTTTATGACGGCAAATTTATTGGCACATACCAACTTGTTCGCCGCTGGAATTGCCCGTAGTGGAGCTTACAATCGTACTTTAACGCCATTTGGATTTCAAAATGAAGAACGCACATATTGGCAGGTACCTCAATTGTACTATGAAATGAGTCCTTTCAGTTATGCAGACAAAATCAAAACACCTATCTTGCTCATTCACGGAGATTCAGACGATAACCCAGGAACTTTCCCAATCAACAGTGAACGTTTATTTAACGCAATTAAAGGTGCCGGCGGTACAACCCGTTTCGTATTCCTACCTTACGAAGCACATGGCTACCGTGGCAAAGAAAATATTCTTCACACCCTTTGGGAAGAAGATCAATGGCTGGAAAAATACGTTAAAGGCAAAAAATAATTCTCTCTATTGTTATCAAAAAGCTCCGAAGAATCGGAGCTTTTTTTATACAGCTCACATTTTTCCACAGGCTAGACTAGCTTATAAAATCCCTGATTTCACGTATCTTTATCTGGGCAAAACTGAACATTCCACAAACTTATTTGTTTATATTCCATGGACTATATTGACTATTATAAAATCCTCGATTTAAAAAAAGATGCTTCAAACGATGATATAAAAAAAGCATATCGGAAGTTGGCGAGAAAGCATCATCCTGATTTAAATCCAAATAATGAAGAAGCGAACAAAAAATTCCAACAGATAAATGAGGCTAACGAAGTTTTAAGTGATCCCGACAAAAGGAAAAAATACGATAAGTATGGCAAAGACTGGCAACATGCTGATCAGTTAGATGCTCAGGAACAGCAACGCCGGCAATACCAATCTCAAGGTGGTGGTTATAGTGGCGGAGGTGGATATTCTGGAGGTTTTGGTGGAGAAGATTTTTCAGATTTCTTTTCATCAATGTTTGGTGGTGGTGGCGGACGAAGCGGTCGAAATTCACCATTCAAAGGCCAGGATTATAATGCCGATTTACAACTGAACCTGATAGATGCCTACACTACCCATAAGCAAACCTTAACTGTAAATGGTAAACAGGTTCGAATTACAATCCCTGCAGGTGTGGAGAATGGCCAAAAAATCAAATTACCAGGCTATGGCGCTGCAGGTGTCAATAATGGTCCTCCCGGAGATTTATACATCAAATTCAACATTTCAGATCATCCCCGCTTTAAAAGGAAGGGAAATGACATTTATATCCAGGAAGAAATTGATTTGTACACCGCAATTTTAGGTGGAGAGAAAATTGTGGAAACCCTCAATGGTAAAGTAAAATTGAAAATACCAGAAGGCACGCAACCCGATACTACACTCCGGTTAAAGGGAAAAGGTTTCCCTATTTACAAAAAGGCCGATGCATTTGGCAACTTGTATGTTAAATGGCAAATTAAATTACCTACAAATTTAACTGCCGAACAAAGAGAATTATTCGAAAAACTTTCCAAAAGCTAACCAATATGGAAAATAATCTAATATCAGTTGAAGATGTGTGCATACATCATCAGGTCAAAATCAATTTTATTCAGTCACTGGAAGAATTTGGTTTGATTCATACCACTATTATTAAAAAAACGGTTTGGCTGGATAGTGATGAACTGTCCAAACTTGAACGTTACTTACGACTAAGTAATGATCTGGAAATAAACTTGGAAGGTTTACATGCAGTAGCGCATCTATTGTCTCAATTGAGTGAAATGCAAGAGGAAATTATCTCACTTAAAAATGAGCTAAATTATTATAGACCGTTAAACTAGATCCTTAAGACAATCGTTTGTGCAAAAATTTGATGTGAAAGTGAAAGCCAAAACGCAATCTTTTTAAATTAGTTTCTTAAATTGGCGATCTAATTTTTAAAAAATGAGTGATTTGTCTTCAAAATTCATCGAAAAAATAAAATCATCCTATAGCCCAACAGGGTCTTATATTTATTTGGGAGCAGGTATTTTGGATGGGCAAGTTTACAGCGAAGCTGAAGTTAATCTGTCGTTAAAAATGATGAACAGGCACGGACTAATTGCAGGCGCAACAGGTACCGGAAAAACCAGAACGCTGCAATTACTGGCCGAGCAATTATCAGATGCCGCTGTACCCGTTTTCATGTTAGACGTTAAAGGAGATTTATCTGGCTTGAATCAGGCCGGTTCTATCAATCCGAAAATTGAAGAAAGATCTCAGCAGCTTAACAAAACCTTTTCTCCTTCCGGATTTCCGGTAGAAATATATTCTTTATCTGGAAAAATTGGCGCTCAGATGAGAGCGACGGTTTTGGAATTCGGTCCAACACTTTTATCGAAAGTATTGGATTTAAACGATACTCAATCTGGCGTAATGGCGGTAATATTTAAATATGCCGACGATAATAAAATGCCAATTATCGATTTAAATGATTTAAAGAAGCTCGTTTCCTATTTATCAGAAGGCGCAGGAGCCGCGGAAATTAAAGAGGTATATGGCAGTATTTCTACTTCAACTTCCGGAACAATTCTTCGAAAAATTGTTGCCATTGAGCAACAAGGCTTAGGTGGAATGTTCGGAGAGAAATCTTTTGATATTAAAGATTTATTTGAACGTGTAGACGGAAAAGGAACCATTAGTTTACTAAATATAGCTGATGTTCAAAATCAGCCAGTTTTGTACTCAACTTTTTTATTGAGTTTATTGGCCGAATTATTTAATACCATGCCCGAAGTTGGCGATTTAGACAAACCTAAACTGGTTTTCTTTTTTGATGAAGCGCATTTGCTTTTCAAAAATTCGTCAAAGGCGTTTTTGGAGCAAATCGAAACCATCATCAGACTAATCAGGTCAAAAGGAATTGGGGTTTTCTTTTGCACACAGGCACCAACTGATGTACCAGAAAGTGTTTTAGGACAATTGGGAAATCGTGTGCAGCATGCTTTGAGGGCTTTTACGCCGAACGATGTTGATGCGTTAAAGAAAACGGTTAATACCTATCCTAAATCAGATTTTTACCAGATAGATAAAGTTTTAACATCATTGGGAACTGGCCAGGCTTTGGTTACTGTACTCAACGAAAAAGGTATTCCAACGGAGGTTTCGGCAACAATGCTTACCCCGCCACGTGCCATCATGGGACCGCTAACTGCAGTTGATTTTGAGAAATTGGTGCAGGCAAGTGGAATGTATTTAAAATATAAAGATGCCGTTGACCCGGAAAGTGCTTACGATATTTTAACTAAGAGAATTAATGACAGGGCCGAAGCGGAAGAACAAGAAAAACAAGAAGTTGCAGCCCAAAAGCAACAGGAAATAGAAAGTAAACCTAAACCTGGTGAAAAGAGTTTTATAGAAAAGGTGATGGGCGCTACAATTACTCGCCAAATTGGTAAAGAGATTGTAAGAGGCATTTTTGGAATGCTTACCGGCAAAAAAACAAGAACAAAAAGTGGTGGCGGCTTATTTGGTTTTTAACGCCATTTTAAATTTTAATAGTACTAAATACCTATATAACAATTAGCACCCAAAATAGTATTTTCGCAATAGGAAATGCTGGATACTGAAACAATTTATACGTAAACCGATAACTTGTTATGGTTAGGCGTGCTAAACGAATAACATAAAAAAAATAGATGAAACCTACCTTATTAATATTGGCAGCTGGGATGGCTAGCCGCTACGGAAGTATGAAACAAATTGATGGCTTTGGTCCGAATGGAGAAACCATCATCGATTATTCAATTTACGACGCTATCCAAGCTGGATTTGGCAAAGTAGTATTTATCATCAAAGAAGAATTTGTTGAGAACTTTAAAGCCATATTCGAACCCAAATTGAATGGAAGAATTGAAACAGATTACGTATTCCAGAATTTCGATTTGAAACAATTCGGTATTGAAGAAGAAATTTATAGAGAAAAGCCATGGGGAACGGCTCACGCAATTCTCTCAGGCAGAAAAGTAGTTAAAGAACCTTTCTGTGTGATCAATGCCGATGATTATTATGGCTTTGATGCATTTAAAAAAATGGCTGACTTTCTTACTGCAGAAGCCACAGACAGTAATTATTCTATCATTGGTTATGAGATCGGTAAAACCCTTTCTGAGTTTGGAGCAGTATCAAGAGGTGTTTGTAAAGTAGATGATGCTGGAAATTTAACTGAGATTGTTGAACGTACAAAAGTTTACCCTAAAGATGGAAAGATTTTTTACGAAGAGGATGGCGAAGAATATCCTTTAGATTTCAGCACTCCGGTTTCGATGAATTTCTGGGGCTTCACTCCTGCCGTTTTTAAAATTACTGAAGAACTTTTTGTTGAATTTGCGGAAGCAAACAAAGATAAACCTAAGGCTGAATTCTTTATTCCGTTAATTGGTGAAAATCTGGTTAAAAGCAATACCGCAACATTTAAAGTTGTACCAACATCAAATAAATGGTTTGGGGTAACTTATAAAGAAGATAAACCGTATGTTCAGGATTCGATTGATCAATTGGTTAAAAACGGAACATACCCTGAAAAACTATGGAGTTAAATTTAGATTCTGAAGTTTTACTAGCCTTCGGATATACTAAAGAAACTGCCACAATTACACAAATAGGTTCGGGTTTAATAAACCGAACTTATTTGCTTTCTCCCCTATCTGAAGATCAAAAGTACATTCTTCAAAACATCAATACTTCAGTGTTCAGGAAACCTGAAGACATTGCTAATAATTTAAAGGCAATTGCCGATTATCTATCAAAAAACTACCCTGATTATCTTTTCATCAAACCTGTTTCTACCGTTGATGGAAAAGAAATGGCTATGATTGAGAGTGAGTATTGGAGGATGTTGCCTTTCGTTCCAAATACCGTCTCTTTAGATGTTTTGAGTGAGCCTCAGCAGGCTTATGAAGCTGCCAAACAGTTCGGAAAGCTAAGTGCCTTGCTAAATAATTTCGATGCAAGCCTGCTTGAACCCACTATCCCCGGCTTTCATGATTTGGGTTTACGATTTGAGCAATTTACGGCTGCGCTAACCACCACAACCAAAGAATTAAAAGGTAAGGCTAAGCCACAAATTGATGATGCGTTAAAACATAAATACATCCTCGATTATTATGAATCATATTCACACCGGGAAGACTTCCCTGATCGTGTTATGCATCACGATACAAAAATTAGCAACGTATTATTAAATGCAGAAACTTTTGCGGGTATTTGTGTGATCGATTTAGATACCATTATGCCTGGTAAGTTTATCTCTGATTTAGGCGACATGATGCGGACGTACCTTTGTGCATTCTCAGAAAATGAAAAAGATTTAAGCAAAATCGAAATCCGCCTTCCATATTTCGAAGCCATGGTTAAAGGTTATTTATCAGAAATGAAAAATATTCTTACCGAGACTGAAAAAGAACTTATCTTATTTTCAGGCAAGTATATCATTTACATGCAAGCTTTGCGTTTCTTAACCGATTTTTTAAATGGCGATATTTACTATCCGACAGCCTACCCTACACAAAATCTCGATCGGGCTAAAAATCAGTTTAAGTTGCTTCATGAATTAACGGTGAACGAAAAAGAATTACAGGATATTATTGAAGAGCATCTAGCTTAGACAATAGGTAACCAATTTTGATAAATCAGACAGCAGCGAAAATACTTTTGATTTGCAGTACCTTGAACTTACTGTCATGCTGAGGCACGAAGCATCTGCAACCTATGAAACAGATGCATCATTTCTCCGCATGACAGAAGTTTGAAAAAGATTGTAGCGAATGGCGGGGCTGCCGTTTCCGAAGTGTACTGAACCATTCATTTTCAAATAAAAGAAAGTCGTCATTGCGAGGCACGAAGCAATCTTATTCGTTTATTATCAATTCATATCTGTGAGATTGCTTCGTGCCTCGCAATGACGAGCATATAAAAACAAAAAAGCGTTCCTGAACTTAATCAGAAACGCTTTTTATATTTAATCTTCGGTCTTCCGACTAAAAACTATTTCTCTTCTTTTACCTCTTCGAAATCAACATCAGTAACGTTATCACCGCCACCTTGAGGCTGACCATCAGCTTGTGGTTGTTCACCACCTTGAGGCTGACCGCCATCTTTGTACATTTCCTCAGATGCTGCATTCCATGCATTTTGCAATTCAGCTTGTGCTGCATCGATATCTGCGAAGTTACGAGCACCGTGTGCTGCTTTTAATTTCTCTAAACCAGCTTCGATTGGTGCTTTTTTATCAGCAGATAATTTATCACCAAACTCTTTTAGTTGTTTCTCAGTAGAGAAAATTAAAGCATCAGCTCCGTTGATTTTATCAGCTTCTTCTTTTTGCTTAGCATCATCTGCAGCATTAGCTTCAGCTTCTTCTTTCATTTTTTTGATCTCAGCATCAGTTAAACCTGAAGATGCTTCGATACGGATTTTTTGCTCTTTACCGGTAGCTTTATCTTTTGCACTTACATGTAAAATACCGTTTGCATCAATATCAAAAGATACTTCTACCTGAGGCACACCACGAGGTGCTGGTGGAATACCATCTAAAATGAAACGACCAATTGTACGGTTTTGACCAGCCATTGGGCGCTCACCTTGTAAAATATGGATTTCTACTGAAGGTTGGTTATCAGCTGCAGTTGAGAAAGTTTCCGATTTTTTAGTTGGGATTGTTGTGTTAGACTCGATTAATTTAGTCATCACACCACCCATAGTTTCGATACCTAATGATAAAGGTGTAACGTCTAATAACAATACATCCTTCACATCACCAGTTAACACACCGCCTTGAATAGCAGCACCAATTGCTACAACCTCATCAGGGTTAACACCTTTACTTGGTTCTTTACCGAAGAAAGCTTTAACAGCATCCTGAATTGCAGGAATACGAGTTGAACCACCTACTAAGATAATTTCATCGATATCGCTTGTGCTCAAACCAGCATTTTTCAAAGCAGATTTACAAGGCTCGATAGTACGTTTGATTAAACTATCTGCTAATTGCTCAAATTTAGCACGTGATAATGTACGTACCAAGTGTTTCGGGCCGCTTGCATCTGCCGTAATGTATGGCAAGTTAATTTCAGTTGAAGATGTGCTTGATAACTCAATTTTAGCTTTCTCAGCAGCTTCTTTTAAACGTTGTAATGCCATTGGATCTTTAGCTAGATCCATGTTGTTTTCAGCTTTGAATTCGCTGGTTAACCAGTCGATAATGATGTGGTCAAAGTCATCACCACCTAAGTGTGTATCACCATCAGTAGATTTTACTTCGAAAACACCATCACCTAATTCTAAAACAGAAACGTCATGTGTACCACCACCACAGTCAAACACAACAATTTTCATGTCTTTGTGTGCTTTATCTAAACCATAAGCTAAAGCAGCTGCAGTTGGCTCGTTAATAATACGTTTTACAGTTAAACCTGCAATCTCGCCTGCTTCTTTCGTAGCCTGACGTTGTGCATCATTAAAATAAGCTGGTACAGTAATCACCGCTTCAGTAACTTCCTGACCCAGGAAATCTTCAGCAGTTTTTTTCATTTTTTGTAGAATCATTGCAGAAATCTCTTGTGGAGTATATTTTCTGTCGTCGATTTCTACACGAGGTGTATTGTTATCACCTTTAACAACTTTATAAGGTACACGTCCAGCTTCTTTCGCACTTTCGTCGTAGCTGTTACCCATAAAGCGTTTAATCGAATATATCGTTTTTGTTGGGTTGGTTATAGCCTGACGTTTAGCAGGCTCGCCAACTTTACGCTCACCGTTTTCTGCAAAAGCAACAATAGACGGTGTAGTACGTTTACCCTCACTGTTCGCAATAACTACAGGCTCATTGCCCTCCATTACGCTTACGCAAGAGTTTGTTGTTCCTAAGTCTATTCCAATAATTTTTCCCATTGTATTTTATTTTCTCTTTTTAAGTATTATAATTTCTACTCCTATTAAACAATGCTTGTGCCAATTGGTTTTTGGCAGAAAATATACCTAAAAGACTGATAAAATGTAAAAAACAAGGCAATAGTTTACTGACAGCATGACAGAAACGGAGGAGATGTCAAATAAGTGAATGTGCGAAAAGGCCTAACATGCGAAAGAAATCATCAACCTAACCAATTTTAGGTCCTTTCCAACTGAGTAAAGATTTATTACTTAGGTAAAGGAAAACTTTTTTTTTGAACTATGACGGTTTAAGGTTAACGCTGGCAAAACATTGGTTAGGTTAATTTGACTTCTTTACTTTAAACAACCTAAAATCTTGCTTGTATGTTAAGAAAAATGAGTGATTAAACTGAAGTTGTTTATCGGTATGATCCAAATCAATGTGTGGTTCAAATCGAACATCGAGGTATAAATGCGGAATCAATTCCTTTTGGTAAGCGTAACGTAGCGAAACAATGTTTCGGCCGCTCTGCTTTAAACCATTGGTATATAAATTACTTGAAACTGATTCGTATAACGGCATACCTTTAATCGAAATGAAGTTATTTCCTTTCCAGTAAGAAGCGACTAAACTGCCCCACTTACTTTCTACACCGGCATTCAACCAAAGACCGAAACCACCTTCGTAGGCTCTCCTTTTATCTGGAGATAAATCTTTATAAACCGCAATATAGTTATCAGTATAAACTTGTTTGATATTGGTATTAATTTCCTTATGCAATTTCAATCCAGCCGCACCGTTTAAAACTGTACTAATCGGAATCTCCTTTAACACATCTATTTGTCCACCTTGATGAAAAGCTAAAAACTGTGCGGGAAAACTAAATTTCCAGCCATTATTTTCGGCAATTGTTGTTTCTGTAGATAAACCTCCAACAATTTCTTCTTTTGCGGCTTCACCTTTATCAATCATTTTCTGCCAGGCAATCCAGGCATCTAAATTAAAGTTCTTTCGTTCAACCAATAGCTGTGTTCCATATTCTATCGGATTGGTAATTGTTCTTTCGAAGTTGTAAAGTGGTTCGATGTATTTATGTTGAATGCCACCTTCCAGACTACCGAAAATCAAAGTTAAATTGCGTTTGTGATATTTTAAACTAAATAATGGTTTTGCATCCGTGATTCCGTTTCGACCAAAATCTTTTCGGATAAAAGCACCTGCGGTTATGGCCAAATTTGGATGTGCATAATAAACAATTTGCGGCTGCAACTGGGTTCCATACAAAGTATAACCGTCGTGGAAATCATTGGTGTATTCGTAGTTCCGGACGTAGTTGAAGTTGTAAAAATTAAAATGAACTTCATTTGTTAAACTGCTATCCGGGCGGATCCTGTTCTCTAAAGCAGATTGGTTAAACTGTGCAGAGGCAACATAAGAAACAAATAGAAATGATATAAATAGTAAGGCCTTTCTAAGACCTGTGTTTGTAAACATGTGCTTGGTTTTTATCGCTCAAATTTAGGATAGTTTTTTCGTAAAGTGTAAAGCAGCGCATATCAAGTATCAAGAATTGAATACAAGTTGACGCAAGAGAAACAAAGAACTTTCTTTCTTTTAACTTTGGTCTTTTTGCTTTACTCTTTAAGCTTATTTTTCAACCTGTAATTCTTATACAACTTTACGGCAATCATAATTGCCATCGCAACGCCCATGATGCCAATCAAACCGTAAATCCAATTGATGGCACTTTTTAAAATTACGATAAACACAATGGCAATCATGAAAATGGTAGCTAACTCACGCCACAAACGGAGCTGAAAACTACTTAACTTAAACTCACCTCTTTTTAGCTGCTTAACGATGTTTTGGCAAATAAAATGATAGACGAGCAAACCCACTACAAAACCAAGCTTAACATGCATCCAGGGCATTTGTAATAACATTGGATGTAATGTGAGCATAGAAACCCCAGCCAAAACGGTGATAATCATTGCAGGTGTAGCAATGATTTTCCATAATGTAGCTTCCATCTTCGTAAACTGATTCACGAGAATACTTTTCTCGGGTTCTGGTTTGTCGTTAGCTTCCGTGTGGTAAATAAAAAGACTTAAAATATAAAATAAACCCGCCATCCAGCTAATTACAAATACAATGTGTACTGCAACAAAATAATAATAATACGGCTGTAGGGTTTCGATCATTGTCTCTAGAATTTACGCTCGCTGTTCAAGTCCCTTTAAGGGATTTAGGGGATTAATACCTAAATTCCTTTACCACATCAATTGCGTACTTTACATTATCAAAAGGAATATCTGGCATAATACCATGACCTAAGTTGAAGATAAAACCCTCAGTGCCACGCATACGCTCAAACAATTTATGAATTTGTGCTTTAATTACAGCTTGATCAGCATATAAAATGTGTGGGTCTAAATTTCCCTGAACAGCAATACCTTTTGGCAAAGCATTTTTAATGTTCAATAAATCTGCATTCCAATCAACAGAAATAACATCAGGCTTTGCCTCGGCCATAATTGGTGCAAAAACCGAACTTCCTTTACAGAAAGAAATTACCGGAATATCTTTTCTATTTAAATTCGCAATAATTTCCTGGATATAACGGTGTGAGAATTCCTGGTAATCATTCCAAGACAATGCCAACGCCCAGCTATCGAAAATCTGAACGGCATTCACTCCCGCAGCAATCTGTAGATTTAAATAATCAGCCGTTACTTTAGCAATTTTAGCCAGAAGCTTATGTGCTAATTCAGGTTGGTTATGAATAAAAAGTTTGGTTAATTTAAAATCTTTGGAAGAACCTCCTTCAATTAAATAACTCATTACCGTAAAAGGCGCACCAGCAAAACCGATTAAAGGAATACTTCCATCTAAACGTTGTTGAATCACCTTAATCGCATCCGCAACATATTGTAATTCATCCAAACAATCAACATTTAAGTTTTCGATATCTTGCGCATTACGCACAGGGTTTGCAAACTTAGGCCCTACACCTTGAGTGAAACTCAAATCGCCACCCATCGCCTCGCCAGTTACCAAAATATCGCAGAATAAAATCGCCGCATCAATACCCAACAAATCAACAGGAAGCATCGTTACATCTGCAGCAATTTCTGGAGTTTTACACATCTCTAAAAAAGAGTACTTGTTTTTAATCTCCCAATACTGTGGCATAAAACGACCTGCCTGACGCATCATCCACACGGGTGGGCGTTCTGTTTGTTTAGAAAATGCTGCGTCTAAAAATAAATTATTCTTCATGATTTGTTGTTGCTACCCCTTTTATTCGTCATGCTGATGACGTATGGATAAATTTTAATTGCGCAAAGGTATAAATAAAAAAAAAACGAAGTACCTTTTTATTCCTAAAGCGGTGCCTCGTTTCTCAAAATGACAATACGAATATTATAATTTGCTTATTTCTCTTTCTATTTTGGCGATAATGTCTTTAGAGCGTGAAGATTCTGAAAGTTCTTTAGCTTTTGCAACATAAACTTCTGCCCGTTCTTTATCTTTTCTTCGTAGAGCGAGATTGGCCAAATGGATGAGCACATACGACTTCTCATTTTTACCTCCAACAGGAAAACGACTGGCCAGCTGAAAATGATATTCAGCCTTTTCGTAGTCTTCCTCTTTCAAAGCTATATTTCCCTGCATGAACTCGTAATATCCCCTACGATTTTTCGATAATCTTTCCGGGTTGGGTATTTCGGCCAGCATCAGCTTTGCTTTTCCAAACTCATTATTCTTAAAATATTTAGAAGCCATTAAAACAGAACTGTGCCTGAAATGACTCCAGATAACAAAGACAAATAAAAAGCCGGCCACAGCGGCCAACTCATATTGAGTGAAAAACACGCATACCAGTGCAGCCAGTAGGAAAACGGCCATCAATGCATACCTGCCGAGACTATTGTACATTAATGACTATCTGTAAATTTATAGCCTACACCACGAATGGAATGGAAATAAACTGGATTTTTCTGATCTGGTTCGAAATATTTACGGAACGTTAAGATGAAATTATCAATCGTTCTGGTTGATGGATAAACATCATAATTCCAAACCGTTTCTAAAATCTGCTCACGAGAAACCGCATCGTTTTTACGCTCAATTAAAAGCTTTAACAGCATCGTTTCTTTCTTGGTTAAAGGTGTAATTGTTCCATCATCATGTTTTAATTCAAAAGAGTTAAAATAGATTGTTTTATCACCAATTTTGTAAGAGTTTAATTCTTTTAAATCATCAGATTTTAAACTGCGTTTAACTAAAATACCCACGCGAAGAATCAGCTCTTCTAAATTGAAAGGTTTAACTAAATAATCATCAGCACCTTTTTTCAAACCTAATACACGATCTTCTGATGTATTTTTAGCGGTTAAAAACATAATCGGAACTTCTGCATTTTCTAAACGAATCGTTTCACAAACCTGGAAACCATCCATTTCTGGTAACATCACATCTAAAACAATTAGATTGAAACGTTCCTCTTTAAATATTTTAAGAGCCGTTTTGCCATCTTTAACGGCGTGAACTTTATAACCCTCCAGTTCTAGGTTTAATTTAATAGCATCCAACAAGTGGTCCTCGTCTTCAACCAATAGAATTCTTAATTTTTGTGACATAATTGAGATTAACTAAATGTTACTTCAAAAATACTTCCTTGAGGCAAATTGTCTTTTACTGTAATATCTGCATCATGGTATTGTAAAACCTCTTTCACAATAAACAAGCCTAAACCTGTTCCTTTCGCTTTCCTGACATTCTCATTACCAACGCGGTAAAACTTATCAAATATCAACATTTTTTCGGCATCTGAAATACCTGGTCCTTTATCAATCACACTTAGCTGAATATGTCCGTCAACCTTATCTAAAAGCACATTAATCTCGTCACAAGGGCTGGAATACTTTACCGCATTTTCTATCAAATTCGTCACAACTGACGATAAGGCAAATTTGTCACCCATGATCTGCAAATTTGGCTGAATTTGAGCATTTATCAATTGTTCATTTCCGCATGAATGAACCTGTAACCGATCCGTAATCTTATAAACCAGTTCCGAAAAATTAAATTCCTCTTTCGGAAAAGTATAAGAACGGTTTTCAATTTTTGTCGCCAGCAGCATATTTTCGACCAAATCATCTAAACGCTCAATATCTTTTAAAGAATTATTTAACAAAGAAACCTGCCGTGCTTTATCCAAATCTCTTTTAACAATGGTTTGGATGGAAAGTTTTATCGCAGCCAAAGGCGATTTCAACTCATGTGTAATCGACATTAAAAAATTCTGTTGCTGCTCCCTTAATTTATCTTCCCGTTTTAACGATTGGTGCAAAAAATAACCACCAATGCAAAGCAAGAATAAAAACACAGAGCCCTCTCCCATAATCATGGTCATGCGGCTAGGCTGCAAACGCACCACCAAAGTCCCCCATGATATAAGCTGGATTAAAGCGTAGAGCAGTAAGGCGTAAAATATGATAATGGATTTTTTCATTTGTGTTTAAAAGGATAACAAAGTACTTCTTATTACTAAATTATATCAATTGGAAAGCAAATTCCTGTTCATTTTGGTTATTTCAGTCCCGCTTTTTGCTTCAATCTTTTTGCGATTGTCAGTCTGAGCTTGTCGAAGACCTACATCAAAAAGTATTTCCGCTTCAATCGGGTTTAGGGAACTTAGGCTTCTGAAAGAAATTAAAAAACCACCCCAGGCTCCCAATAATCGGGCAATGTTTCATCATGCTTCCATCATTGCGAGGAACAGCCTGCCCCGACATTTCGGGGAAGCAATCCTACAACCATCGCTGTTTTACAAACCAGAGCTTAAAAATTGCTCCGTTCTTCGCAATGACGACTTGGCGAGCTCATAATTTCCTGCCTACTGCAGGCAGGTATGTCTTATATGGTTAAATTACTTCTTAAACACCAAATCCAGCGCTTCAAAAATTGCTCGCTTCGCTTTTTCCAATTCTATTTTTGTGTGTGCTGAAGATACGAAACCAACCTCATATCCCGACGGGCCCAAATAAATCCCTCTATTCAACAATTCACGGTGCATCACTTTGAACTTCTCCATGCTGCTTGCATCAATATCATCTGCCGATTGAATTTTATCCTTGTCTGTGAATGCAAACCAGAAAATTGAGCCAACCGTAAAAACCTTAAATTTATAATTTCTCGCGGTAGCAAAACGTTGAATACTCGCCACAAAATCCTGAGTTTTGTTATTTAAATCTTTATAAAAACCAGATTTATTTAGTTCTGTCAGCGTTGCAATACCCGCAGCCATCGCTACAGGATTACCAGATAATGTACCAGCCTGGTAAACGCCTCCATCAGGTGAAATATGCGCCATTATTTCAGCTCTTGCACCATACATACCGACAGGCAAACCACCACCAATGATTTTGCCATAGGTTACGATATCTGGTGTGATGCCGTAATATGCAGCAGCGCCCTCAAAACCAACTCTAAAACCAGTAATTACCTCATCAAAAATTAAAAGCGAATTATTTTCCGTACAGATTTTACGCAAGAAATGAATGTATTCTTCATCCTGCATAATGAGACCATTGTTAGCAGGAATACCCTCGATAATTACCGCAGCAATCTGGTCTTTGAATTGTGCGAATGCCTGTTCAATAGCCGTCTTATCATTTAGAGGAATCACAATCGTTTCCTCAGCAAAAGATTTTGGCACACCAGCAGAAGAAGTTTCGCCAAATGTAACCAAACCCGAACCGGCTTTTACTAAAAGCGAATCACTGTGACCATGGTAGCAACCTTCGAACTTTAATATTTTATCTCTGCCAGTAAATCCTCTTGCCAAACGAATTGCCGACATTACCGCTTCAGTACCAGAACTGGTAAAACGAATTTTTTCTACGAAACGATTGTTTTTAATAATCAATTCTGCCAGTTCATTCTCTAAGGCTGTAGGTGCACCAAAGCTCATTCCGTTCTGCATAACCTCAGTAACTTTCTCCCGAATTTTAGGGTTGTTATGACCTAAAATCAATGGACCCCAGCTTCCACAGAAATCGATAAATTGGTTTCCATCAGCATCCCAGATATAGCACCCATCACCCTTTTCAATAAAAAGCGGTGTACCATAAACAGATTTGAAAGCCCTAACGGGTGAGTTTACGCCTCCGGGGAAATACGTTTTTGATTTCTCATACAACTCCGCAGATTTAACCCTCGAAATATCAGGTTTACTTCCAGTATTTACCGGAACATCGGCCTCATTGCCTGAAAACATTTTCTTTAATGAATCTAACATCATAGTAAGTTTTAAGTTGTACGTATTAAGTTTTAAGTAAGTGCCAAACGCATAAACTAAACCTAAATTTCAACTCGTCGTTTAAGTGGTGAGTAGTAAGTTCTAAACTTACGTTAAAACGTAAAACTTAAAACCTATAACTTACAACTCTTTAAAGCCAATTGTTATTTAAAATATCTTTAATGTGGTAAGTAGTAATTATGCTTGCTCCTGCTCTGGCAAAGGCATGCATCGTTTCCATCACTACCTTTTGTTCATCAATCCAGCCACGTTCTGCTGCTGCTTTAACCATCGAATATTCACCCGAAACATTGTAAACCGCAATGGGCAAATTCGTGTCTTGCTTTAAACGCTGAATGATATCCAGGTAAGCCAAACCTGGTTTTACCATTAATACATCTGCACCTTCCTGTTCATCCAATTGTGCTTCACGTAAAGCTTCCAGCGGATTTCTGAAATCCATCTGGTAGGCTTTTCTATCGCCTTTGCTTGGTGCACAATCAGCAGCCTCTCTAAACGGACCGTAATAAGCTGATGCAAATTTGGTGGCGTGACTCATAATGGCCGCGTTTACGAAACCATTTTCATCCAATAGATTACGCATCGCTTCAATCCTGCCATCCATCATGTCTGATGGTGCGAACATATCTGCCCCGGCCTGTGCATGTGTTAAAGCCATTTTTGCGATTACATCAACGGTTTTATCATTCTGAACGTAATCGTTCTCCATGATTCCGCAATGACCGTGATTCGTATATGAACAAACACAAACATCGGTAACTACATATAAATCCTCCCCGAATTGTTTTTTCAATTCACGAACAGCAGTGGGTACCAACGAATGGTCGTGATAAGCAGATTTTGCATCCGGTGATTTTTCATCGCCCACCCCAAAAAGCATGATTTTATTCAAGCCTTTTTTCATTCCCGCTTCTACATCTCTAACCAAAGTATCAACCGAATAGTGGTTAACACCCGGCATGGCATCAATTGCATGCGTAACATTCGTTCCTGGCACCACAAAATAAGGGTACACAAACATATCTTTCGATAGTCGGGTTTCGGCTACCATCTCTCTAACCAACGGGTTTTTCCTCAATCTTCTCGGGCGATGTAACATTTTTTTAGTATCAAGTATATAGTATCAAGTATCAAGACTTGAGTATTATTTTTATGAGCGCCATGGTTCGTTTCTTCACGAAACATTATTTAATATTTTATTTTGAAAAGCAATTCCAGTAATTCTTAGGTTATCTCAGCCCCGCTTTTCGTTTCAATCTTTTTGCGGTTGTCAGTCTGAGCCTGTCGAAGACCTGCAACAAAAAGTATTTCCACTTCAATCGGGTTTAGAGAACTTCTATTTGTGTATAATAAACTAAATCCTCCCCCTGCCCCCTCCAAAGGGGGATATCCCTCAAAGTTTATAATTATAGCTAGCCGCCGAGCATTCCCCTCTTCCAGAGGGGTGTCCGCAGGACGGGGTTATTTTTTTATATATCTGCTATACTTCTTTCTCCAAACCTATTTTACTCACTTTAAGATTGCTTCGTACCTCGCAATGACGATGGGGTCTTGCTTATCGCTTTAGTCTTTGGTCTTTCAGCTTTATTCTTCTGCACCCAAACCCTCCACCTTAAACCTTTAAACCCTCAACCTCTATTTAATTTCTATTCCAAAAACTGCCTCAGATAATCCGATTTCATCAGGTGAATAAGGTAAAGTATATTTCACGCCCATTTCATCGAACTTCTTCCCTGTAGAATTACCGATGGCAATCACTTGCTGACCGGGTTCTAATAAATTATCAGCGAAATAAGCATCCACGTTTGATGGACTGGTAAAGATTAAAACATCAGCATAACTCTGGTCGATATTTTCTTCGATTACCGTTTCGTAAATTGGCAAATCAATCACCTTTGCGTCAGCAGGTAATGATTTTTGTATCGATTGCAGCGAATCCTGTGCTCTAGGAAACAGTACATTCTTCCCTGAAACCAACTTTGCGAAATCTTCAGCAACCTCCGAAATATCGCCACTTGCGCCAACAAAATCGGCGAAATGATTGAACTTACGTAAGGCATCTTCAGAACCTCTACCCACTACACCAAATTGTGTTTTCTTTGGTAACTGAGGCTTCAAATTGAAGAAATATTCTACACTGTTTCTGCTACTGAAGAAAATCCAATCAATATTTTTTAAAATGAACTGGTCTAAAACGGTAACAATAGGAAAAGTGCGAATTAACGACCTGCCTTCAATTTCTATGTTATTACTTTCTAAAGCTTTGCGGAAGTAGCTGTGCTCGCCAATTTCACGGGAAATAAAAACCTTTGCGGGCTTTTTGCGTGTTTTATCAAATTTAGCAACGATTTTTTCAGCTAAACCTGCAGTAGTTTCTGAACGTAAAAATAAGCGCTCAGGAAAATCATCAGCTGTTTCAGCTTTTGAAGTCCATACTTCAAATTCATTATCTTCTTTTTTGCAATAACAACCTAAAGGCATGTGACAACCACCTTCAAAAAGATTCAAAACTTTGCGTTCTACCCCAACTTCTTCTGCTGTAGCCGGGTCGTGAAGTTTTTGCAGCGCATCGAAAAGCTCGGTATCATTTTCCCTGATTTGAATGGCCAAAGCACCTTGAGCTGGAGCCGGAACAAATTCAGTTGGCTCTAATTCCTCAACATGAAATTCACTAACATCTAAACCTAAACGTTTAATACCAGCTTTTGCCAGCATAATCGCATCGTAGTCTTCATCACGCAGTTTTTGAATGCGGGTGGGAACGTTTCCTCGTAAATCTTCAATTTCCAAATCAGAACGTAAGCCTAAAAGCTGGGCTTTTCTTCTGTTTGATGATGTACCCACCATTGCGCCTTTTTTTAAAGAAAGCTTTTGAGAAACATCAACACAATCTTTTAAAATCAACAGATATTCCGTTGCCTCTTCGCGAGGTGGAATCGCAGCTATGGTTAATCCGGCAGGATGCGTAGTTGGCAAGTCTTTTAAGCAGTGAACCGCTAAATCGATTGTACCAGCCAAAAGTTCTTCTTCCAATTCTTTGGTAAAAAAGCCTTTTCCTTCCAATTTATCTAAACGCAAATTCAGAATTTTATCACCCTGCGTTTTAATAATTTTAATTTCCGCTTCAATTCCAATTGCCGCCAATTCACTTTGAATGTGATTAGCCTGCCATAATGCAAGTTCGCTACCGCGTGTTCCGATGGTTAATTTCTTCACTGTATTGTTAAATGATTTGCAAATCTAACTAAATACGGCCTTATCTAGTAAATTGTTTAAAAATGAGACAGTGAGGTTACAGTTCGGAGTGAAAAGCTGAAAGTTTGAAGTTGAAAGCTGAAAGTGAAAAGTTGAAAGTGAAAAAACTAGATGGTTTATATAACATTGAGAGAATTTTATGCGATTTGCGATTTCCGTCCCTTGGAGGGGTGCCCGCAGGGCGGGGTGGTCTTCATTTATCCAACAAATATAGATGTTACTACTGTTTCCGTTATTGCGAAATCGATTTTTCATCGATTGAACCAATCTCATTTATTATATTATTTATTAAAAGAGATTGCTTCCCCGAAATGTCGGGGCAGGCTGTACCTCGCAATGACGAGTGCTCTAAACAATGCCTCATGGGAGTTTTTAAGTTTCTTATACAAACAGATTATTCTAAACCTGATTGTAGCGAAAATACTTTTTGTTGCAGGTCTTCGACAGGCTCAGACTGACAATGACAAAAAGATTGAAACGGAAAGCAGGACTGAACCAACCGAAAAGCACAGAAAATTGCTTTTCCAAAAAAATAGAAAATTAACTTGGCGTTATTTGCGCCTAAACTTTGTGAACTTTGCGGTGAAATTAAGATTCTTTAACCAAAATTTCTTTGGCCATAATCATCGGAACGCTGATACATTTTTTCTCCATGTAGTTCATTACACGTTCCAGAACCTCACGGGAAGCTTCATCCATTTGGCTGATTTCATCGGCAAAAACACCATTTAAAGCGGTATTTTTGATTTCTTTAATCTTCCGGGGAACTTCCTGCATGGCCAGTTCGATGCGGCGTTGTTTTAAAACCGTAAAAAACTCTGCAATATTTGTGTTGATGATATCTTCTGCGTGAACCAGTTCGTTGTAACGCTCCTGAATATTTTTACGGGCAACTTCTTTTAAAGATTCTACCTCTATGTAATGAATTGGATTGTTGTGAATAACCGCCGGGGCAACGTCATTTGGAATAGCCAAATCAACAATTACCTTCTTGCCGGTATCGCCATTAAGCAATTTTGCGTAAAGTGCCTCATCAATAATAGCTTCTGTTGCACCAGTGCAAGTAATAATCACATCGAAACCTTCCGTAAAATTTTCTAACTCGGCGAGTGAATAAGCCTTTCCATTTAGTTCTTCAGCCAAAGTTTCGGCTTTGGAAAGCGTACGGTTAAAAATTGAGAAGTTTGAATACTTATGCTTGTTAAGATATTTCGCAATGTTTTGGTTGGTTTCGCCAGCACCAATAATTAACACGCGTGAATTGCCACACATGTTTAATTCTTTAAGCTTACGATAAGCCAAAGAAACCACTGAAACCGGATTTTTGGAAATATTAGTGTGCGTGTAAACCTCTTTCGCCGTTTTCACTACCCTATCCATAATCATCCGCATGTAATCGCCCGTAAAACCTGCATCGCGGCAATTTTCATAAGCTTTACGAATTTGCGCCAGGATTTCCTTTTCGCCAACAACCAAACTTTCTAAAGAACAAGACGTTCTTAATAAGTGATTAAAGGCTTCTTCGTTTTCATAAACCGTAACATTATCGAGAAAACGCTCCATGAATTCTGGAGGTAAACCCATATCCAAAACAGTAAGAAACTTGGTGACGAATTCTTTATCGGTTTTTTCTTTGGTAAGAAAAACAAATTCAACACGGTTACAAGTACCGATGTAAAAAATTTCGCTAACGGGAAGCTCTGCCTGAAGATTCCTCAACCTGTTATCTAGACTCTCGTCACAAATAACTAATTTCCCTAAAGATTTCAGGTCGATGTGGTGATGCGTAAAAGCTATTACTTTTAAATATTCCAAGTGCTTCCGTTGTTAACTATTATCGGGATACAAAAGTAACACGGTTGGTGCATGTCAACGTCATTAATCTGTAATTTACATTAATTTAGAACGGTTTTAAATAGATGCATAACCCTGACAAACCCAATGTTACTTTCAAAATTCTATTATGGATTTATGCCCTATTCTATATGCTGGCAGGCTTTAGTCATTTTATTTCTACTACCGGATATTATGCAATAATGCCAGAATGGTTGCCGGCTCACAAATTTTTAATTTACTTATCGGGCATTTTAGAAATTTCCTTTGGAATAATGCTGCTTTTTTCTAACACAAGAAAGTTGGGCGCATGGTTAATTATGCTGATGCTTATAGCCTTTATGCCCGCACATATTTACATGATTCAGAAAGCGCCATTCATGTTGAAGTCAATTGAAATTACACCCTTCATAGCATGGATGCGGATTCCCTTTCAGGCAGTGTTTATCTGGTGGGCATGGATTTATACGAAAAAATAGGATTATTTTGAAAAGCAATTTCAGTGTTGCTATTGAATGTTAGTCCCGCTTTTCGCTACAATCTTTTTGAACTTCTGTCATTCTGCTCCAATTCCGTCATTGCGAGGAGGAATGTCGTGGCAATCTTCCTCTTAAATCCAACAAAAAGTATTTCCGCTACAATCGGGTTTAGAAACACTGGCTTGCATAACAAACCTAAAAAGAAAATCAGCAAGCTCCATGGGCGCCTCTTCAATGAAACGGAATGGCAAATTGCCGATTCCTCTGCAAACAAAAAAAGGTAAAACTTAAGTTTTACCTTTTTGCAACTTGGGTATTAAATTATTTTTTTTCTTCTTCTTTTGAGGTTAAATCTTCCCATTTTTCCTCAGCTTGTTCTTTCAAATCTTCAGCCTTTTCCTTAGTTTCTTCCCAGATATCTTCTGCTTTTTCTTTGATATCATCAAAAGTATCTTCTGCCTTGTCTTTAAATTCGTTAAATTTATCCTTCAAACTATCAAAAAATCCGTTTTCTGATTCAGGGTTTGGTGTTTGGTTTTCTGTTGCCATAATTAAAAATTTTATAGCGTAAAACAAACACTATTCCACAACAGCTGTTAAAATATTATGATTGTACAAAATGATTTCAGCCTAAGCGGTGCAGACGGAAAGCTAATTATCGGAGATATTACTTTTGATGATAAAAACTCAAATACGCCAATAGTACTTTTTGTTCATGGTTTCAAAGGCTTTAAAGATTGGGGCGCACACAATTTAGTTGCCCGATATTTCGCAGCCAATGGTTATCGGTATATAAAATTCAACTTATCGCACAGCGGCGTACCGGCAGATAATCCAAAAGATGTGAGCGATTTAAATGCTTTTGCGAGTAATACCTTTTCGAAAGAACTCTTTGATGTGAATGCCGTACTTGATTACATTGAAAAGGTTTATGGTAACAATACTAAAGTGAATTTAATTGGCCATAGTCGCGGCGGTGGCTTAGCGATAATTGAAGCCGCTCACGATTTGCGAATTGCTAAATTGATTACCTGGAGTGCCATTTCAAATTTTGATAGCCTTTGGAAAAAAGAGCAGGAAGCGGAATGGAAAAGTACAGGCAAAATCTATGTAACCAATGCCAGAACAAAAGAGCAAATGCCTTTAAATGTTGAGCTACTGCAAGATTTTGAAGAAAATGCGGAAACACTAAATATTATCGAAGCTGCCAAACGAATTAATATTCCATGGTTAATTATTCAGGGTGATGAGGATGTAAATGTTCCTTTCGAAAATGCACAAAAATTAGCCGATGCGAATCCAGGTAGTAGATTGATAAAAATCGAGGGCGCAAATCATGTTTACGGCGCTTCGCATCCTTATGAAAACGAAACCTTGCCTCCACTTTTATTTAAGGTTTGCGAAAAGGTTTTGACATTTTTAGGGGAGTAAATCTCTAGATGATGAGACGAAATTCTTAATTAAGGCACAGCCAGAAAATGTACTTCTGTATGCTAATGCAGAGTCAATAGGTTAGAGATTAATCGGTACGTTCAGAATGATAACAGCAATCTTAATCATTGCCTCTGCTTACAAAACCACGCATATCGCTTCCACTCGGACTTTGGAAAATTTCTAAATCAAAGTAAGGAACCGCAGCAAGTAAATGGTCAAAAATATCGGCTGCCACCTCCTCGAACTTCCTTAAGCCCTTCTCTTTCGAAAACACGTAAATTTCGATAGGTAAACCATTTTCTGTGGCTTGTAACTGGCGCACCATAAACGTTAAATCGGTATTGATGAAAGGATTGCTTTCTAAATATTTTTCTGCATAAACTCTAAATGTACCAATGTTCGTCATGTGCTTTCCGTTAACCAGATTATTTGGATTTACTGCATTTTCAGCGTTAAACTTGGCAATTTGCAACTGGGTTTCCGCTAAATAATCTTTCAGAAAATCGATGTTTTGCAAACGGGAAATGAGTTCATCATCGCAAAATTTAATGCTCGAGATTTTAATATTGATGTGGCGTTTAATTCTTCTCCCCTCACTTTCTTCCATTGCCCGCCAGTTTTTAAAAGATTCACTCACGATGGCATAACTCGGCACAATGGTTACGGTTTTATCCCAATTACGCACTTTAATTGTAGTCAGGTTAATTTCTGTTACCTCGCCATCAGCACCATATTTTTCGACTGTAATCCAATCGCCAACTCGAACCAAATCAATGGCACTCATTTGTACGGAGGCCACAAAACCTAAAATCGGGTCGCGAAAAACCAAGATAAAAACTGCCGTTACCGCTCCAAAACCACCAAAAATATACAAAGGAGATTGGTTTAATATGATGGAGAGAATCAGGACGAACCCTAAAATATAAATAATGATTTTCGCAACCTGCTTGTAACTTCTGATGGGTTTATCGGCATATTTCTTGGAGGCTTCCATGATGGAAACCATGGCGTTTAAAAATGCATTGATGGCAAACATTGTGGCTAGCACCACGTAAATTCTGGAAAATATCAATGCATAAAAAAGCCAGTGTTTGAAATCAATAAATACGAAAGGAACGGCATTGTAAATAATGTATGCACCAAATATTAAAGCAAAAGCTCTAAAAACCCTGAATTCGAAAAGTGCTTTTTGCCAATCGGTTTTGGTTTTAGCACTTCTTACTGCAAAAATAAATACCTGCCTGGTTAAGAATATGGTAATAAAAAGGAATAGCGTTACGCCAATTAAACCAATAAAAAAATATGAATAAACCAGTTCGGCGCCAGAAAGGTCTTTTTCTATCAGCCAGTTTCTGAATTCGCTAAATATGGTTTGAAAGGTTGGAATATTCATTGAGTTAATTTAGTATTTATTGGCTAGAAAAGTAAATTGTATATTGACTTACGCCATATTGAGCTTTTTAAAACATATTTACATAGCTCTTCAATAGACTAGCTGCTCTGTCTTATAAGGCCACCATTGAGAATAAGTACTTCATCGATTGAAGCAATTTCATTTTGATATCGAAGTAGAAAGTGATTGCTTCGTGCCTCGCAATGACGGCCGTCCTGATTTTCACTTGAATTGATTTCTTAAAAAATAACAGGCTATTCTTTCTCTATCCAATTGCCATCACCTTTTATAATATCAATTAATTCATCCAAGGCAAAAGCTGTATTTACATTTTTCTTAACCACTTCCTGACCACGGTACAAAGTAATTTTGTCAGGGCCTGTACCTACATAACCATAATCGGCATCAGCCATTTCGCCCGGACCATTTACAATGCAACCCATAATTCCAATTTTAAGGCCTTTCAAATGGTCTGTTCTCGAACGAATCAATTGAGTAGTTTCCTGTAAATCGAAAAGCGTTCTGCCACAACTTGGGCAGGAGATATATTCAGTTTTACTGATTCTGGTTCTGGTAGCCTGCAAAATCCCAAAGCTGGTCGAGTTAATTAATGCTAGATTCTGACCTGAAGCATCTATCCAAATTCCATCGCCAAAGCCATCAGTAAATAATGCGCCAAAATCAGTTGATGCATAAAGCTGCAAATTATCAGCATTTAATGTTTCATAAGTGCGCTTAATAATTACCGGAGTTTGAATATTTCTTTCTTGCAAAGCGACAAAAAAAGCCCTTTGCTCTGCCATGCCGTGACTTGCTGTAGTTTTCAATACAAAAACGACATTTATCAACTGATGTAAAGACAAATGATTGAACTGCGCTGCATCAATTTCTACGAAATTTAAATGCTCATCTTTAACCGCAGCTTCGTTGAACTCATCCAAAGAAAATAATGGATGACAGTTATTTTTATCTTGAAGTTTCAACCAGGTTTGATAGTTGTAAACCTGCTTTAAATTCCCAGGAAAAGAAAATGACGGTAAATGATCACCCAAAAAAGCCAAATCGCAAGCTTGGTCTGATAGGTTATATTTATCTAAACCAGCGCTATAATTGTAACCAATAGCATTTAAAAAGTAAGGGTCTTTCAGGTTTTCTTTAGAAACATCAATCATCACAACCGGATGATGGTGACCTCCGATGTGCTGAACACTTTCTGTTGTTCTTCGCGAATATTGGTATGGATTGTAAGTTGGTGATTGTCTTTCGACAAGCTCAGGATGACATACGACAGTATTGCTTTCAACTTTCCACTTTAGACCTTCAGCTCTATTCACATACCTATCTGCCAATGCTTTTGCAACAGGCGCTTCAAATTCCGGATCTTCGGTTAAGGAAACACGAATGGTATCACCCAAACCATCTTCTAACAAAGTACCAATTCCAACGGCTGATTTTATACGCCCATCTTCCCCGTCGCCAGCTTCAGTTACGCCTAAGTGCAAAGGATAATTCATACCTTCTTTCACCATGGTTTCAACCAACAAACGATATGCTTGAACCATTACTTGCGTGTTGCTGGCTTTCATCGAAATCACCAGGTTATAGTAATTTTCGGCTTCGCACATGCGGATAAATTCCATCGCCGATTCTACCATACCCCGTGGCGTATCGCCATAATGGCTCATAATTCGATCAGACAGCGAACCATGATTGGTACCGATTCGCATAGCAGTACCATATTCTTTACAAATTTTGATTAGGGGAACAAACTTTTTATTGATCCGCTCTAACTCCGCAGTGTAGGCATCCTGCGTATATTCCAGGTTCTCAAATTTCTTTTTATCTGCATAATTTCCCGGATTCACACGAACTTTTTCCACAATCCTTGCCGCCATTTCCGCAGCATTTGGCGTAAAATGTATATCGGCAATTAAGGGAACATCGTATCCTCGAAACCGTAATTCTTTTTTGATGTTGGCTAAATTTTCAGCTTCTTTTATACTCGGAGCAGTAATCCGAACATATTCACAACCTGATTCTACCATTCGGATGGTTTGTTCAACGGTTCCAATGGTATCCATGGTATCGGTAGTCGTCATCGATTGAATGCGAATAGGATTATGGCCACCCAATGCGATGTCACCAATCTTTACCTCACGAGTTAGAAACCTCGAATATTGCGTTAAACTATTGCAATATCCACCTGCTAATTCAGGTTTTACCGATATATTTTCCATGCGACTGCAAAGATAAGGATTGTTGGAATGTTTTGATGTTGGAATGTTGTAATATCTAATTATAGAATTAGTGAATTTTGAATGAGTGAATGATAACCGCAACTTCTGAATTCAAAACTCAATCATTAAAAACTCAATAATTAATTATATCAGCCTGTCTTTTATCACCAGGCAATCAGCCGCTATATCATGCCAGCATTGATTTTTACGGTTTAAGAAACTATATAAGTACCCGAAGAACACTGGGATAACCGATAAAATTTTAGAAAAATTTCTGGCCAATGATCGACCAAATGAAATTTGCGAACCCTCAAGATCAGTCACCTTGATGTTAAGTATCTTTTTACCGATGGTAGCTTGGGTTTTTGATGCTTCGGCAATGCTTCCATAGATAAGTTTAATGACAAAAATGGATGGAAACGGAACTAAATAAGCCATGATCCGCTGATCTTTACCTTCTATAAAAATGAAACTTAGCAGAATAACGATGCTATAAATCCCGAAAATGATAAAGTGATCAATCACTGTTGCAAGCAATCGCTGATCGAATGCGGCAAAGTACTGAGGGGCCGTTTTTTGATATTTGAAACCCAAAAGCTCACGCAATTCAGGTATTGCGTGAGCCTCTTTGTAATCATCCATACCAGGTTTTCGGATGAATGTATTTGGTGTGATGTTTAAATCACTAAGCTGTGATAAATGATAAGGCCCTTGTGGCTTTCCGTTTATAACTACGGTATATTGATCGTTCATTAGATTAAAATTTAAAGATTTCGGCTGATGCTTTAGTCTTTAAGCTTTCACCTTTGAGCTTCTTAATATCTACTAACCTCAAAGTTACTCAATCCACCATCTAAATTAATAAAGATTTTTTTGGTTGATGTTTTGTAGTTTGATGTTTCATAAACACCATCACTTAATTTTTCAAAACCATCAAAATCTTTGGCTGATAAGCCGGTTTTAGTTTTGATGCGACAACCAGAATTTGTCGGAACTTTTATTTTCACATCGGCTACGCCGGATTTAACCACCACATCGGTAATCGGCAGTAAATCACTAAATTTAATGTCTAAAGCAGCTGCACCACCATCAAAACGAAATGTACGAACTTTGTAATCAGCAAAATCGAAATTTGCCTCGCCTGCACCAAGTTTCATTAAAATATCCCAGTTTGCAGCTTTGTTTAGCTTAAAATTTACCTCATTTCCGCTATCACCAAACTTCCATTTGCTTTTTCTATCGTCCATGCTAAAAGTTAACACGGTTGCCGAATCGGTAATGAGTTTTTTCAATGAGAAGTTTCCATGTCTTTTCTTCACATCAGCATTGATCAATTCAGCAGTTTCTCCATCTAAATTGAATGAAATACCTCCACCAGAAATATTTAAAACTGTTTTTTTAGCATTTTCAGTCGCTACAAATGGCTCAGCTAATTTCAAACTATTAAACGCCGTATCATTGCTATCCTCATCGTTGTCATCATCACTGTCATTATCATCAATACTAATATCAACATCCTTTTTAAATTTATTGCCCCACCAGCCACTTCGATCGGGTTCCTGCTGACCTTTAAAAAACAAAAATCCTAAAGCAACAACCAAAACCGCAAGGGATACCATGCTTCCGGCTTGTGAATTATTTCTATTGAATAAAATGTTAACACCGGCAATGATTAAAAATATTGGCCAAAAACTCCATACGTTGCGCCAGTAAAAATCAATGATACCAAAGTTTTCGAGTAGAAGTACACCACCAATAAAAAGCAGTAAAATACCCCATATTAATCTATCTAATTTCATAACGTTTATACTTGAGGGTTAGTTGATGTTGAATTATTGTCGTTTTTTGTTTCTTCCTCGGGTACTACTGTTTCCGAAAAATCAGCGGCTTTTTTCTGCTCTTCCTGATTTTGTTGGTTTTGAAAAGCTGCCCATTCGTTTTTTCTTTTAGATTTCGCGATAATGCTAATCCCCAAGGCAATAAAAATCAATGGCCACATGAATTTGAAAAGATTTCTAATGGTGAACCATTGGGGAATAAAATCGAGTTCATGCATTAAAAAGAAACATCCTATTACCAATAAAAGTAAACCAGCTATTGTTCTGCCTGCATCATTAGATTTATTTACCCTGTTAAAATCTGGCTGTGTTTCAAAAGGTTTTTTCTCAAAATCATTTACCGGCTGAGACCAGTTGGTATTGCCTGTGGCTGAACCTGAAAAAGGATCTGGATTACCAAAGGGCGGTGTATTGGGGTTGTTTTTGTTAAAATAATCATTAAATTTTGAGAATCTTGCTGCCGGATCGTTGTTCACCGGAACAATTATCCACATGATGATATAGGCGATTAAACCGCCGCCTGCCATAAATATGGTTGATAGTACAAATAATAGCCTAACGATGGTAACCTCAACCTGCATGTAATCTGCAAGTCCTGAAGCTACACCGGCAATCATCTTATCGTGTTCATTTCTAAAAAGCTTCTTTTCCATAACGCTGTTCATTTTGTGTTTAAAAATTCAGCGGCGTAATTAAAACCTCATCAACGTTAACCCCTTTACTTAAGTTTAAAATGGTGTACAAAGTTTCTGCTATATCTTCGGGCTGAACAAATTTTTCATCTGGTATGGTTGTTCCTTCCCATGATGAAGTTTTGGTTGAACCCGGCAAAAACGCAGTTACTTTAACGTTGTGTGGCGCTAACTCTTGCCGCAATACATTGTTAAGACTTAACATCGCTGCTTTTGTTACACTATAACTGCCACCATTTTCAACGGGCGCTTTACTGGCTACTGAACAGATATTAAAGATGTGCCCACGATGCTCTGAACGCATTTTTTTTCCAAAGAATTTGCTCATGTAATAGCTTGCATTAACATTTAATGATTGCTGCATTTCAAAAGTTTCATCATCCTCATCAAGCAAACTACCAGGAATATAGGTGCCCACATTATTTACCAAAACATCGGCAAAACCAAATGCTGAATCTATTTGATCTAGAAATTTGAGTACCTCTTCCTTTATTGAGCAATCCACTGAATAAATCAAAATTTTTCGATCCGCATCAAATAATTCATCCTGTAATTGTTCAAGTTCTTTTAAACCTCTGGCTACTAATGCCAGTTGGTAGCCTTGTTGCCAAAGTTTAATTGCAATAGCCCTTCCAATTCCTTTTGTTGCTCCTGTGATTACAGCTTTCATCGTGTACGGATTAGTTTTTGTTAACAAAAAACCATATTTATATTGAAAACCACGAATATTTTTGTAATTATCAAAGAGGGTCAACTTTTTTATCGTTTCTTTGTAGTACTATAAATGATCATTTAAATTAAGCAATACATACGGAATGAATTTTACCAATTTCGGCAGATACATCCTGCTACTTAAGTCTGTATTCAGAAAGCCGGAAAAACTGAAAATATACCTTAAAGAGATCGCCAAACAAATGGATTATGTTGGTGTGGGCTCTTTAGGACTTATTGCCATCATCTCTACTTTTATTGGTGCCGTAATGACTTTACAAATTGCTTTCCAGCTGGTTAGTGATTTTATCCCAAAAACAATTATCGGTTCTGTTAACCGTGACTCTAGTATTTTAGAATTAAGCCCTACCATTAGCGCAATAGTTTTAGCCGGAAAAATAGGTTCAGCAATTTCATCAGAAATTGGTTCGATGCGTGTTACCGAGCAAATTGACGCTTTAGAGATTATGGGAATTAACGCCCCGGGTTATCTGATTCTTCCAAAAATTATTTCGGGAATTACAATGGTGCCGATGCTGGTTATCATTTCAATGTTCTTAAGTATTTCTGGTGGTTATATTGGTGGTTCAATCTCAGGTGCTGTTACTCCTGCAGAATATATTCAGGGTATTACAACAGATTTTAATCCTTATACCATTACTGTAGCGCTGGTTAAGGCTTTTGTTTTCGGCTTTATTATTACTTCCGTGCCAGCATACGAGGGTTTTTACGTTCGTGGCGGGGCTTTAGAAGTTTCACAGGCAAGTACCAGAGCCGTAGTAATTAGCTGTATCTCTATTCTTGTTTGCGATTACCTGGTTACTCAATTGTTATTATAATGATCGAAGTTAAAGATATATACAAATCATTCTCCGGAAACGAAGTTTTAAAAGGCATTTCCGGAAAATTTGAAGAAGGTGTTACCAATTTAATTATTGGTGGATCTGGCTCAGGAAAAACGACTCTGCTCAAATGTATGGTCGGTTTACACCAGCCTGATTCAGGATCAGTACTTTACGACGGTCGCGATTTTACCCCAATGACTTACGAGCAACGTATTGAAGTTCGTAAAGAAATCGGAATGCTTTTTCAAGGATCAGCGTTGTTTGATAGTATGACGGTGGAAGATAATATTATGTTTCCATTAAACATGTTTACCGATCAAACCAGGGCAGAAAAAATTGAGCGTGTAAATTTTTGTCTGGAAAGGGTTAATCTCGCCGGAAAAAATAAACTGTTCCCGGCAGAACTTTCAGGGGGGATGAAAAAGCGTGTGGGTATTGCCCGGGCCATTTCTATGAATCCCAAATACTTATTTTGTGATGAGCCTAACTCAGGTTTAGATCCAAAAACTTCCATTGTAATTGATGAATTGATTCAGGAAATTACTGAAGAGTTTAAAACGACAACCATTGTGGTAACCCACGATATGAACTCCGTAATGGGTATTGGCGATTACATTTTATTTTTACACGAGGGGAAAAAATTCTGGGAGGGCAGCAACAAAGAAATTGCGCACACGGATATTCAGGAGCTTAATGACTTCGTATTTGCAAGCCGTTTTATGAAAGCCGCTAAAGATAAGTTTTAACTTTAATCGTCATTGCGAGGCACTATGCAATTTTATTAGATATTTAGATTGCTTTATATTTCTCCGTGACGGACCACATAGAATAATACATGATACAATTACTTGCCCCTACTCATTGGAAAGATTATGAACTGATTGATTGCGGGGATTTTGAAAAATTAGAACGTTTTGGTAATGCTATTTTGATCAGACCTGAACCTCAGGCCGTTTGGAAGAAAACGTTATCAGAACAAGAGTGGAAAAAAACAGCTAATATCACCTTCAGAGGCCGCTCTGCAACTTCTGGAGAATGGGTTAAAAAAAATCAATCCATGCCAGACCGCTGGCACGTAGAATACAAAAACAACGAAGTTGCCATCAAGCTTAGGTTAGGGTTAACCTCTTTCAAACATGTTGGCGTATTCCCGGAACAGGCTGTTAACTGGGATTTTATCTCTTCTTCTATCAAGAAATTTAAAACCCCACAGCCAAAAGTGCTGAACCTTTTTGCTTATACCGGTGCTGCATCTCTAATTGCAAATGCCGCTGGTGCAGACACAACACATGTTGATTCAATTAAACAGGTGGTAACCTGGGCAAACGAAAACCAGGAACTTTCGGGTTTAAAAAACACCCGCTGGATGGTAGAAGATGCCTTAAAGTTCGTAAAAAAAGAACTAAAACGAGGCAAAAAATACAATGGCATCATTTTGGATCCCCCAGCCTATGGCCACGGCCCAAATGGCGAAAAATGGAAACTGGAAGATCACATCCAGGAAATGATGCAAGATGTTGTTCAGCTTCTGGATGAAAAAGAGCACTTCTTAATCCTGAATACCTATTCTTTAGGATTTTCTTCAGTTATTGTAGAAAATCTAATCCGCACATCATTCCCTAGCGTTAAAAATTTAGAAACAGGTGAATTATATTTACAAGCCACTGCAGGCGTTAAATTACCTTTAGGTGTTTTTGGCAAATTCTGCAATGTGTAAATGTTGATTACTTTATTTTAAACTTCCAGATTTCCATCCTACTTTCATGCACAACAGATTCGGAAAAACTGTCTAAACTTTAATACTTTATAATATCTATGAAATTTCCTCAATT
This sequence comes from Pedobacter sp. G11, assembly GCF_003860265.1. Taxonomy (NCBI): domain Bacteria; kingdom Pseudomonadati; phylum Bacteroidota; class Sphingobacteriia; order Sphingobacteriales; family Sphingobacteriaceae; genus Pedobacter; species Pedobacter sp. G11. The sequence goes on along the minus strand of NZ_CP034190.1, from coordinate 2,190,013 downwards.
AGCGGGCACTCTAATCCTTGGGTTTGCTGCAATCAGCTTATTTGCCAACTGCAACGCAGATGGTAAGAGCGGAAGTGGCGCAAGCGCTGACACATCCAAAAAGAAAACAGATTCTACTGTCAACATTATGAAACCCGTTGATAGAAAACTGTATGATTCACTAGATAAAAAACTTGCTAACGGAGATACTACAGGCAGATGGCCGGTAAAAAATCAACCTACACCATTGGCTGGTGCCATTTTACCATTTAAACGTATTGTAGTTTATTATGGTAATCTTCATTCGAAAAAAATGGGTGCTTTGGGCGAATATGCACCTAAAGAAATGTGGCAACGCCTGAATACAGAAGTAAAGAAATGGGAAAAAGCAGACCCTACTACTCCGGTTCAGCCAGGCTTGCACTACATTGCAGCTGTTGCAAGTGGAACTGCAGGTAAAGATGGAAAATATATTAACCGTATGGGCAACAAGCAGATCGATTCAGTTTTGAAGATCTCGAAGATGCAACCCAATACAATCGTATTTTTAGATCTTCAGGTTGCACTAAGTACCATTAAGGCAGAATTACCGCATATTGAAAAATATTTACAGTTACCATATGTTCATTTAGGTATCGATCCGGAGTTTTCGATGAAAGATGGTTCTCTACCCGGCAAAAAAATTGGAACTTATGATGCGGCCGATATTAATTACGTTACCGGATACTTGGCTGATATGGTTAAAAAATACAATTTGCCTCCAAAAGTTTTTGTGTTACACCGATTTACCAAGAAGATGGTAACCAATTCACAAAACATCAAATTACGCCCTGAAGTACAGGTAGTGATGCACATGGATGGATGGGGTGAGCCGGAATTGAAAAAAGGAACTTACAGACACTTTATTCAAAGTGAGCCTGTTCAGTTTACTGGTTTCAAGTTGTTTTATAAAAACGATCTGAAAAAAGCTCCAAATAGATTAATGACTCCGGAAGAGTTATTGAAACTAACTCCAAAACCAATTTACGTTCAATACCAATAATATACTTTCGTAAAATACTAAATCCTCATTCATTCATTTGAATGAGGATTTTTTTATTTAGAATAAGCCAGCATAGCACTTTACTGGCTGGTAGAAATCTTCGATACGTTGAAATTTAATGCACTGAAAGTCAATTCAATGCACAATATCTTTACGTTTCAAAAATCTATACTGGCATAGTTTTCGTTAGATTATGCTTATGCAAAAAGCAACATTTGGCGGTGGCTGTTTTTGGTGCACCGAAGCAATATTTCAAACTATTAATGGTGTGAAAAAGGTGACTTCAGGTTATATGGGCGGTGAGTTAAAACACCCAACCTATATGGAAATTTCTCATGGGGATACCGGCCATGCAGAGGTTATTGAAATTGAATTTGATGAAGAAGTAATATCTTTTCGTGATCTGGCACTCATCTTTTTCAAGACACATAATCCCACAACACTTAACAAACAAGGGAATGATATTGGCAGCCAATACCGTTCAGTAATTTTCTATCATCATAACATTCAAAAACAGGAAGTTGAACAGCTTGTTGCTCACCTGGAGCAAGAAAATGTTTTTGAAAACCCAATTGTAACTGAGATTCTTCCCGCTACCGATTTTTATGAAGCTGAAGATTATCATCAGGATTATTTTAATCAAAACCAAAGCAAGCCTTATTGTACGTTTGTGATTCAGCCGAAACTAAATAAGTTTGCCAGCGACTTTAAAGAAAAGATTAAACCTGAACTTCTGGAATAATTAGTTTTCGAAGGTGAGTAAAGCATGTTGACTTGCAGTATGCATATCTCGCCAAACGCGATTAATTTCACTATCTTTTTTCGCTGCTTCAAGGCCGCAGTAGGGAAAAAGCAAATCTGCTGATCTCCGGCATGCATGAGCGAGTTTTCTGCTCAATGCACTTACTTGGAACAATACATTCGTGTCGATTATACCTGTATTGATCAACTGCTCCCACGACTGATCAAATGCGGCATAAAATTCAATCTTTAAATCGGAAACTTCTGCTTTACAAGTATTGAGTACGGAAGTAAAATAAGTAATCTGATCTTTCTGATATCTTTTCAAACCTGATCTTGAGAAGAATGCATCTTCCACCAACGTGATAAAATGATTTGCCATACCTAAACTATTCACCGCCAAAGTGGTTTCAGCGAGTTGTAAAAAAGGATAGTCAAATCCCTCATCACTTACTTCTATAGTATCGTTAATTTTGAAAGTTCTGTTTAGAGGAACTTCAAGGTTATTCACTTCAAAGGCGTGACTTCCGGTGGCAATTAAACCAAAATAAGACCACCCGGCTAAAATTTCTACTTCTGCTTTTTTAAGGATAAATGATTTAATTTCCGGATTGCCATCCACATCCAGCACATCTGATCCATCATCATTTTTAAGCACACAATTGGCCGTAAAAATTGTGGCATGTAAGGCACCACTGGCGTATTTCCAATGCCCGTTTACCAGGTAACCGTTACTGCTCTTTACTGCGGTACCGCCAACTGCACCACTGCCTGCAAAACAAACGCGTGGATCTGCAAAAACTTCTTTTGCCAGTTCAGAATCTAAAAATCCGGCAAACCATGCCGCTCCTGCACAAAGGGTAACGGTCCATCCCAAACTTCCATCGGCTTCCGCTAGTTCTTCTTCCAGCCTTAATATTTCAGGAAGTTTTTTACCTGCACCACCATAAATTGCTGGTACAAACAGCTTAAACCAGTTTTCCTGATAAGCAAGCGTTAAGATTTCGGGATGCAACGCTCCCATTTCTTCAGATTGTGCTGCGAATGCCCTTACTTTCTCTTGCCAGGTTGGGGTTAATGTATTTTGCATAAATGAATTATAATCTAAGAACCAACGAAAATTCATGTGATTCTTCAAGTTTCAACTATTAAACTGTTTTCAACGTCTTCTTTCCGATGATTTTTTTCCAATCCATAAATCCAAAGATGGCTACCACAAATAGAAATATGGTTAAACAGCCCATTAAAGGAAGTTTTTTGTGAAACAACAAAGGGATGGCTACGATATTGGAAATGTTGAGAAAAATCCAGTTTTCTATTTTTCGTTTAGCTAAAAGCCACATTCCGGCCCAGGCTGTTGAGGAAACAAAGGCATCGAGCAGCGGAACATCAGAATCGGTATGGTTGCGCAATGCAAAGTAAAGTATCCCAAATCCAAGCACAGATATGAGAATAGCAATTCCGATTTCATTCTTGGTGCTCCATGCCACCTGATTTTCGCCATCTTGTTTACGCTTTTTCCAGATAATCCAGCCATAAACACTCATCACCAAATAGTATATACTCAAAAGCATTTCCGCATATAGCTTTACATTTAGCAGTAAGTACATGGAAAGCAAAATAGATACAATACCCGTTGGATATAACCAGATGTTGTTTTTTTTCGCCAGTAAAACCTCTGATACGCCAAAGCCCACTGCTAACCATTCGATAATTGATGTGTGTAAAATCTGCTCTTGAAAAAGCCTGAACCACTCTTGAAAATCCATTTACAATACTTTTTGTCTTACGACCGATAAAAAATAATTGAAACTGCTTTCAGGGCGAAACAGTATTGTAAATTTAACCTCTTCCCTACGTCGGCATTATCCGAATCAGGTGCATCAAAAGGTAAGGTGTAAGTCAGAAGGCATAAGGTCAAAACCCTAAACCTTAAGACTAATGCCTTAAGCCTCTTAAATGGGTGTAATCTCAGCCTTTTGTTTGCTACAGAAATTGCAAAATTCAAAAAGCACCCCTTTGAGTAGGGCAAATATAGTTTTTAAATTGAAAGATTTTGGTTTTATTTCAATTGTCAATGTCGAAAATTTTCGGTCATTGCGAAATCAATTTGCCATCGATTGAAGCAATTTCATTTGTGATGATTGCTTATTTAAATGAAACTGCCAGGTTCCAATAAAATATCGGAACCTAGCAACAATGATTGATAAGTTAATACCCAGAATGACAAATAGCAGATTAAACCCTACTAAAACAATCCTAGCTGCCCTTTATCATCAATTTCTATATCATTAGGGTTAGTAATTTCGAAATCAACTTTCTTAACGGGTTTTTCTTCTACTTTAGGCTTTTCCTGAGTCTTTGGTTCCTCTTTTTTCGCAGGAGCTGGTTTTGGCGTTTCAACCGGCTGTTCAACAATCGGCTTTTCTTCCACAACAGGTTTTTCCTGCACTACCGGATCGGCTTTACGTTCAAATTTCGGTTTTGGTTTTTCTTCAGCAGGCACTTTTTCAGCCCCTTCAGTTTCTACTTCGCCGGCAACTGCTGGTTCCGTAACTTCATCCTGCGTTAAATTTTCATCTTCACCTGAAGGTTCATTTCCTCCCCCATCTTCATTTTCATCAATTTCCTCAGGCTCAACTTCAGGCTCTTCCAATTGTACCTTCTGCACATCGTGTGGCGACAAACGATTGCCATTTGCTTTCAGGCCTTTCACATCAATCAACTCAGCCAATAATAAATCCAGTGTTTCCGGAATTTGGGTTTTACCTTTCAGCACATCAACAATTACTTTGGCCCCGGCGTTAGCGGTTAAAAACAATAATCGCGATTTTGGTTCTTCGCTGATAAATACAACTTTCTTACCATTAGATTGTAACTCGAAATTGAATCGTTTAATGAAGTAATTTTGTGCTTTGCCATCAAAATGTACAGCCGCAAATACCTTTTCTGCATCGAACTTCTCAATTAAAAGCAAGCCATCATCAAAGTGGTTACTCAATTCGAACGAACTCAATTCATAGTAACCATCCTTATGCACCTGTAAAATCCGGTCATCACCGTCAAATTCCCCGAGGTACTTCCCTCTGCCATCAACATTTAAGCGTTTCAGCAAGTCATCATACCAAATTTTAAGTCCTGACAAGGTGGAAACACCTTTGCTTTTCAGGATAATTTTTTTAACCGGATATTTAGAAACAATATTTCCCTGAGAACCCCGACCTTTAATTGCCACTTCAGCAAAATCAAGGTCGAATTGGAGTTTGCGTAATTTAGAATGCGGTTTCAACGCCACGTTCACCACTTCAGCTTCACCATTTGGGTTAGCTGTGAAATATAAAATTTTCGATCCTTTTGAACCCTTTGTTAAATCGTATTCTTTATCGCGTGTTACGCCAACAACTGCAAAACGTTTAATGTAAGATGTGCCTGTAGAGCCATCTTTATAAATCATGTTGTAGATGGTCCGTTCATCATTTTTCTTGAATACCTGCGCATGAATAATTCCCTTACCAACAAAAGTTTTATCAGCCACCTTAGTGATCATGCATTTTCCATCTTCGCGGAAAACAATTACCTCATCAATATCCGAGCAATCTGCAATAAACTCATCTTTACGTAAGCCCGTTCCGATAAAACCATCCTGGCGATTCATGTATAGCTTCACATTTGCCAACGCCACTTTCGATGCTTCTACCCGATCAAACAAACGGATTTCCGTTCTTCGTTCTCTACCTTTTCCGTACTTATCCTTTAAACGCTGAAACCATGCAATTGCATAGTCGGTTAAATGTTTCAGATGATTTTTAACGATCTTAATTTCATCTTCCAGGTTTTTCATCTGCTCATCGGCCTTTTTCACATCAAATCGGGTGATGCTACTCATGGGCTTATCAATCAGCTTTTTAAAATCCTCAGGTAAAATTTCGCGGTAAAGTGAAGGTTTAAAAGGATCGAACAATAAATGTAAAACCTCTACTACCGTATCGAAGTTGGATGAATTTTCATATTCAGGATTTTTATACATCCCCTCCTGAATAAATATTTTAAGTAATGAACTGAAGAAGATTTTCTCCTGCAACTCGTGCAAGCGAATCTCCAGTTCCTTTTTTAGGAGACTTTTGGTATGTTTTGTATTCTCAATCAGGATATCGTTCACACTTAAAAAATGTGGCTTATCATCCTGAATGATACAAGTATTTGGTGAAATGGAAACCTCGCAGGCAGTGAACGCATAGAGGGCATCAATGGTTACGTCAGGTGAAATGCCTGGCGCCAAATGCACAATAATTTCCACATTTGCGGCGGTACTGTCTTCAATTTTTTTGATTTTGATTTTGCCCTTATCATTGGCAGCCAAAATACTGTCGATTACTGAACTTGTGGTGGTACTGTAAGGCACCTCAGTAATTACTAAAGTCTTTTTGTCTTTTTCGGTAATTTTAGCACGTACGCGGATTTTACCACCACGCTGACCTTCATTATAATTCGAAAAATCTGCTGCACCGCCTGTAAAAAAATCGGGTAAAATATTCGGCCGGGTACCTTTCAGCGCATCGATAGAAGCATCAAGAAGTTCAACAAAATTATGCGGCATTACTTTGGTTGCCAAACCAACCGCAATACCTTCTGCCCCTTGAGCCAATAACAATGGAAATTTTACTGGTAAAGTAATCGGTTCGTTGTTTCGCCCATCGTAGCTCAACTGCCATTCTGTGGTATCAGGGTTGAAAACAACTTCATTTGCAAATTTTGATAAACGAGCCTCGATGTAACGTGGTGCCGCTGCACTATCACCAGTAATTGGATCGCCCCAGTTACCCTGCATATCAATCAGTAAATCTTTCTGACCAATCTGCACCATCGCATCGCCAATCGAAGCATCGCCATGCGGATGATACTTCATTGTATTACCAATTACGTTTGCCGCCTTATTGAAACGTCCATCATCCATCTCTTTCAGCGAGTGCATAATCCGGCGCTGTACAGGTTTTAATCCATCGTGAATGTGCGGAACCGCCCTATCCAGAATTACATAAGAAGCGTAATCGAGGAACCAGTTTTCGTACAAACCGTTAATTGGGGTAATCGTATGTTTATGTTCTTCGTTTGGATTTAGGTTTTGGTCTGATTCTTCACTCATTTATCTACAGAAATTGGCAGCCGTAAATATAATAAAAATGATCGCACAGTGTAAATACAGGTTATTCACATTTAAAAATCGCCATTTCTTTACTTGTGATTTGGAAAGCAGGGTTCAAATCTTTTTTTGAAAGCCTCGTCCTGCTTTCCGCTTTATCTTTTAGTCATGCTTCGCCTTCGCTCAGCATGTTAACTAAAAGGATGCCGCTGCAATCAGGTTTAAGAACTCCTTTCAGCGTTTTTTAATTCAAAACCAGCAAAAAATTTATCAGATACTCCAGAATAATTTTTACAGTAAGCGATAGGTGATAATGTTAGTGCCCTGCATAGCCTGTACCCTCTTTTTTACATCGCTAATCACCATTGGGTAGGCATTATTGAAATCTCTGCTATAAGCTATGAAATCGCCACTTTCACTTTTGCCATCAATAACCCACATATGCCACAAGTTTTGACCGGAAACTAGAGAAATAATCACTTTACGTCCGCTTGCCAACTCATCTGAGATGGTTTTATAAAGTGCGTTAAAAGGAAAATTAGCATTTCTCTGGTTTTGAAATTGCTGCTTAAATTTAACTCCGTTTATTGTTTTACCATTGAAGTTACCAAATGTTCCATCATTCTTATTTCTCCAACTATTCTGCAAGCCAAAATAATTATCACTCAACTTACGATTGTATTTCAAAATCATTTCAATTGATGAAGGAATGCAGGAAGAAGGATAAATCTGTTGATGTTTATTTACCGTTTCTAAAATTGAATGTCTTTGTTGGGCAATTGAACTAAAAGTTATTAAGCCAAAAGCTACCCATATACGAAGAGAGCGAAAAAATAATGTCTTCATTGAGGATGATTAGATTCATTAAATGTAAACCTAATCATTCTATTCTCAAAGAAATTTATTCGCTTGAATCTGACAGTGCAATCAACACCGCTCCTGCAATCATTACCGTACCACCTACAACAAGTTGCCAGGTGATTTTTTCTTTCAAAAAAATAATGGATAGCACAATGGCAATCACCAGCGAAGTTCGCTCAATGGTTGCCACGTAAGATGCCGGCCCCATTGATAATGCTTTGTAAGAAAACAATGTAGATAGTGATGTAAACACGCCTGCCGATAGGAGGAATATCCAGGCATTTTTTTCTATTCCTTTCCAATCGCTAAAATTTCCCTGATAAAATACTACGGCCCAGGTGATTAATAAAATCAATACTGCCTGAATCGCAAAAGCCAGACTCGAATCTACATTTTTCAATCCTGCTTTTGTGAGCACAATTACCAAAGCTGCTGAAATTGCGGCCAGCGCCGCCCATACAATCCACATAGTTATCTCTTTTCTACATAACAGTAGAAACGATAAATAGATTGTAACAAAAAACAATAAGGCAATAACAGCTAAATCCTGTTTATGCTTTTACCGCCAGCCTATCTTCTACGAAGGAAAACGGCAACAGACTTTGAACACTTGGTACTTTTAAAATCTCACCTTTCAAACAATAAAAGATCACCTCAATTGGTGCCGATTGCTTACGCTCAAACTCAGCCATTACCTGCAGGCAACCGCCACAGGAAGTTACGGGTTTTAAAATTTCAAAAGCATCTGTTTGAGCGGTGATGGCCATACTTTCAATTACAGCATCTGGATAATTGGAGCCAATTGAAAATAGGGCTACGCGTTCAGCACATAAGCCTGATGGATAAGCAAGATTTTCCTGATTGCTACCCAGAATGATTTCTCCTGAGGCTAGCCTGATTGCTGTACCCACTCTAAACTTTGAGTATGGAGAGTAAGAACCAGCCAATGCCTGTTCAGATAATTTGCAAAGTTCAGCATCATTTTCTTTCAATTCATCAATTCCGGCGTACTGCTCGAAGCTTATATTAAGATTTAATAATTTCATTTTTAATTGATTATCAAACCGCCAATGTTAAATTTTTATAGCGGGCGAACAATTTAGTTTATTTTTTGTATTAAATATAAAATCTGCCATAAAATTAATTTTAATGGCATGCTTTTAGCATTTCACAACCACCAAACATGATCCGCTTTGAATAAATACGTACGTAAAAGTTTAAAAGTCCTGCTTTGGGTTATTGCCTCAATCATCATCCTTGTTGTTGGTATAGCCCTCTCGCTTAACATCCCTGCTGTACAAAATTTTGTGAAGGGTAAGGCTATTAACTACCTCAAAACCAAAACTAAAACAGAGGTCAGCCTTGAAAGTATTAAAATCGCTTTACCAAAAGATGTAGTACTAAACAAGTTTTACATTGAAGATTTAAAAGGCGACACCTTACTATATGCCGAAAAATTAGCGGTAGATATCAGCCTGTTCAAGCTGCTGAAAAATACAGTTGAAATCAACAACGTTGAACTAAAAAATATACGGGCCAATGTCAAAAGAATAAGTCCGGATACTACTTTTAATTTTTCTTTCCTGGTAGATGCTTTCATGAGCGACCAAAAAAAACCGGAAGAAAAGGTTGATAAGGATACTACTTCCACATTAAAATTCTCGGTTGATAAGGTTTCTTTCGAAGATATCGGTTTAACTTATCGTGATGATGTTGCAGGAAACGATGTTAAACTATATTTAGGTGCATTTAAAACGAAACTGAAAACTTTTGATTTAGCCGGTCAGCATTATGTTATAAAAGACTTAAGCCTAAATAATACTTCCCTCAGATATCTTCAGCAAAAACCTTTGGTAGAATTGGTTCAACATGTAACCAACAGCGTAGACAGTAGCCAGAAAGCTGCCGGAAAACTTCCTTTGATCGAGGTAGAAAATTTTGCTTTTAGTAATGTCAAAGTAAATTACGATGATCAGATTTCAACTACCAAAGCCATAGCTGATGTAAATGAGTTAGGCCTGGTTAACCTTAAGGTTGATTTAACAAACAGCAAATACACCGTTGAGGATGCAAAATTGAATAAATCAAATATTTTGTTTGCTTTCAAACCAGCTCCAAGTAACGATTTGAAAAAGGTAAAAGATACTGTAGTGCCTGAAAAATCGCCTTTGGGCTTAATGATTAAGAATATTAGCCTGGCAGACAACAACGTTCAGTTTAACAATTTGGGGGCAAAAGCCGCTCCTAAAGGAATGGATTTTAACCATTTAAAAATTACCGGGCTAACATTTGGTGCCGGCGATGTCAGCTATAGTGCCGATGGAATAAAAGCCAATGTCAAAAATGGATCGCTAAAAGAAAAAAGTGGCTTTGCCTTAAATGAGCTGAAAGGAAACGCAGTTTACAACGATAAACAAATTAAGCTGACCAACTTTGTTTTAAAAACGCCTAATACAACTATTGAAAATGCCACTGAGTTGAATTTTACGTCAATGGATGATTTAACAAAACATCCGGAAAGGGTAAAATTAGCTTTGAGCCTGAAAAACACTTCGATTGGTTTAAAAGATGCAGGTTATTTTAGTGATGCCATTCCAGCAAATTATCGCAATGAAAAAATCAAAATCAATGCTGATGTTAATGGATATTTAAATAACCTTAACATTCCTCGATTACAAATTAGTGGGTTAAAAAATACGCAGATTGATATTAGCGGTACCGCAAAAGGGTTGCCTGATATTAATAAAACCTTCCTCGATTTAAACATTAAAAAGCTTTATGTTACCAAGAGCGATATCCTTGTTGCCGTACCAAGAAAATCACTTCCGCCAAGCATCGAACTGCCAAATGTGATCAATGCAAAAGGAAAGTTTACAGGCTCCATGACGGATTTCAACACCAATATGAATATCCAAACGGATATGGGTGGGGCCATTTTAACAGCAGCCATGAAAGGCCCGAAAGGGAGAGAAAGTTATAAGGCAGATGTCGCTTTAAATAACTTCAACGTTGGTCGATTGTTGAAGATGCAACCTAAATTGGGGCGTGTTTCGGTAAAGGCCAATGTTGCCGGAACCGGATTGGACCCGAAAAAAATAAATGCAAAATTTAATGCCCGTGTTTTAAGTGCTTATTATAACAAATACACGTACCGCAATTTAAACCTTGCTGGTACCTATGCCAATCAAAATGTGGCCATAAAAGGCAGCATGCCAGATAGTAATGCTAATTTTGTACTTGATGCGAAAGCGAGTTTGGCGGGCAAATATCCTGCAGTGAAGGCTGATTTGAATTTAAAGTCGTTAAACCTTCAGGCCCTAAATTTCAGTCCAACTGTTTTAAGTGCTGCAGGTTTGGTAAAGGTTGATTTGAAAACAGCCGATGCCGATTATCTAAATGGTGCCGTGGATATTACAGGTTTACAACTTGTAAAAGATGCGCAAAGAATTAATGTTGATACCATTTCTGTTAGAGCGAAAACTACCGATACAGAAAATGAACTTACACTGAAATCCGAAATCATATCGGCCAAAATTGATGGTAAATACCAGTTAACTAAAGTTGGCAGTGCAATCATCAATGAAATAAATAAATATTACGCTTTCGGTACGGTAACTAAAATTCCTGATCAGCGTTTGAGATTTGCAGTACAAATTTATGATTCTAAATTATTAAAACAGTTTGTACCAGAATTAACGGTTTTCAAACAGTCTCAGTTTTATGGATTAATTGATACGCAAAAAGACAGCTTGCAAATTAAGGGGAACTTCCCACAAGTGGTTTATGGCGATTTTAAAGTAGACACCACGGTTTTAAATATTAATAATGATAACAACAAACTGGCTTATGCATTAACTGTTAAAAGTTTGCAAAGCCCGTCAGTTGCACTATTTAATACCGAGGTAAGCGGCGATGCAGCAAATAATAACTTAGGTGTAAACATATTCCTTCGCGATAGACAAAGAAAAGATAAATATGTAATTGGCGGAACATTTCAATCCATTAACAAGGATTTCAAGTTCAGCTTAGATCCTCAAAAATTACTGTTGGATTACCAGAAATGGGTAGTTTCTCAAGATAACTATATCCAGTTTGGTGCATCTGGAATTTTGGTTAACCAATTTCAAATCAGCAATAGTGGTCAATCTTTAGCTATCAATAGTAACCCTACGCAGCCAAATGCACCACTATCGGTCGAATTTAAAGATTTTCAATTGGAAACTTTAACCAAGTTTGCCGAAACTGATACAACATTAGTTGGCGGTCGATTGAATGGAACAGCGAATGTAAAAGATTTGGCTTCTACACCTAAGTTCGAAGCAAATTTAACTATTGATCAACTACGTTATCAAAAAGATGAATTGGGAACATTGCGTGTTGCAGTGAACAACAATACCCAAAATGCTTTTGAAGTTAATGTTGCCCTATCAGGTGTGCATGAGTTAAGGGTAAATGGTTTTTATTATACGGCTCCGCAAAGCGCATTGGATTTAACGGTTAATATCGATAAAATAGAGATGAAAAACATTGAAAGTTTATCGCAAGGCCAACTGAAAAACGGAACAGGAACATTAACCGGAGCACTTTCGGTGAAAGGTGCTCTAACTGCGCCAAAAATATTGGGCGACTTAACGTTCAATAATGCTGGTATAAATGTAGCTTATGTGAATTCTTATTTCCGTATGCCGAATGAAAAAATATCGTTCACTAATGAAGGGATTGCGTTCAATAACTTCACCATGCTGGATTCATTAAATCAAAAAGCGACTATAAATGGCAAGGTTTATACCACTGATTTTAAAAACTATCGTTTTGGTTTAGATATCAGGATGAATAATTTCAGGGCCATCAATTCTACTGCAGCCGATAATGATATGATTTACGGTACTGTGTTTTTAACCAGTGACATCAAAGTCAGGGGCGATTTAAATCAGCCCGATGTGAACATGAACATCACGGTAAATAAGGGAACTAAATTCTTCTTCGCATTGCCGGCTAATGATCCATCAATCATTGATCAGGAAGGAATCGTTCAATTTATTGATGCAGATGCGCCACCATTTAATGGTCAGAAAGCTTTGAAGGTAGATAGCATCAGCAAGTCTCCGATTAAAGGGATAAACCTGGTTGCTGCAGTTAAAATTGATCCTGAAGCGGAATTAAATGTTGTTGTCGATCCAGCAAATGGCGATGCGCTAAATATTAAAGGCGATGCAGATTTAAACGCAACCATGGATCCTAGTGGAAAAATCAGCCTAACTGGTCGTTACGAGGTTGTTGATGGTTCATATAATCTTTCTGTTGGTCCGTTAGGTAAAAAGGAGTTTAGAATTGTTAAAGGAAGTACAATTATCTGGACAGGCGAACCAACAGAGGCCAATGTTAATTTATCGGCTATGTATGAGGTTAATGCTGCCCCTATCGATTTATTAAACCAGCCTGACCTTGTTCAGGCTAAGACGAAAATTCCTTTCCAAGTATATTTGATGATGAAGGGAGAATTGCTAAAACCTATCATATCATTCAAAATTGACATGCCGGAAAATGAACGGGCTACAGATATTGGAAGTTTAGCCTACACCCGACTTCAAAATGTTAATCGTGATGAAAGCGAATTGAACAAACAAGTATTTGCTTTACTGGCGCTAAACCGGTTCATAGCCAATAACCCTTTCGAAAGTTTATCCGGAGGTGGCGGCGGCGTTTCAACACTTGCCCGTTCAAGCGTAAGTAAATTATTAACAGAGCAATTGAATAACCTGACATCGGATTTAATTCAGGGCGTGGATCTTAATTTCGGAGTAAATTCTTCTGAAGATTATTCAACAGGATCATTACAACAAAAAACCGATTTAGAGGTTGGCTTATCGAAAAAACTATTAAACGACAGGTTAACAGTTTCAGTAGGTAGTTCATTCGCGCTGGAAGGCCCGCAGGCACCAGGAGAAAAATCAACAGATATCGCCGGAAATGTAAATGTAGAATACGCCTTATCTGCCGATGGAAGATATCGACTAAGGGCTTACAGACGTAATCAAAACGACGTTATTGTACAAGGACAAATTATTGAGACAGGTTTAGGATTTACCTTAGTTGTAGATTACAACAAATTCAGGGAGATATTCCAGAAGAAACGAAATAGAAGAACAAGAAACATTGAACAGAAAGCACAAGATGAGAAAACTAACTAGACCTATTTTATTTGTATTGGCCTGTTTAGTTTATGCGGGCTGTAGCAGTACGAAATCCCTAAAACCCGGACAGATTTTATATACTGGAGCAGACATTATTATTAATCCTGATTCTTCGGGAAAAATTGACGATGAGAAACAGGTAAAGGCAGATCTGAAAAGTAAAACCAGGCCTCGCCCGAACAATAAAATAAAACTGGCTATATATAACTTTGCCGGCGAACCAAAAAAACCAAAAGGGTTAAGAAACTGGATTAGAAAAAAAGGTGAGCCACCTGTACTTTTAAGTGAAGTAAAACTAAAATATAATAATGATGTATTAACCAGTTATCTGTTAAGTGAGGGTTACCTGCAGGCTGCAGTAACCGGTGATACAGTAGTGAAGGATAAAAAAGGTAAGGCAATTTATACTGCAGTTACCGGCGAAAGATATAAAATTAATAAAGTTACCTTTCCGCCAGACTCAGGCGTTTTAACCAGAATTATTAATGCCAACAAAGATAAAACCTTACTTAAAGTTGGCGATTTTTATGATCTTGACGTTTACAAAAACGAACGTGTAAGGATTGACAATGATTTAAAAGAGAATGGTTATTTCTACTTTAGTCCTGATTATTTAATTATGCAGGTAGATAGTACCATTGGCAAAAACCTGGTAAATGTTACGGTGAAAGTTAAAGATATTGCACCTGATGCAGGCCTGAAACCTTATACCATTAAAAATATTAATATCTATCCTAATTATTCCTTGCGCAGAGATTCCACGCTTCGTCAGTTAAAACCTTTGCAGTATCACGATTTTAATATTTATGATGATCGGAACACATTCAAACCAAGATTATTTGATCGATTGGTGTTCTTTCAAAAAGGAGAGGTTTATAACCGTAAAGACCACAACCAATCATTAAACCGAATGGTAAATGTTGGTGCCTTTCAGGATGTAAGGGCAGAATTTTTACCAGTTGACAGTTTCAAAAATAATCAGCTCGATTTAAATATCTACTTAACCCCATTGAAGAAAAACTCGCTTTCATTCTCGGTTACGGGAACCAGCAAATCGAACAATTTTGTGGGCTCGGAAGTTAAAGTTACCCAAACCACTAGAAACCTTTTTAGGGGTGCTGAGCAACTGGATTTAAGTGTTAGCGGTGGTTTTGAAACGCAAACGAGAGGAACATCTTTGGGCAGAAATTCACTTTCTTTAACTGCAGAAGGTAAATTGACCTTCCCGAGGTTTATTGTACCTTTTTATAAACCGAACAGTACCACAGCATTTATACCAAAAACAATTGCCTCATTGTCTTACCAAATGTTAAACCGTGGTTCTGAATATACCTTACACGCTTTTAAAGGAGAATTTGGTTATAATTTTAAGGAAAATCAATACAAGGAACATAATTTGAATCCTATATCTGTGAGTTACATATCTACCGGTTTTCCATCCACAAAAACCAGAGATAGCTTATATGAAGTAAACCCACTTCTGAGAACAACTTTGGAGAACCAGTTCATCATTGGAAGTAATTATAACTTTACCTACACCAACCAAATGGAAACGAACCGCAGAAACAATACTTTCTTCTACGGTGCTATTGAAACTGGTGGTAACTTATGGGGCACATTTGTACCGAAAGATGCTGAAGGAAAACGTTCGATTTTCAATGTGCCTTTATCTCAGTTTGTAAGGTTAGAGGCTGATTTAAGAGATTACTACAAGATAACCAGAAACCTAACCTGGGCCAACCGGTTGAATGTTGGTTATGGATACGCCTATGGCAATAGTACTTCTTTGCCATTTGTTAGGCAATTTTTTGCTGGCGGAAGTAACGACATCAGGGCGTTTCCAGCCAGAACTTTAGGTCCGGGAACTTATAAAGTAGCAGATGACGCTATTTTTGCCGATCAGGGCGGTGATATTAAGTTAATGCTTAATTCAGAACTTAGGTTTAAACTGGTAAGCATTTTATACGGTGCCTTATTCGTAGATGCGGGTAACGTTTGGCTACGTAAAGAAGATACTGGTATACCTGGAACAACGAATAATGGGCGGCCAGGTTCAGAATTTAAACTTAAAAATGCACTCAGCGAATTAGCCGTGGGAACGGGAGCAGGTTTACGTGTTGATGCCACTATTTTCGTGATCAGGTTAGATGTCGCATTTCCTGTTCGTAAGCCTTACCTGGCAGAAGGCCAGAGATGGGTATTTGATGATATTGCCTTTGGCAATAAAGACTGGCGCAGACAAAATTTAATTTTTAATATCGGGATAGGTTATCCATTTTAGTTTTTCAATGAAAGTAATCAAGAAGATCAAGCATTTTTTTATAGCACTTTATCATCTTTTTATAGCAGCCGGAAAGGGTTTTGCTGAAGACAGAATTACTAAACTGAGTGCTTCGTTAGCTTACTATACTATATTTTCACTCACACCATTAATCATCATTATTCTATCGGCTGCTACTATTTTTTTAAGCGATAAAAGTAACACTGATACCCACAATAAGTTCTTCGCCCAGGTTACCGACATGGTTGGTCCTGATGCTGCTTCGCAAATACAAAGTTTTGTGGAGCATTCTACCAAAAGTGGTCAATCAACCATTGGTTTAATTATTGGTATTGCCACCTTGATATTTGGTTCGACAGCAATTTTTATCGAAATACAAGATAGTATTAACCTGATCTGGAAGGTAAAAGCAATTCCAAAAAAAGGCTGGCTAAAAATGATTACCAACAGGCTTTTATCTTTTTCGCTCATTGTTTCGATGGGATTTTTGCTTCTCGTATCGCTTGTGGTAAATAGTGTGGTGGTAGGCCTTGGCGACAAATTGATTTCTTTATTATCAGAAACCGAAATTGATAAGGTAGTACCCGTTGCTGACGATACTATGGCATTGCTCATTTACATCTTAAATAATGTGATTACATTGGCTGCAGTTACGGCAGTTTTTACTGTAATTTTCAAAGTGCTGCCCGATGTAGTCATTAAATGGAAATCGGCTATTATTGGTGCATTATTTACAGCAGTACTTTTTAGCTTGGGTAAATATCTGATTGGCATTTATATCGAAAAAGGAAACCCCGGGTCAGCATTTGGTGCCGCCAGTTCAATTATTGTTATCCTTCTTTGGATTTACTACACTTCTATTATTTTATATTTCGGAGCAGAATTTACACAGGCTTATGCAGAAAAATACGATGGTGGTATTGCCCCAAGTAAATATGCTGTATTTACAAAAATCACAATCGTAGAGAAAAAGGTTGATGTATTACCGCCGCAACATCCCGAAGATACCGTGAACGCACCTGATAAAAGTCTTTAGACGCTAGCCTATTTTTTTTGGCGATAGCTAATTTACTTTCTGATAAACTTCACAATTTTTTCCAGTAACTCCTGTTCCAGAAAAGGCTTTAACACCAGTTCGTCCATTCCGGAAGCTAAGTATTTTTTGCGGTCTTCCTGCATCACGTTCGCCGTAACACCTAAAATTGGTGTAGCCTTTCTGATCACATCTTCGCTGCTTCTAATTTTTTGTGTCAGCTCTATCCCACCCATTTCCGGCATTTGAATATCAGTTAAAATGATGTCATACACGTTTTCACTGAATAACTCAAATGCTTCCTTTCCATTGTATGCTGCATCAAATTCAACTTTGTGTTTTTTCAAAATGGTACTGGCCAGCAAAATATTCAGCATGTTATCATCGGCCAGTAAAACCCGTTTGCCTTCCAAAACCTGAGCTTCAATGCCAAGTGTTGAAACTGGTGCTCCTTCCGTTTCAGGCTTTGCTGCATTCTGGTACGGCAGTTCAAACGAGAAAGTAGAGCCTTTTCTTTCCACACTTTTAACCGAAATAGTTCCACCTTGAAACTCAACAATTTTCTTACAGATGGCTAAACCCAGGCCAGTACCCTGCTGCTTTTCTTTCGTGGAAGAATAGTAAACCTGTGCAAATTCATCAAAGATGATTTTTTGATCTACCTGATTAATCCCCATACCTGTATCGGTGATACTAGCATTTAATTTCGATCCGGTAGCATTATTAGCGATCAAACTTGCGGTTAACATTACTTTTCCTTCGCTGGTAAATTTAATTGCATTGCTTAATAAATTCATCACCACCTGCTTCAGCCTGAGCGGATCTCCTAAAATAAATCTATCGCTGGCAATATCCATATCCATTACAAAACCTATCCCCTTTTTATCAGCCTGGATTTTCATGCTATCAAAAACATCCTTAATCGCAATAGCGGGCGAAAAGGGTACTTGCTCCATAGCAACCTTGCCCGTTTCATATTTCGAAAAATCGAGAATATCATTTACCACATCAAGTAGCATTACAGATGAATTTCTGATGGCTCCAATCTGCTCCCTTTGTTCCGTCTGTAAATCAACTTTAGTTAATTGTTCAGAAAAACCAACAATAGAATTTAGTGGCGTTCTAATCTCATGACTCATATTCGCCAGAAAACGACTTTTTGATAAGGCATACAATGCTGCTTTATCGCTATATTCAATTAATGCTTTTTCATTCTTATAGAAATTAAAAACCATATACAACACAAACAGAACCAAGCCACCCGACAAGAATAGCAAAACCCAGGTAAAGCGATCGAGGTTTTCGACTGTGTTAAATGTTGTATTGCTGACTATTTTTTGCACTGATGCATAATAATCATTTTCACTAATCTTGTATTGCTTTAAACCGTTTACAATAGTCAAAATTAAACGATGATTGACATCGAGCAATTGTTTTTCCTTGGTTTTAAGTTGTTTGTTGGTACGATAAAGCTTTAAATAATAATCATTAATGGCTTTAAGTTGAAGTTTGTTGTAGGCAAGGTTGAGTGAAGAGGTATCGGCTGTAATAATTGTTTTAATAAATGTTAATCTGGAACTGTCAGCAGCAGCAGCCTTAGTTTCTTTGTTATTGATAGCTGCCATGATTCGTCCAAAAAACTTCTTTTTAGGCTGGGCTGTAACTTTTGGCTTTAGCGTGTCAATTCTAACAATACTTTTAAATTGTCTGGCTGTAAAAAGTTTACTTTTCGGATTAATTTTCTCAACATCTTTATCAACTTCGACCGAGAAGTTAATTAAACTGTCTGATAATCTTTTAAGCTGAATGAATTGTGTAGTACGAAGTTTCTTTTGCTTAATCAGCGCATCAAAACTATCTGATGAAAATGCGTGTTCTTTTGCATTTTGCTGCTCAATCGTATCCATAATTAAGGAGATCTCCTAATTTCATCTACAAACTGGTTATAATAATTCCGCTCCCCACTCACCACATACATTCTGCAGCTATTCTCTGCATTGTAAAGTTTAAAGATACAGCTGTCGAGTTTTGTAAAATCATTCTTTACCTGAACAATTTTATTTACCGATTTTAATAGTGGTATTTTAGAAAAATTAACGAATAACCTTGCAGTTATTCCAAAAATGGCTAAAATTAAAAATACAACTATTAAATATTTTCCTGCTGAACTTTTAGTGGGTTTCAATTTGCGTTGATTTAATTCGCGATTACATCAACGCCGAATTTTATGCTACTTCGTCAATTATTTTGGGTTCCTCTTCTACCTCGTCTTTTTCTACACGCAGATTTTTGATGATGTGTTGCTGCCTGTCCGGAGTGTTTTTACCCATGTAGTATTCCAGCAAACTTTTAATGGTTTGATCTTTTAAAATAACAGGATCGAGCCTGATATCTTTACCAATAAACAAACCAAATTCATCAGGAGAAATCTCTCCCAATCCTTTAAAACGAGTAATTTCTGGTTTGTTCCCTAATTTTTCGATGGCATTTCGGCGCTCTTCATCGCTATAACAATAAATGGTTTCCTTTTTATTTCGAACCCTGAACAAAGGGGTTTGTAAAATGTACACATGTCCTGCTTTTACTAAATCAGGGAAAAACTGAAGAAAGAAAGTCATCATCAATAACCTGATGTGCATTCCATCCACATCGGCATCGGTAGCGATCACAATGTTATTGTAGTGCAAACCTTCCAGGCCATCTTCAATGTTTAAAGCGTGTTGCAATAAATTAAATTCTTCATTTTCGTAAACCACTTTTTTGGTAAGCTCATAGCAATTAAGCGGCTTACCTTTTAAGCTGAAAACGGCCTGGCAATCTACATCACGGGATTTTGTGATAGAACCCGAAGCAGAATCTCCCTCAGTAATAAAAAGGGTAGTCTCGTAACGTTTCTCATGCGTAGAATTAAAATGAACCTTACAATCGCGGAGTTTTTTATTATGCAATGAAGCTTTCTTAGCCCTATCGTTTGCCAGTTTTTTAATTCCGGCAATGTCTTTACGCTCTCTTTCTGATTGATTGATACGTTTCAGCAAGGCATCGGCAACATCTGGGTTTTTATGCAGATAATCATCCAATTCCTTTTTAACAAAATCATTAATAAAGGTTGCCACAGATGGCCCCTCAGGTCCCATATTTTGTGAGCCAAGCTTTGTTTTGGTTTGCGATTCGAAAACAGGTTCCTGAACACGAACGGAGATGGCAGCAATAATGGATGAGCGGACATCAGAAGCATCGAATTCTTTTTTGAAAAACTCCCTAACGGTTTTTACCACCGCAGCCCTGAAAGCTGCCTGGTGTGTTCCCCCCTGTGTAGTGTGCTGGCCATTAACAAAAGAATGATAATCTTCTCCATATTGCTGCCCATGTGTCATCGCAATTTCGATATCATTACCAATCATGTGAATAATTGGGTAACGAATTTCTTCTGGCTTATTAAATTTAGAAAGCAAATCATAAAGACCTCTTTCTGAGAAATATTTCTGATTGTTGAAGTTAACTGTAAGGCCGGTATTTAGGAATACATAATTCCAAACCATACTCTCTACAAAATCAGGGATATAATGGTAGTTTCTAAAAATGGTTTCGTCAGGATAAAAGGTTATGGCTGTTCCATTACGCTGCG
This sequence comes from Pedobacter sp. G11, assembly GCF_003860265.1. Lineage (NCBI taxonomy): Bacteria > Pseudomonadati > Bacteroidota > Sphingobacteriia > Sphingobacteriales > Sphingobacteriaceae > Pedobacter > Pedobacter sp. G11. The sequence goes on along the minus strand of NZ_CP034190.1, from coordinate 2,169,114 downwards.
TGGTATCAATTACCGGTTGTTCGTTTACAATTTCTCCTTTAGAAAACTCAACTTTCTTTGTTTTACCGTCGCGGTAAGATTGTACGGTAAAACTTGTAGACAAAGCATTCACCGCTTTTGTACCCACACCATTTAATCCAACTGATTTTTGAAAGGCATTACTATCGTACTTACCACCAGTGTTTATTTTGCTTACGCAATCAATAACTTTTCCTAACGGAATACCACGACCGTAATCGCGAACGTTTATTTTTTGTTCCGAAACAGTAATTTCGATGGTTTTTCCTGTACCCATCACAAACTCATCGATAGAGTTATCTACAATTTCCTTTAACAAAACATAAATTCCATCATCTTGCGCAGAGCCATCACCAAGCTTACCGATATACATACCGGGGCGTAGTCTGATGTGTTCTTTCCAGTCTAATGATCGAATACTGTCGTCGTTATAAATTACTTCTGCCATAAGGTTGCTTATTTTTTATCAGGTTGTTTGAACTTTGTTTTGATACAAAGCAGCCATACCGAGGGATTTTCGGAGCAAGCTTTAACGTTCAACATGACAAGTATTTAGAATGATTTGATATCGGGAATTTAAAAAATTGTTGGTGTTTAATTTTGCAAATTCCGGGTAGCAAAAATTATTATGCAATAATAGATTTATTCTTTGATGCTCGCAAAATAAAATTTCAACAAAAAGACAGGAAAATTTTGAAAGTAAAATGGATGAAGAACGGATACGAATCCATGCCTATCTATGATCCAGCATCTCACATCACCCATAATTTCCTTATCTTCAACCCGTCAATTTATTATTCCCTTAATGCAACAGAAAAAGCAACTTTCGCTCTTCGATTTATCTATGATTGTGGTCAGTTTAGTAATCGGAATGGGCATTTTTCGCACACCGGTAAATGTGGCCGCAAAAGCTCAAATTCCTGAATTATTTTATCTGGCCTGGTTTATTGGCGGTTTTGTAGCGTTCTGTGGTGCTTTAACTTATGCAGAAATCGGATCTCGTTACCCGGTTACTGGTGGTTACTATAAAATTTTCTCCAAAGCTTACCACCCATCAATTGCTTTTGCCATTAACTGTATTGTATTAATTTCTAGTGCGGCATCGGTAGCAGCAATTTCCATTATAGGCGCTGAATATCTGAGCAAAATTATTTTACCTGTAGAAATGCAGAATGAAACCTATCGTGTAGCAATTGCCATCGCCACAATACTATTGTTTTACCTGATTAATCTGCTAGGCTTAAAAGCGAGCTCTAAAACCCAAAATGTATTAACCATTATTAAAATAGGCTTAATCCTGATCTTAATCTGCGCAATTTTCTTTGCTGAAACCACACAAAGCATTACACCAGCTTTTAAAACCCCAAACAATACTTTGCCAAGCTGGGCAAATTATGGGAAAGCTTTAGGCTTATGTTTGATTGCCGTTTCATTTTCATATGCCGGTTATGCGCAAACCATAAATTTTGGAGGCGAAGTTACCGAAGCGAAAAAAGTAATTCCACGTTCTATCATTATCGGCTTAACGATAATTGTAATCCTTTACATGGCCTTAAACTATGTTTATGTACAGGTTATTGGTTTCGAAGAACTAAAAACTGCTGAAAGTATTGCCGCAATCCTGGCTTCGAAAATATTCGGACCAGCGGGTTTTAAGATGCTTTCAGTAATTATTTTTGTTTCAGTAATGGGTTATGTAAACGTTAATTTATTAAGCAACCCAAGAGCCATGTTTGCTATGGGTGAAGAAGGCGCATTACCAAAAGTATTCGCCAGAATGAACAAAAAAGAGGTAATTAGCGTTAGCTTAACCGTTTTTGCGCTTGTTGCAGTTGTGATAATTTTCTTTGCCAAAACGTTCGATAAAATTTTAAACTACACCATTTTTTTAGAAAGCATCAGCATGGCAAGTTCTGCTGCAACAATTTTTATACTACGAAAACGCACCGCAAACTTAGATAATAAAACCATTTACACGGTTCCGCTTTATCCAATATTGCCAGTAATTTTTATTGCTGCCTATACATTTGTGGCTTTTAGCATTTATGCTGATGACCCAAACGCAGCCCTAAACGGCTTATATATTTTTATTGGTTTTCTAATTATCTATTTTATCAGCAAGGTGTTTATCAGAAAATAAAATCTGTTTAAAAAATTTAGAAAAGCAATGGCAGTGCTCATCGGCTTCGATAGTCCCGCCATACACTACAATCTTTTTGAAATCTATCGCCCTGATTAATTTATTTTTGTGGAAGGGGAACGATGAAGCTATTTACTACTACAATTTTACAAAAAGTATTTTCGTTGCTGTCGGGTTTAAGTGGCAAATTACGCCGCAATAGTTAAATAAAACCCTAAATTGCAGTGCTATTCTGATTGATGAAACTGAGGGATTTAGTTTAAGCGACCAACCGAAAACAGTAAGGTTAACCTGCATAAAACAAACCTGATTGGAGTGAACATCCCGTTAATCTGCAGCAGATTCAGCACAGAAATGCCATCGGGATAAAACGAAAAGCAGGACTATCGCAACCAAATATTACAGGAATTTGCTTTACAAAATAGAAAGTATAATTTTAACCTATTAATGAACAAAACACTCTCACTCAAACAAGAAATTGCTTATGCTGCCGGTATGATTGGCTGGAGTACCATGACGAACATTATCATCGTGATGCTCCCCTATTTTTATCTGCCACCGAGCAATGCTGGTTTGCCGCCGCTGGTTCCCCAACTTGTTTTTTTAGGATTGTTCAATATTTTATCCATCATTGCAGCGTCGGGCAGACTGGTTGACGCGATTTTCGACCCATTTATTGCATCCAGAAGCGATGCAAGTCAAAACCCTAACGGACGAAGAATGCCATTTATGAAATGGGCAATTGTTCCATCGATAATTTTTTGCGGACTGGTTTTTTATCCGATTAATAAAGGAGAAAGTTTGCATAACGCCTGGTGGCTAACCATTACGCTTTGTTTATTTTTTGTTTCGGTTACCACCTATATTATTCCTTATAATGCATTATTGGCGGAGGTGACCAACACGCCAAGACAAAAAGTAAAATTATCAAGCTATCAGCAAGTTGGTTTTGTTATCGGGATTATTCTATCGGCCTGCACCAACAATTTTGCCGATTTGGTTCAAATGAACTTTGTAATTGCTAACCGCAGCGAGGCCGTACAAATTGCCATCTGGGGTCTCTGTATTTTATCTGGTTTGGTGATGTTGCTTCCCGTATATTTCATAAACGAGAAAGAATTTTCTGTGGCTAAACCCACGCATATTCCACTATGGCCAGCCATTAAAAATACTTTTAAGAATAGCAATTTTAAATATTATCTAGTTTCAGATTTTGCCTTTTACACCGCTTTAAGTATTATTTCGAGTGGCTTATTGTATTTCTGTACAGTGCTTTTAGGATTGGATGAATCTCAAGGCGGAAAATTTATGGGCGTTATGGTCTTAGCTTCATTAATTTTTTATCCTGTGGTTAATTTCGGCTCGGCTAAATTTGGCAAAAAACCGTTCGTGCTTTCTGCTTTCGTTGTTTTATGCTTAATATTTGTTACTATTTTTTTCTTAGGCAGATTACCTTTGTTACCTAGCACCCAACTTTACATCCTGGTTTTATCAGCCTCTTTTCCGCTAGCTGCATTAGGAATTTTGCCTAATGCGATCCTGGCCGATATTGCTCAAAAAGATACCGTTGAAAGTGGCGAAAACCACGAAGGGATGTTTTTTGCCGTAAAGTATTTATTTGTAAAGCTTGGGCAAACTTTAGGAATTGCAATATTTGCGATGCTTACCATTTATGGCAAAGACCCTGGAAATGATTTTGGTTTACGTTTAAATGGTATTGTTGGCTTCGGACTTTGCCTTATTGCATTAATTTGTTTTAGCAGGTTTAGGGAAGAGAAATAGTTGAATGATAGAATGATTGAGTGATAGGATGATTGAGTGAAGGAATAACCAACACAAATTCATTCATTCAAAATTCACGCCTTCAATCATTTTATTTATGTATCTTTGCCGCTGAAGCAGGAATAAGGGCTTGCCATTCTAATATGGCATATTCTCTCCGCAAGTTAGTCCTTCAACAATTGATTGTTCTAGCTTCTTCGATAAATATTACAAAAAAACATACATGTTATTCAAAGAATTAAACCTCATTGAGCCAATTTTAAAGGCCCTTGAGAAAGAAGGTTATACACAACCTACACCAATACAGGAGCAATCCATCCCAACAATATTAAAAGGAAAAGATTTATTAGGTTGCGCACAAACAGGTACAGGTAAAACTGCTGCTTTCGCCATCCCGATGTTGCAATTACTGCACGAAAAACACATCAATACTAAAGCAACAAAAAATATAAAAGCTTTGGTTTTAACCCCAACACGTGAGCTTGCCATTCAAATTGAAGAAAGTTTTAAAGCTTACGGTAGTAATTTAAATTTACGTCACTTAGTTATTTTTGGTGGTGTAAACCAACACTCGCAAGTTGAAGCTTTGCGTAAAGGCGTTGATATTTTGGTGGCTACACCCGGTCGTTTATTAGATTTAATGAACCAGGGTTTTATCACTTTAAACACCATCGAACTTTTTGTTTTAGATGAAGCAGATAGAATGTTGGACATGGGTTTTATCCACGATGTGAAAAGAGTGGTGGCCAAGTTGCCTGCAAAACGCCAGACTTTATTTTTCTCGGCTACTATGCCCGATGAAATCCAGAAGCTAGCCAACACCATTTTATCCAGTCCTACGAAAGTAGAAGTTACGCCAATTTCTTCTACTGCAGAAACTATTGTTCAATCGGTTTATTTTGTTGATAAGCCTGATAAAAAGAAGTTATTGATTCATCTTTTAGAAGATAAGAACATTCAAACGGCTTTAGTTTTTACACGTACAAAACATGGTGCAGATCGAATCGTAAAAGATTTAGGTCACTCCGGAATTAAAGCTGCTGCAATTCACGGTAATAAATCGCAAAATGCCCGTCAACGTGCTTTAACAGATTTTAAAGATAGAAAAATACGCGTTTTAGTGGCAACCGATATTGCTGCCCGTGGTATTGATATCGACCAGTTATCTCACGTTTTCAACTTCGAATTACCAAATATTCCAGAGTCCTATGTTCACCGCATTGGTCGTACTGGTCGTGCAGGTGCAAACGGAATTGCCATATCGTTCTGCGATGCGGAAGAAAACGAATATTTACTGGATATCCAGAAACTGATTAAAATTACTTTGCCGATTGTAGATGACCATCCTTATCCTCTAAGCTGGGAAAATATGCTGGCCAAAAACCAGGTTAAACGCAAACCTCAGGTGCAATCGAAAGGTGGCGGTGGTAAAAAAGGTAACGGCGACGGAAACATGAGCGGCAAACCTCGTAATGCGAGTAATAACCGAAGGTTTGGTGGAAATAGAAGAAAAGCTGAAAGGTAAAAGTCTAAAGCAGAAAGACCAAAGCGGAAAGCTGCTTTGCAAATTACTGAAAAACCGAGTTGTAAATTACAGCTCGGTTTTTTTTATCCGTCGGCCGAAGCCGGACGGCAATGAATTGAGCAGTTTCTATCATAAACCTTACATGATCGGTCGTCATTGCGAGGCACGAAGCAATCTTACTACTAAATGTTTATAGCAATTCATTGAGATTGCGTCATAGCTCGCAATGACGGTAGCCCTAAAAGGAAAAACCCAGAATTGACTTTCTCAACTCTGGGTTTATTTTTTACTAAAAATCGCTAGAAAGCTTTTTGCTTTATTCGTTAATCTTTCAGCTTAAAAACTTAAACCACCACATTAATAATCTTTCCTTTTACAAAAATGATTTTCTTAGGTGCTTTGCCATCCAAAAATTTCTGGAATTGTTCATTCGCCAATAAAATCGCTTCCACTTCTGGTTGTGACAATGTTAAACTTAAATTTAAGTTCATTTTCATCTTACCATTGATAGAAACCGGATAAGCAAATTCATCTTCTAACAAATGTTCAGGGTTAAATGTTGGGAAGGCAGTATAAGACAATGTACCTGCATCATTACCCAACTGAACCCAAAGTTCTTCGCAAATGTGTGGCGCATAAGGTGATAAAATTACCACCATATCCCGCAAAATGCTACGTTTATTACATTTTAAATCTGTCAATTCATTTACTGCAATCATAAAACTAGAAACAGAAGTATTGAAAGAGAAACGCTCAATATCATCCTGAACCTTTTTAATAATTTTATGTAATGATTTCAGCTCAGCTTTGGTTGGCTCTGCATCAGAAACCGTGAATTCCCATGCTTCGTTGTGGAATAATCTCCAGAATTTACGCAAGAACTTGAACACACCTTCAATGCCGTTTGTATTCCAAGGTTTACTTTGCTCCAATGGACCTAAAAACATCTCGTACATACGCAAGGTATCGGCTCCATAACGCTCAATCAAATCATCGGGATTAACCACATTGAATTTTGATTTGGACATCTTTTCTACCTCAACACCGCAGATGTATTTTCCACCTTCAAGAATGAATTCTGCGTTAGCGTATTCTTCTCTCCAGGCTTTGAATTTATTTAAATCTAGTGTATCGTTTTCGACGATATTCACATCAACATGCAGTGCTGAAGTTTTATATTCCTTTCTTAATCCGGCAGAAACATAAGTATTTGTTGGTTTGCCATCAGTGTCATTAATTCTATAAACAAAATTACTTCTGCCCTGAATCATGCCTTGATTAATCAATTTCTTGAAAGGCTCTTCCTCTTTGGTATAACCTAAATCTTTCAAAAACTTGTTCCAGAAACGGCTGTACAGTAAGTGGCCAGTAGCGTGTTCAGAACCGCCGATGTATAAATCAACATCTTTCCAATACTCAACAGCTTCTTTTGAAGCAAAATCTGCGTTGTTCTCAGCATCCATATAGCGATACCAGTACCAACTGCTACCTGCCCAACCTGGCATCGTGCTTAATTCGTAATGTCCACCATCTGTCGGCACCCAGTTTTCTGCTCTCGCTAAAGGCGGTTCGCCAGTTTCTGTTGGTAGGTATTTATCAATTTCTGGCAAGATTAAAGGCAATTCTTCCTCCTGAACTAAATAAGGTAAACCATCTTTAAAATAAACCGGAATTGGTTCTCCCCAATAACGCTGACGACCGAAAATTGCATCACGTTGACGGAAATTAACCTTCGCCTTTCCAACATTTTTTTCTTCTAACCAGTTATTCAAAAACGGAACCGCTTCTTTATAAGTCAATCCGTTGATGAAACCTGAATTAATATATTTCCCTTCTTTGGTTGGGTCGGCTTGTACTTCTATTTCTTTTTGGCTATCCAAAATCTGAATAATTGGCAAGTTGAAATGCGTTGCAAATAACCAATCACGTTGGTCGCCACTTGGTACGCCCATAACCGCACCTGTTCCATAACCTGCAAGCACGTAATCGGCGATCCATAACGGAACACGTTCGCCACTTACCGGGTTAATTACATAAGTTCCTGTAAAAGCTCCAGAAACGGTTTTAGTATCCGCCATGCGGTCTAATTCCGATTTCTTTTTAGTTTGAGCAATATAGTTTTCGATATCTTGTTTTTGTTCTGGCGTAGTTAATTCAGCAACCCATTCATGCTCTGGCGCCAAAACTAAATAAGAAACACCGAAAATGGTATCTACACGTGTAGTGAAAACTTCTATATAGTCTGGAGTCGGAAGTCCGGAGTCCAAAGTCTTATTCGTCAATCTTAAATCGTCAATCTTAAATCGAACTGATGCTCCAACACTTTTCCCAATCCAGTTGCGTTGCATTTCTTTAATTGGTTCCGGCCAATCGATGGTATCTAAACCCTGCAAAAGCCTATCAGAATAAGCAGTAATTCTCATGCTCCACTGCATCATTTTCTTCTGCTCAACCGGGAAACCACCACGCTCTGAGAAACCATCTTTCACTTCGTCGTTTGCTAAAACCGTACCCAAAGCCGGGCACCAATTTACCGTACTTTCCCGAAGATAAGTCATGCGGTATTTCAACAACTCGATTTGTTTTTCTTCTTCAGTAAATGTGGCCCAATCGCTCGGTAAGAAAGATTTCACATCTTCATCGCAAACCGCTTTAACATCGGCTGTGCCAGATGCATTGAATTTTTCAATCAGCGTGGTTATATCTTCTGCCCTATCCGTTTCGATGTTATACCACGAATTAAACAACTGCATGAAAATCCACTGCGTCCACTTGTAATAAGATGGTTCACTGGTACGCACTTCACGGCTCCAATCGAAAGAAAAACCAATTTGATCTAACTGGCGACGGTAAGTGGCGATGTTTGCTTCTGTTGTAATTGCCGGATGCTGACCCGTTTGTATCGCATATTGTTCTGCCGGTAGACCAAATGAATCGTAACCCATTGGATGCAAAACGTTAAAACCTTTAAGGCGTTTGTATCTCGAAAAAATGTCTGATGCAATGTAACCCAGTGGATGACCAACGTGTAAACCTGCTCCCGATGGATAGGGAAACATATCTAGCACATAATATTTTGGTTTTTCAGAATTGCTTTCGGCTTTAAATGTTTGATTATCGGCCCAAAACTTCTGCCACTTTTGTTCTATTTCTTTGAATTGGTAATCCATTGCAAGTTTTAAATTTTTAAAGGGGCGAAATTACGGAAATTAAGGGGTTTAGTGAAACATAATTTTTAGCAGCTTCTTGCAGCGAAAACACGGATTTTCACGGAATTCTAATTTTATTTTTTCATCAAAGTAGATTTCAGATCGATCGTCATTGCGAGGCACGAAGCAATCTCATCAAACAGATTGCTTCGTGCCTCGCAATGACGAAGAACCCATAAAAAAAATGCGCCATTGATTTAAAACCAATGGCGCAAGCAAATAATCGGGATTAAGATTTTTATCTGGTTAAGTAATATTTTTTAACGATGTTGGTTTTATCAATTTTGGCGGTAAATTCGAGCTGTGTAGCCGACAATGTAGAAACTGTACAGTAAGAACTTCCTTCTGGGAAAACCATACCAAATTCGTTACCCAATGATGCCGTATAAGTTCCGATGGTACGTTGATTGGTTAAGCTTAATTCAACCTGATCGTCCTGGTTCGATTTGAAATCTATATAATCATTCATGGTATAGTTAAATGTTCCGTTAAGCGCCTGACTGCTATTACCAGATACTTCGATTTTATTAACGGTCCACTTTCCCATTATTCTTGCTTTAAGTGAGGTTTCGTCCTTTTTGCACGAAAATAATGTTGCCGTGACTAGCATTAGCAGACCCAGGAATGTAATTTGTCTTTTCATAGTGATTAATTGTTTTAGGTTGATTTAATAACGCCGTTTATTCAAATTTCGTACCGCTTAGACAAATCCACTTAATATTTTTATGTTTTGTGATGGAACTAATTTTGGCTTTAGGGCGTTAATGATGATAATATTGGTGTTTATCAGGTATAATTTATATTTTCGCAAAAACAAAATTGAAATACATGGAAGAATTCGAAGTAAGTGACGCATCTAAGAAAACCAAAACGGTATACATCTCTACTATTATTAGTATTGCGTTGGTTTTATTAATGCTTGGGCTGCTTGGGTTGGTACTTGTACATGCCAAAAACCTGTCTAACTACGTTAAAGAAAATATCGTTCTAAATATTATTGTTGATGAAGGTGCTAAAGAAACCGATGTTTTAGCGTTCCAAAAAGAATTAAATGCCAATAAAGCGGTAAAACAAACGCAATATGTAAATAAAGAGCTTGCTGCAAGGAATTTAACTCAGGATTTGGGTGAAGATTTTGTTAATTTCTTAGGTTATAATCCGCTCACCTCAACTTTTGATGTTTACTTAAAAGCTGAATACGCAAATAACAAAAGTATTGATGGTTTAAAAGCATCAATTTCAAAAAATCCTGTAGTGAAGGAAGTTGTTTATCAAAGTTCGCTAATTGATATGGTGAACAAAAACATCAACACCATTGGGTTAATTATTTTAGCCTTCGCTGCATTATTACTTGTAATTTCTATTGCATTGATAAACAACACCATACGCTTAGCAATCTATTCTCAAAGATTTTTAATTAAAAGTATGCAGCTGGTTGGTGCAACGAAAAATTTTATCAGACGTCCTTTCTTATTATACGCTGCCTTGCATGGTTTAATTGCAGCCTTTATTGCAATTATAATTTTGCTTGCAACCTTGATATATGCCCGCAAAGAAGTACCTGAGATCATTATATTAAACAACTACAAAGAATTTGGTTTTGTATTTGTTGCGTTGATCATCATCGGAATTTTTATTACAGGCTTAAGTACATGGTTTGCAGTAAGCAGATATTTACGTTTGAAATCTTATAATTTATATAGATAATGGCATTAGAAAAAAAATCAGGTCCTGTAGTTAAGGACGTTAAAAGCGAATTGGTTTTCACTAAGAAAAATTACCAGTTATTGTTAATCAGCATGGCAATTGTTGCTCTTGGTTTTGTTTTAATGATGGGAACTGAAGGCGACATTTATGATTTTAGAAGAACCTTATTGGCTCCGCTTGTGGTATTGTTCGGTTTTGCTTTCGGAATCTACGCCATATTAAAAAAATAAATTATTCTTAAGAATATGAAAATGAGAACGCTTGATTTGATTGGGCGTTCTCTTCATTTTTACGCCACCTAAAAAGCATTATGAACTATTTCGAAGCTGTTATTCTCGCAATAATTGAAGGACTAACTGAATTTTTACCTGTCTCGAGTACGGGGCACATGATCATCGGATCCTCTTTTATGGGCATAGCCAGCGATCCTTTTGTTAAACTGTTTACGGTGGCCATCCAATTAGGTGCCATTTTATCAGTGGTGGTATTGTATTTCAAAAGGTTCTTCAAATCGATTAACTTCTATATTAAACTGATAGTTGCTTTTATTCCTGCGGCAATTTTCGGTTTATTACTCAGCAAAAAAATTGATGAACTTCTGGAAAGTCCGATGGCGGTAGGAATTTCGCTTTTGGTAGGCGGAATTATTCTTTTGTTTGTAGACAAATGGTTTAACAAACCAACCATTAACGAGGAAGAAGATGTTACCTACTTAACGGCCTTAAAGATTGGTTTTTTTCAGTGTATTGCTATGATTCCGGGTGTTTCCCGCTCCGGAGCAACTATTGTAGGTGGTATGAGCCAAAAGCTAAGCAGAAAAGTAGCGGCAGAATTTTCATTTTTTTTAGCCGTACCCACCATGTTTGCCGCCACCGGGAAAAAGCTTTTTGATTTTTATAAAGAAGGAAATACCATCACGCCAGAGCAAACCAATTTATTAATTATCGGAAACGTTGTGGCTTTCATTGTTGCTTTATTAGCGATTAGAAGCTTTATTGGCTACCTTAATAAACATGGTTTTAAAATGTTTGGTTGGTATAGAATAGTAGCGGGTTTGATCATTATCATCTTACTGATGACTGGCCATAACTTACAAATTATATAATCTGTATCTTTGCGCAAAAAAGATTTGTGAGTACAGAAAATTCAAAATTCAAAGATTTCAATTTTGCCGAAGGCGAACTGTTGTTAATTAACAAACCCTACAAATGGACCTCATTTGATGTGGTAGGCAAAATTCGTAATTCTTTAAAGCCCTTAAAACTAAAGGTTGGCCATGCTGGCACACTAGATCCTTTGGCAACTGGTTTGCTGATTATTTGCACCGGTAAACTAACCAAACAGATTGATACTTTTCAGGCAGAAGAAAAAGAATATACAGGTACGATGATTCTGGGCGCCACTACACCATCATTCGATATGGAAACAGAAGTGGATGCCACATTTGATATCAGCAATATTTCAAACGAGGAGATTTACAACGCCTGTAAACCTTTTATTGGAGATATAGAACAATATCCGCCTGCACATTCGGCTGTAAAAGTAAATGGTGAGCGTTTATACGTTAAAGCCAGACTGGGCGAAGAAGTGGAACTGCGCAAGCGTTTTGTAAGCGTACCAGAATTTGAAATTACCCGAATAGAATTACCTGAAGTAGATTTCAGAATTGTTTGCAGCAAGGGTACTTATATCCGCTCTCTCGTATCTGATTTCGGCAAACAACTCAACAGCGGCGCTTACTTATCGAAACTCACGCGTACACGTAGCGGAAACTTTTTGCTGGCCAATTCGTTTGAGGTTCTGGAGCTCGTTAATTATATTCGTAGCAAGAAAGAAGAAGCTAAAACGGAAACGCAGATATGAACAACATCAAAAACCGAAACACACGATTTGTAAAAGAAGTTTTGCTGATCGTAGCTGGCGTAACTTCTGCATGTTTCGGTTTGAAGAGCTTCTTAATGCCAAATGAGTTTATTGATGGTGGAGTAACCGGAATTTCGCTTTTAATCAGCACTTTAACAAAATGGAATCTCTCCTACCTCATTGCAATCATCAACATTCCATTTGTAATTTTAGGCTATAGGCAAATCGGGAAAGCTTTTGCCATCAAAACTGCGATCGCTATTGCAACCCTTGCTGTTGCGCTGATCGTTCTGCCATTTGAGCCTATTACCCACGATAAATTGTTAATTGCTTTTTTCGGCGGATTGTTTCTGGGCGGTGGTATTGGTTTGGCCATGAGAGGCGGTTGTGTGATTGATGGAACCGAGGTATTAGCACTTTACATTAGTAAAAATAGTGTGTTAACAGTTGGCAATATTATTTTGATCCTAAACATCATCATATTTGCTTTCGCTGCGTACTTTTTAAATATCGAAACCGCACTGTATGCCATTTTAACTTATTTATCTGCATCAAGCACTATCGATTTCATCGTTAATGGCTTGGAACAGTACACCGGTGTAACCATTATCTCTGAGCGTCAGGATGACATTAAGAGTTTTATCATAAATGACATGAAACGTGGGGTTACCATCTACAAAGGAGAAGGTGGTTATGGAGAGAAAAAAGACCTCGACATTATTTTTACTGTGGTAACCAAACTCGAAATGAGCAAACTGCAATCGGCCATCAGGCAAATCGATGCTGATGCTTTCGTAATTCAGCAACAAATCGCTGATTTAAAAGGCGGAGTAGTTAAACGCCATTCTTTACATTAATTTTCCCCATCCCTTGAAAATATATCAAAACCTTTCAGAATTTCAAAGATTAGACAATGCTGTGGTAACCATTGGCACTTTTGATGGCGTACATTTTGGCCATCAAAAAATCATCAGGCAACTGGTAGCAAAAGCTAAAGCTGATCATGGCGAAAGTGTCATTTTAACATTCTTTCCGCATCCGAGAATGATTATTGATCCTGAAAACCAGGATCTGAAATTGATTAACACCATTAATGAGAAAGCAGCGATTTTGAAAGAACTCGGTGTAGATCATTTAATTATTACCCCATTTACGAGGGATTTCTCTAATCAAACGCCGGAAGAATATATACAACATACATTGGTTGAAAATATCGGCACCAAACATATCATCATCGGTTATGATCATCGCTTCGGCAAAGACAGAACGGGAAACCTGACTGATTTGAAAGCCGCCGGGGTCCATTTTGGTTTTACGGTAGAAGAAATCATGGAACAAGATATTCATGATGTGGCAGTAAGTTCAACTAAAATCCGTCAGGCACTTTTGGCAGGCGATGTTAGTTTAGCTGCTGACTATCTTGGCTACCCCTTTTCGATATTCGGCCGGGTAATTAAGGGTGATAAAATTGGTCGTACAATTGGTTTTCCAACTGCTAACCTTTTTGTTGAAGAAACCTACAAGCTTATTCCGGGCGACGGAATTTATGCCGTAACGGTTGAAATGAGTTTAGAAAGTGAAAAGCTAAAAGGTGAAAGTGAAAAGTCAAAACTTCAAAGTGGAGATACCGACATAAAACGTACGGCTTCAACCCTAAGCCTTCAACCTTCAACATTCAGAGGCATGGCTTACATCGGGCAACGCCCAACCATTAACGGAATGACCAGGAATATTGAGGTAAATATTTTTGATTTCGACCAGGAGATTTATGGACAAGATATTAAGATGAACTTTTTGAAATTTTTGCGCCACGATGTAAAGTTCACCGGTTTGGAAGCACTCACCTTACAATTACAAAAAGATAAAGAGGCTACACTTGCATTCTTTGCATCACAAGATAGCAATTAATCAAAATTCCCGTCCAATAAAAGCCTCAAAATCGTTATATTAGCGGCAATGAGGCTTTTTTACACCATCATATTTATCTGTTCAAGTTATTGTTTTGCCAGTGCTTTGCCACATGCAAAACATCATGACAATCAGTTTAAAAAAGCCAAATTGAGTTTTCTTTCTGATAAAAAGCTATTTAAGCTCAATGCAGATTCAGCCATGGAAAATGAAACCCTGGAGAAAGATTTGATCAATAATATTACCCCAAAAATTGCACTCGCTTTCTTATTGCTGATGGGTATTGTGGTCAACTTTTTCAAAAGCCACTTGTTAACCTGCAAAATAATTCTCAGAAAATTAAAATACAGCTACTGGTGTTTATTAAAAATGCTGTACCCTAAACATGTTTTTTGGTAAATAAATTGATTTGCTCACAGCAATGTGGATATTAAAATTCAAACCTAAGAAGCGTTTGAAAAATTATTTTAATCATTACCATTTTATCAATGCATTTACCCGATTTAATTGCCGATTTAGGATTAATTCTTGCCGCCGCAGGAATCACAACCCTCATTTTTAAAAAAATAAAACAGCCTTTAGTTTTGGGCTACATCCTGGCGGGCCTTTTGGTTGGCCCACATCTTGATTTTTTTCCATCTGTAACCGATACCAAAAGCATCAATATTTGGGGAGAAATCGGCGTAATCTTTCTTTTATTCAGTTTGGGATTAGAATTTAGTTTTAAAAAACTGGTAAAAGTTGGGGGCTCCGCCTCCATTACCGCAGTAGTTGAAGTTGTTTTCATGTTGTTAATTGGCTTTGCCGCTGGTAAATTAATGGGTTGGAAAACCATGGACAGCATATTTCTAGGTGGAATTCTTTCGGTTTCATCTACTACAATTATCATCAGGGCTTTTGAAGAACTCGGCGTTAAACATAAAAAGTTTGCAGGTTTGGTTTTTGGTGTGTTGATCGTAGAAGATTTAGTGGCGATTTTACTACTCGTTTTACTTTCGACGCTGGCTGTAAGTCAGCAGTTTGAGGGCGGCGAAATGCTGATCTCGATACTAAAACTTGCTTTTTTCCTTGTGCTTTGGTTTTTAGGTGGAATATTCTTGATTCCAAGTTTTTTAAAGGCAACCAGAAAGTTAATGAACGATGAAACCATGCTGGTAGTTTCCCTTGCTCTTTGTTTAATTATGGTTTTATTAGCCGTGAAAGTTGGTTTTTCTCCAGCTTTAGGTGCTTTTATCATGGGTTCAATCCTGGCAGAAACTACTCAGGCAGAAAAAATAGAGCACCTCACAAAATCCGTTAAAGATTTATTTGCGGCAGTTTTCTTCGTATCGGTTGGAATGCTCATTGATCCAAAAATTTTAGTCGATTACGCTTTGCCCATTGTTGTGGTAACCCTTGCTACCATACTTGGAAAATTTCTGAGTTCAAGCCTTGGGGCACTCCTTTCCGGTCAACCCTTAAAAACAGCTGTACAATCTGGAATGAGTTTAGCACAAATCGGAGAGTTTTCATTCATCATCGCTACATTAGGATTAACCTTAAAGGTTACCAGTGATTTTTTATATCCAATAGCAGTAGCGGCCTCAGCCATTACTACTTTTACCACGCCATATCTCATTAAACATTCCGAGTCGTTTTACAATTTCTTAAACAGGATTTTACCCAAAAAATGGCTGGATGGCATAGCAAGATACAGCTCAAGCACAGCCGGAATTACCACCTTGAGCGACTGGAAAATTCTGTTAAGAAGTTATGCTTTCAATACCATTATTCACTCTGTAATTATTATTGCTGTCATTTTTCTGGCGTCCAGATACCTGCAGCCGTTTATAGCAAAAAATGTTGTTAACGGTATTCAATCTACCATTATCAGTTTAATCGCCTCATTTACCTTAATGGCGCCATTTTTATGGGCATTATCCATTAGAAGAATACAGAAAACAGCCTATTCTCATCTATGGCTAAACAAAAAATTTACCCGCGGGCCGCTAATTGCCATTGAGGTTTTCAGGATTGCTCTTGGTATATTTTTCGTTGGTTTTTTGATGTACGAATTTTTCGATACCTGGATCGCCGCAGGAATTGCATTGGCATTGATTGTGTTGGTGATGGTTATTTTTTCCAGAAAATTACAGGCCTTTTATAACAAATTGGAGAAACGCTTTATGCTCAATTTAAA
This sequence comes from Pedobacter sp. G11, assembly GCF_003860265.1. Taxonomy (NCBI): domain Bacteria; kingdom Pseudomonadati; phylum Bacteroidota; class Sphingobacteriia; order Sphingobacteriales; family Sphingobacteriaceae; genus Pedobacter; species Pedobacter sp. G11. Next base: position 2,152,783 of record NZ_CP034190.1, on the reverse strand, counting down.
TGCGAGGGAAAACCAGAAACCTGACATTTTACCTTGGGATACGCATTTAACAGAGATTAGGGTATCTCCTGAATCGGATGTAGTTGGGAAGACGCTTGCGGAGCTAATGATTAGAGAAAAACACGGCGTGAACATCGCCCTGATCGAACGTGGTAGAATTAATATTCCTACCCCGGGAAGAGATGAACGGCTTTACCCAAATGATAATCTGCTTTTAATTGGAGCAGATGATCAACTCGCTTCAGTAAAGGCATTACTGGAAGTTGATACCCCTGAAACAGAACAGGAAAAAAGTTTCCCTGATAAAGAAATGACGCTGCAGAAAGTTGTGATCAATACCGAATCGCCCGTTTATGGATTAAGTATCAGAAACGCAGGTATTCGCGAGAAAGCTCAGGCTCTAATTGTAGGCATCGAACGTGGCACCGAGAGAATTTTAAATCCCTCTTCTGAGTTTGTTTTCGACAATGGAGATGTAATCTGGATTGTTGGAAATAACAAAAAGATCAAAGATGTCATTTAATCAGCTAGTTGTCTTGCTACCTGATACCAATATCTTGATACTAATTTTATATCTTCGTGTATAACCTAACCTATGAAAGTTGACAGAGAAAAGAGTGAGTTTCTTGATGAAGTAATTGAACAATGGCAAAACGATGGCCTTATTACTGAAGAAACAGGCAACAAACTCCGCAAAAGTTACGAAGCCAAAAATTTTGATTGGCTTCGGCTGGCACAATATGCTTTCTGGGTAGCACTGGCTTGCGGCTTTATCGCCCTGGGCTCGCTTCTAATAGATAATTCGATATTGAATTACCTGAAACGGGTTTACAATACGCCGAATATTGTAATTGCAATTGTTTCCGGAGGTTTAGCCGCCTGGCTGTATATTCTCGGCTTTAGGAGAAAGAAAAAACTGTCACATTTAAAATTCAGCAATGAGACAATTGTTTTTTCGGCCATTTTGCTCACCGCCAATGCAATTGCTTATTTCGGCAAAGCATTAGATAATGGTTCAGGCAATTTCTCTATTCTTATTTTAATTTCGGTTTTTATTTACGGTGGTTTGGGTTACATTTTCCGTTCCAGATTAATTTGGATATTTGCTTTAATCTCATTGGGAGCCTGGTTTGGAACAGAAACAGGCTATTTAAGCCGCTGGAATTATTACTTCTTAGGCATGAATTATCCGCTTCGTTTTGTGGTATTTGGTGCAACCTTAACCGCAGCGTCTTTTATTATGAAAGCGCTGCCTAAAACGCAACATTTCTTTCAGGTTACTTATATCGCCGGAATGGTTTATCTGTTCATTTCACTTTGGGCTTTATCTGTTTTCGGCAACTTTGCCAGCTTAGAAGAATGGTACTCCGTAAGACAGTTAAGCCTTTTTTACTGGGCACTAATTTCGGCAGCGGTTTGTGTGGCCAGCACACTGTTTGGCTTAAAATACCATGATGACATTGCCCGGGAATTCGGCATAACTTTCTTATTTATTAACCTCTACACCCGCTATTTCGAATACTTTTGGGATAGCTGGCACAAAGCAATATTCTTTTCGGTACTGGCCGCATCATTCTGGCTAATTGGCAGAAAGGCTGAAAAAATCTGGAATGTAGAGTTTTTGAAATAACAGATAAATATCAAAGCTAAGGTGTTAGAACCAGGGTTATATCCATCAAGCTCAACACCAACCAAAAATAATTTGTAGCGCAAAAGCAGTAGCAATGAGGTTGCGGCAGTCCCGCCAATGCTGCAATCTTTTGGTTAAAGTTTGCCTGCATTTGAATAATGTCCAACCAAAAGTATTTCCGCTTATGTCGGGGCTATTTAACTCAATGTAGTATCCCTTCGGTTGGTTTTTATGCACAAACCATTGTACCTAAACCCGACATAAACGAGCATCCCGAATTTTTCGGGATAAAGTGTTTGGCGGGACTGAAAGCCCCCTTGCAACCAAACTTTCATTTCCAAATGATAGATTGATAACTAAAGAAGATTCAGAAACAAGTTCAAAATCACTATCTCTTTTCGTTTTTGAGCAGGATCAAATTGTAAATTATAACAGAATCACCAGTTGCTTAACCACTAGGTAAGCTGCCAAAACATATAAAAATATAGCGATTGATTTGTTGATGATTAGACTGCTTAAGGCGAACTTTTCCTGAATGAATGTTGCAAAATGAGCGTAAAGATATAGCGCTCCAGCCGAACCAAAACCTGACCCTAAAGCAAAAATAACGAGTGATAAATAGTCCGTTTCAATCCACTCGTGCAGGATAACGTAGTTGCCAAAAAATAGCCAAAAAGGAATTTGAACAGGATTTAATACGCCAAGTATCAATCCATATAATACGCTCCCACTACGTTTATCTTCCTTTTTACTGCTTGTTTTCGGCGCTTTTTTACGGTTTACCCAGGTAATGGTCCCCATCGTAATAAACATCAGGATCATAAAACAGTCCACCAATGTTCCCAATCTGACTTCACTAACCGCTTCATTAGGATTTATATCGCTCATCGCCCAACGGGCAAAACGCATCATACCGAAAGTAAAAAATACTTCAACGCAGGAGAACGACAGAATAAAGTACCAAACCTGGCGCATACCTTTATTAATGGCAAGCTGCGCCACAGTTAGATTAATATTGCCTGGAGGGATATAGCCCATGGCATTGAGAACGATGCCTATTAAAAAGGTTAGAAAAAGCATTGCCGAAATTATGGATTTAAATTTAAATGCGATGCTAAATATTTTCCGGTATAGGAGGTTTTCTCTTTAACCAAATCTTCCGGAATACCTTCAAAAACTAACTGGCCACCACCATCGCCACCTTCCGGACCAATGTCAATAACCCAATCGGCACATTTAATCATGTCCATATTGTGCTCAATTACTAAAATGGTATTTCCTTGTTCAATCAAGGTATTGAGTGCTTTCAAAAGCTTTTTTATGTCGTGAAAATGCAATCCGGTAGTTGGTTCATCAAAAATGAACAATGTTTTACTTGCATTATTTCCTTTGATTAAGAACGAAGCAAGTTTAATACGTTGTGCCTCTCCGCCCGATAAGGTGTTGGATGATTGCCCTAAATGCACATATCCTAATCCAACATCAACCAAAGGGTTTAACTTATTTAGAATTTTCTGATCATCTTTAAAGAACTCTACAGCCTCATCAATGGTCATATCAAGAATTTCAGAAACGTTTTTCTCTTTGTAAGTTACATCCAGCACTTGTTGTTTGAAACGCTTTCCACCACAGGCTTCACAAGGAAGATAAATATCGGCCATAAACTGCATTTCAATCTTCACTTCTCCCTCTCCCTGGCAAACATCACATCGGCCACCCTCTACATTAAAAGAAAAAGCAGCAGGTTTTAAGCCGGCCGCTTTCGCCGAAGCCAGTCCAGAAAACAAAGCACGAATGTCATCCCAGGCTTTTACGTAGGTCACCGGGTTTGATCTGCTCGAGCGGCCAATTGGGTTCTGATCAACCAATTCTACAGCACTGATTAAATCATAATTGCCAAAAATTCCATCATAAGCACCGGTTTGTTCTCCGGCATAATTGCCAATGGCTTTTTGTAGAGCAGGATATAGAATTTTCTTGACTAAACTTGTTTTACCTGAACCCGAAACACCACTTACAGCTGTAAACACACCCAGCGGAAATTTTACATCAACATTCTGAAGATTATTTTCACGGGCACCTTTAATCAGAATATGATCTTTCCACTTACGGCGTTTTTCCGGGATGGCAATTTGTTCCACACCAGATAGGTATCGGCCTGTTAAACTTTTTTTATCCTTTAAAATTTCTTCATAATTACCGCTGAAAACTAAATTTCCACCATGTGTACCTGCTTCAGGACCAATGTCTATAATGTGATCGGCAGCACGCATCATCTCTTCTTCGTGTTCAACCACTAAAACAGTATTGCCAACATTCCTTAACGAAATCAATACCTCGATCAGCTTATTGGTATCACGTGGATGCAATCCAATACTGGGTTCATCCAATACATAAATAGAACCAACCAAACTACTTCCCAAAGATGTTGCGAGGTTAATTCTTTGCGATTCGCCCCCGGATAAAGTATTCGACAGACGGTTTAATGTTAAATAACCTAAACCAACATTGTTTAAGTAGAGAAAACGATTATCAATTTCTGCGAGTAAACGTTTAGCTACTTTTGTATCAGTAGCATTTAATTTTAAATCATTAAAAAAAGTTAAAGCTTTTGACAATGGCATCAATACCACATCAATGATTGATTTTTCTGCAATTTTTACATACGAAGCGTCTTTACGTAACCGAGAACCTTTGCATTCCGGGCAAGTTGTTTTACCACGGTAGCGTGATAACATCACTCGGTATTGAATTTTATAAGTTTGTTCTTCCAGTTCTTTGAAAAAAGCATCCAATCCGGCGAAATATTTATTGCCCGTCCAAAGTAGTTGCTGCTCTTTTTCAGTTAGCTGACTGAATGGGCGGTGAATTGGAAAATCAAATTTTGATGAAGCTTTAATAAAGTTTTGCAACCAAACATTCATCTTCTCTCCTCTCCATGGCGCAATCGCATTATCAAAAACACTTTTGCTCTTATCAGGAATAACCAAATCTTCGTCAATACCAATTACATTTCCATAACCCTCGCATCTTTTACAGGCACCGTATGGATTATTGAAAGAGAAAAAATTAGGTGTTGGCTCTTCAAACTTAATTCCATCGAGCTCAAAGCGATCACTGAAATGTTTGGTTTTACCTTCCGCTTCCACATAACAATCACCTTTGCCTTCGAAAAATGCAGTTTGTGCCGAATCAGCCAATCTGCTCAAAGTTTCCTCCTCCTGGTTGGTTACAATCCGGTCAATTAAAATCTGTACAGTTTTATCGTCGGTTAATTCTGCATCTTTAAAATCAGCATCATCCAAAACAGATTCTATTTTTAAAATCTTGTTTTCAATCAATACCCTAAGGAAACCTTTTTGCAACAAAATGGCTAGTTCCTCTTTTATTGTGCGGTTATTGTGCGGATATAAAGGGCAAAAAATCGTTACTGTTGTATCTTCAGGCAGGCCATTTACATAATCTACCACCGAGCTTACCGAGTCTTTCTTCACTTCTTTTCCCGAAACTGGGGAAATGGTTTTTCCAATTCGCGAAAAAAGTAGTTTTAGATAATCATAAATTTCAGTTGATGTACCAACTGTTGAACGTGGATTGGAAGTAATTACTTTCTGTTCGATGGCAATAGCCGGCGCAATTCCTTTAATATAATCTACATCCGGTTTATTCATCCGCCCCATAAACTGGCGGGCATATGATGATAAACTTTCTACATATCGGCGTTGCCCTTCTGCATATAAAGTATCAAAAGCGAGAGAAGATTTGCCCGAACCCGACATGCCCGTAACCACCACCAGTTTATTTTTAGGAATGGCAACATCAATGTTTTTTAGGTTGTGCACACGAGCACCTTTTATAATTATATTTCTATGCGGATCTTTTTCGGCTTCTTTTTTGCTCATGTATGATTAAGATTTTAAAACATAACCCAATAAGTAAACATTGGGTTTTTAAAACATACAAAAATAGGGTACTGAGACGGTTAATTTATTTTTTAACATTTTATTTTTTGTTTTTTGATAAAAAAATAACTTTCTTTGGATATTAACAACCTCAGAACCAAACTAACACAATCTAAAAAAGCATAGGAGAGACGCTATAGAAATTAAACATCTACAAATTAATTTTTAGCAAACAGTACGGGATTTAGTGTAGGTAAACCTATGAATTTACAATCATACAATGATCAGGACCTGGTAAAGTTATACATTACCGGGAACGAGAATGGATTGCAAGAACTTTTAAGAAGACATAAAAGTAAAATTTATACTTCTATCTACTTATTGGTGAAAGACCAATATTTGGCAGAGGATATTTTTCAAGACGCTTTCATAAAAGTAATTAACACATTGCGATCAGGGCGATATAACGAGGAAGGCAAGTTCTTACCTTGGGTAATGCGTATTGCACATAATTTAGTAATTGATTACTTCAGAAAGGAAAAAAGAACGCCAATTATTACGAGTTCTGACGGAATGGATGTATTCAATATGCTACACTTTTATGATGAGAGTGCAGAAGAAAAAATGCTACGCGATCAGACACATAAAGATTTAAAGGAAATGATCCATTTATTACCTGATGAACAGAAAGAAGTGCTTTTAATGCGTCATTATGCAGACTTAAGTTTTAAGGAAATTGCTGATTTAACTGATGTGAGCATCAATACAGCATTGGGCCGAATGCGCTATGCGCTAAGCAACCTTCGTAAAATGCTTAAAACAAAAGAGATGACCTACAAGGGGTAATAAAAAAGTTACACAAAATGTTTTAGGGATTGAAATAAAGCATCTGAACAATCGTTAAGTTTATAAAACTTATCACATTTAGTTGCTTATGACAAAAACCTCTACATCAAAAAACAATGTAAATTTACCTACCCACAGTATGTTTCAGCCTAAAACTGATATTGAATCTGACGCCGAAATCGACTTATTTTATGACCAAATTAAAAGTAGGTTAGATGGCCTCGCTAAAAATCCTCAAGATGAAACCATCAATAAGATTTTAGCATACAGCAGATCAAAGTAAATTCTACACGAGCCAAAAAGCTGCCTCAAAATGAGGCAGCTTTTTTTTTTGCAAAAATGTAAGCAGATTTTAGAAATAAAACTTCTCTAAAAATACTATACCTCATTCCCATTTTCTAATTCCTATTTTCTCTCAACCTTTCAAATATCTTTTTACATTCCCGTAACGCAAAAACAGCTACCTTTACATAGTGTAATTTTAACACTAAGCAATATATGAATAAGAACTTACTACCACTTACCCTTGGTGGCTTAGGCATTGGAATAACTGAATTTGTGATGATGGGTTTACTTCCAGATATCGCAAAAGATTTGAGCGTGACCATTCCCCAAGCCGGATATTTAATTTCTGCATATGCAATGGGTGTAGTAATTGGCGCTCCCTTGTTAATTATGATTGCAGGTAAGTATCCGCCAAAAAAAATATTAATTGCACTGATGGTGATGTTTACAGCTTTTAATGCTTTCTCTGCTTTCGCACCAACCTTTAATACATTATTTATTGCCAGATTATTATCAGGATTGCCTCATGGTGCATTTTTTGGTGTCGGCTCGGTAGTGGCGAGCAGAATCGCTGAAAAGGGCAAGGCTGCACAGGCTGTTTCACTCATGTTTATGGGTTTAACCATTGCGAACATTCTCGGCGTTCCACTTGGAACATTTATCGGTCATAATTTTTCCTGGCGAATTTCTTTTGCCGTAGTTGTTTTTGTGGGATTAGTTACGCTGTTAAGTTTAAAACTCTGGCTGCCTGCATTAGAAGCCACTAAAAACCGTGATTTAAAATCAGAACTCAGTTTCTTTAAAAAGAGAGAAGCATGGATGATAATCCTCATGATTTCCATTGGAACCGGAGGTTTATTTACTTGGTATAGCTACATCGCCCCTTTGATGACTGACGTTGCCGGTTTCTCTGCTGGTGCGGTTACCTACATATTAATGCTTGCTGGTGTTGGAATGTTAGTTGGCAATTACATTGGTGGAATTTTGGCTGACAAATTTTCTCCGGCAAAAGCCTCGGCAGCGTTACTGTTAGCCATGGTAGTCACGTTAACAATTGTTCACTTCGTATCGTTTAGTCAACCGCTTGCTTTAATTATGACATTTATTACCGGAGCAGTTTCATTTGCTCTGGCAGCACCAATACAAATGCTAATGATCCAATCGGCAAAAGGATCAGAAATGCTGGCTGCATCTGCCAGTCAGGCAAGTTTTAATATCGGAAATGCCTTGGGTGCATTTTTCGGTGGTTTGCCGTTGGTTTACGGCTTCGATTATACTTCACCAGCATATGTTGGTGCCGCAATGGCTTTGATTGGTGCATTTTTCGCCATCTGGCTGATTAGAAGCACAACAACCAAAGGAGTTCCTGTAGCTAAAGAAAAATATGTAGTGATGCACTAAAAGCCTGGCGCAAAACGAAGAGATCAATTTTCTATATTTGCTCATGCTTAAAAAAGAACGTTATAAACTTTTTGTAGAACATTTTTCGGCAAAACAACCTGATGCGGAAACCGAATTGCATTACCACAACCCCTATCAGCTTTTAGTTGCTGTTATTCTTTCTGCTCAGTGTACTGACAAGCGAGTAAATATGGTTACGCCGGCGCTTTTTCAACGATTTCCTAATGCCAAAAGTCTTTCAGAGGCAACTCCAGATATTGTTTTTGATTACATCAAAAGTATCAGCTACCCAAATAATAAGGCAAAACATCTTGTTGGTATGGCTAATATTCTGATTAATGAATTTAATGATGTTGTTCCTTCAGGTATTGATGACTTGCAAAAAATGCCGGGTGTCGGGCGTAAAACCGCTAATGTTATTGCATCTGTAATTTATAATGCACCGGCAATGGCCGTAGACACACACGTTTTTCGGGTGGCCAATCGCCTCGGACTTACAAATGGCAAAACGCCCTTAGCCGTCGAGAAAGATTTGGTTAAAAACCTACCGGAACATGATATTCACATTGCTCACCATTGGTTGATTTTACACGGGCGTTATGTATGCGTAGCCCGAAGCCCAAAATGTGATGTTTGCGAAATTACTTACATGTGCCGGTATTTTGAGCGTTCAACCGCAAGAAATGAGCGGGATAAGCACCAAGCCTAAATTATTTTTAAAATACTATTGACATTAGCCAGAAAATTTTTATCTTAGCTAAATATTTTAGTAAAACAATTATCAACAATCAAGTTTATTAGCCGACAATTCAGTTATATTTACCGCAACAAATCAAATAAAAATGGCAAGCGCAAATCCAGATAAATTAAAAGCATTACAGCTTACATTAGATAAGTTAGAAAAATCTTATGGTAAGGGTACAATCATGAAACTTGGCGATACTGCTATTGAACCTATCGATTTTATTTCTACAGGATCAATTAGTTTAGATATTGCATTGGGTATTGGTGGTATTCCTAAAGGTAGGGTTATCGAAATTTATGGTCCTGAATCATCGGGTAAAACAACTTTGGCTACCCACATTATAGCTGAGGCGCAGAAAAAAGGTGGCATTGCTGCATTTATTGATGCGGAACATGCATTTGACCAGTTCTATGCAAAAAAATTAGGCGTTGATACAGACAATCTTTTGATCTCTCAACCAGACAACGGTGAGCAAGCTTTAGAAATTGCTGATAACCTGATTCGTTCTGGCGCTATTGATGTGATTGTGATTGACTCTGTTGCAGCATTGGTTCCTAAAAGTGAAATCGAAGGCGAAATGGGTGATAGCAAAATGGGTTTACATGCCCGTTTGATGAGTCAGGCTTTACGTAAATTAACAGGAACAATTTCTAAAACAGGATGTTGCTGTATTTTTATTAACCAGTTGCGTGATAAAATCGGTGTAATGTTCGGAAACCCTGAAACAACTACCGGAGGTAATGCATTGAAATTTTATGCATCTGTACGTTTAGATATTCGTCGTATTTCACAAATTAAAGATTCTGATGAGGTTTCTGGTAACCGTGTGAAAGTAAAAATTGTTAAAAATAAGGTAGCTCCTCCATTCCGTATTGCTGAGTTTGATGTGATGTTTGGAGAAGGTATTTCTAAAAATGGTGAAATTATCGATTTAGGCGTTGATTTTGGAATTATCAAAAAGGCAGGTTCATGGTTCTCTTATGGCGATACCAAACTTGGTCAGGGAAGAGATGCTGTGAAACAACTGTTAAGCGATAACCCGGAGTTAGCCGAAGAGCTTGAAACGAAAATTAAGGCAGAAGTTACTGGTGAGCAGTTAGCTGAAAAATAATTGCCAAAATTAATTTATAAAAAAACGCCTGACCAGATTTGATCAGGCGTTTTTTATTTTAGCCGTAATTCTAACTAACCCTGGCTAAATATAGCGTTGAAATCTTTAGTAATATACACAATAACTAAAAGTGCAGCAATTACCAACGCACCCAAAATAATAACTCCCCAACTTCCGTTAAGTTTATTCTTATCCTTTCTAATCAGATAATATAAGAGTCCGATCAATGGTATTGCACAAACAATCCAAAATATTAATGATGCTCCAGTCATGAAAAAAGTTAAAGTTAAAAGTTTAAGGTTAAAAGTTAGAGGTTAAAGTATCTGCTAAAATTCCATTCTCGCTTTGGGCGAAACTTCCTGCCCCACAAAATCCTTTGTTAAAAATTTCTGATAACCTGCAATGGCGATCATCCCCGCGTTGTCAGTACAATATTCAAATGCAGGAATATAAACCTTCCAGCCCAAATCGTTAGCAGTTTGCTGTAGGCTATCTCTAAGCCCAGAATTTGCAGATACGCCACCTGCTATTGCAATTTCATTAATATTAAATTGCTTTGCAGCTTTCTTAACTTTATTTAGTAAAATCTGAACAATGCTATGTTGTACAGAAGCACAAATATCATCTAAATTTTCGGCAATGAAGTTAGGGTTCTCTTTTTCTTGTTTTCTGATGAAATATAAAATAGATGTTTTAAAACCACTAAAGCTGAAATTCAAATCAGCAATTTGTGGCTCAGCAAATTTGTAAGCAAGCGGATTCCCATTTTTTGCATGTTTATCAATTAATGGGCCACCTGGATAGGGAAGCTGAAGGATTTTTGCCGTTTTGTCAAAAGCCTCTCCTGCTGCATCATCCAAGGTTTCACCAACAATTTCCATATCAAAATAATCCTTCACCAAAACAATTTGAGTATGTCCGCCTGAAACGGTTAAACACAGAAATGGAAAATTTGGTTTAGGATCATCAATAAAATGCGCTAAAATATGCGCATGCATGTGATTGACAGAAATTAAAGGTATATTTAATGCCAGTGCAAACGATTTTGCAAAGGAAACCCCTACTAGTAAAGAGCCTAAAAGCCCTGGGCCCTGAGTGAAAGCAACGGCACTTATGTCCTGTTTTGTAACCTGTGCATTTTTCAGCGCCTGCTCAATAGTAGGAACAATATTTTGTTGATGTACTCTGGATGCCAATTCAGGGATTACACCACCATAATTTTCATGAATTGTTTGGTTTGCAATAACATTGGCCGTAATTTTGCCGTTGTTACATATGGCGACTGAAGTATCATCGCAAGAAGATTCGATAGCAAGTATAACAGACAATTTATTTAATTTTTAAGCTGCAAAATTATTAAAAAACTATTTAAAATACTCCTTTGGGTAATTGCATCAATAATTTTGCTGCTGGCGCTTATTATTTTCTCACTACAGTTTAAGCCTGTTCAAACTTATGTTGCCCAAAAAGCTGCAGCATATTTGTCTAAAGAGCTTAAAACTACCATATCCATTAAAAGTCTTTACATCAAACCTTTCAAATCCATCGTATTGGAAGATTTGCTAGTGCTCGACCTTCAAAAGGACACTTTATTGAGTACTCCGCAATTTATGGTAGATATTAATCAGCTATCAATTGATAAAAAAATAATTAATATCAATACCGTCCAAATTAATAACGGCCAGTTTTTCCTAAAGGATTTCAAAGATAAGTCTTCTAACCTCGATTTCATCATTAACTACTTTGATTCTGGTAAACCTACTGTAAAGAAACCGGATAGCAAACCTTTCGATGTTACAATAGGAAGGGTGATCTTAAACAAATTTGCCTTTAGGTATAAAAATTATGCAGCGAAAGATACCGTTCAGGGTAAGAATGTAAATTTTGATAATGTTGATGTAAAAGAACTTAGTGGAATTTTTGATGGCTTGGATACCAAAAATCATTTGGTTAAAACCAATATCAAGAATTTAACTTTAAGAGAAAAAAGTGGATTTTACTTAAAAAATCTGACTGCAGAAACAACAATTGACAGTAACGCCATTGAACTCAAAAAGCTTCTGCTTGTTACTGATCATAGCCGCCTGACTGATTATTACCAAATGAAGTTTAAAACCTACAGGGATTTTAATCATTATGTGGATAGCGTGAGGATGAAAGCGATTTTTAAGGAGAGTCATTTATCATCAAAAGACGTGGCATTCTTTGCGCCGGAGCTTAATAGTATGAAAATTGAGCTTGATGTAGACGGACAGATTACTGGCTTAGTAAATAATCTTCGGGCAAAGAAACTCTCTATTCGCTCAGGAAAAGCAACACATATTAAAGGCGACTTCATCATAAAAGGGCTTCCAAAATGGAAAGAAACCTTTATGGATTTGAAGATTGAAATGGCCGGCACCAATAAAAAAGATTTGGATGAAGTGCTCGCCGGTTTTACAGGAAGTAAAAAAGCAATTATTCCATCCATCGTAAACAAATTCGGAAACATCAATTTTAATGGAAACTTTACAGGTTTTCAAAACGATTTTATTGCCTATGGTGAATTTAAAACCAAACTGGGAAGAATTGTTTCGGATGTAAACATGAAAATTGATAAAAATGATGTTCCTTCTTATACCGGAAACGTCAAAACCTTTGATTTTAACATCGGAAATTTGTTGGATGAAAAATCTCTCGGACGGATTTCTTCCTCATTATATGTGAAAGGACGAGGAACTGAATTAAAAGATTTAACTGAAAAACTCAATGGCGACGTAGCTTACATTGATTTTAATGGATACAGATATCGCAATGTTAAAATTGACGGCACGTTCGAGAAGAAAAACTTCGATGGAAAACTCAGCATCAATGATAAAAATGTGAAATTGATATTTGATGGCGGCGTTAACTTAAATCCAAAACTTCCGGTTTTCAATTTCAATGCGACCATTACGAAAGCAAGATTGAAAGCGCTTAAACTGCTTAATGATTCCTTACTGGTAGATGCAAAGTTTAGCACCAATTTTTCTGGCACGAACTTAAATAACATTGAAGGTCAATTGCTTATTCAGGAGATCAGGTTGCAAAATCCAAAAGGTATATACAATGTGGATTCGGTACAATTAATGGCCCAGGGAACCGGAGTAGACCGCGTGTTGGACATTAAATCAGATATTCTAGACGCAAGTATACGCGGGGAATATGATCTAAATTCAATTGTTTCTTACTACAAAGCTATCGCTAAAACTTATGTACCCTCACTCCGGGCAAACATCATTAAATACAAAAATCAAATATTTAAGTTTAACCTGCGGGTGAAGAAATTTGAGCCATTGGCACAGTTTATTTCGCCTGGCTTGGAAATGGCAGAAGGTGCAACATTGATTGGAGATTTTGATTCGAGAAATAATACCGCCACATTAAATGGCTATGTCAAAACCTTAAAATACAATGGAGTTGTCATTAATAATATTATTCTTGATGAAAACACTACGAAAGAACAGCTGCAACTTATTGTTACGTCAGATCGCGTACAGCTAAACGATAGCCTTTTTATTAAGGATGTTAACATTTCCAATATTCTCCGCAACGACAGTCTTGCTTTCAACGTGAAGATGTCGAACTCAGATGAAGCCAATCAACTGGATTTAAACGGATTGGTAGAATTTACAAAAAATGAAGATACTATTGCCCGATTGAGTGTATTGCCATCCATTCTAAAAATTAACAGCGAAGAATGGCGCATACAGGAAAAAGTCCGTATTGCCTTAAATAATGGCAAAACACTAATCAGTAACTTCGATTTAACCAATGGTGAACAGCAAATGACTATCGATGGATTGATTTCTGAAGACCAAAAGGATTTGCTGGTTGTTGGCTTCAAAGATTTTAACCTTAAAACGCTTAATCCGTTTACTAAAGGTTTTGGGGTGAAACTTAGCGGTAATGTAAATGGAATGACCAATTTATATGGCATTTTAAAAGCACCAAAGGTTAATGATGATCTAAAAATCGATTCGCTCACTTTCAATGACATCTATATCGGAACGCTAACAGATACCTCATCATTCAACAATGAATCTAGTAAGATTAATGTTTTCACCAGAATTACAACAGAAAATTCGGAAACCTTTAAGTTAACAGGTAACCTTGATTTGAAAGAGAAGCTAATTGATTTGAATGTGAAAATGAAGGATAGCAAACTCACTATTCTGGAGCCATTTGTAAAACAGCTTGTTTCAAATTTAAAGGGTGATATTTCAGCTGACCTCACAGTAAAGGGAAAATTGGATAAACCCCAGATCGATGGAAATATATCCTTTAACAAAGGGGAACTAATGGTTAATTATCTTAAAACTACCTATGTGATTACGGATGAAGTGAAGGTAGCCAATAGCGTAATCGATCTGGATGATTTAGAATTAAACGATTTGGAAGGCCATCAGGCTGTTGCGGTGGGAAGTGTTGACTTGAATAACCTTGATGACCCAACGCTGGATGTGACAGTAACCGCAAATAGCTTTATGGCTCTAAATACAACTTCAAAAGATAATTCGGTGTATTTTGGAAAAGCCTACGGCACTGGTGTTTTCAAATTCAGTGGCCCAACGAGTAAGATGAAGATTGATATTAAGGCCAAAACCGAAAAAGGTACTGTCTTCAATCTTCCGTTAAATAGTTCAGAAACTGTTTCTGATAAAGACTTTATTAACTTTATTAGCCGCGATTCGAGCAAAGTAGTAAAGAAAACTACCAATTTTGATGGTTTAACCTTGACATTTAAATTAACAATTGATCCGAACACTACGGCCAACATTTATACTACTTTAGGTAATTTAAGCGGAAAGGGAAACGCTGAACTGAATTTAAACATCAATAGTCTTGGCGATTTTGAAATGTCTGGCGACTATATTATTGAGACCGGAAGTTTCGATTTTACTGCTCAGGAAGTAATCAATAAGAAATTTGAGATCAGACAAGGTGGAACTATACGCTGGACAGGGAACCCTACCGCAGCGCAGATTAATTTGAAAGCAGTATATGCGTTAAGGGCAAATCTGAACGAGTTGTTTAAGGCAGCCAACAGAGATGCGAGCAGTAATGCCAACCAAAGGGTAAACACGGAAGTAGAAATGGGCTTAACAGGACTGTTGTTGCAGCCAGATATCAAACTGGATATATTTTTCCCTGCTCAGCCGGCCATTAAAGAAGAGCTCCAAACCTATCTTAGTGACCAAAATAATCTGAATTTACAGGCATTTAGTTTAATTATCAGAAGAAGTTTTGCCCCTGGTAATGGAGGTGAATCAATCGGTAATCAATTGAGTTCAACAGCAACAAGTACTGCAACTGAGTTGGTTTTTAATCAATTCAACAATGTTTTATCATCACTAAACTTAAACTTTGTAGATCTGAACGTTCGTTCATTAAGTGAAGCAAGTGCATCGGTAAAACTGTTTAACGATCGTTTAATTATCAACGCCGGTATTGTTGACCGGAACAGTTTGAATGATTTTACCATCATCGATTTTAACAGGAGTAATGTCGGTGGTGAGGTTGAAGGGTTATTCTTGATTAAAAAAGATGGAAGCTTATTGGGCAAGGTAGCAAATAAGCCGCCTACTATTCAAAGTATATTCGCCAATCCAGGTATAGACCAAAATAGAAATGTAACCTCATTCGGAATGGTTTACACACAGCAGTTTGATACCTTTAAAGAATTTCTTCAAAAGATTACCGGGGCTTATCGCAGGAATTTGAAAAGAAAACAAGAAGGAAATCCTGTTAAAACAAATAAATCGATCAGTAAAGAAGCGATTATCAATCAAAGTAAAGGAAACCCAAGAAGGTAGATTTGAGTTGAGCTTTTTGAGCTGCCAGTTAACAACAGACAAATTGAATTTGTTAGTTGGCAAATTCATTTAATTGAAAATTGCCAACTGAACTAAACTATCCTTTCATAATGGAATGACCCATTTTATCTCTTTTAGTTTTTAAGTAGCGCTCATTGTGCACATTACTTTCAATTTCGATTGGAATATTTTCTACAGCTTCTAACCCATAACCAATAAGACCAGCCCTTTTTGTAGGGTTGTTAGTCATCAAGCGCATTTTAGTTACGCCCTCTGATCTTAAAATTTGCGCACCAACACCATAATCACGTTCATCGCCTTTGAAACCTAACTTAATATTCGCTTCAACGGTATCAAAACCGGCATCCTGTAAATTATAAGAGCGAAGTTTATTAATCAGTCCAATACCTCTACCCTCCTGATTCATGTAAACAACAATTCCTTTGCCTTCTTTTTGAATCATTTCCAGCGCTTTATGCAACTGAGGGCCGCAATCGCATCTACATGAACCGAAAATATCACCCGTAACACAAGAGCTGTGTACGCGTGCAAGGATCGGTTCATCGTTTCCCCACTCTCCTTTTGAAATAGCCAAATGAGTGGCATTATTATCCAACTGCGTGTAAGCAGTCATTTTAAAATCGCCAAAGGCGGTTGGCAAATCAATAGTGACTTCTTTTTTAATTAAACTATCAATATTTAAACGATATGCAATTAAATCTTCAATTGAAATAATTTTCAGCTGGTGCTGTTCGGCTATTTTTAATAAATCCGGGAGTCTGGCCATTTCGCCATCTTCTTTTAAGATTTCAACCAATAAACCTGCAGGTTTCATTCCTGCCAGGCGAGCTAAATCAACAGCAGCCTCTGTATGACCTGCACGGCGAATTACACCGCCATCTTTAGCGATTAGAGGAAAAATATGTCCTGGTCTGCCCAGTTCTTCAGGATCGGTTTTAGGATTTACCAAAGCCAACATCGTTTTAGAACGGTCGCTTGCAGAAATCCCAGTGGTGCAACCATGGCCAACTAAATCTACCGAGACTGTAAAATTAGTTTCATAGGCAGCTGTATTTTTGCCAACCATTAAATCCAGTTTTAATTCCTTACAACGCTCTTCAGTAAGTGGTGCACAAATCAAACCACGCCCATAGGTAGCCATAAAGTTAATCACTTCTGGCGTGGCATTTTCTGCCGCTGTTAAGAAATCACCTTCGTTTTCTCTATTTTCATCATCTACAACGATGATCACCTTACCAGCTTTAATGTCAGCTATTGCCTCTTCTATGGTATTTAATTTTGTTTGCATTTGTATAAAAGCATATATGTAATGAGCATTTTCGAAACTTCTCGATTCCGTTGTTTCAAAAATTTGCTAGCACAAAGGTACAACCTAAATGAGCAATATGATGAACAAAATATCATCTGGAAGTAAATGATAGATCAGGCTTGTTTTTGTTTTATCCGAAGTAATTTATTGAAAACCTGCTTGTAATAATTAACATCAAATAAGGCCGAATCAACGGTAGCTTTATAGGTTAAAAATACGGCTAAAGGAGATAGAACAATCACAGCAATCCACATCGCAAATATTGGATTTAAGTTGCCCTCTCTTGCCGATTTTTCAGCTACCGTAGTAATGATATGATACACCAAGAAGAATGATATCGCAATTACTACGGGCAAACCCATACCACCTTTTCTAATGATGGCACCTAAGGGCGCACCAATAAAAAACAATAAGATGCATGAAGCTGCAAGCGTAAATTTTCGCTGATATTCAATTCTGGTGAAAATAATCTCGCCCACCAAATCATCATGCCGGGGACCTGTATTGGCTAAATTCTGCATAATACCGGAAACAGTGTTTGATGCATTGTCTAAAGCAAGTTTTTTAAAACCTCCCGGGATCGAGTTCAACGTGGCTTCGCCGATTTGCTTTGGCGCCATT
The DNA here is from genome assembly GCF_003860265.1 of Pedobacter sp. G11. Classification (NCBI taxonomy): domain Bacteria; kingdom Pseudomonadati; phylum Bacteroidota; class Sphingobacteriia; order Sphingobacteriales; family Sphingobacteriaceae; genus Pedobacter; species Pedobacter sp. G11. The sequence goes on along the minus strand of NZ_CP034190.1, from coordinate 2,135,078 downwards.
TTTACTTTTGAATAGCCTTTTGTAACATTAAATTGTTTGAAGTTATTAGCTACAACCCGGTCGGTGCTCATGTTTAATGTATCTAACAACTTGCCCAATGAATCACCTTTTTTTGTAATTCCTTTTAAATTAAGCATAGGCGTACTGTTGCCAAAGGCATTGGGGTCTGTCCTGTTCATTTCAAAAGAAGAAAGATCAAAACGTGGCTCTGTTTCTTTAAATCTGCTTCGGTTGAAAACCTGGCGAGGATTATAGGCACCACTGCTGCTTGGCTGCTCCTCATACTGCACACCATCTTTTAAATTCAACAATAGAAATTTACCGTCGGCCGTTTTATTCATCTGCCCCTGCTTGGCCATAATCACTTTGGGAACGCCGTTTGTGCCTTTATGATCGTAGATCATGATGTTATGCAAAGTTCCGTCTTCATCTTTTGCATCTACACGGATAGAATAATTGGGAATACTATTATTAAAAACGCCGGGTTTGATAAGGAAAGCCAGTTTTTTATTTCGAACATCATAAAGCAAGGAACTGAATTTCAGGTTTGCTTTAGGAAGCATGTAGTTGGAAAATAAAAAAGAGCCAATGGTTAACATGATGATCACCACGAACAACGGCCGCATGGCTTTTTGCAGTGAAATTCCTGCAGACTTGATCGCCACCAGCTCGTAATTTTCGCCGAGTGTTCCGAAAGTCATAATAGAAGAAAGCAGCACAGATAATGGTAGTGCCATGGAAACATTCGCGGCAGAGGCATAAGCCATCAATTCCAATATGGTATACCATTCGAAACCTTTCCCAATTAAATCATCAATCCACTTAAAAAGAAAAAACATCAAAAGAATAAACATTACCACAAAAAATGTGGCAAGAAAAGGCTTTATGAATGCTTTTATGAGAAGAAGATGTATTTTTTTCACCTTACAAAGGTAAGCAATACGAAGCTAAACTAGGCACCTAAAACGCTAATCAAATAGTCAATTTGGTTATCCCAAATTAATTTTTTCTCAGCAAGAAGGTCATCTGTAGTAAAATCTGTTATGGAAAGCGCAACGTCGTTAGTTAATTCGTCTTGTACAATTTCCATTTCGAAGTAGCACTGCGGTTCGTCATCGAGCCATTTAAATTTCACTAATTTATTCTCTTTTATAGAAACGAGTTTAGCTTTTAGCTGTTCATCATCCCAGGTGAAGGTATAAACCTGATCGCGGAAATTTACATCATCGGCAAACCACTGCGATAAGCCATTTGGCTCACTTATAAAGCTATACAAAATTCGTGGTGACGATTTAACCTCGTACTCAAGCGTAAATTTTTTCTTTTCTGCCATGTTAATTCATTACCAGAATAACTCCGGAAGTATTTTTTTTATTTTATTTTTCTAAAGAAAGGTAATTTATTCTATATTTGCAACTCCAAAAAATAACCACCTAAATATTTGATAATATAAGCAAATATTTTTATCCGGCGGGGTAGCTCAGATGGTTAGAGCGCAGGATTCATAACCCTGAGGTCGGCAGTTCGATCCTGCTCCCCGCTACTGATCAAAAGCTCATCGAAAGATGGGCTTTTTTTGTTTACGCTGGTTAATTTATTCTTCAAAAATATTTTTTATTTTAGTTCAGGATTAAAATCCTGATTTATACTTATTTCGACATGCCCTGCGGAACATGTCGAAAAGCAGGATTGATAAGCCTTTCCGACTGACGTAAAACCAATAGCTTCGCCTTGCGGCTCTGGTTTGTAATTTAATCAGCGTACGCTGTAACGTCTGTACAATTGATTTTTTACCATTCAGCGTTTAATCATAAACCTTAGTGCAGGTTTTAGTATAATTTGCCGCCCATTTCGGGATATATCTGTTTTTTAGAATGTTATAGATTAATAAGGCCAATATTTTTAATAAGAGCTATTGGAAGTGCGGTAGTTTGAACTACCCAAAACAAGTGAACATCGGCTATGTTCTACCATTAAAAATAACTAAAATGGAAAACGAACAATCAGGCCGCAGAGACTTTGTAAAAAAGTCGATCACCGGAACAATTGCAATGGGAACAGGACTATCTCTTGCGGCATCACTATTTAGTGTCAACGAAGCAAATGCCTCAGAAGCTGAGTGGAACGGAGATCCAAACGCATCGAACGAAAAAGCTTTTAGAATGGGCGTTATCGGCCCTGCCGAGCTTTCATTGGCTACAAGCCAGATTGCTGCCAGTAAGGCAAGCAATAAAAATACAAAGGAATTTGCCGGCTTTGAGCTTACGGAGGCCATTGCCGTTACCGGTGTTTTAAAAGACCTGGGCACTCCAGTTCCACCGATGGATGCAAAAGCTAAAGCCACACTTGCAAAAATCAAGAATACACCAGCGGGACCCGAATTTGATAAAGCATATATTTCCGCACAACTGGAAAATCACGAATTCCTGCGTGATCTCGCTGCGAGTTATATCAGCAAGGGAAAGTTGGCAGGAGCTGCAGAAAATCAGGGCAGGCATTTGGCTACCTTGTCGCTTGCCGTGTTTAAAGAGCATGTTGCTATCACAAAACGCATACTTGGTGAACTTGGAGGCTAATATAAAAAATTAACGAGATCTGCTTTTTTTGGATCTTGTTAATTCAATCAGCTTGCAAATTGAACTCAAATCGGTTAAGAACAAACAATCTCCATCCCTTATAATAAATCTTCTTTCATTCCTTTAATATAAAGGATCGAGTTAGCTTTGTATATGTTAGGTAGCTCAGTCTCACCTCTTACTATATCTTGCGATCAAACTGATATTAAGGAAAACTTACAGTAATTTCTTTTTCCTGTATGCCCCTTATTTCATTAATCATTGCCCTAGCGAAATTTATTACTGCCTCAAAATGCTCATAGCAGTTATAACGTGTTGAAGCTCCGCTACTGGTTAAAAGTTCATCTTTCGATGGGCTTTTTTTGTTTTCAAACCTTCCTTCTCAACTAATATACAGATTAAATCTCAAGCGGCCGATCATTTTAAAAATACCATTACCATCCACTAATCGCCACTGTAAAAATTCAGTCTGATAAAAAAATGTCAGCTATTTTTTCACATTTTGCGGTTATCAATGAAACCTGATTTAAATCCCTCACTGGCTACCAAACCTCACTACCCTATCCTGGATGGACTCCGTGGCGTTGCCGCGATAATTGTTGTTACGTTCCATTTGGCAGAGCCTTTAGGAACTGGTCATTTAGATATTGTTGTTAATCATGGTTATCTGGCTGTTGATTTTTTCTTCCTATTATCTGGTTTTGTGATGGGTTATGCCTACGATGACAGGTGGAATAAAATGAGTGTTGCTAATTTTTTCAAACGCCGGATCATACGCCTTCAACCTATGGTTGTTTTAGGAATGACGCTCGGTGCTATTGGATTTTATTTTACAGACTCTACGATATGGCCGCTCATCCACACCGTTCCAATATGGAAAATGTTGCTGGTGATGTTAATTGGTTATACCATACTGCCAATACCCTTGTCGATGGATATCCGTGGCTGGCAAGAAATGCATCCTTTGAATAGTGTAGGATGGTCACTATTTTTTGAATACATCGCGAACATTCTTTATGCAGTCTGGATCAGAAAATTTTCTAAAACAGCCTTGACAATTTTAGTATTGATTGCAGCCGTAGCTTTGGCACACCTGGCCATTACAAACGGAGATCTTAGTGGTGGTTGGACACTTAATGTAGAGCAAGTTCGCATAGGTTTAACCCGAACCATGTTCCCTTTTTTTGCCGGGCTGTTACTTTCGCGGATAGCCAAACCAACCCGAATTAAAAATGCTTTTTTGTGGTGCAGCCTTTTAATTGCAATCGTACTGTATATGCCCCGCATAGGCGGAGCGCAGCATCTTTGGATGAATGGAATTTATGAATCGGTTTGTGTGATCATTATCTTTCCGTTAATCGTCTATCTCGGTGCCAGCGGCGTGATCCAAGGTCAGCGAGAACAAAAAATTTGCAAGTTTTTAGGTAATTTATCTTATCCGCTTTACCTCGTACATTATCCGATAGTTTATTTTTACGTAGCCTGGATTAGCAATAAAAAGGAAATAACCATTTTACAGGCATTGCCGTATGCATTATTGATTTTAGTAAGCGCCATTATTCTTGCGCATTTCTCATTAAAATGGTATGATGAGCCAGTCCGGAAGTGGTTACAGAAAAAACTAATGCTTTCTTCTAAAGTATCAAATTAGCTGTGGCTTGCATTGCATTAAACAAGGAACATTTTAAATCAACAAAGCAGCATTTTATCCGCTTTGCTGACTTAATAAATGAATTAGTAGCCCGGGTTTTGTACCAAAGCTTTATTGGTTTGAATTTCTATAGTTGGAAACGGCAATAAATAATCTCTGTCCTTGTTAAATAATTTCGTTTCAATTACACGCATATCTGCACGATTGGTTACATTACTATAATTGGGAGTTCCATTGGCATCAATAATTGGCGCATTGGAAAGCAATCCTTTTGGGATACGCCCGTATGCCGGACCAACCAATACTTGTTCCGCTATTCTCCACCTGCGGATATCAGCTAATCGCAAACCCTCCAAAGCAAATTCGTACTTACGTTCTTTGCGCACAATTGATCTTAATTCGGCTTGTGTTTTGCCACTGGTGATGGCTGGCATTAAAACTGCTCTTCTTCTCACCAGATTTATGGCGTCGTAAACCGTCTGATCAATTTGATTCGCCTCAATTTTAGCTTCTGCATACGTGAGTAACACCTCTGCATAGCGGACCAAAATAATATTCAATTCAGAATTCTGCCTGTCATTGCGATCAATTTCATCGGTATATTTTTTATAAACATAACCGGTAAAGGTTGCGAAAGCATGGGTAGCTTCCGTATTTGCAATGCGTACCGCAGGAGTGACATTATAATTCCAAATCTGTAAACTGTCTTTGTGGGTTTCGAACTGATAACCGAATATGATGTTCCCGGGAACTCCACAGGTAAAACTCAATCTGGGATCGCGATTTAAATATGGTCTTTGTGGATTATAAAGAGGTGATTTATCTATAGGAAGTCCATCGGTGCACTCGTATGAATCGATAAAACTTTGAAAAGGAACCTTATCGCAAACTCCGCCAGGTAAACGTGGAAGCAAATATTGAGGGGTAGTATGGGTGTTGATTGTTTTGGCAAACTGCAAAGCCAGAATAATTTCTCTGGATGATTCACCTGCGTATTTAAAAAGTTCGCCATAATTATTGTGAAGCGTATATTTTCCTAAATCCATCACCGCTTTTGCAGCTTGTGCGGCAACATCCCATCTTTCATTATACAAAGCAACTCTGGCTTTAATGGCTAGCGCCGCTCCTTTTGTTGCCCGGCCATCATTTAATACCGCCTGATTTAGTGGAAGGTTTACGGCAGCAGCATCGAGCTCACTAAGTATAAAATCTGCTACTTCTTGCTTGGTACTTTTCGGAATCTGGAGCTGATCTATTGCTACATCAGTTTTAACCAAAGGAACCCCACCAAAAAAAGTAAGCAAATAACTGTAATGTAAGGCACGGATAAATCGGGCTTCGGCTATACTTTGGTTGTAAAGTGCCGCCGGAATGGTGCCTTCTAATTTTTTTACATTATCGAGTAAAAAATTACAGCGGGCAATACCTTTATAACCTTCACGATAAAGCACAAGTGCCACGCGATTGTTTGCATCTATACTTCCTTTGCCAATGTTTTGTAAATCACCATTTGTTCTATCCCAGCAGATATCGGTAGCCGCATCAATAAAAACCTGCCATGGAACCCTTAAATTTCCATTTCCATAATTTTGTTCGGAGTAATTCAGTTGCTGATAACAGCCCAACAAACCAATCAATAACTCATCCTGATTGGAATAAAATGATTCCGACGACGGGTTAAAAGGAGATTTTTCGAGATAATCTTTCTGACAGGCAGAAAATGACAGCGAGAGTAACAGCACCATGGCTGTAAATATTTTTATTTTCATTTCGTTAAAAATTAACATCTAAACCAAAATTATAAACCCTAACTTGTGGATAGGTATTTCCTGTTCCAACCGGCGCCTCCACATCATATCCATCCCAAAATTTGTCTACAGTAAATAAATTGCTTGCATTTGCATAAATCCTTAAACCTTTTAAACCAATTTTAGCAATAGCAGCCGATGGCAATCGATACCCTAACTGAAGGTTTTTTAAGCGGAGATAAGAAGCATCTTTCAGCCAAAAACTCGAGGTTTGCTGATTATTGGTTTCACCGAAAGCCAGGCGTGGAAAACTTGCGTTAGGATTTTGCGGTGTCCAATAATCTTTGTGCATTTCCTGAACGGTACCACCATTAAAAAATGGCATTACAGATTGTTCATACAGGTATCCGTCTGCTTTTCCTACCCCTTGCAGAAAAATTCCCAAATCAAAACCCTTGTAAGAAAGGTTAATGTTTGCACTATATGTATATCGTGGAATAGTACTCCCAATGATTACCCGGTCGTTATTATCAATTACGCCATCACCATTCTGATCTTTGTATTTAATATCACCGGCCTTCACGTTTCCAATTTGCCTCGCACTGCCTGTAACTTCTGCATCAGACTGAAAATAACCAAGCGATTCATATCCAAACAACGAATTAATAGCCGAACCTTCGTTGCTTACCGTTATCGTAGTTTGGCTTACCCCTTTTAAGTCGATGATTTTATTTTTTACATCTGATACATTGATTCCGATGGAGTAGTTAAAATCTTTGATTTTATTTCGATAAGAGATGCCCGTTTCCCATCCCCTGTTCCGCACTACACCTGCATTTTGAAAGGGTGCAGTTTTTCCGTAAATCAATGGAACATCTAATCGCAATAAGATATTATCTGTTACACGATCATAATAATCGAATGAAACGTCGAAGTTTTTAAAAGCTGTTAAGTCGAAACCAATGTCTTTCATTTCCGTACTTTCCCAGGTAATCAGCTGATTGGCACCATCGTTTAATGCCCCTACAGTATAAATCTGGTTCGCAAACGAGTAAGAGCCAAGTTGGATGGATGAAATGGCTGGATAAGTGCCAATATTTTGATTGCCTAACTTACCCCATGATGCCCTGATTTTTAGTTGGGAGATCGTATTTTTTAATGGTTCGAAAAACTGTTCTTCAGATAAGCGCCATCCTGCAGACACCGAGGGAAAAAAGCCATATTTTTTACCATCCGCAAAGCGGGAAGAGCCGTCATATCTTCCGTTCAGTTCTAATAAATAACGTTCATCATAATTATAATTGAACCTTCCGAAGAAAGATTGTAATGCCCATTCCATCCTTGTTCCAGTGTTTTGTTGTGTTGCAGATGCTCCTGTAGACAATACCGGATAGGCTGGAAATATAAAGGTATTCCTCGATGCGGAGAGTACATCAGATGTATAATCTTCTCGTGAAGCACCAGCCAATAATTTAAAGGAATGTTTTGCCACAGATATATTTCCGGTAAGTGTAGCCCTCATGTTGTTATAAAGAGCCCGACTGTTTGATACATCTAAAGTAGCCAATGCCGGTTGGGTAAAAGCCAGATTTCCATCGGCTCGATAAGTTTTAATGGCCGTAACAAAAGTATTGTCATCAACCTGATCATATCGGGGTGCAATGGTTACATCGGCTTGAAGCCACCTGAAGGGTTTATAAGTTAGGGTTGAATTAAGACTTGCCCCAGGATTGGAGGTTTTAGCCAATCCACCCTCGGGGCGGCTGTAAGCAATAGGGTTATTTCCATTTGAACCTTCGCCATAACTTCCATTGGAGAATATGCCGGCAAAAATGGGTGCAATTCTGTTCATTTGATTAAACACCGAGCTACTGCCTCGACCTGGCTCTTTGGTTACCCGGCTCAAAAGCTGCAAATCTATAGTTAGGTTCAGCTTGTCAGAAAACTTAATATCAGCATTATTACGGAGGGTAATCCTTTTAAATCTGGATACTTCCAACAAACCAGCCTGATCGAAATAACCCAATGAGGCAAGGAATTTAACTTTTTCACCACCACCATTTACTGTTATAAAATGATTCTGCATAAAACCTGATCCGGTTAACACTTCTTTTTGCCAATTGGTATTTGGATACAGATCCGGATTGGTGCCATTCCGGGTATTGTCAATCATCGCCTGACTAAAGGTTGGCGAGGCACCGGCATTCACATTGGCTAAATTAGTGAGCTCCATATGGTCAACCGCATTTACCATATCCGGCAACCGGGTTAGCTCCTGAAAACCTACATAGTTGTTATAAGAAACAGAAAGGCTATTCGCATTGGCCCGTTTTGTGGTCACCAAAATAACGCCGTTGGCCGCCCGTGAACCATAAATTGATGCAGACGCTGCATCTTTTAACACTGAAACAGATTCAATTAAACTGGGATCGATGCTGTTTAATGATCCTTCAACATTATCAATTAAAACCAAAGGGTTAGCATCATTCAAAGTTCCGATTCCACGAATTCTGATCGTTCCGGCATCGCCGCCCGGGCGACCTGACGCCTGCGTAACGGTTACCCCCGGTGCTAAACCCTGTAACGCTGCAGATGCTTGTCCAACTGGTCTCATGTTTAAATCTTTCGATGAAACTACTGATACCGCACCGGTGAGATTTACTTTCTTCTGCGTTCCGTACCCCACCACAACTACCTCATTTAGGCGTTGGTCATCACTTATCAGTTTAACATCAATTATTTTTCTCTTGCCAACGGCCAACGTAAGCGACTTAAAGCCGATAAATGAAAAGGTTAACGAATCATTTTCAGCTACACTAACAGAATATTTTCCATCTAAACTGGTAACAGAGGTTTTGTTGCCTATTTTACTTTTGATACTTGCCCCGGGGATAGGACTACCCTGGGCATCATTTACTACTCCAACGACTACCGTTTGAGCTTGTGCAGTAATTGTAAGAAAGCAGCCCATAAAGAGTAGAAACCCTATACTTCTTCTTAAATTACCTTTTGTAAAGTTAATTCTCATATTGTCTGGTTTAGAATGTCGGGATGGTATTTAAATTTTATCAATCCGTGATTTATAATTACTTGAAGTAAAACTATACGATACAGTTATTGAATGATTAATATGCACCCATCGCTATGCGATGTGTAAATTATACTTGGTTATGAAACGAAATTAAATATTAAATAATTAAAAAGAAATATTTTTAAATTATATTTAAGTTAAATTAAAGTTTATTTAATATAATTCAACTTAATAACGTTTTTAGGTTTAAAATTTTGCTTCAATAGAACTTGGTGACAGATGACAAGTGAACCATCTATAGAACGGATAAGGAAAAGGAAACATAATACAGCTCTCTAAGTGCTCAATGAGCTATTCTTAAAAAATGCTTATATTGCAGCACTAATCAAAATGGCAATATTACAACATCCCAAGTTTCATAAAGCGTTTAACTTTTTATTAAAAAAAGAATGCATTATTGGAGTTTACCTGATCCTGGCCATTGCTGCAAGTTTTAAACAATACCATAATCATTCTTACAACAATTACCTCATCTTTAAATATGTTTACTGGCATACGGTAGATTTGCAGAACTTATTTAATAACTATCCAGAATATGGAGATAGTAACCACTACGGCCCGGCATTTTCTATATTTATTGCGCCTTTTGCCCTATTGCCTGATGGTTTAGGCATGTTCTTATGGAATATAAGCATCGTTTCCATATTGCTCTGGGGCATTTATAGTTTACCAATCGCCAGAAAAAAACAAACCATCGTTGCGTGGATTTGCGCACATGAAACGTTAACAGCCCTTTTCAGTTTTCAGTTTAATATCGCACTAACCGGCCTCATCATCCTCAGTTTTTCTTACCTCATTAAAAGGAAGGAAATTCAATCGGCCTTTTTTATTGCAATTGGCACACTAATTAAATTATACGGTATCGTAGGCCTGGCATTTTTCTTTTTTTCGAAAAACAAGGTTAAGTTTATTATTGCTGGCCTGGTTGCCTTTAGTATTTTGTTTGTGTTACCGATGGCGTTATCCTCACCTGCCTTCATCCTGCAATCCTATGCAGATTGGTTCAATTCCTTGGTTCATAAAAATGCTACAAACGCATCTTTAACATCTTTTCAGGATATCTCTATAATGGGAATGGCCAGAAGAATAAGCGGAAATGTTGAACTTTCAAACACACCCTTTTTGTTGGGTGGTCTTGTTCTGTTTGGTCTGCCTTATTTAAGAATCAATCAGTATAAGCATTTAGCTTTTCAGCTGATGCTATTGGCATCGACACTAATATTTACTGTAATTTTTAGCAGCGGTTCCGAATCTCCAACTTATATCATCGCTTTTGCAGGTGTGGCCATATGGTTTATTATTCAACAGAAGCCAAAAAGCAAATGGATAATTTCGCTGTTCGTGTTTGCTTTCATTTTAACCAGCTTGTCGCCAACTGATATTTTCCCCAGAAGTGTAAAAGAATTTATTCGTCTATATTCGCTCAAAGCCCTACCTTGCGTGATCATTTGGCTTACGATAGTTTACCAAATGCTGAAAGAAGATTTTGAATCTTATTTGATTGCCGATAAATGAAAAAGTTAGTTTCCATCGTAATACCAGCTTACAACGAGGCTGATAATATTTTCGTGATTGCTGAAAGTATTAAAAAAGTTTTCTCTTCCATAGCTTATCATTATGAAATTATTCTTGTGGATGATGGAAGCGCTGACCATACATTGGAGAAAATAAAAGAGTATTCATCTACGGCAGAAAATATCTTTTTCCTGGAGTTTAGTAAAAATTTCGGCCACCAGCTAGCAGTTAAGGCAGGTATGGATCATGCATTTGGCGATTGTGTTATTTCAATGGATTGCGATATGCAGCATCCCCCGGAGTTGATTCCAGATATGCTTAAAAAATGGGAAGAAGGTTTTGAGGTGGTTTACACCATTCGCGAAGAAGATAAAAGCTTATCAAAGGGAAAACGAAGTTCATCAAGCCTGTTCTATAAAACACTCAACTGGTTATCAGACATTGATCTGGAGCCGGGTGCAGCCGATTTCCGTCTTTTAGACCAAAAAGTGGTGAACGTATTTAGAAACTTTCAGGAGAATGAACCTTTTTTGAGGGGGCTGGTGAAATGGCTTGGCTTTAAACAATATGCCATTAGGTATAATCCAGCAGCACGTTTTTCTGGAAAAAGCAAATACACCCTGAAGAAAATGTTCAGATTAGCGCTACATGGCGTTACTTCTTTTAGCATTAAACCCCTGTATTCGGCAGTTTACCTAGGCTTTATACTGTCATTCGCATCAGTTTTGTATATTCCATACATTATCTATGCCTTTGCAAATAATGTTGAGGTGTCGGGTTGGGCATCTGTTATTATGACTATTGTTTTCTTCGGAGGTTTGCAACTAATCATTTTAGGCATCATTGGCATATATGTAGGTAAAATGTTTATGCAAACCAAAAATCGTCCAAATTACATTATCCGTTCAACAAATATCCCTCAAAAATAATGGTGCTTTTAAGTTTTGATATTGAAGAGTTTGACATGCCTTTTGAATACAACCGGGATATCTCATTTGCGGATCAGATTTCGATTTCGAGAACGGGTACAATTGCCATTTTAGATTTATTGGATAAACACCAGGTTAAAGCGACATTTTTCTGTACCGTAACTTTTGCTGAAAACATTCCTGATTTAATTAGGCGGATTACGGAAAGCGGTCACGAACTGGCTTCGCATGGTTATTACCATTCCGATTTCAAGCCGGAGCATTTATTGCAATCCAAGATAAAGCTTGAAGAACTTTCAGGTAAAGAGATTACAGGTTACCGCATGGCTCGGATGATGCCCGTAGATGAAAAGGAAATAGAAAAAGCTGGTTATACTTACAACACATCTATCAATCCAACCTATCTTCCTGGTCGATACAACAATTTCCATATATCCAGAACATTTTTTACGAAACAAAATGTATTGCAAATTCCAGCTTCTGTAAGTCCAGTCGTGAGGTTTCCGCTATTTTGGCTATCATTTCATAATCTCCCGTTAAGTATTTACAAAGCCTTAGCCCGCTGGACTTATAAAAAAGACCATTATCTAAACATATATTTTCACCCCTGGGAGTTTACCGATTTAAATGATTTCGAAAGGTTTGGATTTCCTGCCTATGTTCGCAAAAATACAGGAAATCAAATGGTGCAAAGGATGGATAAATTTATTCATTGGCTGAAATCAAAAAACTATCCTTTTGGTACTTTTCAGCAATTTATCAAAACGATTAATCACTAAACACCAGCACTTCACAAGTATTGATTGGCTAGCCAGTAAAAGTTATTTGTAACTTTCAGCTAGTTTTAATGCGTTATAGGCATTAACCACGCCGCCACTTACACATATTTCGTTGAACATTACGCGTACATTTTCGCCTTTTTCGTTTTTGTATTTTATTTTATGTGTAACCTTTGAAACAGATTTCATGATAATTTCCCGTACTTGAACAGGAGTTAAATGAGGATAGTAACTTAAAATTAATGCTGCCAAACCTGAAACTACAGGTGCAGCCATACTGGTACCATCGGCTTCTTCATACTTCCCATCAGGAACAGTAGAATTAATCAAAAACCCGGGCGCAAAAACATCAACATTATATTTTCCATAATTCGAGAAGCTTGCTTTTAAGTTATCATCATCTTTGTAAGCACTTGCCCCTACCTCAATCCAGTTTCTGGCATGAGGAAGCTTAAATTTTGCAGAATCTAACGGGATTGGCTTGATCAGAGGCGAACGACCTACTGTCGGCCTCATCCCCATACCATTATTCTGATTGTTTCTGGGTGGTGGAATAAAATCTGGCCGGCTAGGCTTACTATTTGCTTTTTTATAATCTTCCGCCTCTTTACTTTGGAAATACTTGTTAGGATAATTCTCTTCAAGATCATTATTTTGATTATCATTTCCTGCTGCATGCACCAAAAGAACGCCTTTACTTTCCGCATATTTCACGGCTTCATCCACAACTTTTTTATCCCACTTGTAACCTTTGCCAAAGCTCATATTAATCACTTTTGCACCATTATCTACTGCGTAGCGGATACCATTGGCGACATCTTTATCACGCTCATCACCCGTAGGTACTACTCTAATGGCCATAATACTGACATGGTTAGCCACACCCATAATACCTATTCCATTTTTACGATCAGCACCAATAATTCCGGAAACATGGCTGCCATGAAATGCATCTGGCCCTTTCACATCGCTGTTACCGTAGTTGCGTTGATTTGAGTTGGAATAATCGTCGCCCACAAGTTCTGCCCGCATATCATACTTCGGATTTAAATTGTACTTCAGCATGGCATCATACTGTTTGTATCCATCCTTGATACTTTTATAAAACTTCTCGAAACCTCCATCTTCCTTTGAGCCCTTCCTGATAATCGTTTTCACATATTCTTCCTCTTCATTATCGGCTTTATATCTATCTATATCCTCAAGCGTTGGCATTGGCTTATTATTTACCCGAGCAACAGAATCAATAACTTTATTAATGGCCATTAATACGGGAAAAGTTTTACTGGCATCTTCATACTTCTTTCCAAAATCGCCAACAATTTTTTGATAGATACGATATTCTTCTTTTTGTGCACTATCCAGCGGCGTAAGGTTGGTAGTTGATTGATATTTTGGATGATAGATTCTATATAACCGTATTAATTCCAGATTATCGAATTCAAGATTTCCTTTTTTTGACCCAATAAAGTTCCAGCCATGAATATCATCGATATAGCCATTCCCATCATCATCAATACCATTGTTTGGAATTTCCTTTTTATTCGTCCACAACACATTTTGTAAATCGGGATGGTTGATATCAACACCACCATCAATCACAGCTACAATAATATTTTCTTTGGGTTTCTTATCATTTAATAATTCACGATAAGCTTTTTCGGTGCTGATGCCGAAATAACCGTTTTCAGTCAAATCCAGATTATACCAATTGGCAGGCAATTGTATATTCTTACTTTGTGCAAATGCGTTAGCACTAAGCAAAATTAAAGTAATGATAAAAATTATTTTATGGTGTATTTTATTCATCATGAATTATGTACGTAATACTACAATAATACGGTTTTATTGCCTCGAGGTTGAAAGTTTTTACATTTTTTAACAGATGTAGAAGCTGCCTAATACCGATTGAACGAAGTTTTAATGAATGATGGATCAAATTGATTTTGGTAGTTTTAGAAACAAAAAAGGGCTATCTCAAATGAGATAGCCCATGAATAAATTAGCAGAGAAATACTAGTTGCTATAGCCTGGATTTTGCTGAGGCTTTAATACAGGGTTAGCATTAAGTTCTGTTTGAGGTAATGGAAGAACCAATTTATTATCTCCAGGTTGGAAACTTACAATTGCCCAATGTCCATTTCCAGCTGTTCTAACTACCGGCGTTTTGGTCCTTAATAAATCGAAGAATTTAAATCCTTCACCATAAAGCTCTTTTCCACGTTCAGCCATAATTTCGTTAATGAGCGCCTGGCCCGTATTTGCTGATGGAACTGTTGCCACACCTGCTCTTTGCTGAATAGCCAATAAAGCAGTTTTAGCTGCAGCTTCATTTGCCACACCTTGTCTTGCCTCAGCTTCAGCTTCAATTAAATACATTTCAGATGATCTGATAATTACCTGATTTTGTGCTGGCGTAGTGTTAAAATCAAATTTATTAATTAAGAAACCCTCCTGACCTCTTCTGGCACCGATAACACCATTCACTCTGAATTGCTGCAAACGAATGTCATTTGATGCAAAGGAATTGAAGAAGTTATCAGCAGCCCTGAAACTCGAATATCCAATATCAAAAGGATCGTAGAAAGAGTTTACGGTTAAGAAACCTGAGTTGTCATCCGTTCTCGAATTTAAAGCATAAATCCATTCTGATGACGGGTTGATAAAACCAGTAAGCAATGATGCTCCAGTACCAAGCGGTTTTCCAACTCTCGCAAGTTTTGCGTATTTACTTGCGTTTGGATAATCACCCATTGTTAAATATACACGAGCAAGAAAGCCTTGAATCGCCCCTTTAGTCATCCTGTAAACACTTGTTTTTGTTGCAGGAATGTTCGCTTCAGCAAACAAAAAATCGGAAAGAATTTGGGCGTAAACTTCTTTTACTTTAGCTCTCGGAGATAAAGTTCCGTTCGGACCTAATGGCGCTAGAACTAATGGTACACCTAAAGCTTCCGGATCAAGCGTGTATGGCTTAGCATACCATTGAATAAGCCAGAAATAAGCTTCAGCTCTAAGGGCTCTGGTTTCTGCGAAGTAAGCGCTCTTCTGCGCATCTGTAATAGGAGCAGTAGGTAAATTTGCTTCAAACTGATTTGCATTTGCAATCACTCTGTAACCTAGTGTCCAGTAATCTGATGGCTCAACAGAGCTTGGATTCTCAATAAACTGATACCCATTAATAAATCGTCCATAATTGCCGGCACCACTTACTACCAAAATGTCTCCACCTTTAACATCATTGTTTAAAATCATGTTGTATTTATATGAAGGATTGGTAGAAACGTCATACACGCCAGTTAAAGCTGCTGCGATTTTTTCAGGGGAAGAAAACGCTTCTGCTGCATTAATCTGCTGGGTAGGCGTTACTTCCAAAAAATCTTTCTTACAGCTAGATAAACTTGCAAGTAGAATGAGTGAAGAATATATCCCTATTTTATTTATCTTTTTCATAATATCTTATCTTAAAATTAAAAACCAGCTGTTAAACCAATTGAAAAGGTTTTAATGTTTGGAATATCATTGTTACTTGTTCCTGCAATTGTTGCTTCCGGATCAAAACCTTTGTGGGCAGCATATGTAAATGGATTTTCAGCCATTACAAATAAGCGGGCAGTAGATAACTTTACTTTACTTGCCCATTCTTTTTTCAAGGTATAACCCAGCGTGATGTTTTTAACCCTCATGTATGATCCATCATATAAAAATCTGCTGGAAGAACTATTTGATAAATCTGTATTAGATGCTGGCAAAAATCTTGGAGTTGTTGAAGTTGTATTTGTTGGAGACCAGGCATTTAGCACATCTTTAGACATCTGCTGACCTGGAGAAATACCATTATGCATTAAAGCTGCGTACAAAGCATCATAAACTTTTCCACCCAAAGAGAAGTAAGTGAAAACGCTCAGATCAAATTCTTTATACGATAATGTGTTATTGAAACCACCATAATATTTTGGTAAGGCCGAACCCAAACCAGTATATTGTTTAGCTTCTGCATACACCTTTGTAGTTACCTTATTGCCACTTGCATCATCTCTATACCACATTGGCCTACCATCTGCCTGATCAATTCCGGCATATTCTCTTAAATACCATTGATAACGATCTTGTCCAACTTTAAGAAGCTTGGTTCCGTCATTTGGATCAACAACCTCGTCTTGAGTGGATGAAATAACCTTATTTTTAATTTTAGTAATATTAAAAGCGATGTTCCATTTAAAGTTATCAGTTCTAATTGGCGTAGCGTTTAAGGCAAGCTCAATACCGGTATTATTCATCTCTGCCAAATTGGTGTTGATCGTACTAAATCCAGTTGTTCTTGATAGTGGCTTTGCGAATAGTAGTCCGTCAGATTTTTTCTCGAAGTAAGAAATTTCTCCACTTAGTCTGCGGTCTAGTACAGCAAACTCCAAACCAAATTCCAATGCTTTAGAGCGTTCCCATGCCAATTCATCATTGGCTAACTGGGTATATGACATACCTGCAAGCCCCTCATAAGCATTTGCAAGTGAGTATAGTCCCTGAGCTGCATAACGGCTAATATCATTATTACCGGTTACACCATAACTTGCACGTAACTTTAAGTCATCAACAAATTTTACATTTTGCATAAAATTTTCTTTGTTAATTCTCCATGCACCACCAACTGACCAGAAGTTACCAAATTTCTTGTCTGGGCCAAAAGCCGAGAAACCGTCTCTTCTATAACTACCTGATAGATAATATTTGTTATCGTAGTCATAATTAGCTCTGGAGAAATAAGATTCAAGTCTTGCTTCAGTATAAAATGATGAAGCAGTTCCTGGCGTCGATGCTGAAACTAATTCAGTTTGCCCTGCGAAACCATAACCAGTTGCCATTGCCGTAATTTGATCGTATTTGTTGCGATACGCTTCCTGCCCTAACAAAATGTCGAAATTATGTTTATCGATACTTTTATTATATGTTAAAGTATTAATAAATGTAGTGGTAATATCTTCCTTAGAATAACGATAACCTCTTCCTTTTACCCCCACAGCGTTACCATGTAACAAATTATAAAACTGATTCTCCCTCACTGCAGAATAATCTAAACTTACTGTTGATCTGGCGGTAAATCCATTAAGAAATTTTACCTGAGCATATGGAGATGTTGTAATACGGGTAATTTTGGTTAAGTAAGTATCCAACTCATTTAATCCAACCGGATTGAAATCTGGAGAAACCGGATTTACATAACTATATGTCGGATTACCATTCGCATCAGGAACCGGATTACCATTTGCGTCTCTTACGTATAATGAATAAATATTTGAAATAATATCGGCAAAACGAACCGGATTTGCACCACCACCAGCTCCTGGAGGTGTGTTCTGAGTTGAACTTGCCAAAGTATTATTAATACCAAATGAAAAGAAATCATTTACCTGATTAGATAAATTGAATTTTCCGGAATATCTTTTAAAGTCAGACCCGATTACAATGCCTTTTTGATCGAAATATCCGCCAGAAACATAATATTTCAGCTTCTCTGTACCACCACTTGCAGAAACATTCACATCTTTTGTTTGTCCTCTTCTTAGTACTTCATCCCTCCAATCAGTATCGTAAAATAAAGCTGCACCTGGAGCCAGTGCACCACCAGCTACAAACGGATTTGGTGTATTGAATGGGTTAACTGATAAACGTGTTCTTGTCAAAGTATTTGCTGCAACAGCTGCTGCATCTGGTGTTAAACCAGCTGCAATTCTTTGCGCATAATAACTATCGAAATACAGTTTGTAATACTCTTGGGCATTTAATACCTCGTGCTTTTTTACAGCTTGATAAGAATAACCACCTGTTACGCTTGCATTAAATTTTGTAGGACCAGCTTTACCTTGTTTGGTTGTAATTAATACTACCCCGTTTGCAGCACGAGAACCATAAACCGCAGTAGCAGCAGCATCTTTTAATATGGTTACTGATTCGATATCATTCGGATTTAATGACGATAAAACATCAGCGGTTTGAGCAACCGAAGTTAAATCTGTACCTGATGACGTTACTGCGATTCCGTCAATTACGTACAACGGTGTAGAACCTGCAGAAATTGACCCAACACCACGAACCCTCACTTGTGTCGCAGCACCAGGTTGCCCCGATACGCTGGTTACTTGTACACCAGCAGCCGCTCCCTGTAATGATTTTTGGAAAGATGTATTAGGTCGGTCTGCAAAGTTTTTTGACTCAACAACTGAAGCAGCACCAGTAAAACTTTCCTTTTTAACTGTTCCATAGGCTACCACAATAACATCATTAAGTTCGTTTGTACTTGCTGTTAATACAACACTATAGGTAGACGCTGCAGTTAAAATTCTAGTTTGCGAAACAAAGCCTAAGGCAGAAAATTCCAAGGCTTTGGCAGATGAATTTACTGAAACTGTAAAAACTCCCGTAGCATTTGTAATTGCTCCACCTGTTTGTCCTGTTATTTTAACTGTTACGCCTGGCAGCGGAAGCCCGTCCTCGCTAGATGTGACTGTTCCTGTCACTGTTCGGTCTTGAGCTAGTGCAGAAAATGCAATAAACATCAACACGAACAAACTTTGTAAAAGTTTTCTCATGAAATTTGGATTTTGTTTAGATTAATTAATGATTAATGCGACAAAAATAGAGGTTATTGCCATGTAAAACAAATTTTACATTAAAAATTAAATAGTTAAAGGACAAATACAGTCAAATTTTTAATAGAAATCCAAAATATATCAGCTAATTCAAATAAAAAACAAAAATTATCACGAGAAATTCAGTAAAACGAGATTAAAACTACATATTTAGTTAATTTAATAATTAATTATAAAGAAAATGGTAGTAATATTCAACTATATTATTCTGATTGGCTTATGAAAAAATTTTAGTTCAATTAAAACTTTTAAAGCCCCAGCAGTGCTGAATATTTAGTTCCAGTCCTGCTGTCCCTCCAATCTTTTTGGGGAAATTCGCTACATACCTGAAGGTTTTGTACTCCAAAAAGGATTTCCGTACCATCAGGTTTAGGTGGCAGCTATTTGTAATGAAATCGAGATGGGAAGGTTTATAAACAAGAAAGCCCTGCAACTTTCAGTTACAGGGCTTCTTTAAGATTTGGCACCGACCTACTCTCCCACGTGTTACCGCAGTACCATCGGCTCTGGTGGGCTTAACTTCTCTGTTCGGAATGGGAAGAGGTGGACACCACCGATATAGGCACCTAAATATTTTAAAGTTGTAAGTTATAAGTTGTAAGTTGTAAGCCTTTTGACTTTATACTTTTTACTTTAAACTTCAACATGACATATTATTGAAAGAAGTTAAGTTTTGAAGAACAAACAACAGTCTGTTTGCTTTGAAAGCTTCGGATGATTAGTACTACTCGACTGTGCTGTCGCCAGCTTTACATCTGTAGCCTATCAACGTAGTAGTCTTCTACGGTCCTATATGGAATTCTCATCTCGTGGCTAGTTTCGCACTTAGATGCTTTCAGCGCTTATCTATTCCCAGCGTAGCTACTCTGCAATGCCCCTGGCGGAACAACAGATTCACTAGAGGCTAGTCCAACCCGGTCCTCTCGTACTAAGGTCAGCCCCACTCAAAATTCCTACGCCCACAACAGATAGGGACCGAACTGTCTCGCGACGTTCTGAACCCAGCTCGCGTGCCACTTTAATCGGCGAACAGCCGAACCCTTGGGACCTTCTCCAGCCCCAGGATGTGACGAGCCGACATCGAGGTGCCAAACCTCCCCGTCGATATGAGCTCTTGGGGGAGATCAGCCTGTTATCCCCAGCGTACCTTTTATCCTTTGAGCGATGGCCCTTCCATGCAGAACCACCGGATCACTATATCCGTCTTTCGACCCTGATCGACCTGTATGTCTCACAGTCAAGCAAGCTTATGCTATTGCACTCCGCGTACGGTTACCAAGCGTACTGAGCTTACCTTTGAAAGCCTCCGTTACCTTTTTGGAGGCGACCACCCCAGTCAAACTACCCATCAAACAATGTCTCCCGCTTGGCGGGATTAGACACCGAACACAGAAAGGGTGGTATTTCAACGTTGGCTCCACGACGCCTAGCGACGCCGCTTCAAAGCCTCCCACCTATCCTACACATCCTGTGCCCAATGTCAATGTTAAATTGTAGTGAAGGTGCATGGGGTCTTTCCGTCCCGTTGCGGGTACCCGGCGTCTTCACCGGGACCACAATTTCACCGAGCTCATGGCTGAGACAGCGCCCAGATCGTTACACCATTCGTGCAGGTCGGAACTTACCCGACAAGGAATTTCGCTACCTTAGGACCGTTATAGTTACGGCCGCCGTTTACTGGGGCTTCGATTCAATGCTTCTCCTTGCGGATGACATCCCCTCTTAACCTTCCAGCACCGGGCAGGTGTCAGGCCTTATACTTCATCTTTCGATTTTGCAAAGCCATGTGTTTTTGTTAAACAGTCGCCTGGGCCTTTTCACTGCGGCTGACATTGCTGCCAGCGCCCCTTCTCCCGAAGTTACAGGGCCATTTTGCCGAGTTCCTTAGCCATGATTCACTCGAGCACCTTAGAATCCTCTTCCCGGATACCTGTGTCGGTTTGCGGTACGGGTTTTTATAACCTGAAGCTTAGCGGTTTTTCTTGGAAGTCTGATTACCTGCACTATCCACTCAGCCGAAGCCTCGCGGTACTATCAGCGTTCAGCTAGATCGGCGGATTTGCCTACCGTTCTAATACCTACAGCCTTTAACGATCTATTCCGTCAGATCGCGGCAGTGTCACTACTCCGTCCCCACATCGCAGTTATAAAAAGTACTGGAATATTAACCAGTTGTCCATCGAATTTCCCCTTCGGGTTCTCCTTAGGTCCCGACTAACCCTGATCCGATTAGCGTTGATCAGGAAACCTTATCCTTTCGGTGGGCGGGTTTCTCTCCCGCCTTATCGTTACTTATGCCTACATTTGCTTTTCTATAAGCTCCAGCACCCATTACCAGATACCTTCACTGCCGATAGAATGCTCCCCTACCGATATATTTCAATCCCATAGCTTCGGTGTACAATTTAATGCCCGTTTATTATCCATGCCCGATCGCTCGACTAGTGAGCTGTTACGCACTCTTTAAATGAATGGCTGCTTCCAAGCCAACATCCTAGCTGTCTGTGCAATCGGACCTCGTTAGTTCAACTTAACTGTAACTTGGGGACCTTAGCTGATGGTCTGGGTTCTTTCCCTCTCGGCGCATGACCTTAGCACCCTGCGCCTCACTGCAGATCATATTTCATAGCATTCGGAGTTTGTCTGGATTTGGTAGGATTTGACTCCCCCGCACCCAATCAGTAGCTCTACCTCTATGAAACTTAATATCCACGCTGTTCCTAAAAACATTTCGGGGAGTACGAGCTATTTCCCAGTTTGATTAGCCTTTCACCCCTACCCACAGATCATCCGGAAACTTTTCAACGTTTATCGGTTCGGTCCTCCAGTACGTGTTACCGCACCTTCAACCTGTCCATGGGTAGATCACAAGGTTTCGCGTCTACCCCCTCTGACTATACGCCCTATTCAGACTCGCTTTCGCTTCGGATCCGTGCCTTAAACACTTAACCTTGCCAGAGAGGAGTAACTCGTAGGCTCATTATGCAAAAGGCACGCCGTCACTGGACCTGCCAGCTCCGACCGCTTGTAAGTACACGGTTTCAGGTTCTATTTCACTCCCCTGTTCGGGGTTCTTTTCACCTTTCCCTCACGGTACTGGTTCACTATCGGTCTCTCAGGAGTATTTAGCCTTACCGGATGGTGCCGGCAGATTCCCACAAGGCGTCTCCGACCTCGCGGTACTCAGGATACTGCTAGACTAGCATTCTATACGTGTACAGGGCTATCACCTTGTATCGCCGGGCTTCCCATCCCGTTCCACTTCTGTTTGCTAATGCCACGTTGCAGTCCTACAACCCCACCTATGCCGTAACATGGATGGTTTGGGCTCTTTCCCTTTCGCTCGCCACTACTCAGGAAATCATTGTTATTTTCTCTTCCTCTGCTTACTTAGATGTTTCAGTTCGGCAGGTTTGCTCATTATATGTGACTGGTCTTCAACCAGCCGGGTTGCCCCATTCGGAAATCTTCGGATCAATTCCTATTTGCAAATACCCGAAGCTTATCGCAGCTTATCACGTCCTTCATCGCCTCTGAGAGCCAAGGCATCCCCCGTGTACTCTTTATTACTTTCTTCTACTCATATGCCTTTTGCGCCATATGGTATGCTTTTTTTGCTCTTGTTATGATGTCTCATACCAGTCATCTGATTACTCATCTGAATGGTGAGCACAAACACAACAGTCGCCTATTGTTGTTTGCTCTTCTTTTTTAACTTCTTCCAATATGTCAAAGAACTTTATTAAGGTATAAGGCTGAGGGTATAAAGGTTCAGGGTTTAATGTGCCCCAACCTAAGCCTATAGCTTATTCCTTATTAGTCAAAAACTGCGGTCTCGAACCGTTTCATGTGCCCCTTTGGCGTTTCTCTTCTTTTCTTTCAATCTGTCAATGATGGTCACCGATCCCGGTGATAGTCTTTTGTGTGTTTTAAAAGCTTTCTGCTTTGGTCTTTAAGCTTTGCAGCTTAAATGTGGAGAATAACGGAGTCGAACCGTTGACCTCCTGCGTGCAAGGCAGGCGCTCTAGCCAGCTGAGCTAATCCCCCAGGATTATTAAAGTAGTCCCGTCCAGATTTGAACTGGAGACCCCTACATTATCAGTGTAGTGCTCTAACCAGGCTGAGCTACGGGACTGTGCTGTATGGTCGCTGTGTTGCAGTTAGTATATTACCGCTACCGCTCCATTTGCTACCTAGCTTTCGTTCCGATGACCCTATGGTTAAGGACAACCGTCATTTCTTCTGGGTGTTTCTTCTTTTTGTTGATCCGTTGTTTCGATGTTAATTGTTTGGTATATGTCTTTCAACTTATATCCTACAACTCTCAACTTATAACTCTCAACTTATAACTTTTTTACTTTATCGAAATATCATGTTGCGCAGTGAGTAGTCAACTCTACTCCAGAAAGGAGGTATTCCAGCCGCACCTTCCGGTACGGCTACCTTGTTACGACTTAGCCCCAGTTATCGGTTTTACCCTAGGACGCTCCTTTCGGTTACATACTTTAGGTACCCCCAACTTCCATGGCTTGACGGGCGGTGTGTACAAGGCCCGGGAACGTATTCACCGCGTCATTGCTGATACGCGATTACTAGCGAATCCAACTTCATGGGGTCGAGTTGCAGACCCCAATCCGAACTGTGAATGGCTTTGTGAGATTCGCATCATATTGCTATGTAGCTGCCCTCTGTACCATCCATTGTAGCACGTGTGTAGCCCCGGACGTAAGGGCCATGATGACTTGACGTCGTCCCCTCCTTCCTCTCTGTTTGCACAGGCAGTCTGTTTAGAGTCCCCACCTTAACGTGCTGGCAACTAAACATAGGGGTTGCGCTCGTTGCGGGACTTAACCCAACACCTCACGGCACGAGCTGACGACAGCCATGCAGCACCTAGTTTCGTGTGATTGCTCACTGATCTATCTCTAGATCATTCACTAACTTTCAAGCCCGGGTAAGGTTCCTCGCGTATCATCGAATTAAACCACATGCTCCTCCGCTTGTGCGGGCCCCCGTCAATTCCTTTGAGTTTCACTCTTGCGAGCGTACTCCCCAGGTGGAACACTTAACGCTTTCGCTTAGCCGCTGACTGTGTATCGCCAACAGCGAGTGTTCATCGTTTAGGGCGTGGACTACCAGGGTATCTAATCCTGTTTGATCCCCACGCTTTCGTGCCTCAGCGTCAATAAGACCATAGTAAGCTGCCTTCGCAATCGGTGTTCTGAGACATATCTATGCATTTCACCGCTACTTGTCTCATTCCGCCTACCTCTAGTCCATTCAAGCCCATCAGTATCAAGGGCACTGCGATAGTTGAGCTACCGTCTTTCACCCCTGACTTAACAGGCCGCCTACGCACCCTTTAAACCCAATAAATCCGGATAACGCTTGGATCCTCCGTATTACCGCGGCTGCTGGCACGGAGTTAGCCGATCCTTATTCCTTCGGTACATTCAGCTTATTACACGTAATAAGGTTTATTCCCGAATAAAAGCAGTTTACAACCCATAGGGCAGTCTTCCTGCACGCGGCATGGCTGGTTCAGAGTTGCCTCCATTGACCAATATTCCTTACTGCTGCCTCCCGTAGGAGTCTGGTCCGTGTCTCAGTACCAGTGTGGGGGGCCATCCTCTCAGATCCCCTAGTCATCGTCGCCTTGGTGGGCCGTTACCCCGCCAACTAGCTAATGACACGCATGCCCATCTCCATCCCATAAATGTTTGATCATTGGATAATGCCATCCTGTGATTTTATGCGGTATTAATCCGGATTTCTCCGGGCTATCCCCCAGATGAAGGTAGGTTGCATACGCGTTACGCACCCGTGCGCCGGTCTCAAAGAAGCAAGCCTCTTCTACCCCTCGACTTGCATGTATTAGGCCTGCCGCTAGCGTTCATCCTGAGCCAGGATCAAACTCTCCATTGTAAAATGTGTTGTAAGATTCTGACCAGTTTTAACTATCGTTAAAAATAGTCTTCTTTTTAATTTGTCTGTTAGACATTGACTTTAAAATGTAATAAGGAACTCTGTACTTGAATTCGTACTTCATTACCCCACTACGCATCATTGACATCTCTTGTAAGAACTTAATCGGCTAAAACCTCACGGTCGCCTTTATATATCTGCTGGTTTTGGTTCCAGATGGTCTTTGTCGTCCATCCTGTGTTTTCACCAGTTTCAATCTTTGTTTGTTAATCGCTGTGGCATCCGCCACTTGATCTTTTTTGTTTTCCCTTCCTTTCAGTTGGGAGTGCAAAGGTAAGGATCTTTTTCTAACTTCCAAATAAAATAAATTTTATTTTTTCGTTGTTTGTTTTTCCTTCCCGCTTTTCAATACCACCGGTTTCAACCAGCTTCCCGTTCTTCCGAACCGGGCTGCAAAGGTAACGATCTTTTTCATCCCCGCAAATTTAATTTGAAATAAATTATTGGCTTTTTCCTACCTCACATCCCCCAGACCCATACTTTCATCATAACCCCTCTCCTCCGGAGCGGGTTGCAAAAGTAGAAAAAATTCCACAATACACAAATAGTGTAATGCCTTTTATTCCTCAGCCCTAGATAAAATGCTGTTTATCAAAGAAAAAAAAATATTGAAGGGGTAAAACTTTTCGAAGTCTTTATTGGTTTTATCAGGTTGCCTGGGCTGAATCGGAGGGTTTAGATGGAGAAGATATTATTGGGGAATGCGTTTTCGGCTCCGAATAGGCTAATTTTGAAACATATAGAGAAATACAAGTTCAAGATGATTGGCTTGTTTATGCTAAGCGATTGGCCGTTTGTTCCAGGCAATGGCTGCGCCACCTAAACCCGACCGAAGTGGAAAACCCGCAGCGAGGTACGAGCGAGGATTTGGAACAAAGGGCGGGACGATACTTATATAGTTGCAGTTGCAGTGCTTTCCAAATAATTAATACTGACCAGTACTCAATAAAACTAGTGTACAGGCACGGATTGGTTCAATATCATGCTGATCTAAAAGCTTTTCGAGCTCATAGTTTTCGGTTCCAGGATTGAAAATAACTCTTTTAGGCTTGGTATCTAAAATATAATTATGGTATTGAGGCTGAAGCGCCGGACCTATATATAAGGTAATGGTATCAATATCTTGATGAATTTCTATTGGTTTTTCGATTTCAACACCTGCAACTTCGCCCTTTTTAATGCCAACATTCACGATTTCGTGATTAAAACGCTTTAACATGTAGGCTGCTTTGTAGGAATATCTTGAGGGATCGGGAG
Source organism: Pedobacter sp. G11 (assembly GCF_003860265.1). NCBI lineage: Bacteria > Pseudomonadati > Bacteroidota > Sphingobacteriia > Sphingobacteriales > Sphingobacteriaceae > Pedobacter > Pedobacter sp. G11. Next base: position 2,108,900 of record NZ_CP034190.1, on the reverse strand, counting down.
ATGCACCAATGATTAATGTCTTTTTCATCTTTTTTCTTTTTAAAATTTAGATAACAATGCGATTTGTCCGGAATGATAAGCATGGTGTTGCGCTAAACCATTTAACAACTCTGCGTAGGTAAGGCCAGATGCTAATGCCGGGTTTATTTCGCCAATGATCTTGTCATCCCACTGATTATCCTTAATTTCAATAGAATGCCTGATCAGCTCTTCATTAGCTACCTTAAAATCGAAGATGATTTTCTCCCATGCTTGTGGTGTTTTACTTTCAGGAGTTGGCCAATCGCCTCTTACCGGTTCGGATGCAACATTATGCATCAGCCTTGAGGTAACTTCTTCAGTCCATGAGGTTAGGTGAAGTGCGATTTCAGCTATGGAATGCGCATTTGGAATGAAATGCTCAAATGCATTTTCAACTTTAACATTGTTCAAAGTTTGCATCACATGATTTCCATGCCATGCATCGCCATTGAAGGCTTTTTGAATTTCCTTTGTGATATTAAGCATATTTTAACAACAAGCCTAGCAATATAAAGTTTTTAAGATGCATTTAAGATTGCGTTGGCGCAGTTAATTCCATCAATAGCTGCAGAGACAATTCCGCCTGCGTAGCCAGCGCCTTCTGCACAAGGATAAAGTCCTTTAATTTGTGGATGCTGAAAGGTTTCTTTATCACGAGGGATGCGAACTGGTGAAGAAGTTCTACTTTCTACCCCTACCAAAAGTGCCTCATTTGTATAGTAACCCCGTATCTTTTTACCAAATAAAGGCAAAGCGGCTTTCAGGCTTTTTGAAACAAATTCTGGCAGAATATTATCAAGCATGACACTTTTGGTTCCCGGCAGATAGGAATTTTTCGGGAGATCTATTGATAACTTGTTGTTTACAAAATCTATCATCCGCTGTGCGGGAGCAACTAAATTACCGCCACCAGCCTCGAAAGCTAATTTTTCTATTTCGGATTGGAAATTTAACATTCTTAGCGGATCGTAACCCTGAACATCATCTAGCGTTACCTGAACCACTGTACCAGAATTGGCAAATGGATTATTACGTTTTGATGGTGACCAGCCGTTGACCACAATTTCGTTTTCGCCGGTGGCACAAGGTGCGATGATTCCCCCCGGACACATACAAAATGAGAACACACCACGGGCACCAACTTGTTCCACCAAACTATAATAGGCAGGAGGCAAAAATTCAGAGCGGATATCACAGTGATATTGTGCGGAGTCGATAATTTCCTGCGGATGTTCTATCCTTACACCTAGTGCAAATGGCTTCGCTTCGATTAAAATATTTTTTTTATGCAATAACTCATAAACATCTCTTGCCGAATGGCCTGTAGCAAGAATGATATGATCAACAAAAAGTTTATCTTCAAAATTAATTTCAATACCTTTTACTTTACCGAATTCGGTAATAATATCTGTCATTTGCGTATCGAACATTACTTCGCCGCCAGCATTCAGTATTGTTTCTTTAATAGAAGTGATAATATGCGGCAATTTATTGGTACCAATATGTGGTCGGGCATCAATAATGATATCTTTCTCGGCACCATGATCTACAAATACTTGTAATACCTTATTGATATCGCCCCGTTTATTTGATCGGGTATAGAGTTTTCCATCGGAGTAAGTGCCTGCTCCGCCCTCTCCATAACAATAATTGGATTCTGTATTAACTAAACCCTGTTTGTTGATGGCTGCCAGATCTCGGCGACGTTGTTTTACATCTTTACCTCTTTCTATAATAATAGGTTTTAATCCATTTTCGATACACTGCAACGCCGCAAACAAACCTGCAGGACCAGCACCGATAATTAGTACTGGTTTAGCGTTACTGACATTTTGGTAGTTTATAACCTGTATTTCAATGTTTGGCTCCTCATCGATGAAAACTTTTACCTGTAGGCGAAAAATCACTTTTCGGGATCGGGCATCAATTGAGCGTTTTAAAACTTCGAAAGATTTGATACGGTTTTCTTGAATGGATAAGCCCTCGGCTAATTTAGCTTTGATTATTTCTGGTTGCTCAACCTGATGAGGGAGCAGCGTAATTTCAAGATCTTTTTGCATGTTGTTCGTCGGGTTTTTATCCCGAATTAATGCAAAGATAATAATGAATCGGCATATCTTCATTAGCGTTTATAACAATTGATTTTTACACAATCTGTCAGTTATTTTAATGAAATGTAACAAAGGCATGCAATTTGATATCTAATTTGTAAATTGAATAAATTTAATTTTGAACAAAACACAAAAATCATAAAAATGAAAAGATTAGTATTTGGAATTATTGCTGCTGTAATTGCAGTAAGCACATTAAGTTCATGCGGATATAACAGCATGGTAAGCCTAGATGAAAATGTAAAATCGAAATGGGGAACAGTACAAACCCAATATCAGAGAAGAGCAGATTTGATTCCAAACTTAGTAGCAACGGTTAAAGGTGCGGCCAAATTTGAGCAGGGAACTTTAACTGCTGTAACTGAGGCCCGTGCAAAAGCGACACAAATGACGGTGAATGCTGATGATTTAACACCAGAAAACATCCAGAAATATCAAGCAGCACAAGGACAATTAAGTCAGGCTTTAGGAAAACTATTATCTATTACGGAAAATTATCCTGAGTTAAGAGCAACTCAACAATTTAGCGATTTATCAGCTCAGTTAGAAAGCACTGAAAATAGAATTACCGTTGCCCGAAAAGATTTCAACGATGCAGTGCAGCAATATAACGGCAAAATAAGATCTTTCCCAACAAATTTAACAGCCGGAATGTTCGGATTTAAACCTAAGGGCTATTTTGAAGCTGATGCAACAGCTAAAGATGCACCAAAAGTAGAATTTTAATTATTGAACTTACATATTTAAGGGTAGTGCCTGTTTCATCAATAAACGGGCATTACCCTTTTTACTTCTTATAAAAAATAGACATGTCGTTATTTTCAGATTTAGAACAAGATAAAATAGCTGCTGCAATTGCCAATGCTGAAAAAGCTACATCAGGTGAGATAAGAATAGCAATAGATAAACATTGTAAAGTTGATCCATTTGAAAGGGCAACGGAATATTTTGGTCAACTGGACATGGATAAAACATCGCAAAGAAATGGTGTTTTAATTTATCTTGCACATGCAGATCATAAATTCGCGATTATTGGTGATTTGGGAATTAACAGATTAGTGCCAGAAGATTTTTGGGAAACTACCAAAATTGCAATGACCGCACATTTTGCCAAAGGCGATTTAGCTGAAGGAATTATTGCAGGAGTTGCACTCGCTGGTGAAAAATTAGCCTTGTATTTCCCGCCCCAAATGGGCGATATTAATGAATTGCCGAATGATATTGTTTACATGGATCATCAAGAAAAAAAATAAGCAAATGAAAAAATTATTCCTTTTATCTTTCTTCAGCTTAATATTCTCTTTTGCATTTGCTCAGGATTTTCCTGAAAAACCATCCACTTTGGTTAATGATTATTCAGGGGCACTATCAATCGAACAAAGAGCAATGCTCGAAAAAAAACTGGTAGCATTTGATGATTCATCATCTACACAAATTTCTATTGCCATATTAAAATCGGTTGGTGATTACGACATTAATGAGTATGCTGTTGAACTGGGCAGAAAATGGGGTGTTGGCCAAAGTGGCAAAAACAACGGAATAATGATTGTTGTAGCCGTTGGAGATCGGAAAATATCGATCCAAACGGGTTATGGTGTGGAAGGTGCATTGCCAGATGTTTATGCCAAACGCATTATTGACGAGGACATTAAACCCAACTTCAGAAATGGAGATTATTATGCCGGACTTGATCAAGCAACAACTGAAATCATTAAATATACAAAAGGTGAATATAAAAATGATAAGCCCAGAGTTTCCCCATCAGGTAAGAAAGGCGGCATTGGCAGTGTTGCGGTAATTATTATCATCGTGGTGGTAATCATCATTATTATGAGAAAAGGCGGTGGCGGAGGTGGCAGTGAAGTGATTGGCGGACGTGGCGCTTCGAATGCCCTATTCTGGGCTATGTTGTTCGGAAGCGGTGGTGGCCGTGGCGGAAACAGCTGGGGAAGCGGTGGCTTCGGTGGAGGTTCTTCCGGAGGTGGCGGAGGATTTGGCGGTTTTGGTGGCGGAAGTTTTGGTGGTGGCGGATCGAGCGGAAGCTGGTAGCTTTAGTTATAGTCCGTAGTCCGTAGTCCGTAGTCCGTAGTCCGTAAGTTGGAAAATTTAAAATCAGCTTGTTACAACAAATTTCCAACTTTTCAATATTTAACATTAAAACAACTATGTATAGGAAAGATTTAATCACTGCCGAAATACAAAAACTAGCCGAAGTTTTAGCCAGAATTATGGGTTTAAAACTGGAAGGTAAGTTAGAAGATGCTCAGATCATGTTTAATGAAACCATGATTAGTAACTTTTCCTTACCTATTGAGGTATTAGAAAGTAGTAATTTAGCTTCTTTTAATGCCTGGCTGGAATCCTCCAATCTTTCTCCTGAAAAATTAGATTCATTGAGCGAATTTTTATATTATGAGTTAGGAATTAATGCCGAGAGAAATAAACTGATTGCACCTAAATTAAATTCTATCTATCAATTCCTTTCTGAAAAACATAAAATCGTTCATCTGGTGAATTTTCATCGACAGGAAACCATTCAACAATACCTTTAATTCGGATTAAAAAATCAAAAAGACATGATGATAGAAAAGTGGCAAAGACTTGCTTCTAAATATTTAGTAAAAGAGAGATGGGCTACCCTAAGAGTGGATGAGGTAAAGTTGCCGAACGGTACTGTTAAGGATGACTATTTCGTATTGGAATATCCAGATTGGGCAACTGCAATCGCCTTAACTGAAGAAGGAAAGTTGATTCTGGTTCGTCAGTATCGCCATGCGGCAGACATTGTTTCTTTGGAAGTTCCCGGCGGTGTGATTGATGGTGATGAAGGTCCGGAAGCTGGTGTAAAACGAGAACTGCAGGAAGAAACAGGCTATACTTTTAAGACGTGTAAACTTATAGCTGAACTTTACCCGAATCCCGCAACGGCAAATAATAAAACCTATACTTATCTTCTAACTGGCGGAATTAAAACTCACGAACAACATTTAGATGAGCATGAAATTTTAAATGTAGAAGAATATACTATTGATGAAGTGAAACAACTACTTAAAGAAAACAAGATAGCCCAATGTATACACGTTGCCGCACTGCATTATGGCCTTGCCGCATTGGAACAAAATGCGCAGTAATAAATTAAATGTTTTTTAGCCTACGTTTAATGCTTAAACAAAAAGTCCTGATTTGAACTTCAAATCAGGACTTTTTGTTTTTCAGGAATCGACATAAAATTAGGGGTCTTTAAACCCTAAATCTTTTACCGAAGACCTTAATTAGCTCATTTTCAATTTCTTTTGAATATCATGAACGTAAGCCTTGAATTTCTTATCTGTATCAATTAAATCCTCTACCGTTTGGCATGCATATATCACCGTACTGTGATCTCGACCACCAAAGAAAGCGCCAATTGTTTTCAATGAAGATTTAGTATGGCTTTTCGACAGGTACATTGAAATTTGACGAGCCTGAACAATTTCGCGTTTACGAGTTTGTGATTTAACCATATCAACCGGAACTTCAAAATACTCACAAACCAATTTCTGGATATATTCCATTGAAATTTCTTTAGAGGTATTTTTGATAAAGTTCTTTAACATTTGTTTAGCTAACGCTAAATCGATCTCTTTCTTATTCAAGGTTGCTTGCGCAAGCAAAGATACCATAGCACCTTCCAGCTCACGAACGTTGTTGTCAATGTTATGCGCAACATACTCTACCACTTCACCAGGTAACTCAATACCATCGGCGTACATTTTCTTTCTTAAAATTGCAATACGTGTTTCTAAATCAGGAATCTGCAAGTCAGCAGAAAGCCCCCATTTGAAACGACTTAATAAACGCTCTTCTAAACCCGCTAAATCTTTTGGTGCTTTGTCTGATGTTAAGATTACCTGCTTACCAGATTGGTGTAAGTGATTAAAAATGTGGAAGAAAATATCCTGAGTTTTTTCCTTACCGGCAAAATTGTGTACATCATCCATGATGATCACATCCATTGCCTGGTAAAAATTAACGAAATCGTTAATGGTGTTATTCTTTAATGAATCTACAAACTGCTGGCAAAATTTTTCACAACTCACATAAATCACCAGTTTATCTGGCATGCTACGTTTAATTTCGTTTCCAATAGCTTGTGCCAGGTGTGTTTTTCCTAAGCCAACACCGCCATAAATCATCAGTGGATTAAATGAAGTTCCACCTGGTTTGGCAGCAACGGCATAACCTGCAGAACGGGCTAAACGGTTACAATCTCCTTCAATGTAATTTTCAAAAGTGTAATTTGCATTTAGTTGAGGGTCAACATTTAATTTTTTTAATCCGGGAATGATGAATGGATTCTTAATATCCTTATTAATTGAAACAGGAATTGGCATCGATTGCACTTTTGCCTCTGCCCCATTTCCATTGGATGGCATATTGGTAGTATAAGGATTACCGCTGTTTGATGATTTATCAACAACGATATTGTATTCCAACCTGCCATCCTCTCCAAGTTGCTTTTTTACAGTTTTACGTAGCAAGCCTACATAATGTTCTTCAAGCCATTCGTAAAAGAACAAACTTGGCACTTGTATGGTTAAAACCTTACCTTCCAATTTAAGGGCTGTGATTGGCTCGAACCAAGTTTTGAAACTTTGGTTCGGGATGTTATCCTTAATAATTTGAAGACAGTTCTTCCACACTTCTGTACAAGTTTTTTCCATTGCGATTTCTATAATTTATTGGTTTTCAGTGCCGATTCGATATAATAGGATGGTCCGTTTCGGGACTACGAATATTGAGAAAATTATCAACATTTTAAACAAAAATTTCAAATAAATCGTAACGTACTGATAAGGAATAGGGTAGCTTGCTTAACCTCAATTTTTTGTGTTGATAACTATTTATTAACATCATTTATCCACATTCCCGCTCATGTAGCGTCAGTATTCAAACATCATTTCAAATCAGCTCAGAAAAGCAAATTCTAAGCCACGAGCACGATCAGCAAGGTTTTTTGCACTGATTATCGATATTTAAAATCTCAAAAAGCTGATTATCAAAGCTATTGTTTTAAACCTTAAAGGCAGATGTAATTCCCATCCCCCTTACCGAAAAAAAACTGTGGTAATATTTCCACTGCTTCCGCACATTGTATTCAAAATTGCCCAAATAATTTTTCTGTGGATGATCAACATAATAAAGAAGAACGCAGTAATCTTATGGCTAGTATTCGCCGAAAACTTTTCGCATTACATCCGAAATTTCGCCTAATGTTGCATACTTCTCTACTGCATCAATTATAAAGGGCATGAGGTTCTCATTTCCTAAAGCAGCATGTTCCAAAGCTTTTAACGATTCTTTCACTTCGGTATTATTCCTTTGTGATTTGAGTTGGTGAAGTTTCTCCGTTTGAAGGATACGAATGGAATCATCGATATTGAAAACTTCTGTCAAACCTTCCTCGGTTTGTGTAAACTTATTTACCCCAACAGAGATTCGTTCACCGGTTTCAATTTCCTTTTGATATTGATAAGCAGCACTGGCAATTTCGTTTTGCATATAATCGCTTTCAATGGCATTTACAGAGCCACCCATTGCATCTATCTTATCTATATATGTCCAGGCGGCAGCCTCAACTTCATCTGTTAAATTCTCAACAAAGAATGAACCCGCCAGTGGATCTACTGTGTCTGTGACCCCACTTTCGAACGCAATAATTTGTTGGGTACGTAATGCGATTTTCGCGGCAGCTTCAGTAGGAAGCGATAATGCCTCATCATAACCATTGGTATGCAGCGATTGGGTTCCACCTAATACGGCAGCCATTGCTTGGTTGGTTACTCTGATCACATTATTTAAAGGTTGCTGAGCAGTGAGTGTAGACCCACCGGTTTGAGTGTGAAAACGCAGCATTTGTGCTTTTTCATCGGTGGCGCCAAGTTCTTTTGTAATTTTTGCCCACATCCTCCTGGCCGCCCTAAATTTGGCAATCTCTTCAAAGAAATTATTGTGGCAGTTAAAGAAAAACGATAATCGCTTTGCAAAAATATTAATATCCAAACCCTTATCAAGGGCCGCTTTTAAGTAGGTTTTTCCGTTAGCTAAGGTAAAAGCCAATTCCTGTACCGCAGAAGATCCTGCTTCACGGATATGATAGCCAGAAATGGAAATGGTATTCCATTTTGGAACTTCACGGCTGCAAAATTCAAAAATATCGGTTATTAGCCGCATTGATGGCTTAGGAGGATAAATGTAAGTTCCTCTTGCAGCATATTCTTTCAAAATATCATTTTGAATCGTCCCGGAAATCTGTTTTAAATCTGCCCCCTGTTTTTTAGCCAAGGCAATATACATCGCCAATAAAATGGAAGCCGTAGCATTGATCGTCATGGAAGTGGTGATATTCTTTAATTCAATTCCATCAAAAAGTATCTCGATGTCTTTTAATGAATCAATGGCTACACCTACTTTCCCCACTTCCCCATCGGCCATGTCATGATCAGAATCGAAACCAATTTGGGTTGGCAAATCAAAAGCTACAGACAAGCCAGTTGTTCCCTGCGCCAACAAATAATGATAACGCCTATTAGATTCTTCGGCAGTTGAAAACCCTGCGTACTGCCGCATTGTCCAAAGCCTTCCACGATACATATCCTTCTGAATTCCGCGGGTAAAGGGAAACTGACCGGGCACTTCATCCATCGGCTTTGCCGAAGTATAAATTTCTTTAATATTGATGCCCGATGTGGTGGTATGTTTATTATCGCTCATAAGGTTAGTTCAATGGTGATTGTTCATGAGTAACTAATTAGCTGATCAAAGCATAGGAAACACATGAATGCCTTTCCGTAAATCAATATAGCCATTCATCAATGATGCTAGATTTAAAACATTTTCTGAATATCTTTTTTGATCAGTTCAATAGTTAAATCGTATGGATTTTCGTCGATGCTTGCCATATGCTGCAAAATTGCCTTGCTCAATTCAATTCCATTTGAATCAGCAGGCAAGCCCTGTACTGCGTTATTGATCATGGCAATGGTATCATCTTTAAGTTTGCGTACAACATTCCAGGTAACGCTATCTATATAAAGTTGTTGGGTAATGTTATGTTGGTATTCAGAGCGTACTTCATTGAGAATGCCAGCTTGCAAGGCCCCGATGCCAATTCCTTGTTGATGCAGGCGCACCAGCAAATTGGCAGGATTGATACGGTCTGTAAAAATGATCAATCGTTCGTGTGCTTGTAACCGCAACGGCAAAATATGTGTTCGGTTCTCTTTATTAAGTTCAATATCTTTGAGGTTAAAAAAACGTTGTATATCGGTCTTCAGTATATAGTAAACCGCCATCAGGGCCAGAAAGATGCCTGCGAACAAAATCACTACATCTGTTAAAACTTGTTGAATATTCATGCTATTGTTTAAATACGGTAATATTAACTATCCGTTAAAAGCAAAAATGTGCATTATTATTTATATTTCCTCTATGAATACATATTCTCAATGGCAGAGCAGAGAACGATAAATTGCTTTTTTATGATGTTAATTATTATATATATAAAAGCAATTTATCTAAGTTTGTAATAGATAAAATTTAAATAACATGAGCACAACAGTTGACACATCATTTGCACCAGTTACTTTTTCAGAAGGCGCAGCAAAAGAGTTATATAAATTAAAGGATCAGCAGGAAATTAGTGAGGATTACGGCTTACGCGTTGGCGTTGAAGGTGGAGGATGTGCTGGCATGAATTACGTTTTAGGCTTCGATCAAAAAAAGGAAGGCGATCAGGAATTTTTTATAGATGGAATTAAGGTATTTATGAACAAAGCGCATCAAATGTATTTAATGGGCATGATGATCGATTGGCAAGATGGCTTAAACTCTCGTGGTTTTACTTTTGTTAATCCAAATGCAACCAGCACCTGTGGTTGCGGAACAAGTTTCTCGGCATAAATAAAATATAATTGTAACATAAAGTACAGTCCCGATGTCTAAACGTCGGGACTTTTTTTATTTTTACAGGCTTTGTCAGCCAAACGCTTAGCGCAATACTAAATGAATTACAGAGAAAACATCAGACTGGCATTAGAATCCATCAAAGGCAATCGCTTGCGCACCATGCTTACCGCATTGATTATTGCAATAGGTTTAATGGCCTTGGTTGGTATTTTAACCACGCTTGATGCAGTAAAGAAAAGTATGACCGATGCTTTTAGCAGCATGGGCGCTAACTCTTTTACCATTAGAAATCGTGGCACGGGAATTAGAATCGGTAACGGAAAAAGGCCTAAACCCTTCAAATCTATCCGGTATGAAGATGCGGTTAAATTCAAGGATAGTTTAAATGCTCCGGCTACAGTTGCGGTTAGTGTTTTCGCCAGTGGAGGCTCCACGGTAAAATATGGTACCTTGAAAACCAATCCAAATATTAACGTTCAGGGAATTGATGAAAACGGCCTGGCTTCGCAAGGCTTGAGCTTATCTCAGGGAAGAAATTTTGGACTCTCAGAAGTATCGTTAGGAAGCAATGTTTGTATTGTTGGAGGAGAAGTGGTAGAAAGGCTCTTTAAAGATTCTGACCCTATGGATAAGTTAATTAATGTAGGGAACAACCGCTTTAAAATTGTTGGTGTTTTAGCTAAAAAAGGATCGAGCATGGGTTTTAGTGGCGATAGAGCTGTTTATGTGCCTTTATTGAAGGCCAAACAAATTAATGCCAATGCCAATCCTTCTTATACCATTACCGTTATGGTTCCCGATAATAATGATCAGGAAAATGTAATTGGTGAATCTACGGCCTTGTTCAGAAATATCCGTAAGGTAAAGATTGGTGAAGGGAATAATTTTGAAATTACTAAAAGTGATGCTATTGCACAAACATTATTTGAAAACCTGGCCTTCGTTGCTATAGGTGGCGTAGCCATCGGGATTATTACTTTATTAGGCGCATCAATCGGGTTAATGAATATTATGCTGGTAAGTGTAACAGAACGCACCAGAGAAATTGGAATTAGAAAAGCGATTGGTGCCAACCCTCAGGTAATTCGCCGTCAGTTCTTAATTGAAGCGGTGGTAATTTGTTTAATGGGTGGTGTTTTAGGGATATTTTTAGGAATTGTGCTTGGGAACATCATTTCGCTGGCCATGGGTGGCGCATTTATTATACCATGGTTTTTTATTATTGGCGGTTTTGCCCTATGCGTTTTGGTAGGCATTATTTCTGGATACTATCCTGCTAAGAAAGCATCGAAATTGGATCCAGTTGAAGCGTTGAGATACGAATAGTGAATTGACGCTTAATCATCATTAGTTTTTAAGTTATGATGAATGTATCTTCTTTTTAGAAAGTTAGATTAAAACATTATTTAGTTGATGCTGACTAAGCAAACGCTGCATTAACGGCGTTGACAAACTATCTTCAAGCGCTGCTGCATGTTTGAGGTGATGCATATCGCTGCCAATGAAATCTACTAAATGATTCTCGACCATTTCCTCTGCAACTTTCTTAGCGCCCGAACCATAATAACCTGTTAAGGCAATAGAATTCATCTGTAGCAAACAACCAGTTTCGCGGATTTGATGGTAACTTTCAAAAGATCCATAATAATAAGGATACCGTTCCGGATGAGCCAAAACAGGTTTATAGCCTGAATCTTGCATCAATTTTATGATATCATACAGATTTTGAGGGGCATTGATGTACGATAATTCAAAAAGCAAATAGTTGCTTCCAAAACTTAGAATCTCTTTTTGCTTAACTTTTCTTTCTAAAGTTTCATCTAGATAATATTCAGCGGCAGCATCAACTTCTAAATCTAACTGAATTTCTTGCAGTCCCTTTCTCAATACATCAAGTGCCCGATGAATCGAATCAGGTGTATTCCGGAAATAATCTGCCATGATATGCGGCGTAGCAATTAACTTTTTAAAGCCCAAGGCCTTAAATTTTTTCGCTAAAGCGATCGAATCATTTATCGTTTGAGCGCCATCATCTATCCCCGGAATAATATGAGAATGCATATCTGTTCCAATATTTGAGAAGTTAAATTCGGGTACAATTTTCTTCTTTTTAAATAATCCGAACATCTTAATGGGTATAGCTTAATTTATTTCTTTGGGCAAATTTGCTGCCTCGGCTGATGGGGCTAATTTAGAAGAATAGATTTTATCGAGCAAATTATTTAAGCTTTCGCCAAGATCAAACTGCAAATCTTCATGCAATTTTTCATACTTATTAATGGTAACAGCCACTGTTTTAATGTAGTACACGGAAAACAGAATCATGTAGTCCCGATACCCAAAAATTGACTTCCGATACTCGAAAGGAACAATATTCAGAATAAATAACTTCAATTCAACTTCTCCGAAAGGATCTTTCGTAACCTTATAAAAATGGTTAACCGATGTGATCATCTTCCTAACCTTTACCAAAGCCTCTTTTGCGTTAAGCTTTTTAAGATCAGCAATCTGTTCCGTCACATCGGTTTTAATTTTTTCTTTCCGGTCTTCCAGATCCAGTTCATCTTCCAAAAGTTTGTAGTGAAGATGTTCTGTGAGCACTTTATCTTTAGCCACCAATCGAAGTAAAAGCTTATCTTTTTCTTTGATCGGCAAATCTGTGATAGCTGTTTTTAAATCTTTGTGCTCGGATAATTTCATTTAAAAAGGGTTAGCCTTAATGTATTTTTCCCACTCCCAGGCAGAGCGCATCATTTCATTAATATCGAGATTAGCCTTCCATCCCAGTTCATTGTTTGATTTCTGAACATCTCCAAATATCTGAACAATATCTCCTGCTCTTCTTGGGCCAATTTTATAGTCGAGTTTTTCACCAGTTACACTTTCAAAGGCAGAAATAATTTCTAAAACGGAAGAACCCCTTCCTGTTCCAATATTGAAGACTTCATAATTAGAATTTGCCTTTCCTTCTTCTAACCGTTTTATAGCAGCAACGTGTGCTTTAGCTAAATCAACTACGTGAATATAATCTCTAATGGCTGAGCCATCAGGCGTTTCATAATCATCGCCATATACTGTAATAGGACCACGTTTACCAATGGCTGATTGTGTAATGAAAGGAACAAGATTTGCCGGAACACCATTCGGTAATTCTCCAATTAATGCCGTTTCATGTGCACCAACAGGGTTAAAGTAACGCAGAGCGATGACATTTAAATCTGGCGTAACTGCGGCTGTTTCTGCTAAAATTTCTTCTGCAATTTGTTTGGTATTTCCATAAGGCGATTCTGCTTTTTTAACTGGAGCAGCTTCGGTAACAGGCAAACTATCTGGCTGACCATAAACAGTGCATGAAGATGAAAATACAAAATCAATTTCTTTGTTGAACGAAGTCAATAGGTTAATCAGTCCGTAGAAATTGTTTTTATAATATTTCAATGGTTTCTCAACCGATTCGCCAACCGCTTTTGAAGCTGCAAAATGAATAATTCCTGTTATATCGGTATTATTTTCAGCAAAATCCTGTACAGACTTATCATCCTGAAGATCAAGTTCAACAAAATCGAACCACTTACCAGTAATGGCATGTAATTGAGTTAAAATTTTAATGTTCGAATTGGATAGATTATCAACAATGATAACTTCGTAACCTGCATTATGCAATTCAACAACGGTATGCGAACCAATATATCCAGTTCCGCCGGTAACTAATATTTTTGACATCTTAACGGTTAAATGTGGTAAAATCCTTATGATCGATTTTCGCTAAAGCTTCTGGCGGTAGCGACTTGAAATATTCGTAGGTAATTTTTAACCCCTCTGCTCTACCCACTTTTGGTTCCCAGCCCAAAATTGCTCTTGCTTTGGTAATGTCAGGTCTTCTTTGTTTCGGATCATCCTGAGGCAGTTCCTTATACACGATTTTTTGAGATGTTCCGGTAAGTTTGATAATTTCCTCGCAGAATTGTTGAATGGTAATTTCATCAGGATTACCAATGTTTACCGGTTGAGCATAATCACTCATCAGTAAACGATAAATCCCTTCGATGAGGTCATCCACATAACAAAAAGACCGTGTTTGACTACCGTCTCCGAAAATTGTCAGGTCTTCGCCTCTTAAGGCTTGCCCGATAAATGCCGGTAAAACACGCCCATCATTCAGGCGCATCCTCGGACCATAGGTATTAAAAATTCGCACAATCCTGGTTTCTACTCCGTGAAACGTATGGTAAGCCATGGTGATGGCTTCCTGAAAACGTTTCGCTTCATCGTAAACACCGCGAGGCCCAACCGGATTTACATTCCCCCAATATTCTTCGGGTTGCGGGTTAACATTCGGATCGCCATAAACTTCAGAAGTAGAAGCAATAAGCATCCTCGCATTTTTATTCCTTGCCAACCCTAACAAATTGTGTGTTCCTAATGAACCAACCTTTAAAGTTTGAATTGGAATTTTAAGATAATCTATTGGGCTTGCAGGTGAAGCGAAGTGCAATATATAATGCAACTTACCCGGAATATGAACAAATTTAGAAACATCATGATTGTAGAATTCAAAATTCTCCAATTTAAAAAGATGTTCAATATTGGCCATATCGCCGGTAATGAGGTTGTCCATTCCAATGACATGAAAGCCTTCTTTTACGAAGCGATCGCATAAATGTGACCCTAAAAATCCAGCCGCACCGGTAATTAAAATTCTCTTTTTCCCCATCTTAATCTATCAGTTTTCTTCCTATGCTATTATAATAATAGCCAAGATCGATCATTTTTTGCAAATCGTACAAATTACGCCCATCAAAAACCACTTTATTTTTTAACGCCACTTCAATTTTATCAAAATCCGGGTTCCTGAAAACCGACCATTCAGTGGCAATCAGCAATGCATCAGCATTTTCTAAAGCCTCATATTGGTTTTTCGCATAGTTTACCTTATCGCCTATAGTAATTCTAACGTTACTCATGGCTTCAGGATCGAATACGGTAACCGTAGCACCGTTTGCCAGCAAAGCATCAATAATATATAAAGCTGGCGCCTCGCGAATATCATCTGTTTCTGGCTTGAATGCCAAGCCCCAAAGTGCAAAGTGTTTGCCTTTAATATCGTTTTTGAAATATTTTAATACTTTATCTACCAGAATGGTTTTTTGACGCTCATTCACTTCCATTACCGATTTCAGAATCTGGAAGTCGTAAGCATAATCATCAGATGATCTTACTAACGCCTGAACGTCTTTTGGAAAACACGAACCGCCATAACCTACACCAGGGAACAAGAAACGTTTGCCGATCCGTTCATCTGAACCAATACCTTTTCTCACGGCATCAACATCGGCGCCCACCAGTTCACAAAGGTTAGCAATTTCATTCATGAAGGTGATTTTGGTAGCCAAAAATGAATTCGCCGCATATTTCGTCAATTCAGAAGAGCGCTCATCCATAAATAAGATCGGGTTTCCCTGGCGAACATATGGCCCATAAAGCTCGGTCATTAATTTTTTAGCTCTTTCACTTTTTGTACCTAAAACCACACGGTCAGGTTTCATGAAATCATCAACTGCAACCCCTTCCCTCAAAAATTCGGGATTGGAAACCACATCAACTTCAACTGTGGTGTTTTCCGCAAATACCGCTTTTACTTTATCAGCAGTTCCAACCGGAACTGTCGATTTATTAACGATAATTTTATATTCTGTAATCAGTTTTGAAATATCCTTTGCTGCTCCCAATATATAAGAAAGGTCTGCGGCGCCATCGCCGCCTGGAGGCGTTGGTAAAGCCATAAAAATAATTTGGGCGTCTTTGATGGCATCTGCAAGAACAGTAGTGAAAGTTAATCTTCCTTGTTTAATATTTCTATGAAACAATAAATCTAAACCAGGCTCGTAAATGGGAACCTCACCATTTTGCATTTTTTGTACCTTTTGCTCATTAATGTCTACACATATTACGTCGTTTCCTGTTTCTGCTAAACATGTTCCGGTCACTAATCCTACATATCCGGTACCAATAACGGCTATCTTCATATATTTTTAAGCTTTTTAAATATATTCGTTTTATCTTGGCCACGAAGATAGGAAATTACAACAATGCTTTTGCTTTACATATTAGGAATTAGGCTTTACAATTTAATTATTTCGATTTTTGCGCTATTTAACAACAAGGCGAAATTATTTATAAACGGGCGGAAAAACCTATTTCAAGACATCAAAAATCAGGTCGATTCGAACCAAAAACACATATGGTTCCATTTTGCATCACTTGGCGAATTTGAACAAGGCAGACCTGTTTTAGAGAAATTTAAAGCGGTTTACCCTGAAAAAAAAATAGTGGTTACTTTTTTTTCCCCTTCTGGATACGAAATCAGAAAAAACTATGCCTTGGCTAATGTATTTTACCTTCCGATTGATACCGCTCAGAACGCAAAGCGATTTTTAAATCTCATCAACCCTGAAATGGCAATTTTCACTAAGTATGAATTTTGGCATTTCTATTTCAAAGAATTAAACACTCGGAAAATTCCATTATATGTAATTTCAGGAATTTTCAGGCCAAGCCAGGCTTTCTTTAAATGGTATGGTGGCTTTTATCGAAATATTCTTAAATCAGTTACTTACTTTTTTGTTCAAAATGAGGAAAGTAAGATTCTGCTCAATTCAATTGGATTAAATAACACTGTTGTCAGTGGTGATACGAGATTCGATCGGGTTTATGAAAACGCACAAACTCCGCGAAGCTTGCCAGAAATCGAAAATTTTATTGGTGATTCGCCTGTTTTAGTGTGTGGAAGTACCTGGCCCGAAGATGAAAAACTACTCTCTATCTTACCTGAAAAATATCCAAATTGGAGATTTATTGTTGCTCCGCATGAAATTCATGAAAGCCACATCGAAAGTATTGAAAAACAATTTCCAGATGGAAGCATGCGGTTTTCAGTTTTAGCGTCGCTATTAAAGGCAGGCAATACTCCGATTGCGAATGTGCAAGTCTTAATTATTGATAACATTGGCATGCTTTCTTCGCTATACCGGTATGGCAAGGTGGCATACATCGGTGGTGGTTTCGGAGCTGGTATACACAATACTTTGGAAGCTGCAGCTTTTGGCTTACCAGTAATTTTCGGCCCAAAGTATGATAAATTTCAGGAAGCGAAAGATTTGATTGCTATTGGTGCTGCGAAAAGTGTTTCTTCAGCAGATGAACTATTGAATGCTTTTGATAGCTTTTTAAAGAACGCTCAGGCCGCAAACGCAGCAAAAAAATATGTGGAAGAAAAAAAGGGAGCCACAGAAATTATACTTCATCAAATTTCATGAAATTAAGATTAGTTACGCTTTTAGGACTTCTATTTTTGATCAAAAACACTTTTGCTCAGCAAGAATTTAAAAAAATTAACCTGGACAGTTTAGTGCTAGTTACACCTATTGTAGATGCTGCTAAAATGGGCGATGGAAATGCCAATACTTTCGATGCAGCTTTAAGTTCAAAAATTTCTCAAGAATTGTTCGAAAGTTTGAAACATCAACTTCCAGGCGTTAGATATAAAAGCATACCTGATTTAGAAACTTTATCTCAGCGACAATATATTGATATAACGCATAATTATCTGACATGGAGTAAATCCAAAAAGCTTAAGGCGTTTGTTGTATTGAGTTTACGCTGCATATTGCAGTTTCGGGATATTATGGATCATCTGTCTACAAAGGTATCTATGCCAATCTTTTCGTTATAGATAATAAATTGAGAAAAATTATCTACTGTGATTCGAGTAGAACTTCAACAGAAATTACCGATCAGCAAGCAGTTTGTAAATTAGTTCTTAAACTAGTTGAGAAATACGTTACATTTAAACCAAACCAGCGTTAACAACATCGCTAACAATACCGGAAATTTCCTGATCGATTGAAACTACAAACACATCAGGCTCATCGTTTTGAGGTTCTTCTAAAGTATCGAACTGGCTTTTAAGTAAGCTAGCAGGCATATATTGATGTGATCTCTTAGCAATACGGCTGTAGATAAGATCATAATTTCCTTTTAAATAAATAAACTTCATAGCAGGATTATTTGACCTTAAATTATCACGGTATTTCTTTTTAAGCGCAGAGCAGGCAATGATGCAAGTGGTTCCATGTGCTGCATGATCATAACCAACCTTTGCAATCAGATTTAACCAATCCAGCCGATCTTCGTCTGTAAGGGGTATTCCCGCAGCCATTTTATCCACATTTCGCTGTGAGTGCAGGTTATCACCATCAATAAATTCTGCGTTTAATTTTGGTGCTAGCGCTTTACCTATAACAGTTTTACCACTTCCGGAAACACCCATTAAAATAATAAATCTAGCCATAAAATTACCTATTTAACCATTCCGGCGAGTGCCTCAATAAATACCGGGCTATCATTTAAACTTTCAACCAGCTGAACATGCTCACCACCCAATGCTTTAAACTCTTCATGATATTCAACTGTAATTTCGTACAGTGTTTCCAAACAATCGGCCACAAAAGCAGGGCTAAATACCAATAGGCGTTTTTTCCCTTCAGCCGCAAGTTTCTTCAATACATCAGTAGTATAAGGTTGTACCCATGGTTCTTTTCCTAAGCGAGACTGGAAACAAACCGTGTATTTATCCTTTGCAAGGTTTAATTCAGCAGCAATTAACCTGGCTGTATCATGCCCTTGGGCAGAGTAGCAAAACTTATTCGTATCATTTAAAGTTTGGCAGCAATCAGCATTTTTCAAACAATAACTTCCAGTGTGATCACATTTAAGCAACTGTCTTTCTGGTAGGCCGTGGAAACTGAATAATACATGATCATAACTTTCTACCTGGTGCTTGCGGGCATTTTCTGCAAAAACTTTAATCATCAATTCATTATCGTGAAACGAATTAACAAATGATATCGGCGGAACAGTTGGCCATTTACTCACCAATTCCATCACCAGTTGCATTACCGAGCCAGAACTTGCAGATGCATATTGTGGAAACATTGGGATAACCTGAATACTTTCAACTAAACCTGCTTTTAAATTGGCTAACGCAGATGCAATAGATGGACTTTGGTAACGCATTGCAAGCTCAACGTGGTATTCTTCGCCTAACCTCTCCTGCAACATTTTAGCTTGCAGGCGGCTATAATACAAAAGTGGTGAGCCATTTTCATTCCATATTTCTTTATACAGTTTGGCAGTTTTCGGGCTACGGAAAGGAACGATAATTCCTTTTACCAATAATGTTCTGTTTAACTTAGGAATGTCAATTACACGCTCATCCATTAAAAACTGATCGAGATACTTTTTAACGTCTGAAGTTTGCGGACTATCAGGTGTTCCTAAATTTACCAGTAAAATTCCCTTTTTGCTCATCTCGTATTAAAATATGTTCTGTGGCGCAAATATCGCTTTTTTAGTTGCAAGTATTCAGTACAAAGTATCAAGATTTAGTAAAAAGCCTTACCAGTATTATTTAGTTTTATACAACTGCCACCAGGGCATACTGGGTTTTTGATGATGTTCTAAATGATACCCAAAAAAATAGCAGGTAATAAAAGCTACAAAATGATTTTTTTGTAATGTTGAGGCGTGGTATTCATTATCATGTTCACCCTTATGTGGTAAGTAAGTTCCAAAATAGAATAACTGAAACGTACTCATTAATGATGGTAACACCCAAAAAAGTAGCAGATTCTTTTCCTCAACCCAAATATTCAGTACATTATAAGCAATCGCCATAATTACCAATTGAATGATGGTAACGTAATTCATCATAAAACGAAAATACCATTTCCAGAAACCATGGAGTGCAAAATCTGGATCAGCTTCGGTATGTACATGACTATGGTGTTGGTGATGCTTGGTATATAACCGGTTATAAAAAAACCCGGCATATATAAATACGGCAAGATAACCGAAGAAATTATTAATGGTTTTATTTGAGGAAATGGTGCCATGCATGGCATCATGGGCAGTAATAAATAATCCCGTATACAAATGCATTTGCACTAAAACCATTAGGTAAACAAATGGGTTGCTCCAATCGAAATCCCATCGCAGTAAAAAAAACAAGGAGGTAAACCAACAGATTATTACCGTTGATGCGACTAAAATTCCTGAAAATGAGTTGAAACTTTTCAATTTAGTTATTAATCTTCTTGTTTGTTCGATTAAACAGCTTAAACCGAAAATTGATTTAAGGAAAGGTTCTTTTAGTAGGTTTCCAGTTCGGCTTTAACTTTTTCCATCAACCACATTGGTGTGGAAGTAGCGCCGCAAATGCCAACTTTGTCGTTCTCGTTAAACCAGTTCTGATTTAACTCTTCCACATTCGAAATGAAATAAGAATTATCATTGTACTTTTTGCATACATCATAAAGCACTTTTCCGTTGGATGACTTTTTACCTGATACGAAAACAATTTTGTCGTAATGACTTACAAAGTTTTCCAACTCTTCGTAACGATTTGATACTTGGCGGCAAATCGTATCGTTTGCTTTAACCTCATAGCCACGTGACAGCAGTTGATCTTTGATGTGATAAAATTTATCAACGCTTTTAGTTGTTTGGCTATATAGTGTAAATTTCGAAGGCAATTCTACACCATCCAGCTCAGCCAAATCCTGAAATACAATTGCTTTTCCATCAGTTTGACCTTGTAAACCAATCACCTCCGCATGGCCATGTTTACCGAAGATTAAAATCTGCTCCTCGTCATCATGAGAGTTTTTAATTCTGTTTTGGAGTTTCAAAACTACCGGGCAGGATGCGTCAATCAGCGTAAGATTGTTTTCAAGCGCTAACTGATAAGTTGAAGGTGCTTCACCATGTGCCCTGATTAAAACCTTCTCATTTTTTAAGTCTTTTAAAAAATCATGATCAATGATTTTTAAACCACGGTTAGTTAAACGCTCAACTTCTTCATCATTATGAACAATATCACCAAGACAGTACAAATATCCCTCATTATCCAGAATATCTTCTGCCATCTCAATTGCATAGACAACGCCAAAGCAAAAGCCTGATGATTTATCGATATTGACTTGTAGATTATAACCCATTGTGTTGCAAAATTAAGCAAAAATATTTGATCCGGTTGTCATGTACAAGACAACAAAAAAGATTAGCTGCGAAACGAACATTGCTGTACCAATGTATTTTTGCTGCTTTAAGCCCAGGGCATAATAAAATTTAAATAAAATAAGCGAAACGATAAACCAGGCTACGAAATTTTGACCTGGAATTTCGTGTAAATCCCACTCCCAGTAGTCAAACTTCATGGCTACAGGCTCTAAAAAGTAATCGAAAATAACGAGTGTTATCGCACCTAAAACTGATGCCAGGATACTGTTTCTAATTTTCAGGCTTTTCATCATCTGCCCCACACTGAATATTAAAATAACCCAGTTTACGCCCATTAATATTGGAACCGCCGCAATTTTGTATCCTAATGTGTCGCCATAGTAATAACTTCCAAATATCTTCCCCGTATGAACACCTAAAACTTCAACCAGGAAACCGCACAGAAAAACACCTGAAACAAAAAGCAGCAACCTTTTAATGTTGGCATTGTAAGTGAATAAGATAATAGCAAACATCAGCAATAGGTGAAAAGGAACCAGTTTGATAAAATAAGGTTGTGTTACCGGCAATAAGAAACCAATCAAGCCCACCAAATGAAAAATAATGATTACAGCAACTGCAATTTTTTTAACTTTTAAATCGCTTTGATCGTTCTGCCCTTCCATGTACCTTTTTTTAATATGTGTTTTTGTATTGAAATCAATGAAATAATTAAAAAGAATAACATCTGTAATGGATGTAAAATCAAATTTATTAAAACATTCTGCCCTGATAAATAGGAAATCATCAGTCTGCTTAAAACAATTAATGTTATTGGTAATACCAGCAAATCTGCATTAAAGTTTAAACATAAAATTACTGGCCCTATAACTACCAAAAGCTGGTAAAATAGCAATATTAAAATGTTATTACCAAAACCCGCTAGTAAATTTTTACTAAACCCGCTTAGGCTTTCATTAAGGTTTTTATACATTCTGCAATAAATCAGGTTGTTGGCCAAAAGTGCCTCTGCATGATATTTTCGTTGTTTCACTAACTTCATTATCTCAACATCTTCTACTACCATATGTTTTACCTGCATATGCCATTGATTATCTCTATATCTGCTGGCTTTAAAAAACATGCATTGCCCGCTCGCTGCAGCAAAGGCGGGGTTTTCCGAAAATTTAACCAATCGCATTGGAAGTAAGTTCAGTAAAATAAAATGCATCAGCGGAACGGTTAACTTTTCACCGATTGTTTTCATAATTTGATTGGTGAAAACACTCAGCAAAGCTAAGTTGCCTTTCTCCATTCTATCAATTAAACTGTTGATGAGCCCTTTTTTTATAGATTCATCTGCATCTATAAAAAGCAGGTATTTTCCGTTGGCCAATTCTGCAAGTTGATGACAGGCATAATTTTTACCGAGCCAGCTTGTAGGAAGTGGCTTTCCTTTTACAATGTTAAATTTAGGTGTAGTTTCACTAAAAGCATTTACAAGCTCAAAAGTTTGATCAGTGCTGTCATCATCAAGCACAATAACTTCATAGTTTGAATAATCCTGATCTCTTATTGATTCGAGCAATGTAATGATATTTTCTGCCTCATTGCGGGCTGGAATAAGAATGGAAACCAGATCGTGGTAATGCTTAACAACCCTGGGTAATTTCGGGTTAGAAAGAAAGTTGAAAACAGTTACTGAAAACCTGATGACCAGGAAAATCAAAACCGCATAAATAAATATTGTCATTCAGTAATTTGTGTTTGTTTAACAAGCGACTGATCGTAATGTTTATTATAAGCACTTTTTAATAATTGCAAACTTACGTATTCTTCATTTTCCCAATGCTGAAGATAAATGTTTACAGTTGGTTTTCTTTTAGAGAAGTAATCGATAAAAGTGGCTGAGAATATTATGCTAACCTTTTTTTTACTGGAATTGATTACTTGCATTACCCCCTTTTTGAAATCGATATTTTTTTCATGATTGGAGTGCAACTTACCTTGTGGAAAAATTAAAACCAGGTTTTCAGGATCATCTAAAAGTTTACCGGCATAGCTTAGCGTTTCCAAAACATCCTTTCCTTTATTTTCTGCCGCAAATGCGCCAAGGTATTTTAGAAAACCAACTTTGTTGTAATTATCTGAATTTACAAGAACATGAAATTTTTTCTTAAAAATCTTTTTGTTTAGATAAAAGATGAAGAAACCATCCCACCAGCTAAAATGATTGCTTAATAATAATATTGAAGAATCTGCCTTAATATCAGTCCGATCGTAATTAAAAGCTGAAAAATCTTTCTTAATGATAAATTGAATGTACCAGGAGAAAAAGCAAAAAATAAAAGAATTCTTTTGGGGATGATACATGCATGAAAGTTGCAAAAAATCGGGGTTAATTGCAAGTGTATTTACGTTAATAGCGTCGGCAATGAAAATTAACTCAGATAAACGCGGTCTTCTTCGCCATCCACATCCATCACTACATCTACATGTTCTTTCAAAATCGTAGCTAACTCCAGTCCAACAAAATCTGTAGCGATAGGAAAAATTTTATGGCTTCTATCTACCAAAACCACAGTGCGGATTTTCTTGTGCGGGGTATTCAAAAACACACCCAAGCCGTAAGCAAGCGTTTTACCGCTATTTAGCACATCATCAATAATAATGATCACCTTATTTCTCCAGTGGCTTTCATCCAAATCTGTTTTGGCAACCAGTTTACTGCTTTCCTTCTGAAGATCGATACGCAAAAGCGTAAGCTTAAAACCCGATATTTTTTTTAAAACTCTTTCTAAGCGAATGGCAAGCTTATATCCACGATCCCAGATTCCGGCAAGCACGATTTCCTTTTCGTTCAAATTATCTTCTAAAATTTGGTAAGCGATGCGATCTATCTTTTGCTGAATTTGTTTCTTATTGAGAATTAAAAGTTGCGATGCCATTGTATCAAATAGGTTGAATACAAAAAGAACGATTTTAAGCATGAAATTCAAACTATTTGAAAAATAATTTCGATTGCTTGCAACGTTTTGACTTGAGCAGCGTCTAATGAATAACCAAAAACAAAAACCATGAAATTATTCATTAGATCGACTGCCCTATTACTTATTATTGGGAGCAGTTACATGGCGAAAGCTCAAGAATCGAAAAATTACCCAGTCAAAAATTTTAATAGCATTGGGGTAAGCAGCGGTATAGACTTGTATTTAACTCAAGGAGGAAGTGAAGCAGTAACCATCAAATCGGATGAAAAAACGCTTGAAGATATTGTTGTTGAGCAAAACGGCAGCAACATTAATATTAAATTTAGAGATGGTATTAACTGGAGTGGCCTTTTTAAAAACCGCACCATTAAAGCATACGTGAATTATAAAACACTAACGGCATTAGCTGCGTCTGGAGGTTCTGATGTATTCACTCAAAATCAGTTGAAAACTGATAAACTGGCCATCCGTTCTTCAGGAGGATCCGATTTAAAGCTGAATGTGGTTTGCAATGACATCACTATTCAATCGAGCGGTGGTAGCGATATCGGCTTAAAAGGAAAAGCAGAAAACATGACGATTCAATCGAGCGGTGGCAGTGATATTGATGCTTATGAATTTATAACCAACTATGCCAAAGTACAAGCTTCAGGCGGCTCGGATGTGGGCATCTTTGTTAATAAAGGATTGGAGGCTGCTGCCAGTGGTGGCGGAGATGTGAGTTACAAAGGAAACGCTTCCCTTAAGAAAACATCAAGTTCAAAAAGTGGTGATGTTCACCATGTGAATTAAAAGAATTTAGTTTAGTTAATGATAAATCAGCTGCTTTGTGGATGCAAAGTAGCTTTTTTTATAACGTTAAATACGGAATTACCAATCTTTTACCTTTTACCTTTATAGGGGTAATAAATGAAATTTGCGCCTTCAGGAACAATTACAAATACACACATAAAATCTTCAGGTTTTTTGTAAACCTTTAAAAACGATTCTTTCTTCTCCTTATTGATAATTCCTTTTTCAACAAACTCTTCCAAAGTCGAGGCCTGAATCGTCCAATCGGTATTTAGCTCTTCTTTATTCAAAATGAGTTCACCAATATTTACGGTGTGCTGATGCGCAATAAAAATAGGATGAGCAGATATTCCCTCAACCATAATTTCAATGGCAACCTCTTTAATCGCGTCGGCATAAAATTCCAGGTCTTTTTCTAAACTTACCAACGGACTTTCCTGTTTCTTTTGCGGTGCTCCGCTATCTTCCGGCGTTGCGCCTAATAATTCTTCTCTATCCATTTATATTAATTGAATTTTGAATGATTGATTGAATGAATGTTCAAAGCAATTTTATCCTTTAAACTTCAATAAAACTACGTTTTCTACGTGTTGCGTATGTGGAAACATATCTACCGGCTTAATACGGGCAACTTCATATTTGGCGCTTAACATTTCTAAGTCTCTGGCCTGGGTAGCCGCATTACAGCTTACATATACAATTTTTTCCGATTCCATTTCAAGCAAACGCTGCACAACATCTGCATGCATTCCCGCTCTTGGTGGATCGGTAATCACTACATCAGGCTTACCATGAGCCAAAATGAATTCTGCAGTCAGAATATCTTTCATATCACCAGCATAAAAAATGGTATTATCTATGCCATTTAACTGAGAATTGAATTTTGCATCTTCTATAGCTGTTGGAACATACTCTACCCCAACTACCTGTTTAACATTTTTGGCTACAAAATTAGCGATGGTTCCTGCCCCTGTGTACAGGTCATAAACCAGTTCATCCCCCTTAAACCCTGCAAAATCTCGGGTAATCTTATACAATTCAAAAGCTTGTTCAGAGTTGGTTTGGTAGAAAGATTTCACACCAATTTTAAATCTGATGCCATCCATTTCCTCAAAAATATGATCGCGTCCAGCAAAAACATTCACTTCCTGATCAAATATCGTATCATTCTTTTTTTGGTTGATGATATATAGCAACGAAGTAATTTGCGGAAATTCAGCTTTCAAGAAGTTCATCAATCCTTCTACCTGATTTTGATCTGGATAGGCAAATACAACCGCAACCATTACCTCACCTGTGCTGGAAGTTCGAATAATCAAATTACGCAACACCCCTTCATGATTACGTAAATCATAAAATGACAACTCATTGTCCAAGGCATATTTCCGAACGGCGTTCCTGATGGAGTTGGATGGTTCATCCTGCAAATAGCAATGCTCAATATCCAGAATCTTATCAAAACGTAGAGGAACATGAAATCCCAACGCATTCATATCAAAATCTTCATCGCGTTCTACATCAGCTTTTTCTAACCAGCGTTTATTAGAAAATGTAAATTCCAGTTTATTGCGATAATATTTATTTTTTGCAGAACCCAAAATAGGCTCAGCGTTGGAAGTATCTACTTTGCCAAGGCGCTGTAAAGCTGCTTCCACGTTTTTCTGTTTAAATTTTAGTTGTGAGTCATAACCCATGTGCTGCCATTTGCAACCCCCACAGGTTCCGAAGTGAGCGCAAAACGGATCCGTACGCAAAGCAGATTTTTCATGCAGTTGATCAATAATAGCTTCTGCAAAATTCTTTTTCTTTTTTGTTAAGCGAACATCAACTACGTCTCCGGGCACAGCCTTGTCGACAAATATTACTAACTCATCAGCCTTGCCAACTCCTTTACCCTCTTCAGCGATATCAATGATGTGTACGTTTGGAACTATGGTTACCGTACCTGGTTTTCTTCTACTCATTATTTGCAAAGATAAGGGTAAAAGCTGAAAGACTAAAGTGGAAAGCTAATGTCAGAATGAATACAAATAATCAGGATTTAAAGAGACTTCATTGGGGAAAAATTTGAAAAATATTAGGCGCAAAAATTTATGATCAGTAAGCCAACTGACAGCACAAAATTGATTTTGAAAAATTATTTTGCAAAAAATTTAAATGCGGCTCCCCAAAAGCCATCTAACCAATTAAATTTTAGGTCAAATTTCTCATCTACTTGTACAGAAAACTCTAATATTTCTTTGCTCATGATAAAAAACCTATCTATTTTAACAATAATACAAAATTCATACCGAAAACCAAAACGGTACAGATTAAACTTATGTTAATTTTACATCAATGAGTTAAAACTTTAGTCTCATTATATTTTAAATACCTGAACTATTGATTTCCAATACATTAATTCTTTTGCCGATATTATTTCGTAACTTAATATATCATTCACTAAAAATGGAGGTTCATCATGAACGTAATCCGTAAAATTGAACATTGGGGAGATGTTCATCATGCGAAATGGCTCGATTATCTACGTATTGTTCTTGGGCTAATTATCTTTGGTAAGGGCGTATCGTTTATTAGCGATACATCTGTCTTGCAAAATTTAATCACTCAAAACAATGTATTTGGCTTTTCAGGGATGATGATTAGTGTCGGCATTCATGTGGTCGCTTTTGCGCATTTGGTTGGGGGCATTTTAATCACACTTGGCCTGGTTACGCGTTTTGCAGCTGTGATCCAAATTCCGATTTTGCTGTTCGCCGTATTTTTTGTTAACCTCACGCCAGGCTTTTCAGCACCGAATTCAGAATTATGGTTATCAGTACTCGTACTCTTCTTACTCATCATGTTTTGGGTAGTTGGATCAGGACCACTATCCGTTGATGAAGGTTTGAAACACAAAACCGGAAAGCGATACACTTAAACAAGATTGAATATTCTTAGTATCTTTCGACTTTATTACTGACAATGAAAATCAAGATACTTTTTGCACTGCTCTTTGCGGGATTGACGACTTACGCCCAAAACACAACTCAGGAATATTTCAAATTAACGCGAAGTGGCTTCAACGAAAAAAATGCCTATGAAACCACAGCGTTTGTAGAAAAATATTTTCGTGTACCTGGAAACAGCGGATTTAATGCCAGTATATATTATGTAGAAAGCATATTAAAGAAGGCAGGTTTTGTAAAACAAAAACAAAACGAAGTGGAAGCGGCACTTACCTACCGCATTGAAAAACGCCCCATGAAAAACAATACCTGGGAGCCAGTTGATGCAAATATTGATATTGTTGGAGAAACACAGCCATTGATATCTTTTAAAACGAACCGCAACATGATTCCGATAAATTGTGGCTCTACCACTGCAGATGGCGTTACCGCTGAAGTAGTTTTTCTTGAGAAAACATCAGCAGCTGATTTGGCAAAACTTGATCTTAAAGGCAAAATAGTATTTTCCGAAAATCATCCTTCCAGGCTACTGCAACTAGCAACCAATGCTGGTGCAATCGGTGTATTAGGCTATGCCATGCCCAGGTATACACAACCCGAAGTTCATCAAACTTCCATTCAGTTTGGAAGCATGAAAGCCAATAGCGAGGTTTGGACCTTACTTCTATCTTTTGCTGCGAAAGAAAAACTTAAGGTTGCTTGTTTAAAAGGCTCCATAAAGTTGAAAGTTTCTATTCAAACGAAAATTTATCCTTCCGAAGAGCTAACCATTGTAGCGAATGTAAAAGGAAACATAAAACCTGATGAGCGTTTCGTTTTCAGTGCCCATGTACAAGAGCCCGGGGCTAATGACAATGCCAGTGGAGTAGGCACATTAGCTGAAATGGCCAGGCTTACTGCAGAGCTTTATCAGGCGAAAAAAATTGTACCGCAACGCACTTTAACTTTTTTGTGGGGCGATGAAATTGTATCAACCAGAAGATATATTGTGGAAGATACCAGCCGGGCAAAAGGCATCATGTGGGGAATGAGTTTGGATATGGTTGGCGAAGACACCAAAAAAACCGGAGGTTCATTCCTGATTGAAAAAATGCCTGATCCATCTGCCATCTGGACCAGGGGAACGGATAAACACACGGAATGGGGCGCTGGAAATGTGACCGAAAAAGATCTTTTCCCACACTACTTTAACGACTTTATTTTTGATATCTGTAAAGCACAAGGCAAATTTGCGAACTGGACAGTTAATTTTAATCCATTTGAAGGCGGTAGTGATCATACTCCATTTTTGCAAAGCAAAATTCCAGGTTTATTAATGTGGCATTTTACCGATGTTTTTTACCACACTGATAACGACAGAATTGATAAGGTTTCGGCCACTGAGATGAAAAACGTTGGAATTAGCGGCTTAACTGCCGCCTACAGTTTAATTTCTGCAGATGAACAAACAGCAATAGCAACCGTTTCACAGGTAAAAAATGATGCTTTGGCTAGATTAAAAACTGAATTTGAGCTGAGCAAAGATGCCATTGAAAAAGGTAAGGCTGTGGCTGATGAAAAACATATCATCGCTACCTGGAGTAAATGGTATGTTGATGCTTTGGCAACCATCAACAAAATGCCGGTTAAAGCCGAAACCACCCGTGTAGGATCGGCAATAAAATTCGCCACAAACGAAGTTGAAAAACAAACAAAAATTTATTTGGAGGGTTTGAAATAAATCCATGCCTAAACCAAAAGCAATAATTATCGGAGCAGGAATTGCAGGAATTGCCGCTGCGATCCGGATGTCTGTAAAAGGTTATCAAGTGAAGGTTTTCGAAGCAAATGATGCTCCCGGGGGAAAACTGGCTGAAATAAACTTGCAAGATTTTAGGTTCGATGCAGGCCCGAGTTTATTTACAATGCCACAATATGTGGATGAGCTTTTTAAACTGGCTGGGAAAAATCCACAAGATTACTTTGAGTATGAAAAATTAGATGAGATTTGCCGGTATTTTTACGAAGATGGACTGCAGCTGATTGCTCATGCCGACTTGGATAAATTTGCTGATGAAATTGATCAAAAAACACGTTCAAGCGCAAAAGAAATCCATCATTTTATCAAAAAAAGCCAAACGATTTACGAAGTAACCAACCAGGTATTTTTACAAAGATCACTTCATAAAATTAAAAGCTATTTACATTGGGATACACTTAAATCTGTATTTCGCTTTGGTAAAATCGATGCTTTCATAACACAGGCAAAGGCTAATCAGCATTTTTTTAAAGATGAAAGAATTGCGCAGTTGTTCAACAGGTATGCGACTTACAATGGCTCAAATCCTTACCAGGCACCAGCAACCTTAAATGTAATTCCTCACTTTGAATATCATTTTGGAGCATATCTGCCAAAGAAGGGAATGTTTAGCATCACGACGTCACTTTTGAAATTAGCACAGGATTTAGGCGTAAAATTTCACTTCAATGCCAAAGTCGAAGAAATCATTTATCAGGCTGAAGGTAAGACAAGCGAGGTAACAGGAATTAAGTGCAAAAATCAGTTACATAAAGCAGAAGTAATTATTTCCAATCTCGACATTTGGTTTACTTATAGAAACCTATTAAAAAATTTGAAAGCACCAGAGAAATTGCTGGCACAGCAAAGAAGCAGTTCTGCTTTAATTTTTTATTGGGGTGTAAAAGGAACCTATCCTCAATTGGGTTTGCATAATATTCTTTTCGCCAAAGATTACAAGGCTGAGTTTGACGGCATATGGAAAGACAAAACCATTGATCAAGATCCGACGATATACATCAATATCACTTCCAAACACATCAGACGAGATGCACCAGCCGGCAGTGAAAACTGGTTTGTAATGATTAATGTTCCGGCAAATGAGGGTCAGAACTGGGATGAACTGATTAGCCTAGCCAGGCAAAATATTCTTAAAAAAATAAGTGATATCTTAAAAATAGATCTAACGAAAAATATTATTTGTGAGCAAATTCTCGACCCACGGAGTATTGAGACCAAAACAGGTTCTTTCCAGGGATCTCTTTATGGTAATAGTTCGAACAGTCAGTTTGCCGCTTTTTTAAGACATCCAAATTTTTCTTCGAAAATTAAGGGACTTTATTTTTGTGGAGGAAGTGTTCATCCTGGCGGAGGAATACCCCTGGCACTACTGTCCGCAAAAATAATTGATCAGAATTTATCGAATTAACTATTTCTACTGATTGCTTCTTCTAATTTCTCAGCATCCAAATCAAAAGCATCAACAATTAACTTGGCTTTTGTATAAAACGGATCTCGCTCTTTTAATTTAACTTTTATGAACTCCAGCAGCTGCTCATCATCCAGGTCTTTGATCAATGGGCGCTTCTGGCGGTTGTGCAAACGGGAAACCAAAGCGGCAGGTTCCATTTGAAGATAAACTGTTTGTCCGTTTAAGTTCATCCATTCCATATTATCAAAAAAGCAGGGTAAACCTCCGCCAGTTGCCACCACACAAGTTGATGGATAATCGAAAGTTTTAAGCATTTCGCTTTCATACGTTCTGAAACCACTTTCACCATAAGCCTCAAAAAACTCCGCTATGGTTTTGCCAGATTTATTTACGATCTCTGCATCTAGATCTATCACCGGGCAATCCAAACGATGCGCCAACTGTTTAGCCTTTGTACTTTTGCCACAACCCATGTATCCGATCAGGAAAATCTTCATACGTTTAATTTATTCTTTTTTTTATTATGCTAATTTCACCCTTGGATCAACATATGCATAAAGAATATCCACAAGGATATTAATCACCACAAAAACAAAGGCAATAAATAGTATCGATCCCATTACAACAGGAAAATCAGACATTTCCAGTGCGCTTACTGTCGTTCTGCCCAAGCCGTTATATCCAAAAATATATTCCACAAAAAATGAACCGGCCAACAGAGATGCGAACCAGCCGGAAATTGCAGTAATCACCGGATTTAAAGCATTTTTTAATGCGTGTTTATAAATAATTGCATTTCTACTTAAACCTTTTGCCCTGGCTGTGCGAATATAATCCTGCGCCAGTACATCAAGCATGGCACTTCTTGTTAATTGAACAATTATTGCAAGAGGCCTCAACCCCAAAGTAATCATTGGCAACCAAAGGTTTCTTAAAGTCAAAATTTCTCCACTAAACGGATCATAAGAATACAAGCTGCCACTCATTTTCAGTCCCGTAAAGTCGCTAAGTACAAATCCAAAAAGCCAGGCAATAATAATTCCGGCAAAAAATGAGGGGGCAGAAATACCTAAAATAGCAAAAGCGTTTGCTGATTTATCGATCCAGGAATCTTTGTAGACAGCTGAAAGAACACCCAAAAACACACCAATAATTGTAGCGAAAATCATCGCGGTGAGTGCCAGGATAAAAGTATTTGGAACGGTTTCAGAAAGGATTGCCGTAACATCGCGTTTGG
The DNA here is from genome assembly GCF_003860265.1 of Pedobacter sp. G11. Lineage (NCBI taxonomy): Bacteria > Pseudomonadati > Bacteroidota > Sphingobacteriia > Sphingobacteriales > Sphingobacteriaceae > Pedobacter > Pedobacter sp. G11. The sequence continues at coordinate 2,076,587 of NZ_CP034190.1, read as the reverse complement.
TTTGGTAAGAACTACGCAAATAAGGCCATTTAATTACCAATGCGTTTTGATCAAAGTTGATTATTTTTGCATAGTGGTATTTGGCTTGCGTAATACTATCATTCTCCAATACACTAATTGGAGATAAATCATTTACATACAGTACAAACTGCATTGGTTTCGATCGGTCTAAACCGAATTCCTTCCGAACAGCTTCCAAAGATTGCACATCCGCTCTTTGACCCATTGTCATCCTTGCCGGATCACCGGGCAAAATATTAAACAGCACAAAAACAACGAGTACCACACCGGCCATAACCAGCAACCCATACAACATTTTTTTTATGGCATATCCAATCATTATTTATCGAAATATTTTCTACTGAGCTGATCGAAAGTAGGCACATTATGGAAATGCCATTTATTTATTACCACACCATTTTTCAGCAATAGCACACCAGGATTAGCCCTAACCATACTTTTCAATGGAACCGCATCGGCATAAAACACTTCTGAAAACAGGTTATTTTGTTTAACGAAAGCCTCTGCATCCTGAGCTGAATTGGCCGTTAACAATACGGTGCGAATATTAAATTGCTGTGTAGCATTAATCGCCAAAGCATTCAATTTGCCTATTGCTGCCTGATTGGTATTTTTTAAATCGTATGCTACATAAACCAGACTATAGTATGGGTTTTCAATCAATTCTTTGGTGTAGTCAGTCCCCGAGGCATCAGTTATTTTTAGATCTTTAATTTTCGGCTCATAACCTTTCTTAACTAAGCGCTGTACAGGCTCACCAACAATTTCCCAATTATTGTCTTTCCAGATTTCTGTTTTCAGATAAGCTTTGTCGCTCATGTCTTTCTCTTCCTTCGTTTTCTTATTCACAAGGTGATACATGATTTCATACTCATCTGGCTTTTCTCCTGGAGGGATTACCATTTGAGAAGGAATATGTGAGCCCACTTTATAAGGTAAAAAATCTATAATCGGAAGTACATTATAGGTAAAAATCCCAAAACCCAACGCGATTAAAGTAATGGCTATCGCAATATTTCTTTGGGCTGCTTCCTTTTTAAATAACGGATGAATACGGTCTTTGTAAATGAAAATCACGATAATCAAAACCAATAAAACCAAATCTTTACTGAAAGATTGCCAAGGTGTAAGCGGGATGGCATCGCCAAAACAGCCGCAGCTGGTTACCACTTTAAAGGCGGCTGATACAAATGTTAATAGAGTGAAGAAAATAATTAAAAGCAATAATCCCCAGGCAACCTTCCTGCTCCAAAATCCAAGGAGTAAAAGCGCACCAAGTATAATCTCAAGCGTACAAAGCAGAATGGCAATACCAGTTGCCGAACCACTCAGAAAATTCATGTGAAAGACCTCGAAATATTCCTGTAATTTATAACCAAATCCGAGCGGATCATTGGCTTTAATTAAACCTGAAAATATAAAGAGAACGCCAACAAAAATTCTTGAAATGCTTAAGATTATATTCTTCATTATTTATTTTACTCCTAATTTGATCAGTGCGAATACCGAATAGTTGAGCATATCCTGGTAATTTGCTTTAACACCTTCAGATGCTAATGTTTGTCCTTCGTTATCTTCTATTTGTTTTACCCGGAATATTTTCATTAAAATCAGATCAGTTAATGAGCTAATGCGCATATCTCTCCAGGCTTCGCCATAGTCATGATTTTTTGCAAACATTAAATCCTTTGTTTCGCTAACTTTTTCTTCAAATGATGTTTCCACAAGTTCATAAGGCATCTCATTCGGATCAGTCTCCGTTAACTCCAGCTGCATCATCGCAATAATGCAATAATTAACAATACCAATGTACTCTGAAGTGATGTTCTCCCCTACTAAGCTTACCTTTTTTTCTTCCAGTGTGCGGATGCGTTGCGCTTTAATAAAAATCTGATCGGTGATGGAGCTTGGCCGTAAAATGCGCCAGGCGGTTCCATAATCTTTTGTTTTTTTAAGGAATAGCGATCTGCAAACAGCGATCACTTCATCAAATTCTATAGCGGTATTTGTTTGTGCCAATTCGGGTAAATTATTTAGTTTTAATGTATTTTTGTTGCCAAAGAACAAAAGCTAAAGATACATTTTTAAAGCGAAACCCAAATCCCGGAAGGGTTTATTATGGCAGAAAAAAACTTTTTCGAACCCAAAAAAAGCCTCAATGTAAAAGGCAGGTTAATTGATCTGAGCAAGCCTAAAGTAATGGGAATCTTAAACATTACGCCAGATTCTTTTTACAGTAACAGCAGAACCAAATCAATTTCTGAGGCGCTTTCTCAAACAGAAAATTTTTTACAGGAAGGTGCAACTTTTATTGATATTGGGGGTTACTCATCACGACCTGGAGCTATTGATGTTTCAGCTGCTGAAGAATTACGGAGACTAGTGCCCGTGGTGGAAGCGATTTCGATAATGTTTCCTGAAGCCATCATATCGATTGATACATTTCGGGCGAAAGTAGCCGAAGAAACCATTTACGCAGGCGCACACCTGGTGAACGATATTTCTGCAGGAGACATGGATGAACAGATGTTTGCCACTATAGCGCAACTCCAGGTACCGTATATGATGATGCATATGCAGGGAACACCCCAAACAATGCAACAGAACCCTGTTTATCAAAACGTAACACTTGAAGTGATAGACTATCTGGCAAAAAAGATTGCAGTGCTGCGTTCGCTAAAAGTTCACGATGTAATTATTGATCCCGGTTTTGGTTTTGGAAAAACCATTGCTCATAATTATCAACTGCTTAATGAGATGGAAGCTTTCAAAATTTTCCAGCTTCCGGTTCTGGTTGGTTTTTCAAGAAAGGGAATGATCCATAAGGTTTTGGGCAATACAGCTGCCGATGCGTTAAACGGCACTACCGTTTTAAACACAATCGCATTACAAAAAGGTGCAGGAATATTGCGTGTACACGATGTTAAGGAAGCAGTTGAGTGCGTGAAATTGGTGGAAATGCTAACCTGCGTTTAAATTGGTTATTTGTTTTAATTGGTTAACCGATTGCTAACAGAATGATGCAATATTTGATTCATGAATTGCTTAAATTGCAATACAAATCCCATTGTTAGATTGCATTGACGATTGATTCTAAACCAATTATTATGCATACGTACTCATTTGAAAAATTAGAAACTTGGCAGAAGGCAAGATTATTCAGAAAAAACATTTATTTGTTAGTCAAGAAGTTCCCCAGAGATGAGATTTTTGGTTTAACAAGCCAAATCAAAAGATCATCAAGCAGCATTGGTGATTGCCTGGCTGAAGGTTCTGCCCGAATTACAGCAAAAGATAAGGCCTATTTTGTTTCATTATCTTACTCAAGTGCCATAGAAACAATCAATCATATTATTGGCGCACATGATTTAGGCTACATTACCGATGCTGAATATAATTCATACAGATTAAATCTTGATGAACTCACCAACAAACTAAACGCTTTAAGAAAGTCTATTTTAAAGACTTGAATATAAAATCAGAACTCAATTTCTTACTATTAACCGATTCAGGCATTTAAACAATTAACCAAAAAAAACTATCTTGTGGCTGATGAAAGGTTTTGATTTTGATTTTCTTAAAGTATCGCCAACCGATGTAGTTGACATTGTGCTGGTTGCGATTTTGATTTACTACGTTTACACGCTTATTCGCAATACCTTAGCCGTAAATCTACTGGTTGGAATGTTCATTATTACGGTGTTTTACTGGATAGTAAAAGCCCTTCACATGGAATTATTAACCACCATCATAGAAAAGTTTATGAGCGTGGGCATCATCGCTTTAATTGTAATTTTTCATCCCGAAATCAGACGTTTTCTTTTGCTCATTGGTAAAAATGCTTTCCTTCAAAAAAATAAAGCCTGGTGGGGCTACTTATTCGGAAGAAAGGAGATAGAAAGGAATAATTTAACTAGAATAAAACCCATCATAGATGCTTGTAAAACGATGAAGAAAACCCGTACCGGGGCTTTAATTGTTTTTGTGAAATTTTATGATGAACAGTTTTTCGCCAATAGCTGTGAGGTTGTTGATGCAAAAATATCTAAGCGCTTACTGGAAAGTATCTTTCAAAAAAACAGTCCGCTGCATGATGGAGCAGTGGTGATTTCAGAAAATAAAATTAAGAGTGCGAGTTGTATTTTACCTTTAACAGATAACGATCAATTGCCATCGCAATTTGGTTTAAGGCACCGGGCTGGAATTGGCGTTTCGGAAACTACAGATGCCGTTGCGGTAATTATTTCAGAAGAAACAGGTGAAATATCTTACGCCAAACAAGGTCGGGTGAGGATGAATGTTTCTTTCGGAGAGTTGGAGAAACTGCTGAATAAAGACTTCTAGGAGCAAAGAAAAAAGAGCAAGGAACAAAGAACAAAGACAATAAGCCGCAAAGCCCAAAAAAAACAAGGATTAAAAAATAAACTCTTAATCCTTGATCTTTAATCTTTTACCTAAACTAGCAGTATTGCTCAAAAGCACCAATCAGATTATCAGCAATCATTGCCGCTGGTCTGCCTTCAATTTGGTGGCGTTCGATCATGTGAACCAATTTACCATCTTTAAATAACGCCATTGCCGGAGATGATGGAGGAAAAGGCATCATATAATTTCTGGCCTGATCTACCGCTTCTCTTTCCATACCAGCAAAAACTGTTACTAACTTGTCAGGGTGTTTTTCATGCGCAGCTGCTGCTCTGGCCGCCGGACGAGCATTTGCCGCTGCACAACCACATACGGAATTCACAACCACCAACACAGTTCCTTCACCTTTAATGGCTTGATCTACTTCTTCTGCATTTTTTAACTCTTGAAAACCTACGTTGGTTAATTCCTTACGCATTGGCTCTACTAAATATTCTGGATACATTATCTTAAGATTTTTATTTACAATTTGAATGGTACAAAAATAACAAAATCGGATGGCATGTATCATCCGATTTATATTTTTAAGGTAAAATTAAAACTGCTATTTAAAGCCTCTAAAAAATCTATCGTAGGCTTCGGGATTTGTAATTGCTCCTGCTACAACTAGCACAACAACTACTATAAAAAGTATGCTTAATATCGTTGCGATCATACCACAAATTTTTCCAGCTTTGGCATTTTTAAATGACGATTCTGTGTATACGCCAGGATTAAGCTGATACTTTTTAACATCTCCAGCACCTAAAACCCAGGCAATGATTCCAAAGATTAATCCGAAGATACCATAGAAACAACAAGCTGGAAGCGCCAAAATCCCCAATACTAATGCTACGGTAGAATTTGGAAGATTCTGCTGCCCCATTCCACCACCAAATTGTCCAAACGGAGGTTGCTGTTGAAAAGGCGGAGGTGTAATCGGACCAAAGCCTGAAGGTGGATTAGCCGGTTGTTCGGGTTTATTTAAATCGATAGGATTATTTTTCGGGGTGTTTTCCTGTTCTTCTGACATACTTAAGCGGTAAGTTGATGATTGTATATTTTATAAATGTAGTTGATTAGTACAATTACTGCAACAGCAAAAAATGAAATTTTAATTAGTGCTGCACCAAATTTGAAATCAAACTTTAAGTGTACCAAGGTAAAAACGATTACCGCCATTAAAGGAATAGTTGCGGGATAAAACTTAACCGAAGCTAGTAAATCACCTTTCAATAGTGCGATCAAAGAGCGTTGCAAACCGCAGCCAGGGCAGTCTAAACCAAAATAACTTTTAAAAGGACATGCAAAAAGATGACCATTTAACCAATCGAGAAAGCTAAGTTGCTGCAGGATCATTTATGTTTCCAATGATTTTAATTTGAGCATCTTTCCAAACTTTGTATTCCTCCAAATCTTTCAGCACTTGTTTGTAAACCAGGTTTAGCACAAAAATATCGTCGATAAAACCTAGCAATGGAACAAAGTCTGGAACAATATCTAGCGGAGAAAGAAAATAAATCAAGCCGCCCAAAATTGCAACAATGGATCTTTTTGGGATTTCTGTATACTCTCCGTTCACATAATCTTTTGCCACACCAAACAATAGGAGCATTTTTGCCCAAACGCCTTCAAGCTCTCCCTTATTTGTGATGGCTTTGCCTAAAGCATCTTTAATCGTGCTGCTGGCTTTCGACTTGTCATCCAAAATTAGCGCCGCCCTGTTTTCAGACTTTCTAAAAAAATCAAGTATTTTCTTTCTGTTGAACCTCATAAATAATGCTTTACAAATTAACGTCCAAAAAGATTAAACCCGTATGCTAGTTGCAACATTTACCAGAAAACGGTTACTTTAGGTAGAATGAAACGAGCACCTTTTATTTTAGCCCATATCATATTTAATTTAGGCTGCCGATGCACTCATCATTTCCAAAATATCGTCAATGTATTTTCTTTCGTTAGCTAAACGCGGAACTTTGTGTTGCCCACCTAACTTATCTTTTGCCTTTAACCAATTGTAAAAAGTATTGGCTGGAGCATTATGTACCGTAGGCCTGCAAAGCGCCATATCCTTGAACCTCTTCGCGTCGTAATCTGAATTAACCTCACGTAAAGTATTATCCATTACATCGATGAATTTCTCAAAATCGTTCGGTTGTTTATCAAACTCAATAATCCATTCGTGCCCGCCGGCTTTTTCGCCCTCAAAATAAATTGGGCCTGCTGTATAGTCTTTAATTTCTGCCCCGGTAGCTAAACAAGCTTTGGTTAGTGCCTGTTCGGCATTATCGATAATCACCTCTTCGCCGAAGGCATTTATAAAGTGTTTGGTTCGTCCTGTAATTTTTATCCGATATGGAGCAAGTGATGTGAATTGTATCGTATCACCAATCATGTATCGCCATAAACCACCGTTGGTAGAAATCACAATGGCGTAGTTTTTATGCAGTTCCACTTCGCCCAACAGTAATGCTTTTGGATTTTCATCGCCAATATTTTCCATTGGGATAAATTCATAAAAAATTCCGTAATCGAGCATCAAAAGCATCTCATCAGAGTCATCCTGATCCTGAATACCGAAGAAACCCTCAGATGCATTATAAGTTTCCAGATAATACATGTCATTCGATGGAATAAGCTGTTTGAATTGTTCTCGGTAAGGTGCGAAGTTTACTGCACCATGGATATAAACTTCGAGGTTCGGCCAAACTTCTAGCAGATTACTTTTACCGGTAAGTTCTAAAACCTTCTTGGCCAGCACAATTGTCCAGGTCGGTACACCCGAAATACTGGTTACATTTTCGTGGATCGTGGCTTCAGCCATCCGGTCCATCTTAATTTCGTAATTGTCCATTAAAGCAATAGACATGTCAGGAGTACGGTAAAACTCTGCCCAGATTGGAAGATTTTTAATCAGCACAGCTGATAAATCGCCATAAAAACAATCTTCGTTTAACTGATTTACCTGATGGCTACCGCCCAAAACCAAGCCTTTCCCTGTAAACATCTGATTATCCGGGCGGTTATTACAGTATATGGAAAGCATATCTTTCCCCCCTTTAAAGTGGCATTCTTCTAAACTTTCCTGAGAAACGGGAATAAATTTACTCCGATCGCTGGTGGTTCCGGACGATTTTGCAAACCACTTAATATCAGAAGGCCATAAGATGTTCTGCTCACCCGCCAACATTCTTTCAACGTAAGGCTTCAGCGTATCATAGTTTTGAATGGGTACGCGTTCCTGAAATTGCTGAGGCGTTAAAATTGATTTGTAATCATACATTTTTCCCCATTCCGTGTTTTCTGCACTATCTATTAAAGTGTGAAACCACTCTTGCTGAACGTCATGTGGGTATTTCATGAAAAGCTCGATCTGGTGGATCCGCTTTTTCATTAACCAGGTAAAAATTGAATTTACGATTGCCATTTGCTATAATTAAACATCAAATTTCTTACGCTTCAATACGAAATTAGCTCCTAAATATACTTTTCTTACCATCTCATTTTCTGCCAAAACCTCTGGAACACCTTGCTCAAGAATTTTTCCTTCGAAAAGCAAATAGGCCCTATCGGTAATGGAAAGTGTCTCCTGAACATTGTGATCGGTAATCAATATACCAATATTTTTATGTTTTAGTTTTGCTACAATACTTTGAATTTCCTCTACCGCAATTGGGTCTACCCCTGCAAAGGGTTCATCCAAAAGGATAAAATTAGGATTTGCCGCTAAAGCACGTGCTATTTCGGTTCTTCTTCTTTCCCCTCCTGATAAAAGATCGCCCCGGTTTTTACGCACTTTATGCAAACTGAATTCGTTAATCAGTTCTTCCAGTTTGTCTTTTTGCTCTTCTTTGGACATGTTGCTCATTTCCAAAATGGCCAGAATATTATCTTCAACCGTTAGTTTTCTAAAAACTGATGCCTCCTGAGCCAGATAACCGATCCCTTTTTGTGCCCTGCGGTACATGGCATCTTCCGTGATATCTTCATCCTCTAAAAAAATGCGTCCTTCGTTTGGCTTAATCAAACCCACAATCATGTAGAAAGAAGTAGTTTTACCTGCACCATTCGGACCCAAAAGCCCAACAATTTCGCCCTGGCTTACATTGAATGAAACATCATTTACAACAGTTCGTTGCTTGTATTTTTTGACCAGGTTTTCGGCTCTTAATATCATTTTTATTTATGATTTTTGATCTACGATTTACGATTACCATAAATCTGAATCTATAACTTCCACACCAAGCATCCTGAATTTGTTTCAGAATCTTTTAATGCTAATTAACTTTTATCCCTTTTATATTGAGTTGCAAACGCTTCTTATCTCGCCACACATTTTCTTCGATTGTATAACAAACAGAAAATGGAACTTTTGGTTGTAGAAGATTTTGAAATTCTGCTAAACCAAAGGCAATGCCTTCAAAAATAGGCGAATTTTGTTGCTTTACATTAATTTTTAGATGATTTGCACCTACTGCCATGGCATGTCTATCTAAGTAAACATTATGCGTAACAAAAATTGGCGCCATGTTTTCTGGCCCGAAAGGCCCCATTTGCGATAAAACGCGGAAAAACTTGCCATCAATTTGCGCCAGTTCTATTTCTGCATCTATTTTTATCATTGGCGTAAGCAACTCTTCGGTTATGGTAGCCGATACAATTTCTTCAAATTTATCGGCAAATGCACTTACCTTATCTTCTTGCATGGTTAAACCCGCCGCAAACTTATGCCCGCCGTACTGATCCAGAAATTCTGCACAACCACTCAAGGCTTCATACAAATCGAAACCCACTACAGAACGGCAGGAACCGGCTACATGTCCGTTTGATTTAGTCAAAACGATTGTTGGGCGATAATATTTTTCAGTTAAACGAGAAGCCACAATTCCAATTACGCCTTTGTGCCAGTTTTCATTGAAAACAACGGTGGTTTTTCTATTGATTAAAACCTCACTATCTCCTATCAAAGCCAATGCTTCCCGGGTAATATCTTGGTCGTATGTTTTACGTTCGGTATTTTTAAGGTTTATCATTTCACTTTGCTCTAAAGAATTTCCTTCTTCTTGGCAAAGCAACATGGCTACAGCGTGTTTGGCATGATCAATTCTGCCCGCGGCATTAATCCGCGGACCTAAAGTAAAAACTACATCAGTAATGGTATAATTTTCGGTTTTACCGGAAACTTCCATTAAAGCTCTTAAGCCCTCGCATGGATTAGTATTTAATTTCCTTAAACCATAGTAAGCTAAAATTCTATTTTCACCCACAACAGGAACAATATCTGCAGCAATACTGACCATGACCAGATCTAGATATTGCAAATATGTTTCCTTTGCCAAGTTATGTTTTTGTGCATAAGCTTGCGCCAGTTTAAAGCCGATGCCACAACCTGCCAGTTCTTTAAAAGGATATTTGCAATCTGCTCTTTTAGGATCTAAAACCGCAGCTGCATTGGGCAATTCATCGCCTGGTAAATGGTGATCACAAATGATAAAATCGATACCTAAGCTGTTGGCGTATTCAACTTTATCGATGGATTTTATTCCGCAATCTAAAGCAATAATTAACGAAAAACCATTCTGATAAGCATAATCGATACCTGCAGTAGAAATTCCATAACCTTCTAAATATCGATCTGGAATGTAATATTCTATATTTTCTGTAAGTTGAGAAAAAAAACTAAAAGCCAATGCTACAGATGTGGTGCCATCTACATCGTAATCGCCATATATTAAAATTTTTTCGTGAGTGGCCAGCGCTTTTTCAATTCTTTCGATGGCCTTATCCATGTCTTTCATCAGGAAAGGATCATGAAGATGATCGAGCTCTGGTCTGAAAAAATACTTTGCCTGATCAAAATCACAAACGTTTCTTTGTACTAAAATTCGCGAAAGTGATTGATCTATATTGAGTTGTTCTGCTAATTTCTTTACCGTGTCATCATTACAATTTGATGTCAGCACCCATCTTTTTTCCATTATATTTGTTTCCGAACAGTAAATATACTTTTTTAATTTAAATCTCTACATTTTGCAAGTTCATACCTTATTCGAAGGCACCTATTCTGTAGATGCCTCAAAAAAATTTATTCCTTTTGATTCTGCCATTCATAGTTTTAAAGACCGTCCGGCATCTTTATTCATCAATGTTCAGCCTTTTTTGGTGGAGTTAAAAAATGATTTAATCCTTTTTGATACCGGTTTAGGCTTTAGCGATGATCACGGCGAGCTGATTTTACATAAAAATATCCGAAATGCAGGTTTCGACCCAACTGATGTGACAAAAGTTTTGATGTCGCATTTACATTATGACCATGCAGGCGGAATGATTCATGCACTTGGTGATAAAACTGAACTCAGTTTCCCTGATGCGGAATATGTGATTAACCGTGGGGAATGGGAAACGGCATTTAGCAGTACCTCTTCTTCTTACCATACCGATATTTTTGAGTTTTTGCAACGCAATGCGCAGTTGAAATTTATCGAAGGAGATGGAAATTTAGATGAAACCATTGCTTTTGAATTTACTGGCGCTCATTGTCCAAATCACCAGGTTTTCCTTTTAACCGAAGGCAGTAGCAAAGTATTTTTTGGAGGAGATGTTTTGCCAGAACCGGGCGAGTTGATTAAAAACTTTATTGCCAAATACGATTTCGATGGCCGCAAGGCGATGGAATTACGCAAAGAATTTGGAAAAAGGGCCGCAGCAGAAAACTGGGAATGTTTATTTTACCACAGCAAAGAACAGGCAACCGGTTTTATTGATGAGGTTGACGGCGGTTTTAAGATTAGATAGCTGAGAGATGAGAGTTAAAAGTTGAAAGTGAAAAGTTGAAAGCTTAAAGTAAAAACCCATGGGTCTTAAGTTTCATTGCCGTCAGTTTCAACTGACGGAACTAAATAAAGCTGGCAGGGCTTTAGCCAAACCTGAAATTTACAACTTTTGTTTCTTGCAGTGCTGTTGGTTTTTAAACCCGATAGCAGCGAAGATACTTTTGATTAAACCTATAAGGTTTTCAAAACCTTATAGGTTTGAAAAAGATTGTAGCGAATAGTGGGAACAAACCTTAAAAATTGCTCAACAATTGCTTTCCAAAATTTCAAAAAATTATATCGCGTAAATGAGGTTGCTTCGTTCCTCGCAATAACGTTTTACAAAAAAAGGTCCCGATTTGCATCGAGACCTTTCCCTTTTCCGAGACAGGAATAATTATTTTTTAGCTACTAATTTCACACCAATTTCGAAGTTATCATCAATTGCTTTGTCGCCAATGCTATCGAAGAAAGATTTCGAACCGTAACGGATATCGTATTTAGTTCTATCAACTAAAATTTTACCAGCTAAAGCTGAAACTGTACCATCTGAATTTACAGTGATTGTTGCAGGGAAAGTTACAGGTTTAGTAATTCCTTTAATGGTTAAATTACCAGTTACGTTTGTACCAGCAACTTTAGTAATTACGAATGTTGCGGTTGGGAATTTAGCTGTACCAAAGAAATCGTCTGCTTTTAAGTGTCCTTCTAATTTAGCGCTACCATCAGCATCTTTAATTGAGTTCATATCGATAGTGAAAGTACCACCTGTTACTTTTTTACCATCAACATTTAACGTTCCTGATTGTAAAGAGATTGTTCCGTTATGAGAACCGGTTACTTTTTTACCAATCCAAGTGATGGTTGATTTTGCTACATCTACAGTGTAAGCAACTGGTTTAATAGTTGTAAAAGCTGATAAAGACACAACTGCAACTAATAAAAAAATTGAAGAGATTTTTAATTTCATTTTTTGGTTTTTTAAAATTTGATACAAAGATATGTTTAAGATAGTTCGGTTGCTATTGATGTATGTTAAGTTTTTCAAATAAGCCGATTTATTTTATAAGCATCCTATTGACAGAAAAATATTGCAGAGGTTTAATCTGCATCTTATAAAATGATTTGAAAAGCAGTTGCTGAGCTGTAGTTAATGTCAGTCGGGCTTTTCAATAAATCTTTTTTGGGTTTGTAACTGCTTAACCCATAGAAGCACTGCAACAAAAAAGGATATCATTTCAATCCCGTTTAGCTAAAAAGTTGGTGCTACTATTTTGGGTGGCAAAATGTTTAGCCTTTATTTTTATATTCGTTTACTCAAAAAAAGCATGTTATGAACCACCACGCAAAATCTATCCGTCCGTTTATTGGAGCCAGGGACTTTGAAATCTCAAGAAAATTCTACCGTGATTTAGGTTTCGAAGAAGTAACATTGGGCGAAAGCATGTCGGTTTTTAAAACTGGCGATATGGCTTTCTACCTGCAAAATGCATACGTTAAAGATTGGGTAGATAACACCATGATTTTTATGGAAGTGGATGATGTAGAACGGTTTTACAATGCTTTGTCAGCACTTGATTTACCTGGCAAATATGAAAACGTGAGGTTAACCCCCATCAGACATGAAAGCTGGGGCAGCGAATGTTTCCTGCACGATCCTTCAGGAATTTTGTGGCATTTTGGAGCTTTTTATTAGATAAATCTTGCTTTAATTAATTTCCAAATCTGTAGAAGAGTATTTTTTTATCAATTGCAGGTTTTTGCTATTTCTGTAACCTGGCAAGAACAATCAATTTTTTAAATTAACCGTAACCGTTTTTCCGTCACTTTTCACTTCTACAAAAGCTTCTAAAAAATCATTGAAACCATTACTGTAAGCTTGCTGTTTGTAATAATCAATGTTTCCATAAGCAGTATACCCTGTTCCGGCATATTCTTTTGTATTATAATTAAGTGAGTAATCTACGCTTGTCCACAAATAATATTTACCTGGCTTCATGTTAGGAAAAGTAAATTCGCCTGAAGTATTGGTTATCGCTTCCAAGCGTAATCTAATTGCCTTATCCTCCATAAATATATATTTATTCTTTTTCGGATTATTTAGATTTTTATCCTTCCAGAGTTTATAATAATCTTCAAAATAAGGTGTTACCGGAAATAATCGTACCGTAACCTTTGCAGCTAAAATTTTTCTTGGGGGATTATTTGCCCCATAAGTACTTTTGGGGCGGGTAAAAGCCACACCAGTTATGGTCCCGTTTCCTTCGGTTAAAGCGGCCCGGGTTTGTACAGAATCGAATTTAACAGTAGGATAAGTGATAATTTCACTAGCTTTTCTTTTAATAGCATCCTTTTCAGCCTTTTCTGGCTCCACATATTGGGCATTTGAAGCATAAAAGCCTAGCATCAATAGCGATACAAAAATCAATTTTTTCATACTCAATGTTTGGTTTCTACATTGCGTAATACAAAACCGATACCATTTAAAAAATTGAACTTTTCTACAAAAAAAAATCTGCAAGTTTTATGAATTCATTTTCATAAAACTTGCAGATGATTTATCTAATGAGATTGCCACGTCGGCTGAAAAAGCCTCCTCGCAATGACGGACTCGGCTTTGGAAAGGAAAACCTTAAACGTTAAACCCTAAACCCTAATTCTTAAGGAACGATTTCTTCCAAATAACTTTCAACCGGTGGGCAAGCGCAAATTAACGACCTGTCGCCATGGCTATCATTTACACGACCAACTGATGGCCAGAACTTACGTTCCAGTACATATGGCAGTGGGAATGCTGCAGTTTGACGGCTATAAGCATGCTCCCAATCATTTGCTGTAATTACCGCAACGGTGTGAGGTGCATTTTTCAATGGGTTATCAACCTTATCAAAAGTTAAATTTTCTACCTGGTCTATTTCTTTTTTAATTGCGATCAAGGCATCACAGAAACGGTCTAATTCATGTTTAGGCTCAGATTCTGTTGGCTCAACCATTAAAGTACCAGCAACAGGGAATGAAACCGTAGGTGCGTGGAAACCATAATCCATTAAACGTTTTGCAATGTCAGTAACTTCGATTCCGAAAGCTTTGAAAGAACGGCAATCTAAAATCATCTCGTGTGCACAACGACCTTGAGCGCCAGAATAAAGCACCGGATAGTGTTGCTCTAAACGAGCTTTCATATAATTTGCGTTTAAAATCGCATATTTTGTAGCATTGGTTAATCCTTCAGCACCCATCATGGCGATGTAAGCGTGAGAGATAATCAAAATTGAAGCTGAACCCCAAGGCGCTGAAGAAACTGCAGAAATTGATTTTCCTTTGTCGATATCTACCACCGCGTGACCAGGAAGATAAGGAACCAGGTGTTTTGCCACACCGATTGGACCCATACCCGGACCACCACCACCGTGAGGAATACAGAATGTTTTGTGTAAGTTTAAGTGACAAACATCGGCACCGATATTAGCCGGGCTAGTTAAACCAACTTGTGCGTTCATATTTGCACCATCCATGTAAACTTGTCCACCATTAGCGTGAATCGTTTCACAGATTTCAACAATGCTTTCTTCGAATACACCATGCGTTGATGGATAAGTAACCATCAAACACGATAAATTATCTTTATGTAATTCTGCTTTTGCTTTTAAATCTTCAACATCGATATTACCGTTTTCTAAAGATTTTACAACAACGATTTTCATATCGGCCATTGCTGCAGAAGCAGGATTTGTACCGTGAGCAGAAGCAGGAATTAATGCTACATTACGGTGGAAATCGCCTCTATCATGATGATAGGCACGAATAACCATCAAACCAGCATATTCACCTTGCGCACCAGCATTTGGCTGTAAACTCATTGCAGCAAAACCAGTAATTTCGCTTAACCATTTATCAAGTTCGTTAAAAACTGAATAATAACCTAATACCTGATCGGCTGGTGCAAATGGGTGTATGCGACCAAAATGAGACCAGGTTACCGGAATCATTTCTGCCGTAGCATTTAACTTCATGGTGCAACTTCCCAAAGCAATCATCGAATGGCAAAGTGATAAATCTTTTGCCTCTAATGATTTAATGTAACGCAACATTTCATGCTCTGAATGGTGCGAATTAAAAATTGGGTGTGTTAAATATGCAGAAGTACGTTGTAGAGCTGATGGAATTACGGTTTCTACGTTTTCTACCACTTCAACTTGATCTGCCGCAACTGCTTTAACTTTCGCAAAGATTTTCGCAATTAGCGCAATATCTTCAAAAGTGGTTGTTTCATCAATTGAAATTGTAGCAACGTTACCCACATAATTTAAATTGATTTCGTTATCTAAACAACCCGAGTGAATGCCGCCTTTTAAATCGCCTAAATCGAAACGAATGGTATCAAAATAAGCTGAGTTTAATTGCTCGTAACCTAACCCTTTAAGTGTTGAAGCTAAGCTTACCGCCAAACCATGTGTACGTTCTGCAATGGCTTTCAATCCTTTCGGACCATGATAAGCCGCATAAAAACCAGCCATAATAGCCAATAATGCTTGCGCAGTACAAATATTCGAAGTTGCTTTATCTCTACGGATGTGTTGCTCGCGGGTTTGCAAAGCCATACGTAAAGCGTAATCGCCGTGGCTATCGATGGTTACACCGATAATACGACCTGGGATTGAGCGTTTATATTCTTCTTTAGTTGCAAAAAATGCAGCATGAGGACCACCAAAACCCATCGGAATACCGAAACGTTGTGTGGTACCTACAACAATATCAGCACCCCACTCGCCTGGAGGCGTTAATAAGGTTAAGCTTAAAATATCAGCCGCAACTGTTAATTTAATATTTTGATTGTGTAATTCTGAAGCAAAGTTTTTATAATCGAAAACCTCGCCGTTACCTGCCGGGTATTGAACAATTGCACCGAAAAAATCTTCAGTAGCCACGAAATCTAAATGATTGCCGATTACCAATTCAATACCGTAAGGATTAGCACGGGTTTTTAAAATATCGATCGTTTGAGGAAAAACTAATTCTGAAACGAAATATTTTTTTGCCGCCTGATTTTTACGCGTACTGTATTGCATAAACATCGCCTCAGCCGCAGCTGTACCTTCATCTAAAAGAGATGCATTTGCAATTTCCATCCCGGTTAAATCGATAACCATCGTTTGGAAATTTAACAAAGCCTGCAAACGACCTTGCGCAATCTCAGCCTGATATGGCGTGTATTGTGTGTACCATCCTGGATTTTCGAAAACGTTACGTAAAATTACACCTGGCGTAATCGTATCATAATAACCCTGACCGATAAAGCTTTTGAAAACTTTATTTAACAACGAAGTTTGTTTTAAAGCGCCAAGATATTCAGTTTCTGATTTCGCTGCAGGCAAGTTTAAAGGTTGTTTTAACCTGATTGCCGTAGGAACAGTTTGTTCAATTAGCTCATCAATAGAATTTACGCCAACAGTTTGCAACATTTCAGCGGTATCTGCCTCATTTGGTGCAATATGACGATTTTGAAAATCTTCCTTGTAATGGATATTTAAGCTCATGCGGGTATGAATAATAAATTTGCTGCAAAGGTAGCAAAAACAGTGTTGTATTTTGCTATGTACCAGTGTAAAAAAGGTGTCTTATTTATGCTTAAAAGCGACTAAAATAGTAGATTTTGCAAATGAAAATTAAAGCAAACGTTTCCTCAATTTTAATGGAATAACTGATTATTTGGAAAGCAATGCTTTAACTAAAATTAAAGTTCGTTCCCGCCATTCGCTACAATCTTTTTGTTATTTTCTGTGATGCTGAGGCACAAAGCATCTGTTTCATTGGTTACAAATGCTTCGTACCTCAGCATCACCGTTTATTCAGTGTTTGCTGCAAACAAAAAGTATTTACGCTGCTGTCGGGTTTAGAAATTTAAACCTATGCTCAAATAAAGGTGTAAACCCTCCATAGTTTTATATCTTTGAAACTTTAATCTTAAACGCTCACATGCCAAAATCAAATCATAAGGTTGCGCTCTTAGTTCATGCCTGCGACCGTTACGAATTTCTTTACAAAGGTTTTGACTATGCATTTTCCAAAAACTGGGATTTTGACATTCCCTGTAATTACTATTTCGCAACGGAAGTGAAGGATGCAAACATTAAAGGCTTTAGAAACATTAAATCAGGCAAGGGCGAATGGGCAGATAGACTTGCAACCTTACTTAGAAGTATAAAAGAAGAATATGTGCTCTACTTCCAGGAAGATATGTGGCTTAGTAAGCCTGTAAATTCAGATTTATTTAAAGAATTATTTGATTTCGCCCATAAAAATAATACGATGCAAATAAAACTCCATAGTTCTGAAGTGTATACAACCAAACAAACTGATCATTTTATTGAGGGTTTTAATGTTTCAGAGCTAGACAATAATGCATCTCACTTTTTAATGTCGCACCAAATTACCCTTTGGAACAAAGATTTTCTACTGGCTCAACTCTATAAAAAAGAACATCCGTGGCGCAACGAGCGAAAAGGTACTAAACGATTAAAAAAACTCAACCCACTTATTCATCATATCGATTATTTTGCAGAAAACCAAGCAGCTGAGATCAACTCAAATCAGAACCCGATAAAAAGGAGTGAATATTATGCAGTTTCCCTTAACAGCATGCTTAATTTCAATGCTGTTCGTTTTATAGATGAACTGAAATCCGGTAGTTTACCTGAAAAAGAGTACGCAGCAGAACTACAAAATCATTACGACAATAATTTAACACACGACGGGAACCCTAAGCCTAAGAAAGTAGACTTGTTTAAAAAACTTAAAAACTGGTTTTTAAATACGAAGAAATAAGAAACTACTTCTGCACTTTCCAACCTTCTTCCTTATCTAACTTTAATTTATAAGTTTTTGTAATGAAGTTGCTGTTTTTACTGGCGTCCTTATCAAAAGGCTCAAAATCGGTGGTAACCATTTTTAATGATACTGTAACCTTGGCAGTACTCGAGTTCACTTGTTCAAAATCAACAGGCTTTTCATCAGATAGAACATAAGTTACTGTTTTTACAGTTGCTCTATCATTGTCTTGTTTCAATACCAACGGACTTGCTTTATCCGTTAAGGTAATTTGATAAACGAAACTACTATCTTTAGAAAGGAATTTCTTTTTAGCCTCTTTTAAACTTAAAGTAACCAATCCTTTTGTCGCTAAAGATTTGTATTTTCCTAGCTCAAACATATCGTTTGTGCTGTTAAATTTTATTTCACCAAAATTAAAGCGAGTGGTTTTATATTCTGGGTTAGCTTTTAAATAATCTGTAATTACTTCTCCAGCTTCATCCTGGTTAATAGTGGTTTTGGTTTTACATCCGGCGAAGCCGATAATTAGAAAAGATAAAATATAAAGGATATGTTTTTTCATGTTTATAATATTTGCTTTTTAAAGGTATTTATTTTTTTAATAAGTCTGAGGTTGGCAATTAGAAAGTTAGAAGATTTAATAAAAAATGAAGCAACGACGTCATCCTAAACCTTTACCTTCCACCTTTCCTCAAGTACTTCAGATTTGGCAACACCATTGCCGATAAAATCACACAAACACCCATCCATCTCAAAAACGAAACCTGCTCTTGTAAAACGAACCCAGCCATCATCACCGCAACAGGCAATTCAGCGGCACTTAAAATGGAACTCAAAGCTGTCCCGATTTTTGGTACACCTTCTGCATAAAATAGCGGAGGGATTACGGTGCCAAAAATGGCAATAATTAATCCCCATTTTAACAAGCTACCACTTAAAGCACCGTTATATAAAAACACAGGCGGAAAAAGAATAAAAATCAAAATGCATGCTCCCGTAATCATTAATGCGCTTTTTTGCAGCGCTGGGTATTCATTTCCGATTTTTCCACTCAACATTAAAAAGCCAGCGTAAGAAATTGCTGCTAATAAGCCAAATCCAATACCCTTTAAACTGAGGCTCGAAATTGAAGCCTCAACCATTCCGCTGGCTAAAATGGTTCCAGCTAAAACCAAAAGAATGGCTAAAAATTGTAATCCTGTAGGTTTCTTTTTGTAGATGATAAATTCTAACAAAATACTTATCCAGATAAACTGCATCAGTAAAATAATTGCCACCGAATTTGGAACAAGTTTTACGCATTGGTAATAAAATATCGAAACTAAACCCGTACACGTTCCAGCCAAAACCATTTTCCACCGAGGGGTAATTAGCTTAATTTCTTTGGCTTTGTAACTGGAAGTGCGGCTTTGAAAGAAAAATAAAACCCAAAGTATTACAGCACCAAAAAATGCTTGCGCACCAGTAACATCACCCAAAGTGTAGCCATCGTGATAGGCCAATTTTACAAAAGTGGAAAGAATGCCGAAACTGCAGGCACCAAAAAAAACAAGGAGAATTCCCTTTAACATGTTAATTTTTTATCGACAAGGTCATTGCGAGGCAAGAAGTAATCTTTTTGCCTGAGAGATTGCTTCGTGCCTCGCAATGACGATCGTATTTTTTAAAGTCTTTCAACTTCAAACTCATGAAAGTTGTTGTAAATATTTTTGAATGGTGGTTTCCAAACCCAGATAAAGTGCATCGCTGATTAAAGCATGACCTATAGAAACTTCGAGTAAACCTGGAATACTTTGAGCAAAGTAATGCAGGTTGTGCAAATCTAAATCATGCCCAGCGTTAATGCCTAACCCGAGTTTATTTGCGTGATGTGCCGCAGCAATATAATTCACAATCGCCTTTTCACGATCGCCGAAATAGTTGTGAGCGTAAGCTTCAGTATATAATTCTATTCTATCTGTTCCAGTTTCTGCAGCACCTTCTACCATTTCCACAACCGGATCTACGAAAACAGAAACGCGAATACCTTCTTCTTGAAAAACAGCAACCATTTCCTTTAAATAATCTTTGTGTTTAATGGTATCCCAACCATGATTGGAAGTAATTTGACCTTCAGCATCCGGAACCAATGTTACCTGAGCAGGTTTATTGGCCAATACCAAATCCACAAATTTATCTTCACGGCAATTACCTTCAATATTAAACTCAGTAGCAATGACGGCTTTTAAATCATAAACATCCTGATAACGAATATGGCGTTCATCCGGTCGAGGATGGACGGTAATTCCCTGCGCTCCGAAACGTTCACAATCTAACGCAACTTTAACTAAATCAGGATTATTACCACCACGGCTGTTACGAAGTGTTGCAATTTTATTGATGTTTACCGATAACTTTGTCATGTAGCAAAGATAATGCTTTGCCCTTGTTAATCTTAAGCTCTAAATAAATTTGACTTTTTTTTGCTCATATTTGTCCAAATCATCATGAATTTAAAGGATACAACATTCTATAAAGTTTTAATTGCGTTACTTGTATTTGTAAGCAGCTTCGCCCTTTTTAGTGGAGTTATGGAGCCAGATGGAGCACTTTACGCTTCGATGGCAAAAAACATCATCATTTTCGAAGATTGGTTTAACCTTTATGGTCGTGGAGCAGATTGGCTGGATAAACCACATTTAACTTTTTGGATCGCCGCCGCCTTTTTTAAACTTTTCGGCATCTCTGCCTTCGCTTATAAATTACCAAATTTCCTGTTTGGCCTTTTGGGTGCATGGTATCTTTATAAACTAGCAAAAGATATTTATAATGAAAAAACCGGATTAATTAGTGCTGTAATTTTTCTTAGCGCATTACATATCGGCACCTCTACTTTCGATGTACGAGCAGAAATCTACATCACCACCTTTACGCTGGCATCAATTTATCATTATTACAAAGCTCACAATCAATCATTCTGGCATATTGTTGCTGGTTCATTTTTCGCGGCTTGCGCAATTTTAGTAAAAGGAATTTTTGTGCTCATCCCTGTATTTGCAGGTTTCATCATCTATTGGTTATTTACCAAGCAATACAAACAGCTGTGGCAACCAAAATGGTGGATAGCAATCGTGTTGATTTTTGTTTTCATTACTCCAGAGCTTTACTCCCTTTATACACAATTTGATTTACACCCTGAAAAAGTTGTTTTTAACCGAACGGGGGTATCTGGATTAAAATTCTTTTTCTGGGACAGTCAATTCGGGCGCTTTTTTAACAATGGCCCAATAAAAGGCAAGGGGGATATCTCTTTCTTTCTACATACCACACTATGGGCATTTTTGCCTTGGTCGGTATTGTTGTACGCAGCGGTGATAAATCTTTTCAAAAAGAAAAATCGGGTTAGTTTAGCTCCAGAAAGTATTATGATTTGGGCGAGTGCTACGGTTACGTTTTTAATCTTCTCCTTATCAAAATTTCAGCTGCCACATTACATTTTAATTATTTTTCCGCAGTTTTCTATAATCACAGCGCTGTACTTACAAAAACTCGAAATAAAAGGCTTAAAAGCATTTCTAATGGTGCAGAATATTATTTACGCTTTGGTTATGCTTATACTTTCTGCATTAGCTTATTTCTTTGGCTTTAACAGTTATGTATTGGCAATTATCATTTTAGCGAGCCTTTTTCTTTTTGCATTTTGGTTTTTCAAGGGAACTAAAACTGAAACCATCATTGGCCGTAGTGTATTTCTATCTGTTGGACTCATGATATATCTTTTTGTATTTTTCTATCCGGCAGCATTGAAATATCAATCGGGCAGTGAAGCCGGAACATGGCTAAAGCAAAACTACCCAACTGCGAAACCAGCGGTTTTAAATTATATTGATGCTTTTTCATTTGATTTTTACGCTCCCGGGGAAGTTAAATATTTATGGAATTACGATGATTTAAATCAATACAAAAGCACAAAAGATTTAGTTGTTTATGTTTCAGAAACTGAATTATCAAAATTAAAAACGTTGTACAACGTTAAAGTATTGAATTCTTTTGAATACTTTCATATCTCTAAATTGACGCCGAAGTTTTTAAATAAAAACACCAGAAACCAGGTATTAGAACATTTTTATTTGGTTAAAGTAGAATAGCATGGATTTATTCTTCCGCATTATAAAATTTGGATTGACAGGTTTGCTGGGCATGGCGATAGATTTCGGTGCTACCTGGCTTTTTAAAGAAAAGATAAAAGTAAATAAATACCTCGCCAACGCCATTGGATTTACATTGGCGGTAACCAACAATTATTTAATCAACAGAATCTGGACTTTTCAAAGCACCAATGCCCATTGGGGAACAGAATTTAGCAAATTTTTAGTCGTTAGTTTAATTGGGCTTGGCTTAAATACATTCATTATTTATCTGTTTCATCAGAGAAAAAACGGAACCAACTTTTACGTTGCTAAATTTTTTGCGATTGTGATTGTATTTGTTTGGAATTTTCTAGCGAATATGCTGTTTACCTTTAAGTAACATTCTTCCCTATAAAATAAAATACCACTAACCAGATTAATCCTTTAATCAGGAAGAATAAAAAACCGATTAAGCCCACTCGCTTAAACCATAATTTTACTTTTTCTTTATTCATGGTGTTGCTCGTAAAGATAAATCTTTTAAGCTAAATTAGAAAGATTTTAAATAAGCTTTTTAATGATCAAACCTGAAGGTAGGGCAATGCAAATTTTATTTATGGAAGGTATCCAGAAATAAATCTTCTACTTTTTTGCGAGCCCAGGGCATTCTTCTCAAAAAATTTAAACTCGATTTAATGCTCTGATTGTTATTAAAGCAATCGATGCGAATCAACGTACCAAGTTTTTCCCAGCCGTAATGAGCCTGCAAATCCGTTACAATTTTTTCAAGCGTGATTCCGTGAAGTGGATTGTTTTTTTGCTGATCGGCCATGGCGCAAAGTTAAAGAAATTATAAAACTATTGAGGATTAAATTGGGCCAGCCAAACCGTAGCGTTTCCACATGCTGCATCATTCACAGTATGATTTATGATTTCAAATTGATGGTGCTGCAAGAGTAGCCGATATTCATCAGAATCCAATGAAGCATGAAAAAGTTTTTCACCACCATTTAAGCCCCAGGCCTCACCCCTTTCGCTGCCAGATGTAAATAAGAGCATCCCGCCAGGAACGAGATAATTAGCGAATATTTCAAACATTTTGGGTTGATCAATAGCCGGCAAATGGAAAAAGCTATGCCAGGCTATAATGGCATCAAACTTATTTCCAATTTGCAGCTTTCGCATATCCTGCAATAAAAAAGTTTCTGCCGGAAAGTTTTGTTTAGCCAAATCAAGCATTTTTTCACTTGCATCTACGCCTACTACTTGAAATCCTGATTGTAGCAAATATCCCATGATGGGCTTTCCATTTCCGCAACCCAGATCTAGAATTGTTGCCTGGTTTGGAAGAAGTAATTGAAGCCGATCTATGTAAGGCTTTTCAATCAGTTGACCGGGTCTGTTGCTGGCAAACCATTCAGCAATTTTATCATAACTTTTATATACATTTTCCTTTTCGCTCATCACATTCAGAAAAAAAGCCCTTAGATTTTCATCCAAGGGCTTTAAAATCATAATTATTATTTTCCTGCTGTCCAGGTATTGTTATCAGGATTAGAATCTGGTAACACTTTATTTGGATCGAGCGTTACCGCAACAACTTCTTCTGTTGTAGGGAAGCGAACTACCCATGAAGTATTTTTCATCCAAACATCAACTGGTACTTTAACGATCTCTTTTTTACCACTTGCAGTTTCTACCTGAAGAATAATTGGCATTGGCATTTTTTCGAGATTATTAACACGAATGGTATAGCCCACTAGTTTATTATCTTGCTTTACAGCTTCAACATTTCCAATTCCCTGATCCATTTTCCAATTGTTCAGGAACCAGCTTCTCCAAAACCAGGCTAAATCTTCACCTGCGGCATTTTCCATCGAACGGAAGAAATCGAAAGGTGTTGGGTGCTTATACGCCCAGTTCTTGATGTATTCACGGAAAGCATAATCAAAACGATCCTCACCTAAAATTTGATTTCTCAAAATGTTTAGTCCCCATCCTGGTTTAGCATACAAATTAACACCAATATTGCCTTCGATCATTCCATCAGGCATTTGCATGATGTTTTCAAATTTAGGGTTACCAATTACTTGTTTGCCGATGGCATTTAAATTAGCAGGGCGTTCGGCATATTCGCCGTTATTAAAGTTCTTAGATGAAATGCCGTTGATAAATGTATTAAATCCTTCATCCATCCATCCGTATTTACGCTCATTTGAACCAACAATCATTGGGAACCAGGTATGGCCGAACTCATGATCGATAACACCCCAAGCGTTACCTTTGGTTGCTTTCCATCCACAGAAAACGATACCTGGATACTCCATACCACCAATATTTGTTGCAATGTTTACCGCCATTGGATAAGGATATTCAAACCACTGTTTTGAATAATGTTCGATGGTTGATTTAACATATTCTACTCCACGGCCATAAGAATCAACGCCATTACTTTCTACAGGTTGTGCTGAAACGGCTAGGCCTTTTTTACCGCTAGGTAAATTGTAACGGGCAGCATCTAAAACAAAAGCTTTTGAAGAAGCCCAGGCAGCATCGCGGGCGTTCACAATTTTGTATTTCCAGGTTAATTTATCTTTTGCCGGACGAGATTTTGGATCAGTAACTTCTGCTTCTGTACGAATATGAACAGTGGCATCGCTGGTTTTGGCAGCGTTCCATCTTTTCAATTGTTCAGCTGTAAAAACTTCCTGAGGATTTAATAATTCTCCTGATGCCATTAAGATGTGGCTTGCAGGAGCAGTTAAGGCCATGGTAATATCACCATACTCGCAATAGAATTCTCCACCTCCCCAGTAAGGTAAGGTATTCCAACCAATTACATCATCGTAAACGCACATGCGTGGAAACCACTGTGCAATGGCATAAATTTCGCCATTTTTCGTTGTTAGATGGCCTGTTCGGTCCGATCCTTCTTTTGGTACGATGTAAGAGTAATCAATTTTAATGGTTACCACATCACCATTTGCAGCCATTGGTTGATCAAGGCGAATTTGCATCCTTGTATCTTCAACAATAGATTTGAATTTTACTGCTGCTGATTTTTGCGATACGCTAACATTCTGAATTTTATAACCTGCATCAAACGTTTCCCCTTGTGCGCCATAACGGCTGCGGGCTGGGGTAATCTGCTTCCCTCTTGAATCGTTTTTAAAAGTATTTTGGTCCAATTGCAACCATAAATAAGGTAACTTATCCGGACTGTTATTTTTATAAGTGATGGTAACCGATCCGGTAACCAGGCTTTTCGTGTCGTCTAAGCTGGCGGTGATATTATAGTCAACACGGTTTTGCCAATATTTAGGACCTGGAATACCCATTGCTGAACGAAATTCGTTTCCGTTCTGCGTATAAAATAATGGCCCGAAAGCCTCGGCCGGGCTGTAGTTTGTGGTTGGTGCAGTTTGTTGAGCATTTGCTGAGAAAACAAAGGCACAGCCCACATAACACAACGCAATTAGTTTATTAATTTTCATGTGAATAAGTTGTAATACAGGCGTAAAGATAAAAAATAAGCACATATGACGCCATATGTGCTTATAATGTTACTTTTTAAAACTGAATATTTCTAATTCACCTTTAACTTCGGTAAATCTTGAAGTTTACGCTGCTGCGGTGTTAACTTTTGCCATGCTGCATAAGCCTGTGATATATGATAGTTGTATCGAAAAGGTCTTTCACTTTTTACAGCTTCAATTGATGGCCTGTAAATAATCATGAAATTTTTTAATTCTTCTCCCTGTAATTTAGTTAGGTCGGTAATTGCTTTCTCACTAAAGCTGGCATCAATTTCCTCCTGATACATTTCCTTTTCCTCTAAATCGGCCTCTTTTCGTTGTTGTCTCTTATACTTTCCGTAACCCAAATTCAGATTTAAACCGCCAACCTTATCCTTCATCCTCTTCCGCCCTAAATTACCTCCCGTATTTAATAAGGTATATTTCTCAGCCAAAGGATCTTTTGCATCAGTAACCTGGCTATTCATACGCACAGCTCGTACGTCAACGTCGGCCAGGCTGGTTGATTTTACAGGAAGATAAATGCTTCTATTCAGCAAGCTGGTTAAGTATAAGGTATCGGTATGGTAACCTACCGCCGAGAATTCAATTAAATCTCCTACACTGGCAGGGATGGTATATTTACCGGTGCTAGTGGTAGTGGTTACCTTTTTGCTGTTTAAATTCCGAACAGAAACACCAGGAAGGGTAACTGATTTTTTATTGTAATCGAACACCACACCAGTGGTAACGGTTTGTGCCAAGGCACCAAAAGGCAGTGCAAGTAAGAGGAAAACGATCAGCTTATACATATATCAAAAGTAACTTAGTAAAACATTTCAAAGCTGCATTTAACAAACTTTAACATTACAACAAACGGATTAAGCAAGTGTTTGCGCATATCGTTCCTCATCGAAAGAAATTAGAATTGCTTTCCCATCCTTTTCGATCACTGGACGCTTGATAGCACTGGTATTTTCAATCAGATAAGCTATCGCTTTATCCTGGGTATCAATTGCCATTTGCTCATCTTTAGATAATTTTTTCCAGGTTAAGCCTTTTCTATTGAGTACTGTTTCCCAACCAAAAATATTGCACCACTCAGCCAACTTTTCTGTTGTGATGCCTTTCTTTTTGAAATCGTGAAACTCGAAATCAATTTGATGTGATTTAAGCCAATCAATAGATTTTTTTACTGTATTGCAGTTTGGTATGCCGTATACGATCATGGAAGTTATAAATTTTATGTGGTAAGTCAATTTACCGGAGCGAAGTTAATAAAGAGTTGTAAGTTTTACATGATAGTTATAAGTTCAGTTTATACGACTTAAGGTGATAAAAGAGTTAGGTTTTACGTGATTAGTTTTACTTTCAAAACTTATAACCTAAAACTTACAACCTACAACCCAACTGTTCATCACATTTTTTAAATCATCCATCACATTTTAAAAATCGAAACGGTAAGTCTAAGTAACATTGTAGTATAAACAAATACCAACATGATTATTCTCTCTGGCGAAGAAACCGCACCGAAAACGAAAAACATCAATCAACTGGAGTTTTGGATTTCCACTACACTTTACATTTTGGCCATCATAGGCATTTGCACTTCCACAAGTTATGGAACAGGAAATGCTTACCGTTTTATAGATAATCATATTGAATATAGCAGGCTGATTAATTTTTTTCTTCCTGAAACTTTTAAAGTAAGTCTGCTCTATATCAGTTTCTTGCTCATTAACTTCTGTTTTATGCCTCACCTGGCGAAAAAGAACAATGTTTTGCTAAACGTTATTCTTACCGTTCTTATTACCGGGTTTTCAATTGTAGCCTGGATGGTGGCAAATACTTATGCGCAAGCTGATCGTTTGGTAGAGGAAAATGATATTCACCACGGCTATGATATTTTGTTTGGTGAAGCTTTTACCTATATTTTCTTGCTTTATTTGCTGTTTAATATCTATGCCTATTTTAGCGAAAAAGGGATGGTCTTGTTAGAAAAGGTTCCTTTCTTAAAGCAATATAACAGCAGCATTATTCACGAAATTTTTACTTCGATAAAAATCTGGCTCATTACGCTAATGGTTTTCGCAGTTGTTTTTTCGCCTACCCGCGACTATGAGTTTGTGGTGATCTGGTTAATTGCGCCTCCTGTAAATATTATTTTTACTTTTTTCTCTATCTATTACATCATTCCAAATCTCCGTAAAACAAATAAGGGCTTTGGACGATACTTTTGGGGAAATGTTGCCCTTGCGATTATGATTTGCCTGCTGTTACTGCTGTTATTGGTTGGCTTTATGCGAAACGGCCCAGCAATTCCGATAGCGTTAATACTCACCTCAATTTGCATGGTTTGTGTAGCCACCCCTTTCGCCTGGTACATCTATAAAAACAAGTTTGAAAAGCAGACCGAAATTCAGATGCTTAAAACAGAATTAGGAAAATCGGATGCAAATTTGAATTTTCTGAAATCGCAAATTAACCCTCATTTTTTATTTAATGCCTTAAATACACTATTTGGCACTGCTTTACAGGAAAACGCCGAACGAACCGGTGAAGGTATTCAGAAACTGGGTGATATGATGCGTTTCATGCTTCACGAAAATACGCAGGATAAAATTTCGCTCACCAGAGAAGTTGAATACCTCAATAATTATATTGATTTGCAAAAACTCAGAACATCACGTTCAGCTGACATCAGAATTGATTCTCATATAGAAGAACAACTGAACAATTTGCAGATTACCCCAATGCTACTAATTCCATTTATTGAAAATGCTTTTAAACATGGAATCAGTTTGCAACAACCTTCTTATATTAAAATGACGCTGCAAACTAAAGAAGCAACCTTATTCTTTGACGTAAGCAACAGCATCTACATCAAAGCAGATAACGATCCGGAAAAACTGAAAAGTGGCATTGGTTTGGAAAATGTGAAACAGCGCCTGGCTTTGCTTTACCCTGGCAAACATGAATTGATTATCCGCGAAAGTGCCAACGAGTTCTTTGTGCATTTAACCTTGCAGTTGGGATAATCAATTTGTAATATTGCCACAAAAAACTATGATTGCCATTGCTATAGATGATGAACCGATTGCACTCGAGATTATTAAATCTCATGCGTCAAAAGTTCCGTTTGTAGAATTGAATGAAATATTCACCGATGCCTTTGCAGCAATTGGTTATTTGCAGCACAACAAAGTTGATTTAATTTTTCTCGACATTAAAATGCCTGACATCAGTGGCATAGATTTTTTGAAAAGCTTAAGCAACCCACCAATGGTTGTTTTTACCACTGCCTATACGGAACACGCCGTACAAAGTTTTGAACTTGATGCTGTTGATTATTTGTTAAAACCTTTTTCGCTTTCACGCTTTCTGAAAGCCTGCAATAAGGCCCATGAATTGTACAATCTTCGAAACCAGAAGCAGGAAGCTAAAACTGATTTCATTTTTGTTAAAGATGGTTATGAACAAATTAAGGTTGAATTAAACGAAATCATGTATGTGGAAGCATCAGGAAATTATACTCAAATTCAGTTGAAGGATAAACTGGTGAGCACAAGAATTACAATTAACGACCTTGCAGAACTTTTGCCCAGAACAGATTTCATTCGCTGTCATCGTGCGTTCATTGTGCCGAAAAATAAAATATCCAAATTCGACCGCAGCCAAATTTGGATAGGTGAAAAAATCATCCCGATCGGCGCTACCTATAATGGAATTCAGCTAACATAAACTTACAACATTTAAACATTTAGCACTTTCAACATTAATCGCTTAGCATTATCTTTGCCGCATGTCAACACAACTAAAAAATCTATCAGACTTCTCTCATACCACTGTTCCAAGCGGAGCGAATTACAAATTTGGAATTATTGTAGCAGAATGGAATGCTGAAATTACTGGTGCTTTGTATAATGGCGCATTGAAAACATTGCTTGAAAATGGTGTGGCTGAAGAAAACATCGTATCCTTACCTGTACCTGGAAGTTTTGAATTAACCGGTGGGGCGGAGATTCTATTGAGCAAGAGAACTGATATTGATGCGGTAATTTGTTTAGGATGTGTAATTCAGGGCGATACCAAACATTTCGATTTTATCTGCGATGCAGTAGCCCAGGGCATTACTAATGTTGGCATTAAATATAGTAAACCTGTTATTTTCGGAGTGTTAACCACAAACAACTTAGAGCAGGCACAAGATCGTGCCGGTGGCAAACACGGTAACAAAGGAGATGAAGCGGCAATTACAGCAATAAAAATGGCCGATTTTTCAGCAAATATTTAAAATTGCGTTTTAATAAAAATTTGTACCTTAGTGGTTTAATCCTCCAATCTAATGAAAAAAGTTGCCATCTTATTATTGGCGGTGTTCTGCACCATTACCATATTAGAATCATGTTCTTCTAAACTTTGCCCGGCTTATAGCTCTTATCCTGAAGGCAAACGCAGAAGAAACTAGTTTTCGATTATCAGATTTTTCATTTTTAGGTCATTTGCAGAACTTTATTTAACTGCAAGTGTTAGCCTATAAAACCATATTTTATGACCTGGGTTAACTTAACTTCAATAGATCAGCTTAATGAGATTAAATCTGCAAGCGGATACAGCCTCATTTTTAAGCACAGTACGCGTTGCTCCATCAGTTCGATGGCAAAAAGAAACTTTGAATTTAGCTGGGATGTTATTCCTGAAGATACGAAATTATATTTCCTTGATTTAATTGCTTACCGCGAGATATCAACTGAGGTTGCTCATTTATTTCAAGTGACACATCAATCGCCACAAATTTTATTAATTAAAGATGGTGATTGCGTTTTGGAAGCATCGCATAGCGATATTTCTGCAGAAGAAGTAGCTGAAGTAATCGCAGCTTAACTGAATCAAAGTCTTCTAAAAAATAAAAAAAGTCGCAAATTTTGCGACTTTTCTTTTATATCATAGTTTTTAAACTTTTTCTATCTCTAAAACCCTGGAAGTTCTTTCCCTGGTTTCTTTACAAAGTTGGGCATCTTTAGCCAATTCTTTACCAAAAGTAGGAATCATTTCTTTCATTTTCGCCTGCCATTCATCCGTTGCCAAATCTTCTTTAAAGCAGCGTCCTAATAATTCAATCATAATGGAAACTGCTGTAGAGGCACCCGGCGAAGCACCAAGTAATGCAGCAATTGATCCGTCGCCGGCACTGACAACTTCAGTTCCGAATTCTAAAATGCCACCTTTCTTTTCGTCCTTTTTGATTACCTGCACACGCTGACCAGCATATTCCAGTTCCCAATCTTTTAACTGTGCTGTAGGCAAATATTCTTTCAAAGCGGCCAATCTATCTTCAGGAGATTGTCTTACTTGCTCAATTAAATATTTTGTTAAATCGAGGTTTTGCAAACCAGCCGATAACATCGGACGAATATTATTAAATTTAATGGATTTCGGCAAATCCAAGAATGAACCATTCTTCAAAAACTTGGTCGAAAAACCGGCATAAGGTCCAAACAGTAATGCCTGTTTACCATTAATCATGCGGGTATCTAAATGTGGAACCGACATTGGCGGCGCACCAACAGCTGCTTTTCCATAAACCTTAGCATGGTGCTGCTTAATAATTTCCTCATTGGTACATTTTAACCACTGCCCACTTACCGGGAAGCCTCCAAATCCTTTACCTTCAGGAATATCTGATTTCTCCAGAAGTGGTAATGAACCACCGCCAGCACCTATAAATACAAATTTCGCTACGCGTTTGCGTTTTTCTTTAGTTTCTAAATCCTTAACTTTTATAATCCAGTTTCCGTCTTTATTTTTCTTTAAATCACGGATTTCATGATTAAAATGAAGACTAACATTTTGGTGTTCTTTAAGATGATTGAACATATCACGGGTTAAAGAGCCAAAGTTAACATCAGTTCCCAAGTCCATTTTAGTGGCTGCAATCTGTTCATTTTTTTTACGTCCATCCATAATTAATGGCGCCCATTGCTTCACCAGCTCAGCATCTTCAGTATATTGCATATCTGCGAACAAATTGCATTCATGCAAAGCTTCATAACGCTTTTTTAAGTAGTCTACATTCTTTTTCCCCCATACAAAACTCATGTGCGGAATCTTACGGATAAAATTCTCAGGATTTGAGATCAAGCCCTTTTCAATAAGATATGACCAAAATTGTTTTGATACCTCGAAATGCTCTGCAATTTGAATTGCCTTCTTAATTTCAACAGTACCATCCTTTTTTTCAGGAGTATAGTTTAACTCGCAAAACGCAGAGTGGCCTGTGCCGGCATTATTCCAGGCATCAGAACTTTCCGCAGCCGCAATATCTAACCTTTCATATATTTCGATACTAAGGTTTGGCTCTAACTCTTTCAATAAAACACCAAGGGTTGCGCTCATGATTCCGGCGCCAATTAGAATTACATCTGCGTCAGTTTTACCAACTGTCTTTTTCTTTTTTGTCATCTTATATTAAAGGAGTTACAAATTTAGAATCATTTTAAACATGAAACGAATTTTCGCATATGAAAACTGAAAAATTGCTAAAAAATGTGTTTTTGTTTAAATCGGGTAGAATTAATTAGGAAAAGTTAATCCAAAACGTCAAATTTAGAAGTGAAATTATCAAATCTTCATTAAGATTGGAATGAAAATCTAAACTTTGTCATTCGAGTAGTTAGCTAAATCATCTAAAGTAAAATATAAGCAGTTATTTAAGAGCGAATAATAGAACAAACACTACAGAAATTTGGATATTGCCTGCAAATAATCATCTCAAAAAAACTTACTACTTTAAAATTATATTTTTAATTACTGAATTATTTCCTTGCTGGGGTTTTTAAAATGAAGAATTTAATAATATTGATTTGTGCTGTTCTGCTTTCCGGTTGTTCCAAAGAGCAAACAGATGAGGCTTTACTGGACCTTGATAAACAAAGACTGGAAGAAAATATCAACTATGATAAGATTGTATTTTACAAGTTTGCTAAAATTGCCATTCGTTCAAATGCAGTTCTTGATACAAACAATGCAGATTATCAAAAATTTTCATCGCAAACCCGAAATATCATGAACACCATGCATCAGCTGGATACCAATAAAAAAAGTATCTCAGTTATGGAAGCATTACAACTCTATAACGATTATAGAAAAGTTAAAACTTTGGTTAAAAATACAGATGAAGATATTTTCCCTGGGTTGATTGAAGGTTTTAATGTGATGTATGGCGCTCCTAAGATAGACCTAAAAACCATCAATCCTGTAGAAAAAATCCGCACTCAAAATGTTGAACATGCTATTTTAAGTATGGCTGTGCTCACTACAAGAGATTTAGGTCAGCCCTTTGCGTTGTATGAATGTTCTAAAACCCAGCCAGAATTTCTGGATGATTCAGAGATTAAAACTTTACTGGAGTTTGTTCGCGGTTTTCTGTTTTTTGGGAACAACCTGTTTTATCTTTCTGAAGATGGTTTATCCCGCAATATTAAATGGCTGGATAAGAATGAGGATATTGCGCTTCCCTATACCAAGGCTTTTTTTGGATGGAGAAATTTGAGTGATGAGCAAACGTACATTGCTTTCCATGGTATGAATTATCTTTTTAGAGGTTTTGACAGAATGCGCATGGAGCGAAAAGTGGATGAAGAAAGATCTTTGGACGATTTCGATTTATTTGTGAAAGACATGAATAAATTAGGTCTTCAAACTGAGCTGGTATGGATAGTTGACGCTTATTTAAACCTGAAAAGAGAAAATCCGGAAAAGGCAGTTCCTGCTTTAAAAAAGCTTAAAACCAGCCCACTATTTTCAGAGGCTGAACGTGAAGCCATTCAAAAAACAATAGATTATGTTAAAAACCGTGATGCTGATGCAGCCTTGAATGGGGTTTACGATAAAACATTTATGGCGAAACTGGCCTCAAAATATATGATTTCTGTGTTATCAAAAATTGATTGGGAAAAGGTTTTACGAGAGAATGAGGTACCACATACAGCAGAGATTTTTGCAGGCATTAATAAATTCAAAGCCATGTCTAACGCGGTAAGTCAGTACACTCAAGCTACAACCATCGAAAACGGTAAAAAAGAAATCACTAAAAAAGGAAGTGAACTATTGGAGAAGGCAAAGAATTTGTGGTAAACTAATAATGTAGCTAACTTCAGACCCAACTGTTGTCACGCCAAACATTACAACATTCCAACATTTCAGTATTGCTACATTTCAATCCTAATCCTTAACTTTGCGATATGATTGATTTACCGGTAGTACCTGCTGTGACTGAAGTTAAACGTAAACCAGATTGGTTACGCGTTAAATTACCTGTTGGAAAAGAGTACGCTCAAGTGCGCAGTTTGGTTGATACGCATAAATTGCATACCATTTGCGAGAGTGGAAACTGCCCGAACATGGGTGAGTGCTGGGGTGCAGGTACGGCAACATTCATGATTTTAGGCAACATTTGTACCAGAAGCTGTTCATTTTGCGCAGTGGCAACCGGCCGTCCTTTGGCTGTTGATGTTGATGAGCCTAACCGCATTGCCAGTTCGGTAAAATTAATGGGCGTAAAGCATTGTGTAATTACCTCGGTAGATCGTGATGATTTAAAAGATGGAGGTTCAATTATTTGGGCTGAAACCTTACAAGCCATCCGCAGAGAAAGCCCGATCACTACGCTAGAAACTTTAATCCCTGATTTTAAAGGTCAATGGGATAATTTATACCGCGTTTTAGACGAACGCCCTGAAGTCGTTTCGCATAATATGGAAACCGTAAAACGCCTGACCAGACAAGTGCGTATTCAGGCGAAGTATGATAGAAGTCTGGAAGCTTTAAAAAGGATCTCTGAATTTGGGTTGAGAACCAAAACGGGAATTATGCTTGGCTTGGGTGAAACTGAAGAAGACATTTTCGAAGCCATGGATGATTTGGTTGAAAACGGTGTTCATATCCTAACATTAGGTCAATATTTACAGCCAACCCGCAACCACCATCCAGTTGTAGATTGGATTCATCCAGATACTTTTGCGATGTACAAAGAAGTAGGATTGGCAAAAGGATTGAAATATGTGGAGAGTGGTCCACTGGTTCGCTCATCTTATCATGCAGAAAAACATCTTTTCCCTATTGAAGGCATTGCATAAACATTAATTTCGCAGTTTATAATTAAAAAATGTTTTAGAAATCGCATTCCGGCAAGGAATAGATTTGTAAAACATTTTTTTGGTTTGTATGTTGTGTATTGTATCTTAGTAACCAATAGTGACTGCATTAAAAAAATCATCCCTAACAGAGCCTGAACTCGTTCTTGCATTGCAATCGAAAGATCCTGCAGTATTAAAAACATTGTACAGCATGTATTCCTCGGCACTTTATGGTGTTATTTCACGTATTATCACACATACTGAACTTGCAGAGGATGTGTTACAAGAAACCTTCGTTAAAATTTGGCAATCTGCCGCTCATTACGATAATACTAAAGGCCGCTTGTTTACCTGGATGATGAATATTGCAAGGAATTTATCTATTGATAAGTTGCGATCTAAAGATTTTAAGAATTCACTCAAAAACCAAGATATAGAAAATAACGTAAGTTTCGTTGATGAACAAAACAAGGTGACCTTTAACCCTGACGTACTTGGAGTTAAGCAACTTGTAGAGAACCTGAAACCAGACTTACAAGCAGTTCTCAATTTAGTTTATTATAAAGGCTACACCCATGTGGAGGCAGCAGAAAAGTTAGATCTGCCATTAGGAACGGTAAAAACCCGAATCCGCCTGGCTATTATAGAATTGAGAAGGAGTTTTAATTGAGCGTGGAAAATTTAAAAGCATATATCGAATCTGGAGTACTTGAGTTGTACGTTTTAGGTGATTTATCACCAGAGGAAACGTTGCAGGTTGAAGAAATGGCATCTCAAAACCCTGAGGTTAGAGATGAGATAGCAGCTATTGAGCTCGCTATGGAAAACTATGCTATGCAGAATGCCATAGAGCCATCTGCAGATGTAGAAACTAAATTGTTTGAAAAGCTTGGACTGCAAAATGAGGATGAAGTAGAAACAATTGGCTCTACCCCTCAATACCAGGAACAATCACGAATTGTGAGGTTAGACAATAGTGATGGAAAGATAAGGACGTTGCGTTTTGCCCTGGTAGCGTGTATAGCTTTGCTAGTGGTGAGTGGTGTTGCATTGCTAATTACATACAATAAATTAAATGCTGCCCACGATCAGATTGCGAGTTTAAACCTGGACAAGCAAAAATTTGCCGGTATCGTGAGTCAGCTTGAGTATGAGAATAAAGGGTTGGACAATATGGTAACCATGGCCGACAGCAAAGAATGGGCAACCATCAGAATGTCAGGCCAGGCTTTTAGCCCGAATTCGAAAATGAATGTTTACTGGAATAAAAAAGATAAGAGCGTATTGATTAACTATGTGGCGATGGATTTACCAAAAACTGATGCCCAGCATGAATACCAACTTTGGGCGCTAGTAAATGGAAAACCTGTAAGCTTAGGGGTTTTCGGAAAAACTGATTCAGTTACTCATGAGGCCTTGCAAAAAATGCAAACCATACAAGAGGCACAGGCATTTGCTGTTACCATCGAACCGATGGGCGGTAGTGTTAACCCAACAATGGAAAAGCTCTCCGTGATGGGTGGTGTTTAATTAAATTTTAAATCATAATATATATATGAATCCTGGCAGTTAACCTGCCGGGATTTTTTCTATACTATGATTTCTGTGCATATTTTACTTCTTCGTAAGGCTGAACCAAAACCCAGCCTTCGCCAAAAAACTCCAGTTGAAAAGATTCGCCACTTCCTCTTCCAATAAAAGAGCCAAAGGTGAGATTGGTTTTAATATTTGGAGATAGATTTTCAGACCAGGCGACAGTAGCATTTGGATCAGTATATACCGGTTGGTTTGCGCTTACCCTTAACAAAATTGGTTCGCCGTGTGTAGTAATGGCGATGTAGCCACTTCCGGATAATTTTACCTGGAATAAACCTCCACTCATCATTCCAGCAACGCTTTTCAGCATTTTAATTTCATTTTTGATGCTCTCTTCGAGTGCCAAAACATCATTGCCGTTTACAAAAATAGATTCGTTTTGCAGTTTAATAATTTTTACTTTCTTGCCTTCGTCGGCCAGATAAAGTTTCCCCGTACCTGCAGCATGCATCAACGATGTGCCTTCTCCTGAAATTGCCTTTTTCAACAAACCACCCAAACCTTTACTTAGCAATCCTTCGCGTTTGAAATCAACATTGCCAATATAAGCCACCATCGATCCCGCTTTCGCTAATATTTTTTGGTTTTTAAGGTTTACTTCCAGCATTGCTGGCTTTTCCAACTCGAAAAAGTCGTTTTCGTTCGGATCTTCCGCCGATTCCCTGATGAGCTCGTTGAGGGTATATTCTTTTTTTTCCATCGTAATTTAGTTTTATTTTTTTAACGTTCCTTGAGCAATCAATTTCTACACCAAAATCTAATGAAACTGATTATCTAATTTACTGCAACTTTAGCTGGAAGATAAGGTCAGTAAAATTTAAGCAAGTCGCTTGATTTCTACAGATATTTGTTCAGCTAAGAGGGCCGCATTTACCACAATACGTTCAGTGGCTAATTCATCGCCGGTTTTACCATGGATGTAACAGGCTAAAATAGCAGCATCTTCTGATGAGTATTTTTGAGCAAGAAATCCTACAATTACACCTGTCAAAACATCTCCCATCCCACCCTGGGCCATTGCCGGGTTACCCGTTGGATTGATATAAATTTTACCATCTGGTAAACAAATGAAGGTAAATTGATTTTTCAGGACAATTACTATTTTAAGTTTTTCAGCCTGAAACTTAGCGGTCATTAACCGATCCCACCAGATTTCATGATCGCCAAAAAGGCGGTCAAATTCTTTCATGTGTGGTGTAATGATGCTTTTTGCAGGAATTCTTTCAATAAGATCCGGCCTTTCTGCCAACATGTTAAGAGCATCAGCATCAATAACCAAAGGTTGGTTACTCAAAATAAGACGTTCCAAAAGTCGCTCATTCTCGATTGAAATTCCCAAACCCGGACCAATGGCAATGGCTTGAAATTTTGCAGGGTTTTCAATACGCGTAAACTCCTCTCTCGGCAAAGCCATTACTTCCGGCAATGTTGTATTCAATGCTATCAATCCGCTTGGCGGAATGCATGCTGTAATTAAACCTGCTCCCGTATGTAAACAAGCTTTTGACGCAAGCAGCGCAGCACCCATGGTATTGGTATTACCGGCTACAATTAAAGCATGTCCATAAGTGCCTTTATGACTAAAAAGTTTTCTGGGTTTAAGAAGATGATGGATATCGGCTTCTTCTGTTAAAAGAAAATCAGTTTCTTGCTTCTGGATAAAATTTTCATCTAACCCTATTGCAACAACTTCATAAGTTTCAGTTGCCATTGCCGATTCCGGGAAGAAAAAGTTGTTTTTGGGCCGTTGAAAGCAAATGGTTTTATAAGCTTTTATACCATTATAGTCAGCCCTTATTTTCCCCTCTGTAGGGAAACCAGTGGGCACATCAACGGCATAAACTTTTTTATTTAAGTTATTAATGTATACGGCTAATTCGGCGTATTTTCCTTCTAGAGGCTTGTTTAAGCCAGATCCTAAAATCGCATCGATAATGATATCTGCTTTAACATTTTTCAATTCAGCAACACTGTTAACTACTGTTTTTCTACACTTTGATTCATCTAAACGTTGTAAATTGATGAGAAAATCTTTACTTTTTTTATCACTGAAATTTAAGATGTAAACCTTTACATTTTCACAGCCATTGTTGCATAGCAAATGAGCAATAGCCAATCCATCTCCACCGTTGTTTCCATTACCACAGAATACAGCAATTTTTTTACTGGCATCAAACTCATCTCTCAGAAAGCTTTGAACAAAAGCACGGGCGGCTTTTTCCATTAAATCGATAGAGGCAATCGGCAGATTAGCAATGGCATGTTCATCGGCCTTACGCATTTGTACAGATGTGAGCAATTTTTGCATATAACTAATATAAGATTATATGAGCTAATGCGAAGAATATCATTTTATTCAAAGCAGATTGCTAACCTAGATCAAGGTGAACAATTCGTTATCAATGGTGATCAGAATATACATTTTATAACCCTTTTAACGTTTTCTATCTAAATTAAATTAAACTCTAATCAAATGAATCAAAAACCATCAAATGCATTTGTGGCTGCGGCCTGGATTGCATTGGGCATCGGAATGATTGGCTTTATTGTAGGCCTTTGGCGTTCCGATATGCTCCTAAACGAAAAAGGATACTATTTTACCGTACTGATGTTTGGCCTTTTTGCCGTAATTTCATTACAAAAAGCTGTTCGCGATAAACTGGAAGGCATTCCTGTAACCGAAATCTATTATGGTTTAAGCTGGTTTTCTACCTTACTTACCATTACATTGCTTGTTATCGGTTTATGGAACGCTACACTTTTACCAAGCGAGAAGGGATTTTATGCCTTTGCCTTTTTACTCTCGTTATTTGGCGCCATCACGGTGCAAAAAAATACGAGAGACAGCCAGATTTTTAACAAATTAAGGGATTCGCAATAACCCGAATAAAGCCGGTAGTTAAACACTATCGGCTTTTTGATGTTTCACAGGAGCGATTAAACTTGCTTGAAATACAAGCAGTGCTTTCTTTGCCGCAAAATGGGTTTGAGTAATTACATTTAAATAATCTTCCAAGGCAGCAAACAAAACTTTCAGTTCCTCATCAAAGTATAAATCGGCGCCAAAATATTTGTAATCGTGATTCAAATATTCCTTTAAACGAAGTCGTTCCTCTATCTTAAAGCTATCTCGATATTGATCATCCTCTAAAATGAAGAGAATACTTTCCTTAAACTTTTTTTCTTCTTTTTTAACCAGTACCATCTTATTTTTAATAAAATTAGGGTGATTAATGCTGTGCAAAAAAGAGGTAGAACTTAATAAATCGGTATAAATAATCTGTTGCTCCTTGAATTTATTGGCTATTTGCTGATAGGAAATCGCCAACTTTTCGAACGATTCATAAACATCCTGTGCTCTGGCTTCAAGGCGGAAATACTCGAAAATTTTGAAATCAATATCATCCAGCTGTTCCATTTTAGTCTTCATTTCTGCATTCAGGTATTCTAACATTTTTCTGCTATCAGCTTTTGAATATTTTAGCCCGCTATAGGTAAATGTTTTTGCTTCGATCAAACCAGAATCCAACCTGTCAATTACATTATAATCTGCCTCCAGCGCATTTAAATCATAAATCAAACTTAAATTTTCTTCTCCAAATAGTTCTACTATACTTAAGTTGGTTATGGTATTTGGTTTTGCAAAATCACTTGAGCTATACTTTGTGAACGGATTCCGAAAATCGAAATATCCATTAAATTCATCAGGGAAAGAATGATCATCATTTTGCCCGATTAGATCAACTTCAAAATCAGCTGCGCTTTGATTCACGGGGTCATTGCTGTAATCAACACCAGCAAACATAAAACCCGTAAGTTGCGCTGCAATTTCATCTTTCTTCACTAATAAATCTACCGCTAATCCATCCTGTTCATCTTCAACACCAGCATTCAACAGCTCTAAGCGTCTTATTCTATCTTCGGTTTCCGGATGTGATGAATATTCATGGTTAAAACTAAGTTTAGATTTGTTGAAACGATTGTAATAACTCAGATTGACTTCAGGAAAAAAATGAGTATAAGTCAGTTTATTTGCTTTGGCAATAAAATTCATTGCCATTAATTGTTGTGGATAAACATCTGCGGTTTTAATGTTGGCTTCGATTTTCCGATTGTAATAGCTAAGCACAGTGTCAAATGCCTGATTAGCAAGCTGCATCCGCAAGAGTGAATTAATAAGCGGCTTCGAACCCACCACATGCCCCGCCACGGCATCAGCATGATATTCCATCTCATGAGAAAGTTTGGAATAGTTTGTATTAAGCACTCCATAAACCTTAACTAAAATTTCCTGCATTAAAACAATAATTTTGTCTGATGCAAGAACAAATATCCCTAAGTAGGAATTTGATTCGGCAATTTTTCCTGTTAACTGATTGTAGCTTTCATTATCATACAAAATATCATGAATGATGCTATTTGCGTTATAAACATAACTGCCAACTTTCATACTTTTCTGCGAAAAATGTCCAAACTCATGCGCCAATATCGCTTTTAACTCATTTATTGTAGTAGTATTAATAAGGCCCATACCAATTTGAAGATTTTTTCGAATTGGCAAAAACATGCTCCAAAAGTTCGAATCATAAAAAACAGATGCATTAACTTCGGCAGAGAGATAAACTTTTTTAGGAAAATCGGTCTGTACTGCGCTTATGATTTCGTCAATCATCGAAAATAATTTTGGCTCCTCAACCCTTGTTACTTCAACCAAGTGTGAGCGGTCTGTTTTTTTATGCTTAAACATAAATTTAATCAGAAAAAAGAGGATCAAAAAGCCGAAACCAATCATACCGAGGCCTAGCAGAATGGTGTAAAAGTGAGTATAAAACTCCATTAACTTTATGCCCAGATAGCCACAAACCAAAGTTAATGTAACGGAGATGACGATGAGAAAAATATAGGTAAAAATGAACAGCAAAATTGCCCATATTGATTTAATAGCCGTTCTTCTAAAATCTATGGATGGCTTGAGTGCGTTTTCCAACATGAGATGAGGTTTGTTTATGCAAGATAACAAAATCAGGATTTTTTACAATCTGTAGACCGTATAAAAAATTTATAAGCATATTTGCTTACTGGGGCAATAAACAGATATTTTAAAGGGAAAGCACAAGAAAACCATGTCAGATAAAATCATAATAGGAGTTACCGATTGTAGCAAATTCGATATTTACAGTGATTGGGTTTTAAGTTATGATAAGCGGGTTGAGGTGATAAAACTGGGCTATAAACTCGATAACTTTAACGATATTGAAAAATGTGTCGGAATTGTTTTAACTGGAGGAGAAGACGTTCACCCCAGATTTTATAACCTTCCGGAGTATTATCACTATTGTTATGAAGATGATGTGGATGAGAAGCGTGATGCATTCGAATTTCAGGTTTTGGACTATACAGAGAAAAATGATGTACCAGTTTTAGGAATTTGCCGAGGCATGCAAGTTGGCAACGTATTTTTTGGTGGTACTTTAATTCCTGATATAGCCTCCTGGGGAAAATTTGATCATAGTAAAATGCCTGATAAGAGTGACCGTTATCATGAAATTATTGTGAATGAATCATCATGGCTTAATACAATTGTTCATACCACTAAAGGCCTGGTAAATAGCAATCACCATCAAAGTACAGATCGTACCGGAAGAGGATTAGTAGTTAGTGCACTCTCACCTGATGGTGTTACCGAAGCGATGGAACGACTTGATCCATATGGCAAATCATTTCTACTGTTTGTGCAATGGCATCCTGAAAGGTTAAAAGACCAGCAGAGTCCATTCAGTAAAAAATTGCATGACGCGTTTATTAATGCGATTATTTCCGGTAGGCAATAATGAATGTTACTTTAACATAAACACATTGCTGTCATTCCATTTTCCATCAATATAAGCACCATTATAAGCACATTCCAACCCCTTTTTTTCATTAATGGTGATGGCGCTATACTCAAAACCATAAATTTCATACTGCTTTTCGGGCGTAACTAATTCAAGTGTATCGTGAATGGAAAACCCGTCTGTGTATCGTAATTCTTTTGTTTTTGGATCTTCTGTCAACACTTTCTTTACTGGCTTACCAGCACCGTTTTTAAGTTTCAAAGTTAAGTTATTGAGGCCGGTGCGCTCTGGCAACACAAAAACTAAAGTCGTTGATTGATTCACGTTTTTTTTCACAACTACTTTTAAACTCTTCATCCTTAAAACTTTGAGATAAAAACCCGTAAACCATGTAAGCAATACCTACTGCTACAATCACGAAAATTATTTTTTTGTTCATCTAGAAATTTATAGTGGCACAAATATTTTTTGTTATTCATTTTAGTAAGTGAAATTTATGCAAAATCCATTAAAATAAAATCAAAGCCATCTTTTTTTAATAAATTGCGGATTAATAATTATTCGATTATACCGCAGTTTATTGATAATGAAAAACCTATTTCTGATTTTTTCCATCTGCTTATTCACAGCAAATTCTTTCGCTCAAAGTATAATAAATGAACCTGAAGTTGCTGAAGGCGACAGTCCGGTTGCGCAAGCGCAAATTGCCATCATACCAGAACCTGTTTCATTAATGAAAAAGGCTGGGACGTTTACGCTTCCGGAAAATATCAGCATTCAGGCATCTAAAAGTGAAGATTTGCAACAAGCGATAGCTGTGCTTTCTGAGCGGATTGAAACGGCTACAGGAAAGTTTGTAAGCCGTGTAACTACTGCAAATCATCCTACAATTAAATTAATAATCAATCCGCAACCTGATGCTCAATTGGGCATGGAAGGCTATAAATTAAATGTAAACCCAACTCAAATTGTAATTAGCGCCAACAAACCTGCCGGAATTTTCTGGGGTGTTCAATCTTTAATTCAGCTTTTTCCAGTAGAAATTGAAAGTAAGGAGCTGGTAGAAAATGTGAGGTGGAAATTGCCTTGTGTGGATGTGATCGATTATCCTAAGCTGGGTTGGAGGGGATTGATGTTTGATGTTGCCCGCCATTTTTTTACCAAGGAAGAAGTGAAAAAGTTTATCGATAATATGGTTCGCTACAAATTCAATCTTTTACATTTTCATTTAACTGACGATGAAGGCTGGAGAATTGAGATCAAAGGCTTACCTAAACTCACCGAAGTTGGTGCATGGAGTGTTCAAAAAACCGGAACCTTTGGCGATTTTATTCCTCCAACGGCAAATGAACCCCGCACCTATGGCGGCTTTTATACGCAGGAAGATATTAAAGAGCTGGTACAATATGCACAAGATCGCTTCGTCAATATTATGCCCGAAATTGATGTGCCAGGACACAGTTTGGCTGCGATTGCCTCCTATCCGGAACTTTCATGCACACCAGATGCGGTAAACTATAAGGTGCGTTCCGGCGAGAAAATTATGGATTGGAGCCGCGGGGCACCTCCTCTGGCATTGGTAGATAACACACTCTGCCCTGCAAATGAAAAAGTTTATACATTCCTCGACACCGTAATTACACAAATAGCAAAGCTTTTTCCCTTCGAATATATCCACATGGGAGGAGATGAAGCGCCCCATAATTTCTGGGAGAAAAATGACCAGGTGAAGGCATTAATGCAACGCGAAGGACTAAAAACCATTCCACAGGTTCAGGCTTATTTTGAGAAACGTGTTGAACAAATCGTGGTTTCAAAAGGCAAAAAGTTTATGGGCTGGGATGAAATTTTGGAAGGTGGTGTTTCACCTACAGCTTCAGTAATGAGCTGGAGAGGCCTAAAGTATGGTATTCAGGCATCAAAAGATAAACATAACGTGGTGATGAGTCCGACTGATTTCGCTTATCTGGATTATATGCAAGCCGATCAGATTACAGAACCGAAGGTTTATGCCTCTTTACGGTTAAATAAAGCTTATCAGTTTAACCCTATACCAGCTGGGGCTGATCCAAAATTTATTATCGGCGGACAGGCAAACCTGTGGACGGAGCAGATTTTCAATTTCCGACAGGTTCAATACATGCTTTGGCCTCGTGCTTTTGCCATCTCAGAGTCTGTTTGGAGTCCGATAGAGAAAAAAAACTGGACAAGTTTTATCGACCGTACAGAGCAACATTTTAAAAGATTGGATCTGGCAGAAATCAAATATTCTCCAGCCATTTACGACCCAGTGTTTACAGTTAAACGCAACGCTGATAAGCAGTTGATAATTGAATTAACGCCAGAAATTGAAGGCCTTGATATTTATTACAGCTTTGATAATTCGAGCCCGGATCGATTTTATCCAAAATATACCGGAGCACTAACGGCACCTAAAGATGCCAGTATGCTGAGGGTAATTACTTACAAAGGAAAACAGGTTGTTGGAAGGTTAATTAGCATGCCCATTTCCGATTTACTAAAAAGAGCTAAATAATGGGTAAAGAAATCGAAAGGAAGTTCCTCATTAAGGAAAC
Source organism: Pedobacter sp. G11 (assembly GCF_003860265.1). Taxonomy (NCBI): domain Bacteria; kingdom Pseudomonadati; phylum Bacteroidota; class Sphingobacteriia; order Sphingobacteriales; family Sphingobacteriaceae; genus Pedobacter; species Pedobacter sp. G11. The sequence continues at coordinate 2,031,752 of NZ_CP034190.1, read as the reverse complement.
TGAGTGGAATAGCTTTGCAAAGCCAGAAGGAAAACTTCTGAGGCAAGGTTATCTGGTAAGTGATCCAAATAAAACTATTCGCGTACGCACCACCGAAATTGCGGCGTGGATTACGATCAAGGGAATATCTACCGGCGCCTCAAGGTTAGAATATGAATACGAAATCCCTTTGAAAGAAGGACTTGAGCTACTGGATCAATTTGCTGAATCTGAACTGGAGAAAATCAGATATGAAATTCCGCATGAGGGCAAGATCTGGGAAGTTGATGTTTTCTCTGGCGATAATGCCGGACTGATTGTTGCAGAAATTGAATTGGAGTTTGAAGAGGAGAACTTCCAGCTTCCGGCTTGGGTGGCCGAAGAAGTTACCCATGAGAAAAAATATTACAACTCCTGCTTAACCATTCATCCTTATAAAAGCTGGACACCTAGATAATTTGATTGAATCTTAAGCATCCTTCTCAAAGGAAAATTCCATATACAGCTTTTGCCTTCACATCAACAAATGTGAATAAATAAAAAGATTGATTAGTCATTTAACATCAACTCAATTCCTATATTAGCCCCTTCAAAAATCATCCTTGTTTAATTTGCAACAAATGGTCATCCCGAAAAAGGCCATTTAACAATTTAAAATTTAAACAACAATATCATAAAAGGATGAAAACAAGTAAATTTTTAATGAGTGCTGTGATTGCAGGAACGCTATTTTTGGCGAGCTGCTCTCCAAAAGATGCAGATATTCAGGCTGCAGTGCAGGCAAAAGAAGCCGCAGGCATTGCCGTATCCGTAGCTAAAGGCGCTGTAACATTAACAGGCGAAGTTGCCGATGATGCAGCCAAAGCTAAAGCCGAAGAAATAGCCAAAGCTGAAAAAGGAGTAAAATCAGTCGTAAACAACTTAACAGTAAAACCTGCAGCTGCGCCAGTGGTCATTTCAGAAGACCCTGTATTAGCTAAAAATGTTGCCGATGCAACCAAAGATTTCCCAACGGTAAAAGCCAGTGTAAAAGATGGTGTAGTTACACTTACAGGTGAAATTAAAAAAGCTTCGCTGATTACCTTAATGCAGCATTTAAGTGCATTAAAACCTAAAAAAATTGAAAACAAATTAACTGTAAAATAATTCTACCGATGTTATTACAAGACAAATATAAGGCATTAACCGATGCAGCTGTTGCCGCTGGAATAAGTGATCTTGCTGTAAGAGCGCAAGACGGAATATTATATGTAGATGGAACTGCAGCCGATGGCGCTACGAAGGATCATCTCTGGGAAGTTTACAATCAAATTGATCCTAACTTTACTTCTGGCGACTTAGTACTGAATGTAAATGTTAGCGTTGATGCGGCTACCACTCATGCGAAAGTAATTACCCAAAGCAGCAATTTAAATATTCGAAAAGGTCCTGGAACGGATCAGCCGATTGTTGGTAAAGCGGCGCATCATGAAATCATTACCCTGGTAAATCGTAGCAATGATTTGTGGTGGCTGGTAAGAACTAAAGATGGTGAAGAAGGGTATTGCTATGCCCAGTATCTTGAACCTCAGGATTAATCAGTTTGAGTATCTTCTAAATCCGCTTTTGTAACAAAAGCGGATTTTTATTTAAAGGATGAATCACATCTTTCTTCAGGATAGCAGATGCTGATCTTTGGCAAAATTGAGCAAACCTATGGTTGATTTTACCCCGGTTTTTCTCCAGATATTTTTACGGTGAGTTTCAACAGTATGTTCCGAAATAAACAACATTTTACCAATTTCTGCTGAGGTGTGTTCCTTCGAAATGAGTCTGATAATTTCTATTTCCCGTGCAGATAAATTATTTATCTGATGTTGATGCGTATTTTGGGTAACATTTTTCAACTTAGATGCAATCGAATCCTGAATATAACTTCCGCCCTCCATTACCGTTACAATGGCCTTATGCAGTTCAGCATTTTTTACATTTTTAAGCAAATACCCAGAGGCTCCAGCCTTTAGCATATTGGTCATATTTAAAATATCATCATGCATAGAAAGCACCATCACTTTAATTTGAGGGTATTCTTTTTTTACATATTTGGTTAAGTCTAATCCTGATTTTTCACCCAGGCTAATGTCGGTTAAAATAAGATCAGGAACACTACTTTTTATTAGTTCCTGAGCTGTATCAACCGAATTTGCTTTTCCTACAACAACCAGATTGGCGACATCTTTCAAAATTGCCTCAATGCCATCCATGAGAATATCATGATCATCAACTAAAAATACTTTAATCTTTTTCATGTCAGCGATTTTAGAATCATAATTACTAGTAAGAGAACCTTAAAATGGTGGTAGTGCCTTTACCAATAGTCGAATCAACTTCTAAATGACCATTAAAAATTCGAATGCGACTTTCCAGATTTTGCAATCCTAAACCTAGTTTAATTTCATTTTTATCGTAGCCGATACCATCATCTTCAATCATTAGCAAAATTTCATCATCACTCATGTTAAGATGAACGCCAACATTTTTTGCTTTGGCATGTTTCAAAATATTGTTAGTAAGCTCCTGAAACGACCTGTAAACAACCACCGCCCTTACCTGATTCACATCATCAAACTCAACGTGTTTAAAAAATTTGAAAACGGTAAAGTTCTGCACATCATTAAGCCGATCTATTACCTGTTCCATTGCTTTCACCAAACCGAAGTGCAGCACCATTTCGGGCGTCATTTCATGCGATAGCATTCGCACTTCATTAGCCGCCTGATCAATGAGGTCATCTAACTTTTGCAGCTGTGCAATATCATTTTTCGCTTTTTTAAGTTGAAGCGATGCTGCGGCCAGCGTTTGCCCTACCCCATCATGCAAATCTCCGGATATTCGCCTGCGCTCATTTTCTTCAGTTTCCAAAATCGCTACAGCCTTATTTTTTTCTTCAAGAAACCTCTGTACCGCATTCTGGCTTTTATACTTGTTTTGAATATAGAAATAAAAATAAATACTGCTTGATATAAATACAGATAAACTGGCGATCAAAATAATAAGCCAACGTTGTTTATTACTGATATTAAGTCTGTTTTCGAGATTTTCTTCTTTAAGCTTGAGGTTTTCAGACGCCTTTTTCTCGCTATCATATTTCACCTGCAATTCAGCAAGTGCTTTGACATAATCTTCACTTTCATTTTCTTTCCTCAACGAAATGAGTTTTTCATAATACGAAGCAGCACGTTTATAATCTCCGGTTTTACTATATAATTTGCTTAGGATGGTGTAAGCATTCTCCAGTTTTAAATCTATCTTATTTTTTTGCGCTATCAATTCCGCTTTGCGGGCATATTCAATACCTGCTACAGGCATCTCTGACTTATTATAAACATCAGCAAGCTCAAGATAATCACTGGCCAGCATTGCAGGATCGGCAATTTTAGCTCTTGCTATACTGGCTTCATGCAAATAAAGTTTGGCCTTTGGAAACTGATTCCGATGGTAATAACTTCTGGCCAGAATATTCAGGCCGTTCGCCAGGTCCATCACACTATTTAATTCTTTAGCAGTTCGAATCCCTCTAAGTGCATATTTTTCAGCATATTGATAATGCTTTAATAGATTATAACAAAAAGCAATATTACATAATACCGTTGCCCTGTTTTGATATTTTTTTTGAGGGTTGAGCCTAAGAACCTCATTAAAAAAGTTGATGGCTTCGAGCGGCTTCGCATTTTCCATGTAGGCCCAGCCAATGCTGATTAAAGCGCCTGTTTTATTAGTGTGATCCTTGTTTTTCTCAGCAATGTCGAGCGCCATACTAAAATGATCTACTGCGTGATTAAACAATCGTTTTTTAACGTAGCATTGGCCTTTTAAAATATAAAATTTAACTACAGAAGAATCTTTTTCGATTAAGGCAATATTTTTAAGCGCACTATCAATTGACATGATGCAATCGTCTGTTGAGGCTTCACGATATTTTATCCAGGAGCGAAAAAAGGCACTTTCGATCTTCCCGTGCTGGTAATGGTACTGATTGGAGAGACGATTGATTATGGCAATTTGCTTTTTTGCACTACCCGCATCACTACGCATAAGCATGGGCACCTGTACAATCAGCCGATCGATTTCTTTTTGTTTATTCTGACCAAAAACTTTTGGGCAACAAGCAGCCAAAAGATAAAATAACAACACGATTTTGCCGTACTTATAAAAAGTAGATTGTTGCAAGCGCATCATATAGATTGGTTAGTGGTTAACCTAATTTATAAAAATTATTGCGATTGAAGTGTGAAAAAATATAGACAAAAAAAATCCCAAAAACTGATTACTAAATCAATTTTTGGGATCCATAGAAATAGATGAAATCTATCTGCTTCCTGCTGCTACGGCACTAGGCTTAATTATTGATTTTAATTCAATATCAAAAACCAGAGGCGTAAATGGATTGATAGGGCCACCGCCATTTTCTCCATAGCCTAATTTAGATGGAATAATAATTTTAATTTTGCCACCAATGCCGATCATCTTAACACCTTCAGCAAATCCCGCAGGCAACTGGCCCAAAACAAGCGGTCTGGCAGCGTACTGCGCCATAGGTGAATAAATCCCCGCCTCTTTTGCAATTGCTGCATTTGATGTATCGAATACATTGATTTTGCCATCAGCTTTTTTATTGGTAAACTGACCAGTATAATCCACCAAAATCGTATCTGTTAATTCAGCACGAACTGCATTTCCCGGTGCCTCGATGATATAATTTAATCCAGATGCCGTAGTTGTGATTTTTAGATCATTATCTGCAATGTACTTTGCTATTTTAGCTGCTTCGTTCGCTTTGTTTTTTGCGATCAAAACCTCATATTCTGCTTTATAAAAATCCCGTTTTTTATTTTCAAAAACTGAATCAGCTTCGTTTGCAACTTTATGCAACACCTTTTCAATTTTTACGGTGAAGGTTGCATAGTTATTTTTAGCCTCTGCTGGTTTTGGCTGTCCAGAATATTTAGCCATTGAATCCAAATTGAGTTTAAATGAGGCGCTATCACCTTCACCCAAAAGCTTCAATGCAGAAACCAGGTCACCTTTAAACATCGATTTCGTTACCGGGAAAAATGCCGGGCGTTCATTATCGTAAGTATTCACTAGCGTTGAGTCTCCATCTTTGGTCTCAATCATCTGTATTCCATTAAACTTAATGAAATCGCCTTCCTGAATTTTAGGCTTTCCTTCACTTTTGTAAATTTTATAGGTCATGTCTCCCTCGCCTTTTTCAAATTTATTACAAGCAGTTAGACCCAGAATTGCAGCAAATAAAATTATTAATGTTCTTTTCATTATTATTTAGATTGTATTGTAGACCATGAACCTAATTTGCGTTCATTTCGTCGTTTGGCAGGCTTTTAAACACAAAAATCTTGCCCAATATTATTGGGCAAGATTTTTTATTCATTGATTATAAACTTCTTACTTAATAGCAGGTGCTGCCGGGGCTGCAGGAGTTGGTGCTGTACCTTTTTTGATGTCAGTAATTTCGATATCAAAAACGATTGGACTGTATGGTAAAATACCTACCTGAGGAGCGCCTTGCTCACCATATCCAAGTTTTGAAGGGATAATGGCTGTAATTTTACCACCTTTACCAATTAACTGAATTGCTTCTGTAAAACCAGGGATAGTTGATCCAATAGCCATTTTAGTTGGGCCATATGGTCTTCCTGCTTGAAATTTACCTTCTTCTTTAGCAGTTTTTTCATCGCTGGTATCAAAAATAGGGTATTTTCCTTTATCATTTTTCTTCGTAACTCTACCTGTATAACTTAAAGTAACGGTATCGCCTAAAGCAGCTCTTTCTGCGTTACCCGGAGTTTTGATAATATATTGTAGACCGGTTGCCGAAGTAGTTGTTTTTAAATTGTTATCTGCAATGTAGGCTTTTAACTTTCCTTCTTCCGCGTTTTTCTTTTTATCTGCACTTGCTTTGAAATCAGCCTGGAAAAACTCACCAGCTCTTTTGTTGAAAGTTGAATCAGCTTCGCCCGCTTTCTTAGCGAATACCTTTTCAATTTTCACAGTAAAAGTGATGTATTTATCATTTTTGAATTGCTCTGGCTTAGGTTGTTTGCTATAGAAAGCCATTGTATCAAGGTTTACTTTGAAAGTTGCACTATCACCCTCTCCAAATAAGGTTAATACATCATTCATATCACCAGCATACATTTTTTTCTGAACAGGAAATACCTGAGGGCTTTCCATGTCATAAGTGCTGCCTAAAACCGAATCTTTATCATTTTTCTGAATAAAGTTCATTTTAACGATATCACCTTCTTTAATTTTTTCATTTCCTTCAGAATGGTGAATAGTGTATAACAAACCACCCGCTCCCTTTTTTTCTTTGTTACAAGCAGCTAAACCTAAAGTTGCCGCTAAAAGAACAATTATTCCTTTTTTCATTTTATAATTAAACTTGTTTTTATTTGGTTTCTTGCTTATGCAATTAATTGATTTTTATATTCCTCGAGTATAGATTTAAATTCATCTACTACCTCATTCAAAGGTTTTTCTGAGGCGCCACCGGCAGCATTTCTGTGCCCGCCACCGTTAAAGTACTTCTTGCAAATTTCGTTTGCAGGGAAATCACCTGTAGATCGAACCGATAGCTTCACTTTATCTGTTCTTTCGATAATTAGTGCCGCCAGGCGAACACCATTAATTGATAGAGCGTAATTTACAACACCCTCGGTATCGCCCGTTTCACTTTTAAAGCGAGAAAGCTCCTCTTTTGTTACAGAAATTATTGCTGTATTATATTCCCTGATTACCTCTAGTTTGTTCGATAAACAGTAACCCAGAAAACGCAAACGATCCTCGCTGGCATTATCGTAAACTGCCTGATGAATTTTCCAGTGTTCTGCACCAAGATCAATTAAATCAGCAGCAATGCGATAAACATTTGAAGTTGCGGACTCAAAACGAAACGAACCTGAATCTGTCATGATTCCTGTGTATAAACAAGATGCCACATCTTTGTTAATCCCTGCTTTGTCATCTAATTGGTTCACAATAAAATCATAAACCAATTGTGCAGCAGCACAGGCATTGATATCCCAATGACGATAATCGTCAAAATCTTCGGGTTCCAGGTGATGATCTATCATCACCTTTTTAGCGCCAGCAGCCCTCACCAATTTGCCAAGCTCATTGATGCGACCTAAGGTATTAAAGTCTAAACAAAAAATAATGGAAGCCTCATCTACCAATTTTGTAGCCTTTTCCTGCTCTTCAGTAAAGATGATTACATCTCCGTTATTCGGCATCCAGTGCAAAAAACTAGGATAATCGGTTGGCGTAACCACTTTTACATGATGACCTTTTTGAATCAGATATCCATATAAACCTAATGATGAGCCCATTGCATCGCCATCAGGTTTATGATGCGTAGTGATCACAATTCGTTGTGGCGTAGCCAGTAGGGATTTTAATTCTGTTAATGTCAACATATATTTTTGCGCTGCAAAGCTAAGTAAAAATTAATATTAATGTCAGCTATTTAACGTTATCCTTTTAATATTCATCAATTAAAACGTATTTTTGCAGAAAATTTCATATTCATACAATGAGCACTAACAGAACTTTTACAATGATCAAGCCTGATGCAGTTGCAAACGGCCACATCGGATCGATCATAAACGACATTACCAATGCAGGTTTCAAAATTGTTGCATTAAAATATACAAAGTTAACTGATGAAACTGCTGGTCAGTTTTATGCAGTTCACGCTGAACGTCCTTTCTATAAAGATTTAGTAAGCTTTATGTCTTCAGGACCTATAGTTGCTGCCATTTTAGAAAAAGATAATGCAATTGAAGATTTCAGAAAATTAATTGGCGCTACTAACCCAGCTGAAGCTGCTGAAGGAACTATCCGTCAGAAATATGCGAAATCAATTGATGCTAATGCGGTTCACGGATCAGACTCTGACGAAAACGCTGAAATCGAAGGCAACTTCTTCTTCAAAGCAGATGAGCGTTTCTAGTCTTTTATAAGAGAAAAAATTACAATGAAACCTCGATCATTCGGGGTTTTATTGTTTTATCAATTTTGTATCTTTCCAACTTAAAATAATCAACCGGATATAACGTTGAAAATAATCACAACACCATACACAATGAAGAAATTTTTATTAGCGGTATGCATTTCAAGTATCGCTGTTGCAGCAAATGCACAAACTAAAACTGCTGCAAAAAAACTTGTTGCCAGGAAAACCGTTACGACCACAAAAACAACTACGGTTATTACCGGACTGAGATCAGGCCTCGATTCTACGAGTTACGCCTTCGGGACATCAATCGGGTCGGGCTTAAAATCCACCGGTTTATCTACGTTAAATTACGACGTTTTGTTGAAGGGATTGAAAGACGCATTTACCGGCGGTAAAGTTATTTTAACCCAGGAACAAGCACAACAGTGTATTAACGAAGCCATTACAAAAGCATCAGCAGTAAAAAACAAAGCTGAAGCAGAAGCAAACAAAATTAAATTTGCACCCATGATAAAAGAAGGACAAGATTTCTTAGAACAAAACAAAAAACGTGCTGGCGTACAAACAACAGCCAGCGGTTTACAATACGAGGTTTTAACTGCCGGAACTGGCATAAAACCAACAGCTACTGATTCAGTTTTGGTTCATTACAAAGGAACTTTATTGAACGGCAAACAATTTGATAGCTCTTATGACAGAGGCGAGCCAATTAGTTTCCCGTTAAACAGGGTTATACCTGGATGGACTGAAGGCGTTCAGTTAATGCCTGCAGGTTCAAAATATAAGTTCTTCATTCCGTATAACTTAGCTTATGGCGAACGCGGCGCAGGTGCTGATATTCCACCATATAGTGCTTTAATTTTTGAAGTAGAATTGTTAAAAGTTAACGGCAAATAGCCTTAATTAAAACTTTCTTTACGCTTTGATGTTAGCATATACATAATTTAACATCATATGAAAAAGATACTACCTATAGCACTAATCGCATTTCTATGCACTACCTTAAGCAGTTGTGAACTTGTTGGAGGTATATTTAAAGCCGGCATTTGGTCGGGTATTATTATAGTTGTAGTGGTAGTTGCACTACTGATCTGGATTTTGGCCAAAATATTCGGCGGCGGAAGAAGCTAGTTTTAACCCGGCATCCTTAAGTTTGGAGCCCAAATAATAAGCCTGATTATTTTCATAATCAGGCTTATTATATTACAAGCGTATGCTATTGGATGTAATTTTAAAGAAACACCATTTCAGTGATTACCTGACTACCGGCATGTTCGTTTAACTTTTGAATAATTCCTTGTCTAACCAACACCAGTTCATTTTTAATCACCGAAGATTCTATTCTGATAAATAATTTTTTATCATGAATGTAAAGTTGAGTGGTTCTGTTGGCAATAGCGGTTCCCATAATTTCAGGCCACACCGCCAAAATAGAGGTTTCATCGAATTTACGGCGTAAGCGATACACGTCAAGCATTTTGCTCACGGCATCTTTCATGGTAATATCATTCGGTTTACGCATTTTTTATTTGTCCCTCTTCTACTTCAAACAAAGTTACATCAACTTCTATTTTTTCAAAAATAGATTTCACTCTTTCTTTCCCTGTATCGGTAATAAATATCTGTCCGAAATCGTGATGAGAGACCATTTGCATCAACTTCTGCACCCGGCTATCATCCAATTTATCAAATATATCATCGAGCAAAAGCAGGGGTTTGAATCCTTTATTTTTGGCGAGATAGGCATACTGTGCTATCTTCAACGCAATTAAAAAAGATTTCTGCTGGCCCTGTGATCCAAACTTCTTTAGGGGCATTCCGCTAATTACAAAAGCCAGCTCATCTTTGTGAATGCCCGTGGTGGTACGTTCTAAAACCCGATCCTTTTCAACCGACTTTTGCAGCAACTCACCAAAAGCACTATCATTCAACTGAGATTGATAATTTAATTCAACGGTTTCTTTATTTTCAGTAAGGTAGGTATAATATTGATTAAACAGCGGAATAAACTCATCCATAAAAGCCTTTCGGGTGGCAAATATTTTATTCCCCGCTAAAACCAGTTGCTCATCCAAAATCTCCAATAATGTAGGATCATATTTTCGGGTAATTGCAATTTGTTTCAGCAATGCATTTCTGTTGAGAAGAATTCTGTTGTAAGAGATTAACTGATCGAGATAGTGTGAATCGGTTTGAGAAATGACGTTGTCAATAAACTTTCTGCGTTCCTCGCTCCCTTCCATAATTAAATTCACATCATATGGAGAAACCATTACTACAGGAAATAATCCAATATGGTCTGCAAGTTTATCGTATTCCTTTTTATTGCGTTTAAACTGTTTTTTCTGGTTACGCTTTACGCCACATGAAATTTTTTCGTTTTTATTGCTTCGGTCAAAATCGCCCTGAATCATAAAAATTTCCTGCCCTGCTTTTATTTGCTGACCATCAATAGGATTAAAATAGCTTTTACAAAGGCAGAGGTAATGAATTGCATCGAGCATATTGGTTTTACCAGAGCCATTATCACCCGTAAAAACGTTTACCGTATCCGAAAACTGGATGTCAGCATCGTTATAGTTTTTGAAATTTAGAAGCGTAATATTCTTTAACCACATAAATATGGCGCAATTTACCGTTTTTTACCCTCTAAATAACTAATGTTTAATTAAATACTTCAAAATAAAGATTGATTCTTTGATTGAAAAATGTATTTTTGCAATCTTAAATTTTTTAAACAAACATGTCTACAACAGATAACCAGACAATTCAACCTACTAAAAAAGGTTCATTCTTACAGGAAAATAACAAGAGCTTACTATTTATAGCAGGTGCTGTGGTTTTATTAATTGGTGTATATTTTTGGTATCAAAATGTGTACTTGAAAGGTCGTGCCGAAGAAGCTGCAAGCAAAATGTTTAAGGCAGAACAATATATCGGTGTAGATTCTTTATCTAACAAAGCAATTAAAGGCGAAGGTGGTTATCCTGGTTTAGAGCAAATTGCTAAAGAATATGACAATACAAAATCAGCTAACTTAGCCAACTTATATTTAGGCGGAATTTACTTACGTAAAGGCGACTATAAACAAGCTGTGGAATCATTAAGTAAATATAGCGCTACTGGAAGCCCGGTTGCAGACCCTTTAGCTTTAGGTTTATTGGGTGATGCTTACAGTGAATTAAAAGATTACAAACAAGCTTCAACTTATTACAAAAAAGCTTCTGATAAAGCAAGCAAATTCACTTCTCCAATGTTCCTTAAAAAATTAGGTTTGGTTGCAGAAAATCAAAAAGATTTTAAAGGTGCAGTAGAGGCTTACACCAAAATCAAAACGCAATACCCTGAAAGTGCAGAGGCGCAAATGATTGATGCTTATATCGCAAGGGCTGAAGAACAAGTTAAATAATCATTTATCTAATACAATATAATGAAGAGATCATCGAAAGGTGGTCTCTTTTTTTGTGTCAGATATTTTATTCATCTTAGTTATTAATCAACAAAGAAACTGAAACGTTTGTGCCTTGAATTCTTTACAAGAATCTCGTTACCAACATCTCCCACTCTTCTTCCAAAGAAACATTCGGACGAGTTTCCTTTGCTTTCCTGTACCAGTAATCGGCATTCCAGATATCACCTTCTTTGCGATGTAAATAGGCATGAATACGAGAAGAAGAGATATCACTTAAAGGGTCCACTTCATTATGGGCATTGTTCCACTCTCCTTTGCCATCATACCAAAGTGCCTTTAATGGAACAGACAGATTTGGCTTTGGCTGATCTAATTTTAAGGAATCCCGGAATTCAGCTAAAGTCATAAGAGGTTTTTTGGTATGATTTAAGATTATTTATTGAAAGCGGTCATGGTGTGCGCCGGACCAACAGTTACATAACTTTTAATCAAATCTACACTTTTATCAATTAAGGCTGGAAGCTCGAGCTGTTCATCCTTATCGAACAAACCTAAAACAAAATCTACCTGACGGCCTTTTGGATAATCGCTACCAATACCAAAACGTAAACGGGCATAATTTTGTCCGCCGCAAACCTCTTCTATACTTTTTAAACCATTATGCCCGGCGCTGGAGCCCTGAAGCTTTAATCGCAATTTGCCAAGTGGCAAGGCAAGATCATCCACTACTACCAAAACATTTTCTGGAGCGATCTTTAATTCTTTCATCCAGTAATTTACAGCCTTACCGCTTAGGTTCATGAAAGTGGTGGGTTTAATTACGTGAAGTTTTTTTCCTTTAAAACTCACTTCAGCATAATAAGCTAAACGGATGTTATCAAAACTTCCTCCTAAATCTTTAACGAGCTGATCGGCAATATCAAAACCTATGTTATGACGTGTATGGGCATAATCCGGACCGATATTACCTAAGCCAACGATAAGATATTTCATGGCGCAAAGGTAAAGCTTAATGAGGAAAGACCAAAGATAAAAGCGGAAGCTTAAAGCAAAAAGCTTAAAGATTAAAGCTGAAGAAAGAATATTTCAGAAAATGCAATATATCGTCATCATCTCGAATTCATTCCAGAACCTTAATAATAACCTCATTAAAAATCCATACAATTCGCGACAGCAGAATGACTTGGTATCGGAAAGACTATCTGCAAAAATATTAACACAAAAGAAAACGGCTCGAAAAAAATTCGAGCCGTTTTCTTTAAAATCAAGAAAGCTTGATTATTTTTTACCTTTAGCAGCTTCAGTTTCTGCTTGTTTTAATGCTCTAGACATTGCAACAGAAACGATAGTATCTTCAGGAGTGTTAGTGATTACGAATCCGTCAACTTTAAGGTCGCGAACGCGGAATAAACTACCTACTTCTAATTTCTCTAAGCTTACTTCAACGTTTTGTGGCATGTTAGCTGGTAAAGCTTTAACGCGAAGTTTACGTAATTTCTGAATTAATTTACCCCCCATTTTAACACCTGGAGAAGTTCCCGTTAATTTAACTGGAATTTCCATTACGATTTCTTTCTCGTCGAATAACTGAAGAAAATCGATGTGCATTAATACGTCAGTAAGTGGGTGGTATTGAGTGTCTTTAACGATTGCTTTAGTTTTAGCACCGTTAACATCAATTTCCACAAAATTTACTTCCGGGGTATAAATAACATCTCTTAAATCAGCAATAACTACAGCTAAGTGTTGTTGCTCTTTTCCACCATACAATACCGCCGGAACCTTACCTTCGTAACGAAGTTCCTTGGCATCGCGTTTCCCTACGTTCTCTCTTGGAGAACCGCTAATTGCGATTGTTTTCATTTTATTTATATTTATTTATTAGTAGTAAGTATCAAGTATTGAGTATAAAGACATTAAGTCTTAACCCCCTACCCTCTACCTAAATTTTATACTCTAAACAAGTCACTAATCGAACCGTGTTCATTTACATTGGCAATTGCCCTCGCAAACAAACTTGCTGTGCTTAGCACTCTTATTTTTTCACTCTCCACTCTTAATGGAATCGTATCAGTCACGATCAATTCCGTTAAAACTGAATTTTCTACCGTTTCTACAGCTTTACCTGATAACACAGCATGCGTACAAACCGCTCTAACACTTGCAGCACCATTTTCCATAATCAGGGCCGCAGCTTTTGATAGCGTACCGGCGGTATCGCAAATATCATCAATCAACACTACATCTTGTCCGGTTACATCTCCAATAATCGACATTGATTCGATTTCATTGGCACGTTTACGGCGTTTATCACAGATAATCACTTCAGCATTGAAAAACTTTGCAAAAGTACGGGCCCGGTATGAACCACCCATATCTGGCGATGCAATAGTTAAATTTGGCAGGTTTAAGCTTTTAATATAAGGAACAAAGATTACCGATCCATCTAAGTGATCTACCGGAATATCAAAGAACCCTTGAATCTGAGCCGCATGCAAATCCATTGTCATGATGCGGTGAATACCTGCAGATTTCAATAAATTGGCTACCAGTTTAGCGCCGATTGCTACACGAGGTTTATCTTTTCTATCCTGACGGGCCAAACCATAATAAGGAACAACTGCTGTAATATAATGTGCAGATGCTCTTTTAGCAGCATCAACCATTAGCAAAAGTTCCATTAAATTATCGCTGGGCTGATAAGTAGATTGGATTAAAAAAACGTCACAGCCACGTATCGATTCATCAAAAGAAGGTTGAAATTCGCCATCACTGAATTTGTGAATGGTTACATCACCAAGAGGTTTGCCGTAACTTTCAGCAATTTTTAGTGATAGTCCTCTAGAACCTGTTCCGGAAAATAACTTTACCGGGTTAAACTGCAATGGCATGATCCGTGTAGTTTACGGTTAAAAAAAATCGGATCATGTCATTTTACAAACACGATCCGACATTAAATTTTCGTTGTCCGACCTGGATTCGAACCAAGACAAACGGTACCAAAAACCGTTGTACTACCCTTATACTATCGGACAATCTTTTCCGAGAACGTATCCTCGAAAGGGAATGCAAATGTAGGAAGCTTATTTTAATTTTGCAAGAGTGATTTTAAAATATTTTAAATTTCTTCCTGCCCTTCCTTTGTTGCGTTGCAAAGATAAAAAAATCATCATATCGGATGCAACATTTTATTTTTTTATACGACTTTTTTAAGTGAGAACCACTTAAATCATTTATTATCAAAGACTAAATTTTACTATGAATTATTCAAAAATTAACACCATCACGGGTTGGTTGTGCTTTTCTATTGCTGCAGTCACTTATATTCTCACTTTAGATCAATCTGTAAGTTTCTGGGATTGTGGAGAATTTATTGCTTCTGCCTTCCGAATGCAAGTGGTTCATCAGCCAGGGGCTCCTATCGTTTCGATGATTCAGCGGTTATTTTCTACGCTGGCCCTGGGCGATAAGAATATGATTGCTTACTTTATGAACGTTTCATCGGCCTTGGCTAGCGCCGGAACTATTCTTTTCCTTTTCTGGACCATCACCGCTTTGGCCAAAAAAACCATCATTAAAAAGGCAAAAGAAATAACAAGCGCTAAAATCATCAGCATTATTGGTGCTGGTTTGGTTGGTGCATTGGCTTACGCATTTTCAGATAGTTTTTGGTTTTCGGCTGTTGAGGCTGAAGTATATGCGGTGTCGTCTCTTTGTACCGCAATTGTTTTTTGGGGAATACTCAAATGGGAATCTATAGCAGATGAACCAAAAGCAGACCGTTGGTTGCTTTTTGTGGCATACATTATGGGGCTTTCGATTGGTGTGCACCTGTTAAATTTATTAGCTATCCCAGCTTTAATTTTTGTTTATTATTTCAAAAAGAATCCGAATCCAAACTGGAAAAGTGTACTCAAAGTTTTTATGATTTCTATTTTGGCACTGGCATTTGTTCAGTTCGGTATTATCCAATATATGATTTCTTTTGCCGCGAGCTTTGATTACTTTTTTGTAAATACAATCGGTTTAGGTTTCGGTTCTGGAATTCTGTTCTTCGCTACATTGGTTATTGGAGCATTGGTTTATGGCGTACTTTATTCCATCCGTAAGCATAAAAAAGGATTGAATTTAATCATGCTGTTCACGACTCTTTTAATCTTTGGTTACAGTTCTTTTGCTGTTTTAATTATAAGAGCACATGCAAAACCCAACCTAAATAATACCGATCCTGAAAATGCTTTTAATTTTTTAAGCTATGTAAACCGATCTCAATATGGCGATCGTCCTTTGCTTTATGGCGAAAACTATAACTCAGAAAAAATCGACATTAAAGAAACCGGGAAACTTTACAGAAAAGGAAAAGATAAATATGAATCTGCAGGAACCAAATCTGAATACGTTTTTGCAGATAAAACCCTGGCGCCAAGAATGTACAGTGATAAAGCAGAGCATATTAATTTCTATAAAAACTATATGGGATTTGATGATGCACATCAGCCAACTTTAGCGGATAACCTGAGTTACATGTTTTCATTTCAAACCGGACAAATGTACATGCGTTACTTTATGTGGAATTTTGCAGGCAGGCAGGATAATGAAGATGGGCAATTAGGTGGTCGCAACGGGGCCTGGTTAAGTGGTATTAAACCAATCGATGCCGTTAGACTTGGAAATCAAACCAATCTACCTCCATCTATTACCGAAAACAAAGCTTATAACCGTTTCTTCTTTTTACCATTGATTATAGGTTTAATAGGTGCGGTATGGCATTTCAAACGCAATCAAAAAGATGCAGGTATTATTGGTTTGCTGTTTGTTTTTACGGGAGTAGCAATTGTAATTTACCTGAATTCTGTTCCCATCGAACCCCGCGAAAGAGATTATGCTTATGTAGGATCATTTTACGCTTTTGCCATTTGGATTGGTTTAGGTGTTTTCGGACTTAAAGATTGGATTTTCCAGAAATTGTCTCCCGCAAAAGCCAGTGTTTTGGCTTCATTACTGGCCGTTTTAGCGGTTCCGGTTTTAATGGCAAATCAAGGCTGGGATGATCATGATCGTTCTGACAGTCATGTGGCGCATGATATGGCGGTGAATTATCTAGAGTCTTGTGCACCAAATGCTATTCTTTTTACTTATGGCGATAATGATACGTATCCGGTTTGGTATGCCCAAGAGGTTGAAAATGTTCGTCCGGATGTTCGCGTGGTAAATTTAAGTTTATTTACTGCCGATTGGTACATCGACGGTTTGAAGCGGAAGCAAAACCAATCTGAGCCTTTGCCACTAACCATCAAACCTGAACAATATGTGGCCGGCACCAGAGACGTAATGTATTATCAGGATTTTAAAATCGCTCAGCATGTTGAGCTGAAAGATATTCTGGAAGTACTGCTTTCTGAAAACGATCAGGATAAAGCAACCATGAGTGATGGCTCGAAGTATAATATCCTGCCAACAAAAAACCTGAAATTAACCGTAAACCCTAAACAGGTTTTAGATACTGGAACCGTGCCTAAAGAAGATGCTGGCAAAATTGCCAACAGTATGGAATGGACTTATGCCGGGAACTATGTTAGCAAAGGAACCTTAGCTTTGTTTGATATTTTAACACACAACAATTGGGAACGCCCCATTTATTTTACCAATACGATGCCGAAAGATCAATATGTAGGGCTTGATAAATACCTTTACACTGAAGGGATGAATAAAAGATTGCTTCCATTAAAACCAGATAGTGCTGCATCTGAAAATGAGGAATTGATTAATCCGAAACCGATGTTTAACAATTTGATGAAAGTGTATGCTTATGGAAATATCAAAAATGCCAATCACCTCGATAGACAATCGGCAGATGATGTAACTTATGTTTCGAACATGTTCGGTGGCTTGTTAACGAAACTCATCGATGAAGGAAAAATCAATGAAGGAAAAGAATTAGTGAATAAATATTTTCAGGTGATTCCAAATCGTTTTTATACGATGCGCCACGTTGTGAGCACCTTCTACGTTACAGAAAGCCTTTATCGCTTAAAAGATCTAAACCAGGCAAATGCATTGATCAGTAAATCTGCCGAGCACATCAATAAAGAGTTAACTTATTTAGCCGATGTATCAGAAAGTAAAAATCAACTGGCATCAGAACAAAATGTTCGTATTTACCTGACTTATCTGGCACAGATGGTGAAGCTAACCCAAACATTTAAACAGTATGAGCTTAGCAAAAAAATAGAAAATCAGTATAATGGATTGATCAATCGCTTTACGCCATTTGTTGCAGGCTAAACTACAGCGCATAAATATAACCCGTAAACAGCATTTCAGATTCTGTTTATGGGTTTTTCAATTTTAAAGAGGATGGAAAGGTGTAAAAATGCTCCATCAAAATGCGCTGAAGCCGTTAAATATTGTTAAATCAATCCAAAAATTTACCTGTTTTATCGACTAGAATAGTTAATTTCGGCAGCATTTTTATGTGAAAACAGTTTTTAATATCATTAAATAAACCAATGAATTATTCAAAAGTCAATAACATAGTAGGCTGGATCTGCTTTTTAATTGCCACAATAACTTACGTTTTAACCCTAGAGCCATCAGCAAGTTTCTGGGACTGCGGAGAATTTATCGCGTCAGCATTTAGAATGCAGGTAGTACACCAGCCAGGTGCACCATTGTTCTTGATGATCCAACGTTTCTTCTCGGTTTTCGCCGCAGGAGATTTAACCCGCATTGCTTACTGGATGAACATTGGTTCGGCTATTTCTAGTGCGGCTACCATCCTATTTTTATTCTGGACCATCACGGCATTAGCTAAAAAGACCATTGTAAAGGCTGGCGAACAATTAACAACCGGCAACTTAATCAGTATTATGGGTGCTGGAGCCGTGGGGGCTTTAGCCTATACTTTTTCTGATAGTTTTTGGTTTTCTGCTGTTGAATCTGAAGTTTATGCCCAATCCTCTTTATTTACTGCCATTGTATTTTGGGCAATACTAAAATGGGAAGCACATGCCGATGAACCAAAAGCCGATCGCTGGTTATTGTTCATCGCTTACATCATGGGTTTATCAATTGGTATTCACTTGTTAAACTTATTAACTATTCCAGCGTTAGCATTTATCTATTATTTCAAAAGAACAGGCAAAGCCACCACTTCAGGAATTGTAAAAACCCTGATTGTCGGCATTTTGATCCTGGCAGTAATTCAATATGGTATCATCCAGTATTTGGTTTCATTTGGCGCTTACTTCGACTTATTCTTTGTAAATACTTTAGGTTTAGGCTTTGGAACCGGTGTATTGTTTTTTGCCATTTTATTAATTGCAGCATTGGTTTGGGGAATTCGTTATTCTATCAAGCACCAAAAGAAATTATTAAACCTAGGCTTGATCTCTACCGTATTGATCATTTTTGGCTATGCTTCTTTCTCAATGATTATCATCAGAGCAAAAGCGGATCCAAACTTAAATAATAGTGCACCAAAAGATGCTTTCTCATTCCTAAGCTACTTAAACCGTGAACAATACGGCGATAGACCTTTAGGTTATGGTCCGAATTATAATTCAGAACGTACAGGCATTAAAGAAGGCGGAAAAACGATCTGGAGAAAAGGCAACGACAAATACGAGAAAGCTGGTGTAAAAACCGATTACGAGTATAATAATAATACTTTATTGCCTCGTATGTATAGCGATGACGCGAGACATGCTGCTTTTTACAAAGAATGGATGCGTTTGGATGATGCCAAGGTGCCTAACCTGGTTGACAACGTTGGTTTCTTATTCAGCTACCAGATTGGTTATATGTACATGCGCTACTTTATGTGGAATTTCGCTGGTCGCCAAAATGATGAACAAGGGCAAGGAAGTGGCCATGAGGGAACATGGATAAGCGGAATTAAACCAATTGATGCATTGTTAAGGGGAAATCAGGATAACTTACCTCCATCAACTGTTGACAATAATGCCTACAACCGCTTCTTCTTTTTACCATTAATTATGGGAATCATCGGCGCTTTATGGCACTTTAAACGTAACCAAAAAGATGCAGGTGTCGTGGCTTTATTATTTTTCTTCACTGGTATTGCCATTGTTTTATATCTCAATCAAAAACCTTTGGAGCCACGCGAGCGTGACTATGCTTATGTAGGATCGTTTTATGCCTTTGCCATCTGGATTGGTCTTGGGGCACTGGCGATTAAAGAATGGTTGTTTAAAAAACTTTCGCCAACCAATGGTGCTGTGGCTGCCACGGTGATCGGTTTATTAGCCGCTCCGGTAATTATGGCTCAGCAAGGATGGGATGATCACGATCGCTCAACCAAATTGGTACCTCATGATATTGCTTTAGATTATTTACAATCTTGCGCACCTAATGCAATCTTATTTACTTACGGCGATAATGATACTTATCCGTTGTGGTACATTCAGGAAGTGGAGAATGTGCGTCCGGATATTCGTATTGTAAACCTGAGTTTGTTTGATACAGACTGGTACATCAACGGTGCGAAAACGAAACAAAACGAATCAGAGCCGCTTCCAATTTCAATGAAGCCAGAACAATATGTTCAAGGCGAACGTGACGTAATGCCGTTTGACCAGAAAATTGACGGAACAGTTGAGTTGAAAGATATTGTTGAGCTCTTACTTTCTGATAATGATGGTGATAAAGTGATGATGCAGGATGGAACAAAATCCAACTTCCTGCCAACTAAAAACTTCAAAATAACCGTTAACCCGCAACAAGTGTTAAGCACCGGTACTGTTAGTGCAGCTGATGCATCGAAAATTGTTCCTGAAATGACGTGGACTTTTAATAAGGGATATGTAACCAAAGGAACCTTGGCTATGCTTGATATCCTTGCGCACAATGATTGGAAACGTCCGATTTATTTTGCTTCTACAGTTCCATCAGACCAGTATAATGGTTTAGATAAATATTTATACAGTGAAGGTTTAGCTTTACGTTTAATGCCTTTGAAACCAGATACTACTGCAGCTGAAGAAAGAGCAGAACAGTTAAACACACCGGTGCTGTATAATAATGTGATGAACAAATTCAAGTGGGGCAACATGAAAACAGCTAAATATCTGGATCCACAGTCATCTGATGATACTTTCATTTTCACTAATATTTTCAGTAACCTTACTGGAAGTTTGATTAAGGAAGGCAAAACTGCAGAAGCTAAAAAAGTGGTTGAAAAATATTATGCGGTAATGCCTCAAAAATTCTTTGGTATCCGTACGGTAGTGGTGAAATTCTACATGGCAGAAAACTTATATAAGCTTGGTGAAACTGCCAGAGCCAATGAGATTTTAACGCAGTCTGGAGATTACATCAATAAGGAGTTAACTTATTTAGCCGATCTTTCAGCCACAAAAGGTTTAACAGGATCTCAAAATATCCAAACGGGTTTATATTATTTAGATCGAATGATCAGAATTGCTAAAGCAAGCGGGCAGGATAAAGTAAGCAGTCAGCTAGAGAAAACATTCTCTGGTTTAGAAGCTAAATTTTCTGCTTACTACTCGCAACAAGCGCCACAATAAACATAGCATTGAGAATATTTGAAAGCAGCTTCATTCATTTGAAGCTGCTTTTTTTTGCCCAAATCTCATAGGCTTAGTTGCCTGCGCTTGTTAGAACGAGTGTGGGCATTTACTGCAAAAAAACCCTTCCATAGTGCCTGCGCTCGTTTCTAACGAGCGCATTAATAGCTTTACGATTCCATCGTAAGATACGAGCACCTATTGACGCTTGCGCTCGTTTCTATCGAGTGCAACTTAGCTTAGCGATTCTATGTAAAATACGATTAGCTTTTTACACGCTCGTTAGAAACGAGCGTGGGCATTTTTAATCGTGCGCATTTTAACCGTAAAATAAGAACTAATGCCTGCGCTCGTTTCTAACGAGCGCATTAATAACTTCACGATTTCATCGTGAAATAAGATTAAGTATTTACATGCTCGCTAGCAACGAGCGTGGGTATCTATTTCAAATAAATCTTATGAATAGCTTATGATTTTATATTAAATATATTTAGCTTTAATCTATGTCTGATCAATATACCGCTCGAGATCCTGACGGAATTTATTTTTTAACCTTTACAATAGTTGATTGGGTGGATATTTTTACACGACAATCTTATAAGGAAATTGTGGTAAATTCTCTAAAATACTGCCAGTCAGCTAAGGGATTGAGGCTATTTGCTTTTTGCTTAATGACCAATCACATTCATCTGATTGCTTCATCCAATGGGAAGAATAAATTATTTGAAATTATTAGAGACTTTAAAAAATTCACCAATCGAGCGATTATCGAAGAGATAAAAAATGGAAATGAAAGTCGTAAAAAATGGATTCTAAACAAGTTTGCATTTGCGGGAAAATACCTGGAACGAATTGAAAATTTTAAAGTTTGGCAAGATGGTTACCATGCCGTTGAACTGACCTCGAATAATTTCACTTACCAGAAACTAGAATACATCCATCAGAATCCTGTAAGAGCCGGAATAGTTACTGAGCCAGAACATTATATCTATAGTTCTGCATCAAATTATTCAAATCTAGGTGGAGTTATTGATGTGGAATTACTAGACGTTTACTATTAGTACTTGCTTTTTTATCGAGCGAATTAATAGCTCTAAGTTATATCGTAAAATACGATTAGCTTTTTACACGCTCGTTAGAAACGAGCGTGGGCATTTACTGCAAAAAAAATCTTTCCATAGTGCCTGCGCTCGTTTCTAACGAGCGCATTAATAGCTTTACGATTTCATCGTAAAATACGATCATCTATTTACACGCTCGTTTGAAACGAGCGTGGGCATTTTGAACAACCTTTAAAACAAAAAATCCCGCCTGGCTTTGCCAGGCGGGATCTTAAAATTTATTTATTAATGATTATTCGTTTACTACACCCATTTCACAGAATTTCTCAATTCTTTGTTCAACCATTTTATCTGTTTTAAGCTTGCCCAAAGCAGCCAAATCTCTCACAATATATTCTTTTAATGTTTTACCCATCAATTCCGGGTCTTGATGTGCACCACCAAGCGGCTCAGGAATAATTCCGTCGATCAGCTTGTTGCCAAACATATCATCAGAAGTTAATTTTAAGCATGCTGCAGCTTTCTCTTTGAAATCCCAGCTTCTCCATAAAATTGAAGAACAAGATTCAGGCGAAATAACAGAATACCAGGTATGTTCCAACATGTAAACCTTATCACCAATACCAATACCTAAGGCACCGCCAGATGCACCTTCACCAACAACCACACAAATGATTGGTACACGAAGTACTGACATTTCCAATAAGTTACGGGCAATTGCCTCGCCCTGCCCACGTTCTTCAGCTTCTAATCCAGGATAAGCACCCATGGTATCAATAAACGAAATTACCGGTTTATTAAATTTTTCGGCCAGGCGCATCAAACGTAAAGCTTTGCGGTAACCTTCCGGATTAGCCATACCAAAATTACGAAACTGGCGCTCTTTGGTATTTTTACCTTTTTGATGACCGATCACCATCACTGTTTGACCATTTACCGTAGCAAAACCACCTACAATTGCTTTATCATCTTTAACCGTTCTATCGCCATGTAGCTCGATAAAATCATCACAAATCATGCTGATGTAATCAAGCGTTTGTGGACGATCAGGGTGTCGGCTCATTTGAACCTTATTCCATCCGGTTAAGTTTTTATATAAGTTGTTGGTGGTTTCTTCTAATTTGCCATCAAGCTCGTCTAACGTGGCAGACATATCTACCTTAGTTTTGTCGGCAACTTGTTTAACCTTTTCTATTTGCTGAACTAAGTCGGCAATAGGTTTCTCAAAATCGAATGAAGTTTTTATTTGCTGCATAATTGAACCACAAAAATAAGTAATTATTTTTAGTTTGCAGGCTTGTTATCATAAATGCTTTTTTTGGTTTAGATTTTGGAAAGCAATGACAGCACACTTTGGACTTTTTAGCCCCGCCCCCGTTACTGCCACGATGAAGAATCGTGGGCATTCACTCAGGTCGGGTTTAGATTACACAAGCCTTTTCTGCTATTTGCGGATTACAGCGAAAAGCAGAAGTGATTTAGCCCTGATTGCAGCGGAAATACTTTTTGTTGCAACAATCGACAAGCATACGGTGACAATGACAAAAAGATTGAAGCGCAAAGCAGGACCAACTTGAATAGTTGTACTGCCCTTGCGCTTCAAATCAATTTTATTTCTAAAATTAAAGCTACGATTGAGAATTTTGCAGCTAACCTGAAATCTGGGTTAAAACTTAGCTGCCTCTCCTGCTTTTGGCAATGCCTTTTTAATAAACTCGCGAATGTGATTGTTCGAGTTTTTCAAATCTTCTTTGCGTAAATACATCATGTGCCCACTGCGGTAACCTTCCCAGCTCATACGGTCCTGAAATTTGCCGGCAGCATCCATCTGCCACATGCTGTATTTTGCGTTGAAGTAATCGCAAGCCCCATCATAGTAACCCGATTGCACCAATAAATGTAAATAAGGATTTTGTGCCATGGCCTGGCGAAGGTTATCGCCTGTTTGGTCGCCACTGCGATCCCATGGATAAACCGAGCCAAACATATTGTATTTAAGGTCGGTTTTGTAATTGAGCTCGTTTCGGATGTACATATTGATGGCCGGCGTAAAGGAATGCAACCATGATGTTAATTCTGCGTTATAATCTGGGCCATCGCCAGCACCCATTTTATCAATACCGCGGTAGCGAGAATCCAAACGTCCAACAGTGAAGCCCTTATCCCGCATCAGTTCCTTCCAAAAGAAATTGGTAGGCACATTTAAGTTGTAATCTATGATTGTTTTTTCAGTTAGGCCAGAATAACGTGCCATTTTAGCGGCAATGGCTTTCTTTTTTTCAGCGCTTAACATTCCGCCTTGAGAAATGGCTGGAATTAACTCGTTAATGGTAAAAGTTTCTACTTCAGGCAACATGGCTGTCAAATCTTTCGACTGCAAATCCTGAGGCAACAATTTGTGGTACCAGGCAGTTGCCGCAAAATAAGGTAAGCGTAAAGCCGCTTCTACCGGGCCGCCACGTTCAATACCTAATTCTGTTGGTGAAACTAAAACAACTCCATTCAAATACATCCATTGGTTATTTTGAAGTTCTAAAGCCAAACCCGAAACACGGGTAGTCCCGTAGCTTTCGCCAATTAAAAACTTTGGTGACGCCCAGCGGTTATTTCGCGTTACGAAAGTGTTAATCCACTCGGCTAAATACTTAATATCTGCCCGAACACCGAAAAATTTGTTGGTTGGAATATCTTTGCTTACAGCTCTTGAATAACCTGTATTTACCGGATCGATGTAAACGATATCTGCCACATCTAAAATAGAATATGGATTCTCTTTGTAACCGTAAGGCTGAACCGGATATCCTTCATCATCAATATTCAACACTACCGGACCAGTGTAGGCAATATGCATCCAAACAGAAGCAGAGCCGGGTCCGCCGTTAAAGGAAATGACCAAAGGTCTTTTATCCCGATTGGAAACATCGCTTCTTTCATAATAGGTGT
Source organism: Pedobacter sp. G11 (assembly GCF_003860265.1). Classification (NCBI taxonomy): domain Bacteria; kingdom Pseudomonadati; phylum Bacteroidota; class Sphingobacteriia; order Sphingobacteriales; family Sphingobacteriaceae; genus Pedobacter; species Pedobacter sp. G11. The sequence goes on along the minus strand of NZ_CP034190.1, from coordinate 2,006,789 downwards.
AAAATAGGCCAGCAATTGGTTTCCCATCTTCATCCCAAACCGGGAGTGTGCCGGTTGTGGCTTTATAAGGAATGGTTTTGCCATCTACGTTTACGGAGTGATTGGTGACCACCGTGCTTTCTACTTTAATGGCACGCTCATTTCCTGTTGATTTTGGCTCTTCCTTTATAGGATTCTGGGTTGGACCTGCAGCATCCTTTGAGGAATTTCTTTTTGGTGTCTGCTGTGCATGACCAAGAAAACTGGTTAGCAAAATAGCGCTCAGTATAAGTTTAAATTTCATTAAGTTGGGTTTGGTTCATAAATATCAAATTAAACTGGCGCTAATCAAAACGCACATTAGAAATGTTACGCATAAAAAAACCTGGCACCGATAAAAATCGGTGCCAGGTTTTTGGATCGGATCTATTTTCTATTTATCCCACCAAACTTTTCCTACTAATTTATCGCCACCCGGAACTGCAGATGATGCCGCTTTATAATTTGCTGCATTCGAAACGCCTTCAATAAGCGGATAAGGGAATCGGCGTGGAATTGAGCCTCCCGTATTCGTATTTGGATATACAATTGGCACCAATGCCGGCAAACCAGTTCTTCTCCAGTTCGACCAGGTTTCGTAAAAATCCAACATGGTAATGGTATGCGCCCAGTATTGAGTAGAAATCATTTCTAAACCATTAGCGGCAACATAGGGGTGAGCAGCCAGGTAGACAGCGGCATCACCAGCACTTACTGCCATACTCGGATCAAACTGAGAAAGATAGGTCATTGCAGCAGTTACCCCAGCATTGTAATGTGTTGCTGCCGAACCTCCAATATTGAAACGTTGCGCAGCCTCTGCCCAAAGCAATTCAGTTTCTGCATAAGTTAAAATAATGGTATTGCCATCCCTTTTCAACATACCCGGATTTGGTGAAGAGTAATCGGTAAAATCTGTATAAGAAGCATCCTGACGAACATCTCGTCCTGCAATGCCACTTAAATCTTTTCCATTTGGCATTCCCTTTTGTACAGCTGCAGTAGTTACGAACGCAGGATTTTGGGCTTTTGTTACATCAGTTAAGTATAACTTTGTTACTGCCACTTTACTTAAACGAGGATCGTTATTCGTTTTTAAATAATTAATAAATGTATTGCTCCATCTGGTGTAATAATTCTCCTGACCACCATCGCCTAATAAAACCTGTGCAGCTCTGTTCTGCGTTACCCTACCACCGTTTGCATCATGCTTAAATAAAGCGTTATCAGCATCGCCAGTCATGGTTTTTCCAACTGCTTTGGTAATGTAACTTTGTGCTAAAGTGGCATCAGCTTTTGTTAAACGCATCGCCATGCGCAACATTAAACTTGCTGCAAAACGTTTCCATTTATTCACATCGCCAGCATAAACTAAATCACCGGTTACAGCATCGCCGCCAGCGGTTAATGCAGTTCCGGCTTCATCTACTTCTTTCAACAAATCAGTATAAATGGCTTGCTGCGCATCGTATTTGGGATAAAGATTTCCGGTATAATAACCTTTTCCTGCATCAAAGTATGGAACGTCGCCATATAAATCCGTCAGGCGTTGAAAAATCAAAGCTTTCCAGATTCTTCCAATTTGGTGTACGTTATTATACTGTGCTTTGCCTTTGGTAAACTCTACTAAATCTGCTGCATATTTAACTTGGTCAGGATAAGCTTTTTCCCAGTAAGCCGCAGTGTATCCTTCATTTAACATGTATTTATCACCAGCCCAATAGCCGATTACTGATGACATGCCTTGCATCATGGTAGATGCATAGATCAAGTTGCCACGCCAGGTTTCATACGCGAAATCGACACTTCCTGTGTAATTTAACTGAGCGGTTGATAATAGATAATTGGGATTATATTGTTCCTGATTAACCGATAGTGGATCGGTATTAATTTTTTCAAAGTTTTTAGTACAACCTGATATTAGTGCTAAGCCTGATAATAGAAGTGGTACGTATAATTTTATGATCGTTTTCATTTTCAATTCTTTTAAAGGATTATAACTTAACACTTAAATTTAAACCGTAGGTACGCACTGGCGGAACACCACCCAACTCCATCCCTGGAATAGTAGCATTATAACTCGATTCCGGATCGATGTTATCCGTTCTTTTCATCAAGATAAATAAGTTACGCCCAACAAAACTTACGTTTAAGCCTTTAATTTTGTTATTAAACATTTTAGCCGGGAAATTATAACCAAGAATCACCTGACGGAATTTAATAAAGCTTGCATCCTGTACGAATTGTTTTGAAACATTGTTCGCATAAGTGCCGTAGTAATTTGCCGCATTAACACCCAACTGATCACGATTTTCGAGTGTGGCCTGATGTAAACCGAAAACATAACCGTAATAATCAGTAGCAGAGAAAATTTTCCCGCCCCATTTACCATCTATTAAAAAAGACAGATTAACGCCTTTGTAACTAAATTCGTTGTTCCATCCGGCAGTCCACTTGTGGTAGGCCGATCCATAATCTTTTAATTCACCTCGTTGTGGTACGCCATTAGTATCCTTTACAATATTACCGTTGCCATCGTATAAGAAATCATAAGCCATAATCTGAGCAATTGGCTTTCCGGCAAGGTTTTGCAAAAAGCCAACATTGCTTCTCGAGGTGGCAAGTTGTTGGGATGCAGTACCTGGAGCCAAGGTGATTACCATGTTATCGTTACGGGATCCATTGATACTGGAAGTCCAGCTGAAATCCTGATTTTTTAGCACCACGCCGGAAATCAACCCTTCGAAACCACGGTTTCTCAGTTTACCGATGTTTAAAACGGCACCATTATAACCAGTTGTAGTTGAAGTTGGCACATCAATAATTTCATCCTTTGAATTCTTGTTGTACCAGGTAAAGTCAACATTTAAACGATCCCCAAAAAATCTCAACTCTGTTCCAACTTCCAATTCAGTAGCACTCGATGCAAACAGTGATGCGTTAGGAATTGCCTCATTCGCGATATTGCCTAGCGGACTATTATTGATTACTTCACTACGTAAATTGTAGTAAAGTTGGGTTTGAAAAGGCCCTGTAGCCTGCCCCACCATGGCATAACCTGCTCTTAACTTACCAAAGCTTAAAAAAGATGGTTTCCAAAGCTCAGAAAACACAAATGAGCCGCTTACCGCCGGATAAATTGTATTTAGTTTATTATCTCTGCCTGGGGTGGCTAAAGTAGAAAACCAGTCGCTTCTGGCGCTACCAGTTAAGTATAGGATGTCTTTGTAAGCTACCTCTAAAGTTCCGTACACCGATTGCGTTTCCTGATCTCGTTTGTAAGCCGATACTGATTTACCACCTGTATTGGCTAAAGTATAAATACCAAAAAGTTGGAAATTTGCACCGCCATTGGTCACCCCTTCACTTTCTGTTCTGCGGTAACTAGCGCCAATATTTGGTGTGATGGAGATGTCATCAATTTTGAATGATTTCCCGATTAACCCATCTACATTGATATCAGAAAATTTACTGTTTTGTTCAGTGTATCCTCCGTCTGCATCATAAGCAGTACCTGAGGGCGTAACGGCGATGTAGTTGTCGTTATAAGAATCTCTTCCGGCCCGGGCTTGCAAAAATAAACCATTATCAAAAGTGTATTTCGCACTTACCGAACTCAACAAACGTTCTCTTTTAGTATCATGAATAAAATCATTCGCTGCAAACCAAGGATTGGTGGCATACGGATTACCTGTATTGTAAGAAAGCTCGTTGCCATCTGGCTTTTTGCCTGGTTGTAAAGTAGCAATATTTACACTGGTAGGTAAGAATGCAGCATTGTAGTTAGCATTACCTGCACCATCAGATAACATCGGACGGTTTTTAGCCTGTTCTAAAATATAATTTACACGGGCATCAATCACCAGATTTTTAATAGGGTCAAATGTACTCGATAAAGTAAAGTTCTGTCTGTTTAAACCTGAATTAGGTACCACAGAACGGTTAGTTAAATCACTTGCAGATAAACGGATTACACCACCGGTGAACGATTTGTTTAAAGCCAAAGTATTGGTCCAGCTTCCTCCGGTTCTGTAAAAATCTTCAATATTATTTTTTTGCGCCGTATACGGTCTGCTCACCCCATCGAACTGAATCACATTTGATCCATCTAACGGCGCACCCCAGCTCGAACTTCCTGTAGATGCCGCAGCCAATTGTGTAGTTGGTTTCTGACCGTTTACCCCTTGACCATAAACATATTGCCAATCAGTTCTGTCCATTACCTGCTCAGCAACATAGTTACTGCTAAATTCAATGCTGTTTCCTTTACCGCTTTTGGTTGTGATTAAAATAACCCCTGCTTTCGCTCTATTACCATAAAGTGCCGATGCAGCAGCGCCTTTCAAAACCGAAATGCTTTCAATGTCATCAGGATTGATGTTACTGATTGCATCACCTAAATCGGGAGCATTATCATACTGACCGCCATTGTTTCCAATCCCAATAGTGCTTTTGTAACCAACCGGAGAGTTCTCCATTGGGATACCGTTTACCACATAAAGCGGCTGACTTGATGGCCCCATGCTGGAAACACCACGAATGGTTACGTTTGTTGCTGCACCTGCACCACCTGAAGTTCCGGCAATGTCTAAGCCTGCAACTTTACCCACCAAAGAATTGGTGATGTTATTTTCACGGGCCTGGGTTAAAGTTTCTCCACCAATTTGTGTAACAGAATAGCCAAGTGCTCTTCTTTCCTTTTTAATTCCCAATGCGGTAACCACAACGTCGGTTAGTTGTTTAGTATCTTCAACCAGAACAATATTTATTGTGGTTTGAGTACCAATTGAAACTTCTTTAGTTTGAAAACCTGCATACGAAACCACCAATACTGCATTTTCTGGCGCATTTAATGAAAACTTTCCATTAATGTCAGTCGAGGTTCCAATTCCCGTTCCCTTCACTCGAACGCTTGCACCTGGAAGTGCCCCACCTAATGCATCTTTAATTGTACCTGTAACCGGCACTTCTTTGTTTCTGCTAATCACAATCAGCCCACCATCAGAAACAGAATATTTCAGGTTTGTTCTGTTTAAAATAGCTGCCAAAACATCAGTTACCAAAGTGTTGGTTACAGTGATGCTTACGTCTTTGTTTACGGGCACGTACGAAGCACTATAAACAAAATGATAGCTGCTTTGCTGTTCAATAATCTGTAGAACCTTGCCCAATTTGGTCTTCTTCACATCGAGAGATATTTTCTCCTGAGAAAAAACCGATGCAGAAACATTCAGGCAAGTAATGAAAACCATAATACAGGTCAATTTCATTAGCATAATGAATTTTAAAAGCTTCCGGCGTAGCGGATGCCCTTGCAGTAAGTAATAATTAATCATATTTTTGTTTTTTTGGTTGCGTAAGTTCTTGGCAGCAATCTGTTTGCGCATAAACTGCCATTAATTAATCAAAGAAGAAATATTAAGGGCGGTGCTCCAACACCGTCCTTTTTTAAATCTACTTTGAGATGATTACCTGGTTTCCTTTTATCTCATATTTAAAATCTTCTACATCTTGTAAAGCCGAAAGGGCTTGCTCAATTGTTTCTTTGCTAAACGTTGCCGTAAAGCGATATTTTTCTACGGCAGTATTGGTAAACTTTATTTCCACATTATACCATTTTTCGAAAATGTCTTTTATTTCATCAAAATCCTGGTCGTAGATTTCGATGCGGTTTTTAGTCCAGGCAGTTTCTACAATCGTACTGTCTTTGATTAGCGTGTAATGATTAATTGCAATTTCCGGACGCGACAGAGAAGGTTTTGCCAGTTTCGATTTTTTAGGCTCATTTATGTTTTTGTAAAAAGTAACCTTTTGACTCGGCTTCAAAGTAATTATTCCACCTTTTCCACCTACAGCCTCCATTGTGATTAATCCACGAATCAAAGTTGCCTCAGATGTAATTTCATCAGGATAAGCCTTCACATTAAAAGCCGTGCCCAACACATCAATGTTAAAATCATTTGTATGCACTTTAAAAGGAACATCTTTGCAATGAACCACATCAAAAAAAGCTTCGCCGATTAAATTAACTTCCCTTGTTTTTTTATTAAAACCTTTGATTATTGATAATGAACTTTTTGCGTTTAATAAAACTGATGTTCCATCCTGAAGCCGAATCTTTTTACGTTCTCCACTTTTGGTTGCCCAGGTAAATACCTCTTGAACTGGCTCATTTTTTTTGAAGTTGTTGTAGCTTAAATAAAGTAGAAAGGAGCCAATAACCACAACTATAGCTGCCGCAATTTTTAACCATAAAAAGCGATTCCTCTTTAAAACTTTTATCTCCTTTGGAGACAGCTGATTCCTAAAATCATTTACCTGATGATTTAACTGCCGCTTATTTCCACTTAATATTACATATAACTTTTGTGCTTCTGCAATTACAACTGCTTGCTCGGGATGAGCATTTATGTATTTTTCCCAATACTCAATGCATAACTTGTCTGTTCCAGCACAATATTGCTGAAACGTACTATCAACAAGAAAATCTTCTGCATTGAATTCACTTCTATCAACCATTCTAATTCACCTTTTATATATCAGTGCCCAAAAGCTTTACTTTTTCCTAAGGAATTTTTAACTTTTTTTTAACATCACGAAATAACTGCGTTGAAATGCCCTTTAACTAAGAAATAAAAATTGTATTAATTTTGATTGAACGTGATTTAAATCGGAAACATGAAATCTTTGAGCGATGAAAGCGGGAAATGATCTGTTCGATTCTTCACCCGGTAGAAAGGACGACAGTAGTAAGTTTATGAGAAGGAAAGAAAATTTTTTAGGTATTAAATTCTTTTCTCAAAATCTTAAGCGCATCGTAAATGGTATTGTAGGCTGTTTTTATGGTTTGGTTACTTTGTTCAGCAATTTGCTCATAACTCAATCCATCGAAAAACTTTAAGTGAATGAGTTGTTTTTGGCGAAAAGTTAGCTTTTCCAAAGCATTTTTGAGTTGATGTTTGACCAATTCATCACTTTGTACTTTCACGATAAACTCTTCATAACTCATTTCCATCCAATCGCCATCTGCACCAGCATTGAATAATGCATCACTGATTTTACGTTTCCGCTCTAAAATTCTGAGTAATTTCCTTTTCAAGAAGGTTCGAAGATAAGCTTCCACATTATCTACGCGACTAAGCGTTTCGTGCTTCTCCCAAATGGTGGTAAAAACCAAATCGGTCGCTTCGCTCGAAGTATCTGCATCTGCACAAACCCTTATACCAAAATTTACCAAAGGATAGTAGAGTTCCTTATAGAGATCAAAAAACGCATCTTTATCGCCAGAACGAATTCGTTCCCATTGTAAGTGATGCGCCAGTTTATCGTTCATTTAGGATGTTTAGTTGTTAAAACAATATTAACTAAAAACATCAAGATTATGATGAACATAGCCGCAGATTTGAAGTTTTTGTAAACTAAACGCTCAATCTGCGGCTAAATACTAATCCTAAAATATCTATCTCAAGGCTACCTTACTAAAAATATGATATTCGCCAGGGGCCAAGCTTGCGATATAGTTATTAGAATTTAAACTGATGTTAGTCCCTGCTGCATCAACCCAGGTTCCCGAAGAACCAAAATCAATATTTGCAGTTTGATTGACAACGTCGAAATTCCCAACTACTATCACCGTATTTGCCCCCTCTACCAGCTTAATGTATTTAATCCCTCCGGCTAAACTATAGGTAGAACTCGTTGAATTAAAAATAGAATTATTCTTTTTTAAACGAATGAATTTAGTGTAAGCATTGTACAAAGCTTTTCGATTTGGATCACTATAATATTCCCATCTTATTGGTTTTTCGCCAGTTCTTCCGTTGAAATCAATATTTACATCATAGCCCAATTCGCCAAACTGCCAGATCATTTTTGGCCCTGGAATGGCAAACAAAAATGCGGCCGCCAGTTCTTCTCTTTTTAATGATGTGGCTAAATTTCCTTTAATCGAATAATTTCCTGATGCGTTGCCATATGTGATGTTCTTGAAGTTCAAACGTTCTTCGTCATGGCTTTCGCCATAGCTCACCAAATTTTCCGATTTAGAAAAACCATGATTGGCATAAAATCCCCACTGAAAATTAGAATTTGTCAGCCAGCCCATCGTGGCTTCATTCATATTATAATTCAAATTATTCCAAAGCATCATGCCATCATCTGCCAATACTTTCTCTTCTGATTCTTCTGCAAAATGTTCTAGAATAACGTAGAAATTATTCGGGTCTATACTTTTAATATAACTGTTATAGTCTTTCCAAATGGCCACTCTACCGGCATCATATTTTCTAAAAACATCATCCCCGGAAGACTGTGTTTGGGTAAAACCTTTGGATAAATCAAATCTAAACCCATCAATTTTATACTGCTGCATCCAGAATTTAATTACATCTTTCGAGAATTTTTTAGTGGCTGCACTTTCATGGTTAAAATCGTAACCTACATTAAAGGGATGTTTTGCATCAACATTAAACCAGGGACTGTTTGCCGTTGGTTTAGAACCATCGAAATACATTTGCACCATAGGCGATTGACCGAATGAGTGGTTTAAAACCATATCCATAATTACGGCAATCCCTTTACCATGGCATTCATCAATAAAATTCTGCAAGGCGGTTTTTGTTCCATAATATTTATCAGGAGCGAAATAAAATGATGGATTGTAACCCCAGCTTAAATTCCCCTCGAATTCATTTACAGGCATCAATTCAATAGCGTTAATGCCCATGTTTACCAGATAATCCAATTTCGTAAGCGTAGAAGCATAAGTATGTTCGGTAGTGAAATCGCGAATAAGCAATTCATAAATCACAAGATTATTTTTTTCAGGGCGAACGAAGCTATTGTTTTTCCAGGTGTAAATAGGCTGGTTGGCCTGCATTACGCTTACAATTCCAGTGGTTTTACCCGTTGGATAAGCCTTTAAATTAGGATATACCGCAGCCGAAATGTATTGATCGTTGTCTGGATCAAGTACTTTCTCGCAATAAGGGTCGGCAACTTTTAACTTTCCATCAACATAAAATTGATACGCATATTCAGTGCTTGGATTTAAGTTATCAATTTGAATCCACCATGTATTTCCATCGCTGGTCTTTTTCATTATCGATGCTGTTGTAGACCAATTATTAAAATCGCCAATTAATGAAACTGACGTTTTTCCTGGTGCATAAAGTGTAACAATAGCCGATGTTCCGTTATTGATAAACGCAACACCATCTTTTGCACCAGCAGGCAAATCGGTTGTGGGGTTTGTAGGTGTTTCTGTTCCGCCTTTAGTTGAAGTTTTTTTGCAGGAAGTATGGAACGCTGTTACAAGCAGCAATAGGTAGATGATTTTTTTCATTTGGTTAGGGATTTTTAGAGGATTTTGGTCATTGCGAGGTTCGAAGCAATCTATTTTCGATGAGATTGCTTCATCCCTCGCAATGACCAAATGTTTTTATACTGACCTATTTTCTTCAATAGACAGTTCTGACGCTAAAACTTCATCTGTTTTCTTTGGTTCTCTGATGAAAATGTAACAGATAACAGCGGCTAAAATCATTAAGCCACCGCCCAATTGAACGGCTAGAAGTCTGTCGTTATTTAATACATTACGCATTAACCAGCCAAAACCGAGTGATGCTATAATTTCTGGCAGTACGATGAAGAAATTAAAAATCCCCATGTAGATGCCGATTTTATCTTTAGGTAATGAACCGCTTAACATGGCATATGGCATAGAAAGAATACTTGCCCAAGCGATACCCACTCCCGTCATACATAGATATAACATGTTTTTGTCATGTACCCAAGCAACGCTGATTAATCCGATGGCGCCACATAATAAACAAATGGCATGCGTGGTTTTTCTACCCAAAGCATCAGCTATTTTTGGTAAAACCAATGCGAAAAGGAAAGTGATTACACTATAATATGCTAAAGTTAAACTACCGAAATCGGCACCTTGAGCATAGATAGGGTCAGCGGCATCTTTACCGCCGAAAACGTTTACCGCAACGGCTGTAGTGTAATAAAACCACATTAAGAACAATCCCGGCCAGGTAAAAAACTGAACCAAGGAAACGATTTGCATGCGTTTTGGCATATTGCTTAATGCATGAAAAATCTCTTTTGCCCCGCCTAAAAAACCACTATTGTTCTGTTTCAATTTTTCTTTAAAATCGGCATCTTGAGGTGGATATTCTTTGGTGGTAAAAACGGTCCACAGTACAGCGGCAAAAAAGAAAAATGCGCCGATATAAAAGGAGAACTTGACATTTTCAGGAATATTTCCCTGCGTTGCAGTATTCTCTAAACTGAATACATTTTTCATTAACCATGGCAATGCCGAGGCTACACTTCCGCCCAAACCAATCATCATGCTTTGCATAATAAAACCACGGTTAACCTGACTATCAGGTAATTTATCGGTAACAAATGCACGGAAAGGTTCCATGGCAATGTTGCCAAAAACATCTAAAACCCAAAGCAAACCTGCAGCCATCCATAAAACACTGCTGTGCGGCATGAAGATTAACGCAATGCTGCTAACAATGGCACCAATCATGAAATAAGGCCTTCTTCTACCCCACTTCGGATGCCAGGTTCTGTCACTTAAATAACCGATAATTGGTTGCACCAATAGACCGGTTAATGGTGCTGCCAAAAACAATAACGGAACCTGGTCAGGGTTGGCTCCAAGGTTTTCATATATACGCCCCATGTTGGCACGTTGTAAATCCCAACCAAATTGGATTCCGAAAAAGCCAACACTCATATTAATGATTTGTGCCAGTGTTAATTTCGGGTTCTCGAATACTGTTTTTAAGCTCATTGTATTTGGTTTATTTAACCGCAAAGGACACGAAGTGAAAAGCGCAAAGGTCGCAAAGCTGGATATTTATTATTTAAATCTTTGTGTTCTTTGTGGTTAATTTAATTGTGCATTTGGTTTTGTTTAACCGTAAAGGGCACTAAGTTAAAGCGCAAAGCTGGATGTTTATTCTTTGTGTTCTTTGCGAAAATCTTTGCGTTCTTTGCGGTTAATCTATTCGTTTAAAATTCTATTACTTGCGCCGAAACCGGGCCAAGTGTTACCGGAATGCTTGTTCCTGCAGGTATGTTTAGTTTTCTGTCAGTCAACAAATCCGTAACAGGAGAAGAATGTTTCACTTTTAAAATATGGTCAGGAATTTCGATGTTGGCTTCTAAAGTCTGATTTCTATCAAAGTTGGCAATGACCAACAGACGCTGCTTACCCGAATAACGGATAAAAGCATACATTCGGTTGTTCATATTTCCTGCTTGCGGAACATCATAAATTTCGCCGTTTACTACTGCATCACTGGTAGAAGTTATCTTTAAAAGCTGTTTGTAGTAAGCCCTTAAGTTTTGCTGCGCTGCATTTAATTTATGGCCATCAAATAAACCACCATTCATCCATTTCTGATGATTCGGAACACCCCAATAATCAAAAATTGTGGTGCGGTTATCATCGCCACCAAAGCCCTCAGCTCCTTTTCCTGGCTCACCTACTTCCTGACCGAAATAAAGCATTACGGGACCAGAGCCAAGCGTAGCCGAAACCACCATTGCAGGTAAAGCCAATTCAGCTTTTCTTGCAAAGCCTGCTGATGCAATGCGTTCCTCATCGTGATTTTCCAAAAAGCGCAACATATGTTTGCCAAAACCAGCGCTTTCTACCTGCCACACATGACGAACATCTTTCACATCGGCAGATGGTTCGTTTCTAATTAACCTTTTCAAGCCATCATATAATCCAACTTTATCATATAGGTAGTCGAATTTGCCTTCCTCTAAATACTGTTTGTAAACCTGCGGATTGTAAGCTTCACCTAAGAAAATCAAATCGGGGTTAACTTTTTTAACTTGCGGAATCACCCAGTTCCAAAATGCGATAGGCACCATTTCAGCCATGTCGCAGCGGAAGCCATCAACGCCTTTTTTTGTCCAAAAAATTAAAATGTCTCGCATTTTAGTCCAAACTGGCGGGATGGGTTCGAAATGATTTTGTCTGCCGTTTTGATAATCGACACCGTAATTTAACTTAATGGTTTCATACCAATCATCATATTTAGGCGATGCCGTAAAAGCATCATTACCCGTCGCTTTTGCAGGATTTTCATCAAACTTTCCATCCTGTAAGATAGAAAGCGGCGTTTTTTGTCCGTTGGTGGGCACTACAAAAGGCTGATTAGGAATATAATAAAAATCATTTTGCGAACTGAAAGCTTTATTAACGTCATCCTTAGCTCCAAAATCAATAACGTTTTTTGGCTTCGCGTAAGAATGGTAACTTCTAGCCACATGATTCGGCACAAAATCGATAATGACTTTCAGGTTCTTAGCATGCGTTCTTTTTACCAAGGCCTCGAACTCTTTCATTCGGTTCTTCACGTCAACCGCTAAATCCGGGTTCACATCATAATAATCACGAATGGCATATGGAGAACCTGCTCTACCTTTTACCACATCAGCATCATCAACCTTAATTCCGTATGCAGAATAATCGGTTAAACTGGCATGGGCGATAGCACCAGTGTACCACACGTAGTTTACGTGAAGTTCTTTAATGCCATCTAAAGCTTTATCCGTAATATCATTAAACTTTCCAGAACCATTTTGTTCAATGGTGCCGTAAGGAATATTTGTAGTGTTTTTATTCCCAAATAAACGGGGCAATAACTGATATATAACGATTTGTTTATCGTTCATATTTTTACTCTTTTTTTGTGCAAAGGATGATTGAGCAATTAGTAAAAGGAAAATTGCTATTACTGAAATCATTGAAATGAGGTTGCTTCGTCGTTCCTCCTCGCAATGACGAGGAGTCGAAGCCAATTTCAATACATTTTCCATTTCACATTTTACCTCTACAATCATACCAACTCCGCGTTATTCACTTCAATTTCTGCGTTTCCAGCCAACTTATAAACCTGGTTTCTAATTCCGATTTCTAAATCAACATCGTTATGGTTTTTAATGTTGATGCCATTCTCAGTGATATTTACTTTCAAAGTTGCACCTCTGAAACCAATGGTAAATGAGAACGATTTCCATTGTGTTGGCAAGAAAGGATTGAATTGCAATTTACCATCGCGGACACGCATACCAGCGAAACCCTCTACCACGCTCATCCACGTTCCCGCCATAGAAGTAATGTGTAAACCATCCTCGGTATCGTTATTGTAATCATCCAAATCTAAACGGGCAGTACGCAAATAGAATTCGTAAGCACGGGCCTCATCATTTAGTTTAGCAGCTAAAATACTGTGAACGCAAGGCGATAAAGAACTTTCATGAACCGTACGTGGCTCATAAAAATCGAAGTTTCTTCTGATGGTTTCCAAATCGTAATCTTCCTCGAAGAAATACAATCCCTGTAAAACATCGGCTTGTTTAATAAATGGCGAACGCAGAATCCGATCCCAGCTCCACTTCTGGTTAATCGGTCTTTCGCTTGCCGGCAAATCTTTAACTAAAGTTTGTTCTTTGTCTAAATAACCATCTTGCTGTAAGAATATCCCTAGGTTTTTATCTTTCGGATAATACATTTTTTCAATGATATCTGCCCAATCGGCAAATTCCTCTGCATCGAAATTTAAGCTTTTTAATAAGCTGTTATATTTTTCTGGTTGTTGAGTTTTTACAATTTCAGCAGCCTCGGTTGCATATTTCATGCACCATGTCGCCAATAAATTGGTGTACCAGTTGTTGTTTACATTATTCTCATACTCGTTCGGCCCCGTAACACCAAGCATTACGTATTGTTGTTTTTCACCGCTCCAGTTTACGCGTTGTTTCCAGAAACGGGCAATACCGATTAAAACTTCCAAACCGAAATCCGACAAATAACTTTCATCACCTGTGTAACGGATATAGTTGTAAATCGCGAATGCAATAGCGCCATTACGGTGGATTTCTTCGAAAGTAATTTCCCACTCATTATGGCATTCTTCGCCGTTCATGGTTACCATTGGATACAAGGCAGCGCCATCTTTAAAACCTAGTTTAGCAGCATTTTCTATTGCTTTACCTAATTGTTTGTGACGGTAAACCAATAAGTTTTTGCTCACTTCCTGCGGAGCTGTGGCCAAGTAGAAAGGCACACAATAAGCTTCAGTGTCCCAATAAGTAGAACCTCCGTATTTCTCGCCAGTAAAACCCTTCGGACCGATATTCAACCTGTCATCTTTACCTGTGTAGGTTTGAAATAACTGAAAAATATTGAAACGAATGGCTTGTTGAGCCGAAACATCACCCTCAATAATGATATCGCTTTCTTCCCATTTGGTTGCCCAGGCTTCAGTTTGTTCTTTCAATAAAGTATCGAAACCTTTAGCGGATGCTTTTGCAATAACTGATTTGGCTTCTTCTAGAAGTGATTCCTTTGAATAATTTTCAGAAGATAAGTTTGCTGCGATTTTAATTAAAGTAATTTCCTCGTTAGCCTTTACCTCAACAGAAAAAGTTTGTCCGACGAATTTTTCCTTGCGAACAGCCTCAGGACTGATATCCAATTTCTCGGAACCTTTATACAATTCGATATTGCTCCCGGTACAAACTTCGAATTCTGTTTTTTTCGTCCGCAATTTTATGTAAGCTTCTGTTCCGGTGATTTCATCAGAAACCATATCCCAGAATTTCTCATCATAATTACTATCCTGGTTTTTGACATCACCGTCGATGAAAGGCATCAACGTGATTTTTCCGTCAAAGTTTAAAGGCGTAATGCTGTAGCGGATGGCACCCACTTCGTCATCAGCAATGCTGCAAAAACGTGTTGCTTTTACTTTTACTCTTTTACCACTTTTAAGCTTTGCAGTGAAAGTACGTTCTAAAATACCGGCATGCATATCCAAAACACGTTTGAAATCGCTCACTTCAGCGGTAGCTAAATCTAAGATTTCATCCTCCAGTTTTACTTCGATACCTACCCAATTTGCTGCATTTAAAACCTTGGCGAAATATTCCGGATAGCCGTTTTTCCACCAGCCCACACGGGTTTTATCCGGATAATAAACACCTGCAACATAATTTCCCAAAAGGGTTTCGCCAGTGTAAGTTTCTTCAAAATTGGCACGCTGACCCATACGGCCATTACCCAAACTGAAAATACTTTCTGAAATTTTATTTAAATGTGGATCAAAGCCTTCTTCGATAATGTTCCACTCATCTGCTTTAATGTAATTCTTCATATTTAGTATCAAGTAGTTAGTATTAAGTATCAAGACGTGAAGCCCTATACCTTTAACCCTACAGTTTATTTACAACTCTTCTAAATCTTTAACCGTTAATTTATCTAATCCGCTTACCACCACGTCGGCATCAGTAAGCACACTTTTTTCGCCAATACCAATGGCTTTCATGCCGCCACGCTTTGCAGCTTCCACACCCGCAACCGCATCTTCAAATACAACACATTCATCAGGTTGAAAACCTAAAAGTTCAGCACCTTTCAAAAAAACTTCAGGGTCTGGTTTTGATTTTGTTACCATGTTTCCATCTACAATCTCATCAAAAAAATGAGCAAGATTAGTGCGTTCCAAAATGATTCCAGAGTTTTTACTCGCTGAACCTAATGCTAATTTGTAACCTGCTTTATGAATAGCTGTCAAAAAATCAACCGTTCCTGGCAAAACCTCAGCGGGCGTCATTTTGGTAATCATATCTACATACCAGCTATTTTTTAAAGTAGCCAATTCTTCTTTCTCTGCATCAGTTTTTTCGACTCCGCCCCAGGCCAAAATTTTATTTAAGCTTTCTACCCGGCTTACGCCTTTCAGTTGCTCGTTTTGTTCTTCAGTAAAATCGAAGCCCATGGTATTGGCCAAACGTTTCCAGGCTTGATAATGGTAAACCGCTGTATCTACCAGTACACCATCCAAATCAAAGAGACAGGCTTTAATTTGAGATGTTGCAGGTAGTGTATTTGATGTTTCTTGCATTGTTTTGTTTCTATATGTTGTCCACAGATATGCTAAACTGATGCCAACTAAATAAATAATTTCAAATCACTTATAGTCAATCTGCTACAATTAAATAATGGTTTTAAATGGTTCAGTATCGAACAATCCGTTCAAAAGTGAACACATTAACGCTGCTTTAATTTAACTCTAAAACTAAAGTTGTTTTTGCAGGTACTTTAATTTCTTTAAACGATACCGTTTCGTTATTGATAATGTTTTTGGCTGTGGTAATCCCATTTGTTCTTTCGGCAAAGCGATCTGTATTCAAAGTTTTTTCCTTTTCCGTATTATTAGAAATAACCATTACCGTACCTTTTGGTTGAGCATTGTATCTGAAATAAACATAAATATCATCTTCTGGAACAAACTGCATTAATTTTCCCGTTTGCAATGCTGCGCTATTTTTGCGGTAATTGGCTAAAGTTTTCACAAAGTTGAATGCTTCATTTTCTTTATTTGTTCTGCCATCGGCGATGAACTTATTTTTCTTATCGCCATCCCATCCACCAGGAAAATCAGAGCGTACTAAACCATCAGGGTTGGAGAAGTTTTTCATTAAAATTTCTGTTCCATAATACATTTGTGGAATGCCTCGCATCGTTAACAACAGTGCCATTCCCATTTTGTATTTATCGAAATCTTCATTCACCACAGAATAGAAACGGCTCATATCATGGTTATCCAAAGCAATGCAGTTTAAAGTAGGATCTTTATATAGAAAGTCGTGAGCAACAACATCGTATAAACGGTTGATACCATCCGTCCAGCCATTTTTACCATTTAAAGCTTCGTAAATCCCTTCTTTTATAGCCATATCGGTAATACCTGGCAAATGCGTATCGAAACCACGGTTAACGGTATTTCCTTGAGTGAAATAAGCCTGATTCGCCACTCCCGAAACAAATGTTTCTCCGAAAATAGATAGTGTTGGAAATTCAGCTTTTAATTTTAAAGCCCAATCAGCCATGTATTCAGGGTCGTTGTAGGGATAAGTATCCAAACGCAATCCATCAATTCCTGCATACTCAATCCACCAGATGTGGTTTTGAGTTAAATAATTTTGAACATAAGGATTTTGTTCATCCAAATCTGGCATAGAGGGCACAAACCATCCATCCAGCATCTTTTTACGATCAGCAGCGGATGCATGCGTGTCCATCACGGCTTGATCGCGGTAACTGGTTTGGGTATATTTTGGCCATTGATGCACCCAGCTTTTCATTGGTAAATCTTTGAAAAACCAGTGTCCGGTACCAATATGATTATGAACAATATCTTTAATCACTTTCATGCCTTTAGCATGAGCAGTTTCCACATATTTTTTGAAAAGTTCATTTGTTCCATAACGGGGATCAATTTTATAATGATCCGTTGCTGCATACCCATGATAGGAAGCTTTTTTCATATCATTTTCGATTTCAGGAGTCATCCAAACGGTAGTGATTCCTAAATCTTTAAGGTAATCCAAATGATTGATCACGCCTTGAATATCTCCCCCATGGCGGAAATACATGCTGTCGCGATTGAGTGCTGTTTCGGCTAAGCCTTTAACAACATCATTACTTTTATCGCCATTCGAAAAACGATCGGGCATTAACAAGTAAATAAAATCTTTTTGCGTTACACCTTGAATTCTACCTGCGGTTTTATCGCGGTTTTTTAATTCGTAGTTATAACTAAATATTTTTTTGCCTTTAACAGTGAAATTAATCGGGAACGTTCCCGCCTTTACTGTTGAAGAAAGTTCCAAATCCAAAAACAAGTAATTAGGATTTTCAACTTTGTTAACTTTTACCAGTTTAACACCTGGGTAAGATAAGGTTACATTACTTGTTGCAATATTTTCGCCATGAACAAGCAATTGCAATTTTGGATTATGCATTCCGGCGAACCAGAACATGGGCTCGATGCGTTCTAATTTTTGAGCGAACGAACTGAAACCAGCAAGTAAGATTAGAGAAACTAAAAATGATTTCTTTGCAAAACGCAAAGTGTTAGTCTGAGCATTAAAGGTTAGCGGACGAAGTAATATGTTAAGGGATCTGATCATGCTGAAACTTTATAGATTATAAAAAACCCCGTGGCATAACCACGGGGCAAATATGATAAGTTAGTTTTTAACAATGGTATACGTACCACCAGTCACTTTATCTCCTGTTCTGATTACAGTTAAGGTAATGGTATAGGTACCTGCAGCAGTTACTTTGATGTTATCGCCGTTTGGCGTTAAAGTAGCGCCTCCGCCTAAATTAAGATCCCAGGCATGTCCGAAGCGGAATTTGAACTCTCCAACACCTAAAGTTGTTTTTAAAGAGTAAACTGTTGATTTACCATCGTTCACGCCTTTCATATCAGTATCCGCTCCCCAGCCTCCTGGTGTCGCATCGCCAATTAACGACCATTCGTTTGGTGTACCAAAAACAATGGTGTTTTTATTTAAATCAACTGTTACCTGTTTTACGATTGCTTCTGGAGCTTTTAAGTTATCACCAGCGCTAGAGCTAATTTTACCAGCTCCGGCATCGCCATAAGCAACATCCCATTTCTTAGCGGGTGTAATTTTGAACTCTAAATTCCCAGCTGTGTAAGCAATCATACCAGTGTAAACACCATTACTGGATAAAGAAATTAAGCTATCAGCAGTTGATGGGTTCCAGCCCTGGTAAGCACCTGGAGCATAAATCCATGCAGAAGCCAGATAAGGCGTAGCACTTAATGTTACCACATTTGAATAAGTTAAATCATTTGCCGCAGCTCCTGATTTTAGTCTTACTTCAACTTGCGCAGGTGTACCCACTACGCCGCCCAATGCCAAAATCATATTGTTCACTTCAGTAATGGTTGGTGCATAGGTTTTTGCTGTAACCACAATCTCTCTTGGCGTAGCGAAATTGGTTCCTTTTAAGGCAAATTGTAAAGTTGATGTAACCGGCACCACATAGCCAGTCGAAGTAGCCAATGGATAAGTTAAGGTTGTTGCTGGTAACGCCCCGTTAGTTTGCACTAAATTTAATGTAGTGCTTGATGCCGTAAGTGTTCCTGCCGGAGCAACGTTAGAAACCGTTCTGATTTCATCTTTTTTACACGACCAAAGCGATACTGCAATTAAGCCTAAAGCTAAGGATTTGAATAATTTTGATTTCATATCTTTTGTTAATAAAGATTAATAACCTGTGTTTTGAACCAAATTCGGATTGGCAATTAAATCTGCCAACGGAAGTGGATAAAGATTACGGAAAGCTGGTAAAGCAGCACCTGCCTGAACACCACCTTTATATGGCCATAAATATGTTGAGCCGGCGAACTTTCCGAAACGGATCAAATCTGTACGACGGTGTCCTTCCCAGTATAATTCACGACCACGCTCATCTAAATAAAAATCAGTAGTAAGCGCAGCTGCACTTACGTTCCCCGAAGTATTGCCATAAGCTCTGGTACGTAAAGCATTCACATAAGTCAGCGCCAATGCTGCGCTACCACCTGAACCACCACGGGCAACTGCTTCTCCATAAATTAAGTATTGTTCTGCCAAACGGAATAAGGCAAAATCTAAAGAACTAAATGTTCCATTTAATGATCTGCCAGGAGCTCCGGTTGAAGTCACGTTTTTAAACTTAGTTACACGTAAACCATCTGTAAATTCGCCAACAGCATCAACTGCTCTTTTAGTACCGAAGAAAGCGCCACGTTTATCCAACGTTCCATTTGCATCAGGGAATAAGTTTGGTAAGTTTTGACGTGTTCTGTTACCACCCCAACCACCAGAAGGAACACCATATGATGTAGGATTCATATCAGCGTTAATTCCAGCGTTGATTAAGAAAGTTGTACCACCATAGTTTGTTCCATTAATACCATCGTAGTTAATGGTTAAAATGTTTTCGGTATTGTTTACTTCGTTATCTGCTTTAAACAAGTCCATATAGTTTGCTTTTAACGAATAACTGGCTGCAATTACTTTGCTTGAATAAGTGATCGCTTCAGTATTTTTTGCTGTTCCAGTGTAAACCTGTGCATTTAAATACAATCTGGCTAGCAATGCCCAGGCTGCACCTTTATCAGCACGACCATATTCGTTTGCTCTTGGCTCTGCCAAATCGCCTTCAATGGCTTTCAACTCAGATTCAACATAGTTGAATAAGGCCGCTCTTTGAATTTGTTTAGGGTTTACTTTACCAATGGCATCATCTTCTGTGATGAAAGGAGGATTACCAAAGGCATCTAACAATACCCAGTATTGGAAAGCACGTAAGAAACGAGCTTCAGCACGGTAACGGGTAATGGCAGTGGCATCAGCACCTGTAATGTTTCTGCTTGCTAATTTTTCTGCTGTACTTTCGCGTAAAAATTCATTAGCGAAAGTAATTTGCAATACGCTTCTTGAATATAAGCCACGCAAAAACTGATTATCTGGTGTTGGTGTTCCATAATCTAATTCAGGAATACCCACATCACCCCATGCACAAATGGCCTCATCGGTTACCAATTCTTGTGAGGTCCAGAATAAACGAAGGAAATCTGCGTAACCTGCATTTAATCCGCCCACATCACTATTATCAGAACCTGATGGACTTGTTAACGCATAAGTTGCATATAACTTTACCAAACTGTTTTTATAACCTGCCGGAGTTGCATAAACGGTAGCAGATGTTACATCGTTGGTTGGTGTTAAATTAAACGATTCTTTTTTGCATGAATTTAATGACAACAGTAATGCACCTGAAGCCAGTATCATTTTAAATGAATTTTTCATTTTCATATCTTTTCTTTGATAGGTTTTGATCACCGTCGCTTTAGCAGCTTTATTCTCAGCATTTAAATTGATCGTGTTCATCGCTATTAATAATTAAAAACCAACATTTAAACCTAAAGTATATGTTCTCGGACGTGGGTATAAATTGTAATCAATACCTGAAACTGATTCAGGATCGATTCCTTTATACTTAGATACGACAAATACATTTTGGCAGTTTGCTGATATACGCATTGAAGCTGTACCAGTTTTAGAAAGTTTACCAACATTATAAGATAAACCAGCATTGTCCATTTTTAAGAATGATGCATTTCTGATATAGTAATCACTTAGGTACTGAACACCTGATGCACCTGAGAAATTGGTATTATATAAATCTGATGTAGAGTTATTCAGGATACCTTGAGTACTTAACACGTTATTTCTGATCCCAAAGTTTGAAGAAATGTTATCATAGATGTAGTTACCAAAGTTTGCTCTCAATACGGTACTTGCTGTCCATCTTTTGTAAGTGAAAGAAGTATTGAAACCTAACGTGATTACAGGATCTGGTGATTTGTAAAAATATTGGTCAGCATCGTTTACTGCACCGTCACCATTTAAATCCTGATAAACACCTTCTAATGGTTTGCCATTAGCATTGTATACTTGTTTGTAAACAAAGAATGAACCTGGCAACTGATTAACGGCGTTATATTTTAAGTGAATACCTGTACCGCCGGTAATATCACCAGCATCAATTTTAAAACCTGAATTAGGATTTAATGTTAAGTTGGTTACTTTTCTTTTGTTATAAGCACCGTTTACACCGATATCCCATGTAGTGTTTTCAGTTTTGATCGCAACATAGTTTAAACTCACCTCAGCTCCCCTTACTTCCATGTTACCCACATTGGTTGTTAAAACGTTACTAAAGTTTGTGCCCACTGGAATGGTTACTGTACTTAATAAATCTTTGGTTTTTTTGTAGTAAGCATCGATGCTACCATACAATCTGCCATTTAAAAAGCCATAATCTAAACCGGCGTTATATGTTGTAGTACTTTCCCATCTTAAATCAGGGTCGTAACCTGCAGGACTGTAGTAGTTATAAAATGTATTACCCACCTGATACTGGCCATTGTTGGTACTTGCGTAATATTTTGATAAGTAATCATAGTTACCAATACCATCTTTATTACCGGTTTCACCATAGGTTAATCTCAATTTCAAATCAGAAATTACTTTGCTGTCTTTCAAGAAATCTTCACCAATAATTCTCCAGGTAAAACCTGCTGATGGGAAATAACCCCAACGGTTATCTTCAGCAAATTTCGAAGAAGCATCTGCTCTCATTGTTCCTGATAGGATATATTTATCAGCAAAAGTATAGTTGAAACGACCATAGTAAGAAAGCAATTTATTTTGATCAACAGAGAAAGGGAAAACTGGCGTAGTTTGTAATACACCTGTACCTCTATAAGTAGCAAAATTATAATTGGTTACTGCATCATCATAATAACCGTAACCGGCAGTCACATCAAATCTGCTTTTGCCTAAAGTTTTAGCATAAGTTAAATAAGCTTCAGAGAACTTGTTCATTTCTGTGTTCAATCTTCTTGAGAAAGAACCTTCAGTTGAGAAACTCTGTGCAGCATAGATTGGAACAATTGTACGTCCGTAACCTTTTGAATAATCATAACCAGCATTAATTACGGCATGTAATTCAGGCAAGAAATGGAAAGAATAATCTAGTTTTAAGTTACCAAAACTTCTGGCCGCATTACCATGATTATCTTGTTGTTCAATTAAAGCAAGTGGGTTACGCGGAGCGTTCGGATTTGGAACACCTGCAGAAGTTATCCACTCGAAATAATTTCCGAATTTGTTATTTGAATAAATCGGTTGTGTTGGATCGAACTGAATGGCTGCTCCAATTGCACCATCATTTGGGTATTGAGAATCGGTTAATGAACCTTTTAAATTCAATTCGATTTTTAAGTGATCTTGAAATAATTTAGGAGAAATAGAGAAAGCCCCTGTTGCTCTTTTCAACTTACTTCTCACTACAACACCTTCCTGATCTAAATAACCGCCGGAAACACGGTAAGGTACACCTTTAAATGAACCGGCAATACTCAAGTTATTGTCAGTAGTGAATGCGGTTTGATAAATTGCATCTTGCCAATCTGTATTTGCAGTACCCAATAAAGCCTTTTGTGCAGCGTTACCATTGGTATTTACGAAAGCACGAACCTCATCAGCAGTAAGTACATCAACTTTTTTAGCTACTGTTGAAATGGAATTATTAGTGCTCAGCGTAATTTGAGGCGCACCAGAGGTTCCTTTTTTAGTTGTAATTAAAATTACACCGTTGGAAGCTCTTGAACCATAAATAGCAGTAGCGTTTGCATCTTTCAGCACAGTAAAGGTTTCAATATCATTAGGATTGATTAATGAAAGCGGACTTGGTGCATTACCAATTCCATTTCCACTAAAAGGCACCCCATCAACAACAATTAATGGATCGTTGCTGGCGTTTAATGACGCACCACCACGAATACGGATAGTACTACCACCGCCTGGCGCACCGCCGCCCGAGATGATGTTTACACCGGCAACTTTACCCTGAATTAATTGTTCAGGTGTGGTAATGGTTCCTTTCTGGAAATCTTTTGAATTCACCGTAGTGATTGATCCGGTTAAGTTTTTCTTCTCAGCAGTACCATAACCGATCACCACAACTTCATTAAGTTTTTGTGCATCGGGTACCAACTGGAAATTTGCGGTAGCATTTGCCGAAACAGTAACCGCTTTATCAAGGGTTTGATAACCGATGAAACTTGCTGATAGAGTGATGGCACCATTTGTAAGTCCAGCCAATTTAAAGTTTCCGTTTACATCTGTTGATGTACTTCTTGTTGTACCTTTTACAACAACTGAAGCACCAGGTAAAGGTTGGCCGGTTTCATCAAGCACTTTTCCAGATACCGATCCGGTTTGTGCTTTTACGATTAATGCTGAAAGAACTAACAGCACCAAAAGCCCCTGTTTTAACAGGTAAAATACTTTCATATTCGAAGCTCGTTTAAGTATAAAAATTTGGTTAAATATTATAGTGAATTACACATAGGCCTAATTTACAGCACTTAATGAGATTTCAAAATTTATTTAAAAAATATATTTCGGAGTGAAAAACGCGTCGGGAAAATTTAACCAAATCATCACTTTTTCTTAATATAAAAATCACGACGAGCTATCAATTATAATTTTAAAAAACTGATTATCAATAAATTATAAATGTTAAATTTAAAATCAATGTGTATTTTTTACACTAAGCCATTTTCCGACTACTTTTCGGGAACGTTCCCGAAAAATCGAAAGCCAAAACCGATTAATTTTCGGGAACGTTCCCGATGATGAGGCAAAATTCTGCGTATTTTACACTAAGTGATGATTTTTTTTGAAGTTTTCAGCCTTGAAATCAAGGGTGATTTTCAGGCGTTTTTTGCCGGTTTGGCGGTCGAATTTCTCTTGATAATTTTAGATTGTAAAACTACCTCCGTTAAGCGATTTTTATCCTGATGATCATCAAGGATTTTGAATAATAATTTGGCGGCCTGTTCCCCTATTTCTGTTGCAGGTTGCGTAATGGTAGTTAAGGAAGGATTAAGTAATGGCGCAATCTCCAGACTCGAAAAACTGATTACCTTTAAATCATCTGGAATACTAATTCCCAAATCGTAACAGGCATAATAAGTGGCAAATGCCAAACGTTCAACAGAAGTGAACACCCCATCAGGTTTCAGCTGATTCAAAGCCTCCTTAATGATTACGCTATTTTCTTCATAACTGTTGCTGCAGTCAACAATTAAATTTTCATCAAATAAGATCTGGTGTTTGGCCAAAGCGTCAATATAACCCTGCATCCTGGTTTTACCAATAGAAAGGCTTTTGTTTACCACCATATAGGCAATACGTTTACAACCTTGCTCAATCAAATGTTCAGTGGCCAGAAAACTGCTGTTGTAATCGTTTGTAATCACTCTTGGGGTTTCGATATCCTCATAAATCCTATCAAAAAATACCAGAGGCAAGCGCTTGGCACCAAAGTTATTCAAATAATTGTGATCGTTTGCCTCGCCGGAAACCGACATAACGATACCTTCTGCTCTCCCGTTATGCAGGTGGCCGATAAAATTAACCTCCTTATGATAATCATCATCAGTTACATAAATAAGGATGTGATAACCATTTTCTCGAGCTACTCTTTCAATACCATGAATGGCCTGCGAGAAATAATTATTGGCTAACTCTGGAACAATAACGGCTATCGTTTTACTTTTTTGTTCTCTTAAATTACTGGCGTAATGGTTTGGTTGGTAATTAAGCTCTTTGGCCTTGGCCAAAATACGCTCTTTGGTAGCACCGCTAATGTCACTATTATCTCTAAAAGCCCTTGAAATTGTCGAAGTAGATAAATTCAAAGCTTCGGCTAATTTCTTAATGTTGATACTATCCATTTGGG
Organism: Pedobacter sp. G11; assembly: GCF_003860265.1. Lineage (NCBI taxonomy): Bacteria > Pseudomonadati > Bacteroidota > Sphingobacteriia > Sphingobacteriales > Sphingobacteriaceae > Pedobacter > Pedobacter sp. G11. The sequence goes on along the minus strand of NZ_CP034190.1, from coordinate 1,981,540 downwards.
TTTATAAAGCTGGTTAATTTAAATTTAGTTGTAAATATAAACTATAATATTTCGAAATAAATACAGCTATTCCTTCATAAAATAGAAAATTATTCCTTTTGAGTGTAAAAGATTATTAATGTTACCGCTTCATTCGCTTTATTTCCAGTTTTTTTCAGAACAAAAGTGAACTTCATCCCCAATGCTTGGAAGGCTAAAATAATTTCAATTTTCGAAAACAAAAAACCGTAAAGAAACATTATTAGTATTAAACAAATTATCATATTTGCCATCCAAATCATAAAAACAACCGATATGGTCAATATTTACACGTATGAGAAATAAGAAAATACTCATCGCTGACGACGACGAAGGAATTGTGGATGCTGTGACGATGATATTGGAGGTTATGGGTTATGAGGTAGCATATACTTACGACGGTGGAGCCGTAATTAATGCAGTAAAAGACCGCCCAGATTTAATTTTGCTCGATATTTGGATGAGTGGACACGATGGCCGTGATATCTGCAAACAACTCAAAAGCGATCCAGATTATCAGGAAATTCCCATTTTGATGATTTCCGCGAGCAGAGACATTCGCCAATCGGCTTTAGATGCCGGCGCTAACGATTTTATGGAGAAACCTTTTGAAATGGATTCCCTACTGAATAAGGTCGATTCTCTTTTAAATTAGCCTAGCCAGGTCAGCTGGTATTATATCTCACAAAAAAGTTCTCCCTTTAAATTTATCTCAATCATCTTTTTAGTTTCTGGATAGAAGTTTACATTCTTCATCCATCAAGTTAAGGTCTAACTGATCACCAGCACATTCAACTCTGAATTTTAAAACATCATCAATCCCCATTCCGGTTTGCATGCTGTAAAGTTATAATTCTTTCCATCATGTAAAGAAATAAATCTAATTGGGTGATGAGGATAAAAATGCCGAGATTTAAATTTTAAATGTCTGATCAGAATCCACCTGCTTTACGAAAGATAATTCATATTGATATGGATGCTTTTTATGCATCTGTAGAGCAACGAGATTTCCCGGAATATAGAGGAAAACCGATTGTTGTTGGCGGCAAGCCAGATAGCAGAGGTGTGGTGGCAACCGCGAGTTATGAGGCCAGGCAGTTCGGAATAAAATCAGCTATGTCATGCAGCAAAGCCTATCAACTTTGCCCTACTGCTATCTTTGTTTACCCCCGTTTTGATGCTTACAGTTCCGTTTCAAAATCTATCAGAGAAATTTTTAGCCGATACACAGATATTATAGAGCCACTTTCTTTAGATGAGGCTTACCTGGATGTTACGGAAGATAAATTAGGTATTGGTTCGGCTATTGATATTGCAAAATCAATTAAAGACGCGATTAAAAATGAATTGAATTTAACGGCATCAGCTGGTGTTTCCATTAATAAATTTGTGGCAAAAGTTGCTTCTGATATGAATAAGCCGGATGGACTTACCTTTATTGGCCCATCAAAAATTAAAGCTTTTATGGAGAAGTTGCCTGTAGAAAAATTTTTTGGCGTAGGAAAAGTTACCGCTGCAAAAATGAAAGCGATGCAAATCCATACGGGCTCCGACCTGAAGAACCTGAGCGAATCTCAGCTTCTTTCCCAATTCGGGAAGTCGGGAAAGTTTTACTACAAAATAGTTCGGGGAATAGATGACAGGCCGGTTCGAGCCAACCGGGAAACAAAATCAGTGGGTGCTGAAGATACCCTTGCAGAAGACACCAATGAAGACTCGGTAATGCATGATTTATTGAAGCAGATTAGTGAAACCGTTGCCAAACGCCTGGAGAAATATCAGTTAAAAGGCAAAACGGTTACGCTAAAAATTAAGTTCGAAGATTTTAAACTAATTACCAGAAGCCGATCTTTCCCCTTAGCGATACATAAGGCAGAAAACATTTATGCCGAAGCGATTAAACTTTTAAATGATGCAAACATTGGCAGCTTAAAAGTAAGGCTATTAGGCATTACCCTATCAAGATTTTATGATGAACATCCTTCAGAAAAGCTGGAAGATAATCAACTGGAATTTGACTTTTAAATTAAAGCCAATAACTGAACTTATTTCTTCATCACTATGCGATGATCGCTATCATCGATAATATTTACTTCAATAATCCCATCAGCGTCTCTAAGCAATCGTTTACAATCTTCACTTAAATACTGCAAATGTAGCTTTTTGTTCGCTGAGCTATATTTTTCAGTGAGCTTATTCAGCGCATCAATTCCCGACATATCAAAAACCTTACACTCTTTAAAATCGATCACTACATGATCAGGATCGTTGGCTACATCGAATATTTCGTTAAAATTAGCAACTGAACCAAAAAAAAGCGGACCAAGAACTTCATAGTGTTTCACACCATCCTGATCTATATACTTATTTGAGCGAATCCTTTTCGCACTATCCCATGCAAAAACCAATGCTGAAATGATAACGCCGATTAATACTGCAAGGGCCAGGTTGTGAAGCCAAATGGTTATAACCGCCACTGATATTCCAATAAAAATATCCTGCTTCGGCATTTTATTGATGACTTTAAAACTCATCCATTCAAAAGTACCAATGGCAACCATCATCATTACACCTACTAAGGCAGCCATTGGCACCCGCTCAATAACGGGTGCACCAACTAAAATGATAACGAGTATAGTGAGCGCTGCAATAATACCAGATAGCCTTGCCCTTGCTCCCGCCGATAAATTTACAAGTGTTTGTGCAATCATCGGGCAACCGCCCATCCCTGTAAAAAAACCATTGGTAATATTGGCAATACCTTGAGCAATACTTTCCCTATTTCCATTGCCCTTAGTTTCGGTAATTTCGTCAACCAGGTTTAATGTTAGCAAACCTTCTGTTAAGCCCACGCCAGCCATAATTAATCCATAAGGAAAAATGATTTTTAGTGTTTCTATGTCAAATGGGATTTTTGGAATATGAAATGGCGGAAAACCACCGCTTACTGAAGCGATGTTTCTGACCAGTTTGGTATCAATATTAAATGTAAGGACTACAAGAAAAACAACAATAATTGCAACTAATGATGCTGGAATTGCTTTTGTGATTTTCGGCAATAACAAGACTATCGTTATGGTTAAGGCCACCAAAGCTAGCATAATATATAAAGGTGTACCACTTAACCAGGCTACGTTTCCGTTCACGACGGTTTTAAACTGCTCCAGTTGCGACATAAAAATAATCACTGCCAAACCATTTACAAAGCCAAACATAACGGGTTGCGGAACGAGCCTAACGAATTTACCAAGTTTGAAAAGCCCAACCAGAATTTGTATAATACCTGCAAGAGCCACCGCTGCAAAAACATATTCAATGCCGTGGCTTTTCATTAGAGCAATCAATACAATTACCGTGGCACCAGCTCCGCCAGAAATTAAGCCTGGTCTTCCACCCAAAATGGCGGTAACCAAACCCATAATAAAAGCGGCATACAAACCCGTTAACGGTGGAAAACCAGCTAGAATAGCAAACGACAACGATTCGGGAATCATGGTCATGGCTACGGTTAATCCGGCTAAAATTTCAGTTCGGTAATTTATGCCCTTCGAAAAATCGAAAAGTTGAAGATAAGGTTTCATTACTGGATAATTACAGCTGCAAATATCAACTATTATAATGAATTGAGCTTACAGCGTAAACTTAATATCCTGGTAAAATCAACAAAAATTACTTTACCTGCTGTTTTAATTCTTTTTTGGTAAACTCCTTTTTAATTACTTCGGGCAAGTATGAGACGGTATATTCCTGTTGTGAAGTTAATATGGCATCGGCATTTCCATCTATACAAAAATGTGGGGTGATAAATCCATATAGACTTTTTGTGGTGGCCATGGTTTTATTTCTCACACTTTCAAAATCTGCAGACTTCAGGTACATCAGCAAAATAGATACACCATATACATTGCCTCCATTTGATTTGCTGTTTAAACCAAGGGCTGTGCCCGGATAAACGGTTTGTCCGACCTTAACCGCAAAACTCCCTTTCTTGAGTCCTCTATAGTTGGCCAATGTTCCATCAGCATGTTCAACAATCAAATCATTAGTTTTACTGGTATAGGCTATCCCATCAACCAAATCTGAATCGTATAAATCTTTCACTTCGACTACAATCCCTTTACGGATGGCCGTAACTGTATCCTCCTCTTTCGTAGAAAATCGATACACTTTCCAATCTTCGGGTGTGGTATTTCCGAAATAAGTAGCATTTACAAAAGATGACTCCACCGCCCTCATCTTTGCACCATTTTTAGCCGGCAAAGTGTAAACAAAAGCAGCATTATATTTCGGATTTAACTTTCCCCTAATCGACGAATAACTGTAAGAAAATCCAATTCCCTGGTCTTTATTTGTAGGAGTTAAGGTTGTCAGGGTTCCTGAATAACCTCGGGCTTCAAACTTGCGATTTCCAGGATCAGCAGTATTAGTTAACTGGTCAAATTTTAATACCACGGTGTAAAACCCTGGATCTGTTTTGTCAAAGTTGAAAGTTACACTTTTATCTGCATTAACTTTATAAGACAATTTTACCGGATTTTCTTGCGCAGCTGCACAAAACCAGGCACTAGCTGAAGCAAAGAAAACTGCCAGCGTTAATCTGAAATTCATCATGTGATAGATCGTTAATTTGCTGCAAATTAGAAATTAACACATTATCAGGCAAATTAATTTTAATGCGGCAAAAAAGATATCAATGTGTTTTGAGCCACTCTAACCTCCTTTGATCCGGCAGGTGCGTGACTTTAAAATTTTCAAATTTTGCTTCAAAACCTTTTCCATCCGGACTTGCAGCCATCAAGCCAATCATTACCGGGGTGTTATCCTGTAAAGGCGCATTACGAGTCATGATATAATGCTGATCATCCAAAGAATAAAAAATTTCAACAGCATCTAACCGTCGTACCACCTTAATCCAGATAAATGGTGGCACTTTGTCCAATGGCAGCACACTCCAATCGCTTTTTTCATGCGTAACTACCGTACTCACATTAAATTTACCATCTACAAATTCAACACCTGTTTTGATATAGTTTTGATGATCAATCCTAATCATTAAACCCATTTGATCGAAACGTGCTTTGTAAGCACCAGTGAGTTTAACTTTCGCTTCAAATTCTCCGCCATAGGTTCCATAATAAAATGGAGCATCATCAACAGTGAAGCCATAATGAGAAATTCTCCAATAATCACTATTTGGCGTTACCTGCATAATCAGGCTATTATTTTTTATCTCCCACTTTTCGGGTTCATTAAACCATTGCATCTTTTCCAGACTTTGTGCGTGTACTTTGTTCAGGCTGAACAGCGTGATTACGATGAGTAATAATTTCTTCATTTTGATCATATCATATTTCAATCTGCCCGGATGTTGCCCGAAACATTTAATCACAAAGCTATCTAAGCCAAAACCCAAATTCAATGGTTATAAATAACCACTATCTTTGCTGAAGATGAGAAAACTACTTAACACTAAACTACTGGCCCAACATTTCGAACTCAATCCAACGCCTCACCTGATGTTGGACAATGCCAAATCGATTGCCAGGATGTACAGCATAATGGAAAATTGCATCAGTGTGCTAAGTGATTTAAGGACAAGAAAAAGTTACATCTATAATGGCGCAGTGGCCAATTTACTTGGACTATCAGCTGACGAAACTGAAATTACGTCTATCTGGGAAGATGAATTGTTAAACAAAGTTCATCCCGAAGATCTGGAAAAGAAATACAAGCTTGAGTTTGATTTTTTTCAGTTTCTAAACACCATTGATGTTACCGATCGCACTGACTATCAGGTGATCACTAAGCTAAGAATTAAAAAAAAAGATGGAAAGTATGCTTTTGTGCAACACCGTTTGATTTATGTTGCCAGCTCAGAGGATGGCAGCATTTGGCTAGCACTTTGCCTTTACAATCTGGTTTTTGATCATCCTGAATTTGAAATTCCGCAGGGCGTGATTCTCAACAATAGAACAGGTAAGGTTATTAAGGATAACGAGGACCGGTTTGGAACGTTGCTATCGCTACGCGAAAAAGAAGTTCTTCAATTGATTAAACATGGTCGCAGAAGCAAGGAAATTGCAGATAAATTGTCGCTAAGCATTAATACTGTAAACCGCCATAGGCAAAATATATTTAGAAAGTTAAATGTAACTAACGCTATGGAAGCCTGCAAGGTTGCCGAAAATACAGGATTATAATTCAGATAACTAGACACGTTATTTCTTAACCATTGAAAGTAATTTCTTGCCTCCCATCATGATAGGGATGGCAATTAAACCGCCAACTATACCTGCCCCAAATTCTTTTATAGTAGATTGAAGATTTGGCAAAACATGATGCATAAACTCAATATTGTGAACGAAAATACCGCCGGCTACTAATATTAGGGCAATGGTTCCTACAACTGCTAACACTTTGATAATGATAGGAAGCGCTTTAACCAGCAAGTGACCCAATGAGCCAAAAAAACCTTTATCATTTGAACGCTTAATAAGCTTGTAACCCGCATCATCCATACGTACAATCAAAGCCACAATACCGTAAACCCCAACGGTTGCCAAAATAGCAACTACCGATACGGTTAAAATTTGAATGGCTAAAGACTTATCGAGTACGCTTCCAAGCGCAATAATTACAATTTCAATAGAAAGGATAAAATCAGTTAATACTGCCGATTTAACTTTTGCTTTCTCAGCATCGGCATCATCTTTTATTACTTCGACTGCAGCCTCATCTGCCGGCTTTGGCTTGTGGAAAAAATATTCGATAATCTTTTCTACGCCTTCATAAGCCAAATAAAATCCACCTAAAATTAAAATCACTTTAATGGCTATGGGAAAAAATGCCTGAAGTAATAAAGCTATAGGAACGATAATCAGTTTGTTTAAAAAAGAGCCTTTAGTAATCGCCCACAATACAGGTATTTCTCTTGAAGCTAAAAAACCAGTAGCTTTTTCTGCATTAACGGCTAAGTCATCGCCGAGTATGCCGGCAGTTTTACGTGTAGCCAATTTGCTTGCCATGGCAACATCATCCATTAAAGCACCTATATCATCTAAAATCGCAAAAAAACCTGAAGCCATCTGTATTTATTTATTATGCCGCAAAATAGAAATTCGCTTTCGCATTAAAAGAATAAAACTGTTTTTCTTAATAAAAGAGGATACAGGTTTTGAGCTATAAAGCTTTTCCACTTATCTCGCTTTCTTAATTTGCTACAAATTTCATTATTCGAATATTTAACAAACAGCGTTGAGTGGAACTTAAAACAACTATTGAGAATAACCAAAAATTTATTATTATTGGCTAAATTTAATTTTAAGCCTTTTTCGGCAGAAACAAACTAGTAATGCAAACTGTCAGCGACCTGGATTTAGTGAACATGATCAAAGCTGGCAATCATTTAGCGTTCTCTGAATTATATCAACGATACAAAATAGTTTTGTACCTCCACATTAAAAAAATGTTGAATAATGAAGACGAAACCAAAGATATTATTCAGGAAACATTTACTTATATCTGGGTGAACCGATTAGATTTAAATATATCTACATCTGTAAAATCATACCTATACACCACTGTCCGCAATAAGGTACTTAACGTCATTACCCATCAAAAGTTTGAAAATAACTATCTAAACTCTTTGCAAAACATCATTGAAATTGGTGAATTTTCTACTGATGAGAAGATACAGGAAAATGAACTGATCGCATTAATTGAGAGAGGCATAGAAAATCTTCCCGCTAAAATGAGAGAAGTCTTTGAATTAAGCCGAAAATATCACCTTAGCCACAAAGAAATATCTGAAAAACTAAATATTTCCGATAAAACGGTAAAGAAACAGATCAGTAATGCCATAAAAATACTGCGATTGGAAGTCAGAAACTTTATTTTACTATTTTCTTTCATTTAATTTAAAATTTATCTACTACCAGGGGGAAGTTCAATTGTCTTAGCCATATAAACCAGACATCCCACCCTAAGTAAAATGAACAGAATTAAAGCTGAGGAATTAATAAAAAAATATAAAGAAGGTAATTTAAGTGCTGATGAAAAATTGGTACTGGAAAAATGGTATGCCACATTAGAAGAAACGAGCAACCTTCATTTGGAACCAGGAGAGTTGGTAAAAAATCTGGATGACATTTGGAAAACGATAGAATTAAACACCACTCTAGCAGATAAAAGACCTGTAATCAAAACCATTTGGAAGCGTGTTGCAGCTATAGCAGCGATACTTTCATTGGTAATTATTTCAGTAATATATTTCAGTTCCCGCTCTGAAAAAAGTTCAGGCAGCGATTACAGATCAATTGCCAAAACAATTAAACCTGGCGGAAACAAAGCAACTTTGACGCTTTCGAATGGAGAAATTATTATTCTTGATAGTGCCAGTAATGGAAAACTTTTAGAACAGGCTGGAATCAGGATTACCAAAACTGCCGATGGCCAGATCATTTACACCGCTAACAGTAATCATAAACCAACCGACAAACCTTTAATTAATACCATTACCACGCCAACAGGTGGCCAATATCAAATCCAACTTCCTGATGGAAGTAAAGTTTGGTTAAATGCGCAATCTTCACTTCGTTATCCGTCATTTTTTAACGATAAAGAACGACTTGTGACACTTACAGGAGAAGCCTACTTCGAAATTGCCAAAAGTCCAAAAAAGCAAAATTTTAAAGTCACTACCATTAATCAAACGCTGGAAGTGCTGGGTACCCATTTCAATATTAATGCTTACAGCAACGAAGCCTCTGTGAAAACCACACTGTTGGAGGGGCAGGTAAAGGTTAGCCGATTGTTGCCTGATAAAAAAGTGGAAGTGCCGCTATTGCTTAAACCAGGACAGCAAAGTATTGTATCTGCTAAAACATTAAATGTAGAAAATGTAGCTCCAGCACAATTTACCGCTTGGAAAGATGGTTCGTTTGCTTTTAAGGATGCGGATTTAAAAACGGTGATGAGAACATTATCTAGATGGTATAATATCAATGTTTCTTATGAAGGAACTATTCCAAACCTGGAATTTAGTGGCGAGCTGAATCGCAACCTCAACCTAGATCAAATACTGGATGTATTGAGTTTTTATCAAGTTCATTTCAAAATGGAAGGTAAAAATTTAATTGTTGCTCCTTCAAATACCCAATAATTTAACAACCAAACTAAACCAACAAACATGAAGAAAAATTTACTGAAAGAATAGCAAAACCAGTTCATCAGATTAAAAAAAACCGCAGCAGTGTTGGCGCACTACTACGGCAATAAATCTGAGCTAAAGCTGGAGATATCCAGCGCAAATAATCCGAAACTATTTTATTAACCCAAACAAACAAAAGTATGAATTTAAATGCTACTGCGCTTGCTATGCCCACCACATGGCTACCACCTAAATTACTGTTAACTATGAAATTGACAATTTTTATACTCCTACTCGCTCTTGTTCAAGTTAGCGCAAAAGGGTACGGCCAGATTTCACTCAAAGAAAAAGATGCTCCACTTGAAAATGTATTAAATCTTGTAAAAAAACAATCAGGCTATTCGTTTTTCTATGATAGTAAAGATGTTCGCTCAGCGAAAATTACTATAAGTCTAAATAATGTTTCCCTTGAGCAAGCATTGACGGAGTTTTCAAAAAAAATCCCTTTGGATTTTAAAATTGTTGGAAATACCGTTTTAATCAAACGTCAGGAAGTTAGACTGCCCTTGATAAACCATGTCAATCTGGCGAGTACAATCAGCGGAAAAGTATTTGATGATAAAGGCATCTCTGTTCCTGGAGTAAATATTGTTTTAACCAGCAATGGGTTTAAACAAAATACCGTATCAAATTCTTCAGGAGAATACCAGTTTACCGTTCCTGCCGCGGGTACTTACACCCTTGAAGCGAGTTACATCGGATTTAACAAATATATTCAGAGCGTTGTTGTTAAAAACAGTAATATTAACCAAAACATCACCTTAATTCCATCTTCCGAAGATTTATCAGAGGTAATGGTAGTGGCTTATGGTAAACAAACCAAAGCTTCATTTACAGGTTCAGCAAAAGAATTAAAAGGTCCTGTTATAAGTGGCAGCCCAAGAGCAAGTGTGCAGGAAAGTTTGCAAGGAAATGTGGCAGGATTAATTTCAAGCAATGGATCCGGACAACCAGGTGCCGTTCCTAACGTAAGAATCAGAGGTATTGGATCCGTTAACGCAGGTAGCGGACCGTTATACGTTGTAGATGGAATTCCTTTGAACGATAATCAAATTAGCGGCTTAAACAGTTACGATATTGAAAACTTAACGGTATTAAAAGATGCATCTGCGGCATCAATTTATGGATCAAGAGCTGCTAATGGCGTTATTTTAATTACCACCAAGAGTGGGGCGGCTGGTAAAACCGTAATTTCAGCTTCTGTTCAAAGTGGTGTAAATAATATTATCACCATTAAAGGTACTGAAGCTTTAAATACATCGGAGATGCTTGAGTTATTGAAAGAAGGTTGGGTAAACAAAGGTAACGATCCAGCTTTGTTTGCACAGGAGATGGCTGCGAATAACGTTAATCCTAATGTAAATACAGATTGGTTTGATCTGCTAACCCGCACAGGTAATCATACCCAGGCAGATCTTTCTATTAGCGGTGGTACAGATAAAACTAAATTCTATATTTCTGGAAGTCATTATATTGCTAAAGCACCAGTACTAGGTAGTGATTTTACCAGAAGCACCGCAAATATGAGAATCAGTAATCAGGTTTCTGATAAGTTATCTGTTTCTGGCGGTTTGCAAATAAACAATCGCAACAACCATACCCAGGCAGATGGCAGCACCTTTGGTAACCCGGTTAGGATGTACTCGCAATACCAACCATGGTTAAGGGCTTACAACGATGATGGCACTTATGACTTTAGTTATTTTAACCGTTACAATCCAATGGCCCAGGTTTTAGAAAGTTATACCACCAGAAAAGCATATGCTTTAATTGGTAACTTCTTAGCCAAATATCAAATCACTAAAGATATTTCGATTGAGAACCAATCAAACATTAATTTTCTTTACGGAGAAAACGTAGAGTACAATAAATCAGGTGTAGGTACGTCGCGTACCGATGGAGGAAGAGCTACTTCAAGTACCGATCGCGTAATCAATTGGGTAAATACCTCAATACTAAGATATAATAAAACTTTTGGCGATTTTGGTTTAAAAACTTATGTTGGATATGAATCACAAAAAGTTACTGAAGTAGGAAACTATGTGCAAAAACGTAATTTCCTCCCGAACACTTACACTTTAGATAATGCATCCATTTTAGTTGATGGTGGATCAACAGGTACATCAAATGCCTTAAATTCAGTTTTCTTAAATGCTTCAACAGATTATAAATCTAAATATTACCTCAGTGCCTCTTTCCGCCGTGATGGTTCGTCGAGATTTGGATCTGAGAAACGATACGGTAATTTTTGGTCGCTAGGGGTTTCATGGAACATTTTGAAAGAGAGCTTCATGGAGGATCAGCAGGTATTTTCAGACCTTCGTTTACGTTCGAGTTATGGAGTTAACGGAAACCAAGACATTGGCAATTTTGCCTCAAGAGCGTTGTATGGCAGTACAAATTATGATAACTCACCTGGTTTGGTTTTCTCTAATTATGGAAACAACCTTTTAACCTGGGAAAAAAACAAGCCATTTAACATCGGCCTTGATTTTGGCGTATTAAAAAATCGTTTAACAGGAACATTCGAATACTATTCACGAGCAACATCAGATTTGCTATTAAACCGTCCGATTTCTGCAACCAACGGCTTAACAAGCTTTACAGATAATGTTGGTGCAATCAAAAACAGTGGTTTAGAACTCGAATTAAACAGCGTGAACATTCAGCCAAAAAACAATGGATTTGGATGGACAACCAGCTTCAACATTTCAACCATCAAAAATGAAATTACATCGTTAACAAGCCCAATTGTATCGGGCAGTTACAACCGTTATGTAGGTGGCGATTTCTATCAACTATACCTTACTGGTTACGCAGGTGTTAACCCAGCAAACGGCGAAGCATTATGGTTTACCGATGAAACGCAGACACAAACCACTAATAATTATGGCTCGGCGAAACAATATAACCAAGGCAGTGCCCTCCCTGATTTTTTTGGTGGCTTAACCAATAGTTTTACCTACAAAGGCTTTTCGCTAAGCTTTCAGTTATACTTCAACTTCGGAAATAAAATTTATGATAATTATGGTACAAATGTGAATTCTGATGGCTCGTTAGGGTTCGGACCAACCAATAGAATCAGCCGCTATTCTTACGACACCAGATGGCAGCAACCAGGTGATATGACTTTAACACCAAAAATGGTGTATTTAGGCACCCAATCTGGAACATCAAGCCAAAACTCATCTCGCTTTGTTTACAACGGAGATTATATTCGCTTACGTGATCTGACTTTAGGCTATGATTTGCCAGCACAGTGGGTTAAACATGTAAAGTTATCAAGTGCTAAAATCTATTTCAGGGCAAATAACTTATTTACATACATTAAAGATGACCGCATAACTTTTGACCCTGAGGTGGGCATCGACGGATTTGCGGACAAAAATATTCCTGTGTACAGAACTGCACTTTTAGGTCTTGATATTAAATTTTAATCTAGAATTACCATGAAAAAATTATATAACATATTTTATGCAACACTGATAGCACTCTTAATTACCTCTTGCGGTAAAGAGTTTCTAGAGATTGATCCTGAACAACAAGCGGCGGTAAATATGGTTGTTGTTGATTTACCAACAACCAAAGCTGCAGTAATGGGCACCTATTCCCTATTGCAAAGTGCTGCTTACTATGGAAGAAGCGCTGTAATACTTCCTGATTTAATGGCAGATAACATGTATATCAGCAGAAGAAATTCCAGCAGATACACCAGTTACGATCAATACATTACCAATACGAATGATGGAACAGCATCCGGATCGTGGAATATCATGTACCGCACCATTGTAAATGCTAACGTAATTATCGCGAAGGGAGAGGTTTTAAGTGTTCCTCAATCCGAGCAGGCAGAGGTTAGTCATTTGGTCGGAGAAGCCTACACGTTAAGGGCATTGGCTCATTTTGACTTGTTAAGATTTTATGCCGCACCTTATAATTCTACGCCAAATGCATCTCACATCGGTGTACCGGTGCTCGCTAAAAGTGGCACAAGTAAGGAAGATATTGTTAATCCTAAAAGAAATACAGTTAAAGAAGGGTATGATCAAATTGTATCAGATTTGAAAAAAGCAATTTCTTTGATGCCTGCAACACCTGTAGGATTTACGGCATCTAACAAAGGTCACATCAGTCAGTTTGCTGCAAAAGCATTGCTGGCAAGAGTTTATTTGTATATGGAAGACTGGGCAAATGCCGAAGCCATGGCAACTGATGTTATCAGCAGCAATAAATTCACTTTATTAAGCAATGCGAACTACGTTGGCGGCTCGACTAACTTCAGAATCCAGAATAATAGTGAAGCGATATTTGAAGTGGTATACAATGCAACAAATAATTTAGGAACAGATCGTTTAGCGGCATTTTTGTTTCAGGGATCGAGTTATGGTGATGGTTTAGCAACAGATGATTTGTATAACCTATACACGAATACTGATGTGCGTAAAGGCTTTATGACACGAGGAAGCAGAACAAGTGCTGAAAACCCTGCGAACGTGATTACGAAATATAATAATGTAACTACATTTGAGGAAGGCGTGAAAGTAATTCGTTTATCTGAAGTATATTTAATTCGTGCTGAAGCAAGAGCCAAACAAACAGGGAAAGAAGCACTTGCCATAGCCGATTTAGATTTGATCGCTAAACGTGCCGATGCCACTGCTCCTACTACAACTGCTACGGGAGTCGCGTTGCAAAACTTAATTTTATTAGAAAATAGAAAGGAATTTGCTTTCGAAGGTCATCGTTTGTTTGATTTAACACGTAATAAATTGGCTTTTACAAAATATCGCACAGGTGGACTTACCATTGCGATACCGAACAATTCATTAAAAACTGTTTTACCAATTCCATTAGCGGAGATGAATGCCAATACTAATATGGAACAAAATGAAGGTTATAAATAGCCTTATCTCACAATAAAAAAAAACGGCAACTCAATATTGAGTTGCCGTTTTTTTTGCTTAAAGAACTTGGAATGTTTTATTTAAAAATTAGTAATTGAGTTGACTGTTGTTTTAAATAAATTAAACCAAAAGAATTATTGGTTGTCATACCGCTATGTTCAAAATTCCTGCATTATTAGTCGTTGTAAAGTATATTTCAATCATTGTGATGATTTTTAATATCTCTATTGCTAATGGTGCGCCGAAACAAAATGACCCCGAAATAAAATTAATGCACTGGATCCTAAATAATGTTAAGAGAGAAGCTTTAGTCTCCATTCCGACTACAGCTAAAACAAACTCTACTCCAATTATTTTTGCCTTTCACGGACATGGGGGAAACATGACAAACCTGATGAAGAACAGGGCATATGAAAAGCTTTGGCCAGAAGCCATTATTGTATATCCGCAGGGACTGAATACTCCAGGACAGCTAACAGATCCGAAGGGGATTCGCTCTGGATGGCAAAAAGAACCTGGCGATATGGGTGATAGAGATCTTATTTTCTTTGATGCTATGTTAAAAACCCTCAAACATGATTATAAAGTTGATGAGAAGCGTATATACGCTACTGGACATTCGAATGGTGGTGGCTTTACTTATCTGCTTTGGGCTACAAGGGGAGATCAGTTTGCAGCTTTTGCACCATCAGCTGCCGTAGCCGGAAAGATTTTAAAGTTGATCAAACCTAAGCCTGCTGTTCACATTATGGGAGAAAATGATCCATTGGTAAAGTCTTTTTGGCAAAAATTAATGTGCAAGGAGATAATTAAAATAAATGGATGTGCAAAACAAGGAAATTTTTATGCTCAAAATGCTATAATTTATCCTTCCAGCACTCATAACTCCTTTGTATGGTATTCCCATTCCGGAAATCACACTTTTCCTTCAGAAGCCGATGAAGTTATTATAAAGTTTTTCAAAAATAATTCAAAACCTTAAACTTGGTTAATCGTAGCTTGCATGATAGATTTTAGCTCATCAATCTAGTTTCATGAAACAAAGTTTATATCCCACGGTGAATCTCTAATTAATCCCTACGTAACGCCAAGCAGATCAGCTATAAAAAAACAAAGAATAAAAAAAAGCCCCACTCGGACGGAGTGAGGCTTGGCTTGAATTTTCAAGCTCCTTCTGCTGGGCTCGAACCAGCGACCCTCTGATTAACAGTCAGATGCTCTAACCAGCTGAGCTAAGAAGGAATATTTTTCCTGGTTATTGGTAAACTTACCAAAATCCTTTGGCAATTTTATCATAAAAAATCCCCACATTACTGTGAGGATTTTGCTCCCTCTGCTGGGCTCGAACCAGCGACCCTCTGATTAACAGTCAGATGCTCTAACCAGCTGAGCTAAGAAGGAGTGCTGGTTGTTTCCTAAAACGGGGTTCTGTGTGCTTTGCAGCTCGCATACCCTTGTTCGTTTTGGGAATGCAATATTAGGGCTTTTAAATTATTTATGCAATATTTGCAGTGAAAAATTTTTAAAAAAATTCAAAATAAAATATATGAGTCTGATAATCATAGGTACTGTAGCTTTTGATGCTATTGAAACTCCTTTCGGAAAAACGGATAAAATAGTGGGTGGTGCGGCAACATATGCAAGTTTAGCTGCTTCTTACTTTTACAACAAAGCAAAAATTGTGGCAGTTGTAGGTGATGATTTCTTGAAATCGGATATAGATACTTTTAGCAAACACGGCATTGATACCGAAGGTTTACAAATTAAAGCCGGAGAAAAATCTTTTTTCTGGTCGGGAAAATACCATAACGACATGAACAGTCGCGATACCTTAATCACCGAATTAAATGTATTGGAAAATTTCGACCCAATTATTCCGGAAAGTTACCAGGATTGCGAATATTTAATGTTAGGCAACTTAACACCGCAAGTACAACAAACGGTAATTGAACGTTTAAAAAACCGCCCGAAATTAATCGTAATGGATACGATGAACTTTTGGATGGATATTATGATGGATGATTTATTGGAAACCATCAAATTAGTGGATGTTTTAACCATTAACGATGCTGAAGCACGTCAATTATCGGGCGAATATTCCTTAGTTAAGGCTGCAAAAAAAATCCTTACTATGGGACCAAAATACCTAATTATTAAAAAAGGAGAACACGGCGCATTATTATTTCACGAAGACCAAATTTTCTCTGCTCCGGCATTACCATTGGCTGAAGTGTTTGATCCAACGGGTGCAGGTGATACCTTCGCAGGTGGTTTCATTGGCTATTTAGCCAAAGTTGGAACCATTAATTTTAACAATATGAAAAACGCAATTATTTACGGCTCGGCATTGGCTTCTTTCTGTGTAGAAAAATTTGGCACAGAGAAATTGTTAAACCTCACCGAAGAAGAAGTTGCAGCAAGAATTCAGCAATTTGTAAGTTTAAGTTCATTCACAATAGAAGCTTAATTCGATATAAAGATTTAGCCGCAGATTTGCTGATTAAAAAAATGATCTGCAAATCTGCGGCTTTTTTGTTTAGATCATTTTGGCTATAGGAATAAATTTCTCAAAAACCGCCTCAGTATGTGGTGCATCAGGCAATTCATCTGTTAAATCTTGTCCGGCCCAATGCTCATAATGTTTACCATTGCGCCATAAACGGCTCTCCGTCATATCGTAAATCAAGCCTTTGTAAGCTACCCAAATTTGCGGTTTGTCCTGTCCGTTCCGCAAAGCGAGTTGTTGTTTGGTGTAAACCGGTAAATCCATTTATCAATTTTTCTGTTTTTAGAAGCGCAATTGTTGTGCAAAGTAATAACTTTCTTCCCGCTTTCCGCTTTACTTCGTGCCCGCTTCAATCGGGGCTAGATGGCAAAACTCGCTTTTCATTTTTGGGGTTAGCAATGCGCAGAAACATTGTTGATAAACCTAACAGCAGTGGAAATACTTTTTGCAGCGCCTCCCATAAATATGCGATCACGTTGTTAAAAAAGATTGAAACGAATGGCAGGGCTGGAAACCGCCATGCACTTCTGCCTTTTCATTTCCAAAAAATCCTTAAGAACGTTCTTTTTTTATTGCCCTGCTTTTAAAATATTCATATAAATAAACATTCATTAAAAGTAACGACATTAAATAAAAATGATCTTCGAAAGGAATGGTGCCTACTCTAAAATTTAAGTTTTCATTGTTATTATAAATTACCACCGGAATGGCTGTTAGAAAGCCATTAACAATGTAAAAAGGAATTAATGAAACCAAATATGCACGGTAAAATTTGTACATAAACCTTAGTTTATGATTTACATATTCTACGGCAAATAACACCACGAATAAAAAGCCGAAGTTAATAAGTGTGTACCAGCGGCTGTAGCCAAAAAAAAGAATAGCGAAACAAATTCCGAGCAAGGCATGGCTTACAGCCAAACTGTATTTTTGTAATTCGTTTTTAGGGAAATAGGCATTTAAACATTCGTAAATAAATATGCAGGCATATGGCACAGTCAGGAAAAATAACATTTCCTCCAAAGGTAATCCCCATAAGCTAATCCCAATTAAATAATCGGGATTGAAAGACCATACGTTAAGTTTAACAAACAGCAAATCCCATATTAAAAAAACAATACCCGTAATTAGAATGGCGGGCACCACAAATTTCCATTTGCTAAAAAAGTATACCTTCTTATCAAACGACAATATGAATGGAAAGAAAATAACAGCAATGTTTATGAGTAGATAGATATAGTTCATTTAAATAAATTTCTTTAAAATTTTGATTTCTTCAGCCGTACAACGTTTACTATCTACCATAAATTTAGCAACACTTTTGATTAGGCCATCATCGGCTATTCCGAAATTGCGGTTTTGGTAATGTTTAACAATCTCTTTCCGATCTACATCCAAATCTTTACTAAAACCCAAAAAACCTGGCGTGAAATGTTCAATTGAAAAGCGCATGAAACGGATCTCTAAATTTTCTTTATCCATGTCGACAGCTTTTTGCATGGTTTTTAAAGAAACTTTAACGTATTTTATTTTATTGTAGGGATTCCATGCATGTTTCGCTTTTAGTGCTTCCAAGGTTCCTAAATAAGCAGTAAGAAGCCCTGATCGGTTTGGTAGTTTTGAGAGTTTCTCATGTAAAGAATCTGTAAGCTTCGAACTTTCTACCGCCTTAACTAAATCGCTTTTTAAAACCGCAATTTCTTTGGCCGACAGTTGAGCTTTGCAAATGCATGTTGAAACCAAAAGCAGGAAAAATAAAATACTATTTTTAATCATGTGTGGGGTCAAAGGTAAGAAAAGTGAATTGGTTTAATAGATCGGTGATAAGATGTACACTCCTTATGATAAAGGTCATTTATGCTACCTATTTACCCTTCATTGATTATCCTGTTTATTGAAAATGAACTTCTGCCCGCCTTGCTTTAAAGTCATTTCTTTTTTCTCTAAATTAAATTCTAAAACAATTCCTGCACCATCAAACTTAAATACACCTTTCGATACAGCTTCTATTGGAAATGCCGATTGACCTGTTGCCTGAGCGGTTAACGTACCATTGTTTTCAGCAATCGTCATTTTAAAAGGAAGCATTTTGTTAACATAAACACCAGAATAAGCCTTCAATTCTTCGGCAGTTAATTGCATCGCTTTAAAATTGGGTGTTTTAAACGGCATCCCGTTGCTAATTTGCAATACCGCAATACTAATATCATTTAAGGGATAGTTTAA
Organism: Pedobacter sp. G11; assembly: GCF_003860265.1. Classification (NCBI taxonomy): domain Bacteria; kingdom Pseudomonadati; phylum Bacteroidota; class Sphingobacteriia; order Sphingobacteriales; family Sphingobacteriaceae; genus Pedobacter; species Pedobacter sp. G11. Next base: position 1,962,678 of record NZ_CP034190.1, on the reverse strand, counting down.
GCCATTTATGCAAGAAGCAATTGAGATTCCGCTTTCTTTAAAATAGTAAACTGCGCTGTAACTACCATAAGTACCACCATTGTGCCCAACACCTACCTGGCTGTAAAACGGAACGCTGATTAAACCCATACCAAAACTATTTCGACCATTAAAAGTACTCATCTGAGCATAACTTGCCTTGCTGATCAGTGTGCCTGTTGATAATGCATTTATAAAGACGAGCAAATCTGCAGGTGTAGATAAAATATCGCCAACACCAATTACATTCGGAAAGTAGATATCTTTGATATCATTCCAATTCTTAATCATTCTATAAGGTTTAGCTTCCTCTTTTCCGAGGTTGTTCGCTATTGAGGAGAAGGTATTTTTTAGATTTATCTTTTTTACAATTCTCGTTTCCAGCAGCTTGCTATACTTTTTACCAGTTATTTTTTCGAGAATGTAACCCATTAACAAGTAACCCGAGTTGCTGTACTGCTGCTTTTCTCCCGGAGCGAAATGCAATTTCCGCTTAGCAATCGTATCCAGCAATTCAGCTGCCGGATGCGGGTTGGTAATCCAATCTTTATCCACAACATCATTCACATAATCCATTAAGCCACTCGTATGTGACAGTAAATTCCTGATCGAGATCTCTTGAGCCCTAGGCATCTGAGGAAAATATTTAGATAATTTGGTATCTAACGATAGCTTGCCTTCATCAATAAGCTGGAAAATCATTACAGCTGTAAACATTTTAGAAATTGAGCCTATTCTATATTGTGTAGCCGAACTGGCTAAAATACTATCTGGACTTAAAGCGCTATACCCTGTAGATGTCTCATAAACAATTTTACTATTTTTAGCGACGGCAAAACTGCCCATGCTTTTATTTTGATCCTTTAATGCGTAAAAAAAGCTGTCTAACTTTTTCATATCAATCTCCTGAGCAAAAGAATTTAACATGAAAGCAAAAGTGAAAAGTAAAAATATAGCAGCTGATCTCATAACGAATTTGGATTTAATGACTGATTTTAACGGATATGTACAATAACACAGAGAATCCCACAAAATAACATTTCAATGCTACATTAAAAACTTTATATCATTTTTAATAAGGTGTAGCAAATTAGACCAAACAAAACCATCAAAAATCCTTTTATTTACATTATGGATAAAAAACCAACGGTAACCATTATTGGTGCTGGTTTCGCAGGGCTTTCTGCTGCTGCACTTTTAGCTAAAGATGGCTTTGACGTTACTGTTTTAGAAAAAAATGAAATGGCTGGAGGCAGGGCCAGAACATGGGAAAAAGATGGATTTATTTTTGACATGGGCCCCAGCTGGTATTGGATGCCTGATGTATTTGATAATTTTTATCAAATTTTCGGAAAAACCACAGCTGATTTTTATGACTTAAAAAGATTAAACCCCTCTTACAGGATTTATTTTGGAAAAGAAGATTCCCTTGATGTGCCATCTACGCAGGAAGAACTCTATCAGCTTTTCGAAACGTTGGAACCCAACAGCAGCAAAAATCTTGATTCTTTTTTAAAGCAAGCCAAATACAAGTACGATGTAGGCATGAACGAATATGTATTCAAACCATCGCACAGTGTGATGGAATACTTTGATCCCAGATTAGCCATTAGCGGCATTAAACTTCAGCTATTGGGTAATATGCGCACACATGTACATCAGCTTTTTAAAAATGAAAAACTGCGCAAGCTTTTAGAGTTTCCGGTTTTATTTTTAGGCGCCACGCCGCAAAACACACCTGCATTATATAGTTTAATGAATTATGCTGACTTGATTCTGGGCACCTGGTATCCGATTGGAGGCATGCATAAAATTGTAACTGCCATGCAAACCATTGCCGAACAGCAGGGTGTAAAATTTAAATTTGATACCGAGGTAAAAAGCATTGTAGTTAGAAATAATGTTGCAGAAGAGTTAATCACCAACAAGGGAAACTTTAAAACCGATTTATTGATTGGCAATGCAGATTATCACCACATTGATCAGCAGCTGTTAGATCGAGCTTACCGAAACTATGACGAAAAATATTGGGAATCCAGAACCATGGCCCCCTCCTGTTTGCTATTTTATATTGCTTTAGATAAAAAATTACAGCATGTACTTCATCATAATTTATTTTTCGATGAAAATTTTGATGAGCATGCAGAGGAAATTTACACCAATGCAAAGTGGCCGGCAAAACCTTTATTTTATGCTTGCTGTCCATCGGTAACGGATGAGCATGTTGCTCCTCCAGGATGTGAAAATTTATTTTTTTTAATCCCCGTTGCGCCGGGATTACAAGACAGTGAAGCCAAACGCGAAGAGTATTTCAACCTGCTTGTTCAGCGTTTCAAATCTTTAACCGGAAACGACATTAGCAAAAACATTCTTTTTAAGCGAAGTTATGCCATGAATGATTTTGTAGAAGATTACCATGCCTATAAAGGAAATGCATACGGCTTGGCAAACACTTTGAAACAAACCGCTTTTTTGAAACCAAAAATGAAAAACCGTAAAGTAACAAACATGTTATATACCGGTCAATTAACGGTTCCAGGCCCTGGAGTGCCTCCTGCAATCATATCAGGCCAAGTGGCAGCAAAAGAAATAATTAAAAAGATAAAAAAAGCTTGACAAATTTAAAATTTCCCTTATCTTTATATCCACAAAACAAAAACACTGCAAATAACCCTTAAAACGCAATATTGTTCGAGGTTTGCATTTGTTTCGAAATGAAAGAGAAGGCGAATTGTTGAAAGTAAACATAAGAATCAACTAACCAAATATATGATAAGCAAATAAGGCCTGGATTTTTTCCGGGCCTTTTGCTTTACACGATTTTTTCCGGCAAATTTTATTTTATTCTTCACAATTGAATATTTACCAAACTTTGTGGCAGACGCAGATTATCTGAAATACTTGAAGCGATTAATTTAGCGCCCTGCAAGCTGTAAAAAAAATCATAAAAAAAGTCTCAACTTTCGTTGAGACTTTCTGTTTTTCATTCGATGTGTTTTAAGCCACTTCTGAAAGGGCAGTATCTTTAGCGTATGTTTTCAAATATTTTTTCAAAATTCCTCTTGCTACGTGGATACGGGTTTTTACGGTACCGATTGGAATTTGTAGCATATCTGCGATTTCATGGTATTTATAACCTTCGAAATAGCGAATAAAAGGCACATAATATTCTTCAGGTAATTGCGCCAAGGCTTTATCAATATCACCAAGCACAAATTTACTTTCCGCCTGATTTTTAGTTGCGCTATATGATAAGTTTGCTGAAGAGATATCTTCGCTTTGCGTAATTAATGTATTTGTTTTAACTAAACGACGATAGTTATTGATAAAGGTATTTTTCATGATGGTAAACAACCAACCTTTTAAATTCGTACCTTCTTTAAACTTATTGTAATAAGTGATTGCTTTCAACATCGTATCCTGAACTAAATCATTGGCATCTTCCGCATCTTTAGTGAAGTTTAAAGCATATGATCTTAATGATACTGAGTGATGGTTAACCAGATGGTTGAATTCAAATTTTGTCATGATATGTAGCTTTAGGTAAGATAAAAAAATGAATTGATGTTCATTCAATCTAACCTAAACAAACTTAATACCAACTTTTTTTGGCACAGCTGTGGAAGTTTCAAATCTGCTTAATACGCACTTTCGTCACAGAATATTTACTTCGCGTTCTAAAGTGACTCCAAAACTAGACTTCACACTGTCTATAATCTGTTCAGAAAAATTAAATACTTCCGTGCCAGTAGCGTCACCATGGTTAACTAATACCAAGGCCTGGTTTTTCCATGTTCCGGTTTGACCGACTATTTTTCCTTTCCAGCCACATTGCTCAATTAACCAGCCCGCAGCAAGTTTGATTTTATGATCAGCAGTAGGATAATGTACTACATCGGGATGTTTAGCCACCACTTCCGCAAACTCATGTTTATCGATCACCGGGTTTTTAAAGAAACTTCCTGCATTTCCTATGGTTGAAGGATCTGGCAGTTTACTTACCCGAATATGAGAAACTGCCGCAGAGACATCAGCAATAGTAGGCTTTTCAATTCCTCTACGCTGTAATTCAGTTTCAATTGCGCCGTACGAAGTATTGATAGCCGGCTGTGTTGACAAACGGAAAGTTACTGATGTGATGATATATTGACCTTTTAATTCGCCTTTGAAAATACTTTCACGATATCCAAAATGGCATTCATTGAAATTGAAGGTTTTAATTTGACCTGTCTTAATTTCGAAAGCAGCACAGCTTTCAAAAACATCTTTAAGCTCTATACCGTAAGCACCAATGTTTTGAATGGGCGATGCCCCAACTGTTCCGGGAATTAAACTTAAATTTTCTACGCCTGCGAAATTGTGTTCAACACAGTAATTTACAAAGTCGTTCCAAACTTCTCCTGCACCCGCAGTGACAAGAATTTGCTCACCATCTGCTATTGATTCGGTTCCTTTAATGCTGATTTTGATTACCAACCCTTCGTAATCTTTTGTGAAGAGCACATTGCTGCCCCCACCGATCACCAGAAGCTTTTGCGATTTTGTGACGTCATCTTCAAATAAACTTTTTAAGTCTGCTTCAGAAAAAATTTCGGCGAAGTAACTTGCCTTAACATCGATACCAAATGAATTATAGGGCTTGAGCGAAATGTTTTCCTGAATTTGAAGCATATTGATTTTGTGTTTGCGCACAAAAGTAAAACAAAATGAGATGATATTATCAATCAAATCATTGGAGAGCGAGTAGATTAATCTACAATTTCCGTGATCTCTTTATTAAAGTTAAAACTGATTACCTCTCTTTTAACGTTTTTTATCCTAACGCCCGACAACTTCCACCCTACAAACTGTGGTTTTGTTTTTGTAATTTCAAGCAATTGATAACGCCTTTTGGTTAGCGCAGCACTAATCAAACCTACGCTATCCGACTCCTTCTGGCTAAGATGTTCAATCTGGCTTTCCAAAACAGCAAGTGTATCATCTAATTCATTCCCTTTTTTAATACTATCAGCATAAGCCCTAGGCTGTATGTTATATAAACTGTCGAATTTCGCTTCATCGAAATTAAGTTTTTGACCTGAACTTTCATATTTCGATTCAACGAGTTCAATTGCCCGGTCTTTATCTGTTTTATGTATACAGGAATACATTAATAACATAATTACTAATAGACAAAGGAAATTTTTCATAGCAGAAGTTTAAAATTATTAGGGAACACTGATTGATCCAAAAGTTTAACTGTTTAAAATATCCTTCCTTACGAACAGTAAACCGAAAGCTTTGCTTCGCTCCTTGCCCTGGTTTTTATGGTGGATTTTATGCGCCTTCCTCACCGCTTTTAAATAGGTGTTATTGCTTTTAAAGGTTTTGAATCTTCGGTGAACAAACCAATCATGAACGATAAAATATATTAAGCCATATAAGGTTATCCCTAATCCTACAAAAAATCTAACGCCAAAATTATCCCGATCAATATACATTAAGTAAAGCGATAGCCCTGCAAATAGTATCGCAAACAAGTCATTCCATTCGAAAAACGAATGTGATTTTTGATGATGACTTTTATGCATAAACCATAACGGCCCATGAAACAAATATTTATGAATAAACCACGATAAACACTCCATCGCTACAATGGTTAAAATGAGAATCATCAGGTTAATTAAAATCGTTATCACAGGCGTAATTTTTATTGTAATACTATATAAACCAACAAGAAAGATTTATAATGTCATTCAAATGTAAGCTTATGACAATTTATCAATCAATTGATTAACATCTCAAATTTAACATCTATTTTTGACTAAAATATTAAAAAAGTCAGAAAGTAGAAAAGTAAAATGATTGTAGCTGATAAAAAGCGAGAACAAATTATTGAAGGCGCCATTAAGAGATTTAGTCATTTCGGAATTGGAAAAACAACAATGAACGATATTGCTGAAGATCTTTCCGTGTCAAAACCATCTCTGTATTATTATTTTCCGGATAAGAAACACTTAATTCTTGGTGTGATAGAGAAGATTTTTAATGAGTTTTTTGAAGCCATACAAAAGAAATATAATCCTGAACTGGAACTGGAAACGATTTTGTTTAACACTATTGATGTGAGAAACACTTTTTTTCAGAAATACTATATGCTAAAAATTGCAGAAGGTGTTCCTGATTTACTCAACGATGAAGCCATTAAAACCAAACTTAACGGATTAAAAGATATAGAGCGTGATTTTTTTGCAAAGGTTTTCGGCAGCGCTAAAGAAAAAGGTGAAATAGCACATGAAGACATGTCGCACCTGGCAGAATTATACCTGGAGAGTTTGATGGGCTTAACTACCATGTGCGTAATGGAAACAGCTAAAGATATCCTTCCCGATAAAAAAGCATTAAATAAAATGACGCAGAAGCAAAAAGACCTTTCTTCGATTTTTACCAAAGGATTAAAGTGCTAAGGAGAAATAAGGAGCAAGGATTAAAGAGCAAAGACCCGAATAACAATAAATCTGATATAGTTTTATCACGTCGTGATACCTGATAAAACTACATTATACTATACAAGAACCCAAAAACAAAAAAACAATACATTATGCTTAGAGTAAAAATGGTAAAATTAATGCTCGTATTAATTATCGGCATTGGTTTACCACGACTGGTAGCTGCACAACAGCAGGTTACCCTAAAAGATGCGCTTACTTATGCGCTTCAAAATAATGCCCGTGTTCGTAAGGCAAAACTCGACATTGAAGGCGGCCGATATAAAGTTCAGGAAGTGCGGGCACAGGCTTTACCACAACTTACTGGTAATGCTGGGTTAACCTATAACCCAATTATCGGGCAATTGGTAGCCGACTTTGGCGGACAGGCGCAAGCCATTAAATTAGGGCAGAACTGGAATTCTACAGCTGGAGTACAACTTTCGCAACAGTTATTTAACCAACAGGTTTTTACTGGTTTGCAGGCTGCACGTTCTAGTGAGGAATATTACAACCTCACTTCTCAGTTAACCGAAGAGCAAATCATTGAACTGGTTGCTAATAACTATTATCAGGTTTTAGTGAACAGAGAACAGTTAAGTGTACTTGATACCAACATTAAAAATGTTAAAACGGTTGAAAAGGTGATATCAAACCAATTCAAAAACGGCTTAGCCAGGAAAATTGATGTTGACCGGATCAGCGTTAACTTAACAAACTTAACTACGCAACGAGAACAAGTGGTTAATGCTATTGTACAATTGGAAAATCAATTGAAATTTTCGATGGGTATGCCGGTGAGTAACCCTATTGAGTTACCCGCAACTGAGTTAACTCAGGCTGCACAACTTCCTGTTTTTGCAGATTCGGTAAATCTGGCAAACAGAACAGAAGTGAAAATTCTGGATACGCAGGATAAGTTATTGAGTTTACAGCGTAAAGCTTACCTCGCTGAATATTATCCGTCATTATCACTAACAGGAAATTACACTTATTCCAGTCAAAGTGATGGGTTTGACTTTTTAAGTTCAAATGCAGCAGCAATTGGCTATGGCGCATCGGCCATCGGCTTAACCTTACGTGTCCCGATTTTCAATGGCTTTTTAACACGCTCGAAAGTACGCCAGGCCAATGTGGAAATTTTGAAAGCAAAAGAAGACAGAAAAGAAAGTGTTAACTCTTTGAATCTGGCTTATGAAAATGCTAAAATCCAACTTCGCAACAACTTAAATACCATTAATGCACAACGTAAAAACGTTGAGTTGGCCCAGGAAATTTACAGAAGTACACAAAACAACTACAATAATGGGTTGGCTACCTTAACTGATTTATTAGATACAGAAAACTCACTGACTTCATCTCAAAACAGTTACACCCAGGCTTTATTAAATTATAAAATAGCCGAAATTCAATTAATAAAATCAAACGGAAATATTAAATCGCTAGTACAATAGAAATGAAAAGAGTAATTATAATCATTGTTGTAGTTGTTGTTGCCCTTGGCGCAATTGCTTATGTTTTAAATAACAACAAGAAGAAGGCAGAAGAAACAACAGCTTTTATTGCCAAAGGCAGTGGCGCTGTTGCTGTAAAAACAGCTTCGGTTGAACGTAAAGAAATTAATTTAGACTTTACAGTAAATGGAACTTTTGCTGCAAATCAGGAATTAAACTTTATGGCAGAAAACTCTGGTCGTGTAAGCAAAATATATGTTGAAGAAGGAAGCCGTGTAAGCAAAGGAACAGTATTGGCTAGAATTGATGCTGAAATTTTAAACACAGATAGAGAAACTGCTGAAGCTACTTATCAAAATGCGCTGAAAGACTTACAACGTTACGAAAGTTCTTTTAAAACTGGCGGAGTAACCCAACAACAGGTTGATCAGGCCCGTTTAAACACTCAAAACGCAAAACTTCGTTTACAATCTCAGCAACGCAAACTAAATGATGCAAACATCAGATCCTCTATCAACGGTATCGTTAATAAAAAAATGATCGAAGTTGGTGCGGTTGTAGCTCCTGGAACGCAGTTATTCGAATTGGTTGATGTTTCTAAATTGAAATTGAAAGTTAACGTAAACGAAAGTCAGGTAGCTAATTTAAAGATTGGTGATGCTGTGGAGATACAGTCGTCAGTTTTTCCTCAGGATAAATTTTCTGGTAGAGTAACCTTTATAGCTGCTAAAGCGGATGAGACTTTAAATTTCCCAATTGAAGTAGTCGTAACCAATAATGTTAAAAACAGCTTAAAAGCAGGTATGTATGGAACAGCAGTATTTAAATTCCCTAAACAGGCACCAGCTATTTTGGTTCCTCGTACTGCTTTCGTAGGTAGTGTTAGTAGCAACGAAGTATATATTTTAGATAAAGCGAATAATACAGCTCAAACACGTAAGGTTGTTTCAGGACGTATTTTAGGCGAAAGTGTTGAGGTTGTAGACGGATTAAAAGAAGGCGAAACTGTAATTACAAGCGGTCAGATTAACTTGAACAACGGTACAGCGGTTACTGTAATTAAGTAAAAAGTAGTATGCGGAATTAATCAGCCCGACAGGCTAAACTTAATTCTAAGCGCAATCTTACCATTGAATATTAAATAAAGAAAATGAAAATTACTGACATATCTATTAAAAGGCCGTCGCTGGTAATTGTGGTATTTACCGCATTAACTTTGATGGGTCTATTGAGTTATTTCTCGTTAGGATATGAGCTTTTACCAAAGTTCTCTTCAAACGTTGTATCTATCTCAACCATTTACCCTGGTGCTTCACCTAATGAGGTAGAAAGTACCGTTACCAAAAAAATTGAGGATGCTGTTTCTTCAATGGAAAACATCAAAAAAATCAATGCGAACTCTTATGAAAGTTTATCTGTAGTAATTATTACACTAACAGATAAAGCAGAAATAGATATTGCTTTGAATGATGCACAAAGGAAAGTTAATGCAATCCTGGCAGATTTACCTGATGATGTAAAACAACCATCATTAAGTAAGTTCTCGTTGGATGACTTCCCGGTGATTACCATGTCTGCATCAGGCAATATGGATGATATTTCGTTCTACGATTTGATGGATAAGCGTATTGCACCAATCATTTCCCGTGTACCAGGCGTTGCCCAGGTAAACCTAATTGGTGGTTCTGAACGTGAAGTTAAAGTAGCATTAGATGCTAAGAAGATGCAAGGTTACGGATTATCAGTGCCTGCAGTTCAACAAGCTATTTTATCATCAAACTTGGATTTCCCTACAGGTAGTGTAAAAACCAAAGCTCAGGATATTCTGGTACGTTTATCTGGTAAGTATGCCAATGTAGAAGATATGCGTGACCTGGTTGTAAGCACCAGTAAAGATGGCGCTCAGATTCGTTTGGGAGACATTGCTGATGTTCAGGATACACAGAAAGAAACAGAAAAAATTGCCCGTATCAACCGTGCCAACTCTATTGCGGTACAAATTATTAAACAAAGTGATGCCAATGCCGTAACGGTGAGTGAGGGAACTAAGCAAACCATTGAACAACTTAAAGCCGACTATAAAAATGTTGGTTTAGATATTAAAATTGTAAATGATAGTTCGGTTTATACCTTAGAATCAGCCGATGCGGTTATCCACGATTTAATGCTTGCCGTTGTGTTAGTGGCCATCGTGATGCTTTTCTTCTTGCACAGTTTGCGTAATGCTGTAATCGTAATGATCTCGATTCCGGCATCCTTAATCGCAACATTTATCGGTATTGCATTATTTGGGTATACGCTAAACCTGATGTCATTACTAGGCCTATCCCTGGTGGTAGGTATCCTGGTCGATGATGCGATTGTGGTGTTAGAGAACATCCAACGTCACATGGAAATGGGTAAAAACAAGGTTAGAGCCGCTTCTGATGCTACCCGCGAGATCGGTTTCACCGTTGTATCCATTACGTTTGTAATTGTAGTAGTGTTCTTCCCTATTGCGGTTAGTACCGGTATGGTGGCTAACATTTTACGCCAGTTTTGTGTGGTAGTAATTATTTCTACCTTGTTATCATTGGTAGCTTCATTTACCATTGTACCGTTAATTTTCTCTCGTTTTGGTAAGTTAGAGCGTATTGAGGGTAAAAACATCTTCGGAAAATTCATCCTTTGGTTTGAGAAACAATTACGCAAATTTACCCAGTGGATCACAAACCTATTAGAATGGACATTAAAACACAAAGCACTTACTTTGGTAATGATGGTGGTATTGTTCTTCTCATCTTGTGGTTTGTTAGCAGGCGGTTATATCGGTTTTGAGTTCTTCCCTAAATCTGATAAAGGTGAGTTCTTACTACAAATCGAGATGCCTAAAGATGTTTCTTTAGAGCAAACCAACTTCTACACGCAAAAAGCAGAAGATTACTTAAGTAAACAAAAAGACGTCATCCAAACCATCGCAACGGTTGGTCAATCGAGTGAAGGTATGGGCGCTAGCCAGTCTACTGCTTATAAATCAGAAATTAACGTAAAATTAAAAGAGAAAGAAGAGCGTGGAAACCTTTCTTCAGATATCATCTCTACTACTTACACCCGTGAATTGGAAAAAGTATTGGTAGGTGCAAAAATCAAAACCGTTCCAATCGGTATTTTGGGTACGGCAGATGATGCACCAATCCAGTTGGTGGTAATGGGTTCTGAATTAGACAGCGTATTGGCCTTTGCACAAAAAGCGCAGAATGTGCTTGCAAAAATACCAGGCGCTACGCAAACCAAACTTTCAGTTGAAAAAGGAACACCAGAAATTAACGTAAAGGTAGATCGCGATAAAATGTCGGCGTTAGGGTTAACCTTACAAACAGTTGGTGCCACCATGCAAACGGCTTTTGCCGGTAACACTGATGGTAAATTCCGTCAGGGTGAGTATGAGTACGACATCAACATTCAGTATCAGGATTTCGACAGAAAAGATATTGATGATGTACGTAATCTAATTTTCACCAACCAGGCTGGTGCGCAGATTAAACTTTCGCAGTTTGCGGATATTAAAGAAGGCTCCGGACCAAGTTTATTGGAACGTTTGAATAAATCAACTTCAGTAACCGTTAAAGCACAAACTGTAGGCGTTCCAACGGGTACGGTGGTAACCAACTTCCAAACTGAATTGGATAAATTAAAAAAACCTGCAGGAATCAGCTTCTACTGGGCAGGAGACCAGGAGAATCAAAGTGAAGGTTTTGGTACTTTAGGTATCGCCTTACTTGCGGCAATTGTATTGGTATACTTAATTATGGTTGCCTTGTATGATAGTTTTGTTTATCCGCTTGTGGTAATGTTCTCGCTACCGCTTGCACTAATTGGTGCCTTGCTTGCCCTGGCCCTAACTAATAATGCATTGGGTATTTTCACTATCCTAGGTTTCATTATGCTAATGGGTTTGGTGGCAAAGAACGCGATTATCTTGGTCGATTTTACGAACCAAATGAAAGCACAAGGAAAATCTACCCATGAAGCGCTAATTTTAGCTAACCATGCCCGTTTACGCCCGATTTTGATGACAACCATTGCCATGGTAATTGGTATGTTGCCTATTGCATTAGCAAGCGGTGCTGGTGCCGACTGGAAAAACGGTTTGGCCTGGGTAATCATTGGCGGTTTAACAAGTTCGTTATTCCTGACTTTGGTTGTTGTACCCGTAATGTACCAGATTTTTGATAACATGCTTCATAAATTTGGCTTTGATAAAAAAGGAAAAACCATTGATGATTTAATGGTTGAGCCTTACAAACACAAAGATGTGAACGAATACGATTTAGATCACGGACATTAAAATATAGTACCATCCAAATTAACAATCGATTAGGTCGCCCCCCAAAAGGCGACCTTTTTTATTAATATTTATTAGTAAAGGTACTTTGGTACGCTTCGCTTACTGCAGCCGGGCTGTTCGCTAAATCTTTTTGTGAAAGCAATCCTAAATTTAAAACTTGTGTAATAAAAGGATACCGCTTCCATCCCGTTTAAGAACAAAATGAGGTGCAATATCTTGTGTGTCAAACAAAATAATATCCAACATTGTATATTAGAGGTATGCTTAAAGTTGTTTTATCCCTCATCTTAGTCAGCGCATCTTTTTTGGCAAAAGCCCAGCACCCTCCGGTTTTTGCAGCAATGACCACCGATTCATCCTTCATTAAAATTTCCGATCTAAATATCAACCTTGTAAAATATTCATACAAACCCAATGGTGTGAGGTTTTTAGTGGTTCATGATAATGAAGATACAGGTGTAAAAGCAGGTTTTGATTACATCCGCTGGAGCGGCGGCGAGCTGATTGACAGCCAATATGGAGGTGTGAGAGATTACGTTTTTAGCCACATGGATGATCAATATCGCATCGACCCAAACGCGATTTATACCCAACGAGGTGTAAGCAGCAGATTAAAAAAAGATTATTTCAGTTCAAACGAAGTAGAGAAACTGATCTTAGATGCCGGCAAGCAGATTGTGGACTTTTACGACCCAAAGTCGTTGGGTTACATTTTAACTTTGCATAACAATGCCGATGGAGGATTTGGCATTTCCTCTTACCTTCCGGGTTATGATTTATCCAGCACAGCTGATTCAGTATTTATCAACTTCGGGATGGATGGCGATGATTTACTTTATGTTACCGAACCACGCTTATTTACGAGTTTGAAAAAAGCAAATATAAACGTAATTCTGCAATCAAAATTCGCAGAAAATGATGGTTCGTTATCGGTTTACGCCATGCAACAGAATATTCCGTATATTAATGTAGAGGTGCAACACGGACATCAGGAAGAAAATTTAAGATTGATCGAACTGGCTATCGCAACATTGAAAGAACACGGACTCATCAAAAAAGATAATCCGGTAATTCAGAAAGATAGCTTAACTAAAAATCCGCCTACTCAATAGCTTTCATTTTGCTAACCAGGAAACTTACAAATAACCCAAAGCATCCAATTACAGCATAAGAATACCGAAGGCTAGATAAAGCTGAAATGTATCCGATTAACGGCGGGCCCATTAAAAAGCCTAAGTAACTCACACTTGAAACGATGGCAATCGCCATCCCTGCAGAGATTTTGCCATTTTTTCCAGCAACGCTATAAACTGTAGGAACAATACTCGAAACGCCTACTCCAACTAACATAAAACCAATTGTGGCGGTTACTACATAAGGTAAAAAAACCGAAATAAACATTCCTGTTGATATGATCAACCCACTAATTTGGATGGTCTTTTTTCGGCCTAGCTTTGCGATGATTTTATCGCCTACAAATCTTCCAGTGGCCATCATCACCATAAATGATGCGTAACCTAAAATAACCAATGATGATGGTGCTTTAACAATTTCCTTAAAGTAAACGCCACTCCAATCGAACATTGCCCCTTCGGTAGCCATACTGCAAAAACCAATGATACCTAATTGTAAAAGTATCCCTTCAGGTTTGATAAATAATTTTCCTTTGCGTTCTGCTCCGGTGCCCTTACCGGGAACAAGATGTTTGTAATTTAAAAATACGTTGATGAAAATCAGCGCAACAATTATCCAGAAGTGATGGTAGGGAACAATATGAAGGTTAACCATTAACAATCCGACCAGTGCCCCGGTAAAGCCGGCAATACTCCAGGCACCGTGAAAGGAGGTCATAATTGGGCGGCCAAATAGTTTTTCTGCTTCAGAGCCCTGCGTATTTACGGCGATGTTACACATATTGCCAATCACACCGAACAGGAAAAGAAAAGCTGCCAAATGCCAGGAAGCAGTTGCTAAACCCAAATTGCTTAAAGCTAAAACATACAAGGGAGCAGTGATGGTAAGAATTGCTTTACTTCCGTATTTAGTTACCAAACCACCAGAAATGGGCATGGTAACCAATTGTCCCAGTGGCAGTGCCAACAGGATACTACCTAATTCTCCATCTGATAAATTTAAGCTGTGTTTGATATCAGGAATTCGGCTGGCCCAGGATGCAAATGCAATACCCTGCCCAAAATAAAATAATGAAACAGCTAAACGAATTCTGTTTGGAGAGCTCTGAGCGGGCAAGGGTTTAACTTCTATCTGATTTAAACTTTCGTAATTTGCCTTTGTGTCTTCCAAAACTTGTTTTTTTATATGAACGGGATTGTGCCGCAAAGTTCCTTAAATCAATTGGCAATTGAAAGATGTATTTATCATTTTAATACAATAAAATAATTGAGCTATGCTTTTCAACTATATCAGGTTCTGGAGAATAGTAACGTAGCAGAAAACAAAGCGTAAGGGCAACAAAAAAAGCCGATAATTACTCATCGGCTTGGTATTTGAGTTTGGTTTGTGATGACACAAACCCGGGTTTTCTAATTAAATATGTATTGCTCTGTTATCAGTAGCCGCTAATGCAGCTTCTTTCAACGCTTCAGTATAAGTTGGGTGAGCATGACAAGTACGGGCAATATCTTCTGCAGAAGCACGGAATTCCATTGCGATTACGGCTTCGGCAATCATATCCGCAGCACGTGGCCCAATCATGTGTACGCCCAAAACTTCATCAGTAGAAGCATCAGCTAAAACTTTGATGAAACCATCGGTATCCATACTTGCTTTCGCACGACCACTTGCTTTGAATGGAAACGAACCTGCTTTGTATTTTGTTCCTTTTTCTTTCAATTGCTCTTCGGTTAAACCAACAGATGCAACTTCTGGCCAGGTATAAACTACACCCGGAATTAAATTGTAGTTGATGTGCGGTTTTTGTCCGGCAATAGTTTCAGCAACATAAGTTCCTTCATCTTCTGCTTTGTGCGCCAACATAGCACCTGTAATCACATCTCCAATGGCATATACACCTTTAACAGATGTTTCCAAGTGTTCGTTCACAGGGATTTTTTTACCACGTTCTTCTACGGTAATTCCGATTTTATCTAAGCCTAAACCTTCAGTGTAAGCTGTACGGCCAACCGCAACAATGCAGTAATCAGCATCTAATGAAATGGTTTCACCTTTTGGTGTTTCAGCGGTAACGGTAACGGTTTTGCCTTTTGTAGTTGCGCCGGTAACTTTATGCCCCATGTAAAACTCCATGCCTAAGTTTTTCTTAAGCACACGCTGAAGCTCTTTACCTAAACCCGCATCCATGGTAGCGATGATCGATGGTAAAAACTCAACCACAGAAACCTTAGTACCTAAACGGGCATAAACAGAACCTAACTCTAAACCAATAACACCACCACCAATTACAACCATCGATTTTGGCACTTCTTTAATATTTAAAGCTTCGGTTGACGTAATGATGCGTTTTTTATCAATTGGCAAAAATGGCAGAGCAGTTGGTTTAGAACCTGTGGCAATGATTACATTCTTAGCCGTTAAAGTTTCGGTAGAACCGTCTTCTTTAGTAATTAAAACAGTGTTTTTATCTACAAAAGATCCAACACCTACGTAAGAATCAATTTTATTTTTTTTGAATAAATAAGTAATACCGGCCGTATTCTGAGCAACAACATCGTCTTTACGGGCGATCATCTGTTTCATATCAACTTTTAAATCTTTTAAGTTGATACCGTGGGTTGTAAAAGTATGAGCAGCGTTATGGAAATGCTCAGAAGAATCTAACAAAGCTTTAGATGGAATACAACCTACGTTTAAGCAAGTGCCTCCAAAAGTTTTATATTTTTCTATAACTGCAGTTTTTAAACCTAACTGAGCACAACGGATTGCGCCAACATAACCGCCCGGCCCTGAACCGATAACAACGACATCGTATTGCATAATTTCTTTAGAATTTTGATTGCCCAAATGTAGGTAAAAAAGGCGGAAAGCTGAAAGTCAAAAGCTTAAACACTAAGCACAAAAAGCACAATTTTACAATGAAAATGGATTGCACAAAAAATCTTTAATACCATTCTAATTTCCAATATTAGAAGATGGCAAATCTGTGGTGTCGTAAATTAAAAGCGATAAGTTTAACTGATTAGGATAGCACTCCCTGCTCCAAAATGTAATTTTTCACGTGAGAGAAATTTAAGAATAGCTGATCGGCAATTTTTAATTTTTGATGTGCCCTGATATTATTCTGAATCGCATAACAAGTAATTCCTGCGGCAACTGCAGATTTTACGCCATTTAAGGTATCTTCAAACACAATGCATTCTTCTTTTGCCAAACCCAATTTTTCTACACAGATATTATAACTTTCCGGGTCGGGTTTGCTTTTCGAAACATCCGTTCGAGTAATAAAAAGTTTGAAATATTTAGCCAGACCATTTCGTTCAAAAACCGCTTCTACATCCATTCTGGGGCTTGCTGTAACTACCGCAAGGGTCAATCCTTTTTCATAAAAATACTTTACAAAATCTAAAGCATGAGGCATCAGTTCAATATCTTTTGTTCTGAATCCCTCAAAAGTTAATTGTTCACGCCTTTCAATAAAGCCATCCAGCGCTTCCGTAATTTTATACTTTTTGATAATTGTATTGGCATTTTGGGGTAAAGGAATTCCTGCATAATTACTTAACCAATCTTTAAAATCGAGTGTTACCCCATATTGATCCAAAAACTCATTCCAACAATTAAAATGAAATTTTTCTGAATCGATTAATGTTCCATCTAAATCAAATAATAATGCTTTTATTTTACTCATTCGTTCCTTCATTTTGATCACTGCTTACTGTATTTCACAGATTTAATACCTTTTCTAATCGCAAAAATTTTCTTTAAACTTCTTCACCCGACTATGGAATTCTGACTATTTTACAACTTCAAATAGAAAAAATTGTTGAATCTGCGTTTTACCGAAATTGTTATCTACACAAAAAACTAATGATTCGTGTCCGTTAGCCAATCTCGGACCAAACGTAATTCCTTCAATATTATCGATGTGCATATTTAAACTATCAAAGTCAAAAAGTAATTTTTTAGTTAGTGGTTTAGGTGGATTTTTTAGGAATGAGGAATTGTTGATTACATTTTCCGCTCCGTTCAAGTCAACCAAATAAAGTTTCACGAATGAATGATCATCCCGCCCTTTTGCCCAGGCCCGTTCCATCACTATGAGCGTATGATTATTTATGGCCAGTATTTCAGAAATACCATTTAAATTCCAGTCGCTTTCAACCGTGGGTTTAATGGGTAACGCATCCAAATTGTAGGCATACTGAGCTACATTTTTTTTATTTGCTACATCAAATTTTAAAATTCTGGTTAATGCTCCATCAAACTCAAAGTGAGATTGTTGACCATCCTGATAAAGTGGCTCTTCCAAACTGGCGTACAAAGTGTTGTACTGATCAGCATAACTTAATCCCTCAAAAAATGCATTTTTACGCACACCATAATTTTGCTTGGTAATGTGGAAACCAGCAGGCAATAGAACGGTATCGAGGTATTTTCCTGCCGTAGAAATAAAAGTTAAAGCGGGCTGAACAATGGTTGTATCAGTTTTGCGAAACAATCTTTCCCCCTCATTGCTCCAAACAAAAGTTTTTTTTGTTGGATTGTAACGAACGGATTCTCCATCGGCTTTTGAGTTTTTACCAAATTGATATTTGGGATATTGGGTTCCATCTTCCTGCAATATGAATGTTACTCCAGTGACCTGAACAGTATCTATTTCATTGTCTTTGATGGCAATTTTTGCAGTGTAAATCCTTGCCGGACTAAACTGTGATGGATCATCACTGATCATATAGTATTGATCATTCTGTTCGTCGTAATCGATACCGGATAACCCCCCAACCAATGTATTTTGAAAAGTACCATTAAGTGGCATGATGTACTCACTTAAAAATTTGATTGATGAAATATTGCGTTCCTTTTGCTTCGCCACATTTTTTGTTGTGGAACAAGCGCTTAGAATAATTGCAAGAGTAAAAAGGAGAAGGGAGATTTTAGAAGGTATTTTTTTCAAATTGCTTTTTTTATTGCAAAAGTATCGAAATTGATGAAATAAATAAGCCGTTCCAAAAACATGAAACGGCTTTAATGTATTTACTTTGAGTAATTAGAATAATTTCCCGATCACACGATAAGAAATATTGTTTCCATCCACTACTTCTTCGTAATAAACATCATTTGGAGAAACAAAATATTTCTCATTTTTGATGGTTACTTCCCTACAGCCTTCTGGCAGTTGGGCAATAATTTCGCCAATTTGATGGGTATCAACCGGCCCATCGGTGGTATTCAAAATCCCGTCTTTTCCTGCTACAATATAAACCGTTGCACCATCAGCATTTTGCCCCTCAGTATAATAAACGCCCTTATATTCGTAATAATCTACGCCATCAATAGTAACCAAATTTGCGTCTTGTGGCAGGTTTGGTACTTCTGCACCAACCGGTGGCACCACCACTTCGTATTGATTGTTATTTTGCTGGTAAAATAAACCTCCGGAATAATAAAACTGATTAGGCCCATAACTAAACGGATAATACCCATACGGCAATACGCCAATTCGAAAACCTAAAAACGGTCTGTAAAAATTGTAATAACTATAATATGGACGATAATAACCTCTTCCATAACCCAGGCGATTGCCATATCCAAATCTATAACCAATACCCGGGCGATAGCCTGGCCGGTTATAGCTATAATCAGAACGGCCAGATCTGATAACTCCACCGCTGGACCTCGGCGCATAACCATTTCTGTTTGGTGTTTGAACAGATGGCCCTCTGGATATAGATCCACCTCTGGAGGGTGAAACCGAACCTGAGCGACCACCTCCAGTTGAAACTCCGCCCCCACCTGCTCTACTTGGCCGTTGAGCAAGAACATCTTCCGCATTTAAAGTTGTAATCATCGCTGCTGCAGCAAAAACCAACAATCCTTTACTTAATAACCTTTTCATGTATGTGTTTAATTTAATATCTGTATGACGATGAAAAATGATGAAAGATTACGCCTTTACATCATTTAACTAAATTTTGATAAAATCATGACCAAGCCAATTTCACAGCTAACAAACCTTTTACGGGATGTTTTTTCTAATCAATTCTTAATCGCCTATATTTAAATTTTATTATTCTAAAACTAATCCCAAATGAACTTTTTAAGATTTTTTTGTTTTCTATTTTGTCTGTTTGTTTCTAATGAATTGTTGGCTCAGCAAACTGATTCGGCTTTTGTTAGAGAAAACTACACCAAAATAGAACGCCAAATCCCCATGCGAGATGGGGTTAAACTTTTCACGTCGATATACCTACCCAAAAATCAAACCAAAAAATTTCCTTTCCTAATTAACAGAACTCCTTATACTGTAGCACCTTACGGAGAGGATAAATACAAGCTGAGTTTAGGAAATTTCCCTGCGATGATGAGGGAAGGCTTTATTTTCGTTTATCAGGATGTAAGGGGAAGATGGATGAGTGAAGGTATTTTTGAGGATATTCGTCCGCAAACCACAAAAAAAGGCAAGACAGCTATTGACGAAAGTACCGATACTTATGATACCATTGATTGGTTGGTTAAAAACATCAAAAATAATAATGGCAAGGCAGGAATTTATGGAATTTCTTACCCGGGATTTTATTCTACTACCTCATTACCCAATGCACACCCTGCACTAAAAGCTGTTTCTCCACAGGCGCCAGTAACCGACTGGTTCATGGGCGACGACTTTCACCATCGTGGAACTTTATTTTTAATGGATGCGTTCAGCTTCATGAGCAGCTTCGGTGTTCCGCGACCACAACCGATCACACCTGATAAAGGTCCGAAAGGTCTTCAATTTCCTATTCAGGATAATTACAGATTTTATTTAGAATCAGGCTCGATAAAAAACCTAAAGGATAAATACTTTGCCGATAGCATTAAGTTTTGGAACGACTTGTTCAAACATCCAAACTTAGATACTTTTTGGAAAGCAAGATTAATTACTCCGCACTTAAAAAATGTTAAACCAGCGGTTATGGTGGTTGGTGGTTTCTTTGATGCAGAAGATGCTTATGGCACTTTCGATACTTACAAAGCTATTGAAAAACAAAATCCGGGTGCAAATAATATTTTAGTTGCCGGCCCTTGGTTTCATGGTGGCTGGGTTCGCAGCGATGGTTCGTATTTTGGCGATATTCAATTCGGAAAAACAACCAGTATAGATTATCAAACGCAATTCGAGCTGCCTTTCTTCAAACATTACTTAAAGGGAGAAGGCGAATTTAATGCAGCTGAAGCTAATATCTTCGTGACAGGCTCGAATGAGTGGAAAAAATTCGCCAGCTGGCCACCACGAGATGTGGAAAGCAAGAACCTTTATTTACAACCTAATGGAAAACTAAGTTTTGAAAAGGTGAAAAGAACAGATAGCTGGGATGAATATGTGAGTGACCCAAACAACCCTGTTCCCTACCAAGACGGCGTTCAGGCCAAAAGAACCCGGGAATATATGATCGATGATCAGCGTTTTGCAGCCCGCAGACCGGATGTAAAAACTTACCAAACGGATGTACTAACTGAAGATATTACGATAACTGGCCCTGTATTAGCCAATCTCGTAGTTTCTACCACCGGAACTGACGCTGATTACGTGGTAAAATTAATTGACGTGTATCCTGAAGATGCGCCAAACCCAAATCCTAACCCTAAAAATTTGGTAATGGGAGGCTATGAGATGTTGGTACGCGGAGAAATTATGCGTGGAAAGTATCGCAACAGCTTCGAAAAACCCGAAGCCTTCACGCCTGGTGCAATTACTAAAGTGAATTACCCGATGCCAGATGTAGCGCACACCTTTAAAAAAGGACACAAAATGATGATCCAGATTCAAAATTCCTGGTTCCCGTTAGCCGATCGAAATCCACAAAAATTTATGGATATTTATCAGGCAGAACCAGGCGATTTTCAAAAGGCAACACATAGAATTTATCATGATGTGAATAACAGCTCTTTTGTTACGGTATCGGTTTTAAAGTAAATTTGATAAACGCGATCGTCATTGCGAGGTACGAAGCAATCTCCATTTCGATCGCACTTAATTTGTTTGTGAGATTGCTTCGTGCCTCGCAATGACGTAAATAAATATTAAATGAAAAAAATACTTACAGTTTTAGCTATTGCGCTTTGCATGACAAATGCTCAGGCACAAATGCTTGGCAAAAACCAGGTGAACTCAAGAGCAGATAGTTTACGTGGAACACTCACGCCTCTTCGTACCTGTTACGACATTAACTATTACCATTTAGATGTTAAAATTGATATCGATCAGAAATCTGTAGCGGGAAGTAATGAGTTTGTATTCACCGCCACCCAGGATTTCAATAAACTACAATTTGACCTTTTCGACAATTTAAAAGTAGAAAAAGTAGTTTACCAGGGCGGTGATTTGAAGTTTTCACGTGAGTACAATGCTGTTTTTGTAACCTTCCCTAAAACCATCAAAAAAGGAAGTAAAGATAAATTCACGGTTTTTTACTCCGGGAATCCGCGGGTGGCTAAAAACGCACCGTGGGATGGCGGCTTTATTTTCAAGAAAGATTCGGCGGGCAATCCTTTTGTTTCTGTCGCCTGCCAGGGCCTTGGCGCCAGTGTTTGGTGGCCTAATAAAGATCATCAAAGCGATGAGGTAGACAGCATGCTCATCAGCATTAGCGTACCAAATATCTTGCAGGAAGTTTCAAATGGCAGATTAAGAAGCACAGTGGAAAAGCCTGATGGGTACAAGCAATACAATTGGTTTGTAAGCAACCCGATTAACAACTACGATGTATCTTTTTATATCGGAAAATATGCACACTGGACGGATAGCTTTGACGGTGAAAACGGAAAACTAAGCATTGATTACTGGGCTTTGCAAGTAGATAGCGCTAAAGCTCGTCCGCATTGGGATGCCGATGTGAAACCCATGTTGAAGTGCTTCGAATATTGGTTTGGTCCTTATCCCTGGTATAAAGATGGCTACAAATTGGTACAAGCGCCACATCTAGGTATGGAGCATCAAAGTGCAGTGGCTTATGGCAATCAATTCAAAAAAGGCTATTTAGGAAGAGATTTGAGCGGAACAGGCCATGGTTTGAAGTGGGATTTTATAACAGTTCATGAAAGCGGGCATGAATGGTTTGGAAACAATATTACAAGCAAAGATATTGCTGATATGTGGGTACATGAAGGTTTTACCAATTATTCTGAAACACTTTTTACAGAATGTACTGATAGTAAAAAATCAGCTGATGAATATGTGATTGGCATTAGAAGAGGAATTAGCAATGATATTCCAATTATAGGCCCTTATGGTGTCAACAAAGAAGGTTCGGGAGATATGTATCCAAAAGGTGCAAACCTAATTCATAACATTCGCCAGCTAATCAATAACGATGAAAAATTCAGGCAAATTTTGCGTGGTTTAAACAAAACTTTCTATCATAAAACCGTAACCACTGCTGAAATTGAAAATTACATCGCAAAACAAAGTGGGTTAAAGCTCGATAAAGTTTTCGATCAATATCTGAGATACACTAAAATCCCGGTATTGGAATATAAAATTGATAAGGGAATATTGTCGTACCGTTGGCTAACGGATGTAAAGGGCTTTGATATGCCTGTGAGAGTAACCTTAAAGAACGGCACCTATTCTTTAATCAAACCCACAAATGATTGGAAAACGATTAAAGTTGATGCCAGTATAACTGCTGATAACTTCAAAAACGATCCAGCGTTTTACATCGACATCAAAAAGGGATAGACATTTTAACGGAGAGATTAAATAACTGTATCAGCTGGAAAAAAATCCATCAAATTTCTTCGCTGATGCAACTTTTCAATAAAATGATCGTCTTATAAACAAAATTTAAGTCACAACCAGTTTAAGTCGATCCTTAAATGGTAGAAAAATTATACCTATGAAAAAACTATTCACACTCTTGTTCACCGCATCGACACTGTTAACAAGTATTAATGCAATGGCGAATGACCAAATCAACATCACTTCATCAAAACATAGCGATGATGATAGAGACGTCAGAAATTTTAACGGCATTGCCTCTGCTGGGCCGATAAATGTTGTGGTTACATTGGGCAGTAAAGAAAGTTGCCGATTGGAAGGTGATTCCGAAGCCATCGCAAGCATCATTACCGAAGTCAAAGGAAATGTGTTAATTATTCGTCCTCAAAACAGCGTAACCAGCTGGTCTAGAAAATATGAGGGCAAAAAAATAACGGCTTACGTATCGGCAAGAGAATTGGCCAGCTTAACCATGAGTGGTTCTGGAAACATGGTGGTTAACGGAAAAATCAGCATGACTGATTTAACAACTTCCGTGAGTGGTTCTGGAAGCATCAAAGCAACTGCAGATGTTGATCACTACAACGGTGTAATCAGTGGTTCAGGATCGATAAATATCACCGGAAGTGCAGATCGTGCGAAAGTCGTGATTAGCAGTTCAGGGGCTTTTGAGGGGAAAGGCCTTGCAGTAAATGATTTAACTACGACGATCAGTGGTTCAGGAACAGTTAACATTAAGGCAGATCAATCCATCAGGGCAGTCATCAGCGGTTCAGGAAGCGTTAATTATTCTGGAAATGCTACTGTAGACAAAACCATTATCGGCTCTGGCAGAGTTAGAAAAATTTAAGGATTAAACATTTATTTTCAACGCCTCGGAGAAATTCGGGGCGTTTTTTTTTTCGAAAAGCAATTAGCGTATTTATTTTAGCGTTAGTCCCGCTATCGTTTCAAGTTCTCGCACGTTCCTCTCTGTGGGCTTTCCACTTTATCGGGTTTATACGGCACAGCCTGAGGATAAATTTGGATTTTCTGGCGATTTCAATTTTTATGTATTAAATTATCTGAGTTAAAATATTCAAAAGTAAATCACTAATGACAAGAAATTTATTCCTTGCAAATAGAATAAGAGAGGTTCTTTTAAATGGAAAGTGGATTGCCAATACAAATTTTAAAGAACAGATAATTAATGAAAACTGGGAAAAAGCCGTTCAAAAAATAGGCAACATAAATTCAATTGCAATGCTTACCTTTCATATTAATTATTATTTAGATGGATTGTTGAAAGCTTTTGAAAACGGTAAACTCGAAATTAATGATCGGTTTAGTTTCGATCTCCAGCCGATCACATCAGCGGAAGATTGGAATAATCTCGTGAAGGATTTCATCAGCAATGCGGAAAAATTTGCAAACGCAGTTTTAGCGCTCGACAACAGTCGTTTAGATGAAATATTCATCGATAAAAAATACGACACCTATTTACGAAATATTGAAGGTGTAATTGAACACAGTTATTATCACCTTGGGCAGGTTGTGCTCATTAAGAAAATGCTTGATCTGCAGTGAAATATGATGGCAATTCATCCGAGAGAATAAATGATAACTTTACTTTGTACAAAATTGGCCGACCATCAAAGCGAAACAACAATAAAATAATGAATACTAATCCCCAAGTTGACCTATTTTTTACCACTGCAAAAAAATGGCAGAAAGAAATGTTGCAATTGAGAGAAATCCTGCTCGACTGCGGTTTAACTGAAGAATTAAAATGGAGTAAACCCTGTTACATTTTCCAGGGAACAAACATTATCGTTATCCAGGGTTTTAAAGATTATTGTGCCCTGTTGTTTTTTAAAGGGATGTTAATGAGCAATGTAAATGGTATTTTAGTTAAAACAGGCGAAAACACACGTGTAGGTCGGCAGATCCGATTTACTAATAAGGAAGATATTATCGCAATGCAGGCCATTATTAAGGCCAATATTTTCGAAGCTATTGAAATTGAAAAGACAGGATTAAAAGTGGAAGCCGCAGCGCACGAAGAAATGAAACTCACGGAGGAATTCGAAAGTAAACTCGCGGATATCCCAAACTTGAAAGCTGCTTTTAACGCATTAACACCTGGCCGCCAGCGGGCTTATCATATTTACTTTTCAGCCCCCAAACAGTCAAAAACCAGAACTTCCAGAGTAGAAAAGTACATACAGCAAATACTTAGTGGTAAAGGTTTAAATGATTAGTAAACTTAAAATTGCACACCAATAACCGTTAAATTTTCAATGTAGTTTATTTTCTGGCTTGCTTTATCAAATTCATCGTAACCGGTGGTATGCACCCGGGTTAAATTAGTTGCCCCGAATTTGGTAGAATTTTGCAGGTACACATGTTTCCAAACATAAAATTTCAATCCAATTTTAGCAGATACACCATAACCTGAAATACTGAAGTGGTTGTTTCTGCCTAAACCGAAAAGATGAGCTTCCGTTCGTGGAACCATTAGTCCCCCTCCAATACCTGTTTCTAATGTTAAAGATGTATTTCCACCAGGTGCAACCCAAATATCGTCGTACCGCTCCAATTCTACATTGGCATAGTTAAAACCGTCGGTATGCTCATAAGTTAACATGTTTTCTTTAACATTAATGGTTTGACCATTGTATGTTCCGGCCATGGCTCCTGTAGATACATTTTCGGGTGTAATATTTGCGCCGATGGTTCCGGTAATGGCAACAGCTTGAGGGATATCCATTACATATTTCATATGATCCCAGCCGACTGATATACTGTAGTTATCTTTAATAAAGTAACCTACGCGAATATTATATTGTGGAACGGTAATTAAACTCGGGTTTAAATATGACCAATTGAGTTTCGATTGCCTGTCGTGTGCCGCTACATCATGCAGCGTGAAATCATAATTCGGCCCCTGAAATCTGATATCACTTTTACCATACCATGAATTATTATAACCCCAATGGAAATAAAAATCTCCTTTCCGGGAAAAGTTTCTTTTGTTTTCTGGGTTGAATAAACTTTTTGAACTAGGTGTATTGTTGATAGAAGAAGTTTTCAACTCTTGTGCATGCATCCGCTTGCCAAACAAGAGTGCTAAAAATAGGATCGAGAATTTTTTCACGGCGCAAATTGAGCAAAAACCGCTATCAATTACAACATCTTTAACATTTTGTAGTTGCCGATTTACAAAAAATGACTTTGAAACATTAATAACAAATTAGAATCTGGTGTAAACAGCAAATTGTACGATGCTATTGTTGGTATGGTTTGTTGTGTTTTTCACCGCCTGATTCATGTAGCCAAGTTCCAGATCTATCTTTTTTGAAAACCGATAGCCACCGGCGAGATAAAGCCTGTTTTGATCAAAAACACTTTTGTTAATTCGATCTTTATTTTGAATATTCAAAAAAACCTCATTCTGCAAGGCTACAAATACACCCCGATCGAACGTTGCCGCTGTTTTTTGTAGCGGTTGAATGAGTCTGAAGAAATAACGAAAGCGTTGCGCAAAAACATCCTCATTGGTACGCTCTATAAAACGTTGTTCTACCCTTACCCTATGGCTGGCAAAAATAGAGCTGAGTTTATGATTAAAAATATACTGTTCAAAAATACGGTGTTCATGAAGGAAAGTATTCGAAGCACCCTGCACCTGGTTTTGGGTAGTTTGCCATAAATATCCCAAAGCCACATTATGATCTTTATTGATAAAATATTGTAAAGCTGGTCTGATTAAAGTATTTCGCACATGATCCCAATCATCAGCAGAACGAATTTGGGCATCAAATTGCAACCCCCATTTCTCATTAAATTTGGTGTTGTTAACAAACATGAACCATCCTGAATTTTGGTATTGTGTTTGAGCAAAAAGCTTTCCAGTTATCCCCAGTAAAAAAAGTGTGGAAAGTATTAATTTTCTCATAAATATATTCGGTTTATCTGTGTGCCGCTAAAATAATAGAATTCTAAGAAAGACTTCTATTAACATTTAATTAATATTACTTTAACAATATCTTTACTTTAATGTTATGCCATAGCAAGCATTATTTAAATTTCATTTAGCCGTAAGGAATTAAAAATTTATCTTCGTTAAAGATTTGGTCTTTACAACACAGTGTAAAGAGCTAATTTCGACATTACAAAACGTAAAATAAGAACAAAATGATTATTGAACCGAGAATGAGGGGCTTTATTTGTTTGACTGCACACCCTGATGGTTGCGCTCAAAACGTAAAGAACCAAATTGAATATGTTAAATCAAAAGGTGCGATTAGCGGGCCTAAAAAAGTATTGGTAATTGGTGCTTCAACAGGCTTCGGTCTGGCATCCAGAATTACCGCAGCTTTCGGTTCGGATGCTGCTACCATTGGTGTATTTTTCGAAAAAGCACCTTCGGCAGGCAAAACAGCTTCTCCAGGTTGGTACAATAGTGCAGCTTTTGAAAAGGAAGCACATGCCGCTGGTTTATATGCGAAAAGTATTAATGGCGACGCCTTCTCGAAGGAAATTAAGGCAAAAACCATTGAGTTAATTAAAGCCGATTTAGGTCAGGTTGATTTAGTAATTTACAGTTTAGCTTCGCCGGTAAGAAAACACCCTGATACCGAAGTTTTACACCGTTCTACACTAAAACCAATTGGTGGCACATACACCAATAAAACGGTCGATTTTCATACGGGCAATGTGAGTGAAATTTCTATCGAGCCTGCAACTGAAGAAGATATTGCAAATACCGTAGCCGTAATGGGTGGCGAAGATTGGGCCATGTGGATTGATGCTTTGAAAGCAGAAAATCTGTTGGCTGAAGGTGCTACAACCGTTGCTTATTCATACATCGGCCCTAAATTAACTGAACCGGTTTACCGTAAAGGCACCATTGGCCGTGCTAAAGATGATTTAGAAGCTACAGCATTTACCATCGCTGATCAGTTGAAAGATATTAATGGTAAAGCATACGTTTCAGTAAACAAAGCTTTGGTTACACAGGCTAGTTCTGCTATTCCGGTAATTCCTTTATACATTTCATTGTTGTACAAAATAATGAAAGAAGAAGGTATTCACGAAGGTACAATCGAACAGATTCAGCGTTTATATGCTGAGCGATTATATACGGGCGGCGAAGTTCCTGTTGACGAAAAGGGAAGAATCAGAATAGATGATTGGGAAATGCGTGACGATGTACAAACTAAAGTTGCTCAACTTTGGGAAGAAGCTACAACCGAAACGCTACCTGCTATTGGCGATTTACCAGGTTACCGCTCCGATTTTTTAAGTCTTTTTGGTTTCGAAATTGCTAAAGTAGATTACCAAAAAGAAGCAAATGAGGTGGTAGAAATTGAGGGACTGGTAGATTAGTTGCCGTATGGAGCTTTTTCAAAATTTGTACCGTTAAATAGTTTATGAGGCTGGCTGATTAGCCAGCCTTTTTTATATCAAAAGAAATGATTTTCGATTTACAACCTACCCTGGAAGATGAGCTGATTAGGGCCGTTCCTTTGAAAGCCGGTGACTTTGAAAAGTTATATGCAGTTGCCTCCGACCCACTTATCTGGGAGCAACATCCAAACAAGGATCGGTATAAACGTGATGTTTTCGAAAACTTTTTTAAGGGCGCTATGGAATCTAAAGGCGCTTTTATCATCTACGATCAGGCCAGCGGCAATGTAGTTGGTAGTTCAAGATATTATGAACCCAATGAAGAAAATCACTCTGTTGCGGTAGGCTATACTTTTATTGGTCGCGATTTTTGGGGCAAGGGACAGAATGCTGCCTTAAAAAAACTAATGTTAGATTATGCATTTCAATTTGTTGAAAAAGTGATTTTGCACATTGGCGCCACGAACTATCGATCTCAAAAAGCAACCGAAAAACTAGGTGCGGTAAAGGTCGGTGAAATCGAAGTAGCTTACTATGGCGAACCAGTAAAATGGAATTTCGAGTATCAAATTGATAAAGTTAAATGGAAGAACAGGTAATATCTATTCGCAAATCACCTAAAAATGACATAAGCGAAGCCTTATGCAGATACCGTTAGTGCTTAATGGAATAAAGTCGTGTTTTAGTTTTAGTATTGTTATATTTGCATTCATCTCCATTTCCACTCATCTTTTAAAAAAACAAAACAAGTAAATATATATGGCTAAATCTCAGGCAACATACAGTAAAAAAGAGAACGAAAAAAAACGACTAAAAAAACAAAAAGACAAACAAGAGAAAAAGGAAGAGCGTCAGGCTAATGCAAAAAAAGGTTTAGCGCTTGAAGATATGATGGCGTACGTTGACGAAAACGGAAACATCTCTTCTACTCCACCAGATCCGAAAAAGAAGAAAGTAATCAATACAGAAGATATCCAGATTGGTATTTCGAGACAAGAAGATATCATTGACGAAAATCCGGTTAAAAAAGGAACAGTAACTTTCTTTAACGACAGTAAAGGTTATGGTTTCATTAAAAACACTGAAACCCAAGATAGTATTTTTGTTCACGCCAATGGTTGCGTAACTCAAATTAAAGAGGGCGACAAAGTTACTTTCGAGGTAGAAATGGGCCAAAAAGGACCAACTGCAGTTAAAGTTTCTAAAGTTTAGTTCTCCACACACCCAAACGGGCACCGTAAAAATTATGCAGAAAATTTCTGCTGCGCAAGGTTTTATAACAATATAATTCCGTCTATTAATGATAAAACCTAGCGCAATTTTTCCTTTTCCTTTACTACTCATTTCAAGAAAATCAGGTTTCAGTTGGCTTCGGCAAGTCCAGTCCCGCCATCGCTACTAGTCCTCATTTCGCTATGCTCCATTCCGGGCTAACCGCTCTGTCGGGTTTAGATGGCAAATAAGATGCGCTTATTAACTTTTGCAACAAGTGTACGTTCACCAAATGTTCCTATGGGATGTGCTAATAATTTACATTTTCGTTAAGGTGAAACACATCCACGCCTGTCTCTCGCCGCTTTGATCGTTTAATAGGTGCTAGAATGACCATAAATCAACGGCATTAATTTATCAAAAAATAAAAATTTAAAATTTTCGGTGTGGAATTTGTGCTTCACGCACATCATAACAGCACACACAAAGAAAAAACATTATGAAAAAGTTAATAGCAATTGCACTCGTTGCATTTTTGGGCCTTTCATCGGCAATGGCTCAACAAGTAGATTTACGCAGAAAAATTAGCGTGAGCGGTTCTGCAGAAACAGAGGTTACACCAGACATCATTTACATTGGTATTTCGTTAAAAGAGTATTTAAATGGCAAGAAAAAAGTAGAGATCACGGAGTTAGAGAAGCAACTTTATGCTGCTGTTCAAAAAGCAGGTATTGCGAAGGAAAATCTAACCATCAGCAATTTAAGCAGCTGGAACTACGCGACAGAGAAAAAGAAAAATCCTGATTTTTTAGCCAGTAAACAATACCGTTTGAAAGTTGCAGATTTAAATAAATTCAATGCCATTCTAGAAGAAATTGATGCAAAAGGAATTGCTAACACCAATATCGAAAGCTATGATTATTCAAAAATAGAAAGCTTAAAAAAGGATTTAAAAATTAAAGCATTATTGTCGGCAAAAGAAAAAGCAACTTACATGGCTGAAGCTCTTGGAAACAAACTGAACGGTGTAATTGAGATTCAAGATGGTGGCGACAATATTATACAACCCGTTTATAGAAATTACATGATGAAATCGGCAATGGCGGAGTCGGCAGATGCAGCACCTGAAATTGATTTCAAAAAGATTAAGCTAAATTTCACAGTAAATGTTGTATTTGAGTTGAGTCCAGATTTAACAGCTAAAAAATAAGATTTAAAACCTACCAGAAACATTTTGGTAGGTTTTTTGTTACGTAGACATCGAAACACTAAAAATTTAATTATTATGAAAAAATTCGTTTACACTTTAGCATTGATCTTCACTTTAGGCATTAGTTTCAACTCGGTACAAGCAGCTAACAAGCCGGCTAAAAACCCAACTGAACTTACAGCTGAGCAATCTGCACAATTAGAAAGAATTAAAACCCGTGTGGAAGAAATCAGAGACATGGACAAATCAAACCTTACAAAAGCAGAACGTAAGGCATTACGTAGCGAGTTGAGAGAATTGAAAGGTCAGGCTCGTGCAGTTTCTGGAGGTGTTTATCTTTCAGTTGGTGCCATTATCATCATCATCTTATTATTGATTTTGATTTTATAATCAGAAAAACATTATCTACCTATAAAAACAAAAAGCTTTGCAGTGATGCAAAGCTTTTTTTATGGGCTTATATCTTTGTTTGACGAGGAGAATCGATACAGGCTCTAATCAATCATATCAAAACCTGTGTATTTTACTAATGCTTCAGGAATTTTTATTCCATTTTCAGTTTGATAGTTTTCTAAAATAGACGCCACAATACGTGGCAATGCCAAGGCACTTCCATTTAATGAATGCGCCAATTGTGCCTTACCTTCTTTACCTTTAAAACGAAGCTTTAAGCGGTTGGCCTGGTAAGTTTCGAAGTTTGATACAGATGATACTTCTAACCAACGCTCTTGTGCGGCACTCCAAACTTCCATATCGTAAGTCATGGCAGAAGTAAAGCCCATATCGCCACCGCACAAACGTAATACTCGATAGTGCAAACCAAGTTCTTGTAATAGTGACTGAACGTATTGACTCATTTCTTCCAGTGTTTCATACGATTTATCTGGATGAGTAATTTGAACCACCTCGACTTTATCGAACTGATGTAATCGGTTTAAACCCCGAACGTGGGCGCCATAAGAACCTGCCTCTCTGCGGAAACATGGTGTATAAGCTGTATTTTTAATCGGCAAATCTTCTTCTTTAACAATTACATCGCGGTATAAATTTGTAACCGGAACTTCAGCCGTTGGAATTAAATATAAATCATCAATGGTTGAATGATACATTTGTCCTTCTTTATCTGGCAACTGGCCGGTTCCGAAACCCGATGCTGCGTTAACTAAATGAGGTACCTGCATTTCTTTATATCCAGCTTCAATAGCATGATCCAAAAAGAAATTGATCAAAGCACGTTGCAACCTGGCTCCCTTTCCTTTATATACCGGGAAACCGGCACCAGTAATTTTTACGCCTAATTCAAAATCAATAATGTCGTATTTTGCAGCCAGTTCCCAATGCGGTAAGGCTTTGGTTGGTAATTCGGCAGGTGCACCGTGTAAATAAACCACTTCGTTTTCCTCGGCCGTTGAACCTTTTGGAACCAAATCATAAGGTAAATTTGGTAACTGTACTATAGCATTAAACTGAGCAGTTTCCAACTCATTTAACTTTTCAGTAAGGTTTTTAATATTTTCTTTATGTGAACCTGTTTGTGCCTTAATGGCTTCAGCCTCATCCTTTTTCCCGGCACGCATTAAATCGCCAATTTGTTTGGCGGCTGCATTTGCTTCTGCGGAAATACGATCAAGAGTGGTTTGAGTGGAACGGCGGTCTTCATCAATTTTAATAACCTCATCTACCAACTCTGGTTGTTTAAAGTTACGTACACTTAAACGTTCTAAAACTTTCTCTCTATTTTCACGGATATAATTAACTTGCAGCATTATTTAATTTTTTTACAAAGATAAGATTGATTACGAATTACGAGTTACGATTTTAGATTTTTATGCCCATGGTTAACCCAATCCGCAAATCGAAATCTTAAATTTAGCTATACGTATGGCAATCGTAATTCGGAAATCTAAAATCGAAAATCAAAATGGGCAAACTATTTCTCGTACCCACGCCAATCGGCAACTTGGAAGACATGACTTTTAGGGCGATCCGTGTTTTAAAAGAATGTGACTTAATTTTGGCTGAAGATACCCGAACAAGTGCACCAATGCTCAAACATTTTGGCATTGATAAACGTGTTTTTTCCCATCATCAGCATAACGAGCATAAGGCTACTTCAGAAATTATAAAGTTTTTACAGGAAGGACAAAAAATAGCGTTGATTTCAGATGCCGGAACGCCTGCTATCTCCGATCCAGGATTTTTCCTCGTTCGCGAAGCGATAAAAAATGATATTGCTGTAGAGTGTTTACCTGGTGCTACCGCTTTTGTACCGGCCTTAGTCAACTCAGGCTTACCGACCGATGCTTTTTGTTTCGAGGGGTTTCTTCCGGTAAAAAAAGGAAGGCAAACAAAGTTTAAAAAATTAGCTGAAGAAGAACGTACGATTATACTTTATGAAAGTCCGCACCGTTTACTAAAAACCCTTGAAGAATTTGCACAATACTTAGGCGCTGAGCGACAAGCTTCAGTAAGCCGAGAATTAACTAAAATGTTTGAAGAAACCGTTCGCGGAACTTTATCAGAAATAAAATCTCACTTCGAAAACAATACTTTAAAAGGAGAATTTGTAATTTGCATTGCAGGAAAAGATTTGAGCAAGGATAAAAAAGCAAAGAACAAATACGATGATGCAGAAGATTAGCATCAATAAATTAACATCAATCAATTTTTAAAAACAATATGATTAGCATAGATAGATTTTTAAGTGACGAACAAGACCCTAAAGCGGTTGAAAAAGTTATTGGAAAATTAAACGACCTTTTAACTACAAATGAGGAAATATTATACCTCGCTGTTCAGAAAAAACCAGCTGTAAACTTGCTACCAGATAGTATTGCTGTTACCAATAAGCGCATTTTTTATTGCGAGCCAGGCAATCTGGGATTAACGATGAATTTTAAAGATATTTCCTTAAAAAACATTAAGGAGGTATCGTTCAAAGAAGAATTATTTGGGTCAAAATTTATCTGCGTGCCACAAACTGGTGAGAATATTGTTACCGAATTTATCCCTAAAACCCAGGCAAGAAAATTATATCAGGCTGCCAATGAGCAATTAGAGGAATATAAAGAAACGTTACGCCAGCAAAAATTGGAGGAAGATAAAGCCAATGCACCGGCACAGCCTGCGCCTCAGCCATTTGCAGATTTTGGTTCAATTGAAGCTCCTGCTCCTGTGGTTGAACCTGAGCCGATTCAAATAGCTGAGGTAGTTGAAGAACCGGAAGATGAAACCACTTTGAAGCTTCGTAAATTAAAAACCTTGTACGATAAACACCTGATTACGCAGGAAGAATATGAAGCAAAAAAAGGCGCTATACTAGATAGTTTGTAATATTTCGAGTGTCAGATTGAGCTTGCTGAAGCCTTATTCTATTCGACAAGTTCAGCATGATAAATCTCAAAAAAAAAATGAAATCCAACAAAAACTATCCCTTAGCCCTACTTAGCGCATTTCTTCTTTGGTTAGCCTGGCCACCAATGCCATTTACAACGCCTTTGTTGTTGATAGCATTGGTGCCCTTGTTTATTGCACTCGATTCAATTTTTAACAGCGATGCCGAAAAAAAAGGAAAAAAAGTTTTTCTCATCGCCGGAACTACGTTTCTTATTTGGAACACTGCTTCAACATATTGGGTATATAATGCAATAAAAGCTTACAACGGCACTTTTGTAGCCATTCCTGTTTCCCTAATTCCTTATGGATTGGGTGCTTTTTTAATGACTTCAGCATTCTGGTTGTTTTATAGGTTGAGCCGGTATACAAGCAAAAAAGTAGCCTACTTCGGATTGGTTGCGTTTTATATTGCACTGGAGTACCTTCAGCAAACCTGGGATTTAGCTTTCCCGTGGATGACACTAGGCAATGGCCTGGCTGGCATGCACCAACTGGCGCAATGGTATGATTACACGGGCATATATGGTGGTTCATTATGGATTTTAGTCAGCAATATCTTAGCGTTCGAGGCTTACAAAAAGTTTAAATCTGATAGCGGCTATCTTAAATACAGAGCAATAGGAATTTGGGCATTGGTTCTAATTATTCCAATTTCCATTTCACTCATAAAATATTTCAATGCCGAACAGCAAGGCACTCCAAGCAATGTTGTAGTGGTACAGCCCAATATCGATCCCTACAAAAAGCTAGGTGACATTCCACCGTCAGCGCAAATTAAGATCTTAACGCATCTGTCTGATTCATTGGCACAGCCCAACACCGAATACATCATTTGGCCGGAAACCGCTTTACCGATTTATGCTGATGAAGATAAAGTAAGAACCTATCCAGAAATTACAGATTTGCAGCAGTTTTTAAATAAGTATAAAAATGGATCGCTAATCACTGGGATTGAAACCATTAAAATTTACCCTGATAAGAGAACAGTTTCTGCAAAATATGATGAACGAAGTGGTCAGTACTGGGATAATTTCAATGCCGCCATGCAACTGGAAAACTCAGCAAATATCCAGTTCTACCATAAATCAAAGCTGGTTCCGGGAGCCGAAAAAATGCCTTTTCCTAAAGTATTTTCTTTCATGGATGGTGTATTTTCTGAACTGGGCGGAAGTGTAAGCGGTTGGGGTTGGCAAGAAAAACCGAGTGTGCTTTATGCCCAGAGCGGAATTGGAGCTGCCCCGGTGGTTTGTTACGAAAGTTTATGGGGCGATTGGATTGGTCAGCAAGTTAAAGATGGTGCTCAATTTATTGCCATCATCACGAACGATGGTTGGTGGGGCAATACCTCAGGAAAAGATCAGCATGAAATGTATGCAAAACTTAGGGCGATTGAGACCCACAGAGATGTTGCCCGATCTGCAAATACAGGGATTTCATGTTTCATCAATCAACGTGGAGATATCACTCAGCATACAAAATGGTGGACCAGAACTGCACTGAAAGGCGATATTAACCTCAACGATGAAATTACGTTTTATGTAAAAAGTGGTGACATTATTGCGAAGTTCTTTTGTATTGTCGCCATACTTTTAGCCTTAATTATTCCGTACCGAAAATGGATAAAAAAATAATTTATCATAAAAACTACACCTGGGTTTTCCTGCTGATTATTCTGATCTTAAATATTGCATTTGATCAGATATCAAAGTTTATCGTTCGTATGGAAATTTCTGATTATGAACACATCGTTTTAATTAAAGATTTTTTTACGCTGACTAAGGTTGAAAACAGCGGTGCTTTTTTAAGCCTGGGCGACAGTATGCCCTATGCATTCCGGTTAATCATCTTAACGGGCTTACCATTACTGTTTTTAGGTTACGGCCTTTACTATCTTTTTTCGAAACCTAACCTACCAGCAAGCATGCAAATTGCCTTGTGTTTCCTAATCGGGGGCGGTATTGGTAACTTGTACGATCGCATTGTTCATGGCTCGGTAACCGATTTTATGCACATGAACTTTCAAATTTTTCAAACAGGTGTATTTAATATCGCCGACATTTCCATCATGATAGGCGTTGGAATTTTATTCATTCAATCGCTAAAAGCTAAATTAACGCCGGCTGACTCCAGTTCAACTGAACACGAAGCTTAAAAACTTCACCAAATGTTAACCAATAATTGCATTCTATATACAAACATTAGGTTATATTTATTGTTAGAAATCTAATCTCAACAAAAAAATAAAATCAACATGAAAAGAAATGCAACAGCCGTATGGCAAGGTTCTATTAAAGAAGGTGCGGGTAAATTAACTACGCAAAGTACTACATTAAGTGATACACAGTATTCATTTAATTCACGCTTTGCTGAAGGAGTGGGTACCAATCCTGAAGAATTAATTGCCGCTGCACATGCAGGCTGCTTTACCATGAAACTTTCAGCAAATTTGGCTGAAGCGGGTTTTACTGCTACAAAACTGGAAACAAAATGTGAAATCAACCTTGATCCATCCAAAGGAGAAATTGTTGAATCACATCTGACACTCACTGCAGAAGTGCCAGAATTGACTCAAGAAAAATTTGATGAACTGGTAGCAGATGCTGAAAAGAACTGCCCTATTTCAAAATTGCTAAATACATCAATTACTGTTGATGCTACCTTAGCCTAACTAATATCATCCAGCTTGCCAACATTTTAGCAGGCTGGATACTAAATCAAATCGAAAGCCCTGGCATAATTGGATATCTCGAAAGATGATTTCGTGTTTAATTTCTCGCGAATATTTCTTCGGTGTGTATCAACAGTTGTTGATGAAATGCAAAGCTTGTTGGCAATTTCTATTGAGCTTTTACCCAAGGCCATTTCACGCAGAATCGTTTTCTCACGTTTGCTTAAACGCAAAAAATTAGCATAGTGATTTCTTGAGAAATCATTTTCTTCTAAAATTCTTTGTGCTTTATTAGCCATATGGTGCATGGCATCTACAGGAATAGAAACTGTTATCGTCATCAAAGGATGTTCTTCTTCATCACGCATAAAAATTTTAATGCTCGATAGATACCAATGCCAGTCCTGTGTATTCGGAAACTTAACTTGCTGGTAGAAACTCACTGTTTCATCATCTGAATTACGATGCATCAAAGCGGCAATTTTCGGCACATAATCTAATGCATCATCTGCGTTAAAATATTTTGCGTGGTAAACCTCAGTAGGTAATGAACAAATTTCATCCAGAGTAGTATCCAAAAGCTGTAAACCATTTTCAGACATATAGGCGATGGTCCAGTTACGCAAATCATGAAGAATAACTACTCCAGGAATATTATTGAAGGTAGAAATATGCATACTAATCTTACCGCACATTTCAGGGGTAAGATTTTGATTGTAAAACTTAACCATAATTGAGAGATAGGGATGTTAACCATCGTTAATCTACTCACTATTAGATACATATCCAATAAAAAATAAAATTTATTGACTTATATCAAATGTTTCCCTACAATTGGCATCCTTCTTCCCATACCAAATGCTTTTGGTGAAACCCGAAGTATTGGCGGAGTTTGATAACGTTTAAACTCCGCAACGTTTACCATTTTTAATATTCTATTCACAAGTAGTTCATCAAAGCCCTGTGCGATAATGGCCTTGGCACCCTGCTTTTTCTCTATGTGTTGATATAATATCTTATCCAGAATGTCATATTCAGGAAGTGAATCAGAATCCTTTTGATCTGGTCTTAACTCTGCTGAAGGTGGTTTAACAATGGTATTAAGCGGAATAATTTCTATATCCTTGTTGATGTACTTCGCCAATTCGAAAACCTGAGTTTTGTACACATCGCCAATTACGCCAATTGCACCACACATATCGCCATATAATGTGCCATACCCAACCGCACATTCACTTTTATTAGATGTATTCAGCAGGATATATCCAAACTTATTACTCATGGCCATGTTAACAATTCCACGTATGCGGGCTTGAATGTTTTCTTCTGCCAGGTTAAAAGGCAAACCTTTAAATGCAGGTGCCAGTATGTGATCGAAAGCTGATGCAGCATCTTTAATCGGGATAATTTCGTGCATGCATCCGATGTTATTTACTAAATCCATCGCATCCTGAACGGAGTGATCAGAAGAGAACTTTGATGGCATTAAAACAGACATTACATTTTCTGCACCTAAAGCCCTACAGGCTAACGCACAAACCACAGCTGAATCAATTCCGCCTGACAAACCTAAAACCGCCTTTTTAAAACCTGATTTAGTGAAATAATCTTTTATCCCTAAAATTAATGCGTCGTGAATTTGTTCAATATCAGTGAGGCGTTCTGCTTTCGGATATTTATTGCGAACATTTTCTATCTCAGCCAAATCAAATACCTGAAGATCTTCTTCAAAATATTTCATTTCAGCTTTCATTTCACCGTCAGCATCAAAAACCAATGATCCACCGTCGAAAATAATTTCAGTTTGTGCCCCAACCTGGTTCACATAAAACACCGGCAAATGATATTTTTTTGCATTATCAGCCAAAACCTTTATGCGCTCATCATCATGTGTATACGAAAATGGCGACGCCGCAATGTTAATCATCACATCTGGCTGTTCTTTAATCAACTCATCCATCGGATTTGAAACATACAGCGGATTATCATTAATGTTCCAGAGATCTTCACAAATGGTTAGCGCAATCCTTTTTCCCTTAAAATCGATGCAGTTAAAGTTTGTAGCAGGCTCGAAATAGCGGTATTCATCAAATACATCATAAGTTGGCAACAACGCTTTCCTGGCGATGGCCTTTATGTTTCCTTCTTCAATAAAATAAGCCGCATTAAACAAGTCTTTACCCTGTAGTACATCGTTCTTAATAGGCAAACCTAAAATACAGGCAATATCCACACAGTGTTTAGCAATTTCCTTTGCAGCATTTTCGCAAAGCGATATAAACTCATCAAATTCAAGATAATCTCTTGGAGGATAACCACAAATAGCCAACTCCGCAAAAACCACTAAATCGGCACCTTTTTCTTTAGCCAATTGAATGTGATCAATTATTTTTTTGGTATTGGCTTCGAAGTTGCCGATGTGATAGTTAAGTTGTGCAAGCGCTATTTTCATTTGTGAAGTATCAGTTTTAATATCAGAAAGTAAGTATCGGGATCTATTATCCTAGAAAAAGATACCAAAATTAAGTGCCAGATAATGGTTTCTCACATCACGGGTTTTGTCTGTTGTGATATTAGTGAAACCGTTATTGTAAGTTAATCCGGCTAATATACTGGCGTTACCAGAAATATCAAATTCTCCCCCGCCACCAATAATTAAGCCGGCACGATAAAATTTCGTATAGTCGGTAATCTTCAGATTATCTGCGAAAACTGTATTTCCGTTTTGTGCATCTTGTTTGGCACTGATGTTAAACGAATTTGAAAGACCAAATTGACCATACCAGCGTTTACCTTCTGCCTTTATTGTTTTAAGCTTTATGGTTAAAGGAACCTCGATATATTGTAATTTATACTTTAAATCATAAGCAACCGGCACTGTTCCGCTGTGATATGGTGCTGCATTGGCTTCTGTACTTTTCCCATTAATTGAGGTAATAGTTAATGCTGTAGCAAAACTATAGTTTGGTGCAAAGTTAAAATCGCCTATTAAACCGTAAGCAAAACCTAAACCTACACCATCAGTTTTTCCTTGCTCAGGTTTTACCCAACCAATTGTCGGTGTGGCGGTTAATCCAAGCCTGAAACCATAATTAATGGGAGGAAAATTTTGTGCCCAAACACCGAAACTGAAAAAAGATAAAATTATAATCGTCGAGATTTTTTTCATGCTTTATGTGATTATATTTGTTGTACATGATGTATAACGTAAAACACAAGCAAATTTATCTATTTTTTCTCTTGGCTTTTGTATTTATTTCCTGCAAGCAAAGTAATCGGCCAGATATAAGCAACATTAAAGTAGATATTAAGATAGAACGCTTTGATAAAGAGCTATTTGCATCAAAAGACAAAAATACCAGCTTAACAAATGCAGCGTTATCCAGTAAGTACGGTTTTTTTTATGATGATTACCTTCATAAAATGATCGGATCGCCTGATTACAACAATGATGAAATACTTAGCACCTTGTTTAAAGACCAGGCTTATACCGATTTAACAAAGGAAGTAGATAGTGTTTACCCTAACTTGAAAGTCCAGGAAGAAGGTTTGACAGAAACTTTCAAATACATTAAATACTATTACCCAAAAGCTAAAATACCTAAAATCATTTCTTTTGTATCGGGCTTTGCCTATCAAATGCCTGTTGGCGATAATTACCTGGGCATCGGTTTGGATATGTTTTTAGGCAAGAACAGTAAATTTTACGGTGCTATTGTACAGAGCGTTCCGTTATATTTATCCCGAAGATTTGCGCCCGAATATATCGTTCCACGTGTGGCAGATACTTATGCTCATGAGGAATTGTTTGAAGAACCAGATGAAAACAGGACGTTATTATCTAAAATGATATTTCAGGGGAAAATTCTTTATTTCCTTGATCAGGTATTACCAGAAAACATTGCTGATTCGACTAAAATTGGATATTCTTCCCAGCAATTACAATGGACACAAAATTTCGAAGGAGATATTTGGGCTTATTTTTTGGAGAACAATTTCCTATATGAAACCGATTACCAAAAAATTCAGGTTTTTTTATCGGAGGGGCCTTTTACCCCTGGTTTAGGAGAAAATCGTGATTCAGCACCGAAACTTGGCGTTTGGACGGGTTGGCAAATTGTGCGGAAATATATGGCAGAAAACCCTAAAGTTACCTTGCAGCAGCTTATGGCTGAAAATGATGCTCAAAAAATCCTCAATAAATCTAAATACAAGCCAAAACAGAAATAGTTTACAGCTTTCAGTTGGTGGCCAATTTTTTCCTAACTTGAAAATCAGGGCAATTTACAATCAGCCAAAAGCAATTAAACAATAAACCGGGTTAAACCGTTTAACATTTATATGAAAGTCGGAATCGTATTATCAGGCGGAGGAATAAGAGGAATAGCACACCTGGGAGTTTTAAAAGCCTTTAGCAACCTGGGCATTACTTTTAGCCAGATTAGCGGAACAAGTGCAGGCGCAATTGCCGGGGCTTTTTTTGCAGCCGGCATCGATCCGGAAGAAGGATTGAACATATTTTTGAAAACCAAGTTGTGGCGTTTCGTTCGCCCGGCTGTAGGTTCACTAGGTTTAATTAATATTGAAAATACCTCACAAATATTAAAAGAATACTTCCCCGAAGACAGCATCGAAAAGTTAAAAATTCCACTAACCATTGCCGCAGTAAATTTTAGTGAGGGTAGATTGGTATATTTTACAAAAGGCCCACTAATCCGAGCTATCCACGCCTCGAGCTGCATTCCAGGTATTTTCCGGCCAATTATGATTGACGGACAAATGTATGTTGATGGTGGAATTTTAAATAATTTCCCTGTTGAACCATTGATGGATGATTGCGATTTTATTATTGGATCATCATGCAACCACTTAAAGCCCGTTGACAAAATAACGGGAATTACAAATCTGATGGGAAGAGCAGGGATTATGTCAATCAATCACGATATGGAACGAAAAGCCAAGTTTTGTAATGTAATGATTGAGCCTAAAGGTTTAGGAGCCATCAGCACTTTTGACATGAAACGAGCTGAAGATATTTATTGGCTGGCGCATGAAGAGGCATTGATCACCATAAAAAATACTCCAACCATAAGAGACCTGATAACAAAATAATGACGCCCGATTTAGTGTTTCAAAAATCGTTAAGAACTTTTTTAAATCGCTATCATGCCATCTTCTTTTTCCTAATTATATCAATTTCAGCAGGAATAAGTTTTTATCTTTTTGAAGAGATAGCATATTTATTACCGCTATGGATAACGGCTATAGGCTTTGGTAGTTATTATTTGTCAGTCTGGATCACATCAGCTGATGCTATATTTGAAAAGCATGATCGGTTTCTGATGATTAACTTGTATGCGAAGAATTTGAATATTAACCGTACTTTAGATATTCAATTGTCTGATATAAGAGGATTTTCTCTAGACCAAATTACAAGAGGAAGTCATGCGATTTTGATTTATCTAAACGACTCAAGTTACTTAAAATTCTCAGTACTAAGACATAAAGAAGCTTTGGAATTAGAAGCTTACCTTTCTACTTTTTTGATAAGGCTATCAAAGGATACACATCCTAAATTTAAAAACTTCTCATCAGCATACCTGTACGCTATGAAAAAGGTGTTTCCTTTTTTAGTAATTACTATCGTTTTGACATTTCTAATAGTTAGCTATTTGCATTTTTCAAACCCTGCAACTTTTGTCATCTGTACGGTGTTAAACCTTATATGCTGGTTTATTATGGTAAGAAATCCCGTTAAAAAGGCATTCTTCAGGTTCGGAGCATTTTATTTCTTTTCAAATTTATTTATCTACCTTTCTCCATTATTAGCCATTGTAATCTGGTGGAAGGTTGCAGAAATAAGAAGTGAACCACTTCGGCTAAGCAAGCCACACGAACTGATTACCAAGCGACCAAATTTGTTTTATCGTTTCGATTATGCGGTCACTAATCCTAACGTTATTATCGCTTCTAACTATTTAATCTCGAAAAATTTAAGTAGTAAAAAGAAAACATTTAGTGTAACCCATTATTTTACAACTCCGCTGTCGAGCGTAGATTCTATTCGCATCAATGGAAGATACAACATCTGGTTATTGAAAACCTTCAAGCAAGAAATATTGAAAAGTTTAACTGCTCAGTTAAAATTTAGGCTTATACAGGATTACCATGTTAAGACTAAGGAAAAATTTAAGAATCTTTTTAGCCGAAAGCCAAATTTTTATAAACAAAACTTTAAAGATTTGCCGGCTACGCAATTATTGTATGGAAATGTGAATGCTGCAAATGTGAACTATATCCTTATTCCACATTGGGAAAGTTTACAGATTTATAAAAATAATGAGTTAAAAGAAGTAACCTTATTTTTTGCTGCTATCACAATCTTAAATTTAGTTGGTTGTATTTTTATTGCTATAAACAGGTAACTTAAGATACCAACTTTATCAACCTCTCCCCATCTAAAACCGGTATAGCTTTGCAAATATTCAGTTGCAAACAAAATACCACATCCTCTTCAATATTTAATTCTGCAAGGCGATGGCTATGCGAAGATTTGTGCAAATATTTTCTTAAATCATCTTTCGCCAAAACATATAAATCTTCGGCAGCTACGCTTGAATCATCAAAATGTTCGAAATTTTGACGGAGGTTGTTAACTACTGCACCAGCGAACAAAGTATCTTCCAGGTTAAACTGATCTTTCCAGCCGGCACAAAGTAACAGTACGTTTTTATCTTGCGAAGCCAGATAATTACAAAGCGCATCTAAGTTAAGAAATGAACCAATTACAACTTGATGAGCCCGTTTGTTAGCCAGATGCAACGCTTTTGTGCCATTTGTTGTGGTGAGTACGATTGTTTTACCTGCAACTTTCTCTGCAGTATAAGAAAATGGAGAATTTCCGAAATCGTAACCCGCCACTACCTCTCCATTGCGTTCTGCTGCCAGAAGGAAACCCTTGTCACTATAGTCTAAGCAATCTTCAACGTTGGCAACAGGAATGATGGCTTCAGCGCCATTTTCTATGCCATATGTAATGGATGAAGTTGCCCTTAAAATATCGATAACAACAACAAT
The DNA here is from genome assembly GCF_003860265.1 of Pedobacter sp. G11. Classification (NCBI taxonomy): domain Bacteria; kingdom Pseudomonadati; phylum Bacteroidota; class Sphingobacteriia; order Sphingobacteriales; family Sphingobacteriaceae; genus Pedobacter; species Pedobacter sp. G11. The sequence goes on along the minus strand of NZ_CP034190.1, from coordinate 1,918,561 downwards.
ACTTTGTTCGATGTCATATAAATCGATCAATGCCGGCGTTAAACAAACTTCTATTTTTTTCGACATATTCTGAGTATCAAGTAGCAAGTATCAAGTATCGAGACAATTATCTTGATACTTGATACTAACTACTTATATCTATTTATAAAATGGAAACTTAACTACTTTGGCTTTAATTGGCGTATTTCGAATCAAAATAAAAATTTCAGTTCCCTCTTTTGCAAAATCTTTTGCAACATAACCCATACCGATTGCTTTCTGTAATGATGGCGCCTGTGTTCCGGAAGTTACCTTACCAACAATGTTTCCTTCTGCATCAGCAATTTCGTAATCATGACGTGGAATACCACGATCTATCATCTCAAAACCAACTAATTTTTTTTGAATCCCGGCTTCTTTTTGAGCTTGTAAAGCTGTTGAATTGGTAAATGATTTCGAGAATTTGGTAATCCATCCCAAGCCAGCTTCAATAGGTGAAGTGCTGTCATCAATATCGTTTCCATACAAACAGAAACCCATTTCTAAACGCAAAGTATCACGGGCACCTAAACCAATTGGTTTAATGTTGTAAGCCGCACCAGCCTCAAAAATTGCATTCCAGATTTTATCTGCATGCTCGTTATCAAAATAAATTTCAAAACCTCCGGCACCGGTATAACCTGTCGCCGAAATAACTACATTATCAACTCCTGCAAACGTACCTTTAACAAAGGTGTAATATTCCATTGAAGCCAGATTTACATCTGTTAAGCTTTGTAAAGCATCTGCAGCTTTTGGACCCTGAATAGCCAAAAGAGATGTTTTATCAGAGATGTTGTGCATCTCCACATCTTTATCATTAAACTGCTGAATCCAGTTCCAGTCTTTCTCAATGTTTGAAGCATTCACCACCAACATATAGCTTTTCTCATCAATGCGATAAACCAAAAGATCATCTACAATACCACCATCCTTGTTTGGCAAACATGAATATTGAACTTTACCATCATATAACTTTGAGGCATCGTTACTGGTTACACGTTGAATTAAATCTAAAGCATTTTCGCCTTTCAAAATGAATTCGCCCATGTGGCTTACATCGAAAACGCCAACGCTATTGCGAACAGTTGCATGCTCTGCATTTATACCTTCATAAGTTACAGGCATATTATAACCTGCAAATGGAACCATTTTAGCGCCTAAAGCGATGTGTTTTTCTGTTAAAGCGGTATTTTTCATGCTTAATATTTAGTTGCGCAAAAGTAGTAAGAAAACAGCAATGTTTTAGGGATAAATTTTGATGATCCTGCCTTATGGAAATAATGCTTTATAAAACTTATAAACTAAATTAGGAATCTGCTATTTTAGCATAATGATCAAAATCACCCGCATTCAATACACATTAACATTCCTATTATTGATATCAACTTCGGTATCATTTGCCCAAAAAGTATTTTCAGTAAAAACTGACCACAGAGTGGAAGCATTAAGTATTTTCTATACCTTATCAACAGCTGATACTTTGGAAGTAAAACCTACTCCATCCACTTACTACAGAGATGTAAAAAAATATTTCAAACCCTATAATCTACATCCCTCGCTAAATTGGTATCGCAATTTGAAAAATTGGGATGGTCCAGACATGGCTTCTATAGGGCTTTTCCTGTCTCAGAAATATCCATTTAAACTTATAATTCAACCAGAAGTTAATTACGTTAGAAATTCATCTGTAGACAGCTTTCTATACCATTTCAATGCTTTTTACAAGGAATGTAACGTAGCAAAATTCATTAAAAAACATGAGGCTGATTATCAAAAAATTAATATTAAGGCCGAATTTGTAATTGGCGAAAGCGGCATTTTAAATGACATAAAAGCTTTTTATAATTCAACTAGTACGGGCGAATTTATGATGTATACGGATGCCTTATGTAATCATGGAAGTAACGCCATAAGTTCATCTGATAAACAATTTGCGGGAAAAATAATATCTAAAGTTGGATATATTGAGGATAAATCAAAAAAATTGACTGACGATAGCGTTGTAAATTTTGAGCCCGCAATTAACGTTGTGGCGCATGAATGCAGCCATATTTACCTTAAGAATTTTTTAAAGCAATATCATGATCGATTGTTCAAAATCAGATCGCATTTTTTAACAACTAGTAAAGGAAGAAAAATAGCTGATGATCAATGGGAAAATGAGATAGATGAACTAGTTGTTAGAGCTTGTGTAGCAAAGATCTTATCAGTGAAAAATGGCATTTTAGCTGGCGATGAGGAAGTAAACAATCAGGCAAAACGCTTTAAATGGGTTAACGACTTATATATATTTTTCGACCTTTACACTCAGAATAGAAATCAATACAAAACCATTGAAGATTTTTATCCTGAACTTATCTTATTCCTTGAAAATAAAACTAGCTAAATTACACACTAATTAACCCCTTATAAATTTCTAACATTTTGCCGGCTATGAGCTTTATTCCGTGGTCGTTCTCTACTGTTTGCCTGGCATTCTCCCCTATTTCCATCCAGCGTTTAGGGTTGATGATACACTGTAAAATATACCGGTAAAACTCATCGGCAGAATCGGCAATTAAGATATCATGGCCATGACGACAATTAATTCCTTCGGCGGCAGTGGTGGTGGCTATGATACATTTTTTCATGGCCATGCCTTCGATTATTTTAACCCGCATCCCCGTTCCCGAAATCAGGGGCACAATCATAATGGCTTTTGAATTCATAAATTCAATCGCATCAAAAACTTCGCCTTCTACAATTAAGTTATCAGAATCATATTCAAAAAAATGCTTCTGCATATTTTTCCCGGCGATATAGAAACGAAGATCTTTATTCAGTTTTTCAATATCTGGCCAGATATCATCAAGAAACCATTCTAATCCTTCCTGGTTGGGCCGCCAGTCCATTGCTCCTAAATGAAAAAGCGTTGGAAAACTCGTTTTTGTTTTATCGATTCTATACTTCTCCAAATCAATGGCTACCGGAAAAACCGTCATCGGCACTTCGCATCCAAATCGAAGAATGCTTTGTCGGTCGGGCTCACTAATGGCAAATATTTGATGGAAGCGGTTAATCTGGTCGGTTTCATAAGCTTTTAAGCGTTGGGCCAAAAACGCAAGATATTTTCTCCTCACCAGAAACCTTTCTGAATGCGCAAGCCGTTCCCACATTGTAAATTCGATATTGTGTGCCCTGTAAATCAGTTTGGCATTGCTATTCGCTTTTACTACATCCAGGTAAGGCACCACAAACAATCCCTCAAACTGGATTACATCAAATGATTTTTCACGCAATATACTTTCCAATTGCTGAGCGGCCTCCTCACTGTAATATCTGGATACGTTGTAAGATTGGTTGGTGAAAATATTAAAAAAAGCAGACCAAACATTTACCTCAGTATCTACATCAACAGTATGATACTTAATCTGATCAAAAATAGGATCATTGAGATCTTCGATATCGATACTACCCTTCATGGGGTTCAAACTAAACAAAGTAATATCTGCACCAAGCTGCAGCAAACCTTTCATGGTGTTGTAAACCACAATTGGATAACCGCTATTTGGCGGAAAGGGTACCCGCTTAGTTATCAGCAATATTTTCACAATGTTGTGAAAATACGAAAATTAGACTGCTTTTGAAAACAAGTCGAGTTGCGGATCGCTAACGTTAAAAGTTTTTCTGTGAAATGGCGAAAGTCCTACCTCTATTACCGCTTTGCGGTGTGCTATGGTTGGATACCCTTTATTCGAAAGCCAGTTATAATGCGGGAAATCAGCATGCAGATTACTCATGTATTCATCCCGATGGGTTTTGGCCAGAATGGATGCTGCCGCGATGTTTAGATATTTACCATCACCTTTTATTACGCAGGTGTGCGGAATTTCGGGGTAGGCTTTGAAACGATTGCCATCAATAACCAGGTAGCCTGGCCGTGTATGAAGTTTTTCTACAGCCCTGTGCATCGCCAGAAAAGATGCATTGAGAATGTTAATGCGATCTATTTCTTCATGGTCACAAGAGGCGACTGCCCAGGCTAAAGCTTCTCTTTCAATAATCGGACGAAGCAAATCCCGTTGTTCATGACTGAGTTGCTTAGAATCGTTTAACCCTTCTAATACAAATCCCTTAGGTAAAATTACTGCCGCTGCAAATACAGGACCAGCCAAACAACCTCTTCCAGCTTCATCACAGCCCGCTTCTAAAAATTCTTCTTGAAAACAACTTAATAGCATCATGCAAATTTAAAGAATAACGATTAAATTTTGTGGATCGGATAGTAAAGCTTTAAATTAGTTTTAAACAATGATGTGATGCCATACAATGAAATTCTTGCAAATCGCGTTGCGGAAAAATTAATGCACTTGCCAGATGTTGAAGAAAAAGAAATGTTTGGTGGGTTGATCTTCATGGTTGATCAAAAAATGTGCATTGGTGTAATGAAGGACAAAGTGATGCTGAGGCTCGCTCCGGAAAGCCTGGTAGCTTTAGAAAATATTGATGGTTGGGAGCAGATGATGATGAGTAATACTGTAATGAACGGCTACATCTTAGTTTCGCAAGATGTACTAAACAGGAACGAAGATTTAGATTTCTGGATCAAGCTGGCTTTGGAGTTTAATCCGCTTGCCAAAGCTTCCAAGAAAAATAAAACTAAACAGTAGTATTTTGGCCCTTTACATCGAAAGCATCGCGTAAGCCAATGGCTAAAACATTAAAAGCATAAACAGTAAGCATAATGGCCAAACCTGGCAAAACCGCTAGGTATGCTGCATCCATAATGATATAGCCATAGTGCTCTTTAATCATACTGCCCCAACTTGCCATTGGTGGCTGCGCACCAAAGCCGAGGAAACTCAATCCAGTTTCCAACAAAATGGCCGATGCAAAATTAGATGAGGCGACCACTAAAATCGGTCCAGCTATATTTGGCAAAATGTGTTTGATGATGGTTCTGGAAGTGTTAAAACCTAATGCCCGAGCGGCTTCTACAAATTCTACCTCTTTCAGTGCCATGACCTGGCCACGTACCAAGCGAGCCACATCGACCCAGGTAGATAAGCCCACCGCAATAAAGATTTGCCAAAAGCCTTTACCTAAAGCAAAAGAAATGGCAATAACCAATAACAAGGATGGTAACGACCAAACCACGTTCATAAACCAGCTGATCCCTGCATCAATTCTTCCGCCGAAATAACCGGCTATAGCACCCAAGCTTACACCAATAAATAAAGAGATTAAAACGGCCATTAACCCTACGGATAGCGAAACCCGAATCCCTAAAATCATACGGCTTAATAAATCACGGCCATAAATATCAGTTCCCAACCAATAGGTTTTTTCATAAACGTTATATTGTTCAAACAAGGTGGCTGCTGTGCCTAATTTCGAATGGGGCGTACATCTAGGACATATTTCATTTAGTTTGTATTTTATTTCCTGAGCCTTCCCCTCATCTCCAATGTAAGGCGTAATGAAAACATTATTATCTACAAGTCTGTAAGATGTTATTGGAATACTTGTAACATTCGATTTTTGCCCGTTCAACATGCGTTCAAAAAAACCAACTGCTTTAATATTTGGATTTTTATTGATGATAATAAACTTGAAAGTACTTCCCGGTTTTTTCTTATTGAGCGGCAAAATCTGGGTATTGGCATTTGGGCTGCTATCAGGCGTAATGATGTAGCCTAAAATTCCCATCAAAACCAATAGTAGAATAAAAATAAGTCCGCTGAAGGCAAGCTTATTCCGCTTAAATTTTAACCAAACTTTTTTCGAAGGACTATTATCCATTATCTAACCATCCTGCCTTTCCAGTTGTATTTTCCACTGTTTCCGGCAATGCCGATGTAAACGATATAAAGTATATGCAACACATTTAAAGCGGGAATTAAAACCAATAACCTTCGCCTTTGCGCAAAGCCGGTCACGTCCCATAAAAATAATGTTTCTAAAATCATTTTAACCAATAATTGATAAAATGTTACCGACAAAAAACCGGGAATAAATAAGCCTGTTACAAAATTGGCAATGATACTTAAATTAAATATCCAAACAAAAACGCCCAAAACGATAATCGCTTTATTTTTATAACGGGTGCTTTTTGAAGCCCAACGTTTGCGTTGCTGAATAAATGAGCGCAGGTTTTCTTTGGCATGCGTATAAACGATAGCATCTCTATTTTTTAGAAAACCTATTTTACCTGGATATTTTGCGGCTATTTTATGAAGCAGCAGTTCATCATCGCCAGATGCCAGATCATCAATTCCCTGAAAACCACCAACCTCATAAAAAGCATTCTTCTCATACGCTAAATTAGCACCATTGCAAGTAGAAGGTTGTTTGTTACCAATAGTAGAAGCACCCAAACCTATTAGATATAAAAACTCTAAAGATTGCAACCGCTCGAATAAACTTTTCTCCTCGAAATAAGCTACTGGAGAAGAAATCATTTTATAGCCCTTTTCCTGATAAAAGCTTACCACAGACGATAACCATTTAACTCCCATTTTACAATCGGCATCGGTAGTTACAATCAAATCGCCTGAACAAGATCCAATGGCAGTTTGTATGGCTTTCTTTTTATAGGAATTTAACGCTCGATCTTCATTAAGCTTAATCAGATTTACACCGCTATCGGCATAAGATGCAACAATTTCAGCAGTCCGGTCTGTTGAATGATCATCGATAAAAATAATTTCTGTTAAATGTTTAGGATAATCCTGGTTAACTAAATCATCGATTGTTCTTCTGATGTTAAGTTCTTCATCACGGGCAGCAACAATTACCGAAACCTTTGTTACAGGCTCATTTTGGCTGATATTAATTTGCTTTAAGTTGCGCCAACCTTTGATGAAGGTAAGCACCAATAAACCATAAACCAGGGTTAAAGCGGCAGATAAAAGACTAATTAGTTTTAGGAGTTCCAAAAAAATTGAGTTTAAAAACGAAATAAGTGCCTAAGATAGCAGGAATAATAATATTTATAAGCCAGATGCTTGCTGTACATGCAATAACTGCTACATGTTGATTGGTAACATGTTTGAACAATTCTACCGCAGTAACACTTCTAATGCCCACATCAAACAAATCCAGCGACGGCAGTGCAGATTGAATCAGAAATAGCAGGCAGGTCATCATAACAATATCAAGATACTGCAAGCCCGGGATAAGCCAAACAAATAAAATAAAGTACTGTGAACTAAATACAGCATATCTTGCCAAACAGAATAGGATGATTTTAAAGAGTTCAGCTTTACGATAGCGGCCTAAAATACTATAGAACTTTTTGTATTTACGGGTGAATTTGAATGATAAAAGAATGCCGTTTAGCCATTGAATATTAAAAAAGAAGACAATAAAAAACAGGCAGAAAGCGAGCGCAAGCATTGTCACAGCTAAAAAAACCAAATTATCTATCGGTACGAAACGATAAATGAAAAAACAAGCCGCTATTGCGCCAAATACATTTGTTAAAACCAACTGACCGATGTTGCCAACCGTCATGGCTACTACGCCTACAATCCTACGCTTGGGCGAAAGGAAGAAAACCCTGCCACCATACTCACCTAACCTGTTTGGGGTGAAAATAGCCAGGGTTAATCCGCAAAAAACAGATTCAATAGCCCGGTAAAAACTAATGGCCTCAATCTGCCGCATGAGTCTTTTCCACTTAGCTGCTTCTAAAAACCAGTTTACAAACATCAATAAAACCACTAATCCGATGATACTAAAAATTTCAAGCTGAGAAATTCCTTTCAACAGCGAACCGAAGTTTTCAAGATTTTCATTCGCTACGAGCTTATGGTAAATAAACCAGAAGGCAAATACAACAATTGCAGCTTTTATAAGGATGGATAATATTTTTTTATTCTTGCCTGTCAAGATTATCTTTTTAGTTTGCAAATATGCTTAATATTGCTGTAATGTTGAATGAAAAAAAGGAACGGATAATTATGGGCATCGACCCCGGCACAGCGGTGATGGGTTATGGCGTAATTTTAGAGAAGGGAAATAAAACAGAACTGATTAGTTTAGGTATAGTGAAGATGACTCACCTTGATGATCCGTTTTTAAAGCTCCAACGCATTTTCGAAAAAACAGTGGTGTTAATCGATCAATACAAGCCTGATGTTTTGGCCATCGAAGCACCATTTTACGGAAAAAATATTCAGGTACTTTTAAAATTAGGTAGAGCACAAGGCATAGCCATTGCTGCTGCACTTTCCAGAAACATTCCGGTAACGGAATATTCTCCAAGAAAAATCAAACAATCTATTACAGGAAATGGAAATGCCACTAAAGAGCAGGTGGCAGCCATGTTGCAACGCTTATTAAACTTCAAAGAAACACCGGAGTTTTTAGATGCTACCGATGGTTTAGCTGTTGCGGTTTGCCACTCATTTCAAAAAATAACTGCCGGAGGGAAATCAAAAACCTATTCGGGCTGGGAATCATTTGTAAGTGATAACAAGACTAAAGTAAAAGGCCTGGTGGTGAAAGCGAAGAAATAGAATTAGTTTCGGCCGGTTAAACACCGACTGATAATTTGATTTAAATCTTAAACACTGACGAACAAAGTCGTCATTGCGAGGCACGAAGCGATCTCTTCAAAAACATTGCTTCGTGCCTCGCAATGACGGGAAGATAGAGAAATTCTTTTTCCACCAAGGAGCGGCGTCTCCACCGACCCACCAGTTAGCCACTGTTGCAAACTTTGCGACAAATAACTACTGGAACATGTAGTGGCCATACATTCGGAAAGATGATTTCCAGTTTACTGTCTATTCTCCATCAAATGCTTTGTTGCCAACTCTATTGCTATTTTGCTCTTCCTCACAAAATACCTGATGATAAAAAACACGCCAAAGCCCACTAAAAACAACATCCAAAGATTTGCAAGCGCAAGAATAATTTCTTTAAAAATTGTCCAGCCGTTTAAAATGTTAAGCCAAAGCCTGTTTGCGAATCCCGGGCGATAATCATACAGATTATCATTGGCTACAGTCATGGTGCTCACCGTATTATCCTGATAGAAGTTGAGTGTAATTGTACTGTACTTCACCCGAGCATCAATGCTCATATTATCAATCTTTCTGTCAACATACTCATCTTTTAATGCGAGAGATGTTTCGATGTTACCCGTTTTTTTGCTTGGGATATTTCCAATGTGTTTGGAAGCCTCTACCCTATTTTGTGCTTTTAAGTTATTGGCAAGATAATTAATACTTTGATCATCTAACTTCATTGATGAAGTATTTACAAATACAGCCATTTTAGAAATGGTATTGGTGAAATCATCCAATTTTTCTGAAGGCACCTTTGCTATTAAATAACCTTCTGTGCGATAAGATGTGATTTCTTTTAATGAATCAGTTGATTGTTTTACTTTTTCGGTTTCCTGAATAATGCTTTCTATCGAAAATTCGGCAACAGTTCCGCCCTCTGCTTTTATAGTTTTACTTAGCTGTTCTTTGGTATTTTGAACATCCTTAACCCGGAAACGCATGTCGGCCGTTTTGATTATTTTTGGTGTTGCAGCGCTATCGGGAATAACCATTTCTTTGGCTTCTGCGAGGTCTGTACTTTCACTGTTGTTTTTAGCATTTGAGCAGCCAAAAATTGTTAAAATTATGGCAATAGCAATGATATTCCTTTTCATGATTTAGTGGTTCTGATAAATTAATCATTTAAAATATTTGCTTCAAATGGCCATTTGAATGAGCGCTTTGGTTAGGTTATTTCGCTCTGTTTCCCTTTATACAAAAAACGGATTTAGGTAACCCAATTTAGATGACAGTTAACAATTGACACGTAGAAATTATCAGTTTACAATTGCGAATCTAAGGGTTACAACATTTCGAAAAGCAATTGCACTGGTTGGTAGGTAAAAGCAGTCCCGCCATACGCTGTAGCCCTCATCCGATGAAAAACGGAATTCGGGGCTGCCGCTTTTGTCGGGTTTAAAATAGTAAGGTTAACCGCTGCCAGCTAAACCTGACAGGAACGAGCACGAGCCCATTTGTTTCAAATGGGTAAGTAAAGTGGATGGCAGGACTTTCGAAACCGATAGTTTGAGAAACCTGCTTTCCTAAATATAAACAAACAAAAAAGCCGATCATATTCAAATATCATCGGCTTCTGTATTTAGAGAGAAAATATTTTATGCGTCTAAAATTTTGAATACGCCCTTAATAGCGATAATTGCACCAATGAAAAGAACGATCCATGATACTAAAGATAATACCCACGAATCGAAAGCAAAACGTGCATATGTACCCACCATACAAATTAGTACGCCAACAATCATTAATTTATAAATTCCTGGCTGGTTAGCCGTTTGCATACTTTCTGTATTGTGCTTTAATTCGTTGTTCTCCATAATCTTAATTTTTATGATGCAGCAAAAGTAATACTTATTGCTGAATAATTATAAATACTTAGTAACTTTTTAATCGTTCTAAACGCTGTTTCGCTTTATCCTTATCAGTAAGTTTTTCACCTTGATATAATGGCTTTTCCCAGTCGCCATACATGGGATTTGGCAATACAATAAACTTCACCCCAAAAAGGTTTTGATTTTTATTTACCTGATCGAAAGTATTCTTTTCCTCCCGATAAAAAACATTACTGAAATCGCTTAAATTATCGCCACAAAGCATTAAAATATTATGGGTTTGGGCAATTTTTTGCCTGCGAGGCTCTTTATTAGAAGTCCCTTTCGAAACCAATAGGTGCGCATCATTGGCATAAGGAAAACCGAAAGCCTGAAGGTTTTTCAAGGTAGCTGCATAATCTTTTTCATCACGATTGCTGAGGTAGAAAGTTTCGATATTTTTTGAAGCAGCAAATTTTAAAAAAGCCAACGCCCCAGGAACGGTATCAGCTTTCGATAAGTTCGTCCATTCAGTCCAATCAACCGGGTTATAACTTAAACCTTTTTTGATCTCATGGCCCTGAAAAGGAGAATTATCCAAAACGGTTTCATCAATATCAACAATAACACAATTAGGTTTTTTACTGGTATCGGCCCATAAAGCCTCTTTCAATGATAAGCGGGCAAAATTATAAGCCTGAAAACACAAAGCTCTGTATTCGCCCGATGTTTGTTGCCAAAGCACTGCGTTGGTATAATCTCGGGCTGGAGATTGTGCAATGGCCAAAAATGGAGCGGCTAGTAAAATAATGAAGATAAATTTTTTCATATTCTGGAATTATGCTACAAAGATATCAAGTCCTTTTTACGGGCAATAGATTTGTTTGATTTTAATTGATCTCGTAATCAAACGGTTAACATTTGGTCGCAAAAAATTTAACTTTCTTACTCCCCTGCCTGTATTCGATCCGTAGGATTTTGTTATTTTTAAGCACACACAAATAAAATCAGTTATATGAAAACCAAAAAGTTTCTAGGGCTTGCTATAGCCTTAATGTGCCTTGCTGCCTGCAAAAAAGAAAATCCAGTCATTGAGCCAACCGAACCTCCACCAGTTGAAAAACCCGATCCTTTAGAATTGCTTAGAGATTCTGTTTCATACGTTCTTGATGGAAAGTTAATGGTGCAAACAGAAACTTTAGGCCGGGGTTTAATTAACGCTAAAACAAACGTAAAGTTAGATTCATTGGTTAAACAGAAGGAATATATTTCTGGCGATCAAGACTCAGTGATGTTTGGCAGGTTTTTTAAGTTTACCGATGGAAACAGGAATGGTATAACCCTATCATTCGTGAAAAAGTATAATAAAAACCAAGCACAACCAGCAAGCAACCAAACATCATTGTTTATGCCCTTGAATAAGCTAGACTTATTTAGTGTTGGCGAGCGTAAATTTGCCCTGGATTTTAGTAGAAACAACTCACAAAATGGTGTTGTTTTCGAATTATCCGGAGATAACTATGGCCTTCAAACCAATGGTTATTCTAGTTTGGTTTACCATGCGTTATTAAAGCCCGAATTACAAAAGCAATCTAAGTTTGAAATTACCAACTTGCAAAAACTAAAATCAGGCAAATATTTGTTAGAAGCTAAATTTAATGCATCAGTCTATCGTGGAGATGGCACCAATATCAAGAAGATTGAAAGCGGTTTTATGAGAGTAAAAATTAATCCAGAGAGCATTTATTTTTAACTAAAAAAGCCCATTTCAATTAAGAAATGGGCTTTAATGTTTTTCAAGAAACTCAAGCCTTCCGACTTAAGATTTCCAGATTATATTATCCGTTCAATGCTGCTGCACCACTTACAATCTCAGTTAACTCAGTTGTAATGGCTGCCTGACGAGCCTGGTTGTATGAAAGTTTTAGGGCTTTCAATAATTCACCAGCATTTTCAGTTGCTTTATCCATCGATGTCATACGTGCGCCATGCTCAGATGCGTGAGAATCCAACACCGCTTTGTATAACTGAATTTTAATTGATTTAGGGATTAATTGCTCAACGATTTCTTCCTGAGAAGGCTCCAGAATGTAATCCACATTAGCTGCTTTTTTATCAGCTTTTGTTTCTACAGCTTCTTCAACCTTTGGCAACGGCAACAACTGCTCAGTAGTAATGTACTGAACGGCCGCATTTCTAAAACGGTTGTAAACTACTTCAACTTTATCAAACTCGCCTTTAAGAAAGCCAGCCATAATTGCATCTGTAATTTTAGTTACGTTTTCGAAAGTTAAGGCCGAAAATACTTCATTGTTGTTTCCAATAACATTGTATTTGCGTTTCTCGTAAAAATCCTGTGTTTTCTTACCAATAGATATAATGCTCACGTTACCGTTTTTCAACTGTTCGCTATATTTCTCGGCAATTAAATTATTGGCCGCTTTAATTACGTTCATGTTAAAAGCACCAGCCAAACCACGGTTTGATGATACGGTTACAATTAAAACCTTATTAGGTTCACGCTCTTGAATAAAAGGCGATGAAGAACCTTCCAAACTTGCTGATAGATTTCCCAAAATCTCTTTCAGTTTAGTTGCATAAGGGCGTAAAGCGATGATTGCATTGGTAGCACGCTTCAACTTAGCAGCCGAAACCATTTTCATAGCTTTGGTAATCTGTTGTGTTGATTGTACCGATGCAATCCGGTTTCTTACTTCTTTTAAATTAGCCATTCTTAATAAGTGTAAAGCAAAAAGTTAAAAGTAAAAAGCTTTAAACTTTCTACTTTTATTTTTCAACTCTATTAGTATTTACTTGAAATCTCTTTTGCTACGGTATCTAAAACACCAGTAATGCCATCATCAAATTTACCAGCTTTTAATGCTGCTAATGTTTCTGGGTGACGCATTTCCAATTGAGTTAAAAATTCAGTTTCAAATTCTTTAACTTTATTAACCGGAACATTACGCATTAAATTTTTAGTACCAGCGTAAACAATTGCAACTTGTTTCTCAACAGAAAATGGAGAGAATTGTGCTTGTTTTAACATTTCTACGTTACGTGCACCTTTATCTAAAACCGATTTCGTTGCAGCATCTAAGTCAGATCCGAATTTAGAGAAAGCCTCTAACTCGCGGTATTGTGCCTGATCTAACTTTAAAGTACCTGCTACTTTTTTCATCGATTTAATTTGAGCGTTACCACCCACACGCGATACCGAGATACCTACGTTAATAGCCGGACGAATACCAGAGTTGAACAAGTTCGACTCTAAGAAAATCTGGCCATCAGTAATTGAAATTACGTTAGTTGGAATATAAGCAGAAACGTCACCAGCTTGCGTTTCGATGATAGGTAAAGCAGTTAATGAACCACCACCTTTAACGATATGTTTAATCGATTCTGGTAAATCGTTCATATCTTTCGCGATATCATCATTTGCATTGATCTTCGCAGCTCTTTCCAACAAACGACTGTGTAAGTAGAAAACGTCACCAGGATATGCCTCACGGCCCGGTGGACGACGAAGTAATAAAGATACTTCACGGTAAGCCACAGCTTGTTTTGATAAATCATCATAAACAATTAAAGCTGGTCTACCTGTATCACGGAAAAACTCACCAATTGCAGCACCAGCGAATGGCGCATAAAACTGCATTGGAGCAGGATCAGCGGCCGAAGCAGCAACAACAACTGTATATGGTAAAGCGCCGTTTTCCTCTAGTGTGCGTACAATGTTCGCAACGGTAGAGTTTTTCTGGCCGATAGCTACATAAATACAGAACACAGGCTGGCCTGCTTCATAAAATTCTTTTTGGTTGATAATAGTATCGATACAAACCGCAGTTTTACCAATCTGACGATCGCCAATAACCAACTCACGTTGACCACGACCGATTGGAATCATCGCATCGATTGCTTTAATACCAGTTTGTAAAGGCTCATTTACCGGCTGACGATAAATAACACCTGGTGCTTTACGCTCTAAAGGCATCTCGTAAGTTTCACCTAAGATTGGGCCTTTACCATCTAAAGGCTCACCTAATGTGTTCACCACGCGGCCAAGCATACCTTCACCAACTTTAATAGAGGCAATTTTTTTGGTACGTTTAATTGTATCACCCTCTTTAATCTCGTCAGAAGCACCCAAAAGTACCACACCAACGTTATCTTCTTCAAGGTTTAATACAATGCCTTGCAGGCCGTTTGCAAATTCAACCAACTCACCCGATTGAACTTTAGTTAAACCGTAAACACGGGCAATACCGTCGCCCACTTGCAACACGGTACCAACTTCTTCCAGTTCGGTTTCTGATTTGAAGCCCGCCAATTGCTGTCTGATAATTGCCGATACTTCGTCTGGTCTTACCTCTACCATAATTTTAATTATATCTTTTTGTAAATGTAAATCTTGTAGTTCTTCTGTTATTCTAGTCCCGCTTTCTGCTTTAGTCTTTTTGCTTTCAGCTTCAAAGCCTATCGCTGCCAATCGGGTTTATATATTGTTGTGATGTAGTTCTTTTGTTAGTTCAGTATCCCTCATAGTTTGTAAATCCAACCTCGATACTTGATACTTAAATCTTGTTACTACTAAGCAGCAAATTCTTTTTTAAGTTTATTTAAACCACTGGCAATACTTGCATCAAACTGCTTATCGCCAACTTTTAAAATAAAACCACCAATTAGTTTCTCGTCAATTTTTTCGTTAACAATCACTTCCTTAGCGCCTAGTTCTTTTTTAACAGTTTCAATAATCTGTGCCTTAGCTTCCGCACTTAGCGCAGTGGCCGAAGTCACATCAGCAGTAACAATTCCTTTGATCTCGTTGTATTGTTTAATAAACTGTTTTGCTGTAGCAAATAAAATTGCCGAACGGCCTTTATTTACCACAGTTTTGAAAAAAGTAAGCGATAACTGACCTACTTTATCACCAAAAATTCCATTCAAAATGCCAACTTTTTTATCTAAAGGCACAATTGGATTTTTTAATATTGCTTCTAGCTCAGGAGTTTCGTCAACTACTTTTTCAAACAAAACCATATCATTGTACGATTCAGCTAAACCGTTGTTTTCAACAGCTAAGTCGATTAATGATTTGGCGTATCTGCCTGCAACTTTAATTTCTGACATATATTTGAGTTGAAAGTTAAAAGTTGAATGTTAAAAGTTTAACCCTGAGATTAAAACTTCAAACGTTGCACTTTAAACTTTATACTTTAAAACTTAATTTAATTCAACGTCTTTTAACAAATTAGCCACTAATGCTTCTTGTTTTGTTTTATCATCTAACTGCGTACGCAATACACGTTCAGCAATTTCTAATGATAATGTAGAAACCTGACCTTTAACTTCAGCTAAAGCCACTTTCTTCTGATTTTCGATTTCGATTTTAGCTTTCTCAATCAATTTAGCACCTTCAACCTGAGCTTGTTTTTTAGCTTCGTTTAAAATGCTATCTTTCAAAGTTTTAGCTTCTTTCAAAATCTCATCGCGTTCAGCACGTGCTTGTTGCATTAAATCTTGGTTCTGACTGGTTAAACGAGCCATTTCTTGCTTAGCCAATTCCGCTTTGTTCAAAGCATCATCAATACTTTGCTCACGCTCATGGATAGCTTTCATAATTGGTTTCCAGGCAAATTTACCTAGCAAAAACAACAACAATAAAAAAGCTATGCTATTCCAAACTAACAAGCCAATTTCAGGAACTAATAAATCCATCTTATATATTTAATATTCTTATTTTCAACTAATCATTTAAACAAGAACCTTAACGGCAATCCCGAAAAGGTTCTTGTATTAATTCTTTCTTTGATTATTTTGCGATCAAAGAAACTACTACTGCGAATAAAGCAACCGCCTCGATAAAGGCTGCAGCGATAAGCATAGCAGTTTGAATTTTTGAAGCGGCTTCTGGTTGACGAGCAATAGATTCCATTGCAGATCCACCAATTTTACCGATACCTAATCCAGCGCCTATTGCAGCTAAGCCTGCGCCGATTGCAGCTAATGTTCCAGTCATTTTCTGATTTATTTATATTTATTTAACAATAATGTTCTTAGTGGTGCTCTTCAACTGCCATACCTATAAACAAGGCAGAAAGAGTAGTAAAAATAAACGCCTGAATAAATGCAACCAAAAATTCAATTAAGCCGATAAACACAGCGAAGAAAATTGAAGCCGGAGCAATCCAAAGCGAGTTAAAAATAAAGATTAAGCAAAGTAACGACATCACCAAAATGTGACCCGCTGTAATGTTTGCAAATAACCTGATCGCCAAGGCAATTGGCTTGGTTAACGTACCAATCAACTCTAATGGCGCTAAAAATATCTTCATCGGAACAGGAACGCCTGGCATCCAGAAAATATGTTTCCAGTAATGTTTGTTTCCTTTAAACGTAGTAATTAAATAAGTACAAACCGCTAATACAATAGTTAAAGCAATGTTACCAGTTACGTTTGCGCCTCCCGGAAAAAATGGAACCAAACCTAAAACGTTATTTAACCAGATAAAGAAAAACACAGACAATAAATAAGGCATAAAAGCACCGTATTTATGACCCAAATTTGGTCTGGCAATGTCGTCGCGAACGAATAAAATAATTGGCTCTAAAAACGACTGTAAACCTTTTGGCGATTTACCATTTCTTTTGCGGTATGAAGATGCGATTGTACCAAATATAAGAACCAACAAAACCACTGATAACAGCATACTGAAAACATTCTTAGTTATCGAGAAATCAAGCGGGCGGGCATTGGTAACAACTTCTGCACCATCTTTCACTTCGTGAGATACAAAGGCACCATGCTCATTTGCAGTAGCGTTTGCGTAATAAATTTTGTTGTGTGCCATTACAAAACGTTGGCCACCTTTTTCTACAACATGGGTACCATCATCATTATAATTAAAAGCAGCAGAGCTAAAAGTGACTAAACCAGTATTTGTCCAAAGGATGATTGGCAAATGCAAGTGTACACCATGCTCTCCATGACCAAAAAGCGTAAAGAAGTGACTATCGCTAATGTGATGAAAAATGAATGAAGTAATATCAAAACCTTTTTCTTTTTCTTCATGCGCTTCAGCGTGGTTAACAACAGCACCTGGTTCATGAGTAGCGGCTACAGCTGTATCAACAGGTAGCGATGTAACAGTATCAGCTTGAGCGAAAGTATCATTTTTGATAGATAAAAACGCTATTAAAAGCGTAAAAACAACAATTACCTTCTTAACTTTCGACATGAAAACTTGGTTAAAATCCATTTATTGGCAGTTTTTTACTTTAAATTTTGGTGGCGCAAGTTACGCAACAAACAGTACATTTCAAAGACGGTAAACAATAAATAAAGAGAAAAAAAATTTACTATAAAAAGTAGACCGCTTTCCTTCGCTTTTATACTGTAAATCAATACAAAAGCCATACAAAAAATAAGCTTCACAATTACCGACCCTAATATTGCTACTACGCCTGCTTCCGGGTTTTTATGAATACCGATATGAGCCAATAGATAAGCGATGTAAGTTATTCCTCCTAAAAACCCAAAGATGAGCCAAAAGCTGGGCACCAAAATATCTGAAGCAGGAAGAATTTGTGGTATAAGAACAACTATACCGATCATTAAACCAACGAAAATTAAATATACGCTTGTAAATTTGGCCAGAGTCAATTGAAAAATAATTCTTTGCGGTTAAAAACTGCTGCAAAGATAGGGATTTTAATCACATTTTTGGTAAGCGTATCGCAGCAAAATGTTTGATTTTTAATTTGTTGCAGCACACCACAGGATGAATCAGGTAAACTTCTAATTTATTTTGTTACCTGTCTAATCACCTGGTAAAGTGCTATGCCTACTCCTAATAAAGCAAAAGCTGCAGTGATAATCTTGGTTTCACTATTTCTATGTTCATCAATTTTATAACCAATAAAAGTGAGTAAACCAATGGTAATGATCATCTGAAAGCCTATGGCAGAATATTTTGCGGCTGCATTTACTTTTTTCTTTGTATCGTCTTCTTTAGGATTTTCCATTTTTAAATGCAATAATTAAGTTAACTTTGGATAATTATAATTTGCAGCCAAATAAAATATTTTTGTTAAAATTTTGTTTATTGTACACCCACTAACGCAATTTATCATACTTGAAAAAACACTCTAACAAAGCATTAAATCCCTTCCTCCTCCTCATCAGCCTGCTTTTCATCTATGGCTGTGTAGCAAATAAAGATACTGCTATCGACCGTAAGTTTCAAAATTTAACGGCAAGGTATAACTATATCTATAACTCAAATGTTTTGCTAACTGAATATAATGAGGGATTACTACAAAGCTATACCGATAATTACGAAAAAATTTTACCAGTTTATCTCGATCCAGAGCCTCAGGTGAATCTGGTGCTTACGCCTGGCACACCGAATAAGCAATTAGATGAGGTCATCACCAAAGGCCAAAGTATCATCAACGATAAAAGCTTTAGTAATTATATTGATGATGCCTACATGTTATTGGGTAAGGCAAATTATTTAAAAGGAAATTATTTTATTGCATCAGAGTATTTTGATTATGTAGCCAAAACGTACAACAATAATTTAAAAACGTTTGTAATGGCCATGAACTGGAAAGCACGTAGCCAAATGGAACTTAATAACATGGTTGTGGCGGATAAAATCCTAGATACCATGTTACGTGCTGCCGATAATCTGAAAAACGACATTGCTGAGCCACTGGCTACCACAGCGCAAATGAGAATTTATCAGAAGCGGAATAAAGAGGCCATGTTATTGCTTGAAAATGCGGTTCGTTTGGGCGACGATAAGCAATTGCGTATTCGCTGGCGATATATTCTGGCACAACTTCAGGAGCAGGAAAACGATCTTCAAAATGCCTTTATTAATTATACTAAGGTAGAAAATAGTAACGCACCGTTTGAAATGTACTTCCACGCCAATTTGCAACGCATTAAAGTAAGAGCGCTAATTAGCGGTTATAAGGTTGATGAAGATAAAGCATTGCTGGCGTTACTGAAAGACGATAAAAATTTCGATTATACCGACCAGATCTACTATCAGGTTGGAGAACTTTTTTCAAGGGAAGGCAAATTTACCAAAGCCGAAGAAAATTATCAGAAATCAGTACAGAAAAGTACGAAAAATCAAAACCAAAAGGCATTATCCTATCTTAAAATTGCTGATTTAAATTTTAAGGAGTTTAACAACTACATCAAGGCGAAACTGTATTACGATAGTACAGTAATGATTTTACCTAAGAATTTTCCGGATTACGACAATATTGTTAAAAAGGCTGATAACTTAAAGTATTTAACCGATCGTTATACCATTATCGCGAAGGAAGATACCGCACAAATGATTGCCCAACTTCCATCTACAGAAAGGGAGGCAAGAATTAAGAATTATTTAACGCCTAAAGTAGAGGTGGCAAATGTGACTGTACTCAACAATCAAACGTTGAATAATCCAGATTTTCCGAACCAGTCGCTTAATTCGCCTCAGGTTGCTGCAGGTAGTACTTTCTATTTTAACAATAATGCGGCGATAAGTACCGGCTTTGCTGATTTTAAAAGGCGCTGGGGGAACCGACAACTGGAAGATAACTGGCGCCAAAGCCAAAGATCATCTGCACAGGAGAATACACAAGTGATGACCGGCGGCAATGTTGCCAACACCATTACACCTGCAAATGGAAATAATGTGCAATCTTCAACAGATCAAACATCACTCGAGAAGCAATATCTTGATGCGCTACCATTAACACCTGCTCTAATTGCCGCATCTGATCAAAAAATTATCGATGCTTATTTCGAAATTGCCAGTTTTTACCAACAGGAGTTGAATGATAAAAATGAAGCAAATAAAATTTATGCAGAGTTGTTACGAAGATATCCAAATAACAACCATCTGGATGCAATATATTACAGTTTGTATCTCAATAATAAAGGAGTTGATGAAAACAGATCGAACGAATTCAGACAGCTGGTGTTACAGAAATTTCCAGAGTCGAACTATGCTAAAACCATTTTAGATCCATCTTTTTCGGCGAAGCAAAGTACCATGGAAAACATTGCAAACAACAATTACAATGTTGCCTTCGAAGCTTATGCTAAAAAAGATTATCCAGGCGTAATTAAACAAGCAAACGATAACATCAGTGCTTTTCCTGATAACGATTTGGCACCACAGTACGCTTACTTAAAGGCAATTGCTGTTGGGCGTACAGCCAAGCTCGACCCTTTATTAACGGAGTTCAATGCGATTACGACACTCTATCCAAACGATTTAATTGTTACGCCTTTAGTGCGTGATCATTTAAAATACATCGAAGCCAATCTGGCTGAATTTAAACAACGCCCCGTGGCTTTAATTGATTTCGACTCAAATGAGCCTCGATTTGTGAGTCAGGCAAAACCCATTGCGGTACCAGCAAAACCGCTTAATAACGATATCAATGCTGCTGCGGAAGAAAAACCTGCCGAGACAATTGTAAAACCGGTTGAAAAACCAGCAGAAGTTAAGCCTGCTGATGTAGTAAAACCAGCAAGTATTTTTAGCGCAGCTACTTCAAACGAATACTATTATGTAATTGATGTCGCAGATGCGAGTTTAACTTTAAGTTCATCACGTTTTGGAATTGGCCAGTTTAACCGAGGTAACTACCCTGATAATGATTTGGCGCATAAATTGATTGAGCTGGATAACGATCAGTTGATTTACGTAACCAGCTTTATTGATTTGGAAGATGCAAAACTTTACGAGTCAAGCATCATCGGGCAATTAAAAAATATTATGAAAGTGCCTGCAAATCTTTACAGAGGCTTTATTATTAGTAAAGAAAACTTCGAAAAGCTGAACAGCAGAGATCGCATCAACGAATATTTAGAATTTTTAAAAGATAATTACAAGTAGTATGCATGCTGTTGAACGCAGCAAAAATCCGGTTCGTTAAAATTTTAATAAATTTGCGGCTAAAATAAGCTTCAATTGATTAGCTTTTGAACTAATTACAACACAAAATGAATAAATCCCTTTCTGCACTAGAAACAAGAAGATATAGTTTAATCATATGGAAAATAGTGGTTGGTGGCATAGCACTTTTTGCCATTTTCATCTCAATGATTGGAATGGGGCTTTTTGGTGCGCTACCTTCTTTCAGAGACATTGAACACCCAAAAAGTAATCAGGCTTCTGAAATTATTGCCGAAGATGGCCGCCCGTTAGGAACTTATTTTGTGCAGAACAGGTCGAATGTTACGTATAAAGATATCTCGAAGAACGTTATCAACGGACTTATTGCCACTGAAGACACCCGTTTTAAAGAGCACTCAGGAATCGACTTCAAACGTACATTTACCATTATTGGCTATAACCTGATTGGCAAAAAGCAAGGTGCAAGTACCATTACGCAGCAGTTAGCCAAAAATCTTTTCCCAAGGGAATCAAATTTGAATTTCTTTTCATTGGTATTAACCAAGTTTAAAGAATGGATTGTAGCGGTGAAGCTGGAACGGAATTATACCAAAGAAGAGATCATCACCATGTACTTAAACACGGTCGACTTCGGTAACCAGGCTTATGGCATAAAATCTGCCGCAAGGGTATATTTTAATACCACTCCAGATAAATTAACCTTAACCCAGGCTTCAACTTTGGTTGGGATGCAAAAGGGGATTACGATGTACTCTCCTACCCGCCATCCGGAGCGTTCCAGAACCAGAAGAAACACTGTAATGGCGATGATGGTAAAATCGGAATTATTAACCCAACAGGAATTTGACGAGCAGAAGGAAAAACCACTGGGCTTACACTTTAATGCGGCAACTGTTAATGATGGGATTGCACCCTATTTCCGGTCGGTATTAAAGAATGATATCAAGACAATTTTTCAGGAACAAGGGATTACCAAACCTGACGGAACACCTTACGATCTGGATCGTGACGGGTTGAAAATATATACAACCTTAAATTACGATATGCAGGTATATGCCGAGGAAGCTCAGAAAGAATATATGAAGGTTCTACAGGCTCAATTTATCAATAGCTGGAAGGGTAGAAATCCTTTTAAAGGAAAAGATTTACAGATTGAGCAAGGCGTTAAAAGATCAGATCGTTATAAATCGTTGAAGCTGGAAGGTAAATCTGACGAAGAGATCAAAACTGATTTTAATACCAAAACCGAAATGACCATTTTCACCTGGAAAGGAAACATTGATACGGTGATGAAGCCTATTGATTCGGTACGCTATTATAAAATGTTACTGCGTAACGCCATGATGACGATGGATCCGACCAATGGGCATGTTAAGGCATGGGTGGGCGGAATTAATTACGAACATTTCAAATATGACCAGGTAAAAATGGGTACCAGACAAGTAGGTTCAACAGCGAAGCCATTTACTTATGCAGTTGCAATTGAAAATGGTTATTCTCCTTGTTATACGGTATCAAACACGCCTGTAACCATCGAAGGTTACGGTGAAAACTGGACACCAAGAAATTCTGGAAAGCCTTTACCAGGAAGCATTACTTTACAAAAAGCATTGGCTTACTCACAAAACTTTGTTACCGCATATTTAATGAAGCAGGTTGGTCCGGTTGCAGTTTCTAATCTCGCTACCAAAATGGGCATTCCAAATGTTCCAGCCTACCCATCCATTTGTTTGGGAACTTTTGATTCATCAATATTTAATATGGTAGGCGCATACGGGGCTTTTGCAAATAAAGGAACTTATACCAAACCAATTTATTTATTAAGGATTGAAGACAAAAATGGTGTGGTACTGTTCTCGCAAAAAGAAATACCTAAACCTATTATGAGCGAGGAAGTTGCCTATGTGATGACCCGAATGCTGAAAGGCGTGGTTTCAAATGGAACAGGTTCGAGGTTAAATTATAAGTATAAAGTGAATGCACCAATCGGTGCAAAAACAGGCACTACTCAAAATAACTCTGACGGTTGGTTTATGGCGATTACTCCACAATTGGTAACCGGAATCTGGACGGGATGTGAAGACAGAGCCTTCCACTTCATTAGTACTAACCAGGGTGAAGGAGCAAATACGGCGCTTCCAATTTTTGCCGGCTTCATTAAAAAGGTTTATGCTAACCCGGCTTTGAAAATTAGTCATGCAGATTTTGAAGCGCCTAAATCAGGTGTATCTATCACTTACGACTGTAACCAATACCAGCAGCAGGAAGAAGGCACAACCGAACTCGACGAGAAACTGGGTTTTTAATACTCCTGTCCGCGTGAAGGATAGTAGTGGAAATCCTTTTGTGTTGCCTTGAGCGTAGCCGAAAGCAACACAAAAGATTGTAACGGATAGCCTGACCCTTTGCGCAGCTTAGGGACACGCCAAAATTCTCTTAAACAACATTAATCCTTATCCGTTTTAGATTAGGGTTTCGCATTTGAATTCTATTTTTTGTAACTGATGAGCACTTTTGACCATAAAACCGCATTAACCGCAATTCCGCACAAACCCGGTGTATACCAATACTGGGATGCCGATGGAAAGTTGATGTATATCGGTAAGGCGAAAGATCTCCGAAACCGGGTTGGTTCTTACTTTAATAGCGATAGACAGCAATTTAATGGTAAAACGAGGGTGCTGGTTTCAAAAATCAGAAAAATAACTTTTACCATTGTTGATACCGAAATTGATGCCTGGTTGCTTGAAAATAGCCTTATTAAAAAGCATCAGCCTAAATTTAATATCAATTTAAAGGATGATAAAACCTATCCCTGGATTATTGTAAAGAATGAACAATATCCACGGATTTATTGGACACGCAAAGTGATTAAGGATGGCTCAACTTATTTCGGTCCGTACGGATCGATCGGTATGATGCACACCATTCTTGATTTAATAAAGGAAACTTATCCGTTAAGAACCTGCAGCTTGCCGCTTAACGATAAAAATATTGCCGAAGGTAAGTTTAAAGTTTGTTTGGAATATCAGATTGGGAATTGCAAGGGTCCGTGCCAGGCCTACCAGAGCGAAAGTGATTACGATCAAAATATCGTTGAAATTAAAGAAATTTTAAATGGTAAAATCGGGAACGTAATTCGCGATGTAAAAGGAATTATTAAAACCGCTTCTGAGGAATTAAATTTCGAACTGGCACATCAATACTCCCGCAAACTGCAGGTATTGGAGAAATATCAAAGCAAATCAACCGTGGTAAACAGTGCCATTACCAATGTAGATGTGGTAAGCATTGCATCTGATGAGCGATACGCTTTTGTAAATTACCTCAAGGTGATGAACGGTACCATTATTCAAACTCAAACCATTGAAATTAAAAAGCAACTGGATGAAAGTGATGATGAACTTTTGATTACCGCCATGCTGGAATTCAGAACAAAATTTAACAGCACTTCAAAAGAAATCATTGTTCCTTTTGAACTTTCTTTGGAAGATGAACGACTTAAATTTACTGTTCCTAAACTTGGCGAGAAGAAAAAGTTGTTGGAACTATCTCAAAAAAATGTGCTGTTCTTTAAAAAGGAGAAACTCAATCAGTATGAAAAACTCAACCCGGATTTGAGAACCGACCGCATATTAACGACAATGCAAAAGGATTTGCGGTTAACGCAACTGCCTAAACACATTGAATGTTTTGATAACTCGAATTTTCAGGGAAAATATCCGGTTTCGGCTATTGTGGTGTTTAAAGATGCAAAGCCATCGAAAAAAGATTACCGCCATTTTAACGTTAAAACCGTTGAAGGACCGAATGATTTTGCCACCATGGAAGAAGCCGTTTTCCGTCGTTACAGGCGAATGCTGGAGGAAGACCAACCTCTTCCGCAACTGATTATCATTGATGGCGGTAAGGGACAGCTTTCATCAGCGATGAAAAGTTTAAAACTGTTGGGCATAGAAAATCGGGTAACGGTGATTGGTATTGCGAAAAGATTGGAGGAGTTGTTTTATCCCGGAGATTCATTTCCACTGTATTTAGATAAAAAATCGGAAACCCTAAAGGTAATTCAGCAGCTGCGTGATGAAGCGCACAGGTTCGGGATTACTTTCCACCGTAAAAAACGCGATCAGGGAACACTTAAAACTGAACTGGAGCAGATTGAGGGCATCGGCAAAACTACTGCCGACAAACTTTTAAAGCATTTTAAATCTGTTAAAAAAATAAAAGAAGCTACCGAAAAAGAACTTGGAGAAGTTTTAAACAGGAAGCAAATGTTAACCCTGCAGGAATATTTCAAGCAGGAATAAAACTACCATTTGTTAAAATTTTCGAAGGCTACACAAATTTAAACTTATCTCCATCAAACAATCCCTTATCGCTTAACTTTAAATGTGGAATCACCAGTAGCGCCATAAAAGAAAGTGTCATGAATGGTGCTACCAATGTAGCGCCCAGTTCTTTTGAGAACTGATCGATTGAGGTGTAAAGCGCAGCAACTTCATAACCGTTCTGATTACTCATTAAACCTGCAACAGGCAAAGGAAGCACTTCTTCTTTTCCATTTCCTAAAGCCACAACACCACCCGTTTCTTTGATTACCAGATTAACTGCAGCGCATATGCTGTTATCGTCGACGCCAACTGCGATAATATTATGGCTATCATGAGCAACACTTGATGCTATTACACCCTCCTTTAAACCAAAGTTTTTTACAAATGAAACAGCGATAGGCGCATGATGATAGCGGTTTACCACAACCATTTTCAATATATCGTTTTCTAAATCGCTAATGATGTTTCCATTAGAAACTTTAGGCACCACTGTAAGCCTGTTGGTGATCAATTGCCCATCTAAAGCCTCGATCACCGGAATTGTTTCCTCGCCTGTAAAAGCATAAGCAAAATCTTCCGCCTTTTTAAAACTGCAATCGAAATGATTCACTGATTCTTTATCCTGATCATGCTTTATCCAATCGCCGACAACCTCACCGTTTTCTGATAGCAAAACGCCATCTATAAAGGTTTGCTTTATCTTGAAGTTTACTAAATCTTCTGCAACAATGAAATCGGCAAAATCGCCAGTTTTTAATGCGCCAACATCCAATTTATAATGAAGAATCGGATTAATACAAGCCGCTTGTAAAACGTTAAAAATATCAATTCCCTTGCCCACTGCTCTGGCGCAAATTTCGTTGATATGGCTTTCAACCAAACTATCTGGATGTTTATCGTCACTGCAAAACATCATCATATCAGGCCAGTCATGAAGCAGATCGATCAACGCCTCAAAATTTTTGGCAGCACTTCCTTCGCGGATAAGAATTTTCATACCACGCTGTAGCTTATCCAATGCTTCTTCTGCGGTAAAACATTCATGGTCTGTAGAAATTCCTGCATCAATATATTGTTGAACCGCATCGCCACGCAAACCAGGTGCATGTCCATCAACAGGCTTACCTAAATCATGCGCTGCTGCAATTTTTTTTAAAACCTCTTCATCTTGATGAAGCACGCCGGGAAAATTCATCATTTCACTGAGGTATTTAATTTCCGGACGTTTTAAAAGCGCCTTAACGTCATCATGATTCAATTCAGCGCCAGCGGTTTCAAAAATAGTGGCAGGAACACAGCTAGGTGCACCAAAGTTAAACTTGAAGGGAACAGTATTGCCGTTTTCAATCATAAATTCCACGCCTTCCATGCCGCAAACGTTAGCAATTTCATGCGGATCGCTAATGGTGGCAACCGTTCCATGAACTACTGCAAGCCTTGCAAATTCACTTGGTATGAGCATGCTGCTTTCAATATGAACATGGCTATCAATAAAACCAGGAAGGATGAAATGCGCTTCATCTCTCCTTTCAGATATTTTATGGATGGATTTTATTTTTCCATCTTCTACCTCTACTTCACCAAAGAAAATATTTCGATCGGTAATTTCAACGATGTTTCCCTGGATTTTGAAATTGCTCATGATATCTGTATAACTGTGTGAATTGATTAAGCGGTTAATCGCCAAATTGGTAATACAATAACTAACCAATTCATACAATTACAACTCATAACTCTCTTTAATATTTTAATAATTTTTCAATCGTTTGTGCTAGTCTGGCTTTTGCCAAAAACCCATCTTCTAACGCTTTATTCATTGGAATTGCAGTATCTAAACTGGCACATCGCATGATTGGCGCATCCAGATATTGAAAGCAATGTTCGCCAATCCACGCCGAAATTTCTGCACCAAAACCATTTGTCAGGGTATCTTCATGTAAGATTAACACCCTGCCAGTTGATTTTACCGCATCACAAACAGCTTCCTTATCCCAGGGTTGTAACGTACGCAAATCAAGTAGTGTTGCTTCACTTTCCGGATTATTCTTCAGATAGTCCAATGCCCAATGAACGCCTAGACCGTAGGTGATGATGGAAAATTTATTTCCACCGGCAAGCTTAACCGCCTTTCCTATTTCAGTGGTAAAATATCCATCCGGAACAGCAGTGGATAAACTTCTATACAAATATTTATGTTCGAAATAAATAACCGGATTCGGATCTTCAATTGCGGCCAGTAACAAACCTTTGGCATCATCAGGAAAAGCCGGATAAACAACTTTTAAGCCTGGCGTTTTGGTAAACCATGCCTCATTACTTTGTGAGTGAAATGGCCCTGCACCAGTACCAGCGCCTGTTGGCATACGCACTACAACATCGGCTTTTTCACCCCAACGATAGTGCGTTTTAGCCAAATTATTTACAATCTGGTTGAAACCAACAGTAACAAAATCAGCAAATTGCATTTCTACAACAGCCTTGTAACCATTAATTGACAAGCCTAAACCTGCACCAACAATAGCTGATTCGCAAATTGGTGTATTGCGAACCCTGTTCTTCCCGTATTTAGCCGTAAAACCATCGGTAATTTTAAAAGCACCGCCGTAATCCGCAATATCCTGTCCCATCAAAACCAGGTTGGGATACTTTTGCATTGCCAAATCTAACCCATCAGTTATGGCATCTAAATATCTTTTTTCTGTTGAAGCCTGATTGGGTTCGACTACTTTCTGTTCATAAGGAAAATACATGTCGTATTCTTCCTGATTAGCATCAACTTCCGGTTCGGGTTCATCAAACGCTTCTTCAACTTCTAATTCAATATCTTTTTTGATTTTTGCCCTGATATCGATGATCGAATCGGCTGTTAAAATTCGCTGCTCAATTAGGTAATTTTCATAGTTACTTAACGGGTCTTTCTTTTCCCACTCATCAAATAACTCCTGCGGAACGTATTTTGTGCCTGATGCTTCTTCATGCCCACGCATTCTAAAAGTTAAACATTCCAATAAAATCGGGCGTGGATCTTTACGAATTTCATTAGCCAGTTGATGGATGGTATCGTAAACTTCAAGAATGTTATTCCCGTCAATTTGCCTGCCCTCTATACCATAACCAATGGCTTTATCAACCAGGTTTCTGCATCTGAATTGTTCTGATTTTGGCGTAGACAGGCCGTAGCCGTTATTCTCGATGAGAAAAATAACAGGTAAATTCCAAACCGCTGCCACATTAACTGCTTCATGAAAATCGCCTTCGCTGGTGGCACCTTCGCCAGTGTAAACCAACGTTGCTTTTTGTTTACCAGCCAGAACATCGGCTAATGCAATGCCATCCGCTAAGGCCATTTGCGGACCAAGATGAGAAATCATCCCAATAATTTTATAGTCTTGCGTACCAAAATGGAAAGAACGGTCGCGGCCTTTGGTAAAACCAGTCGCTTTGCCCTGCCATTGCGCCATCAATTTTTTTAAGGAAATATCTCTGGTAGTAAAAACCCCAAGATTGCGATGCATTGGCAAAATGTATTCATCGCTTTGCATCGCTAATGTAGAACCAACTGCAATAGCCTCCTGACCGATGCCTGAAAACCATTTCCCAATCCTTCCCTGGCGCAAAAGCTTAAGCATTTTCTCCTCAACCATTCGAGGGTAAAGCAATCTTTTATATAAATTTAACAGGAATGTGTCGTCTTTATTGCCGCGGTTAAATTGCATATTGGGTTAGATATTTTGTTAAGACTCTTTATTCTTCTTCATTTCTTCAAATTGTTTGGAGAAAGATTTATCTGCCACTTTCGGCATTTCCCGGTATTTACCCCAGCTTTTTCTGAAGAAGCTTTTAAGCATAAAATTTTTGAACTTTCCACCGAAAAAATCCATCCACTTCCGTTTCTGCATCATGCGGCTAAACATCCCCCAGCCCATTTCTTCTACTTTACCGTTTTCATGTGTAGCTGCAGCATCTCTGCGGTTGAGCAATAACATTTTATGGATATCGATTTTAACGGGACATACTTCAGAGCACTTTCCGCATAAACTGGAGGCATAACTTAAATGTTTAAACTCCTCCATACCTTTTAAGTGCGGTGTAATTACCGAGCCAATTGGTCCGCTGTAGGTGGTATTGTAAGTATGACCACCGATATTTTTATAAACCGGGCAAGCATTTAAACATGCACCACAGCGAATACAGTACAAGCCTTGTCGCTGGTCTTTTTGTGCTAATAAATTTGTCCGCCCATTGTCTAAAAGAATCACATACATTTCTTCGGGGCCGTCGGTTTCGTTAGGTTGGCGAGGTCCGCTTAAAATGGTATTATAAACCGTTAAATTTTGTCCTGTTCCATGAGAAGCCAATAAAGGCCAGAACAAATCCAAATCGGCCATTGAAGGAATAATCTTTTCGATACCCACAATGGCAATATGTATTTTTGGAAACGTGGTACTTAAACGGGCATTTCCTTCATTTTCTGTAATGGCGATACTTCCGGTATCGGCAATTAAAAAGTTTCCGCCACTAATGCCGATATCAGCATTCAAATATTTATCACGAAGTAATTCTCTAGCTTTTTGAACGAGCTGTGGAGGGGTCGCATCAATTGGTGTTCCAAATTTATCATGAAATAATTTGGCGATATCAGTAGCGCTTAAGTGCATGGCAGGCGTAACAATGTGGTAAGGTGCCTGCCCCAGTAGCTGAACAATGTATTCGCCTAAATCACTTTCTAAAGATTCGATTTGATTACTTTCCAGGAAATCATTTAAATGGATTTCTTCGGTGGTCATTGATTTAGATTTGATCACCGTTTTGCCGTTACTCCGCTTAATGATGTTTAGAATTTCTTGCTGAGCCTCAGCGGCATCATTTGCCCAAATCACTTTTCCTCCTCTACGTTGAAAGTTAGACTCAAACTCAGGCAAAAACTTATCAAGATTTTCCATCACACGCCATTTAATCACGTGTGCTTTCTTTTTTGAAGCCTCAAGATTTTCGAATTTTGATAGCCCGCGTTCTACTGCCGTATTGTATTTTCCAATATTATAATTGATGGTTTTACGATGCGGTAAATCAAAAGCTTTCTCATCAGATTTCTCTAAAAATTCCTCGGCAGTTTTCATCATAATTCAAAGATAGGAATTTCTCTTACGGCCTAAAGTAATGTGCATAAAAAAGCCCCAACTGCTATAGTCGGGGCTGAATTTTTATGGTTGAGGTATTGTACTACCTTTTTTTGGATTTCCTTTTCCATCTTTATCTACCGCTGGGCGCTTGGCTCTATTAGCCAGTTCCCATGCTGTAAAGTAGGTAAGTTTAGCTCTCTTAGTTAGCAATGGGAAGTTGATTTTGCTTACCTCATCGCCTGGTCTGTGATAGTCTTGCTCCAACATTCCATCATAATAAAAGATAATAGGAATGCCCAATTTAGCAAAATTATAGTGATCTGAACGATAATAAATACGTTGTGTATCCTGAGGATCATCGTATTTATAATCTAATTTCATTTTGGTATAAGTAGCATTCACCTGCTCACTTAAATTACCCAACTCACTGCTTAACATGTTTGAACCTACTGAATATATGTAGTTGGCAGAATCTGGTTTACCTAGATATTCTTCGCCGATACGGCCAATCATATCTGTGTTTAAGTTAGCTATTGTGTTTTCTACCGGAAAAATCGGATGCTGTGAGTACCAATCCGATCCCCACAAACCTTTTTCTTCGCCCACTACAGTCATGAAAAGAATGCTGCGTTTTGAGCCTTTGCCCGCTTTTTTAGCATCAGTAAATGCTTTTGCCATTAAAAGAACACCTGTAGTTCCAGATCCGTCATCATCAGCACCGTTGTTTATTTTGTCTGGTCCTTCCACCTCAGGAGTAATACCAATGTGGTCATAATGGCCAGTTAATACTAAAACTTCTTTCTTCAATTTCGGGTCAGTTCCTTCCAGGAAACCTAAAACATTTTCTCCACGAACTTCAGTTCCCTTTTTCATCGCACTTGCAGAAATGGCAACGTTTATCGTTTGAGATGCAGGTTTTGCGCTTTCAGTAACTTTTTTCTGAAAAGCATCAACCGAAGTATTCGCAGCTTTTAAAATTTCATTCGCTGTTGCGGTAGAAATGCTGATAATGGTGAACGGGTTTTGCTTTTTCATCCGCTCAACCACTTCTTCTGTTCTCATCACTACCTGGCCAGCTTCTAATGATGCTTTACGCTCTGGAGAAATATTATCAACAGTAGGATCGATTAGAATAACAGCTTTCGCTTTATTTTGGGCCAGGTAACCTAATTTTTTCTGTCTCGCCATCATTGCAGCACGGCGATCAACCTTATCTGTAGCTTTTGCTGTTGGATCTCCCGTAGCAAAAATCAACACAACTTTCCCCTCTACGTTAATGCCATCATACTCGTTAAACCCATCTTTAGAGATGCCGTAACCTGCAAAAACTATATCATCAGCACTGAAAGTAAAGCCGTTTAAGCCTACCGCATTACTGGTAATTAAATAATCTTTATAGGCTTGTTTTGGCTGGCCGTTGATGGTTAACATGCTTTCGCTAACAGCATAAGTAGCGAGGTCAATTTTTTGGAAGTATCCTCCATCAACAGGGCCTTTTAATCCAAGTGATTTAAAATAATCACGAATATAATCTGCAGCCATCCATGCACCTTTCTTACCGGTTTCACGACCTTCATATTCATCAGAAGCTAAAACGGAAAGATGTTTAAAAGCGTTTTCAGGATTTATGGCTTTGCTAAACCTAATTGCATCCTTGTTCGCTGCAAGTGGTTTAACTTGTGCAAAGCAGCCAACACTCAGTATCGACGCTAAGCCTAGGGTTAAAAATCTTTTATTCATTATGGGTAATAGTTAGTTTAGTTTGATAAGGTTAGCACGAAATTTTATTCACTCTTGTTTGATGACGACCGCCCTCAAATTCCGTATTTAAAAATGTAGTGGTAATTTCTTTTGCCAATTCTTCTGAAACAAAGCGGGCAGGAATGCATAAAACATTTGCGTTATTATGTTTTCTTACCAGAGAGGCAACCTCATTCTCCCAACATAAGCCTGCACGAATGCCTGCATGTTTATTGGCAGTAATGGCTACACCATTTGCAGAGCCACAAAGCAAAATACCATAAGTAAATTCACCGTTTTCAACAGCAGCGGCTAAAGGGTGTGCAAAATCAGGGTAATCTACAGAGTCCAATGAATGGGTACCAAAATCCCTAACCTCGTAATCTTTAAGGAACTCTTTAAGCACTTCTTTATATTCAAAACCAGCGTGATCTCCACCAATCGCTATTTTAATTCTAGTTTCAGACATGTCCAAATTTATATAGAATTCTAAAATGTATTCGTAATGTTTTCGTTAGTTAGCATAAAATGCTGCCTCCGCTTTTTTCTTCTTCCTTTCGATAAAGGCAGAAACAAAAATACTTAATTCATAAAGCAGGAAGAGCGGCGTAGCCACAATCAGCATCGTCATAATATCTGGTGTTGGTGTTACAATTGCGGATATGATTAAGATGATGACAGCTGCATACCTTCTGCTCGACCGCATCAGTTTCGGCGTCATTAATCCAAGTTTCGAAAGGATGAAAATGATTACCGGAAGTTCGAAAATAATACCAGTTCCTAAAGTTAACGTGGCAACTGATGATAAGTATGAATCGACAGTGAAAGTATTTTTAATTTCCTCACTTACCGTGTAACCTGTTAAAAAGTTAACGGAAAGCGGACAAACGATAAAATAACCGAATAGAATACCGCATACGAAAAGTACCGAAGCAAAAAAGACAAAGCCACTTGCTGATTTACGTTCATTTTCGTGTAAAGCGGGCTTGATGAAACGCCAGATTTCCCAGAGCAAATAAGGGAAACCCACCACAATACCACACATTACGCAGACATTCAACTGAAGATTAAACTGCCCAGCCATTTCAGTATTGATGATTTCTCCATTGATCTTGGTGATACACATATCTGCACCCAGAGAAGGAAACTTCTCTACCAGTTTACACATCATGCGATAAGTCCAGAAATCAGGTTTCTTAGGACCGAAAATTATCCTGTCGAGTATAAATTCATTGAAGTAAAAAGCGATACCAGTGAATACGGCAATGGCAATTACGGCTCGGATCAAATGTTTACGCAGAACATCAAGATGGTCAAAAAAAGACATTTCTGCCTCTAAGGTTGTACTCTTTTGTCCTATAGCTTTTGTAAGGGAAGTTTTTTTAGTGTCGCTCATGTTGAAAACAAAAATACCATTCTAATTGAATAGAATGGTATCTACGTGTTAAAGATAGAAATAGTTTATATTATTTAACAAAAAGCATATATAAATATCATCTAGTAAACGGGTGATAATCTATTTCTGTACTTTGATCAGGCTTAACTGTCTTAAATTGGATGCATTACTATAATTAAACTGATAAACACCGTCATCACCGGTTACGATTAATGATTTCGGCCCCGCAATCACGTCGAAACTTTTTATATTTTGCAAATGCTGAAGCATATTATTTCCAATCGCTTTATTATCAGTGATATTAAAGCTCTTAATACCAAAATTGCCCTCACATAAAAATAGATTATTTCCATTTACGCTTAAGCCATGAGGATTTTGCATAGGGTATGCTACAAGTAGCTTAGGTTTTGTTGGGTCTTCAATATCAACCACTTCGAGTTGATTACTGGCTTGCCTGCAGTTATTACCTGTCCGCAAAGTAACATAAGCGAATTTTCCTTGTACCACTACCGGGTCGCAGGCAAAAATGTGGCTATAAGTAGATAGCTTAACGGGATTGGCGGCATCGGTAGCATTAAAGATATGCATTCCGGTATTAGTGCCGATAAACAATTTATTGTCGTAAGGAAAAATAGTTTCCACTCCCCAGCCTAAATTAATTGATTTTATAAAAGATGGATTGGAAGCATTTTTCACATCAAACAAGCCTAACTCATACAAGCCAACCGTATAGAGATAGTCGTTCATTAAAGTAAATCTTGCCATTGAGCCGCCCTGACCAGAAGAACCGCCTTGAGAAGAAGAACTGGAATAGGCTGCGATATCATTGACGACGCCTCCCTTGTAAACCTGTTTCTTTACCACGGTATCTTTAGTATAAAAAAGATATTTTTGAACACCAGCAGAATAAACCTGCTTAAAAACATCATTTACCCTTTTAACTTGCTTAATACTATTCATATTTGAAATATCAAAAGCAAGCAAGTCAATAAAGCTATCAGCATAAAGAATATTATTTTGAATGGCAAGATCTACGTTGCCCGGAATTTGTATAAAGGCAGTGTTTACAGGGGCACTTGGGTTAACATTATTGAAGATATGAATACCTTCTCCTGGTTCGTTTATAAAAAGATAATCATTGTAGATATAAATTTTACCTGTTTTTTTTGTTTCTGTTGCTCTGGTTAAACCTACCGGCAGGGCTCTCATCTGCTCTACAGTGATCATTTTTGTAAGTTTGATCACTTCATATTCATCCTTCTTACATTGAGTAAATGCGGCAACAAGCAGAAGCAGCAGTACGTTAATTAGATATTTTTTCATATTTGAGGGTTTTAACTTAGAAACGAGTGTAATCTCCTAAACGCTACAAGGTTAGGTTAATAATATGAATTTTTTTCGATGAAATTTTCAGATTCTTCTATCAGCTAAAAACAAAAAAGCCAGGATTTTGCAAACCTGGCTTTCTGAAATATTGATTTTAAATTATTCTGAATCTACAAATTCGAATGTTTCCATGAATTTTGTGGTGAAATTACCGGCTCTAAAATTCGGATCTTTCATCAATTGTAAGTGAAAAGGAATAGTTGTTTTTACGCCTTCAATTACAAATTCACCCAGAGCACGTTCCATGGTGCAAATTGCTTCTTCACGGGTTTGCGCCACACAAATTAACTTTGCAATCATCGAATCGTAGTTTGATGGAATAGAATAACCAGCATAAACATGGGTATCCACACGCACACCATGGCCACCCGGAGAATGAAAATTAGTGATTTTTCCTGGTGAAGGTCGGAAATTATTCGCAGGATCTTCAGCATTGATACGACATTCAATTGCATGCATATCAGGGAAATAATTTTTACCCGAGATTGGAATTCCAGCAGCCACTTTAATTTGTTCTTTGATTAAATCAAAGTTGATTACTTCTTCAGTAACCGGATGCTCTACCTGAATACGTGTATTCATTTCCATAAAATAGAAGTTGCGGTGTTTATCAACCAAAAATTCGATTGTACCAGCACCTTCATAATTTACAGCTTGTGCTCCTTTAATAGCAGCCTCTCCCATCCTTACACGAAGTTCTTCGGTCATGAATGGTGATGGAGACTCTTCTACCAGCTTTTGGTGACGACGTTGAATGGAACAATCACGTTCAGATAAGTGACAAGCTTTACCAAACTGATCACCGATAATCTGGATTTCAATGTGGCGAGGATCTTCAATGTATTTCTCTAAATATAAACCATCATTACCGAAAGCAGCACCAGATTCCTGACGAGCACTATCCCATGCATTTTCGAACTCTTCATCTTTCCAAACTACACGCATCCCACGGCCACCACCACCGGCAGTAGCTTTAAGAATAACCGGATAACCCATTTCGTTCGCAATAGCGATACCTTCTTTAACACTGGTTAATAATCCCTCAGAACCTGGAATTGTTGGTACACCAGCAATTTTCATTGTTTCTTTAGCAGAAGCTTTATCGCCCATGCCATTGATTTGTTCAGGCGTGGCACCAATAAATTTGATACCGTACTCGCGACAGATGTTCGAAAACTTAGCGTTTTCTGATAAGAACCCATAACCTGGGTGTATGGCATCAGCATTAGTTAATTCTGCCGCTGAAATAATATTTGGAATATTTAAATAAGAATCTTTACTTGGAGGAGGACCAATACAAACAGCCTCATCAGCAAAACGTACATGTAAACTTTCGCGATCAGCGGTAGAGTAAACAGCAACCGTTTTGATGCCCATTTCCTTACAGGTGCGGATAATACGCAAAGCGATTTCTCCCCTGTTGGCAATTAGTATTTTTTTAAACATAATTTTTCGTTTAAATGCCATGGTTCGTGTCTCCACGAACCATTTGTGTTAAGCGGTTCGTGACGACACGAAACCGAGGCGTAATAAGACGGTTTACTAAATAGGTTCTACTAAAAACAACGGTTGATCGTATTCAACTGGTGATGCATTATCAACCAAAATTTTAACGATACGACCTGAAACTTCACTTTCAATTTCATTGAAAAGTTTCATTGCCTCAATAATACATACCACTTTACCAGTGCTGATTTCATCACCCACGTTAACAAAAACTGGTTTATCTGGGCTTGATGAACGATAGAAAGTACCAATCATCGGTGATTTAACCGTAATGTATTTTGAAGTATCTTCTGCAACTGGTACTGCAGGCGTTGCTGCAACCGGAGCAGTAGGAGCTGTTGCAACTGGCGCAGCAGCCTGTACAAGCGGTGCCTGAGGCACGGTAGCATGCACAACTGTTGGTGCCTGGTTTGTTTTAATCGTAATCTTGAAGTTTTCCTGCTCGATAGCAACTTCGTTTACTCCAGAACGAGAAACAAATTTAATCAGTTCCTGTATTTGTTTGATATCCATTTTTTAATCCTTGTTATGTAAAAAATAGTGTATAAATGAATTAACTAAGTTATACTTTTTTTGTTTTATTATTTGTTATTTGGGTTTTTTAGCTGTTTGGGAGATTAGTTAAATTCGAAAAAACTAATCATCAATACAACCTACTAACTATTATATGCCCATTTAAGATAAACCGAACCCCACGTAAAGCCTCCGCCGAAAGCAGCCAACACAATGTTATCTCCTTTTTTAAGTCTGCTTTCCCATTCCCATAAACATAAAGGAATTGTTCCGTTAGTGGTATTACCGTAACGCTCAATATTGATCATTACTTTATCAGTTGTTACACCCATGCGGTTAGCGGTTGCATCAATAATGCGTTTGTTTGCCTGGTGAGGCACTAACCATGCAACATCATCAGCTGTTAAGCTGTTACGTTCCATAATTTCTGCAGCTACATCTGCCATGTTAGTTACAGCAAATTTGAAAACAGTTGGACCTTCCTGGTGCGCAAAATGTTCTCTTGCATCAATAGTTTCGTGTGTGGCAGGCTTAACTGAACCACCGGCTTTCATTCCTAAGAAATCTCTGCCAGAACCATCGGTTCTTAAGATAGAATCCTGAATTCCTAACCCTTCTTCATTTGGCTCTAATAAAGCACAACCGCAACCATCACCAAAAATGATGCAAGTGGTACGGTCTTCATAGTTGATAATTGACGACATTTTATCGCCACCTACCACTAATACTTTTTTGTGTCTTCCTGATTCAATAAATGATGCACCAGTAGATAAACCAAAGATAAAACCCGAACAAGCTGCTTGTAAATCGTAACCCCAGGCATTGCTTGCGCCAACTTTATCGGCTAAAACGTTAGCGGTAGCAGGGAAAGTAAAATCTGGTGTAGTGGTGCAAAAGATAATCAATTCAATTTCCTTTGCATCAATACCTCTTTTTTTAAGTAAACCGTTTACAGCATGAACCGCCATATCTGATGTACCCAAACCTTCACCTTTTAAAATTCTGCGTTCTTTAATTCCCGTTCTGCTGGTAATCCACTCATCCGAAGTGTCAACAATGGTTTCTAACTCTGCGTTTGTAAGCACATAGTCGGGGACGTAACCATTAACTGCCGTAATAGCAGCGTGAATTTTACTCATTTGAAAAATTTTAAATAAATTATTTAAATGCCATTCTAATTTTTTCTACCAATCCGGTGGTAATCATTTCTCTGGATTGAAGAACCATATTTTTTACAGCTAACGGACTAGAAATTCCATGTCCGATAACAACAGGAGCGTTAACGCCTAAAACCGGACTTCCACCGTACTGTTCGTAATTAAAACGATCAAAAAACTCATCCTTTAACCCTTTTTTAATGGTTATCACATAAAATGATTCTGCCAGTTTAAGCATCACATTTCCGGTAAAACCATCGCAAACGATTACATCCGATTTATCGTTAAATAAATCTCTACCTTCTACATTACCCACGAAGTTAAACAGATTGGTATCTTTCATTAACGGAAAAGTAGCCATGCTTAGCATGTTTCCTTTTTCATCTTCTTCGCCAATATTCATTAACGCAACCCTTGGGTTATCAATTTTGAATAAATTTTCGGCATACAGGCTACCCAGTACACCAAACTGTAATAAAATATCAGGTTTGCAATCGGCATTTGCACCAACATCTAATAATAAGCCGGTGCCGCCTTTAAGTTTTGGAAGAATAGAGCATAAGCAAGGGCGGATGATGCCCGGGATAGTTTTAACGCTAAAAACAGCGCCAACTAACATTGCGCCAGAGTTACCAGCACTTGCAAACGAATCGATTTTACCCTCTTTTAGAAGATTAAAACCTACTGCGATGCTAGAATTTGGTTTCTGAACAATTGCTTTGGTGGGATGTTCGCCCATACCAATCACTTCATCAGTATGAACGTATTCAAAGTGATCCGGATTAAAACCCTCTTCTGCGAGAATCGGTTTAATCTGTTCGGTATCGCCAATAAGAACCAAATGTTCTCCGGCGTTTAGCGATTGATGAGCTGCTATTGCTCCCAAAACGATTGCTTTGGGAGCATAGTCTCCGCCCATTATGTCGAGGCCTATTTTCATAGAAAAAATCTGTTTGTGTTAAGCTCAGGTAAACCCTGATTTTTCAGTTGACTAAGGTATGACTAAAGCCGCTGAAAACACAAACAATTTTTTAAGAAAATTACCCGATTTGAGTATTTTCGATAACCAATTTACCGTTATAGTATAGGTTACCATCAACGTTGTATGCACGGTGAGGTACGTGAATAGCACCTGTTGCTGCGCAAGTTGCTAAAGAAGGTGTCACTGCTTTATAGTGTGTTCTTCTTTTGTTTTTTCTCTGTTTCGAGATTTTCCGTTTTGGATGTGCCATTGGTGTATAATCTAATTATTTTTTTAACTTATTAAGGGCTTCCCAACGTGGGTCGCTTGTTTGTTCGTTTTCTTCTGCCTGCTTATCAATAGAGAGTTGTTCTAAACGATCAATCATTTCCTGATCACAATCTTTATCTGCCTGCTCGCAGTTTTTGATATAAGGTACAGCCACGTTAATCATTTCGTATAAAGGCGCCGATATATCAATCTCGGTATCTTTACGGCTTAGCGTAATGATTTCTTCATCATCGCTTTCCAGCTCATCTTCAGCAAATTTTACAATTTGTCTTTCGTACAAGTTTACCGGGTAAGCAAACTCTGATAAACATTTATCGCAATCTAAATTTACTGTACCAATAACTTTGAATTTTAAAAGCAACATGGTCTCTTGTTTCTCAAGTTCCAGGTCAACCTTTAAATTTCCGCTTTTAATTAATGAATACTCAAATGCATTAAAAAAGCGGTCATCAAGCTCATAATCAAAGTGATGAACTCCCAATTTTAATCCGGTAAACGGTATAGAAAATTGTTTTAATGGCTTCAAAGTACTATAAAATTTTAGCCTGCAAATGTAGGGATAAAATAATTAGATTAAAAATGTTTTTTAAAAATTGTTAACATTCAAATCTTCTATTTAAGAATAGAGCCCGTTGAATAAATTTTTGAAAATCAATTTATTCGCTTCATTGGTTTCGAAAGTTCTGCTTTCCTTTCAGATTCACACATCAATCTGGTTTAGCTTATAAAAAGCTGTGTAAGGAATACTAACCATTAGCCAAAACCATTTCCTTGCCGTTTCTGCTCCATTCACTCCATGAGCCTACGTAAAGTTTTGGAATCGGTAAACCTGCATAATCCATGGCCAATAACGTGTGACAGGCCGTAATGCCCGAACCGCAATGAACGATTACATTGTTTAAATCAACTTTTTCTAACGCTGCAGTATATTTTTCGTTTAAAATGTCTGGTTCTAAAAAACGTCCATCAGCATCTAAATTTTCAGTGAATGGAATATTAATAGCACCAGGGATGTGGCCAGCAATGGTATCGATTGGTTCTGTTAAGCCTGCATAACGATTGGCATCACGTACATCGATCACAATATGATCATCGTTTTTAGCTACCTTTTCTACCTCATTAATATCTGATAGCGGCAAACTCCAATTTTGAACCTCGTATTCATCAACCGACTTTGGTATTTCGACCTTATTAGTGACAGGGAAACCCGCTTTTACCGCAGCTTGAAAACCTCCATCGATTACTTGTACTTTCTCATGTCCAACTGATTTTAACATCCACCAAAATCTGGCTGCTGCATTACTTCCATTTTTATCATCATAAATGATGACATGACTTTCTTTGGTGATCCCAAGTTTCTGTAGAACTTTACTAAATTGATCGAACGTTGGCAATGGATGGCGTCCACCTATAGCAAAGTCACCGATATTGGCTAAATCTTCGTTAACATCTACGAAAATTGCACCAGCCAGATGTTGTTCATCATAGCGGGCTTTTGACCCGGCGCTGGCATCAACAATTACAATTTCATTATCGAGATTTAACCACGTTAACTCTTCGGGTTTTAATATGGAAGAAATTTTGCTCATTTCGTTTAAATTTGAAACACAATTTTAACAAAAATAAACCTGATAGAAGTAGAAATACTTTTTTGTTGCAGCGTTTCGACAAGCTCAGCATGACCATCACTAAAAAGATTGCAACAAATAGCAGGACTACCGGAACCGATGAAATACAGTACCTTGCTTTTCTAAAAAATTAAACCTTGTATTTTGGGGTTCTGCTTTAAGCTTTACGAAGCATCATCTTTGATGTCGAACTGTGTTTCTACCACTTTTCCACCGCCACGTAATTGATTACTCAACATTTCTTCCTGCTCCCTGCGGTTTTTAACGATATGAATGGCAGAAAACAAAGCCTCGGTGAATGAAGTTGAATCGGCTAAATCTTTACCCGCAATATCATACCCGGTACCATGATCTGGAGAGGTACGCACAAATTTTAATCCTGCGGTATAATTTACACCATTATGGAAAGCCAAAGTTTTGAAAGGAATCAAACCCTGATCATGATACATGGCCAAAACCGCATCGAACTTTTTATAGCTGCCATTCCCGAAGAAACCATCGGCAGGATAAGGTCCGAATACCATTAAACCTTTATCGTAAGCTTCCTGAATTGCAGGCGTGATGATTTCTGCCTCTTCTGCCCCTAATAAACCATTGTCGCTGGCATGAGGGTTTAACCCCAGAACTGCGATTTTCGGTTTCTCAATCCAGAAATCCTTTTTTAGGCTATCATTAATCAGCTTTAGTTTGCTAAGAATTTTTTCTTTGGTGATTGATGTTGGCACATCTTTAACAGGTATGTGACCAGTAACCACGCCCACACGTAAATTTTCGCTAATCAAAAACATCAATACATCCTTACTCCCACTCTTCTCCTGCAAATATTCGGTATGACCGGGGAATGCAAATGTTTCTGATTGGATGTTGTGTTTATTAATGGGAGCAGTAACCAAAGCGTCAATGTCGCCAGCTACTAAATCGGCAGTTGCCCTTTCTAATGATAAAAGTGCATATTTTCCACCTGTAGCCGTTACCTGGCCCAGCTCAATTTTTACATCTTCTTCCCAGCAGTTAATCATGTTGGCTTTTTTCAATTGCGCCTGATTGGCGTGATTGATTACGTTAAAGCTGAAATCGCCAAGGTTATTTGCCTTTCTATGAAAAGAGGAAACCTTGGTATGACCATAAACAATTGGAGTACAATAATTTAAAATAGCAGGATTGGATAATGTTTT
Source organism: Pedobacter sp. G11 (assembly GCF_003860265.1). Lineage (NCBI taxonomy): Bacteria > Pseudomonadati > Bacteroidota > Sphingobacteriia > Sphingobacteriales > Sphingobacteriaceae > Pedobacter > Pedobacter sp. G11. The sequence continues at coordinate 1,876,036 of NZ_CP034190.1, read as the reverse complement.
AATAATTACCTCTAAACCGATACCGTTCACGTCGCCTATACTGATGCCAATTTTAAGTTTATTGCTCATAATTAGTGGAAAATTTAGCGCAAATTACTGATTTGATTTGATAAATAAGGTATAGGATAGATGGTTTAAGGTAAAGCGTTTGTAAATTGAATTGCCATACCTTACACCCTAAGGCTTATAGCTTCCACCTTAAATCATTACCTTTGTTGCCATGAGTTTAGTAAAAGCGAAAAAACATTTAGGTCAGCATTTTTTAACGGATAAAGGCATTGCCAACCGCATTGTAGAAAGTTTGGTGAATACCGATAAATACAATCAGGTTTTGGAGGTCGGTCCTGGAATGGGCATTCTTTCTGATTTTTTGTTGCAACGCCAGGATTTACAAACTTACTTAATTGATATTGATACAGAATCTTTTCATTTTTTGAATGAAAAATATCCCCAACTCGGCGACCGGCTAATTAACGGAGACTTTTTGAAGCTGGATTTTGATGCGATTTTCCCGGGCCAGTTTGCCATTATCGGAAATTTCCCTTACAATATTTCTTCGCAAATATTATTTAAGATTTTGGACAACCGACAAAAAGTTGTCGAGATGGTGGGCATGTTTCAAAAGGAAGTTGCCCAACGTTGTGCTGCGCCGGCAGGAAACAAAGAATATGGAATTTTAAGTGTTTTTCTTCAGGCATATTATAAAATTGAGTATTTATTTACGGTAAAACCCGGAACTTTCAATCCACCACCTAAAGTACATTCGGCGGTGATTCGCTTAACCAGAAACGAAGTAGAAACATTAGATTGTGATGAAAAATTATTCTGGCGTGTGGTTAAGGCTGGCTTTAACCAACGAAGAAAAACTTTACGTAACGCGGTTTCGGCAGTGATGCCAAAAGATAAAATGGATGATCATATTTATTTTGAAAAACGGGCTGAGCAACTTACTGTTGATGATTTTGTGAAGTTAACTCAGCACATTAGTTCGTTGATGTAGGGGTTATTTATTGAAATTCCATATTTTCAAATTCGTTAAGGTTGCTTTTCCTCCTATAGTAAAAGCAGATAAACCTGTTGCCTTTTCTTCAGGAAATACCATGGTTGTGATTACTTTTTCACCACCATTTCCAAAAACCTCCAAAGAAGATTTATCGAACAAAACTTGGAACTTAATTTTTCCATCAACCGGATTAACTTTTGCGGTTTGAATCAGGTTTTTATCATTTTTAATTCCCTTTTCTGAACGCGAACAATCTACATAGATCTGTTTCTTCGCTACGTTATAACCTACTTCAACTTCTTTTAACAAATTACCTTTATTATCTTTTAACTGCGCAAGTTTAAACCCAATATTTTTAGCTTCATTGATCGAAAACTCTGCATCAATCCAGTAAGAATTTAATGTTGGACCCAGGAACGTTTCGCCATTTAAACCGATATTCTTCTTTTTAGCAACTTTTTCTCTTGAATGATTTTTTAGCTTATCGGTAATGATTTTTGATGGTTGCTGAAATAATCTGATTCCGTTTGGGGTAGTTTTTAGTGATAAATCTCTAGGAATAGACATCTGGCCTTTCCATGGGAAAGTTTCCTTGCCGCCAGGCTGCAACCAGCCCAATAAAATTTTCTGATTTTTAGGTGCATCGTTCCATGGTATGGCAGCATAAAAGGCGTCGCCATCATCAACCAATAAGGTTAAGTTCTCATCGTTGTCGTTTTTGAAGTCTTTTCCGTCAAAATCCCCAACAAAATACTGCATTGATGGTCCTTTCTTCGTAAATAAAGAAACGGCCAATACCCATTTAACGTGATTACGATTGCCATTAACGGGTAGTGGAATAATAAAAGGACATTCCCAACCGCTACCGATATCACCCTGATTACCAAAGTCGCTCAACTTTGTCCATTCTTTCAGGTTTGTGGAGCCATAAAATCTGGTCAAATGTTCATCAACCATGGCCACTGTCATAATCCATTGTTTCGAAGCTTCATGCCACCAAACATTTGGGTCGCGAAAATCCTTTTTATTTAAATCGATAATGGGATTTCCGGCATAATTGGTAAAGGTTAAGCCGCCATCATTACTAAAAGCCAGATATTGCGATTCATTTTTCTGCTTAGGTAAATCGGCTGTATAAAAGGCTAAAAGCGGCCCCTTTCCTTTCCCCAAACCGCTTACGTTTTTTTTGTCAAAAACTGCTGAGCCCGAAAAAATCATTGTTGTCGTATCTTTTGTGATCCGTTCTGGTATGGCAACAGGCAGGGTTTTCCAATTGATCAAATCTTTGCTGGTGGCATGCCCCCAACTCATGTGCCCCCATTTGTTCTCGAAAGGATTATATTGAAAATAGAGATGAAATTCTCCATTAAAATAAATCAGCCCATTGGGATCATTAAGCCAGTTTGCTGGTGAGGTAAAATGATAGTTTGGCCGCCATTGTGGTGTTGGCTCCTGTGCTAAAACGTTTAAGGAAAACAAAATGATAGAGGTAAAAATGATGTTGATTTTTCTCATAAGTGACGTAATTATTATAACAGCCAGGTTTTTTCCTTTGGCATATGATATCGATATGCGGGTATGTTTGACCTTAATCTTTAAAATCAGTAGATGCGTTGAATCACCATTACTTATTTACCATCCGCCTATAAATAAAAGTAAGTGTTTTTCTCTTTGACTCAAAACCATTTATTGACAATGCAGGCTTTAGGTAGTTTACTAATTACAACTGAATCTGCACTTCGAGATTTTCAATAAAACAACAAACCCCATTTCATTAATCTGAAACAGGGTTTGTTAATTTTACCTTAAATTAAATATGATCATATATTTGCGTTCTGAAGCGGATAAAATGCAATAACATTAGTCATTTTTTTATCTTTTGCTTTACCGGTAGGATTTGAAACATTCAAAATACTAATATATTTTGTTGGGTCGCCCATTGATTCAAAAATAATTACTTCCGCATAATTTGCTTCATTCATCAGCGATGGCTGATCATTCAAAACAACAAAATTTCGGTTGTTTAGCTCATTCAAAAGGTGCTCTTTGTTTTCAACCATGGGAATACGGTTTAGCGTCTTACGCTTGATCATCCACCGGTCATTTATCTCAGAGTATGGTTTAATAACCTGACCATTTAAAACAGAAAATATGATTCCGCCAAGGATGAATATAAATTCGCCTGCCCAAATTACCCACAGCAACAAACCGCTTACCGTATCAGTTCCTTTTATTCGAAATGATCCGACTTCGTTAAGATTTACAATTTCCTGAAAGAGAATATTAGGATGCGTAAAAAGGAAAAAGAAATCATCCGCTAATAACTTAATATCAGTTGCATTTAGGCTAAAGGTAAATCCTTTTTGGCTATAGATTAACGTATCGAAAAATACCCACTGAACATAAAAGGCAAATAATCCACAAAAAATGGCAATTGCAGTAACGATTTTCCGATTTCTGAGCTTTCCGATTTTTACACCAAGATCGATGAAAAAACCAAGGCCCATACCCAGCAAAAAAGCGATAATGGCGATGAACCAGATATTTGGTATTAGCCTACCTAGAATGATATATATGATAGGGAGTATAATGGATGCTAAAATTCCAATAGCAAGGGTAATGAGGATTGCTGATGTTGAAGCATATCCCTGAGGCGTATATTTATTTTCCATAAGAGCATTTAGATGAGAACTTAATTTGAACACCCAAGCTAACAAATTGTTTGATTGGGTGCTCAAATTGCTTATTTCAGTTTGCTGAGCGCAGTTTTAATTCTTGGCAACATATCTTTGATATCCTGAAGCGTACAAGCACCTACTGAAGCCCTGAACCATGGCATACTGTGCGCATTTCCGAAAGCAGAGAATGGGACCAGTGCAGCACCGGCTTCTTTAATTAAATAGAAGTTTACATCGGCGCTGTCTTTTAAAAGCTGACCATCTTCTGTTGTTTTCCCAATGTAATCGATTTTGATGGTTAGGTAAATAGCACCCATTGGCTCAACGGCATCAACATTAAAACCTTCGCTTTTTAATTCGTTGAAGCCATTGTAAAGTGCATTTAAGCTATCTTGAATTTGAGCTTTGAAGCTTGTTAAAAAGGTATCAACCTGTGCTTTATCGTCAAAATAATTCGACATGGCAACTTGTTCTGCTTTTGGTGCCCACGCACCCATGTGGCCAACCAAAGCTTTCATTCTGTTTACAATATCTTCCGGACCAAAACCCCAGCCTACACGAACACCAGTTGCAGCCAAACATTTCGAAGTACCGTCAACAAAAATGGTAAACTCACGCATTGCAGGACGTAAGGAAACCGGATTAACATGCTCTTTACCAAACGTTAAAAGAGAATAAATCTGGTCGTACATTAAATACAAAGGTTTTTCATCTGCGCCACGAGAAGCGTTTTCTTCTAAAATCACATCGCATATCTCAGCTAATGAATCTGCATCGAACATTGTTCCTGTCGGATTCAATGGTGAACATAAAGCCAACATCGTGGCGCCTTTTAAATGTGGTTTTAATTGCGCTGCAGTTGGCATAAAGTTATGCGCTGCATCAGTTTCTACCGCTATTGATTTTGCAGAAGTTAAATGACAATAATGGTTGTTGTTCCAAGATGGTGCAGGAAAAACTACAGTATCGCCCGGATCAATTACCGCTAAATAAGCTGCATATATTAACGGACGAGAACCGCCAGAAACTAAAATGCTATTGGTATTATATTCCAATCCAAATCTATCCTTTAATAGCTCTGAAACAGTTTCCCTTAATTGTAAAACACCATCAGCTGGCGGATAGTTGGTTTGATTTGCATTATAGGCATCTACAATTCCTGTTTTTAATTCTGTTGGAATTGGATAGATGTTCGAATCAAAATCGCCAATAGTTAAGTTAGCGATTGATGCGCCTTTGCGCTTCATGTCGTTAACTTCGTTACCAATTTTTATAATTTCTGAGCCAATTAAAGCACTGGCTAACTTTGATACTTTCATATGTTAATCTTTTTGTTGCCTGATGCGTCATTGCGAGGCACGAAGCAATCTTAATAATTAGCTATTGTATAATTTTAGTCTTTACAATGATGAATTAACGGATTAAATCTTCTATTGCTTTATTCACTTTATCGAAACCAAATTGAGATAAAACGGCTTGCATTGACGCAGCAATTTGTTCATTACAAAGGTTGCCGATGCTTCCTTCGTGTGTATGATGTATTTGGCTCGATGGTGCAAAAGTACCATTTTCTATTTGTTCGCCAACAATTTTATAGGCTTCTCTAAACGGCACACCTTGCAAAGCTAAATCGTTAACCACTTCAACGCTAAACAAATAGTCGTATTTCTTATCTTTCAAAATATCATCTTTTATGGTAATGTTCTGAAACATAAAGGTTGCGATTTCAAGGCATTCATTTAACGAAGTAATTGCCGGAAAAAGGTTTTCCTTTAACAACTGTAAATCGCGGTGATAACCTGATGGCAAATTGGTAATCATCATCGCAATTTCATTCGGCAAAGCCTGAATTTTATTGCAACGCGAACGAATCAGTTCAAAAACATCAGGGTTCTTTTTGTGCGGCATAATGCTCGAACCTGTTGTTAGTTCTGCAGGGAAGCTGATAAAGCTAAAGTTCTGGTTAATGAACAAGCAAACATCCATCGCCATTTTAGCTAAAGTTGCTGCAACAGCACTCATTGCTTGTGCTAAAACTCTTTCAGTTTTACCACGGCCCATTTGCGCATAAACCACATTGTAATTTAAGCTTTCGAAACCCAATAAATTAGTGGTTAAAGTTCTGTTTAACGGAAAAGAAGAACCATAACCAGCTGCTGAGCCCAATGGGTTTTTATTGGTGATTTTCCAGGCAGCAAGCATCAATTCCATATCATCGGCAAGGCTTTCGGCATAAGCACCAAACCATAAACCGAAAGATGATGGCATGGCAATTTGCAAATGCGTGTAACCCGGCATCAACTTATCTTTGTGCGTATTACTTAATTCTATCAGTTGGTTAAACAAAGTTGATGTTTGATTAACCGTATCTTCAATACAAGCACGGAAAAACAGTTTTAAATCAACCAAAACCTGGTCATTACGTGAGCGACCGCTATGAATTTTTTTACCTGCTTCACCGATACGTTGTGTGAGCAACCACTCCACCTGCGAATGTACATCTTCAACGGTATCTTCAATTGTGAAATTCCCAGCCTCAATTTCAGCGTAAATATTTTTTAGCTCTTGCTGAACCGTTTTAAGCTCATCGGCGGTTAGCAAATTAATGGTTTCCAGCATTTGGGTATGGGCCAAAGAACCCAATACATCAAACTTTGCCATTTGTAAATCGAGTTCACGGTCTTTTCCAACCGTGAAACTTTCTACAAACTTATTTACATCTATATTTTTTTGCCAAATCTTCATATCTAAACTTCGTCATTGCGAGGCACGAAGCAATCCTCTTTAGTTTTAAAAATTCAAAGCTTAACACGAGCAGTATAGATTGCTTCGTGCCTCGCGATGACGATTTGTGCCAATTAACCCACAACTACTGGTTTCAACATATTCACATAGCCCTCCACACCCTCAGCTACTTCCCGAACATATAAAAATTCATCAGCCATGTGTGAGCGACCAGAAAAACCTGGTCCACATTTTACTGACGGAATATCCAATAAAGCCTGATCTGAAGTGGTAGGCGAACCATAAGTAGTTTTGCCCAAGGCCACACCTGCCTGAACCACAGGGTGGTTTTTATCTATTGATGATGGTTTCAAACGAATCGAACGCGGTGTTACATCACAATCAACATTCGCACGGATAATTTCCAACACTTCTTCGTTTGTATAAGCATCGGTAACCCGAACATCAACTGTAAAAGTGCAATTGGCCGGCACCACGTTATGCTGTGAACCCGCATTGATAATGGTCACCGTCATTTTCAGCGGACCAAAAACTTCAGATACTTTAGGAAACTGGTAATTTCTGAACCATTCGATATCTTTCAATGCTTTGTAAATGGCGTTTTCACCTTCTTCCCGAGCCGCGTGACCTGCTTTACCATGAGATACACAATCCAAAACCAACAATCCTCGCTCTGCAATGGCCAGGTTCATTTCCGTTGGTTCACCAACAATTCCAAATTCAAGTTCACCTAAATCTGGTAAAACCAATTCCAAACCATTGTTTCCAGAAATTTCTTCTTCAGCCGTTGCTGCCAAACAGATGTTGTATTTTAAATTTTCCTGTTCGTAATAATATAAAAACGTTCCAATTAACGAAACCAGGCAACCCCCGGCATCATTGCTGCCTAAACCAAACAATTTATCGCCCTCAATGGCAGCATCATAAGGGTCGCGGGTATAACCAGAATTGGGTTTAACTGTATCATGATGAGAGTTCAACAACACGGTGGGCTTACTGGCATCGAAATGCTTATTGTATGCCCAAACGTTATTCATTTTACGCTGGGTTTTAATCCCTCTCTCCTCTAAGAACTGAGCAATTAAATTCGCAGTTCTGTCTTCTTCTTTACTAAAAGACTGGATGCGAATTAGCTGTCGCAATAAATCCAGACTTTCTTTTTGTATATTTTCTAACAACATAGTATTGAGTAGTTAGTATCAAGTATTAAGATATAGAGCCTAAACCCTACACCCTTAAACTTCCACTTCTAAGCTTCTTTTACGTACAAATTCCCTGCTTTTAAGGCCGATAATTTTATACCTTTTATTAATGATGAACTAAAGCCATTGTGCTCCATTTCGTTTAAACCAGCAATGGTACAACCTTTCGGCGAAGTTACCTTATCTATTTCTGATTCCGGGTGTGTGCCGTGTAATAAAAGTAAATCGGCGGCACCCTTTGCAGTTTGAACCGCCATTTTTAGCGCTTCATCGGCATGGAAACCAATTTCTACACCTCCTTGCGATGCGGCTCTGATGGCCCTCAAGAAAAATGCAATTCCACAAGCACAAAGTGCCGTAGCAGAAGTCATTAAGTCTTCGTTTATTTTCACTACCGAACCAACCGTTTCAAACATCTTAGTCACCTCAGCAATATTTTCTGCCGATGCATTATCGCTCGCCATACAAGTCATCGATTGACCGATTGCAATTGCAGTGTTCGGCATCACTCGGATTACCTCCACATCATCGCCTAATTTCTCACGCACCGCAGCACAACTTACACCTGAAATTACCGAAATAACCAAATGTTTAGCTGAATCAATCGATGAGTTAATCTCATCCAAAACCGCATTTAACTGCTGGGGCAACACAGCAAGAATCACCACATCAGCGTTAGTAACTGCTTGTTTATTATTGTTACTCACAACAAACCCAGCTTCAGCAAAAGATTTTAAATGGTCGATATTTCTACGGGTGAGCGTAATGTCGCCAGCTTTAGCGAAATCAGCCTTCACCAAGCCTTTTGCTAAAGATAATCCGATATTTCCGCTACCTATTATGGCTATTTTCTTCATGTGGTTCGTTTATTTGGTTTAGTTGGTTAAACTATTTTAATTGTCGTACAGCGTGTAATCGATGTTTGAAAAGCAAGTTCAGTAATGCTATTAATCTCAGTCCTGCTATTCACTTCAATCTTTTTTAAACACCTGTCATGCATTCTATCTTGTTAGTGTAAGGAGGAATGACGTGGCAATCTTTATTATTTGTTCTGCAAAAAAGTATTTCCACTTCTATCAGGTTTAAATTACTCTCGCTATTGCTAGAAACGAAGTGACCTCTCCCCACCAAACTGCTAAAAGGAGATTGCTTCGTGCCTCGCAATGACGGAGAGATTAAATAATTGCAATAAACCTATCCTCCATGCAAAGTCCCCTTTAGGGGATTTAGGGGTTCATTTTCGTTCCAAAAGTTCCTTCAGCAAGTTCATTTAATTCATCGGCTTTGCCAATATACACTGCGGAAACACCTTTTTTAATCGCCTCAAAAGCATTGTGCAATTTAGGAATCATCCCGCCTTGCACTGTTCCATCAGCCTTCAAACCTTCAAATTCATCTGTTTTAATTTCTCTAACTACAGAATCATCATCATTTACATCCCTTAAAACACCTTTCTTCTCGAAGCAATATACTAAACGCGTTTCGTATAAAGCCGACATTGCTACAGCAACCGATGATGCAATCGTATCAGCATTAGTATTTAACAACTGCGTATCACCATCATGCGTTATTGCACACAAAACAGGAACCAATCCGGCTTTCAACAAACTATCTAAAGTAGTCGAAGAAACAGAATGCTCATCCAAATCACCTACAAAACCATAATCAATTTCTTTTACAGGGCGTTTTTTGGCTTTGATAATATTTCCATCTGCACCTGTTAAACCAATAGCATTACTGCCTTTAGCCTGTAACTGGGCAACCATGTTCTTATTTATCAAACCAGCGTACACCATTGTAACAATGCGCAATGTTTCAATATCTGTAACTCTACGCCCTTCAATCATTTTAGCTTCAACACCTAAACTTTCACCCAGTTCGGTTGCAATTTTACCGCCTCCATGAACCAAAATTTTATCGCCAGGCAAAGCCGTAAAGTCTAATAAAAACTGATGTAAATTGGCAGAGTTATCGATTACGTTTCCGCCAATTTTTATGATGGTAAGTTGTTTCATATTTTTTTGAGCTTAAAGTCGAAAGCAGAAAGCTTAAAGCTTTAGTCTTTAAGCTTTCTGCTTATTTTATAATTCTTCCAGCATCGATTTTATCACCGCCTGTGCTGCCCATAAGCGATTGCCTGCCTCATGAATAACCAATGAATTTGGACCATCTAAAATCTCAGAAGACAATTCTAAATCGCGACGCACCGGCAAACAGTGCATTACTTTCGCATCGTTGGTAAATTTCAGCTTTTCGTTGTTCATCATCCAGCCATCAGGATAAGTTAAAACTTTACCATATTCTTTGTAGCTGCTCCAGTTTTTCACATAAACGTAATCAGCGCCAGCCAAAGCTTCTTCTATATTATATTGTATATCTGCACCTGGTGTAAATTCTTCTGCCAATTCATAACCTTCGGGTTGTGCGATGGTAAAATCAATCATCCCTTCTGCTTGCGCTTTGCACATCCATTCTGCAAAAGAATTTGGAACAGCCTGCGGCAAAGCTTTTACATGAGGTGCCCAAGCCAAAACAACTTTTGGTTTTCTTCCATCAGGTTGTTTAGTCCAGGTTTCGTGAATGGTAATAATATCGGCAAAACTTTGTAAGGGGTGGCGAGTTGCGCTTTCCAAACTCACGACAGGAACAGCGCAATACTTTACAAATTTGTTAAAGAAATCTTCACTATAATCTTCCTCACGATTGTTTAACTTCGGGAAAGAGCGTAATCCCAGAATGTCGCAATATTGACCCATTACGGCAGCAGCCTCACGAATGTGCTCAACGGTTGAGCCATTCATTACCACACCATCCTGTGTTTCTAAAGCCCAACCTTCTTTATCCAAATTCATGACCATCACATTCATCCCTAAGTTTAGCGCAGCTTTCTGAGTGCTTAAACGGGTACGCAAACTTGGATTCATAAAAACCAACCCTAAGGTTTTGTTTTTACCCAAACTTTGATGTGCATAAGGATTTGCCTTTAATTCTAGCGCATCTTTTACAAATTGTTTGATGCTTGGAACATCATGTACGGAAGTGAAAAGTTTCATTTTTTAAAGCTTAAAGGTTAAAGCTAAAGGCTGAAAGCTTACTGCGAAAATGCAGAAAACAAAGCCTGACTTTAACTTATTATGTTCTTAATCGCTTCAGCAAGCCTATAAGCATTGCCTTAACTTCGTTCGTTTTATTATTTATTTCTTGATACTTCTCCTCATTTAAGTATCTCAAATCCTTTGCCAGCAAACAAGCATATTCTGCTTCATGGCAGGAGCCTAATGCCATATCTAAAAACCGAGCAAAATCCATTGTGGAATTTCTTCCTGCCCCCTCTACAATATTTAAAGGAATAGAGTAAGCCGCTCTTTTAACCTGACTATGCAAATCATACTTTTCGGATGCAGGAAATAATGGAAGTATATCTGAATAAACAAATAGCACCATCAAATGCGCTTTTTTCCATACTTCCAATTTTTGATAATCTCTCATTTTCGTTTAAGCTTAATGTTTAAATAGAAAATAGGGATACACTAATTTAATCCTTTACCATCATATAAGCTAATTGCATTCCGCTTTTAGCTTTAGTCTTTCAGCTTATTTTACCAACTCACTAAACGCCGCCAAAAACTCATCAGCGTGTGCTTTAGTTAAATTCAAAGCTGGCAATAAACGGATAACATTCGGTTTTGCCTCGCCTGTAAAAATAAAATGTTTAAATAATAACTCCTTTTTAACATGGGCCAATTCTTCAGGCAATTCAATCCCAATCATCAATCCGCGACCGCGAACTTCTTTTACTTGCTCAAATTTCTTCAATTCGGTAATTAGATAGTTCCCGATTTCTTCAGCATTCTTCATCAGGTTATCTTTTTCCATCACCTCTAAAACAGCTAAAGCCGCAGCGCAAGCCAAATGGTTACCGCCAAAAGTGGTACCTAATTCACCATGCCATGGTTTAAATTTTGGTGCAATTGAGATTCCCGCTACCGGAAAACCGTTACCCATTCCTTTGGCCATGGTATAAACATCTGCTTCAACACCTGAATAATCGTGTGAATAAAACAAACCTGTTCTGCCATAACCGCACTGAACCGAATCGGCAATGTAAACTGCATTATACTCATCACAAAGTGAACGGATTTTCTGTAAGAAACTCTTCGAGGCTTCTTTAATTCCGCCAACACCTTGGATGCCCTCGATAATTACAGCTGAAATTTCATCGCCCTGCGATTTAAAAGTTTCTTCCAAAGCTACTTCATTATTAAAAGGCAGGAAGATTACATTTTCAGTTTGATTAACAGGTGCTACAATTTTAGGGTTATCAGTTACCGCAACCGCTAATGATGTACGCCCGTGGAAAGCACCTGTGAAAGCGATTACTTTCTTTCTGCCATTATAAAATGAAGCGAGTTTCAACGCATTTTCATTCGCTTCTGCACCAGAGTTTACCAGGAATAATTGAAAATCTTTTTTCCCAGAAACCTGACCTAGTTTGTCTGCCAATTGAACCTGCAAAGGAATTTTAACTGAATTGGAATAAAAACCAACCTTGTTTAGTTGGTCAGTCAAACGGCTTACATAATGCGGATTGGTGTGACCAATCGAAATCACTGCGTGACCGCCATATAAGTCTAAATATTTTTGTTCATTAGCATCCCAAACATTACTGCCAGATGCTTTTGTAATTTCTATATCGTTAAGAGGATAAACGTCGAATAGTTGCATGTTACGATGTTAAAAGTTGTACGTTTTAAGTTATAGGTTTGGGTGCTCTCACTCTCGAAATTAAATTGATAAGCATTGCCTTAACTTCATTAATACTGTTAGATAAAACTGTGAATTGCTCTTCAGTTAGGTAATCTAAATCTCTTGATAAAATCAAGAAATATTCTGTTTCATTAGCCGAACCCAAAGAGATACTTAAAAATTTCGCCAAATCTGCTTGTGAATTTTTACCACAACCTTCGGCAATATTTGCTGGTATAGATGCCGATGCCCGCCGAAGTTGATTTGTTAAACTATAAACTTCTTCCTTTGGGAACTTGGCACTTGTTTTATAAATACTAAGCGTAAGTTGATGGGATTTTTCCCAAACTTTTAAATCTTTGAAATTTTGCATCCACTTATAACGTATTACTTAAAACCTAAAACCCTACTGCTTTCAAACGCAGGCCCGCTGTTTCTTCCAAGCCAAACATTAAGTTCATATTCTGAACTGCTTGCCCGCTGGCGCCTTTTAACAGGTTATCGATAATGCTGATGATAAACAGTTTATTTCCATGTTTTTCTACATGAACCAGCGCTTTATTGGTATTTACTACCTGTTTTAAATCAATGTTTTTCCGACTAACATGCGTAAAAGGATGCGCATTGTAATAGTCTTCATAAATAGTTTGTGCTTCTTCTAAAGTTAAATCACTTTCTAAATACATCGCTGCCAAAATACCTCTGGTAAAATCTCCGCGTTGCGGGATGAAACTCAAAGTTTCTGAAAGAGCTGGTTGCAATTGCAATAAACTCTCACCAATTTCATTCAAATGTTGGTGCTCGAAAGCTTTGTAAATGGAAAGGTTATTATTTCTCCAACTAAAGTGGGAAGTTACTGCCAAACTCTGCCCTGCACCAGTTGAACCAGTGGTTGCATTAATGTGAATTTCTGCATTAATTAAACCTTTTGCCGCTAAAGGCAATAAACCCAATTGAATACAAGTTGCAAAACAACCAGGATTTGCGATGTTATGAGCGGATTTTATTTTTTCACGATTTAATTCTGGAAGCCCGTAAACAAAGTCACGATTTTCAAATTTAGCATTGGCGTTCAATCTGAAATCCTGAGATAAATCAATGATTTTGATATTATCATTAATCGGGTTTGCGGCCAAGAATTTCTTAGCATCACCGTGGCCAACACAAAGGAAAAGCACAGTCTCCCCTAAATCCCCTCCTGAAAGAGGGGACTTAAATAATTCTTCAAAATCAGTTCTATCTGTAAAACGTAAATCTGTATCGCCAATTAAATCAGTATGTACATCAGAAATTAAATTCCCTGCATTACTGGTGCTATTTACGAAAGCAATTTCAACATTTGGATGGTTAATCAAGATACGGAGCATTTCGCCACCTGTATAACCTGCTCCACCAATTATTCCTGCCTTAATTTTGTTACTCATAATCTGTTCTATCAATTATAGATGGATATGAAAATTAGTTTTAATAATCCTTCGACAAGCTACCGATGTAAAATCGGGATAAGTCAGGATGACAATTGTAAAGAGATTGCTTCGTCTTTCCTCCTCGCAATGACGAGGCAGGAACGGAAGCTTTCTACTTTAGTCATTTAGCTTTAAGCTTCTTCAGAATTCACTTTATGCCAAATCATTACCTGGTTACCAAAGATTTTAGAAAAACCTTTCACATCTTCGCCACTCCAGGCATTATTCATTTCGCCGTAGCTACCAAATTTATTACTCATTAAATCGTGGTTAGATTCAATACCGATAATGTGGAAACGGTAAGGCAACAATTCAACAAATACTTTACCGCTTACTACCTTTTGCGTATCTGCCAAGAAAGCTTCGATGTTCCGCATAATTGGGTCGTGGAATTGACCTTCGTGCAGCCAGTTACCGTAGAAAGAAGATAATTGCTCTTTCCAGCTTAACTGCCATTTTGTTAGCGTATGTTTTTCTAAAGTGTGGTGTGCTTTAATAATTAGAACCGGTGCTGCAGCTTCGAAACCAACACGCCCCTTAATACCGATAATCGTATCGCCAACGTGAATATCTCTTCCAATTCCGAAAGGTTGAGCAATGGCTTGAAGTTTTTGAATCGCTCTAACCGGAGCTAAAGTTTCACCATCAATTGCTACCAATTCCCCTTTTTCGAAAGTTAGTTCCAGCTTACGCGACTCTGTTTCCGAAACCTGAGTTGGCCAAGCGCTTTCTGGTAAAGTTTCATGAGAGGTTAGAGTTTCCTTTCCCCCTACTGAAGTTCCCCATAAACCTTTGTTAATTGAATATCTTGCTTTTTCAGCACTATATTCGACACCATGCTCGGCTAAATATTCTATTTCCGCTTCGCGGGATAATTTCAAATCTCTAATTGGGGTAATGATTTCAACTTCAGGAATAATGATATTGAAAATCATATCAAAACGTACCTGATCGTTACCAGCACCTGTACTGCCATGAGCAACATAATCAGCACCGATTTTTTTTACGTAGTTAGCAATTGCCGTAGCCTGACTAACGCGTTCTGCACTAACAGAAAGTGGATAAGTTGCATTTTTTAATACGTTTCCGAAGATTAAGTATTTAATGCACCCATCGTAGTAACTTTCAGTTTCATCTACCACAGCATGAGATTTCACACCTAAAGCATAAGCTCTTTTCTCAATCTCTTGTAATTCTTCGTCAGAAAAACCTCCAGTATTTACAATTACCGAGTGAACTTCTAACCCGCGATCTTGCGCCAGATAAATACAACAAAATGAGGTATCAAGACCTCCGCTAAAAGCTAAAACTACTTTCTTCTTCATTACTTATTAAATAATAGGGTAAATAAAAACATCAATACTTTAAAGCCTGATTTCGGCTTAGGTTTAACAACTAAACGTTGTTTGATGCGCATAAAACGCTCATATAATTTGGGTTTCTTTTGTAACTCTTCGGCAAATTTTTTGGCAGCATCATGTTTTTGAGTAGCCGGATCGTAAAGCATAGCGGTACACATGCAGTTTTTACGTTCCTTCATTTTCAATATTTCGAAGTTTACACAACTTTGGCAACCTTTCCAGAATTCTTCATCCTGTGTTAATTCTGAATAGGTAACCGGTTCATAACCTAAATCTGAATTAATTTTCATTACGGCTAAACCTGTGGTTAGTCCAAAAATCTTCGCTTTTGGGTACAAACTTCTGGAAAGCTCGAAAACTTTCTCTTTGATGGCATGTGCCAAGCCAGCTTTTCTAAATTCAGGCGAAACGATTAAACCAGAGTTGGCCACAAATTGTCCGTGGCTCCAGGTTTCGATGTAGCAAAAACCAGCCCAGGTACCATCTTTATGAAATGCAATAACGGCTTTGCCTTCTTGCATTTTATTTGCAACATAGTCAGGAGAACGTTTAGCAATGCCCGTACCACGTGCTTTAGCAGATTCGGCCATCTCGGTTACGATTTGTTCTGCAAATACACGATGTTCAGGAAGTGCAACCTGCACTATAAATTCGTTAATATCCATTCGTTTTCTAACGAAAAATTATAAGTATTCTTGTTAATTGGGTTTTTAGAGAGGATCAATTCCTCGTTACGTTTAGTGGAGTACTAAATACGTGGAGTAAAATTTTGCCGACTTGTGGGATAGTAAAATACGGGCTGGAAATGATTAATAAACAGACTTTTCCCAAACGCCAGTTGCGTTGTGAAAACAGAAAGTTTATGTAAAAAATTTTTAATCATCTCTTGCGTATTAAAACGGCTTTAACTCTATTGAGGTGCAAAGGTTTAAATAATAATTGAGTTACACAATATTAAACTGATTTTTTTATAAAATCATAACATTTTTTTAAACTCTCCTGACTTATGAGAAAGTGATCAGGCTAAATCAAAATTTTCACTTTATATAGCGCTGTTGCCATTGCTTCACGAATTTTAACATTATTAACAAAAACTGTAAGTGGTTTAACAATACTTAACATCATTTAACAACCAGCATTAGGGTTTAAAACGAATATTTGCAATGTTGTAGCGAATTCGTTGTCGTTGCCGTTTTAAAAGTATACGTTTTATCTTAAATCAAACCGAAAATTAATGAAGAATCTTTCCTTATTTAGCCCCAGAAGTTTAACCTACACTCTTTCAATTCTCTTATTCGTCTTAATTACTTTTAGCTCCTGTAAAAAAGAAGAAACTGACACCAACTTAAGTTACATCAGAATTATTAATTCGGCGCCAACTTTAGCTACCTATTATCCATTTATCAATAGCACATCGGTAAGTTCTTCAGCATTGCCTTATGGCGGTTCAACTGCTTACACAACCTATGCTACAGGTTCCACAACCGTAAAGTTTACCTCTGAAAATAACGCTGAAAGTTTATTTACCAAGACTATAAATTTAACCCCCGGCACTTATAACAGCTTTTACCTTATCAATAAACCTGGTGAACTGGAGGCTTTATTCATTTCAGACGATTTAACTATGGCATCAGCTGATCGGGCATATATCCGTTACATCAATTTAGCACCCGATGCGCCAGCATTAGATTTAGCAAAAACTGGCGAAACCACTGCATTAATTACAAACAAAAGCTACAAAACAGCAAGCGGGTTTATCGCCATAACACCTGGAACATATACATTCGATGCGAAGGAAACTTCAACCGGAACGGTAAAAGCAGTTTCAACGAGCGCAACCTTTGTGGCAGGATACCATTACGATATTATTTGCGGTGGCTTAATTAATCCAGCCAATGATACAGAACGAGCCATAAACCTGGCGACAGTTCTGATTAAATAAAAATTTTACCCCAAAAATTATCGTTTCAGGATTGCCAAAGTCGGCAATCCTTTTTTTTTTGAGATGATTGATGCTTTGCTCTCGAGCAGATTAATCCTACCAGACGTTAAAATTCAGAAATCTTATTTAGAATTGTTCAAAATAATTTGGATAATAAAATTTTCTAACGTTATTTTGCGGCTGTTTAGAATTAATCCAAATAAAATTTAACATGCACCAAGTCAGACTATTCAGTTTAACGCTCATATTCATCCTCCTCTCCATATTTTCATACGCTCAGCAAACTGCTACCATTAAGGGTACTGTTACCACATCAAACGGTAAACCAGCTGCATATATTTCGGTAGGCTTAAAAGGTAAAGGCCAAGGTACCATCACCGATGATGAAGGGAAATATACCATTAACCGTGTGAAACCCGGAACCTATACCATTAAAGCATCAGCAGTGGGAATTAATTCATCTGAGCAGTCGATTACAGTTGTTGAGGGCGAAAATAAGACCTTAAATTTTGTTCTGGTAGAAAACGATCAGGCCTTGGAAGAGGTGACCGTTGCAGGCATCAATAAAAAATACAAAGTAAGTTTACCTTCAGCCACCTTAAGGCTGAACGAGCCCCTACTGGAAGCGCCACAAAATATCCAGGTGGTAAGCAACCAGGTAATTAAAGATCAGCAACTGATAAGCATGAGCGACGGAATACTAAGAAATGTTAGTGGAGCCGTTCGTTTAGAACACTGGGGGGATTTGTATACCAACGTATTAATGAGGGGTTCACAAATTCAGGCCATGCGTAACGGCTTTAATGTAGTTTCATCATATTGGGGTCCGTTAACTGAGGATATGAGTTTCGTAGATCATATCGAATTTGTAAAAGGTCCGGCAGGTTTTATGTTGGGTAATGGCGATCCAAGTGGAATGTACAATGTGGTAACTAAAAAACCTACCGGATTAAATCAGGGTGAAGTTTCTTTTACCGCTGGAAGTTATGATTTATACAGAACAACCATCGACCTTGATCACAAGTTAACTGCAGACGGAAAATTCTTATTCAGATTAAATGCTGCGGCGCAAAGTAAGGGATCTTTCAGACCATATGAAGAAAACGATCGCTACAGCTTTGCTCCTGTTTTAAGTTATCAAATCACTCCTAGCACAAAATTAACGGCAGAATACACGTTGCAAAATGCAAAGATGACTGAAGTGGGTTCATATTATTTATTCAGCACAACTGGTTATGCAACACTGCCAAGAGATTTTACCCTCACACAACCTGGCGTACAACCTACACGCATCAATGATCACAGCTTAACATTCAATTTGCAGCAGCAACTAGGACAAAACTGGAAGTTAACTGCTCAGGCTGCATATTATAAATACTTACAAAACGGTTCAAGTTCATGGCCATCAGCGGTATATCCTAACGGGACAATTATCCGTAATGTTGGCATCTGGGATGCGGAAAGCTCCATGCACCTTGCTCAGGTATTTTTAAATGGTACAGTGAACACGGGCGGAATAGTTCACCGGATTTTAGCCGGATTTGATGGCGGAAAAAAAGATTACATCGCAGATTGGGGTCAGTCTCATGATCTAGATGCCGCATCATCGCCATTTAATCTAGCCAACCCAAACTATGGTTTTCCATCAAATGGTTACCCAAATTTCGATCGCTCTGCCAGCTTACAAGAAAGAGCCATTGCAGCGGGTGGATTAATGGGACAGAAATACTTAAGCGGTTACCTTCAGGATGAATTGGGTTTCTGGGAAAACAGAATCCGTTTAACACTTGCAGGTAGATACACTTATGTAAGTCAATCGGCTTGGGGTGGCTCACCAGATAAAGCGAAACATGTCACGCCAAGAGTTGGCTTAAGTGTATCGGTTGATAAAAATACTTCTGTTTATGCTTTGTATGATGAGGCTTTTACGCCGCAATCAGGCTTTTTGCGTAATGGTTCCACACCAAAACCGATAACAGGAAACAATAAAGAAATCGGAATTAAAAAAGATTGGTTCGATGGCCGCTGGAATACAACCCTATCGGCTTACAGAATTACCAAACAAAATGAGCTTACTGCCGATCCTAATAATATATTTGTCCCAAACCCTAATGATCCAACTAATACAATAAAAGAAAATTTCAGCATTGTTGTTGGAGAAAAAAGAGCACAAGGGATCGAGTTCGATGTTCGAGGAGAATTGGCCAAAGGCTTAAATTTAATTGCTAACTACGCCTATACAGACGGAAAAGTAACTGAAGTTGCAAATGGAGTCTCTACTGATGTTTTATTTGTAGGACAAGTTATTCCTGGTTTTGCCAAACATACTTCAAATGCCTGGTTAACCTATACGTTGCAAAATGGTGCTTTAAAAGGCTTAGGTATTTCTGGCGGATTTACTTATTTGGTTGACAGGGCAACGGCCAACTTCAGTCCAACAAATCCAGAGCAAAACTTACCTGATTATTTCAAACTGGATGGCGGACTTTTCTGGGCAAATAAAAAACTAAAAATCACGGGAAATGTGTTCAACATTTTAGATAAATACTTATACACCGGATCTTATTATACTGGATATTGGAATGCTCCAGATTACAATCAGGCTGCTTATTCATGGCAGGCTGAAGCACCAAGAAACTTTAGAGTTAGCGTAGCTTACAAATTTTAATCATACCGCCAGTAAAAACTTATCAGATGGTTTTTACTGGCTTTTATTTAAACCGAAAAATAATGAAAACGAAATTATCCCTATTAGTATTATTACTTGCCTTTAGTGTTACCAATGTTTTTTCACATGCACTGTGGATTGAAACTACTGCCAATGGAAAAAAAGGCCAGGCACAAGAAGTAAAAATTTTCTTTGGTGAGTATGAAGCCAACGAGCCTGATTCTGCAGCAAAATGGTTTAGCAATTTAAAACAGTTCAAGCTTGTTTTAACTGCACCCAATGGCGCAATAAAAGTTTTAACGGCTTCGCCGGATGTGCATTTCTTCAAAGCCAGCTTCACACCTGATCAGAATGGAACTTATAAATTATCAGTGGTACACGAAGTAGCTGACATTTATGAAAAAGGCAAATTGTTGTACTATGCTTTTGCAGATGTTGCAGTTGGAGGATCAAAAGTTAATACTGCTTTTCCAGCAGACGCGGCTTTAACAATCAGACCTGGAAAATATGTTCAAAAAGCTGGCGAATCAGCAACTTATCAGGTCATCTACAATAAAACACCATTGGCGAAACAAAAGCTGACCGTTGTAAACGCGGAGCGAAAAGTAGTTCCTACAGAAACCGATGCAGATGGCAAATTTACTTTTAAGCCAGAGCAAAAAGGAAACTATTTTTTAGAGGCCTTTACCGAAGAAAAAGCTTCTGGAAAATTAAATGGAAAAGATTACGAAAAAGTATGGCACTTGGTAACTTATACTACTCAAGTTAACTAAACAACATTACCCTTTTTTTAACCAATTGACAGGTAAACTGGCAGTTGGTTATTTTAGTAAATACAGCTTTAATGGCACTAACAAAACCAACACCAAAAAAAACTAAAAAATCAAAAATAAGAAGAGTCAGTGATTGGCTTCACCTCTGGCTGGGCATTGCCTCGGGTTTGGTGGTTTTTCATTTGGGCATTACCGGGTGCATTTTTGCCTTTCAGCATGAAATTACAGCATTCATCCATCAAAAAGAGTTTTTTGTAACTGTACCGGCGCAACCTCAAACGCTTCCTCTGAGTACATTGAAAGCAAATGCTGAAAAAGCTTTAGGAAAAGGTAAAAAAATCACTTTTATTTCTACTTACAAAGCACCAGATCGTGCATGGGAGTTTGGTGTTTACAAAGCAGGTAACCCTGAAGCATTCTGGTATTTTGATTCGGTTGATTATTACGATGTCGTTTATGTAAACCCTTACACAGGCAAGGTGACGTTGGTAGTAGACCATAAATATGAATTCTTTGCCATTATTAAAATGCTTCACTGGAGTTTTCTACTCAATCATCCCATTGGGCAACAAATTATCGGGTGGGCAACTATCATTTTTGTATTCCTGTTAATTTCAGGAATGGTTATGTGGTGGCCAAAAAATCTTAAGAAATCAAACTTCGATAAGAGTTTCAAAATAAAATGGTCGGCAAAATTTAAGCGCATAAACTATGACCTGCACAATGTTCTCGGTTTTTATGTGATGATCATTTGTTTAATCCTTGCTTTAACGGGACTAGTTTGGGCTTTCAAGTGGTTTCAAACTACAGTTTATGTTGTGGCATCGCGAAGTGTAACCCCGCCAGCCTTTGTGGAAGTTAAATCAGATTCTACCAAAACCATTTCAGCAATTCCTTTTGATGTTGCTTATGAACAGGCGAAGCAAAAATTTACCGATGCCGACCGGATAGGGATGTCGCCGGCTGCAGTTGGCACCGCAACCATTTATGCCACAGGTTACAGAGGTGAAGAAACCTACTGGAACCACGATGTGATACAATTTGATCAATATTCAGGGAAATTACTGAACCGGAAAAATCAATCAGAAAAAAACGCTGGAGAAGCTTTAATCGGCATGAATTACGATATCCATGTCGGAGCGATCTTAGGTTTACCGGGTAAAATCCTGGCATTTTTCGGCAGTTTAATCGCAGCTAGTTTACCAATAACCGGTTTCATTATTTGGTGGGGCAAGAAGAAGAAAAAGAAAAATCATGCAGTTTCAAATCATTAATACAACCTTAAAAACAATATAGAATGAAAATTTTTAACTTAATCGTCGGATTGGCAACACTAGTAACAGTTAGTGCGCATGCTCAAGATAAACTGGAGCAAGACAGAAATTCGATTAAAGCTTTGGCTGGTTTTTACAAAGTAAACTTCAACTATGCTGAAGTAACTTCTCCAAACCCTGACTATACTTTTAGCAAACCTTACAGAAGTCATGGTAACGAATGGGCAGAGATTATTGTTGATGAACCGAAAAAAATTGTGATTCAGCACATGTTAGCCATTAATGATTCTACCGTGATTAAGCACTGGCGCCAGGATTGGACGTATGAAGATCCGGAAATTATGCTGTATACCCAGGATAATGCCTGGAAAAAAGTAAACTTAACAGCCGCAGATGTAAAAGGAAAATGGACTCAAAAAGTATATCAGGTTGATGATAGTCCACGTTACCAGGGTTATGGAACCTGGAGTCACGTTGGTGGTCATGATTCATGGCAAAGTGAAACAGACTCACCTCTGCCGAGAAGAGAATCGACAGTTCGTAAAGATTACAATGTTTTAAATCGAGGCAGCAGAATTACCATTACCAAAGATGGTTGGATGTTTGAGCAAGACAACAAAAAAGTAGTTCGTACACCTCAGGGCGATAAATTGATTGCCACTGAAAAAGGGTATGAAGAGTTTACTAAAATTGATCCGGTAAAATTTGCCTATGCACAAAAATGGTGGGAAAACCAGAAAACGTATTGGGCAGCTGTGCGTGATGTATGGGCAGATTTTGCCAAAACTTCGAACACAAATTTCAAGGTTCAAACGAGTGCCAACGGAAAATTACTTTATGAAACGTTGTTCAGCTTAGGCGATCAATCAATCAAAGAAAAATGGTCTGCTACTCAAAATAAAGAAAAAATAAAAACGGCTCTACAGCCCTATTTAGTGAAATAACCTATTGCAAAATCACATCCTAAGCCATTTAATGTACGCGTTAAATGGCTTTTTTGTTGGCAAATGATTCTGATGGTTTAAATTTATTTATCCTTAAAATTTCCATCAACAATATTAAATTACAACCATGAAAAAGTTTTTGATGCTATTAGCCTTGTTTTCTTCTTTACAATGTTTCGCCCAGGATTCTGTATACACCAGAAAAATGGTTGATAAACTTAGCTCCAAAGCATTGTGGGGAAGAGGTTATACTAAAAACGGGATGCAAAAAGCGGCAGATTTTTTAGCGGCCGAATATAAAAAATCTGGCTTGATTCCTTTCTCGAATAATTACAAACAAGATTTCAACTTTCCGGTAAATACTTTTCCTGGCAAAATGCAGGTGGAAATTAATGGCAAAAATTTGGCGCCAGGAAAGGATTTTATCGTGAACAACGAGAGCCGAAGTATTAAATTTAAAGGAAATCTCTCGCAAAAAGACAGCTTAAATTTTCTAGCTTCGCCGCAGCTTCTGGTTTCTTTAAAAGATAAGTTAACGTGGTCTGTAGCGACAGAAGTTGGAGAGATCACTCAAATTCAAATAAACAGAAAAAATTTCAATGATCTGCCGAAAAAAATTATGGTTGATATCGAAAATAAATTTGTGCCGAATTTTCGGGCATCAAATATTTGTGGTTTAGTTAAGGGTACAAAATATCCAGATTCTATATTGATGATTACCGCTCATTATGATCATTTGGGCGGCATGGGCGCCGAAACATATTTTCCCGGAGCTAATGATAACGCCGCAGGAGTGGCCACCCTGTTGAGCTTGGCTAAATATTATGCCGCAAATCCGCAGCCTTACTCCATTGGTTTTATTTGCTTTGCTGCAGAAGAGGCTGGACTTTTGGGATCAAAATATTATACCGAGAATCCATTATTGCCTTTAAGCAAAATAAAATTCCTGATCAACCTTGATTTGGTAGGCACAGGCGAAGCAGGAATGACTGTTGTTAATGCAAGTGTTTACCCGAAAGCTTTCTCGCTTTTAAATCAGATCAACGATGCGCATAAATACATTTCAAAAATAAATTCAAGAGGCAAAGCTGCCAATAGCGACCATTATTTTTTTACAGAAAAAGGTGTACCTGCTTTTTTTATTTATACCCAGGGAGGACCGCCTGCTTACCATGATATTTTTGACAAGTCTGAAACGCTACCATTGAATGAGTATAACGATCTGTTTAAGCTGATAGTAAATTTCAATAAGAATTTAATGAACTAAGTTTCCATTTTAAGGATGAAACCTGCCGAATTTTATTTGAACCCCTTTAAAGGCAGGATGAATCCTATTCTATCGGCAATTTCAGTTTTGGATAATATTCCGGCCCATTGGGATAATTAAATAGATCAGGTTAGCAAATCAGCTCATATTTGAATCAACAAAAACAAGATTCATTATGAAAACCCTATTTAACTTCAGCCTAATATTATTTATTTTGATGGGCGTATCTATCAAGAGCGATGCTCAAAATCAAATTGAAATCGTAATTGTTGGCTCGGCCCATGACAATTCAAAATCGACTCAAGATTTTCAATCCATCATTAATAAACTCAAAAACTTCAAACCAGATATGGTTTTTGGAGAATATCTCCCACCTGCTGATTATGCTACCCTACCTGAAGATCATTGGGCTAAAAAAGCTTTTAGAAAAGGTCATGATTACCTTGAAAAACTAAATCCCGGAGAAGTTAAAAACCTTTCATCGAAAATTGCCAAAGATAAAAAAGCACTATCATCATTTGCATATTACCATAAAACCAGAATGAACCTGGCCGTAAATTACGCCAAAAACTGGGATAGAGGAAATGCTGATTATCAGATCTTCCTATTGGAAAATGACATGAAATCGCGTTTTGGAAAAGAAGAAATGGCAACTTACACCAAAATGTTTGGGATGACAGATTCGCTAAAAAAAGCTGGTTTGTACAGACCAGGAAGCGAATACGCCAAAATTTATTTTCCACTGATTTATCAGTTGAAGCAAGATCAGATTTACAATATGGATTGCCAAACTTATGATAAACCATGGGGAATTGCCTGGGGAAAGATGGATTCGGCTTACAAAGTGATGATAAAAACAGCGAAAGCCGACACTACCTCTGCAGAAGCAGCTACTGTAAAAGCAATGGACAAGTACTGGGCTTTTACAGAGGAAGAGTCTAAAATTTTTAATGCTGATCCCTATGCTGGTATGAATAGCGAAAAATACGGACGGGTAGATGAGGCATGGAATTTATATGGTGGACGCCACTTTTATGGCTATGCCGGATTTCCTACAGCCTTACTAAAAGATATGGTAGCGCCATGGTTGTTAAGAAATGAAGCCATGTGCAAAAACATAGTTGATCAGGCTATGGCTAAAAACGCCAAGAGGGTTGTTGTTGGCGTAGGCGCCTCACACCGGATTTTTATGGAAGAAATTTTATCAAAAAATCCGAACATTAAAATTATCAATTATAACGACTTAAAGTAACGCTTTCAATTTTATTCTAACTTCCCCGGCATTCACTTTCCGGGGATTTTTAATTTAAAATCATCCCGACTTCAAACAGAAATCCATCCCGCTCTACATTAATGTTAATCCCTTCCATTGTAATTTTTTTGATTGTGTTTGTAAAAGTGAACAAACAAAATTATTTTTAACTAAATATTTAGTTGAATAATTTTTATTGCAACACTTTTAAGTAATTGGCGTCTTGCATTAAACAAACCTGTTCATCCCTTTTTTATACTTGCTCATCACATTTTTAAAAACCAAACCTCAACCCACTATAAATTAGCAATTCCATTATTAAGACATGTATATGAAGAAACTATTACTATCGATCGCTTTTTGCCTTACCTTTTTAAATCTTTTTGCTCAGAAGAATGGAAGTATTACTGGTGTTTTAGCTGATAGCGCTAACCATAAAACCACCTTAAATTATTCAACGGTATCTGTTTATAAAACTGGCGATAGTGTTCTTAATAGCTACAAACTATCGGATGATAAGGGAACTTTCAAAATTAATAACTTGCAGGTTGGCATTAAATACCGTTTAGTTATTACGGCGTGGCAATATGGAACCTACCGGAAAGAAGTGTCCATTACGGCTGAGCAGCCAAATATCAACCTGGGCACACTTTATCTGTCGACACAGGCCAATGATTTAAATGAGGTAAATATTGTAGCAGACAGACCACCCATCATTGTAAGGAAAGATACCATCGAATTTAACGCCGAATCTTTTAAAACCTTACCCTCAGCTGTTGTAGAAGATTTATTGAAGAAACTACCAGGCGTACAAATTGGATCAGATGGCTCAATTCAGGTTAACGGAAAGGCAGTTAGCAAAATATTGGTTGATGGAAAAGAATTTTTTGGTGGAGACCAGCAAATAGCCACTAAAAACCTACCGGCAAACATTATTGATAAAGTTCAGGTGGTTGATGATAAGCAGGCGAAAAGACGAGATCCTGATTTGACAGCAGCAGAAATCCCTCAAATTATAAACCTGAAACTTAAAAAAGCAATTAAGAAGGGTGCTTTTGGAAAGTTATATGCCGGTGGCGGAAGCAAGGAACTTTATCAGGCTGGAGGATTGATGAACTTTTTTCGTGATACCACGCAGGTAAGTGTGCTTGCTTATGGAAACAATATCAATCAGCCAGGTTTTAACCCTAATGATGTGCAAAGGATTGGTGGATTTGCCCGAAGCGGTGTAAATTCTATGATGATGAGTTCAGGAGGATACTTTGAATTTAATGGTATTAGTTTCGGGGGTAGTTTTAACGGTATCCAAACTTCTTCAGGTGGCGGTTTTAATTTTAATACGTTGACCAAAAAAGGAATCAAACTCAACACCCAATACTTTTTTGGGCGGAACGATAATTTGCTTGAAAAACTGACCAATACCAACCAAACCTTAGGTAACGATCGGTTAATTACAAATGCGAATGAGAACACAAGCGCTTTAACGCTAAAACATAACATTGCAGGAAAATTAGATTGGCAAATAGATTCGCTCACACAATTAACCATTGAACCTTTTATAGTTTTAAACTCAACTAATACGGTAAGCACAAATTATTCTAGCAACACAAATGCTTCGGGCCAGTTGGTAAATAACCTGCAAAATTTAATCGATCGCAATTCATCAAGCAATAAATATCAGCTGGTTGCTGATTTGAGCAAAGATTTCAAGAAAGCTGGAAGGGCATTCAATATTGGTTTCGATGTATCTACCACGCCGAACCCAAATCTAAACTATAACCGGAGCATCAGCAATTTCTTTCTTACCCCGTCCACATCCGAAATTGATCAGCTACGTAACAATCAGGTTGAAAATTTTAGATCGTACATTTATACCAACTATAGTGAACCAATCAGCAAAAAGCTGAGTTTTAAAATTGATTTAAGTGGAAATATCCTCAATAATGAAAATGCACTGAGTACTTTTTACCGGAATCCGGCAAATCAATTATATGATATTGCTATACCTAATTTAAGCCAAACGGTAGAACAAAATGGCTTTAAAACAAATACTAATTTAAGTTTAAGATATAAAATCACAAAAGATTTTAACATCCAACCAGGTGTTGTTCATAACTATATCTCATTAAATAATCGTTTCAGCAATTCCAACAATATCGATCAGCGCTATAATTTTATATGGCCAACTTTCCAGCTGGTTTACAAAATTTTCAGACTGAATTATGATGCCCGTTTCACAGAGCCTAATGTGAGCTACCTTCAACCTGTTGCTGATAATACCAATGCACTTTATATTAGAAACGGTAATCCGGCGTTACTACCTGCCAGAATGCAGCGGTTAAGCATAAATATGTACAAATATGATCCTAAAAATCTGATCAATTACAATTTATACGGTTATGGAAATTTCACCAAAAACGGAATTGTAAATACTATAAGCATTAGCAATGGTGTGCAAACCGTTACTCCAGTTAACGTAAGTGGTATTTATAATTTCAATGGTGGGGCAAATGGATCAAGAGATTTTAAAATTAATAAAACAACGTTAAAATTGGGCATAGGTGTTTGGGGGAATATCAATCACGCTCCTGTGATTATCAATAATATCCGCAGTGATGCCAATGTATTTTACATCGGACCAAATGGTAATGTTCGTGTGAACTTTAACGATCTGGTAGAGATTTCTCAATTTTATTCGGTTAGTTTAAACCGCAGCCGTTATCAGGATAGTTTTTATACAAACCTAAGCTATAACACGCATACAGCAACTTCAGAACTGATCATTCGATATCCTAAAAAGGTTGTGTTTGAAACCAATTTCGCCATAACTGCCAATACACAACAAATTGCAGGCTATAATAACAACATTAAACTTTGGAATGCAGCTGTAACCTATCTTTTCATGAAAAACGACCGGTTACAATTAAAATTAGCGATTAATGATATTTTGCAAAGTAATGTACGTAGATCGGTTGAGATTACAGGAAATAGTGTGATTGATTACCAGACAAATAACTTAGGTAGATATGGAATGTTAACACTCACTTACAATATTCAAAACTTTGGACAAAAAGTGGGTGGCCGACAAACATTCTTCAACTTCTAAAAATTTGAAGATCATTATTCCAAAACACGAGGTCATCTATCTAAGTTAGATGACCTCGTGTTTTAAAAGCTGATGCTAAGCTAAAGTCAGTTTAACCAAATATTGATCTTCGCCATCATCAAATATCATTTCGCAATTCCAGCCTGTTTCTTTTGCAATTGTTTTGATCGTTTCTTCATCAACATAAACCCAGTTGAACCAATTCCCTTTTTCTCCTTTATATTCGTATTGATAAGAAACTTCACCATAATACTGATTTTGAGGTTTTGGCAGGTCTTCATAGAGATATGAAATATCAGATGAATCGAAAATCACTTGTCCTCCAGGATGAAGTAGATCTTTTATTCTGATTAGAAAATCTTTAAATCCGGCCAACGTTCCGGTTAGGCCAATGCCGTTCATTAGCATTAAAATGGTATCAAATTTATCTTGATAGGTAAAAACATCCTGCAGCAAAGCTTTTTTAACCCCACGATCTTTCATAATATTCACGGCTGCCTCCGAAACATCAATCGCAGTTACATCAATATTAAAAGCCTGCAACAGTAAAGCATGACTGCCGACTCCGGCACCAATATCCAACACTTTCCCCTCACACATTTTCAGAGCCTGTAGTTCCAATACAGGCATATCCTCATCATCACGAAAAAAAAACTCTAAAGGCATTTCTTCTGGCTCGCCGTAAGAATTATGCAGCCAAAGTATATCGGCTTCGCCGGTTTTATAAATATCAGTAAGCGCTTTACCAAAAACATCCATAAGGCAAAGATAAAAAAATGGAACATGTATTGGATTACTGTAAAACCAATAAGAATCGTCATTGCGAGGCACGAAGCAATCTCATTCGGTAAAAGATTGCTTCGTGCCTCGTAATAAATACTATGAATTTAAATCCGATAAAATCATCAAGTTAAAAGATTTCTCCGTCCGGTAGAAATAACAATCAATCCAAGATGAAGTTTATTCCAATTCAAACTCCTGATGGTATTCTGGAATAGCTACATGCTTAAATCCATGATCCTTCAATCTTGTGGCAAAATTTTGCTGAACGTCATATTCACCGTGAACCAAAAACAGCTGTTTTACTTTCGCCGGATCCTGGCAAGAAAGAAATTGCAATAAATCTTCATAATCGCCATGCGCACTCATCGATTTTATAGATTGAATTTCAGCTTTCACTTCATATTCATCTCTAAAAATTTCAACCACTTTTTTACCTGCAATTAACTGTCCGCCCAATGAATTTGGTTCACAGTAGCCTACCATCAAAATGGTGTTTTTCTGATTGCCGATATTGTTTCTGATGTGATATTTCACACGTCCGGCATCAGCCATTCCTGAAGCAGAAATAATTACACAAGGTCGCGGATCTTCATTTAACTTTTTCGATTCTTCAACGCTTTCGATAAAGCGTAAACCCTTGAAGCCAAAAATATCATGATCAACCTTTAAGACCTGTTTCACGCCATTATTGTAAACCTCCGGATGATTGCGCAAAATTTCAGTGGCCTTGGAAGACAAAGGACTATCTACGTAATATGGAACATCAGGCAGTTTGCCTTTCAACTCCAAACCATTTAAGGCAAAAAGCAACTCCTGAGTTCTGCCCACAGCAAAAGCCGGAATGATGACTTTTCCCTTCTTTACCTTGCAAGTATGGTTGATGATTTCAAAAAGCATGTCCTCAATTGGATCGAGATCTTTATGTAATGAATCGCCATATGTTGATTCCATTAAAATATAATCCGCCTGATCGAACTGCTGCGGGCTTTTTAAAAGTAAATCACCATAGCGGCCAACATCACCTGAGAAAGTAATTTTTTGGGTTTTCCCATCTTCGGTAATGGTTAAATGTACTGCTGCACTGCCCAGAATATGGCCGGCATCGGTAAATTTTAAACTAATGTGCTCATCGATTTTAAAATCTTCCTCATAAGCAACAATCTTCATCTGGCTTAATGTTTTGGTTACATCTTCATCAGTATAAAGCGCTTCCTCCATCTCTTCTCCTGCCCGCAGGTGCCGGTTAGAAAATTCAGCATCCTGCATCTGAATCTTTGCCGAATCCATCATCAGAATTCTGGATAAATCCATTGTAGCAGGTGTACAAAATATTTTACCCTCAAAACCATCAGCAACCAATTTGGGCAAAAGGCCACAATGGTCGATATGTGCATGAGATAAAACGAGATAGGTAATTTTTTTCGGATCAAAGCCAAAATAATCATTCAGCTTATCGGTAACATGGCCCATTCCTTGAAACAGTCCACAATCTAATAATATTTGGGTATTATTTTTTAGGGTAATAAGGTGCTTACTTCCCGTAACTGTACGGGCAGCACCGTGAAAGGCAATCTTCATTTAGATGTGGTTAGAATTTGAAATAAAAATGCCGGATATTTCCGGCATTTCCAATTTCGTTAAGCGTTTACTTCAGCAATTTTATCTTTTACCTTATCGGCTACTCCTGAAGCTTTATCAGCTAAGCCAGCTAATTTATCTTTTGATGCATCTAGCAAATCAGCAAAAAAATCTGATACTTTACCTTTTAAATCATTAGTAGAATCTGACGATAATGCTAATGCGATAGTTGCTCCCAATGCTGCTCCGGCTAATACGCCTACTATAATTTTTGTCTCTTTTTTCATGATGTTTGCTATTTAGTAATTAAACATATTTTACCTTGAGGTGTTTTAATTTTTTTCATCATACAAAAACCAATCCATAATGAAACAAGTATTTTTTATTGATCTTGATAACACTATTTACTTTACCAAACCAAATAAAGAGGTGTTAATGACTGGGCTATATGATCTGTTAGATCAACAAAATTTAAAGATCGATCAGGCAGATTACCAGGTAGCTAAAGATGAGATGTTGCGAACACCTTTTTTAAAAGTGGCAGAGAAATACCATTTCCCTAAAGATGTGGTTGATCATACTGTTGAATATCTTGCCAACAGAGAGGTGTTGAAGCCGCTTCAACCAAGCGACGATTATCCCTATATTAAAAGCTTACAAGGCCGGAAATTTATTGTTACGGCGGGCTTTCCAAAACAGCAAAAATCAAAAGTTATAATGTTGGGCATAGCCGATGATTTTGAAGAGGTGCACGTGGTTGATGTTTCTGTATCGAATAAAAAGCAAGCTTTCATTAATTTGATCGAAAAACATAACCTCAACAAAAATGAAATTTTAATCATTGGAGATGACGCAGATTCGGAAATAAAATTTGGTTTAGAACTTGGGATCGAAACTTTCTTGTTAGACCCTGACAATCTTCATCCAAACGCTAAGAGTACTTTTAAAGGAAAAGATTTGAGCAAATTACATCAAGCTGCAGGGCAATAACTACCCATAAAAAAAGCCCCGATTTTCATCGGGACTTTCAATCCATCTATCCTCGTCCACCTCTCGATGGCCTTCTTCCTTCAGAGCCGCTTCTTTCGCCGCCCCCTCTTTGTTGCTGAGGTGCTGCTTCAGTTCTTCTTTGTTCCTGGCGTTGTTGCATTTGTTGTTGCTGTTGGGCCCTTTGTTGTTGTTGCTGAGCATCACGCTGTGCCCTTTGCTGTTCAGCTTGCTGCGAACGTTGTTGCTGCATTTGCTGATCACGTTGAGCCCTTTGCTGTTCCATTTGCTGAGAACGTTGCTGCTGCATCTGCTGATCACGTTGAGCTCTTTGCTGTTCCATTTGCTGAGAACGTTGTTGCTGCATTTGCTGATCACGTTGAGCCCTTTGCTGTTCCATTTGTTGTGAACGTTGCTGTTGCATCTGCTCATTGCGTTGAGCCCTTTGCTGTTCCACTTGCTGAGAACGTTGTTGCTGCATTTGCTCATTACGTTGAGAGTTCTGTTGAGCAGCTTGCTCAGCACGTTGCCGCTGCATTTGTTGCGAACGCTCGTCATTGCCCCTCACTTCACGTTGAGCACGTTGCTGATCCTGGCTCATACGATCTTGCTGGTTGCGTTGCTGGCGTATTTGCTCCGAACGCTGCTGATCCTGACGGCTGTTCACATTTGCATCACCATTTCTTTGCTCAATTCCATTGGTATTTCCACGGCTTGTTCTTCCATTGGCATTGCGATCATAAGCCTCACCTCTATTGTTGGGTTGATTGTCTCTGCCAACGTTTGCATCATTTCCTCTGCCATTGCGGTTATCATTTCTTGAACCAAAACGGTTATCGCTATTCCCTCTTTGTTCATTATTGCCACGATTGCCATCGTTATCTCTGCCCCTTTGATCACGATTCGCATAGCCCTCATTTCTGCCGCCTCTGCTAATTCCTGCATTCCCTTGTTCAAATTTTCTTGGAGCAGCATTGCGATTATCAACTGCATTACGTTCCGGCCTTGGTCGGTAAATCGAAACTTCCCTTCCACCTACTCTACTTGCACCCGGGCGATTACTTTGCGCATAACGATAAACCGTTACATCACGATTGGTTGCTCTTCTAATGTCTTCCATTCTCGGGCCGCCATAATAACTTCTTCTGTTGTAAACATAAGTGTTGTTAATGATGGTAGTGTTGCGGATATAAACATTATTACGGCCGTAATCATATCTTGGAAAGGTATTAATGTAGATATTTCTTTGCGGAATAAAGTTCCAGCAAAATTCTGGTACCACATAACGGCGGCCAAAGCTTAAATTAATGTTAATGCTTGGCGCCATTGGTGCCCAGCCATAATAACCATCACCACTTCTCC
Source organism: Pedobacter sp. G11 (assembly GCF_003860265.1). NCBI lineage: Bacteria > Pseudomonadati > Bacteroidota > Sphingobacteriia > Sphingobacteriales > Sphingobacteriaceae > Pedobacter > Pedobacter sp. G11. The sequence goes on along the minus strand of NZ_CP034190.1, from coordinate 1,842,899 downwards.
AATCAACCCAAGCTGGCCCCCAGTTGGTATCCGGTAACCAAATCCATTGGCGGTAACTATTTATTACCCAACGGCCATAGTGAAATGGAGCCCAACCCCAATCATAATTGGAAACCCAGGTATTGCCATATTCTGTCATGGCCCAACGCCCGTTGGTGTAGTAAGGACGAAATGCATTTTGATCAACATCCGGACGCCAAACGTAACCATACTGCGGATCCTGAATCCAGGTTCCGTACGGACTGAGTTCATCATAAAAGGTTTGCATGGAAATATTCCCCGTGCTATAACCATCATCCTGGTAGCTATCTTGATAGTCTTGTGCCCTGACTAAGGTGGTGGTTCCGACAAGGAGCCCAAAAAGCCCCAGCACAACTGCCGATTTTTTCAGTGTTTTCATTTGTGTGTTTATTTTAATAACCTAACTTGTGTGTATCAATTAGAGAACCAAAAATTAGCAAGGTTTAATATGCATGCATAGTTTTTTCGTTTTCTGCCAAATCATGCCAATTAAGGCATATTTAACTATTATTTAACGTTTTATACACGTGATAATTGTGCAGAATATAAGTCATTCAGAAATAAAATTTGCTACACCACTGTTTACAAAAGAGATTATATCGAACGCTGCTAAAACTTTAAAACTAAAATTCTGTTTATTGTACCTATTTTTGCATCATGCAGAACGGCACTTTATATCTTATTCCTGTTCCTCTTGCTGAAGAGGTAGCACACAAAACCTTTACGCCCTATTTGGTTGATACCATTAACCAAATTGACACCTATATTGTAGAGAACAGTAAAACAGCTCGTCGATTTTTGAAGGAGGCAGGTTTAAAAACACCTCAGAAAGATCTAATCGTACATGATTACGGAAAACATAACCGTACTGACTTAGGGCAGTTTTTTAATGAGCTAAAAGCAGGAAAAGATGTGGGTTTAATGAGTGAAGCGGGTTGTCCGGGAATTGCAGACCCGGGTGCCGATATTGTAGCCGAAGCACACAAACGTGGGATCAAAGTTGTACCCTTGGTTGGCCCAAGCTCAATTTTATTGGCATTAATGGCTTCTGGTTTTAATGGACAGAGTTTTGCCTTCTGGGGATATTTGCCCATTGATAAGGAACAGCGCACTAAACGCATTAAGGATTTAGACTTATCAGCCAGCCGATATAAACAAACCCAAATTTTTATTGAAACGCCATTTCGAAATAATCAACTTTTTGAAGAAGTACTAAAAAGTTGCAAACCTAACACACAAATTTGTGTGGCCAGCAACCTAACCGCCGAGGATGAGTTTATTAAAACCCAAAGCGTATATAACTGGCGCAAGGAGGAAATCGATCTCCATAAAAAACCAACCATATTTTTAATGTATTAAATGAAATGGCCTGTGAAAACAGGCCATTTTGATTATTCCTTTAAAACACGTTAGCATATGGTAAACTTTGCAACTGCAAATAGTTGCATTTACCTGTCCACATAAACTGGATTGCAGCGGTATCGCCCGATTCTTCATCGGGCATTTAGCGGAAAGCCAGACGAACATTAATTTGCCTGCTGATATTGCTTTTCAAATTTTTATAGCTCGCGAAATTATATTCACATACAATTTCATCCGATAAAAATTTCCCACATTTTTCGGTGGAAAACTTGATTTTTAAAATCCTTAAATTCCGTAAATCCTGATTAGCTTTGCTTCCTTTAAATTGAAAATCTTAATATGTTAGCTCATCATAAAATCATAGCTGCAGAATTAAAAATTGCAGAAAAACAAGTTACGGCTACAGTAAGCCTGTTGGATGAAGGCGCAACCGTACCTTTTATTTCCCGCTACCGCAAGGAATTAACCGGAAGTTTAGATGAGGTTGAAGTTGCTGCGATCCGCGACAGGGTATTGCAATTACGCGATTTAGATAAACGCCGCGAAGCGATTTTGAAATCGATGACCGAGCTTGGAAAACTGACGCCCGAACTGGAAAAGAAAATTAATGAAGCGGAGACTATTTCACTTTTAGAGGACATATATCTTCCGTACAAACCCAAACGTAAAACCCGTGCATCTGTAGCGAAAGAGAAAGGCTTGGAGCCTTTGGCATTGCAAATTTTTGACCAGAAGCACTTTGATTTAGACGCTGAAGCAGATAAATTTATTGATGCTGAAAAAGGAGTAAATTCTTTAGCAGAGGCATTAGCAGGTGCTAGAGACATTATCGCTGAAATGATTTCTGAAAATGCTGAAGCCCGTACCAAAATGCGCACTTACTTTCAGGAAAAAGCAGAATTTAAATCGGAAGTAATTAAAGGAAAAGAAGAAGAAGGTATTAAGTACAAGGATTATTTTGAATGGAATGAGCCTGTTAAAACTGCTGCATCGCACCGTGTTCTGGCGATGCGCCGTGGAGAGAAAGAGTTAATTTTACGTTTGGATGCTTTACCGCCAGCCGAAGGCGCAATCGAAATGCTGGAAAATCAATTTGTGCTAGGCAACAATGCCGCATCGAAACAAGTTCAGCAAGCATTGGAAGATGGTTACAAGCGTTTGCTGGAGCCCGCAATGGAAACCGAACTTCGGGTGTTAACCAAACAGAAAGCCGATGAAGAAGCCATTCGGGTTTTTGCAGAAAATGCCCGTCAGTTGCTATTGGCTGCACCAATGGGACAGAAAAATGTATTGGCCATTGATCCAGGATTCCGTACCGGCTGTAAGGTTGTTTGTTTAGATAAGCAAGGCCAGCTTTTGGAAAACACAGCCATTTACCCGCACACCGGCCAAGGCAATGTGAAGAATGCCGAAATAACCATTCAACAGCTTTGCGAAAAACACAAGGTAGAGGCCATTGCCATTGGTAATGGAACTGCTGGCAGAGAAACTGAAGCATTTATCCGTGCTCTGAATTTACCACAAGTGACCATTGTAATGGTTAATGAAAGTGGTGCATCTATTTATTCTGCATCAGAAGTAGCGAGAGAAGAGTTTCCAACGCAAGATATTACCGTTCGTGGTGCTGTTTCTATCGGTCGCCGTTTGATGGATCCACTGGCAGAATTGGTAAAAATCGATCCGAAATCGATAGGTGTTGGGCAATACCAGCATGATGTTGATCAAAATAAATTACAGGCCAGTTTAGATGATACGGTTATTAGTGCGGTAAATGCTGTTGGAGTGGAGTTGAATACGGCATCGAAACAAATCCTGGCTTACGTTTCTGGCTTAGGGCCAACTTTAGCGCAAAACATTGTTGATTACCGGAATAGTAATGGCGCTTTCAAAAATCGGGAAAGCTTAAAGAAAGTGCCTCGCCTGGGTGATAAAGCCTATGAGCAGGCAGCTGGTTTCTTACGCATTCGTCATGCTGAGAACGTTTTAGATATGAGTGGCGTGCATCCGGAACGATATGCGGTAGTTGATAAAATGGCCAAAGATTTAGGCACAACAGTTTCTGCTTTGATGAAAGATACACAATTGCAAAAGCGAATTAAGCCACAACAATATGTTACCGATGAAATTGGTTTGCCAACGTTAAACGACATTCTAAAAGAGCTGGCCAAACCTGGCCGCGATCCGCGTGAAGCGTTCGAAGCTTTTAGCTTTACAGATGGCGTAAATGAAATCGGCGATTTGAGAATAGGCATGAAATTGCCCGGAATTGTAACTAACATCACCAATTTCGGTGCCTTTGTTGATATTGGCGTGCATCAGGATGGTTTAGTACACACCAGCCAACTGGCTAATCGCTTCGTGGCCAATCCAAATGATGTTGTTAAAGTACATCAAAAAGTTGAAGTTACCGTAATGGAAGTTGATGCTGCCCGCAAGCGAATTTCTTTATCGATGAAAACCGAAAACAGTCCAAAATCGGGAGACAAAATTCCGAAGCCCGAAAAAGCAAGGAATAAGGAACAACCAGCGAACAACAGCTACCAGAGAACGAAGAATTTTGCTCCAAAACCCCAGCAGGTAAAAAAAGATGCCGATGGCGATTTGCAGGAGAAATTAGCAAAGCTGAAAAGCTTGTTTAAATAGTTAATACACTTCGGCTCAATCAGGCATGACAACAAAAAAAGGAGAAATCTTAATTGCGATATTCAGCGATTAAAGATTTCTCCTTTTGTATTTGATCAAAACTTAGTGTTGATTAATAATCGTATTTATGCGTATAATCAGTTGTAGAAGTTACCGTAAAGTTTTGATCATTTGTAACGACTTGTCCATTTACTTCAGCTTTATAGCTCACTTTAAATGAAGGATTTGTAGCACCTGGATTTAAACATTGTTGACTGGTTGTAACTAATCTTAAAGGTGTTGTACTTTCAATTACATAAGTTTTTGTAGCGCCCAAGAAATCGTTTTTTCCCAAAGAGATGGCTGTTTCATTGTTTTTAGTCACACCATTAACTTTCCAAATGGTTTTTGCATTGTCAAGGCTTCCACCTACAAAAACAAATGATACGTAATCTTGCTCTTCTACTCCATCAACAGTTACAGTAAATTTAAAGTTTTTGTTCTCTGAATCGGTTGGCATTTCATTGCTTTCTTTTTTACAAGAAAACAAAATTGTTAAAGTTAGTAACGGCAGAATAGTAAAGAGAACTTTTTTTAAGTTTTTCATGGATTAAAATGTTAGGATGATTAATTATTTTTTTTCCAAAAAATCAACAATTATGCCAACAGAAACCCATCAAAAGCCAGTCAATATGCAGAAGATAAGGAACTTAACCTTAACTTACAGAAAATCAGCGTTAAACAAATTAAGAATAATTAATTTGAAAACTAAAAATCTAGTGCATTAAACTGAATATATTGCAAAATATAGTGAGCTAATATTAATACAATCAATAAAACGATTTACTAATATACGTTCCGATATTTTTTTGAAATGGTGCTCTATTTAAAGATTTGCAAACTTATCCTTGTGTTCCAGCCTTGTTTTCGGTAAACTTTCAGGATAATTATTTTGGATAAAAGTGATCATGGCTTCGCGTACATTGCAACGCAAATCAAAGGCTCTTGATGAATTAGAAGCACTCATTAGAAACCTAATCTCAATTGATCCGTCTTTATTTGTATCGGTAACCTGAACCACATTTACTCGTTTATCCCAAAGGGGATTAGTTGTTAAAAGCCTTGTTAACTCCTGGCGCAAGGGTTCAATCGGAATGGTATAATCCATATATAAAAACACGGTTCCGAGTAAATCTGCCGAAACCCTTGTCCAGTTCTGGAAGGGTTTTTCAATGAAGTAGGTAATGGGCAAAATCAATCTCCGCTGATCCCAGATACTCACCACAACGTAAGTCAGGGTTATTTCTTCCACTCTTCCCCATTCTCCTTCAACAATTAATACATCATCAATCCGGATGGGCTGTGTAAAAGCGATTTGAAAACCTGCCAGTAAATTTCCCAGAGATTTTTGTGCAGCGAAACCGATAATAATTCCACCAATTCCAACTCCCGTAAGTAAACCTGCACCGATTTTACGCATACTTTCGAAACTCAACAAAATGATAGCGGCAGTAATTAAAATGATCAGCGAAACAATGAACTTTCTTACAAACTGGAGCTGTGTACGGATTTTTCTTTCCTTCAGATTGTTTTCTTTATTGAGATCATATTTGAGATAAAAAAAGTCTTCCAGAACGTTAATCAACCTGATTAATATGAGTGCAAAAATTGCAGTAAGCGCAATTTCGAGCATTTTATCAAGGTGCAATCGAACCGACGCCGGCATCACCATAATATCAAGTGATGAATTTAATAAGAGCAAAGGAATGAACACCGCTATTGGCCTGCGAAGATGTTTAATGGTAGATTTTATAATCACAGAATCCCACCAGCGGGAAAGCATAATAAAGATTTCATGAATGATAAATTTAATAAGTAGTCCGAGTAGAATTGCGGCTATCCCAATAATTAAGTTCTTGATAAAAATAGGAATAGGATAACCGAAAAAATGGTCGAGATACTGCATAAAAGTAATTTGTTGGTTAAATATTAGCGCTTGCATTCATTTAACAACAACACTTATGCTTTGTTTCAGAAAGAAAAAATAGGCGAGATTAGGAGCGTTACACTTTAAAATTTAGGAATCAATACAATGATCTAATACCACATTTTTTACAGATTTGTCACGTTGAGCTTGTCGAAACGCCAAAACGAATCTCCAACAAGCTCAGACTGACAAAACTGGATATAAGACTGTTTAAATTTGTGCAACAAATTCTTTTATTGAAGCGCCAGGGTTATTGGTTTTCATGAAGTTCTCGCCGATTAAAAAGCCATTGAATCCAGCGGTTTTCAGTTCTTTAATGGTTTGAGGATTGCTGATGGCACTTTCGGAGATTTTCAAAAATTCATCAGGAATACGATTAACCAAATCAAAAGAAGTTTGAATATCTACCGTAAAATCTGCCAGGTTTCTGTTATTGACGCCAATGGCATCCAAATTTGGACAAATACTTCTTTCCAGTTCCTCCAGATTATGGACTTCCAACAAAACATTCAATCCTAAATTTTGTGCAAACTTGCCAAAATCATTAATTTGTTTTGGCGTCAGAATCGCTGCAATTAGTAAAATGATATCAGCACCCCAGGCTTTTGCTTCTAAAATCTGGTATTCATCAATCATAAAATCCTTACGAAGAATGGGGATCTGATTTACCGCTCTCGCTGCTAAAATATCATCAGTTTTTCCGCCAAAAAAATCGACATCGGTTAACACAGACAGCGCAGATGCGCCAGCATTATTGTAGGCCTGGGTAACCTCCGCGACGTCAGCAACACCATTGATCAAACCTTTTGATGGAGAACGTCGTTTAAACTCTGCAATAATTCCGGTTCTGTCTTCAGTCAACAAAAACTCTTTAAAAGAGTAAGGCGTACGTTTAAAATGATCCGCCTTCTCTAAATCTTGTATGGAGATCAGTCGCTTTGCATCAGCAACTTCTTCTTTTTTCCGTAATACGATTTTATCTAAAATAGACCCCCCACCCCCTAAAGGGGGCTTTGAATATCCAGCACTCATAGCTTATTTTTATTGTTTTTCAATAGTTTACTTTTGTTTTTCAACGTTGCACATCATTCCCCCTTTAGGGGGCTAGGGGGTTGTCAACCAATTCTCCATCATCTGTTTACCATGCTCGGTCAGCACACTTTCAGGATGAAACTGTACCCCGCGAACATCCAGGCTTTCATGTCTCAAAGCCATTATCTCACTTTTGTGATCTCTGGCCGTAATCTTCAAACAAGATGGAAAATTCTCTTTACTCACTACCCAACTGTGGTAACGACCAACATTTATCGTTTGCGGACATTCCCAAAATAGTGGTTCATCGCCATCCACAACGGTAACTGGTGTAGCTATACCATGCATCGGTCTGCCCAGGTTCAATAGTGTTCCGCCAAAAGCTTCGGCAATGGCCTGCTGACCTAAACAAACACCAAAAATACTCTTTGTTGGTGCATAAGTTTTAATCACATCCAATAATAATCCAGCCTCTTCAGGGATACCCGGCCCAGGTGAAAGCAAAATTTTGTCGTATTGCGCTACATCAGCCAGTTCGAATTTATCATTTCTCCAAACCACTGCTTCGTAACCCACCTCGTTAATTAAATGAACCAGGTTATAGGTGAAACTATCGTAGTTATCGATTACTAAAACAGCCTTTTTATCTTTATTTTCCATTGGTTAATTTTCTATTAAAAAATCCATCTTCCATCAAATGCCCTCGGCCATTTCTAAAGCCTTACGTAAGGCAGCAATCTTATTGTTCACTTCCTGCATTTCAGTTTCAGGAACTGAATCCGCCACAATACCCGCACCAGCTCGGTAATGCAGTTCGTTATTTTTACTCATAAACGTCCTGATCATGATGGCATGGTTAAAATCTTCGTTGAAACCCATGAAACCAATTGCGCCGGCATAAAAATTACGTCCCAGCTTTTCATTTTCATCAATTAATTGCATGGCTTTATATTTTGGCGCACCACTCAAGGTGCCTGCCGGATAAGTATCTGCAACCACATTAAAAGCACTTACATTTTCCTGTAAATGACCACTTACTTTACTCACCAAGTGAATCAAATGCGAATAATATTGAACCTCTTTAAATGATTTCACTTCTACACGATTGCAATGACGGCTTAAGTCATTTCTGGCTAAATCTACCAGCATCACATGTTCGGCACTTTCTTTTGGATCTTGCTCTAATTTTTTAGCCTGTTCTGCATCTTCGATATCATTCCCGCTACGCTTAAAGGTTCCGGCAATTGGAAAAATATTGGCCGTATTGTTTTTAATGGTGATTTGTGCTTCAGGTGATGAACCAAAAAGCTTGAAATTTCCATAATCGAAATAGAACAGGTAAGGCGATGGATTAATCGATCTCAAACATCGGTAAACATTAAATTCATCACCAGAGAAAGCCTGTTTAAAGGCTCTTGACGGCACAATTTGAAATACATCACCACGATAAATGTGCTTTTGCAGTTTCTCTACCAGATCCATAAAGCCCTGATCGGTTAGATTCGAAGTTTCTTCCCCCCGAAGCTGGAATTTGTATTCAGGATAATTTTTATTCTGAATCAGGTATTCCATTTTTTCCAATCCCCCCTCCTCTTCTCCCTCAAAGGTATTTTTAAAAAGCGTGATTTCGTTTTTGAAATGATCGATCGCAATGATGTACCGATATAAATGGTATTGCATTTCTGGAATCTCTTCTCCTTCTGGAGTTTCAGAAGTGAATTGAATATCTTCAAAGTGCTGAACCGCATTCCAGGTGAAATAACCAAAAAGCCCGCTTGAAATAAATTTAATTTCAGGCAGTTCAGTTTCTTTAAACTTATCTTTAAAATCTGCGATCTCCTGCATCAGATTTTTGCTTTCTGTAATGCCAACGGTACCATCCGGAAAATATGTTTCTAAACGTTTTCCTTTTAAGATAATTCCCGCAACCGGATCGGCACAAACAAAACTCATTGAATTTTCTCTGCTATGGTAATCTGAACTCTCCAGCAAAATACTGTTTGGATAAACATCACGTAAGCGAAGATAAATACTCACTGGCGTGGTGGTATCGGCAAGTAATTTTTTGTAAGTAGTATTTATTCTGTACATTTTTTTACGGTATTTCCGTCATTGCTTCGTGCCTCGCAGTGACGGGATTTATTATTAAAAATAAAAAGCCCGGCGTGTGGTTCTACGCCGGGCTTTAATGGTTCTTTAAGGTTTAGGTTGATAAAAATATTTTCCTCATACGCAGCCGGCGCAATTCTGTTTTGAATTACTTTGCCAAAGCCATGTATGTATATTGTTGATCATGAGCGACAAAAATATAAAGAATTTTGAATAATGGAAATATTTGTGAAATTTCCTGCAACACGTTCAATCCTAAAAAAAGGGAAATCTGCTTTTAAATCAGATTTCCCTTGTAAATTTTAAAATTTATTAATTAAATCTTTATCGAAACGCTATAAGCGCTACCAATAAATGCTTAATTTTTAAGATATCCCAAAAAATGATCTCCCTGGAACATTTTTTGTCATCACCAAAATAGAAACCACAATCAGCACCAAGGCCAATCCGAAGAAAATAGCAATATTACGATGTTTGTCTACAGCATCTGCAACTCTTTTCGATTTTGCATTACCAACAGTGATTAAAACAATGGCAACAATCATCATCGCGGTATGCTCTGCTTTAAAGTATCTGCCAATCGCATCGCTCATAGGCAATTTAGTAAGCGGACTTAAAAAATAAAGCACTAAGCCAATCAAAAACTGAATATGTGCACTAATTAGTGTAAACACATTTAATTTACGATTACCTTCTGTGTAAGTTTTTTTTCCAAACCAACCCGATAAAGCATTGATAACTGCAATTACTAATAAGATTAATACGATGTAGCGCCATCCAGAGTGCGCAGATTTTAAGATACTATACATTTTTATAAAATATGTTTGTCCAAAAATAGGGATTAATTGTAAAAAATAGGATATTCTGCTCAACCAACGCTAATTTATATTAGTTTTAAACAAAATAAACCCCCAAACTGATCATGAAGAAAATTTTACTCGCTGTTGCGATGGTATTTTCTACTACAATTATGTTTGCACAGCAAACCACCTTCCCTGTAAACGGCTCTTTTGATACGCGGCCAGGAATGTTTGCCTTTACAAATGCGACTATAGTAGTAAATGCCAACCAAACCTTAACAAATGCTACACTTTTAATCAAAGGACAAACCATCCAGGCAGTTGGCGCTGGTGTTGCTGTACCTAAGGGTTATGTGGTTGTAGATTTGAAAGGAAAATTTATTTATCCCTCATTGGTTGATGCTTTTTCGAATTACGGAATTGCTGAAGCACCCGCCCAGGCCCGGGGCTTTGGCGGACAACGTCAATCTATTTTTGTTTCTACCAAGAAAGGTGCTTATGGCTGGAACGAAGCCATCAGACCTGAAACTTATGTGAAAAATATTTTTTCAGTAGATACCAAAAAAGCTGATGAATTGCGTAAGGTTGGTTTTGGAAGCGTGAATGTAATCAGTCGCGATGGCATTGCCCGTGGTGTTTCTGCAGCGGTAACGCTGAACGAAGGCGCTGATAATGCAGTGATTCTGAAAGATCAAACTGCAGCAAATTACTCTTTCAACAAAGGAACTTCATCGAATGATTATCCTACTTCTTTAATGGGATCAATTGCTTTGTTGCGCCAAACTTATTACGATGCGCAATGGTATGGCAAACAAAAAGAGGAATACAACATTTCATTAGATGAATTTGGGAAACAACAAACCATTCCTCAAATTTTTGAAGTTGATGGATGGCAGAATGTACTTCGTGCTGATAAAATTGGAAAAGAATTTGGCAAGAAATTCATCATTAAATCTGGTGGCGATGAATATCAACGCATTAACGAAATCAAGGCAACTGGTGCAAGTTTGATCGTTCCGATATCTTTTCCAAAAGCATATGATGTAGAAGACCCTGCGGAAGCCAGAAATGTAACCTTATCACAAATGAAAGGTTGGGAATTGGCTCCAACCAATCCGGCAGCTTTAGAAAAGGCAGGTGTTAATTTTGCACTTACTGCCTTTGGTTTAGAAAACAGCCGTGATTTCTGGACGAATATCCGCACCGCGATTGAAAACGGTTTAACTGAGAAACAAGCTTTATTAGCGGTAACTACAATTCCTGCCAATTTATTGGGCATTGGAGATAAAGTTGGTTCACTGGAAAAAGGCAAAGTGGCTAATTTTTTAATTTCATCGGACAACTTATTCAAAAACGGCAATATTATTTTCGAAAACTGGGTACAGGGAAAACGCTTCATCGTTAATAAAATTGATGTGAGCGATATTCGTGGAACTTATAACCTCAATGTGGATGGCGCTGGCGCTTTAACTCTTAAAATCACCGGAACAGGTGGCGGCTCAACCGCTGCAATTGAAAGAACTGGTGTAGATAGCGTTAAAACCTCGGCTACTTTCACCAGAAGCGGCGACTGGGTAAGCATCAATTTCAATCTGAAGAAAAATCCGAAAGGCGATGTGCGTTTAAGCGGATACATTACTTCTGCCAACCCGATAACCATTAAAGGTGAATCTGCTTTGGCAGATGGATCTACAGGGAAATTTACCGCAACTTTTAAAGAGGCTGCGAAAGAAATGCCTAAAAAAGATGAGCCAAAGCCATCATTAGCGGTGGGTTCGTTAATTTATCCATTCACTGCTTTTGGTGCAACAGAATTACCAAAAGTGGAAACTGTTTTAATCAAAAACGGTACGGTTTGGACGAATGAAAAAGATGGCGTACTTCAAAATGCAGATGTACTATTAGAGAACGGAAAAATTAAAGCTGTAGGGAAAAACCTCTCTGCAGGTGGCGCAAAAGTGATTGATGCCACAGGCAAACACATCACTGCAGGTATTATCGATGAACATTCGCATATTGCTGGCGCTGGTGGTATTAATGAAGGCGCCCAATCTGTTTCTGCAGAAGTTCGCATTGCCGATATCATCAATTCGGAAGATGTAAATATTTACCGCCAATTGGCTGGTGGTGTGACCACTTCTCATATTTTACACGGTTCCGCGAATCCGGTTGGAGGTCAGTCGCAACTGATTAAACTTCGATGGGGTAAATCACCGGAGGAATTAAAGTTTGCTGGCGCTGATGGATTCATCAAATTTGCACTAGGAGAAAATGTGAAGCAAAGTAATTTTGGTACGGGCGCCCGTTTCCCGGTAACCCGTATGGGCGTTGAGCAAACTTTTGTGGATGAATTTACCCGTGCGAAAGAATATGAAAAAGCAATGAAAGTAAAAGGCAACAGCGTTCGCAGAGATTTGGAATTGGATGCGATCGTTGAAATCCTGAACAACAAACGTTTCATTACTTGCCACTCTTACGTACAAAGCGAAATCAATATGTTAATTCATGTTGCTGATAGCCTTGGTTTTAAAATCAATACTTTCACACACATTTTAGAAGGCTATAAAGTGGCTGATAAAATGAAAGCACATGGTATTGCGGGTTCTACTTTCTCAGATTGGTGGGCTTACAAAAATGAGGTTGCTGAGGCCATTCCTTACAATGGAAAAATTATGCACAATGTTGGCGTAACCACTGCTTTCAACTCTGATGATGCAGAAATGGCTCGTCACCTGAACCAGGAAGCTGGCAAATCAGTGCTTTATGGCAATGTTCCGGAAGAAGATGCTTTGAAATTTGTGACTTTGAATCCTGCACGTATGCTTCACATTGACGATAAGGTTGGGAGTTTAAAACCTGGAAAAGATGCCGATGTAGTGATCTGGACTGCTAATCCACTTTCAATTTACGCAAAAGCAGAGAAAACATTTGTTGACGGTATTGCTTACTGGGATATTGAAAAAGATGCGCAGGTAATTAAAGCACAGCAAGCTGAAAAAGCCCGTTTGATCCAAAAAATGTTAGAAAGTAAAAGTAAAGGTGGCAGAATGCAACGCCCAATGGGAGATGCACCACGCTTGTACAATTGCGAAACTTTAGAAAATTATTCAGCAGAATTAACCGAGAAAGAACATGCACACTAACATGAAAACATATTTAATGAGTCTGGCTTTTTCGGCAACAAGCCTGATGTGTTTTGCCCAGGCAAACATTTCGCCAGCTAAAAAACAAACTAAAACCATCGCCATTACGGGTGCAACCGTGCACGTGGGCAACGGAACAGTGATTGAAAATGGCACCATTCTTTTCAGCAACGGAAAAATTATTTCGGTTACTGCAAACGGACAGGTGCCACAAGATGATGTAAACAGAATTGTTGCCACAGGAAAACACGTTTATCCGGGTTTTATCGCAGCTACAACCAATTTAGGTTTAACAGAAATTGAGGCGGTAAAAGCAACTTTGGATTTTCAGGAAATTGGTGATTTCAACTCGCACATCCGCTCTATTGTAGCTTACAACACCGATTCGAAAGTTCCGGCAACGTTACGTAGCAATGGCGTATTAATGGCGCAGCCCACTCCACAGGGTGGAACAGTATCTGGAAGTTCATCAGTAGTTCAACTGGATGCCTGGAACTGGGAAGATGCAGCCATAAAAACTGATGACGCCATGCACATGAGCTGGCCGGTAACACCACGTTTCAGAGGCGGGTTCGGTGGCTTCGGCAGACCGCAAATGTCACCTGAAGCATTAACTGAAAGAACGCAAGCTGCAATTGCGCAGTTAACCTCTTTCTTCGCAGAAGCAAAAGCCTATTCAGAAATGGGCAAACCTGAGGTAATCAATAATCGCTTTGATGCCATGAAAAAAGTTTTCTCTGGCGAGGAAAAGTTATTTATCACAGCTGATAGTCAAAAAGATATTGTTGCTGCTGTAAACTTCGCCAAGAAATTCGGCATCACACCCGTAATCACCGGCGCTGATGAAGCTTATTTAATAGTCGATTTCTTAAAAGAAAATAATATCAGTTTGGTGGTAAAACAACCTCACGCCTTGCCAAACAACAATGATGATGATGTAAATATGCCGTATAAAAATGCAGCTGTTTTGGCTAATGCAGGTTTAAATGTAGTATTAAGCATCGATGGTTACTGGCAACAACGGAACCTGCCTTTTATGGCTGGAACAGTTACCGCTTGGGGTTTGGATAAAGAAAAAGCATTATCTACCATTACCCTTAATGCCGCAAAAGTTATGGGCGTTGATAAAATTACAGGAAGCATTGAAACAGGAAAAGATGCTACTTTCTTTATTTCTGCCGGAGATGCTTTAGACATGAGAACCAACAAAGTGGAACAGGCATTTATTCAGGGAAGAGATATCAACCTGGATAATTTGCATAAACAATTGGATAAGAAGTTCAGCAATAAGTATACAGCTGATAAAAAGTAGGTTCACAATAAGTTAACAGGAACGGCCAATATTAATTTATTGGCCGTTTTTTATTTTAACATCAATCCCTAAATCAAACAATTTATAAATCATTTGATAACATAAAATCGAATTTAGCTTAACACTACAACTACAATTTTGCATCATAAAAATCAGAACTAATCATGATGAAACCTGCATGCGCATCAAACAATATTCTGCGAGCTTATGCAAGCTTCATAACCTATTAAAAAATCAAACAATGATGAAAAATTTACTAGTTGCAGTGATGCTACTATTGTCTTTTGCTACCCATTCTGCAATTGCACAAACCACGCAAGCATCCATATCCGGTGTTGTAACTGATGAACAAAAGAAACCGATTCCTGGAGTTTCCGTTCAAATTAAAAACAATTCAACTGGTTTTACCACCAGAACATCTACCAATGCGCAAGGCGAATACACTTTTAAAGAACTTCCATTAGGTGGTCCATATACAGTAAAAGCCATTTACATTGGTTATGCTGAACAAAATAGAACTGGTTTTATGCTAAACCAGGGTGATGCTGTAAAAATCGCCATCAACATGCAAGAAACTTCTCAGAACCTGGGTGGCGTTGAGGTTAATGGTTCTGCCCTAAGAAATAAGGCACAACAGTTTGGCGCTTCAACAGAGATCTCATCAAAAACAATGAATCTATTGCCAGTAAACGGACGTAACTTTTCTAGTTTGACGGATCTATCGCCTTTGGCTGGTCCAGGTGGTATTTCCGGACAGTTGGGTTCATCTACCAACTTTACCATTGATGGTATGACTGCAAAAAACCCAACTTCATCTGGAAGTACAACCAGCCGAAGCGGTGCACCCTACTCTATCTCAATTGAAAGTGTTCGTGAATTTAAAGTAGTAACCAACCAATACGATGTGAGTTTAGGCCGCTCCGGAGGCGGTACAATCAGTGCAGTAACGAAATCAGGAACAAACGAAACTACAGGTAGTGCGTTTGCATACAACAGAGCAGATTTTTTAGCCAGTAGTTACGATATCAGAGGTAACAAAAGAGTAAACGATTTCTCTACTTATCAATATGGATTTAGTTTAGGTGGACCAATCATTAAAGATAAATTACATTATTTTGCTGCCTGGGATCATCAAAGAGATTCTCGCCCTTTACTAATTGCAGATATTAATTCAGAAGCAGACGAAGCCCGATTTAATATCACAAACAACACCTTAAACAACTTTTTAGCTGTTGCCAGAAACAAATATGGTGTGGCTAACTCCCCACAATTTGGATCTTTTTCTAAAAAAAGAGGTACAGATGCAGGCTTTCTTCGTTTAGATTGGCAAATTGATGAGA
Source organism: Pedobacter sp. G11 (assembly GCF_003860265.1). Lineage (NCBI taxonomy): Bacteria > Pseudomonadati > Bacteroidota > Sphingobacteriia > Sphingobacteriales > Sphingobacteriaceae > Pedobacter > Pedobacter sp. G11. Next base: position 1,827,171 of record NZ_CP034190.1, on the reverse strand, counting down.
AAAATTTATTAACCGTTAGGGACAATTATACCAACGACAGAAATCCATTAGGATTAGCAGATAATACCGGAATTAACTTTTACGAAAGTTACGGTAATGATAAAAATGTTGATAATAGCTTATTGGCCACCTTACGTTCGACCATTAGCAGCAAGGTTACCAATGAATTAAAATTACAACATTTGTATACCTACCAGGCCAGCACGCAAAATGATGAATTAGGTTTTGCCATCCCCAGAGCTGTCGTTTCTAACTTAGAATCGATCACTCCTAGTGGCAGTCGGTTCGCTGCAGTTCAAATTGGTGGACATCGGTTCGGACAGGAGGGTTTTACCAATAACGTTCTGCAATTGGTAGATAATTTTTACTATAACACAGATAAGATCAAATATACTTTTGGTGTAGACATCATGTACACCCATGCAAAATCCTTGTATGGTAGTGAAGTTAATGGTCGATTTACATTTAACCGATCGGGTACAGGAGCAACTGCGCAAACAGCCTTACAAAACTTCGATAATTTAATTCCCATCAGCTATTACAGAGAAGTTCCTTTAGTTGATGACCCAACCGTAATTGGCAAGCTATGGAATACAGCAATTTATGGTCAAATGCAAACCAAATTGGGTAAAGGCTTAGATTTTACTGGTGGTTTACGCTTAGATTATAGCAAATATCCAACTTCGCCACTTAACCAACAACTGTTTGATGCCATTGGTGTAAGAACAGATCACAAATTAAAGCAGTTTTTAATTCAACCTCGTATTCAGTTTAACTGGGACGTGAATGAAAAACATACCGACTATGTTCGCTTAGGTGCCGGAATTTTCGGATCGGATGTGAACAATTATGTAACCATTAATAACCTAACGTTTGATGGTAAACACTTCGCTACAGTTGACGTTACTGGAACCGGCGTGCCTACTCCAAACTTTATTGGTTACAGAAATGGAACTGCAACAGCACCAACTTTACCAGGATTACAAATCCCTACCATCAATACTTACGCGGAGGACGCTAAAATACCAGTAGTTTACAAAGCCAACTTATCGTATAATAAATTAATAAATGATAAAATAAGAATAGGTATTACGGGTTACGCTACATTAGCACGTAATAACTATATGTATGTGGATAGAAATATGGTTGCCAATCCATTCTTCACATTATCAAATGAAGGGAATAGAGGTGTGTATGTACCTGCGAATACAATTATTGCTGGTAATGGTACTACTGATTGGAAAACAGGCCGCTTAACCAATGCATTCGGTAGGGTGTTAGAAATGAACAGTAAAGGTAAAGTAAATCAATTTGCCGTTGTTGTAGATGGTACCTGGAAATACTTTAAAGATGGAGAAATTTCAGCAAGCTTTACCTGGAATGATGCAAAAGACAATACGTCTTTCAATGGTAATGTAGCCAACTCAGCTACCCTATCACTACCAGTGGTAGATGACCCAAGGAACTTAAGCAATATGACTTATTCAAATGGTCAATTCAGAAACAAAGTGGTAGTTTATGGAACACTACCATCATTCTATGGCATTAAGGCAGGTATCCGCTATTCGGGAATCGGTGGCACGAGATATAGTTTATTATCTGGTGGAAATACCAATGGTGATTTTGTAGCCACTAACGATTTGGCGTATATTTTCAATACATCGAATACAAGTGTACCAGCGGCACTTAGAACTGCCTTACAAACATTATTGGCAAATGGCGACGCAAGCCAAAGCTTAAAAGATTATATCACAAAATACGAAGGTACTTTTGCGGAACGTAATGGAGGTATCAATGGCTTTTATGGTACGTTCGATTTAAGATTAGCCTACCAGTTTAAATTTGGCTCAAACAAGAAACAAAGCCTGGAAATTTCGGGCGACTTATTTAACGTAGCCAACTTGTTTAAGAAAACCTGGGGTACATCAGAAACTTTAGGTACGCAAGCACTTTATGCGGTTACTGGTTTTGATCCTGCAAGTTCGAACTATAACTACCGTTTAAATAACACAGGTGTTGTCATTCCAACAGGTAACCCATGGCAGGCACAAATTGGCTTGAGATACGGATTTTAGTCATCGCAAGATAGGCTGTATCTTTCCGAAAAGTCATAAAAAAAGGGAATGGGTTTTTATCCATTCCCTTTTTTTATGTTTGCATTACAAACAACAAAACTTTAATGGGATTATTATTAGACTACCTGAAAAACCACAAGTGGATTGTGGTTCTGGCGTTATTGCTTGCAGGTTTAAATATTGGCTTTTCACTTTTAGATCCATATATCACCGGCAGGATTTTAGATCGTTTTATTAACCAAAAAGATAAATTAACCTATAGCCAATACCTTTGGGGCTCTTTAGGATTAATCGGACTAGCCATTGGCGCAGCAATGATTTCGCGTGTGGCCAAGAATTTCCAGGATTATTTTACCAGTGTTATCGTTCAAAAAGTGGGCGCTAAAATGTATGCCGATGGTTTGCAGCATTCTTTAAAATTACCTTATCAGGTTTTTGAAGATCAACGCAGTGGTGAAACTTTGGGCATCTTGCAAAAGGTACGTTTAGATTCTGAAAAATTTATCACCTCTTTCATCAGTATCTTATTTGTGAGTTTGATTGGGATGATTTTCGTTATCGTGTACTCGGTTTCCATCAGTTATAAAGTCACATTGGTTTATTTTACAGCCATCCCAATCATCAGTTTTGTAAGCTGGTTTTTAAGCCGTAAAATCAAAGCCATTCAACGCTCTATTGTTGGCGAAACCACTGCTTTAGCGGGTTCCACTACAGAATCTTTGCGGAACATTGAGCTGGTAAAAAGTTTGGGTTTGGCCGATCAGGAAATTGAACGTTTGAACAAAACCACCTACAAAATTTTAGGCCTGGAATTGAAGAAAGTGAAATATGTGAGAAGCATGAGCTTTGTTCAGGGAACCACTGTAAATTTGGTGCGAAGCACGATGATCTTAGTTTTGTTGCTGCTTATTTTCGATAACGACATTACTGCAGGTCAGTATTTAACTTTCCTTTTTTACTCATTCTTCCTATTCGGTCCGTTGCAGGAATTGGGAAACGTAATTTTGGCCTGGCGTGAGGCAGAAGTTTCTTTAGGCAATTTTAAAAAGATTTTGAGTACGCCAATTGATAAGAAACCAGTAAACCCGATCTCTATTCAGAAGATAAAAGATTTAACTTTTAGTAATGTTGGTTTTAAACACCAAACTGCGAACAGAAACGCATTGGAAAACATTTCATTTAAAACGCAGAGCGGACAAACCATCGCATTTGTTGGTCCATCAGGGGCAGGAAAATCTACCCTGGTAAAATTATTGGTGGGTCTTTATCCAGCTAAGGAAGGTAAAATTTTATACAACGGCACACCAAGTGATGATATTGATTTAGATGCTTTGCGTGAGAAAATTGGTTTTGTAACGCAAGATACTCAGCTATTTTCCGGAACAATCAGAGAGAACTTACTTTTTGTAAATCCAACCGCAACTGATGATGAGTGTTATAAAGTATTAAATCAAGCTGCATGTCAAACCCTATTAGCCAGAGCAGATAAAGGTTTAGATTCGTTGATTGGCGAAGGCGGTGTTAAAGTTTCCGGAGGTGAAAAGCAACGCTTATCAATCGCCAGAGCATTACTTCGTCAGCCAGATATATTGGTTTTCGATGAGGCCACTTCCTCATTGGATTCGATTACCGAAGAAGAGATCACGAAAACCATTCGTTCTGTTTCCAATCTTACCGACCATATGACGATTTTAATTGCCCACCGTTTATCGACCATTAAACATGCCGACGTAATTTACGTGTTGGAAAAAGGCCGCATTATCGAGCAAGGATCACATGAAGCCTTAATCGCTCAAAATGGATTATACCAAGCCATGTGGCGTCAACAAATTGGCGAAAGAATTGTTGAGGTATAATAAAACTTCATCCTATGTTAGTAGCACAAATTGAAAGCAACGAAATCGGTATAATTATTATAATCGGTGCCATCCTTTGGCTGGCACTAATTTTAACTGCGCTTTATCATATATCAAGGAACAAAACCATGCTTTTCCCCGTAAAAGCATTATGGTTTATCATCATATTACTTGCGCCTTTTTTAGGCTCAATAATTTACTTGATCTGGGGGAAGAACAGAAAATTTTGATCTAGTGATCAGCTACAAAATAAGGATTTGGAAAGCAAGTTCAGTTCTCTTTGGTTGGTTTTTGTCCCGCTGTGCCATCGGATTTAGTTTGCAAAGTCATTCGCTTTTTTGATCGTATTGCCAACGTAAAATAAAGTGCTCTAGGCTTTCTAAGCTTGCGCTCGTTTGTAACGAGCGCACCAATAACTTAACGATTCCATCGTTTATCAGCAGAATAGTTTCCTAAATAAACCTGACTGAACGGAAATACTTTTAAAATAGCAGTAGCCTTGAATAAGCTTTCATGCTGAGGCACGAAGCATCTGCAACCGATGAAACAAAATGCTTCGTGCCTCAGCATGACAGTTGTTTTTAAAAGATTGGAGGAAAGGCAGGAACAAACTTAAATATAAGCAGCAGTTGGCTTTCCAATAAATTCTGCTCTAAGCTTTCGCGGTTTGTTCGTTTATATCCTGCAAGCTTAACTTTGTTAATGATTTTGTCTTTAGCCAAGTAATTCCTGCGATGGCAATGGTCATACTGCCGCCAAAAACAACTGCAGGTACCAGCCTCATATATTTCGCCGTTAAGCCTGATTCAAATTCGCCAATTTCGTTAGATGAGCCGATGAACATACTGTTTACAGCCGATACACGACCACGCATGTGATCTGGCGTAAGCAGCTGCATAATGGTTTGCCGGATGATCACGCTTACACTATCAAACGACCCCTCAAGAAATAGAAAGAAAAGGGTGAGGTAGAAGTTTCTGGAAAGTCCGTAGCAAATGATGCTTAAACCAAATCCTGTAACAGCAATTAACAGGTTTCGCCACGGTTTTCCCATTGGAGAAAATCTGGTCATTAAGAGCATGGTTATGACTGCACCAGAAGATGCCGCACCCCGCATCATGCCCAATCCGAAAGACCCTAAATGGAATACATCTTTTGCAAAAATTGGAAGCAAGGCTACAGCACCGCCAAAAAACACAGAAAACAAATCCAAACTCATGGCCCAAACCATCATTTTGGTTTTGAATACAAACTGAATTCCCTCCTTTAAACTGTGAAAGATATTTTGCGTGGGCGCAAATGTTGCTGGGTGTTTTTTAAATGTGAAGATGCAGATTAGGGATACCGATACTAAAAATACAATTACACTATAAGCTGCAGTAATTCCCCAAAGCCAGTTGATCAACCCTCCTAAAAGCGGACCAATAATGGTAGCCAATTGCCAGCTACTGCTGTTCCAGGTACTTGAATTAGGATAAAGTTCTTTAGGAATAATATTGGCCATTAACGAAAAGGTAGCAGGTCCGAAAAAACCTCTCGCTAAACCGATACAAAAAACCAAACCATACATAATTAGCACGATGAGATCTTCTTTCAAATGGAGGTATTTACTGGTAATGATGAGCATCAGCACCGAAGCCAGCCAAACGCCAGAGAAAATCTTAATCAGCAAACCACGCTTTTCGCTTTTATCGGCAATGTAACCGCCGTAAAGCGCAATACCAATTGCAGGAATGGCCTCACATAAACCAACCAGACCAAGCTTTAATGGATCATGCGTTAGCTCATAAATATGATAACCGATTACCACAGCCTGCATTTGGTAAGCAAGTGTGAAAAAGAAACGCATGCCTAAAAACGACCTAAATTCTTTAAAGCGAAGCGCTGCAAAAGGATCTTGTTTAACAATTACGGGGTTGGAGTCTGAATCTGCCACTGGAAAATATTTTTGCAAAACTAAGGTTTGAAAAATGAAAACCGCAATTGAATTAAATTCGCATGAGAAACGTTACCTGGGAATGATATTAAGAGATCTTATCGAAAGAAATTCCACGCTCCATTTTTTGGAGATGTGCCTTTAGAATGGCATTTTCTGGCTTCTCCAGTTGTGGATCTTCAGAAAAAATCTCGATAACGGTATTCCTCGCCTCTGATAAAATAACTTGATCTTTTGCCAAATCTGCCAGCTTTAAATCCAGCACACCACTTTGCTGTGTTCCAGTAATATCGCCTGGACCACGAAGCTGTAAATCAATTTCTGATATTTCGAAACCGTTGTTGGTACGTACCATAGTTTCTAAACGTACTTTACCTTCTTTACTAAGTTTATTTCCACTCATTAAAATGCAAAAAGATTGTTCTGCACCCCTACCCACTCGTCCACGTAATTGGTGCAATTGGGAAAGTCCGAAACGTTCGGAGTTTTCAATGACCATAACGGAAGCGTTTGGAACATTAACACCAACCTCAATAACCGTTGTGGCAACCATAATCTGTGTTTTCCCTTCAATAAACTGTTGCATTTCAAACTGCTTATCGGCGTTTGGCATTTGTCCGTGTACAATGCTGATCTGATAATCAGGGCGAGGAAATTGATAACTTAATTGCTCTACTCCCGCTTCCAAATGCAAGAGATCGAGTTTTTCACTTTCTTTAATCAGCGGATAAACGATGTAAACCTGTCGGCCTTTAGCAATCTCCTGTTTCATAAAACCGAACATGCGGAGCCGCTGACCTTCAAATAAATGCCGGGTTTCAATCGGTTTTCTTCCTGCAGGCAATTCATCAATAATCGAAACATCCAAATCGCCGTATAAAGTCATGGCCAGGGTTCGTGGAATAGGTGTTGCTGTCATCACTAAAATGTGTGGCGGGATGATGTTCTTGCGCCAAAGTTTTGCCCTTTGTTCTACCCCAAACCGATGCTGCTCATCAATCACCACCAGGCCTAGGTTTTTGAACTTTACTTTATCTTCAATGAGTGCGTGAGTACCAATCAAAATATCAATTTCACCGTTTTCCAGCTGCTCATGCAAAATGGTTCTTTCTTTCTTTTTGGTATTTCCGGTAAGAATCGCCACTTTAACCAAATCATCGGTTACCAATTCCGTAATGGAAGCATAATGTTGCCGGGCTAGAATTTCCGTTGGAGCCATCATACAAGCTTGGTAGCCGTTATCATTTGCTAAAAGCATACTCATGAGTGCCACGGCGGTTTTACCGCTTCCTACGTCGCCCTGCACAAGCCGATTCATTTGAACACCCCGTTGGGTATCGATCCTGATTTCTTTAACAACGCGTTTTTGTGCATTGGTTAGTTCAAAAGGCAAAAACTCTTTGTAAAAACGGTTTACTTTCTCTCCAACTTTATCAAACCTGGCCCCTTTAAATTTTAATTGCCTTAACTGTTTATTGTGAAGCAACTGCAACTGAATGTAAAAAAGCTCTTCAAACTTGAGCCTACGCTGAGCGGCATTTAAATCTTTTTCATTTTTTGGGAAATGAATATTTAAAAGCGCCATCCTCTTGTCTGGCAGCTGATATTTATCGACAATATATTGTGGCAAATTATCAGCAACCTGTGGAATTACCTGATCTAATAAACCGGCAATCAGTCGCTGAATTCCTTTGGAATCAAGCGTAAATTTTTTGAGCTTTTCTGTGGAACTATAGATAGGTTGCAGGGTTAAGTTTCCACGACCAACAGATCTGTTTTGATACAACTCCATTTCCGGATGTGAAATACTAAAGGTGCCATTAAAAAGCGTTGGTTTTCCAAATGCCACATAGGCTGTTCCGACAGTAATATGGTCTTCAACCCATTTCAGACTTTGAAACCAAACCAATTCCATGATACCCGTTTCATCTTTAAAAACAGCTACAATGCGTTTTGTTCTTTTATCGCCAATTACCTTTTTACTAATCACACGACCAATAATCTGGATATATTGTGAATCGGGGTGGATCTGATTAATCTTGAAATACTTTGTACGGTCAATGTAGCGGAAGGGATAATGCGCCAGCATATCTTGAAAGGTAAAAAGACTTAAATCTTTTTTCAAAACATCTGCACGACTTGGCCCTACGCCTTTTATAAACTCGATAGGGGTATCTAGAATCGACTGGTACAAATTCTTTATGCTTTCTTGTAAACAATGCGCTGTAGCAATTGCGCATTAAAAATAACGATAGACAACAGTAAAAGCAAATAGGCAAAAAGCTGATGCACATCTATCTCTTCTTTGAAATAGAAAAATGCAACGGTAAAAGCTACTATAGGATTTAAATAGATTAAGATACCGAGTGCAGATGATGGCATTCCCAGTAAAGCATAAGCATTTAAAAACAGGGGAATAATGGTAAAAACAATTGCAATTAAGAAAATATGTATCCAAAAGAATGAATCAGTAGGAAAAACATTCGAGTTACTTAAGTAGGTAGGCAGCATCATCAAGCCTGATAATATAAGCTGAATGCCTAAAAAATTAAACTTATCAATATCCTTAATAACCTTTAACACGATAACATAAACCGCATAAAAAGCAGCAATTAGAATTGCCCATAACACTTCCTGCAACGAACCCGTGGCAAGAAGTACAATGCTTACAAATGCCACAACAAGTGCAGCAACTTTGGCTTTTGTTAACTGTTCTTTCAAGATGATAAAACCGCATAGTGCCGTTAATAACGGGCAAACCATATACGCAAAGGCCGCAGCTTTTAAGCTTACACTATTTACAGCATAGATATAAGTAAACCAATTCCCAGTAATTAAAATCGCAGATAATATGGTTAGCGCTAAAAGCTTAACCTTTTTACTGGGCGTTAACGCTTTAAAGAATTCAATATCTTTGTTAAGCGCTGATCTTCTAAAGAGTAGAATAATGCCCCAAACCACAACAATGGATACAAATATTCGATAATACAATATCTCCTGTGGAGGAAATCCTTTAATGTTTCGCAAAGGAATTGACATTGTACCCCAAATGATATACGGGATAATGCCGGCGAGGAAATATTTACTCTTGCTGCTCGCCAAAATTTATGCTACAATGGCAATAACAGAAATTTCTACATTTACATTTTTTGGTAATACAGATACCTGCACCGTTTCGCGAGCAGGAAAATTTGCGGTAAAATATTGCCCGTAAATTTCATTTACTTGCCCAAAAGTACCCATATCACTCAAAAAAATAGTTGACTTCACAACGTGATCAAACGTTAAACCAGCTTCCAATAATACTGCTTTGAGGTTTCGCATTACCTGATGGGTTTCTTCTTCTATATTGATCAGATTAAGCTCTCCATTTTCAGGGTTGATTGCTACCTGGCCTGATACGAATAAAAAGTTACCTGCTTGTACAGCCTGGCTATATGGTCCAATTGGAGCTGGAGCATTTGTTGTGGTGATGATTTGTTTCATAATAAAAAGTAATTATTTAGCAAGCCATTGAATAAGCTTGTAGAGGATACCTGCCAGAAAAACTGTTATTGCCAATGCATTAATGAAATGCATAATCTTAATATTGATATTATCTGGCCTGTTAGGATCTTTTTTCCTGAAGAAGTACATGCTACAAACTTAATTAAAAAGGTTAATTCAGAAAATTAAAAGGCATAAAAAAAGTCCCGATTTGCATCGGGACTTTTTTTTAAACTTTATATTGAAATACTAGTTTCTAGCAGTTTCAACACGACGGTTTTGGATACGACCTTCTTCAGTATCGTTAGAAGCAATTGGGTTAGCTTCACCTAAACCTTTAGTAGCAACTTGACTAGCGTTAACACCAGAGTTTACTAAGTAAGTTTTAACAGAATTTGCTCTGTCTTTAGATAATTTCAAGTTATATGCAGCAGTACCTTCGCTTGAAGCGTAACCGTTTACAGTTACTTTACCACCGTTTTCACGTAACACTGAAGATAATTTATCTAAAGTTGGATAAGATTCAGTTTTTAATACTGATGAGTTGAAATCGAAACCGATTTTTTCGAAACCAGTTACGTTTGATGAATCAGCAGCAGCAGTGAATTTAGGAAGTGGACATCCTGAACCATCAACAGCAGTACCTGCAGGAGTTCCTGGGCATTTGTCGAATTGATCAGCAACACCATCACCATCAGTATCTTTTTTCAAATCTTCAACAGATTTTTCTACGTTAGATACACGGTTTTTCAATGCTTCAACTTCTTGACGTAAAGTTGGATCTTTTAACTCATCGTACATTGTAGCTAATGGGTTAGACCACTCTAAGCTTGGTTTTGCAGAAGAACCTAAAGAGAATTCTAAACCAGCGTAACCGTAAGAGAATTTATCTTTAGTAGTACCTTTAGCATAAACTCCATCAAAGTTATCAGCATCAACAAAGTTCATAGTATAACCTAAGTTAAAGTTAACACGCTCAGAAACTTTGAATTTAACACCAGCACCAACTGGGATATAGAAACCTTTTACGTAATCTTTTGGAGAATCGTGTCTGTCATCAGCAGGGCCTACAGATTTACCTTTCCAGTCAACAACAGTTCCATTAGTATAAGTTACTTTTGGAGCATAAGCTAAATAACCAGCACCGGCAGTTAAGAAGAAACCTACTGAGTTCTCACGACGTAAGAAATCGATAGAACCTAAATTAACAACACCACGTAAATCTACAGCATATTGTAATTCAGTTTCAAACTCTCTAACAGTTGAAGTTGGAGAAAGAACAGAATTGTTTGTTCCTGAAACTTTACCACGAACACCAGCTAATTCTAAAGCGAAAGAGTGACCTAATTGTTTACGGATATTTAAACCGTAACCTAAGTTCACATCCCATTTGTCAAAATCATTAGTACCACCAATAGCAATAACAGGAGCTAACACACCAGCATTAACACCAATTGACCAGGTTCTGTACTGTCCTCTTCCACCAAATACCTTGGTTGAAGAAGTTGTTGCAGGAGCATCTTGAGCGACAGCAAGAGTAGCAACTCCTGTTAATGCCACTAAAGAAAGCGCAACACTTTTCTTTAAAGTAGAATAATTCATAATCTTTTTTTCTTTTTAAGGGTAAACAATCTAATTGATTAATTTTTTAGTAATGGCAAAATTAAACAAAATTTTAAATTTTCAAACTTTTATACAAACTCTGTTCCAAACTTCTCTGTGATTAATGATTTTCTTACATTTGGCCATCACCTTGTTAAAATTGCATTTATTATGAAATATTCCCAAATTGATCAGAACCTCTTTATCTTAAATAGAAAAAACTTCTTTAAAAAGCTAAAAAACAATTCGTTAGCACTATTTAACGCAGCTGATGAGTTCCCAAGAAGTGGCGATCAGAACTATATCTTTAAGCAAAATCCTGATTTATTTTATTTATCTGGTATTGACCAGGAACAGACTATATTACTTCTATATCCCGATTGTCCTAATCCTTTGTACAGAGAAGTCCTGTTTTTAAGACAGACAAATGATTACATCAAAGTATGGGAAGGCTACAAGTATACGAAGGAACAAGCGAAAGCTGCTTCTGGCATTGAAAGCATTTATTGGCTGGAAGATTTTGATAATATTTTGCACAGCATTGTCCACTATGCAGAGAATATCTATCTTAATACAAATGAAAACGACCGGTATGCACACACTGTTCCCTATCGCGACATTCGTTTTATCGAGCAGATGCGATCGAAGTATCCTTTACACCACTATGAGCGGTCAGCGCCAATCATGCGTGAATTAAGAGCAGTTAAGTCGGAAGTAGAAATTGAATTAACCAAAAAAGCTTGTTCCATTACCCGTGATGCTTTTGTTAGGGTATTGAAATTCACCAAACCTGGTGTGAAAGAATACGAGATTGAGGCAGAAATTATCCACGAATTTATCAGGCAAGGCGGTACAGGACATGCATATACCCCGATTATAGCATCTGGCCATAATGCTAACATCCTCCATTACAACGATAATAATCAAACTTGTAATGATGGCGATGTAATTTTATTTGATTTTGGCGCAGAATATGCCAACTACAATGCCGACATGAGCCGATCGATTCCTGTTAATGGCAAATTCACTGCAAGGCAAAAAGAAGTGTACAACGCTGTTTTGCATGTAATGAAAGAGGCAACCAAATTAATCGTCGCCGATACAGTATGGAATAATTACCACGATGAAGTTGGTGAGATAATGACGGAGCAGCTTATTAATCTTGGTCTGCTTACCACTAATGATGTAAAAAACCAAAGCAAGAACTATCCAGCTTATAAAAAATATTTCATGCATGGCACCTCCCATCACCTTGGTATCGATGTTCATGATTTTGCCGGAAGATATACGCCATTTGCGGCAGGTAACATTTTAACAGTTGAACCTGGAATTTATATCCCTGAAGAAGGCTTGGGTATCCGACTCGAAAACAATATTTTGATTACTTCAAGTGGTAATATAGATTTAATGGCAGATATCCCGGTAGAAGCTGAAGAGATCGAAAGCATCATGAATAGCTAGCGGTTTAATGGACTGATCACATGATTGATTTTTTGGGCACTGACTGATCCAACAAAATCAGTTACAATTTCACAAACTCTTCTGCAAACCGATAAACATTAAAATCATCTTTTACTAAGGCTGCCTGAATATTTTCTTGCAGCCTTTTTTTGTCCACTGCCATCATCTTCTGATTTTGTATAATCCTCCAGGCTTTCTCTGCAAAAAGATGAACTTTCCGCTCATTTGTCATTTCAACTGGCTTCAGTATCCATTTACATAAATCTGTTACACCAGTATTTTTATCAGCGACAGTTTTTAATACCGGGATAGACTTGAGCCCTTGATGAACGATTTTTTTTAGGTTATTGGCGAAGGTATCGGCTCCATCACGGTCAGCTTTATTAATCACAAAACAATCTGCTATCTCCATTAAGCCAGATTTAATGTTTTGCACTTCGTCACCCGATTCGGGAACTAAAACCACAATCGTTTTATCAGCCAGGCCGGCAATTTCCACTTCCGATTGCCCAACACCCACCGTTTCAACTAAAATGATGTCGAAATTTGAAGCCTTTAACACATCAACCATTTCAATGGTTTTTGCCGAGATACCACCCAGCGCACCTCTTGTAGCCAGCGAACGGATAAATACTTTTGGATTGTTAAACTGTGCCGCCATCCTGATCCGATCTCCAAGCAAGGAACCAAAATTGAATGGCGATGTCGGATCTATTGCCAATATTGCCACCCGTTTATTTGCAGCAGTAAAATGATTGGTAATGGCATTAACCAAAGTACTTTTTCCTGCACCTGGAGGCCCTGTAATTCCAATAACAATATTTTCTGCCCGTGGATTCAAATTTTTTAATATCTGATCTGCCGGTGCAATATTATTTTCAACGAACGTAAGTGCCCGGGCCAAAATCTTATAATTGCCTTGCTTTACTTCGCTTAAAATGGATAGATGGGTATTCATCAATAAAACTATCTTTGTACAAATTAACAAAATAATAAACCACAAAGCGCACAAACCTCTGTCCCGAATGAAAGTTACTGGATTTACTTTTTTGAGAAACGCAGTTGTAAATGACTACCCTGCAAAAGAGGCCATTCTTTCTGTGCTGTCCTTGTGCGATGAGTTTGTAATTGCATTGGGTAATTCGACCGATGAAACCGCAGAACTGGTTCAAAATATCGATCCAAAAATCAGAATTATCGATACCACATGGGATGAATCTATCCGCGAAGGCGGAAGAGTTTTTGCTGATGAAACCAACAAAGCCATTGCCGCAATTTCTGCTGACACCGATTGGATGATTTATATTCAGGGCGATGAAGCCATTCATGAAGACTATCTTCCAATAATTAGGAAAGAAATGGAACTGGAGTTGGAGAATAAACAGGTAGAGGCGCTCTTATTAAAATACAAACACTTCTACGCTTCTTATGATTACCTGGCTGAATCAAGAAGATGGTATCGAAGAGAGGTTAGAATCATCAAAAATTTGCCTGGTGTGCACTCCTATCGTGATGCGCAAGGTTTTCGTATCAATGACAGAAAGCTGAGGGTAAAATTGATAGATGCTTATATTTTTCATTATGGCTGGGTAAAACCACCACAAGGACTTCAGGGCAAAGTCCGGAATTTCAATCAATTTTATCAAACGGAAGAATGGATTGAAGAAAATTATCCGGTTCAGGAAACCTTTGATATGCATAATGCCGATCGCCTGGTGCATTTTAAAGGGAGCCATCCAAAAGTAATGGCACCCAGAATCGGGGCGGCTAACTGGAAGTTTGAGAAAGATCTGACTAAAGAAACGCCAAAAATGAATTTCAGGAGAAGGCTATTGCAAAAGATTGAAGATTTAACCGGGTTACGCTTATTTGAGTATCGAAATTATAAAATTGTGAAGTAGATGCAAAAAAGCGTTTCAATTGTTATCCCAAATTATAATGGCAGGCACCTGTTAGAAAAGTATCTGCCATCGGTTTTTACAGCTGCAGAAAATACCGGCTCACAATTCGAAGTCATCGTGATTGATGATGGCTCGAAAGACAACAGTATCGAATTTATTCAGCAACATTACCCAAAGATAAAGTTGCTTATTAATGATAGGAACAGGGGTTTTTCATTTACTTGTAACCATGGAATTAGGGAAGCTCAGCATGAGTTAATTTTACTTTTGAATTCTGATGTTAAATTAGATCCTGATTATTTTAAGGCACAATGGAAGTATTTTGAACGGGAAGATACTTTTGGCGTGATGGCCCGTATCATGAGTTTTGATGAAAGCCGGATTGAGGATGCCGCTCGCCTGTTATATTATTCTGGTTGCAGAATCAAGGCGAACAAATTTTATTATAGCCAAAATCCAGCTGATGAAGATGTTTACACGGCATATCTTTCAGGTGCGAATGCTTTGGTTGACGCAAAGAAACTTAAGGAGTTGGGCGGTTTTGACGAAATCTACTCTCCTTTCTCATCAGAAGATTTTGACTTGAGTTTACGTGCCTGGCAACTCGGCTGGAAGTGTTACTACGAACATCAGTCCTTTTGCTTCCATCATGTGAGCGGCAGCACTAAAACACAAATCAAATCGAATTTCATTAAAAAAGTTTACTATCGGAACAGATACATCCTGCAGGGCATTCATCTTACCGGGATTAGAAAAGCCTTGTATCCCCTGCAACAAATATTTACAGAACTTATCCCAAAGTTAGTTACAGGCAAAATCTGGGTATGGGAAAGTTATCAGGAATATTTGAACCACCAGGCCCGGATTAACGAAAGCAAAAAAAAGTTAGGACAATTAAAGTTAAAACATCAATCTCAGCGCAACATCGATGATATCATCGACGTGATCAATCAATCAATTAAGCATAAGAAAATTAAGCGATTGTAATTTTAAGCTTCCTGGCTGCTGAAATTCCAACAGGTTTGTTTGAAAAGCTTACCTTTGCCAAGTTTTATTTAGATTTTTTTGGAGATGATTTGATTCATCGTCCATCTTACATATTCCATTTCACTTCAAATGAAAACATATTTTCGTTTATTATCTTTTGCCAAGCCGATAGAAAAATTTGCAATTCCCTATGTGATTGCTACGTTACTTTCCATTCTCTTTGGCACATTTAACCTGGCGCTATTATCTCCACTTTTTGAAACGCTTTTAAATGCCAATAAACAAGCTTGTGAAACCCCTAGTTTAACTGACAAGGCGGCATCATCATTTAGCCTTTTGGGTAAACTAAGAGAGTTTGTAGCTTATTCTATCCGGGTGAACACCATTGAAACCACCCTGATGTATGTATGTTTCGTGATTGTGATTTCTGTATTGCTTTCAAA
Organism: Pedobacter sp. G11; assembly: GCF_003860265.1. Taxonomy (NCBI): domain Bacteria; kingdom Pseudomonadati; phylum Bacteroidota; class Sphingobacteriia; order Sphingobacteriales; family Sphingobacteriaceae; genus Pedobacter; species Pedobacter sp. G11. Next base: position 1,811,424 of record NZ_CP034190.1, on the reverse strand, counting down.
CATATTCAGATATCTTTCGCAACGTATCATGGAAGATTTACGCGTACATACATTGTTAAATTTCAGAAAAAGGGTTTTTAACAATGTGATGAACCTTCATGTAGGTTATTTTAACAGCGAGCGCAAAGGCGATATTATTTCGAAAGTTGCCTCAGATGTTCAGGTGGTTCAATTTACAGTGACCAATACGCTGCAGGTTGTTTTTAAAGAGCCTGTTACCCTTATTGTATATGTTATTTTATTGTTTAATATCTCTGCAAAGCTTACCTTCTTCTCTTTACTGGTAATTCCCATTTCGGCTTTCATTATTAGTAAAATTGTAAAGCGACTGAAGCAACAAGCCAAAGAATCGCATGAGTCTTTTGCAAAAATGATTGGTTTTTTAGATGAGTCACTCAGTGGCATTAAAATTATCAAAGCTTTCAATGCAACTGAAAGGATTAAAAATAAGTTTAACGAGGAAAACATCTTCTATTCGAATCTTACACGTAAAATGGTGAGGAGACAACAATTGGGTTCACCTGTATCTGAATTTCTAGGGGTGCTGATGATCTCGATCATTGTTTGGTATGGCGGTTCATTAATCTTACACAATGATAAAAATGCGCTGGCTGCATCTGACTTTATTGCCTACATCGCGATATTTTCACAGGTCATGCGCCCGGCTAAAGCCCTAACCGATTCGTTTAGTGGCATTCATTCAGGAATTGCAGCTGGAGAGCGTGTGCTGGACCTGATTGACACCAAACCACAACTGGTGAACTCTTCAGATGCCCAACCGCTAAAAACCTTTGAGCATGCATTAACGTTGAATAATGTTTCCTTTTCATATGGTGAAAAGCAAGTGCTTTCGAACATTAATATTGATATAGAAAAAGGCAAAACAATAGCTTTAGTTGGCCCATCAGGTGGTGGAAAAAGCACTTTAATGGATCTCATTCCACGTTTCCATGATCCGAAATCAGGCTCTATTAAAATAGATGGCAATGATTATAAAGATTTAACCGTCGAAAGCATTAGAGCGAAGATGGGTACCGTCAATCAGGAGTCTTTCCTATTCAACGATAGCATTTTTAATAATATCGCCTTTGCAAGACCAGAAGCTAGCGAAGAAGAAGTAATTGCGGCTGCTAAAATTGCAAATGCCCATGAATTTATTCTTAATACTGAAAATGGTTATCAATCATTTGTAGGTGACAGGGGTAATAGACTTTCTGGTGGGCAGAGGCAACGTATTTGTATTGCAAGAGCAGTTCTTGCCAATCCACCAATTATGCTGTTAGATGAAGCCACATCAGCGCTTGACACAGAATCAGAAAAACTGGTACAGGAAGCTTTGAATAACCTGATGAAGAATCGTACATCAATTGTAATTGCCCACCGTTTAAGCACCATACAGCATGCAGATAAAATCGTCGTTATCGATAAAGGAACTGTTGTAGAATCAGGAAGCCATACTGAATTATTGGCTAAAAATGGTTTATACAGAAGATTGATTGATATGCAGGCTTTTAATGATTAAGTATGGATAAGCCATTAGTTTCAATAGCCTTATGTACCTATAACGGAGAAAAATACCTGGTTGAACAGTTAGATTCTATTGTCAATCAGAGTTATCCCAACATTGAAATCATTGCAGTTGATGATTGTTCCTCCGATGGAACTGTTGATATACTGAAAGCTTATGCCGAAAAATATCCTTATTTTCAAGTATATGAAAATGAGATCAATTTAGGTTATATCAAAAATTTTGAAAAGGCAATTAGGCTTTGTACGGGTGAATTTATAGCCCTGGCTGATCAGGATGATATTTGGCATTTGAATAAAATAGCAGTTCAGGTTAACGAAATTGGAGCTAGCATTCTGGTTTATCATGATTCCACGTTCATGAATAGTGAAGGTATTTCGATGAACAAGAAAATGTCTGAAGTGATTAATATGTATCATGGCGAAAGTTTTAAGCCTTTTTTGTTTTTCAATTCACTCTCTGGCCATGAAGCATTTTTCAAAAGCTCATTGGTTCAATACAGCCTGCCCTTTCCTAAGGGTATTTTTCACGATCGTTGGTTAGCCTATACTGCAACAAATATTGGTAACATTAAATATATCGATCAACCGTTAGTTCAATACCGGCAGCATGAGAACTCGGATACCAATATTTTAAAACTTAAAAGAAATAAATCTGAAAATTCTATTCATGGTAATGCCAAAATATTAAAAGCCCTATCAGAATTTGAAATCTTCGCCAGTTATCAATATAACAAAGACAAAAGCTTTATAGATAAGTTGCTAAAACTTTATCGTACAAGATTAAATGCTTATTTCTGTTTTGGACTGATCTTTTTTATGTATGCAAACTATAAATCATTATTATTTATTTCCAAAAAAAGCACAATGAGCAAGTTGAATTTCATTTTTAAGCATATTTGGGGATCGAAATTTAAAAGCAAATGATTTCAGTAGCGGTTTCTATAATTATTCCAACTTATAATTATGCGCATCTCATTACGCAAACATTAACCTGCTTAGTCAATCAGCATTTTACAGATTGGGAAGCGATCATAATTGATGACGGATCAACAGATGAAACGGAAAAGGTCGTTGAAAAGTTCATCAAAAACGACAACAGGTTTTTATATTTGAAGCAACCCAATAGAGGTGTTTCTGCAGCACGAAACCAAGGTATTAAATTTTCAAAAGGCAAATACATTCAATTTTTAGATGCAGATGATTTAATTTCTCAGGATAAGATTGTGCTTCAATACAATGTGCTCGAACAACACGAGGATACCGACATTTCTTATGTAAAAACTAAGTATTTCGATTCAGGACGTTCAGATATTTTATATGATAATTTTGACAAAAGTGATAGCAGTCAGGCCACATATTTTAACGGCTCAGGATATGAAATTATAAAACAGTACATTATAAATAACCAAACCGTGGTTCAATCTCCACTTTTTAGAAGAGAAATTTTTGATAAAGTTCGCTACTTTCGTGAAGAAATGCATTATCTGGAAGACTGGGATTTTTGGTTAAGGTGTGCATTTGGAGAGCTAAAGTTTTCTTTTTTGGAAAATAAAGATGCGTTTAGTTTAGTGAGGATACATCTACAGAGTGCCAGTAAACAATCTACTAAAATTATTGAGGCAGAAGGAAAATTGCGAGATCTGATCAATCAGTATCTGGCAAAATCATCACTTCATAAACAAGAAAAGATGGAGTTAGAACAATTAAATAATAAATTATTAGTCGTTACTTTTAAATACTTAATGGCAAAAACACCCTATACCGCTTTCTCGAAATTCAGGAATTATTATCAATCCATAAATAACAAATCCCTTTTTTTTGCTGCCCTACTTAAATCATTTAATTTAAAACGTAAAAGCTAACGAATACCAAAGAATTTTTTGATTTTGATTGTATACCTTAGCTTTCGAAGTTGTTTCTTTGCCGCCCATAACTCTTCGTAGTCGGGCATAAAAGCCGAAAAATGGTCATTTATCACCTGTTCTCTTTCCTTAAGTATTGTGGGTATGTTTTCGGGAGCTGAACTCATTCCATCTTCACTAAATTCGCTTATAAATTTATCAATATGTTGGTAAGAGCATGAATGCTTACAGGCAGCCAGGATAAAGAATTTCCAATCCGAAACAATAGTAAGGTTTTCATCATACAAACCCACTATATCGAAAAGCGTTCTCTTGATAAAGGTTGAAGGATGAGGAATTCCGGTGAAATAGAACAGGCTGAATGTAAGCTGATCAGCAGGAATCCATTTTCGTCTCTCGCCATTATTATTATAGATCATGTTCCCGCTAACTAAATCGGCCTCGAATCCAACTTTAACAGCTTCTGCGATGACATCTTCTGAGACAAATACATCTCCACTGTTTAAGAAAATTAAATAGTCTCCTGTACTCGCTTTGATTCCTTTATTCATCGCGTCGTATACTCCTGAATCTTTTTCTGAGACATAATATGCAATTTTGCCACTATGTTCCTCAATGAGTTCAACACTCCGATCCGTTGACCCTCCATCAATAACCAAATACTCTATTAAAGCATTTTTTTGATTAACGACAGATTCTATGGTTTTTTGTAAACCCTCAGCATTGTTAAAATTTATGGTTATGACAGAGATTTTCAATTTTATAATCTATTTTAGCACCCCTTAAAGGCTAGGATAATTCTTCAAACCTAATAAATTTTTAAGAATGACTAAGATTTTTTATGACCATCAAATTTTTTCTTCTCAGTATTATGGAGGCATTTCGAGGTACTTTGAGTATTTAATGCGTGGCGTAGATAAATCAAATGAGCTAGATTATAAGTTAGGCGTACTGAAATCGAAAAATTACTACATCCGAAACGAAAAGCAACCATTAAACCATGGCATATTTAATGCTTTGTTCAAATCGACAGCTGACCTTATCAAAAGAAATAATTCTTATTGTAAATATCTTTTGAAGAAAAACGATTTTTCTGTATTTCATCCAACATATTACAATCCTTATTTTTTAAAATATTTAAAGCGGCCATTTGTTGTAACCATACATGACATGACCTACGAAGCCCTTCCTCAGTTTTTCTTATCAGATGATCCTATTCCATATTATAAAAGGATACTGATGGAAAAAGCAGATAAGGTGATCGCCATTTCAGAAACCACAAAACAAGATATTTTAAAGTATAGCAAAATAAAAGAAGATAAAATAGAGGTTATTTATCACGGCATAGACCTAAGTCCTGCAGTGTATGAAGATGTTCCAAATTTACCAGATGAATACATCTTGTTTGTAGGTGCCAGATGGAGTTATAAGAACTTTCATATGGTTGTTGATGCTTTTAAAATACTTTCATCAAAATATCCCAATTTAAAGTTAGTTTTAGCAGGTGGCGGTTCGCTAACCTTTGGTGATTCTGAATATTTAATGAGAAATAATATTGTTGATAAAACCATACAAATTTCTGCTACTGATGAACAGTTGAACACCATTTATAAAAAAGCCAAATGCTTTATATATCCATCCTTACATGAAGGTTTCGGTTTACCCATTTTAGAGGCCTTTAAAAACAACTGCCCTGTGCTGCTAAGTAATTGTAGTTGTTTTGAAGAGATCGCTGGACAGGCGGCTAGGTATTTTGAACATCACTCGCTTGATTCGCTTGTGGCGGAAGTAGAAAAAATACTTTTAGGTGAGGAGGTAAAGTTGGATTTAATAGCGGAAGGTAATCAAAGACTTCAATTGTATCCTATTGAAAACTGTATACGTAAAACCAACCAACTTTACCAAGCCTTCTCCTGACTAAGATAAGCTATCTTTAATTTTCTGCCAATCATTTTGGAGTAAACTAGTTTTCGTATCACTTGCTTTTCGCATAAACCGATCAATTTTTCTTTTCATTACGCTGATATGCCAAGGATATACAACTTCTCGTTCGAACAAATTTGCAGGTAGAGATTTTTTGGTAAATAAATGCAAACTTCTTCCGTCGGTATAAAAATTCAATCCGAAGCTATTGGCCAAATATTGCAGTGATTCTATCGTGTAGAAAGAAATATGCTGTCCGGTTTCTGGAATAAAATACCACCAATCGGTTACACAATTTAATTGCTTCGGTTGTAATTCGGTAGTGAACAAAAGGTTATCTCCATGCCGCAATATTAGCGATATTTCTTCCAGCGGATTTGCAAAATGTTCAAAAGATTCAAAGGAAGTGATGAGTTCAAACTGATCAGAACCCGAATCGGCAAGTGTAAAATAGTTGGCAAAAATATTAGTACAATAACGGTCGGTATGAAAGAAATCAAAGCCCTGATCTCTCATCATCCGTGTAAATAAACCATAACCGCCTGCATAATCAAGAAACTTTTTTGAGGAATCGAAATATTCATTTATCACTTTAATAGTTTTACTTCTTAAAGCTTCGTTTCTACTAGCCAATCCAACATCCAGCTTTGTAATCGCTGATGAATAGGCTTCCTCTAACCAATAGGGATCTTCTGTTTGTATAAAACCAGTTTCTAAACACTTGAAAAAGTCTACTTCGTACTTATTTAGGATCACTGAAGAAAAAATTCTTTCAGTAGCTCCGCCAGTTATTTTGCTTATCATACCATATATTAACAAGCAATAAACAAAAAGGTTGTAAGGCAACCATTTAGATTATGAAAATCATTGGTTAGATATAAATCCTGAAATACAGATATTCAAAAGTTAATGGTCTACTGTCCTATTAGCCATCTAAATCGCGTATTCTTAATAAGCACTACAATAAGATATGTACTAATGTATACAATCGCAAAACGCAGTAGCGAAACTAATATCAACTCAATAATTGAAAGCGTTTGTGTAATTGGGATATGAAAGGGTCTGAGAATTTCGGCTAAAAGGTTGTAAACAATAATATAATGAATAAGGTAAATTCCAAAAGTTGTTTCTCTGGGTTTAAAATATTTAGTGAAGCCGAAGTTTTTTATTTTCAAAAGAAGTAGCACGACCAATAGAGAGTAAAAGATATTGCTGACACGCAAAGTATTAAAGGGATCAATAGATTTAAGCTTAAACAATTCAACGATCTCTGCAATTGATAGATAAAACGAGATTCCTATTGATAATATCAAAAGCCAATAAGGAATTTTATCAATCAATGCTTGCACCTGGATCCAGCGGTGGTTTAGCTGGGCACCTAACCATAAAAAGAAAACAAAGCCAAAAATAGCAGTAGTATGCTGTTGAATAAACCACTGCTGATAAATATTAATGCTATATATTAAAGAAATCAGAATAAAAGCCATCCCTAACCAAATTGAATATAAATAGCGTTTAAAAACCAATAATACCGCAATACAAATTAAGAAATTGATAATGAACCAATAGTTAGTATATAGGTAGACAGTTTTAAAGACATCTCCTAACACATACCATCCATTAAAGGATAGGGTTTTATCGGATTCGATATAGTATTTAAGAAACATGGCTCCTACAAATATTAGCGACCAGATAAGCCAAGGGATTAAGGTATTTGACAATCTCCTCTTAAGGTACTGCCCAGGTGTATAATCTACAAACTTGCTTCCTAATAAAAAGCCAGCAAGAATAAAGAATGCCGCAGTTCCAAACTTTGGAAGTTGAATCAGACTCATATACGTAATGTGTGTAGCTGGAAAACCTGCATAAATATAGGTACCATTATAGGTGGAATGTTCCATCACTATTCCCATCATCGCTATGCACCTTATAGAATCAACAAAATCAAAATTCTTTTTTTTAGGGAGGTCTGTCATTCTTGAGTCGGTATGCATTAAATAAATATAGGTAGTTGAACCGGCAAATATCCGCTAAAAAAAAGAGTCCCGATAAAAATCGGGACTCTTTTAACATTTATGTATATAAAATATTACAGTTTTCTAGCTACTTCAACTTGTTCGTAAGCCTCAACAATGTCTCCAACTTCGATGTTGTTAAAGTTTTGAATGTTTAAACCACATTCATAACCTTTGTTTACTTCTTTCACATCGTCTTTAAAGCGTTTTAATGATGCCAATTCTCCTGTGTAAACCACAACACCATCTCTAACGATACGGATCTTGCTGTTACGAGTAATCTTGCCATCTAATACCATACAACCTGCGATAGTACCCACTTTAGTAATTTTGAAGGTTTCACGGATCTCCACGTTAGCCACAATTTTCTCTTCAAATTCTGGATCCAACATACCTTCCATTGCCGATTTAATCTCGTTGATTGCATCGTAAATGATAGAATATAAACGGATATCAATTTGCTCAGCTTCGGCTAATTTGCGTGCACCAGTTGATGGACGAACCTGGAAACCGATGATGATCGCATCTGAAGCAGAAGCTAACAATACATCAGATTCTGAAATCTGACCAACACCTTTACTGATGATATTGATTTGAATCTGCTCAGTCGAAAGTTTCAACAATGAATCGGCTAATGCTTCAATCGAACCATCCACATCACCTTTAACAATGATATTAAGCTCTTTAAAGTTTCCAATCGCTAAACGACGACCAATCTCATCCAACGTGATGTGTTTCTGTGTACGTAAACCTTGCTCACGTTGTAACTGCATCCGTTTGTTTGCAATATCACGTGCTTCAGTTTCACTTTCTAAAGCGTTGAAACGGTCACCCGCTGTAGGTGCACCTTGCATACCCAAAACCTGTACCGGTTGTGATGGACCTGCTGATTCTACTTTAGCACCACGTTCGTTTGTTAACGCTTTTACACGTCCGCTGTAACTTCCTGCCAAAATTGGATCTCCAACTCTTAACGTACCAGCCTGAACCAATACAGTAGTTACAATACCACGTCCTTTATCTAAAGCAGACTCAATAACTGAACCTGTTGCTCTCTTGTTAGGATTAGCTTTCAATTCTAGTAATTCAGCTTCTAACAATACTTTATCCAAAAGCAAATCAACATTTAAACCACTTTTGCTTGAGATTTCCTGTGATTGATATTTACCACCCCAATCTTCAACCAAGATGTTCATTGCTGATAATTGCTCACGAACTTTATCTGCATTTGCACCTGGTTTATCCACTTTAGTAAAAGCGAAAACCAATGGAACACCCGCAGCTTGTGCGTGATTAATCGCCTCTTTTGTTTGAGGCATCACTGCATCATCCGCAGCCACTACGATAATGGCAATATCGGCAACCTTTGCACCACGGGCACGCATCGCTGTAAAGGCTTCGTGACCTGGTGTATCTAAGAAAGTTACTTTTTTGCCTGAAGGTGTAGTTACCATGTAAGCACCAATGTGCTGTGTAATACCACCTGCCTCACCAGCAACCACATTTGCTTTACGAATATAATCCAGCAATGAAGTTTTACCGTGATCGACGTGACCCATAATCGTAACAACCGGAGCTCTTTCGATTAAATCTTCCTCATTATCTACTTCTTCAATTACGTTTTCTTCGTCTTCATCTGGTTTTACGAATTGGATTTCGTAACCAAACTCATCGGCAACAATGGTTAATGTTTCAGCATCTAAACGCTGATTAATTGACACGAACATACCCAGACTCATACAAGTACCGATAATTTTGGTTACCTGTACATCCATCATGCTCGCCAATTCGTTTGCCGTAACAAACTCAGTAACTTTTAATATTTTAGATTGAGATTCAAGTTCATTTGCTGCCTCTTCTGCGTTGAATGCTACATCATCACGTTTCTGACGACGCAACTTGGCACGTTGCGCAAATTTACCAGATTTACCTGCTCCACTTAAACGAGCAAGTGTTGCCTTAATTTGATCTTGAATTTCTTTCTCAGTAGGTTCTTCTTTAGGTCCGCTTGGTGTAGCATTTCTATTTTGGAAACCTGGTCTGTTGTTATTTCTATTGCCTTGGTAAGGCGTTCCACCTTGTCCGGCTGGTCTGTTACCTTGGTATGGCGTTCCACCACCTGGTCTGTTACCTTGATAAGGCTGACGAGGTTGGCCTGGTGCACCGCCTTGGCCTGCAGGATTTTGCCCTGGCTGACCCTGACCACCATGTTGACCTGGCTGCCCTGGAGCTCCAGGAGTTTTTTTACGTTTACGCTTACGTTTTGCAGCTTCACTATCACTAGATGATGCTACCGGACCGTTTCTTCTATCCGGAGTTGTTGGCAAAACAATTTTACCAATAATATTCGGGCCAGTTAATTTAACGGTACGTGCTTTTATAACTTCAGGCTCATTGCTTGCTGGTTTAACTTCAGCAGGTTTTTCTTCTGCTTTAGGTTGCTCAACTGGTTTAGCTGGCTCTGCTGCTTTCGCGGCAGGAGTTGCTGGCTCAGTCGGCGCAGGCGGAGTTACTGGTGTCTCTTCTTTTTTAACCTCAACTGGTTTTTCTTCAGCTTTTGGCTGCTCAACTGGTTTAGCTGGCACTTCTTCCTTCGCTGCCGGAGCAGGGGGAGTAACTGGTGCCTCTTCCTTTTTTACAGGGCGAGTTTTTGAGTTAAGATCATTTAGGTCGATCTTTCCTACAATTTTTACGCCTGGTAAGCCAGCCTCTTCAGCTTTATCTTCAGCCTTGGTTTCTGTCACTGGCGCTGCTGCCGCAGGAGTTGAAGTTTCTACCTTAGGGGCAGGTGTTTCAACAACCTTTGGTTTCTCTGCCGGAGGATTAAATGACTGAGCATTCTTAATCAGAATCTCATCGCTTTTTTCAAAGTCGGTATTTTTCTTCGGCGCTTCTACTGGTTTTTCAGTCTCAGGCTCGTCACGACGTATTTTACCAATCACTATTTGTTTGGCTTCTTCTCTTACGATCTTATCTCCCTGATACTCTTTTAATAAGGCATCATACATATCTCCCGTAAGTTTAAACATAGGGCTCTTCTCGGCAGAGAATCCCTTTTTGTTTAAAAACTCAACGGCCGTACCCATGCCTATATTAAGTTCTTTAATAGCTTTAATTAAAATGATTGGTTTGTCGTCTGACATTTAGCTCCTGTTATTTTTTCTTATTAATACAAAAGTAGTGTTTATTTGGCAATTACACCACTTATTCAAATTCTGACTGTAAAATCTGAACCACTTCTTTAATGGTTTCTTCTTCTAAGTCGGTGCGTTTTACCAAATCTTCTACTGAAAGTGCCAATACACTCTTAGCAGTATCGCAACCGATAGCCTTTAATTCATCAATAATCCAGCTATCAATCTCATCTGAGAATTCTTCTAGATCCACATCCTCGTCACTTTCTTCTCCAGCTTCGCGATACACATCAATTTCGTAACCAGTTAATTTACCAGCCAATTTAATGTTGTGTCCGCCACGTCCAATTGCTAATGAAACCTGATCTGGTTTTAAATAAACAGATGCATGTTTAGTTTCATCATCCAATTTAATAGATGTGATTTTCGCCGGGCTTAAAGCACGGGTAATGTATAATGAAATGTTATTTGTGAAATTAATCACATCAATATTTTCGTTTTTCAATTCGCGAACGATACCATGGATACGCGATCCTTTCATACCTACGCAAGCACCTACCGGATCAATACGATCATCGTAAGATTCTACAGCAACTTTAGCTCGCTCTCCTGGTTCACGAACAATTTTCTTAACAGTGATTAAACCATCAAAAATCTCTGGAACCTCAAGCTCGAACAAACGTTGCAAAAAGTCTGGCGCTGTTCTCGAAATGATAATTTTTGGGTTCGCGTTAATCATTTCCACTTTAGAGATTACTGCTCTAACAGAATCACCTTTTTTGAAATAATCAGCTGGAATCTGTTCAGTTTTAGGCATTAAAAGCTCATTACCTTCATCATCTAAAACCAAAGTTTCTTTCTTCCAAACCTGATAAACTTCGCCAGTGATAATCTCACCAACACGATCTTTATATTTTTTGAAGATCTCGTCTTTCTCTAATTCCAAAACTTTAGAAACCAAAGTTTGGCGGGCAGCTAAAATCGCTCTGCGACCGAAACTCTCTAACGTAATTTGCTCGATATAATCATCGCCAACCTCCAGAGTATTATCTAACTTAGAAACCTCAGCAAGTTCAATTTCTAAATCATCATCCTCAGAAAATCCATCCTCCATTACTTTTCTCGTTCTCCAGATCTCTAAATCCCCGTTATCAGGATTCACAATTACGTCACAGTTCTCGTCAGTTCCGTATTTCTTACGTAACATACTACGAAAAACCTCTTCCAACACACTGATCACCGTAGGGCGATCTATATTTTTAAAATCCTTAAACTCCTGAAAAGAGTCGATCAAATTAATTGTTGTAGTACTCATTTTTATTTAAATGAAATTAACACACTGGTTTCTAATATATCATTAAACGAAACTTCAGTTTGAACTGTAGTCGCTTTTTTCCCTTTTTCTTTAACCGATTCTTCAATCAGCAGGTTATTTTCTGTAACCGATAAAAGTTTTCCATCCTTTTTAAGTCCACCGTTAAGTTTAATACTCAAAGTCCGCCCTACGTTTTTCACGTATTGACGGTTTAACTTTAAAGGCTCGCCCACACCTGGCGAAGAAACTTCTAAATTATAAGCTTGCTCGATTACATTTTCTTCTTCCAAATGAAAACCAACATGCCTGCTTATAGCTACACAATCCTGTATGCTAATACCTTCGTCACCATCAACATGAATAATTAATTTATTGTTTGGCAACATTTTCACTTCAACCAAAAACAGTTCTGGCCGATCTGCAATTTTCTCCTCAACGAGGTCTGCAACTCTCTTTTCTACCTGCATATTTTAACCTGATTTCATAGAAAAAGGGGACATTGTCCCCTTCTCTTTTCTTCGATTACAATGCAAATGTAAGAATTCTTTATGAAAAATCAAACACTTGCGTTAATTATTATGCTGATTATTACCGCTTAAGTATTTGTCGCTGTGGTTGAAGATTATACTTTGCCGCCCCTGAAATCAACTTTCCGGCATTCGCAAATTCTACATTGATGAAACTTTCAACAGCATAGATTCTCCCTTTTTGAAAAGCCGTATCAGGAGTAAAAACCAGAGAATCGCCATTAACTTTGTAAGCACCTTTAACAGGCAAATCATCCTGCAAACTATCCAATTCACCTGGCTGCATCCAGACCGATACCAATTGATTCGAATCAGGATTGGATAAGTAAACATTCTTCACTTGCAACAAGCTTGCTTCATCAAAATTTTTAATTATTATTGAAGCACTATCCCCTGAAAACTTAATGATTGGTTTGTTGTTTGTATGTGAACACGCTAGTGCAAACATTGCGATTGCAAACATGGCCAAATATTTAAAGAAGTATTTAAACATTTTACAAAATTAACGATTATGAGATTTATTATTGAAGTTCTTTTGATGGGACTTGCCTTTTACATTGGCGCAAAACTGGTTCCTGGTGTATCAATTGATGGTTATGGAAATGCAATTATTGCAGCCATTTTAATTGCCCTTGCCAATGCTACGATTGGTTTTATTTTAAGATTATTAACCTTTCCTATTAACTTTTTAACATTAGGCTTGGTGTCATTTATTATCACCGTATTGATGATTCTTTTGGTAGATAACATGATGACTTCTTTCAACACATCAGGTTTCCTGGCAGCAGCATTTCTAGCGATTATTGTAGCCTTAATTAAAGCAATTTTCGGTGCCATTGCCGGAGAAAAAGAATAAGGATAAAAGTCATAAGTCTATAGTCTGGAGTCGATTTGGACTAAGGACTATAGACTTCGGACTCAAAACTATCTAATCACCTCTCTTGAGATCACCATTTTCTGGATCTCGGAAGTTCCCTCATAAATCTGTGTAATTTTTGCATCACGCATTAAGCGCTCCACATGGTATTCTTTAACGAAGCCATACCCCCCATGAACCTGGACAGCTTCAATAGTTACATCCATAGCTACTTTTGAAGCATACAACTTTGCCATCGAGCCGGCCTGTGTATATGGCAGGCCTTGATCTTTTAACCAGGCAGCCTTGTAAACTAATAACCTGGCAGCCTCAATTTGCGTAGCCATATCAGCCAATTTAAAGGCAATGGCCTGGTGTTCTGAAATTGGTTTGCCGAATGATTTACGCTCTTTTGCATATTGGGTAGCCAATTCAAATGCTCCTTGCGCAATACCCAAAGCTTGTGCAGCAATTCCTATTCTGCCGCCTTCTAAAGTTTTCATGGCGAATTTAAAACCAAAACCCTCTTCGCCGATTCTATTTTCTTTCGGCACCTTAACATCATTGAACATTAAAGAGTGTGTGTCAGAACCACGAATGCCCAATTTGTTTTCTTTTGGCCCAATGGTAAAACCTTCCATTCCTTTTTCTACGATAAAGGCGTTAATTCCTTTATGCCTGAGTTCCGGATGGGTTTGTGCGATAACAAGATAGGTGGAAGCCGTACTGCCATTGGTAATCCAGTTTTTTGTTCCGTTTAGCAAGTAATAATCTCCTTTATCTTCAGCAGTTGTACGTTGAGAAGTCGCATCAGACCCTGCTTCTGGCTCTGATAAACAGAATGCACCAATTTTTTCTCCCGATGCTAACGGCTTAAGGTATTTTTCCTTTTGTGCCTCGCTACCATAAGCTTCTAAACCATAACATACCAATGAATTGTTTACCGAAACCACAACCGATGCAGATGCATCAATCTTGGACAATTCTTCCATTACTAAAACATAAGAAATTGCGTCCAGACCACTGCCGTTATATTTCTCATTAACCATCATCCCTAAGAAACCCAGTTCGCCTAGTTTTTTAACTTGCTCAGCAGGAAATTTCTGATGCTCATCTCGATCGATTACTCCAGGCTTTAGTTCTTGCTGCGCAAAATCTCGGGCAGCCTGCTGGATCATCAATTGCTCTTCACTTAATTCAAAATGCATAACATTTATGTATAAAAGGTTAGTACACCAAATGTAGCATTTCCAATTGAAAAATACTATGGCTGCATAGCAATTAATTGCAATTAATCGTTAATCAATGAATTTCTAAGCAGCTAATAGTTGTATGCAGTTGTTATCGCCGCTGATTAATCAATACTTTAAATAAACTGATGCATCCTAGAAGAAGCGTTAATAAAAACTGGGAAGAGTGGATAATTGTAGCGTAAGCCAGTCCATCTTTAAAAGGGATAGAATATAGAACTAGTGATTGGGCAACCATCCAATGAAAGACACCAATACCACCTTGAACCGGTGCCACCATTGCAAAGCCAGAAAATACCATTGCGGCTATGCTTGCATTAATACCTAAACTGCTTGTGGCACTTATTGCCGAAAAACAGAAATACATAGATAGTACATAAAGTAGCCAAATGCCGAGGGTGTAAAGTAAAAACAAGCCTTTTCGTTTCAGTTTTTTATATGATCCAAACCCCTGTTTTAGGCTCACGAATATTTTCAAAAATTTCCTGCTAAATTTTTGTCTTAAAAAGTAAATAGCAACAACTAGAATAAGCAGCCCAATAGCAACTAGCGCTATTAGCCATGCATAATTAATAGAACTTAACTTTTCGCTAATATTGAGATAGATAACATTCTGCAGAAACGATCCTACAATCTCGTATTGAAAAATAAGCAGGCCCAAACTGCTTACAAATAATGCCAGCACATCGAAAAGCCTTTCTGTAATTACTGTACCAATGGAAGCAAACATAGGTACTTTTTCAGTTTTGTGGATAATACTGCATCGAACAATTTCACCAAAACGTGGCAAACCGAGGTTAGCTAAATAGCCGACCATCAACGCATGATAGGAACTCCAAAAACTAACATCATATTTAATGGACCCATAAAGCATTTGCCATCTTAAAGCTCTTAAAACATGTGCTATTAAAACTGATGCTGCTGAGGTGAAGACCCAAAAATAATTGGCCTTTTTTATTTCCAGCCAGATACTGGTTAAATCTTGTCCTCTAAATGCTAAATATAAAACACCTATACCCATCAAAAACAGGATTAGAAACTTTAGCGCTGTTTTGAGGTTGGGTATCACAAAATTATTTTAGCAAGTGATTATTATCATCTGGGAATACAAGGATCGGATTATATTGTTTAGCTTCTTCAATTGGAAGCGCACCGTAAGACATGATAATTAAAACATCGCCTAACTGAGCCAGGCGAGCCGTTGCACCATTTAAACAAATAGTACCTGTGCCACGCTCCCCTTTTATCACATAAGTTTCAAAACGAGCGCCATTATTATTATTTACGATCTGCACCTTTTCATTTGCTATAATGTTGGCTGCATCCATCAAATCTTCATCAATCGTAATACTACCAACATAATTCAATTCTGCTTGAGTTACCCTAACACGGTGTATTTTCGATTTTAATATTGTGATAATCATTTGGCAAAGTTAGTAATCAGTTTGGAGTTTTCACCACTGGAAGATGTAATATGGAAAATGCGTGATAGATTATGATTCGTATACAATGGAAAACAAATGATGAATGGGCTGCAATCTACCGTTTAACTCCATCTCACATCACTTTATAATCATATTATCAATCAATCTTGTTGACCCAACCTTTGCCGCCACCAAAGCCACTAAGCTGTTTTCGTTTTTCGATTTTGCCTTTTCTAAAGTATCGCCATTGGCAATCGTAAAATAATCAAGCTCTACCCCGTCAATACCTTGATAAAATCGCTTTGCTTTTTCTTCAAGCTCATCTAATGAAAATTCATTGAAATGGTCTGTTACGTATTGAAGCGATTTGCTTAGTACCAGCGAGTTTTCACGATCGACCGGAGAAAGATGGATATTTCTGCTACTCATTGCCAAGCCGTCATCTTCTCTGATAATTGGACAAGTGATAATTTTAATAGGCAGATGAAAATAAGCAAGCATGTTTTTAATCATTAAAACCTGTTGAAAATCTTTTTGACCGAACATCGCCACATCGGGCTCAACGGCATCAAAGAGTTTTTTTACAATTTGTGTTACCCCTTGATAATGACCTTTTCTAAACTCACCTTCCAAAAGAAATTCTGCTTTGCCTAAATCAATATGCCAGTTTTCATCTGCTCCCTGGGGATACATTTCGGCTATATTTGGCATAAAGACACCACTGCAACCTGCCTCATTAAGCATGGCTAAATCGTGTTCAATTGGGCGGGGATATTTTTCCAGATCTTTAGGATCGGTAAACTGCGTTGGATTGACGAAAATGCTACAAACAATAATATCTGCATATGTTTTGGCCAGCTCAATAAGTGAAATATGGCCATTGTGCAAAGCACCCATTGTGGGTACGAGCGCTATTTTTTTACCCGATGCTTTGAGAGGTTTTAAAAAAGCCTCCAGCGCTGATTTGGTTTTAAATATTTCCAATTGGACAATCTAAGTTAAAGCGGTAAAGGTGTAAAATAATCTAAACGAAACCAAACAAATGCTTGTCTATATTGATAAATAGTATTATTATGCTTATCTTTGCGGCTCATTATCTTTTATTTAACTTAATATTTTCTTAGAATATGGAGATGGCAAAAACGAAGCTGCTGATTGTTACACACGAGATGTCGCCTTTCCTCGAGCTTACTAAAATTTCTGAAATCACACGTCAATTACCTCAAGCCATGCAAGAGAAAGGATTCGAAATCCGCATCTTGATGCCTAAATTTGGTAACATCAACGAAAGAAGAAATCGTTTACACGAAGTAATTCGCTTATCGGGAATGAACATCATTATTGATGACAATGATAATCCTTTAATTATTAAAGTAGCATCCATCCCAGCTGCACGCATGCAAGTTTATTTCTTAGACAACGAGGAATATTTTCAACGCAAACAGGTATTTAGAGATGCTAGCGGGAAATTCTTCGATGATAACGATGAACGCACAATTTTCTTCTGCAAAGGCGCTTTGGAAACTGTTAAAAAATTAGGATGGGCTCCAGATATTGTTCACTGCCATGGCTGGATGAGCTCTTTAGTACCTGCTTACATTAAAACTACTTATAAAAACGATCCTACTTTCAAAAATTCTAAAGTAGTTTATTCTATTTATGAAGATTGTTTTGAGGAGAAATTGAACGCTAACTTCGCTAAAAAAGCTGTAATGGCCAATATGACTGAAGAGGACACAAAAGCCTTCTTACCATCAGACTGCAACAGCATGCACATTGGCGCTGTAACTCACTCTGACGCAGTTGTTTTAGCAGATGAAAACTTAGACAAAGATGTGTTAAAATTTGTTAAAGATTCAAATAAGCCAACATTAGCTTTTAACTTAACCGAGAATTTTGAAAACTTCTATTCGTTTTACGAAGAAATTTCAAATGACGAATTGGTTTCTGTTGCTTAATTAGGTATTATTATTTTAAATATGAAATTTACAAAACAAGACTTATTAACCCTGTTGATAGGTCTTTTTCTTTTTGCGTCGTGTAAAAATCCGGATGGTGTTGGTTTGGATGTAGATCCGAGCACAGCGATTACTGGTACATTAGTAAACAACGAACCTATAAAATCGCAAACGATAAAAGAAGGTGATGTGACTACCGCTAGCATCGGAAGTTATCCACTTGGTTATATGGTTGATCCAATTTTTGGCAAAACAGAATCAGGCGTAGCCATGACGATCGTTCCAGGTACTACAAGTTACGATTTTGGCACATCTCCAGTTTTGGATTCAGCGATATTGGTATTAAACTTAGGTACACAGTTTTATGGAGATACAGCAAGTACAAAATACAGCATCGATGTTTATCAGCTTACCAACAAAGTGACCAATTATAAAAGCTCAGATGTTCAGGCATATAATAGCGCTCTATTAGGTAATTTTAGCAGCAAAATTTTCCCAAAAACGCCTATCAAAATTTTTGATATTATTTCGGGTAAAGCCGATACGTTAAAAACCGTCCCGGCTCAAATCAGGATTAAATTAGATAAAGACTTTATTCAAAACAACTTATTAAACCTCGCTCCTGCCGCAACTTCTACAGCTGCTAAATTTGTAGATTATTTTAAGGGGTTTTATGCACAGGTAAATAAAACCTCGACTACAGGAACAGGTGGTATTGCCTTTTTAGATCTTACTGGGACAAACTCCTATCTGCAAATGGTTTATAAAAAAAATAATACTACCAGTGGTAGGGATACTGTGACGGTTAATTTTCCTGTAAGTCCATCGGGTGCTGCAGCAAATATTAAACATGATTACACAGGAACAGAGGTCGCTACGCAATTATTACCAGCAAATGCAAATACCCAGTATAATGTAACGTACTTACAAGCTCTGGCGGGCGTGAAAACAAAAATCTCATTTCCTACATTGGCTAACTTCACTAATACCTACGGCAAGGCAGTTGTAAACAAAGCAGAACTGGTTGTAGATTTAAGTGCAGGAACGTTCGCAAATCCATTTGCACCGGCATCAAGACTTTCGCTTTATCGTTGGGACATTGCAGAACAACCAACAAATGTTCCTGATCATAATCAAGGCAATACTGGTGATCCTCGCCAGCTTACAGATGCTGTTTTTGGTGGATATTATGATTCAGTTCGAAACAGATATGTTTTTGTCGTAACGGCTTACGTGCAGGATTTGATTGATAAAAAACTGACGGATTTTGGAACGTTTCTGGCTCCTACATCTTTAAACCAGTTCCAACTCACGCCGTCCGTTACATCCGCAGGACGAGCTGTAATTGGCGCTGCTGGAAATGCAACTAACAAGATGAAACTGAATATTTATTATACAAAAATAAACTAAGAGAAATCTACGTTTGACAAAGGCCTTACAATAAAAATTGTAAGGCCTTTTTTTTTGGTAATACTCGCATGCAATAATAAAACAAACGTTTGTTTAGTATATTCGTGGAGATTATTAATATACAAATTTATGTGTGGAATTGTAGGTTATATAGGCTATAGAGAAGCCTGGCCAATAG
Organism: Pedobacter sp. G11; assembly: GCF_003860265.1. Taxonomy (NCBI): domain Bacteria; kingdom Pseudomonadati; phylum Bacteroidota; class Sphingobacteriia; order Sphingobacteriales; family Sphingobacteriaceae; genus Pedobacter; species Pedobacter sp. G11. Next base: position 1,792,042 of record NZ_CP034190.1, on the reverse strand, counting down.
TATTGAAAGGCTTAAAAAGATTGGAATATAGAGGTTATGACAGCGCTGGCATAGCATTAATGAATAATTCTGGCCAACATATTTATAAAAAAGCAGGTAAGGTGGCAGTGCTTGAAGAATTTGCCGAAAGCCAAGATCGTTCTGGTTCAGTTGGAATGGGGCACACCAGATGGGCAACGCATGGTGTGCCATCAGATCGAAATTCTCACCCTCACACCTCAAATAATGATAAACTTTCGATCATTCATAATGGAATTATTGAAAATTATGCAACATTAAAGGAAGAATTAATACAGCGTGGGCATGAATTTAAAAGTGACACAGATACAGAGGTATTAATTCATTTGATCGAAGAAATCCAAAAAATTGAGGAAATTGATCTGCTTGAAGCTGTTCGCCTAGCACTTCAACAGGTAAGCGGCGCTTACGCCATTGTAATCATGGATAAGGAAAATCCAAATCAATTAATTGCTGCCAGAAAAGGAAGCCCGATGGTAATCGGTGTAGGCAAAGGTGAGTACTTTATTGCCTCTGATGCTACTCCAATTATCGAGTATACCAAAAACGTAATTTATTTAAATGATAATGAAATTGCATTAATCACTAAGAATGACCTCTTGGTTAAGCAACTAGATAATGTAGTGCAAACACCATTAATCCAGGAGCTTGAGCTGAAGCTTGAGATGCTTGAAAAAAGTGGTTTCGACCACTTCATGTTGAAAGAGATTTATGAGCAACCTAGATCTATCAAAGATTGTATGCGTGGGCGTATTTATCCTGAAGAAGGAAAAGTTCAGCTTGGAGGAATAAAAGAATATGCCGAAAAGCTGAAAAACATAGATCGAATTATCATTGTAGCTTGTGGCACATCGTGGCATGCCGGTTTGGTTGGAGAGTATCTAATCGAAGAATATGCCCGGATTCCGGTAGAAGTTGAATATGCATCAGAATTTAGATACCGTAATCCAATCATTACAGAGAAAGATGTAGTTATCGCTATTTCACAATCAGGTGAAACAGCAGATACCATGGCAGCTATTGAGATGGCAAAAGAGCGAGGAGCTACCATTTTTGGTATTTGCAATGTTGCGGGTGCATCTATTCCAAGGTTATCTCATGCAGGCGTTTATACCCATGCAGGGCCCGAAATTGGTGTAGCATCAACAAAAGCATTTACCGCACAGGTTACTGTCTTAACATTGATGGCCTTTTATATGGCACAACAGAAAGGTACAATTACCACTTCAAAAATGATTGAATTGCTAACTGAACTTGATAATATCCCTGAGAAAATCCAGCAAGCATTGGAGTCAAATGATATCATCAAAGAAGTGGCAGAAAAAATTAAAGATTCTACCAACTGCTTATTTTTAGGAAGAGGAAGTGGTTTCCCTGTAGCACTTGAAGGTGCATTAAAGCTTAAAGAAATTTCATATATCCACGCAGAAGGTTATCCTGCTGCCGAAATGAAACATGGACCAATTGCTCTAATTGATGAAGAAATGCCAGTTGTATTCATTGCAACACAAAACTCATCGTATGAAAAAGTAATCAGCAATATTCAGGAAGTTAAAGCGAGAAAAGGTAAAGTAATCGCTATCGTAACACAAGGTGATACTGAAGTTACAAAAATGGCAGATTACTGCATCGAAATTCCAGATGCTAATGAAGCATTTTTACCGCTTCTGGCAACTATTCCATTACAATTATTATCATATCATATCGCAGTAATGCGTGGCTGTAATGTTGATCAGCCAAGAAATCTGGCTAAATCTGTGACAGTAGAATAACCCAATTTAAACCTGCTCATTCAAAAATGGGCAGGTTTTTAAACCAACAAAGTCTGCCAGCTTTAAAGTGAATGTATTGTGAAACGTGTATTTTAAGTAAAAATCGTTAACAATTAAAATGATGATGGAGGTTCAATACAGGCTGCGCTAACTTGTATTTCTGCTCCATAAATATTTAGAATGGCAAATCCCCATTTTCATCAGAAGGCCCTATTGTAAACTCATCCTGAATCTTTGGCTCTGTACTTTGAGGGACAGATGCTGCGGGAGTTTGTTCAAAATCACTTTTCCTTCCTAACATGGTAAAGTTTTCGGCCACAATTTCAGTTACGTATTTCTTCACTTTTTCTTTGTCTTCAAAAGATCTTGTTCTAAGTTTTCCTTCAATGTAGACTAGTTTTCCCTTCTGGAGATATTTAGATGCGACTTCGGCAAGGCCACGCCATAAAACAATGTTATGCCATTCCGTTTGTTCTACTCGTTTTCCATCTTTATTGTAGGTTTCGGATGTAGCTAGGGGAAAACTTGCTACGGTAACTCCGCCATCTAAATGACGAACTTCAGGGTCTTTGCCCAAATGGCCTACTAAAATCACTTTGTTAATGCCAGACATAAATATTTTTGGTTAGTTTTTTCTTCTTGTAGTGAATATTCGCCAAGATGGTTAGTTAATCCATCCTGATTTTTAAAGGTATTCAAGTATAAAATCATGAATAACTTTTGGCTGCGGTAACTCATCTAACTTATCTAAAGAAACCCAATTAAGTTCCTTTTGTTTATTAAAGTTAAATATATAATTTTTTAATACAAAAAAACGCAAATGGATAATTTGGTGCGTTAAAATGTGTTTTCTACTCATCAAATGTGTAAAAACTGTATTTTGTCCAAATGTTTCTTTAACCGAAGAAATAAAGTTCTCCTCATTTAACGCAGATTCGTTCACTGTCTCGATACTTGGAAAATCATATAAGTGCTGCCAAATATCACCAGCCTTCCGTTCCCTAACTAAAATCTGATTGCCTTTCTGGCAAATAAAATAATTTAAATAACGATGCCTTTGAGCAGCTTTGCGAATTTTAACGGGAAGTTCATTAACCTGTTGATGATTAAGAGCAAAACAGCCTTGACTTAACGGGCAAATGCCACAATTTGGAGATTTAGGTTTGCACTGCATGGCGCCAAATTCCATTATACCCTGATTGTATAAAGCAGGATCATTCTGGTAAAGTAATTCGTTAGCCAATGTAAAGAACTGTTTTTTACCTGCTGGAGAATTGATTGGCGTATCAATGCCGAAATATCTGGATAACACCCTAAAAACATTGCCATCTACAACAGCTCTGGCCTCACCAGATGAAAAAGAGGAAATTGCAGCAGCGGTATATTCTCCAATTCCGGTTAATTTTAATAACTCATCATGCAGATTTGGGAATACTCCACTGAAGTTATTGACAACAATTTGAGCTGTTTTATGCATGTTTCTTCCTCTTGAGTAATAACCTAAGCCTTGCCAAAGCTTTAAAACCTGGGCTTCAGTAGCCGATGCAAAATCATTCACTGTCGGGAAGTTTTCTAAGAACTTAATAAAGTATGGCAGTCCTTGTTCAACACGTGTTTGCTGGAGTATAATCTCTGATAACCAGATTATATAAGCATCTTTAGTATGCCGCCAGGGTAGATCTCTTTTATTTATTTGATACCAATTTATCAGTTCATTTTGGAATGTCATCCCTGCAAATTACGGTGTAATTATTGGTTTTAAAAAAATCTTGCAATCGAGTGATAACATAACAGATAAAAAAATCATCTTTTATTTCCCTATCTCATTAAAAAGCAATACTTTTGCAACCCCAAAACAGTAGTAATATTAAAACACAATATATATAAATAAGTAAATATGACTAAGGCAGATATTATTTCAGAAATATCAACAAAAACCGGAATTGAGAAGGTTGATGTACAGGAAACAGTTGAGGCATTTTTCAAGGTTATCAAAACGAGCATGATTGGCGGTGAAAATGTATACGTAAGAGGCTTCGGAAGCTTTGTTGTTAAAAAGAGAGCACAGAAAACTGCAAGAAACATCTCTAAAAACACTGCAATAATTATCCCAGAACACTTTGTACCTAGCTTTAAACCAGCGAAAGTTTTTGTAGATAAAGTTAAAAGTAACTCAAAAAAAATTAGCGTAGAAGCATAAGTCTTATTTATATGAATAGCAGCATAAGATCAAAACAAATCATTATCATTGGAGCAGTTTTATTGCTTGTTGCTTTTCTATTTACAAGAGACATTAAAGGTTTAGTAAAACCGACAGAAGAAAATGGTAAAATGCCTGCAAATGGACAAATGGCCGGCGCAGAAACACCATCAACTTCATCAGTATTAAGCATCGAAACTTCATCTATAGCAGCTAAAAATGTATTAAACAAAAGTTTAGCTACGGACATTACAGCTTTAGAAAACAGTTATAAAGGTGCTAATGGTGCAGAGAAAATTGAACTAGCGAAACAACTGGCCCAGAAATGGGATGATGTAGAGCAAATCACTCCATCAGCACTTTATTTAGAAGTTGTTGCACAAAGTGAACCATCAACAAAAACATGGGTAGCGGCGGGTAATAAATTTATAAAGGCTTTTGAAAGTACGCAAGATAGTTTAGCTCAACCTGCTTTATTGCAGAAAGCGAATACATCTTACAAGAATGCACTAGAGAAAGATTCTACAAACATTGAAGCTAAAACTGGCTTAGGTGTAACAATAGTTAATGGCTTAGGCGCACCAATGCAAGGTATTGCAATGTTGCTTGAAGTTGTTGCTAAAGAACCTAAAAATGTTAAGGCAAATATGAATTTAGGTATCTTCTCAATAAAATCAGGTCAGTTTGATAAGGCAATTCCACGTTTTAACACAGTGATTGCTACATCTCCTACGCCTGAAGCCTATTTCTACCTGGGAACAGCTTTAGAAAATCTAGGCAGAAACAAAGAAGCAGTTGATGCTTATTTAAACAGCAAAAAATTAGCGGCTGACCCAACCTTATCTTCATTTATTGATAAGAAGGTGGCTGAACTAAAGAATAAAAATTAATTAACAGATTAATAAAAACATTTAAAACTTAAAACTATGCCAAGCGGTAAAAAAAGAAAAAGACATAAAATGGCTACCCACAAACGTAAAAAACGTTTAAGAAAAAACAGACATAAGAAAAAATAAGTTCTTATTTTGATCAAAGCCTTTTAAACCTCACAGTATCCGCTGTGAGGTTTAAATTATTTATATAGTTTTCATTATATAAAGTTTTAGGCTGGATCAATGTTTTTCGCGTTTATACTATCCATTTGTTAATAGGCGAAAGCCTTAAATCTGTAGCTGTTGGTAAAAGAATTAATTATCAATTCGACTCCTGCCGGAGTTACCATAGCGTTGATTGAAGACAAACAACTTGTTGAGCTTCACAAAGAACAAATCAATAATAACTACGCCGTAGGTGATATTTATTTGGGCCGCATTAAAAAAATTATGCCTGGCCTGAATGCTGCTTTCGTGGATGTTGGTTACGAAAAAGATGCCTTTTTGCATTATTTTGATTTGGGCCCTCAGGTGCAATCTTTAATTAAGCTAACGAAGATCAAGCGTAATGGCTCGGTTACAGGCACATTATTAGACAATTTAAAGCTAGAAGCCGACATAAACAAGGCAGGCAAAATTTCTGATGTGCTTTCTAAAAACATGCTTCTTCCTGTACAAATTGCCAAAGAGCCAATTTCTACTAAAGGACCACGTTTAAGTTCCGACATTTCGATTGCCGGCAGGTATGTGGTACTGGTGCCATTCTCCAATACCATATCTGTATCAAAAAAAATTAAAAGTAATACCGAACGTAATCGCTTAAAAAAGATTATTGAAAGTATTAAACCTCAAAATTTTGGGGTGATAATCAGAACCGTTTCTGAAGGACGTGGAGTTGCTGAAATGCAAAAAGATCTTTTAGATTTGATTGCAAAATGGGAAAACTTTATCAAGAAAGTTCCTTCTACCGAACCTTCAAAAAGAGTTTGGGGAGAAATGGACAGATCATCTACGTTAATCCGTGATATTCTGAACCCTGATTTTACAAACGTTTATGTGAGCACACCAGAGCTGTTCGATGATATCCGTTCTTATGTACACGATATTTCTCCAGAGATGGAAAAAATCGTAAAACTTTATAAGCAGAAGGAACCTATTTTCGATCATTTTGGAATAGAAAAGCAAATTAAAAACGCTTTTGGCAAAACAGTAAACTTACCGGGTGGTGCCTACTTAGTTGTAGAACACACCGAAGCACTTCACGTAATAGACGTGAACAGTGGAAACCGCACTGCCAGTAAAGAAAACCAGGAGGAAAACGCTTTACAGGTAAACAAAGAGGCGGCTAAAGAAATTGCCCGTCAATTGCGCTTGCGTGATATGGGCGGCATTGTGGTAATCGATTTTATCGATATGCACAAGCCAACAAACCGTAAAATGCTATTCGATTATTTGCGTGAGCTGATGTTATTGGATAGAGCGAAACATACCATTTTACCTCCGAGTAAATTTGGTTTAGTTCAAATCACCAGACAACGTGTTCGTCCGGAGATGAATATTGTTACGGTAGAGAAATGCCCTGCCTGTGGTGGCACCGGCGAAATTAAAGCGAGTATCGTTTTAATGGATGATATTGAAAATAACCTGAATTATATTTTACGTGAGCAGAATGAAAAAGGCGTAACCCTTAGCGTTCATCCTTATATCGAAGCTTACATTACCAAAGGAATTTTCAACCTTCAACGCCGTTGGTTTTTTAAATATGGCCAATGGATTAAAGTGAAGGCACAATCATCTTATTACTTAAATGAGTTTCACTTCATTTCCTCAAAAGATGAAGAGATCAAATTATAACTCAAAACACATTCAACAAAAGCCTGGATTATTATAATTCAGGCTTTTTTGCTTAAGAGTTTTTCCACACCTGACAGATTTCAAAGTGGTGCAGGAACAGTAGGGCTATTACCATAAATTACACGTGTTAAACCTACAAGATTTCTCATACAGAAAGGTTAAATTCGTAATCTAAAAATCAATAATCAATTGGCAAAAACAAAAACAGCATACTTCTGTCAGAGTTGTGGCTATGAATCAGCTAAATGGCTTGGAAAGTGCCCATCATGTGCACAATGGAATACCTTTGTAGAGGAAATCGTTGAAAAAGCGGCAACTTCAGTTCCAACATGGAAAACAGAAACCAGCTCCAGAAAATTAAGTAAACCTAGTAAAGTTGATGATATTCAATCATCAGTAGAAAGAAGAATTTTAACTGGCGACAAAGAGTTAGACAGGGTTTTAGGAGGGGGATTAGTAGAAGGTTCGCTGGTTTTAATAGGTGGAGAACCAGGCATTGGTAAATCCACATTGATGTTGCAGCTGGCTTTAAACCTAAAAGGCAAAAAATTACTGTATATATCTGGTGAAGAAAGTGAACAGCAGATTAAAATGCGGGCTGAACGAATTAAAGAAACCCCATCTTCAGATTGTTATATTTTAACAGAAACATCAACCCAAAACATATTTAAACAAATTGAGATTTTGGAACCAGAAATTCTGGTTGTAGATTCTATCCAAACGCTGCATTCTTCACATATTGATTCCACTCCCGGAAGTGTATCGCAAGTGAGGGAATGTACAGCAGAGCTATTGCGTTTTGCAAAAGAAACAGGTGTTCCGGTTTTCCTGATCGGCCATATTACGAAAGATGGCGCCATTGCGGGGCCGAAAATATTAGAACACATGGTTGACACCGTTTTGCAATTTGAAGGCGACAGACACCATGTTTACCGCATTTTACGCTCCATCAAAAATCGCTTCGGAGCCGCAGCAGAATTGGGCATATATGAAATGCAGGGAAGTGGTTTAAGAGAGGTATCTAATCCTTCGGAAATTTTATTGTCACAGCGTGATGAAGAACTGAGTGGGATTGCAATCTCAGCTATGCTTGAGGGCGCTCGGCCAATGCTTATTGAAACGCAGGCATTGGTGAGTTCTGCAGCTTATGGTACCCCACAAAGATCTGCGACCGGTTTTGATACCAAAAGAATGAATATGCTCCTGGCTGTTTTAGAAAAACGTTGTGGTTTCAGACTAAGTACACAAGATGTGTTTCTAAATATTGCTGGTGGAATCAGAGTAGAAGATCCAGCCATTGATCTGGCAGTACTCATTGCAATCATTTCATCACAACAAGATATTCCAATATCATCAAAAAGTTGTTTCGCGGCAGAGGTAGGCTTATCCGGAGAAATTAGAGCGGTAAACCGGATTGAGCAACGTATTGCAGAAGCCGATAAGTTAGGCTTTGAAACCATTTATATTTCTAAGTATAATTTAAAGGGAATAGATATTTCTAAATACAACTTAGATGTTAAAGCTGTAAGTAAAATTGAAGAGGTTTTCGAAATGATTTTTGGTTAGTTGGATAGAGTAAGACGGGGAATTTCATACCCACTATTCTACAAATAGCTGAACGATTTACCCACTTACACAATAGCAATATTTTTGGCACACCAGCTTAAAAACTATCAAAACGCTAATAATCAATCAAATAACACACAAACCCTTATACTTTGGCATTTTGGATTGACATTTGCCTAAGGTAATATGTTGTACATCATGGGATGTGATCTATAACAATAGGGATGATTTTCCTCGTTAGTGAGAGCTAGCGAGGATTTTTTTTGTCTTTACATATTTAGAAAAAATTTAAATAACTTTGATTCAGATAAATAACAGGAACAATAATAAATAAACGATGAAAAAAATCATATTAAGCCTTGGCTTTTGCCTATTTGCAGCAATCGGATTTGCACAGACAGCATATACTGGCCAAAAATTTGGCGAAGAGGTTAAACCAGGCAACGTGAAGCCTGCAGCTAAGATGGAAGCAGCAATGGGTGATAAAAAAACCGTTGATATGAAAATTGAAGGTAAGGTTGTTGATGTATGCAAGAAAAAAGGCTGCTGGATGACTTTGCAAATGCCAAACGGCGATCCGATGCGGGTAACCTTTAAAGATTACGCTTTCTTTATGCCAATGGATATTGTAGGAAAAAATGTTGTTTTAGATGGCATTGCTAAAAAACAAACCATCTCCGTAGAAACTTTACGTCACTACGCAGAAGATGCCAAAAAATCTCCTGAAGAAGTTGCAAAAATTACTGACCCTAAAAAGGAATTGGCTTTTGAAGCTAAAGGCGTGGTAATTTTGGATAAATAAGCGCAAGGATGAAAGAGCAAAGAGCAAAGAGCAAAGATAAAGGAGCAAGGATTAAAGCGCAAAGGATAGCTCAATAAAAAAGCCTCAAAATTTTTAAAATTTTGAGGCTTTTTTTATGCTAATAGATTGAACTATAAAACCCAGTTCCAACCAAATTCATCTGTTGCCAAACCGTAACGAATATCATTTAGTTTTTTAGCGATTCCATTTGAAACATTTCTTGTAGATGGATCGGTTAATTTATAGGTTTCGCCAAGGTAACCAATTTCACCTACGTGAGTTACTGTTGCAGCAGTACCCGCAGCAAAAGCTTCCGTTAAGCTTCCATTTTCAATTCCTTCAATTACTTCTTTCACAGAAACACGGCGTTCTTCAACCTCAATGCCAGCTTCTTTTGCAAGTTTGATAATGGTATCGCGAGTGACACCATCCAACACGGTGCTGCGTACGGAAGGAGTAATCAATTTACCATTAATTACAAAAATTAAATTGGCTGTTCCAGCTTCTTCAATATACTCATGAGTAACTGAATCTGTCCAGATTAATTGATCGAATCCTTCCTTTTTTGCTTGCTCGAAAGGATACAAAGAACGGGCGTAGTTCCCTGCTGTTTTAGCAAAACCAACGCCTCCTTCATCTGCACGTGTAAATTCAGTCTCAATCTTAACTTTCAATGCTGAACTATAATACGGACCAGTTGGTGTTGTCAGCAAAGCAAACTTATATGTATCTGAAGCTTTTACGCCAAGGTAAGGATCGGTTGCAAACATCACTGGACGAACATACAGGGCATAGTCTTCCTGATTTGGTACCCATTTTTCATCAACATTTATCAGCGCTGCTAAACCCTGCATGAAAACTTCTTCAGGAATAGTTGGCATCGACATTCTGGCAGCTGACTTATTGAAGCGTTCAAAATTCTTATCAGCTCGGAAAACACTAATCTTACCATCTGGTTGGCGATAAGCTTTTAAGCCTTCGAAAATAGCCTGACCATAATGAAGCGCTGAAATTGCCGGACTCATTGGAATAGGTCCGTAAGGAATAATTTGTAAATTTTTCCATTCGCCGTCTTCATAATCAGCGGTAAACATGTGATCGGTAAAAACCTTACCGAACGGTAATTGAGAAAAATCAGTAACTGTCAACCGTGTCTGATCAGCTTTAGTGATTTTTATATCTAATGTCTCGGTCATATTATTAAATTTTGAATGATAGAATTTCGAATGATATGCAAGCTGCAAATTAACCCACTCAATCTTTCAGTTATTCGATCATTGTTTTATTTGCGCAAATTAGGAAAAAACGAGCTTTTCTAATAGTGTTTTATGATATTAATCTTTGTTTTTGAGTGTTTTGAGTACACTAAGCACCCATCCTCTACCCCATTCTGCCATCTGCTCGTCCGTCCATAAAAATGGATAAAAGATTCTTTTTTGAAAACGTGGGGGCAAATATTTTTGCCAGTTTGTTCCACCAGTTGCAGCCACATCAACCGGGTCTTTTTCCAAATATCGAACGGCAGATTTATAATGAGACAAAGGCCACTCTACATTTACATACAGATCAAGCTTACGTAATTCATCGGCAAGCACTGAAACATCTGCTCCTTTAGCAGCCAGTTGATGATAAAGCGCAGAAAAATTGGTCAAAGAACGATCTTTAGCCAGCTGCAAAAATTGAGCAGCATATTTTTTAATAAACTGCTTTAAAGTTAAAGTTTGTTTTCCAGTTGCTAATTCGGTTGCACCAAATTTCCAATAGATATTTTCAAATTGTTCTTCAATGGTTGCGCTACTTAGTTCATCACGCTTGCTCTTATCCACAAGGCGGATAAAATCTGTGGCACAAATTTCAATCATACGGTATTGACCAGATTGGAAACCACTTGCAGGCAGAAGGGACATGCGGAATTTCAAAAATTGTTCTTTCTCCATGCCATCAACCATAACCTCAAAAGAAGTAGTCAGAGCATTAAAGTATGCATTGATTCTTTTAACCCTAGCTGTAAAAAACTCAACTGTTAAATTTTCATGTTCCGCAATCTGTCTGCACTCATGTAAAGCCAGTTTAAAATAAAGTTCAGTTATCTGATGATACATGATGAAAATTTCCTCATCAGGAATAGGCGTTTTCGGACTTTGCAGACTCAACAGGGTATCTAGATGGATGTAATCCCAATAGGTCAGAAAATCGGCATAAAGCAGGCCATCAAGATAGGAAGCCATATCCTGCCCCATTGCAGTATACTTTTCCTGTAGTTGATTTAGTTTATCTTTAATTTCTGGTGTAAAATCCATTGTTTTGTTTTATCCATACAAAGTTGATAAAGATTTTGGTAGAACTAACTAAAAATCTCTACTTTTGAAGCAATGGCGATGGGGTACCGCCAAAACCGCCAGAACAGGCTGATGACTCCTACGATTTTATTTAAAATTGAATTCAAATGCCTGTTAAAAAGTTAACGGAAGAATTTCTTCTGTCTTTTAGTCTCTTAGTAAAGCAAGATTTTGGTCGCGTTTTCTTGAATATTCTTAAGTGGTTATTCTTTTCTGTAACGATTGGATGCATTGTTGGCTCTGCCTCTGCATTATTTTTAGTAACTCTTAATTGGGCAACGAATTATCGCGAAAGCCATCTCTGGATAATTTCCATTTTGCCTATTGCCGGTTTAGTTATTGGTTTGGCTTACCAATATTGGGGTAAAGAAGTAGTAAAGGGAAATAATCTTTTAATTGAGGAATTACAATCGCCAAAAAAAATAATACCACTGGTTATGGCACCTCTTATTTTCGCAGGCACTATTATTACTCATTTATTTGGTGGCTCTGCCGGACGAGAGGGAACGGCCGTTCAAATTGGTGGCGCTTTTGCAGATCAATTTACTAAGGTATTTAAACTAAACCCCAATGATCGAAAAATCATTTTAATTAGCGGCATAAGTGCGGGCTTCGCATCCGTTTTTGGAACACCACTGGCTGGTGCTGTTTTTGGGTTGGAGGTTTTTGTAGTTGGATCTTTAATGTACAGTGCCATTTTGCCCTCGTTTATTACTGCTATAATTGCTGATTATGCTTGCAAAGCCTGGGGTGTTGGCCATACACACTATTCAATATCGGCAATACCAGAAATGAATACGATATCTTTACTATTATCGATGACAGCTGGAATTTTATTTGGCTTAACCGCCAGAAGCTTTTCAGCCCTAAATCATTCCATTTCAAACCTATTTAGTATTATCAAATATCCACCTTTAAGACCACTTTTTGGAGGGATTTTACTTATTGCCATGATCTATCTAATTGATAATACTCGCTTTATTGGCTTGGGTATCCCTGTTATCTCTGAATCGTTTACGAAGCAAGAACCCTATTATACTTTTGCCATTAAACTCTTTTTAACAGCACTAACCTTAGGCTGTGGATTTAAAGGTGGAGAAGTAACACCATTGTTTTTTATAGGTGCAACACTAGGCAGTTTCTTGAGTGTTTTTATGCCTTTACCCGTTGGGTTATTGGCAGGAATGGGCTTTGTTGCCGTTTTTTCTGGGGCGGCAAATACGCCATTGGCTTGTATTTTTATGGGTGTAGAATTATTTGGAACCGACTCAGGAGTTTTCATCGCCTTGGCTTGCATAACAGCCTATTTATTTTCTGGCCACAAGGGTATATACAGATCGCAAATGATCGGCAGCTCTAAGCATTTATTTTTAAAAAGGCATCAGTTTTTACGATAGTTTCTGCTAAGCACTTTGTGAATTGGCTTTGGCAACTTACATTTATCAAATCGATAATTGAGCTCCCAAAGCCTTGTAAATTAATACAATACCCTAAACTTGATGGTATGTTCAATCTTCTTCAGTGATTTAAATAACTGTTTATCGTATTCTGTATTGATATCTGTGATGGCATATCCAATTTCAGGGTTAGTCATTAAAAACTGACTCACAATGTTAATATCATGTTTAGCAAAAACGGTATTGATTTTCGCCATGATACCCGGAACGTTTTTGTGAATATGAATTAACCTGTGCGATTTATCAATTTTAGGCAACTGTAAATTGGGAAAATTGCTACTCAGATACGTTGCGCCCGTATTCATAAAATCTGCAACACGCTTAGGTACAAAATCAATGTTTCGGGGATTATTTTTCGGATCATCGAAAACCACGATGCCTTGTTTGGTACAAAGGTCTAGGTCAATTTTGTTTTTAGCGTTACCTAAATAACCAATCGTTTTGAGCTTGGCTGCGTTCTTCAATTGTTCCCTATCCATTTTCTCGCCGTCACCGAAAATGATGATGCCAACATCCTTCACATATTTTTCTTCGAACGAGGTTTTATGCCTGATGGATAAACCATCATTTTTTAATATCGAAATAGTTAAAGGATCTACATTCCCGATAACCAGACACAAGATTCTATTTTTTGGATAAGAAATGGCTCTTGGCAGATCATTTACGTAGAGAAACTCGTCGAAACTCGGTGTAACATGATCGGCCCTGGAAACAATACTTTCACGGGCAATATTTTCCGTAAAAGCAAAAAACTTGTTAATCAATCCACTTTCGCGTAATTGAAAATCAGAATAACCATCACCAATACCGAACAGTTCGCCTTCCAACTTTAAATGCTGCAACAATTTCACCTTCCCACCTTCCTCGCTCAAAGGATTGGCATGGTCATAATCGATTATTTTTCCATCACCTGTGGTTACAAAAGTGTTGGCATAAATATTCTCCTTTTTAATATGATACTGACTCACTACCGGGGTGATAAATTCCTTAAATCCTCCGGAAACGATGAGTACTTCGTCTGCATGTTTTTTGAAAAACTCAGCATTGCGGGAAAATGAAGTGGAGACTTTTTTCTTTAAATGTTTAATCAGCAGCTTTAGATGGTCTTCATTCGCTTCTAAAAGCTTAACTCGCTGCGCCAAACTTTCGGAAAAGGAAAGTTTACCTTCCATTGCAAAGTTAGTATAGTCTTCAATTTTTTGGAAAATAGCCTCTTTGTCTGGGTGGTTCTTCAAAGAGATTCTGGCGAGTTCATCAAGCGCTTCTACCTGTGTAAAAGTGCTATCGAAATCGATAATGTAATACGCTTTTTGTTTGGGCATTATTTTAAATGTTGGATAATTTCTCGAATGCTTTGTTCAACTGGTTTAAAAACGATTCCAGTTTGATCAATCACCTTATTATTATTGTAATAACTTAATGTAACACTGCTGTTTGCGGTATCTTTTGTTATTGATGGCTCTTTACCAGTGAAAACAGAAATAAATTTCAGTGCCCTCCAGGCTATGCCAAGCATCCAGGGTTTTGCTTCTTTGGTAGGTGGCTTAACTCCAAAACCGTTTGCGATTTGAGTAAACAAGTGTTTGTAATGAACATCTCCCGCGGAAATGATATAGCGTTCTCCTGAAACTTCACTATCCATCAATAAAATCATCGTTTTGGCAACATCTTCAACATCTACAAAACCCGATGCGCCATCAGTATAAAATGGGAAGCCATCCTTTACCAGTTTGAAAATGGCACCGCTTCCTTCAAAGCCCGCATTTTTGCCAATAATTACTGATGGGTTTACGATTACCGCATTTAAACCTTCATTAACGCCCCGCCAAACTTCCATTTCACCCTCGTACTTAGACAGGCCATAAGCGTGGGCTTTTGCATCATATTCCCAAAAATCCTTTTCAGTAATTTCTTTATTCCCTTTTTTTGCAAGCCCCAGTGCAGCAATGGAGCTTACATGTAAAAGCCTGCAGTTACGTTCTATGCAAAGGTTTACGATATTAGACGTACCATCTATATTTACATGAAATAACTTTTTTTTGTGCTTAGCATTGAGTGAAACAAATGCCGCACAGTGGTAAACCTGCGTAACATTTTCAAAAGCATCTTCTAAATCAGATAGTTCATTGATGTCGGCTTCAATCCATTCTACTGTACTGATAGCTGAAATGAGTGCGGGAATTTTTGAGTTTTTCCGTTTCAACGCCCGAACTGCTAAACCTTTATCGGTTAACTGTTTTATCAATTCAGATCCTAAAAATCCCGTGCCTCCGGTTACCAGTATCATTTTATTTTTTTCGAGCTATATGTGGAAATACGCATTCAAAAATAGATATTTGAGCCGAGAGTTTTAAATATATGTCATTAACGGATTTCTTTTCCCCAGTAAACGTAGATAGTTTTACACCAAAACAAGGATTTTTAACCAGTCAGCTGGGTTTAAAAGCCCACATTTTTACAGAATCATTTCCTGATTTTGAAGAAAACACTTACGATTTAGCCATTTTCGGCGTACTGGATGGTAGAGGTGCAGTTAATAACGAAGGCTGTGCGCTGGCACCTGATTATTTCAGAGAAAAGTTTTATAAATTAAATGAAGGCGCTTTTACAAGCAGAATTGTTGACCTAGGAAACATCAAACATGGGGCTACGATAGCTGATACTTATGTTGCCGTTAAAATGGTGGTTTCGGAGCTGATCAAGAAAGATATTATTCCAATTATCATTGGTGGAGGACAGGATTTAACTTATGCACAATATCTTGGTTATGAAGATTTAGAGCAAAAAGTTGATCTGGTGATTATTGATAATCAATTTGATATTGGCGATGATGACAATGAAGGAATTGCAACCCGGTCAGATTGCTATTTAAACAAAATATTTCTTCATCAACCCAACTATCTGTTTAACTACAGCAATATCGGCTATCAGACTTATTTTGTAAACCAGGAGAGTTTGAGTGTGATGGATAAGCTGTATTTTGATGTGCATAGGTTAGGCGAATTTGCACAGGATATTACTTTAACAGAACCAATTATCCGCAATGCGAATATGATTAGCTTCGATCTTGGCGCAATTCGTTCGGCAGATGCAGCAGCAAATGCAAATACAACACCAAATGGCTTTGATGGCGAAGAAGCTTGCAGAATTGCCCGTTATGCAGGCATGAACGATAAGTTAACATCAATAGGATTTTATGAGTTTAATCCGGCTTATGACAATAATAGCCAAACCGCCTTTTTACTGGCGCAAATGATCTGGTATTTTATGGATGGCTTTTATGCACGGAAAAAAGATTTTCCTTTAACGCCAAAATCGCAATTTATGATTTACAGAACCAGTTTAAAAGATGGGTCAGGGGAAATGGCATTTGTAAAGAGTAAAAAGTCAGACCGCTGGTGGATGCAGGTTCCCTACCCTTCCGGGCAGTCAAAAAATGAGCGCTACCACTTGGT
This sequence comes from Pedobacter sp. G11, assembly GCF_003860265.1. Lineage (NCBI taxonomy): Bacteria > Pseudomonadati > Bacteroidota > Sphingobacteriia > Sphingobacteriales > Sphingobacteriaceae > Pedobacter > Pedobacter sp. G11. Next base: position 1,775,707 of record NZ_CP034190.1, on the reverse strand, counting down.
TCCTTGCCGTTATGATGATTACCAAACTGCTGTAAATGGCGAAATGCCAGATTTATGGTGGAGAACCTTCCAAAAGCTATCATAATTTTACACAAGCTTTTACGTTCTAAAAAGCATATATTCCTAACTTTGAAAAACACTAAATCATTTCAATGAAAAAAATATTTTTGGCTGCAATTGCATTATTGCCATTTGCAGCTTTCGCTCAAAAACCTTTTACTTTAAATGGAACAATAAAAGGACTTAAAACCGGTGATAAAATTTACCTGGTTTACCGAGCTGGTGACCAATCAATCACCGACTCTACTACCGTAACCAACGGAGCATTTGCATTTAAGGGTGCGTTGACTGATCCGGCTTCGGGAAATTTGTTCCTGAACAAAAACCCGTATGTTAACCGCCCCGGAAAAGATGAGATTCTAGATTATAATACTTTTTATCTGGAGCCTACAAATATTAAAATAAACGGTACTGATTCTTTGAAAACAGCAGTAATTTCCGGATCGGTAATTAATGAAGAAAGTAAAAAACTCAAAGCTTTAACCAAGCCGGTTGATGAACAACTTAAAGCCATTAACCTGGAATATTCTAAACTTAGCCCTGAGCAGCAAAAAGATCCAAAAATCAGAGAAGATGTGATGAGCCGCTATGAAAAAGCAGCTGAAGGCATGACTCCACTTTTGCTTCAATTTGCTAAAGCTAATCCAAAATCTTATATCAGTTTAACAGCTATCGGTCAGCTTGCAAGTAACCCTGAAAAAGGTGCGGTTGCAGAGCAAGCATTTGTAGCGCTATCTCCGGAATTGAAAGAAACCAGTTTGGGAAAAAGATTGGCACAGGTATTTGAAGCGGGCAGAAAAACTGCGGTAGGTGCAATGGCGATGGAATTTACACAAGCGGATACAGCGGGGAAACCGGTTAAATTATCAGATTTCAAAGGTAAGTATGTACTGGTTGATTTTTGGGCATCTTGGTGTGGACCATGCCGCCAGGAGAATCCGAATGTGGTGATGGCTTATAACAAATTTAAAGATAAAGGCTTTACCGTTTTAGGTGTATCGTTAGATAGACCAGGCCAAAAAGCAGCTTGGTTAAAAGCCATTCAGGCTGATAAACTAACCTGGACGCATGTTTCTGATTTACAATTTTGGAACAATGAAGTGGCAAAAATGTATGGCATTCAATCTATTCCCGCTAACTTTTTAATTGACCCAACCGGTAAGATTGTAGCACGCGATTTAAGAGAAGCTGAATTACAGACCAAGTTACAGGAGCTATTGGGAAGTAAATCGAAATAAGAAATATTTCTAAAAAACGAGCCGCCGATTTGCAGATCATGATCAGTCTGCAAATCGGCGGCTCTTTTGTATAGCAGATTATATTAAATCAAATCCAATATCTTCTCTGAAATATTTTCCATCAAAATAAATTCTACCGGCATCGGCCGTAGCGGATTGTAAGGCGGTAAATAGATCTTTTTGCAAACTAGTGATGGCAATTACACGCCCTCCATTGGTTTTCACCACATCATTATCTAAAAGTGTTCCGGCATGAAAAGCATTTGAATGACGAAGATTTTCAATTCCAGTTATCGCTTTTCCTTTTAAATACTCGCCAGGATAACCACCAGCTACAATCATTACTGTAGCAGCTGTTTGATCAGAAATCATTAAACTAACCTGATTTAATTGCTTATTTGCTGTAGCCATAAACAATTCAACTAAATCATTTTCAATACGAGGGATTACACTTTCCGTTTCCGGATCGCCCATACGGGCATTGTATTCGATTACATAAGGATCGTCGCCAACTTTAATCAAACCGAAGAAAATGAATCCTGTATAATCAATATTATCTTTCTTTAAGCCTTCTACAGTAGGTTTGATAATCCTCTCTTCAACTTTTTGCAGGAATTCTGCTGTAGCAAAGGGAACCGGAGAAACAGACCCCATTCCGCCAGTATTCAAGCCTGTATCACCCTGCCCAATTCTTTTATAATCTTTGGCCGATGGAAGCGTAACATAGTTTTCGCCATCACTTAAAATAAAAACGGAAAGCTCAATACCACTTAAAAACTCTTCAATAACCACAGTTGCGCCGGCAGCACCAAATTTACCACCAAGCATAAGTTTTAGTTCTTCCTGTGCTTCTACCGTTTCAGTACAAATTAAAACACCCTTTCCGGCAGCCAGGCCATCAGCTTTTAAAACCACTGGCAACGCATGCGTTTCCAGATAGGCCAAACCATCTGCTAATGTTTCTGGGGTAAATGATTTTGAAGCCGCAGTCGGAATGCCGTGACGTTCCATAAATTGTTTGGAGAAATCTTTGCTCCCTTCCAGAATGGCGCCTTCTTTTTTAGGGCCAATCACCGGAATGTGGGCAATAGCCTGATCGGCCAGGAAAAAATCATGAATACCATTTACCAAAGGCTCTTCAGGACCAACTACAACCAAGTCGATATTTTCGGCCAAAACTACTTTTTTAATGGAATCAAAATCATTTACATTGATGTTGATATTGGTACCATACATGCCTGTTCCACCGTTACCTGGTGCAATAATCAATTTATCGCAGTGCGAAGATTGGCTCATTTTCCAGGCAAATGCACTTTCCCTGCCGCCTGAACCTAAAAGTAAGATATTCATATCGGCAAAGATAGGATTAGTGTTGGAAAATTGAATATTGAAATGCTGGAAAGTTGATCAGTTAGAAAGTTGGTATTGGGGAAGTTAGTGAATTGGCGATGATTTAGGTTGGAAAGTGGGTAACTTATAGAAACAATCTACTCGTAGGTAATTTTAACTTCCCTTTGCGCTTCTGGTCATTTGCTCTAACATATCCCACATTTCATCTGGAATAGCTTCCAAACCGTTCATTTGTCCGGCACCTTGCAGCCATTCTCCTCCATCAATCGTGATTACTTCACCATTAATATATCCTGAAAAATCACTTACTAAAAATGCAGCTAGATTGGCAAGTTCCTGATGCTCGCCTACTCTCTTCAGCGGCACACGGTTTTTAAAATCAAATTTTTTGGCTAAATCTCCAGGTAATAATCTTTCCCACGCACCCTTGGTAGGGAACGGGCCGGGTGCAATGGCATTGGTACGGATGCCATATTTACCCCATTCTACCGCCAACGATCGGGTTAAAGCCAAAACGCCTCCTTTTGCACAAGCCGAAGGAACTACATACGCAGAACCTGTAAAAGCATAAGTGGTAACGATGTTTAATACTGTTGCGGCCTGCTTCTCTTTAATCCAGTGTTTCCCAAAAGTTAATGTACAATTTACTGTTCCTTTCAATACAATATCAATAATAGATGAAAAAGCATTGGCCGATAACCTTTCGGTTGGAGAAATGAAATTTCCTGCAGCATTGTTCAATAAGACATCTACAGATCCGAAACATTCTAATGTTTTGGTCAGAACGTTTTCCACCTGCACTACCTCACGAACATCGCAAGCCACCGCTAAAACTTTTCCGCCGGTTTTTTCTTCCATTTCATCAGCAGTTTTCTGCAAAACCTCTTGCTTGCGGCTGGTAATGACCAAATTGGCACCTAATTTCAAAAAATAAATACCCATGGCTTTTCCCAATCCGGTTCCACCGCCAGTTATTACAATGGTTTTGCCTTTTAAAGCATCTTCTCTAAGCATCGGTGAGTTATAGTTGAGCATAATATTTGGTTAATCTGTTAATGATTGAATTACAAACTGGAATCCATTAAATTACTTTCTCTGCAGGCTTGCAATAATTGTTTTCAATATCTGACGGGTTGTTGGCGACCACCACTGGGCCAGCATTTTATCTAAAGTTTCAGTTTGATCTGCAGAAACTGCCCTAATCAATTCTTCCCTAATATTTAACTTGCTTTGCGACCAGGTATTGCTTTCGAGCTCCATGTACTTTTTGATTTTCCTTTCTGCCGCAGTTAGTAAACTTTCGTTTTTCACCAGCTCATCTATCAAACCAACTTTTAATGCTTCTTCAGGATTATAAAGTTTTCCAGTAAGTAAACTCCGTGTTGCCTCTGCTTTGCCAAGCCAGAAAGAATACAGCTGAAAAATGCTGCTCGGAACGATGATACCAACTGGCACTTCATTTAACCCAATAATAAACTGGCCTTCGGCCATGATACGATAATCGCAAGCAAGCGCTATCACACACCCTCCGGCAGGACTATGCCCACTGATGGCCGCAATCAAAGGCTTTTTAAAGGCAACTAAGTTAGCTGTAAAATTTAGAAAAAGCTTCCAGAAGGCTTTCGCCTGCACCTCATCATACTCATACAGTTCAACCAAATCTAAGCCAGCAGAAAAAAATGGTGCAGTACCTGTTAAAATAACACCACCAATATTGTCATCAGCAGAAATGTTTTTCAGCATATCATCGAGTTCAGTAATCAACTCACCATTTAAAGCATTTGATTTACCTCGACTGAAAGTAATAGTAGCCAATCTATCTTTTACACTTACTTTTATTGTATTCATATTAAACAGTTTCAAGATTTAACGATCAGGCAAACAGTAAACTATGCTTGCATAACATTCAAATTTATTTATTTTTCCTTATTTAACATCATAAGTGTAAACTTTTCTGGCTAAATGGCCGAAAGCATCGATTCCTTCCATCACCACCCGGTATTGTCCAGGCTCATCGGCATTAAAGAACTCGAATTTTCCTTTACCATCATTTTCGGCAACAACCTGTGGATTCCAATAGATCGTAGTACGTAAATCAGCCCGGTTGTTGCTTACCTCACCATCATATTTCGGTGCGTAGAACTCTCTGGAAACGGAAAATCCTTTAGGGTTTAAAGTGACTACGCCAGGTGCGTAATGGTTATAGCTAGCGCTTCCGCCACCACGTTTGGTTGTAATCACAAGTACACCTCCACCGCCTTGCGAGCCGTAAATTGCTGTGTTTCCAATGGTTTTTAATAGCTCAATTGATTCAACATCAGAAGGAATGATATTGTCTAAAAAATCCGCTTCCACACGCATGCCATCTAATATAATCTGCATGGGTGTATCCTGGCTTCTCATTAAATAAGGCGTGTTTCCTCTGAATATCACTCCTGGCAACCTGCCTTGCAAACATTGCGACAAAGTAATACAAGTAGTTAAATCGTCTGCCGTCATGATGTAATCTGCCCTGCCTGCTCCATTTAGGTTAGCAGAATTTTTGGCTGGGTTTTTTTTCTCTGTAATCGTAACTTCTTCCAGTTTAATGGTTCGTTCAAGCAAACCCAACCTGGTCATCTCGTTGAAATAATTATCGCTTTCTTTAATATATTTCATTAATGAGTTATTCACATTTACCTCTATATCTCCAGAATTCTTGTTCTTTGTTACAATCTGATTAGGAACAACATCAAGGCTTATATCTACAAATTTCCGTTCTGTTTTAGTTCTGGCCTGCACCACAAATTTTGTACTATCTGGAAAAGTAAGGTTATCGAAAACAAATTTACCATCGGCATTAGTAACCGTATCTAAAATAAAAAACGAACCCTTTGTAGCCATCAGCATTACCTTGCCGCCTGGAACAGGTTTTCCGCCCTTCTTCACTGTACCGCTGATGGGGATCGAATTTTCATGTTTGTAGGTGATGGCCGGACCGTTTCCGGCAGCTATATTTCTCCATAAAAAACGACTCCAGCCTTGTGTCAACAATAAATTGTCTAATTCTTTCATGGTTTTAAGATCATTATTCTGGAAATAATGGTTGGGTTTTTCAATATAGCCTGTTAAATCTGAGGTCAACAATAATGATGATAAGATATTGGTTTCATTGTCTTCATCAGGAGTTACCTTGGTTGCATTGGTAACAGCTACAGAAAAACTACTCAATACGGGTTTATTTTGATTGGTAGCTTCAAAACTAAAAGTTGATTTGCCTTTTCTAGCGGTAGATACTGCGGAAGTGTTCAGATTAACATTAATTAAATCTACAGTATTATTGATGAAAACTAAACGTTCTGCTACAGGCTGGTTAGTAGCGGAAAAAAGCGTAAACTGTACCACACCAATGGGAAGGTTTTTTTTTGGGATAGAGGCCATTAATACTTGCTTATCCATCTTGGCTTTAGAAACGTAAAATACATTTCCATACTGTTGTGCCACCACTTTAAGTTCACTGCCATTTACCAAACTTTCACTGGCCATGATTTTTACTGCCACCTTAGCTGTGTCTAAGTTATTCACTGCAAGCGTGTAGCCAGTTTTCTGAGCATAGGGCAACTTATAATCCTTACTTGAGCCATCTTTAAACTTGATTTTGACAGTATAGTTTTTTCCGGGTTGTGAATTAAAAACAAAACTTCCCATTCCCAGGTAAGTCGTTTCGAATGAAGTAATTTCGGTTCCTGTTTCGTCAACAATTGCGCCTTTGATGTCTTCTCCACGTCCGGTGGAATTCACTGATTTTACAGCAATTTTTTGGGGAAGATTTTCGATTAGTGAGCCGCCTTCAGGTAGAAACTGTACATCGACATCGTTTGAGGTTGAGGTAATCGGAATTGTTTTTACAACCTTTTGCTTATTATCAAGCGTTAATGTGGCTACGATCCGCCCTGATTTATTCGCCAATAGCTGGCTGCTTGTAAAATTAATTACGGCATCACCTGAAAGACTCGTTTTCGTTTTTCCTTTAGCAACTGATTTATAATCCAACTGAACATCATAATTTACCTCATTCTCCTTATAGGCAACACCATTTTTATCTTCAAAATGAATGTTTGCCACTACCTTATCTGTACTGTTTTCTTTTGTAAAAGTGTAATCGGTTTTAGTGAAAACTTTATTCGCCCAGCTATTTCCAATTTTTATTGTTTTATCGAAGAAAAACTCTGTACCGAAGTTACGCATGTAATTGGTGTAAGCCCTGATGCGGTAATTTCCTTCACTTAAAGAATCAGTTAATTTAAAATCTCCCCAGGTAATGCCACTTATTAATGGCAGTTTAACCTGTTTTTTGATTGAGTCTTTTTCATTAATTAGTTCTACATATAATACTTTACTCATTTGAGCAGGTGCTGCAGTTTTAGCATCAACAACATATCCCTTGAACCAGATATCATCTCCTATGGCGTAGTATGGTTTATCAAGATGGATATGAACTTTTTCTTGGGGAAATTTGCTGGTGTAGTCGTCAAGTTTTTTTAAAAGCAGTGTAAAAGGATCATCATCCATTTTAAAAGCAGAGAACCCGAAAAGAATTGTGAGAAAGCAGATTGCGAGTGTAATTTTGAATTTCATTTGTGGTTAGGGTAAAATAAAATATGCCTCAAGGTACAAAACCCGAGGCATATTTTTATGAAGGTAACGTGAATATTAACGTCAGAATTTGTTCTTCCACATCATGCTTTCAACTGGTCTGGTGGTTTTATTATTATACTTTGCATTGCCCTTGGTATTGTACATGGTTTCAATATTTCCTTCCACCACAAAATAAATAAGTTGACCTATTGGCATTCCGGCATAAATTTTTACAGGCTGCGCCACTGATATTTCCAGTGTCCAGGTATTGCAAAAACCAACATCGCCTTTACCTGCAGTAGCGTGAATATCAATCCCTAAACGACCAGTGCTACTTTTACCCTCTAAAAAAGGTACATGTCCGTGGGTTTCTGTGTACTCCAAAGTTACACCAAGGTATAAAGTGCCCGGATGCAATACATATCCATCCTTTGGTATCTCAAAATGCTCAATTTCGTTGTGCTGTTTCGCATCAAGAACTCTGTTCTTATAAGTTGCGAGGTATTTGCCTAAATGTACATCGTATGAATTGGTACCTAAGCTCTCTCTTTTAAAGGGCTCAATAATGATTGTTCCTTTGTCAATCTCATCTAATATCCTTTTATCCGATAATATCATTTTTTTTATGCGTATTTTTGGCCTAAATTATCAATTTATTAAGATAGTTTCACATGCTAATCTCAATTTTATAAATGCCAATAATTTATAATAAAAATGTTGATGAGGACTCGGTTCTTGCAATCTGGAAAATTGAAGAAACTGAAGCTGAAATGTTAGCTGGTTTACAGCTTAAACAACACGAACTCGATATTATCTCCGCCATGAATAATGGCAAAAGGTTGTTGCATTGGTTAAGTACAAGGTTGCTTTTACGTACCATGCTTAACACCAAAGAATACATCGACTGCCAGTTTGATGAAGACGGAAAACCTTATTTAACAAATTTCGATTATCAAATATCGCTGAGTCATTCTTACGACTATGCGGCGGTGATGATTAGCAAGAAACATGCTGTAGGCGTTGATATTGAATTGATTAAGCACAAAATTAAAAGCATAAAACATAAGTTTTTAAGCGATATCGAGCTCGCTCAGAAACAAATTGGCGACAATATCGACGGATTGTATGTAGCCTGGTGCGCAAAGGAGGCAATATATAAGTGGCACGGAAAAAAAGGTTTAGAATTTAAAAGGGATATTCATATCAAACCTTTCAAGCTAAAAAGCGAGGGAAATTTAAATGCTATTGTAGAGCTTCCTTCAGGAACGAGGGAACTAACAGTAAATTATTTCAAAACAAATGATGGTTATATGCTTGGCTACGTAACCAGCTAATACTTGATTAGAGGAGATAAACAGAGATGGTTGAGAAACAATCAGGAGAAGAATTAATTCCTACAAAATTTATCGATTGGGGTTTAACAGATTACCAAAATGCCTGGGATGCACAAGAAGAGTTGCTTAATAAAACCGTAGCCTTAAAAACGCAAAACAGATTAGACGGTACGCAGCTTGCAACACCTAATTACCTTATTTTTAATGAACATCCGCATGTTTATACTTTAGGCAAAAGCGGCCATCCTGAAAATTTATTACTCGATGAGCAAGGCCTTAAAGATAAACAAGCTACCTACTATAAAATTAACAGAGGCGGCGACATCACCTATCATGGTCCCGGCCAGATTGTTGGCTATCCAATCCTTGATTTGGATAATTTTTTTACCGATATCCATCTGTATCTGAGAACCCTCGAAGAGGCCGTGATTTTAACATTGAAGGATTATGGTATCGACGCTGGCCGTTACCCGGGTTACACTGGTGTTTGGCTAGATCCAGATAATGAAAAAGCCCGTAAAATTTGTGCAATGGGTGTTCGCTGCAGCCGTTGGGTAACCATGCATGGCTTCGCCTTTAATGTGAATGTTGATTTAGATTATTTCAAAAATATTGTGCCCTGTGGCATTGATGATAAAGCAGTAACTTCTCTTGAACAGGAACTGGGCTACAAACTCAATATGGAAGAAGTGAAGGAAAAACTCAAAGCGCACATTGCCGAACTTTTCAAAATGGAGTTGTTTGAGTGAGCTCAATGCACCTAAAACTTTTATTTTGTCATTTGCGTAAATTGAAGTATGAAAGTTTTATGGAGTGCTGCTTTATTATATTTTTTAACTTTGGCATGTACAAAAACGCCCAACATGCCAGCAACTGATTCAACTTCTAAACCAACGATAACACCTGTATCAGGAAAAGAGATAAGCTATTTAGCACTTGGCGACTCTTACACTATCGGAGAATCTGTTAAACAAGTTGAATCTTTCCCTTACCAATTACAAAGCCTGCTTAAAACTGAAGGGATTAATGTAAATACACCCAGAATCATTGCCACTACAGGCTGGACAACCAGCGAATTACAAAGTGCAATCGTTCAAACTAAGCTCAACCAAAAGTTTGATTTTGTTACCCTGCTTATTGGTGTAAATAATCAATATCGTGGAAACTCCATCATTACCTATAAAAAGGAGTTTGCAGAGTTATTACAAACAGCTATTTCGTTTGCCAATGGTGATAAAAGCAAAGTTTTCGTAATCTCAATCCCCGATTGGGGCGTAACACCGTTTGGAAAAAACTCAGGAAAAAGTCAGCAAAGTATTGCAAAAGAAATTGATGATTTTAACACCGCTAACCAGGAAATTACAATCGCAGCTGGTGTAAGCTATACCAAAATTACTCCTGAATCCAGAAATGCCACGCAAGACTTATCATTAATCGCAAATGATGGCCTGCATCCTAGTGCGAAGATGTATGGAGAATGGGCTTCAGCTTTAAAACCAAAAGTTGTGGCAGCATTAAAATAAGTTTCAGCACTATTTATTCTGTTTTTAAATTAAAAATTTTACTTTAGGCTAACTATTTATCTATTAACACTTAAAAACAGAAAAAATGAATGAGTACGAAACAAGCGGGGTAGCCGCGGGGATTGGAGCCGGAGCAGTAATTTTTTATTTAGCAATCATCGTTGTTTTGGTGATTGGAATGTGGAAGGTTTTCGAAAAAGCTGGTAAACCAGGCTGGGCAGCAATAATTCCTATTTACAATCTGATCATTTTGCTAGAGATTGTTGGTAAGCCAATGATTTGGATTTTGTGGCTGATCATTCCATGCGTAAACATTGTCTTCATGATTTGGCTTTATAACTTGGTAAGTAAAAGTTTTGGCAAATCAGAAGGTTTTACGGTTGGTTTGGTAATTTTCCCTTACATTTTCTGGCCTATTTTAGGATTTGGAGATGCGAGATATATCGGCCCATCTGCCGCTGAAGCTCAGAATGGAGGTTTTGGCAACAATCCATTTAACAATCCTAACAACCCATTTAACAATCCAAATAATCCTTTTGGCAATCAAAACACGCCGTTTGGAGATCAAAATAAACCAAATGATAATCCTCCGCCAGTAGTTTAATTATTACGGATGAGTATCACATTTATATTTTGCAGCCTAATCAACGTGATTGATTGGCTGCAAAATCATTTAATACCTTGCCCATTTAAAGCTCTAACCGGAATCGATTGTCCTGGTTGTGGTTTTCAAAGATCTGTAATAGCATTGCTACAGGGCGATTTTTCTAAAAGCTGGCATCATTATCCGCCAACAATTCCATTGCTTATTCTATTTGTAACCGCAGGAATAACTTATCGCTTCCCAATTAAAAATAATTCCTTCATCATGATGATGCTCATTATTGCTGTCGGCAATTTTGTATTGATTTCTTATCTGGTGAAGATATTAGCGCTGGTTAAACATTAATGCCGGAGGTAACGTAGTTGTAATCCTTCAAAACGGTTTCTAAAAACTGCAACTCATTCATTCCGGGAGGAATTGAAACGAATAGGTGTGCCTTAATTTTTGCAGCCATCGCGTAGATTAAATCTGCATTTCCGGTTTGATAATATCCCGTAAGCACTTCATGAATGAGTTCTACATCTCGATCATTTAAATGCATTACCTCCTTAAACTGCGGTTCATAGTTCTCTGGTAAACTGAAATTAAACGCAACTTGGTTAAGTTGTGTACGCGGTGTTGTTTTAATTAATGTTGTTTTGGCCAATAAGTCACCTAAACGTTGATGATTTTTCGTGAACGCCACTGAAACCAGTGCCACTACCCCCCATCCAAAAGGAAAACCGAAATCAATCATCCTAAACAACCACCTGATCAGATATTGCCCAAAAGTTGGTTGGGTGCCGTCCAGACTTACCACTTTAATCTTCATGATCTTTTTACCAAATGTTTGTCCGTTCATCGTTAATTCGCAAACCAAGTCATAAAAGGCAAAAATAACAAGATAGAAAATCAGTATAACCATAGCTGCTGTTCCCGAAAAGCTTAAGGAAGCGATAATCGTTAAAATCCAGAACACAATAAATAAGATAGCGAACCCCGCAATATCAACACATCTGGCTGCTATTCGTTCTCCCAGCCCGGCAATTTCATATTCTATATCTATGTTCTGAGCGGTATTAATCCTGATGCTATCCATTTTTCAAACATATTTATTTTTAAGGATAATTAATCTATCAGTCTTCTTAAATTTAGATGATAAATAACATTTTTTTTATAGCGATACTACAGGAGTTTTACCAAACCAGGTTCTTTTAGCAAAACAAACTCGTAAACTGTGGGTGTCGCTGACCTATCATACCTGGAACTAAATACAATTGGAAACATAAATCAAAGAAATATGGATATCGTTAAAGCATTACTAAAAGAATTTGAATCAGAATTCAACACAACGAAAAAATTTTTGGCGTTGGTACCAACGGATCATTTCGATTGGGCACCACATGAAAAAAGCATGAAAATGAAATCCTTAGCAAGCCACATTGCGGAGCTTCCGTCGTGGGTTAGTTTGGCCATTACTGCAGACGGCCTTGATTTCGCGACAGCGCCATACGAGGAGAAAAAAATACTAAATAACGATGATTTACTAATGCTTTTAGAAGAAAGCTATGCCAGTGGAAAATCTGAATTGGAGAAGGTAAATCCGGAAATATTAAACAATCAATGGATTTTGAGAAACGGCGACCAGATTTTGGGTGATTTAACAAAATATGAAATGATTCGGATTTCCTTTAGCCAAACCACACATCACAGGGCTCAACTTGGTGTTTATTTAAGATTGTTGGATATTCCTATTCCTGGTAGCTATGGCCCAAGTGCTGATGATCAAAGTTTTTAGCGCCTAGCTTAATTATTTTAGAATCGCATGGCATATGCATCAGAGGCAAGATACATACTGGTTGCGGCGTGGAATGCCTGGAGCAAAATTCAGGAACTAGCATCTATGCTCAAACCTGAATGGTTATTGAAAAGCAAATCCAGCTGAATTAAACAAATTTATTTCCGTAAAATTGTAGCATGAACAATAATACTGCAACCCGTTTAAATAAATTTATCAGCGAAAGTGGATTATGTTCTCGCCGTGAGGCTGATCGGTTTATTGAGAAAGGAAATGTTTTCATTAATGGCAAGAGGGCCAAGATTGGCGATCAGGTTTTTGCCGGAGATAAGGTGATGGTGAATGGCCATAACATCGAGCCTAAAGAAGAATCAAATTTTATCTTACTCGCTTTCAATAAACCTGTAGGAATTACCAGTACCACAGAGTCAAACGTTAAAGATAATATTGTGGATTATGTAAACCACAGTGAGCGTATCTTTCCAATTGGAAGATTAGATAAGGATTCTTCCGGCCTGATTTTTTTGACCAACAATGGCGATATCGTTAACAAAATATTAAGAGCAGGAAATAAACACGAAAAAGAATACCTGGTTACAGTAAATAAACCGATTACTGAAGATTTTATCTTCGAGATGAGCAACGGCGTACCCATACTAGGTGTCAATACCCGTAAATGTAAAGTACGCCAGGTAAGTACTTTTGTTTTTAATATCATTTTGATTCAGGGTTTAAACAGGCAGATTCGCAGAATGTGTGAGCACTTTGGCTACGAAGTGACAAAGTTAGAACGAACCAGAATTATGAATATCAATTTAAAAGGTATTCCAACAGGAGAGTTTCGTGAATTGGATGAAGATGAAATGAGTAGCATTATGAAAAGCGTCGAAAAATCATCATCTGAAGTAGCCTCAAAATCCAAAAACACCAAAAAGAAAACCAACCCCTGGGAAGAGATTCCAGAGCTTAGACAAGAACAACCGAAAAAAACGTTCAAGCCTGGTAAGCCCGCAACAAAATCCGGAGCCGGGAAAAAATCAGCTTCACACTCTTCAGGTAAAGCTCCTGCGAGAGGTGCTTCATCTTCGAGAAATTCGAAGCCAGTAAAGGGTAAATCTTCAGGAAAATCAAATACCAGGCAAAGAGGCAGATAGCCTGACAATTGTAAAATTCTGACTCTTAGCAATTTGCTTTCCTTTTTATGCTTTCAGCTTAATGGCATTTTAAGTACCTTTGCAGCAAATGGTAACAGCAAAAAAAATCGATATCCGCTCACTGGATTTGCCTCAGTTGCAACAACACTTAATCGCAATGCAACAGCCTGCGTTTAGGGCAAAGCAAATTTACCAGTGGCTGTGGGAAAAATCGGCAACTAAGTTTGATGACATGAGCAATCTTTCTAAAGAATTGCGCAAAACATTAGATGATAGTTTCTCAATAAATGCTGTTCAAGTTAATAACTCTCAGTTTAGTAACGATCATACCATTAAAAACACCTTTCGCTTAGCCGATGGAAACATCGTAGAAGGAGTTTTGATCCCGCTGGAAGATAGGATGACCGCATGCGTGAGTTCGCAGGTAGGTTGTAGTTTAACTTGTAAATTCTGTGCAACCGGTTACATGGATCGTAAGCGTAATTTAAATGCTGATGAGATTTATGACCAGGTTGTATTGATTGATAAGCAGGCCAAGCAAAACTACAATAATCCCTTAACTAATATTGTGTACATGGGCATGGGCGAACCGCTTTTAAACTATGCTAATGTACTTAAATCAATTGAAAGGATAACGGCTCCTGATGGCTTAAACATGAGTTACAAGCGTATTACAGTTTCTACTGCCGGTATCGCTAAAATGATTAAAAAACTTGGTGACGATGGTGCTAAATTTAACCTTGCTTTATCCCTTCATGCTGCTGATGATAAAAAGCGTAATGAAATTATGCCCATTAATGAAGCAAATTCATTAAAGGCATTGGCTGATGCATTAAAATACTATTTCGCCAAAACAAAAAATCCGGTAACATACGAATATATTGTATTCAATCATTTTAATGACGAAATATCAGATGCGATGGATTTAGCTAAATTTTGCAAACACATTCCTTGCAAAGTAAATCTCATTGAGTACAACCCTATTTCATTTGCCGATTTTACCAATGCAGAGGGAGACAAAATAGATGCATTTTCAAACTATCTAAAAAGTCAGGGCATCAACACCAATATTCGCCGTAGCCGTGGTAAAGATATCGATGCCGCCTGTGGTCAGTTAGCAGTTAAAGAAGAAGCAGGTATTTAGTCGGATAACGCCGTCAACTTTTCTACAATTTCGTCGAAGCCTGGGCGTTCAGCATGTTGTGGCAATAAACACAAGTCACGCAGCCTTGCCAACTCAACAAGAGATGGGTTTTCTTCCTCCACGCAAATGGATAGCAAATCGTCAAGAAGATAGCCATATGCTTTAACTTCTATTTTCTCTAAATAAAATGAAACGACAGCATTGTTTTTATTGTAAAATGAGGCAGCTCCAAAATCTCCAAATAGCGTATCTCCATTTTCATTAATTAGGATATTGTGCGCATATAAATCACCATGAATTATTCCTCTGGCATGAAGCTGTTGAGCTACCGATGCCATTGAGTTCGCAACTTTTAATACTTGCAACTTTGACAATCCAATCCCAGTATTAAAAATGTCTCTGGTACAACTTTCTAAACTTGGCGGTGCTCCCAAATTAAAAAAATCTTCAGGGATCAAATTCATTACTAAACCCCTTTTCTTTTCCTTTGAAAAATTCACCTTACCTAGCAAACCAACAAGCACTGGATGACTACCTGCGGCGATGTAAGCGTTCATCTCATCATCAGGATAACCATCACTCGTAACGTTGCCCTTAAATATCTTTATGGCAACATTTGTAATCGCCTCACCATTCGATCTTTCAGCTTTATAAATCGTACCGGAGGCTCCTTCACCAAGTAATTCTTTCAAGTTAAATTGTTCAAAATTTAATTCTTGAGCATCTGCAAAAGTAAAATCCTGCTTAATGTGATTTCCTGAAAATGCAAGCCAGGCTAAGTTTGGTAAACCTAAGAGCCATTCTGGT
Organism: Pedobacter sp. G11; assembly: GCF_003860265.1. Classification (NCBI taxonomy): domain Bacteria; kingdom Pseudomonadati; phylum Bacteroidota; class Sphingobacteriia; order Sphingobacteriales; family Sphingobacteriaceae; genus Pedobacter; species Pedobacter sp. G11. Next base: position 1,760,099 of record NZ_CP034190.1, on the reverse strand, counting down.
AATTCTGTGATTCGATTTGCAGCTATCCTAAGTAGGGATAAATTACTGCAGTTCGCTAATGTTTCAGGCAGAGAGGCTAACTGATTCCCGGCAAGCATCAGTTTTTGCATTCTTTTACAATTACCAATCGATGGCGGCAAAGCCTCAATTTTATTGCCGGTCAAAATAAGCCACCTTAAATTTAGATTGAGTGCCGATGCTGGAATGACCTTAATATTATTAGATTTAAATCCAACAATATCCAAAGCATCGCATCGTCCCAAAACTTCAGGATAAGTCGTAAATAAGTTATCCGAAGCGAAAAATATCCTGAGGCTTTTAAAGCGATAAAAATCATCAGGCAAATTTGATAACTTATTCGAAGATAGATCAAGATATTCGAGCGTATCTGCCAACTCAAAAAGTTCAACTGGGAATTCAGTTAAATTTTCCGAAATTTTTACAGAAACAGCTCCTTTTAATTCGCCCTTTTTCAGCTGAGATACGGTCTGCAAGTTTATATAAATATTTTATTCTGCAAATATAAGTATTGCAATCAAAGACTTAGCATATTATTAGGCTCCTACGGTTTTTAAATTATATTATTACTACCCACGATAGCGGTAAACTGTAAAAATTTTTTTTTAACTATAGACTTTATAAATTCAGGACGATCGTCATATTAAACTAAAAAATCAAAAACACCAGATTCTACTACACTTAAGAAAGGAATTGACACAATAGAACTTAATCTCCTCCTCAAAGACTGGAAATAATGCTTTCGAACTAACTTCTCGAACTCAACATCCATTTTTTGTGATAGTTTTTTAAGGATAAAAGCTTTACTTCGATTTGAATCTGAAATTGCGTACTCCACTAAGTCACACTTGTAGGAGTATTTAGCCCTAAACTCAATTAAATCTGTATAATATTGTTGTAAGTTCCAATCCATTCAACTATTTTTTAGTAAAAAACATGCAATGAAAAAAGTGTTTTTTCTGCATGATATCAATGGTACACTATCATTAAGCACACCAAATACAACTTATTGATCAGCTCAACAAGGTTACTAGATGATATAACAAAAAAGTATACAGATTGTTAAACCGGAAGCAAAAAAAAACCACCCAACTATTTTGAGTGGCTTTAATTCGTTATAACTCGTATCTATCCAGAGTACGTGCCTCACTATAAAAAATGAGTGTTCTAAATCGTCCCGTGATTTAACTCTGCAAGCAAAATTAGGGGATTATAGCGAATTGTTATATAGCCCCTTTGTACTAAAAAATAATACAAATGCCTTATAAAAAGCTAACAATGCATATCTCTTAAACCAAAATACCTATTCAATATGAATATCAAATTTTCAGTTACGAAATTAATCTGCCAAATTGTAATCATTATTGAAATACTTATATCAAATTAAATCCCAAGTTTGCTTACGATATGAGATGTCCATCTTTCAACAGTATCTGCCACATTGAGTTAATTACGGCGACTTCTATGCTTTGTTAGATATTGCTTAAGATCATATTTATCTTGATAGTCAAGGCATAAAAATACATACCCTCCATTTTTGTCCTTTACTGTTCATTACAGTTCTCGTTTCCAAAAATTTATAATTATTGTAAAGCTCTTCCCAAATCTTGGTGTTTGCATGCAAATCGAACATAGATACAATAAAATATCCGTTTGAATTTAAATTCAAAAAAATTGATTGCTCTATGATTTGAATAGGTTGTTCAAAATAGTAAAGAGTTTCATTAAAAATAATCACGTCATATTTATTTTTAACTTTCGCCCTGTCAAAATCCAGTTGCATAAATCTTTCACTTCCAAATCTTTGCTGAGCTATTTTTACTGCCTCTAAAGAAATATCCAATCCGAAATAATCAACATCGGATTTAACATTTTCAGATATATAATAATAAAGAACGCCTTGACCGCACCCTACATCAAGGATTTTTCCACCTGGCTTAAACCGCTTATATAATTCACAAATAGTTAGATAGTGTCCTTTTTCATCATCAGAATAAAGATAATCCCAATAGCCTGATGTAAACTGCTGTTCCCAAACGGTTTTGGATAATCGCTTTCCTAAATACATTTTACCAAAAAACTTATTTTTTATGATATTTAGAAGCCTATCCTTAATTCTATCAACAAAGATCATAATACGCATAATTTTACAGATACTGATTTAAGAATTAGTTAGAGAAAAATGATTCTGAAAAAAAGAACTACAGCTAAAGAATTGGTAAAACTAACTAAATACAAAACAGTATAGCTCGGGTAGGCAGTTTAATCTAGCTATTTATTTACTTAAAATAAACTAGTACACAAACGTAATTTAAAAACATAGAGAGAAAAATAGCCCTTACGGGCTATTAAACTTCATTAAGTAATACTTTAACAAGCTTTACAGTGATTCAGGCATATCGATTAAATACTCCAATTTGAAAAAATAAACAAGTATTCCCGATAGGTTCAATTGAACTGGGTGACATATCACCCGACATATTAAAAAATTAAGTTTTGAATAAATCCTTATCCAGTAAAAGGTTTCCTATCTTAAGTCTATGATCGTCAACAAAGTGAGGATGCTAGTCAATGTTCCTGTCTTACCGTATAGCATTATTTGAAATGGAAAGTGATAAACCTTTATAAACAAGAAAGCCCTGCAACTTTGAGTTACAGGGCTTCTTTAAGATTTGGCACCGACCTACTCTCCCACGTGTTACCGCAGTACCATCGGCTCTGGTGGGCTTAACTTCTCTGTTCGGAATGGGAAGAGGTGGACACCACCGATATAGGCACCTAAATATTTTAAAGTTGTAAGTTATAAGTTCTAAGTTGTAAGCCTTTTGACTTTATACTTTTTACTCTAAACTTCAACATGACATATTATTGAAAGAAGTTAAGTTTTGAAGAACAAACAACAGTCTGTTTGCTTTGAAAGCTTCGGATGATTAGTACTACTCGACTGTGCTGTCGCCAGCTTTACATCTGTAGCCTATCAACGTAGTAGTCTTCTACGGTCCTATATGGAATTCTCATCTCGTGGCTAGTTTCGCACTTAGATGCTTTCAGCGCTTATCTATTCCCAGCGTAGCTACTCTGCAATGCCCCTGGCGGAACAACAGATTCACTAGAGGCTAGTCCAACCCGGTCCTCTCGTACTAAGGTCAGCCCCACTCAAAATTCCTACGCCCACAACAGATAGGGACCGAACTGTCTCGCGACGTTCTGAACCCAGCTCGCGTGCCACTTTAATCGGCGAACAGCCGAACCCTTGGGACCTTCTCCAGCCCCAGGATGTGACGAGCCGACATCGAGGTGCCAAACCTCCCCGTCGATATGAGCTCTTGGGGGAGATCAGCCTGTTATCCCCAGCGTACCTTTTATCCTTTGAGCGATGGCCCTTCCATGCAGAACCACCGGATCACTATATCCGTCTTTCGACCCTGATCGACCTGTATGTCTCACAGTCAAGCAAGCTTATGCTATTGCACTCCGCGTACGGTTACCAAGCGTACTGAGCTTACCTTTGAAAGCCTCCGTTACCTTTTTGGAGGCGACCACCCCAGTCAAACTACCCATCAAACAATGTCTCCCGCTTGGCGGGATTAGACACCGAACACAGAAAGGGTGGTATTTCAACGTTGGCTCCACGACGCCTAGCGACGCCGCTTCAAAGCCTCCCACCTATCCTACACATCCTGTGCCCAATGTCAATGTTAAATTGTAGTGAAGGTGCATGGGGTCTTTCCGTCCCGTTGCGGGTACCCGGCGTCTTCACCGGGACCACAATTTCACCGAGCTCATGGCTGAGACAGCGCCCAGATCGTTACACCATTCGTGCAGGTCGGAACTTACCCGACAAGGAATTTCGCTACCTTAGGACCGTTATAGTTACGGCCGCCGTTTACTGGGGCTTCGATTCAATGCTTCTCCTTGCGGATGACATCCCCTCTTAACCTTCCAGCACCGGGCAGGTGTCAGGCCTTATACTTCATCTTTCGATTTTGCAAAGCCATGTGTTTTTGTTAAACAGTCGCCTGGGCCTTTTCACTGCGGCTGACATTGCTGCCAGCGCCCCTTCTCCCGAAGTTACAGGGCCATTTTGCCGAGTTCCTTAGCCATGATTCACTCGAGCACCTTAGAATCCTCTTCCCGGATACCTGTGTCGGTTTGCGGTACGGGTTTTTATAACCTGAAGCTTAGCGGTTTTTCTTGGAAGTCTGATTACCTGCACTATCCACTCAGCCGAAGCCTCGCGGTACTATCAGCGTTCAGCTAGATCGGCGGATTTGCCTACCGTTCTAATACCTACAGCCTTTAACGATCTATTCCGTCAGATCGCGGCAGTGTCACTACTCCGTCCCCACATCGCAGTTATAAAAAGTACTGGAATATTAACCAGTTGTCCATCGAATTTCCCCTTCGGGTTCTCCTTAGGTCCCGACTAACCCTGATCCGATTAGCGTTGATCAGGAAACCTTATCCTTTCGGTGGGCGGGTTTCTCTCCCGCCTTATCGTTACTTATGCCTACATTTGCTTTTCTATAAGCTCCAGCACCCATTACCAGATACCTTCACTGCCGATAGAATGCTCCCCTACCGATATATTTCAATCCCATAGCTTCGGTGTACAATTTAATGCCCGTTTATTATCCATGCCCGATCGCTCGACTAGTGAGCTGTTACGCACTCTTTAAATGAATGGCTGCTTCCAAGCCAACATCCTAGCTGTCTGTGCAATCGGACCTCGTTAGTTCAACTTAACTGTAACTTGGGGACCTTAGCTGATGGTCTGGGTTCTTTCCCTCTCGGCGCATGACCTTAGCACCCTGCGCCTCACTGCAGATCATATTTCATAGCATTCGGAGTTTGTCTGGATTTGGTAGGATTTGACTCCCCCGCACCCAATCAGTAGCTCTACCTCTATGAAACTTAATATCCACGCTGTTCCTAAAAACATTTCGGGGAGTACGAGCTATTTCCCAGTTTGATTAGCCTTTCACCCCTACCCACAGATCATCCGGAAACTTTTCAACGTTTATCGGTTCGGTCCTCCAGTACGTGTTACCGCACCTTCAACCTGTCCATGGGTAGATCACAAGGTTTCGCGTCTACCCCCTCTGACTATACGCCCTATTCAGACTCGCTTTCGCTTCGGATCCGTGCCTTAAACACTTAACCTTGCCAGAGAGGAGTAACTCGTAGGCTCATTATGCAAAAGGCACGCCGTCACTGGACCTGCCAGCTCCGACCGCTTGTAAGTACACGGTTTCAGGTTCTATTTCACTCCCCTGTTCGGGGTTCTTTTCACCTTTCCCTCACGGTACTGGTTCACTATCGGTCTCTCAGGAGTATTTAGCCTTACCGGATGGTGCCGGCAGATTCCCACAAGGCGTCTCCGACCTCGCGGTACTCAGGATACTGCTAGACTAGCATTCTATACGTGTACAGGGCTATCACCTTGTATCGCCGGGCTTCCCATCCCGTTCCACTTCTGTTTGCTAATGCCACGTTGCAGTCCTACAACCCCACCTATGCCGTAACATGGATGGTTTGGGCTCTTTCCCTTTCGCTCGCCACTACTCAGGAAATCATTGTTATTTTCTCTTCCTCTGCTTACTTAGATGTTTCAGTTCGGCAGGTTTGCTCATTATATGTGACTGGTCTTCAACCAGCCGGGTTGCCCCATTCGGAAATCTTCGGATCAATTCCTATTTGCAAATACCCGAAGCTTATCGCAGCTTATCACGTCCTTCATCGCCTCTGAGAGCCAAGGCATCCCCCGTGTACTCTTTATTACTTTCTTCTACTCATATGCCTTTTGCGCCATATGGTATGCTTTTTTTGCTCTTGTTATGATGTCTCATACCAGTCATCTGATTACTCATCTGAATGGTGAGCACAAACACAACAGTCGCCTATTGTTGTTTGCTCTTCTTTTTTAACTTCTTCCAATATGTCAAAGAACTTTATTAAGGTATAAGGCTGAGGGTATAAAGGTTCAGGGTTTAATGTGCCCCAACCTAAGCCTATAGCTTATTCCTTATTAGTCAAAAACTGCGGTCTCGAACCGTTTCATGTGCCCCTTTGGCGTTTCTCTTCTTTTCTTTCAATCTGTCAATGATGGTCACCGATCCCGGTGATAGTCTTTTGTGTGTTTTAAAAGCTTTCTGCTTTGGTCTTTAAGCTTTGCAGCTTAAATGTGGAGAATAACGGAGTCGAACCGTTGACCTCCTGCGTGCAAGGCAGGCGCTCTAGCCAGCTGAGCTAATCCCCCAGGATTATTAAAGTAGTCCCGTCCAGATTTGAACTGGAGACCCCTACATTATCAGTGTAGTGCTCTAACCAGGCTGAGCTACGGGACTGTGCTGTATGGTCGCTGTGTTGCAGTTAGTATATTACCGCTACCGCTCCATTTGCTACCTAGCTTTCGTTCCGATGACCCTATGGTTAAGGACAACCGTCATTTCTTCTGGGTGTTTCTTCTTTTTGTTGATCCGTTGTTTCGATGTTAATTGTTTGGTATATGTCTTTCAACTTATATCCTACAACTCTCAACTTATAACTCTCAACTTATAACTTTTTTACTTTATCGAAATATCATGTTGCGCAGTGAGTAGTCAACTCTACTCCAGAAAGGAGGTATTCCAGCCGCACCTTCCGGTACGGCTACCTTGTTACGACTTAGCCCCAGTTATCGGTTTTACCCTAGGACGCTCCTTTCGGTTACATACTTTAGGTACCCCCAACTTCCATGGCTTGACGGGCGGTGTGTACAAGGCCCGGGAACGTATTCACCGCGTCATTGCTGATACGCGATTACTAGCGAATCCAACTTCATGGGGTCGAGTTGCAGACCCCAATCCGAACTGTGAATGGCTTTGTGAGATTCGCATCATATTGCTATGTAGCTGCCCTCTGTACCATCCATTGTAGCACGTGTGTAGCCCCGGACGTAAGGGCCATGATGACTTGACGTCGTCCCCTCCTTCCTCTCTGTTTGCACAGGCAGTCTGTTTAGAGTCCCCACCTTAACGTGCTGGCAACTAAACATAGGGGTTGCGCTCGTTGCGGGACTTAACCCAACACCTCACGGCACGAGCTGACGACAGCCATGCAGCACCTAGTTTCGTGTGATTGCTCACTGATCTATCTCTAGATCATTCACTAACTTTCAAGCCCGGGTAAGGTTCCTCGCGTATCATCGAATTAAACCACATGCTCCTCCGCTTGTGCGGGCCCCCGTCAATTCCTTTGAGTTTCACTCTTGCGAGCGTACTCCCCAGGTGGAACACTTAACGCTTTCGCTTAGCCGCTGACTGTGTATCGCCAACAGCGAGTGTTCATCGTTTAGGGCGTGGACTACCAGGGTATCTAATCCTGTTTGATCCCCACGCTTTCGTGCCTCAGCGTCAATAAGACCATAGTAAGCTGCCTTCGCAATCGGTGTTCTGAGACATATCTATGCATTTCACCGCTACTTGTCTCATTCCGCCTACCTCTAGTCCATTCAAGCCCATCAGTATCAAGGGCACTGCGATAGTTGAGCTACCGTCTTTCACCCCTGACTTAACAGGCCGCCTACGCACCCTTTAAACCCAATAAATCCGGATAACGCTTGGATCCTCCGTATTACCGCGGCTGCTGGCACGGAGTTAGCCGATCCTTATTCCTTCGGTACATTCAGCTTATTACACGTAATAAGGTTTATTCCCGAATAAAAGCAGTTTACAACCCATAGGGCAGTCTTCCTGCACGCGGCATGGCTGGTTCAGAGTTGCCTCCATTGACCAATATTCCTTACTGCTGCCTCCCGTAGGAGTCTGGTCCGTGTCTCAGTACCAGTGTGGGGGGCCATCCTCTCAGATCCCCTAGTCATCGTCGCCTTGGTGGGCCGTTACCCCGCCAACTAGCTAATGACACGCATGCCCATCTCCATCCCATAAATGTTTGATCATTGGATAATGCCATCCTGTGATTTTATGCGGTATTAATCCGGATTTCTCCGGGCTATCCCCCAGATGAAGGTAGGTTGCATACGCGTTACGCACCCGTGCGCCGGTCTCAAAGAAGCAAGCCTCTTCTACCCCTCGACTTGCATGTATTAGGCCTGCCGCTAGCGTTCATCCTGAGCCAGGATCAAACTCTCCATTGTAAAATGTGTTGTAAGATTCTGACCAGTTTTAACTATCGTTAAAAATAGTCTTCTTTTTAATTTGTCTGTTAGACATTGACTTTAAAATGTAATAAGGAACTCTGTACTTGAATTCGTACTTCATTACCCCACTACGCATCATTGACATCTCTTGTAAGAACTTAATCGGCTAAAACCTCACGGTCGCCTTTATATATCTGCTGGTTTTGGTTTCAGATGGTCTTTGTCGTCCATCCTGTGTTTTCACCCGTTTCAATCTTTGTTTTTAAATCGCTGTGGCATCCGCCACCTGATCTTTTTTGTTTTCCCTTCCTTTCAGTTGGGAGTGCAAAGGTAAGGATCTTTTTCTAACTTCCAAATAAAATAAATTTTATTTTTTCGTTGTTTGTTTTTCCTTCCCGCTTTTCAATATCACCGGTTTTAACCAGCTTCCCGTTCTTCCGAACCGGGCTGCAAAGGTAACGATCTTTTTCATCCCCGCAAATTTAATTTGAAATAAATTATTGGCTTTTTCCTACCTCACATCCCACAGACCCACACTTTCATTCACAACCCCTCTCCTCCGGAGCGGGTTGCAAAAGTAGAAAAAATTCCACAATACACAAATAGCGGAATGCCTTTTATTCCTCATCCCTGGGTAAAACGCTGTTTATCAAAGAGAAAAAAATGTTAAAGGGGTAAAACCTTTTGAAGTCTTTAATGGTTTTACTAGGTTGCCTGGGCTGGATCTGGATGTTGAGAGTTTTTCAGATGAGCAGATTGTCTACATTATTGCTTGAACCATATCTCTATATAGCACAATAGGTTGAGGTAATTGTCCTGTTTATGCCAGGCGATTGGTCGTTTGTTCCGTGTAACTGCTGCGCCACCTAAACCCGACCGCAGTGGAAAACCCGCAGCGAGGTACGAGCGAGGATTTGGAACAAAGGGCGGGAGGATACTTATATAGTAGTAATAAAAGTGCTTTCCAAAAACAGTAACTTATTAAACAATAATTTAATAAATTAGATATATGTTAGCGCTAAAACGTTGGGGATATGATTTAATTGGGTTGTTGTTTCCAAACCCATGCAACGCTTGTGGCACTCCTTTATATTACAGCGAATATTTGATTTGTACCAAATGCCTGTATGATTTGCCTTTTACTGATTACCATATTCATGCGGAAAATAGAGTTGCAAAGCAATTGTGGGGCAGACTTGAGTTAAATGCAGCAATGGCTATGTTATATTTCAGGAAGGGAGCGAAGGTCCAGAATCTGATTCATAACTTAAAATACAATGCTAAAACTGAAATTGGTATCTTTTTAGGAAGCAAACTTGGAGAAAGACTAAATATGAGTTCGTTGTATGAAAATATTGACTTAATTATCCCGGTACCATTGCATCATAAAAAATTAAGAAAGCGGGGCTATAACCAAAGCAGCTTCATTGCCATGGGAATTTCAAGTGTAATGGAAATCCCTTTTAGTGAAAATGATTTAATAAGATCGACCGAGACAGAAAGCCAAACTAAAAAAAGCAGATATAACAGGTATGAAAATATGCAGGATGTATTTAAAGTGGCTGACCCAAAGTTGTTGAGCGGTAAGCATATATTACTTGTTGACGATGTAATTACAACTGGCGCAACTTTGGAAGCTTGTGCGAACGAGCTGATTAAAAATGGCGTAGCGAAGGTAAGCATTGCTGCGCTGGCTTACGCTGAATAGGTTAGCTATGAAATTATGTATTGCTTTAAATCGAAAATTATTTAAGTTTGATTTATGCGTGGCCTTATTTTTCTTGCGTTGATTTTTACTTGTATCGTTTTCGGATGCAGGAAAGAAGATCGTATCAGCACTGATCCTGACGCTAGACTTGATTTTTCTACAGATAGTGTTCTTTTTGATACCGTATTCACCTCAGTTGGTTCTGTTACCAAACGTTTTAAGGTTCTGAATAAGAATACTTCTGCAATTAGCATTTCAGAAATTAAACTGGCTGGCGGAGGTTTGTCTTCGTTCAGTATTAACATTAATGGGGAAAGCATCACCAACAGAAAAAATCTGGTAATTAGCGCTGGCGATTCTGTAAATATTTTTGTTAAGGTGAACATCAACCCTGATAATAAACAATTGCCTTTTATCGTTCAGGATTCAATTTTATTTTCAACAAATGGAAACCAACAGGCAGTACACTTTATGGCATATGGACAAAATGCAGTATTTGTAAATAAATCAACGATCAACTCAGACATTACCTGGTCATCAGCACTTCCGTACGTCATTACCGGTGCATTAACCGTTAGAAATAACACCACCTTAACAATTAGGCCTGGGGCAAAGCTTTATTTCCATAAGGATGCAAGCTTAAATATAGAAGGCACTTTAAGCGCAACAGGTACAGTTGATAAACCCATTATGTTTTGCAGTGACCGGTTAGAAAATGCTTACACCGATGAGCCGGGACAATGGAAGGGCATATTTATAAAACCGACAGCCAACGCAACTATTGCGTATGCGACGATTAAAAATGCTTCTGTTGGCATCACCTCAGATTCACTTTCAAAAAACGCCACTCCGAAGCTGATCTTAAGCAACACTGTGATTAAGAACATGCAAGTGGCAGGTTATATTGGAAATCATTCTGAACTTATTGCTTTTAACAGTTTGTTTTACAATTGCGGTAACTATCTGTTATATGCCGTTGGCGGAGGGAATTATAATTTGAAACAAAATACCTTCGCAGGTTACAATCCCAATTTTCCGCGTAAAACCGCAGCATTAACCTTTTCTGATTATTTATCTGTTAAAGCCTATAACAGGTTGAATTTAAATTTGATCAATAACATCATTTGGGGACAACTTAATAATGAACTGGATATCCAAAAGAAAACAACAGCAGCAATTGAGAGCAGAATCTGGAATAATTTAATTAAAACTAACGCTACTGCTTTTTCGAACAATGATAATTTAATCAACTCAGATCCAGGATTTATCAATACTACACTTGGAAACTTCGAATTAGCCAATAACAGTTCCGCGTTGAAAAAAGGCTACAACCTCAGCAATGACCTTTATTTTAATGACTACCTGAACCATGATCTCAAAAATGACCCAAGATTTTTTCCATCCACATTAGGCTGTTTCGAAAAAAACTAACTTTTTTCAAAGTCGTTAAAACAATTTCTCATTGCGCCCGTTTATATAATTGAGAGCGTTAATTTAGATGGTAAGGGTCGATATTTCTACTAAGGATATCGGCCCTTTACTTTTTATCTTATCCAGGTCATTAATGTGAATCGCTAAATCGGAACCCTACAGTTTTAAATTTTCGAAAAGACGCTTAAAACAAAAAGCAACTACAAATAAATGAAGTTGCTTTCTGAAACTAAATGCGATTATAACTTATTTATAAAGCGGGAACGCACTTACCAGGTTAATTACCTCAACTTTAACTGCGTTGATATTGGCTTCATCTTCAGGATTGGTTAGTACCTGATCAATTAAATCAACAATTTTTTCCATCTCCGCTTCCTTTAAACCACGAGTGGTGATGGCGGCAGTACCCACGCGAATTCCGGATGTAACAAAAGGTGACTTATCATCAAACGGAACCATATTTTTGTTTACAGTAATTTCAGCTCGCTCCAATGCGTTCTCTGCCACTTTACCGGTGATATTTTTATTTCGAAGGTCGATTAACATTAAATGGTTATCTGTACCGCCAGAAATGATACCATAACCTTTCGCCACGAATGCTTTCGCCATGGCCTGTGCGTTTGCCGCTACCTGTTTGATATAAGCACCATATTCTTCTGTCAAAGCTTCTCCGAAAGCAATTGCTTTCGCAGCAATGATGTGCTCAAGCGGACCACCCTGAGTTCCTGGGAAAACAGCCATATCTAATAAATTACTCATCATTCGGGTTTCACCTTTTGGTGTTTTCAAGCCCCAAGGATTTTCAAAATCTTTACCCATCATAATCATTCCGCCACGAGGGCCACGCAATGTTTTATGTGTAGTAGTGGTTACGATATGACAGTGTGGAAGTGGATTGGCCAATAAACCTTTAGCAATTAAACCTGCCGGATGTGAAATATCAGCCAATACCAAAGCCCCGATTTTATCTGCTACTGAGCGAATGAAAGCGTAATCCCACTCCCGTGAATACGCTGAGGCACCGCAGATAATTAATTTTGGTTTTTCAGCTAAAGCAACTTCTTCCAGTTTTTTATAATCAATTAAACCAGTTTCTTTCTCTACGCCATAAAATAAAGGCTGGTACAATTTACCGGAGAAATTTACCGGCGAACCATGCGTTAAGTGACCTCCATGAGAAAGGTCGAACCCTAAAATTTTATCGCCCGGCTGAAGAATAGCCAGCATAACAGCAGCATTTGCCTGAGCACCTGAGTGAGGCTGAACGTTAACCCAGGCAGCGCCAAATAATTCTTTAGCTCTGTCTATTGCAATTTGTTCTACTACATCTACCACCTGGCAACCACCATAGTAACGTTTTCCTGGCAATCCTTCTGCATATTTATTTGTCAGTACAGAACCAGCAGCTTCCATTACCTGCTTGCTTACAAAGTTTTCTGATGCGATAAGTTCTAAACCGTGCTCTTGGCGGTTTAATTCTTTATCAATAAGTTCAAAAATTTGGGTGTCGCGTTTCATCCTTATATAGGTTTGTATTTTTTGTGCAAAAGTAAGAAATTAATCGTTAACGAAGCGGTTGAATAGGAGTTAAATTGCTGCCCGAAAAGTTTGCTTTTTTTGAGTTAACTGTGAGCGTAAAACCAAACAATTGCAAAGATTCCCCAATGTGACATTCGCAACGCTATTCAGTTAATGATTTCACCTTGAAATTATTAAAGCCGCTTCCGATAGTAATTTCAATAATCTGTTGCTGCAGCATTTCTAAGATCGCTAAGAAGTTGTATACGAAATGAACCTTGTTCTCTGAATTCTTAAGTACTAAAGCAAAATCAATCTGCTTATTGATGTTTAGTAAGTTGGAGATGAAATGTTTTTGCTGTTCAATAGTGTAAGGATATTGTACAACGGTATGTTTAACCTCTTCGCTACGCAACTCATACTTTTGCATGGTGCGGTGGTATATAGTTAACAACTTGTATAAATCAAGCGATAGCAATTCGTCCTGATGAGAAGAGGATTCCGCAGCAAGTGATAAATCATGTTCAATGTTACCTCTTCGCTCTTGCTGCATTCTGGTTTCTTCAAAAACCTTCAATTCTTCAGCAGCAGATTTAAACTGTTTGTAGGCGATAAGCCTGGCAATTAAGTCTTGTTCGGGGTTAAGTTCAACACCTGATTCGTCAACCTCAATGCGAGGCAGCAGCATTTGGGATTTGATCCGCATTAAAGTTGCTGCCACTAGGATAAATTCGCTGGCAACTTCGACATTTAGGGCCAAAAGCTGGTGAATATAAGCCAGGAAATCATTAGTGATTTTCGCAATCTCGATGTCCTGAATGTTTAGCTCATCTCGTTCGATGAAAAACAAAAGTAAATCGAAGGGACCTTCAAAAACGGGAAGTTTGATTTCAAAATTCTCAGACTGCATTTAAACAAAAATAATAAATAACAGCGAGACGTAATCAGCACTTCTACGAATTAAAAGCAGAAATTAAATTCCATTACTTAAAATGTAGATGGTTTGTCTGGAATCTAAATGAAAAAGGAATTCTCTGGCATCATTAACTACAGATTTCCTGATTTTAACAACTTTGCCTTGAGAGTTGTACTCATCAACTATTTCATCACCAATCTTAACTTTGTTAAGTTTGTTTACAGGGGTTGAGTGTGTTAAATTTAGCATGGGATGTTTTTTTTACTAATGTGGTACTTTTTTTATCTATCGCGAACACAAGTCGACCAACTCAGTAATATGGTAGAAAATGATGCTACAAATATAGATAAAGTATACCCATAAACTCCTATAAAGTAGCTTTAATACTACACATTTAGGCGCTCACTGTGTATATCGTCTTAAAGATCTGGATTATAATTCTGCTTAGTTGAAGATATTCAGGAAGGGATGCGATTTTTCTTCTGTATTAAAACAAAAATACCTTACTTTGTATCTTGTTTTTTACCCAACTACTGAATGCAAGTTAAAGCTGGCCCCCTATTATCTAAAATCAACTATCCTGCTGACTTAAAGCAATATAGCGAATCTGACTTAGAACAAATAAGCCAAGAATTACGTCAATATATTATTGATGTAGTGAGTGTAAATGGTGGCCATTTTGGCTCAAGTTTAGGTGTTGTGGAACTCACTGTAGCACTTCACTATGCTTTGAACACCCCTTACGATAAGCTTGTTTGGGATGTAGGTCATCAGGCTTATGGCCATAAAATACTCACCGGCAGAAGAGAATTATTTCATACCAACCGCATATATAAAGGAATAAGTGGATTTCCTAAAATTTCGGAAAGTGAATATGATACTTTTGGGGTTGGCCACTCCTCTACTTCCATCTCTGCGGCCTTAGGCATGGCGGTTGCTTCACAGTTGAAGGGAGAATCGAACCGACAGCATGTTGCAGTTATTGGAGATGGTGCGATGACTGCTGGTTTAGCTTTTGAAGGTTTGAATCATGCGGGAATCGAAAACAGCAACGTACTGGTTATCTTAAATGATAACTGCATGTCAATCGACCCCAATGTTGGTGCCCTAAAGGAGTATTTAACAAGTATTACCATATCAAAATCTTATAATCGCTTCCGCGATGATATATCGAGTGTGCTGGCTGGCCTTTCTAAACTAGGGCCAAATGCACATAAGTACGTAAAGAAAATAGAAAAAAGTATTAAGGGTACGTTATTAAAACAAAGCAACTTATTTGAGGCGTTAAATTTCAGATATTTTGGACCTGTTGACGGCCATGATGTTAAACGTTTAGCGCAAACGATCAAAGATTTATCTGCTATTCCGGGCCCTAAATTATTACACTGTATTACAGTTAAGGGTAAAGGATTTGCATTGGCAGAAAAAGATCAAACCATATGGCATGCCCCAGGTTTGTTCGATAAAATTACTGGTGAGATCAAAAAGAGTGTTCCAGATAAGCCACAACCTCCAAAATATCAGGATGTTTTTGGACATACGATGGTCGAACTTGCAGAAGCGAATGATAAAATTGTGGGAATAACTCCGGCCATGCCTTCCGGCTCATCATTAAATATTATGATGAAAGCCATGCCTAAGCGAGCTTTTGATGTGGGTATAGCGGAACAACATGCGGTTACTTTTTCAGCTGGATTAGCCGCACAAGGATTGGTTCCATTTTGTAATATCTATTCCAGTTTCATGCAAAGGGCCTATGATCAGGTTATTCATGATGTGGCTATACAAAAACTAAATGTTGTCTTTTGCCTGGATAGAGCAGGATTAGCTGGTGCTGATGGCGCTACGCATCATGGCGCTTATGATATTGCCTACATGCGCTGTATACCAAATCTGATCATTTCTTCGCCAATGAACGAAGAAGAATTGCGCAACCTGATGTATACCGCCCAACAAGAAAACATGGGGCCGTTCGTGATCCGTTATCCTCGTGGAAATGGTGTAATGCCAGACTGGAAAAGACCATTTAAAACTTTGGAAATCGGCAAGGGACGTAAGATTTGTGATGGCGAAGATGTAGCGCTACTAACCATTGGTCATGTGGGCAATTTTGCTGTTGAAGCACGTTCCCAATTGAACACTGAAGGTATCTACCCGGCACACTACGACCTTAGATTTGTTAAGCCTTTAGATGAAGAGATGCTCCATGAGGTATTCTCAAAATATAAACATGTGATCACTGTAGAAGATGGATCACTTCCAGGTGGCATTGGTTCAGCTGTTTTAGAATTTATGGCTGATCATGGTTATACTTCAAATGTGATACGCCTAGGCATTCCTGATCAGTTTGTGGAACATGGCGAACAACCAGAACTTTGGGCAGAATGTGGCTATGATAAAAATGCCATCGTTAATGCTGTGAGGAAAGTTGGCTTCAAAAGAGTAACAGATAGTATGGTGGGGTAATTAATTTCACCTGATTAATATAAAGGCAATAACTTAACCGTTATTGCCTTTTTTTGTTATGCCGAAAGATAACCTAGCCGTAAAGGGCCATTGTTGGGCTTGCTATTTAAGTGGTTATTTGCAGTAAAGTATTCAATACTCTAAATTCATTTTTTCACCAATATCTAATTTAGATTTATTTTACTCCAGACAATATAATCCATCAATATAAGCAGATGCACAGTAGGGATAATAACACATACGTTTTAATCATGGCCGGTGGTGTTGGCAGTAGATTCTGGCCAAAAAGCAGAAACAGTTTTCCAAAACAATTTATCGATATTCTGGGTAGTGGAAAATCGTTATTGCAATTAACATATCAAAGATTTCTTAAAGTTTGTGCAGCGGAAAATATCTACATTTTAACCAACGAGATTTACACCGACATCATTGAACTTCAAATTGGTGCCCAAGCTAAAAAAAACATTATAGCTGAACCCTGCAGAAGAAACACAGCACCCTGTATCGCTTATGCCACCTTCAAAATCGCCTCGCTCAATCCGAATGCGAATATCATCATTGCACCTTCAGATCATTTAATTTTAAATGAAGAGGCATTCATTTCAAGTTTAACGGAAGCTCTTGATTTTGCTACTCATCACGATGCTTTGATTACCTTGGGTATCACACCAACTAGACCAGATACTGGTTATGGCTATATTAAGTTTGAGTCCTCTGGTACAAAGATTTACAAGGTTACAGAATTTCTAGAAAAACCATCCCTTGATAAGGCTACAGCATTTCTAAAAAGTGGTGATTATGTTTGGAATGCAGGCATATTTATCTGGAACGTTAAGTCAATACTTACAGCAATTGAAAAACATGCAACGCAACTGTTTTCAATTTTTAATCAGGCAGACGTATACAATACAGAAAGTGAAACAAAATTTATTTCAGATAATTATCCACTATCAAATGATATATCGATTGATTATGCCATTATGGAAAAGGCCGATAATGTGTACACTATTACCGGAGATTTTGGATGGTCGGATTTGGGAACATGGGCATCCCTACATGATGTAATGGAGAAAGATATCGACAGCAATACCTTTAATGGGAAGGCATCACTGCTAAAAGATACACAAAATTGCATTATCCAATTGCCCAGCAATAAAATTGCTGTAGTAAAAGGCCTAAGTAATTTCATAGTGGTTGATGATGGCGATGTATTACTAATATATCCTAAACCACTCGAGCAGGAAATTAAAAAAGTATCAAATTCTGTGGTTGAACAGTTTGGAGCAGAGTACCAGTAAAACCATCATTAATTGGTTCCAAAATACATGGTAATAAAGGGCTATTGTTTCAATTTTGAACTATAAATAATTTAGTAAACGGTATCACAGATCCAAATCGATCAAATAAAACTATTAGTAAAATATGAAAAAAGCGCTTATAACGGGAATCACTGGCCAAGACGGGGCATATTTAGCAGAGTTATTGCTTGAAAAAGGTTATGAAGTACATGGTATCAAACGTAGAAGTTCTATGTTTAATACCGATCGTATTGATCACCTCTACCAGGATCCTCATGATAAAGATATCCGATTCAAACTCCATTATGGAGATCTTAGTGATTCGACTAACCTAATTCGTATTGTTCAGGAAGTTCAGCCAGATGAAATTTATAACCTGGGTGCGATGAGCCACGTTAAAGTGAGTTTTGATACTCCTGAATATACTGCTAACGCCGATGGAATAGGAACTTTACGACTATTGGAAGCATTGCGTATACTTGGTTTGGAAAAAAAGACACGTATTTACCAGGCTTCGACTTCTGAACTATATGGTTTAGTTCAGGCTGTTCCACAAAGTGAGACCACACCATTTTACCCACGTTCCCCATATGCTGTTGCAAAAATGTATGCCTATTGGATTACGGTGAACTACCGTGAAGCTTACGGAATGTTTGCCTGTAATGGAATCCTTTTTAATCATGAAAGTCCATTGAGGGGAGAAACATTTGTAACGCGTAAAATTACCAGAGCTGTATCCAAGATAGCATTAGGTCTTCAGGATAAATTATTCCTAGGAAATTTAGATGCACAAAGAGACTGGGGGCATGCAAAAGACTATGTGGAAGCCATGTGGCGCATTTTACAACAAGATGTTGCTGAAGATTATGTCATTGCAACAGGTGTAACCACTACGGTTCGTGATTTTGTGAAAATGTCGTTTCAGGAAGTTGGGATAGAACTTGAATTTGTTGGAGAGGGTGCAGATGAAAAAGCCTTTGTTATTTCTTGTACAAATGTAGATTTCCAGATTGAGATAGGTAAAGAGGTTGTTGCTGTTGATGCGGCGTATTTCCGTCCCACTGAAGTAGATCTTTTAATTGGAGATCCAACAAAATCCAAAACTAAACTAGGTTGGGAACCCAAATATGATCTTTCTGCATTAGTGAAAGAGATGATGGCTTCAGACGTTGAGCATTTTCAAAAAGAACTTATGTTGAAAGATGCAGGATATCAAGTAAAAAATCAATTCGAATAGAAACTATAACTATATCACTTTGAAAAAGAACGCAAAAATATATATTGCTGGTCACCGCGGAATGGTGGGGTCCGCTATCTACCGAAAACTCGAAAGAGAAGGATTTAATAATATTATTACCAAAACATCTCAGGAACTCGATTTGCGTAATCAACTATCGGTTGTGGAATTTTTCGATCAGGAAAAACCAGAATATGTATTTTTAGCCGCTGCTAAAGTTGGAGGAATTGTAGCAAATAACACCTATAGGGCAGATTTCCTTTATGAAAATCTTGCCATTCAAAACAACATCATCCATCAATCTTATCTAAGCAATGTTAACAAGCTGATGTTTTTGGGTTCAAGTTGCATTTACCCGAAACTAGCGCCTCAACCATTAAAAGAGGAATATTTGTTGACAGGCTTATTAGAAGAAACCAATGAACCTTACGCAATAGCTAAAATTGCAGGCATAAAAATGTGTGAAGCTTATCGCTCACAATACGGTTGCAATTTTATCTCAGCTATGCCAACTAATCTTTACGGATACAATGATAATTATCATCCCGAAAACTCACACGTACTTCCTGCCCTGATCAGAAAATTTCATGAGGCAAAAAACAATAACCTGGATGTGGTGGAAATTTGGGGTTCAGGCATGCCAATGAGAGAATTTCTCTTTGCAGATGATTTAGCAGATGCCTGTTTCTTTTTAATGGAAAATTACAATGAAGCTGGATTAGTAAATATTGGTACCGGCGAAGATTTAACGATTAGGGAACTAGCTTTAACAATCAAAAATACAATAGGCTTTAATGGCGATATAAAATTTAACACCGCTAAGCCTGATGGTACCCCTCGCAAATTAATGGATGTAAGCAAATTACATAGTTTAGGCTGGAAACACCAGATTGATTTAAGATCTGGTTTACAATTGACGTATTCGGATTATCTATCGCATATCGCGATGATGAAATCTGCCTAGTCATCACAAATTAATTATTATATAACTTAAAATTACGAAGTGAAAATAGCTGTTATTGGAACAGGATATGTTGGTCTAGTTACCGGAACATGTCTTGCAGAAACCGGAAATGATGTGATATGTATTGATATCAATACCGAAAAGGTTAAAAAAATGCAAAATGGAGAAATTCCTATTTATGAACCTGGTTTAGATCTGTTATTTCATAGAAATATTGAACAAGGCCGACTTCATTTTTCAACAGACCTCGCTGCAGCTATTAAAGCTTCTGAAATTATTTTCATGGCTTTGCCCACTCCTCCTGGTGGCGATGGTGCTGCTGACCTCTCCTACATACTGGGAGCGGCAAAAGACATTGCAAACATCATTGAAGATTATAAAGTAATCGTTAATAAATCTACCGTTCCAGTTGGTACAGCAGATAAAGTAAAAGCTGTATTTGAAAATAATTCTAGCGTGAATGTGGATGTTGTTTCAAATCCGGAATTTTTGCGAGAGGGAGTTGCAGTTGATGACTTCATGAAACCCGATCGTATCGTACTAGGTACAAAAAGCGAAAGAGCAAAGGCATTGATGACCGAACTTTATAATCCATATGTTCGTCAAGGTAACCCAATCCTATTCATGGATGAAAGATCATCAGAGCTTACTAAATATGCGGCAAATTCATTTTTGGCAACTAAAATAACTTTCATGAACGAGATCGCAAATCTTTGTGAATTAGTAGGGGCAGATGTTGACTCGGTAAGAAGAGGAATAGGAGCGGATGAGCGGATTGGAAAGCGTTTTCTTTTCCCTGGTATAGGATATGGTGGTTCTTGCTTTCCAAAAGATGTTCAAGCACTATCTATGGCTGCCAGTGAAGTTAACTACGATTTTAAGATACTTAAGTCAGTAATGACGGTTAACCAGGAACAAAAACTACTCTTGGTAAGCAAATTACTGAAATATTATAATCAAGACATTAACGGTAAACATTTCGCTATATGGGGCCTCGCATTTAAGCCAGAAACTGATGATATACGTGAAGCTCCTGCCTTATACATCATTGATGAACTAATAAAAAAGGGGGCCACCGTAACTGTTTTCGACCCTGAAGCAATGGATAACATCAATAATATTATTGGGGATAAGGTTAGCTATGCAAAAGGCCAATATGAAGCGCTTGAAAACGCAGATGCATTGCTTATTGCTACCGAATGGTCCTTATTCCGTACACCCGATTTCAGCCGTATGGAAGAAAAACTTATTTCAAAGGTAATTTTTGATGGTAGAAATCTTTATGACTTGCAAAAAATGATTGATATGGGATATTATTACAATAGCGTTGGAAGAAAACTAATAAATTAATATGAATCCAAAAAGAATATTGATAACAGGAGCTGCAGGTTTTCTGGGATCCCATCTATGCGATCGTTTCGTTAAAGAGGATTATCACGTCATTGGGATGGATAATCTTATTACGGGAAGCTTGGCGAATATTGAACATCTGTTCAAATTGGAAAATTTTGAATTTTATCAGCATGATGTTAGCAAGTTTGTACATATCTCCGGAAATTTAGATTACATTTTGCATTTCGCTTCTCCCGCTAGTCCTATCGATTATTTAAAGATCCCAATCCAAACGCTGAAAGTTGGATCGTTAGGAACACACAATTTATTAGGCCTGGCTAGAAGCAAAGGTGCTAAAATGTTAATTGCTTCTACATCTGAAGTATATGGTGATCCAAATGTGAATCCGCAACCTGAAGAATATTGGGGAAATGTAAATCCCGTGGGTCCGAGAGGCGTCTATGATGAAGCTAAACGTTTCCAGGAAGCAATTACAATGGCCTATCATACCTTTCACGGTGTTGAGACTAGAATAGTCCGCATATTCAATACGTATGGTCCTCGTATGAGGTTAAATGATGGCCGAGTTCTTCCAGCATTTATTGGTCAGGCTTTACGTGGAGAAGATCTCACAGTTTTTGGAGACGGAAGTCAAACAAGATCATTTTGCTACGTTGATGATCTCATTGAAGGAATTTATCGTTTGTTAATGAGTGATTATGTTCAACCAATGAATATTGGCAACCCAGATGAAATCACCATTAAACAATTCTGCGAGGAGATAATTAAACTTACTGGAACTTCTCAAAAAATTATTTACAAAGATTTGCCAATAGATGATCCAAAGCAACGCAGGCCTGATATTACCAAAGCAAAAGCCATTCTGGATTGGGAACCTAAAGTTGATCGGGCGACTGGTTTAAAGATAACCTATAATTATTTTAGATCCTTAGCCAATGAAGAACTGGCCAAAGTCGAACATAAAGATTTCGCAATTTATAATCGGTAAAAAACTAAATCTATTAAAGCCTGCTTAAAAGTCAGGCTTTTTTTTTAAAAAAATCTTTCGTTAAACACACAACCCAAGATTTAGAATAGAACCAATAATATATCGCAAATAATTAATAATCAACATAATAGATTTACAAATTATATTCAATTATATATCATAGCCCTATGGGGCTATTGTAGTTCCGCACAATAATAAAGACTTTAGTACTAAGGTAATAGTATTCACACATGCCTCCCAAAACAAGTTAAACCCTGAAATAAAAAATGGATACGCCGCTATTTGTAGACGTCTTAGATTTTAAAGTTTTTTCTGATGACTTAAATGCTATTCCTATAGAAGGTGAGAAATGTCGAACGATCAATACTATTAGTCCTAACTCTTATGGCCTGTCGCTAAAAGACAGTACATTCGAAGTAGCACTTAAAAACACAGACTTTTTGGTTCTTGATGGTGTATACTTTGCATTCGCATCTTTAATGCTAAAAGGCAGGAACATAAAAAAAAATCAGGGGCCTGATGTATTTTACCATTTCATGGAACGCATGAATAAAAAAGGAGGTAAAATTTTCTTTTTGGGATCAAGTCTTGAAACTCTCCAAAAGATGGAGCAGCGTGTGAAAACTGATTATATAAATATTGAATCAAAAAGTTATTCACCACCATTCAAAGACCATTTCAATGATGAAGATAATCGGGCTATGCTTGATGCAATTAACTCTTTTAGCCCTGAAGTCTTGTTCATTGGCATGACTTGTCCAAAACAGGAAAAATGGGCTACCCAGTTTAGAGATAGAATTAATTCAGGCTTGGTTATTAGTATTGGAAATGTATTTGATTGGTTTGCGGGTACACAAAAGCCAATTCACCCTTTTTGGTTTAAGATCAGAATCGGCTGGCTGGTAAGGATTTTCCAGCGACCAGAAATTTTCCGCCGAAACATTAGAAATCAAATGACCTTTTTCGGTGACGTACTAATGATTTTTTTAAAACTAAAAAGAATATAAAAATGATAAAAGTTGCCTTAGTTGGTGCAGGAAAAATGGGTGTATCTCACTTATCAATTCTTGGCGCTCATCCAGATGTAGAAATTGTTGGGGTATGCGATACATCCAAGATTGTTACCAACTTCTTAGAGCGTTATTCTAAACTTGATTGTTATAGTGACTTTGGAAAAATGCTTGACCAAGTTAAACCCGATGCGGTTTTCATAGCGGTTCCTACAAAGTTCCATTATCAACTAATTAAAATGGCTATGGAAAAAAACATCCATGTTTTTGCTGAGAAACCATTTTGCCTCAATACCACTGAAGGACGTGAATTAATCTCGCTGGCAGCCAAAAACAAACTAGTTAACCAAGTTGGTTATCACAATAAATTTGTTGGAACTTTTAAGGAAGTTAAAAGGATTATTAAATTGGGTATGATTGGGGAAGTATTTCACTTTGTTGCAGAATCTTATGGCCCTGTAGTTACGAAACCTAAACAAAGTTCCTGGAGATCTAAACCAGAAGAGGGTGGCGGTTGCTTAATGGATTATGCTTCACACGTAATTGATTTGGTAAATGATATTGTAGCACCTATTACCGAGGTTAAGGGAGCAACACTTAAATCTATTTACTCAAATACAGTTGAGGACGCAGTGTATTCAGTAATGAGTACCACTAGCAATGTAAGTGGAATCTTATCAGTTAACTGGAGCGAAGAAACCTATAGAAAGATGTCCACCACAGTGACTATCCTTGGATCAAAAGGGAAAATCATTTCTGATGCCAATGAGTTAAAACTATATCTAAAAGACGAGAATAAAGAAGACTATACAAAGGGATGGAATGTAAAATACATCACTGACTTAACGGAGCAGGTAAACTTCAATTTAAGAGGAGAAGAATATTCTGCGCAGATAGATTATTTCGTAGATGCAGTGATGAATAGAAAACCTAATACAATCAATACATTCCAACAAGCATGGGAAACCGATAAAGTGATCGAATTACTTAAACGACATAAATAACATGATAGATAGAATATTATTTGGAGACAACCAGTTTTTCGCAGTCAACCACATTTCAGATGAAAAATCACGTGCACAATCGATTCAATTTAAAAATGATGATGCCATTTTAAAAACGTTAGATCATGCTCGCGAAGCTGGATTAAGTACATTTATGTGTACCACACACGATAGAATTAGTAGTGTATGTGATGTAATAAGGAAAAATCCGATAAAATACGAAAACTATAAAATTTTCCCTTGCATGCCATATGCCCATAAGTATGCCAATGCCGTAACTGAATTAGGAATCACCGGAACGATTAAACAATATGTTCCTGGTAATTTGTTTGGATCTTTATTTAAAGGAGGCATGGCTGTCTTATCAAAGGATTATATTTCTCTTATCGAACTAATGATTGATGCAGAAATGAAAATGTTTAAGGGCATTAAAACACCGGTAATTTTCCTTCAAAATGTTATCACCGATTTATTAATTGGTCTTAAAGCCGATGAGATTCTGATGGCCTTCTACAATCACGTTAGGAAAAAACATAATGCCGAACCAGGCTTCATTACTATGAATATGCCAAAACTCTATGAAATCCTAGAGCGAAATGGAGTTGAAAATCCAATTATATGTTCATCTATTAACAAAGTTGGATTTAGGATGTCAGGAAAAGTTGAAGCATATGAAGAAGTTCTCCGGACTAAAAGGGGAAGGTTTATTGCCATGCAGGTTTTAGCCGGTGGTGCCATTCCACCTGAAGAAGCGATAGAATATATATGTAGCCTGCCGAACATAGAATCAGTACTTTTTGGGGCCTCTTCTAAAAGAAATATTGAAAGTACAGTTTCTTACATAAACAAATTTGATGAAAAACATCTAACAACTGCCATGGCTAGCTAATTAGCATATAATTCATTCGTTTTAAGAACAACAAAAGGGCTATTGCCCTTTTGTTGTTACTAATCGTTTTATCTTTTTAATCGGTGATCCAATTTCCCGTAATAAATGATAGGACTTAGATAGCTTAAATAATATAGATTTTTTAGAATCAGTTTGATAAATACCAATTCTTCTTAATGAGAATTCATGTTGTGATGGTGAATAAATAGACAGTCCAAACTTGTAACCTGCCTTCTTCAAGGCAGATTTAAACCTTTTAGGAATCTCTCCATAAGGATAAGCTATCGAATAAATAGGCTTTGACAAAATCCTTTCTAGAATTTTTTTTGACTGACTAATTTCATCAAATCCATTCTCTCCACTTATTTTAGACAACAAAATATGGTGATGACTGTGGCTTCCAATTTCCATTCCCAAATCCATAAGTGTTTTTATCTCCGATACGTCCATAATTGGTGTTTTTATGGTGCCATGTTCTTCAACATCCCATAAATTATATTTACCAATATATGCAGTTGGCACATAAAATACTGCCTTCATACCTCTTTTGAGCAATTCTGGAATCGCAAAATCGAAAAGTGATTTGGGGCAATCATCAAACGTAATTACAACCTTATTTCTCAATTGCCTGTCAGATAATCCTCTGGTAACGATTTCTTCAAATGTAGTAACCTCCAAATGCATTTTATCAATGCAATCAAGCATTTCAACAAATTTTCGAGGTGTTATAGACCACTTAGCAATGCTCTCATGAGGGTCATCTAGCACATAATGCAACATGATTACGGGGAAATACATTGAGCGTTATTCTATTTTAATAAATGTTTTAGCTAATTTAATTGTTCCCTCGTTAAAAAGCAAGATAAATGTTCCTGGTGGTAAATTAATTACATCTATTTCTGTTTCTAATATTCCCTTATTAACGATAATAGATTTTAATTTTTGTCCGCTTACAGATATTATAATGATTACCCCAACCGTAGTTACTTCTGGATGCTTTACATGCAGCATACTTTGCACTGGATTTGGATATAAAACTAAATCTTTTGATAAATTTAATGAAATCCCATTAAATTGAGGACTATTTACAATAGTACTCTCTTTCCTATTTACTCCAGCCACTATCTTAAAACGCCAATAACCACTTGGTCTTTGCAATTTGCCCACACTAATTTGAGAAGTATATGGTATGAAATCACCATAATTTTCACTATACACTATGTTTTCTGGAAATAGGTCATGGGTGGCAGTAAGGGTATTTGCAATATTGTCGGTAACAATTACTGGCGGCAGTGTTTCCTTAATTAATGTAAAAGCTGGACTGGATACTATATCGCTTTCCAACCTGTTTATTGAAGCCTCAATTTTAAACTTCCAGTATCCTTCAGCCCTGTTTATATCTCCAACGTTTATCACGCCGGTGTAGCTTTTATAATTTCCGCCATTTTCACTCACTAAAATATCATTGTTATAAAGGTCATGAGTTGCCACCAGGGTATTTAAAATATCATTAGCCAAAAGTTTAGGTACGCTTGGCTTATCAGGAATAGTGAAAACCGGACTACTTACAATAGGGCTTTCTACATTAGTTGCCGAAGCACTTATTTTAAATTTCCAGTAACCTTGAGCCCTATAAATGTTCCCAACATTAATTGTACCTGTGTAAGGCTGATAGCTGCCGTTATTTTCACTCACCACTATTTTAGTTGGATAGGTTGCATGACTGGCTATTAAAGTATTGGCAACATCATCGGCAAAAAGATCTGGTGAAGTAACCAATTCGGTTGGATAAAAGTTAGGACTCTTTACTACACTACTTTCAATTCTATAATCCCCTGCCCGTATCTTAAATTTCCAATACCCTTCTGGCCGGGCGACATTGCCCACTTGAATTGTTCCCGAGTACAATTGGTAACTCCCGCCATTTTCGCTTACCACGATATCCCCTGCATAGGTATCATGACTGGCTGATAAGGTATTGGCAACATCATCAGCGGAAAGAACAGGAACACTCGGTGTAATAACCGCTGTAAAAGCCGGACTGGAGACTACGGCACTTTCTGCTCGGTTAGCGCCAGACTTTACCTTAAATTTCCAATAGCCTGCCGCTCTGGAAACATTACCCACACTGATTATTCCGGTGTAGCTTTGATAGCTTCCGTCGTTCTCACTAAATACAATCTCAGATGAATATTGGTCGTGGGTGGCAGTAAGGGTAT
This sequence comes from Pedobacter sp. G11, assembly GCF_003860265.1. Classification (NCBI taxonomy): domain Bacteria; kingdom Pseudomonadati; phylum Bacteroidota; class Sphingobacteriia; order Sphingobacteriales; family Sphingobacteriaceae; genus Pedobacter; species Pedobacter sp. G11. The sequence goes on along the minus strand of NZ_CP034190.1, from coordinate 1,732,940 downwards.
TGGCAATATCGTCAGCGGTAATCTTTGGAGATGTTGGTGTCCCGGTAACGCTAAAGGCTGGACTTGGAACCACGGCACTTTCACCATGGTTCGTACCCGTTCGGAGTTTGAATTTCCAATACCCTTCTGGCCGGGCGACATTGCCCACTTGAATTGTTCCCGAGTACAATTGGTAACTCCCGCCATTTTCGCTTACCACGATATCCCCTGCATAGGTATCATGACTGGCTGATAAGGTATTGGCAACATCATCAGCGGAAAGAACAGGAACACTCGGTGTAATAACCGCTGTAAAAGCCGGACTGGAGACTACGGCACTTTCAGCTCGGTTAGCGCCAGACTTTACCTTAAATTTCCAATAGCCTGCCGCTCTGGAAACATTACCCACATTGATTATTCCGGCGTAGCTTTGATAGCTTCCGTCGTTCTCACTAAATACAATCTCAGATGAATATTGGTCGTGGGTGGCAGTAAGGGTGTTGGCAATATCGTCAGCGTTTAAAATCGGGGTCGTAGGAGTAACTATAGTGGTGATCGTAAATGCGGGGCTTCCCACTTCATCACTTTCGTTTCTTTCCTTCGCTGCCTTTATTTTAAACTTCCAATAGCCTGCTGCTCTAGCAACCTCACCTACCTTTATTGTATCAGTATAGGCTTTAAACCCACCACCATTTTCACTGTAAACTATTTCTGACTGGAATTGACCATGCGTACTGATTAAAGTTTTCCTATCATTATCGCCAGTTACCACCGGAGGTGAAGGTGTTGAGGTTGGAGAAGTCTTAATTAACACAATAGATGAATATGATGGAATGCTAACAGATCCCGAATAGACTCTATTTTTATGATCTTTATACGAACCGGATAAATTAACGCTTTTGGTAGTTGGCGTTGCATTGTATTCAAATAAAATATAGTCATCCGGATTGTGGCTTGTTACGCTTGCTTCGTAAAATTCAATATTATCAAGCCAATAAGTAAAGTCATTATTTTGCGAACTAAAGGTGATACAAGCATTTGCTTCAGTTTTAGGAAAAGAAAATAAACACTCATATGTTTTTGATGTAGTAAGTACTTTTACTGTACTAACACTCGAAATTTCAGCATGTGGACTATTAAATTGTCGGATAAATGCAGAGATGTTTACTTCTTTATTCCCAACAACTTTAAATCGGAGAATGTATTTTTTAGATACGTCAACCGCCCCAAAATTTATTAAAAGAAAGGATGGACTTGGGCTAGTCAACTTCAGAGAACCTCCACTACCTAACTTATTTGTATTATCCCATCCTGATGTTGGTGATCCCGATGAAGCATAAAACATAACCCCGTTAGCATTAGTATCGAAATTACCGTTTTCAAGCTTATTGCCACCAACATAATTATTTAATTTAAACTGAGGCAAAATAACAGGACTCGGGCTAGTTGCACCATCCTGCTTAAAGCTATATTTCCAGCTTTCAAGATCATAGAGTTTGGAAGTATAAGATGATGATTGCGCAAATTGTTCAGTTTGGATAATATTCCCTTGATCGAAAGGACGAACATAAAAGTTATTGTCAAACTTACCCATGCCTGCAATATCTGCATCTTTGTTTGAAAATTTACCTATAAGCTGATCGGATGTTTTTGAAAAGAAAATATTTTCTGTAGAGGAAACATTGGTAATTGCTTCGCCTAGTTCATCATGTGCTAAAGCAAGTTGAACAGTATTATTAAAGACAGTGTTCGCACGTAAATTGATATCCCTCCCATTATGGATGAAAATTCCATGGTCGCTGATTTTCGAGATCGTATTGCTTTCCAGTAAAATTCCTGTAGCGTTATCATCAGCATAAAATCCCTTTGCCGGTGCAGATTTTGAATCAATAGCGACGTCACTCCCCTCTCGTGCTCCAATACCATTTAAAATAATGTTACCAATAACTTTTCTGTTTGAATATTTAGTATTTGCGCTACCCGTAAATGTATATATACCACTGCCATCATCTTTTAATAAACAAAAATTGTCAACTAAATTATTTTTTACAGTAATGGATTCTCCGGCAAAATATATACCTGTGTAACCAGTATTTAATACATTATTATATTCTACAAGCATATTATCTCCGCCAACATATACGCCCAGCCCTTTATGATCTCCATTCTGTCCTAATCCAGGAAAATTCATTGTATTAGAGATGGTATTATTTGAAACTTTTGAGTTGTGGCATTTTTCATTCAGATATACTCCATTGTTCTGAGCGCCTTTGATTATACATTTCTCAACCGTTGTGTATGTGGATTGGTATGCACTGATTGCGCTATTGCCTGAAGATTCAAGATTACAGTTTCGAATGACTATATTGCTTCCATAGCTTAAAGAAAAAGCATGGGCATTTGCGCCACTGAAGGTTAAATTTTCAAAAGTAAGATAACCGTTTTGTCCATTAGCTTTATTAGCATAAACGATATTATCAATTGTGCTTGCCTGCACTACGAAAGAAGAAGGTAAATTTGTTCCAAAATAAATATACATTTTCTTGGTAGCTGGGTTATAATACCATTCACCCATTGCATCAAGCGTACGCAAATCATTCTGAATAAAATATCCATATCCATCTGTTGGATAATAGTGTGTATCATTAGTCTGTATGTATGTAATTGTATTTCCTGATTGATTACTTATAATGTGCCTATCAATTATCCAGTGATTTTTCCTTATCACAATTTCTGCACCTTTCCAGTTAATCCCTGAAGTATTATTAGGATCTGTTATGGAATTGTTATGGTGTGATTTAATTGTTAGCCACCCTTTATTCGTTGCTGATGCATTAGGGTATCGGCCCATCTCCTGGGCTTGATTATTAAGAACCAAAACATTCACATTGCTACCTAACAAATTGTTCTGACTTTCATAAACTCCATTTCCAACAGGTTGCCACTCTGTAAGCGTAACAAATGCGGTAATGATGGGATTATTTCCGACACCAAATGCAGAGAAGATAATTGGGTTGCCTGCCGATCCATGGCCATTTACAATAATGGAACCATAAAACGTTTCTCCTCTCTTAAACATTACTGCATCGCCTGCCTTTAAACTGGGAAAAAAAACATTTAATTTTTCAATACTTTTCCAGGGAGTATTGGGGTTTTGGGCTTCGACAGCAGACCTGCGGTCATCTCCTGAAACGGATGAAAAATAATAAGTATCTGCAAAGCAAAAATGATAAGACAGCACAAACACCGCACCTAAAAAAGTTCTTAGGAAAAATAATTTGAGAGTACAGAAATTTACAAAATGATTTACGGGACGATTAATCATTTATAAAGGTTAAATTGTTTGATTTAGCTAAAACTAATAAAAATTAACCTTATGAACAGACACTTATGGGAATTTATTGCATTAGATATAAAAATTGTTTTAGAAATCCCTAAATAATACAATACAATGACATAATTGACATTATTGATAATAACCGCTTGATTTATTGTAAATTACACAACACCTTTTAGGAATTGTATTTAAAATAATACAATTATAACTAAATTTGAAAAGATTGTTTAGCAGCGAAACCGATCACTTGAGATATATTTTGCTCGAATTTGTCAATCGTAAAATATTCTTCAAACCGTAGCTTACCCTTTAGCCCCATCGCTTCGGCATGTTCCGGGTGTTCAGCAAAAAACACAATTTTTTCAGCAATAGCTTCAGGTGTATTCTTGGGAACTAAAAACCCGGTATTTCCGTCTGAGATTACATCAGGTATCCCGCCCTCATGGGTTGAGATAATTGGCAAGCTATGTTGCATAGCTTCCAGATTAACCAGACCAAATGTTTCATAATGATAAAATGTTGGAAAAATAAAAACATCGGCATGATTAAAAAAGTTGAGTTTCTCTGTTGCGTATTTTGGGCCATGAGCAAATACTTGCATCGAAAGATCATTTTCTTCAACAAACTTGTCGAACTCTTCAGGAGTGATATCGGTCCAGCCCCCCACAAAATTACATACAAACGGAATATTTCGATTCTTTAATAATACGCAAGCATGCAATAAATCGTAAACACCTTTTTCTATCATCATATTTGATAGATACAATAGTGAAATGGCATTAATGGAAGATTTTTCTTTAGGCTTTTTCTGTGTACATACAGTGCTTACAGGAATTCCATATGGGCAATAAAAAACATCGGTCTCCTTAACAAACCTTTGAATATCCGAATATAGATATTTTGACAATAATATAGACTTGGTACCTTTAAAAGCAAATCGGTATAAAGCATCATTAACTTTATTTTGCTTAGCTAGTGCGACACCTTTATTATGGAAATGGTATAGAATTTTTTTATTTGCAAGTTTAAGTAGTGCAACAACTATTAAATCTTTGTAAAAAGCTGGCCCACTTGCAGTAAGGGAAAGATAGCATAAATCATAATTTTTAGTAGAAATAAGTTTAAGTATTTTCCCTAGAATAGATAAAAACTTAAATGCTTTTCTAATACTCCCTTTTCCAGTTTGAGATAAAACTGTATTTGTAGCTAAGCTAATGTAATCGGTATTATGTTCACTGTTAATAATTTTACTCTCTTTGATATATGTATTGGCGATTGAGGCTCCGTGTATTGGTGGAGGTAAATGCAAAATAAATAAAACGTTAAGTTTTTTAGATTCAGTAACTAACATTTTCAAGAAATTATAGGGTTAGCTTGTGGTAATCTGTTTTTATCGCCTATAGCATAATTTACAGCATCAATAAGCCCATCAGCAGCTTGTTGATGATTATATTGTTTAACAAGGTTAATGGACTGATTGGAGAAGTTACTTAAAAGTTGCTGATCATGAAGTAAATTTAAAATATGACTGACCCAAGCACTTACATCATAAGGAAGCACATAGCCATTTCTATTATGAACAACCAGTTCTCCTGCTACCCCTGCATCCTTACTTGTAATAACCGGGGTACCACTCGCACATGCTTCATTCGCAACAATCCCCCAAACATCATCCATGGTGGTAAATAAAAACAATTTGGATTTTGCATAATATTCGAACAGAGCATTTTGATCAAGAAAACCTGCAAAGTGAAAATCTACATGATTATTCTCAAGTTTAGTCAAAAGTTGATCTTTTAATATACCGTCGCCTACAACAAGTACTTTCAGTTTCGGAAAAAGTTTATTTAAAGCAATGGCCACATCAGCAAAAAAAAGCGGCAATTTTCGCTCTGTTATCTGTCCAGAGTACATGATATGAAACTCCCTCTCCTGTAGTGGCTGGTATTTAAGTTTGGAGTTATCAACACATAAACAACTTCGAAAAATCTTTTCACTTGCTACGCCATAACTTTCATATAGTGCCACCGTGCCGTTTCCCGGGGCCATAAATGAGCTAGTAAGCTTATAGACAAACTTTCTGATTAATTTCTGAACAAATGATAAATGTAATTCCGAATCATAGGTACCATCATTGTATACAATGAGTTTTCTGCCATTAAGAATACACCATAATACACCATAAAGCATAGTGGGTTTAAATGCTGTGATAATTAATACCGAGGGTTTTGTTTTATTTAACAATTTCCAAACATTAGTATTATTATGCCTGAAAGTTTTCGCTACCTCGGCTAAAAAATACATGGGATAATTGCCGTAGGAGAGCTTCCAGTTGCGGTTTGGCTCTAACTTGGCACAATAAATAACATCGTAGGTAAAATCTGCCGATTCATGCACCAACTCATGCATTCTTTCTCGGTAGGGGCCAGGAACCTGCGTTAAATACGAAACATGAATTTTTGATTTTTTCATCTATATAAATAGGTTATACTTTGAACTTGTCCCAAATTACGGGGAAAAATGTTTTAAGCCACAGTTTAACAAATGTTTCCGGTAATGAAATAGGAAAAAATTTTCTTGTAAGATGAAGATATTCTTTATAAGCTAAGCCTTTCGGACTTTTTAAATACTTAATCCGTTCAGATAACGTTGTTTTTTGTGATTTCCAATTATTGCCATGATCATCTGTACAAATGCCTAGCACTCCCGGAGCCACATGTACTCCAAAACCTTTTCGCTTAGCGTATAGTGTATAGTCAAAATCAGCAATTCCATGACTGTACGCTTGAGAGAGTATGCCAATGCTTTTAACTATTTTATCTGGAACGAGCATAATATTTGCATTTCCTAGGTCGCAAGCTAATATCTCTTTTTCACTAAATACATCTGCATATTTAATTTTATACTTCGAGATAAGTTTTTTCCCACCGTATGAGATGGAATTATTTTCAAATTCAGAGGTGCTACCTATTAAAATTGACTGGAGGTTCTCATTAGCATAAATTTTGTCATAACTATCTAATAAAACTTGTATAGCATTTACATTTAGAACAGTATCATCATTTAAAAGAAGATAGAAATCAGCTCCCTTTTTCAAAGCTTCACTCCAGGAGTTGCGCATACCTCCTGCCCAAAATAATTTTCCATTTCCATGAAGAATGTGTGCATATGGCCAGATTTCTGCCACCGCCTCTGCAGTTCCATCTGATGAACAATCGTCTGTTAAGAAAATTTCGAACTGAACGTTGCTCTTAATCTCTTGTGCTAGCAGGCTTTTGATACAGGCGATTGTTTTCTCTTTTCGATTAAATGTGGCGAGTAATACTGCTATTTTCATATGCTTTTAAATTTTCAGTTGGTATGACAACAATTTTTTGAGATAATAGGTATATTAAGGAATTATAAATTGAGAGTAAAATCAAGATGAGCATAAAATAATTCGCATCTCTTATAAATTGAATTTTGAATTGATTAATCATAAAAAACATGAAAAGGAGGTTAAATCCAAGTAAAAAATCTATAAGGAAGAATTGGTGTTTTTTTAGCTTAAAATAGAGCTTAAAGCCACGATACATGCTGAAGAAAAACAATAACAGAAGCATGAGTGCCCCCAAATATCCCCATAATACTATTGCACTCATGTAAAGATTGTGATAATCCGGGATTTCATCTGGTCTAATTTTATCAAAATGAGATATCGTATACATCCTTCTATTTGTAAAGTAACCACTTCCAAGTAATCCGCTAGTCTTTTCAATTTTTTTAAATCCATATTCGAAAATCTCGCCACGATTCATGTCCTTACCACTCATTATACTTTTCAGCGATACGTGCTTCATATCAACTTCCTCACTTCTCTTGGTAAAAATGGAAAAATCAACAATGGTGTGAACTGAATTGATAACAAAAAACAAAGCTGCAACTGATGCCCCGATCAGCACAATTTTGATACTGAGCCTTCGATAGAGAAAAAGCATTGTAAGCAAAACAAGGAATGGCAATAGCAACATTGATGATCGTGTACCAGATAAAACAATAGCTAGTGCCCCTAAGCCACATAAACCTATTGAGAAAAGAAAAAATCTTTTACTCACCGCTCTAAACGAACCACTCATAACTCCTGGTAAGCAAATTGCGATGATTGAAATTGAATATTCAGCATAATACTCAAAATTACCCAACGTTCCGGCAGCCCTCGGTATGCCTAATTCCCATTCCGCATTTGGCCCAACGTTAGGAAAAAAGTCAACTGGAGAGACAAAGTAATCATAGCGTTGATTAATTGCATTAACGAACATATATAAAAAGAATATCCCTGTTATATATATAAACTGTATATATTTTTGGGCATCTAGATTAACTTTAGAACAGTAATAAAACAGAAAGAAAAAATTTAGAAAGCAAATGGTGGAAAAGATTTTTAAACCAGTTGGTATGCTCCCGCTAATTAAACTTAGAACCTGGATAATAACCAGTGCTATAAATAAAAAAATAGTACTCTTTTTAAGCATTACTCCGGTAAAAAACTCATTTCCATACCGCAATAGGTAACCAACCAATGCAATGGACGCTACAAAGTTAAATGTGCCGCCAATTTCATATCCATAAGTATAATGATTACAGATGAACAGTTGCATTAAGAAACCAAAGAAATCTTTTTTATATAGCGTGATAAAAAAAATTAAGGTAATTAAAGATAATGCAAGCAAAACAACAGGAATGGGAAATTTTGAATAGGTAAACTGGCCAATAACTGCGAGAGCGACTATTTTCAGCAAAATGGAGGACACAGATGAATTTTTAGTTTCCATAATCAGTTTATTTAAATTGTAATTTCTTGATACATCTGGGTATAAGCTTTTGCCTGTACCTGTATATTATAATTGTTTCCAATAGTTTGTGCAATCTGTTTTCTATTAAACATATTAAGTTCATTGGCACAACATAAAAGTGATTCTTTTAACCCTTTGGTTGACATTTCATCGGAGAGATAACCATTTTGTCCATTCACAATCAAATCTTTTAGTCCACCAATATTAAAACCTACCACAGGTGTTCCTGAAGCCAGACTTTCGAGCATAACATTTGGGAAATTATCTTCTCTGCTCGGTAAAAGATAGATATCTGCTGCACTATATATTTCACTAATTTCCTCTTCCGAATGAATGCTCCCCAGATATAAAACTTTTTTATTTCTTTGAGATTTCTTAATACGCCCTACAGCTACAAATTGAAATCTTGAAGAAACTTCATCATCCTCGATAAGTTCAAGAATATGCTTAAAACCTTTACGTATGCTTTTTACGGTTTCTGAAATAAATAAAACCGTGATTTTATTTGTATCTAATTTAAATTTAGCTTTTAAGGGCTGTTGCTTTTTGAAGTTGAAAACACTGCTATCTAAGCCATTAGGGATATGAAAATGTCTAAAACCCCTTAAAATCTCAGAAGATCGGGCCTCATTCATGAGCCATTTTGAGGGTGATACCACAATCATCTTCGATGAAGGCAAATTTGTTATCGAACCGAGTTTGCATAAGTATTGTACATGATTGATTGCAAAAAGGTGTGGATTTCTTATATTATCCTCTCTATAGTGAAATCCGCCTTGGAAAGCATTCATATCATGCTGCGTCCATACAATTGGTTTCTCCAATTTTTCGAAAAAAGTAGGATAGTCAACAAAATTCGGAATCCAATGTAAATTAACAACATCGCATTCTTTAACAAGAGGATGTTCGGCTAAATTAATGAATGAGGTTCTGGCAAAGGAAAAATATTCAAATTCACCATCAAAGCTTTTATATAAATTATCATTTCTATGCTCAAGCGTTTGCGGCAATCGCATTTTTTTTAGCACTCTCAAAAACAAAATAAAATACCTATTTTTCTTGGGGTACTCGAAAACGCCAGTAGTTTGAGTTCTCTTTTCAAGCACTAAAATTTTACTTTGCAAACCAATACCATTAAGCCCCTTATGCAATCTCAACGCCGCGGTGCCTGCGCCCCCGCTATCAGAAAAAGTAATATGTAAAATCTTTAAAGCCATTATGCCGGAGTACCGCGTGTTAATCTAAATATCATTTTCGAGATCGTTGAATCATATAAAAGTTTTAGCCTGCTACGTCCGTTAAGATAAAATGTGCGCCCATGATAACGGTCAAATTGGTAATCACAATGAAAAAATAGTGGATCAATCAATAATTCTTCAACATCCTCACGATCACGGTGATGAGCTGAGGTTTTTTCCTTAAAGTGTACACCTACATCCCCAATGTTGGTGACTAAATTTTTTATTGGAGTAATACACAAACCATTGTTCTTAAAAATGGCATATTGCCATTGATAATCCCAGGTATGCTTTCTCGACTGACTGTAAACACTACGAAACATATATTCCCATCTCTTGTAAAGAGGAAAATAGTTTTCTACAAGATTATTTAACAGGCCTGTTTTTTTGAAATCTGGCCAATCTTTCATCATAAAATCATATTTCTCCCATGATCTTTTCCATGTTGCCCAACCCCATATATGAGCATATCTGCTAAAAAAGTAACTCTCGTGGTTAACTTCAAACTCTTTATTCCAACGTGTACCTGCAATATGCATTACTCGTGTGTCCAAAGCATATTTGTAAAGAAGTTTGTTGCAAAACCCAAAAAACGACTGTGATGGCACGCAATCATCCTCTAGGATAATGAGTTGCTCTTCAGTCTCAAATGCCCAGCTTATGGCACCTGAAACTCCAAGCCCGCAGCCTTGATTAGTTTCCATAAATCTTGTGTACAAACTGCCTTCCCAATTTATTGATTTCACCATGTTTCTGGTTTCCATAATCAATTTATTATCATCCATTTCATTACTTTCCCTCGGACCATCAGAAAACACAAACAATTTCTCAGGATTGTATTTTACAATGGCCTCCAAAACTAATTTTGTAGTTTCAGGCCGGTTAAAAGTTATAAGCAATATGGGTGTTGACATCTTGGTTATTTTAAATTGATAAATTTGGTCGCAGTTTGATTACTCTAATAACAACGATTGATTGTAGAACGACCAGGAATACATATGTGATAATTGTAGCGAAGGCAACCCCAAGCTGATTAAAATATTTTCCACAGATTATGTAAGTGATGATACAGAAACAGGCAGTGACAGAATTAATGTATAAATGTTTTTTAGTTTCTTGGAGCGCATTTATAATTGCATCTAAGAACGAAAATATAATCATTAAACCACTGGTTAAAGCAAGTACATTAGCATATTTCACAGCATTAAGGTATTTACCAGCTGTTAAATATTTTATTATATATGGAGAAACTATCCAAAACGCAATAAAACTTATTATGATTAAGCTAATTAAACTTATAGCAGTAATTTTAAGCGATCTAAAATTACCTTGTACAGTATTTTTATAAATATTTGGTTCAAATGTTTGGTAAAAAGGAAAAAGCCCAACATACAGGTAACTTGCTATACCTTTTCCAATGTTGTACAAACCCATTTCTGCACTATTGTTCATACTTTCTAAAACCATATTGTCAAAACTCCCTAGCGGTAATAGTAAAAAAGAGGCAGGAAATAATGGTAAAATGATTTTAAAAGCTTTCTTAAGCACCCCCCATTCAATTTTAATTCTTTGCCCTTTTAAAATGATATGAAGAGATACGGCAAAAAACAACAATTCAATAATAAACGCTCCCAAAAACCTGCCAGTAAGTCCCATTTGGGCATACACTACAAAATAAATGGAAGCAAAAGTAGATAAAACTCGGTAACCGGCTACCAGAAACACAAATGCTATAGGTCGATTAGATAAGCGGTAATTAACTTGTATAAACCCTTTGTAGGTCCCGAAAACGCCTCCAGCGAGGCTTAATATTGCAAAAGGATAAAAAGGGATTTGTGAATGTGATAATTGAAAATATAAATATAAACCTAAATATGATATTGGAAAGAAAAGTACGTTCCACAATATATTGAATAAAGTGAGTGTAGATAATATCTCTTTCCTTCGTTCTTCGGTTTCCCTAAAGTAAATAGACATATAATAGGTCTGAAACAACAAACCGTAAAAACACAATATAAATGTTGATAGGGAATTGAAGTATCCAAAATATCCAAATTCTTGAGCAGATAAATGTCTTGCAAAAATTGGCGAAGTAAATATAGAAACACTGAAATTTATTATAGGAACCAGTAGATATAAGCCTGTAGACCTCATTTTAACCCAAAGCTGATTCTTTCTGGTCAAAGCCTTCAATGCTACAAATTTACGAATCATAATATCCATCCTAAGCTGAAGTATTTTTAAGAGACAATATTTCTAGTTTAGATTTGTTCATTCTCCCAGCCCTATCAGAAAAACTACTTTGATCCGAACCCCAAATTTCACTACAACGTCCAAGGCAGTGTAGATCTATTAGCGCAGATCTAATTCCTTCAGCTGAATTTCTATCACGATTTGTTATTCCTGTAATAATATGAGAATTAAAATGTTCTTGCAGATAGTTAACAACATCTTTAGCATCAGTTGAGAGGTAAAATTTGGCGTTTGGATATGAATTTAGTCTTTCATTAATTTTAGTTATAAAAAGATGAATGGGTGAATTACTAATCGCATCCACATGGTCTGTTCTTCTAATATGAATTCCAATATCACATTGGTGATCATCTATAATTTTATTGCCAAGCTTTTGCACTTCAGAATCAATTTCAATCATAAAATTTGTCAGGTTAGGATAAAATTCATAACAGGATTTAATATAAATTCCATTGGCACTTTCAGCAATAGCATCCAACGAAAACCCAACCTTAATTAAATTATTTTTATGTCGATTCAAAAGCATCTCCATTTCAGTATCGAAAAAATATCTAGCTTGGTGATATATTTTAAGCCAATATTTAAACCCATTCAAAATGCGCCTTTTAACTTTCGAGATAAAACCTGTTCCCTGATAATCCAATTGAATAACCTTTACACTACTAATTGGACGAAAGCAATCGAAAAAATCTGCATTAAGAAAAACATTTTTTTCCCATATAATTATTAATTTTCTATTATGGAATTTGCTGTAATTTACAGCCGATTCTATTGCACGCATTCTATTTGCTATTCCACCAAGGGGTTCTAGTATCAAGTATTTCATGTTAATCTCACTACCTTGAATTGCTATGCATTTTAATCTATCTAAAATCTACTTTTGAAATCACCAAAAACTGGCTTCAGGAAGCTAGAGCTATTATTACTATAATATGAATCATCATACTGATAACCATATCCGTATTTTACCCGCTGTAAAGAATTAAAAACAATACCTATATTGTTTATCTGGCTTTGATTTTGTAATTGCTTTAGAAACTGAAGCTCCTTTTTATCTGTATAGCCCTGTCTTACCACATATAGTGTCAAGTCACTTAATCTAGACAATATGATGGCATCAGGCACCAAGTGTGCGGGTGGACTATCAATAATAATATCGTCAAAATCCTCTTTTAACTTATCAATCAATTTGGCAAGTTCTCGTTTTTCAAGTAATTCGGAAGGATTATCGACAATACTACCGCAGCTAATTAAACTGAGATTACTATTTTTATCAACCTGCTGAATAATATCAGCGATGTTTGCTTTACCGTTTAAGTATTCGCTTAAACCCTTGTGCGTAGCGCTAAGACCAAAATATTCAGCAACTTTAGGTTTTCTCATATCTAACTCAAGTATCACTGTCTTTTTGAAAGCTAAAGACAAGGCCTTGCTAATGTTAGCGCTGATAAAACTTTTCCCTTCTTTCGATACACTTGAAGTTACCAATGTGACTCTTCCGGTTTCTCTCTTACCGTGTAGATAGTGAAGTTTTATTCTTAAAGCCCGTAATTCTTCACTTATGGCATTTTGTTTATTAGAACTAATCGTTGTCGATTCTGCTGACTTCTCGTATGGAAGTTCACCTACAACCGGAATCTCCACTACGTCAGAAATATCCTGAGCCGAGATTATTTTTGTTGATAAAGCACCTCTTCCATAAATAACGCCAATAGGTAAACCTAAACCAAAAACAAACGCTATGGCGTAAGTTAATGCTTTAGGGTCTTTTGGTTCTTCAGAATAAGCATTATCCACTATTCGATTATTTGATAAATTCGAGGCGTATTTAACTGCAACCTCTTCTCTTTTTTGAAGAAGATAGGTATACGTATTTTCCTTACTGGATTGCTGCCTCTTAATGTTTACAAACTGGCGTTCATCAGTCGGAATGTCTCTGATAGAAGATTCAAATTTGTTGTTATAGGATTGTAGTTTATTTCGGGTATCAAGCAAATTACTTTTGATATTTTTAACACTTTCCTTAATCATGGCCCTTGTTGTTTTAATCTGTCTGTTAATTGGATCAAACTCGGGATTACTTTCAGGCATGTCTGCAGCCATTTTATCATGAGTTAATTGCAGGTTTGCTAATTTTTCGATTGAACTAGATAAAGCAGCATCACTGATACCAATCGCAGATGGAATTTTATTACTGTTCGCTCCTGAATTAACGTAACTTTCAATTCCATTAATGACACTTAACTGTAGATTCGCTTCGTTAAGTTTGGCATCATTTGCCTGCAAATTCTCCAAACTGATTTTTGTTTGAGAACTGATGTCGGTTAATCCTTTACTACTTTTAAAGTTTTCGATACCAGATTCTGCCGTTGACAGATCGCCATTTAAAGAGGCAAGCCGTTGATCGAGAAAGTCTAAAGTATTTTTTAACTCTCTGTTTTTCTCATCAGATGAAGAAGCATAATAGCCTGAAATCAAACCATTCAAAATATCTCTTCCCCGTTTATCATTGATATCAGAAACGGTTAAATCGATAGCAGTTCCTAACTTGCTTGACAAACTTGCATCTATGGATTGCTGGAGTTCTAAAGTTTTTGTTTCTGGTTCAGAAATAGCCATAAATAAAATCTTATCTTTCGATTGAAGGATATTTCGTGATGGAATCAGCTTCCATGTACCAAACGAGTTTGTAAAAACCTCGTTAAAACTTGCAATCTTGGTAGATTTATCTGGTAGGTAAAGGGTAAATGATTTGGCATCTATTATCCTAATCTTTACACCTTCATTATCTAATTTTCCAGTTTTCTTTAGAAGTACAAATTTAACAGGAGCGTCTTTGTACATATCAAGAGTGGCTAAGCCATCACTGTTACTAAATAAGCCATCCTTTCTGTAATATGTTACCCAGAGTCCTAAATCATTCACAATTTCATTTACCAATTGTCTTGACTTTAAGACTTTAATTTCATTATCTATTAATTGGGCATTATTGGTTAATCCTATATCATCAAGTGGTTGTCCCTTCGAATTTGTCGACTTGCTATCATCTTTGACAATTAATGTCGCCTTAATATCGTAAACTGGCTTGTAACGTTTTAAATAAACGAACGCTAAGGCAATAGTAAATACTAATGCAATTAGAAATAATGGCCAGTGAAACAAATACCTTCCCAAAATTTCTTTCCAGTTTTCATCACTCTTTTTTGTTTCTCCTATTATATAGGTTGTAAACTGTGCCTGTTGAGTACTCATAGGGTTTATCTATAAATATTTGAGAGAACAATAGCTATAATTGATAGGCCAGATAATACTAGTGTCGCAGTTCTATAGCCACGATCTACTGTGGCGTATTTAGTACGATCTGGCTGCACATATATTTCATCATTATTGCGAACGTAGTAATATGGCGATTCAAATATTTTCTTTGAGGTGAGGTCAATAGGAATAAACTGTCGTTTACCGTCTTCTTCTCTAACCAAAATAACCGTTTTACGCATGGCTGTAATATTTAAATCGCCGGCCATACTTAATGCTTGGGTAATTGTTGTGCGTTCGTTTTGCAAACTATATACATTCGGACGCTCTACATCTCCATATACACTTACTTTAAAATTGAGTATTCTCACATTAACAACAGGGTCATTATAGTATTTCAAAAGCATCACATTTAACTTTTCCTGAAGTTCAGTAGTGGTCAATCCCTCAACCTTTACGCTACCAATTACAGGTAAGTGAACATTCCCTTTAGTATCAACCTGATAACCAGGAATTGCATTTTGCTGATTGTTAGGCTCATAACTAAATATCGAGGAAGATTCTGGTGTTCTACTACTTACCTTGATGGCTAAAATATCTGTAGGCCTGATGGTTAAAGGAGAAAAGTTTTTAACATCTTCGATTATCGGCTTACTACGATCGAGGTCTTGATAATACGGGATATTCTTATATGAACCACACGAGTTCAATATTAATAAACTGGCAATCAAAAAATAATAATTCTTATTCATTGTGGTTTTGAGATAAATACAGGTAATGACACTGAGGGTTTAAATTAACGATACGAAAATGCTGTATTCCCTATTTTAAAGCAATAGCCCCATAGGGCTATGCCTAATATTCAACAGTTAAAATGTATTATATATAATACAAACTTAACACCATATGCCAATTTTATTTTAATATTAGTATGATTGAAAGGCTGACAATAAAAACTTTAAGAAGTTAATAAAACACCATTCTAATTGCTTTTATTAACGTTTAAATAATGATTATCAGAATTCGATTTCCGACTAGGTGATGAAAATATTGTAAATTTGGATGATTATAATTCTTCACAGCTAAAAATTTCAATTCGTTCTCATACAGGAGAAAGAAGAAAATATATTTTTGCAGCGTCGGGTTTTAACATATATTTGTCTTATCTAATTTTAATGTTAAGAACGCAGCTCCATTGATTTAATTCCCCTATCCTTTAAAACTACGATCGATCTATTTTTCCGGGCTTCTAGGGTATCATTATCTATGACCTGTAAGTTTTACAAATTAATATGGATTAAGCTATGATTTAAGATTGTTTTACATACAAGTATTTAGCTGGCACAACTTCATCAAGAATAATTAGAAAGACTTATAGCGGCGATCTATGAGAGCAGGAATCTTAATTAATTGTACTATCATTTTAAGTAGAATTAAAGAGATTTCCTTTAAATGAGTATCAATTAGAAATTGATAATTGAATGATAATACGACTAATGTTGAAAGTTAAGTTTAAACTATGAATGTGCTATTCTACCATCGTTTTCTGAAACGTACAGATGCTGCCGCAGTACCTCGACACTTTTTTTATGGAGTACTGGATCTTGAAAAATTCGATATTAATGTATCCTTCATTGAAGATGCCACTATAGGAAATCGCATATTTCTTGCTATTAAACTTGCTTTTAGAATACTATTCTTAGATGAATCATATGATATCATTTACGGATCTACGCCACATGGACTGGAATTACTAGTGTTCCTTAGGGCATTATGCTTATTCAACAAGCCTATTGTAGTCTGGCAACATCGAGCCTTAAAAGCTTCCACTAATCCGATCAAAAGTTTGTTTCTTAAATTCTATTATAGCGGATTTGATAAATTTATTATGTTCAGCGAACTCCACATTCAAAAAACACTGTCTCATAAAAGTACCTCAAAAAATAAGTTGGTACAGATGCATTGGGGTCCTGATACAAAATATTTCGACCGAATTATTGCTGAAACCAATATTGATAACAACAGTCATTACTTCTGCTCTACTGGCAGAGAAAACAGAGATTTTCCTACGTTAATTCAGGGTTTTGCAGGTTTAGAAAATAGTATGCTTAGAATTTATACAACCAAGCAACATGGCAAAATGAACAACGAAAAACTTTTACTGGATTATGGAGATAAGTATAAAAATGTAGAGGTTTATATAATCGAAAATACACCCAACCTTAACCGATTTTTATCTCAGGAAGTATATAAAAGCAAGTGTGCCGTAATTTCCTGCCATGAACATAATTATACCGTTGGGCTTACCTCTTTATTAGAAGCCATGGCCTTAGGAAAAGCAGTAATTACTTCCGACAACCCTTATTTCCCAATTGATGTAGAGAAAGAAGGCATAGGTATCAAAGTTCCCTATGGCAACTCAAACGCATGGAAAAAAGCCGTTGATTTCATTTCACAAAATCCGGAAATTTGCCATGAAATGGGGAAAAAGGCACGAAAATTTATTGATGAGAAATGCAACTCAGACATATTATCTTATACAGTTGCCAAATGCCTAAATGATGTGGCCAAAAGAAATATTTAATTTAAATATTACGAACTCCTAGCGTAACATATTACTTAAGTTTTAGAAACAAAGTCTAACGGTTAATAATATAATCCTTCCTTTTGCTATAAAAGCCTACAGCAAATTGCTTTGATGTGCCTAAAAATCCCTCATCGTAGATTGGCAGAATAGGTGTATTTACCGCTGAACATTTATCAATCTTGATGAGATAGTCTAAAAGGGCTATTGTCCTACCCTCAGATATAGGATAATTTAGTGCTGCGCTCTAATGTTCACGAAGCCAGTCAGTATCACTCATTTATCCTTTCTTATTATCTGTTAAAAAAGGTGGTTCTAACTAATAATATAATAAGCCGATTTCTCAGCGCAGCATAACAATTTGAAAATAAGCATTGCTGCACTGTTTGCCCATTTGGTAAGTTTAGCGTGAGAGCGATTAACTAAGAATTAAGAAAAATAAATTTATGAAAGCAGTTATTATGGCTGGTGGGTTAGGAACCCGAATCAGCGAAGAAAGTGGCATTAGGCCAAAGCCTATGGTTGAGATTGGTGGTAAACCAATTCTGTGGCACATTATGAAAATCTACTCATGCCACGGAATTAATGATTTTGTTGTTTGCTGTGGTTATAAGGGACATGTAATCAAAGAATATTTTGCCAATTATTGTTTAAACAATTCTGATGTAACTTTCAATATGAAAGCAAATTCCATGGAAATTCATAAGAATGAAACCGAGCCTTGGAACGTTACACTGGTAAATACTGGTCATAACTCCATGACGGGGGGAAGATTAAAAAGAGTAGAAAAGTATCTTGATAATGAAACATTTTGTATGACATACGGTGATGGTTTAAGCGATGTGGACATTACAAAATCCATTGCCGCTCACCAGGCAAGCGGAAAACATGCAACCTTAACTGCCGTTCAGCAACCAGGCCGATTTGGTGTTTTTAATCTTGGTGAAGGCGAAAATACAGTACATTCATTTCAAGAAAAACCTGATGGCTCTGAAATGCCCTGGATAAATGGTGGTTTTTTTATTCTCGAGCCTGAAGTATTCAATTATATCGAAGATGATAATTCGGTATGGGAGAAAGAAGCAATGGAAAATCTGGCTAAAGATGGTCAATTGAACGCATATAAACATACGGGCTTTTGGCAACCAATGGATACCCTAAGAGATAAGACCTATTTAGAAGATCTTTGGCAACAGGGAAATGCGCCGTGGCATTGGGAATCGTTGATGCACAATATCGCAATTAACAAAATTATCTTTTAATCGCTCTTAATAAATCACATTCGTTGATGAAAATACTAATCACAGGAAACATGGGCTACATAGGCCCGGAAGTTACCGCAAATCTTCGTAGAAACCATCCCCAAGCTACACTGATTGGCTATGACATGGGTTATTTTGCTTCTTCACTCACACACAGTCCATTTCTTCCGGAAAACCAACTCAATCAGCAAATATTTGGAGATGTAAGATTTTTTGACCCGGAAGTTCTTAATGGTGTAGATAAAGTGATTTATCTGGCCGCTATTTCGAATGATGCTATGGGCAATCGTTATGAGCAGGTAACCTATGATATCAATTATAAAGCTGCGATCAATATTGCACAATTGGCAAAAAAAGCAGGAGCAAAGTCTTTTGTATTTGCTTCAAGCTGCAGCATGTATGGAAAAGCCGATGGTGAAGCAAAAACCGAACAATCTCGGCTCAATCCACTAACGGCTTATGCTAAATCAAAAGTTTACGCCGAACGCGACCTTGAAGAGCTTGCCAACGAATACTTTACTATAACCTGTTTGAGATTTGCCACTGCATGTGGTATGAGTACCCGCCTTCGCCTCGATCTAGTTTTAAATGATTTTGTGGCCGGCGCAGTAAGTAGTGGAAAAATTAAAATACTAAGTGATGGAAGCCCTTGGAGGCCTTTAATTCATATCAAAGATATGGCAAGAGCAATCAATTGGGCTATTTCCAGGAAAGCATCAGCCGACAACCAGTTTTTGGCCATTAATGCTGGAAGTAGTCGTTGGAATTATCAAGTAATTGACTTAGCAAAAGCAGTATCGTTAGCTATTCCAGGTGTAAAAATTGATCTCAATGAAAATGCTACTCCTGATGAACGATCTTACAAGGTAGACTTTTCATTATTCGAATCGCTTGCTCCAGATGCTCAGCCAGTTTGCAATCTTAACGACACTATAAAAGAACTTTACAATGGCTTGATTGGGATGGAATTTGACAACATTAACTTCCATAATTCTCCATTCATGCGATTGAGGATTCTCAATGCCCTGCAGGAAAAAAATCTCCTCAATGAAGACTTAGAATGGACCTTTAAGTTCGCTCAGGTTGAAGAAACTGAATCAATTAATTAATAGTAATCTCATAATGAACTTTACCGAAACTAAATTAAAAGGAGCCTATATTATCGATATAAGCCCGATGCAGGATGATAGAGGCTTTTTTTCAAGATCATATTGTAGCGACGAATTCAAAGCATTCAACCTTAATACCAATGCAGTACAAACTAACATCAGCTACAACATTAAGAAGGGTACGCTGAGGGGATTGCATATGCAAAAAGCACCCTTCGAAGAAACAAAATTAGTAAGATGTACGCGTGGCGCTATCTATGATGTAATTGTTGATATGCGTGAAAACTCTGAAACTTATAAACAATGGATTGGAGTTGATCTTACTGCCGACAACTATCGAATGCTCTATGTACCTGAAGGGTTTGCACATGGCTTTATAACTTTGGAAGATCATACTGATGTGACTTATCAAGTAACTCAGTTTTATACACCGGGATTCGAGCAGTGTTTTCGTTGGGATGACTCGGCTTTTGACATTCATTGGCCAATTGAACCGCAAGTGATATCGGCCAAAGACCAATCCCACGCACTGATGAGTGAAGGTATAAATGAAACCAAAAATGGATAATCAAATCTAAATAACTCAATATGATCATTGTTGATAATGCCCTGGCAAAGCTAGCGGCTCAAAATAAATCCATTAAAGTTGGCTTAGTAGGAGCTGGCTTCATGGGTAAGGGTATAGCGTTGCAAATATGCAAATATGTACCAGGCATGGAATTAGTTGCCATAGCAAACCGTAACCTGGATAAGGCAAAGTTTGCATACAATCAAGCAGGAATTGAAGAAAGCCAAGAGGTAGTATCTACAGCGCAACTGGATAAAAATATCCTGAACGGATTATACAGTGTAACTACAGACCCTACCTTACTTTGTAAAGCAGCTGGAATAGATGCAATAATTGAGGTTACCGGAGCCGTTGAATATGCTGCAAAAGTAGCCATGTGCGCTATAGAAAATAAAAAACATATTATTTTAATGGACGCTGAATTGGATGGCACAGTTGGCCCAATTTTAAAAGTATATGCAGACAAGGCAGGAGTCATTGTAACAAATGCAGATGGAGATCAACCAGGAGTGATGATGAATTTATTTCGATTTGTTAAAACCCTTGGTGTTAAACCAGTATTAATCGGAAACATAAAGGGATTACACGATCCATATCGTAACCCTGAAACCCAAAAAGGCTTTGCCGAAAAATGGGGTCAAAATCCAGTAATGGTAACTTCTTTTGCAGATGGAAGTAAGATTTCATTTGAACAGGCAATTGTAGCTAATGGTACAGGTATGCGTGTTGCTAAACGAGGCATGATTGGGCCCACCGTACCTTCCGGAACACCTCTTAAAGATGTTTTAGAAAAATATCCTCTTGAAGAACTTACAAATGGCCCAGGTGTTGTTGATTACATTGTTGGTGCTGAGCCTTCTCCAGGAGTTTTCGTTCTGGGAACGCATGACGATCCTATTCAGCAGCATTATCTGAACCTCTACAAACTGGGAGAAGGTCCGCTCTATCTCTTTTACACTCCGTACCATCTTTGCCATTTTGAAGTTCCGCAAACTGTAGCGAGAGCAGTACTGTTTAACGATGCAGCATTAACGCCATTAGATAAACCATACGTGGAAGTGGTAGCAACAGCCAAAATTGATTTAAAAGCGGGCGAGATATTAGACGGCATTGGTGAATTTATGACATATGGCCTCTGTGAGAATGCCGATATTACCCAGATGGAAAATTTACTGCCAATAGGAATTGCAGAAAACTGTATCCTAAAACGCAATATAACCAAAGACCAGGTATTAACGTACGATGATGTTATTCTTCCAGAAGGTCGATTGATTGATCAGTTGCGAAAAGAACAAGTGGAGTTTTTTAATATTGCCGCAAAAATGAGTGCAATACAGACAGACGTAGTTGTGAATTCAATCTAATTTTTAAAAACAGGTATAATAGTGATGGATAAGCTGAAGACGAGTAACGAACGCAGCTTATCCTTATTAAAGCACATTATTTCAATTAACACGACCATAGATTTAGAAAAATCGGTGTTGATAGATAGCCAAATAACGGGGGTGTGAATAAAGTAATACTAAAAGGCTTACAGCAGTAACAAGAATTGTTCTGGAAAATGTAATTACTGCAAACCGAGTATTATTAGTTAAAATTGAGACAAAATTAATAGACAAATTCCGAATCTAATTACATCATAGCTGATACTC
This sequence comes from Pedobacter sp. G11, assembly GCF_003860265.1. Classification (NCBI taxonomy): domain Bacteria; kingdom Pseudomonadati; phylum Bacteroidota; class Sphingobacteriia; order Sphingobacteriales; family Sphingobacteriaceae; genus Pedobacter; species Pedobacter sp. G11. The sequence goes on along the minus strand of NZ_CP034190.1, from coordinate 1,710,871 downwards.
CTTTATGACGAAAGCCTACTTAATAATGGCCCACAAAAACCCAAGACAGCTGTTCAGATTAGTCACAAGATTAAACGATGGATCATCACACTTTTTTATTCACATCGATAGTAAAGCTGACCTAAGCACTTTTGAAGAACTCAACAACCTTGATAACTTAACTTATCTACAGCGCTACAATGCTCGTTGGGGTAGATATGGAATTGTAATGCCACTTTTAGCCGGATTAAAAAAAACCCAAACACATGATTTTGTATTTGATAGAATTATTGTGCTGAGCGGACAAGATTATCCCATCAAAAGTAATAAGACGATTAATAAAGTATTATCTGAATCACCAAGTTCGATATATATTGATTTTACCCCTCTTCCAGACTTTGAACGGTGGCCAGGAGCAGATCGCGGAGGACTTTATAGAATAGATAAATACTATTTCGGTGATAGGTGGCACGAGAGAATATCATCAAGAGCACTCAATTTAATGGCCAGCTATGTTAAAGTTTTTAGAAGAAAAAAGCCATTGCAAATGATTGGCTACGCCGGTTCAGCCTGGATGGTTTTGGATATGGAGGCCGCAAAATATATTTTAAACTTTCATGAAAACCACCCGGAGTATTTAAAATTTCACAAAGATACTTTTGTTGCCGATGAAGTATTTATACATATGATTATTGGCAATTCAAAAAATGAAACACTTCATTCCAGGATAAGCAATGCTAACCAGCATTTTATGATTTGGGAAACACCTGAAAGTGCTCATCCGAAACTATTCAGCATTGCCGATTTTGAAAAAATAGCAGTCTCAAAACATTTATTTGCCAGAAAATTTGATGATACGATTGATAGTTTAATTCTTGACAAAATTGATAGTGATCTTTTAAGAAAGTCATCTATTGATCCTGAGATATGGTTATTGTAAATCAGTTTAAAAGCAATTTCTGCAATTGACAGTACATATCAACTTAGTCCAATAGCTTAAATCAGAATGGTTTTAAAAATCCACTAAGGCAATATAGGCTTTTCAAACCTAAACAATTACTCTAGTGGATTTAAAGCATACATCATATAAAAAAGCCTATGAAACTTTTTTAAGTGAAATTTCAACCCTTCTGTTTTTTTGTCTTCCAGATTCCGTTTTATTGGACGCTATTGGTACTGTACTCCCAAAGGGCGTGGTAACAATACGATCAGATTTAACACCTTTACTTACTAGATAATCTTTAACACTTAAAGCACGTTTGTCAGAAAGCACCCAGTTGTATTTATAGGCACCAATGCCGTCAGCATGTCCTCTCAAAGAAACAACATAGTTTTCACTCTTTACCGCACTTGCTAAATCATCAAGCTTTTTGAAATAGGCAGATCTTACTGCAGGCTTATCAAAATCATATTCCAGATTTCTAGTTAATTCGGCTAATGTTTTAGCGTCATATTTGTTTTTGTTTTTAGCTTTGCTAATGTCTCCATCTGCATTAACGCTGACAAATAAAAACAGCATAATCAGAGTACCAAAGAATTTCTTTTTCATAATAATTGAATTTATTGTAGATAAATCTAACTATTTGATAATGATAAAGTTTCATTTAGCACTAACAGTTGTGATGTTGTAAACCTAATAACAAAATGTGTAAACAATATCGAATATTTCTACTATTCTTTAACAGTATTGTTATATTGAATAAGATTTGTAAAACCACTCAATTCCGTTATAGCACCATAAATTTCATTATTTGTGATAATACAGCGATCGGGCCTACCACCCAGATCACTTATGGCTAAGATCTTCCTATCTGCAACATTCCGATTATTGTTTCCCTTTACAAATAACTTGTTAATTGTAGTATTATCTGTCCGAATAATAAATCCGAAGTCCATTCCAGTTCCATTAGCTGTACCCGCTCCATATTCAATACGATTATCAGAAGTCCAGACCATTTGTTTAGCTTCTCCTGATTTGTATTTTGTATAACTAAAAAATGCGAATCGGTCAATAGCGGTCTTCTTATCGAAGATAAACTGGTTAAAGGAGATTCGGATTTCGTAATATAGGGCTCCGGATTCTAGGGAAATGGCCTTTGAAATAATATCATGAAATTTATTGTTGTCAATAGAAACCTTGCCTTGGTAATCACCAAAAATATGAATACCTTTCTCACAATTTTCAATTAAATTTTTATCCACGTTAGCGGCGGCTAAGTTTATTTTAGGCGCATCAAAGGTGAAATTTAAGATGATTCCTGTAGCCAAAGGATTATTGCGTAAAACATTATTCGAAACTTCAACACCATAATTTCCTCTGACTTCGATGGCATAAACTCTGCTATCCGTAACTTCATTATTCTTAACCACAGTAGTGACTCCAACAGCAGAAATTCCAATTCCTTCAAGTGCCTGAGCAACATCTATTCCTGTGCCGGCCAATTGGTTTCCATCAATGATCGTTCCTACGGTATTGCCCCAGTCTTCAATTCCCATTCTTCCAGCTTCTGAAATTAAATTATTCGTAATTTGAGCACCTAGAATTTCGTCTTCACTATTATTACCATTACCGGTTATTGCATTTGAATAAGAATGATTAATGATGTTTTGTTCCACAATGGTAGAATCTGCACCATTTTCCGCATATTTAATACCCAAAGAATAGATATTGTTTTTTCGGATAATGTTTCGTTTTGACTGACCACCACTTACCCAGACAGCTTCCATTCCAATAACGGAATATGGTAATTTAAAATTAAAGAAACAATTCTCTACCACAACATCTTTACTATTTAAGATAAATATGCATGCGTTGTTCCACTTACTGAATTTAAAATCAAGACTTTCACTTTTGAACTGCACATTTTTGATCAGAACATGATCACTTGATGAAGCAGAGAAAAAGCGGCCATTATAAAGAAGCGTATTCCGCATGGCCCGGCTGGCAATAATAATGGTGCCTTCCTGACCAATAAGCTGTACTCTTGAAGGTAATATGATGGTTTCGGAAATCAGATAAATGCCTGCCTTCAGATAAATCACTGCTGAATCATTGACTAATTTCTGTAGCCCTTTTGTATCATCGCCTAGACCATCGCCATTGAGACCATAAGACTGAAATCTATCCTCTAGCGTGTTAGAACCTATTTTTAAGGTCTCTTGAGGATGCAATTCTGGTTTTGTGCAATTGAATAGGCACAAGCCGAACCAAAAAATTATAAAAATCCGGGACATATTTTTATTAACTTTATGAACAATTTGTTTAAGCGCAAATTGAGAAATGGAACGATATATTTTTGCGTGGGAAAACTAACTCAGTAAAAAGAACGTATACCATTATACATGTCCCGTCATTTAATTTGTTAAATCCCTAGATTAAAGTTACGACTTTTTTCTAAGTATTTGATTTTAAACAAATTATTAATTAAAAATTTAGTAAAATGACAGGAAAAATTTTCGGAGTTAGTAATATCTTATTTAGGATATTACTATTATTTGTGACCTTATACTTGAGTTCATGCGCAAGCTCAAAAAAAACAGTTTATTTTATTGATCAACAGGATGCAGTGCTAAAAGCAAGCAATCTGTCATCAAAAAACTTAGTACAACCAAATGATATTCTCAGCATTGCTGTAACCAGTCTTAACCCTGCTGCTACAGAGGTTTTTAACAAACCAAACAATTCCTTTGTAAGTACTTCAGGCGTAAACGGAGCAACACTTCAATCTCCTGGATATTTAGTAAATAATGATGGGAATATCCAGTTTCCAATTTTAGGCCAGATGAAAATCAGTGGCCTCTCTACAAATGAGATTCGCGAAAAAATTACAAAGGAATTAGTAGATAAAAAACTACTTGTAGATCCTATCGTAATAGTCCGCCAACTAAACTTCAAAGTATCTGTTTTAGGAGAAGTAGCCAGACCATCTGTAGTGAATGTTCCAAATGAAAAAATTTCGCTTCTTGAAGCCCTTGGGCAAGCTGGAGACATTACCATTTATGGAAGGAAAGATAATGTAATGATAGTAAGAGAAGAAGATGGTATCAAAAAAATTAAAAGAATAAATCTTAATTCTAGCGAAATTTTTAGCTCTGACTATTATTATCTTAAATCAAATGATATTGTTTATGTGGAAGCGAACAAAGCAAAAGTTTCCAGTTCTACCCGCAGCTCTACTCTTATCCCTATTTTATTAAGTGCTCTATCATTTGGAGCAATTATTATTGATCGTATAGCAAGATAATTATGAACATTATTAGAAAAACAGATGAAACTTCAGGCAATAAAGATGCTGGAGGGCATTTCATATTTAGGTTACTTCCGTACTGGCCCTTGTTTTTATTATTGCTGGTGGTGTCGTTAGCAAGCGCCTGGGTATATCTTCAAGTCACACCACAACTGTTCAGTGCTGAAGCGAAAATTCTCATTAATGAAAGAAAGGGCGCAGAAGAAACTAGTATTCAAGATCCAATGTCATCAACCCTTTCTAAAAAGAAAAGTGTTGACAATGAAAGGGAAGTAATCGTATCTAGCCCAATCATTAATCAGGTGGTGGCCGATTTATCGCTATATGCCAGCGTATACCAAAATAGTTTTCTTGCAAGTAGAATAATGTACGAAGATGCTCCGGTAAAAATAGCAGCGCTTGATCCCAAAGGAATTAAACCGACCAAATCAAAAATTGAATTTACTTACTCCCATTCAGGGATCCTGATAGATCATAAAACATATGCCTTCGATAAGTGGCATCAGCTGCCATATGGAACTTTAATGTTTCGTAAAAATATTAATGCCAGACCATCTGATCAATCCAAGTTTGCTTTTACACTGACCTCGCCATCTAAAGTTGCATCTAAAATAGCTGGCGGACTAAAAGTGGCAGAGGCCAACAAACTTTCTACAATTTTGGTGGTATCAATTTTAGATGAAAACCCTAAACGTGCCGAGGATATTTTGAATGGGGTATTGTTGGTTTACAACAAACACGCCATTGATCAATACAATCTTCTTGCGGCGAACACGCAAAATTTTATCAATAGTCGGTTAATGACCGTTGAAAAGGAATTGCTTGATATTGAAAATAAATTGCAAAAATATAAATCCAATAACGGAGCAATCGATGTAGGTACACAAGGTAAGTTATACTTGGAAAATGTAAGTATAAACGATCAAAAAATTGGCGAAATCAACATGCAATTATCTGTACTCGATCAGGTAGAAAATTATGTCCGTTCGAGAGATCTCACTGGTGGAATTGTTCCTTCAACGGCAGGTATAAATGATCCGGGACTTACTCAAATGGTCAAGGACATCTACGAGCTACAGTTAAATGCGGAAAGTTTAAGAAAAACAACAGGCGAAAATAATCCTGCAATGGTAGCGTATAATGATCAAATTAATAAAATTAAACCTCAAATCCTACAAAACCTCCGTAATCAGCGGAATAGTCTTTCTGCCAGCAGAAATAATCTTTCAGGTACCACAAGCACGTATTCTTCAGCCTTACAATCCATGCCGGAAACGGAGCGCAATTTAGTAGATATCCAAAGGCAACAACAGATTAAAAGTGGCATTTATACTTTTCTGCTTCAGAAAAAAGAAGAAACAGCACTATCCTATATCGCCAATGGCTCTGACAGCCAAATTGTTAGCCAGGCAGAATCATCACAGTTTCCGGTAAGCCCGAAGAGAAAAATGATCTACCTTGCAGCCATCTTTGGGGCGGGTATATTAGGAATTGCTTTTGTGACTGCAAAAGACAAAATGAGACGAAATGTGATGTTCCAGCATGAAATACAATCATTAACAAAACTACCGGTTATTGCAGAGATTAGTACCAATTCATCTGCAAAGCAAATTGTTATTGGCAGTAACCAACGCACTTTAATTGCTGAACAGTTCAGGAGCCTTAGAACTACCTTGCACTATATTGGTATGGGCAAGCAAAACAAAAGATTAATGATTACGTCTGCTATTTCAGGGGAAGGTAAAAGCTTTGTAGCATCTAACTTAGCTGTATCCTTGGCCATGACAGGCAAAAGAGTTGCCTTATTGGATTTCGACTTGAATAACCCATCACTTCACCATAAATTTGGCGTTAAACAGCGTACTGGAATTTCAGAATATTTACAAGGTAAGGCATCAATGGAAGATATTTTCAGCAATTCAATTGTCAATGAAAATCTTTCCCTTTTTCTTACAGGAAAACTACCGGTTGACCCTGCAGAATTGATTTTAAATGGGAAGGTAGAAGAACTGTTCTCAAACCTGGCGGAGCAGTTTGATTATCTTATTATTGATGTTCCTCCTATTGGCCCTGTTTCTGATGCGTACTCTATTGCCCCAATGTGTGATGCCACCCTTTTTGTGATACGTCATGCATATACACCAAAAGTCTTCATTGAACGTATTGACGATAATATTAAATTAAATAACCTGCCAAATCCAGCAATTGTATTTAATGCAGTATCTCAACGTGGTTACGGTAAAAACAACTATGGTTATGGCTATGGAACGGGAATGGTTTATGGCGGAAGTTATGATCAGAAATTAATAGAATAACGATTAAATGAACAAGAAAATACTAAAGTGGAATTTCATCTTTCAGTATGGTTACGTAATAACGAATATCATCAATGCATTCATTTTATTGCCACTATATCTACATAAAATAGATAGTGGAACCCTTGGACTTTGGCTGGCTACTGGCAACATACTGGCATGGATGACGCTTGCCGATCCGGGTGTAGGTGATGTTCTCCAGCAAAAAATAGCCCAGCTTTACGGGCAAAACATGCATGGAGAAGTAAATAAGACTATTGGATCAGGCATATTAACTTCTTCCGCTATTTTTGCACTTTCCATAATTGCAGGTATTGTATTTTACTTGTTAATTGGCACGATCATAAATAAAGATGTATCGAAATATGACGGTTTACAAGTAGCATTAATGGTATCAATAATTGCTACAGGCTTATCATTACTGTCTTTCAGCCTTTCGGGGATTAACCAAGGACTTCAAAACCCTGTTCACGTTGCAATCGCATCAATCTCCGGCAACATTGTTTTCCTGGCTACAAATATCCTATTTTTATTCCTGGGCTATGGTGTGATTTCAATAGCGATTGCAAACATGCTGAGGGCACTATATATCAACATCTATAATTACACAGCTTTAAAAATTATATTAAACAAGCTTCAGCTTTTTATAGACTTTGACGTTAGCCATCTCAAAAAATTTGTAAAGATATTTTCATTTACATCAATTTCACGCATTATAGGCGGATTTTCTGCCTCTTTAGATATGATTGTGCTGGCTCGGTTTGTTGCGCCAACAATGATAACGCTTTTTGAAATCAATAAAAGGCCAATACAAATGTCGCAAACGTTAATTGGAAGACATTCGGTTGCCCTCATGCCCCTTATCTCGCATGCTAAAGGTAAAGGAGACGATACACAAATAAAATCATTGATCAGCACCCAGTTTAAATATTATTATTATGCTGCAATATTTATCGGATTGGTATTCTGCATCAATTATCATACGCTAATTACCTTATGGACAGGACACGACAAGTACATCGGAGATAAAATTATCTTTTTATTAATCGGAAATTTTTTCTTTGCCCAAATCGGTTATTTTATGGCCAACATGGGTTACGCCTTAGGAGACATTAAGATGAATAGCTATATTAATATTTGTAAAGGCATAATTTCTGGCATCCTATTCTATTTCGCTGGTAAATTTTATGGCATTATTGGTTTAATAGCCGTAATGCTTATGGTAAGTATAATGGTTGATTTTACCTTCTTTTCTTATCGGCTAAACAAACTCGGATATTTGAGCAAGCATTTGATTGCGAAGATTTTAAAAAATTGGGCTGTAATTATTCCGGTTTCCATAGTAGCCGGGTGGTTAATTAATGAATTAACCATGCTCTTCATTCCGGCAGAAATGAAGTTGATCAGCCTGTTGGTTAATGGCCTTGGTTTTACATTTTTTTATCTGGCATTAGTGCTCATCAAAGATTCAGAAATGCGTGAACAATTATGGAACCTATTTCCAATAAGAATAACTAAAAAAGTTTCAAGAGAGAAAATTACAATTAAAACTTAAGAGAATGGCAAAATTTGTAGTCATGTTACGGGTAAAGGACGGCATGTTTTTCGCAGAAGAATGGCTGGCATGCTTTGAAAAAATCGCGGATGAAATTGTGGTATTGGACAACGGTTCAACTGATGGTACATATGAGAAGTTAAAATCCCATCCTAAAGTTGTAGATATCATTCAAACAGAAGGATACAATGAAGGACGTGATAAAAACCTTTTATATCAAAGGGTAAGGTTAAGAAAACCTGATTGGTGCCTTTGGATCGATATTGATGAAATATTCGAACCCGAACTTACCAGGGCACATTTTGATGAGTTGATGAACAGTAAAGTCTTCACAAAATTCGCGTTCCGTCGCTTTCATTTCATGGATCGTGAGCATTTTGCAGGATCATTATATCGTCTAAATTATTCGGCAGGGCATGATAGGATTATGTGGCGTGAAAACCCTAGCGGGTATTTTCAAAATCTTATTATCGATTCACCAAATGTGAAAGGAATTAAAGGGCTAAAATACAATACTAATTTCAGGCTAAAGCATCTTGGCTATATTAACAAAGAGCTGGTAGATAAAAAAGCAGATATTTACAGGCAAATTATTCCCGAAAAAGAAGATATCTTTCAAAGCATGTACTTAAAAGGCGAAAGGCCTATCAAGTGGATTGACGAGAGACACCATGTAAAAACGGTTATGCTTAATCAGGTACTTAATATGCTTCAAATGACCCATATCATTCCTAAAGTAATTCGAAAGATAAAAAGTGCATTTTAATGGGTTACGTAATAAGGATATTTAACTATGAATTTGAAGTAAAAGAACTTTTTTTGCTGTTTTTTTCTTTTTTTCTGATGGAAAATATTTTTTCGTGGTTGGTTTTACCTAATTCAGTAATCATTTTGCTGTACGAAAAAATAATGAGTTTACTAATTTATGCGCTTCTTTTGGTCAGTTTTCATAAACTCAGAAAAAGTGAGCAAATCTATTTGGGCGTCATAAGCTTTTTCGTTGTTAGATTAGTATTTGAATCTTTGCTCGATTATGGCACTATATTTCAACAATTAACGCTATATACGATATTGTTCCCTGCAATATTCATTGTGTTTGTACGGGCTTTATGCCGTTCATACGACCTTGATATACTTGAATTCCTGGCAAAATTCTATCTGGCGGTTTACGTGATTTTCATGATCATTTACGGACGTGGTTTTTCTTTTAGCTTAAATAGTGTAGAAATGGATGATTACGGCCCATTTTCCGGTGATAGCCGCATTATTCATGCCCGTAGTATCTTTATGATGATTTTGCCATTATTGTGGTTCTTGAACAGATATTTAAAAGAAAGAGCTACAAGCGCACTTTTATGGTTTCTTTTTTGCGTCATTGTCATCGTTATTCACCAGCATAGATCTGTTTGGGCAAGCAGTCTTTTCTCGCTTGGAATTTATTTTTTTATTGTGGTAAGAAATCGAATTATCTCTTTATCAAAAACCCTGAAAATATTTTTCTCTGCAGCTTTAGCAATTCTGTTGCTAGCTTTTGTGGTATCCCAATTGTTTCCGGATATGTTAACGTTCTTTGGTGAAAGATTTAGTGAAATACTGGATCCTACCCGGGAAGATGGAACCGGGAAATTCAGGGCAGATCAAAGAAGGGTGTATTTCCCAATGGTTTTAGAACGTCCATTTTTTGGATGGACATTCGAAGGCTTTGAAATGAAAAATCCTTTAGTAGACTGGTGGCCAGAGAAAACGGGACAACACTTTCATGAAGGTTTTATGGAGATGTTATTCTACCATGGTTTTTTAGGTTTAATCTTAAAGTACTTTTATCTACTTTACTTGGGGTTTAAAGCGTTCTTTCGCAACCTTGATGAAAAGTCGGGGATCTTAATTGCTTTTACGCTTGCTGGTTTAATTTTCTCATTCAGCTATGTGCTACCATTAATTTTTTGGGGAGTTGTTGGCATTTGCCTGTACTATCTTGAAAGAACGGAACTTTCTTTACAAACAAAAAATGCTCAAAATATTCAAATTAATATAACACCAAAACCAGATCAAAAAACAATCGAATTAATTAATCATAATTAAAGAAAAATATGAATTTTATATGTACTTGGATTTGTGTCGATGCCATTGGAGAAGAAAGCATCTATCCCCAAACAGGCGAAAAATCATCCGGTTTAAAACATCAAAATATTTACTGGCGTTGTATACTCCTGTTTTTTGCTACAAGCAAACGATTTAACAAAACTCAAAAACATATTCTTTTTAGCAATACTCATGTTTTTCCTGTAATAGATGGAAAAGAAATCAGGGCGTCATTGCAGGAGCTAGGTGTTGAAATCATTTATACCGAATTTAACTATAAAACGCCTAAGGGATATTTTAATATGTTTCAAAACCAGTTTTTTGAGTTTTCCATACTTGAATACATTACCAAAAACAATATTAACCCTAATGATCAGTATTTAATATTAGATTCAGATTGCGTTTTTTCAAAAAATATTGATGAGCTTTTTGAAATTGCATCCCCAAATGGCTTTATTTCTTTTGAAGACGATTGCAGCACTGATCTGGTTATTCATGGTTTGAGCAGGAAAGACATGAAAGAACTTTACCAGGAACTATCAGATAAAAAAGTCGACGAAATCCCGGGTTATCACTACGGCGAATTTTTTCTGGCCAATGTTAAAAACATCAATACCATATTTAATGATTTTAAGGCTTTATGGCCGGAACTGCTACGAAGACATGAGGCTGGATTACCAAAGTTTAATGAGGAAGCACAAACACTAAGCTACATTTACTATAAAAATAACTTTATGGCCAGCCCACGTAAAGACCTTCTGAAACGATTCTGGACCAATCCAGTATTTTATCGGAATGTGGGAGAGCAGGACACGGGAGTTGCCATTTGGCATCTCCCATCTGAAAAAACATTCGGATTGGCTGATTTGTACAAGTTGCTGATTTTAAACCAAAATAATTATGGTTTAAGTCTCTCTGAGGCACAATTTACCACCATGTTAAGGAGCACATTAGGTATCCCCAAACTCACTATTTCAAAATTTACTAAATATTATGCGGTAAGTTATTATAGGGCTGCAAAGAAAAAATTAAAAAAAATGATCTGCGCCTGATTGTAATAGCCATGATCTAATTCTATAGGTCAGGTCTGCCTTCTCTGTTGGAAAGAGCAGAATAAAATTTATCAGGGTTTCATTGAACATAAACTTTACAAAATGGAAAATTCTTTAGTCATTGGCGTATTTTGCTACAACAGAGTATCAAAACTTAAAAGGTGTATTGAAGCCTTACTCAAAAATCCGGAGTGTGCCAATTTGGATATTATCTTTTTCAGTGATGGGGCAAAAGATGCATCAGGTCAGAAATCGATTAAAGAAGTAAGAGATTATATAGATCAACTAAAAGGCTTTAAATCGGTCATTAAGCATTATAGAGAATATAATTACAGTACCGGCCCAAACTTCAGAACCGGACTAACTTTTTTAAGTGAAAACTATGAGCGCTTTATTATTGTAGAAGATGACCTCATTGTTAGCCCAAATTATATTAAATATCTAACTGATGCATTAGAATTTTATAAAAATGATCACACTGTATTTTGTGTAACCGCCTATGTTTTCCCCATTAAAAAAGGTGAATATCATTACGATAGCATTGTATATAAACGGTTCTGTTCTTACGGATGGGGCGGATGGGCCAACCGTTTTCCAGATGTGATCTGGGATAACCAGGCACTCGAATTACTAATGAATACCTCCCCGGGATTCAAAAAGCGCCTCAATGCCGAGGGGGCCGATCTGATACGGATGCTTCGTAAACAAATATCTGGCAAAATTTCAACTTGGGACATCCAGATGCAAACACATGTAGCGGAAAACCGATTAAAAGTAATTTATCCAACATTATCTAAAGTATCTAACATTGGATTTGATGAAGAATCGACAAATACTTCCGGAGTCAATTACCTGATTACCCCGATTGATGACGGCAGCAATCGTGATTTTAAATTTTGCCCTCCAAACATTATTAGCCCGAAACTTCAGGCACAGATCAAAAGCCCTTATGATTTCTCTACTTTGGTTATCCGCAAATTGAAGAATGATTTCCTTAAGTTCACCAATAATATACGAAAGGCAGACTAATGAGGATATTAATCGTCCATACCTATTACAAACAGCATGGAGGGGAAGATGCTGTTGTTCAAAATGAAATGGCACTGCTCCAAAACGATGGCCACGAAGTAGAACTTATTGATTTCAGTAACGCATCAGCTACATTGTTAAAGGTATTGCTTATGCCATTTAACCCATATTCTTATCTTAAGATGCTTAAAAAAATTAAGTCTTTTAAGCCTGATATTGTTCACGTTCACAATCTCCATTATGCCGCAACTCCATCTGTATTATATGCAGCAAAAAAAATGCAGGTACCCATCGTCATGACTATTCACAACTACCGCCTATTGTGTCCTTCTGGAAGCCTGTTTTTTAAGAATAAATTATTTTTGAAATCATTGAATGAATCCTTTCCATGGTCTGCTGTTCGGGAGGGTGTATACCAGCAATCGAAAGTTATAACCTTCTGGCTGGCTATTTCGAATTATTTGCATCGAAAAATAGGTACCTGGAGGTTGGTAAACGCCATGATCTTTTTAGGTGAGCATAGCGAAAAAATTTTTGAGCAGAGTGGTTTAATACATGCAAGTACCAAAACATTTCTGAAGCCAAATTTTACCAACCAAAAAAAATCCGCAGCGGCGAATAGCGCAGGAGAATACTATCTGTTCATCGGTCGTCTAAGTGAAGAAAAAGGTATTAAAACGCTGTTGAAGGCATTTGAACATTGCCCGGAAGTGTTAAAAATTGCAGGAACAGGCCCCTTAAGAGATTTTGTTTCGGAAGCTGGAACACATTTTGTTAATGTTGAATACCTCGATCATCTTTCAAAAACTGAAATTGAGGAAATGCTTGTTGGGTCCAAGGCACTTATTTTCCCTTCAGAATGGTATGAAACCTTTGGAATGGTAATGATTGAAGCGTTCTCTTTGGCAAAACCAGTAATTGCCGCAGATCTTGGTAACATTCCATCAATTGTTAAAGATCAAGTAAACGGCCTTACCTTTTCTCCGGGGAATGTGCTTGAACTACAAAGAAAGCTATATGAGTTTGAAAACATGGATAGCCAGGCTAAACAAAACTTAGCAGCAGGGGCACTATTTTCCTATCATCAATATTATGCTCCTGAAGTTAATCTGAAACAACTGATTCATATCTATTCTGATACGCTGGCCAGCAAAAATACTTAAGCTAAATAGCTTTTTATTATCGAACAGTCGTAGTAGTACTAAGCGGCAAATTTAAGCTTAAATATGTGGTAAACATAAATGGGGCCATAATAAAGATACCTTCTCCACATCTTTCTGGGGTTACTTAGCAAACGGCCCAGCCATTCTAACTTATAACGAATAAAAAAATCGCTCGGACGTTTAACGGTTTGTGAGTAAAAATCGAATACAGCACCAATCGCACATATCACCTTCGCATCTATTTGAGATTTAAATTGCCACGACCACTTTTCTTGTTTGGGTGCTGTTAATCCAATAAACAAAGCATCAGCACCAAAATCATTTATGGCAGCAATCATTTTATTATTGTCTTCTTCATTAAAAACACTCTTAAATGGCGGCGAATAATACCCTACAACTACATTTGGATATTCATGTTGAATACGAGCCTTTATTTTTTCAAGTGTTTCATTTATAGCACCTAAGTAAAAGCACCGACCATTTTTATGATTTAAAGAAGTTAAAATATGCTGATGAAGATCAGCCCCAGAAATTTTATTGATTTTTCTGCCGCTAAGAATTCGCTCTGCAAGTACAACACCCTCTCCATCAGGTAATAATATATCAGATTCCACAAGGGCATTCCGGAACTCTTTATCTTCGTTTGCCACGCAGTAAGAATATTGATTTATAGTATTAATGACTGTTTTCGATTCAAGCGATAACTCATTCAACGTTCCGGTATACAAATTGTAATTCATGCCTTTACGAGATTGACTAAAATAATTACCCATAATTTAAGATCAATAATATATAAATTTCTCTACACAACTCATATATTGTATTTACGTTTTTATTGACCCAATGGTTTTCCCTAACCCACTCATTATCTTATTATAATTATAATTTAACATTTATGTATTATTAAAATCGAGAAATCCCATATCAAAATCAACTGGCTGTAACTTAAAAAGCCATAATTAATTTGGGAAATTCATTAGATAAATCACTTCATGTTAAAAAATTTTGTGTACAATTCTCAACAAATGTCAAGTTTATACTTCTAAATAAATTGTACTACTTCATCAAACATCAATCATTTAAGGAAGCAGAAATCTTCAGGGAAAAATATCCAAAGCAATTTGCAGAAAGACATATACTATTTTGATATTCTGTTGCCATGCAATGATTAAAATGCATTTTCTTCTCCACCAAGTGCATTTGTTACAGTTTTGATGATAATTTGTACATCTTTAATTAAGGTCCAGTTTTCCATATATGAAATGTCATGTTTAACACGTCCTATCATTTGAGCGTGTTCTTTTGTTTCGCCTCTGAAGCCGTTCACCTGCGCTTGCCCCGTAATTCCGGGTTTTAAAAACTGCCTCACCATATATTTATCTACAACCTGCCGATATTCTTCAGTATGTTTGAGCATATGAGGCCGGGGCCCTACCACACTCATATCGCCAAACAAAACATTAAAAAACTGTGGTAGCTCATCAATACTGGTTTTTCTCATAAAAGCCCCAATTTTCGTAACTCTTGGGTCGTTACGTTCTGCCTGTTTAATATCACTGTTCAAATTAACCCGCATGCTTCTAAATTTAAAACAATAAAAAGGCTCATTATCTCGTCCCGAACGCAGTTGTTTAAAGATTGGATTTCCCCTGGATTCAATTAAAATCAAAATCATCAGTACTGGAAATAACCAGGAAAGAATAAACAATATTACTGCCAAGCTGAAAACTATATCAAAGCATCTTTTAACAATTCTATTTCTTAGCCTGCTTAATGGCTCTTTTCTGTTTATTAGTATAGGTATTCCATCGTAGTAATTTTTCAATTTGTAATTTGACATCCTCAGGGATATTTGCTCCCTTTGGTAGTTCATAAAAGAAGTAACGAATCTTACACGAACGCAATGCTGATCTGCTAATTCAACAATTTCGTCCAGAGCACTATCCTGTTCCGGAAACTCAGTAATGTACACTTCATCCAAATGATTAACAATCGCATATTTTATCGAATCGCGTGATGATGCTTCATCGAATGCGCTATTTGCAAATTGGTCACGTTGGTAATGATATGACCCTGTAAAGTTTACGGTCAAAGGGTTGGTTAAAAAGAACTTTTCAAGTCGGCTTCCTAAATCATTTTGACCAATGATGGCAATGTTTTTTTTGAAAAGATTCATCTTTACATAATACCTTTCGAAAATATGGGTGGCTAAACGTATTGCTACAAGTACAAAAATCTCCACTCCAAAAATCAAAAGTATTCGCCATGTGATGTACACTGTAGGCGTTAGGTGATTAACTACTACTGAAAGTAGCATAACCTGCATTAAAAAAGTGAGAAAAACTTTTCGGTAGAGCAGCTGCTGTTTTTGAACATTTTTGAAAGTATAAGTGCTGTTTACTATTGCCCCCGTCAACCATGACAGGTTAATGATCACTAAGAATTGTGCAGCCCCACCTATATCAGTTTGTTTTAAAAATCCTGAAAAATAAAAGAATGCAAAGGAACTGTTAATTGCCAAAGCATCTATTATAACCAATAAAGAAATTAGTATAAAAACATGACGACTTTTCATAATATCTGGACCTGTATAATGTGTATTGAACCTTAAAAATAATTTTAAGGTAACTTTGGAACGGAACATAAATTGACAGATTTTATGCCTGACAATCAATAGCCCCAAAGGACTACAACCTAAATAGAGACCACTATACGTAATGTATTAGGTAAAAGTATAAACCGAAGTATTCATGTTATAATGGTTGAACTTGTTGAGCGCTTCAACTTTATTCTGAACGTGCAACCGCTTATAGATATTTTTGCAATGATTTTTTACTGTGTTTGGGCTAATAGCGAGTTGATCAGAGATTTCTTTATACAGCAAGCCTTTACTCAATAAAGATAATACTTCAAGCTCACGCTCGGTTAGGCCCAGTTTACCTTGCTTCTCATGTTGTTTTCCGCTAAGTAAACCAATAACTCTTTTTGCGATGTATGGACTCATTGGCGCTCCACCCTCAGAGAGATCAATAATAGCGGCATGAATTTCTTCCAAACTTGAGCCTTTCAGGATATAACCTGATGCACCTGATTTAAGTGCATTAAAAACATTTTCATCATTTTGGTAACTTGTACACATCAGGAACTGAGTGAAAGCTAGATAAGGCTTTGATTGCCTTACAAAATCAATTCCGGATAGCTTATGCAACTTGATATCAACAAGTGCTATGTCTGGCTTGTCCAAGTGCATTTTTTGAAGCGCTTCCTCAGCGGAAGCATAAACACCCTTCAGCGTAAATAAAGGATTTACTTTAATAACTTTAACTAGAAGATTACGATATTGTTCGTGATCTTCAACAATGGAAACTGAAATCATAAAAACATTAATAGGGAGTAATTAATAAACAACTAAACTCTATTATATGTTAGCGTTAATTAATAGGCTAAATATTCAACTTGGCCAACGTAAACGAATAATAGAGACAACTTTATCTTAGGACTCCGGGACTGCCCTTACAACAATGCTAATATACAAAGGTTATTAAATGATATTAAATTCTGTTATGTCCTTTTAAATCACCATTTTAGTGTTCTATAAATACATGAGATTAAATATTAAACAGACTAAATAAGCGAAAAATAATAATACAAATTAATGTATAAATAAATATTAAATTGTAATAATTAAACTACAAATTCATAATAAATAATGAGACTCAAATTACACTATTTAATTCATAAATCACACTTAATTCTATTTGACTACAACGACTACCGTCATGCGCTATGGATTTCATTATTTGCATTAGTTTTATTAATGGCCTATGCCTTGCGGATGATTTACATCAATCAGCGATTGAAACAGATAGAGAAAAATGAGTATATCGAACAGAGTAAGGCGATCAAACTAGAAAGACAAAGAATCAGTAGCGAACTGCATGACGAACTTGGATCTGGTTTATCAGCGATAAAATTATATTCTGAATTGGCCAGTAAAAAAAGAAGCGAAATTCATGAGTTTAGGGAACTAAATGAGATGATAAAAGATATTTCTACAAAAATTAATGACATAATTTGGACAACAAGTACCGAAAATGATCAATTAGATAGCGTAATTTTCTTCATTCAGGAACAATTATCAAAACTATTTCGATATTCAGATATCAAATTCAGTTCAGCACTCCCTGAATATATCCCTCAATTAAAAACTAAAAGCGAAAGCAGACGTGATTTATACTTATTAGCTAAGGAAATAGCACATAATGCACTAAAACATTCAGAAGCTGATATAATATCTTTGAATATTTCCATTTTCAAAGAAAATATCACTATCGTAATTAAAGATAACGGGAATGGTTTCGATCCATTGAAGGTGGGAAATGTTGGCATGGGGCTCAAAAATATTAACACGCGTGTAAAGCGATTGAATGGCACCTTGACAATTGAAAATTACAAAGGCACCAAAATATCAGTAAGCATCCCGATATTGAATAATTTTTACAAAGAGGTTAGTAATGGGGAAATAAATAAACCAACAAAATGGTGGAGAATGAATTAATTTGCAGGTGTTGAGCCATCTGGTTCGCCACACTCGGTTATTGGATATCTATAAATCATTTTCAGAATGACTGCTGGGTTTCCTCCGATAACGCAATAGCTCTCAACATCTTTGGTAACCACAGATCCTGCACCGATAACTACATGATCACCAATTCTAATATCACCTAATATAGTGGCGTTTACGCCAATATCAACATTGTTGCCGATTATCGGCGATGGTCCAGATGAGCCATCTTCCAAAATTTTACACCCAATGGTGGTAAGATGGCGTAAGGTGCAGTTTTCTCCAATATTCGCCATACCATTGATCACTGAACCATGCCCGTAAACCAGTTTAAGTCCTTTCCCAATGTTTACTTTCGAGCTGATTTCGATATTAAAAATCCAACCAATTATAAATTTATACAGTAAAAGATACCAAAAGAACAAAATTTTTAAAAACAGATGCTGCTCGATAAGAGACGCACACCTGAAAAAAGTCATAATCGCTTTACCTTTAGCGTTATGATGGTTACTTCGCCAATCCTGGAAAATATTATTGCTTTTAATGGTCATTTACCCGAAAAATTGTGCATTTACTGTGTTAATATTTGAATAGAGGGTGCACCGAGATGAAAGAATATAATTTAGGTGATCGGCATACTGATCAATAACAATAGGACAATGATAAATGTCTGCCGTTTTTCTATTATTACTTTCTATAACCTTTCTATAATCTATTATTTTATCTGTTACTAACGACAATTGCTTTGAAACGTCCGACGAACTTGTAAAATAGAACGCATCATTACCCAAAACATCACGATTGGCACTGCTTCCATAAGCAGAAGGTATACAGTTTGCAGCCATCGCATCATATAGCAAGTAGGTAGGCTCATCCCGCCCATAATAGCAGATGTCTGAAAAATAACGCAATCGATTGAGGACATGCTTGTCATAAATGCTACCGAGAAATTCGATAACAGCGCAATCCCTGTATTTTTCTTGCAAGTAACTACCAAAACGTGTAGTATGATTACCCACTACAAGGAACCTATTTCCAGAAGATGACATCACGAAGCCATCTAGTATCATTTCAATGTGATCTTGTTTCTCCAGGCTACCAATATATAAGCTATAGGAATAGGGTTGAAGATAATGTTTATCTAAACTGGCTTTCTCCTCTAAACTTAGGGTGTCCACTCCCGGAGGAATAAACTTCACCCGCTTTTTATATCTGCTTCTGAGATACGAGCAGCTGAGGTTAGAATCTGAAATTATAGAATGGCTATAACGAACGGCCAATTTTTCAGCCAATTCGAGAAATTTCGAAGTTAACTTATTGTATTTTTTATTTCTCCACTCAATGGTCGAAATATTAGAGACCAACAGCACATTTTTAGGAAGCATCCAGGACCAAATTCCGCTGGAAGGACCGTACTGGATAACTAGATCACAAGGTCTATTTCTAAGATCTTTAAAACAAAAATAATCATAAAAAAAGTTGCTAACAGAGCCCAGTTTATATTCAGGGTCGTAAACATGAATTAATTCGATTCCCCGCCAGTGAGATTTTTGATAAGGGTGATTGTGTGCACAATATATGGTTACATCATGCCCCCTATCTGCTAATCCCCGAGCAACAAGTTGAGCCCCCTTCTCGAATCCCCGGTAAAAGTCAGGTATCCCCCTTGTACCTACAATTACAATCTTCATCTGATTACGGCTTGAATAATTTCGATTTTTAAATCACTATTTAACATATAACATGCTAAAATTTAATACTATAAAATTATCTCAACATTTGTGCTGCATCAATAGCCCTTAAAGACTAGCTTTGTTGAGGAATTTAGGTGACAAAATCTTATCAAGATCCAACTACTAAGCGCTGGGTAAAAGCTACCAGGCAAGACAGCTACACCCCTGCTTGTCCATCATAAAATTGTTTCTGCGATATAAATGTTAAATAAAAAGCCCATACAAAAATGTACGGGCTAAATATATTGTCTTGAATAGGTTTTTGTCGAATCTAAATGTAAATAGCGTTCAATTAGTGTAACTCTATCTGCGACCCAATATTCTTTTGCATATAATTTTATTAAAGTTTTATATCATGGTTATTTACCTTTTCCTGCAACCATCACTTTAACCGTTTCCATGATTACGCCCATATCCGTACGTAATTTTAATTTACCCAAATAGATCAGGTCAAACTCCATCCTTTCAATCATCTGATCAACATTCTCTGCATAACCATAACGAACCTGGCCAATGGAAGTAATGCCCGGTTTGATACTCAATAGATGATTATATTGAGGAGCACGTTCGATAATCTGTTCGATAAAATGTTGCCGCTCTGGTCTTGGACCAACTACCGACATATCACCTTTAAAAACATTATAAAACTGGGGTAATTCATCCAAACGTGTCTTACGCATAATTAAGCTCCATTTTGTAATTCTCGGATCATTATCCTTCGAAAGCTGTGGCCCCATGCTTTCCGCATCAATATACATACTTCTAAACTTGTAGATGAAAAAGGGTTTTCCATTACGGCCAATACGCTGCTGCTTGTAGAATACCGGTCCCTTTGACGAAGCTTTAGTGATTACGGTAATCAAAGCAAAAACCGGCGCACCACAAAACATCACAACCGAAGCAAAACCCAAATCAAAGCCTCGTTTCAATAAACGAATCTTTAAACTTTCCACCCGATGGGGCAACATTCTAAATACCGGAAATTCTTCATAGTTTTCTACTACCGTTTCCTGAACATTCAAGTCCAGATCGGAAACAATTTTCACGGTGATTTCGTGATCCTTTAAGAATTGCAAAACATCCAAACGGTTTTTTAAGGCATTGAGGTTGCAGATGTAAATCTCATCTACTTTTCGCCTGGCAATCAGCATTTCTACATCACCTAAACTATAACCTAGAATTCCCGATTCTGATATGTAACCACAAATGTCATAACCATATTCAGGATGTTTGGCAAAGGATTGTTTCAGCCTTTGTGCTACAACTTTATCTCCTATGATGAGAACTTTACGGTGATTGTAACCTTTCTTTCGGATATAGTCCAGTACCAAAAAGATAATTGACCGAAAGGCAATAACTAATACAACAAAAACAATAAAATGTGCAATTAATACAAAACGAGATACATCAAATATTCCAGAAATGTACAGTATACAAAACAATGCCGCCAGATAATAAATCACAGTCATTAGGAACCTGTTGATATTATTAGACAAAACCAAAGGTCGATGGATTACACTAACCTTGGTTAATGCAGATAGAATCAGCCAGCTAATATTGGCCACTAAAAAAAATACCCCTGCATAGCTATAATTTCTAAAATCCGTACCCAGATGATACAAACTGGTAATAATCAGCGAAAAATTCAGGATTAAAAAATCACCAAGATAGACAGTTGGTGTAAGGTGTTTAGAGTAGCGGTGTTTCATAAGCGAAGAATTACCAGAGCGAAATAGACAATTTTAATTTCCCAATAAGCAAAAGTAGTGCCTAAAAGTTTAATTTATGTTAAATTTGCATAAAAGTACAAAAAAAATTATCCTGAGCCTTAGATATTTAACTTTTTACCTCTAATAGCAAAAAAAAGTTATTTACGATAAATCTTTTCCAAATAAGTTTACCATTGCTGTCACTTCCGATTTTATTTCCTGTTCATGGTTTTTTGGGTAAATCAGTAAAGCCTTTCCATCATCCACAACAATGAAATTATTTAAACCTCTAATCACTGCTGCTTTTCCAGCTGGAAGATGGATAATGCAATCAGAACTTTCTTTTAGATTAATCTTATCACAATTGATGGCGTTATTCTCTTCATCTTTTTCAACTACCTCATGTAAAGATGCCCAGGTGCCTAAATCAGACCAACCAATATCCGCAGGGATCGTGTAAACGTTGATCGCCCGTTCTAAAATAGCATAGTCAATTGAAATGTTTTCACTTTTTGGATACTGTTCCCTAATAAAATCCGCCTCTTTATCAGTGTTTAAAACAGGCAATCCATTGGCAAATATCTCAGCAATGTTAGCTGCATGTAGTTCAAATGCTTTGATCAGAGATTTTACCGACCATATAAAAATACCAGCATTCCAAACATAATCGCCACTCGCCAAATATTCTTCAGCTTTTTCGAGTACTGGTTTTTCTTTAAACGCATTTACTTTTTTGATCTCAGTCCCTAATCCTAGTTCCTTACTTTCTTTTCCTTGCTCATCCGCAAACTCTATATATCCGTAACCCGTATCCGGCCTGGTTGGAGTAATGCCAAGGGTAAGCAAGGCATCATGCTTGGCACTGAAATCAAGTGCCATCTCTATTTTGTTTAAGAAAATGTCCTCCCTTAAAATAAGATGGTCAGAGGGGGCGACTACCAGATTTGCCTCCGGATTAATTTTACCAATTTTATAAGCGGCATAAGCGATACATGGCGCAGTATTGTTTCTACTCGGCTCCAATAAAATGTTATCTGTAATCACCTTTGGAAGCTGTTCTTTGACAATATTTGCGTAGCTATCATTTGTTAATATATAAATATTTTCTTTAGGGGCAATTTTTTCAAAACGTTCGTATGTTAACTGCAGTAGTGATTTACCAATACCAAGAATGTCGATAAATTGCTTAGGAAATTGATTTCGGCTTTTTGGCCAAAAGCGGGAACCTACCCCCCCAGCCATGATTAGAATATAGGTGTTATTTTTT
Source organism: Pedobacter sp. G11 (assembly GCF_003860265.1). Lineage (NCBI taxonomy): Bacteria > Pseudomonadati > Bacteroidota > Sphingobacteriia > Sphingobacteriales > Sphingobacteriaceae > Pedobacter > Pedobacter sp. G11. The sequence goes on along the minus strand of NZ_CP034190.1, from coordinate 1,688,176 downwards.
GCTGTCATTTTGGTAAATAATGTTTGGAATTCCATTTATAAGTTGATAAGTAAAAATGTGGGTACCCTTATCTTCGTAAGGAGTTGACAATTTTCCTACTGTAATCATTTTTTATCCCAATATTTTCTATGCATAGAAAATGCTTTTATTAGATTATGATTAAGGCTATGATGCATCATTCCCAATTTATAGCCCATAAATTTTGCTCCAATTGTCATACACATCTTTGGGAAAACTAATAGATTATGTTTTAGAACATACTTTAGTTCGGATTTTAAATATCTGAAACCTTCTCCACCTGCAGAGCCAAACTCATCAAGCAACCACTTATTGGTGGAGTGAAAAACGCCAATATCAAAATATCTTTTAAATTCCTCTTTAACAGTGTAATCATGAGAATGGTAAACTTCAGATTCAGCTACATAAGCAATTTTCCATTCCTTTAAAAGCATTTGTCCACCAACAATTACATCCTCAGCAAATATCGTATGCTTTTGGAAACCACCCACAGCTTCTAATGCAATTCGCCTATACGCAGCAAAAGAATTAGAACATGACGCCGTTTTGATGCCCAGTTCCGACTTATCACTCAATTGTTTTAATCTTGATTTTGAACTGTAGTTAAACAATCTAGCATGGGTTTCGAGCACCTTGGCGCCCGTATGTGGAAGTTGACGACCATAGGCAAGTCCAACACTAGGGTCATCAAAGGACTTAACTAAATTAGCAATTGAAAATTCTCCTTTAAGGATACAATCTTGGGTGAGGTAGATTAAAATGTCGCAATCAGCTGCCGCCTCTGCCAATAGCTGTCTTGCATAGCCATGGTCAAAATCTGACTTATTTATCTTTAAAACTTCGAAACCGTTTTCTTCAGCTAATAATGTAGTATTGTCTACAGAGCCAGAATCGATTATAATCTTTTTTTTAATTGAGATTTCCTGTTTATCAATACTTTTTAATAAATCTTTCCATCTTTTTCCAGCGTTTAGTGTTGGTATCAATATAGCAATTTGATCCATATTAAGATTTTATTTTCAATTTAATTAAATTATATATCAAATTTAAACGATTTTTAATTTGATTTTTGAGTGGAAGTGTTGTTGTAAGCGTTCCAGACGCGTTAGTATTATGTCTGATGTAATACATTAATGGGGTTTGTATAAAAGAAACTGATCCTTTAACTTCTGCTACAAGCCCTATCCACCAGTCATGCATATGCAACCCTTTAGGAAATGGCAGTGCATAAGTCAAAACTTTTCGATTGATAGATATACAGCATCCGATATAACTGTTTCTAATAATATTGTGTACGATGCCACTGTTAGATCCTCTGGCTTTAAAAAACGATGAATGCATAATTTCTAAATCTGCGTCAACTACAATTGCATTTGAAATGACTAGGTCATGTTTGGCGTGCATTTTCAAATGCTCTGCTACTTTCGTATCGAACCAAATATCATCTTGATCACACAAAAAAATTACATCACCGTTGGCCTGCTGCAAGGCGAATTCAAAATTACGTGCGGGATTTTTAAACTTGTTGCCTGCAAATACTTTTATTCTATTATCATTAAAAGCGCTTATAATCCTTAAGGTATCATCAGTAGAAGAATCGTCAGATATTATAATTTCATCTGAAGCTGATAATTGCGGGATTATACTACCCAATTGCCTTTTTACGAAATGAGCTCCGTTGAAGGTAGCTATACAGATTGATACAGATAAATTATCACTCATTTTTTATTATGAATTTGTTGAGTAGAAGAATGAATGGAATTTGAAATATTATTGGGAGATAAAACCAAAAGTTTATGAAAAAAGAAAAGCTAGCACAAAAAAACAGTACAACATATATTCCTATCGCTTGAAAATTTTTCCTTTTCATTGCTATTTCATATGCTTTGACAGTCAAATACACTACAACAAGCGTAATTATCAACACGCCCCAAAAGCCAAAGTCTATAAAAATCGGCTGAATGTAGGAAGAAATAGTAAAGTTAACGACTTCAAGAGAGGATAAATCATCTGATGGATTTCCTCTTAAAAAGCTAGGCAAAAGACTGTTAAGTGAAGATAGATCGAATAACGCATAGTGTCCACTTGTTACAATGTTGTCAAGGTTTAACACATTAAAGAAAAAATAGGAATAGATCCAGATAAAACTATTTGGCAACCAATAAAATTCAGGCTTTAATCCCATAATCTCTCTAATATCCCCACTTCTCGATTCACCCAAAATGCCAAAGCCGATCAACAGAATAATTATATATGTTGCAAGTTTAAAATTATTTATAGGTTTTGCGCATATAGAGTGAAGAATCGCAATCTCTACAATCAGCGATATAATATTCTGCCTAGTCATACAAAGCAAAAAGATGACGAAAATTGACAAAATTACATATAGATATTTTTTTCTTTTTTCATGAATAAAAATATAATAGCTTAAAACTCCAAACGCATTTGCATAAGCGTAAAAAAGACCATTTAGCCCTTTAATTCCATAGTCAAAGTAGTTACTGTCACCAGAAATAATAAGTCTAATAAATGGTAAAAACCCACTAAATGCGAAGTTCACTAAAAACAATGCGTAGCAAACGATAAGAGCTAGATTGTATTTATACTGTTTAAATCGTTTTAAACTTCTGATTTCAAACCTTTTCTGGATACTTCTATTTGGCAGGAAGATTAGTGACATTGCCAGTGGTAAAGTTATCAGCTGAATTGTTATTGGATCTAATTCCCTATTGTAATGTGTAATCGGCAAAAGCTGAAATAGATATAGCAAAATCCATGGCGCCAAAAATGCAAAATTTGGCTTGTAATATTTAATTTTATTGTAAGCCATGTAAAAAAAACACAGAAACAAGATAATATAAGTAAACTTATGATCATAGATTACAGTGATAAGTATCAGTAATAATAGTGCAAATAGCTTTATGATCCTATTCATAAATAATTAAGCAATAATTTTTTCCCACATAAGTTCCATTTCCCTTGCCTGCTGAATTGTTCTAGTTCTTAGAATATCAGACAAATTTTGCAGTGATATATTATCATCTAGCAATTCAAGAATTTGATCCTTCACTTTATCAGGATTCTTTCTATTGAAAATAAGATAGGCCAAATCGCTTAAATATTCTAAGCCAAAAAGTGATTCAGATGTGCATAGAATTGGTATACCTAAACTTAAAGCTTTTAATACCTTAATTTTAATTCCTGACCCATAGATTATTGGTGAAATAAATAATGATGATTTTAGTAATATGTCATCGAGCTTGTTGTCTGGAACAAAACCTAAAAAATTTAAATTACTTTTATTTATATAATCGGGATTGTTTCTTAAAATACTCGAACAATTCCCGATAATATTTATAATAATATTGGAATTTACCAATCTTGGCTGTAGTTCTTCAACAATCCATTGAATTGCATCATAATTCGGAAAATAATTACTCCCACCCATGAACGTTATAATTTTTTGAGAATTAGCCTCCCATAGCCGAGGATCAACAGGCAATGATTCAGATATGTTGTCTATTACTAGCGTAGGATATCGATTTTGCAAAAAAAGCTTATCTTGCAAAGAGAGTGTGATAATCTTATTTGATCGTTTAAAAATCTCCTCTTCAACACGCTTGGTTTTTAGATATTCTAAATAAAAGAAAAATCTCTTGATCAGATTTTTCTCCGACCTAAATTGATCAAAAAGAACATTTGCTTCAACGTTGTGGGCTACATAAACTATTTGAGCTTTTTTTTTCTTAAACAAAGCAAATGACGAGAAGTGATCACAAATTAGACAGTCATAATTGTTACTCAGCGATTCAATGTAAGTCTGTGCCTCACTATTAATTCTTACCGAAAAAGCTCTGGGGTATTTAAATCGAAAAAATAAAAATATCGCGGAAAAAAATCCTTTTAATCCTTTTACATGTCTATACTTTCTAGGAAAAACCTTTACTGAAGATAAATTTTCAGCAATCTCAACAGGTACCATTCTTGGCTTCTGATCAACATTTAACATTACTGCGTCAACGTCAAAGGTTTCACTAAGAACCCTAATATGATTAGAAAAAGCAACCTGTCCACCGGTTTCTTGTGGATAAGGAACTTCTGGGCATAGATAGAGAATTCTCTTTTTTATTTTCCTCATAATAATTAATTACTAAATAAGTAATAACTAACTTTAGTCGTTGCTCAAGATTTTTGAAATTTTCTTTGCTACATTGACCCAAGTATATCTTTCAATTGCCCATTTCTGCGCCTTTTCGCCTTTTTGCCTTGTTGCCTCAGGATTAGACAATATTGTATCCAATGCTTCTGCTATTTTCATTGAATCTACAATGTCTACTCCTATTCCAAATTCCCCATAGTTACAAATCTCAGGAAAAGCGTTCCTGTTTAATCCAATAATAGGCATTTTACAAAGCATAGCCTCTATATATACAAGACCCCAAGGTTCAAATAATGCAGGCATTACAAAAACTGTACAGGCATTAAAAAGACCTTGCAATTCATCAAGTGGTAGAAAACCATAGGTTTTAATTTTGGAATGTGATATTTGAGAACTGTAATCATTTTGACCAACGATATTAAGCTCGGCATCAGGAAATTTTCTCAACAAGCGCTCAAAGGCATCTAACACTAGATACCCTCCTTTGTCTTCAAATCTTCCCTTAGCAACAAAGAGGATTTTCTTGTTTGTATAATCCTTTTCGCCAAAATATGGCTTAATAATACCTGTTCCAGTACCTACCACAGTAATTTTGTCCGGAGCTTGATTATAGTGATGAATCAAATTTTTTTTGACATACTCGCTAACTGTGAAAATATGTGCTGACTGATCAAAAGAAATCCGTTCAAGTCTTTCAATCACTTTTACACTTGATTGTGAAATCAGGTTAATATTGGTGGAGTTATTGGCCCACAAATCCCAGGTCGCATCAATCATTAAAAAATGACGATTTTTTTTGAAGGATAGGTTATTGGTTTTAGGCAAACTCAAAGTACTAAAATGAAGAAGATTTACGGATTTTGTCGAATTTAAAAATAGATTTCCGCTATATGCAGCAATATTTCGCCAATAAGTAAAACGAAATGGCATCATCATGTGATGTCTACCACCGAAAAATTTTACTTTATAATACAATCTTAAAACCTGTTTTATAGTTTTAAATAATAGATTGTTGTCTAAAGCCTCAAAAGCTCTTTCTAGTATTCCTAGATCTTCAAGCGCTTTGGTAACATTTTTAGTTGTACCCGACCAGGTACGTCCGTCCCTCGGATCACCAAATGCTGATATAACATTAACTTTCATAATTATTTAATCGAAAACCTTAAAATACTATTAATGAAGTGATTCTTAAAAACTAAATGATTAAGAAACAAAAGACTAAGCATATAAACTGTAAAAGAAATGGCAAGCAAGTATAAATGATCGAAATCGCCTCTCAGAATGAACCAAGTGCATATTGTAATAGCCAAACTCGAGCAAATAAGTTTTATTAATTGATAGTCGACTCGTATACATATTGTTTTTTTTGCGTAGAGAAAGATTACTATACAAACGCTTAATTCGGCAACTACACATGCGATCGATGACCCAAGATAACTTAAAACAGGTATTAGCAGAAAATTCAACATAATGCTTACAATGAATCCAACAATGGTAGCATATAGTATTTTGCGCTCTTGCCCTATCGCTAACAAGTATTGAGTACCAAACACGTTACAAATGCCAATTATTAAGGGTACAATTCCTAAAATTTGTAATGCAGATGCTGCCTTAAGGTATTTTGTTCCTGAAATCATGGTTAGTATTGTATTTGAAAAAAGAATTGTAAAAACAAAAAAAGGAATTCCTAACATCGCTACAATACTTATCGATTTTTTCATAAGTTCTTGAGTCTTTAACGTTTCTTTATTAGCAAAAAAGGTTGACATTCTAGGAATTAAAACTAGTCCAATTCCTCCCATTACGGTCCAAAAAATTTTTACAATTTTCAAAGGAATATTATAAAAACTTACCTCTTGAGAACCAGTAAAACTCCCTAGTATTATAGTGTCCATAATTGTGTATAAACTTATTGCAATATTTATACTAAAGAGAATCCACAAGGGTTTTAAATGTCGTAATATCTTACGTTCTAACTTGTAGTGATAGAAAGCTTTCGTAAAAAAGTTTAAAGAGTTCAAAACTGCATTTGCGGTGACTGTCAAGATTAGTATGAAATAATATATTTTATAATCGTTAATTTGTTTAACGAAAAATAAAATTGTTAATACACTAAGCAACTTTATAATCAAAGATCTAGCAGTTATATACCCAAAATTCTCTACTCCTTGGTAATACCATTCTATAAGAAACGCATTAGAAATTATCCCTACACAACCAATTTCAACCAATGTTCCAAATCCTGACAATTTCGGAAAAAATAAGAATAGCGTATAAAACAGTAAACAACAGATTAGGGCTAAACAGAACTGGATTAAAATCAAGTCAACTACAAGATTTGATGTTTCCTGTTTATTAGCTTTTATTTTTGCAATTTCTCTAACGCCATAGTATGGAATGCCAATTGCAGAAAAAAGAATGAAGTATTGAGTAAATGAGTCAACATAAAATACTTTACCTATACTTTCAGCGCTTAGGGTACGAGTAATATAAGGTAAAGTGATGAGTGGGAAAACAATTGTGGAAGCAGTTAATAAAAAGTTACTGATGAGATTTTTCTTCAGACTCATTGCATTTTCTCTCTACTTATTTTATAAGCTAAATCAATACTACTTTTAATGCAAACATCCATGTTGTAATATTGCCATTCTCCAAACCTGCCAAGAGTGTATAATCCAATTTCAGCCAAGTAGTTTTTAATTATACTCGTTGCCGAATCGTAATTTTCATCAAATACGACATATGCGTGATCAGAAACATTATAGTCGACTGGTCTTTTTAGGAACTTATCTTTCTTACCGTTCTCAATCATTTCGTCTCTGGATTTTTCCCCCACTACTTCAGACATTGAGTAGTTTCGCTTTGGTTTGAAGAAACTGCCGATGTGAATGTATCTGTGAAAAAAATTATATGATTCTGGAATATAAGTCCATGTTCGATCCGTTTCTTCCGTTTCCCAAAACATGGTAGTTACTTTATTGTAGCGTAATTTATCTGCTGCATCTATGATTGCCTGGGGCGTATTTGCTATCAAACGAGGAAATAAATTTAAGGGTAATGTACTAATTACTAAGTCATATTCTTTTTCACCGTTTATAATCCATTTTCCGTTCCGTTGTTCAACAGACTTTACATTAAAATCAGTTATTATCTTTAGACCTTCTGCTAACTTATCAATAAACGTATTTTGATTATTGCTATCTGGGTAATAAAAGCTTGAATGAGGCATTTTATCACTCTCATTACTTATTAGCCCTTTAAAAAATGACTCCTTGTTAGGAATTGGTAGCTTACCGTCCACCCATGCAGGACTCATTTCATTTGGCGGTCTATTCCAAATTTTGGAATTATAAGGTATAAAGTATGTTTCTGCTAAAGTCTTTCCAAATTTTTTTCTAAACCAATCTTCTAAATTTTCATAAACATGGTCATCCTCTGCACTAAGAAAATCTTTAGTAATATCAATCGCTAATTCGGGTGCAAAACTGTGAATTTGCTTAATGGCGTACTCAATTGGGTAAGAAATTTCTTCTCCTTTTAATTTAATTACAGCATTTCGTTGAACTTGATGCCAATTTTCTTTAGGTAATACTTCTTTGAAAACAAAATCCATCACATCGGGATATTTTGAATTAAAGCAGTGACCACCAACTGTGTGATAAGCTACACCCTCAACAGTTTTTGTTCTCGCAATCCCTCCATGTATCGAATGACGCTCAAGTAGTTCAACTTCATGCTCCTTAGATAGCAATTTACCAACACTTAAACCAGAAATACCGGCTCCTAATATACCTATCTTCATAAGTTAATTCTTCTTTCTTTTAAAATCTTCATATGCTATCCTTAGACCAGATTCCAAACTAGTTGAAAAAACCCAGCCAAAACCGCTAAGTTTGGAAACATCCATTAATTTTCTTGGCGTGCCGTCAGGTTTACTTAGATCAAATTCAATTCCTCCGTGGAAACCAACAATTTCCCTAATTTTGTAAGCAAGTTCTTTTATGCTTAGATCTTCTCCACAACCAACATTTACCAACCCAGCTTCATTATAGTTTTGCATTAAAAAAACACAGGCTTCGGCTAAATCATCAGCAAATAAAAATTCTCTTTTTGGACTTCCTGAGCCCCAAATCTTTACACTTCCTAAGTTTTGCTCTTTGGCTTCGTGAAAACGTCTGATTAAGGCCGGCAAAACATGAGAATTTTCCGGATGATAATTATCATTTAAACCATAAAGGTTGGTTGGCATTACAGATATATAGTTGCACCCATATTGGTCTCTATAAGCATCACACATCTTAATTCCAGCAATCTTTGCGACTGCATAGGGCTCATTTGTTGGCTCTAAGTCACCTGTTAAGAGATATGTCTCTTTTAATGGCTGTGAAGCCATCTTAGGATAAATGCACGAAGAGCCTAAAAACATCAATTTTTTTACGTTTACTTTCCTTGAAGATTCGATGACATTACTTTGAATCATTAGATTCTCATAAATAAAATCTGCACGATAAGTATTGTTTGCAACTATGCCGCCAACTTTTGCCGCAGCTAAGAATACATACTCGGGTTTTTCTGATTCAAAAAATTCTCTAACAGCAGCCTGATCCCTTAAATCAACCTCGGAAGAAGTGCGAAAGACAAGATTTGTAAACCCCTCGTTTTGCAACTTTCTAAGTATTGCGGACCCAACCATACCTCGGTGCCCTGCAATGTATACTTTTGCATTTTTATCTTGCAAATACGATTCCGACATTATTCGTATTGATTTTTAATAGTGTAACCATGCGATTTTAACAGCGATTCTTTTTTAAAATGATCTACATCAACCGTCACCATTTCTTTAACTAAGGCAGCGAGATCATACTTAGGTTCCCAACCTAATTTCGTTTTTGACTTAGAAGGATCACCTATTAACAGATCCACTTCCGTAGGTCGAAAATAAGTGGGGTCAACACCCACCACTTCAGTCCCAACCCCCACTTGAAATTCAGGATTGTTGCAAGAAGCAACATAACCTTTTTCATTAACGCCTTCTCCTCTAAAATCAATGGTAATACCTACTTCAGCGAAAGCCATACGAACAAACTCTCTAACTTTGGTAGTTACTCCGGTCGCAATAACATAGTCTTCTGGCACATCTTGTTGAAGGATTCGCCACATGGCTTCTACATAATCTTTAGCATGCCCCCAATCGCGTTCAGCCTCTAAGTTTCCTAGAAACAATTTATCCTGCAAACCCTGCGCTATTTTGGCAACCGCACGAGTAATTTTACGGGTTACGAAAGTTTCACCTCGTAAAGGACTTTCATGATTGAATAATATTCCATTACAGGCAAACATGCCATAAGCCTCACGGTAATTTTTAGTAATCCAAAAACCGTAAATCTTTGCCACGCCATATGGGGATCGTGGATAAAAAGGAGAATTTTCGTCATAAAATCCTTTACTATTTTTATTTTCTGGCATTCCTCCATATAATTCAGAGGTAGACGCTTGATAGATTCTCGTCTTTTTAACCAACCCTAATATTCTTACAGCTTCTAAAAGCCTCAATGTGCCTAGTGCATCAACGTTGCCAACATATTCTGGAGAGTCGAAAGATACCTTTACATGACTCATAGCGCCCAAATTATAAATTTCATCAGGCTGTACTTCTTGCACGATCCTAATCAAATTGGTAGAATCAGATAAATCACCATAGTGTAACTTAAACTTAATATTTGAATCATGCGGATCTTGATACAAATGATCAATACGATCCGTGTTAAACAAAGAACTTCTTCTTTTAATGCCATGAACCATATAACCTTTCTCAAGTAATAATTCAACAAGATAAGCTCCGTCTTGTCCTGTAATCCCTGTAATTAATGCAACTTTCATTATTATGCTATTATTTAAATATGTTCTTAATTTTCAAAACCCAAGACTGTTTTATCTGTTGCCCATAATTACCATATCCATAACCGTAACCATACAATTTAGTATTAATGTCATTTACTACAATGGCTAAATTTTTTATTTTCTCATCCTTATATAGCTCATCCACAATAGATAACTGTTGCTTATTAGTAATTTTTTGCCTAACAACATAAAGGGTCAAGTTGGCATATGGAGCTAAAAGTTGCGCATCAGTAATAATTCCGATCGGCGGAGCATCCATGATAATGTAATCAAACTGTTGTTTCAGTTTCTCAATCAATCCAGGTGTATGCTCACTCAGTAAAGTTTCTGCAGGATTAGGGGGAAGAGGACCTGATGAAATAATATAGAGGTTTTTGTTAACGGTCAAAGGCTTAATAATATTTTCAACTTTAACTGTAGAATCAATCGTATAGTTACTAAAACCTATTTGATTCTTGACACCTAATTTTGCAGACAGTCCGGGTTTTCTTAAGTCGAGCTCCATTAACAAAACCTTCTTACCAGCTAATGCCAATATATTTCCCAAATTAATTGCTGTAAAAGACTTGCCTTCACCACTCATACTGGAGGTCAGTAAGATTATTTTCTCGTTATCATTTTTCAGATAGAAAGATAAATTGGTTCTTAATGCTCTAAACTGCTCAGATATCGCAGACCTACTTTGATTAGCTACAACCATATTATCTGTTTCCACATTATGGCCAATTTCACCCACAATCGGTACATTTGTAAGTTTTGTAATATCTTCTTTAGATGAGATAGTTGTTTTCAACAAATCTACAATGATAATTACTGCTGCTGGTATCAGCAATCCCATTAATAATCCAATAAAATAAACGATATTTTTCTTTGGACTAATGGGATTGTTGTTCGCTTTTGGTGGATCAATTATTTTAGCAACCGATATATTCGATGTTTTCGATATTGCGGTTTCTTCAGCCTTTTGCATTAAGAAAATATACAACTCCTGTTTGATATCTCGATTTCTTGCTAACTTTAAATAATTTTTTTCTATTTGCGGAACACCACTAATCTTACCTTCCGCATTTTGCAGTTGGCTTCTAAGCTTATCTCTTGTTATGATGTAGGAATTTTTTGTACTTCGTATATTTGATAATATGCCTAATCTGGTTTCAAGAATTTGGTTATCAATGTTTTTGATAACCGGACTTTCATCTGTTAAACTTAATAGCTGTCTGTCTCTTTCTAATAATAATGCATTATATTGGTTCATTAGGTCTGAAAAAACCATATCTTGTGGCAAAATTGACGTTGGAAATACACGTTTATTTTTCGATGCATCCATCATGTACTTTTCAAGATCATTCATGATTTCGACCTGGCTTTCAGCTTTGGCTAACTGTGTGGAAAACTCCCCGTATTTTGCACAAGCACTTTGCCTTGCTCAGTCATGTCTGCTAACTGATTTTTCTGCTTGAAACTCTCTACATCGTTTTCAACATCACCAAGTTCTGAAGCTATTCTATTTATACGTTCTTTGATAAATTTACTCGTACTATCTGCGATAGCATTTTTATCACTTAGGTTAGTAGCAACGTATTGAAATATAAGTTTATTGAGAATATCCTCTCCTTTTTTTGGCAACGGGTAGATCAGCCCTAGATCAATAACCGAAACTTGCTTATTGGCCACGCCAACATTGAACTGCTTCATCAATGCAGCAACACGATCATCAATAGAACAAATATTAACAAATATAGTCTTATCGGTTAACAACTTATCCGTTGGCATTATGGATATTGCTCCGATATTTTTTACGAAGAAAGTTTGCCCCCACGTAACTTTTTTTTCAAACTTCTTCCCTTTAACACTAAGTTGCGAAGCGGATATTTTAGTTATTTCAAGATTTGTATTTTTTATGGTATCCAACTCTTTATTGATGATGATCTTAATTGGCGCTTGATAAACCTCTTGGGTCATTAATTGCATTTTATTGAAGTAGGTTACGTTTAACTCCATATCCCTAACAACCTGTGCCATTAAAAAACGTGTTTTTAAAACCTCGGCTTCATTGTCAACCGAACTTTTACCCCCCATTAAACTACCAAGATCCATTAGAGCACTAGCTTGTTTATTTATACTACCGCCTTTGTCATCGTCATTTACCAATAATTTAGCATTTATTTGATATAGTGGTGAGGTGTAATTAACATAAATGTAGGCTGCCAATAGGCCAGTAAAGGTAAATATGGTAAGCCAATGCCATGATGATACTAGTTTATCAAATATGGATTTTAAGTTAATTGTTTCTTCTGAGGCAACGATATATTGATCGCTATTTTGTTGAACTTTATTCATTTATTAGGAACGACTATTTAAAGTTAGATATAGCAAGTACTATCACAGAAATTACAGAGGCGATCACCCCAATTGTTTGAATTTGAGCCGAGTTAGAAGCTGATACCTTTCTTTTATTTGGTTCAACATACACGACATCATTTTGCCTCAAATAGTAAAATGGACTGTTAAAAATATTTGAAGAGTTTAAATCTAGCCTTGCAAATTCTTTTTTACCCTCATTGTCACGAACAATAAGTACATTCTCTCTTCTTCCATAGATAGTTAAATCACCAGCTAAACTTAAGGCATCAAGAATAGAAACCTTCTCATTTGGAAGGGTGTAGGTAGATGGTGCATTGACTTCCCCTAATACACTCACTTTAAAATTAGCAAAACGCAATTGTACTGTTGGTTCCTTAAAAAATATACTTACCTTTTCTCTAACCAATTCTCGGGCTTGATAAGTGGTTAAGCCAGCAACTTTAATTTTACCTATTAGTGCCAATTCAACCTCTCCATTTTTATCCACCAAAAAACCAGTACTTTGCTGTTGAACGCTAGTTGTAGCTGAATTGCCACCTAAAAGCGGGGCTGATGCAGCTTGATTTACCACAGCTCCACTCTGAGGGTTAAGTGTGAATATGCTAATACTTAGGATATCGTCAGTTTGAATAATCGGCTCTGTGAAAATTACTGCACTATCTAACTTCGCCTTATTGATTGTTTGGATGTCTTGAAAATAAGCTATTTTTTTATTGCTCACACATGAAGCCATGAAAACCGACAGCATGAAAAGAAAACAGTTAAATTGTATCTTCTTTTGGATTATTAATTTATTCATAGGTTTATATTCTGCAGGCATAAGAATCTACCAGCCTGCAAACTTAATCATTTTAAAGTAAATTATTTATATGTTTGATTGAATAGATACACTAGTCCCAATTTTGCATGTAGATTATTGGCATCTTGTTTAAACCAATTCCAATAATCCCCGGCAGGGATACTATCCTGCCATTGGTACTGATAATTCAATGACTTAATGTAGGTAAGTTGAGCATTAATAACAAAACTCTTGTGATTCCATGACAGATTTCCGCCTACAGAGAGATCAACCCAATGTCTGTTGATGTATTGTCTTCGGTCTGCTGAAGCAAATGAAAAATCATAGAAGAGGTCATTATTATTAACTTTGCGCTCGAATTGAATGCCGATTCGTTTTAAACCTTTTACCCAGCTCACATCAAGCGTTTGCAGATTACTGCCAGGTCCAATTCCCGCACCGAGCACCTGCCCCTGGTGGGTGTATCCATCCAATACTTGCCCATGAACATACCAGGTTGGATAATCTCGTAATTGTCCAGTTGTAGTCCTTTCTAGTTGCGTCAGCTCCAAACCAATCTGAATATATTCGTCCAGCTTTTTGAGGGGTACTAATTTTCTAACCCCCAAGATGTACGCCCGTGTATGCTCAGGTTCCACGGCAAGATCTCTCAAATCGTAGGAGTGGTCATTACGGCCATATTGAAAATACACTTCTGCTTTACTCTCGGTAAACACATACTTAGTAAAAAATGATATATACTGGTCTCGTTCCGCAGCATCCTCGCTATAAGTACCTTCAGGAGTAACATAGCCAACCTTATCAACTTTTGAAAATATTGGAAAATAATCTCCAAATCTCCTACCCATTTTAGATCGGTTCACAATAAATGTACGATCAAAGCCTAGAAACATTCCCGGAACCCATTTCGGTTGATATGTGAGTACTATCCCAGATATGTATCGCCAATCGTAACCCTTATCCAGAAGTTCATTTCTAACGGCCTGTGGAACGGTTAAATCGTTTTTCAAACTAACTCCCGACTGCTCTAAACGACCACCTATTACTTGCGCCTCAAAAGAGCCAATATAGGTTTTAATGGGCTTTGTTGTATTTAAGGTTAAATGTCTAAAGCCGGATGCATTGTTACTCATCAAGAGCGAGTTTCGCATGCCGGGTCCCCACCATAAATTTTCATTCGAAAAACCAGCAGATATCGGGCCGACATTCAGGCGTACACTGCTTTGACCCAGGCTAAATTTACTATAATTTCCATCCTGAAATCGATCAGGTAAATCTATTCTGTTAAAATAAGAACCTGTTACGGGTGAATTCCAATACACACCATTTGGCGCATCTGCCAAGCGCTGAAAACCTTTATTTTCTGCGAAAACATATTCTGGCCGGAACTGGATACTCAAAGGCCCGATCTTGGCGTAAATACCCGCTGAAAGCTGGGTTTGATAGCCCCTGGCCTGTACCATCGATCCATCATTCATGCCATAAGGATGGTGTGAATTAAATTGATGTTGCCAGGAAACAGGTAGGGCATAAATCTGTGTATGGAGTTTTGGGTTATTATATAATAACTTACGAAACTTCAAAAGCGAGTAATTGGTATCAGGATCTAGCGTCAGACTATTCCGGTCAGACATAAACATGGGCCTAATCATATAAGAAGTGTTGGAACTGTCTTTACCTAAAAGCTGCTGCCGACGGTAGGCATCTTCTACATTTTCCAATAAACCGACGGGTAAAGTTTGCGCTAAAGCACAAAAATTCAGAGAGAGCAATAACAGGGAAAGGTAGACAACCTTCATAAAGTATGTGATATAAGTAAAGAGATACAAACGTTAAAAAGTTCCCGAAGGTATGCAAAGTTTTTGCTGTGGGGAAAATTTTTTCAATTTTTATACGCTTTTCTTCATAACCTCATGGAATATAATAATATTTTTTTCATAACATTTAATTATTTAAAATTTTAAGCTCCTAATAAATAAAACTCGCAAAATTTGAGGTTTTGAGCGATATATTCTGTTTATTTGGCGTAAAATCAGAAATTGCATACCAAGCTTGAGCAGATTAAAGTTGAATACCCCCATTATCATGTTGCATCATATTGCCAATCAACCTCACTCGAGTTTGGAGAAATGGTGTATAAGTCATGAAAAATTTCTCGAATTATTAAACTGCATCGAACAAAAGGGCTTACAAACCACTACCTTTCAGGAGATTGTTGAGCGAAAATTAAATAGAAGCGATTTAGCCAACAAAGTCATCATTAGTTTTGATGATTGCCCGGCAACCCTATTCGATTTCGCCATACCAGAATTGATTAAAAGAGGCATGAAAGCAGTATTTTATATGCCCACCGAACACATAGATGGAGTAAATACCTGGGATATTAAAGAGTATGGCATGATCAGTGTAGAATTAATGAATGTCACACAATTAAAAAAACTGGTTGCCCTGGGAATGGAAGTGGGTAGCCATGGAGAGAAACATATCAAATTAGATACGGTAACCTACAATGTTGCTTATGCAGATATCGTTAACTCAAAATATACCTTAGAAAAATTATTAGAACATCCTACTTATTCATTTGCTTATCCTTATGGCAAGGTGCCAATGCAACACGAGCAAATGCTAAAAAAAGCAGGTTATAAATTTGGTTTATCTATCTATACATCTTTAGAAAGTAATTTCACCCTACGTAGATTTGCCATCAACGAGGGTGATGATCGCAATGCCATTAACCTAAAATTAAGCAAAAGGTATCAAATGATGCGTTCTTTATATGACCCTTTATTCCTGTTGTTAAATAAACTTTTAAGTAAAGCTTTTTGAAATTTTCTAGTCGAACGGCGAAATTGGAATAGTCATAAATATAAGGGATTTGTTCGTAGGTTCTCGTAGAGAACAACATTTCATGTTGGAGAGATCTATGCTAGAATTTGATATTGAAGAAATCTACAGCATAAAGTTAAGGCTGCGGAGGCGGAGAAAAGGCCGCTTCCGCAGTCAAGTAAAAAGATAAAGTGATGGATTGATTTTTAGGCCATAAGAACAACATGCTGTTGCAGTGTCATCTCTCCTATTGCTATGTTCGTAATAACGGATTTGTGATGCGCCACAACAAGCGTAGTTCAATACTTATGCGCATCTCCAAGTGGCTAACATTCAAATCGAAATGACCGAAATTTTAGGGCTTAAATATACAAATCCGCCATTTCTGCCCATTCTCATTCGTTACTTCCTCCCAATCCAGGAAATTATACTTATCAGCATATCGTTTCCAGAGCTGCGCATGCTCTTCAAAATAAAACATAGAGATGATGGCATGTCCACCCGGCTTTAAAGTACTTTTGAGATAAGCATCCAGCTGCTCAACAGGTTTTTTGAAATAATAAACACATTCGTTAAAAATTACCACATCAAACTTTTCTTTCGGCGTGTTTTGGTTAAAGTCCATTTGCTCGAAACGGAATGGTGGAAATGTTCTTCGGGCTTCGGCTACCGCATTTTCAGAAATATCAAAACCGAGGTAATCATCCGGACCTTTAATCTCTGATTTTAGATAGTGAAATAGCACCCCTTGTCCGCAACCTGCATCTAACACGCTACCACCACCATATTGCTTATAGAACTTTACAATACTTTTATAGTGTAAGGATTCTGTTTCTGAATAAAGGTAATCCCAAGCGCCATTTTTAAATTGCTCTTCCCAAACGCCTCTACCCACCGGGCTTCCGATTCCAAAGCGGTACAAGAACTTTCTGAATAATCGTTGTTTGATATAGTAAAAAATTTTTTCTGCGGTAACCATAGTTTTATGATAAAGGATGTATTGAATTAATCTGTTTGCTTTTTTGAAAGAGTGGTAGCTTAAAAATCACGGTAAAGATTTCTAAAGGTACTTCTCAAACCAAAGCTGATCATTCCGGTGTTTTGTGTAGCTACTGATGAAGATTCTTTTCTGATAATCCCACCAATTTCTGCCCTTAGATTATACTTTGGATTGATGAGATACGACACTTTGGCTTCTGTAAAAAACAAATTGGTTTTGATGCCCTGACCGATAAAATTTCCATAATTGCTGACATGAGTGCTGTAGTCGAGGAAAATATTTTTACCATAATTTAAACCAGCAGGATCTAAACCATAATTGGCATATATCATTTGCCCCTGGAAATCGAAACGTTTGTAGCTATAGTTCAATAAACCTAAAAATTCCCTGAAGTTTGCACCAAAGGGGTGTGCCAACGGCTGGTTCATCGCAGCATAATTGGAAACACGATCGAAATGTGCATAGGTGTACGGACGGGCAGTGTTAAACTCTGCCAGATAGTTTAAACCAGGCACTTTAAACAAATCTGATCCGCGAAAACCAAGCTGAACGGCCCACTTGTTAGCCCAGTAGCCGTTGTTAGCAAAAAACTCTTTTGCGGTAAACTCATCGAACATAAACTGACCATAAAGTGCGGTTTTATCCAGCACCTCATATTTTAAATTAATACCCAAACGCATTTTATCTGGTGAACTGGTATTGGCACTTTCAACCGAGCGCAGGAAGATGAACGGATGAATATAATTGAAGTCGAAACCTCGTTTTCCCTCCACCTGTGCATCAGCCCAGGTAACAGCCTGAAAAAAGCCGGCAGAAAAGCGTTTCGTAACGTTCCAATCTAAATAATGTGCGGCCATCCATTTTCCCCGGTCTCCTAAACGGCGATCGGTGGTAAATTTCTCCGCACCTGGATCAAGCATGTAGGCAAAAATGGTTTGATATTGAACATTGCCTAGGGAAGCCCTTAACCGAAGAAATGAATAATTGGCAGCCACATCAGAAAGCAACATCGAGCGATAACCATCTCCGATAAAGTTTTTATCGTATCCTAAAGCGATGTTCAGGTGTTTATTTGCGGTGTAAGACAGCAACGCGGTAGCGTACGACCAATCTTTTGTCTTATCGCCCAACTTACCCGTCATTTCACTAGGCACCACTTCGTTGGTATTTATAAAATCAGTAACGTAATTGGCAAAAACGCCCTGATTTTCATAGGCACTGGCATAGAATGAAAATTTTTCGCCTACATCACCGCCGATTTGAAAACCACGTGTATTTAACCAAGTGGTTTTACGCTCAGTGGTTTCCCTCCCAATTTGAAAATCTGGTAAAAAGTCGATATATACCTTGTAATCCTCGCCCTTAAGGTTAATCAGGTGCTCATCTGTTAATTTTCGTCGAACCCAACTTCTTTTATTGAGTGAGTCAACACCCAGTTGCATTAAACCTCGGTAGCGCTTAACTAATACGCTGTCATCTGCATAATAACCTTTTATCGAACTGTGAAAACGGGAATTTTGATCATATACCGAATGATTTAATTTTTGATAAAACTGAAAAGAATAAGGGATGTTTTGGTTTGGCGTTTGGGAAAGTGCCGCTCCTGTTGAAAAGAAAGTTAAGCTAAGTGCAAATAAAATCTTAAACCGGATATTGTTTTTCTTCATCTGCATTGTCGAGTTCTTCATAAATAGAATTATTGCTTTTGTATTCCTGTACCAGCTCCTTCATCAACACCACTACCTGCCTGTTGTCGTTGGCTTTAGCACAGTTTATTAATTTGTAAATGTGTTGTTCCACATCATTGAAGATATACTCCCGCACCTTCCCTATCATAATTTTGTGGTGATGGGTTGGCATCGTGTTTTCATTGTCATTTAAGAGTTCTTCAAACAATTTTTCCCCTGGCCGTAATCCGCTATACTGAATCTTAATATCCTGATTAGGAATTAATCCGGCTAAACGAATCATTTTCTTTGCGAGCTCCACAATTTTAACAGATTTACCCATGTCAAAGATAAAGATCTCCCCACCCTTTCCCATGTTTCCCGCCTCCAGCACTAACCTGCAGGCTTCAGGAATGGTCATGAAATACCGGGTAATTTCAGGATGGGTAACCGTAACCGGGCCTCCTTTCTCAATTTGTTGCTTAAACCGTGGAATAACCGAGCCATTGGAGCCCAAAACATTTCCAAACCGGGTGGTAATAAACTTGGTAATCGGTTTTATATTTAAATCGTTGATATAACTTAAGCCATTACTGAAAATATAGCTTGGATTACTTAAGGTATTGTTGAGCGATTGGACATATATTTCGGCAATGCGCTTGGAAGCTCCCATGATATTTGTGGGGTTAACTGCCTTATCAGTAGAAATCATCACAAATTTACGTACACCGAATTTAATTGATAAATCTGCGATAACTTTGGTACCCATCACATTGGTTTTAATGGCTTCGCAGGGGTTATCTTCCATTAATGGTACATGTTTATAGGCTGCGGCATGATAGACAAAATGAGGTTTGTAGGTTTCGAAAATATGTTCCATTCGCCTGATGTCGCGAACATCGCCTACGGCCGCATGGTAATTGTAATTCTGGCTCGATTCTTCTAACTCCAGGTAAAGATCGTGTAAAGCGGTTTCAGATTGATCGTTAAGGATAATCAAGCTCGGTTCAAATTTAAGCAGCTGACGCACAATTTCACTTCCTATTGAACCGGCAGCACCTGTAATTAAAATTCTTTTATTTTTAATCTGGCTTTTGATTCCTTCTACATCGATCTCAATCGTTTTCCTGTTGAGTAAATCCTCTATGTTTAAATTCTGTATTTGCGACGATTGCAGTTTGCCATCAATCCAAACGTTAGAAGGTGGAATATTGAGTACGACTACATCATGCTCTAAACAAGCATCAACAATGTCATTTTTTACCTCTATCGGAATACTGAAAGACCCAAAAATCAATTCATCAACTTCTTTTTTAGCAATAAGGCTTTTTAATTCCCTGGCATCTAATATCCTTACCCCATCAATGGTTTTACCAACTTTTCTAAGGTCATCATCCACAAAAGCAATGATATTTTTGTTAATCCTGTTATCGTGATCAAAGGTTCTCTTTGTAGCAATACCTGCTTCTCCTGCCCCATAAATAATCACCCGCATCTTATCGAGATTCAGGTTTTTAACATAAGTGAAAAAATACTTCACTAAAATGCGATAGGTAATGAGCAATACAAAACTAACCAGACCATAAATCACCACGATGATGTTTGACGTGAGCTGGTAGTTCCAGAATGCGGTAATCGAGATATTGATCACGAAGCCAGCTGCAGCACTGAGTACCACAGCAAATAATATTCGAAAAGTATCCTGAGCGCTGGTGTACCGAATGATTCCGGTGTAAGATTTTACATTAAAAAATACGATTACATTGATAATAGCAATCACCAATGCGGTGCGGCTAAAGAAAATTAGATTAAGATCGGTAATATCGAAGTTATATCTGATAAAATAGGCTATTCCCAGAGAAATGGTGCATATCATCAAATCGATAATAAAAATTAGCCAACGGGGCACTATATTGATTTTACTAAACACCAAATTTTCAATTATTACCTTTGTGCAAACCCTTAACCAGTTCTGTCTTACCCTGAACAACTAATCGAAAAGCAACAAAAAACGTACCTGTAATTGTTAAAATTAGTGCAAGATAGGATATTTTGTTAATATTGAGGAAAATTAAACAAAGGTTAATTGCCAATTGAATCAAACAATAATAAACCGTAACCTGTAAATGTGAAATATTTCGCTCGTTTGCTAAAAATTGGTAAAAATGAGTACGATGTGCCTCAAAAATATTTTCCTTCCTTAAAATCCTGAAAAACATGGTACTCACTACGTCTAAACCGTACACCATAAGCAATAAAATATAGTTTAGGTTATTGCTAAATATGATGAGTTTTAAGATAAAAAACAGAATGATAAATGCTATACTTACACTACCTACATCACCTGCAAAACACCTTGCCAATCTTCTGAAGTTAAAAAAGTTAAATACTAAAACCGCTGCAATGGTAGCAATGACAATCATGTTATCTATAAAATGAAAATGATTGATGTTGATATACAAGAGTGACAGCAAGGTTAACAAACTATATCCACCAGTTATCCCGTTAATTCCGTCCATAAAATTGATGGCATTGATCCCTCCTATTACAAACAGGAGCGCAAGGCCTACAATATACCATGGAAAAATATAAAGGTTTAACTGATAAAAAAGTAATGCCACCGCTAATAAATGGATGGAGAATCGCAACCTAAAATCCTGATTTTTCAGATCATCGAGAAAGCTGATGGCGCTGATGAAAAGCAAGCCAGTCATAAACCAGGCATACTGATAGCCAGAAAACGCAAATTCGAGTAGTAGCGCAATTGGAAATATAATTCCGCCACCCCTAATCGTATGTTCTGCATGAGAGCTTCTCTCATTTGGTGCATCAATGATATTATATCGATCTGCTGTTTGGAGATAGAGGTACATAATTCCAAAAAGCAAAATGGTAAAAAAAACAATGGAGATATAAATCATATAATCAGATTATCAACTACCGACTTTGGGTTCCAGTCAATTTGATGTCTGGCTCTATGATTGGAAAAAGTCAAGGTTTTAGTCATTTTACTTAGCTTTTTACTAGTGATGGGAAAATTCCCTCCGAAAAGATCTCCGAACAGCGCAAACGTTTTAACAAAACCATAAGGCAAACTTAGCGAACTTCTTTTATTAATTTGTTGCGATATGGCTGATGATAAAGCGCTGAAACTGGGATGCACACCGTCTGTAAGGTTGTAAACACCTCCAATGGTAAAAATCTGCTCAATAAATTTCGCCACATCATCTACCATAACCATGCTCCTTTGCGCTTCACCATTACCAATGTTAAAGTAATACCCTTTTTTTATGGCCATGATCATACTGCGAAGATTTCCGGGTGGGTTTTGACCAGCTAATAAGGGCAGGCGTAAGATGGTGCAGATGACCTTGTTCTCCTTGCACCACGCCCTAATTAATTCTTCGGCAGCTATTTTACTTTTACCGTAAGGGTCTTGTGCCAATAAGGGAAAATCCTCATTGATAAGAAGACCTTCGTCTAAACCGTAAACGGAAACAGAGCTGATAAACACAAAATATTTTGGCAAGCCACATTTTTCGAGCCCGGTGAGTAAATTCATTGTACCAGTTACATTTACCTGGTTAAATACAGCTTTCTCTGCTTCTGTTTCGGGCACTACATGTGCCTTTCCCGCTGCATGAATAACCAGCTCGCAAACTGGCAGTACGGGGATCTCCATTGCAAGGTCGGCAACAACATCACCAGCTGATCTGCCTAACTTTATTAATTGGTATTGGGCAAAATAGTTGGAAATTGCTTTTCCCAGAAAACCAAAAGCACCTGTTAAGATTATCCTCATTTTAGAAACTGCGTTAATCTTTTAATAATTCTTTTGGGCATTAACAAATAGGGTGCCTTTAAATGATTTTTTTTCCAGGCAGCGAGTATCTCCAGATTTCCATTGATGATATTTTTCATACTCACATTGGTTGCACCACCTAAGCGCATACGTACAAACAAACGGTTGATGTATTTGCTTTTAAATTGGTGCAGTTTGAACAAACGCAACATAAATTCATAATCTGCAGCCAAACGCATGTTTAAATCAAAAAGACCAACCTCCTGGTAAACCGTCTTTTTAATAAACAATGATGGATGTGGTGGTACATGACCATCTTCAAAAAAATCAGAATAGTAGCTTTCTGAAGTCCATTTACGAACCACCTGATTTAAATCGTCACTTTTCACGTAAACCAAATCGCCGTAAACGAGTGCTAAATCAAGATCACTTGAAAAAGCGTCCATTACCGTAGAAACAACCTGGTTATTTTCATAGACATCATCTGAATTTAAAATGCCGATTACATCACCAGTGCACAATTTAATTCCTTTATTCATAGCATCATAAATCCCAGCATCCTGTTCCGAAACCACCTGATGAATGGCAGAACCATATTCCTTTATGATATCCAGTGTTCCATCTGTAGAGGCACCATCTATTATAATATACTCGATGTTCGGGTAAAGTTGCGCTAAAACAGATTCAATTGCACTTTTTACCGTATTTCGATTATTAAATACTACTGTGATAATGGAGATTTTCATGGTACTAAAGCTTGATATACCTGCAACGTTTCCTGATAACATTGTTCCCAGGAAAATTTTTTAGATTGCTCCAGGCCCTTTACCCGCAGTAATGCTTCATTCCCGGAAATGCTGTAAATCGCTTGCCTGAAAGCATCAATATCCAACTCATTTACTAATAATCCGGCATCGCCAGCAACTTCTGGTATCGACGATCGATTTAATGCCACAAAGGGTGTTCCGGTTTTCATTACTTCAAGCAAAGGTATACCAAATCCCTCGTAAGAGGAAGGATAAACTAAAGCAAAAGCCTGGTTATAGAGCAGGTTTAATTCTTGATTTTCGATATGGGTAAAAACTTTCCATCGGCCACTGAGCTTGTGGTTAAGTGATTGTCCTTCTGATTTTGATAATGCAGCACCCACGATGTACAAATCGAATTCCGGCAATGTTTGTAATAGTTGAACGGCAAAATTAAAATTTTTATAATAAGCCCTTGAGCCTATAAACAGAAGGTATGGTCGTTGCGTAAAAGATTGCGCTGCAACCGGGAAAAACGCGTCAGAAACGCCGTTGTAAATTACAGTGATGCGCTCTTCTTTTAGGGAAGGATGGAATTTTAACAGATCTCTCCTGGTATTTTCAGACACGACAATGATTTGATCGGCAGCCTCAATTGCTTTGTTTTTTTGTAATACATGTAAATACCTCCTTAATCCACCATAAAACCGTTCATGCACAAAATCATGAATCGTGACTATAGATTTTGCCTGGGGGTGGTTGGTGAAGCGGTTGTAGCTGGAATGAAAAATAAAAGGCTCATGATGATTTTTGAGAAAAAGCTTTTTAAATCGCTCCACTAAAACGAGCTTCTTACGCTGTACAATCAATTTTTCTGATGGAATATTCAACTCCAACCTCGAAATATTCTGATTGGTATATTCCGTAAAACTAATATCAAAATTATCTCTTAAAAATCTGGAGATCAGTGATGTCCAGTAAGAAGAAATTCCTCCGGCATTTTGCAGACTGTAAATAATATTATCATAATGGATTTTCATTCCGCCTTCCCTTCATTAAAGCTTTCTACCACACGGCTTCTCAACGAATATAAGGTATAAAAATAGATCAGGTTTTTCCCAAGGCCTATTTTAAAAATTTTGTGCTGAATCATTTTGCTAACCAGCGCTAAAAACCCACGCCGGTAACTCTCCAAAAAATCATGAACAATATGATACTGCTGCTGGTTAAGCGCTTTTCTGTATCGACAAAAGAAAGAATTTACTAAATTATAGTTGTCAGTCAATGGTTTGAGCATCGCATCGCTGTGCTTAAAATATCGGTTAAACCGACTGGCAAAAGTCATTTTGTTTACGTTGCCACTGACGTTATTTTGATGCTGCCGATATAATATCAGGTTTTCATTAAGCAGAATATTTTTGCCAAAGGCGGAAATGACCAGCGCAATATAATAATCGTGGTTTACAGATGATGCAGGAATGTGTTTCACTCTTTGCACAGCAGCCGGGTTGAGCATGATGGTGCAGCCCCAGGCGTAATTCTCATTGATTAGCAAAGGCAAATTTAAAGTTGCAGGCAAAGGCAAATTTACATTAATGGGTTGATCATTGGCATCGATGAAGCTTAAATTAGAATATAAAAGCAACGGCATTTTAGCGCCAAATATTTTTTCCTTTTCCAACATCACCTCATAAGTCCGTTCCAGCTTTTTTTCCAGCCATATGTCATCTTGATCGGCAAACAAAACATAATCTTTCTTATTTTCAAAAGCCCAGTCAAAAAGCTGTGAAAAATTGCGACAAGCCGAACCGTGGATGTTGCCGTAGTGAATTAAGGTGATGCGGGCATCACGGCTGCAAAAATTCTGAATCATTTCAAGTGTCCCATCAGTTGATCCATCATCTCTGATGATCAGTTCCCAGTATGGATAGCTCTGCCCGATGATGCTATTTATTTGTCTTTCCAAATATGCTGCACCATTATATGTTGCCATTAAAATGGTTAAAACGACTTGGTCCTGCATATTACTTTATGGCAATGCGATTAATGATAAAAAAGAAGGCGACAAAAAACATGTGGAAGAAATTGGTAAAGGCACACATGAAAATACAAAAGATAAACAGTGACCACTCTACAATATAATATTCCCCATTTTTTGCCAGGTAATTTTTGAAAGAATTCATCGCAAACAGACCATACATAAAGTTCAAACCAATAACCCCAATCCACCTGAAATCTAAAAATGGGTCTACAAGATAGGTGCCAAGTTTTGTGTAAGAACTGTACAAAGGAGGATAAATCGCATTTTTATCAACCGGTATGATCGTTAACACTGGTCTTGCACTATATAAGCCATACGATACATAGTCATCTCGCAAAGCATCACTCACAATACCATTACCTGATGTTAAGTTAACGGCACCATATAGCGAAAGGTAGGTTTCGATGATATTGGTTGGTTTGGTGATATCACCATAATCTCTTAAAAAGTCATTAACCGACATGGAATTAGATTCTTCGGAGGAGCCTCCCCTTAATTGACCTAGAACGATAAAAATAACGGTACACACAACGCCAATGGAAAAAAACTTAAGCAATGGAATGGTTTTATAATAGCTATAGGCGATAAGCATAGAAAAGAAAAACAATACAATGATTTGTCTGCTAAAAAAATTAAGAATGATAAAGCCACAAACCGCAGTGAGTAACAAGAACTGCCAGAACCGAAGCGTTTTTCTTTTAAAAAGAATGTAAAACATGGCCGGCAAAACCGAATTGACAATGATAAAATTATGTAAGGGCGTTACCTCATTTTCATTAAGTTCTTGATAAACTTCGGCATTGGCCAGGTTAAAAACCGGAAGATAGCCGAGTTGCCCAACCTCTAAAATAAAAACGCCGATTCCTGCTACAAAAACCAGGAGTAAAAAAGCCAAACTCAACCGTTGGCTCAACGGTGGGAGGTAACTTTTGAAACTGAAGGTAAATGTTTTCATCGCCACCAAGCCTCCTGCGATGAAAAAAGCAATACTCAACACAATGATCAGAATGTAATGATAATCGTAATCAATTTGCCTGTCAGAAATGATTAAAAATGAAAAACCTGCAATATAAATGAATAAACTATAGAGCGTAAATGGATTGATAATCTGATTAAAGCGAATAATTGAAAAGACTGTGATGGTTTCAGCCAGTAGGAGAAATCCTGTAAAAGGCAAAATTTCATCCATTGTACTTCCCCAGGAAAGGTATCGGTAAACCAGGAAGGCATCTAAAAAGAGCAATGCCCCGACAATCAGTATGAGAACATAAGGTTTATTAATCATTTACCGAACACTTTTATATAAGCGGGTACCCAGCTTAAATATACCCTTGCCCAATAATGGCGAAGCTTTAACCGGATTTTTTACAAATTTACTTAAAATATAACTTAACCCGGTAAATGCATTAAGTGATCTGATTTGATGAAGCGCCAAAAGATTCAGGTTTAACGCTTTCAAATCTATGAGCTGATCAGCCACATCCGATTGATTAAGTGCCTGTTCCATGTATTGACGAACCACCACCTCGCCCTCAAACATTTTTTGATGATTAGTCATTGCGCTGGTAGGGTGCACACGGATCAAAACGAAAGATCGTTCATCTTTATCATATAAAAAATTCGGACTTAACATGGCAATATTAAACCACAATAACCAATCTTCGTTATTTTGCAGTGCCGGATTAAACATTCCAGCCCGAACAAGCAACGCTCTTTTAACAATAGGACTGCTAATGGTTAGGATATTATTTTGGATTAAGCGCTGCCATAATTGATTACCATTTAAGCTTTCTTCTGCCAAAAAATTGTTGGGATATTTTTCTACATACTGTACCAGAGGAAAAGTGCCACTAAAAAATATCGATTTTGAAAAAACAAGATCTGCTTCCATTTTTTCCGCGATATGCATTTGAACAGCCAGTTTATCCTCACTTAACAGATCATCTGCATCTAAGAATTGAACATATTCGCCGCTGGCTAATTCAATTCCTGTATTCTTTGCTGCTGAAGTACCCCCATTTTTAACAGGATGATATTTAAATTTATACTGAGGGTTTCCCTTAATGAATTGATTAACTACTTCTGCAGTATTGTCCGTTGAGCCATCATCAACAATAATACATTCCCAATTTCGGTACGTTTGCTTGATCACACTTTGCAAAGTTTCATTAATCAGATGCCCGTAATTAAAAGAAGGTATAATGATGCTTACCAATCTGCTCATATCATTTCCTCAATTTTCTGCTTCATGATTATCCAGCGGTTTTTCCATTGATGATTGGCAATAACCGCCTGATAGTTTTTTTCAATAAGAGGTTGATATTGCGCATAGTTTTCTAGAATTTCCAGAATTTGTGTATCAGCCCTTGGCATATCAATAGCAACAATGGGATTGTAGCCAAACAATTCTTCCATATCTGTAGGCAATAAGCCTACAATTAAACATTTAGAAGCCATAGCCTGGAGATATCTTAAAGTCATGGAAGAAATGTATTCAGATCGCTCGGGATTGGTAATGTTGGATGGCACACAAATTACAATTTTTGAAGAAGCCAGCGCCTGGGTAAAAGCAGGTTTGTCTGCAAACAGAAAATACTTATCCGGTGTACGAAAAATATGATTTTTACCTCGATCTGCCAATGCACCCTTTATCAGTTCATGATATTCATCATACATCCTGCCGAACTCGAGTACATCAATATTTCTGTCGTGGTAAGCATTAAATTTATAATCATCGATTTGAAGCGCCTCTGGGATCCATAGGGCTTTACATTTAATGTGTTTGTATTGTTCAGTAAATATTTCGTAAACCTGTTTTGAGGAAAAAAAAATACATTTAATATTGAAAAAATCAAGCAAAGGAAATATCCAACGATGAAATCTCGGCCAAACATCGTACATGTATATAAAATTTAACCTTGAGGTAAAGGCATGAGGAATAAGAAACCTAAAGTCACCGCTAATCATCGAAACAAAATTAACCCCACCAAGATTTTTAAGCTTTGGCCTTAACTTAAATAACGCAGGAATGCCAGTTAGTTTCCGAACCAGGAAAGATTTAAAACGAGAATGTTTAATGAATATGCGTTGGACTTTAAAACCACTGCTGTTATCTTCTATTGTAGCGTAAAGTTCATCAATACAATCAAGAAAATATTCTTCATCTTTAGATTGCAGCAAGCGAAGTTTTACTCCCATAGATTACAAATGTGCACAATTTTATAAAATTTAACCAACCTTTATATCGTAGCCAAAATTATTTATGTGCGGAAGCCAAAAATTCAAGTTGTATTTCCACCAGGCATGGCATCCAAATGGCAACTGCTCATTGTTCAATTGATATAAAATTTCTGGGTTTACTTCAAAACTAAACTTTAAGGCTTCTGTAGGTCTGGGAACTTTAAAGTCAGGAAAATTATCAGGAATAACTTCAGCCCAAAACAAATCTTCATTAATAATCGGTTGATATGGGTAACCAGAATAGGTGAAGACCAGCTGATGTTTAATGTATCGATAAAAATTAATGTAAAATGGCCGGTTGGCATCTTCAAAAGTGCGGGTATATTGTAGTTTTTTAAATTTGGTTACAATATCATAGCATTTAAGGACATTCCTTAAACAAAACCCCCCGTTGCCCTGACTTACCATTCCACTTTGAGCACTAGCATCGGTATGTCCCTCAAAAAGAGGCGCCCCAATGGTATCGTATCCTTGCTTACACCAATAAAGTAGTTCATCTTTAAATACGAAAGCATCTAACTGATGGATGAGCATAAAATCATAACTAACAAAGCTTTGGTAAAAACCAGTATACTTCATCAACCTGTTATATGCCATAATATCAGTAAAAAACTGATCATCAAAAGTTCTATATTTTGCTTGTCCACGAATAACATATGGATGCTTCGATATGAAGTTTTCTAAACCTTTAGGTAACACGAAATAAATGGGGTGACTTCCAAGAATGCGAAAGCATTGATCCATTGCAACTTGCTCAAAAGAGCTGATTACATCGGAATATATCGGAATGACTATACAAACTTTCATACTAAACTTTTTGCAGGAACTTTAATGGGCCAAATCCACTTAATGCCTCGATAATTGTTTTATTTCTCCATACGAATAATTGCATTATGGCATAAACCACACCAGAAATCAATACAGTAAGAAGAATAACAAGAACTGGAATTTCAACCAATTTTAACACCAGGAATTTAACTATAAAAAATAGCAGGGAGCTTATCACCGCCTGTACCAGTTGAATGACGGGAAATGTTAATTTGAACAACTTAAAAGAGAAATAAAATAAAACCAGCGTAACACTTGCCTCAGTAGCTAATGAACTGATTGCAGCACCGTTTTGTTTTAAAGTAGGGATAAGCATAAAGTTTAAGCCCAGGCTTACTACCACACCAAAAAGTGAAGCGTATAATATTTTCCTTTCCTGATGCAGGGGAAGTAAAATCTGATGGGCGAACACCTGTGCCATGCCTACAAAACAAACAATAAAACACAGGATCTGCAATGAGGTAACCGCAGGCAGATATTTCGCTCCGGCGAAAAGCATAATAATTTCTTCTGACAGGCAAAGCGTACCAATGGCGATAGGAATACTTAGAAAAACAACAAAACTCATCGATTTAAGCAACAGCGATTTTGCCTCATCCCAGTTCTTATCCCTGAAAGCAATGGTTAATCTTGGCAATAAAACGGCAGATAACACCCCGATTACGGCAAGTGAGATTTTACTAATCCGCATGGATGCAGCATAATAACCAACATGTACATCATTTGTTAAAAAGCCCAAAATAATGGTATCAAAAACCAAATAAATGGTGGTGATAATACTATTAGAAAAAATGATGAAAAGTGGCTTGAGGTGTTTTCTAAGTGATAAATTATAAAACGAAATGCCAATTAACTTGCTAAGGGCATACATATTGGCCAGGGCAGCAATCATGGTTGCAATAAGATTTAAGGCATAGTAAATATTTTTATCGGCTGGTGAATGAACCAGGAAAAATAGGAGGGCAATGGTAAAAAGCCTGATCAATACCGTTCTTAGAGCGATATATTTAAATTTCCCAATACCTTGAAAAAACCATTCTGCAATGAATACATTCCCTAGCAAAATGCCCATCCCGATTTGGTAAAGCCCAAAATTATTAAGTAGCCTGGCACTGGATAAACTAATCACCAGCAAAATGCCTACAGATAAAATTGAAGTGATGAGGTGTATTAAAATCAGTTCGGAAAAAACTTTACTCAAGGCAACATGGTCATCTTTTACTTTTGCAATTTCCCGAACGCCGTATAGCGGGATCCCCAATGCAGAAAAAATCAGAAAATAGGTGATGAAATTATCAGCAAAACTAACCGTTCCCATACCTTCCGGCCCTAAAACCCGCGAAGCGTAGGGAAAGGTAACAAGCGGAAATAATATTTGAGAAACAGACAGTAAGGTATTAAAAGCAATATTTTTCCTGAGGGTGGACATGCTTTATCTAATCATGGATAAAAAACCTCTTCTCACCAACAAAAAAATTGACATTAAAAAGCCTGCCAGAAAAAAGCCTGCAACCATCCCCTGCGTTTTAGTAGTGACTACTTTGTTCAAAGGCAAAATAGGCGAATCGATCATTTGGATGAGCGGCATCTCCTTTCGCTGCGAAACTTTTGACATTTCCAGGTTCTTAACCAGCTCTGTAAGAATAGCTGTATTCGCCTGTGCGTCCACTTGTCTTCTTTGCGATGGTACTTTTAATATTTGACGGGCCGGATTAGCATTTGGATTGGCATCAGTAAGTCTGGCCATCCCAGCAAGTGCACCATTTAATTCTCTCTTAACAGAATCGGTTTGATGTTGCAAAATTTCTACATTTTGAACCGACTTTTTTGTTTTGGTAAGCAAATAAAACTCATTTACTTTCTTAACCATCTCATCATTGAATGCTTTAGAGAACGCTTCGTCTTTTGAGGTGACCTGAACTTTTAAAATGCTAAGTTTTTTATCGGGTTTAGTTACAACCAGGTTGCTTCTGCTAATTTCTTTCACCACTTCACCGAGTACGCTATCCTGAGCACGAATTAAGCGATCATCCTTATACACTTTGAAATCGATGTTTTTTAAAATAGGGTGCGTTGCCCATTTGGCTCTTAATCCATTAAAATCAACATATCGGTCAATAAGCAATTGTTTTTTATGATCAATAGCAACCTCAGTTAATAATGTCTGCTGAATCATCGTTCGAGATTTATAGAGTTCGATTAAATTATCGCCTTGAAATACGCCTCCATTACCTCCGCCTCCAATATCAATACCTACCATTGATGCTAATCCAGCCATCTGGCCTAAACCAGTTCCACTATTCGCATCCTCTAATGCGAAAGTACTCACCGCAACATATTTAGGCTTTTTATAGGATGCATATAAGTAGCCTAAGGCTATACCCAATACGCAACCGATCAGGATGATCAACCATTTAGACTTCAGATAAGATAGCCATTCAGTAACCTTAATGGCGAGTTCCTTTAATGTAATTTCTCTGCTAATTGTATCAGACATAACTTACCGTAACAAAGTAACAATAATAGCCGCTAATGAAGCCACAGCTGTTGATATTCCAATAAATGCAGTAGCATTTAATTTTTCACGTTCTGCTCGTTTTGGAACAAAAATTTCCGATCCTGGTTTTACCTGAGGAAAATTATTAAAGAATAAAAATTTTCGGTTTGCAGCCACGGATCCATTGGAATAAACAATAAATGCACCTTTCTTGTAAGCATTATAACTAAACCCACCTGAACCACTGATGTAGGCAGTAAAACTTTTACCTTTGGTGTAAACAATGCTATTTGGTTTCAACACTTCTCCGGTTACCCGAATGGTTTGAAGCTCTTTTGGCACCCTGATCACATCATCATTCTCTACAATTAAATCATACCGGGATTGTGGTTTAGCCATAATTTTTTTAAGATCAATCCCAACTAAATCACTCCTTAATACCTGAAGATCTTTATCAAGACTGGTCGTATCGCGGGCACCCGATTGCTTCAAACGTTGTAAATTCATCAGCTTTTCACGGTCTTCTCTTACACTTTCCAAACTGTCTAATCTTAAATCTCGTCCATTTCTGCGTAAAGAGGCACCATCCGGATAAGCTAACGGACTTAATCCTCCTGCTCTTTTAATGACATCAGAAATACGTTCGTCTTTTTTGATGATCGTATATACACCCGGGTATAAAACTTCACCTTCAATTCTAATCTGGCGTTGAACGTGATAACTTTCCGATCCCCGGATGGAGACGATATCAAAAGGCTTTAAGGTGAATCCACCTTGTTGTAGTTTAAGATCCGGATCTACATTCACCGTAAAAACTTCGGCTGTTTGTGCAGACGCTGAGGTAGCATCACTGTTTTTTATTCTCCTTGAAATTTCGATGCGGTTGGGTGTTGCGCCTTCTTTGAACCCTCCGGAAAGCTGAATCAGCGATTCTAAACTCATTCCATCCGCATACTCAAAAGTGCCTGGCTGTCTTACTTCACCCTGAATAGTTACCCTAAACTCTTCCCGCAGTTCAAATATGGATTTGATTACCACCCGATCTTCACGTTGCAACTTAATATCAGCTTCAGTACCTGCCAAAATTTTCCCCAAATCGAATGAAAGTAACGCAAGGCTATTATCCGCATTTAAACGCGTAATATATCCTCGATTTAAAAATGCATCTTCCTTTACACCATCGGCCTTTAAAATCAAACTTTTGAGCGTGAGCTGCTCATCCAGTTCATATTGCCCCGGACGGAAAACTGCCCCAGAAATCTCTACACGATTAGCAAAACGGTCAAGAATTTTTTCGACTACAAAGCTGTCGCCATTTCTGGGCTGGTAGGTTGAAAATTCAGCACTGGGAATATCAGTGATTTTACGCTCACGGCTCGTGTTTTGCAATACTTTGATTTGCGCTGAATAGGCATCACTTGAAAAGCCACCGGCAAACCGCAACGCATCAGCAAGGGTTTCCGAATCTTTAATTTCAAAAAAAGCAGGCCTTTTGACTTCGCCTGATAACTCTATCCTGGTTTTATAAACAGGAATATTGACAACATCCTGGTCTTGAAGTCTGATGTTTCCTTTTTGTATTCCGTTTAAAAGAAAATCGTAAATATCCACAGTGTTAATCACTTTGTTTCCTCTAATAATTTGGATGTTACGGTAAGTACCGTTGGTATTTGGGCCGCCTGCCGCACTCAATACATTAAACAAAGACGAAAGTGAAGATACCGTATATGAACCCGGTTTTACGGCCTCACCAACAACTGTAACTGTAATACTTCTGATGTTACCAAGCGTAACGGAAACTGAAGTTTTCCCTGATCTCAAAGCCGGATATGTGGAAGATAGTGCTGATCTAATTTTGGAAGTTGCTTGGTCAATGCTTAAACCCGCTACAGAAATTAGACCAACATATTGTACCCTGATAGTGCCATCAGGACTAACCTTCGATTTGTAGCTTACCTCATTGTCGCCTGTAATATCAATTAGTAATTCATCATCTGGACCTACGATATAGCCTTTGGGAGTAGCCATTCTTAAATTGGGTTCAAAAGTTTGAGTGCTTAACCCAAAAAGTTCTTCTCCAAACACTTTTAGCTTACTTGGGGTAATGGTATTGGCCAGCGCTTTTGTCGATAATACCGAGTTAATGCGTTTTAGCGAATCAATTTTACTCTGTGAATTATTTACCCTTGAGCGGTTAATATCAGTGAACGGTTTCGTTAAGGTTGGTTCAGATCCGGAATTGTTATTCTCTGTGCCATCCTGTTTCCTGATTTTCTCGACCCTAACCCTCAGTTTTTCAATTTCAGATTGCTTCATCCCCTGTGCCAATGCCAATTGTTCCAACTGTGCGTCATTATAACCAATCGATTCAGCACGTTGCATCAATTCCCTTATTTTTGCATCGCTCAATTCATCAACCTTTACATCGGCATAATTGGTTTGAGCGTGAAGAGAAGCAGCGGCAATGATTAAAATGAAAAAAAACAGCGTTATCTTAAGTAGATTTTTAAACTTCATATGTAGGTAGTTTATGAAAATTGCGCCAGTTGGCAGATCAAAGCGACGAATCATTCATTATTTTGCTTGTATAAACTGCTAAAATACAAAATTATTTCATTGGACAGGTGAACAGCTTAGATTAGCGATTAAGATTTAATAATCTGTCGCTAAACAAAACATGGGAATCGATTTAAACAAATAGTTCTTTATTTTTGAAAGGATAAGAACCAATTAGTTCATGAAGTTTGCCGGATTCAACTGCATTTTGTAATGTACCCAGGTGTTTATCATGATGCAAATCTGTTCCAGCTAAATCATACATCTTTTCTTTAAGCAAGTATTCAGCTAGCTGTTTAACTTCCTTTCCATAGTATCCGACGATAGAAAGCAAATTCAGCTGGAACAAACAACCTTTTTCTTTGAAAAGTTTTAGCTTTGATTGATCTTTAAAATAAAATATGTATCGTTCAGGATGTGCTAGAATTGGTTTATAGCCCTTAATCTCTACGTTAAAAATCTGCTGAACAATATTTGGACTTTCATTCAAATAAGACATCTCAATTAAGAGAAATTTATCCTGAAGTGAGCACAGTTTTGAATCCAAATTAAAATCCTGGTCAACCATATATTCTGCTGCCGACTCTAACTTAAAAGATATTGCGGCATCATCAATAGCAGATTGCAGTGATTGTCTTGCAGTAGAGATGCTTTCAAAATTGTTAGGATAAAGTTCTTTATAGATATGTGGCGTGGCAATAGAGTGATTGAAACCCAGCGCTGCTAATGACTTCACAAATCTTAGACTGGTAGCTATATCGGGAGAGCCATCATCAATCCCAGGTAGAATATGCGAATGCATATCAATCCCTAACCAGGAGATATCTGTGATTTTATTCCGTTTTTTAAAAAAATTAAACATCAATGTTAGCGATTAGAAATGTTGGTGATACACATTCAAAATTTGAATAACGCTGGATTACTCAAAATAGTTCAATGTTTTATAACCACCTTGTTTTAAATACTCATCCTTTTTCATCAGGTTTAAATCAGATAAGATCATGTCTTTAACCAACAATGGCAGGTCATATTTAGGTTCCCATCCCAACTGCGTTTTAGATTTAGTAGGATCTCCCAGTAATAAATCAACTTCAGTCGGCCTGAAGTATTTTTCATCAACCCTAACCACAGTTTGGCCTGGTTTAAGGTTTTCCGTTTTTAAGCTTAACTGTGAAACAATATCCTGATCAACGTCAATGATAACGCCTTTCTCATTTTGATCTTTGCCACTAAACTCTATTGCTATGCCTAATTCAGCAAAACTCATTCTAACAAAATCTCGTACTGTTGTAGTGATTCCTGTTGCGATGACAAAATCTTCCGGTTTTTCTTGCTGTAAAATTAACCACATCGCTTCAATATAATCTTTCGCATGACCCCAGTCTCGCTGTGCAGAGAGGTTACCTAAATAAAGACAACTTTGTAAGCCTAACGCGATTTTTGTGGCTGCCCTTGTAATTTTTCTGGTGACAAATGTTTCTCCACGTAAAGGGCTTTCGTGATTAAAAAGTATGCCATTACAGGCAAACATATTGTAGGCTTCTCGGTAGTTTACTGTAATCCAATAGGCATACATTTTAGCTGCAGCATATGGCGAACGGGGGTAGAAAGGAGTAGTTTCACTCTGTGGCACAGCCTGGACCAAACCATATAATTCTGAGGTAGATGCCTGATAAACTTTCGTTTTTTGCGACAAGCCCAATATTCTAACTGCTTCTAAAAGTCTTAACGTCCCTATTCCGTCGGCATTTGCGGTATACTCCGGCATTTCGAAACTGACCTGCACATGGCTCATTGCTGCCAGGTTGTAAATTTCATCTGGCTGCACCTCCTGGATAATTCTAATTAGGTTTGTTGAATCAGTTAAATCACCATAATGCAGTTTAAATTTAACGTTGCTTTCATGTTGATCTTGATAAAGATGATCAATCCGATCTGTATTAAATGAGGACGCACGACGCTTTAAACCATGAACAAAATATCCTTTTTTTAATAAAAATTCTGCCAGATATGCACCATCCTGTCCGGTCACACCCGTAATCAAAGCAACTTTCATAAACTATCCTAAAATTGATTTGCAAACATACAGAATAATTTATTTGATAAACAAAAGACTTAAGATTAAACAAACATCTCCTGCTAATGAAGCCATCTCCAGTCCTGGCATTTTTATTATTTTAAGCAGAAAAAAGGGAAAATGGATAATTTTTGTATTATTTCGCCATACGTTGCAGGGTAGGGCACCTTTACTATTCTTTATTTAAAGTCTGGCATCTACCAAATCGCGGCTGATGAACGATTTTGTGTCAAAGATAATAGCGCCTTGCTTTCTAAATCTGTCAAAATCGATTGCTAAAAATTTCTGATGAGCAACCGCCAATATCACAGCATGGTAGTCGGAAAATTCTTCTGTTCCAATGAGATCGATACCATAGTCCTGCTTAACCTGATGGCGATCGGCCCAGGGATCATGCACATCGACTTCAATGTTAAAAGCCTCTAGTTCATCAATGATATCTACAACCCTGGTATTTCGGGTATCCGGACAATTTTCCTTAAAAGCAAATCCTAAAATTAATACTCTTGCCTCGTTCACGATACCGCTTTTAGCCACAATCATTTTGATCACCTTATTGGCCACAAACATGCCCATATTATCATTAACCCTCCTTCCAGACAGGATAACCTCTGGTTTGTAGCCCAAAACTTCAGATTTGTGCGCCAGATAATAGGGATCGACGCCGATACAATGTCCACCAACTAAACCAGGTTTGTAATTGAGAAAATTCCACTTCGTAGATGCGGCAGCCAACACATCTGAGGTATCAATACCCATTTTATCAAAAATCAGGGCCAGCTCATTTACAAAGGAGATATTGACATCTCGCTGTGCATTTTCAATGGCCTTAGACGCTTCAGCCACTTTAATGCTTGGCGCCAGATGTGTACCTGCGGTAATAATTGACGCATATAACTGATCGATTTCCAATGAGATCTGCGGATTAGAACCCGATGTTACTTTCTTAATCTTGGTTAAGGTATTGATTTTATCGCCAGGATTAATACGCTCCGGAGAATAGCCACAATAGAAATCAATATTATATTTTAAACCTGAATATTTTTCAAGAACTGGAACGCAATCCTCCTCCGTACAACCCGGATATACCGTTGATTCGTAGATTACAATATCTCCTTTTTTGATCACCTCCCCCAACATCCTGCTTGCAGCAAGCAGAGGTTCCAGGTCGGGTCTTTTCAGCTGATCTATTGGCGTAGGAACAGTGACGATAAAGACTTGCGCATTTTTAATATCACTTAAATCTGCACTCAATTTTAGACCATTCAAACCTTTTGAATGAAGCACTATTTTCAGATCATCCAGGTTGGCTTCATTGGTTCCATCACGCAGGTTATTTAAAGCGGCTACACGTGTTGCCTTGATATCATACCCAATTACTTTATATTTCTTTGCAAACTCAATGGCTAAGGGTAACCCGACATAGCCCAAACCGATTACCGCAATTATTTTATCTTCATTCATGATATGATGTTGTGCCGGTAAAGATATAGAAATTAAAAAAATCGCAATCTGCAATATGAACCCACAAGTTAAATTACTAAAATTTGGAATATCATGCATAATTTATAAACGCTTCATATCTAACACCTGGCAAAGCTGATTTTACATCAATGCTAAAAAACTCAGCTTGGGAAAAATTAAATGTTATAAATTACATGATATCATGGTTATTAGTTAATTTTGATTATTCCAAAAGGACACATCAATCCGGTTTGCAAATGCAAATTTCTCGATCATCAAATCCTTATCAAGTCCAACTCAAGTCCGTGTGCAGTCCATGTTTCGGCTTTGCCTGCCTGTCCCCTACTTCTACAATGCTTCGGGTACACTTCGGTAATGCTTCGAGGAAGCTTAACTTTCACCAGTGACCACCTAAAGTCTGGAGAAAGTGATTGGGTGTAGAAATGGTGATGCCGAGGTAAAGTATTGTTTTCAATACCCAAACAAGAGGTGAATCTGTCTGCTTATCTCCGCTAGTTCGTGTCGGATAATAGAGAATGCCTAGCGCAATGGTATGATCTCAATATACATTCAAAAAAAAATCCCGACTTTCATCGGGATTTCATATTTATTTGATCAGCTTCAACAGATAACTACCGTATCCACTTTTTACAAGTGGCGTGGCAATCGCCCGTAGTTGTTCGGAAGTGATGAAACCCATCCGATAAGAAATCTCCTCTATACAGCCAATTTTTAATCCCTGGCGTTCCTCAATGATTTGAACAAACTCTCCAGCCTGCATTAATGAAGCAAAAGTTCCCGTATCTAACCAGGCTGTACCACGACTCAACACACCAACTTTTAAAGTTCCTCTTTCCAGGTAAACTTTATTGATATCTGTAATTTCGTATTCGCCACGTGGAGATGGCTTGATATTTTTAGCGATTTCAACCACTTCGTTATCATAGAAATATAATCCAGGAACCGCGTAATCTGATTTAGGCTGTGTTGGCTTTTCTTCAATAGAGATGGCATTTTTATGCTCATCAAATTCTACTACGCCGTAACGTTCCGGATCGACAACCTGATAAGCAAACACAACGCCACCTTCAGGATCGGCACTAGCTTGTAAAAGTTTAGCCATCCCATCTCCATGGAAAATATTGTCGCCTAAAACTAAAGCTACCTTATCTTTTCCAATAAATTCCTCACCAATTACAAAGGCTTGTGCCAAACCATTTGGCTCTGCCTGTACCGCATAAGTAAATTTACAACCCAGCGAACTACCATCGCCCAATAATTTTTCGAAATTAGGGAGGTCATGTGGTGTCGAAATAATTAAGATTTCTTTAATCCCCGCCAACATCAATGTCGAAAGCGGATAATAAATCATCGGTTTATCATAAACCGGCATCATTTGTTTGCTGCAAGCAAGTGTTAATGGATGTAAACGTGTTCCACTTCCTCCGGCTAATATTATACCTTTCATTTAGATTTCAGATTTGAGATGTTAGATTTAAGATTTTCAAGATCTATCACCGGTTTTGTCGTTAATTAATTTTCTTTCAGCTTCTCAATACACTGAACTAAGCTATCTCTCCAGTATGGAATAGCCAAACCAAATGTATTTTTAATTTTTGATTTATCCATCACCGAAAATGCAGGACGAATAGCTTTTGTAGGATAAGCTGATCCCGGAATTGGGTTTGCTTTTACCTGGGTAGCACTGATATCGAATATGGCCTGAGCAAAATCAAACCAAGAGGTTACGCCTTCATTGCTATAATGATAAATACCGTATGATGTTGACCCTGATGCAATCACATCAAAGATTGCGTTAGCTAAATCAATGGCATAAGTTGGTGTACCCACCTGATCAGCAATGATATTTAACTCATCTCTTTCAGCGCCAAGCTTAAGCATGGTCTTCACAAAATTATTGGCATATTCAGAATATAACCAGCTGGTGCGAATAATGAAGTGTTCCTTCAATAAAGCAATAACAGCTTTCTCCCCATCTAATTTAGTTTGGCCATAAACGTTAATTGGCTTTGCCTCATCATTTTCCGTTAATAGCTTTACGAGATTGCCTTCAAACACAAAATCTGTAGAAACATGAACCAAAATAGCTTGGTTTGATGCACAAGCTAGGGCTAGATTCGCCGCCCCTGTTTCATTCACTGCTTTAGCCAGTTCAACTTCATCTTCTGCTTTATCTACCGCAGTATAAGCAGCACAGTTGATGACAAAAGCTGGTTGCTCCTTTTGTAATAAAGATTCTAAACCAGGCTGATCCAAAATATTGGCCTCAGCTTCTGCCGGAAAGACAATATTGGTAATCGCTCTTCGCTCTGCTACGATCTTCAGGCATTGACCCAACTGACCGCCAGCACCAATAATTAATATTTTACCCATGTTGTAATTCAGCAAAAGGTTTTAATAAAAGATCTTTGTCGGAAACAGACGCTTTATCTCCGGGAATTAACCAGTCGATATTTAAATCAGCATC
Organism: Pedobacter sp. G11; assembly: GCF_003860265.1. NCBI lineage: Bacteria > Pseudomonadati > Bacteroidota > Sphingobacteriia > Sphingobacteriales > Sphingobacteriaceae > Pedobacter > Pedobacter sp. G11. The sequence goes on along the minus strand of NZ_CP034190.1, from coordinate 1,647,703 downwards.
ATTGTAAATCACACCCGTTTCTGAGGCCTTATTAAAGAAGTTGTCGCATTTATAAAGAAACTCTGCAGTTTCACTTAACACCGAAAAGCCATGCACAAATCCTCTTGGAATGTATAATTGTAATTTATTCTCTGCACTTAGCCGTACTGCAACATGTTTGCCATAGGTAGGTGAGCCTGGACGAACATCCACTGCTACATCTAAAACTTCCCCTTTAGTTACACGGACTAACTTCGCTTGCGCAAATGCACCCGTTTGAGCATGCAAACCTCTGATGACACCGTAGGAAGAATAGGATTGGTTATCCTGAACAAAATTACCCGACAATCCTGTTTTCTCTTCGAAAGTTTGTTTATTGAAGCTTTCAAAAAAATATCCCCTTGGATCTTCAAAAACTCTCGGTTTAATAATGATACAGTCTTTTAAACCCGTCTGTTCGATTTCCATTATTTATTGCTGTATTGTTTTTCGTAATAAGACTGATAATTACCTGAAGTTACATTGTTTAACCAATCTTCATTCTGAAGATACCAGTCAACCGTTTTGGCTAAACCTTCTTCAAACTGTAAACTTGGCACCCAATCCAATTGATTTTGCAGCTTAGAAGAATCAATAGCATAACGCAAATCATGGCCTGCACGATCAGTTACATAAGTGATTAATTTAGCTGATTCACCTGCTTCACGACCCAATTTCTGGTCCATGATGGTGCACAACAAATTGATTAAATCAATGTTTTTCCACTCATTATGTCCACCGATGTTATAGGTGTCACCGGTTTTAGAGTTGTGGAAAATCACATCAATGGCACGGGCATGGTCTTCCACCCATAACCAATCGCGTACATTTTCACCCTTACCATAAACAGGCACAGGTTTATTATTTTTAATATTATTGATGGCCAACGGGATCAGTTTCTCTGGGAAGTGATGAGAGCCATAATTGTTAGAACAGTTCGAAATCACACAGTCCATTCCATAAGTATCGTGATATGCCCTTACAAAATGATCAGAACTTGCCTTTGATGCAGAATATGGACTATGCGGATCATAAGAAGTGGTTTCGGTAAACATTCCTTCTTCGCCTAAAGCACCATATACCTCATCGGTACTTACGTGATAGAAACGTTTTTGATCATAACTACCTTTCCAGTATTCGCGTGCAGCATTTAATAAATTTACTGTTCCAATGACGTTGGTCATCACGAAAGCTGTCGGATCAGCGATGGAGCGATCTACATGACTTTCTGCTGCCAAATGAATTACCGCATCAAAGTTTTCACTTTTAAATAATTCCATGATTGCAACCGCATCAGTGATATCTTCTTTAACAAACTTATAATTTGGTTTATTTTCGATATCCGTTAAGTTTGCCAGATTACCTGCATAGGTTAAAGCATCAAGGTTAACAATTTCGTAATTTGGGTAATTATTTACAAAACGGCGGACTACGTGAGAGCCGATAAAGCCTGCCCCACCAGTAATTAGAATTTTTTTCACAGTCATTAAATGATTTTCAGTCGGCTAAAATAAGATAGTTTATGGAAACAAACAACTAAATGACGCTATATGACTAACTTAACTCCTCGCTTAGGGGTTTCGAATGAATAATATAGATGCCCATTTGGTGAAACAGAGGCTTACACTGAATTATTTATATAAAGTAATAATAAGAAATTTTAAAAAGCGGAATAATTAGTTAGTTTAGCAAAAACTTAAAATCGTCCCGATATTTAATGAGAAGATTAGGCTGTCTGATAGTGCTGATTGGAGGAATCATTTGCTTTGCATTTGTGATGTACCTCCTGTTTAGATAAATATACCATTTAAAACGTCAGATTTATTCCGTATTTTATAGACATCTAAAACCCTTTTATATAAATATAATAACGCAGAAACGCTGTCACAGTATGCCGCTCTCCTATCCATATCAACGTCGTAGTTTAACGCATGATGAAGGCATTTTAAGGCATGTGTAACTTGATGAAAAACGCCAATGGATCCGTACTTTTAAATAAATGATATTTAAAAAAAGTGGATAGTAACGGATTACCATGATGAAATACTTGGTTTACATCGCTGCTACAGAACTTTCCAATTCTTTGTACCAATCTTCACCATACTTTCTGATCAGCGGTCCTTTTAAGAAACTATACACCGGGACTTTTAATTCTCGTCCAAACGTACAAGCATCATGGCAAATATGCCAGCGATCATAGTTCAACACCTCGAATTCAGGATATTTGGTGATGCGGATGGGATACAAATGGCAGGATATTGGTTTTTGCCAGTCTACAATTCCCTGCTCATATGCTTTTTCAATGGCACATTTGGTAATGCCGCCTTCAAATAACACATAAGCACATTCTTTATTTTTATCTACGCAAGGGGTCGTTAAGTCACCATCTTCGTCTACCACGTAAACGCCTTGTTCCTCAATAGCCTTAATGCCCTTTTCGTGAAGCAAATGTTTGATCTTTGGATAGATTTCTTCCAACACCGCAGTTTCATCATGATCCAATGGTGCACCAGAATCACCTTCCACACAGCAGATTCCTTTGCATTTGCTTAAATTACATACAAAGTTTTCTTTTAAAACATCCTCGTGCACGAGCACTTGTTCCACTTCTATCATCATTATTCTTTTGCTAACGCATATTTTAAGCCTGCGGCTGATTTTAACTCCATGGTTACTGCACCCACCAAGATTTCAACCTGTGCTTTTACCGGCACACGGTTTCCATCATCTGTCACCCAAAGATACAAACGACTATCCTTTTTAAAAATACGCCCTGGTTTAATGGACGGACTGAATTTTAAGCACCGGATATTTCCCAATTTACTTTTGATGGTTTCTTTCCCTACGTATTCAATTTCCAACGCCGAAACCTCATCCTGGAGAAAATAATTCAATTTAAAGCTATCCCCTACTTTGAGTTTTGATATGTCTAAACTCCGGGCAAAATAATAAGCAGATACTAAATCAAATGTCTGATTGGTTGGGGTATTAAAGTTGCCCCGGTTTGAAACAATTTTCTTAGCGTCCTGGTTAAAACGGGCTTTATCCTGTCTTTTATAACTGGCTTCTCGTATGTTCTCCTGATAAAAATAAGGCAATAAATCTTTCTTGTCGATATAGGAATCATAGTGATCTCTGATTTTGTAGAATACATCGAAAGTGCCTGAAGTTTGCGCATCAACAGTTAACTTATAGGTGGGTTTATTATCAAATACCAGATCAGAATTGGTTACTTTGATTGTTGCCTCCGCGGCAGTGATAAATCCATACCTTAACTTATATTGTAAAGTCTCCCCTTCCTGAAAAACCGCTTCTTTCTTGAGCGGTAATTCCTGGGCATGAACGCCAGTTACACCGATGGTCAGGATAAATAATAGAATTAATTTTTTCATTTGTTTGTGTGTTTCGTTTGTGTACGGAAACTATAACGAATAAATAGCTTCAACGTCATATAACCTTACGAAATATATGCAAAAAGCAAACCAAACTAAATTATTTTATTTCTGAGCTAAATCACTCCCTCCCTTTCAGGGGAGGGCTGGGGTGGGGTATCTTTTCTTTTATATACAGGAACAGTTGAACATGGCTCTCCAAACATAATACTTTTCACCACTGGCGTGAGTAAGTTAGTCACTTCTACATAAGCAGAAACCGGAATATCGATATCGCCACAACCCTTCACCACCACACGCTCATCTGCATAATCTTGTGGATTTATTTTAGCCAATGCTTTGGTGAACATCACCGCATCAAGTGTAGCTAAATCACCGAATACTACTTCGTTCGCCACAGGCTGTAATTTATTTGCCAAAAGCATGTAGGCCCAGGTGGGAACAATTGCATCCGCCGAGCAGATGATGGCTACGTTTTTATCCTGATATTGAGCCCAGTCGTGCTCCTTGATAAATGCCCTGAAATCTTTTTCCCGCAACATCAGTCCGTGGAAAAGATTATCCTTAATATCATAAAGCACTCTTTCTCCTTTATGATAAAAATCCTCCAGGTTTAAAGTGATTAAACCACTATTCGCTACTTTATTGATGATATTTTCCTGAATCTCCATGGCTATAAATAAAAAAACCGTTCCGGTTAAACATCGGAACGGTTGCAAATTTACGGAATTTCTGATTAATAGAATTTCACACGATTGTCTTTTATAGTGGCATTATCAATCAATGCCTGGAAAGCCGCCTGACCTGAACGCTGCCCTAAGCTTAACAACATGCTCTCTTTTTGTTTGAACATGTTCGCAATTGGTGCCGGATTAGTGAATCCATCTACAGTGAATACATACACCCCACGCTCACCTGCTACTGGTGCAGAAACTTTACCTGGCTGTGCACCAAATACGCTACCCACTAATTTATTTTCTTGTGCCACACCTGGAATTACCGGGTTAGCAAAAACAATATTTTGAACTGGATTAACCGGAGCGCCAACTTTAGATGCAATTTGATCTAAACTGCCTTTGCCGGCACCATTTAATTTATCCTTTAATAATTTTGCTTTAACAGCATTAAGAACCAATGGTTGAATTTCTTTTTTCACAGCTTCTAAAGGTAAAACACCTTTTGGATTAACAGCAGTTAAACGAGCCACTACATATTCATTCGTCATGGTGTAGATTTCAGGCAATACATCACCTTGATCCGCAGCATAGGCATCCTGAATTAACTTACGAGGATTATCTAATCCTGCCGCAAAACCTTGAGTTGCACCAATTTTATCGGCAACTGAAACTTTTAATCCTTTTTCCTGAGCGTACTTGGCGAAATCTTTGCCTTTAACTTCGTTAAGGAAATTACTTGCGGCCTTATAAGCTGCTTGTTGTGTTTTGCTGCTTGCCCCTAATGCTTTCTCGATATAAGCAAGTTTTGCAACTTTCGAATTACCCATCTGTCTTTCGATGCTCATGATATGGTATCCGAACTGAGATTTCACTACTTTTAAATCTCCTGCTTTTCCATTGAAAGCAGCATTTTCGAATTCAGGAACCATTTGACCACGAGTGAAAGATGGCAGTGAACCACCTTGGTCTTTTGATCCATCAACACTGTAAGTTTTAGCAAGCTCCGCAAAGTTGCCACCTTTTGAAATCAAGCCTCTTAGAGAGTCAGCTAATTTAGCTGCTTTATCGTCTCCACCAACTTTAGCTGGATCAATTAAAATGTGTTTCACTTTAACTGAATCTGGAGAAAAACGGGTATCGATAACTTTAATTAATTTATAAGAGTTTCCGGTTAATTTCGGACCGTAAAAACTTCCAGCTGGCAAAGCAAAAACTGCTGAGTCTAAAGCCGGATCACCTAGTTTACCTTTTGATAAATAAGTATAAGGCACTTTCACATCAGAATTGATGGCTGCGAAAAGTGAATCGTTTTTAGAAACTTGGAAATCAGCTGCAATTTTTTCAATTTGCGCTTTAACAGCTGCCGAATCTGCAACAGTTGGGCGAATGCTGAATGACACATAATCAAAAGAACGTGATTCCTGAGGGTTATTAAAACGAGCTTTATTTTCATCATAATAAGCCGAATAATCTGCGTCAGTTAATTTTACCGAAGCATCAGCAACGGTGCTGTAATCTAAGCCAACATATTTGAAATTCGCCAGTTTATTACGATTGTTATATTCATCTGTAGCCTCTAACGAAGTTACATAAACCGAGTTACGGATTAAGTTTGAATATTTAGATTGTAACGATTGGTTTTTGATTTCTTGTTGCAACATGTTTGACTGTTGCAAAGCCTGCGCATCTTTTGATTTTAAGAAGTTCATCAAAGTAGCACGGTCTACTTGCCCCGTTTGTGGGTTTGAAAAGTATTGTTTGATTAATGGACTTGGGTTTTGACCTTGTAATAAATCGAACAACTCATCTTCAGAAACGGTTAAACCTAAACGTTCATATTCCTTATTCAATAATACACCAGCCAATTCAGCATTCCAGGCCTGGTCTACTGCCATTGCTGTCATTTGAGGATTTAAGCTTCCGCCGAATTGTTGTTTATACTGGTTTAAACTTTGATCTACTTTTGGTTGAAAATCATCAATACTGATATCATTTCCATCAACCGTACCCACTACCTTTTGATTGGCCGACCAAAAAGGCTTACCCACGTTAATTGCATCGCCTACTAAAAATGCAACAATTGCAAAACCGATTGCAAAGACCAAGATATAGCCAGCACGGTTACGCAAAAATGTCATTAATCCCATATTGTACTTTAAATTTATTTAGTTTTTTTTAAGAGGGCGCAAGATACAAATTTGCCACAAAAAAGAAAACACAAAATTTTATTTATCAAGTGTTTAATTTTTAAGCAAATAGAACTGCTGAAATTAGCGTTTAAGCGGACGATAGAATGAGCAAATGGCGAATGAAATGCAGAGATATTAACGCACATGCGATCATTCAAAATTCGATACTGGTTAAGGAGCAATGCCTTCCTTCATATTTAAATCACCGCTTCCTGTTTCCATTGAATAGGTACTAAAATCCTGCGGCGCTACGAAATTAATTCCATTACCCTCGCTACCATCAGCACCTTTAACATAAACCCTTTGGGTGGAATAAAAGATTTTTTTGATCTCATCCCATATCAATTCCTGGGAGGAGAAAGTATCGCCTTTGCTATTTTTAACAACAACGTTTTTCCTAAACTCCGTTTTTTTATCCTGATCCTTGCGGATGGCGTAATCGCACACCAGATTACCATCAATGGTTCCGTTAGGATTAAAGAAATCGATATTGACGCCCTTTGGCATTTCCTGATACACCGCACCTTCTGATGGTGTGATCTTATCCATAATGGGTGCATTACCTTTTGCTTTTACCCGGGCAGAATCGCTGTAAACAACTTCTACACCAATTGTTCGATCTCTGGTAAAGGTAATTTTATTAATGGCTACTGAATTTGCTTTTTTTAGGTCATCATCTCCACAGGATGTCAAAAAGATTGACCACCCGAGCATCGAACCATATAAAAAAGTTTTCAGTTTCATTAATCTACCCTGTATTTACGGAACCAGGTATCATTCAGTGTAAACCCTAAATGGAAGTTAATGTATTGTTCTTTTACCAGGTTATTATTTAGCGTTCCCCTTTGGCCTACCTCGGTAGTGAAGTTAATTTTATAAAATGCTGATCCGGCATTTGCACTTGGCAATGGGAAACCAAAACCGAGTGAAGCACCCATTTGTTTAATATCCTGATTATTGATCTGAATATAAGTTTTATCGTAGCTGAAGCCCAAACGATAGTCAACACGTTTCATATAACTGTTGTATGAGGTGGCGTCTGGCGTCCATTGCCCGCCTAATGATGCTCCCCAGCTATCCTGCAAACCTGAATTGATATTGTTGATGCTGGTTGCAGCCCATTTGCTCATTCTAAAATCAGCACCTATTAACCATTTATCACTTTGTTTAATGGAGATACCAAAATTATGCGTTAAAGGCAAAGTTAAATTCGATTTACCATTATCAACAGAGCTCAACGTATCAAGCGCAGTGTTTTCGTTTCCGTTTGCATCTCTGCTATATTGAGTGGCATAGAAAGTTTGCGTAGAATTCAGCTTACCAGAATTGCTTCCTGAATAACCCAGTGTCATTGAAGTTTTCTTGCCAATATTGAAATCATACTGAATACCGTATGAATAATTTAGTCCACCTACACTATTTTTATTTTGCAGTTTTGCATTGATGGCACCGGCAGAAGCATACTCAGTAGCTCGGGTAGTTAACAGATTTCCAAAGATATACTCCGCATTTGCGCCGATTCTTAAATGATCGCCAATGCGGTAACCATAGCCAATATAAGCTTTTGATAAACCGCCTTCTCCTTCATACAGCTGATCTACATTTGTAGTATCAATTTTAACTGTATTTCTGTAAGTGTAGCCTAGATCAGAATAAGGAAGAATACCAAAACTTAAGGCCGATCTTCTGCTAACAGGTACGGCAAAGGCCAGGTGACTGAAAGTAGAGTTGAAACTCGTTTCAGTTAAGTTATTTCTTGATAAACTGGTTAAACCTGCACTCATCCCTACATCAATAGTGGTTAATGTAACTGCTGAATAGGATGCCGGATTTTGCATGTTGATGTTATTGAATCCGGTTACTGAATTTACGGCTGTAGATATACCGCCCATTGCCCTAAATTGTGGTAGCAAAGAGCCTTTTATATTTCCAAGTCCAAATCTTGAATATGGAGAGGAAGTGGTCACTTGTGCCTGGGCACCTAAACCACAAACTAGAACGAGTATGGCTGCAATATAATTTATTCTTCTGTACATTTTAATCTGCAATAGCTTCATTTAATCCTTTTAATACGATATAGGGATCTTGTATAATTTGAGGGGCAAAGATGCTGTTTTGTAATTGCTTAAACAAAAAATTAGCATCACCACCTGTTATAATCACCTTTAAGGCACTTTCTTTTGTATTATTTATGGCGATAAAGCCTTCAATTTCATTTACGATCCCGCGTAAAACGCCGTTTTTAATGGCAGTCTGCGTATCTTCCCCATCAGGTATAGCCTCGCCCGGATTCCATTCTACCGAAGGCAACCTTCCGGTAAATTCATGCACCGCTTTAAACCGCATCGCAATTCCAGGACTAATACTCCCTCCAAAATACATTTGTTTGCCGGTGAGCAAATCATAAGTGATACAGGTTCCGGCATCAATTACCAAACAAGCATTTTTTGGAAACAGACTATTTGCACCTAAAATACCGGCCCATCGATCTAAACCCAATGTAGCGGGTGTTTTATATTTGTTTTCAACGCCTTTAGTTAACGCGGCAGTAAAACGGGTGTATTGAGTATGTTTTTTTAAGTATTCTTCCAGTTGATTTATTTCCTGGTTTACGCTACTGATAATTGATTTTTTCGGAGAAAATTTTTCAACTAACTGCGCCAAATCCAATATACCCACCTTGGCTAACCGTTGATGATGAACAACTTCCTTCCCCGCAAAAACAGCTACCTTTGCTGAAGAGTTACCAATATCAATGCTTAAACTGTGCATTTATGTTATTTAACGCAAAACAAATTTGTTTGATATACTTTCTATCCTGGTGATGCAACATATAAACTAAAAAAAGCATTCCTCGCAAAACCCAGCCACAAAGCTATTAATCTTTGTTAAGTATTGTTCTAGTATTTTGTTAAAAAAGGTTAAACAAAAAGAAAGTATTGGATAGATAATACAAACAATACGAAGAGTGTTTCATAAAACCAACGTTTTTTCGCATTGCTGAAATAATAAGCCAACAATACCGACCCGGGAGGTACGCAGAGCAAAAAATGCCAGGTTCTAAAGTTGGGTTTAAGGTAAAAACTGGCCCCTGCTATGATGAACATGAAAAACAGCAATTGAAATCCCTTGCGGGTGCTGATGAAACTTCTGAAAAAGTTTTCCCTCAACTGCAATGAGGCCAGCACGATAATGATGGCAACCGGAATAAGTACCAGATAATCATTATAGTTTACTTTGAAAACGGATGGAAACTTGTTGCCAAGTGGTTTCCATATTTGGTAGAACGAAGATAAATTATCGTTCCAATAGTAAAACACAGCCAGGAAGAAAAAAACTGTAATAAAGCCAACTAATCCTGCAATCCATTCCCTCCAGTCGAACGACCTGAATAATAATAACGCTAAAAAAATCATCAATAGCATCGCCATAAACGGGAAGTAAATGAGCGTACCGACACCAATGATCATTCCAATATCAAATACGGTAGTAATGGAATTGGCACTCTTACCAAGTTTTAGGAATTTATCAATCACCCAAATCAGCAAAAAGTTACAAATTAATGCCGGACTCAAAATCATAAAAGGCATAAACAGGCTCATCCCGGTGATGTACATCAATGCAGGCAGGAAGCTTGGCTTGGTCAGTAAATTATGATTGTTGATGATGTTATTAAAGATCAAAGCCTGTGCAAAAACGACCACCGCAGCTAGAAATATGTTTGTAGCAGCCGTAAAAGCATTATCCAAATCAATATTGATCAGCAATCGGGCAAATGGTTCTAAGAAATCGAAGTTAAGTTGCGCAGGTGTTTCATGAAAAATCGCTATACGCATGAAAAATGTGTAAGCTAAGAGGAACAGTAAGTTTATTGGATTTAGCTGTCGAAACTGATTAATCATGCTTTTTTAAAGTGTAGGCAAAGTAAAGATAAAAACCTGAAAGAAAAAAAGCCTAGGTCAAAGAACAGCAGATAATGATGAAAGAGCAAGGATGAAGGAGCAAAGAATAAGGAGCAAAGAACAAGGAGCAAAGACTTATGCAGCAACAATATGAACTAGTTGCTACATAGTCTATGAAATTGAGCTAGTTACGCTTAGGGCCTGGCGTATTTTTTTACCATGTCATCGATAATCTGGGCTGTTTCATCAGGAAAGTCGAACTCATGCTTTTGAGGATTATTAATCCACTCTTTTACGATCGGCAACCAGTTTTTTGTACTTCCCCATATCACGGGGAGGCCAAATTGTTTGAGTGCATAGGCATTACATTGTTGTTCAAACTGAAAGCGCATTGGTGCAACCAATAATTTTTTCTTTAAATAAAGTGCTTCTGCCGGACCTTCAAAGCCACCGCCGGTAAATAAACCTTCGCAAGTGGCTAAACTTTTATTAAACCTCTCATTGTTAACCGGCTCCACAAATACATTTTCATAGACGTAAGCTTCTTTACTGTGCTTAGAAAATACCTGCCACTTAATTTCGGGAATTTGGGAAAGCAACTTCACCAGCCTTTTATCATCAACTGCTGGGAGGTAAACTGTATAATGACCGAGATTTTCGCTTCTTAGCGATCTAATCTCAGCCCTGATCACCGGTGTATGGATAAAAGTATCGTACCGATCAAAATGAAAACCAATATGATGTTTCGTTGGTGCATAGCGACTCAAAATTAGCTTTCCCCAATCTAATGTTCTTGGTCTTGGAACTTTTTTTGATTTAAAAGCAGCCTGGTGACTTAACGACACACATTCAATACCCTGTAATTTACAAGCCCATGCACTTACAGGCTCAAAATCATTTACAATGAGGTTATATTGTTTAAGGTCGAGTTGTTTCATATCTTTCCTGAAACGGAAAAGATTCATGCTCAGCCAGGTTTTAAAATGATCCACCCCGCCCTTTTTTCCAAAAATAAAGCTGAAGCCATGTAATTGATATTTCACCGGTTGGCTTAATTTTACATCAGCCTGCGTACCACTAACTAAAATATCGAGTTCGCCATATTTTTGAAGTAAAGGAATAATTTCACGAGCTCTGCTAATATGACCATTTCCGGTCCCCTGAATTGCGTACAGTATTTTCATTTGTGCCGAATATCCAAAAATTATTGAGCAATTTCATACTTAATGTGCTGTAAAAGTATGTTTACATCAAGCTTGCTTTTCAAATCTTCAGCATCAGAAAGAATTCCTTCATCCAATTCATCTTTAATAAAATCGAGATGATCATATTTAAAAACCGACCAACTTTGATCTTGATATTCCAAAGCGGTTAAACTTTCTACCCAATCGCCGCTATTCAGATAAGTTACCTGTCCTTCATCTGAAGTAATCTGGCGTTTCTCCGCCTGGTGGATATGGCCACAGACTACATAGTGGTAACCTTTTTCAATAGCCAGTTCTCCGGCAGTTTGTTCGAAACTATTGATAAATTTCACTGCATCTTTAAATTTAGCTTTTATCTTTTTCGAAAAACTCATTTTCTCTTTACCAAAGGCAGTTAAAACCCAGTTTACAAAACTATTTATCAGGATTAGCGTATCATAACCCACTGCCCCCATTTTGGCCAGCCATTTGGAATGCTGCATGGTTACATCGAAAACATCGCCATGAAAAAACCATGCTTTCTTTCCATCTAATTCCAGAATTAATTTGTTTTGGAGATGAAAACTTCCCATTTCCATTCCATCGAATTTCCGGAGCATTTCGTCATGATTGCCTGTGAGATAATAAACCTGAACACCTTCAGAAACAAACTTCATCAACTTACGGATCACTTTCATGTGCGAATCAGGCCAGTAACTCTTGCTAAATTGCCAGATGTCAATAATATCGCCATTCAAAATCACTGTTTTAGGCCGAATACTTTTGAGATATTTTAGCAATTCTTTAGCGTGGCAGCCATAGGTGCCCAAGTGTACGTCGGAGATTACCACTACATCAATGTTTCTTTTGTCCATAACCGGGAAATTTAGGGGGAAAGAATATGTTACCGCTTAATGAAAGCAGTTTAGAAAAATTAAAAATTATTTTACCACTCTTCTTCCTCATCGAGTTTAACCTCAAAAGGACTAAAGAAATAAAGTACCACAATTAATAAACATACGGCGAAGAATGTCTCTAACATATCATCTGATTTTACCTGACAAAGGTAAGACACTGTTTATCAAACAAATGTTACGGCACTGTTAAATTATTCTGCCAAATGATAAAGGATGTTAAATTGGAGGTTTGACCGTATATTACTTCAGTTGGCTCGGCAAATTGAAATAAACAGAAACCAAAAAAGTCATTCAATGAAATGGAACATCGCCCAGCTTCATCGAATGACTTATATTTCTGGCTTATAAAAGTTAAGCAAATTAAGCTTTAACAGCTTTCTTTTTTTTCTTATTTTCTGAATAAAAGCCGAAACCTAATCCAGCTAACAATAAAATTGAACCGGCCAGCGAGATTTTTTCTCCGGCATAATATGATGTTGGGTGGAAGATAAATTCCAGTTTATGGTTACCACCTTCCAGCTGAGCAGCACGTAAAATATAATCCGCTCTAAAATATGGTTTTTCAACACCATCGATATACATTTTCCAGCCCTTGTTGTAATAAACCTCTGAGAAAACAGCAATCACATCTTTGGCTGAAGAATACTCGTAGGTTAAATGATCAGGTGTATAATTGGTTAACTTAATAAAGCCTTCCACACCAGTACCCAATCGTTTGGTATCAATTAATGATTTGTATTGCTCATCAACAATAGCTTCCTTCTTTGCATCGAAACTACTGATGGCTTTCATTTCCTCATCGGCGTTTTTAGCATATTGAACACTTTGGACAAACCAGGCATTACCTGCAGCAGTTGCATTGCGTTGCATTTTATAAGAGCCATTTTGAGGGTCTTGTGTAATGATATATTTCGCATTTAACATATCCAGCACATCCTGATTGATGCTTTTGGTTAACTGATGATCAACCAGCTCCTGAAAGCGCTTTAACCTTGCCGAGTGGAAACCACCAACAGTTTTATGGAAAAAAGATGTTTCTGCACTTTTGAATGGATCTCCTAATGATAAATCGAAAACCCTGAAGTTTGGATCTTTATCTGCAGAAATGAAATTATCTACGTCTCTTGGCTGATAATGACTCGCCAGATCAGATTTACTCACAAAGTTCTGGTTGTTTAAATAACGGCGATCAACCTGCCATAAATCTACCAAAATAAACAAAGCCAATAAGCCAAAGGCCAATTGCATATTCATTTTTTTAGTGATGAATGCCCACGTTAAGCCAAAACCAATGGCAATAAAAAGTACCGTACGCCATGCATCAGCACGTGCAAGCGCTACGCGATCGGCAACCACACCATTAATAATTTCGATAGCAGCGCCTCTGTTATTTTGTAACGTTTGAGCAAGGGCATCTAAAACCTGTGGCTGGTTGGATTGTGTAAAGCTGAAGAATGCAGTTGGCATGATGGCCACAATTAAAGATAAACCACCGGTAATACCTGCAGACCATGTTAATCTCTTCACCAGATATTTCTGATCGTATTTTCCTTCCTGAGCTTCCTTAATGGCCAAAATAGCTAATAAAGGCACTAGCAAACCAACCACAGCTAAAATAGATTCAACTGCTCTGAATTTGTTATACATTGGAAGGTAATCAAAGAAAATATCAGAAATCAGCGGTAAGTTTTGCCCGAACGAAAGAAATAACAACAACACACTACTGCTCAGAATCCACCATTTCCAGCGATGCTGCACAATGAATAATCCGAATACAAAAAGCAAACAAATGATTGCCCCAAAATAATATGGTCCTGAAGTACCTGGTTTATTTCCCCAGTATTGATTTGTACCTAAATTTTGAGCCACATATCCAATAGCTTGTCTTGGATCGACACCCTGAAGGTTTTTCTCAACCGCTTTATAGGTATTGCTTTCTGGCTTAATCATTTCATCGATACTGCTCGCACCACCATATAAATTCGGAATTAAGAAAGTAAAACTTTCTCCAACACCCTGGCTCCATTGGTACGCATATTCTTTATCAAGGCCATTTGCAGGTTCTGCCTTATCGGTTGTTAAATTTGATTTTCCGCGAATGGTTTCTTTACCATATTCATAGGTTGTCCATAGCGTACCTGCGTTTACTAAAACTGCCAATACAATACCCGCAACAACATATGCAATAGATTTACCAAAAACACTCAGTTGTTTAGCTTTAAAAGCATGGTAAAATTCGATACAGGCTAAAATAAACAGAGCGATAAACAAATAGTAGGTCATTTGAATATGGTTCGATCTGATTTCCAAAGCCATAAATAAAGCAAGTAAACTCGCTCCAACCAGATATCTTCCTCTTAAAACTAAAATGATTGAGGCTAAAATTGGCGCAAAGAAACCAATAGCCAGTGCTTTATTACTGTGCCCAGCGGCGATGATGATAAAGTTGTATGAGGTAAATGCAAATGCAATTGCACCCGCAGCAGCCAGCCACGGATTGATTTTAAGCACACAAAATAGTAAATAGGCACCTATTAAATACAAAATTACCGTACCAACCGGATCAGGAAAAATACCTTTAATTACATCGATTCCATAGGTAGTGATATTTAATGGATATTGCACCCAGATTTGGTAAGCCGGCATCCCGCCAAACATCTGGTTAGTCCAAAGCGGACCTTTTCCAGTGGCGGCCTTTACATCCATAATTTCTTTCTGCATGGCTTTTGCCTGCAAAACATCGCCTTGCTGTGGCGCTTTACCCTGCAAAACAGGACTGAAGTAGGCAAAAGTAATGACTACAAAAAATGCAATAATGGCCAGGTGGATGCCATTTTTATTAAACCAGTTATTCATTAAGGTTTGTTTAAGTTTAAACGAACGTCAAAAATAAAAAATTGGGCGGTATAAAAAAGGAATAAATTAAATGTGAGACGAATAAAAAATTAGATTGAAGCCTGGTTCATCTAAACTTAACTCATTTAAGATGTATTTCTTACTAAAAACGAATACCAACCATTCAACTAAACTTTCAAATAAAATAAACTTTCAATAATTTTTGAAAGTTTAAAAATGTTGTTATATTTGTTTATGGAATTAGCAGCAGCAAAACTTAAATTTATCGAAGCGTGGGGCAAGTTAGGTTCTGAGTGGGGAATTAACCGAACCATGGCTCAGGTTCATGCTTTGTTATTGATTTCTCCTGAAGCTTTAACTACCGAAGAAATTATGGAAACCTTAAGCATTTCCAGAGGGAATGCTAACATGACGCTTCGCGATCTGATTGGTTGGGGTTTGATTGAAAAACAACATAAGGCAGGAGAAAGAAAAGAATATTTTTTTGCTGATAAAGACGTTTGGAATATCGCAAGGCAGGTAGCCAAAGAACGGAAAAAACGAGAGCTCGAACCCGTATTAAAGGTTCTCAATGAGCTTTCTACCGTAACCGGAGATGAGAAAGATCCAGCATTTAAAACTTTTAAAAAATCTGTTGCAGACATTAATAAATTGGCGGGTAATGTTGATAAAACATTAGAAACCATGTTAAAAGCTGAAGAGAGCTGGTTTTGGGGATCAGTGCTGAAAGTGTTTAAGTAGTATGGATGACTCATCCATGAAACAAATACCTTTACCTAAGCCTTAACCGGCTTAATTTTTTAAACCAAACTTTCATATTTTACTGAAAGTATAAATATTTAAATAAAATGAAAACGCTAAATAACCATGTTATCCTGTACGATGAGGAATGCCCAATGTGTGAAGTGTATACAAAAGCATTTGTTAAAACCGGCATGTTAGCTGTAAACGGAAGGGAATCTTATCAACATACGCCAGCTCAAATTTGCCCACTAGTTGATCAGCAACGAGCTGCCAATGAAATTGCTTTGGTAAATACAGAAAGTGGAGAAGTTACCTACGGCATTAAAAGTTTGTTCAAAATTATCGGCCATGTTATCCCTTTTTTAAAACCGCTCTTTGCATTTAGGCCATTTATTTGGCTGATGACTAAAATCTATGCGTTCATATCTTACAACAGGAAAGTAATCATCCCGGCAGTTACCAAACCAAATGCCGTTCAGCCCAGCTTTAAGTTAAATTACCGCATTGCTTACCTGTTATTCACCTGGTTTCTAACGGCTTTCATGCTAACGAAATATGCATGCCTACTTACCGATTTCGTTCCATTGGGTGGAAAGTATAGAGAGTACTTTATCTGTGGCGGACAGATTGTTTTCCAAGGTTTCCTCATCGCCATTTATAAAAAAGAAGAACTTTGGGATTACCTGGGACATATGATGACGATTTCATTTGCAGGCTCGCTGATGCTTATCGCTGGGTTGGTGATTAATCTACTCTTTAACTTAAATCCAATTTTTTATATAATATACTTTTTAATGGTTGCCGGGCTGATGTTCCTGGAGCATATCCGCAGAAGTAAAATACTAAAATTGGGCTGGTTGATGAGTATTACCTGGGTACTTTACCGGTTAATTGTTTTGGCTTTAATCTTTACCGCATAGAAATCATGGCTTACAAAAAAATTATACTCGCAGGAGGAAACGGATATTTAGGTGGAATACTGGCAAAACATTTTTCAGCACTGGCAAAAGAAGTGGTCATTCTTGCCAGAAAACCACAGCCAGTAAATGGAAATATTAAAACCATTTTATGGAACGGAAAAACTGAAGATGTATGGGCAAAGGAATTAGAAGATGCTGATTTACTGGTAAATCTCTGCGGTAAAAATGTAAACTGCAGGTATACCAAAAAGAACCGGGAAGAGATCATCAACTCCAGAGTTGTTCCTACAAGACTGCTGGCTATTGTCATTAATAAGCTTATAGCGCCTCCAAAATTATGGATCAACATTACCTCTGCAACCATTTACCGCCATGCGGAAGATCAGCCACAGGATGAATATACCGGAGAAATTGGTTACGGCTTTTCTATAGATGTTTGTAAAGTTTGGGAAAATACATTTTTTGAAAATGACACACCCAAAACGAGGAAAATTGCCTTAAGGATGGGTATCGTACTTGGGAAAAATGACGGTGCGTTTCCAAGATTACTGAATTTAGTAAAGTTTGGCTTAGGCGGAAAGCAAGGCGATGGCAAGCAGTATGTAAACTGGGTGCACGAGCAAGATGCGATTAGAGCGATAGAGTGGCTTTTAAAAAACGAAAAGATTGATGGCATTGTAAATTGTACCGCCCCAAATTCAGTAACCAATAAAGTTTTAATGGATAACATCAGAAAAATTTACGGGATACCATTTGGATTACCAACACCCGCCTGGCTTTTGAGCATTGGTGCAATGATTATCGGAACCGAGACGGAATTAATTTTAAAAAGCAGATGGGTTAAACCAGCAGTTTTATTGGAGAGTGGATTTGAGTTTCAATATGGTAAAATTGAGCATGCGATTCATGATATCATCAGCCTAAGCATTTAGCCTGATGAATTTAATACCATGAATAATTTTAGTTTGTATTGCTTGAACAATATATAAGATGTCAATCATTATTTTAAAAACATTAGTAAATGCACCCATTGAGCAATGCTTTGATTTAGCCCGAAGTATTGATTTGCATGTGCATTCCATGAAAAATGAAAATGAGGAAGCAATAGCTGGATGTACTTCCGGACTGATTGGCATCAATGAAACCGTTACATGGAAAGCAAAACACCTTGGATTTTATTTCACCATGACGAGCAGGATATCGGAGATGAAAATACCGGTTTATTTTATCGATGAAATGGTGAAAGGTCCGTTTAAAAGGCTTCGTCATCAACATATATTTGCACCAAAAGGCCAGAAAACAGAAATGACAGACATTTTTGAATTCAGTGCTCCTTTTGGTTGGCTTGGAGTAATCGTGGAAAAAATATTTTTAAAAAGCTACATGAAAAGACTGTTACTGAACCGCAATAAGACAATTCAAGAGGAGGCAAATAAATATTAACTTAAGTAAAAAATATATTGCTAACAAAAAGCCCCGACATTCGTCAGGGCTTTGCTTTTTTTATTTAACTTCTTCGTAATCTACGAAGTCGCCAAGTTTATCCGTTTTGCTTTGATCGGGTTTTGGAGGCATGTAATCTATAGAAATAGCGCCTTCCGGTTTTGATCGTCTTTGTTGCTGCTGCCCCTGTCCGGTTGCCTGCTGTTGCATTTTGCTGGCCAGGTTATTAAACAGCATAGGCAATATCAATCGAATCAACATTCTGATGATCCAGAGGACTAATATTGCAATGAAAATGAATTTAATAAATGCCATTCTTTAATTACTGTTGTTACAAATATAGACGTCCCAAAATTTATTTTGTTACTTTTTTCGCCTTTAATTGCATTGTTATTACATTTATACTACGCCAAAAGGCCTTGTTAAGTTTTATTCTTCAACGATTTCAGCTACCCTTCCAACCTGTCCATCTTCCAGCCTTACTTTTATTCCACGCGAATGAAAGGCCGCAGATGTAAGTAAATTTTGTACCACTCCATAAGTAATATTACCAGATCGCTGGTCCTTTTTAAGGATAATTCCAACTTCTAAACCTGGATAAACATCTTTTCTGTTTTGACCGTTCATGATTATTTTTTGAGCTTCAAAACTCCGAATAAATTTTCAATTTCGGTAAAATGAATCTAAAAAGGCTACTTCGCAAACTTCTCGTTAAACATTTTCTCTAAAGCAAACATCTCGTCACGCAATTTTGCAGCTTGTAAGAAATCCATTTCTTTCGCCGCTTTCTGCATATCTTTCTTGGTGTTATCAATCGCCTTCTGCAATTCTGCTTTGCCCATGTACTGAACAATCGGATCCGCAGCAATGCTAATCTCTGCATTTTCAATGTATGCTCTGGCCTTATTATCGGTCGCTTTCTGTGAGAAATCCAATACCGAAGTCTGCTCTAAAATGGCTTCGCGAGATTTTCCTACCGTTTTTGGTACGATGCCATTTTCCAAATTGTAAGCAATTTGTATATCACGACGACGGTTGGTTTCAGAAATTGTTTTTTCCATACTTTCAGTAATGCCATCAGCATACATGATTACACGGCCGCGATCATTACGGGCAGCACGCCCAATGGTTTGAATCAACGATTTTTCGGAACGTAGGAAACCTTCTTTATCAGCATCGAGAATCGCTACCAAGGTTACTTCAGGTAAATCCAATCCTTCACGCAACAAGTTAATCCCCACCAAAACATCAAATTCTCCAAGCCTTAAACCGCGGAGAATCTCCACCCTTTCCAGCGTTTTGATTTCAGAGTGAATGTATCTCGTTTTGATATTTAACCGATCAAGATATTTTGTTAACTCTTCAGCCATTCGTTTGGTTAAAGTTGTAACCAGGATACGTCCGCCATCTTTGATGGTTAAATCTATTTCATCCAACAAATCATCCACCTGATTAATGGCTGGCCTAATTTCAATAACCGGATCAA
Source organism: Pedobacter sp. G11 (assembly GCF_003860265.1). Classification (NCBI taxonomy): domain Bacteria; kingdom Pseudomonadati; phylum Bacteroidota; class Sphingobacteriia; order Sphingobacteriales; family Sphingobacteriaceae; genus Pedobacter; species Pedobacter sp. G11. The sequence goes on along the minus strand of NZ_CP034190.1, from coordinate 1,627,975 downwards.
GTAAACCCGTTGGACGAATTACCTGTTCAACCACTACACCTTCCGACTTTTCAAGTTCATATTCTGCAGGTGTTGCACTAACATAAATGGTTTGTGGCGCCAAAGCTTCAAACTCATTAAAATTCAATGGCCTGTTATCTAGCGCAGCTGGCAAACGGAAACCATATTCTACCAGTGATAATTTTCGCGATCTATCCCCGCCATACATCGCTCGAATCTGCGGAACGGTTACATGGCTTTCATCAATCACCATCAGATAATCATCGGGAAAATAATCCAGCAAACAGAATGGACGCATCCCAGGCTGCCTGCCATCAAAGAAACGGGAGTAGTTTTCGATACCAGAACAATACCCTAATTCTTTCATCATCTCGATATCGAAATTGGTTCGTTCTTCTAACCTTTTTGCTTCCAGCAGATGCCTGTCGGCAATCAGTTGATTTTTCCGAATCTCTAATTCTTCCTGAATGCCCCAGATAGATTGATTGAAACGATCTTTAGGCGTAACGAAAAGATTAGCTGGATAAATGGCCATATCTTCTAATTTCTCCAAGGTTTTGCCTGAAACTGGGTCAATGGCTGAAAGCTCTTCGATGTCATCGCCAAAAAAAGAAATGCGATAAGCATGGTCTAAGTAGGCGGGATAAATATCAACCGTATCACCCTTCACCCTAAAAGTTCCGCGTTTAAATTCAGTTGTGGTACGGGAATACAGAATTTCTACTAAACTATGTAGAAAAGCATTTCTTGAAATCCTTAAACCTACGCCAAAACGAAAAACCATCCTTGAAAAATCTTCAGGGTTTCCCATACCATAAATGCAAGAAATGGACGAAACCACAATGATATCTCTCCGACCACTCATTAGCGATGAAGTGGTGCGTAAACGAAGCTTTTCAATTTCTTCGTTAATGCTTAAATCCTTTTCGATATAAGTATTGCTTGAAGCGATGAAAGCTTCGGGCTGGTAATAATCGTAATAAGAAACAAAGTAATTAACCGAATTTTCGGGAAAGAAATTTTTAAACTCTCCGTATAGCTGCGCTGCTAGGGTTTTATTGTGACTCAGGATTAAGGTTGGCTTTTGTGTTTGCTCGATAACGTTGGCAACGGTAAAGGTTTTTCCTGATCCGGTTACCCCTAGCAATGTTTGATAATGTTCATTGGCATTTACACCATCAACCAATTGTTTTATGGCAGATGGCTGATCGCCGGTTGGTTTGTATTCTGAAGTGATTTTGAATTTCATCGTTAATCAAATATACGAGTTTAGGGTTTAAAGAGTAAACAGGAGAAAGTCAGGAAAGTTGGAACAAAAAATCCTCGCTGAGATTTCAACGAGGATTAAATAATTTTAATGATTGCCAATGCGAAACTGACAATCAGATATGGCTAATTTAACTATTTACTTCCAGCCACTTTCATTGGGTTTGAGCCAACCGACTGTCCCCTAACTGCTGAAGCCATTTTCATTTTGTAAACTTTAAACTTGCTTTCTTTTGCTTTTCCGCCCCATCCGTTATTGCTGGTATCAATATCAGCGGTTTCGCGTAATGGATCGACCAGAATAGATTCAACTTCTTTATCTTTCACATAGAATTTAGAAGTTTTTAATTCGTTATGTCTCCAGATTTGAGCAGGAATACGATCAATTTCTTTTGTTCCATCTTTGTAAGTAAACTCTACAATAATCGGCATCACTAAACCACCTCTGTTACTAAAGCTTAATTCGTAAAGGAATTTATTGGCGTATTTACCCTGATCAGTTTCCGGCACCACTTCATACGGCATAGACATTTCTGTTTTTGTTGTTTTAGTCGTATCAACAGTTACCAATCCTCTGTCGTATTTGTAATAAAAATCCTGAGCCGCTGTGTTTTTATCTACATAGAAACTGATTTTTTTGTCTTCACGGTTTCTGATTTTCGAAATATCATCAAAAGCATTTAACGCAGGTTTATCAACTTTTACCATTCTTGATCTGGCGGCCGGTACATCTTTAGGGAAATCAGCTTTGGCAAATTTCACGCTATCTAATGCAATATCACATGGATCGGTTCCATAAAACCAACCTCTCCAAAACCAATCTAAATCCTCGCCACTGGCATCTTCCATGGTGCGGAATAAATCTGCCGGTTCAGGGTGTTTGAAAGCCCATCTTCTTGAATATTCTTTAAATGCGTAATCAAAAAGCTCTCTTCCCATAATGGTTTCACGGAGAATATTTAAACCTGTTGCTGGTTTAGAATAAGCATTCGGACCAAAACGAGCAATATTCTCTGAGTTAGTCATAATCGGTTCCAACTCATCTTTTGGCAATTTCATGTAATCAACAATGGTATAAGCGGGCCCTTTTTTGCTTGGAAATTTATTATCCCAAAGTTCCTCGGTTAAGTACTCTACGAAAGAATTTAAACCTTCATCCATCCAGGTCCACTGGCGCTCATCGCTATTCACAATCATCGGGAAAAAGTTGTGCCCCACCTCGTGAATGATTACGCCCAACATTCCGTTTTTAGTACTTTCGCTATAAGTTCCATCAGCATCTGTACGGCCATAATTGAAACAAATCATCGGGTATTCCATACCGTTTGCCGCTTCGATACTTTGCGCTACCGGATATGGATAAGGGATAGTAAAATCTGAATAAGTTTTGATGGTATGCGCTACCGCACGTGTAGAGAATTTGCTGTATAAATGATAGGCTTCTTTACCATAAAAACTCATACACATCACCGTATTGTTATTGGCTTGTATTTTTTGAGGCATGGCATCCCAAATAAATTTACGGGAAGAAGTCCAGGCGAAATCTCGAACATTGTTTGCATTGAAAACCCAGGTTTTTTTAGCGGTTGATTTCTTTCCTTCAGCGGCAGTTGCTTCGGCCAATGTTTGAATTTCTACAGGTGCAGTAGCTGTTTTTGCAGCATTGTATCTGCTCATTTGCGTTGGTGTTAATACAGCGCTATAATTGATGCACTCTCCTGTTGAACCTACTAAGTGATCAGCCGGAACAGTCATTTGCACTTTGAAATCGCCAAACGTTAACGCGAACTCTCCCCTACCGGTAAACTGATGATTTTGCCAGCCTTGAAAATCGCTGTACACACATAACCGCGGATACCATTGCGTCATCGTGAAAAGGTAGTTCCCATCTGCAGGGAAAAACTCATAACCACCTCGACCACCAATACTCATCCGATCAGAGATTTTATAGTTCCAGTTGATGTTGAAGATGAATTTTTGGCCAGTTCTTAAGGCTACAGGTAAATCAACACGCATCATGGTTTTGTTTACGGTATACTTTAAGTTTTTACCGGCTGCATCAGTCAGTTTGGTAATGTTGATCCCCAGGCCATTATCGGTTTTAACGCTTAATTGATCTAAGTTTTGCGTGGTTCCACCAGCAGGCATTTTAGTAGCATCCTGATAGTTTGCATTTTTACTGGTACTGTGCTCATTCTCATCCAGCTGCAACCAAATATAAGTAAGCGGGTCTGGGGAGTTATTGGTATAGGTAACCGTTTCCGAACCTGTTAACAATAAATTTTTCTCATCCAGTTCGCATTTGATATTGTAATCAGCACGTTGCTGCCAGTATTTTACACCCGGCGCACCGCTGGCTGTACGTTGCTCGTTTGGCGTAGGTAAAATGGTACCCAATTGCTCAAACTTGTTCCCATGGTTGCTTCCAGGATTATTCTGAATGTTTTGTGCCATGACTAAACCACCTGAAAAAAGTAGTAAGCCGGTTAATGTAAACAGTTTATTCATTGTTCTTATTCTTTAAAAAGGAATTCGTTCTATAGCCATTTTTAAAGCCAGGCTAAATACGGCTGCCGAAATAAACAACACCCAGCTCAGGCGTTTAATTTGGGTATAATTAAAAATAATAAAAGTGATAATCAAAATAATTAAAACCATAAAAACCTGCCCGGCTTCCAACCCCACATTGAAGCCAAACAAACCCCAACCAATGTTTTGATCTTTTGCCAGCATCATCCTGATGGAATTTGCAAAACCCATTCCATGGATTAATCCAAAACCTAAAGCCAAAAAGTAATTTACCTTGACTGATTTCATGGAGAAATTTCTTCTAAACAAATTACTCACGGCGGTAATTACAATTGTACAGGGAATTAAAAATTCCACCCATTTACTATCAAACCTAATGACATCCATCACACTTAAAAGCAACGTTAAGGAATGCCCAATAGTAAAAGCAGTTACCAAAATCAACACCTGTTTTAAATTGGTGTAGCTGTATATTGCTACCAGTGCCAAAATAAACAATTGATGATCTAAAGCATCGGTACTGATAATATGCTCCCAGCCCAGCTTAAAGTAGAAAATAAAATCCTGTAACGGCATGAAATACGGTAAAATAAAAACGGGATGTGATTTTTAATGCTTAAAATTAAATTAATAATTTCAAAAACCGATAATTTAACACTAAGATCATTCAATTTACTCAAAATGTTACTGTTTTTCCGGAAGAGTGCAGCCGAAAAATCAAATATTGTTCTTCAGTTTGTTCAAATCGAGTGGAGCTTGAGGTGTTATGAAAATATTGTAGAAAATTAAATCGTAGCTTTGTTTGTTGATGCCTTCCAATTCAATAAATATCTGATGAAAAAAGTAAGATTTTTAATAGGGTTACTTTTCTGCATTTGCTTTACTGTTTCAGCAGGAATAAAACATCCTTTGCATGTAAGCACTACTGAAGTAAGTTTTAATCAAAAGGATAAAACTTTGGAAATCAGTTGTCGAATTTTCTCAGACGATTTTGAATCTATTTTAGCAAAAAACTATAAACAGAAAACGGATCTTTCTAATCCTGCGCTCAAAAATGCGATGGATGAGATGGTGAAAAAATACATCAATTCCCATCTGCAGATTAAAGCAAACGGCAAAGCTGTTGCAATGAAATACATCGGCTTTGAAATAGATCATGAAGCCACGAACATTTATCTCGAAGTAGAAAAAATTTCGAGTTTAAAAGCGGTGGAAGTTACGAATACCATTCTTTACGATCTGTTTGATGATCAGATGAGTATCGTGCATCTGGTGAAAGCGCAAACACGTAAAAGCACTAAAATCCTATATCCTGATAAGAAGTTTGCCACAAACTTTTAAATGTAATTTTTGTATTAGATATTAAATTGGTGTTAAAATACTACTAGTTTTAATATCCCGTTAACAAAAAGATCAATTACCGGGAAAATTGTTAATAATCTTAGTTATACATTACCTACTGTTTAAATAAGTTATGCATTTAATTATTTTCTCCTCTGTTTTAACTCCAAGAATAAAATATATCTTCAATTTTATTTTTAAAGAAATTCTCAAGACCGAAATAGAGTTTACCGGAAATGCAGAATATTTTGCGCAAAGCAAGCAGGTTAAAATCAGTTATGGTGAAAAAGCCTTAGGTGATGAACTTTTCTTCAAAAGCAGCCCTATTCTTTTTTCCAACAAACTCGATGACATTAATATCAAAACAACGTTATTTGGAGAATACCAGGTTCCCTTTCCGGTAGAAAATTCTTTATTTCCATTTGATGTATTTGCAGCTTCATTTTTTATTGTAACCCGTTATGAGGAATATCTTCATCAGAAAAAAACAGACGAAGATTTCGAAGCGAAAAAGAGCTATCAGTTTAAATGGAAAATTTTAGAAAGGCCAATTATTGATGAATGGGCAATGTTGATCAAAAATATGATCCGCAAAAAACATCCGGAATTTAAGTTTTACGAGAAACGTTTTATTAATCAGCCAAGCATTAATTTTAACATTACCCCAAACATACCCGATGGTTTCTTAGGCCGGACGAAATTTTTATTCAGCTCGGTTTTTAACAAAGAAAATAACTTTTTGAGTTCAAAATTCGATCAGCTCACTGGTATTGGTGTAAGTAGCGAGGCTGTACTAAGCGATTTAAATTTGGTATTGGAGAAAAAGCAGACGGATCCGATATTTTTTATCAACTTTCCAAATGTTCCTGATGATTACATTAAAGCAAATGGTATTTCGAAAAATCTATCATCAAAAAATGTAGGTTTACTAAGGCCATGCGCCAGCGATAAGGAGAAAATCGATGAAATTAAAACAGGCTTAGCAAAACTTAAAAAAATACTGCCAGACCAAATTAATGTGAGCAGTCAGCAGTTGGAAATTTTAAAATTTCCGATCTGCTATTTAAATTTATTGAACTCAGGCATCACAACCGACTATTCTATGGGTTACCCTAACCGGGCTGGTTTTCGTGCTGGAACCTGCACCCCATTTAACTGGTACGATCTTCAGCTGGAAAAAGTAACACCTTTGCTTGTTTATTCGTATTGCCTGAACGACACTACACTTCAGCATCTTTCTAACGGAACCATTTTTAATTCGATAAAAGAGTATGTAGATACAGTTAAATTTGTAAATGGTTATTTTCTGAGCAACTGGCAACTCCGCAGCCTTTCAGATCATTTAAAATACAAAAAACTAAAGCTTGCCTTTATTGAAATGAATAATTACGCAGGAAACTAAGGTTTACTTTTAACCAGGATCAACCGCCCAATATTTACACGATTTTTAGCTTTGTCGTTTTTAAAATGTAAGGTGACGGTGTTCCTAAACTCATTGATATCGAGATCGCACAGAAACATTTTCTTTTTGACCTCTTTTTGTGTGCTATAGAATGAGATGGGTTCACTAATTTTAGTTTGGCGTTGCCAGAAGGTAATTTCTGCACCATCGGCAGCTGTTTCTAAATCAGCATAAAGCTTATACTTTCCGTTTGGAATTTCCTGTAAGTCTACGCGAATTTGCGCACCATTTTTTCCGATGAAGTTATTTCCATCAATAGTAGCCTGACCATTGAAACTCAAATTCATGAGCTGGGGATAAATCATCATGGTATCAGGAACAAAAACCATCGTATTCTTAGCATCTGGTAATTGGGATGTTGAAATCGCTCTATCAGCATAGTAGAAAGCCACCGAAGTATAGTCGGCGGGTTTATTATTTTGCTCCGGCCCATGTTCAATGGTATGCAAAATAGTTTTCTGAAAAGGCATTTTATCCGCTAAAAATAACCTGTAACCTCCGGTTCGGCTGAATGAGAGGGAATAATCCAATGAACCATGCAGCGGCAAACTCATTTTACGGTCCCAACGATCGAGCAAGGCATACCAGCCGCCATTAAAATAATCTTCAGATCCGGTTCCATGCATGGTCATTTTGCCATCAATTACGGTGTAATCATCGCCTTCAAAAAACAAAGTCATACCAGGATTTAGTCCCTGAGCCTGCAAAATTGTACCCACGTAATGTCCTCTACCTGCTCCTTGTAAAAAAACGTGTGGTTTACCCAATGCGGCATTCTTATCACTGTTCCAAAAAGTGTAAAACTTTCCTTCTGTTTCCGGATCATGCGGTAATGGCGAAAAATACCATCTTGCCTTTATTGTTAATGGCTCTGCATGTCCATTCGAAATGCCTTTACGATAAATCAATTCTACTTTTGCGTTTTTTTCAAACGGCATCGGGAAGTAATTGTAATTGGTGTTATTCGCGGTGCCGCTTATCAAACTTTGCATGGAAATTTTACCAAAAGCATAGCCAAAAAAATCAGCCAGGGGAAGGTAAGCTGATGGCTGGACTTCATCGTCCCAGGTTATTTTAATATCGATTAACTTTTCTAATCCTTCAAACTGTTTGGCATTCTCGATTTCGAAACCTAAAAAACGGCCGGGCTTTGATACGCTAACCAGTGATAAACTTTGGCCAGGTGACAGGATTTTATCAACCGCAATTGTTTCGATTCCGGGAGATGAAAGAATGTTTTCCTTAATGGCTGTCCACGATGAGCTTAGCTTTTCGAACGCTGCTTTTTCTGATGCTGATAAATTGGGGTTAAATGTTTTAACATTGGCGTTTTTTCCAAAATTACGATACTGGATTTGATAGAATTCTAATTTCTTACCCCTGAAAACAACTTTGCATCCATTTTTATATGGGATAGGGAAATAACAAAAATATCCACCTACCTGATTGCCGCAAAGTGGCAGGTTAAAGGGGTATATTTTGCCTGAAAACAAGTCTGAAAATTTTATGGAATAAGAGGGTTTCTTACTGCGATCAAAATAAAAATCAAGCGTATCACTTGTCGGTGTCGGTGTCCAAATACGATTGATCACGCCTGCGCCTTTATCTTCAAAAATGACCAGACTGCTATCTGGATTTTTTCTGATAAAAGAATACTTCCCACTAAAACCATCATCGTTATTCCCTGTTGTATCATAGGAAGAAAACTGCTTTACCACAGCGTCCGTATACTTTGGAAGATTCGATATGGTTGTCATCGATTCCAATTCTGATGTAACGTTAACACTACTTTTTTGTGCAGAAGCGATCGTAGAAGCCATAACCGCAATAAAGCAATTTAGGCATATGGCTTTGATAAACTTAGCGTAGCTCATGGTAAAATCAAGATTTATATTTGGTTAGTTGGCAACTAATACGATTTAGCTGAATCAAAAAGTAAAGTAGATAATATATTTAGCCTACCATAAATATCCATAAAGTTGTTACTTACTCTCAACCCAAAACAGTAATTTAGACCATCAGGCCTGGCCTGACCAAAACAATAAAACATCATGATTTTCGACCTGAGTAAAATTAAATCCATCGCCAATACTTTTATTTCTGAAATGAGAGATGAAAACATCCAAAAGGATTCCATGCGTTTTAGAAAGAATCTGGAACGTGTCGGGGAGTTTTTCGCGTATGAAATCAGTAAATCTTTACCATACACCACCCGAGAGGTAACCACGCCATTAGGGGTTTCGCCTTGTGAGGTCTTGGTGCAGCAACCTGTTTTAGCTACCATTTTAAGGGCGGGTTTACCCTTGCAGCAGGGATTGCTGAATATATTTGATAAATCTGAATGTTGTTTTATTTCTGCATACCGTAAGGTTAAAAAAAGCGGCGATTTCGTGATTCAGATGGATTACATCTCCTCGCCTGATTTAGATGGAAAAGTATTGATTATGGCCGACCCTATGCTGGCTACAGGCCAAAGCATGGTAATGTGTTGCAAAGAATTATTGAACAGGTATAAAATAGCCGAACTTCATATTGTGGCAGCAATAGCGAGTACAGAGGGCGTAGCGCATGTTCGAGCAAACCTACCGAAGGCAAAGCTGTGGCTTGGTGCCATTGATGAAGAAATGACAAGCAAATCATACATCGTTCCTGGTTTAGGCGATGCCGGAGATTTGGCTTATGGAGAAAAAGTATAATTGCAATAAATGAATATTCTCTTTGTTTGCAGCAGGAATAAATGGCGAAGTGCTACCGCAGAAACCATCTACAAAAACCACCCCGAGCACCAGGTAAGGTCAGCAGGCACTGAGCCCTCGGCAAGAATTAAACTCAATGCAAAACATGTTATTTGGGCCGACCTTATTTTTGTGATGGAAAAAAAGCACAAACAAAGGATTGAAGAAAAGTTCAGTGAAGAAATTGCAGACAAGAAAATTGTAATTATGGATATTCCAGATGAATACCAATACATGGACAAAGAACTTATCGAGGAATTGAATTCGAAAACCCTCGACTATTTATAAATCTGGAACATTAGCCTACCTTTGTGAAAATCATTTCCAATGAAAAAACATATTTTTTTCGACCTCGATCATACCATTTGGGATTTTGATCGTAATGCCGAAGAAACACTCAATGAACTTTATCACACCTACAAATTAAATGAGATAGGTTTAAATTCTTGTGCCGATTTCATTTTAAAATATACTGAAAATAACCACCAGCTTTGGGCAGATTATCATTTAGGAAAAATTACAAAAGATTTTTTGCGGGCCGAGCGGTTTAGCAAAACTTTTATTGAGTTGGGAATCCATCCTGATGCTGTGCCGCATCAGTTTGAAGATGATTACGTAAGCATATCGCCAACGAAAACAAATTTATTTGAAGCTGCAGAAGATGTGTTGGCTTATCTCCAGCAAAAATATACCCTACACATTATCTCCAATGGATTTAAGGAAACCACTTTAACTAAAATGAATCTATCCAATTTAAATCCATACTTCGAAAATGTGATTATTTCTGAAGATGTTGGTGTAAATAAACCCAACCCGATTATTTTTGAATACGCACTGGATAAAGCAAAAGCTTCAAAAGAAGAAAGTATTATGATTGGCGATAGTTTGGAAGCCGATATTTATGGAGCGCTTAATTTCGGAATGGAGGCAATTTTCTTCAATCCATTGGAGAAAGATAAACCTGCAGATGTGAAAAATCAAATCACTCACCTGAAAGAATTACTACAGTTATTCTAATTGTATCTTATCTTTATGAAATGACACCTGCAAAAGTAAATGCCTCTATACATAAAATAGTCGACGCTTATAAAGCCCGACTCTCTCAATACGACGAGGAAATTTTTCAGGTGACACCACCCATTAACGGATGGAGCTACAGCGAGGTGTATTCGCATATTTTTGATGCAAGTTTACTCTCATTAATTGCATTGGAAAACTGCATTAAAGGCAAAGGCGAAGATCAGCCCACACACTTTATCGTTAAAGTGATTTTGTTTTTAGGCGCATTTCCTCCCGCACAAAAATATAAAGTGCCAAAACGCATGGCAGACCGGGTGAAGAAAATAACCAAAGCCGAAGCACTTGATTTTATTTTAGAATTTGAGTCTTCATTGTTGCATATTTATCCATCAGTCGGCGGTGCAGATCAGAGCGTTAAAACCAAACATCCCCGTTTGGGCTATTTAAACTCCAGGCAATGGCTTCGTTTTATTGAAATACATTTGAAACATCATTTAAAACAGCTCATTAGGATCGAAGATAGTTTTCAGCGTTAAAATTATTTTATCATCTTTGGGTAAACCACAGCGCTTTATGAAAAATCTCCTTTACCTCCCGGCAATCTTCGTGTTTTTTTCATGTAACAGTGAACAAAAAGATGCGAACCAAACTGTGATCACTACACCGGCAGGGTTGGAAGGACTTCAAAAAACTAATACATCAGCTGTTCCAGCGGCACAAACCTCTACTAAAACGCTAATTTTTAATCCAAAACATGGTCAGCCAGGTCATACATGTGCTTTGGCAGAGGGAGCACCTTTAAACCAAACTGCGGTAGCTCAGCCCCAACAAAATATAACTCAGGTACAACCTGCAGCTGCAAGCATTCCAGTAAATACAGATAAGGGGAATGAAAAGCTAAATCCTAAACATGGCGAACCAGGTCACCGATGCGATATCGCAGTTGGTGCGCCTTTATCTTCAAAACCAGTACAAGCTGTTCAAACCAGCACGACACAGCCAGTGGTTGCGCAAACCGTTAATACAAAAGTTGCCAAAGGGATGAATCCGCCACATGGGCAGCCTAACCATAGATGTGACATTGCTGTTGGAGCGCCGTTAAACTCAAAACCTGTACGAGCTGCAAGTTCCACACCTGCGCAAACGATAAATAAAGCAGAAACTAAAGCACCTTTAATTTTTCCAAATGAAGCTAAAGCACCCGAAGGCCAGGCCGGTGCAAAGTTAAATCCAAAAAATGGGGAACCTGGCCACAGATGCGACATTGCAGTTGGTGCACCGCTCACATAATTAACGCACATTTTTTTACATCTTTGCGCTAATGAAACTACCTACCATAAAAGGTTTTGATGAGGAGGCATTTAACAAGTATTTAAAAAATACGGGTTGGTTAATGTTTGGCAAGCTATTAAGTTTAGTAGTTGGCTTATTTATTGCCCGATATTTGGGCCCCGATCTTTTCGGCGATCTTACCTTCGGTCTTTCATTGGTAGCAATTTTAGCTGCAATAGGTGCTTTAGGACTAGATACCTTCATCATCAGAGAAATTATAAAAGAGCCTTCCAAAAAAGATGAAATTTTAGGAACTTCCTTATGGTTAAGGCTCATTACAAATGCCGCAGCTATTCCTGTTGCAATGGCTATTTACTACATCAGCCATAAAATATCTAAAAATCCAGGTGAGCCTTTGACGATTATAGTGGGATTGCTTGCCCTAGCCTCATTTTTCAAATCATTTAATGTGATTGATGCCTATTTTCAATCCCAAGTTCAGTCGAAATATGTAGTTCAGGTTCAAAATATTTGCTTAATAATCTCAGCCATTGTTAAGTTGATACTAATCTATCTAGGGTTTCCTTTGATTTACATTGTTCTTGCTTTAGTGTTTGATGGATTTATTTTGGCGCTGGGTTTGGTCATTGTATATCAAAAGCGAGGTTTTAATATTTTTGATTGGAATTTTGATTTCAGCAGAGCAAAATCGCTACTGAAACAGTCATCTCCACTTATTCTGTCTGCAGTGATGGTTTCCATTTACATGAAGATAGATGTGGTGATGCTTAAAGAAGTAGGAAGTAAAGCGGTCGGAATTTATGGCGCAGCAGCTAATTTAAGTGAGGCCTGGTATTTTATACCGGTTGCGATCGTAACTTCTGTTTTTCCAGCACTTATCAATGCAAGAAAAACTGATCTGGAACGTTACCATAAAAGATTAGGAAACCTGTACGATTTACTTGTTTACATCTGTCTTCCAGTAGGTATTTTCATTAGTTTTACTGCAAACTTCATTATCCATTTATTGTATTCAAATGAATATGAAGGCGCCGGAACAATGCTTTCTATTCATATTTGGTCTGGGATATTTGTATTTTTAGGAAGTGCCAGCTCACAATATCTGATTGCTGAAGGATATACAAAAATTGCTTTTTACCGAACTACGGCTGGAGCTATAGTTAATATTTTACTTAATCTTTGGCTGATTCCTAAATACGCGGGAATTGGTGCTTCTATCGCGACACTCATCGCTTGTTTTATTTCAACATTTTTCATCTTATTAATTCCAAAAACCCGACAGCAAGGAATAATGATGTTAAAATCATTATTTTTGATCACAACATTTCAAAAAATACTTAAACGTTGAGCACACTTAAAGCATTAGCCACACTACTTTCGAAACCTAACAGGTTAAAGGCACTATTATCATACGGACACAAAGGTTATTTAAATAGCATTGGCTGGTTTACAGCTTTTGATCAACAACAAGCTGTTGATGGAAATGGAAAAGCGCTTCCATGGGTAACTTATTCCTTTATCGATTTCATCAAAGAAAGAATCAATAACACACAGCATATTTTCGAATACGGTTCTGGAAATTCTACCATTTTCTATGCTGAAAAAGCAGCATCGGTAACTTCAGTAGAACATGATAAAAATTGGTTTGATAAGGTTAAAGGCAGCAGCCCTTCAAATGCAGAAATGATATACTGCGAGCTGCAACGCGACGGAGAGTATTCGAAAAAAGCTGCATTAATTGGCAAGAAATTCGATATCATCATTGTAGACGGGCGAGACAGAGTAAGATGTTGCAAATACAGCCTGGAAGCACTTTCTAAAAATGGTGTTATTGTGCTAGATGATAGTGAACGTGAAGTTTATGATCCAGCCCGAATATTTTTGAAAGAACAAGGCTTTAAGGAAATTAGTTTCAGCGGAATTTCTCCAGGTTTGTTCTATGAGAAAGCTACTTCTGTTTTTTACAAGGCAGATAACTGTTTAGGAATTTAATTTCAGAAATGATGTTAAGCGAAGAAGTAAAAACAGCCTACGATAACTTTTATACCAATAGCGATGTAGCCTGGCGCATGCTTGGCGCTAAATATAAGGCGCAAAATATTGTTGACGTATGTAAAGCTTTGAAACCTGGAAAAGTTTTAGAAGTTGGCGCTGGTGATGGAAGCATTTTACATTTTTTGAACGAATGGAATTTTGCACCTGAACTCTACGCCATTGAAATAGCCCAAAGCGGAGTAGATATTATTAACGGCAGAAAACTTGCCAGACTTAAGGAAGCACAAACTTTTGATGGTTATAAAATCCCCTATACTGATGACAGCTTTGATCTGGTAGTTCTTGCGCATGTGCTCGAACATGTGGAGCATGAACGCATTTTGCTTCGTGAATTAAAGAGAGTGTCCAAATATATTGTGGTTGAGGTACCAAAAGATTACCGTTTTGGTGTAGATACACGGATGAAGCATTTCCTGGATTATGGGCATATCAACATGTATACGCCAACCTCATTGAGGTTTTTATTACAAAGTGAAGGACTGGACATCCTTGAAGATAAAGTTTCGATGACCGCTCCAGAAACAGTAAAATTTAACGAATTTGTAAATAAGAAAGCACCAAAAACTTTTACAAAAAGCCTGAAGATTGAACTGGAATACAAAATCAAAAAAACCTTGGGTAACTTGCTAGGCAGGAAGAAACAGGAACAGTTCGCAAATGCCTATACCGTATTAACTAAGAAATCAGATCAAAATCTACATATATTTTAAGAATTACCTTGTAAGAATTTAAGGAAATATAAGTTCTTTTAAATCAGAAAGGTTAAATTTCCCTTTTAAAAATACATCCGTTAGCATTTAAATAACGATATATGTTTTTAACGAGGAAAGATTTAGGTTACAAAACAAACGCTGCGGCGATTGAAGTTTAAGGTCAGAAAATCTAAAATAACGAATTATATGAACGATTTTTTCAAGGCTATGGCTTAAATCAAACCTACATTACTTAAGTGGTAAAATAACATCAACAATGCAAAACCTCGCTCCTATAGCCCTTTTCGTTTACAATCGCCCACAACATACCGAGCGAACAATTAAGTTTTTGCAGCAAAATGATCTGGCCACTGAATCCAGATTATTTATTTTCTCAGACGGAGCAAAATCGCCTGCAGATGAAGATAAAGTAGCTAAAGTAAGGGCAATTATTAATAACGTTGATGGATTCAAATCTGTAAAGGTTTTTGAGCGTAAAACCAATGCCGGTCTTGCCAATTCTGTAATTGAAGGGGTTACAAAGCTCGTTGACGATTATGAACAGGTAATTGTTTTTGAAGATGACCTGATTAGCTCTCCACATACTTTAACCTATTTTAACGATGCCCTTAACCGTTATCGCAATGATCAAAAAGTCATGCACATTGGTGCATACATGTATCCATTGAAAGATGAAAACTTGCCGCAAACATTCTTTTATAGAGCAGCTACAAGCTGGGGTTGGGCAACCTGGGGACGTGCATGGAAAAACTTTGAGCCAAATATTGATACCTTAATGAAACAGTTCGACAAAAAGGAAAGAGCTGCCTTTTCTATTGAGAACAAGATGAATTTCTGGAAGCAAATGCAGGAATTTAAGAAAGGAAAAAACAATAGCTGGGCGATTCGCTGGTATGCCTCCATCTTTCTCAAAGGTGGTTTAACGTTAAACCCGTCGCAATCCTTAGTCAATAACATCGGCCATGATGGTACCGGGGTTCACTCTGGAATTAACGATATTTATAATGTAGTGATTAATCCAAAACCAATCACACAATTTCCTGATGTAATTGAAGAGGATAAAAAAGCCTATCAGACTATTAAAAAATTCCTTGCCAGCAGGAAAGGAAATATGGCCACCAGAATCAAACGCTTTGTACGTGAGAAATTAGCACAGTATTTCTCGAAGTAGTATAGAAATTCTTTGTATTTTGGCTTATCCCAAGCTATAAGATATGAAGCCGTTTTTCATCCTTTTATTACTGATTTCCTCAAAAGTTATTGCGCAAACCGCACCCAAACCTTATGGTTCGTTACCATCTAAAAGGCAATTAGCCTGGCATGATCTGGAAGTTTATGGTTTAATACATTTCACCCCTACTACTTTTGAAAACAAAGAATGGGGTTTTGGAGATGCTGATCCAAAAACATTTAACCCCACTGATTTCAATGCAGAACAAATCATACAGGCGGCTAAAGCAGGTGGTTTAAAAGGCATCATTCTTGTCGCCAAACACCACGATGGTTTTGCCCTTTGGCCAACCAAAACCACCGACTATAATATTACCAAAAGCCCTTTTAGGAACGGGAAAGGCAATTTAGTAAAAGAAGTGGAACAGGCTGCACGCAAAAACGGCTTAAAATTTGGTGTTTATTGTTCCCCATGGGATCGTAATAATCCGCTATATGGCACCAATAAATATCTTTCAGTTTATCAGGCGCAACTAAAAGAACTTTACAGCGATTATGGCGAGCTTTTTATGAGCTGGCATGATGGTGCAAATGGTGGCGACGGCTATTACGGTGGTGCGAGAGAAAAACGTTCTATAGATAATACCACATATTACGATTGGACCAACACCTGGGGCATCACTAGAAAAATGCAACCTATGGCCAACATTTTTAGCGATATTGGTCTAGATATTCGCTGGGTGGGCAATGAAGATGGCCATGCTGCGGAAACCTCATGGGCAACCTTCACTCCAATGGCACCGGATGGAAAAAATGCGGCCGTTCCGGGCCAGGCAAATTATCCGCAAAGTCCTGGTGGAATTAGAAATGGTAAATTTTGGATGCCTGCAGAATGCGATGTTCCGCTTCGTAAAGGCTGGTTTTATCATGAAACAGAAAAACCAAAAACACCCGAAATGCTTTTCGATTTATACCTGAAGAGTGTGGGCCGTGGAGCAGGACTTGATTTAGGTTTAGCGCCTGATACCCGTGGACAGCTTCATGATGATGACGTTGCCGCCCTTAAAGCTTTCGGAAGAATAGTAAAAAATACCTTTTCCAACAACCTCGCTAAAGGAGCAACCATCAGCTCAAGCCATTCAAGGGGCAAAAAATTTAATCCGGCATTGGCTTTAGATGGAAACAAACAAACGTATTGGGCTACGGCAGATGACACTTATAACGCCAGCTTCGAAATTGACTTAAAAGCACCTAAAAGTTTCGACATCATCAGTCTCCAGGAATATATCCCACTGGGACAAAGAATTGAAGCTTACACGATTGAGATATGGGAAAATAATAGCTGGAATAAAATTTATGAAGGTACCAGTATTGGCGCAAAGCGATTGATTAAACTAGACCAACCTGTAACAACCAATAAAGTAAAAATCAGCATTACTAAATCTCCGGTTTGTATTACACTGAGCGAAATTGGCTTGTATAAGAAAAGTTTATAAAGGTTTTTTAGCTTGTACAACGATGTAAGGAGATAAGGATTTACTTTCTACAGGTACCAGTCGTGTAAGTATCTTGCCGGTTAACCAAACCGCTTTCTTAAATAAACGAACGCCTGCAGATTTTTGACTTTCGTTTTCTAACCATACACTGAAACGGCCAAAATATCCTGCTTTCACTTCTTGCAAACCAGCTGTTTCACAAATTGATTTCAATAACGCTGGGTTCATGCTATCGATATTGTGTTTGTCATAGTTTTCTTTATCGAAGTTTTTCTGGAACCAGCCATTTACGGCTTTAAAGTTTGGCAAGGTAATAAATAACGTTCCGCCAGGTTTTACAAAAGCAACGTGGCGGTTAATGATATCGGCTGTATCATTAAAATGCTCAATTAAACCACAGCTCAGCACTAAATCATATTGTTTCTCCGGTTGATAACTGAACAAATCGGTTTCGATAATATGAATATCCTGCGCTCGTAATCCATTCTTTTCCAGTAGTTCGTTTACCACGGGTGGATGCACAAAATAATCTAAAAGGGTAACATCGAGCTTAAGATATTTTTTTAAAAATACCGCATAATAGCCAGGAAAGCCGCCCAATTCAATTGCAGTTTGAACTTGATTTTGATGTACAATATTTGTTAGTTGGCCATGAAAAACATAATCAGGAGGGAGTTGTACCGCAAGTCCTTTTTTACTTTCCCAATAATTTACCCAAAAAGCCCTGTCGGTTAATAAATTTGCCATGTTTAAAATAATTCCAAAGCCAAAGAAACGGAAAATTTGGTTAACTGTGTAAATTGATTAATTGTGTAATTCAAAAATAGCTGAAGCTATAAACGCAAAATTGGTTAATTGCAGATAGTTCGGCTATCCAACAATTAACCAATTCAAACAACTTATCAGTTAACCCTATTTTAAGTCTTTCAAAATCTCGGCAACCGCTTTTTCCAGTTGAGGATCTTTATCTGCCAGTCGATCTTCGAAAGTGTTCTTTACGAAAATATCAGGCTTAACCCCTTCGCTCTCCAGGTTTTTGCCATCCATAGTGTAACATCCCCACGACGGTAAACGGTAAGATGAGCCATCAACCAAACCCTTTGCAGAAGTAAAAATAATCCAACGGTAGGTTTCTGTTCCGATAATTTTCCCCAGTTTCAATTGCTTGAAACCAGCTGCGGTCATTTCCGCATCACTCAGCGATTGCTCGTTAATTAACAAGACAATTGGTTTTGCAGCAGGCCCGAAATTACTTTGTGGTGCCAATTTACCACCACGATATTTCCATTGTAAATACGGTCGCTGAGACAAGAATTTTAATACATCATCATGAACATTTCCGCCGGTATTATAACGTAAGTCAAGAATGATCGCATCTTTATTTTCTTCCTGAGCCACCATATCCAACAAGAAAACTTCCAATTCCCCACCTCCCATATTTTTCATGTAGGAATAGGCAATGCGATTATTCCCCCATTTATCAACGTTTTTACGGTTATTGGCAATCCATTCGTCGTAAAGATTTCCGCGTAAGGTTGCTGCACTTTCAGGATGAATATTAACATACACCTGCTTCCCTTTCCGCTCGAAAGTCAAGGTCATTTCTTTATCTAATGATGGCTTACTAAAATAATAATCGCGGTCGATCTTTTCATCAACCTTAATCCCGTTTACTTCGGTTAAAATATCTCCAGCCAAAATATTGGTTCCTGTACGAGACGCGTTGCTTTTTGCCGCGATACGCTCTACTTTTAAAGGATTTTCGTTATCGAAGATGATTCCGGTTTCGTTGGTGATGTAAGTAAGATTTTTCTTTTCCTCTGCGCCAAAACTATTGAAGCCCATGTGCGAAGAATTCAGTTCGCCAAGCATATCATTCAACAAAATTCTTAAATCACTACGGTTGTTTACGTAAGGCAGGTAAGCTGCGTAACGTGTTCTCATTTTATCCCAATCTACACCGTGGAATTTCTCATCATAAAAATTCTCATCCAAACCCACCCAGGTTTCGTAAAACATCTGATTAAATTCGGCATTGAGATTTCTGGTAAACTTGTAACCATGGTCAATTTTATCAAGCTTATTTGCTTCTAAGGTGTATTTGTTAATCACTCCACGAGAAAGTACGTAATACTTATCACCAGCCTGAATAATGGAATAATCGCCTCCATCAGCAACTTTTTCTGTTTTATTGGCTTCGAAAGGCTCAATGGTTGTACGGTAAAGTGCTGGTGCTCCGCCCTCATGGTTTGAAGAATAAAAAACATAAGTTTTATCGCCCTTGGCAAACACATCTGTGCCATACTGTCCACCAAAACTCGGGCCTACCAGTTCAATACGATCCAAAATATCCTGTGTATTAATGGTTATTATATTGGCAGGTTTTGGCGTTGGCTTAACTTCCATTTTCTTTTTAGTCGTGTCTGCCTTTCCATTTTTATCTTTAGTGATCACCACAACTGGCTTTACATCCGTTGGCTTAGTTTCCTTAAATAAATCATCAAATTTATCAGAGCGATAAGGCTCATCATAATTGTTTAACGCCATGCGATAAATATGTGCACTGTTCATTCCCGTTGGATAGGACGGCTTGGTACGGGCACTGGTAAAGAAAATATATTTTCCATCTGGCGACCATGCCGGACCAGTTTCGGTTACACCGGTATTGGTTAAATTGATGGTTTTATTGCCTTTAATGTTATGTACAACCAAATCTTGCTCAAAATTTCTGTAAACCGTGAACAACACATATTCATCATTTGGAGAGAAACTTGGTGCTGAGTTTTGAAAGGCCCAGAACTCATCAGTTACCAAAGTTTTACTGTCGAAAGTTTTGAGATCCATCAATTTCAACTCATTTCTTCCGCTTAAATAAACTGCCATCGTTTTGGTTTTATTCAGGGTAATATCCCGGTTGTTTGCTTTATCTTTGGTGAGTTGTTTAACCGTTCCCTTCCCATCGCCGGTGATGGTGAACCAATTTTGAAAACCGTTTGAGGTTTGACTAAACAATATCGTTTTATTATCGGCAAGCCATTTGCATTCCATTGCCCTTTCGCCGCTATTGGTAATTTTGCGGATAAATTTTCCATCGGCATCACTTACAAAAACTTCCCCACGGGAAATAAAGGCTATCTTTTTGCCATCAGTTGAGGCATCAAAAGCGGAAATATTTGAACGAACATCGTATTCTTGTTCTTTACTTAGCACCTGATTTCTTGAAGTGCTGATGTTTACTTTCTCAGTTTTTTTCGAAGCTACATCATAAGTATACAATTGATAATCTTTCTCAAAAACTACTGTTGTTCCGTTTGCAGCAACAAAAGGACGTTTAATAGAAGTTTCGAATTTGGTTAGACCTGTTTTTTTCCCGGCAAGGAAAGTATAAAGATTATACTCGTCGTTACCTTCATCTGAAACAAAAAACACATTACCTTTCTGATCGACGCTCGTCCAGAAATCTTTTCCAATATAATCGGTATAACGCTTATAAGCTTTGGTTTTAGGATTGTAAGATTGAATATCAGGATTATAAGCACCTTTGTAATGCTTGCGATTGGTGAATCGATAACTTTCCCAGGTATCATTAAAAAATAATTCTCCCGTTGGCGATTCGGCGATGTGGTGGGTGGTATTAAAATAATTATCAAACAAACGGGTTGCCGTTCCGCCGGTAATTCCAACTTTATAACTCGAGAAAGAATTGTATCTGCCAGATGTGAAATAGATCGTTTTTGAATCCCAGCTCCAGTTATCTACCTCATCAGAAGCATCATTGAAAGTGAGCTGTTTAATATCGCCGCCGTTAATTGGCATAATGTACACATCATGATTTCCAAACTGGTTTGCTGAGAAAGCCAGCCATTTACCGTCGGGAGAAACTTTTGGATTGATTTCCTCCCCCTGCATGGCGGTAATCCGCGATGCGACACCGCCTTTAACCGGAACTTTCCAGATATCGCCGTCGTAACTGAATACTATTGTTTGTGCATCGGGCGTTAGAGCAGGATACGATGCGAAATAAGTTTGATTCTGGGCGAAAGAATAGCTTGGCAACAAAAAAGCCATTGCTGTAAGCGATTTTAGCAGGTATTTAATCATGATTTCTGTTTGTTTGGCTTTGGAAAGCTGAATTTACACAACAGATTTTATATTCGTAACAATAAATGTATTTTTGATTGATTTGAAAGTAGTACACCTAAATACCTATGATGGAAATGGCGGAGCAGGACGAGCCTGTTTGCGCTTAAGTGATGCCCTGAAAGCAAGTGGCATTGATTCAAAAGTTTTGGTGTATTACAAGTTTGGACAAAATCCTGACATTGATACTTTTAGCAAATCGCCGATTCAAAAAGGGGCTGCAGTTTTTAACATTCTATCAGAACGGTATTATGCCAAATGGTTAAGTAAATCGGTAAAAACGCCTTTTAGCCTGCAATGGTTTGGCCGATCAATCAAAAATCATCCAGAGGTTAAAAATGCAGATATTATTCATCTTCATTGGGTGAATCATGGTTTTCTTACCCCTAAATTTTTAGCAGAGTTAGATGAACTGGAAAAGCCAATCGTATGGACTTTTCATGATAGCAATGCCTTTACCGGCGGCTGCCATGTACGTTATGGCTGCGAAAATTTTCATCAGCAATGTGGAAACTGCCCGATTCTAAAATTTAGCAGTGATAACGATATTTCTCATAAAACCTGGTTGCGCAAACAAAAAGCCTATGGCGAATTAAACTTTCATATTGTGGCGCCAAGCAACTGGATGGCAAAATCTGTTAAATTTAGCAGTTTATTGGGTACCCGAAAAACCACTGTTATTCCAAATACCATTGAAACTAAAATTTTTAAACCTTACGTCAAAGCGGAGGCGAAGAGGATACTCAAGATCAACCCTGATCATTTTGTGCTGATGAGTGGTTTTATGCCCTCGAAAAACGACAAACATAAAGGAACGCCGTACTTAATCGAAGCGCTGGAAATTTTATCCCGCAGACCTGGATTAAAAAAAGAAAATATCGAACTCGTTATTTTTGGTAATAAAGAAAATGCTGAAATGCCGGAGTTTCCTTTCAAAACCACTTTTTTAGGAACCATTAATAAAGATGATCATTTAGCGAAATGCTACTCAGCTGCCGATGCGTTCATTACTCCATCGTTAGAAGATAATTTACCCAACACGGTAATGGAAAGTTTGGCCTGCGCCACGCCGGTTATTGCTTTTACCACTGGCGGAATTCCTGATATGGTGAAGCACATGCAAAACGGTTATCTGGCTGAATATGAAAATGCTGCAGATTTGGCCAATGGAATTGAATGGTTGTATCATCGTCCGAATAAGGAAGAAGTGCAAAAGGCAGCAAGATTGAGTATTTTAACCGATTTCTCGGAGGAAGTTATTGCTGCCGAACATATCCACTTGTACGAAACCTTGATTGATTTACAGCCGAAGTAATAATTAAATATAATTAGTTTACAGGCTATTACATTTGGGCTGGAATAGTTACAATAAACAAATTTCACATTTCCTTTTATTCCAGCTATTAAATATCAGGCAATCTTTATTAAATTTATAGCGACTCAAAAGATCTAACCTTGCCTAAACTAACTGTCATCACCATTGTGTATAATAACGTTCGGGATATTGAACGAACGATTAATTCTGTCCTCAACCAAACGTATCCAAAAATTGAGTACATTATCATCGATGGAAAATCGAATGATGGCACTTTAGCAGTTATCGAAAAATACAGAAGCAAGGTTTCTAAAATCGTATCAGAACCTGATAAAGGAATTTACGATGCCATGAACAAGGGTTTGGCGATAGCCACTGGCGATTATGTGTTATTCATGAATTCGGGGGATGAAATTTTTGACGAGCATACGGTACAGGATATTTTTGATTCTGCTCCCGGTGCTGACATTTATTATGGCGAAACCGAAATGTATAATGATAATTGGCAGAGCCTTGGCCGAAGACGACACGAAGCACCAGAACAATTTGACTGGAAGAGCTTTAAATACGGAATGAGCATTAGTCACCAAGCCATTTACATTAAAAGAAGTATCATTGCGCCTTACGATTTGAGCTATAAATATAGTTCAGACATTGATTGGATTATTAAAGCCGCAAAAAAAGCATCGAGTATTGTAAACGTTCACCGGTATGTTGCTAAATACCTGGTTGGCGGAATGAGTAAGAAAAAACACCGTGAAAGCCTCAAAGAACGGTTTAACATCTTTACCAAATACTACGGTTTAATTCCAAATATTATCAATCACATTATTATTGCAGTTAATTTGGCTTTCTATTTCGTTAAACATCAAAGAACGAATGACTAAGTTATGAATGAGGAACTTAACGAACTAATTGCAGCTTATGAAGATGAAAGAAAAGAATTAACAAAGTGCCTAAATGAATGCCTAGAAGATTTTGATTACCTAGGGGCTCATAAATTTCAAAAAGGCATTGCGATGGCAAATCATCAACTACTGATTCTCAATTCAATAAAAGATCCATCTTACCCAGAAAAAACAGAGTTGGAGAATATGATCAGATATTATGATAGACTTAAAACATTGAGACCGCTGATTTCAGGGTATGCTGATGAGCAAATAGCGAAAACTAAAGTCAGGTTAAACATAGTGAGTAATCAGAAGATAACTCCATTTTATGATGGACAAGAATTTGATGACGCCATATTTGATTTGGCTTATGGTAAAATTTTATCCTTTGTGTTCCATCTTAAAAAGAGCTCAAATCTTTATCTTAAATTTAAATGCAATAAGAATAATCTTATTATTTCAATTACACCAGATGAGCAAATTGGAAATGAAATGTTTTTTCCAAAGGATAAAAAGAGATTGCTGAAATCATTAGGCTTCAAAAGAAATAAAACAAAAGAATATTTTCAGTTAAAGTTTTCTCTGACATCTTTTAAAGATGCACAACCTGTTAAAACTATTGTAAGCAGAGTGATTTACGACGTATTTTATAGAAATGAATTAGATACAGAAACAACACTCGTTATTCAATCAAATTTCTAAAAACAAATTTTCCGTAAATTCTGTCTTTAATATATACTTATTAAAAACAGAAAAAGATTATGGGACAATTAAGTAACCGCACTATTGCTGTTCTTTCAGAAAGCGGATTTGAAGAAGTAGAATTAACCGAACCAGTGAAAAGGTTAAAAGAAGAGGGTGCAACCGTTCACATCATCTCCTCAAAAAGCGGAAAAATTAAAGCTTGGGATCACGACCATTGGTCGATAGAAGTTGATGTAGATAAAACCATTTCAGAAGCAAATGCTGACGATTATAATGGATTACTTCTTCCAGGAGGCGTGATTAATCCGGATCAGCTACGCGTAAATGAAGATGCTATTGCATTTGTAAAATCATTTTTTAGTGATGGAAAACCTGTTGCTGCGATTTGCCACGGACCGCAAACATTAATTAATGCTGAAGTTGTTGAGGGCAGAAAACTCACATCGGTAAAGAACATTTCGCAAGATTTGATTAATGCAGGTGCAATTTGGAGTGATGAAGAAGTGGTAGTAGATCAGGGTTTGGTAACCAGCCGAACACCAAAGGATTTACCTGCCTTTAATGATAAAATTGTTGAGGAATTTGCAGAAGGTGTACACGAGGGACAACACGCCTAAACGTTTTGGACGCTCTTTCTAAATTCACTCAGAGAAACGGTTGGCAATTTTGTCAACCGTTTTCATTTATAGCTTAACCTGGCGAATGATATTTTTGATATTCAGTTCGATAATATCAGTCATGTTTTTGCACCTTAAATAGTTCGTATCCTTAAAATATTCGCTCATACTTTTTTTCAAAATGGCGATATTCTCGGGCGTGGTTAATTTCTCTTTGTTCGATACATCCCGAAGATCAGTTAAACGATGCCGCTCACTTCGAACCCGATGAACAATTGATGAACGCTCTTCCTGTTGATATTGAAGAACAGTTTTCTCAGTGAGCTGTTCCATGCTCATTTTTACGTAAGGCAAATTTTCCTTAAAAAATTGCGGCAAATAAACTTTTAGGTTTCCTTCATAAAATTGCTGATCAAAATCTATTGCCCGGATGCGAAATTGAATATCATCAAAATCAGGTGTGATCTGAACCACGAAATTATATGCCCGCATATCGCCTAGAAGCATAATTAAGCAGCGTTCGTTAAATTTTACAAATTCTTTGGCAATACGTGTGGGATTAAACTCTGGCGTATACAATTGTCCCTTTGTAAATACATCGCCAGGTATTCCGGCAATATGTTCTTCTACCAAAGTATCGCCATCAACTAAATAATTTACCTGATTTGGCGATAAAATCTCTTCCATTTCTAAACCGTAAATACGGGAGGCGTCAGCTTTTTTGATGTAGAAATAATCGTAAACATCATTTAATCGGTTTACAATACGAATCCGAAAAGGGTGTGTGTTCCCGAACGTACAATATTCAATTTTATCGATGTATTTATGTTCAACGATACGAAGATTTCCGGAAGCTTTTAGATTTGCATAGATTTCTTTTAAGCCATTGTGTAACGTTTCGATTAAGTCCTGAGCATAAATTGGTCCCTCCCAAAGCGAATCTTTCCCAAACTTATCCATCAAAGGAAAAGCTTCATTAAATTGCATTAAATCGTTATAACCGATAGGTAACTTCGCCTCACGCTGGTAAGTACGCAAATATTTCTGCAGCGCTGGCGTAACCGGAAAAATCGGTTTCTTTTTCAGGATTTTTACGTCTTCATTTTCCATGGAAAGGCAATGTAACATTTTAAAAAGTTAACCGCAAAGAAATTAAAAGCAAGCGCAAAGAGCGCTAAGCTAAACGTTAACTTTTCGTCCTTTGCGAATATTTCGTTGCGTTTTTTGCGGTTAAAATCAGTTTCTTGGATAACTGAAAGGCAACCCTGCAAAGTATCGGCTTATTTTTCTGTACGGATAATCGCCTGCGCCGTGGTCGGCAAATTGAACAATAATCGTATTTGTTTTTGAGTCTACATAAAGTCTTTGGCCCAACATCCCTTCCGCAGCGTAATCTCCACTATCGCCTTCCTGAGGAATCCACCAGAGGTAATGATGGGCCGATTTCTGCCAACCCTTAGCCGAAGCCGGTTTTTCATTACCAATGTTAACAGACTGTTTTACCCAATCTGCCGGAACAATTTGATTGTTATTATATTTTCCATGATGAAGATACAAGCGACCGATTTTAGCGAGATCAATGGCAGTAACCTGAAATCTACTTGCGGTGTTGGCCAGCCCACCTGGATGGTCCAGACCAAAAGATGCAGGATGCTCTGTCCCAATTTTCCGCCAGATATTTTCTTCAAAATTATGAGCAACTGATTTGCCACAGGCCTTTTCCAAAACCCAGCCCAACACTATCGGATCAATGCTTTTGTACTTCCATACGGTGCCGGGTTGATTCACCAACTTAACTTTCATTAGCTCAGCTTTCATATCATGTGTGTAATAATATTTGGCCTCATCTGAAAAAAAAGCTTTAACAACACCGCCCAATGCATCTTGAAAATCCAAACCCGATTTCATTTCCAGAAGATGTTTCAACGTTATATTTTCAAAAGCAGGATTAGATTTTAATTCAGGAAGATAAGCTGTTACCTTATCATTTAAATTTCTGATCTTTCCGGCTGCTAAAGCTTGCCCCAACATAATCGAAACCATGCTTTTTGCTCCTGAAAATATGGTTGTTAATGTACTGTCTGAATAACCGATACGATATTTCTCAAATAAAACAGTATCATTTCGAATCACGATGAAAGCATTTAACCTCCCCTGCTCGAAATAATCCGAAAAAGAAATCAATTTCTTGTCGCCATCACGAACTTTCAGCGCATTCAGGTCATTTCTCATTTTGGACGTGCGAGAGAAGTGGAAGGCAGAATCACTTTTATTTACGGTTTCCTGCGGAAATGCCTTATAAGTAGTTGCGTTAGGCGTACGATACCATAACACCCGTATCAGATAGGGATGCCAGATGAATAAACCTGCGAAGAGCAAAACAATAGATAGAAAAACACAGGTGATTGCTCTTTTAAAAATTTTCATCGGGTATTGATTATACCGACAAATATAAAATATTAGACCTCTTGATGATCTTGCGTTTTGGAAAAAACACTTGTTTTAGTTCTGGGCTGATATTTCCAGCGGCGGTGACTCCATAACCAATATTCGGGTTCTTGCCTGATAATTTCTTCGAGAAAGCGGGTATGCATTTCTGTAATTTCGAATTCCTGTGTTTCTGCCGGATTTAAGCAAAGTGGCACACAATCTACTTCGTAGTAACCTCGCTTTAGCACCTTAACTTTAAAATAAAATATCGGTCTATTGGTTTTCTTCGCGATTTTTTCAATGCCAAGCTGAATAGATGCCTGTTGATGCAAAAAGGTAGTCCAGTAATGCGATTCATCTTTTGATGGTGCCTGATCGTTTCCAAAACTGAAAATGTTAGGCTTCCCTTTACTCGCTGCCAATGCCCTCATAGTTTGTCGCATGGCAATCATCTTGTTTCCGAAACGGCTCCTTATTTTTTTAAACCAATCATCAAAAACAGGGTTAGTTAATGGCTTGTAAATTGGATAATGATCGCCCTGGAAATTGAGTCCGATGCCCATAGTACCCCATTCCCAGTTGCCATAGTGTGCCGAACAAACCAATACACTTTCACCCCTGTCTAAATAAGCTTGTAAAAATTCTTTATTCCTGAACACATACCTTTTTTCTATTTCCTTTTTTGAGATATGATTCATTTTCAAAATTTCGAAAATGAGCGAAGTTAAGTACTTGAAAAATTTTTTTTCGATGGCTTCTATTTCAGGGAGAGATTTTTCAGGCAAAGCCCGCAGCAAATTTTCTCGAACTACCTTTTTACGATAACCGAAAACATAATAGATTAACACATAAACTCCATCAGCTAAAACGTATAAAATAGATAACGGTAGTAAGGATAATACGCCTAAAAAAAATATTCCCAAGTGGGAAATGCCCTTTTTAATCATACCAGATTAGTTGTTTTGCAAAGCTAAAAATGAGCGAAAAAACTTATGCCATCAAAATGTTAGATTTTTATTGACAGCGATGGTTTGAAATTTTACTGACAGAAAATTATGCTCTTGATTAATTTAAACAGTTTTGCCAGCAACCTGATTAATTGCATTATTACAGGTGCTTTAAACCTTATTGCAGCGGTATACTTTTTGGCTAAAAACTTTTGCAGTTCCGCAGAAACTGAATTTAGCTTGGTTAGTTTTAAGCCGAAAAGATATAGCGGAAAGAAGGACTGACGTTAAAAATCAAACCGGAAACTGCTTTTCTAATAGAGTAGCAGAGGTATTTCTGATATTACACAGGCAACTCTTTGTATCAGAAAAAATTGAAGCGCTATGATTTTGCCCAATAAAAAAGCCCATCTCTATTAAGAAATGGGCTTATGTTATTTAAAATTCTTCCTGATGGATAGAATTGTAGGCTTCTAAGCGAAGTTTTTGCCTTTAACTTTACGTTCTTGTTCTGTTAAGAAGATTTTACGTAAACGCATACTTGCAGGTGTAACCTCGATATACTCATCGGCCTGGATGTATTCCATAGATTCTTCTAAAGAGAATTTAATTGCCGGTGCAATACGCGTGTTATCATCAGTACCAGAAGCACGCATGTTGGTTAAGGCTTTACCTTTAACAACGTTAATCACTAAATCGTTATCGCGGATGTGCTCACCAAGAATTTGTCCTTCGTAAATATCAACTCCCGGATCAACAAAGAAACGACCTCTGTCTTGTAATTTATCAATTGAATAAGCAGTAGTAGTACCTTTATCCATAGAGATTAATACACCATTTAAACGACCAGGAATTGTACCTTTCCAAGGCTCATAAGCTTTGAAACGGTGTGCCATAATCGCCTCACCTGCTGTTGCAGTTAAAACGTTATTACGTAAACCGATAATTCCACGAGAAGGAATTTCGAATTCCAGGTGTTGTAAATCGCCTTTTGGCTCCATAATTAACAACTCACCTTTACGTTGAGTTACCAATTCAATTACTTTACCAGAAACTTCAGCAGGTACATCTACAATTAGAGTTTCAATCGGCTCATGTTTTTTACCATCGATTTCTTTAACGATAACCTGTGGCTGACCTACTTGTAACTCATAACCTTCACGACGCATCGTTTCGATTAAAACTGATAAGTGAAGAATACCACGGCCATAAACCAGCCATGAATCTGGAGAAGCAGTTTCAACTACTTTTAACGCCAGGTTTTTCTCCATTTCCTTAATCAAACGGTCTTTAATACGTTGAGAAGTTACCAACTTACCTTCTTTACCAAAGAAAGGTGAGTTATTGATGGTAAACAACATGTTCATTGTTGGCTCATCAATACTAATTACAGGTAATTGCTCTGGTGCATCGAAATCAGCAATGGTATCACCAATATCAAAACCATCAATACCTACAACGGCACAAATATCGCCAGAACTTACTTCAGTAGCCTTAACTTTACCCAAACCTTCGAAAGTATAAAGTTCTTTTACTCTTGATTTAACAATTTTGCCATCACGTTTAATTAAAGTAACGGGTTGGTTTTCTTTAATTGTACCACGGTGAACACGACCAATTGCAATACGACCTACGAAAGATGAATAATCTAACGAAGTGATTTGCATTTGTAAAGTACCATCGTTAATTGGTGCCGCAGGAATATTTTCTACCACAGCATCTAACAAAGCAAAAATATCAGTAGTTGGTCTTTGCCAGTCGGTACTCATCCATCCTTGTTTAGATGAACCGTAAATTACCGGGAAATCCAATTGTTCTTCAGTTGCTTCAAGGTTAAAGAATAATTCGAAAATTTGTTCGTAAACCTCTTCCGGGCGACAGTTTTCTTTATCAACTTTGTTTACAACTACGATAGGTTTTAAACCTAAAGCCAAAGCTTTTTGCGTTACGAAACGCGTTTGAGGCATTGCACCTTCAAAAGCATCGCAAAGTAAAAGTACACCATCGGCCATTTTCAATACACGCTCTACCTCACCGCCAAAATCCGCGTGACCAGGTGTATCGATAATGTTAATTTTTACGTCTTTGTACTGAACAGAAACGTTTTTAGATACGATTGTGATACCACGCTCACGCTCTAAATCGTTGTTATCCAATATCAACTCTCCTGTTTGTTCGTTGTCACGAAAAATAGAACAAGAGTGTAAAATCTTATCAACCAAAGTGGTTTTACCGTGGTCAACGTGTGCTATAATAGCTATATTTCTAATCTTTTGCATAAAATGCGCCTCAAATTTGGCGCAAAGATAGTGTTTACAAATGGATTTTCTACTATACGTCTCACTAATTAATGCTATGATAATGTTGCAATTATCTCATTTTTAAGTTGAAAAGTAAGTGCTGAATCTTTTCGGCTTGGTTATGCCCCGCTGTACATTTTAGCCCTCATTAAAAGATTCGGGGCTGTCATTGCCATCGAGTTTATACCATTATACAATCATACTATCGAAGTTTTAAACCAAACTCTAATAACTTCATTGAGCGTTTAACCAATTTTCGTATGAAGTCACACCCAATTCCGGCTTTGCTTCTCCATCTAAAATGGCAATAAATTCTAAAACATGGCCATCAGGATCATGAAAGTAAATAGCTAATGCTGGCATCCATGCAAAAACCATCGGTTGATCGCTACCATCTTTCAGAAAATTATAAGGTTTTAATCCTTTCGATTTAAGAAAGCTAACCGATTGATCAAGAATATCCCCCAATTCACATCGGAAGGCAAAATGTCTAATCTCAACCTCTTCTTTGGATTTCTCCCAAATACCCAGCATATATTCTTTTGGTTTGCCCACCCAGAAAAATGCAGCTCGCCGGCTTTCTTCATAATAACACTGCGATAAGCCAAGCGTATTTTTATAAAAATCTATTGATCTTTCTAAATCTGCAACATATAAATGTGTTTCAAATAATCCTTTAATCATGCTGTGAAGTTATGGCATTACAAAAGTTATAAAAAATCATCTTTCTCGATCTGGGCATCAAAAAAATCGATTCATATTTATGGGTTACCCTAACTGGTGTTTCAGTATTAATATCGATGAGCAAAAGGTTTTTAAGATATACAGCAAGATTTACAATAGGGTTGCTTTCTTTAATCACTTTTTATTTTCTGCTTGCTTTTACTTTGTCGCGGATTTCAATTAACAACAAAGCCAGCAATTCAGAAGATATAACTATTTATATCATGACCAACGGTATCCACACTGATATTGTGGTACCGTCAAAAAACTCACTGCAAGATTGGACCCGTGAAATAAAATATAGCCATACCTTAGCAGCAGATAGCAGTTACAATTATTTAGCTTTTGGTTGGGGAGATAAAAAATTTTATCTGGAAACTCCAGAATTTTCAGATTTAAAAATCAGCACAGCGTTGCGGGCAATTTCTGGTTTAAGCGAGTCTGCAATGCATACAACGTTTTACAAAACCGTTGTAGAAGATCAGCATTGTAAAAAACTACACATTAGTAAAGCACAATACCAGCAACTGGTTGAGTATATTTCTGCAAGTTTTAGCAAAGATCAAAACGGAAATTTCATCCATATTAAAACCAGTATTCATTACGATCAAACAGATGCTTTCTATGAAGCTATAGGCAGCTATAGTATACTTAAAACCTGCAACACCTGGGCTAATAATGGACTAAAAGCCAGTAACCAAAAGGCTTGCCTTTGGACCATTTTCGATACGCCGATTTTTCAAAAGTATAAATAAGAATTGCTAAACTTCAAATGCCCAATCTAAAAACGCAGGCATTACACTTTCCCAGGTTGGCACATCATGCTTTCCACCAACTCTTTCATAATAAAAAACGTGTTCAGGGCGCTTATAACCTTTTTTTAGCAGTGACTTAACCACATCAATTGTATCATCAATTGAATCGATGATCAGGTTTTTATTGCGATCTGCCTTTTCATCTTCAGTACCCGTCATCAACCAGAATTTCATGTCTGATTTCGTTGAAGTAGAATCGATCAAGGCATGCATAATGCGATCTGCATCAGTGTAGCCATCAGCCAAATCTTTTTTCCGCCACCAAAAAGCACCAGAGAAAACTCCTATCGCATCAAAAACAGAAGGATTATTCCAGGCGATATCAAAGGCAGATAACCCACCTAATGAGAAACCAGCAAATGCTACTTTACCAGTGATTGGCATCGCGATTTTCTTTTTTATAAAAGGCAACAGTTCTTTAATCACAAAATCAGTATACAAATTTGCTTTGGCTCCCCTGCCTTTAAAATCAGGAACACCCGCTACACCGTATTCCATCAACCGATCTTCTGATGCTTTAATGGCAACAACAATTAGCCGGTGGTTTCTCTTATTATGATGTGCATTCTGAAGGATTTTAGCAAAATCCATTTTGGCTACATCTTGTCCATCATTTAAAAGAAGAAGTTCTATTTTTTCATTACCTAAAATGCCTTCAGGTGCATAAATATCTATTTCAACCTCACGCTTTAAATAAGCAGAAGGTATTCTAAAATTGCTGGTGTTAATGTTAACTGATAAAATTGTAGTATAAATCATGTTCAAATCCTCATATCGCTCGCCACAGCCTCAAAATTTTTGCAAAGGTACAAATCTTGATAAACTATTAATTATCAGCAGCAAATTTTTGCATGATGAGACATTTTAGGAGGATTAGATTCTTTTTATTCAATTTAATATCTATCTTAAAGCATTCAATTTTATATATGGTTAAAGAAGAACATAAAAAGTGGTACAGCCCGAACTTAAGTGCTGAAATCGACATGCTCATCTTTGGTCACGGCGGTATCCCTATTCTGCTGTTCCCAACGAGTATGGGACGATATTTCGAAAACAAAGACTTCAAATTAATAGATTCTGTAGAGGGATTTATTAATGAAGGAAAGATCAAGATTTATTGTCCGGATGGCATTGATAAATTAAGCTGGTACAACAAAAGCATACATCCCGCAGATAGAGTAAAAAATCACATTTGGTACGACAGGTATCTACTGGAGGAAGTTGCACCTTTAGCCAGACACGAAACCGGGCACAGCAAAATTATTACTGCTGGCTGCAGTTTCGGTGGATACCATGCTGCCAATTTTGCCTTCAGGCACCCCTGGTTGGTGAGTCATATGTTTAGCATGAGTGGAGCATTTGACATTTCAGGGCAGTTAGACGGTTTTTATAATGATGATGTTTACTTTAATAATCCTGTTGATAACCTGATGAATAACAGCAATCCGGAACTTCATTATATGAAAATTGTACTTGGTACAACAGATAGAGATATGTGTAGACCTGACAACGAGCGTTTATCGGGCATTTTGGCCCAGAAAGGTATTAATCATTGGCTGGACATTCGTCAAAATGCCGATCACGATTGGCCGATTTGGCGGGAAATGTTTCCTAATTATATCGCCCAGCTATAAATTACCACTTTATAGTAAAACAATTAACTACTAAACTACTTATACAATTAACCGATTAAACGGTTAATAAATTTTACAATAAAACTTAAATAGTACCAATGAAAAAAATAGGGATTTTATTTGGCCAGGAGCGCTCTTTTCCTGAAGCCGTTGTAGAGAGAATTAATCAGAAAGCAGAGAAAGGCATTAGCGCTGAAGCAGTTAAAATTGAGAAGATACTTCAAAACAGTCCATTAGATTACGCGGTAATCATCGACCGTATTTCACAGGATGTACCTTTTTACCGGGCATCGTTAAAAAATGCTGCCATTACCGGAACAGCGGTAATTAACAACCCATTTTGGTGGAGTGCTGATGAAAAGTTTTTTAACAACGCATTGGCTGAACAAATTGGGGTTCCGGTTCCGAAAACCGCTTTAATTCCATCACGTCAACATCCAACAGGAACCACTGGCGAATCTTTTTCAAACTTAACTATGCCGTTAAATTGGGATGCGATTTTTGATTATGTAGGTTTCCCAGCCTATATGAAACCTTATGATGGCGGAGGATGGAGAGATGTATATAAATTGCATGATAAGGAAGATTTCTTTGATAAACATAGCGGAACGGAACAACTGGTGATGCTTTTGCAGGAAGAAATAATTTTTGATGAATATTTCAGATGTTACTGTATCGGTGGAAAACATGTTCGTATTATGCAATATGAGCCACGCAATCCGCACCATTTGCGTTATGCTGTTGACGGCAAAACACCAGACCCTAAATTGTTAAAAACGGTTGAAGAATATACATTGAAACTATGCCAGTACCTGGGTTATGATTTCAATACAGTTGAATTTGCAGTGCGTGATGGTGTGCCTATCGCCATCGATTTCTGCAACCCTGCTCCCGATGCTGATATTAAAAGTGTTGGTCAGGAAAATTTCGATTGGGTAGTGGAAACAACAGCAAACTATGCCATCGAAAGAGCAAAAGCTCAAAAGCCGGGGCAGGATAATTTGACCTGGGGAGAATACATTAAAGCATCAGTTGCAGGTAAACCACTCATCGCAAAAACCACGGCACCAACCGCTCCAAAAGCAGCACCTAAGGTAGAGGCGCCTAAAGCAAAAGTTGAAAAAGCACCTGCAAAACCAAAAGCTGAACCGAAAACAGAAACCAAACCAGTTGCGAAGAAAAAGCCAATAAAATAAAAAGGGATTATAACCAAATATTACTAGAATGAATGAATTCACGCTTGGCATAGAGGAAGAGTACATGGTAATTGATCCCGTTACCAGGGAACTTACCTCGCATGACCAAAAAATTGTAGAGGCCGCACAAAAAATCCATAAAGACCAGGTTAAAGCAGAGATGCACCAGGCCGTTGTAGAGGTAGGTACAGGCATTTGCAAAACCACAGAAGAGGCCCGTAAAGAAATTTCTCAGTTGAGATATACGGTTTCTCAGCTTGCAGGAGAGCAAGGTTTAAGAATCGGCGCAGCCGGAACCCACCCATTTTCACATTGGGAAAAACAGTTAATTACAGAACATCCCCGTTATAATGAAATTGTAAACGAGTTGCAGGAGGCAGCTCGTTCAAACTTAATTTTCGGCTTACACGTACACGTTGGTTTCCAATCACGTGAATTGGCCATACACATCGCCAATCAGGTTAGGTATTTCTTGCCACACGTTTTTGCGTTATCAACTAATTCTCCTTTCTGGGAATCGCGAAATACAGGCTATAAATCTTTCAGAACCAAGATTTTTGATAAGTTTCCACGTACTGGAATTCCTGATATTTTTAATAGCATTGAAGATTACGACAACTATGTAAAATTGCTCATCAAAACCAATTGCATGGATAATGCAAAGAAAATTTGGTGGGATATTCGCGTACACCCCTTCTTCGACACCGTTGAGTTCCGCATTTGCGATTGCCCAATGTTAATTGATGAAACCATGGCTTTTACAGCACTATTCCAGGCGCTGTGTGCAAAATTATATAAACTTCGTTTGCAAAACATGGAATTTATCAGTTATTCCAGAGCCTTAATTAATGAAAACAAATGGCGTGCTGCCCGTTATGGAATTGATGGAAATTTAATCGATTTCGGAAAAGAAATGGAAGTGAATTGCAGAAACCTGATTTTAGAATTACTTGATTTCGTGGATGATGTTGTTGATGATTTAGGTTGCCGAAACGACTTAAATTACGTCCATAAGATATTGGAGCATGGCACCGGTGCAGACAGACAGTTGGCAGTTTACCAACAAACTGGTAACTTTGAATCCGTAGTAGACTACATTACTACTCAAACACTTATAGGCGCAAAGTAATTTTTATCATGGATAAAAGAGGTTTAAAGGTCGCCGTTATTGATATGAATAACGGCGCACCTAATCAGGGTATGCGGGGAATTCAGGAAATTTTATCCCGGTTTAAAAACGACAATAACATTAACCTTTCTTTCGATATTTTCGATCTAAGGCAAAAAGGTGAAATACCTGGCATTGAGTATGATGCCTATATCTCGAGCGGCGGCCCAGGCAGTCCGGTCGAAAGTGAGGGAGAAAAATGGGAGAACGATTTTTTTAACTTATTGGATCAGATTGAAGCTTTCAATAGTGCAAACAGCGATCAAAAAAAATATGCATTTTTAATTTGCCATTCATTTCAGCTGGCTTGTAGAAAATATGCTTTAGGAAATGTTACCGAAAGGCGCTCAAATGCGTTTGGCATTTTCCCGATCACCTTAACGGAAGATGGTGAAAAGGACGAAATCTTTAGCGGCATTACTAATCCGTTTTTCTCTGTTGATAGCAGAGACTGGCAGGTAATAGAGCCTGATTTTGCTGCGTTCGAAGCAAAAGGCGCTAAACTTTTAGCTATAGAAAAAGAGCGCAAGCATGTTAATTTAGAAAGGTGTATGATGTCTATCCGTTTCTCTAATGAAATTATCGGCACACAGTTTCACCCGGAAGCCGATCCTGTTGGCATGAAAATGTATTTGCTTCAGGATGAAAAAAAGAAAGCCATTGTCGATTTACATGGAGAGCAGAAATATTTAGATATGCTCAATAGTTTAGATGATCCGGCAAGAATTGTATTAACGCAAAGTGTTATTCTTCCCAATTTTTTAAGCAAAGCGATAGGAAATTTGCAGGAGGCATAATCACTAATCAGCCCTCATCGTGAGGCACGAAGCAATCTTAAAACACCAGCTAATCAACTTATAGTGTAAAGATTGCTTCATACCAATCAATGGCTTGGCTGTTCAACAAAATATTCAAATTATGATACCCGCTCAACGTCAAAAATATAACCAGCAATTTACCCAGGAAAAGTATGAAAATTTCATGCTTGAGCTTGAAAAAGGATATCCTGAAATTCCTTTTCGCGTAGCAGAAACACCTGTGTTTGTACCAATAGCACTGAAGGAAAAACTAATTGCGGCGGGCGAAGAAATCATAAACTTAATTAGACAGCCAAATTTCAAGGAATTGACACAAAAATCAATTCCAGCTGACTGGAATGTACCAAACGAGAATGAGCAACCACATTTTTTAACCTTCGATTTCGGCATCTGCAAAAACGAGGCAGGTGAACTAACCCCAATGCTTATCGAAATGCAGGGGTTTCCATCACTTTATGGTTTCCAGATTCATCTATCAAATACTTTCAGGAAGTGTTTTGAGATTGATCATTCAACCAATCATTTCTTAAATGGTTTTGACGAGGGGCAATACATCAAACTATTTAAAGAAGTTATTATAGGTAAACATCAGCCACATGAAGTGGCTTTGATGGATGTTGATGCCCCAAATCAGAAAACAGCTATCGACTTTTTTGTCACGCAAAAAATGCTGGGCATTAAAATTCTGGCGCTTGAAGACATAAAGAAAGTTGGCAAACAATTATTCTATGAAGAAGATGGCCAGCAGATTCAATTGAAGCGGATTTATAATCGTTTAATTTTTGATGAAGTTGCTGGAAATAGTGACATTTTTAAAGACAGCTTCGATCCGCGGGAAGAATTAGATATTGAATGGGTCACCCATCCCAACTGGTTTTACCGAATCAGCAAATACACCATGCCATTTTTAAACAGTGAATTCGTTCCGGAAACCCGCTTTCTAGATCAGGTTGAAAGTATTCCTGCAGATTTGGAAAACTATGTATTGAAACCACTTTTCTCCTTTGCTGGTATGGGCGTAATTATTGATGTTACTGAAGCAGATATCAATAAAATTCCTGATCCTGAAAACTGGATTTTACAGCGAAAAGTAAACTATGAGCCAGCAGTACAATCGCCCGATGGTGGTGTAAAGGCGGAAATCAGGATGATGTATTTGTGGCCGGATGGCGGCGAACCGCAACTTTGTATCAATTTAGCAAGATTAAGCCGGGGAAAAATGATAGGTGTTCGTTATAATGCAGATTTTGATTGGGTTGGTGGAACGGTTGGCTTTATGGAGGAATAACCTTTTTACATTATGCTGAATTCAAAACCGCAAAATCAGCTTATATTTGTTTCATGGATACGCAAACGATTTTAGTCTTTTTACTTTTTGCGGTTGCATTGGTATATGTTGGCCGTTTGGTTTACAAATCTCTACAGGTTAAAAAAGATGGCTGCGGTGGCAATTGCAAATGTGGCGTCGATTTTTCTGATATTAAGCCTACTAAAAAGTAATCGTTCTCTTTTATGATTGATCAGTTTAAAAATTACCTTAAAGAAAAAATACAAATAACTGATGAACAATTCGACAGCATTTCTACGGATTTAAAGATAAAGAAGTTTGATAAAAACGAAATCATTCAATATACCGGCGACATTACTAAACACGGTTTCTTTGTTTGCAAGGGTTTACTGCGGGCATATTCTATTGATTCAAAAGGCAAAGAACACATATTACAGTTTGCCCCAGAAAACTGGCTGATTTCCGATCGGAATAGTATGAATAATGAAGCATCCGTATTTTTTATTGATGCCATCGAAGCGACAGAAGTCATCATTATGCCAAATGATTTTATGGAACAGGCAGCCATACAGGTTCCGTGTTTACAGCCCATGCACACCAGATTGCTAAATAATTCTATCCGCTTCATGCAGAAGAGGATTAACATGCTTTTAAGCGCAACTGCCGAGGAACGTTATCTCGATTTCATCAAGTTATATCCAAACCTCACCTTACGGGTTCCGCAATGGATGATCGCTTCTTATTTAGGTATTACACCAGAATCGCTTAGCCGGGTAAGAAAAGAGTTAGCCAATAAACACTTCAGGCCTTCGTAAATTTAAATCAGTTAATTTTGAATGATTGAATGACTAATCGAAATCCTATTCTCTCATCCACTAATTTGCTAATTCTCTCATTCACTAATTTTAATTACCATACATCAATTTCAAGCCAAAATCCTTGCTGTACTTTTGTGTTGTAAATATTAAACATCTCAAAAACAAAAAGATATGGCAACTACTAAATGGGCATTAGATCCAACCCACAGCGAATTACAATTCAAAGTAAAACACTTAATGATTACTACCGTAACGGGTAGCTTAAAATCTTTCTCAGCAGAATTAACATCAGAAGGCGACGAATTCGAAAATGCTGAGATTTCTTTTAAAGGAGATAT
Source organism: Pedobacter sp. G11 (assembly GCF_003860265.1). Classification (NCBI taxonomy): domain Bacteria; kingdom Pseudomonadati; phylum Bacteroidota; class Sphingobacteriia; order Sphingobacteriales; family Sphingobacteriaceae; genus Pedobacter; species Pedobacter sp. G11. The sequence continues at coordinate 1,588,753 of NZ_CP034190.1, read as the reverse complement.
TGATTCTATTGACACCGGAAATACCGATCGCGATAATCACTTAAAAAGCGCTGATTTCTTCGACGCTGAAAAATTTGCTTACATCGAGTTCAAATCTTCATCAGTAGAAAAAGATGGCAGCGACTATATTGTTAAAGGCGACTTAACCATTAAAGGCGAAACTAAACCTGTAAAGTTAACCGCAGAATTTGGTGGCATTGCTACCGATCCTTGGGGAAATACAAAAGCAGGGTTTACTTTAAGCGGAAAAATTAACCGTTCTGATTTCGGCTTAACCTGGAATGCAGCATTGGAAACTGGCGGCGTAATGGTAAGTGAGGAGGTGCGTCTTTTAGGAGAATTACAGTTTGTAAAACAAGCATAGTCTAAGTGCAGAGCTTTGAGCTTCGGGCATAGCAATCACTATGCCCATAGCCCCATGCCTCAGTTATTTAATAAGGTGATGGAAACAAAACAAATAGCCAAAATATTAAAAGCCCCGGCTCCACACATGGTTGGCGATGGCTTTAGGGTTCACAATTTTTTTCCTGGCGGATACGAAATCGACATGAGTCCATTTTTTTTAATGGATTATGGCTCCAAGATTGAATTTTCTGCAAGAAAAGAACCTCGTGGTGTCGGTGTTCATCCGCATCGCGGCTTTGAAACCGTAACCATAGCGTATCATGGGTCTGTTGCACATCATGATAGCACCGGAAATAGCGGCGTTATTTATCCTGGTGATGTACAATGGATGACGGCGGCAAGTGGAATTCTGCATAAAGAATATCATGAAGAATCTTACAGCTTGAAAGGTGGTCCGTTTCAAATGGTACAACTTTGGGTTAATTTACCCGCAAAGGATAAAATGAGCAAGCCTAAATATCAGGCTATAAAACAAAGTGAAATGGCTCATTTCGATTTGACGGATCAAGGTGGAAAGATTGAAGTGATTGCAGGTAAATATAATGGTATAGCCGGCAGCGCCAGTACCTTTACACCAATAGAGTTATATAATGCCAGATTAAATGAAGGTGGAAAAGCAACATTTAATTTTCCTGAGAAATACAATACTGGCTTTATGGTAATAGAGGGCAAAGTGAAAATTGGTGATCGTGAAATCGCTTCAGCTGATCATTTCGTTTATTTTGGAAACACAGGCGAACATATTGTACTTGAAGCTTTATCCAAAAGCATTGTTTTGATTTTAAGCGGCGAACCCATTAACGAGCCAATCGTGCAATACGGGCCGTTTTTAATGAATACACAGGCTGAAATCACGCAGGCTATTGAAGATTATAATCAAGGCAGGTTTGGTTATATAGAAGAATAATACAGGTTAATAATTTATATTTTTGAGCCGGCCTTTTGCAAAAATTGCCGGCTTTTTTATTTGGAGAATTTCGAATGACGGTGCATCCTTCTCACTTCCAGTTATTTTTATACAATCTTCATATCCATTAGAGACATTTGAATACCAATCAGAGAAAATGTAATGCTGGAAACCTGGGCAACTTTAAAAAGAACGGGAAATGTGAAAGAGATAATAGTTAAAATACTGAAGCGCAAACGATCATTACATATTTTTATAATTTGAAAATGAACGGTCCAATGATCATCGCGGACATCAGCCCTGCCATTCGCTGTAGTCCCGATGAAGAATCGGGAGCTGCCGCTACTGTCAGGTTTACGAACATAGTTTTAGCACCTGGCTATTGTGGCCATGACATACTGTTCTTGATTTATAGCCCCGGTTGTAGCGTTACCCTGCAGCGAGGAAGTATGACGAGCGAAGCGTAAAAGCAAAAAACGGGAAGACAGTTAATTCCTTATGCTGCTTTTGCGCTTCAAAACATTTAATGATTTAAGCCTTCTCAATTAAACATACTGCATAGGCTACAACGCCCTCTTCTCTACCTACAAAACCCATCGTTTCGTTGGTTGTGGCTTTGATCGAAATTTCATCGGTAGAAATTCCGATTGCATTGGCGATGTTTTCTTGCATGGCGGGAATATGTGGATTAATTTTTGGCGCTTCCAGGCAAAGCATCGCATCAATATTGCCCACCTGCCAGCCTTTATCAGCCAATAACTTTACCGTTTCTTGCAGCAAAATAACACTGCTAATTCCTTTCCAACGGTCATCAGTATTTTTAAAATGAAAACCAATATCGCGAAGGTTCGCGGCACCTAGCAAGGCATCGCAAATGGCATGAAGCAGCACATCGGCATCTGAATGGCCAAAAGCCCCTTTATGATGTTCCAAGGTTACGCCACCAACTACAAAAGGATGTTGATCTTTCAGTTGATGTACGTCAAAGCCAAAGCCTACTCTAATTTTCATTTTAAAAGTTTAATGATGGAAAATGTTTCTTTTGAAGGAAATCAAAATTCTATTTAATGATTTTCTTATCGCCAAAGTTAAACAAAAGGCCAAAACGTAAGGTATTGGCTAATGGACTTGTTTGTGCATTGGCCAATAAATAAGAGAAATCGATATTGAAGACATTGTATTTTAACCCCAAACCCAACGTAAAATATCGGCTATCGCCTTTCATAGGACTTTGATAATTATAACCAGCCCTTAATGCAAACTGCTGATTGTACCAGTATTCTAAACCTGTAGAAATACCAACCTCTTTCAATTCTTCGCTAAAGCCTCCAGGTGCATCCGAGAAGGAGCCAAAAATACCTGCAGGAACTGAGCGATTTGGATCTTTACCGCTTACGATGTTATTATCCAAATCGTAAATAGGTTGCGTTGGAACGAGTAACTTGTTAAAATCGACTGCAAATGTAACGGTGCTATAATCATCAACGGCTATTGTTGAAGCACCGCCAAGCTTGAAATTGGTTGGCAGAAAAAAGTTTTCGCCACCGTCTGAATAGCTCATTTTGGTGCCAATATTCGATATATTAGCTCCAGCTGATAATATTGCTGGTTTGCCAAACATGGTGGCAGAAGTTTTATACAATCCAGATACATCAACTGCAACGGCTTTGCCACCTCTCACTTGCCCGGATGATGACAACTGACCGGAAGCTAAATTGGAGTAAATATATCTTAACGAAGAACCTAACGAAAATTCTTCACCGAAACTTCGGGCAAATGAAACGTCAAAAGCCAGTTCATTAGGGCTAGCAATTCCTAAATCCTGTTGGTTGATATCGGTTAACTGAATAGATCCTAAAGAGAAATAACGAAGTGATGCGCCAATGGTATTCCGATCATCAAGCTTGTAAAAACCGCTTAGATAGGCCAGGTTGATATCAGGAACCAAACTTTTTAGCCACGGACTATAAGAAACGGCAAAACCATAAGGTTTATCAATAAAAGCCAGTTTGGATGCATTGATACTGGCAGAATTTACGTCACCAGCAACAGCAACGCCCGCATCTCCCATCGCACCAGAACGGGCATCGGGTGTAATTAATAAAAATGGTACTGCAGTAACAATATTATTCGATTCACTACCATTGGTTTGGGTATTACCTATAGTAACTTGAGCATTTGTTTTACCAAATACCAAGGCCAAAGAGAGTGCAGAAAAAGCAAGTTTACTGATGTACTTGAAATTCATCCTTTAAAGGTACGTAATTTTAGATCTTCGGGATATTGTTATTTGGAGACTAGCTTGATAACGCAAAACCAAAAATTATATTTCACCAAATTACGAATTATGTGACTATTTACTAATTAAAGCTACGATTTTTACAGTTTGATGAAACCATAAAAATCGTAACTATTAATGGATTAAGTACTTATATATCAAAAAAGACGTTAATCTTTTTTAACTAATTTTTTCTTTTGAACAGACCATTCAGTTTATCGGCAATAGCGTCTTTAACTTTTTCAGTAGCTTTTGCCTTTACGGTATCAATTTTTGCCTGGGCTTTGGTTTGTAGTTCAGCTTTTTTCTCTGCAATCACCGCATTTACGGCATTTTTTGCTGTTGCCTTAGCATCACCAGCACCATACTTTAATCCAATGGTGGGTTTCAAAATGGTGCCGCCCAAAACAGCATTAACTTTGATGTTTTCGCTTAACGCAACGTTTGTACCTGCTTTACTGTTCAATTTTGCAATCATAGCATTGGCAGTTTCATTCGCCTTTGCACCCAACATTGCCCGGGGAACATTTAACGCTAAATCATAAGCCATCGTTTGGTCGAGGCCATTTGAACCTTGAACATTCATAACGATTCCATCTTTTTTAATATCAAATGGAGAAACATTCAGTCGGCCATCTTTTATTTTGAACTTGGTCATCACATTGTTCAACTCGAGTTTTTTAAATTTATCAGAACTTAGGGCTGATGCCAGCTTTTCTAGTGGCTGAAATCCATCTACTACCGCTTGGATGATATTAGCCAATCCTTCAGCATTAATAGAAGAGTAAACAGGCATCATATTTTGATCAAGATCTGAATTGAACTTAAGGTTGGTAGAAAAGGTTCCTTTGGTGAACTTGGCAACCGGAGCCAAAAGTTTTACCGTATTAAAAGCACCAAAAGCCTTTTGAATATCCATTTTCTCTATTCCGAAGTTAACATCAACTTTAGGCTTCTTAGGGTCGGTCGTTGCATAAAAACCGTTCATGTTCACTTCTCCACCCAACATATTCATACCCATATCTTTGAAAGTGATGGTTTTATTTTTTACCAATAAAGCACCTTTGGCATTAGTAATATCGTAGTTATCGTAAAGTACCCGGTCTGCTTTTGCTGCTACTTTAAAATCAATATTGCCTGGAACTTCAAATACAGAAAGTTTCGAATCGGGTTTCTTTGCAGCTTCATTCTTTGAAGCTGCTTTTGGCCCCATCAGTTCATTCACATCAATCAAACTAGCGGAAAGGTTAAAATCTCCCTGTAATGCCTGGTTCTTTTTAAAAAAGTAGCTCAAATAGTTGTTAACCGAGCCATTTGCTGAAAAATCACTCTTCCCCACTTTTGCGATTAAGTTACTGAGAGTAATGTTTTTAGGACTAAAGTTCATTTTTGCTGAAGGCACATTCACTGGCATAGGCACATTTTTACCAGCATAGGTGAAATTATTTGCAATCATTTGTCCTGAGGCTTTAAATGCGTCATATTGACCTTTATCTATAGATGATTTTCGCCCTGCAGCCTGAACGTCAGCATCTAAAATTCCTGTTAAGGTCATGTCTTTCATCGGAAAGATGCTGGTTAACTGTTTCAAATCAAGTTTGCCTTTCAATGCCATATCAACGAAAGGATCTGTGGTTGGATTTTTTAAGAGTAGTCTGCCATCTACCGGAACCGCACCAAATTCCAGATGGAATGCCGGAACATTAACAACCGTATGATCAATTACTCCATCAGGGTTATTTATATTCGATTTGACTTGAATGTTGTTAATCGCAGATGGCAGAGAAGGATATTTTATTTTGCCATTTTCGATTGAAAGGTTTACATCGAATGCAGGAAGTGAGTTTTCATTATAAGTTCCTTTGGCAGTTCCGTTCATTGCAAATTTACCTGTAGCTTGCATATCCTTAAAATTAGAAGCATAAATAGCCGGAATTAGCGACAGAAAATTTTTAAGTTCTGATTGTTTGGCATCAAACTTCAAATCCATCACCATATCGCTTGCATTAGGCATTGCGAGGTAACCAACGACTGATAAGATCAATTCATTCAATTGAATTTTATTTTCTGAAAAAGTGAATTTCATCTTCTTCATGTCGATATCAAGCGGTAAGTCTGCATCAAGTGTAACCTGATTTAAATAGGGAATGCCTCCATATTTAACTGTTAACTTTTCAATGTCCGACTGGGTTTTCAGGGTAAATAAGTCTTGCGTAAAATCACCTTTTCCAGTGTGATTTACATTTTTTAATTCCATAAAGAAATTAAGTGCTGCATCATCGTAAGTGATGTTTCCTTTTTCGATCGCGTATTTTTGAAGCGCAGCTTTGAAAGTAGTTTTAGCAGTATCGGCAGAGGTTGAGCTAGAATCTTTTTTCATAATGTCCCAATTGGCCTGTCCGCTTTTTAAAACCTTCGCGTAAATTATTGGTTCACTCAAATCAATAGATTTAACTTGATAGGTTTCTCCCTTAATTACGCTTAATAAATTAACATTTAGCTGCAATTGTTTAACATTTGCCAATGTATCTTTAGCAAAACTGTCAATCCCTACAATGGTTAGGTTGTTGATTTTTATCCCCAGATTGGGGAAAGAACTCAGCAGGCTTAAGTCAAAATCAGTAAAATCTACCTTAGCTTTAACATTATTATTTATGGTTGATTTGAGTTTGGCATCGATTTCCTTTTTGAAAAACAGCGGAACGGCAACAGCGCCAGCTAAAAGTATTAAAACAATAGCGGCAACAGTTAGAGAAATTTTTTTAAGCATGGTAAAATCTTTAAAGATGATAATGTTTGGTACCCATCACTTACAATTAATGAACCAATTATATCATGCTTGTTTTTAAGATTTTAACTAAAAAATGTATTAAAAGTTTAAAAGACACAATACGTCATAAAATAATACGTTAAGGGATAAAAATATAATCAGTATTTTATTGTCACAATATTTATATATTCATTTAAATTTGTTTAATTTTATCGGTTGAATAGTCATTGGGCGACTTTCTTTAGTATCATATATGAAAAAACTTATACTATATTCTTTTACTTGTTTGTCTTTAGCTGCACTGCTTACCGCTTGTAGCTCAAAAGGTGGAAACAGCTCCAGCAAAACAGGCGTTCCTTATGCGGATAGAAAGAGCAGGAACAACCAATCGGGAGCTTTTGCCGTTGCTACGCAGTATAAAAGAGCACCTGGACCAGGACTAGTGGCGATTGAAGGTGGGGTTTTGGTTGTAGGCGGAAGCGCAATCGAAGTTCCTGGTGTAGAACCAAACATTTACAACTACAAGAGACAGGTAACAGTTCCATCTTTTTATATGGATGAAACTGAAGTATCAAATACAGATTGGTTAGAATACTTACACTGGATTAGATATAACTTTCCCGAAGATCAGGAGTTTTATTACAATGAGTTACCTGACACTTTAGTTTGGAGAAGTGCGCTTTCATACAATGAGCCATACGTTGATAACTATTTACGTCATCCGGCTTACCGTGATTACCCTGTAGTAGGTGTTTCCTGGGAGCAGGCATCTCGCTACTGCCAATGGAGAACATCGCGGGCGAATGAATTTATTTTGCGTGAAAAAGGTATCTTAACAGATTACAGAACATTAGCCGGTGGAAATACAGGCCGTAATAACAATGCAGCAACTGCTGCTGCAACGCCAAGACCTGACAAGCCTTTTAACACAGATGCTTATTTGAATGGTCAGTATGATGACAAGGGTAGAAATGCTCCAATCGATTATAATACTAAAGCTGGTGCAGCGACAGGTACTGCAGGTGCTACTGCTGGTGGAAGAGGCAATAACCAACCAAGGAGAACTGCTACTCTGGAGGATGGGGTAATTATGCAGCCGTATCGCTTACCAACAGAAGCAGAATGGGAATATGCTGCATTAGGCTTAATTGGTAACACCGAATATGAAAATATCAACCAGAATAAAATTTACCCTTGGAACGGTTTAGGTGTTAGTTCAGCAAGTAAAAAAACAAGAGGTTTAATTCAAGCCAACTTCAAAAGAGCGCCTGGTGATTACATGGGTGTTGGCGGGTCATTGAATGATAAAGGTGATTTAACTGTTCCGGTGATTCAATATACGCCAAATGATTTTGGCTTATATAACATGGCTGGCAATGTAAATGAGTGGGTAAATGATGTTTACAGAACAGGAACATTTACGGATGCTGATGCCTTTAACCCTTATCGTGGTAACTATTTCGAAAATAAGAAACTCGATAACGCACAATCTGGAAAAATTGCCTTAGATAAATACGGCAATCCGATTAAAGAAAATGCTTATTCAGGCAGAAAACAAACCTGGGCTGAAAAGCAAGCACAAGCCAAACGTGCTGATTCAATTTCAAGATCAACAGATCCACAGAGTGTAACGGCATCTACCACTTATCAAGCCGATCAGAGAGGTTACAGAGACAGACAAAATCTTCTGTTAAATGAAGAAGGCGTTACCCTGATCAATGATAAATCACGCGTATATAAAGGTGGCTCATGGAATGATATGGCTTATTGGTTAAATCCTGCCACGAGACGTTTCCTGTCACAAGATGAATCATCAGCAGAAATTGGTTTCCGTTGTGCCATGACCATGTTAGGTGCGCCAGAAATCAGTACCGGTGGTAAAAGAAGTTTCAAAACTCCTCCTCCAAGACCATACAGAGTGAGCAGAGGTAAATAAATAAAAAAGTCCCAGTTCGAGAGAATTGGGACTTTTTTTTTACAATGGTTTTTGTAGAAAAGAATTATTTAAACTGTATCAGAATTTGATTCTTCTCCACCTTATCACCTTTTATAACCGCTATCTTCTTCACAATTCCATCGGTCGACGATTTTAGGATATTTTCCATCTTCATTGCTTCCAATATTAACAGACTGTCGCCTTTCTTCACTTCAGCATCTTCAGCAACCATTACGTTTAAAACCAACCCCGGCATAGGAGCCTTTATTTCGGTGATTTTATTGCTGACTAAAGTATCTAAGCCAAGTTGCTGCAGAAGCTGATCATACTGATCTTCAACACCTACCGAGTACACCGTTCCATTGACCTTGACTTGGCAAGTTTTCGCAGCTTTATCAATTGAGATTACTTCAGCATTATACGATTGATGTTTATAAAGCAAATGAGCAGTGCCATTGTCTAGCGCAGCTGAATCAATAAAAATCTCTTCACCGTTTATCTTCAAATTGTTTTTTTCAATCTCAATATCGAACTGAAACTGCTCGTTGACTTTTACTTTATACATAATTATTGTGTTAAAGCGTATTGTACCAAATTCGCACCCATTCTAAGCGCTTTGCTGCGTGTTTCCTGCGTATCCTCAGGATAGGTACCAAAGTCTTCCCAACCATTCCCTAAATCGCACTCAAAGGTGTAGTAGCACACAACTCTACCCTTATAAATCAATGCAAAACCCTGAGGTCGCTTGTTGTCGTGTTCATGAATTTTAGGTAAACCGCCCGGAAACTTAAATTTTTGATTATAGATGGCATGATTGGCAGGCAACTCAACGAAGTTAAGTTCCGGAAAAACCTTTTTCATTTGTGGCCTGATAAATTTATCTAAACCATAGTTGTCATCAATATGCAGAAACCCGCCACCAATTAAATATTGTCTTAAATTTTTCACATCCTGATCGCTGAAAACCACATTTCCATGCCCGGTCATGTAAACAAAAGGATAATTAAACAGTTCCTTTGATCCAACTTCAACAATGCTTTCCTCTGGATAAAAATTGGTTTTTAAATTGGAATTGCAGAAAGCAATCAGGTTAGGCAGCGCCGTTCGGTCAGCGTACCAGTCTCCACCTCCGTTATACTTTAGTTTCGCCATGCGATAAGAGGGAACGGTAAATGAAATAAGAATAAGGAGTAAGGAACAGGCAACAAAGAAAACCGACAATGAACGCAGTCGTTTTACCAATAATGAACCTAAAACTTTCAACTTATAACGTTCAACTCTTTTCATCGGTTAAGGTAATTGATTTCAAAACAAACAGACAATGCAGCGGTTTCGGTGCGCAATCTGTTATCTCCTAAAGTTAATGGTTTAAAGCCTTTGTTCAAAGCTGAATTAACTTCTTCAGGTGTGAAATCTCCTTCGGGGCCGATAAGCACTAAATATTTTTGATGAGGCATGACAAGTTCAGAGATGTACTTTTTTTCCTGATTGTCAATACAATGAGCAATTAACTTTTCTCCTTCGATAGAAGAGTTTAGAAATTTATTAAATGGAATTGATTCATTTAATATGGGGCGATAAGCTTTGATAGACTGTTTAACTGCAGAGGTGATTACTTTATTCAAACGATCTTCTTTCACTACTCTCCTTTCAGAACGATCAGTAATAATCGGCGTAATTTCGTCAATACCGAGTTCTGTCGCCTTTTCTAAAAACCACTCAATTCGGTCGATATTTTTTGTAGGTGCTACCGCGATATGCAGGTAATGATTTCGCTTATTGAATTCTGTTTCTACCTTAAGAATGGTCAGGCTTACCTTCTTTGGATTATCTGATGTAATCTCTGCGGTGTAAAAACCGCCTCTTCCATCAACCAGATTAACTAGAGCGCCTATAGGCAATCTCAATACCCTTACACAATGTTTACTCTCCTCTTCGTTAAGTGTGTAAATATTTTGAGTGATATCTGGCGTATAAAAAATATGCATTGTTGAGATTAGTGAATGTCAACCTGATCTTCTTTATTAAGAACCAATTCTAATTTAATGGTTTCGATGTTTTGTTCTGTTTTTTTAAGAATGGTGAACAGGTAACCGTATGACATGTTGCTCTCTCCCACCTCAGGAATACGCTCAAAAATATGCGAAACCAAGCCTCCAATGGTATCAAAGTCTTCGTCTTCAGGTAAGTCATGTGGCAAATATTCGTTCACGTCATATACGGTAGCAAATGCGTTGACGATAAATTCATTGTCAGAAACCTTTTCTACCAATGGTTTTTCCTCGTCATATTCATCCTGTATCTCACCAACTAATTCTTCCACAATATCTTCCAGAGTAACCATACCTGCTGTTCCACCGAATTCATCTAAAACAATAGCAATTTGAATGCGGTTGCTTTGCAACTCACTCATCAAATCATTTATCTTTTTCGTCTCCGTTACAAAATATGGTTTACGAATGATATCATTAAGCGTCCAGTGCTGATTACCTGATGCTACCAGCGGTAAGATATCTTTTGCATGGATAATCCCTACAATCTTATCCATAATCTCATCATATACCGGCAAACGGGAATAACCTTCTTTAATGATTTTATCAACAACTTCTTCTTTTACTGATGTAAGTTCGATGCCGGATATTTTGGTTCGCGGAACCATAATATTTTTCACCACACGTTCATTAAAATCAAAAACATTTTTGATTAACTCGTGCTCATTATTATCCAATGCCCCGCTTTCCTTTCCCTGATCCAATAGATACTGTAATTCTTCAGTACTGTGAAGCGATTCATGACCAGCTGAAGTATCGATGCCAAAAGGCTTTAAAATAACAGCAGCAAGACTGTTTAAAGTCCAGATGAACGGCCTAAAAACAACATAAAAGATTTGTAATGGAACAGAAACAAATAATGTTGTGGCAACCGGCCTCTGAATGGCGAAAGATTTAGGAGCCAGCTCACCAAATACAATATGCATTACGGTAATTAATGAGAAGGCAACGATGGTGGATGCAGTATGGATGGTTGCATCGCTGAAGCCCCATTCAAGGCTGTCAAATAAATTTTTAAAGATGGTATGCATTACACCTTCACCAACCCAACCCAGGCCAAGTGATGCAAGTGTAATACCAAGCTGTGTAGCCGCTAAATAACCATCCAGATTATGAATGATCGTTTTAGCCATTTTACCAACGCGGCTTCCTGTTTTTGCTTTAATTTCGATTTGAGATGCACGAACTTTCACAATAGCGAACTCTGCCGCAACGAAAAATCCATTCAGTAGCACTAAAAATAATGCTAGAAATAATCGCCAACCTACTGAAGTAGTATCTGGTTCTTCTAACGCAACCAAGATTAAATTGGTGGGCAATATTGCACTTAACTCTGTATTTAAAAACAAGCAGGCCGTGGGTAAATCCATTATGCTAATTCTCTAAATGTTGTATTGTAAAGTTCTATACTTTCTTTAATTACCTTATGTGCGTAACGAACTCCTAATAAATGTTCGATGGTTACGTTTTTACCTTCTAAAGCTTTATAATCCTGAAAGAAGCGAACAATCTCTTTCATCTGGTGTGGAGGTAACTGATCTAAATCATTGATATAATTTACAGACATATCATGTGCAGCAACTGCAATGATTTTATCATCCTGCTCGCCATTATCTACCATATGCATTACACCAACAACCTTCGCTTCAATTAATGTCATTGGATAAACATCAACAGAACAAAGCACCAAAATATCTAATGGATCTTTATCATCACAATATGTTTGAGGGATAAAGCCATAGTTAGCAGGGTACATTACTGATGAAAAAAGAACCCTGTCTAATTTGATTAGTCCTGATTCTTTATCTATTTCATATTTGGCTTTTGAGCCTTTTGGAATTTCAATGATTGCGTTAACTGTTTCTGGAAGGTTACTTCCTGGAGATACGCTATGCCATGCGTGGTTTTCTTCTTTTGCCATTTTTAATTTAAATCTGTCTTTTCCTCTTCAGAGCTATTCACTTTACTTTTCACAAAGGTAATCAATAAAGGGATAGTTGTGATAGCGATAAAGCCAATAATAATATATAATAAGTAATCGTTAATTTCTTTTTCAAATCTTCTGCCCAAAAAATAACCCAATAAAGTGAGCGAGCAAATCCATAGTATTGCACCAACAACATTATAAAAAGCAAATCGTTTGAAATCTAATTTTACTACGCCTGCAAAAATTGGAGCAAAGGTTCTTACGATTGGAACAAATCGCCCCATAATTAATGCAAAAGCTCCTTGTTTGTTGTAATAAGCCTCAGCAGCTTTCAAATATTTTTTTTTGAAAAAAAAACTATCTTTTCGGGTATACAATAAAGGCCCAGTCCGACGACCGAACCAATAACCTGTGAAATTACCAGATATTGCAGCAATACATAAACCTGCAAGTAAAACAGCAATGTTTACATCTAGCTTTCCCGTGGCTACAAACATGCCTGCCAGAAACAATAAATAATCACCTGGAAGGAAGAAACCGAAAAACAGACCTGTTTCTGCGTAGATCACAAACAGAACAAGATAGAAACCGCCCTCCCTCAATAATTTTTCGGGGTCAATTAAATGTTGTAGGTTAGTCCAGAAATCCTGCATATTTCAATTATTCGTAAAACTACAAATAATTATCTAACAAGTGTATACCTATATTAGGTTTAAAATGATTGCCGGATAAATACCCAAAATTAGTGTAATAGCCACCGAAACAGCCAAAACCACTTTGTATTGAGACGGGGTTGACAATTCAACTTCTGCCCCATCTTTAAACCAAACCGCAACGATCACCTTGAAATAATAGTAGAAACCAACTAAAGCATTTAAGATTGCAAAAGCAACCAATAGCATTTTGTATTCTCCCATTACGTTCAGGAACATCAAATATTTACCAATAAAACCTGCCGTTAAGGGAATACCTGCTAATGAAAGCATCGCAACAGTAAGCGATAAGGCAACCAAAGGATTCTTCTTTCCTAAGCCATTGAAGCTTTCAAAGCTATCGCTTCCTGTTTTTTGTTTAACAAGAATTAATACCGCAAATGCGATGATTGAAGCAAATGTATAAGCTGCGGCATAAACCAAAACACTGTTCTGAGAATTGGCACCAATTACTACTAATGAAAATAATAAGTAACCTGCATGAGATATACTTGAATAGGCTAACATTCTTTTGAAGTTCTTTTGGAACAAAGCCGTAACGTTGCCAATAAACAAAGTGATACAAACGATTACAATTAATGGTGCAACCCAGAAATCGTGAAGTGGTGCAAATGCGTCAGCAAATAATCTTAAGAAAGCTGCAAAGCCTGCTGTTTTAACAACAGTACTCATGAAAGTTGTAATCAATGTTGGCGAACCCTCGTAAACATCTGGTGTCCAGAAATGGAAAGGAGCAGCACCAACTTTAAAGCACAAGCCAATCATCATTAAAATAACACCAGGATAAAAAATTGGTGAGATTGCTTTGCTGTTATCTACTAAATAAGCTTGAATTTTATCTAAATCGAATGAACCAGATGCACCGTAAATTAATGTAATACCGAATAACAAGAAGCCAGTCGAGAAAGCTCCCATCAGGAAATATTTCAATGATGCCTCATTTGAAGCAAAATCCTTTTTACGAATACCCGCAAGAATATATAAACTTACCGACATGATTTCCAGCCCCACAAATAACATTGCCATGTTTTTGTATGATACCATCATAATCATCCCCGCAAGGGCAAAAAGAATTAAGGTATAATATTCGGCTACGTTATCGCTTTTGGCGTGAAAATAATTTTGTGTTAATAGGAAAATTAATAACGTTCCAACAATGCAGACACCTGAAAATGCCAATGCAAAATTATCAGTCTGCATCATGCCGAAGTGTACAGCATTGCCATTCCATGCAGCGGCAGTAAAGCCCAAAGCAGTAAGTAAGCCAACAACAGTAAGCGGTAATAATGCTTTTTTTGCTTTAAACAAACCTGCATAAAGAACAATAAAAGCGGTTATACTAATGGTTATAATAATATTCATTGCTTATTTTACTGATGTTAATTTTTGATTTACCTGTTCTAATAAATGTTGTACAGATGCCTCTGTTAAGTGCAATAATGGTTTCGGGTAAACCCCCAGAACAATGATTAAAGCACAGATAATATAAAGAACCAATTTCTCAGTTCCCTGAATGTCGGTAAAGGTGATGGTTAATTCGTTGGTTTTTCCGAGCATCACATTTTGGTACATCCGTAACATGTAAACCGCTCCAAAAATGATGGTTAATCCTGCAATAGCTGCAGCCCAGATTCCATAATTGTAAACGCCCATTAACAATAAGAATTCTCCGATAAAACCATTTGTTCCTGGTAAAGCTACCGTTCCTAAAACGATGATTAAGAAAACAATGGCCAATTGAGGTGCCGCTTTTGCAATGCCTCCCAACTCTTCAATTTTATTGGTTTTGGTACGAGAAAAGATAATATCTAATACGAAGAACAAACCAACAACATTAATTCCGTGACTTAACATTTGAACCATCGCTCCTTGCAAACCTTGCTGATTTAAGGCAAAAATACCTGCCGAAATTAAACCAACGTGAGCAATAGAAGAATAAGCCACTAAACGTTTTGCATCTTTCTGCGTAAAAGCAATCAGCGATGCATAAACTATTCCAATGATAGACAGAATCATCGCTAAGCAAGACCAATCCTGAACACCAGCAGGAACAATTGGCAACAACCATCTGATTACGCCATAAATACCCATTTTTAGCATAATACCCGAAAGTAACATAGTTCCTTGAGTCGGCGCTGCTGTATATGTATCAGGCTGCCAGGTATGGAAAGGAAAAATCGGCATCTTAATGGCAAAAGCGATGAAGAAAGCCCAGAAAATCCAACCTTGTTGTGCACTATCTAAATTCAGGGCATAAAATGCTTGAATTTCGAAATTGTTTGCAGGGTTTTGTAAATAGAGATAAATAATCCCCATCAGCATAAACAATGAACCCGCAATCGTGTAAACGAAGAATTTCATGTTAATGCGGATTCTATCTTTTCCTCCCCAGAATGCGCAGATGAAATAAATTGGAATCAACGCCGCTTCCCATCCAATGTAAAACAAGAAAGCATCCATTGCGGTAAACACCAACAATAAGCCAGTCTGCATGAACAAAATCAATGCATAAAAAGCCGCAGGATTTTTATAATCGTGTTTATAACTTGATAAAATGATAATCGGAATTAACAAATTTGTAAGCAATACGACCAGCATGCTAATACCATCGATACCGGCATGAAAACGAATGCCCAAATCTGCAATCCATGGCAGGTTTGCTTCAAACTGCGTAGTTGCATTTGGAATGAAGTTACAGGCGATGAACAAAGCCAGGCCTAAAGAAACCACCGAAATTACGGTAGAGACTATTTTAGCCGACTTACCTGCAAACGCCGTAATAATAGCACCTGCAAGCGGAAGAAATATAAGTAGTAAAAGTTGTTCCATTATTTATTTTTGAACCCTTTTTATATGTAATAAAATGTATAAGCAAGCAATGCAATGATACCAGCGACCATCATAAATATGTAGAAACCTACATTTCCACTCTGTAACAAACGAACACCTTTACTCGCCTCGTTTGTACTCCAGCCTAAACCGTTTACAATTCCATCGATGAATTTCGTGTCGATAATTCTGTAGAAAAATCTTGAAAAAGCATCTAATGGTTTTGTAATGATGAAATCGTAAATCTCATCTAAATAGAATTTATTGTATGATAATTTTGCCAGTGCTGAGCGTGGCGCCTCATCTGCTACAGGAACACGAGCACCTTTCACATATCTGGTATAAGCATACAATAATGCTACAATTGCCGCTACCACAGATACACCCATTAACGTAAATTCCGTTGAATGACTTAATTCTAATTCATGTTGTGCAACGCCAGCACCACTTAACCAGTGAGCCAGCCATTCGTTTCCACCGAAAACATGAGGAATGTTGATGGCCCCACCAATAGCAGCTAAAATTGCCAATATGATTAATGGAATCGTCATTGCTTTTGGCGATTCATGGACATGGCTTTCTTCGTGATGTGTACCTCTGTATTTTCCTGAGAAAGTAAGGAACATCATTCTGAACATATAAAACGAAGTTAAGAATGCCGTTAACACACCTACACCCCAAAGAATTGGACTTGCCTGGTATGCATTTGCTAAAATTTCATCTTTCGAGAAGAAACCTGAAAAAGGCGGTAAACCTGCAATCGCGATGGTTCCAATCATCATGGTTAAGAACGTAACGGGAAGTTTTTTCCTTAATCCACCCATGTGGCGCATATCTTGTTCGTGGTGCATCGCATGGATAACCGAACCAGCACCTAAAAATAATAAGGCTTTAAAGAATGCATGCGTTAACACGTGGAAGAATGAACCTGTATAAGCACCAACGCCCAAGCCTAAGAACATATATCCCAGTTGAGATACCGTTGAATAAGCCAATACCTTTTTAATATCAGTTTGCGTTAAAGCGATTATTGCTGCTACTAAAGCGGTAGTAATACCAACAATGGCAATGATATTTTGTGTAAGCGGTGCTAAATCGAACAACACACTCGACCGGGCAATCATATAAATACCTGCAGTTACCATCGTTGCTGCGTGGATTAATGCAGAAACTGGTGTTGGACCAGCCATCGCATCAGGCAACCAGGTAAATAGTGGCAACTGAGCTGATTTACCACAAGCACCAATAAACAAGAGCACTGTAATTAAAAACAAGATATTGTTACCAGGCAACATATTCGCCGCCTGAGGGAAAACTTTTGCAAATTCTACACTGCCGAAAGTAGTAAAGATTAGGAACACCCCTAATAAAAAGCCTAAATCTCCAATACGGTTCATTACAAATGCTTTTTTAGCTGCTGAAGCATAAGCACTGTTTGTGTACCAGAAACCGATTAAAAGGTATGAGCATAAACCTACACCCTCCCAACCGATAAACATCACGATATAGTTTGAACCCAATACTAATAATAGCATGAAGAACACAAACAGGTTAAGGTAGGAGAAAAATTTCCCGAAGCCCTCATCATCATGCATGTAGCTGGTAGAATATAAATGGATTAAGAAACCTATTCCAGTTATAATCAAAAGCATGATTGAACTTAATGGGTCAACCAGAAATGAAAGTGGAATATGCAATGCTCCTGCGCTAATCCAATCGAATAAAAATACTTCGTGAGATTTTTGTGTATCGCCTTGTAAACTAAAGAAAATAACTACGCTGATGATGAAAGAAGCTAAGATTACGCCACTTCCAATGATGCCAACAAGTCCTTTAGATAAAGATTTTCTGCCCAGTCCGTTAATTACAAACCCTAAAAAAGGAAGTAAAGGAACTAACCAAATCAATTGTTCTATTGTCATTCTTACTATATATTTACCACTTAAGGCGATTTAAAACATTAATATCTATCGACTTCGTATTTCTGTAAACCATTACGATAATCGCCAAACCAACTGCAACTTCAGCAGCAGCAAGCGCCATAATAAAGAATACGAAAACCTGTCCGGATGGGTCGTTGCTATGCACTGAGAAAGCTGTTAGTAACAAGTTAACTGCATTTAACATCAACTCAACCGACATAAAAATTACGATTGCATTTCTACGAGTTAACACGCCAATTACACCAATCGTGAAAATAATTGCACATAAATAGATGTAGTGATTTAGCGGAACGCCTGCCATTTGTGTAGTTAAATTTTCCATTATGCTTCTACCTCATCTCTTTTAGATAATAAAACGGCTCCCACCATTGCTGCCAATAGTAATAGAGATGATAATTCGAATGGTAATAAGAATGGGCCAAAAAGCTCCTTACCTAAGTTTTCAACTAAACCTAGTCCTGGGTTTTTTAAAATCAAAGGGCTGTTAATGCTTGCCGCTTTGAAAGAACCTACTAAAGTTACCACTAAACAACATCCGGCAATCACACCTACAATCTTAATTAGTGGTGATTTTACTGGTTCGGTTTCTTTATTTAAATTGAGAAGCATCAGTACGAATAAGAATAATACCATAATGGCTCCCATGTAAACAATGAAATTTACAACCGCTAAAAACTGCGCATTCAACAATACGTAATGTACCGTAAATGTGAAAAAGGTAAGAATTAAGTACAAAACGCTGTGGATTGGATTTTTTGCAAAAATCACCATCAGCGAAAAGATGATACTTAATGTGGCTACGAAATAGAATACTTGTGTACTCATTAATTTGTTATTTGTTTATTTGTTTCTTCGTTCAACATTGCGAAGCTCGAAGCAATCTCATTTTTATTGTCATCGCTTAGGTCCCGATTAATCGGGAGGCGCATTGGTAAAAATTATTTTTTCATTTCCAATGGAGCCTCAACCAATTTATCTTTTCCGTAAATGAAATCCTTACGTAGATAATCTGCAGGTACGATTGGTCCATCTAAATAAATTGCTTCTTTCGGACAAGCTTCTTCACATAATCCGCAGAAAATGCAACGCAACATATTAATTTCGTAAGTTGCTGCATATTTTTCTTCACGATATAGATGTTTTTCTTCCGGCTTACGTTCTGCTGCAATCATAGTAATTGCTTCAGCAGGGCAAGATAAAGCACACAAACCACAAGCTGTACAACGTTCTTTACCGTTCTCATCACGTTTAAGTGAGTGCATCCCTCTAAAGTTTGCAGAAAATTCACGTTCTACTTCCGGATATCTTACTGTAGCCTCTTTTTTGAATAAGTGGCTGATGGTAATGCCCATACCTTTTGCAATAGCAGGTAGATACATGCGTTCCATAAAGCTCAAGGGCTTTTGTTCCAGTACTTTTTTCTTATTACTTAATGATTCCATAATTAAAACTTCTCAATAATCGCAATCACAATTCCAGTTATTATAATGTTGGCAATAGCCAAAGGTATTAAACCTTTCCAACCCAAATTCATCAATTGGTCGTAACGGAAACGAGGGATTGTCCAACGTACCCACATGAAGAAAAAGATAAAGAAAACGATTTTCACAAAAAATACTCCAACACCAAAAAGAGGCGCCCAGGTTGGGCCAAGCAATGTTGCCATATAATCCATACCCGGGTAATTGTAACCACCAAAATATAATGTTGCCATTACTGCTGATGAAACAAACATATTGATATACTCAGCGAAAAGGTAAAAGCCTAACTTCATTGAAGAATATTCTGTATGGTAACCTCCGATTAACTCGGTTTCACACTCAGGTAAATCGAATGGTGCTCTATTAGTTTCGGCAAAAGAACAAACCATAAAAATTAAAAATCCTAATGGCTGATACAATACGTTCCATCTCCACCCATGTTGTTGATCTACAATTTCTTTTAAGCTTAAAGTATTAGTCATTAAAAGCAAAGCGATGATAGACAAACCCATTGCAATTTCATAACTGATATTTTGCGAAGCAGCACGGATAGCACTCAATAATGAATATTTATTATTTGATGCCCAGCCACCAATCATTACGCCATAAACACCTAACGAAACTACACCAAAGATGTAGAGTACACCAACGTTGATATCAGCAACCTGAAGCGGAACAATTTTACCGCCAATTTCCATCGGGCTTCCCCAGGGAATAACTGCCGTACCAATACAAGCACAAAGTAAAGCCAAGCCGGGTCCGACGATAAATAACCATTTGTTTGATGTGCTAGGAATAATCTCCTCTTTCATGAACATTTTCACGCCATCGGCGAGTGGTTGTAAAATACCAAAAGGACCAGCTCTATCCGGACCTAAACGGTCTTGAAGATAAGCTGCTACCTTACGCTCAGCATAGGTAGAATACATGGCAATTACCAAACTGATACCGAAAATTACCGCTACCAGAATAAATTTTTCTATGATAAAACCTGTATCCATTAGTATTTTACTGATTTATGTAACTCAATTTCATTTGCAGCCTGTAAAGCCTGATTAGGCTGAATCACATGCAAAGGTTTTAATGTTTCGTAATGGTTAGACGCGATAACAGATGTATCATCGATGTGTGTTGGCTGTTCGATTACCCAATCTGAAGTTGCCTTTTTATCAAAACGACAGGTATTACAGATAAATTCTTCTACCTCACCAAACTGGTCTTTACGAGCAGTAACACGTAAAACATCTTCTCCTTTATACCAAAGCGTTACTTTACCATTGCATTTTTCGTGGTCGCAATTGCGATGTGCATCAACTGGCTTGGTAAACCAAACACGATTTTTGAAACGGAAAGTTTTATCCGTTAAAGCACCAACCGGGCAAACATCAATCACATTTCCTGAGAAATCATTATCAACTGCTTGTTGGATATAGGTAGAAATTTCGGAGTGGTCGCCACGGTTTAAAATACCATGAACACGCTTGTTTGTAATCTGGTCGGCGGTAAAAACACAACGGTAACACAGAATACAACGATTCATGTGCAACTGAATTTTATCACCAATATCTATACGTTCGAAAGTACGGCGCTCAAACTCATAACGAGTTTTTTGCAAACCATGCTCATAACCTAAGTTTTGCAAATCGCATTCACCAGCCTGGTCGCAAACCGGGCAATCCAATGGGTGATTAATTAATAGAATTTCCACTACACCCGCACGTGCTTCCAAAACTTCTGGCGAAGTAATGTTTAACACTTCCATTCCATCCATTACGGTTGTACGGCAAGATGCAACCAATTTTGGCATCGGGCGTGGGTCTTTTTCCGAACCTTTCGTTACTTTAACAATACAGGTACGGCATTTACCACCACTGCCTTCTAACTTAGAATAATAGCACATAGCTGGCGGAACGATGTCACCTCCAATTTGCCTTGCAGCATTTAGGATAGTGGTTCCGTTATCAACCTCTACTGTTATTCCGTCTATCGTAACCTTAACTTTTTCACTCATGGTTAATGATAATCTTATTTTTTATGCTTTTTGCCGTAATTGCGAGGCACGAAGCAATCTAATTTCTTAATTCATCTATTGCATTAGGACTGCTTCATTCCTCGCAATGACGTGGTGTTTAAACGCTCACCCTGGCGGTGTGTCCTCACAGACCACGGTTTGTTAAACTATTTTTCCTCCGTTACCGGAGCTTTTTCTATTGGCGTAGCGTAATTTGCTAAACCATAATTTTGTTGTTGACTCTTAACTGGCTCTTTAATGTGCCATTCAAATTCATCTCTAAAATGGCGAATTGCACTTGCAACCGGCCATGCTGCAGCATCGCCTAATGGACAAATGGTATTCCCTTCAATTTTACGTTGAATATCCCAAAGCAAATCTACATCATCCATTGAACCATGACCATGCTCAATTTTGTGCAATACTTTTTCCATCCATCCGGTACCTTCACGGCATGGCGAACATTGTCCGCAACTCTCGTGATGATAAAAGCGAGAGAAATTCCAGGTATTACGAACAATACACTGGTCTTCATCAAAAGCAATAAAACCACCAGAGCCCATCATGGTTCCGGTAGCAAAACCACCTTCAGATAATGATTCGTAACTCATTAAGCGAGGTTCGCCATTGGCTAACTTCAAAGTTAAATTAGCGGGCAAAACCGGAACAGATGAACCACCTGCAACCGTTGCTTTCAACTTTTTGCCATTTGCAATACCACCGCAGTATTCATCAGAATAGATAAATTCCTCAACTGGTAAGCCTAATTCAATTTCATAAACACCTGGTTTTACTAAGTTTCCAGATGCTGATATTAACTTTGTACCTGTACTTCTACCGATACCAATTTTTGCATATTCATCGCCACCATCATTAATAATTGGCACCACTGCAGCAATAGACTCTACGTTATTTACTACCGTTGGGCAACCGTATAAACCTGCAATAGCTGGAAATGGTGGTTTAATTCTTGGATTACCTCTTTTACCTTCAAGTGATTCTAACAAAGCAGTTTCTTCACCACAAATGTAGGCACCGCCGCCCGGCTGAACATATAATTCTAAATCGTATCCCGTCCCTAAAATGTTTTTACCTAACCATCCGGCAGCTTTCGCTTCAGCAATTGCTTTTTCCAGAATGCGGATTTGAGGCATCATTTCTCCACGAACGTAGATGTAGGAAACCTTTGCGCCCAAAGCAAAACTTGAAACGATCATTCCCTCAATTAAAGCATGAGGAATGTAAGTCATCAGGTAACGGTCTTTGAAAGTTCCGGGCTCCGACTCATCCGCGTTGCAAACTAAATAGCGTGCAACTCCTTCTGGTTTTGCCAAAAAGCTCCATTTCATCCCGGTAGGGAAACCCGCACCACCACGACCGCGTAAGCCTGATTTCTTAACTTCTTCAACAATCTCTTCAGGTGTTAAAGTTTTAAGGGCTTTTTCCACGGCACGGTACCCACCTTTTTGGCGATAGACCTCAAGTGTATTGATGCCTGGTACGTTTATATGCTCAAGTAATAATTTGCGACTCATTTTTTATACCCCTAAATCCCCTAAAGGGGACTTTTCCCCTCGTTATCAAACTCCCCCTTCAGGGGGCCGGGGGGTTATTTATTTTTTAAATCTTCAATCAGTTTATCTACACTTTCCGTAGTCAGGTTTTCATAAAAAGTATATTCCGGGCTAATTTGCAACACCGGACCGAAGCCACATGCCGCTAAACATTCAACTCCTCTAAAGCTGAATAAACCATCTGCCGTAACTTCGCCTTCTTTAACACCTAACTTATTCTCTAAGTGGTCTAATATTTTTTCTGCACCTACCAGGCAGCAAGGGCCAGTACGACAAACCTCCAAAGCATATTTACCTTGTGGTTTTAAAAAGTACATGGTATAAAATGTTGCTACTTCGTAAACTTCAATCGGCTGAATGTTTAAATATTCAGCAACCTGATCCATTGCAGATGTAGGTACCCAAAGAAACTCCGCTTGTACCAAATGTAATAATGGTAATAGAGCTGATTTATGTTTCCCTTCAGGATAACGGCTTTTAACTTCATCAAATTTGGCAAGCAATTCTGACGAAAATTGTACAGGTGTTTGTTCTTCTACTTTAAGCATCTAATTCTCCTGCAATAATATTCATACTACTCATGTTGATAATGGCATCAGACAATAACATGCCTTCGCTCATTGGTGCAAACATTTGGTAATTTATAAAACTTGGTCTACGGAAGTGTAAACGATATGGTGTACGGCCGCCATCATTAATTAAATAGAAACCCAGCTCACCATTTCCACCTTCTACAGCGTGATAAACCTCTGCTTTTGGTGCATCAATCTCACCCATCACAATTTTAAAGTGATAGATTAAAGCTTCCATGTTATTGTAAACCTCTTGTTTCGGAGGAAGATAAAATTCAGGAACATCAGCATGAAAAATGCCTTTTTCTTCCGTTTTTAGCTTTACAAGGGCTTGCTCGATAATGCGAACACTTTGCCACATTTCTTCGTTACGCACTAAATATCTGTCGTAAATATCGCCACTTGTACCAACCGGAACTTCAAAATCGAAATCCTGATAAGAAGAATACGGATCACTCACTCGAACATCATAGTCTACACCTGTAGCACGTAAAAGCGGACCAGTCCAGCTGTATTCTAAAGCAGTTTCCTGAGTAACCTCAGCAACGCCAGCCGTTCTATCAATAAAGATACGGTTACGGGTTAAAAGGTTTTCAAACTCCTTTAATGCAACCGGGAACTCTTTTAAGAATTTATTAATTTTTGCAAATGCGATTTCATTGAAATCTCTCTCAAACCCTCCAATACGGCCAATGTTAGTGGTTAAACGGGCGCCACAAACTTCTTCAAAAATTTCGTAGATGTGCTCACGAAATTGGAACAGGTAAAGGAAAGTTGTTGTTGCTCCGGTGTCCTGACCGATGATCGTATTACAAATGATATGATCGGCAATACGGGAAAGTTCCATGATGATTACGCGAAGATAATCTACACGTTTTGGCATCTGGATGTTCAATAACTTTTCAACCGTCATGTGCCAGCCCATGTTATTGATAGGCGATGAACAATAATTTAAGCGATCGGTTAAAGGTGTAATTTGATAAAACGGGCGATGCTCGGCAATCTTTTCGAAAGCACGGTGAATGTACCCGATTGTAGAGACGCCGCTTACAATACGCTCGCCATCTAATTGCAAAACGTTTTGGAAAACGCCGTGGGTTGCAGGGTGTGTTGGACCTAAGTTTAAGGTTACCAGCTCACTTTGCGGGTCGTTATCTGTAAATACCGGATGGTTATGATTCATATAAATTACCTTCCAAAAAATTCGTCTTTTTTATCTACTCTATTTGGGTCTTCCAATGGATATTGCTTCAACATTGGGTGAACGCCTAAATCATCCATATTTAAGATACGGCGTAAATCAGGGTGACCTTCAAATTTAACCCCAAACAAATCATAGGTTTCACGCTCCATCCAGTTAGCACCTTTCCAAACAGTTGTTGCAGTCGGAATCGTTGGATTTTGCTCTGAAATAAATACTTTAATTCGAACCCTAACCTTTTCTACCATATTATGTAAATGGTAAACCACAGCAATACCATGGTCTTTACCAGGATAATGAACCGCCGTAATATCAGTAAGGAAATTGAATTTTAATTCTTCTTTAAGATGTGAAAGCACATTGATGATAACATCTTTGTAAGTCACAAACGTTAATAAACCATAAGGCTCAGAAACGGCGGTAACTTTTTCGCCAAACTTTTCAGTAAGCTTAACGTGGATGTTGTTATTTAGTGTCGTTTCTTCCATTATTTAATGCCGTATTGACCTAAAAGTTCTTTGTAATAATCAGAGTTTCTTCTTCTGCCAGATTCGTTCTTCACCAAATCCTGAATGCGCTGGAAACCATCTAAAATAGCTTCTGGTCTTGGCGGGCAACCCGGAACATAAACATCAACCGGAATAACTTCATCAATACCTTGAAGTACGGAGTAAGTGTCAAAAATACCACCACTACTTGCACAAGCTCCAACAGCCATTACCCAACGCGGCTCTGCCATTTGAATATAAACCTGCTTTAAAACAGGAGCCATCTTTTTAGCGATGGTACCCATAACCATTAAAACATCAGCCTGACGGGGAGAAAAACTTAAGCGCTCTGCACCAAATCGACCTAAATCGTAGTGAGAACCCATGGTTGCCATAAACTCAATTCCACAACAAGATGTTGCAAATGGTAGCGGCCATAATGAATTTGAACGAGCCAAACCTATCACCTTATCCAACGAAGTGGCAAAGTACCCAGGCCCTTCTGTTCCTGGAGGCGCATCAACTATATTAATTTCACTCATGTTTATAAACAAAAAATGCTCATCCCTTTGCAGAATGAGCAACAAATTTACAATATTTTAAAGGCAATTAAACTAGCTTAACTCGATTTAGAACCTTTCTAAATAAATAAAACAGCTTAACTAAGTGTAGATGGTACACGCTACGCTTTTAGTTCCAATCTAAAACTTTTTTCTTGATTACATAAATGAAACCTAGCAACAATGTTCCCATAAAAATGAACATTTCAATCATTCCATCCATTTTAAGCGCTCTAAAGTTAACAGCCCATGGATACATGAAAATTACCTCGATATCAAATAGCACAAAAAGAATGGCTACAACGAAATATTTAATTGAAAATGGCTGACGGGCATTACCAACACTTTTAACACCAGCCTCGAAAACCTCAAGCTTATCACTTGTTTTACGTTTCGGCCCTAAAAAGTGTGTTGCAACCAAAGTGGTTACTACAAAACCTAAGGCAACAATTACTTGAAATATTATTGGTAAAAAATCTATTGAGGTACTTTGCGCTTGCATAATTTTAATTTTCTGATGCAAAAGTAAAAGAAAAAGGCAGAGTAACCAAACTCTGCCTTTTCTAAATTATTTAACTGTGATCACTATTTACCTTTTCCTTTTGGAGCTGGCGCTGATAATTCTTTTAATTTAGCTGCAGCGAAAGTTCCGGTTGGATAAACTGCTACACTTTTATCAAAATATTCTTTAGCCTTTGCCTTATCAGTATTGAAATAATATCCACCTAAATTATCATATGCTTCAGATAACTTTTTAGCGTTTGGTGTTACCAATTCAGGTTTTGCTGTTACTTTTTCAATAAATGTTTCGAAGTGAGGAACCATCAAACCTTTTGGTGCTTTCTCATCGTCAAGCAAGCTGTTTACACGAGCTCTGTATAGGTAAGCATCTGTAGTTTCTGGAGCAAGCTGAGCTACCTTTGCGATAGCAGAATCTGCTTTCACCAAAAGATCTTTCGAAGGATTTTTCTTAGCTGAATACTGTGTTGCATAATCAAAGTAATAAGCTAATCCATCATAAAAGTAACTGTATAAAACACCTTTTGCATTTGGATTTGCTGCAATTACTTTATCGTAGATTTTTGCTGATTGAGCATATTTCTTAGCGTCAAAGTAGGTTTTAGCAACCTCTGCTAAAGCATCAGTATTAGTTGAATCTTTTTCAACAGCTTTAGTTATATTGGTTAAAGCTAAACTATCTTGTCCTGATTTTAATTGCGCTTTACCTAAATATAAATAATCTAATGCAATAATTCTATTTGGATCTTTTTCTTTAGCAAAGAACTCGTTCATGCTTGATAGCGCTACCGGATAGTTTTTATTTTCATAAGCAGCCCAGCCTTTCATTCTAGACACTACTGCATTTTTTGGATCATTTGCAGGCGCTTGAATACTTGATGCTACTTGCTCTAAGCTTGGATAATCTTTAGCGTAGAATAAAAATTGAGCGTAGCGTAATTGAGATTCTAACGACTTGTCAGTCAAATCCATATATTTTTTATAGTTCTCAATTGCTTTTTTCGCTTTTGCCTGGTCGGTACCAAAACTACTCCATTGTAAATAAAGCTCGCCTAGCTCACGATAAGCCGGACCGTAGTTTGCATCAGCAGCAATTACGTCTAGCAACTCTTTTTCACCTTCAGCAAAAGCTCTAGATTCTTTGTACATTTTACCAATTTGCGTTTTTGCTCTGCGATTGTTTGGATCAACATCATTTACACGCATATATGGGCCTAATGCTTCAGAATTTTTTTTCTGTAATGCATAAGCATCTCCTAAAGCTAAAAATACTTCTGCGTCTTTATCTTTAGAATCTAATTCATCAGCTTTATTAATATTGGCTAAAGCATTAGTGAAATCTGGTTTCGAAACATCATCACTTGGTTTATCTTGAGCTAAATATGCCTTACCGATTTCCAGATAAGTTTTGTAATTCTTTTTATCCATCTCGATAGCCTTATCGAAATTAGTTTTTGCTGAAGTTGGATTGTTAGACAACATATCAGCCTCACCTAAACCAATTAAGTTAAGATTATTTTTAGCATCAGCAGCTATACCGCGGGTGAACACAGCACGAGCTGAATCGATATAACCCGTTTTTAAATAAACCAAACCAAGATTATAAAAATTATCGCCATTTGAAGCTTGTGAGCTTACCAATGATTTAAGCATTGATGATGCTTTTTGATACTGTTCAGCGTCAATGGCTTTTTTCGCGTCATTTAAATTTTGAGCAAAAACTGCAGAACCCATCAACACCAAACCTACATTTAAGGTTATTGCTTTCTTTGAAATTTTCATCGGATATTCTGTTTTTTTTTAATTAAAATGAAGTGTCTTTTAGATTACTTCGTGGTTCAATTTATAATTTGTTATTTATTACTCTTTTGTCAGGTTAATTTGCCTTGGCATCAACTTGTGTGGACCTAGTCCAGATTTAAGTACAATCAATTGCCCTCGCTGACTCCTTAACCATGTTGCAAATCCTGTGCCTAAACCGTCTCTACCCTCGCAATCAATAATATTTACGTTTCTTAAGAACGGATAGACTCCATTGATTAAATTATCTTGAGTCGGAAGATAAAATTTATCATCGCCAACTTTACCTTTCAAGTTTTTTACGCCTAGCATTTTAACCTTCGAGAGGTATTCAACTAGTTTTGTATTTCTGTCAGAAACCCAATCTACGCCCAAAATACCAATAAAATTTTTATCTTCTGCTATAAATTTAATAACTTCTGAACTCGAATTTTTTGAATAAACACCTTGAGCTGGGAACTGACTGATATTTGCCAATTGCTTAAGATATTGGAAAGTACTTGAATAAGCGTTATCAAAAACCAATTTCTTTCCTGAGTTTTTCCCTTGTAATATATCGATAACTTCTTTAACGGTAATCGTGCTATCAATATTGTCTTTATTGGTAATTAATGCAATTCCATCAACAGCAAAACGGGTTGAGTTTATTCTGATTCCTCTTTGCGTATAATATTTTTCTTCTGCTTTAGTTAAAAGGCGTGGCATTATAATCACACGAACGCTATCATTTAAAAATGCAGGTGTAATTTTTTCTTCAGGCTTAACTGTAGTTTCAAACTTTGCTTTAGGATAATCCAGACTAAAGATATCTATCTGCTCCTGAACAATGGGGCTTACGCTTTCATCGATCAAAATCTTCAGAGTACCGCTCGTACGTGTTTCTTCTACTTTACCGGATTTCTCTTTTCTTTTGCAAGCAACAAAGGCGATTAGAATGAATATATAAAGAAAGTTTCTCATTATAAGTTTTTAGTCTCGCCTTCCAAGACTGAGTAATCTGATGAAAGCATAAAAAATTAAAAAGATTCCGATTGCAATGCGGCCCCATGCCGGAATGAAATTAAACCTGGAAGCTAATGGTGCCCAGAAGATGAATGCAAGACCCATTGCCACATAAAGCACAAACATGACTAGGCCTAAAATGAGCAAAAACCGCTGTTTAGGCGATTTTTGCTTAAAAATATCAAAATTTAACATTTACGATTAGTTCAATGTAAAGTTAACGTTGATGTTATATTTTACCCTTACTGGCTTACCATTTTGGATACCTGGGTTCCAACGTGGACTAGCCTTCAATACACGGATTGCTTCTTCATCAGTTCCGCTACCCAAACCGCGGGTAACCTGGATATCTGTTAATTTACCGTCCTTTTCAACAACGAAAGATAAAAATACTTTACCCTGAACGTTATTTTCCTGTGCCATTGGCGGGTATTTAATTGCTCCACCTAGATACTTGTAGAACTTTGCAATACCACCTGGGTATTCAGGTTGCTTTTCAATACTAACGAAGTCATAAACTTTGTTATCATCTACAGCAACAACTGCTTCTTGCTTAGGCCCTTCGCCAACCGGCTCTGCAATTCTGATATCAGCAGTTGGATCACCTTTGATATCACGCTGACCTGGATCAGCTTCTTTCAGCTTTTCAACGGTTGGTGGCTCCTCATCACGTACCTGCTCATCTGGCTTTACGATTGGAGGCGGCATTTTTACCTGGTCCACTTTTGGTGGCGGTGGCTCCACTGGTGGTGGAGGTGGTGTTTCTGGATTAACTGGGGGCGGTGGAGCGATCACAACCTCTTTTGCCTTTTCTACTACTTCTTCTGTATCCATTGATCCTTTAATAAGGCCATAGATTTTAGGAGCAAAGAAAAATGCAAGAAAGACGATCGAACCAATAATTAATGCCCGAGAGGTATTGGCCCCGTTGGTTTTACGCAACTGGTAGGCACCGTAGTTTTTGTTTTTACCTTCAAAAACCACTTCAATCCACTGTCTTCTTAATATATCTAACTTTGACATGGTTACTGATTTAACATTTTATAAAATACCTTGTGATTTCATTGATTCCTTTTCGCTATCAAGGATATTGTCATCATCAATCTGACGAACTTTAACCTTTAATATCTCCAATTCATCCATAATATCAACAAAGTTTTTGAAGTTAGAACCGCTTGTTGGCTTCACCAACACCACGAACTCGCCCTTCACACCAGATGCATCTGCAACTTTTCTATTTTCGATGATCGATTTTTCAACTTGTGATAAATTTTCATAAGTTGGAGCTGTTGCACCAGCTTCTCCCATGTACCATGCTACCTTATCGTTTTTACCTAATAAAATAGTCATCGTTTTAGAAGCTTTCAGTTCCAATCTATTGTCTTTATTGTTATCATCCTTATCTGGCTTCACAATATCCATTGCCTGAGGCGTTGAAATTGATGTAGTTAAGATAAAGAATGTTACCAAAAGGAACATTAAATCTACCATCGGCGTCATATCGACTCTTGGCGTGGCTTTCTTCCCGCCTGTGTTTAATTCTGCCATTTCTTATTTTCTTCTAGCTTCTGCATTAGTAACCAATAAAAATTTGTTTACTTTTTGCTTCTGCAATACATCAATAATTTTTTTCACTACCGGATATTCTTCTTTTGAATCTCCTTTAATACTTACACGCATTGGCTGTGAATTAACCTCAGCTGTAGCGGTACGAGCTTGTAAAACCCATGAGTTCAACTGATTGTCAGTAGAATCGGTAGGAATTCCAGTTTGAACTCCTGGTTTCATACGCTCACCTCCATCTAATGCTAAGAACGATTTTAAGCCTGAAACAGGAACACCAAACGAAGCCACTAATGAGAATTTTTTAACTTCCTCTGGCGTAAAGCTGATGTTATACTGCTGTCCGATTAACTCTAAGGTTCTAGCCTTTACTTTCTGGCCTGCCACTTCGAAAAAAACTTTACCCTGACCAATGGTTAAAATTGCATTGTTTTCTACCGGCACCTTAAATTCATACGTTGATGAAGGAGTAGATACCGCCAGAGGCTCAGGTTGTTTCGCCGTAGCAGTTAATATGAAGAACGTCAGTAACAGTGCAGCTACGTCGCACATGGCGGTCATATCTGTTACGGTACTGGTTCTTTTAACTTTAATTCTAGGCATAATATTTTAACTTTTTAATAATGATGATCTTTTTTCCGGTTTTCCATAAAGCCGGTAAAAATATTTTCAAAATATTATTTATGCGAACTAGCGTAAGTTTGAACGATGCTGAATCCAGCCTCATCAATTGCGTAAGTTAACTTGTCGATTTTAGAAGTTAACACGTTATACATGATAATTGCTAAAGTAGATACACCGATACCAGTCATCGTGTTGATCAAGGCCTCAGAGATACCTACTGCTAATGCTGATTGATCTGGAGCACCAGAGTTTGCTAAACCGGCGAATGCACGGATCATACCTGTTACTGTACCTAATAAACCGATCAAAGTACCGATTGATACTAATGTTGCAATGATTGTTAAATTTTGCTCTAACATTGGCATTTCTAAAGCAGTAGCTTCTTCAACTTCTTTTTGAATGGCAACGATTGATTGCTCTACGTCTAAGTTAGTATCAGCTTCAACTTCGCTATATTTTTTCAAACCAGATTTGATTACGTTAGCAACAGATCCTTGTTGTTTGTCACACTCCGCTTTAGCAGCTTCGATGTTACCAGCGTTTAATAAACCTTTTACTTTAATGATAAAAGTATCTAAGCTTGATTTACCACTTGCTTTACCAATAACGATTAAACGCTCAATAGAGAATACAATTGTAGTTAATAACAACCCGATCAAAATCGCAACAATTGGACCTCCTTTGTAAGCTGTACCTGGATAGTTGTTTGGTAATGGTAAATTTTCGTTGTTGTTGTCGATAAAGTTTGCTGGATCTCCTAATACAAATCTCCAAATGATAAAGCCGATTACAATACAAATAGGAATTACTAATGTTGCAAAAACATTTGAAGCACTTGAAGAGCTCTCTTTTTTAACAGTTGTTGGTTTTGGTGCGTTTGCCATTTTTTTTAATTTTTAGTTTTAGTTCTTGTTTTTAATTTTTAGCTGTTTTTACTTTTGTACTACACACAACGATTGTTATCTGATTTTGTTGCGAAAAACAAATTTATAAATTGATTTTAAATTACAAATTAATAAATCAATAAACAATCAAATCGTTACTTAAGATTTAGTTTACGGTAACCATAAAGGGTGTATAACAAAAGAATTGCCTCAGCAGGAGGCAATTCTTTCACAATAAAAACTAAAAAAAAATCTAATTGCAAATTTTTTGCTCAAAAAATGCATTTTAAACCTGATTTAACACAATTTTAACTCTTCTTGGTGTATTTTTGACACTTTCGGTTGTTCGAATTGTTTAAAGTTTTCTGCAAAGGCATTGGCTAACTCATACGCCTTAATAAAATACTCTTCCTGGTTGCTCCATGTTTTTGAAGGGTCTAGAATTTCATCCGGTACGTTAGGGCAATGTAAAGGAATCATTAACTTAAATACATGGTGCATTTTATAGTGATTATGATCTAAATCGCCATTTAAAGCTGCAGTAATCATGGCTCTGGTATAACTCAATTTCATGCGTTTTCCAACACCATAGGGGCCTCCGCTCCAACCGGTATTTACCAGCCAAACGTTAACCTGATGCACTTTCATCTTTTCACCTAATAATTCTGCGTATTTGGAGGGATGCAATGGCAAGAAGGCTTTTCCAAAACAAGCCGAAAAGGTGAGTTGTGGTTCAGTGATGCCCGCCTCGGTACCCGCAACTTTGGCTGTATAGCCACTCATGAAATGAAACATGGCCTGTTCTACATTTAATTTCGAAATTGGAGGAAGTACGCCAAAAGCATCAGCAGTTAAAAAGAAAATATTTTTCGGAACTGAAGCTACAGAAGGTATTATGGCATTATCAATATACTCTAACGGATAAGCAACTCTTGTATTTTCTGTCTTTTGAATATTGGAGTAATCTACATCTTTAGTTCCTTTATGAAAGTTGATATTCTCCAAAAGTGCACCAAATTTAATTGCTTTATGTATTTGTGGTTCTTTTTCTGCCGTTAGATCAACACATTTTGCATAACATCCTCCTTCAAAATTAAAAACTGAATCTTTTCCCCAGCCATGCTCATCATCACCAATTAAACTCCGGTTAGGGTCTGCTGATAATGTTGTTTTGCCCGTTCCTGACAAACCAAAAAATATGGCTGTATCCCCGTCTTTACCAACATTGGCAGCGCAATGCATTGAAAGTGTATTTCTGTAAGTAGGTAGAATAAAGTTAAGCACAGAAAAAATTCCTTTCTTAATTTCGCCTGTATAACCTGTTCCACCAACTAAAATCATTTTTTTTGTGAAATTGAGGATCGAAAAGTTTTCCTGACGGGTACCGTCTATCAAAGGGTCTGCTAAAAAGCCAGGTGCAGCAATAATGGTCCATTCGGGCGTAGCACCCAGGCTATCGCTATCTTTTCGGATAAAAAGGTTATTGGCAAAAAGGTTTTGATAGGCGGTTTCAGTAACTACTCTTATCGAAATGGAATAGTCAGGATCTGCACAGGCAGTGGCATCACGAACATAAATTTTTTTATCCTTAAGATAGTTTGTCATCTTCGTAAATAACTGATCGAAATGGGCAGGACTTATTTTGATGTTCACATCGCCCCACCAAACGGTTCGCTCAGTTACTTCATCGTTAACGATAAATCTGTCTTTTGGAGAACGCCCTGTAAATTTACCAGTATCTACAGCTAAAGCGCCTGAAGATGCCAATGTGCCTTCTTTATTTAATAAGGCTTCATCAATTAACTCCATTGGAGACAATTGGTACATTACGGCATTGTTTTCACCCAGATTCAGATAGCCCAAATCTGGTACATGCAGTTTTTTTTTGCTCATAACAATAAGTTAGTTAGTAAAGCAAAGGTAAAGAGATCTAAACGAAAAAAACTAGCATTAAGACGTAATAATTTACATATTGTAGCAATTACACTAATATGTAAATTATTTATTTACAGATATTTACAAGGTTTTTTACAGGGTAAAAAAAATTAAAAAATTACACTAAGATAAAATCTGAATCATGGCGTAATGTGATATTATTAGCCATAACAGCATACCTCAATCTCATTAACCCCCAGCCTTTTTTACTTTGTAACCGTCTTTTTGAAGGATGCCCAATATTTTGTCTCTCACATCGCCCTGAATCATAATTTCTCCATCTTTAACTGATCCACCAACGCCACATTTCGTTTTTAGCATTTTACCCAGAATATCAAGGTCATCTTGTTTTCCTTTAAAACCTGTTATGAGTGTAACGGCTTTACCTCCCCTGTTTTTTTTATCGAGCATTACCCTTAGATCTTGCTGATTATTTGGGGGCGTTGTAGTATCATCAACCTCTTCATGATATTCAAATTCCGGATTTGTAGAATACATGATTCCACCCAAATCGCTAAGGCTGTTTTTCTTCGGCTTCATATTACAAAGTTATTGAGGTAAACTGAGGAAACGAAATTAAGGAACAATAACTTTAAGTGAAAGCGGACTGATATTGATTTCAATTTCTGCGCCCATTTGAAGGGGTTCACCGTCAACATGAACCGGACCAGCGTGTTCCCTCTGGATTTTTATATTTTTACCCCTTATGATTTCGATCATATCAGAGGTTTCTGCTGTGCCCTTTAACATGATGTAACTCAAAACGGGCAATTTCAAAATGGAAAACGGCTTAATAATACAAACATCGAGCAAACCATCTTTTACAGAAGCATTAGGTGAGATATAAACATCATTGCCATACTGCGAAGAGTTTGCAACACTAACTGCAAAAGCTTTTCTTTTATAGTCTATACCATCAATATGAATCAGATATTGCTCTGCTTTGTAATTGAAAACTTCCTGAAAACCCAATTTAACATAACCGGCCAACCCACGCTTTTTATCTTTTGAAAATGCGGAACTTAGATGCGCATCGAAACCCATACCAGCCAGGTTAAAAAAGCATTTGTTGTTAAATTCAGCAGTATCTATGCGGTCAACTTTGAAGGCATTGATCGCTAATATGGCGTGACGAAGGTTTTTAGGTATATTCAAAAATCTCGCCAATCCATTCCCAGAGCCAAGCGGTAACACACCCAATACAATGTTGTGCTTTAAAACTTTTGTAGCCACTTCATTGATGGTTCCATCGCCACCAGCCGCCACAATTACATCAAAGTTTTTTGATGCAGCCTCATCTGCTAATTCGGAAGCGTGCCCCACATATTCGGTGAAAACAAAATTGGCATTGAACTTTTCCTTATCTAAATATTTATCGATAAAATCGGGAATACGCAATTTACCCCTACCGCCTGAAATGGGGTTAATAATGAAGAGAATATTAGTCTTTGTGTGCAAAGTGTAAGAATGAAAGCACAAAATAATCTATAATTTTTGAAATAAAGAAAATATGCTAATTTTGCAAGCATTAAAAGTGGATTGATTTGCTATCCCGATCATCGGGACCGGATTGCAACCACTTAAAAAAATTGCTAATACCTCTTTCCATCAAATTAAAACCTGTTCAAAGGGTTTGGCAATGATTACCTTATTTATTTATCACTAATATTTAATAAATGTCGTATTTATTTACATCAGAATCTGTATCTGAAGGCCATCCAGATAAAATTGCCGATCAAATCTCGGATGCATTAATTGATAACTTTTTAGCTTTTGACGCAGACTCCAAAGTAGCTTGTGAAACTTTAGTAACCACCGGACAAGTAATTTTGGCTGGAGAAGTAAAGTCAAAAACTTACTTAGATGTTCAACAAATTGCTCGTGATGTAATCAAGAAAATTGGTTACACCAAAAGCGAATATATGTTTGAAGCAAATTCTTGTGGTATATTATCAGCCATTCATGAGCAATCTCAAGATATTAACCAAGGTGTAGATAAAAGTAATAAAGAGGAGCAAGGTGCCGGCGACCAGGGTATGATGTTTGGCTATGCAACAAACGAAACTGAAAATTATATGCCACTGGCGCTTGATTTATCTCATGCTTTGCTTAGAGAACTGGCTACTTTAAGAAGAGAGAATGCAGAAATCGGCTACTTACGTCCGGATGCAAAATCTCAGGTTACTCTGGAATATTCTGATGATAATCAGCCACAACGCATTGATGCAATTGTAATTTCAACGCAACACGATGATTTTATAAAGCCTGCATCTGATTCGAGAGCAGATAAAGACGCTGCAAATGATGAAATGTTAACCAAAATTAAAAGTGATTTAGTTTCAATTTTAATTCCAAGAGTTAAAGCAAAATACCCGCAGTATGCACATTTATTTAACGATGACATCACTTATCACATCAATCCAACTGGAGTATTTGTGATCGGTGGTCCGCATGGCGATACTGGTTTAACCGGAAGAAAAATTATTGTTGATACCTATGGCGGTAAAGGCGCACATGGTGGTGGCGCTTTTTCTGGTAAAGATCCAAGTAAGGTAGATAGAAGTGCTGCTTATGCAACACGTCATATTGCTAAAAACCTGGTTGCAGCTGGCTTATGCGATGAAGTTTTGGTCCAGGTTTCTTATGCAATTGGGGTTGCTAAACCAACATCAATTAATGTTGTAACTTATGGAACTTCGAAAGTAAATCTAACAGACGGCGAAATCAGTAAAAAAGTTGAATCAATTTTTGATATGCGCCCTTACTTCATCGAACAGAGATTAAAGTTAAGAAACCCAATTTATAGCGAAACTGCGGCTTATGGCCACATGGGCAGAACACCTGAAACTGTAAACAAAACTTTCAAAAACCCTTACGGTGAAGAAAAAACAGTTAGTGTTGAGCTGTTTACCTGGGAGAAACTGGATTATGTAGATCAGGTAAAATCTGCTTTCGGAATTTAATTTTTTCTATGTAAGTAAAAAGCTTCCTGATTATAAACAGGAAGCTTTTTTAGTTTGCGATTAAAACAGTTATAAACCTCTTGCCTTCATAAAATCTTTTTCTGATGATGAAATATTTTGATCATCAATACTATATGATTTTATGCCAGCAATTTTCATTTCATCAATTACATCCACAAAGTTTTGAAATTTAGCTGTTTCTGTTGGTTTGATAATTACGATCATGTATTTTGAAGGATTGTTTCCGTGTGCCTTTTCTACACGGATTTTATTAGCTGCGATTTCTGCTGGAAGATTTGTAATGGTAGTAGTCTGCATTTCGGCATCCTCAGTTGTACCCAGATAACATACCGCCTTATTATTCTTTCCAAGTAAAACCGTCATTGTTCTGGAGGCAGGGTAATTCATGGTACAATGATCACATTGATCGGGTTTGGCAATGTCTGCTGCATTTAAGGTACCAAGCGATGTGGTGAGCATGAAAAATGTGGTAAGCAAGAACATCAGATCAACCATTGCGGTTAAATCTACCCGAGGAGCGGTTTTGCTCATTCTTCCTTTTGTGGCCTTGCCACGCTGCGATTCATTTAAAGTTGCCATATGATTTAGGTTTTTTAATCATGATGAAAGCATTAAATAAATTGCATAAAAAAAGGCGATTAAAATTTAATCGCCTGACTTAATAGGTTAAAAAATCTATTTTACAGCTTCAATCACACCACAACCAACTCTCGGACCAGAATTTCCTGTAGGTTGTGTTTTATAGTCATCGGTACCTCCATGTACAATAATTCCTCTTCCAATTATATTTTTAACATCACCATCCTGTACACTCCATCGATCTGTAGTAATTGAAATTTTTGCTTCACCTTTGGAATCTAATTTAATATTACCGATATCACCGCTGTGGTATGCCCCAGAATCCCATTTGCCATGGTTTTCATTTGTTGGATTCCAATGGCCATGTGTATTTTCACCCATATCGCCACAGTCGCCATGTTCATGAAAATGAACTGCAACATTACTATCTGCTCTTGATGCAAATTTTAATTCGAGATCCATTTTAATTTTTCCATCACTTAATCCATAAAATGTAGCGGTTCCAACGCTTTTCGATTGATCCGCAGTTTCGGCCAAGTTTGCCGTAGCAAGTTTACTTTCCTTTTGACCACAAGCACTTAAAAATGCAACACTAGCAATAGCTAATCCTAAAAAATATTTTTTCATCATCTTAAATTTAGTTTAACAAGAAACACATTGACAATCATTTGGTTTGATTTTATAATCGCCACATTAAAACCATTTAAGAAACAGCTTGTTTAAATAGTATAAAATCATATAACTATGGAACAGCCAATTGCAATGAACACTTTGAGTCAAATTTTGGAGAAATTGAGGCTGAAAGGAAAAGATAATGAATTAAAGATGTCAGATCACGGCAAAATGCAAAGTAAATCTTTAGGCAACATTTACAAACCTGAAGATTTAACAATTGTAAAAACTTATAGATTTGAGGGTGATTCTGATCCTGCAGACAACTCGGTTCTTTACCTGGTAGAAGATAAAGATAAAAATATAGGATACATTCTGGATGCTTACGGCATTTATTCTGACAATCTAGGTTCGGGATTTGATGATTTTCTTAAAAAAATCCCAACTGAAAATAGGGATGAACAAGAGCTATTTTGCTAAGAAATCTTAAATACATTTAAAGAGGCCCGGGAAAATTCCGGGCCTCTTTTACTTTAATAATTTAGTAACATTTTCCCGCTTCAGAATATGTAGTTTTGTGATCATCTCCCAACTGCATGAAGATCAAAATAAACTTACCACCTGTTCCAGCCGTTTTATTATCTATTATAAGTGTGCAGTGTGGAGCCGCGATTGCAAAAGGTCTTTTCCCCGAAATAGGTGCTGCTGCTACCGCATCACTAAGAATAGGTTTATCTGCAATCATACTGTTGGCGGCCTTTCGCCCTAACTTAACCAAGCTTAATGCTAAGCAGTGGAAATATGTAATACTTTACGGCTTATCACTAGGCGCCATGAACATGGTTTTCTACATGGCAATCGAACGAATTCCGATCGGGCTTGGCGTAACACTGGAGTTTGTAGGCCCCCTGCTATTGGCCATCTTCAGTTCTAAAAAAGCGATTGATTTTATCTGGATAGTTTTGGCTGCAATAGGTATCGCCCTTATTGCACCCTGGACAAGCAATGGATTAAACCTGACGGGTGTTTTGCTGGCTTTGTTGGCCGGAGGTTTTTGGGCTGCTTATATCATTTTAGGTGGGAGAATATCTAAAATTATGAAGGGTGGTGAAGCAGTAGCTGTGGGTATGTTATTTGCTACGCTTCTGATTCTTCCCTTCGGGATCTTCAGCGGAGGATTAAATCAGTTGTCTCCGAAACTCTTAGGTTTAGGTGCATCGCTTGCCCTTTTATCAAGCGCCATCCCTTTTACTTTGGAAATAAATGCACTGAAACAACTTCCAGCCAGAACATTTAGCATCCTGATGAGTCTCGAACCTGCCATGGCTGCATTGGCTGCATTTGTATTTTTGCAAGAGTACTTATCATTAACCGAGTGCATTGCTGTTGCCTGTGTTGTAATTGCCTCAGCTGGCTCAGCAATAACAGCAAAGAGATCTAAGGTGTAGTCTTCAAGAAAGGGCAATATTTAAACCTATAGTTCCCGAAAAACAAAAAAGCCTTAACTTTTCTAAGTCAAGGCTTCGTTTGCGGAATGGACGGGACTCGAACCCGCGACCTCCTGCGTGACAGGCAGGCATTCTAACCAGCTGAACTACCACTCCCTTTGTTCCCTTTAAAGTTTGAACCTCTTTCCTCTTTCGAGGTTGCAAATATAGCCACTATATTTAGTTTATCCTTATCTAAAGCGAGTATTTCTTTTTCAAACACGTAACTACCTGAATACCATTTAAAATATTTTTTACTCGAAGGATTTGAATGATTAAGCACGATGACATCAATCGGTAGAAAACAAAAAAGCCTTAACTTCTACAAGTTAAGGCTTCGTTTGCGGAATGGACGGGACTCGAACCCGCGACCTCCTGCGTGACAGGCAGGCATTCTAACCAGCTGAACTACCACTCCTTTTGTTCACTTTAAAGTTTGAACCTCTTTCCTCTTTCGAGGTTGCAAATATAGAGACAATATCTTTATTTGCAAATTTTATTTTAAAATAATTGTAACCAATTAATTACCAGCGCCTTCTTGCATCTTCTCCGCATTTTCCGCAAACTGAAGTGCATCTATAATTTCCTGAATCTCTCCATCCATGATGGTTGGAAGATTATACATCGTTAATCCAATACGATGTTCGGTAACACGCCCTTGCGGATAATTGTAGGTTCTGATTTTTGCCGAACGATCTCCTGTAGACACCATTGTTTTACGTTTAGCAGCAATATCGCCATTTTTTTTCTGCAACTCAATATCGTATAACTTACTGCGCAACATTTCCATTGCAATTACACGGTTACCCAATTGCGAACGCTCTTGCTGACAAACCACTACTATTCCGGATGGTTTGTGGGTTAACTGTACTTTGGTTTCTACCTTATTTACGTTCTGTCCACCTGCACCACCAGACCGTGAAGTCTGCAATTCAATATCAGCTGGGTTGATATACAAATCAATCTCTTCAGCTTCTGGTAAAACCGCAACTGAAGCTGCCGAGGTATGTACACGACCCTGCGTTTCGGTATCAGGAACACGTTGAACACGGTGCACACCACTTTCATATTTCAACTGACCATAAACATCATCGCCGCTAACTTTCAAAATCACCTCTTTGTAACCACCAGCAGTTCCTTCCGTAACATCAACCGTTTCTACTCTCCAGCCTTTGGTTTCAAAATAGCGGGTATACATGCGGTATAAATCGCCTGCAAACAGAGCAGCCTCATCTCCACCTGTACCGCCACGGATTTCAAACACAGCGTTTTTAGCGTCTTCAGGATCTTTTGGAATTAACATTAAACGGATATTGCTTTCCATTTCTTCCTGTTGCTTCAGCAATAAATCCAGTTCTTCTTTTGCCATCTCACGCATTTCAGGATCTTTTTCAACCGCTAAAATTTCTTTGTTGGCGTCAATATTACTCATCACATTTTTGTAGATTTTATATTCGTCTACAATTTTGCCCAAGTCTTTATATTCTTTGTTTAAAGCCGCGAAACGCTTCATATCCTGAATTACATCCGGATTACTCAACGATTCTTCTACATCTTCCCAGCGCAGTTTTATAGCTTCTAATTTATCTAACATATTATTTTTTGTATTGAACTTCCCTGCATCCAGCGTTAGCTAAAATTTAAGGAAATGCGAAAATAAGGAAAAAAGCTGAATTTGTTTGAAACAGGCTTGTACAGATTAAAAGGTTTTGGAAATGAAAGGTGCTGAAATATGGCAGCCGACAGCCCCGCTAACGTTTCAAGTCCCGAAGAAAAATCGGGCGCTTTACACTTATATCGGGTTTAGGAACAAAGGTTAAATCCATGTTGAAACATTATAAGCATGGCAAACTAAAATAGCAGCAATAAACCGAGTGAATAAACGGGATTGAAATGGCAGCTCCCGATTTTTCATCGGGACTATAATGCAAAGCCCGACTTGCATTAACCTTGACCCCAGATTTGCTTTCCAAACGATCAACATACAAAGATGTCTACACTACAGGCGAGAGGACGACTTTCAAAAATTTTATTGAAAGTATTCCAACTTCAAATCAACTCCATCAAAAACACCATACGAATTGTAATTTAACCACTCACCGATGTTTACATAACGGCTTCCATTGCCCAAATCAATATCCAATGGCAAATGCCTGTGGCCAAAAATGAAGTAATCAAAATGCTGTTTTTGCAACTGCTCTTTGGCATAAATGGAGAGCCATTCTTTATCTTCCCCCAAAAAAACTTCTTTTTCGGTTTGCGCTGCCCTACTCCCCTGGCTCCATGCATTTGCAATGCCAATTCCGAAATTTGGATGCAAACGGGCAAATAACCACTGGCAAAGTTTACTTCTGAAAATCTTTCGTAAAAATTTGTACTTCGTATCCCCCGGCCCTAAACCATCGCCATGATGAAGGTAAAACCTCTTACCGTTTCGCTCAATTATCTTTTCATCGCTAATGATTTCCATCCCAATTTCTTGCGTAAAGTAATCGCGAACCCACATATCATGATTTCCTTTGAAGAAATAAATTTTGATTCCAGCATCGGCCATGGTGGCCAGTTTACCTTGCAAACGGATAAACCCTTTCGGAATTACTTTAGCATATTCAAACCAAAAATCGAAAATATCGCCCATTAAAAACAATTCGCTGCAAGTAGGCTCTATAAAATTTAACCAATTTACAATACGCTCTTCGCGGCCGCGACTTTCGTTGTAATTCGGCGTACCTAAGTGGAAATCAGAAGCGAAATAGATGTTTTTTGACATGTTCGGCTTCAAAGGTAGGGGAAAAAGTCCGAAGTCGGAAGTTAGAAGCCTGAAGTAAAATCAACAAAATTTTAATGGCTGCAAAATCAAATCAATGAAAAATTGAAACGGGGAAAAAACATATATTAGTAAACAAATCTTTATGAGCATGAAAAAACAAATTGCTTTAGGCTTATTTGCGATAAGTCTTTTTGCCTGTAATGAAGGTAAAAAACCAGCTGAAAAAATTACAATAATGAAATATCCGGAAACTAAAAAAGACAGCACGACAGATAACTATTTTGGCACCAGCATCGCTGATCCTTATCGCTGGCTGGAAAACGATACTTCGGCAGAAACCGCGGCCTGGGTAAATGCTGAAAATAAAGTAACGCAAAATTACCTATCGCAGATTCCTTACCGGGATGATATTAAGCGAAGATTAACCGAAATCTGGAACTATCCAAAAGACGGCACACCTTTTAAAGTTGGAGAATATTACTTTTTCACCAAAAATAATGGTTTGCAAAATCAAAGTGTATGGTTTATTAAAAAGGGTTTAAATGGCATTGAAGAAATTTTTCTTGATCCCAATAAGCTTACAGCAGATGGAACGGCTGCCGTTTCACTGATCGGTTTTTCTCATAACAAAAAGTACGTAGCTTACTCTGTTGCTCAGGCAGGCTCAGACTGGAGCAATATTTATGTGATGGATATCGCCACGAAAATGAAATTGGGTGACGAACTGAAATGGACAAAGTTTTCGGGTGCAGCCTGGAAAGGCGACGGTTTTTATTACAGCAAATTTGATGAACCTGCCAAAGGCATGGATTTATCAGCAGCGAATAAATTTCAAAAAATCTATTACCACAAACTGGGCGATCAACAAAAAGAAGATCAATTGATTTTCGAGGATAAAACGAATCCGAATCTTTATTTTGGCGCTGGTGTAACTGAAGACGAACGGTTTTTAATTATCTATGCAAGTGCCGGAACTTCAGGCAATGCGCTTCACTATCAGGATTTAAAGGAACCTGGCAGCAAAATTTCGTTTCTGGTGAAAGGATATGACCAT
Organism: Pedobacter sp. G11; assembly: GCF_003860265.1. Taxonomy (NCBI): domain Bacteria; kingdom Pseudomonadati; phylum Bacteroidota; class Sphingobacteriia; order Sphingobacteriales; family Sphingobacteriaceae; genus Pedobacter; species Pedobacter sp. G11. The sequence goes on along the minus strand of NZ_CP034190.1, from coordinate 1,545,294 downwards.
AATCACAGTGTAATTGAAAACATTAACGACAAACTGCTAGTAAATACAGATTTGGGTGCAGAAAACAAAAAGGTAGTCCTGGTTGATCCTAAAAATGCCGATCCAGCCCAATGGCAAACCATTATACCAGAATCGCAACTCGCATTAGAAGGCGTTTCAACAGGTGGCGGCTATTTGTGGGCTTCCTATTTGAAAGATGCCAGCACCAATATCGTTCAATTTGACTTAACCGGAAAAAAACTTAGAGCAGTTAAATTACCTGCTTTAGGTACAGCTGATGGTTTTAGTGCTTTTAAAGAGGACAAAGAATTTTTCTACAGTTTTTCAAATTTCACCACTCCAGGAACAATTTATCGATACGATATTGCAAAAGCTGAATCTACACTTTACAAAAAATCTGAATTAAAATTTAATACCGACAATTACGAAACCAAGCAGGTATTTTATACTTCTAAGGATGGAACTAAGGTACCCATGTTTATTGTTCACAAAAAGGGAATAAAACTGGACGGCAACAATCCCGTATATTTATATGCATACGGTGGTTTTCAGGTAAGTCTAACACCAAGCTTTAGCTTATCGAGGATGTTATTTTTAGAAAAAGGTGGCATTTATGTACAGCCAAGTTTGCGTGGCGGCAGTGAATATGGAGAAGCCTGGCATAAAGGTGGAATGCTGAATAAAAAGCAAAATGTATTTGATGATTTTATCGCCGCTGCAGAATATTTAATTCAGGAGAAATATACTAACGCGTCAAAAATCGCTATCTCTGGTGGATCAAATGGTGGCTTGTTAGTGGGCGCATGCATGACGCAAAGACCAGAGCTTTTCAAAGTTGCTTTGCCTGCAGTTGGTGTCTTAGACATGTTGCGCTATCATAAATTTACAGTTGGTTGGGGATGGGCGGTAGAATACGGCACCAGTGATAAAAAAGAGGACTTTGATTACCTGATCAAATATTCGCCACTTCACAATATCAAAGCGGGTGTAAATTATCCTGCAACACTAATTACAACAGCAGATCATGATGACCGCGTGGTGCCGGCGCATTCTTTTAAGTTCGCGGCGACCTTGCAGGAAAAGTATAAAGGTGAAAATCCCATCTTAATCCGCATTGAGACGAAAGCTGGCCACGGCGCAGGAAAGCCAACTACTAAAATGATTGAAGAGGCAAGCGATGTTTGGAGTTTTGTATTTCAGAACTTAGGAATGAGCTGGTAAGAAACCGTTAATCTGATGAGCCACAAACCTCATCAGATTACTTATTGGTACTTATCGACAATGGTGCCTCTGGAAACCAATTTTGGGAAACCCGATATATAGGTTGTACCCAGGCACCCGGTTTTTAATTTTATCATTACTTTATCGTGAGGATTAATTTTTTTAAAACCAATATACCAATAGAAAAATCCTGAGGTTTCAATTGCACCTAACCTTGTGATGGTAACGTGAAATGTTCTCGTTTTGCCGGTACCCTTAATAAATCGGTGCGTAACCTCTGTTTCTAAATTATCAATTTTACGACTGTAAAACTTATTTACCAATAACAATATTACATCCGAAAGCCAAAATTTTGAGACATATATCAACATGAAGAGGAGAAATATACCACAGAGAATGGTCCTCAACAGGCTATCATCTGCAAAGATTCTGCGAAAGTTTAAAAAGTATATGACAACAACTGGCAATATCAGGAAATAATTGAGGTAGCTAACCCATCCACTAAATTTTGGATTACTTAACACGGCACTAACATTAAAAACGAAGATCGAAAATAAAGGCATCAGCAATATCCAATTCCACAGCTGAGCACCAAAATAAATGTATGCACCAAGCCCTAATGGCATAAATGCACTTGGAAGTTGCCATGTTTCGCCATAAATGATAAATATCGCGGCCCAAATCACAAATGCTAATCCCAAAATTGGCAAAAGAATACTTAGATCCATAATCATCTATTATTGTTTAAGGCTCTAAACATAGAAATTATTCACAAGCCAGACAACATTCATTGAACTCTATTAAATCCCTAGACAAATTATAGTTTGTTTAGCATTCTTAAAATTCATGATCTTTTGTTTTAAGGCCATTTAGAACACACAAAATACTGACTAAAAACACATTGCAAAATTATCTAGAATATTTCTAAATAGAGAAATTGATAAAAGTTTATTTTGTAACTTTGCAACAAATTTTTTTGAATGATCTCTACTGATATAGCCGTAATAGGCGCTGGTCCGGTTGGTTTGTTTGCCATTTTTGAAGCCGGTTTATTAAAAATGCGTTGCCACTTAATTGATTACCTTCCTCAGGTTGGTGGTCAGCTATCTGAAATTTACCCTAAGAAACCGATCTATGATATTCCTGGTTATCCATCGGTATTGGCGCAAGAACTTATTGATAATTTGATGGAACAGGCAAAACCTTTCCATCCAACCTTTACGCTAGGCGAACGTATCGAAGGGTTAGAAAAACGCGGCGAAGCTGATTTTGTACTTACAACAAACATGGGTACGGTAATTGAAGCCAAAGTGGTAGTAATTGCTGGTGGTTTGGGTTGTTTCGAACCTCGTAAACCTGCTGTGGAAAACCTTGAAAATTTCGAGAACGGAAAAGGTGTTAACTACATGATCCTTGATCCGGAGAAATACCGTGATCAAAAGATGGTTATTGCTGGTGGTGGCGACTCTGCTTTGGACTGGACCATTTATTTGGCAGATGTTTGTTCTGAGCTGACTTTAGTGCACAGAAGCGAAAGTTTCCGTGGTGCTCCTGATTCTGTTGCCAAAGTAATGGCACTGGCTGAAAGCGGAAAAATCAATCTTGTTTTAAACAGCAATTTACAGGCCGTTCATGGTAATGATAAATTAGAGCAGGTTGAAATTGTACAAAACCGTACAATGGAAAAAACGGTTGTAGCTGCAGATCATTTAATTCCTTTATTTGGGCTGAGCCCGAAATTAGGCCCAATTGAAGCCTGGAATTTAAACATCAGCAAAAGTGCTATCGAAGTAAATACTGACGATTACTCTACCAACATTCCGGGTATTTATGCAATTGGCGATATCAATACTTACACAAATAAATTGAAGTTAATTCTTTGTGGTTTTCACGAGGCGGCGTTAATGAGTCATAGCGCTTATTCTTACATGAATCCTGGAGTTAAATACACCATGAAGTACACAACAGTAAACGGCGTTTCAGAATTTTAAGCTTTGCGTTAATATTGTTTCAATAAAAAACTATTTTAGTTAAGTTTGCGCTTATAAGCGAGCAAAATGGAAAACAACATTACAATATATATGCAGGAACCGGATGGTTCTGTTACACCACATGAAGCCCCAACTGATATGGGACTAAGTTTGATGGAGTTTTTGAAAGCATCTGAGTATGATATATTAGCTACTTGCGGCGGAATGGCACTATGTGCTACTTGTTGCGTAGATGTTTTAGAAGGCGAAGAAAAGCTAAATGAAATGACCGATGATGAGTACGCCATGTTAGATACTTTGCCTGACTTATTGCCAAATTCTCGTTTGGCATGCCAGCTGCAGTTAAATAATAACATGGATGGTTTAAAAGTGAAACTTCACGGTGTAAGCTAAGCTGAAAATATAAAATATTAAAAAGGCGATACTGAAAACAGTGTCGCCTTTTTTTATCTCTTATTGGCCATTGCAAGGCGTGAAACAATTTTATGCTACACTAGTTTGCTTCATACCTTGCAATAACGAAACTGAGCGTGAGTGCCCTCGCAGCAAAAACACTATTGAATGTTTATCTTCTGACGCTCCACATTCCAACCATATACTTCAACAGCCAGGTTACTTTCTCCATCAGGAAATTCTACGGTAACAACTCTGGTTTCGCCAGGGAGCACACTTAAATAATTATCATCGTAGAAAGCCGGAAGGACTCGTTTTCCAGTTTCACGGTTAATTAACGCTATCCGGTTAAAAAATGCTACCGGATTACCGATAGAATTGCTCAAAGTTATGGCTATTTTATTTTTTGATGTTCGGTTTGCTGAAACCCTTAAATTTGCTGACTTGAGTTCCTGTAACCCTTTATAGCTTCCATTTTTATCGGCTAACCAATAAATGTTTTCACTCAAAACCTCCTGCTTTTCATTCAATAATTTTAAGGAAACAAACACGCCATCTTTCTGATCCATTTTCTTCAGGAAATCATTCAGTGGAAAAAACCGGCGAACCGATGATGCTCCAATAGAATTGAAAACCTGGGAGTAGAAATAATCCTTTCCAGCCATATCATATACTTTAGCCTGAACCATTAAATTATTACGATCTGTTAGGCCATTGTTAACCACTGTTACCATGCTGTCTAAGGGATTCATCATGATATGCAACGGCTCGCTTCCTTTCCTTAAGCCATATAAACAGGCGTTTGGATCTAAATAATAATCGTACATCTGCCCACGCAGCGCTGTCCATGGGTTTTGTGTTTTCCAGATAATTGAGCCGGTATACCAGTCCCACATTTTATTGGAAAAACCTTCCATTAACGCCCGGTATTGATCGTAATTTACCAACTGTGCCTTCATGGCAAAATCTTTGGCATCTTTAGCTTTCCCGTATGGATTAATGTATTGATCGTAGCCGATATATTTATGATAATCCCAAACGGAATCGGGTTTGCTTTTAAATTGTGGTGCAATCATGTTTTCCTTCGGAATAAAACGCTCCAGCGATTCATAATCGCCCACCCCGACAGAACCTACTTCAGAGTTATACGGAAAAGTTTTTACGGCCCAAAAACTTATCGGATCCTGAATACCATATGGTCCATCACCATTGCCGCCAATTGCATTGTACGACATTTCATCGCTATTGGAAAAATCAAAGAATTTTCTCGTACCATCTAACCGAGGCAGAATGTCGTTTTTAATGGGATTCAAAATATCTTCCGGAGGAGTAATCTCATTTCCACCACACCAAAAAGCTAATGAAGGATGGTTGCGAATCATTTTCACCTGATCTTCAATAGCCGTTAACACTAATGGATGATTATCAGGGTAGTTCCTTCTGGTCCATTGATCTTCTTTTTTCAATGGATCAACCCAACGGCCATTACAATCGCCGCTAAACCAAAAATCCTGAAAAACCAACAGGCCATATTTATCGCAGGCATTGTAAAACTCAGGGCGCTCTAAAATCGCACCACCCCAAATTCTAATCAGATTCAGATTCATATCTTTATGATACCTTACTTCAGCGTCATAACGGGCATCACTAAAACGTAACATCGCATCAGATATGATCCAGTTTCCACCTTTTATAAAAATCTTTTGCCCGTTTACATAAGCACCCATACTTTTAGTATGCTCATTCCATATGTTGTCAATCTGCCTGATTCCTACAGTTAAATTTTCCTGATCTAAAACCTGGTTGGCGCTGATAAACCGAATATTCACAGGATATAAGTCTTGCTTGCCGTAACCGCTTGGCCACCACAGTCTAGGGTTTTCCAGGGTTAAATCCGGAAACTTAATTTCTGATGATGCAGCGGAAACAGTAACATTTTTTTTAACCAGCTTACCGGCTATTTCATATTGTAAAATTCCTGAAATGGCTTTCCCTGTCGGATTTTCGACCTCTACAGATACTTTGATAGTTGCGGGCGCTTGTTTAACACCTGGCAATCTTTTTCCAGGAACCAAGGTGACAACATGAGGATTTTGAATATTGATACCTTTGGTTTTTTCAATGGTAACTTTATCCCAGATACCTGTATTGCGATCGCGGGTAGGTTGAATCCAATCCCAACCGGCAGTGTATTGTGTAGTCAAACCTTTTGCTATAGTTCCATCCCCACCCTGGCCGCCATTCGGGTTACCCGGAAAATCAGGAGGATAAACGATTACTGCCAGGCGATTTTTACCAGTTGAGGAAAGGAGTTTGGTAATATTGTACTTCGCCCTTAAGTGCATACCCTCATGGGTTTTCTGATTAACCTTTTTTCCGTTTAAGAAAATCTCAGCTTTGTAATTGATCCCCCGAAACTGTAACCAAACCTGGTCATTTCCAGCTGCACTTTCATTAAAATCCTTTACAAACCAATAGGTATAATGTTCTTTCCCGACATTGTAGATATCTGCAATTTTCTCATTGTTCATCCCATAAAAAGGATCAGGAACTTTTTTATTGTTTAGCAAAGTAGTTAAAACCGTTCCGGGAACAGTGGCAGGCATCCAGCCACTGGTATTAAAGCCTAAAGTTGAGATCTGAGATCCGCTGGCGCTGGCATCCTTCACATTTACACACAACCAACCTGAGTTTAGTTCATAACGCTGTTGCGAAAAGGCTTTCAGATTTAAAAGCAGCACACAAAACAAAAATATTTTTTTCATTGATTTTTAAAAGTTTGGTTTTAAAGGTTGCTATCAATTCCTATTTAGTAGAAACAGGTCGATCTGCCGGATTCACACCCCATGTTTTTGAAGGCTGATCGCCCATATAAATCTGCATTGTACCACCATCGGAAATGGTTTTATGCAAAATGAATCCTTTATTATATGGTTTGCCATTGATCGAAATTTTTTGAATGTACTTATTTGCAACGCTGTTTCCAATTACCCTGATATCGAACTTTTTATTTTCAGGCAAAGCAATCGTAGCTGAATTAACCAGAGGCGTCCCGAAGACATAAGCCCCGTTGGCAGGATTAACCGGGTAGAAGCCCATCGCCGTAAAAACATACCAGGCACTCATTTGACCCACATCCTCATTGCCACACAAACCATCAGGTTTAGCAGTGAAGAAATCATTATCAATCTTTCTGATTAAATCGGCCGTTTTCCAGGGTTGGCCGGCGTAGGCATAAAGATATGGAATATGATGACCTGGCTCATTTCCCTGAGCATAATTGCCAATCAATCCGGAAATATCAGGTGAGCTGTTTTCGCCTAAATCTGCAGGAACGATAAATAATGAATCCAGTTTATTCACAAATGGTTTATCGCCACCAAAAAGATTTATTAGGCCCTCCACATCCTGAGGAACGAGCCAGGTATATTGCCAGGCATTTCCTTCCGTATAATCATCTTCGCGATGTTTAGCTTTAACCGGACTAAACGGTGTACGCCATTTCCCATCAGCCATTTTACCACGCATAAACTGAACATCCTGATCAAAATATTCCCTGTACAGCTGTGCCCTTTTACTGAAGTATTGATAATCTTCAGTTTTATTCAACGCCTTTGCAAACATGGCGATACAGTAATCATCAATGGCATATTCCAGGGCTTTTGCTACTGATTCATTTACTTTTTCTGCCGGGATATACTTTAGTTGTTGAATATACCCTATGCCATCGGTTTTCTGCATGGCAGATTGTTTTACGGCTTGGTAAGCTAGATTAACATCATAACCACGATAACCTTTTAAATAAGCATCTACTACGACAGGTACGGCATGATAACCTACCATGGTGTTGGTTTCATTACCCATTAAATGCCATACCGGCAGCTTGCCTTGTTCTTTATAAATAGCCAACATCGTATTTACCACATCGTTTACGCGATCCTGATGGATGATGGTATATAATGGATTTGCTGCCCGATAGGTATCCCATAAAGAAAAGGTAGTATAATTAGTGAAGTTTGCTCCCCTGTAAACCTTTTTATCTGTACCCAGATAATCTTTATTCACATCATTAAATATTGACGGCGCAACCATAGTGTGATATAAAGCCGTATAAAATATTGTTTTGGTATTAACGCTTGCATCGATTTTAACCTTTGATAACTCCCGCTCCCATTTCGCATCCGCATTTTTTACTGTCGATGCGAAATCCCAACCCGGCAATTCAGTTTGAAGGTTAAGAATTGCATTTTCTATGCTAACGGGAGATAAAGCCACTTTGATTTGAAGCTTATTGTTATTGATTGATGAGAAATTGGCTATTGCCTTTAACTTTTTACCACTAATTTCTTTACCTTTTTTCAGCTGATCATCATCATAAATATCGAAACTGTTTATAGGTTGAGAAAACTTAATAACGAAATATAAACGCTGATCATTTGCCCAGCCTTTTGAATTTCTGTTGCCAACTACGGTCGTTGCGTCAACCTGCTTAAAAGACACATTGGTGGGCGCATCCCAGCCAATGCCTTCTACCAAATCAATCACAATGTGTGGCGTTGCCGATTTTTTTGGAAAGCTGTACTGATGAAAGCCAACCCGATCAGTTGTAGTGAGCTCAGCTCTGATTTTATATTTATCCAGCAAAACACTGTAGTACCCGGCCTTTGCAATTTCATTTTCGTGGGTGAATGTTGAAAGATAACCTTTTTCTTCAGCTCCCTTTTTACCCTTTTCTAAAACGGTTGCTCCGGTAACGGGCATAATTGAAATATCCCCTAAATCACCGATGCCCGTTCCGCTTAAATGTGTATGCGAAAACCCGGTGATGGTGTTGCTCACATAATTGTAACCACTGCACCAATCCCAGCCTTCCATTATATTATTAGGCCCCAGTTGCACCGCACCAAATGGAACATTGGCACCTACAAAAACATGCCCATGTTTAGCCGAACCAATTATAGGATCAACAAAAGAAGTTAGCTTAGCACTTTTCTGTGCCTGAACGTGAAGAGATAAAAAAAGTGAGGCGCAAAAAAAGAATGGTTTAAAGCTTTTTAATTTCATCGATATAATAGGAGATATGAATTTGTTAAATCGTTTTACCTGAGTAAATGATTTTGTTATTAAATATTATTTGGGTTGACTGAATTTAGGGTTAATCTATACTGGCGACTTCTTTAACAGGCTTACCGATTACTTTGTAGTTTCCATCGCCTTTTAAAATAGCTAACATTTGTGGTTGATTGGTAAAAAGCGACTTCGCAGCAGCTAGTTCTTTATCGTACTGAAAACTTTGCTCAATCCGACCTTTTTCAAAAAAATATCTGCTGATGATTTGCGTTTCCAATACACGTTTGATTTCTGATTTGTGTGTTGCTAAATCGTTCTTTTTTGAGGAGGTCAATTTATATTTCAAGTTCTCCAAATCCGCCTTTACCTCAGCAGATTTGTTTTCTTTTTCAGCTTCTGCCCGCAGGTCGGAAAGTAAGCGTTCTGTCCGGCTTTGATAGGTTAAATCTTTATCGGCCAAGGTATTTACAAAAGCTGTATAGTCTGCATCCGATATTTGAAAAACTTTAGCCGATTCCAGTTTTGGGTTTTTCTTCCAATAGGCATTGGCATAATTAAAAAACAAACTTTTATTTATCATCGTGATGGTTACCGGGCTTAACTTGGCCGCATTTACCACTACATCTGGGTAAACACCGTTACCACTATACACATTTCTACCTGCTTTGGTTTGGAACATTGCGATTGTTGAATCTGCGAAGCGCTCTGCAATTCCATTGGCATCTTTGTGAGCATAATCGAGCTTTTGAATGCATCTGCCTGATGGTGTATAGTATTTGGCTACCGTAACTTTTACCAGGCTATTATAGGGCAGATTAAAGGTTTGTTGTACTAAACCTTTGCCATAACTGCGCTGTCCGATAACAATTGCCCGGTCTAAATCCTGTAGTGATCCGGCAACAATTTCTGAAGCTGAAGCGGAATTTGCATTAACTAAAACCACCAGCGGAACAGAGGTAGAAACCGGCACAGCCATCGTTTTATAAGTAATGGTTTTTTCTGCATTTTTCCCTTTCTGAATTACCACCAACTGATCTTTATCTACAAAAAGGTTTACAATTTTAACGGCTTCCTGTAAAATGCCGCCACCATTATTCCTTAAATCCAAAACAATTCCTTTAGGATTTTCTTTGTTGATGCCCAGCAATGCGTCTTTTACCTCTTGCCCGGAATTTTCCAAAAATTTATCCAACTTGATATAGCCGATACCATCGCCGACCATACCGGAGTAAGAAACATTGGGTTGTTTAATTTCTTCGCGGTTTAATTTCTTAAGGATTTCCTTACCATCTCTAACTAAGGTTAAATCAACAACGGTTCCTTTTGGGCCGCGTAACAACTGACTGATCTGGCTTCTTTCTTTTCCCTTAACTTCAATACCATTTATCTTCAAAACCTGATCACCAGGTTTCACATCGCTTTTATTGGCCGGATAGCCTTCGCTCACATCGTTTATAAATAGTTGACCGTCTATTAACACGGTGGCAGCACCAATTCCACCATATTGCGTACTTACATATTTTAACTTATAGTCTTCTATTTCTGATTCAGGAACATATTCCGTGTAAGGATCGAGGCTCTCGAGCATGGCATCAATCCCGGTTTTCATTAGTTGTGGTGCATTGGTATCATCCACATAATTAATGTTAATCTCCTTGTATAGTGATGCGAAAATGTCGAGGTTTTTTGATACAAGAAATAAATCTTCTTTGAAAGAAAAAGAGATCACAGCCAGGCAAACACCTGCCGCTAAAACATAATATTTTAGTTTCTTCATACCTTTTTATTTATAATCCAGCACAGCCTGAACTGTTGGGATGATTATTTTCTATAAAGGTAAATGTACGAAAAGGTGCAAATATTAAAAGAAGATATTTGGCAGATAAGAGAATGTATATGTTACCGGGAGGGTGTTAGGCTTTTAAAGTCTGTTGCCTTTGGTATCGGCCAGAGCTTTCTGGATAGTAAATTCGATGTATGTACGATCGCGTTTTACCAAGCGCATTAAATCTTCAACCAATTGATCTTCTTTACCTGGAGTAAATTCCAAAGGCTCATTAGCCAAATCACGGTATTTCCTTAAGAACTTTGTTTTTACCTTAAATGCAGTTTCTGAAGTAAGTTGAAAATTAGCCATAGCAGATTTTATTTGAGGCAAAAGTAAAAAATATTTGCTCAGGTTATTACTTTTTTGTTTCGGGTGTTAAAAAAATAGAGTTTTAGGGAATATCTTTACACCATAATAGTGTTAAAACACCGTTATACAATCTAATTAAAACAAACACGCAAAAATTTAAAACTTTAAAACATGAAAAAAATCATCCTTTCTATTGTTTTCCTAACGATCGGTTGGGCGACATCTCAAGCGCAAACTTTTAACCTGGGGGTTAAGGCAGGTGTAAACTTATCTAAACTAAATGCCGATTTTGCCAGCGAAGAAAATCGTTTAGGTTACCAGGTTGGTGCCTGGGCCCGCATCGGCGGCGCTAGCTTCTATGTGCAGCCTGAGGCTTATATCGGAAGCAAAGGAAATAAGTTCATCAGCTTCACCAACAACAACAATACTGAAATAGCCGCGGAAGGAAAGGTGAAATTTACCACTTTAGATATTCCGGTTTTACTCGGAACCAAGTTTGGAGCCAATAATCTTAACTTCAGATTAATGGCCGGGCCAGTTGTTTCCTTCGTGTTAGATGAAAACTCCAGCTTTAGCAGTGCTTATGATCAGGCCACTGATTTTAAAAACTACAAAGACCAGGCATTCGGCATCCAGGCTGGAGCAGGTGTAGATGTTGGCGCAATCTCAGTTGATTTGCGTTATGAGGCTGGCCTTTCAAACATCAGCAAAAGTGAAAAATATACCCAAAAGCCTAACTTATTTCAGTTGAGTTTAGGATTTAAAATTTTATAAGAAATTCAGGCGCCAGAAATTAGTTTTTTGGCGCTTGATTTTGGTTACCAATGAGGTGAATATCTCACCGATGTTATCTGATGATAGTTAAACTGCCTGTCAGTTTTCCGCAATCAGATTTTAAATCGACCACATAATAATATACCCCTACACTAAGTGGTTTGCCTCTAAAAGTTCCATCGAATTCTTTTGTATATCCTTTGGAATAGAATATCTGATCACCAATTCTATTATAAACAAAAAATTCGGCTTCAGGATAATTTTCTGCTCCACTTAACCGCCAGGTATCATTAATTCCATCACCATTTGGCGTAATCGAATTCGGGATTTGAAGTATTTTGTTTTCAGGGCGATTAAGATCTATTAATTCTGTAATGATTTCACACCCATACTGATCTAAAACCCTTAATGAATATTTTCCCATCTTTGCTTTTAGATTGAGTTCATTGTAAATGATGTTGTTATCTGCATCAAGCCATTGAACGGCGTATGGAGCCGTATTGCCTATAATCTCTATTCCCGAGACGGTAACCAAATTGCCATCGCAGCTTACGAAAGACTGTAATTTAGTCAGATCGATTACCGGAACTACAGTTGCTTCGACAGTGAAAAGACCAACAACATTTTCGCAGCTTTGTCCATCAGAAGCTGTTAAAGTATAAGTTCCTGCAAATACACCGCTAAGTTTCTCGGTACGGCTGATTATTCTTCCTTCGGCATCCGTCCAGCTAAAAACTGTTGGGATTTCAGATTGATAAGTCTGAATGGTGACACTTCCATTGGCATTACCGCAGCTTGCCATAACAATTGAAACCGACTTTGCAGCATAACTTTTAGTCGTATTTTTTACCTCATAATTAGGTGATGTTATTTCGCAAGAACCACTCCCTGCCTTGAAATAATAATTACCTGCCGGAATATTTTCCAGATCACCACCATTTCCGACAACATTACCTTGCTGATTGTACCACGTTTTTGCCAGGTTGTTGGCCACACCAATATTTTTGATACTTCCATTTGAGGCACCACAAATTTCATCTGTAATTCTTTTATTAGCATCATCTATACCATTGCCAATTGAACCAACGGTATAAGAAGCAGAGGTAACATCACAAGCACCAAGCTGCCCGGCTTTCAAATAATAAGTTCCTGCCGGCACATTCTCCAAATCTTTCTGATTACCAACAATCTGGCCTGACGCATTATACCACTGATAAACACTTGCATTAAAAACATGTAAATTTTTAATACTACCAGTTGCTAAACCACAATAAGGATCAATAATTTGTTTGTCTGCATCATCAATTAGAGGTTTAGAAAAATTTGAGGTTGCGCCATTAGCATCGGTTCCCAGGCTTGTCAATTTTCCTGTAACAGTCCCGGTATATTTCCACGCTCCTGTAGCGTCGGTATTTACAGTAGCAAACCAAGTTTTACCCTGACAATCACTACAATCATCAGTGTAAAATAGTTCAACAATTGAATTTGGCGAATAGACCCCACTAACTACAGCTGGTGTGATGACATCGATTTTTGCAGAATTAAGTGTTTGATTTTTAAAAGTGATTGCAGCATTGCTGTTGCAATAAATACTATTTTTAAAAATAGATATTGGATAGGAATTTTCAATGAGGATTGCTGTTTTGTTATACGCGATAAAATTTTGATCAGTTACACTGGGACCGCCAATGAGGCCCTTTGTGTTTGAAAAATTAATATGAATGCCTAAAGTGTTAGAGAAGTTCTCTGTTCCGACTTTGCCTGTTCCAATTCGGTTACGGGCGATTACGAAACCATCATTAACGTAATCTACATGAATAGCTATCGATTGAACACCTATAATGTTATCGGTGATTAGCGGTGCGCTCGTTCCTCCATTTACGTACATTCCTTTTGCGGCTAGCGTAGGCTTCGGATTCAGATTTTTATCCAAACCAATGATGTTATTGGTAAGTTTATTCTGGCCTTCGGCACCACCAAGGGCAATCCCTGTTCGCGTATTTCCCGTAATTAAATTGCCCTCTTCTATTGTTTCACCACCGATAATGCCATTTTTCATAAAACTGATGTCAATACCTGTTTCATTCGGTGAAACTGTTAGTCCATTCTCTGCTAAGCCAAAAATGTTAGATGATATTTTAACGTTTTCTATAAAAAATTTCGGGATAACGAAGGGTGATAATACCCCGGCATAACAGTTTATAAAACAGTTAGGCTTATTTGGTGCGCCGATTACAATGTCTTTAGCATTATAAAGATAAATCCCACCTTTTTTATCTTCAATTGCACCTAATGGATCAGACTGAAAATTACTAAAAAGCAAACCATATACTTCAATATTATTTGCATTGTCCATTCTTAAGCCATTAAAATAAGTGGCAATAACTTTAGTTAAACTAATTTTGATATTTGGGTTACCGAGGGCGGAAAACGGTTGACTAGTTCCATCGATAATGATATTCGATGTGAGTATGGGCAGTTCTGTTTCTAAGGGGATGGTGACATCTGCTAAAGATGAGCCTGGTAAATTGAAATAAATATAATCTATGTCTGTGGTACCGTTAGTATTAGCTTTTTCTATGGCATCTCGGAGAGATCCGGCTCCAGCGTTTAAATTGTTTGTGACTGTAAATGTATCAGCATATAAAAATGCAGTATTGAAAAACAACAAACCAAGAAACAGAATGAGGTATCGCATGGCTTTGATAGTCAAAAAAAAAGACAAGGCTAAATAACCTTGTCTTTTCTAATATAATAACTTTTTTAATAAAAGGATGCGTAGAAATTTATCCCAAATGGAGTTGTGGTTGAACCGGCAACTCCTCTCAAGACAAATGTATAAGCTTGTCCTTTGGTGAGTGTTGCTGTAATCAAAGTTGGTGAAGTTTGCGTAGTAGTACCAGTATTGTTAAACTGATATATATTTGCTTGTCCAGGCAAAGGAATTTCTACAAACCCAGATGCGGAATTAAATGCAACATTTGGAATTATAATCTGTCCTGTAGTTCTCTGAACCATATCTATATTGGCCGTACCACCGTTATAAAGATTCACCAATCTTACAAAGATTTTAGTTGTATCTAAAGCTGGCTTAACTTCTTCTAACAGCAACGAACTAGTAATTTTCTTGTCTGCTGTGTTGTAAGAGCCTGTGGTAAACATTGTATAATATTTACCTCCTCCAGTAGTAATAGTTGAATTAAATACGTTTAAGCTTTTATCGGTGGCTGCTGAAGAAACAATTTTTGCATCAATTTTATTTGTTCCAGGTGTAATCGGTAAAAATTGACCCCCGATTAACGGAAATATGTTAAGATAACTGAAGCCCGTTTCTCCGGTTAGGGCGTTATATGCACCAGAAATTCTGGTATCATTCAAATAAAAGTTAATGCTTGGACTACCAGGAGTTACATTGATAAATCTCAGGAAAGAATAAGCAGGGTCACCAACATTGATCTTGGTATAAGGCGTACTTTCTACCAACTCCCCTTTTTTACAAGCGGCAAATGTGGTAGCAATAGCAATTAAAATATATAATGTCTTTTTCATAATAATATTAATTAAGGTTGAGAGAACCACATTTTGTAAGTATGATAGTCTGGCAAATCAGCGCCAATAACTTTTAATGCAGCTACGTTCCATAAATATTCAGAGTTGTAACGCGGGCGATAGCGTTGTGCCGGTTTACCACCATTATCTGGATAAAAACTAGGTGGAAAAAAGAAAACACCTAAATATGGGTTATTTCCCTTTACATCGCCAGCATTGTAATTGTATTTACGTAAATCACACCAGGTTTCTACGAAACCGTAGCCATATAATGCCAGATATTTTTGCAACATAATATCTCTTAAAGTTAGCGTAGCTGCACTTTGTTTTACCGCGGCACTAGTCATGTAAGCAGTTTTTTGTGCTGTTGTAATCGCTGTTCCAAGTCCACTTACAAAATCGATACTAGCTGAGATACCATTTAAATAAGCGGTATATGCCAGTGTTGGATTTTCGCCTCTAAAAGCTGCCTCAGCTTTAATAAATTGCATTTCAGCGTAAGTCATGACAGGAAACGTAGCGTTATCTCTAAACAAATATTTTCCTAAACCAGGGCCTGGATTGGCTGAAGCTAAAACACCCCAAGGATTTGGTATTTGGTTTCTTAGCGCTGCAGTTCCCGGATCAAGCGAACCTGGGTTTGTTCCTCTGTAGATACCATCTGCTGAAGGTGTAATCATATTTGTAATTCTTGGATCGATAACAGCCCCTTGAGTACCAGCAAAATAAGTTCCATCCAATAAACCTACAATCATTCTGGTTTGGCGATAAGCGGCTAAGTTTGCTCTTAAAGGCCCAAAGAAATTTCCATTTGCAGCTGTAGCACCCGTGTTCGGAACAAGAAAGTTATCTGCATTACTTGCTAATGCTTTATCTACATATTCGATCACTTTAGTTGGATTATAGCTGGCCTTATTGATTAAATTGTTTGCATTTCTTGCCAAAACACCATAGTTAAACTTAATCCATTTGGCATTATCTCCATTGTAAATTAAATCTGCACCAGCCATTTTAGCCACACTACCGGTTCCATCTGTACGGGAGAAATTGGCAATGGATTCATTTGCTAATCTTACTACTTCAGCATAAACATCTTCTTGTTTATCGTAATCGAAAATATAACGATTCGGCTCGTAGGCTTGCTTCAAAATAATTTCTCCATGATAATCGGTGGTAACTTGCCAGCTCCAAGCTTTTAACGCCTGAGCTAATCCTATGTAGTTATATTCCTGTTTTGCTTGAGAATCCTCAATAATTAGATTTAGGTTAGCTCCAAGACCATAATAATTGGTTCGCCAAATCTCACCCATTACATCACTGCCAGGCGACCAACCATGTGTTTCACCAACATTCACATTCCCCCCGAAATACTGAATTAAGCCACCTAAATACCTAGAATCAAACTGAATACCTCTTTCCATTTGTGCAAATAATGGAGGAGTTAAAGTTCTATTTTCTGGAACTTGAGGTGTTGCCGGATCTGTATTAACATCCAGATATTTCTTACAACCTGCAGATAAAAATACCGCTAATGCTGTGATTACTATATAAATTTTTTTCATCTCTCTAATAATTAAAAGCCTACTCTTAAACCAAAGTTATACCCTCTTGGTAAGCCAACAGAACCGAAATCAATCCCTGTTCCGCCTAAACCACCAGATGCCGCACTCAATCCATTCACTGCAGGATCAACACCTTTGTAGTTTGTAACTAACAATAAATCTGTTCCTGTAAAAAATACATTAGCACTTTTGAATACGGTACTTTTCGCAAATAAACTTTTTGGCAAGTTATAAGACAAGGTGATATCCTTTAATCTAATCCAGTTTACATCTTCTTGCAAGAAATCTCTGGTATTATAAAATGTACCATAATATGAAGTGGTAATGTAAGGTGTAACCAATATATTGTTAGCAGTTGGGTTCCCAGAATTTTCTAAACCATCTTTTAAAACACCTGTGATTACACGCGGTACTTCACGATCTAAAGTAAGTTTTGACATACCTCGGGCATACAGGTAAAATTCTGTAGCGTTATAGATATCACCACCTTTTCTCATGTCGAGCAAAAATGATAAGTTAAAGTTTTTGTAGGTAAAGCTGTTGGTCAAACCCACTGAAATGTCTGGAGCTCTATCTCCAATTGGAGTAAAGTTGGTCCCTTTTATAGGCATACCATTTTGAGGATTGATCAAAATATCGCCGGCATTGTTTCTTAGATAATCGATACCCGCAAAAGCAGAAATAGAAGATCCAACTGTATATTGTGCTCTAACATTATCATATAACCATGAATCAGAAACATAAAATACATCCTGATCAGCCGGCAATGCTAAAATATTACCTCTATCTCTAGCAAAATTGGCTGAAATATCCCAAGTGAAGTTGGCTGTTTTTATTGGATTACCTTTCACTAATAGTTCGAATCCACGTTTACGAATTTTTCCACTATTGATATATCCTAAAATTGCACCTGTGGCATAACTTAATCGTGGTGCTGTAATTTGTTTGTTCGATAATGTATTATAAACAGAAAAATCAAATGATAGACGGTTGTTAAATAAACCAAGCTCTAAACCTGCCTCAGCCATGGTGCTAAATTCCGCTTCCAAATCTGGATTTCCTGCAGTCACATCTGCTGCAAAACCACCACCCGTTGTAGTTTGAGCAACTAATTTGGTTTTAGTTACATACGCATTTCTAGCATCTTTTCCTGATTGACCATAAGAAGCTCTTAATTTACCAAATGATAACCAATTCAATTTTTTTAATGGAGCCAAATCAGAGAACACAAAACTTAATGAACTTGCCGGATAAAAGAAGCTATAGTTTTTGATTGGAAGTGTAGAAGAAAAATCTTGTCTCCCTGTTAATGTTAAATACAATAAATCATCATAACCAAGTTCAGCTACCGCCAATGCACCAACCTTTCTTTTCAACTCATCGGCAAAAGCCACACGCTGAGTGGTTGGATCAGTATTATTCATGCTGTAAAAATTTTGTTGATAAAACCTTGTCCCAAATTGAGCATTAGTCTGGTAAGAAGCATCAGTTAAATCTCCTCCTATACGAATAACAGGTTTAAATTTTCCAAAATCTTTTTTGATGGTTGCGATTAAAGTTGCATTATATAAACGCTCGTTGGTATTGTAAGTATTGATACCACCTCCAGAATATACGGTACCTGCAACATTTGATCCATATGACTGAGGATGATACGCAGATAAACCTTGCCCTGCATTGATATCAGCTCCTCCCCTTGCAGTAATACTTAACCATTTTGTTGGCACATAGTCCATTCCAAAGTTTGCCAGCATTCTATTACTTTTTTCCCAGTTTGGATTCTTTTCGACCGCCCAATATGGATTATCAAGTTCTGCACTTAAACTTCCAGTAATGGTTCTTCTATCTCCTGTACTGGTTAAGTAGTTCCTCATATCATCAACCAATGGCCAGGTTAAAGAACTTAACATCGGGCTACTTGCACCCTTGTAAGTTTTATTGGTTTTAGAGTTGATGAAATTAATTGATCCATTCATCTTCAACTTATCGCTAATGGTAGAAGTTACGCTTAATTTACCATTCAAGGTATTGAAATCAGTACCAGGAACAATACCCGTTTGGTTAGTATAACCTAACGAAGTTCTAACAGAAAGTTTTTCACTTCCACCCTCAATGGAGGCATTGTGCTTTTGTGTGAAACCTGTTTTGTAAAAGTTACCTACGTTATCGTAAATGGTCCTATTGCCTGGAATCTTCGCACCAAAGTAAGTTCTGGTACGAACTTCTTCATCAAAAAAGCCCCCTGCACCACCACCATAAACAGATTGAACATCAGGAAAACGATAAGCGTTTTCTACCCTGAATGAATTATTATAGGTAACCCGGGCAGTTCCTGACTTCGCTTTTTTAGTAGTGATAACCACAGCACCAGAGGCACCTTGTGTACCATAAAGTGCTGAAGCTTCTGGACCTTTCAAAATGGTAATGGTTTCTATTTCCTCTGGATTAATATCCATTGCTCTATTACCATAATCATTCTGGCGATTAAAAGTACCTTGACCCACAAGATTGTATTCACTAAAAGTACGGTTTGAAATCGGCAAACCATCAATTACAAATAAAGGTTGGTTATCACCATCAAGAGAAACTCCACCACGAATAATCATTGTTGATGATGCGCCTGGTGTTCCATTTGTAGGGGTAATTGTTGCGCCAGCAACTCTACCTTGTAGTGCATTTAAAAAATTATCACGCTGAGTTTGCGCCACCTCACCACCTTTAATCGTTTGTGTGGAGTAACCTAAAGATCGTGAAGACCTCTCAATACCCTGAGCAGTTACAATTACATCATCAAGATTACTTGCATCAGTAGCCATTACTACATTCATGGATGTATTGTTTCCAACTGTTTTCTCTTGTGTTCTAAAACCAATGTAGGTGAACTGAAGCACGTCTGTTTTTAGCGCTTTAACCGAGTAATTTCCATCGCCGTTAGTTTGTGCAACTACGGTAGTACCTTTTACTCGAATGGAAACACCTGGTATAGGTCCATCAGTTGATGTAACCTTACCGGTAACTGTTATTTGTTGCGCAAAGGCATGAGCCAGCAACAAAAACGTACCAAGAAAAATTAATAGTAGCTTTTTTTTCATAAACTGCCAATAAAGGATTAGTAAGAATTTGTTTAGTTGTAGTTAGTTTGTTGTTTTACCAAAACACGCATAATAACGCATTTCATTTAATATGAAGTAAATATGATAATTGTTTTTCATATTAAAAACAAATATGTGAACTATTTAATAGCATCCAGTGATATTTAATTGCACAAAAACGCATAAACACGCAAATTATTGAAAAGTATTTTTATTTTCGTGTAAACCAGACCTAAAATGCTTAAGAAAGAACGCCATGATTTTATTATGCGCCAAATCAATTTGCACAATCGTGTGCTCACTTCCGATTTGGTTCAGTTGTTAAATGTTTCAGAGGATACCATCAGGCGAGACCTCCAGGAGCTTGTGGATGAAGGAAAATTATTTAAAGTTCATGGCGGTGCACTGTCTAAATCTTATCATAGTTCGTTCGATGATAGCACCGTTTATGCCAGAGATAGCAAAATTGGTATTGCTAAAAAAGCTATTTCATTAATCAAAGATGGGATGGTTGTACTAACGGGCGGCGGAACGACAATTTTAGAATTTGTTAAACAGTTGCCTCAAAATATTGAAGCTACCTTTTTTACCATAAGCCCGCTGGTAGCAGTTGAATTGGCAAAGTATGACAACATTGAGGTTGTGCTCATCGGAGGGTTGTTCTCTAAAAATTCACAAGTAACTTACGGAGGACATGTGATTACACAATTATCGGAAATAAAGGCCGACTTATGTTTGATGGGAACAAGTGCCATACATCCTACAGATGGGCTTACGGATACTTACTGGGAAATTAACCAATTGAAAAAGGCAATGATTGCTTGTTCCAAAAAGACTGCGGTACTTTGCATCTCTGAAAAATTAGATATTTCTTTAAGATTAAAAGTTTGCCCCATAGAAAGCATTAGCTATTTAGTAACTGAACTAGATGAGCAGAATGATGCGCTTGCCAATTATCGGGTAAAACACCTTAATATTTTATAAAACGAACAGGGTTCCGGAATTTCGGAACCCTGTTCGTTTATTTTAAAAAGCAGGATCTGCAGGGGTATTTGTGTTATTGTCTCTCTCCTGAAAAGGATAAGGAAAGAAATTACGTTTTCGATCCGCTAGCGGCTGATTAAATCTTCTCATATCTTCGAGTTTCAAGCCCGACATAAAAAGTTCAATACTACGGTGTTTGTAAATTAAATCCAGCAGCTGTTGTTGCGTGTAAGTTCCAGTTAAGGCAGGCAAGTTCGCTCCTAGTCCGAAAGCATCAGTAGCTGCAGTTTTCGTTACCACTTTATTGAGTTCCGTTAAAGCACTTGATAAATTCGGTGTAGCCTGACGTGCATATGCTTCTGCTTTGATCAGGGTAATCTCTCCTGGTAAATAGACCGGAATTTGTGTAAAGGTACCTGCTCCAAAACCGTTAATGCGAACTGTAGTGTTTACAACTGTATAAAACGGAATTCGTTGATCGGCAGCATCAGGTACGTTTGTACCTGTTTGACCTAGGCTTAAATTTTTCGGTTGGATAACATTATTTGTTGAGGTAGCAATCTCAAAAATCGGGTTTAAGTTCAACGCATCATAAGTAAAGGCAGATCTCTTAGTCAAATCAACAGCGTTAGCTGCAGTTAATGCCAAGGTATAATTACCGGCAAATAAAGCATAACGTGCTTTCAAAGCATTTAAGGTATTTGGAATATCTATACCTGCCGGGATGTTTCCGCTAAAAGAACTGCTGATTGGATTCGCAGCAATTACCGCCAACGCATTGTCAATAGTGGCAATAGCTTTATTAAATCCATCAACCCTGCTTATAAAAGCAACATTCTGTCCGGTAGAAGCTGGAACTTTTTCCCAATACTCAGATAAATTCCCTAACGCCAAAGCTTTAAAAATACTGGCGTGTGCGATTAAACCAGCAGCATAATTTTTATCAGGCAGATTAACTGCATTGTTGATCACATTATCAGCATCGAAAATAATTTTATTCGACCCTGCCCAAACACTCAACAAAACCGAATTGGTCCCATCCACCTGAACACCTCCGGCAACCAGTCGTTCTTCATTTGTATTACCGGTGTTAATAGAGATCAATTCATTGGTTGTTAATCCATTCAAAGTAATTGAGGCATATAAAACTCCTGCTCTGGTAGTGGAAAAAGTTTTTTGCAACCCTACTGTAACGCCTGTTAATCCCTTAGCAGAGGTTAGTACATCATCAGCGGTTGCTGCATTGGGGTTTAAGTATTCTTTCTTACAAGCACTTGAAAAAGCAACAGTTGTAAGCAGAAATGCATAACCTATATATCTTGATTTTAAATTTTTCATAATAAGTTTTTTTATTTAGAACCTCGCTTGTAAACCTAATGAGTAAGTACGTGGAATCGGCACAGAACCGAAATCGATATTTCTTAAAATTGTAGATTGACCACCAGAATTCAACTCCGGATCGTAACCTTTGTAATTATCCCACGAAATCAGGTTTCTGCCACTTAAGTTAACGGTTAAGCTTTTAATAAATTTAACCTGGCCAATATTATAGCTTAAGGAAATTTCTCTTAGTTTAACAAATGATCCATCATCAATACGCCATTCTTCAACATTGTAAGCGCCAGCAACGTAACCTCTTGGTAATTGACCAGTTTGTTCCGCTTCTGCAACTTTTCCATTTCCTACACCCTGACGAGTTCTCCAATCGGCATTCCAAACATCACCACCTTGAACAGCATCCAATTGAATGTGTAGGCTTAATTTTTTATACGTAAAGTCGTTTACAAATGATCCTGTATAATCTGGATTTGGATCACCAATCACCTTACGCAGAACGGTTCCTGTAGGTTGGCCTCCAGCTCTTGAAGTTTCATAAGTTGTAGCTGATGTTTGAGTTCCCCTTTCTGTTTGCGGAATACCCTGAGCATTTAACAACAAACTTCCGTCAGGATTACGGGCGAAAAATGTTCCGTAGAATACGCCTACCGGATAACCATCTGTAATAGATACCGGTGCCCCTGCGTTAGTCGCAATTAACCTTTGCGCACCTGAACCCACAATTTTATTTCTGTTTCTGTTGAAAATCACTGTTGAAGTCCATGAGAAATCATCACTTTTCAATGGAACACCTGTTAGCATCAATTCGAAACCTTTATTTTTTAACTTACCTCCAATGTTATCCAGCAAACTTGAGTAACCAGTTGTTGGCGCAATTACCACGCCTAATAATAAATCTTTAACTGTTTTATCATAATAGCTAAAGGTTAAACCTAATCTGTTATTAAAAAACGACATATCTGTACCCACCTCAAGCTCTTGCTGACGCTCTGGTTTTACATTAGTATTTGCCAATGTAGTTAAAGATGTTAATGATGTTTTGCTATTTAACGCACTTGGCGAATACACATTAAAGCGATCGTAAGCGCCAATACCGGTTAAGTTACCTGATTGACCGTAAGCTGCTCTTAATTTAAACGCATTCCACCAGGAAGAAACACCAAAATCTTTCCAATAATCTGCAGATGAAAGTACATAACTCACATTTGCTTTTGGATAGTATTGTGTTCTGTTTGCCTCGCCAAACACAGTAGATTGATCGACTCTGATTGCTCCAGTCACGAATAAATGATCTTTATACTTAAAATTTTGTTGCAAATAAGCACCGCTGATTGAAAACTCTGAACGACTATCGCTATTTGGCAAAATGGTACTCGCACCATTTACCACCTGAACAAAAGGTGCTAAACCGCGTCCGTTAAGTAAGCTGAAAAGATCTTTTTGATACTGATAAGAACCGCCCAATTGTGTGGTTGAACTCAACAATTCTGTGATCTTTGTATCATAGGTAAAATTCAACTCGTTGTTAAATAAAGTAGTGGTTGCATTCGCTGCACTTGCATAACCGTTTAATGATGGGTCAAGTGTTGGTCCACCGCCATAAAAACCTGTACTTACGTTGTAAGCAAATGGTGGTATATACGTTGTTCCATTTTGGATCGAATTATCAACACCCATGGTGTAATCGATGGTCAAATTTTTAACCGGTGTTAATTTTAAACCTGTATTTGCGATAATGCGATTGGTAAACTGACGTTGCTTAATATCCTCGATTACAGAAACAGGATTAACACGACCACGTTCGCCTACAGCTTTTAGATTACCCAAAGCATCTCTTGCGAAAATATCATGGAAATTTCCGATAATGGTTACAGAGTTCATTGGTGAAAAGAATGAGTTACCATCTGGTTTTTCATTAGCATCACTATGTACATAATTAAAACCAGCAGTTAATTTTGCCCATTTGTTTATGGTTTGATCCAGGTTTGCCCTAAAATTCATTCTTCTGAAATCAGTATTTTTAATAATCCCCTGATTAGAGAAGTAACCGGCTGAAGTGTAAAATTTCGTATTATCATTCCCTCCAGAAACTGATACTGAATTATCTGTTCCAATACCGGTTCTAAAAATATAATCCTGATAATTATATCGGGTAACAGGCGTGGTAGTTGTTAACGTCGGCGTTAAAACATCTTGGGTAACTAAATCAACCGAGCCACCAAATTTTGTCGGCGATTGATTCACCTCAATTTGTTTACGCAGTTCACTTATGGTCAAACTCGTATTAAAACTTACCTGTGGCACGCCGGTTTTACCTCTTTTGGTAAAAATCTGAATTACACCGGCATTAGCTCTTGAGCCATAAATGGCCGCTGCAGCTGCACCATTTAAAACCTCAATTCGATCAATATCTGCAGGACTAATATCCACCATTCTGTTTTGGCCAATACTTCCCACAAAGTTTCCACCATCATAATTGGCTGAAGTATTAGTTACCCTGGTGGTAGAGTTATTTACAATTACGCCATCAATAATATACAAAGGTTCAGATGATGAATTTACCGAACTTACCCCTCTTAATCTTACTGAAATTCCACCTGCAGGATCTCCGGAGTTTTGGCTGATTTGTGCACCTGGCGTTTTCCCTTGAAGTGAGGCTAAAGCATTTCCACTTGGTGCCTTATTCAAATCATCTCCTTTTACAGTACTTACGTAACTACCTAATTGTTTTCTTGTAGTACCTTGCGAAGTTCCGGTTACGATCACTTCATCAAGTCCTACTGCATCAGCACTTAAGGTTGCACTCGATTGTACCTGATCACTTGTGCCTAATGTAATTGGTTGCGTTTTACTTTTATAACCCACAAACGAGAACTGAAGCTGATAATTGCCGGCGCTTAAATCAACAGAAAATGAATAGGCGCCGTTTGCATTTGTACTGGTTGCTAAGTTTGTATTTAAGATTTTAACCACAACGCCAGGAATCGGATCGTTGTTCGTGGCATCGGTAACTTTACCGCCAATGGTATAGCGCTTGGTTTGTGCCTGGGCCATCCCTGTAAATAAAAGCAGCAGAAATGGGATCATCAAAATTGCAAAAAATCTTGTTGACCATTTTAGGTAACTTTTTTCCATAAAATTTGGTTTTGTTAATTAATATTAGAATTTCAACAAATTTAGTAAAATACCCAACAAAGCAAATTTTAATTCGCAGCAAAGCACTTTACAAAATAATAACAAAGTATTAAGCCGGTAAACTTATTTTCCCCATGCAAACTGATGGCACACCTTGTCGGTTACCAAAATCAATGGGTTGTCCACACAGGGTTTCATTGGCTAAAACGGCAAATAAAACAGCTTCTTTCGCATCAGGGTTGATGGCTAAATCATCTGTAGTAAAGAAATTTGAATGTGGCAGGTTCTTTTTCAACAACTGTACCAGCAGCGGATTATGCATGCCGCCGCCGCTCATAAAAATTTGAGCTTTTGCCTTATCACCAAAACATTTTTTTATGGCCGCTGAAATGGTTTCTGCCGAAAAGTGGCAAAGCGTGGTCATTACATCAGCTGTGCTTATATTTTGAGTAGATGATTGGTTTTGAGCGCTTTTTAAATAATCCAGGTTAAAAAGCTCTGGTCCAGTGGTTTTTGGAAAAGCAATGTCAAAAAAATCGCATTTTAATAATTCATTCAGCAATGCCTCGTTCATATTTCCAGATTTTGCAACTGCTCCGTCTTTATCGTAAAACTGGTTATAATGCTGTTGCATAAACTGATCCATCAAAGTATTTCCTGGCCCCACATCAGTTGAAAAAATTTCGGATGCTTGAAGGTTTCCTGGCAGATAGGTAAAGTTTGCGATGCCCCCAATATTGAGCATTACCCGATCTTCATCCTTTTTAGAAAAGATTAAATAATCGCCATAAACCGCTAATGGAGCCCCCTCACCACCTGCGGCTAAATGTTTCTGCCTGAAATCAGACAAAGTTATAATTCCGGTTTTAACCGCAATATGATCGCCATCACCAATTTGCAATGTTCCATTTGGATAATCAATTAATTGATGAAGTGATTTTGGCGCATGGAAAATGGTTTGCCCATGGCTTGCAATAAAATCAATCTCCTCATTTTTATAGCCCCATTCCGCTAGAGCCTGGTTAATCAAATCGGCATGGATACTGGCAATGTGTTCATTCATCAGGCAAACCAACTCCAAATCAACCTGTTTTTTGGAAAAAATTGCTTTGATTTTAGCCCTGAAATCATCTGTATAACCCCCGGTTTTAAATTCCAGGATTTTAATGATGGTTTCGGCACCACTTCCGCTTACCGCACAAAGTGCTATATCTAAACCATCCATTGATGTTCCACTCATTAGCCCAATAATTAATCGCTGCTCCTTTTGAGCTTTAGTATAAAAATTTTGTATCTGGATATTCATAATTATTTGAAAAAATGATCAAACGTTTGTTTGCCGCTTCAGGTGAATTTTACATATATAATCGCAATAAAAGTAAATAACCTTTGATGAAATACGAGCATAACTCTCTATATTTACTGCTCCGTACATTAAAATCCATAAATAAAATGGCTAGATTAAATCTACTGGAGGAGACACGTTTCGAGAAACTCCCTGTGAGCGTGTTCGAAAATCCAAAAATTGCTTCCATTAATGTGGCGCATAGAATTGCCAACCTCATTAAATCAAAACAAGCAAACAACGCACCTGCAGTACTGGGCTTAGCAACAGGTGTTACCCCAATTGCAGTTTATGCCGAACTGGTAAGACTGCACAAAGAAGAGGGTTTAAGTTTCAAAAATGTGATTACTTTTAATTTGGATGAATATTATCCAATGCAGCCAACAGCAGCGCAAAGTTATGTTACGTTTATGAACGAAAACCTTTTCGATCACATTGATATCGATAAGAACAACGTTCACATTCCGGATGGAATGCTTCCTTTAGAGGATATTCCGGCTTTCTGTTTAGATTATGAGAAAAAAATAGGAGATCTTGGCGGCCTGGATATTCAAATTTTGGGTATTGGTCGTACAGGTCACATTGGCTTCAATGAGCCGGGCTCTGCACCAAATTCAGGAACACGTTTGGTTACGCTTGATGATTTAACCCGCCGTGATGCGGCCCGTGACTTCGGTGGAAAAGCTTTTGTACCAACCAAAGCCATCACGATGGGTATCGGTACCATCTTTAAAGCAAGGGAAATCATTTTGATGGCCTGGAGCCGTAAAAAAGCTTCTATCATCAAAAAAGCTGTGGAAGGCGAGATTTCAGGCGATGTTCCGGCAACTTACCTGCAACTTTCAGAACATGTTGAATTTATTTTAGATACCCCAGCCGCTGCAGAACTGACCCGTTTTGATACGCCCTGGCTGGTTAAAGATTGTATTTGGACCGATGACTTAATTCGCAAAGCAGTAATCTGGCTGGCAAACACGCTCAAAAAACCGATACTAAAATTAACGGAAGACGATTATAACAATAATGGTATGGCGCAACTGGCTACCGAAAAAGGTCCAGTTTATAACATCAATATTCATATCTTCAATAAATTACAACACACCATTACCGGCTGGCCGGGAGGAAAACCAAATGCTGATGATTCTCAGCGCCCTGAAAGAGCTGAACCTGCTAAAAAAAGGGTAATTATTTTCTCCCCACACCCGGATGATGATGTGATTTCGATGGGTGGTACATTCATCCGTCTGGTTGATCAAAAACATGATGTTCACGTAGCTTATCAAACCTCAGGCAACACTGCAGTTTGGGATGATGATGCATTACGCTTTGTAGAGTTCAATGTAGATTTCACGGAAAAGATGGGCATGGATAATGCTAACTTGAAGGACATATACGATAAAATGAGAACTTTTATTGAGCAGAAGAAACCTAATCAGGTAGATACGCCAGAGATTCAAACTGTCAAAGGTCTAATCAGAAAAGGAGAGGCAATTGCAGGAGCCCGCTATTGCGGCCTGGAAGATGATCATATTCACTTTCAAGCATTGCCATTTTACGAAAGTGGAAAAAACCAAAAAAATCCGGTTACTGATGCCGATATTGAACTGACCATGGAGCTTTTACAACAAGTAAAACCTGAACAGGTTTTTGCAGCTGGTGATTTTGAAGACCCGCATGGAACGCATATTGTTTGCTTTAACATCATACTGGCTGCTTTAACGCGTTTGCGTAAAACCGACGCATGGGCGCAGGATTGCTGGTTGTGGATGTACCGTGGTGCATGGCATGAATTTGAAACTCATGAAATCGAGATGGCTGTTCCAATTTCTCCTCAGGAATTAGAGCGCAAGAGGAATGCAATTTTCAAGCACCAGAGCCAGAAAGACAGGGCAGTATTTCCTGGCGATGATTCGAGAGAATTTTGGCAACGTGCTGAAGACCGTAACCGTGAAACAGCAAAAGCTTATGACGATTTAGGGTTAGCAGAATATGAAGCAATGGAAGCTTTCGTTCGGTGGAAATTCCAGGATTAAATCGTAACAATACAATCCCCGTCTTACAAAAAAGCGGGGATTTTTTTTTACACAAACTTAGCGCTCTAGATCTTTCTCGTTGACTGCCTTCCGATAACAGTTGGATTCAAAACAATGTGTTCAACGTCCTGGTAAAAGTTTTCCTGTTTAATCATATTTAAAAACATTTTTGCGCACTCCTTTCCCATTTGCGCCGGGTGTTGATCTATTGTAGACAAATTTGGTGTAATGTATTCTGAGAAAACTTCGTTAGCAAAACCAATCACACCAACTTCTGGCGGTGTTTTATCAGCTTCTTTCAGTTTGTTAATTACACCTAACGCTGTAAAATCATCACCTGCAACGATTGCGTCTGGCCGATTATCCATCTGAAGCAATTTCTCAGCCCCCAGTTCACCATCTACAACAGATAATCCCCCATAGATGATATGTTCTTCCAAAACCGGCAACTGACCATCAGCTAATGCCGCCTTGTATCCCTTCAACCGATTATTGAAGATTTTGATTTGATGAACGGTCGTAATAAAAGCAATCTTCTTATAGCCCATCTCCATTAAATGTTGTGTGGCTGCATATCCCGCTTCAAAGTCATTTAATGTGATTGTCGGAACATTCAATGCATCATGAATACGATCGAAAAGTATCAGTGGTTTGTTTTGATTAATGACTTCTTCAAAGTGATCAACATTAACGGTTTCCAACGACATTGAAGCAATAATTCCATCAACTTGTGCTTCGAGCAATGTTCTAACACCATTAATTTCATTATCAACTGATTCGTTTGACTGGTAAATAATTACGCGATACCCATATTCTTTTAAACCATCTTCGATACAATGAATAATGGAAGCAAAGAATTGAGCCTGTACACTTGGTACGATTACGCCAACGGTATGTGTTTTCCCTGATTTTAATGCCGAAGCAACTTTGTTTGGACTGTAGTTAAGCCTTTTCGCTGTTTCAGTTACCGCTTTTTTAGTTGCTTCGCTTATTGCAGGAAAACCGCTTAAAGCCCTTGATACCGTTGATACCGTAATATTAAGTGCTTGAGCAATATCGTATATGGTTGTCTTTTTATTCAATTATTAAAGTATTTAAGTACCCGTTTACCATATGAAACCGGCCAAGTAATGTAGGAATTATACTTTAATGATGATGTTCTTTTTATACATAATGTACAACAGCACATAAAAACCAAGCACATAAGTAATGGCCCAAACTAACGAAGCATTGACAGGTGAAAAATATGGCGTGTAAAATGTGGTATAAAACTTTTCTAATAATGCGGTTTTGGTACCATCCGTGTTATTGATTTTTATCAGATTTAAAACGCGGGGCATTAACCCGGCAAGAAAAAAAACAGTTATCGCATTTACCCCGTAAACAACAAATGGAGTCGTAATTTTTTTGTAGCCCTGTACATCTATCAGCCAAAAACAAAGTGCCAGTCCTACGGAAGCCAGTCCTCCTGCATATAGCACGTAAGAACTCGTCCAAAGTGATTTGTTTATAGGAAACTGAAGATCCCAAAGCAAGCCCAAAATAATCGCGGCAATTCCCGCCGTAAATAGCCAGGCTACTTTTGTTGCACTGTCTATATCTTTTCTTCTCATCCACACCCCTACCAATATCCCAAATAAACAGGTTCCAATTGCCGGAAGCGTACTTAAAACACCTTCAGGATCCCACGTTTTCGCAGATGCCCAGGTATGAGATTCTGTTAGGATCGCTCTATCTATCCATGCAGCCAGGTTGGTTTCCTTTTCCATATTGGCATAACCGATTCCAGGAACCGGAACGAAAGTCATTAATGCCCAATAAATTGCTAGAATTGACATAAATATTCTGAAAATTGCTTTGTTTGAAAACTTGAGAAAGATAATACTACTGATGATAAATACAATACCAATACGTTGCAAAACACCTAATAAGCGAACGGTTTGAAAAGCTTCGACTAAACTTTTACCATCGAAAATAACCCCCATAAGCTTTCCAAAAATAGCAAGGAAAAATCCCAGTAAATACAAAATAATTCCACGCTTTAATGCTTTAACAATGGTTTTACTGTGCATGGCCGGATCTGACTTGCTTGTGCTCATTGCAAAAGCAATTGACACGCCTACAATCCAAAGAAAAAATGGAAAAATTAGATCAGTTGGCGTGCAACCATTCCATTCGGCGTGTTCCAGTGGCGCATAAATATGTCCCCAACTGCCCGGGTTGTTGACCAAAATCATTGCAGCGACTGTTAATCCTCTAAAAAAATCAAGAGAGAGTAATCGTTGTTTAGGTTCGGTCATGATTGCTAGTTTGGTTGATCAAACTAAATTAAAGCTTTGTGTTTATAAAGCGAAATTAATCACGATAATTCTAAACCAACCTATTCTTTAGCCAACGGAATTTCTACACCAACAGGACCGCTAGGTTCGCTTTCGTTTTTCAACCGATCAAGGGCCGTAACCAGATAGCTATATCTTTTCCCTGCTTCAACGGTAGTATCTATAAATGACAGATAATCTTCGAAGCTGATTTTTAAGATATTTTTTGGATCAAGAGTAGATATCTTCTCCCCTTCTGCAAAACGGTAAATTACAAACCCTGAAGCTGTTTCACCGTCCTTCGCTTTTAATGGGTTTTGCCATTTCAAATGCACTCCGTCTTTTAATGCATCTACAGTTAAGGCCTGCGGCTCATTCGGTGGAACTTCATCTAACCAAGGCATTTGCGGAGGCAAAGCCTGATATTTATACAAATCATTTCTAAGCGAATCCGCAACCGATCTGGCTACAGTACTTAGTGATTTGGAACTAAAATACACACTTCCCTGAATGCGGTTACTCTCCCGGAGATAGCGTACTTGCCTTGGCACTTCAGATAAATTTTTCCAGGCGGCTTCTGCTCTTGAATTTACTAGGTAAGCACCCTGACCAATGTAAACATGCCTGCCATAACTATTATTGCTCCACCAATCTACCAGGGTTCCAAAAGGCGCAACTCTTCTGGTAAATGTAAAATATATCTGTGGGTTAATGTAATCTACCCAACCTTCTTTGACCCATTTACGGCTATCGGCAAAAAGTTCTGCGTAATTCGATAAACCACTTGTGGCAGATCCCTCCGGGTCTTCATATTTGTTCCGCCAGATACCAAATGGACTCACGCCAAACTTCACCCATTTTTTATAATGGTGAATACTGTCATCCAGCTGTTTGATCAGCATATCTACATTATTTCTGCGCCAATCTCTGATATCAGTAAAATTATTCGAGAACTTGTTAAAGGTAGCAGCATCATTAATGGTTTGTCCTTCAATTTTATACGGATAGAAATAATCATCGAAATGAATTCCATCCACATCATACCCCTTCACAACATCTAAAATTACCTGCACAATATATTCTCGTACATCAGGGATACCCGGATCAAACTGTTTTTTCCCGCCGTAGGTAAAAAACCAGTCCGGATGTTTCCGGAAAGCATGATCTTCATGTAAAATGCTACTGCTGCTCATACTTGCACGGTATGGATTAAACCAGGCATGCAGTTCCATCCCCCTGAAATGTGCTTCCTTAATAGCAAAAGCCAATGGATCATATCCCGCAGCTGGCGCCAAACCTTGCTTGCCCATTAACCATTGGCTCCATGGTTCTCTTGATTTGGCATAAAAAGCATCACCGGCTGGCCGAACCTGTAAAATGATGGCATTCATTCCCTGGGCTTTATGCCTTTCCATAATTCCAATCAGTTCCTGTTTCTGTTGATCAACAGTCAAACCCGGCCGGGATGGCCAATCAATATTGGTCACTGTAGCCACCCAAACGCCTCTAAACTCTCTTTTTGGTGCAATTTTTGTTAAAGGTTGTGCATTTAATATATATGGTATTACAATAAAGGATAAAAGTGCGTATAGGAAATTTTTAAGCATTATTATGTCTTGTTTTTTATTCAGGATGCGTATTTGTTGTTAATTTTAATACAAATCAACATTAGCAATTAAACGATTTTTTTTAAAAACTCTTATAAGTTTATTAAAAATTATAATTTGCGCACTGCTAAAATTAATTGTGTACTCCATTTACCTATGGAACAACAAAAGTATATTAATTTAAGAAGATACAGCATTATTAAAAATGGAACCACAGAAGACTAATAAAGGCGATAGGAACAAAATTTACTTTCTGGTTATTGTAATAGCCGCCCTTATTGGAACAAATGCCTATTTGTTTTTTAAAGATCGACAGCAAAGCGAGAGATTTGTTACGGTAAGTACCGAGAAAGATAAATTACGCTTAGAAGTAGAAAAGATTGAGGTAGAATTGGATAAAGTTGAAGCTTTAAATCTGGATCTAAATGAAAAACTTGTGGAAGAGCAGAAACTGGCGAGAGAAAAAATTGCTGAATTGAAG
Organism: Pedobacter sp. G11; assembly: GCF_003860265.1. NCBI lineage: Bacteria > Pseudomonadati > Bacteroidota > Sphingobacteriia > Sphingobacteriales > Sphingobacteriaceae > Pedobacter > Pedobacter sp. G11. Next base: position 1,512,264 of record NZ_CP034190.1, on the reverse strand, counting down.
CTTGCTTTAGAAAAAGGCGAGATTACACAAGGCGAACTCGATAAAGCAAACAGCCAGATCAATGAATTAAAAACTTTCGTAAAAAATTATAATGACCAGATTATCCAGTTACAAAAGGATAATATTTTTCTAAAGAACAGCCGTGACAGTTTAGAAAACACATTAAGAAACCTGAACAGCAAAACTTCAAATCTGGAAACTGAAAACTCAACCTTAAATGCAAAAGTAAAAACAGCATCAGCCTTGAAGCTTCAAAGTGCAGAAATTGTAGCATTCAGAACGAAATCTAGCGGTAAAAAAATAGAAGTCACAAAGTCATCAAGCGCAGAAAAACTAAGTGTTCGGTTTAATATTATTCCGAATGAACTTGCAGAAAAGGGTCATCATAATATTTACTTGAGGGTATTTGATCCGGCCGGGAATTTATTAGCAGATGAAGGCAATCGTTTTGAAGCCGATGGCCAGGAAATGCAATACAGCCATTCAATCTATATCAATTACAATAATGATGACAGCACCTATGTTATCGACTGGAAAAACCCTAAAGCTTTTATTAAAGGTATTTACACGGTGATCCTGTATGCAGATGGAAACACGATGGGCAAGGCCCAGGTTGATCTTCGATAATTTCTCTCAAAAATTGACTTAAGCTAACGGAAACGTTAGATAAAAAGTTGTTCCAAGATCAATAACGGAAGTAAACGTAATCGTTCCACCGGCATTTTCAACAGCTTGCTTAACAAAGGCCAAGCCTAATCCCGTTCCGGAAGATTTAGTAGTAAAGTTTGGCACAAAAATCTTATCATGTAACATTGCCGGGATACCTTTCCCATTATCTTTTATTTCGATGTAAGCATTCTCTTCATCATTATAAATTACCGCAGTAATGCAGCAATGCGATTCATCATCGATAGCTTCAATGGCATTTTTAAACAAGTTATTAAATGTTCTCAGCAATTGGTCATGATCTGCCAGAATGCGAACATACCTGTCAGATTTGTTTAATACATTGATTTCGACATTGTCGCTGTTTTTATAAACCTGACGAGCCTGTTCAATTACCGGCATTACATCTAGTTTTTCCAGGTTTGTATCCGGCATCCGGGCAAAATTTGAAAATTCAGAGGCAATTTTTGAAAGACTTTCAATTTGTTCAATAAAAGATTTGCTGAATTTGTTGAATTTGTTTTCAAAATTCGGATCGTTCTCTTTCCACGATTTTTCCAAAAGCTGAACGCCAAGTTTTAACGGCGTTAAAGGATTTTTAATTTCATGTGCCACTTGTTTTGCCATTTCACGCCAGGCACTTTCACGCTCGGAACGGGCAAGTTTAACGGCACTGGCCTCAAGGGCAGCAATCATGCTGTTATATTCTTTTATTAATGAGCCAATTTCATCATGTCTGCGCCAAATAATGGGCTCGTTTCTTTGTCCGATTCGGGTTCTGCTGATGCTCTCCTGAATAAAAGTAAGCGGACTGGTAATTTGATTGGCCAGAAAAACCGCTAAAACCCCTACAGCAACGAAAACAAGCGCATAGATATTAATCAGATTACTTACGAAAAGGGCAATTTTATCTGAATATTCTTCTTCATTTGAGTAATTGGGTAATCCAATATAGGCGATGGTTTTATTTTGAGCATTTCGGATGGGTGCATAAGCCGCAGCATAGGTTAAACTTCCTATTTTTTCAAAAGGGTTGATATATTCAGATCGTTTTAATTTATCTAGATAAGCATAAGCCAATGGTCCCATCTTTCTCCCGATTACTTTCGAACTGTACAATTTTGGATAAGTTGTCATCAACAAGTTGCCCTGCGTATCGTACAAGTTTAAATCGGCATTGTTGATATCGGCAAAATTATTAAAATCGGCTACGGCATCTTCGTCATTGGTAATCCCGTTACTAAAAACCTGCTTCTCATAGTTCTGCTGAACCTTCCTGATTTTATCTTTTATGGAAGCGGTTTGCTGCCCGCGGTATTCCCGATCCATGTAGTAATAGGTTACCCAACCTACAATTAATAAAGTAGCCACAACCGATAGCACAATAGAAAGTTGAATTCTGGTTTTGTACAAAATCTTGTTTGCGTTAATCATCAGTGACCGGTTGATACTAAACCAGCCGACACGTTCATCATCAAGATTTTTGATTAACCAAATTAATCCATAAAGTACCAGAGAGAAAATGATGAATACTAAAAAGAAGAAAGATAATGCAGCCAATCGCTCCACATAATCAACTTTTTGTTTACTGATTACCACCATTTTGCTATTTGTTGGCTTGTAAACTAAGTGACTGTAATCCTGAACCGCATCGCTACTGGTCACGAAATCATCCTTTTTCCCCTTGAAAATATGTCCGTCGAGCGGATAGGTATAATTCCCTGACTGATTTAATAATTTGTTGTTGCTGTAGAGTGCAATTGAATAACCCCTGAAATCCTCATCTCGGATGAGCTTTTGGTCGCCAAGCAGATCGGGTAAACGGTTGTTGTAGTTATAGGGTTTTGATCTGAGTTCAATAACCAGTGAACCCAGTAAATTGCCCTTGTTTACTACAGAAATAATCCCAAAATAATCCTGGTAGCCAAATGTATTATTTACCTGGTAAAAGTAATTCGCACCATCAATTTTAACCGATCCTGATTCAACTAATCCTTTATATTTTTTGAAAGGTTGCCCATTAGGGTTGCTGATATCTAATCCCGATTTATCATAGGGATAGATTTGATAATCGTATCGGCTCAAGTAACCATCTAAATAGTTTTTAATGTGGTTTTTGAGTACTGCATAATTCGATTTACCATTCTGATTAAAATATCGGATTAAAAATTCATCCTTTAACAACTGTCCTTCCAGACTTCCTAAAGCTACAATTGCATTCGGATCTTCTGACGATTGTACTTTACGGGCTAGAGGCTCTCTTAAGCTACGCTCTGTAATGTCTTTGTACTTTATATATTTAATCGATGTATTAAAGGCCAGGCAAAAGAAAACGATGGCAAACAGTCCAACAGAAAACTTTGCTTTTTCATCGTAAATACTTCTGCAAACAATGAAGAGGATGAGTGCAAAAACAATAAAAAAGGCAGTAAAATCAGTGGCAAGCCTGTAGATAAAAACGGCAGCAAAACCAACCAGAAAAATAACCAATCGCTCTTTGTTGGTTACATTTAATTGTTTACTCACCGTAGCCGTAATTACGGTGATTAGATAAATTTGAAACCATACTAGGCAAAGAATTACGATACTTACCCAACTTGTACCGCTTAACTTTAAAATATTAATAATCTCGAAATTGATTTTGGAGTTATAAATCAACCCGAAAAAAACCTCATCACTGAAATAAGCTATTGTACCTATAAGGCCTAAAAACAGACCATGGATAATAATCCCCAACACTTTACTTTTCCTGATCCAGTTACCAAATTTATATTGCTCCTTATGGTTGTACATAAATAGCAGTAACCATGTTAAGGTAAATACATTCAGTAGAAAATCGCCCAGTGATGGCATGAGGAAACTTTCAGAATAGATCCTGGGGTCAAAAAGATCGAGCGGAAAACGGTGGTTAAACCAGCCGAAGTATAAATCAGAAAGCCTAAACGACAAGAAGAAAACCAGCAGCAATAGTGTTCCCCAAACAATATGTCCCTTCCTTGCAATTAACGAACTTAATGAGTTAAAGAACATGCAAATGCTCAGCATCCCGGCTATAAAGAGCCATAGCTGAATGACAGAGTAATAATCGTCAACATAACCCGGCTTTACCTTTAAACCAAAAAGAAACTTATTTTCAATGCTTTTGATGCTATAAACATCTTTATCTGTGAACGATGCTAAAGTTAAGAGCTGTGAACTTGACAGCAGCGGATCGAGATCATTTTTGAAGTATTTGGTTTCCTTAAACGGGTATTGTGATTGGATAGAAATCAGAAAGATCAAGCTGAAATCTCCCTGTGTACTTTTGATTACCTCATACCAGCCATTGGAGAAAAATAAAACAGAGCTTCCTTCTTTAATGGTACGGGGATCAATATCGGTTACGCGATAGGTACTCCAGAATTTTAACTGATTGTTTTGGAAGGTGAGTAAATTGATTCCCTTAACTTTCCGGTAGACGTCTAAAAATTCGATGGCCTCCTTCGGGTTAACATGGAGCTCCTTCGCTTTGTTAACTTCATTTTTATTGCCTAAAAATGCAGCAACATCTCTTTCTTTAACGAGTAAGTTTTGTTGAACTTCTTTTGCATCACGTTCCAGTAACTCATTTTTGGTGGTAAATCTGCTCAAAGAAATTGAAGTGACAATGAGGCAACAACCCAAAACAAGCAGCAGAAATCTAATTTTTACACCAAAGCTCAGTTTCATCTATTTCGATAAAGATATTAAATATTGATAAAAAACAACGCCATAAACGGTTTGTTTATGGCGTCGAAAAATATTGTTATGTGTGCGAAAGTTAAGCTACAACAGCACTACTGGTTTGTACCTCGCGACTAACTTTTTTCACCAATCCTTGCAATACGTTGCCTGGTCCCACTTCAACAAATTCTGTTGCACCATCTGCAAGCATATTTGATACGGTTTGAGTCCAACGTACAGCGCCTGTTAATTGTTTGATTAGATTTTCTTTAATTTGAGCAGGATCTGTATAAGGTTTTGCATCAACATTCTGATAAACCGGGCAAATTGGAGCCGAGATATTTGTTGCTTCTATAGCAGCCTGTAATTCAATTTTTGCAGGCTCCATCAAAGGAGAATGAAATGCACCACCTACGTTTAGTTTCAAAGCCCGTTTAGCACCAGCTTCTGTTAGTTTAGCGCAAGCCAAATCAATACCTTCAATGCTTCCGGAAATAACCAGTTGCCCTGGGCAATTGTAATTTGCAGGAACAACAACAGCATCAACTTCGGCACAAATTTTCTCAACTACATCATCAGCTAAGCCTAAAATCGCAGCCATGGTAGATGGTTGTGCTTCGCAGGCTTTTTGCATGGCATTTGCACGGGCAATTACCAACCTCAAGCCATCTTCAAAACTCAAAGCATTCGCTGCCACCAGAGAAGAAAATTCGCCTAATGAGTGACCAGCTACCATATCAGGCTTAAAATCATCACCTAAAACCTTCGCTAAAATTACTGAATGTAAAAAGATAGCCGGTTGTGTAACATTGGTTTGTTTTAGTTCTTCATCTGTTCCACCGAACATAATATCGCTAATGCGAAAACCAATAATTTCATTTGCCTTTTCAAATAATTCTGCAGCTTTTGGGTTCTCGTAAAGATCTTTACCCATGCCTACAAATTGCGCTCCCTGTCCAGGAAAAATATATGCTTTCATTTAATGTCTTTTATTTACAGGTTTTCTGAAAACCGTTTTAAAGCGGCTAATCTTGATACCTGATACTTATTACTTGGTTCTAACTTTAATCTAAACTGGCTGTAATTAATCTCAGAAACTCAGCCCTTGTTTTATCGTTACTTAAAAAAGTTCCGGTAAAGGCCGATGTTGTAGTTACTGAATTCTGCTTCTGTACGCCACGCATGGCCATACACAAGTGTCTGCATTCCATCACCACTGCTACACCCATTGGGTTTAAAGTATTTTGAATACAATCTCTGATTTCGTTGGTTAAACGTTCCTGCACCTGTAAACGACGGGCAAAGGCATCTACCACACGAGGGATTTTACTTAAGCCCACGATATGGCCGTTTGGAATGTAAGCAATGTGCGCTTTACCAAAGAAAGGCAGCATATGATGTTCACACATGGAATAGACCTCAATATCTTTAACTACCACCATTTGACTATAATCCTCCTCAAACATTGCCGATTTCAGAATTTCATCCGGTTTCAAATCATAACCATGCGTTAAATACTGCAAGGCTTTTGCTACACGTTCAGGGGTTTTAATTAAACCTTCACGTTCAGGATCTTCGCCCAGCTGACCAAGAATATCTTTGTAATGCGTAGCAACAGCTTCAATTTTTTCATCGTTATAACGATCTATTTTTACATAGCCGTCTCTTGATTCGCCTTTTAATACGTCTTTAGTGCTCATTAATATAGGTAGTTTTTAACCAAAGTATTCAACAAAATTATTTTCGGTTTCGTAGATTTTCACACAATGCAATGTGGCTCCGCCTTCTGCAATAGGGGCTTCAAGCTGTTTCCAAATCTCAATCGCCAGGTTTTCTGTAGAAGCCAGTTTGCCTTTCATAAAATCTACATCCAGATTTAAGTTTTTATGGTCAACTTTATCTACCACGTAATCATTCATGATGTCTTTTAACCATTTCAAATCTACAAGAAATCCTGTTTCAGGATTAACTTCTCCTTTAACCGTTACATAAAGCCAATAATTATGCCCATGCCAGTTTGGATTAGCACATTTGCCGTAAACCTCTGCATTTTTATCATCATCCCAATCGGTTCGGGCCAGCTTGTGGGCTGCGTTAAATGATGCTTTTCTCGTTATATAAATCATTACTTTACAATAAAGGGTCAAATATACGGATAAAGCCTTAAGAGATGATAAGGAAAATGTAAGATGGAAATTGAATGATTATAGTGGTAATCCCCTAACTTTACTTTATGAAAACACTGGTTGTAGCAGCCACAAAAGCCGAGGTTGCCTTCTTCTATCAGCACTTTAACCTACCTGAGGGAGATTTTATTGAAAGCAAAAATTTTGATTTATTGATTACCGGCGTGGGCATGGTGGCAACAGCATTTTCTTTAGGGCAATATCTCACCCCAAATAAATATAATTTAGTGATTAACGTGGGCATAGCAGGATGTTTTGACCGCAACATTAAACTGGGCAGCCTGTTAAATATTAGTGAAGATATTTTTGCAGAACTGGGCGCCGAAAACGGTGATGATTTTTTAACGATAACGGATTTAGGATTTGGCGAAAACCAATTCAATGCTAAAAGCAAAAAAATTATTGATTTGCCATCTGTAAAAAGTATCACCGTTAATTGTGTTACCGGAAGTGAAAAAAGTATCAGAAACTTAAAAAAACGAATTAATCCGACAACTGAAAGCATGGAAGGTGCCGCCGTTTTTTATGCCTGCACACGCGAAAATATCGATTGTTTGCAAATCAGAAGTGTTTCAAACTATGTTGAACCCAGAAACAAAGAAAACTGGGAGATTGGTTTAGCAATTAGAAATCTGAACGAGTGGATGATTTCTTTTATCTCAGAAATGAACTGATTATGACGTTTTAGTGTATTGCAGTGGTTAATTTTGATTTATGAAACTTACACTTGGTTTTTCACCCTGCCCGAATGACACCTTTATTTTTGACGCTCTTATTCACCATAAAATTGATACCGAAGGCCTTGAGTTTGAAGTAACTTATGATGACGTGGAAACATTAAATCAAAAGGCTTTAAAGGGGCAGTTGGATATTACTAAACTAAGTTTCCATGCCTTTGCCTACGTGGCGAACCAATATGCTTTGCTCGATGCAGGAAGTGCGCTGGGTTTCGGTGTTGGTCCGTTGCTAATCAGCCATAAGCACACCCCAGAAGCGCTTGATGAATTATTGAAATCCGGAACACGTGAACTGAAAGTCGGAATCCCGGGCAAATACACTACAGCAAATTTTTTACTGGGCATTGCATTCCCTCAGTTAAAACATAAACAGGAAATGGTTTTCTCTGAAATTGAATCAGCTTTGCTGGAAGACCAGATTGATTTGGGTCTGATTATTCATGAGAATAGATTTACTTACCAGGATAAAGGCTTAACTAAAATTATTGATTTAGGAGATTACTGGGAAAAACTAACAGGTTGCGCCATTCCTTTGGGTGGAATTGTAATCAACAGGAATTTGGATCGTGAAATTCAGCTTAAAGTAAACCGCTTGATTCGTCAATCGGTTGAGTTTGCCTTCGCTCACCCCAAATCGGGCATCGATTTTATACGCGAATATGCACAGGCAATGGATGAGGCGGTGATGTATAAACACATCGAATTATATGTAAATAAATACAGTATCAACCTTGGCGAAGAGGGTAGAAAAGCTGTGGATACCCTTTTCACCCTTGCTCAGGAGCGCAACATTATTCCGGCAATAAAAGAAAATTTATACTTGTAAGTAAGGATGCTATCATATATATTGGATGACATCCTGAGCCTATTTAAGACTTTTAAGATATCCTGAATGGCGTTTTCGGCAAGCTTGGTGTAACTACATTTAGAGATCAGTGATTTACGATACCTGCTCTTGCTTCTACTGTTTGGTGTCTTAAACAAGCCATCTACATCTAACTTACCAGCAACTTATAGCCCTTACCATGAACGTTAATAATCTCCACGTTCGAATCGCCTCTTAAATATTTGCGTAGCTTGCTGAGGAACACATCCATGCTGCGCCCGTTGAAATAGTTATCGTCATGCCAGATACTTAACAACGCTTCTTCACGGGTTAATACCGTGTTCTTTTTCAAACACAATAAACGAAGTAATTCTGCTTCTTTAGTAGATAGCTTTTGTTGCTGGTCGGCATTGGTAATAATTTGTGTGGTATAATCAAAAGTATAATCACCAATGCTAAACTGAGTTTCAGGCGCCTCTTCTATCCCATCCGTTTTGCTCGAAATTCGTTTGAACATAGCGTTAATGCGCAACAGCAATTCCTCAATACGAAACGGTTTTGTAATGTAGTCATCCCCGCCTAAATCATAAGCTGCAGATTTATCTTCTAACATGGTCTTAGCAGTGGCAAAAATAATGGGTACCTGTGCATTTATTTTACGAATATCTTTTCCTAAAGTAAATCCATCCTTTTTAGGCATCATCACGTCGAGAATACACAAATCGAAGTTTTGCTTATTGAAGGCACGTAAACCTTCCTCGCCATCTGTGCAAAGCACCACATCAAACTTGCCTTTCAACTGCAAATAATCTTGAAGTAATAAACCTAAATTTGGATCGTCCTCAACCAGAAGTATCTTTTTCATTGTTTTTATTTTGTTCCCGTATGTAGCATTACCTACCGTAAGGGTTTGATTGTGTGTTTGCATAACGGTTTAAATTTACTTGTGATATAAAATAAATTCACCGCTATGTTAAATAATGTTTGGCTGCATTTAGGTAATGTATCGACCAATTCAGCTTTTGTGCCGACATTTAGCCTTCGTATAAAGGTAACGATATTTCAAATGTTGTTCCTTTATCTTTCTCGCTGCTTACCTTTATGCTGCCATTTGCTTGTTTAATAATATCCTGAACGTAATTTAGCCCCAAACCAAAGCCCTTAACATCATGCAGGTTACCCGTGGGTACACGATAAAACTGATCAAAAATTCGCTTCGACTGGTCTTTGGTCATCCCAATACCCTTGTCCGCAATCTCAATAATCAAATTTTTATGTGTGTTCCTGGTAGATATTGTAATTTCTGGTACCTCTGCACTGTATTTATTGGCATTGTCTATCAAATTATAAAGCACATTCGAAAGGTGCAACTCATCGCCATAAACAGTTGATTTTTCAGCATCTGTATTGATATTTAAAACTGCACTTCTTTTTTGCAGCTGAAGTCCCATACTATCCAACACAATCACAATCAGGTCATTCATGTCAACCGCTGTGTTATCCATCTTTAGTTCACCTTTTTCCAGTCTGGCAATACTTAACACGCGTTCAATATGGCTTCCCAAACGCACATTTTCATCATAAATGATATTTGCCAAACGTTTCAGGCGGGTCTTATCTTCCGTAACTTCCGGATCCTTTAGTGCCTCACTGGCAATCATGATCGTGGCTACCGGTGTTTTAAACTCGTGCGTCATATTATTGATGAAATCTGTTTTCATCTCAGAGATTTTTTTCTGTTTTAGAATGGCATAAAGAGTATACGAAAAGATAAAAACCAGCACCAGCAACAAGCCTACCGACGATGCCAGCGTGAAACCCAGATTGGTTAAGATAGCAGAATTTTTGTTTGGGAAAGTAACAATCAAAGTTCCCGGATCGCGAAATAAGTCGTTACCAAAAAGTGGCGTTTTATAGGTGTTCTCTGGTAAAAACTCCCCTTTGGTATTGGAAGCCACCATAAACAGCACTGAATCTTTTTTTGCCAGCGAAACTTTATACGATGGTTTAAGGCTAATGTTGTGTGTAGATAATTCTGACATCAGAATATCACCAAGTGCCCTGAAATTAATTCGCTTGTAAATCGGAATTTTAGCATCTTCAAGCTCTTTGGATACATCTTCAACCAGATTCATTCGGGTGTAAGGGAGCGTGTCTTTACCCAGGGCCGCAATTCTTACTTCGAGCTTTTTTTTGGCAATTTCATCTTCACGCTTAAATTTCTTCTCTAAATCATCAGGAATTTTTGCAAGGCTTACAAAACCAGGACTGCCGTTTCTAGGATCGAAAACCAGATACCTTAAAGAGTCTGGCAAGCTTTGAAAACTTTTGAATTCGAAAGTTTTTGGAGGCGCTGCAAAAGGTTTAGTGCGCATGCTATACCCTTTGATCACAAGGCTTCGGATATCAATAAAAGCATCCATCTGTAAATCTACCTTATCGCCGTTAGGAGTATTAAGGGAGATGAACTCTTTCTCCGAGATTACTTTGGGTGCCCGGTAAGACATCCTTATGATACTATCCTGCTGATTTAAATAATTTTCTATTTGGTTTTCCCGTTCGGCCAACCTCAACTCCGATTCCTGCACATATTGTTGCCTTAAATCTTTAATATCGAGCGCTCTTTGCCGGGCATCCTGAAGTCGCCTTAATTTATTTTCGGCATCTTTCCTGTTAATGTGATTGGCCACATTTAATCGCTCTACTTTTTTAACTACTGTTGCTAAAGTCTGATTGACCTGTTCATCGAAAAGCTGAGATTTTAGGTTGTAGGCTTCTTTGATGTAATACAACTGCATCACAAAAACGCCCAGCAAAGCCACCGTCATTAAAACAGTAATAAACCAAAAACTCCTTTTTTTCATTGATGTGATCTTCTGCTGAAAGTATTTACAGTACTTTCTGCAACCTAACTGATATCAAAAATACTCAATAGCTAAGTTAAAGGAATGTTTTTAACATATTTTAACATGGCTTATTTAGCTGGAAATGAATATTCAAAGAAATTTTTAACAAAAAAATGCCGGGGCAAAAGCCCCGGCATGGTTCAAAATTGTTTGCTTAAAAAGAATCTTTATTTAGAATGGTAAATCATCATCTTCACCTGGTGTGTTACTCACATCAACCGGAGCTGCATAAGCTGGAGTAGCTGCTGCCGGAGCACCCCCTGCAATAGCATTGATTCTCCAAATGACCAAGCTGTTAAAATATGATGTTTTTCCTGTTTTATCTGTCCAAGGGCGACCACGTAAGTTAAAGAAAACCTCAACTTCATCACCCGCTTTAAATGTATCTAATAATGCAGTTTTATCTTGTAAAGCCTCAAAACGGATATATTCTGGGTATGTTGGATTTTCTGCGTATTCTACTATTAAATCACGTTTTTTAAACGTTTCACTCACTTGCTGCGTTGCACCTACTTCGTGTACTTTTCCTTTAATTTCCATATCTAATACTACTTAATGTACTATAAACATCAAATCTCTATAATTTTATTGATAACTTCGCATATATTATGATGCAAGTTTTCCACAATAAAAGCAAGGTAATTATTACCTGCAATAAGCGCCTTTCTCCGTATTTGCAAGATGAAGTTACGGCCTTAGGATATAAAATTGAAAGGGCTTTCCCAACTGGTGTTGAGCTAAATATCACCCTTACAGAGTGTATTAAGCTAAATTTGAACTTGCGTTGCGCCAGTCAGATTTTGTACGCCATAAAAAGTTTTAAAGCAGTTACGCCTGATGATTTGTACAACGAAATCAAAGCGATTGAATGGGAGGAATTGATTGATTTTGCAGGTTATTTCTCTGTAACCTCCAATGTGGATAATCCAAACATTACCACCCCACTTTTTGCCAATTTAAAGGTTAAAGATGCGATTGTTGACAGGATGAAAGAGAAAAAAGGGATACGCCCGAACTCTGGCTCTGATGCCAACAAAGCAGTAGTACATTTATACTGGAAAGATGCCGATGCCGATGTATTTATAGATACCTCAGGCGAAACGTTGGCGAAACATGGTTATCGTAAAATTCCGGGAAAAGCACCAATGCTCGAAGCCTTAGCTTCAGGTGCCATTTATGCCACCAATTGGGATAAAAAATCGCCCTTTATCAATCCGATGTGTGGTTCAGGAACTTTGGCTATCGAAGCAGCATTAATCGCAACCAATCGTGCTCCAGGCTTGTATCGCATGAATTATGGCTTTATGCACATTTTAGGTTATGATGAGCAGGAATTTTTTGCTGAAAGAAGAATTTTGAAAGATCAGGTAATTAAAAACACAGATCTTAAAATCATTGCCTCTGATATTTCTGAGGATGCCGTTGAGGTTACGCGTAGAAATGCCAAAACCGCTGGAGTAGATACTTTTATTGAATTTGAAGTTTGTGATTTCGAACTTACACCTGTTCCGGAAGGCGGAAAAGGCGTGGTGGTTTTCAATCCGGAATACGGGGAACGTTTAGGCGTACACAGCAAACTGGAACTCACCTACAAGCGCATGGGCGATTTCATGAAAACCAAATGTAAAGGTTATTCAGGTTATATTTTTACCGGAAATCCTGACCTTGCCAAAAAAATCGGCTTAAAGGCATCAAGAAAAATTGAATTCTATAACGGAAAACTAGATTGCAGAATGCTAGAGTACGAGCTTTACGATGGTTCAAGAAGAGCACCACTGATTGAAAATCAAGTACAAGCATAACTATATAAATTATCAGGAATTTAAAATGCACTAGCTTTTGGGTTCCTGATTACCTACTTTCTTTACCCGCTTTTTCTTTATTGAATCTGTAATTGACGGAAATTGTTTGTGCCACATGCTGGTGTACATCCCGTTTATTTCAACCAGCTCGGCATGTGTACCTTCTTCAATAAGTTTTCCCTCTTTTAACACCACAATTTTATCCGCATTTACAACGGTGCTTAATCGGTGAGCAATTAAAATAATGGTTTTGCCTTGTTCACGAAGTAAAGAAATAGCGTGATGGATATGTTCTTCTGATGAGGAATCTAACGAAGAGGTGGCTTCATCCAAAATTAATATTTCCGGATCACGATACAGCGCCCTTGCAATGGCCAGCCGCTGCCTTTGCCCGCCAGATAAATTGGTAGCGTTTTCTCCCAAATAGGTATCAAATCCGTTTGGCAAACGTTCAATAAAATCCATAATATGCAGTTGGGCACAAATACGCACAATTTTTTTCATATCAGGTTCCATCTCTCCAACAGCAATATTTTCAATCACATTTCCGGCAAACAGATGCACATCTTGTGGCACTACCGCTACCAGTTTCCTCAAACTTTCGTTAGTAATGTAATTGATGTCGAATTCGCCGATCATAATATTTCCCGACTGCAGCGGATAAATATTTTGAAGTAGCGAAAGTAATGTAGTTTTCCCAGAGCCGCTCTCTCCCACTACAGCTGTGATTTTACCTTTCGGAACATGAAGATCAAAGCCATCAAAAACCGTAACCCTGGTCCCGTACCTGAAATTCACTTTCCGAAATTCGATATCTCCAATCATATCCGGTGTAATGTCAGTTTTGTTCTCTGTTTTCTCCCGCTCTAAATCCATGATTTCAAAAAGTCTGTCGGCGGCAATGCGGGCATCTTGAAAAACCTTATTCATGCCAATTAAACTAATTACAGGACCTGTGAAATATCCGATAATGGCATAAAATGATAACAATTCTCCGGGAGTGATCAGGTTTTGAAGTACAAAACTTGCCCCTGCCCATAATAAAATAACAGCAAATGTGCTCGAAATAAAACCACTGGCGTTACCTACTAATAGTGAATTTGTTCCGGAGGTGTAAACCGTTTTCAGTAAATTAATAAATCTGATTTCTGTTTTCAGGTTAGAGAAATTCTCCAATCCAAATCGTTTTATGGTACTAACTGAATTGACTGATTCTACCAATTGATTTTCCAGTTCAGCACTTTTTTCCATTAGTTGCCTTTGTGTGGTTTTGTTCAGGCGATTTGATATATAATAAACCAAGGCGTACAAAGGCACAACAGTTAACATAATCAAAGCCAGTTTCCAATAGTAGGTAAACATCAGTGCAAAAGAAAAAATCAGGATGAAGACATTGACCGCAAAACCAACCAATACATCATTGATAAAAGCCCTGATTTTTACTGCATCATTCATCCGTGAGATGATTTCTCCTACACGCATGGTATCGAAAAAAGCCTGAGGTAACTTCAAAAGGTGTTTATAATAACCCAGGATTAACCTCGCATCAATTTGCTGTCCGGTTTTTATGGTTAATAGTGTTTTAGCGTAATTGATAAATATTTGCAGCAGGATGATGATAATCATCACCGTTCCCATCAGGTTTAATAAATTCGTATTGCCCTCTGGAAGTACATTATCTACTATTTTTTGAAGAAAAATGGAAGTTGATAAACCTAAGATGGTGTAAAATATGGCGCCAATTAATACCTGAATTAGAATTGACTTATGTGGCATCAGCAAATAGAGAAATCTTTTCTCTAATGATATTCGCTCGGTTCCGGCAGTGAAATCATCTCCGGGTAAAAGCATAATCAATACACCAGTCCATTTCTGCCTGAATTCATCCGGCGTTAGCCGCTGCATTTCTCCGTAAGCAGGATCCATCACCTCTACATAATCTTCGGTTACCTTGTAGATAACAATGTAGTGAGCGAGATTATTATGATTCACATGGGCAATAACTGGCGTTGGAATGGTAAAGAGATTATCAAAACTGGCTTTAACGCCTTTTGCAGAAAATCCTAACCTGGCAGATGCCTCAATTAAGCCCAGTACGTTGGTTCCCTTTTTATCGGTACCAGCATATTGCCGTATTCTGGCAATTGGTAAATCTAAACCATAGTGAATAGAGATAGAGGCCAGGCATGCAGCACCACAGTCGGTAACGTCATGCTGTTTGATAACGGTGCGTTTAGCTTTCTTTTTTAAAGCAATTTTCTCTTTGAAAGCCTGGAAGAATTGGTTTAAATTTTTCATCGGCTGCTTACTTGATTTTCTTTACTTTCAGGAATTACATTTGGGTTTAACCAATCATCAGCCTTATCATACAGCAATTGAAATAGCGTTCTTCTTGTTACAAAGAAACGGGCCTGTAGCGTCATACCCTTTTTTATTTTACCCTGGTATCCGTTCCTTAACTTTAAATTGTTTTTATCCAATAAACAGCGAACTTTGAAAAAGGGTTGTGATCCATTTTCCATAAATACGTCACTTGAGATGGATATTACTTTACCAGTTGCCATGCCCCATTCATTATAATTATAGGCATCAATTTGAAACCGGGCTTTGGTGCCAACTTTTAGCAAACCGATATCTTTAGGTTGAACATAGGTTTCTGCAATCAAGCCTGAATCGGGGGAAATTTCACCCAAAATTTCATTTGCCGAAATAGAACTTCCGGGTTGTATACCCTTTAATTGCTGTACTGTTCCGGTTAAAGGTGCTTTTATGGTGTAAAACTCTTTCTCTTCTTCATATTGCCGATCTCTGGTATCAAGTTGTTGATTTTGGATATTGAGCTGATTCAATTCCGTTTGCCACTTATTCCCCTGCTCCTCTCCAATTAAACTTAGCTCATTGAATACGTTATCCTTTCTGAGTTTCATTTCATCATATTCTAATGCAGAAACCGCTTTTCGTTTAAAAAGATAGGCGTAACGTTCATAATTTTTATAAGCCAGCTGATATCTTGCTTTTGCCTCGGTTACCCTTTGCATAAAGAAACTGTATTGCTGACCATATACGCCAGATTTAAGCGGCAACTTTTTCGACCAATCGTTCCTTCTGTAAGCATTGATGAGTAAGCCTAAATCGTGAAGCTGATCCTTAACATCGGTTTGCTGAAACTGATTCAAGGCATCCTGACTTTCGATATTTTCTTTTTTAATCGTCAGCAACACCTGACCGGCCTTCACATGCATATTTTCCTTTATAAATAAAGAATCGATGCGTCCGGCTATAAGTGGTTTAATTTCATTCCGCTCAGCAGTAGGCCTGAATAAACCAGTACTTTTTACATTTACATCAACCTTAATAAGAAATAATGCCAGAAAAGCAGCAATGAGTACAACCAAAATAACCTGGTAAATTACTTTGGTGTAAGAGTTATGAGAATGAAAATGATACTCGGCTGTATTTTCAATAATCTCTTTCGGAAATATGTATTTGTCACTATCCATATCTAATATTGACATACGCATTTTTGCTATTTTAGGTTTTAAGACCATAAAAAAAGACCAAATCTCTTGGTCTTTCATCACTTATATTTAACAACAAATTATTGCCTGTTGCCAATTAAACCTAAATCCAGGGCAATGTCATTGCCAACAGAAATGGTCGTTTCATTTCGTCTATCGCCGTTTGTGGTAATAAATGTAATACTTAATAAACTGTCAGATGTAGCACTGATTGATATGCCGGAGGCTTGCTGTGTATTTCCAAAAATACCCCCACCTCCAATTTCTAAAAGTTCTTGTGCTGATAAATTTTCCATTATTTCAGTATTTTGTTAGAGAAAAAAAGGGATTCTTTTCAGAACCCCTTTCTATAAATTGAGTGTTAATCAAATTAGCTGGTTAAGCTTTGGAATAATCCTTCCAAACTTCCACCGATGTTATTCCCTAAAGAGAACGAGGTTTTACTCGATTCATCTCCGTCTTGGGTTTCGTTTGAAAATGATAGTAAATTACCAATTCCAATTGATCCTAACAATCCACCTGAATTCGATGAATCATTACCACCAAATAAACCACCACCGTTGATTTCTTTCATTTCGTTTAAATTTAACTCTTGAAGTTTCATAACGTTCTAATTTTAATAATGCCTACTCTGTTTGAGGTTTTCGGCTACTCCTTTTTATAATCGCATTTAACTGCGAGGTTATTTAAGAAACGATACTCACCCATCAATAGTTTTTACAACTGCCTGATTAGCAACAACAAAATAGAATACATTAAACTTTTGAGTTGTTTCATTGTTGGTAATAATTACCGTGTTTACCCGTTCACGTGATACCTTAGAGCTAGCGAATCATTCCTATAAAATCTAAGCCTTTAAGAATTTCGTAAATTATAGAAACATATAAAATTATCCCTTTTTATGGAAGATGTATTAGCTTTAAAGACGAAGAACGTTGCCGGGAATATTAGGAAAATTAGAGAATACAGAGACTATACTCAAGATTATCTGGCAGCGAAATTAAAAATCTCTCAAAATGCTTACAGTAAAATTGAGTTAGGCTATAGTAAATTGACTATTGATCGTTTATTTCAAATCGCCGCAATTTTAGAGGTTGAGGTAACACATTTACTTACTTTAAATCACAATGATTTAATTAAAATTATTGCTGAAGATGAAAGTAGAACAGCAGCGGCGAGTTAATCAACTCTCCGCTGCTGATAACATTTTTTCTGCCCTGCATAAAATTCCGATATATTTGAGAAAAATTAATTATGCAGTCGTCTATCCAAAAAACCATTGATTTTGTTAAAGAAACTTTAGCCCATGCCGAAGCAGGCCATGACTGGTTTCATATTGAGCGTGTTTTCAAAACCGCTCAAAATATTAATCAAAAGGAAAATGGGAATGAACTTGTAGTAGCCTTTGCTGCACTGTTGCATGATATTGCTGATCCAAAATTTAACAATGGAGATGAAACCTTAGGCCCGAATATGGCTGCTGCCTTTCTCCAGTCTATATCCATTGATGAAGAAATAATTAATCACGTAAAACTGATTATTCAAAATATGTCATTTAAGAACAGTTTTGAACAAAGCTCCTTTATATCCAAAGAAATGCAAATTGTTCAGGACGCCGATCGGTTAGATGCCATTGGTGCAATAGGGATTGCAAGGGCTTTTACCTATGGCGGGTTTAAAAACCGTGTGTTATATGATCCTGCAATTCAACCACAACAGCATTTAGATAAAGAGAGTTATAAAAATACCACCGCCCCAACTATTAATCATTTTTATGAAAAGCTGTTGCTGCTTAAAGATATGATGAACACCGAAGCCGGCAAAGCTATCGCGGAGGAAAGGCATCAGTTTATGGAACTTTACCTGACGCATTTTTACCGCGAATGGGAAGGAAATTGAAATCAAAACAGTGTAAATACCGTAATTTCACCGTATAAAATACTTAGAAGTAAGTATTTCATGGAGTTTGATCTGCGCTTAAATTAGTAGCAGATTAACGTCATGAACTCTTTTCAATTACAATATCATAAATGTAGGGTACTTGTTGCCGCGTTTATTGGCATACCGCTTATTGGTGCCTTGCTGATGCTGGTTATTCTATTTTGCTTACCGCTTGATACGCCAGTTTGGGCCATTTCAATTCTTATTTTATTTTTTTTAGC
This sequence comes from Pedobacter sp. G11, assembly GCF_003860265.1. Classification (NCBI taxonomy): domain Bacteria; kingdom Pseudomonadati; phylum Bacteroidota; class Sphingobacteriia; order Sphingobacteriales; family Sphingobacteriaceae; genus Pedobacter; species Pedobacter sp. G11. Next base: position 1,493,759 of record NZ_CP034190.1, on the reverse strand, counting down.
GCTGATGATTGTAGCGCTACAATGGGTTATCAAAACCCAGATATTTGTTGCGTGTGATGTTGAGTTAGATAAAAACGGGATAAAGTTTGCAATCAAACATAAAACCTTATTTTATTCGAAAAAAACCCTACATTTTTCATGGAAGAACATCTATTCCATTGAAGAAAAATTTAGCAATCAAAATGGCGATTATTATTATGTCGTAAAATTTAGTGAACCTTCTTTCAGTGCAAATTTCAGTATCAAAGAACAGCATGAAGCAGAAGCTGAAGCATTTTTTAAACAGCTCAGACAACTTCAGGAGAATCAAAACCAATCAGAAAGTCACTTTCCAAAGCATTATAAAATCAACGGCAATAACATTTTAGCAACCAATTAGGCCATTCCACAAAAGAGTAAACTAAAGTATTAAATTTACTAATTTATTTAGTTTTAAAGCTATATTTGTTAGTAAATATGTATTTATGTCATTTGATCGAATTCGTGAAAAATTAAATATTCTTGCTGACGCTGCTAAATATGATGTTTCATGTTCATCAAGCGGTGGCACCAGGAAAAATGATAATAAAGGCCTTGGAGATAGTCATTCTTCAGGCATTTGCCATACCTACACGGAAGATGGTCGTTGTGTTTCCTTACTTAAAATACTGCTAACTAACCACTGCATTTATGATTGCCTTTTTTGCGTTTCGAGAAAAAGCAATGATGTGAAGCGGGCAGCTTTTACCGTAGATGAGGTAGTGGAACTCACCATGAATTTTTACCGCAGAAATTATATTGAGGGATTATTTCTGAGTTCTGGAATTTTCAAGAATGCCGATTTTACCATGGAGCGATTGCTTTTGGTTTGTAAAAAACTGCGGTTAGAGCAAAACTACAATGGTTATATTCACTTAAAAACTATTCCCGGAGCAAGTGATGAATTAATAAAAGAAGCAGGACTTTATGCTGATCGAATGAGCATCAATTTGGAAATGCCTACTGAAGCAGGTTTAAAACTTTTAGCACCAGAGAAAAACCATGCAGATGTGATTAAACCGCTAGATTTTGTTCAGAAAAATATTGCGCAGTTTTCTGCAGATAAAAAACTGATTAAACATGTTCCAAAATTTGTTCCGGCGGGGCAAAGTACACAAATGGTTATTGGAGCCACGCCAGAAAGCGACAAAGATATTATGTACACTGCAAATGCTTTTTACAAGAATTTTTCGCTAAAAAGGGTTTATTATTCTGGCTATGTTCCTATTAGCGATGATACCAGAATGCCGGTTTTAGGAACCCAGCCACCGCTTTTGCGAGAAAACCGCCTTTATCAAACAGATTGGCTTATGCGTTTTTATGGTTTTAAGGTTCAGGAGATTTTAAATGATGCCAATCCAAATCTTGATATCGATATCGATCCTAAATTAAGCTGGGCAATTAGAAATATGCAACATTTCCCTGTGGATATTAATAAAGCTGATTACAAAATGATTTTGCGCATTCCTGGTATCGGCGTAATGTCGGCCCAGAAAATTGTTCAGGCCCGCAAATTTGGGAAATTGAGAATTGATCAGTTGAAAAAGATTGGTGTGGCTTATAACCGGGCGAAACATTTTATTACCTGCGTCGATAGTCCTTATCAATTGAAAGATTATCAGGGAACCCAAATCAAAGCCTTTATTTTAGCCGAAAGCCAAAGCAAATATTTAAAAACTGATAGCAATCAATTGATTTTATTTTAAATGATTTACATTTTCGATGGATCTTTAACCGGCTTATTAACTGCGGTATTTGAATGGTTTGAAAGGAAACCTGGATCTACGTCTTTAAAATCGATGATGCTTTATCAACCAGAGGCTTTCCGTGAAAACCTGATAGTTGCAACTGACCAGGAGAAAGCCGACCGTGTTTGGGTTGGACTTCAAAAAAAATTGAAAAAAGATTGGCTCCGGAAATTTTACTGCACCTATTTATCTGAAATTCATGAGGCTTACGATCACTTATTTCAGTTCACTATCTATATTTTTCAAAATGAAACCGGTGCGGCGTCCAATTATGGTAATGATCATGTGATGGCCTTATCGAAATATGCAAAAAGTGTAGAACGCGAAAAACATCGCATGGAAGCATTTATTCGCTTTCAAAAAACTGGCGACGGGATGTTCTATACCTCAGTTGATCCGGATTTTAATGTTCTGCCTTTAATCAGTAATCATTTTAAAAACCGGTATGCAGATCAGGAATGGATAATTTATGATTTGAAAAGAAAATACGGTTTGCATTATAACTTAAAAACAGTTGAGGAAATCACGATCGATTTTGCATCAGAAGTAAATCAGAAAAATCCTGGGTTATTATTAATGGATGAAAAGGAAGAATTGTATTCTTTACTTTGGAAAGATTACTTCAAAAGCGCCAATATTGTTGCCCGAAAAAATACCAAGCTTCATGTAAAACATGTGCCCAAAAGATATTGGAAATATTTAACTGAAAAGCAATTGGGTTAACATTCCATTAACATAAAAAGCTTTAAATTGCACCATGAAATTAAGTGTGCTGGTTTTAATTACAGCTCTGGCTGTTGCGCTCTCCATCGGGATGGTGAACTTTTATTTTGAGCGCAGCTGGTATTATTTTGGAATTTCATTTGGTGTTTCCTTTCTGTGCAGCTTTTTGGTTTTCTACTATCTGCTGGAAAAATACATTTACAATAAAATTAAACTGATTTATAAGCTCATTCACAATCTCAAGCTTGGAAAAGATTTGAAAGATGCGCTTGGAGAATATGTAAGTTCCGATCCGATTAATGACGTTGAACAAGAAGTTAAAGAATGGGCTGGTGCCAAAAAACGAGAGATTGATTTGCTGAAAAAGCAGGAACAATTTCGTCGAGAATTTTTATCTAACGTTTCTCATGAGTTTAAAACACCGCTTTTTGCCATCCAGGGTTATATCGAAACTTTGCAGGATTGTATTGTAGATGATCCGGATATGGCGGTAAAATTTTTGAAAAAGGCAGAAAATAATGTGGAGCGTTTGAGTTATCTGATCAATGATTTAGATGCCATTTCGAAACTGGAAACAGGCGAAGCGCCTATTCATTATCAGAAATTTGATTTCGTTACACTTGCCAAAGAGGTGATGGAAAATCTGGAGGATAGGGCGAAAGCCAAGCACATCAAACTTTTTTTTAAAGATAAATATACTGCTGTAACCATGGTTAATGCCGACCGCGAAAAAATCCGGCAGGTGTTAATTAATCTGATCGTAAATAGCATTAAATATGGCATCGAACACGGTGAAACAGCCATTAAAATTTTCGAACTTCATGATCAATTCCTGGTCGAGGTAACTGATAATGGAATCGGTATCGAGGAGAAACATTTACTGCGTTTATTTGAGCGTTTCTATCGCATTGATACCCACCGGGCAAGAGAAGTAGGGGGAACTGGTTTGGGTTTGGCCATTGTTAAGCACATTTTGGAAGCGCACCAGCAAACTATTTCGGTGAGAAGCACCCCAGGTATTGGTACAACTTTCGCCTTTACGCTTCAAAAAATTGGTTAGCAAACCTACAGGCTTGAAGTGAATTGCCCACAGACTTCCTTAGCCGGTTTTTCAATTCAATTGTAAACATTGAAACAAAACGTGCCAATTTGTCACTTTTAATTTTATTTGTGTATTTTTGCAATCCCCAAAATCTTTTTAAGAATGATTGATTTACAAGTACAGGATAAAACGCATGACGAGACGAGACAAGGCGAAGCGTTGATTTTAGATACGCCTGTTAAAGCCGATGCCCGCAAATTATACATCGAAAGTTACGGCTGTGCAATGAACTTCGCTGATAGCGAAATTGTTGCCTCTATCCTATCTGAAACCGGTTTCGAAACCACTGGCGATTATCACCAGGCCGATGTAATTTTCATCAATACTTGTTCTATCCGTGAAAACGCCGAAACCAGAGTGCGAAATCGTTTATCTCAATTTGGTGTTGAAAAGCGCCGCAATCCTAAATTAATTGTTGGGGTGTTAGGTTGTATGGCTGAGCGTTTAAAATCTAAATTTTTAGAAGAAGAACGCTTGGTTGATGTAGTAGTTGGCCCAGACGCTTATCGCGATTTACCTAACTTAATTGAGCAGGTTGAAAGCGGACATAAAGCCGTGAATGTATTGTTATCCCGTGAGGAAACTTATGCAGACATTAGCCCAGTAAGGTTAAACAGTAATGGCATTACTGCCTTTATTTCGATTACACGCGGATGTAATAACATGTGCTCATTCTGTGTAGTGCCTTTTACCCGCGGTCGTGAGCGTAGTCGCGATGCACACTCCATCATCGAAGAAGCAAAAACACTTTTCGAAGCTGGTTACAGGGAAGTTACGCTGCTGGGTCAAAATGTTGATTCGTACACCTGGACTTCAGAAGATGGAACGGAAACTGTAAATTTTGCGCAGTTACTAGAACAAACGGCATTGGTTAGCCCAGATTTAAGGGTTCGTTTTTCTACGTCGCACCCTAAAGATATTACCGATGAAGTTTTACATACCATCGCCAAATACGATAATATCTGTAACTACATTCACTTACCAGTTCAATCTGGCAATACCCGGGTGTTGGAGTTAATGAACAGAACTTATACCCGTGAGTGGTACATTAACCGCATTGATGCGATTAGAAATATTATTCCAGGTTGTGCCATTTCAACTGATATTATTGCTGGTTTCTGTACTGAAACAGAGGAAGAGCACGAGGAAACACTGAGCATGATGGATTATGTGCAGTATGATTTTGCTTATAACTTCACCTATTCGGAAAGACCTGGAACTTTAGCAGCCCGTAAACTGGCTGACGACATTCCTGAGGATGTAAAGAAACGTCGTTTGGCAGAAATTTTAGCTAAACAACAAGCACATTCGTTGATGCGATTGCAGGAATGGGTGGGTAAAACGGTTCGTGTATTGATTGAAGGCACTTCAAAAAAATCTGATTTGGATTACTGTGGACGTGGTGATAGTGGCGCAATGGCTATTTTTCCGGCTATTGATGGCGTTAAACCAGGCGAATATGCTAATGTGTATATCGAAAGATGTACCTCAGCAACCTTGATCGGAAGAATAGTTTGATAATAGTTACACGTTATCGGTTCCGGGTTACATGGTTGAACGCCAAATTCCAACACCGAAACTGATCACACATATTACAATAAAAGTTAACGATTAAATCATAAGAAACATGTTATAAAGCATGACCTTCAACTTTTAACCTTTAACTTTCAACCATTAAAAAATGGATACACAAAATATTAAACAACGGTTCGGAATTATTGGCAATTCGCCTTTGCTTAATCGTGCTATAGATATTGCGAGCCAGGTGGCACCAACGGATATGTCGGTGCTTATTACAGGTGAAAGTGGAAGTGGTAAGGAGGTTTTTTCTCAAATCATTCACCAGATGAGTGCCCGTAAACATGGCGCCTTTATCGCTGTAAACTGTGGTGCTATCCCGGAAGGAACGATAGATTCAGAACTATTTGGACACGAGAAAGGCTCATTTACCGGTGCGCATGAAGCCCGAAAAGGTTATTTTGAAGTGGCCAATGGCGGAACAATTTTCCTTGATGAAGTTGCCGAACTGCCGCTAGGTACTCAAGCCAGGTTGTTGAGGATTTTAGAAAGTGGCGAATATCTTCGAGTAGGTTCATCAAAAGTTCAGAAAACGGATGTTCGTATTATTGCAGCCACCAATGTTGATGTATATAACCGCGTTAAAAATGGAAAATTTCGCGAAGACTTATATTATAGATTAAACACGGTTCCTTTGCGCATCCCTGCATTGCAAGAGCGTAAGGAAGACATCTTTTTATTATTTAGAAAATTTGCCGCCGATTTTAGTGATAAATACCGTAGCCCGGCATTACATTTAGAGCCAGATGCCGTAAATATTCTAACAAATTATAGTTGGCCAGGAAATGTTCGTCAATTGAAAAATATTGCGGAGCAAATTTGTGTACTAGAGAAAGATAGAAATGTTTCCGGTCAGGCCATTTTAAATTACATTCCTAACGAAGCCGGAAGCAATTTGCCTATGGCAATTAATGCGCAATCAAAAGAAGATTTCACGGAAAGAGATATCTTATATAAGGTACTTTTTGATATGAAAAAAGATATGGTTGAGCTTAAAAAATTAGTAGCGGAAATTATTCAACACGGCGGAAATACCGCTACTGTCTTAGCTGATAATCCCCAATACATCAACCAGCTATACAGAGATGTGGAGTTACCTTCGGGTCACGAGCATGCTTTCACTATTCAGCAGCCCGCACCAAGCAGCAACAACAACGGCAATAACGGAGATTACTTCGCCCATGAAGCGGAAGAAGTTGAAGAATCATTATCGCTGGTAGATAAGGAATCTGATTTGATTAAAAAAGCCCTGAAAAAACATAAAGGCAAACGCAAGTTCGCGGCTCAGGAATTAGGCATCTCAGAAAGAACCCTTTACAGAAAAATCAAGGAATTGAACTTATAATATTGCCAAAATATTCAGTTAATGAAAGTCAAAATATTAGCATTTATACTGATTGCTGCGCTTACATCTTGCTCATACAAGTTTAGTGGTGCATCAACCGAAGGTTTGAAAACTGTAATTGTGCGTACATTTGAAAACAATGCGCCATTAGTGGTTCCGAACTTAAACAATCAACTTACTGAGGCATTAAAAACGAGGATTCGTAATCAAACCAACTTAAGCGTATCTACTACTGAAGCAGATGCAGTTTTCGAAGGCAGGATTACAGGTTATGATATTAAACCAGTTGCATTGCAATCTAGCGCCACACCAACTGCAGGCGCAAACCGGTTAACCATTACAGTTTCGATTAAATACACTAATAATGTTGCGGGAAAAGAGAAAGAAAGCTTTGATGAAAGTTTTACCAAATTTTTTGATTTCCCACTAAATGGAGCTTCCATTCAGGCGGCATTACCAAATGCACTAGATCAAATTAATAAGCAGTTAACGGAAGACATCTTCAACAGAGCCTTTGCACAGTGGTAAATATCTAATTACACATTACAATCTTTTCTCAAAAACCGCCGACAATTTTTAACTTAGCGACAAACCTCAAACATGGATTACAAACAGCTACTTGCAGATTTACTTGCACAACCCGGAAAGGTTGAGGCTGCACATGTACCCATGTTGAAAGAGATGGCCGAAAAATTTCCTTATGCTCAGCCGATTCATTTGTTGCTGGCAAAAGCTGAATCGTCATTAATTCCAAAAGCAGCACTTTATACACAAGGAAACACCTTGTTTCATATTTTAAACATTGTTGCTGTAGAAGCTGCACCAGAAGATACTGAAACAGCGGAGACATTTTCAGTTGAAACTGATCCAGGTAACGAACTTTTACAAGAAACGGAACCAGAGCATAAAGTTGAACCGGCTGAAGTGGAAACACCCATCCATTTGCCGGGAGCAGATCAACTTTTGGATTTACCTGCCGATGAAAATAATTTTATCGAAAGCGTTGCCGCAGTAGATTTTTTTGCATTTGAAAAGAAATTAAGTACTGATGTTGTTCCGGAAGCACCCAATATCGAAACCGTTATTCCTGATGAACCTGAAATTCACCGTGTTTCTAAATATGACGATGATCAGTTGCCTTACACTTTCTTGTGGTGGCTGGCTAAAACCAGAAAAGAACATGAACAAATATTTCAGCCTTATGCGCAGCCAAGGCCGAATATAGCCAAACAACAACAGGAAGTTAGCAAACAACAAGATGGCGCAGCTTTTCAGCAGCAGTATGTAGAGCATATTTTCCACATTCAAACCCCTTTTGAGGTAGCAGATCATTTGGCAGAATATCCTGCTCCGGAGGTAAAAGATGCAAAAGGTGCAGAAATTATCGAGAAATTCTTAAAAGAAGACCCAACGATTAAGCCACCAAAACCGGAGCAAATTGACACCGAAAATAAAGCGAAAAAGAGTGCAGAAGATCATTATGACCTTGTTTCGGAAACCTTAGCTAAAATTTACATCGAGCAAATGCTTTATCACAAAGCCATAGATACTTATAAAAAATTAAGTTTGAAATATCCAGAAAAAAGTGGTTACTTTGCCGACCTTATCCAATCCATAGAAAAGAAATTTTAAAATATAATATTACGATGGTAACCTTTTTAATCATTTTATTAATTGTTGTGTGTATAGCTTTAGGCTTATTTGTATTGATACAAAACCCTAAAGGTGGTGGTTTAGCAACAGGCGGTGGCACAAGCAATATGTTTGGTGTTCAACGTACGGGCGACGTTTTAGAAAAAGGATCGTGGGTTTTATTGGCTGCAATTGTTGTTTTAACACTAGGTATTACTACGATCACCAAAAATGGTGGTGGTGCTACAGCTGTCGGAAACTCAGCTATTCAAGAGCGTTTAGATAAAACACCTTCTCCATCTCCACTTGGCGGATCGTTAAATAATGCTGCTCCGGCTAAGCCTGCAACTAATGATACCACTAAAAAATAATTGATGCTTTTTAGCATAATTAAAGCTTTCCTCAAAAGGGAAAGCTTTTTTTGTATCTGATATTTCGCAATGATCAATAGATTTTAGAAAAAATTAAAATAATTTAAAGTAAAATTATATCTCATCCGTTTACTGATTTATATCCCAATAAATAAGTGCCGACAAACGAACCCCAAAATATTATTTCAACCGTTTCCAGTTATGGAAAGCGCCTTTTCAGTTTCATTCGGGGGCGAGTGAATACAGATGAGGACGCGGAAGATATTTTGCAGGATGTGTGGTATCAGCTGAGTAATCAGCCGGAAGCGGGCGCTATTGAGCAGATTAGCGGATGGCTTTATCGCGTTGCGAGAAATAAAATTACCGACAAGTATAGAAAACAAAAAGAAGAGCACCTGGAGGATTTTACTTTTGAAGGGGAAGACGGGGAAATCAACTTTAAGGAAATTTTGTTAGCCGATGCGTATTCACCGGAACAGGAAGGCTTGAAAAAACTCTTTTGGGATCAGTTGTTTTTAGCCCTGGAAGAATTGCCGGAGAATCAACGTTATGTTTTTATTCAAAATGAACTGGAAGAAAGAACATTCCAGGAACTGGCGGATGAAACCGGCGAAAATATAAAAACGTTAATATCAAGAAAGGGTTATGCGGTAAAACATCTGCGTAGTCGCTTACAAAATTTATATCAAGAATTTATTAACTATTAATTGAATAGGAAATGAGAAACAGGAAATTTAGTAAAGGCAAGAAATTCATTTTCTTTATACCTGTAGTTGCCGCAATTGCAGCGGCCTTAGGCTACATTGTAATGTTTTTGTGGAACTGGATTTTACCAGAGGTTGTTGGTGCCGGTAAATTAAACTTTTGGCAAGCCTTGGGTTTGCTGGTGCTTTGCCGGTTGCTGTTCGGAAATTTTAACAAGGGTGGTGGTCATAATCGCTTTCGGGAAAAAGCAAGAGAAATGCGTTCCAAATGGGACGGCATGAATGAAGAAGAAAGAGCCAAGTTCAAAGAAGAATACAGACGCAGATGTGGCGGATGGGGACACAGAAATAAGGAATAATTTAGAGCCGGCAGAAATGCCGGCTTTTTTTTTATCTCGCCCGCCTTTTCCACGTTCCAATGAAAACAATCAGGATGCTCAATGACGAATGCATTTAGCTTTCGCTCGTTTTAAGATGTTGAACTAGGGAGAAATCTTCTATTGAAGTTCAATTATAAATATTTCAATTTTTTTAAAGTAAAAATAAATCTGTTCCGTCTACCCTATTAAATTACAAAAAATAATAAATGAAACAGATATTAAAAACTATAGCATTTGGAATTGTACTCGGTACGGCGGTATTCTTTGTGCCCTTTATATTCAAGTTTATACTAGCCTTAATGGTACTTGGGTTTACGTTCAGAATGATTTTAAAAGGTCGTCGTCGTCATTTTGTCAATCGCTTTGAAAGCTTCGATTCGAATTATTCGCCAATAGTTCCGATTGACAATCAATGGTATAAACCATCAGTACAAAGTAATGGACAGATTAATAACATCAATATTAATTATTAAGCGATGAGAGCATTCAGAATTTTACTGGCTTTAGCAGTTGCAGGCGCAACTTTTTACAGCCTAAACGTACTGGCTATGAGAAATGGATATCCAGACAGACTCGACTTTAAAAATAAACATTATCACGAGGGAAACTGTGAATCACATCATCGAAATCATGGTTTTAGTCATCACAACAACAAACCAATTGATACCGTAATCAATCCAGTAGATAGTTTAAACAAATAAGCACATGTCACAGGTTTTAGTTTTAAGCAGCCCTTCTTCACAAGATGTTGATCCGATTTTAGGATTTGCAAGTGAATTAATCATTCAGGGAGAGAAAGTTACTTTCTTTAGTTCGGATGAATTCAAAACATCGATCCAAAACATCGGCGCCGATTTTAAAGCGTATAATCAGGATTTGAACATTTTTAAAGTGGATGAGCAGGATGATAAACCAAAATCGGGATTAATAAGTGCGCTACTGGAACCAATGAAGTTTATTGATGATATCGTGGTTCAGATTAGAGGTTTGAAATTTGACTATGCCGTTTTTTCTCCCTCTTATCCGTATGCCAGCATCATCACACAATTACTGGGTATTTCGAGAACCCAGCAAATGATCTCGAATTAACAATTAAATATTACAAAATGTATAACGAAAATAGATGCCATACAGGCAAAATGAATCACAACTGCGGTCAAAAAGGAGGACGATTTGGAAGACATCACCACGGCCGGTTCGCCTACCATGCGCATGAAATGTTTGGAAAAGGTTTCAGACGTGTTCCTGCAAACATCGAAGAGAGTGATGAAAATTATATCATCCATCTTTTTGCCCCAGCTTTAGAAAAGGAATTTTTAAAGGTAATAACGAAAGATGATGTGCTCAGCATATCCTATACTCCGAATGAAGAGCAAGAAGCGACACAGAAATTCAGCAGAAGAGAATATAGCAACGGTGCTTTTGAAAGAGCCTTTGCCTTAAACGGAAAAGTGCTTACTGAAAACATTTCAGCGAAATATGTTGATGGAATTTTGAAAATAACACTTCCTAAAAATCCCGAAACCAATGTGCCCGCAAAAGATATCGCGGTAAACTAAGTTTCGTCTATTATAATTTCAACGGCCCTGATTGTTTGTACAATTAGGGCTTATTTTTTAGCTATCTCCAGCCAATTAAAATTTAACATTTACGTTTTCATTGAAGCTTTATCTTTGTGGCAAAGCAGGCTACTAAATTTGTGGCAGTTCTTTTGCTTAAAGAAGCTAAACACACACAAAATGAAAAAAATAAATATTTTAACGTCATCCCTGGCATTAATATTATTTGCAAACCTGAACGCGAATGCTCAAATTAAACTGAGCGATATTTTTAAGAAAGTAACGGATAAGCAAAGTACTACTACTGCCACCGGCACCCCAACCACTTTCGAAATCGGGCAGGGTATTAAAGAGGCTTTGCAACTCGGCGTTTCTGCAGGTGCCGACCGCTTATCAGTAAAAGATGGTTTTTTGGGTAATTTAGCTGTTAAAATTTTAATGCCTCCCGAAGCACAAAAAGTAGAAAAAACGCTACGTGGCATAGGCTTGAATAAACTTTGCGATAATGTGATTACCAGTTTAAACCGTGCTGCGGAAGATGCGGCTACTGAAGCAAAACCAATTTTCATCTCGGCAATTAAACAGATGACACTGGCTGATGCAACCAATATCCTGCTAGGAAACAATGATGCGGCAACAGCTTATTTTAAACGGGTAACTACCTCTGAATTGATGCAAAAATTTAGTCCAATAGTAACCACTAGCCTGAATAAAGTGAACGCAACGAAATATTACAGCGATTTAACTTCGCAGTATAACCGTTTGCCTTTAGTAAAACCCGTAAATACAAATCTTACGGAATATGTAACGCAAAAGGCAATTGATGGATTATTTATTGAGGTGGCTAAAGAAGAATTGAAAATCAGAGGGAATTTCAACGCTCGAAGTACCACCCTGCTTCAAAAAGTGTTTGGTTATGCAGATAAGAAAAAAAGTTAAGTCTGAATAAAATCATAAAATTAGAAGATCTGGGTTTTAAAAAGCCTGGATCTTCTTTGTTTAAAAACAATTCGTAAAATTGCGCATGACTAAATTGTATTCTCGTTTCGTACTGGCAATCGTTTCATGCCTGGCTATGTTTGCTTCTTGCACATCCAACAGTAATGATCAATCTAAATCAACAGCGATATTGGATACCGTTTCTTTAAGCGGGAAAAACTTTGCTTTGGCTTATCAGGATGGGCAAAAAATTGTAGCTACCAGTATTGATACGATGAAACAAATTTCATTTGGTGGCGCTACTGACCCATCCATTTCTCCTGATGGAAATAAATTGGCTTATACTGTTAGCGATAGTGCCGGAAACAGGAGCGTTTGGATAGCAGATTTGGAGAATAAAAGTCAGTTGCAGTTGCATGCAGACAGTAAAAATTATTATGGCGCAGTATGGTCTGAAGATGGTATGCATATTGTTTTTAGTGTTTTAAACGAGAAGAGCATCTGGAAAGTTGGTCTGATCAAAAACGATAATACCAGCTTTGTAATCCTTGATGGCCAATCGAATATCAATGTGAGTTCACCAACCTGGAAATCGGCGAATGAAATTGTTGCCCACGATTTGAAAAATCTATACACTTTTAATACTTCAGGAAAAATCATCGATACGAAGCCTTTAAAAGATTTGATCGGAACGAATTACAATATTGCCAGCGATAATCGTTTCTTCTATGCCGATAAGGGTAATAAAATTATTTTCAGTGCTTATTCTGGTAACGCCATACCCGAATTACATGGTAAAGCCAATGCTGTTTTTTCAATGGATGTGGCATCTAAAGCGATCAAACAAATTTCCTCCCCTGAGATGAATGTGTCGAATCTTTTTGTTGCTGCCGATGACCGGATTTTCTTCAGCGCAGCTGAAAAACCATTTACGCAAAGCCGAATTTATGTTTCTGATTTAAAAGGCGATATTAAAACCATTGTAGATAAGGGAACAGATCCTACAGCAGCCTTAAAGTAGTGCATTTGTAAGCCTTCACTCTGGCAATACCTCTAAATCTTCTCTGCCAAGCTGACACCTAATATTCTTGATTTGTTTGTATTTTGACAGGACAGGTGTAATTTTGTCCCTGAAAACCTCTTGGCATAAAAAGTGTTAATTGTAAGCTTAGTTAAAAAACTTAAATCAAAATAAAAAATAATAAAAGTTATGGCGTTAAACCTTAAACCAATTGCTGGCAGTTCGAACAGAGTAATTGTAGAACCAGCTGCCGCAGAAGAGAAAACTGCATCGGGTTTGTATATCCCTGATACCGCTAAAGAAAAACCATCTAAAGGAACTGTAGTTTCAGTTTCTGAAGAAGATGCTGAAGGTAAAAAAGCAAGCGTAAAAGTAGGCGATGTTGTTATTTATGGTAAATACGGTGGCACCGAGTTCCCTTACGAAGGTAAAGACTACTTAATCATGCGTGAAACTGATATTTACGCTGTTGTAGGGTAATTATAAGTTAAAAGTAGAAAGTAGAAAGTTAAAAGTTATAAGATGATGCGATTTAAAAAATCGTAAATCGTAATTCTAAAAATCTTAAATCAAAATGTCAAAACAAGTAAAATATAACGTAGATGCACGTGACGCCCTGAAACGCGGTGTAGATATCTTAGCAAATGCAGTAAAAGTAACTTTAGGTCCGAAAGGCCGTAACGTAATCATCGATAAAAAATTCGGATCGCCAGCGATCACTAAAGATGGTGTTACCGTTGCTAAAGAAATCGAATTGAAAGATGCGATTGAAAACATGGGTGCTCAAATGGTTAAAGAAGTAGCTTCAAAAACAGCTGATATTGCTGGTGATGGAACAACTACTGCTACGGTTTTAGCTCAGGCAATCATTACTACAGGTATTAAAAACGTTGCTGCTGGTGCTAATCCAATGGATTTGAAACGCGGTATTGATAAAGCTGTTGCTGCTGTTGTGGCTAATTTAAGAGAACAATCTCAAACGGTTGGCGAAGACAACAACAAAATCAAACAAGTTGCTTCTATCTCTGCAAATAATGATGAGGTGATCGGCGCTTTAATTGCTGAGGCAATGGGTAAAGTTGGTAAAGATGGTGTAATTACTGTTGAAGAAGCAAAAGGTACTGAAACTGAAGTTAAAACAGTAGAAGGTATGCAGTTTGACAGAGGTTACTTATCTCCATATTTCGTTACCAATGCAGATAAAATGGAAGCTGAATTAGATAGTCCTTACATTTTAATCTACGACAAAAAAATCAGCAACATGAAAGAATTGTTGCCTGTTTTAGAAAAAACTGTTCAAACTGGTAAGCCATTAGTAATTATCTCTGAAGATTTAGATGGTGAAGCTTTAGCTACTTTAGTGGTAAATAAAATCCGTGGTTCATTGAAAGTTGTGGCTGTTAAAGCTCCAGGTTTCGGTGATAGAAGAAAAGCAATGTTAGAAGACATCGCAATCTTAACTGGCGGTATTGTGGTATCAGAAGAAAGAGGTTACAAATTAGAAAATGCTGATTTAACTTATTTAGGTTCTGCTGAGAAAGTTGTAGTTGATAAAGACAATACTACAGTAATCAATGGCGCTGGTAACTCTGAAGATATTAAATCTCGTGTAAGCCAAATCAAAGCTCAAATTGAAACTACTACTTCTGATTACGATAAAGAAAAATTACAAGAGCGTTTAGCTAAATTAGCTGGAGGTGTTGCAGTTCTTTACGTAGGTGCAGCTAGTGAGGTTGAAATGAAAGAGAAAAAAGATCGTGTTGATGATGCTTTACATGCAACTCGTGCAGCTGTAGAAGAAGGTATTGTTGCTGGTGGTGGTGTTGCTTTCATCCGTGCAGTCGCTTCAATTGCTGATTTAAAAGGTGCTAACGAAGATGAGAATACTGGTATTCAAATCATTCGTCGTGCGATCGAAGAGCCATTACGTCAAATTTGCGAAAACGCAGGTATCGAAGGTTCTATCGTAGTTCAAAAAGTTAAAGAAGGAACAGCAGATTACGGTTATAATGCCCGTACTGATGTTTACGAAAACTTAATTGGTGCTGGTGTTATCGATCCAACTAAAGTTTCTCGTGTAGCATTAGAAAATGCAGCTTCTATCGCGGCGATGTTATTAACAACTGAAGTTGTTTTGGCAGACGAGCCTGAAGAAGGTGGTGCGCCAATGCCTCCAATGGGCGGCGGCGGTATGGGTGGCATGATGTAATCCAAATCGCTAAAAATCACGGAAAAAATTTCGTGTAAAAATATACCCTCAAGGTTTAATCTCCTTGAGGGTTTTTTTATGCTTATATTTCATTACAGAGCCCATTTCGCCATTCTTAAACTGTTCATTTTGTTCGAGTTGGTGTAAATATTTGAAAGTGCAACATAAAAATTACGTACTTTGTAACTGAATATTTATGAAAGCGTAGGTTTACTTATTACACAATTGTAAGTATACTAGATCAGCCGCCAAACAAACACTGATTTAAAACGAACGTAAATCATTCCTTAGTGTTAGAGATTTTTAATGTAGACCTGTTTGAAAAGGAAATGGCTTTTATATACCCTTATTTTAGGGATATTATTGATTACTAAAACATCTTCTGCCCAAATTACCATTGGAACAATTGATCCAGGGCCATTTACGCCTGGAAGTACTATTGCTGCGCCGCTTACCATCCCGAATGGATGTATCGACAGAGGCAATGTTTTTCAGTTGTATTTATCTGATGAGAATGGAAATTTCGCAGCAGAAAAGCTTATAGGAACTTATACCGGTTTTTATAGCACTTATATTAATGGTAGTATTCCTACTACGGGGATTACTCCAGGTATGAGCTACAAGCTTAGAATTAAAACTACAAATCCTGCCGCTGTAAGTGTGGAATCAAATGCATTTGAAATCAAAGCAGGTCAACCTACACAAGCTAAGCTTACTGCTAATTACCTCAATACAACCAACACTGAAACTTTCGGAACCTGTATTAGCAGAGCAAATAACTCATTTTTTATCACAAATGAGTCAACCTCGGGCACCACTGTTACCGCAAAAGTAACTAACGAAGTAAGTGGAAGCGCTACGAATTTGAGTTTTCCAACGAAAATACAAACCTTTATTGCTGATCAGGTTCACTATACAATATTGGCAAAGGCTGTAAATGCTGATGGTACGGTCGGCACAAAAGCTTACCTGTTAATTAACAACAAAGCCATTACAGCTTTCGGAACTTCAGGAAACAACATCGTTTGTTTGCCTTTGGGTGCGCTAGAGTTTAACGTTGATATTACATCGCCAGAGGGAATACAAAACAACTTTCCAGGAGATCTCTATACCATTACGTGGGGAGACAACACCACCTCGGTCTATACCCTGTGTGAAATAAAAGCCCTGGCGGGAAAAGTTAAACATACCTATATCAGATCCTCTTGTGGAAGTACTTCGGTATCAAGCGCCGGAACAATTTACAATGCCTTTGATGTAAGTATCAATGTATCCAATGCTTTCTGCGGCAACGTCGGAACACCGGTTTCTTCTTCGGCAAAAGTTGTGGTAAAGCCACTTAATGCGTTTAGCTATACCAATCCGGGTTGTACCAATACCAACATAACTTTTACCAATACATCAGTATTAGGTGAAAACCCAAATACCAATACACCGGGGTGTACACCAAACGTAGTAACTTACAACTGGTTTGTAGACGGATTACCTGTAGAGGTTAATAAACCTCGTTCGTATAATTTGGTTACTAAATTTTTAACCCATGGGGAACATACTATACGTTTAGAATCTAATAGCTCTGGCTCATGCGAAGCAGATCCTGTGGAGATGAAAATTTGTATTCAAGATCCTCCAAAACCTATTTTCACGCTTCCAAATACAACGATCTGTTCTGGAAGCACATTAAAAGCAAGCGATAACTCTGTGCTTGATAACATTTGTAATGCAGCAAATACATATTCATGGAGCGTAACACCAGCGGTTAGTTATGCCAATGGCACAAACGCATCAAGTAAGGAGCCTGAGTTTATATTTAGCAATGCTGGAGTTTATACAGTGGTTTTAAGAATTTCTACACCATCGTGTGGGATGATTTCATCTGACCCGCAAACGGTAATTGTTAATGCATCGCCAACAGCTACACTTTCTCCAGACATCACCCTGTGTAACCTGGCAACATATGATTTTAATAACACTACATTAGGGCCAACGAAAACAACAATAGCAGGTACATCGAAAGATTTAAGTGATACCTATACCTGGAGCGTTTCAGCCGCTGGCTCCGGAACGTATGACTTTTCTGGTGGAACCACAGCAAACTCAAAATATCCATCCATAAAGTTTAATAATTACGATGAGTATACGATTACGGTTATCCACAAAAATAACTGTGGCTCAGTAACCAAAACTCAAAAACTTACATTCTCTACAGCTCCGGTAGTAAGTGCAGGTGCTGATCAAAGTATCTGTTTTAATGATCCCAGTTTTGCATTGGCTGCCTCGATCACAGGTACAACAACATCACAGGTATGGATTGGTGGTGCAGGTGTATTTACGCCTGATAGAAATACATTAAATGCGGTTTATACGCCTACAACAGCAGAGAAAAATAGTGGAACCGTAACATTAAGGTTGAGGACTACAACATCTCTTGCAGCTCCGTGTAATCAGATAGATGATGATGTAATTCTTACTATAAAACCCAATATTAGTTTAACCAGTGCAGCCAGCAAAGTGATTTGTACCGGCGCAAATGTAGCTTATACGCCAACATCTGCACCAGCAGGGACCACTTTTAGCTGGACGGCTACCGGATCATCGAATGCAACAGGTTTTAGTTCAAACGGAAATGGCAATATAAATGATGTGCTCAACAATACAGATCCTTCTAATAATGCTACAGTAACTTATGTTATTACGCCAAGCCAAGATGGGTGTGTTGGTACCCCCTTTAATTTTGTAGTTACGGTAAATCCAAATCCTACAGTTACCGCAATAGCTCCAAATTTAATTGTTTGCAGTAAAACCAGTTCTGCCATTACACTGGCATCTGCGATGAATGGCCTGAATTATACTTACACCAGTGTTGTTACGGGAGAAATTACCGGAAACACAAATAGGGCGGTTGCAGCTTCAGGAAGCTCAATTAACGACATTTTAATTAATAGCGGAACCACTCCTGGAACCGTGACTTACACCATCATTCCTGTTTCGGCAGGGAACTGTGCCGGTATTCCTACCTTAATTACGATAACTGTAAACCCAAGTGCAACTTTAGCCAATGCAGGTGCTGATGATGCCATTTGCAATGCCAATACTTATATTTTAAAAGCAAATGAAGCTCTGGTTGGTTCAGGAAAATGGACGATCGTTTCTTCACCGACAATTATCACTTTTACCGATGATACAAAACCTAATACAGTTGTTTCGGGACTGCAACCGGGAAATAAATATGTTTTAAAATGGACGATTAGCGATGCGGGATGTTCAACATCAAGCGATGAAGTGGAGATCTCAGTCAACCCTCAAAGTGTAGGTGGAACAACAGCCGGAAGCAATTCAGTTTGTGCTGCTTCTAATGGCGGTAACATTACACTATCAGGAAATGTTGGAAATATTACAAGATGGGAACGTTCCATTGACAATGGACAAACCTGGTCTACCATTAGTTCAACCGCCAATCCGTTTATTTATGCAAACTTAACTGTAACCACGCAATATAGGGCAATTGTTCAGAGCGGGAGTTGTGCGGAAGCGATATCATCAGTTTCAGTTGTAACCGTGAACCCTTTAACCGTGACTGCAAATGCAGGTGCTGATCAGAACTTGTGCAGTGGCAACGGTATTACATTGAATGGGAATAATCCTGCCCCAAATAATGGATTATGGACATTGCTATCTGACCAGACGGGAATTACATTCGCCGACCCAACATTATACAATACAAATGTTACTGGTCTAATACCTGGTGAAATCTATAAATTCAGATGGACGATCTCAGGTTTTACGGGGTGTCCACCATCATCATCAGATGTTACCATAACTTATTTCTCTCCAATTACAAATAGCATCAGCAGTACTTCTTCTACCATTTGTTCAGGGCAGAGTATTACAATAGCGGGCAATGTTCCAACAGGAGGATCAGGTAGTTTCAGTTATCAATGGCAAAGCAGTTTTGATGGGAGTAGCTGGGTAAATATTCCTTCGGCTGTTGCTCAAGATTTAACCATTAAACCGACAGCATCAACAGCTTTCCGACGATTGGTAAACAGTGCAATCTGTACATCGCTAAGCAACTCCGTACAGCTAAATGTACTGCCGGATTTAACGAATAATTCCATTTTATCAGATCAGCAAATTTGTTTGGGCTCAGCAGCGGCAATGCTTAACGGATCAACCCCTGCTGGTGGCGATGGAAACTTTCGCTATCAATGGCAATCAAGTATCGATGGAACCACATGGAGTGATGTATTGGGTGCAACGGCAATTAGTTTTACGCCACCGAATCCTGCTGCAACAATTTTCTACCGTCGTTCAGTAAGCAGCGGATCTTGTTCAATAAACATTAGCAATCAGATAAAATTAACGGTAAACCCTCCGGCAAAGGCAGAAATAACTTATACCCAGGATAAAGGTTGTGCGCCATTTCAACTTACAAATGCCAATGTAACGGCAACATTATTCCCTGACAGAAATGCAACCTATACCTGGTTTGCAGATGGAACACAAATTGGTACTGGAGCAGTTTTTCCAGGTTATACGCTGGCAAACCAAAATCAAAGTGTGGTGATCAAACTTGCGGTAACGAGTAGCCTCGGCTGCAAAAACGACGAAATCGAACATACTTTTACTACCCAGCTGGATGTAAAAGCGGCCTATACTCAAAGCACAACTAATGGCTGCGGACCATTAAATGTGACTTTTACCAATACGTCGAACTCACTAACAGCAGCTACTTTTAAGTGGGATTTCGGAAATGGAACTACTTCGGATTTAGCACAGCCTGCCGCGGTAACTTACCAGCCCGATCCTACAGGAAAAGACCTTAACTATACCATTACATTAACTGCGACAACTCCTTGCGGAACGACTACTCAAACTTCAGAGGTTTTAGTGAAAGCCAAGCCTGTATCTATATTTTCTCCTGATAAAACAGCTGGATGCTCGCCATTCAAAGTGACTTTTAGCAATACATCACCTGGAAATTCGAGCAGTTATACTTATGATTTCGGTGATGGAGAAACCTTAACCGTGAAGGATAAAAATAGTGTTTCGCATATATACAATACAATTGCAGTTAAAGATTATGTTGTTAAAATGATCGCCACAAATGAATGTGGATCCAGGGAATCTCAATACACAATCCGTGTTTCACCAAATTCTATTGTGCCAGAGTTGGTCGTGAACAGCAATCAACTGAGGGGATGCGCACCGATGAAAGTAGATTTCTACAATAACACCAAAGGAGCAAGTACTTTTGTTTACGATTTCGGCGATGGCAGCACCAAAATAACCAACACTGCACCCGAAGTAGTTACGCATACTTTTACAAAAGCCGGAAAATATACCATTACCTTACATGCTTCCAATGGCTGTTCAAATGCATCCACAACAGAAGAAATTGAAGTACTGGAACAACCCCTTGTCAGTTTTACTGCTGATAAAACCAGCGGCTGTGAAGGCATAGTAGTGAAGTTTAAGAACAACAGTCAAAATGCCATCGGCTATGTTTGGGATTTTGGCGATGGAACCACTTCCAATGCAATTGAGCCGACGCATACTTTTACGGGGTCGGGAAAAAGTTTTACAATAACCTTAACAGCCACCAACACATTAGGCTGTACTAATACCATAAGCATTCCAAATTATATCAATACGGTAAATCCGCCGGTGGCAACATTTTCGGTTAGCCCGGGAAATGAATTATCCATTCCAAATTATACGTTTGGTTTCAAGGATCTGAGCACAGGAGCAGTTAGCTGGGAATGGACATTCGGTGATGGATCGAGATCTACACTTCAGAATCCTAACCGTACCTATGCTGAGGATGGTGTGTATTCGGTAACCTTAAAAGTATTGAATAAAGAAGGATGTTCAGCCACCACAACGCAATCAGTCAGGATTATTGGTGTGCCTGGAAACCTTAATCTGCCCAATTCGTTCATGCCTGCTAGTGCTAAGAATGAGTTGAGAACCTTCAAGGCCAAGGGACAGGGCATCAAAGACTGGAAGATGAGTGTTTTCAATAAGTGGGGACAATTGCTTTGGGAAACGACACAACTTGATGATGGCGCACCGCTGGAGGGATGGGATGGAACTTTTCAAGGACAAGATCAGCCACAGGGCGTTTACTACTGGAAAATAGATGTCAAATTTATAAATGGTAGCGACTGGAAAGGGATGACATACGATTCATCTCCGGCAAAAAAAACAGGCGTAATATATTTAATCAGATGATGGGGAGAAAGATAAGATTATTGGTGCTTGCGATGGTGTTGCCATTCCTTTCATTGGCTCAAGACCATATTTATTCGCAATTTTACAATTCGCCGATTTACTTAAATCCGGCATTAACCGGCCAGTTCGAAGGCGATTTCAGATTTAATGCCTTATACCGCAATCAATGGTCGGGCTTAGCGAGTGATTACTCCTACATGAGCGCATCAGGCGATTTAAATCTCGACCGCATTAATAGCGGCGTAGGTTTAATTTTTAACAGAAGTACCGAAGGAACGGCGTATCTGGTAAAAAATAATATCGCTGCCAGCTATTCATACATTATTGGAGGAGATGATTTCGCCCTGTCTTTTGGATTACAGGCAGGAATCACCAATCAAAAATTAAACTGGGATAAACTGGTTTTTGGCGATCAGATCGGAATAGGAACGGGTTATATTCCGGGTAGTATTTCCGGTGCGGAAAGGCCAAGTATCGACAGCCGGTTTTACCTGGATGCCAACGCAGGTACCAACCTAGTTTATGGTAAATTTATGTTAGGTGTTGCAGCACACCACATCAATCGCCCGGATGAATCTTTATCTGGCTTCCAGGCCAAATTGCCCATGCGTATTTCCGGAAACATGAGCTATAAAGTAACTTTAATTCCTGATCAGTATGATCGCGATGGAAGTTATCTAATTCCTTCATTGGTAGTTTATAAACAACAGAATATAACATCATATAGTGCAGGTATGCAATATAAATATGCCAGTATAAACGCAGGCATTTGGTACCGTGGTGGAAGCAATGCCGGTGGAAACGATGCGATCGTATTTTCAGTCATCTTCGATATTTTTAACCGCAAAACGAATGGAGAGAAGTTTCGGGTGGGTATTAGCCACGATGCCACTTCTTCCAAAATAAATTACACCAATACCGGAGGAACATCAGAAATTGGAGTGGGTTATGAAAAATATTTTCAGAATAGTTCAAATGGTGGTCGTGCAAATGGTTTAAGATGTTATGATTTTTATTAATTTGCCTTGCTAATTCGAGGCAATGAACGATATTTTAGATAACAGCCATTTCATCACACAGAGTGAAGTCAATAAGTTTTTACTGGCCACATTGCTTTGTGGTTTAATTGGCGCTGAAAGAGAGTACAGAAGTAAATCAGCTGGTTTAAAAACCATGATGATGATTGGTTTAGGTTCAACCTTGTTCACCATCCTCTCCATTAAAATCGGATTAACCAGTCAGGATCGTATTGCCTCTAATATTGTAACCGGAATTGGTTTTTTAGGCGCCGGTGTAATTTTTAAAGAAGAAAACCGGGTGAAAGGCTTAACCACAGCCTGCATCATCTGGATTGTTGCGGCTATCGGGATGGCGATTGGCAGTGGATATTACGAACAGGCAATTGGCGTTACCGGGGTGGTTTTGCTCGCCTTGATCATATTTCCGTTTTTAGAAGAAGTTGGCGATCGCCGCTTTACCAAAAGAGTTTATCGCATTGTTAAAAAGCAGCATACACATGGCGACTTAGAAAGTTACGAGCAGGTTTTCAGGGAAAATAAACTTAAACCACAACGTGGAAAACACCAACTGGTAAATAATGTCATCACCGGAAACTGGACTGCGACAGGAACACCCAAAAATCACCAAAAATTTGTGGAACAGATGCTAAAGGATAATGATATTATAGAGTTTGATTTTTAGGATATCAAAAATTGAAATTTATACTCTGATTATATCTCACCCTAACAGGTATGCCTCTCTGTTTGGCAGGCTTCCATCGAGGTGCAGAACTGAGTACCCTAATGGCTTCCTGATCTAGTAAGCGATCCACAGGCTTATCTATTTTAATTTCAGTCAGGTTGCCCTTTTGATCAATCACAAAATTTAAAAAAACTCTGCCTCTTATGCCATTCTTGTAAGCCTCTGCCGGATATTTTGTTGAGGATCCAAGATATTTATTCCAGGCTTGCTGACCACCAGGATAGGATGGCGCTTCCATGGTAGCTATATAGGGATAGGTGTTTCCGTCTTTGATGCTTTCGCCTGATTTGAGCTCCCCGTTTTCATACAATTCTGTAAATGTATCGCTCTTATTAGAATACTTTCCACTCCAATTCCCATGCTTAAAACCATTCACATAATCACCCTCCTCCGTAAGCGCTCCATCTCCAGATTTTGATATTTCTACTAAATGTCCGTTTCCATCTGCGATGTTCACTTTCCCGTTCGAATCTGCATCATAAATGATTTTTGCATTGGTATTAAAAATAAAATCCGTAAGTGAGGAATTCATCCCAATCATTTGGTCGCTTACTGGTTTCGCCTTAACATATTCAGCTCTTCTTCTTTCCTTACCGTTTTTATGATAAAAGATAGATACGCCAGAAAGGGTGCCATTCAGGTAATTCATTACCTGGGTTCTTTTGCCTGTGCTATCAAAACTCATCACTGGCCCTTCGAAAATTAATCTAGGTTCAAAAGCACTGATGTATCCCTGAGATTTACGCTTGCCGTTTTTATATAACTCCAATAACTGGAAGCGATTATCTCCCGAATCTGGCTCTTCAATTATCCTGATAAAGTCTGCTTCTGCCCTGGTAGGCACTTCTTTACCGTTTTCTTTTAAATAATAAATATTTTTCTTCTTCTGAGCTTGAGCAAAAGTATAAGTTGCCAATAAAAAGAATAAGAGTAAGCGTAATTTCATAATGTAAATTTAATGAGAATCAATGGACAAACTAACTAAGTCGCATTACATTTTTGTAACGAACATATTGTGATAAAAGGGCAAATTATAAAAACAAATCATAGCTTTGTGTAACTAACTTATCATGATTAAGGAACAGATTTCAGTTTTCGATATTTTTAAAATAGGCATCGGTCCATCAAGTTCTCATACACTTGGCCCTTGGCGGGCTGCGCAACAGTTTACCGCTTCTCTTAATCAGCAAGGGTTGCTTTCTGAAGTGGAGATGGTGAAAATATTACTCTATGGATCACTTGCCAAAACCGGCAAAGGCCACGGAACTGATGTTGCCATTTTATTGGGACTAACAGGTGCAGATCCGGTTACATTTGATGTTGATGCTGTTACTCCAACTTTTGAAAGTATCCAAAAAGATAAAAAATTAAATCTGGCAGGAAACCTGATTATTGATTTCGATTACAACAACGATTTACTATTTCTATTTGCCGAAAGCCTCCCCTTTCACCCCAATGCAGTTACCTTCCAGGCTTTTATGAAAAACGGCAAAGCGTTTTCTGAAACCTATTATTCTATTGGTGGTGGTTTTGTAGTAAAAGAAGGAGAAGATAACAGCCAAAAAGTTCAGGTCGATTTGCCTTTTCCGGTAGAGAAAGCGAAAGAACTTTTACATTGGTGTTTATCTACAGGTTTGAAAGTGAGTGAAATTGTAATGGAGAACGAACTGGCCTGGCGCCCTGAGGCAGTAACCAAGGCGGGAATTCTTCAACATTTTGCCGTCATGCGTGATTGCATCTATCGTGGCTGCCATACCACTGGGTTTCTACCGGGTGGATTGGATGTGGCTAGAAGAGCTTTCCCTTTAAATAAACGCCTGATTGGAAAAGCGGAATACAGCGATTATAATTCCTGGGTGGAAGCCATTCGCAAAGGCGGAAACGGATTCAATTATATTTTAGATTGGGTAAGTTGTTTTGCGCTTGCTGTTAATGAAGAGAATGCTTCTTTTGGTCGGGTGGTTACCGCACCTACAAACGGTGCTGCTGGGGTTATTCCTGCGGTACTGCAATACTTTATCACCTTTTGTGATGGTTATTCAGAAGAAAAAATCATCCAGTTTATTGCCTGTGCATCAGAAGTAGGAAGCATTTTCAAAAAAGGCGCTACCATTTCGGCAGCAATGGGCGGCTGTCAGGCAGAAATTGGCGTTTCCTCAGCAATGGCTGCGGCAGCACTAACTGAGTGTTTGGGCGGTTCTCAGCGACAAGTTTTAATGGCTGCAGAAATCGCCATGGAACATCATTTGGGCTTAACCTGCGACCCGATTGGCGGCTTGGTACAAATTCCATGCATCGAAAGAAATACCATGGGGGCAATAAAAGCCATAACGGCTAGTCAACTGGCGCTTCAAAGTAATCCTGATAAGGCTAAAGTAAGTTTAGACGCCGTAGTAAATACGATGTGGGAAACCGCTTTGGATATGAACGCCAAGTACAAAGAAACATCCGATGGTGGTTTAGCTACAAATATCCCGATTAGTTTGCCGGAATGTTAAATTAACAAGATGATTCTGTAATTTGAAGCGCAATTTTGTGCTTCTTCGGGAAACATTTTTCCCGCCAATGCTGCAATCTTTTGGTTATGGCTTTACGGTTATGAAGGTAAATGCTCCCAAAAGTATTTCCGCGTATGTCGGGGCTAGAAGGCAGAACCAGTAGTTGTTCGTGTGGGTTTCCCTTGCAGGTACCTCTGTGCCTAAACCTGATAGAAATGAAAAGCCCGCAGCGAAGTGAGGACTTAAAATGTTAGCAGCACTATATGCCACCCAAAAGCATAGAAATACTCGTTTCTAAGAAAAAGTTACAATAGGTTCGTTTGAGTTAAAAGCAGCCACCAGAAAAAAGTGGTAATGAAGGATAGTAAAATGCCCACACCCACAACCAAATTGGAAACTTTTGGATTTAAATTATACTGATCTGCAACCACTCCAGCGGTTAATAGTGTCGGCATCGCCATTTCAAATATCGTTATTTTGGTAATCATGCCATTCATACCTAGAACCAAAGCGATGATTAAAATGGAAAGCGGCGCTAAAATCAGCTTGTATAAAAGCGCAAAGCTGATGTGTTTGATTTCGCTAAACCAGCCACCAAATTTTAGTTGCAAACCGATTGAAAATAATGCCAGTGAACCAACAGTTCCCGAAAGTTTATCGAACAAAACATCAAGAGGTGAAAGGTTAATAAATCGCGGTAAGATTAATGCTAAAATACAACCCAGCAAAGGCGGAAAAGTCAATACTTTTTTAAACACCAACTTTGCACTTAATTTTTGTTGTTGAGAAGAACGAATGGCAACCACAATTCCAATGGTTGATAATAAAGTGAAGGTAACCTGATCACAAATAATCGCCGTTGCAATTTCTTTTTCGCTGAAATAAGCAATGATCAGCGGAAAACCAATAAATGAAGTATTGCTTAACGAACTAACCAGTTTCAATCCTCCGGAAGTGGCCCGGCCGATTTTACTGTATTTTGCATAAAGGGTAATCACTAGCCATCCCAACAACCACACACAAATTGGCGCCAAAGCAGGGAATAACAATTCATTCGACCAGCTAATGTGAGGTAAATATTTGAACGAGGTAGCCGGGAGTGCAATGTAAATAATCCAGGCATTAATGCCTTTGTGTGCATCTTTTGGTAGCGTTTTGCTCTTTCTGAAAAGAATACCTGCGATAATGCATAAACCAATAAGAATGAAATTTGCCATGTTGGGTGCAAAAATATTGATAAAAGAAAACGCCAATTAATAAATCGGCGTTTTTAAAATTTATGAGGTAGGGCTACTTGGCTTAGGTTTTTTCTTATGCCAAACCTTTTTCTTGCCATTATTTTTTGGATGTTGAGGTCGCTTTTCTTCTACATGGGTGATTTCCATCGTAGCAATATGCTCAGGCAAAGTCATTCTAGGTACCGCCTTTTCAATCAGTTTCTCAATGTTATCAAACTTGCGTTTATCTCTTCCGTTAACCAATGTAATTGCTGTTCCTTTAGTGGCGGCTCTTGCCGTTCTACCAATACGGTGTACATAATCTGCCGGATCGCCGGGAACATCGTAATTAATCACCAAGTCAACACCTTCTACATCAATACCACGCGATAAAACATCCGTTCCAATGATAATCGGTAAGCGTCGATTTTTGAAAGCCAATAAGATATCTTCGCGTTCTTTCTGCCCCAGATCAGAGTGGAAAGCTTCTGCCTTAATTTTTAACGATTTAAAAGTTTTGTATAAAGCTTTTACCTTATCTTTGGTTGAAGCGAAGATAATCGCACTTTTATACGTTTCATCTTTAAAAATATCTGTCAATAAAGCTTGTTTCTGTTGATCATGGATATTGTAAGCTTGCTGATCGATTCCTTCAGCTGGCTTTGCAATAGAGATGGTAATTTGCTCCGGCTCATGTAAAATACTTCCCGCCATCTTCCTAATTTTTGGTGCCATGGTGGCTGAGAAAAGTAGCGTTTGTCGTTTCTTAGGCAGATAACTTACAATGCGCATAATGTCATCATAAAAACCCATGTCGAGCATACGGTCGGCTTCATCCAAAATGAGGTGCTGCAAATGTTCCAGCTTTAAAACACCTGAAGACAAATGGGCCATTAAGCGGCCAGGTGTTGCGATGATAATATCTACACCATCACGCATGGAACGTTTTTGCTGCTCGTATGCGATACCATCGCCACCGCCGTAAACGGCCAGGGAACTGATGTTGGTGAAATAAGCTAAAGCTTCTACTTGTAAATCTATCTGCTGCGCAAGCTCCCGTGTTGGCGCTAAAATCAAGGTATTGTTATGCCTGTCTTGAGCACGACTGATCTTTTCCATCACTGGCAACAGGTAACTTGCTGTTTTTCCGGTGCCGGTTTGCGCACAGGCAATAAGATCGTGGTTATTTAAGATTACAGGAATAGCTTGTTCTTGTATTGGAGTAGCGCTTTTATACCCCATAGCCATCAGGCCTTCATGTAAATCGGGGTTAAAATTAAAGTCGTTAAAATTCAATCTGTTGTGTTTATGTATTTTAACAAAAGTACCTCAAATTACGGCGAATAGCAAGCGCCAACCCATCATGAATTTATAATTGTAAAATAGCCTGTTCTAATCGTCAATATTTAAGCTAAAATCTAAAGTTCCCAGCATTTGGCGGTCAGCCGACTGGTCATGAGCACTTCGGTGGACTCGTTAAACATTTGAATGCATTAATTAGTTACAAACTTATTGTTGAGCTTCTGATTTGTAAACCGTTAAAAAAAGCATCAAAGTTTGATTTTAGCCCCGGTTGCAGCGTTACCCTGCAGCGAGGAAGTATGACGAGCGAAGCGTAAAAGCGAAAAACGGGAGCAAACGCTAATTTTAGCAATGCCCTTGCGCTTCAAAAAAATATATTCTCCCGGTATTAAAAACCAATTTCGCTCAGATCCGTTCGTTACTGAAAAATATTTTTTATACTTGAGGATATTTATCATAGCGACCCAATTTTTTGAAGTTTATAAAAAACATAGCTGGAATTAACCAGAAAGATGATGCCGATTTAATTGCCGAGTATAAAAGCACAGGCGATTTAGACGCATTGGGTACGCTTTACAATAAATATATGCACCTAGTTTTTGGGGTTTGCCTGAATTATTTTAAGGATGAGGAGTTGAGCAAAGATGCTGTGATGCAGATTTTTGAGGAACTGGTTAAAAAACTTAAAATACATGAAGTGCAGAATTTTAAGAGCTGGCTGCATGTTTTAACGCGGAACCATTGTTTAATGGCGCTTAGAAAATCTTCGAAGCAAAATAACGTTTCTATTGATGATACTTTTGTGGAAAACAGCGAATTTGTGCATCTGGATATTGACGACACAAAAGAAACGCAGCTTACCATAATGGAAAAGTGCATGGAAACCTTGCCCGAAGAACAGCGGAAAAGCGTAGATTTATTCTATCTGCAGGAGAAATGTTATAAGGAAGTGGCCGATATTACGGGCTACGACATGCTCAAGGTGAAAAGCTATATCCAAAATGGAAAGCGGAATTTAAAGATTTGTATAGAGAAAAATAGTAGTGAATAACGATTGGTTAGATATTGACGTTCTGGAAGATTACCTTGATGGTAAGCTTGATGCTAAAGCGATGCACTTTGTTGAGCGGCAGGCGTTAGAAGATCCTTTCGTGGCCGAAGCTTTGGAAGGATTAAAACAATCGCCCAAACGGAAACAAACCCTTTCTATTTTACAAAAACAGCTTTACGACCGTATTTCGGAAAAACCAATTAAGCGGAAAATGTGGGGTATTACCACACATCGGTTAAGCATTGCTGCAACCGCTACGGTTGCTTTTATTGCGGTGAGCATTTTGTTTTTTATGCGTGAAACCAATCGTAAAAATGCTGAAACTGCCGCAAGAAGGCAGGAAGGTGTTGTAGTTAATTTAGATACAACTGCGGCTTTGGCTAATACAAAACCAACAAAAGCTGATACTTCTCCGGCGCTTACGAAATCTGCATTAATAGACCAGGCAATTACTGATGCCAAAACGGGCGATTTGGCTAAAAACACCGGCAAGGCATCAGTTGTAAAATCGGCAAGCAGATTGCCACAGGTGGAGGGAACCAAATTGCAGGAGTTGAGTGAGGCAAAAGCAGAGGCTGCTACTTTAAACAGCGCTGCAAAAATGAAGGCCTCCGGGGCTAACGATGCCGTAATGGCTGCCGCACCTGCCCTTGCTTCAAACCGTGTGGTATTTAGTGGCAATGTAGTAAATGAAAGCAATGGAAAACCAGTGGAAGGTGCGGTGGTTAAGTTATCAGGATCGAATAAAGTGACTGCTACAGATGCGAATGGCTATTTTGCTTTACCAGCTGATAGCAACGCTAAAGATAAAGATTTGTTAATTAATGCCATTGGGTTTAGAGAACGGCCGATTACGAATGTTGCAGATCCGAATGCAATTAGAAACGCCATGAGCGGCGATAAATCTTTAAATGAAATTGCGGTAATCGTGGGTTCAAATGGTCGTAAAAAGGAAAATATTCCTGCGCCTAAAATTATGCTTCGGGCTGAGCAGAACCTGAATGGAAAATCTATTGGAGAGATCACCAAACCAATTCCTGTTTCAACAATTAATTATAGCCAATATCTGGAAAATAATAATAAACTGTACAATCCTAAAGGGCCGGAACAATTTGTCATTTTAAGTTTTAAGGTTAAGAAAAACGGTCGCCCAGCAAATATTAAAGTTATCAAATCATTAAACAGCAAAGCCGATGCGGAAGCCAAACGGCTTATTCAAAACGGACCAGACTGGGTGCTGCCTAAAAATGGAAATGACCTGGTGGAGTTAAGTGTTAAGTTTTAGGTTTTAAAACGATCTTTTACCACGAAGAAATATAGCACAGTTGTGAAGGTATTGCTTATCTCCAGTTCTGGAACCATATAAATATTTAGGAAATATCGAAAAGCTTGGTTAACCTTCTGCAAGCGCTAAAACTGATGTGATCTTATATTGTTTAAAATCAACTGAAATTTATTCGCCCTAATGCCATTTTGTTTGGCAGCTCTACCGAGTGAACACAAATGCGCTGTCTCCCTCTTGATAAAAACAAAAAAGACTAAAGCGATTTGCCTTAGTCTTAAATATGGATGATGGATTTTGTTTTATTTGAAATAATAAATTGCGCCGTAAATAATGGCGGCTAAGGTTGCTGAAACTGGGATGGTTAAAATCCAGGCCCAAATTAAGTTGATGGTTACACCCCAACGTACAGCAGAAACGCTTTTCACCACGCCTACACCCACAATCGAACCTGTAATGGTATGCGTTGTAGAAACCGGAATACCAAAATGCTCTGTGATTCCCAAAGTAATGGCTCCTGCACCCTCGGCAGCAACACCTTCCAGTGCGGTCACTTTAGTGATTTTCGAACCCATGGTTTTCACAATTTTCCAGCCACCACTCATGGTACCTAATGAAATCGCCGAATAACAGGCAATTGGAACCCAGGATGGCATGGAATCAAAATCAGGTATTACTTTAGCTGCAATTAGCGCCGTAGCAATAATACCCATTACCTTTTGCGCATCGTTACCACCGTGAAAGAAACTCAAAGCTGCAGAAGATAATAACTGCAATCGCTTAAACCATTTTTCAGCTGTTGCTGGTTTTGCATAGCGGCAAATATTGATGATGATCAATGTTAAAACAACAGAAATAACCAAACCAATAATTGGTGCCAACACAATAAATGAAACGATTTTAACTACGTAACCCATGTTTACAGCGTCCATCGGACTGGCACCTGTTAGCAAAGCA
Organism: Pedobacter sp. G11; assembly: GCF_003860265.1. Lineage (NCBI taxonomy): Bacteria > Pseudomonadati > Bacteroidota > Sphingobacteriia > Sphingobacteriales > Sphingobacteriaceae > Pedobacter > Pedobacter sp. G11. The sequence continues at coordinate 1,462,128 of NZ_CP034190.1, read as the reverse complement.
TGCGTCATACCTGCACCGGCAAAACCACCAATTAAGGTGTGCGAAGAACTGGAAGGAATACCATACCACCAAGTTAATAAGTTCCAGATAATTGCGGCCACTAAACCGGCAAGGATAACTTCTAGTGTAATATAATTTTCAATAACCGTTTTAGCAACCGTATTGGCTACTTTATGATCGGTAAAATAAAAGTAAGCTGCAAAATTGAAAAGCGCAGCCCACAAAACCGCCTGAAAAGGCGTAAGAACTTTTGTAGAAACAACTGTTGCAATCGAGTTAGCGGCATCGTGAAAGCCGTTAATGTAATCGAAAGCGATAGCTAGAATTACAACAACAACCAATAAGGTAGTTACCATTTTTGTTTAATATTAAGCGTTTTTAACTAAGATAGTTTCAAGCACATTCGCCACATCTTCACATTTATCTGTCGCTTTCTCTATCGTTTGTAAAACCTCTTTTTGTTTAATTAATTCAATCGCATTGGTTTCGTATTCAAATAAACGGGCTACCGCTAACGTAAATACATAATCAGCCTGGTTTTCGCCACTGTTAATACGGATACAAGCATCAGCAATTACACGAATGTTCTTGAAACTGCGTAATTCTTTAATCGCTTTATCAATATCTGTGCACATTTCAACCAAAAGTTCTGCAATTTTCACAATTGGCTCGCTAATGGTATTCATGTTATACATTTGCATGCGGTTTGCTGTACCATAAATATAATCGGCAACATCATCAACAGCAGTAGCCAACTGGTGAATGTCTTCCCTGTCAAATGGTGTGATGAAGTTCCTGCTCAGCTCTAAGAAAATTGAATGCGTTATATCATCTCCAACGTGCTCCAGGCGCTCAATTTCTTTAAAAATTGTTTTTCTGCTTTCAGCATCAGCAGTGCTAACCATTTCTAAAAGCGCTTCAGCAATTTTCAACGCGTTGCTACCAGCCTGCTCAAAAAGAGGGTGAAATTTTCTATCTTGAGGTGTAAAGAACTTAAAAATATTGTTCATGTTAATTTCTAATATGTTGCAAAGCTACAAGCCCAATGTTAAGTTAATGTTAATTCATTAATTATATTAAGAAATTGTTTGCTAATCTTTTTGCTTTATAAACATTTAAAAGCTACGGAGTTAGATTGAAAGAATTTGGAAATGAAAGTATTTAGCTTATCGGTAACATCAGCCCTGTTCCAAAGGAACTCCATCGAGCTAAACGCTTTACTCCTCCCGATGAAATATCGGGATCCGTGTTCGCTAATATCAGGTTTATCTACATAAGCCTGTTCGAAATGGCGAAATTGTCAAAGCAAACCTTTCTGTGAACTATCTGTTCTATATCGATAGACCATAAACATGACAGCTCAAAATAGAAACAGACTTTGGATTTGGATTGGCAGTATACTGGGCGGATTGATTTTAATTTTAGCCTTCGGTGCCATGTTTATCAGCGCCCGCTGGAAACCTATTCTTACTGAAAAAATAAAAGAGGGGGTTTATAATGGATCTAATCATCTTTATAGCATCGATTTCAAGAGCATTAATTTAAATGTGATTACGGGTAGTATGGCCATTCGTGATGTTACACTTAAACCAGACACGCTGGTTTTTGATACTTTAAAAAAACAGAATCTTGCTCCCGCACATACTTTTGAAATCAAACTTAAAAAGCTTCAGATTACGCGAACGGGCATCTTAACTGCCTATTTCAAAAAGCGGTTGGATATTAATGAAATCTTGCTCGATCGTCCATCAATTAATGTGATTTTTAATAAGGTGCCGAAGAAACCTGATACCGCTAAGGCTAAAAAATCACTATATGAACAGATTTCTAAGACCTTTAAATCGGCCAGGGTGCATCGTATTAAAATTGTTGATGCAGATTTTGATTACATTAATAAAAGTACGGTTGTTAAAACTAAAAACAGCATCAAGCATCTGGATATCGACGTCAATGATTTTCTGCTCGATTCTCTTTCCGGTAGAGACACGACGCGATTTTACTATACAAAAGACATTTCGTTTCAGGTGGCAGGTTACAAATCGACCACGAAAGACAAGATGTACAGCATGAAGGTAGATACCATTAAAGGCTCCTATTCTTCCAGAAAAATCAGCATTAAAGGTTTAATCTTAAAACCGCTTTATCCCGAACTCGAGTTTGCCCGTAAATATAAAGTTCAAAAAGATCGTTACGATTTAAGCTTTACTACAGTAGAGTTTAACGGAGTCGATTTTATTAAACTGAACACCGACGGCAAGCTTGAAGCAAAATCTGTGAAAATCGGTCCGGCAAAAGTAGAAGTTTTTATGAGCAGAGAATCGCCACCTCCTCCAGGATTCGACAAGGGAAAAAATTATCCTCACATGGCTTTAAAAAGGCTAAATATGCCTGTAGCGATTGATACTGTAAAGTTAAGGAACATCGATGTAAAATATGCAGAATACAATCCGGCTAGTAAGAAAACGGGATCGGTAACATTTAAAACCCTAACAGGAAACATTTTAAATGTAACCAATGATAGTTTACGTCTGGCTAGAAATAATCATGCTGTGGCCAATCTAAATTCGTTGCTAATGGGCACCGGAAAGCTAAACGTAAAGCTCGATTTTAATCTGACAGATCAAAACGGGGCCTTCAGTTACAGCGGAAGTTTAGGCAAATTCGATTTTAAAAATCTTAATTCCTTATCTAAAAATTTAGGCCTTATCGAAATTGAAAGCGGGAATGTTGAACATATTGATTTTAAAGCAAATGGAAATTTACGCACAGCATCTGGTTCAATGAATATGCTTTATAATAACCTGAAGGTAAAGTTACTTTCTGATAACATTGATGGTGAAGGAACTAAAGAAAAGGGATTTTTATCATTCTTAGCAAACACAATATTAGTTAAAGATGAAAATCCAAGCAAAGGCGATCCGCCCCGAACAGCAACAATGACTAATACAAGGATAAACTCGGCCTCCTTTTTTAACCTCATGTGGAAGACATTATTTGTTGGCATAAAAGATATTGTAGGTGTAGGTGTTGTGCCTGAAAAAAATCCTGTTAAGCAACAAAAGGTAATTGCAAAGAAAATTAGAGAGCAGAAACGACAGGATCGCAAAGAAGCCCGCAAAGCAAAGAGAGAGAAAAGCTAAAGTCTATTTTTACATTAAAATTATAAATGTATATTGCTGTGAAAACCATTCCTGTCGTTAAATGCCCGATACCAAAAGAAAAAAATACAAAATTATTAAGTGGATTGCATCAATAACTATAATCGTCTTCGCATTACTTGCAGGATTAGCTTGGTTTTTAAATGTAAAATCGCAACCGATACTTAGTAACCGCATTAAAACGTTGTTGTATAAATCAACTGATAGTTTATATACCATCAGTTTCTCAAAAGTATCCACCAATATTTTAACTGGAAGTGCAACATTATACAATGTAAAAATTATTCCAGATACTAACCGATTTAACGAACTGATTACATTAAAGAGAGCGCCTAATAACCTTTATACTGTATCGCTAAAGAAGTTGCAGGTGAAACATTTTCATCCGCTCACACTTTACCGACATCAAAAACTTCAATTAGAAGAGGTAATTTTTGATAGGCCAGAGGTGGTAATGATGAATAGGCAATTTGCATTTAATGAGAACCGGCCACCCCGACCTATAAAATCGCCCTATGCGATGATTTCTCAAAATCTAAAAGAGTTTAGCATCAATAATATTCTGTTTAGGGATGCGAGTTTCAAATACATCAATAAAAATGTGCTTAATGCCACGCCTTTCGCTATCGATGATTTAAATATTACCCTAAAAGATTTACTGGTTGATTCTACCTCTGCTGAAGACCCAGATCGGTTCTATTTACTTAAAGATGTTATCATCAACTTAAAGGACTACACCTATCCCACCCCTGATAAGATGTACAACATTAAGCTTAACCAGCTCGATTTCAAAGCCTCTACAGGTAATCTGCGGATCAACAAATTTCAGGTAGAACCACTGTATGATGAGATGAAGTTTGGCAAAGTTGCGGGTTATGCAAAAGATCGGTTTCACATACAAATGAGCGATATTTTGTTAAACGGAATCGATCTTCCACTTTACATTAGCAAACAAGAATTCAGGGCAAAAGAAATGGCTATTGCCAATGGATTTATTTCCGTCTTCAATGATAATAGCCTGGGTAAAAATTACGACCCTGCAGATAGTTTGGAAAATAGAGTCCGTCGATTTCCGCACCAGTTGCTACAGAACATCAGTGCTCCGGTGCTGATTCAGAAAATCAAACTCAAAGATGTTGATGTAAGCTACGCCGTTTATAATCCTGAAAGCCAGCAAAGAGGAAAAATATCCTTTGAGCACACTTCAGGTGTTTTTAAAAACGTAACCAATTTAACCAAAATCAAGGCAATAAATCCTGTTATGGAAGTTGATTTGAAAACTTACTTACTGGGGCAGGGAGAGTTGGATTTGAATTTTAATTTCGACCTGCTGGATAAAAATGGTGGATTTGCTTACAAAGGCCAGCTTCATACGTTTAATGCAAGGGTTTTAAATCAAATTACTAAACCTTTAGGTTTGGTGCGTATTAACAGAGGCATTATAGATAAACTTCGCTTTAATTTTAAGGCAAATAATGATGGGGCAAAAGGCAAGGTTGATTTCTACTACTACGACCTTTCGGTTGCGCTAATGAAGAATGATCCGGATAAAGATCACCTAGTGACCCGCGGCTTGCTTTCTATACTGGCCAACGCATTGATCATTAATGCTGAAAATCCGGGCAGAGATGGAAAATTCACATCGGCTTCAGTAAATTATAGCCGTATCGAAAATACTTCTTTTTTCAATCTGATTTGGAGGAGCTTATTTGTAGGTATTAAAAATAGTGTAGGCATCACTGATGAGAAGCAACAGGAAATCAGAAAGCATATTAAAAACTTCAAAGAGATGCAGGAAAATCATCGCCTTCGAAAACAAAAGAGATTAGAGCGAAGACAGCAACGGGAAAGGGAACAAACAAGAAACGAAAAACGCTGAATTCCTATTTTGTAACGTTTTCCTATCTTTAATATCTAAACATAAATTAAACTATGATTATCGCAATTATCCTCATCGCCATTTTCCTTTTTGGAATTTTCTTCTACAATTCGCTGATTGGCAAGAAAAACCAGGTAACCAATGCTTTTTCAGCAATTGATGTGATGCTGAAAAAACGTTTCGACTTAATTCCTAACCTGGTTGAAGTAGTTAAACAATACACCAATTATGAGTCTGAAACGCTATCAAGAATCGTTGAGCTCAGAACAAAAGTTGTTGCAGGAAATATCAGTGATGCGGAGAAAGCACAAATCGACAGTCAGTTAAGTAGCAGCGTTAAGGGTTTGATGGTTAATGTTGAGAATTACCCTGATTTAAAAGCCAACACCAATTTTATCAACTTGCAAACCACCTGGACGGAAAGCGAAGAACAGATTGCTGCAGCCAGACGCACCTACAATGCAGCCGTAACTGATTACAATAATTCCATTATGATGTTTCCCGGAAATTTATTCGCCGGAGCGCTAAATTTCCACCCTGTTCCTGTCTTAGAAACCGCAGCAGAGGAACGCGAGAATATCAGTGCAAAAGAGCTCTTTAATAACTAATGCAGTTTTTTAGTCTGGAGGGAAATTTGGCTTTACAAAATGTATTGTCCAGAATGGAAGTGGAGCGTCAAAAAATTGCTTCAACACAAAAAAAAGGTTATTTCTTTATTGCTGGTGGTATCATTTTAGCAATCACAGGCATTTTGATGGGTTTAATCGGACCTGCTATTGTTGTTGGTTTAATTCCGATAATTTATGGCGGAGTTCTATTTTACAAAATTGGTGATGAGTTACAAGCTTATAAAAAAGCTTACAAAAGGGATGTAATTGGCGAAGCGCTTCGTTTTTTAGATGGAAGCTTAACTATTGATCCTTACAGAGGAATTCTGGCTCAGGAATTTATTTACTCACAGCTTTTTTCGACAGATCCGGACCGGTATAAAACTGAGGATTTAGTTTGCGGAAAAGCAGATAAAACCGGTTTTTATTTCGCTGAAGTACATGCCGAATACAAAACTGTTACGCAAACTAAAAACGGTACCAGAACCGAATGGCATGACATTTTTAAAGGAATTATTTTTGTGGCAGACTTTAATAAGAATTTTAATGGGGTAACGATTGTTCGTCCGAAAGATTTTGGCAGTGCAATAGGCGCCTGGTTTTCAAAAAATTTATTTTCTTTCAATAATAAAGATGTGATTAAGCTAGAGAATGTTGATTTCGATAAGGCATTTATAACTTACGGAACCGACCAGGTGGAATCACGTTATTTACTTACTCCCGCCATGATGGAGCGTATCTTAAAGTTGAATAGCAACTCAAAGTACTCAATTTCATTATCTTTTATCGAATCGAGAATGTATATCGCTTTTCCACTAAACAGGAACTATTTCGAAGCTCCAATATTTAAATCGTTGCTTAACCCGGAGTTGCTTAACGAGGATATTACGGCAATAAAGTTTATGTATGATATTGTGAAAGAATTAGATCTTAACACTCGAATCTGGGGGAAGAATTAATTTATGCTAACTTAAGTGCTTCCTTACGATGCTTTCCAGTGCTTCAATATCAAAAGGTTTTGATAAATAACTATCTGCACCAGCTTCATCAGCAAGTGCTGAAATATCATTGTTCGCAGAGAAATAAATTACAGGAATATGTTTGAGTTCCGGATTACTTTTAATTGCTTTTGTTGCTTGTATTCCACCTAAATCCGGCAGCCAGTTATCCATAAAAATAATGTCGGGCATGTAAGCGGCAACCTGACTTTCGATCTCGTTTGCGGTTTCCGAAGTTTTAATTTCGTAACCTGCATCTTCCAATATGAAAGTACACAAGTCTAAAATATCCCTATTATCATCAAAAACAAATACTTTTTTTGCTTCAGCCATACATTTATCTCTCAAAAGGCAATCTATTCTCTATTTATCTATTTAACTTGTTTATGAACTCAGCCATTGCAAAGCTATCTAAAATAATGTGCCTTTTCACATTATTAACTGCTTGTTGTGGCATATAGGGCATAATTGCTGTATTAGGATTTTGAATAACCACCAAACCGCCCAAATTGTTTACAATTTTTAATCCTTCTACACCATCAGCATTGGAACCTGATAGCAATATACATACCAAGCCTTCTTTGAATACTTCCGCGGCAGACTGGAAAGTAACATCAATTGAAGGCCTTGAGTAGTTTATTTTTTCTGAATAATCCAGAGAAATTGTTTTATTGCGTTCAATGAGAAGATGATAATCAGCTGGTGTGATGTAAACATATCCCGCCAAAACAGGTTCTTTTTCTTCAGCCTCTTTAACTTTCAGCCCGGTTCTGCTTTGTAATAAATCGGCAAGTAAAGAATCATTTCCCGATTTTCGGTGCGTAACCAAAATTATAGGAAAGTTAATCGCTGTTTCCAGCAATGGAAAAATTTCTAACAGTACATCCAAACTCCCGGCAGATCCACCAATCACCAATGCACTGCACCTGGTGGGTATTAGAGCTTCCGCCATATCTTTTCTAATTTTATCCGCTTAAATTGCTTTGCTCCTGGCCAAAAATCGAGACTCTCCTTACTTCCTAATGCCAAATAACCAAGTTTTTCTAAACTGTTATCAAATAACTGAAACACTTTATGCTGCAATTCCTTATCAAAATAGATGAGCACATTTCTACATAAAATAAGTTGAAATTCATTGAATGAATGATCAGAAACCAGATTATGCGTAGAGAAAATCATTTTGCTGCTTAATGACTCATCAAATTTTGCCAATGAATAATTTGCAGTATAATAGGAAGAAAAATCTTTTACACCGCCTGAGTTGACGTAATTTTCAGAATATCCTTTAAGGTAATTTAATGGGAAAATCCCCTTTTTGGCTTTCTCCAAAACAGACGGATTAATATCAGTGGCATAGATCAGCGACTTCTGTAGCAGATTTAGTTCCCTTAATAAAATGGCCAATGAATATGCTTCTTCTCCTGTAGAGCAACCTGCCACCCACACCCTGATGAAAGGGTATGTGCCTAATACGGGTAAAACATCATTTCTGAGCGATTGGTAAAAACCCGGATCGCGAAACATTTCGGTAACATTTACAGTAATTTCTTCTAGGAAGCGTTTAAAATACTGTTTGTCATTTTTAACGGCATACCTAAACTCCGCAAAGCTTACAAAGTTATCTAACGTATACAGCCGGGTTATTCTGCGTTTAATTGATGCATGCGAATATTCCAGAAAATCATAGCCATGAACTTCCAGTACATCACTTAGTAATGCGTCAACCTGCTCATTATCTATCGCCTCACTTATCACTTATTTGTTACCTCTTCAATTTGTACCAATAACTCATCAACATTTATAGGCTTTGATATATAACCCGAAGCTCCTGCAGAAAGACATCTTTCTTTATCGCCCACCATAGCTTGTGCGGTAACCGCAAGCACAGGAATATTTTGCATTTTTTCTGATTTTTTCATTGCGGCAATGGCCTGATAACCGTCCATATCCGGCATCATCATATCCATTAGCACAACGGCAACATTTTCATTTTCTTCCATGATCGAAAAACCTTCACGGGCACTGATTGCAGACACACAATCGAAGCCCTTGGCCTTTAGAACAGCTTTTAAGGCGAAAATGTTTCTATTATCATCATCAATAATGAGAATTAATTTTTGAGGCATATTTTATTTAAATGGTTTAAGCTTTGTAATGATTTTCGTACAACCAAACACGCAACAATGAAACGAGCTGATCCATATCAACCGGTTTGCTGATATAATCAGAAGCGCCGGCAGCAATACATTTCTCCCGGTCGCCCATCATCGCTTTCGCGGTGACTGCTAAGATAGGCAAATCACGATATTTAACATCCTGCCTGATGGCCGTTGTCGTTTCGTAACCATCCAACTCAGGCATCATCATGTCCATTAAAACCACATCTACCTGTGGGTTTTCATTTAACAGTTTCAGGGCTTCCTTACCATCGGTAGCGGCAAGTACTTTCATTTGGTGTTGCTCGAGCATTTTGGTCAGCGAGAAGATATTTCGAACATCATCATCAGCAACCAAAACAGTTTTGTTCTTCAAAACATCCTGAAGCTCAGAAAATCCTTTTGGCGCTTTGGTCTTTTCTCGGCTTTTCTCCTCCACAAGATGTAAAAACAACCCGGCTTCATCTAAAATACGTTGATAGGAATGTGCTGTTTTTACCACAATCGAATCTGCATATTGCTTGATCCTGTTCTCCTCCCCTTTCGAAAGATTTTTACCCGTAAAAATAATAATAGGTAAATTCTCTAAACCCGGAGTTTTCTTCACCACCTCTAATGTTTCGTAAGCATGCTTGTCTGGAATTCCCATGTCAAGAATAACACAGTTTACATCTGGTTTGTGCAAAGCAGAAACGCCTTCATTTACCTGGTTTACAATTTCGGTTTGAATGTTGAAGTTGCTCAGAAAATAACTTAATGCCTTGGCATGCTGTTCGTTTTCCTCCACAATCAGCACCTTTTTCGGATGTCTGCTTAAGGCATGTTCAAGCTTAGAAAAAATTTCCTGCATGTGCTCAAAAGCAAATGGTTTATTAATAAAATCTACCGCTCCTTTAAGCAAACTTTCTTTTTTAACCTGTAATGATGACATGATGTGGACCGGAATTGGCCTTGTTGCAGGATCAGATTTCAGTTCTTCCATTACCTGCCATCCATCTTTAATTGGCAACTGGATATCTAATAAAATTGCCAAAGGTTTGTAGGCTTTTGCCATTTCAATACCAACATCACCTCTAACGGCAACCAAACCTTTATAGCTGCGTTTTCTTGTAAAATCAAGCAAGGTTTTCGCGAAAGGGGTATCGTCTTCTACAATCAGAATTACTTTATCATCGGGCTGAATATTATCGCGGTCATCTTCAATTTCCTGCGGAATGTTGCTCACCGTTAAATGACTTATTTTAAGAGGTTCAACTGCTACCGGGGCGGGTTTTTCTACCTGACCTTTCACATCATCAAAACCTTTATTTTTATCAATCGGCAGTGTTAAAATGAATATGCTGCCTTCATTTTCTTTACTCTTTAAATCGATGTAACCCCCTAAGAGTTTTGCAAGCTCCCTACTAATGGATAAACCTAGTCCTGTTCCTCCAAATTTACGGCGGGTTGATCCATCTGCCTGTTGAAAAGCTTCGAACACCATCCCCTGTTTTTCTGGCGCTATACCTACACCGGTGTCGGTAACTTTAAATACCAGGGCATTCAGCTTTTCATTCTTTTCGATATTTAACTTCACTGATCCCGCTGAGGTAAATTTAATCGCATTGGATAACAGGTTTTTCAGGATCTGCTCCAAACGCATTTTATCCGTATGGAAATATTCCGGCACATCGTCGGCTTTATCGATAACTAGTGCCAAAGCCTTCTCATTAGCCAAAGGATTAAATAAAGAGCGCATGTTTGAGGCAATATCATCTACCTTAACATTCGATCGGTCGAGCTCCATTTTACCAGCTTCGATTTTTGATAAGTCCAGAATCTCATCAATTAAACTCAATAGACCTTGACCCGAACTTTGAATTACTTCAGCATATTCCTGGTGTTCTCGATCCATGGCTTCGTTTTCAGCCATCAACCTTGATAATAATAAGATAGAATTTAATGGTGTACGCAACTCATGAGACATGTTTGCCAAAAACTCTGATTTGTATCTTGTACTTAACTCTAAAGCTTCTGCTTTCTGCTGAATTTCGATATTGCGTTCTTCAATCAACTCATTTTTCTCTTCCAGTAAACTGCTTCTTTCTTCCAGTTCCTGGTTGCTTTGAAGCAACTCTTCCTGCTGCACCCTCAATTCTTCTTCCGAAGCCTGAAGCTTTTGCGCCTGCGCCTCCAGTTCAGCATTCATGCCTTCTAATTCAGAATGCTGCACTTGCAGTTCTTCAGATTGTGCCTGCGTTTCCTCCAGCAATTGTTGTAGTTTCTGCCTGTTTTGAGCACCCAATAATGCAGTGCCTACATCGGATAGCACTAAGTTTAAGAAATGCATTTGTAAATCGGTAAATGCGGTAATCGTACCTATTTCCAAACCTCCAATTGAAATTCCGTTTCTGATGATTGGCAAAACCAATAACTGTGCAGGCTTTATGTTTCCTGTTGCGTGTGTGATGGTCAATTCACTTTGAGGAACATCTTCCAATAAAATATTTTTACCGGTTTTTACCGCCTGGCCAATCAATCCCTGACCAAGTTCAATTACAGGGAGAAGATTTTGTCCTTCCAATGCATACTTTCCTTTCAAATGAAGGTAACCATCGTCTTTAAATAAATAAATGGCTCCAATCTGGCTTTTGGTATAGGTAACCAAAAAGTCGATGATATCATCAGCTAAATGAAAAACATCTTTTTCTCCAACCATTTTTACATTTAAGTTGGCCACCCCGGTTTGTAACCATTCATTTTCTGCCAAGGTATCGAACGATTTCTTTAACGAAAACGACATCGTATTTAAAGATTCTGACAGTTCACCAATATCGTCCTGGCTTTGACTATCTAGTTTTACGCCATAATTTCCATTTGATATTTGATAGGCAATTTCTTTAATCGCTGCAATACGTTTTTCCATTTCGTATTTTTTGCTTTCGATTTCTTCCTGCAATTTCACACGCTCATCAAAATCTATTGATACCTTTCTATAAAAAAACAGCGTAATCAAAATGGCCAAAGCAGCCGCGATCAATATCAGTATTGGTGTGTAAGCGGTAAGTTTATTAAGCTCTGCGGTTCTCCACTCCAGCAAACGTTTTTCTTCCTTCACCAAAGCATTTACGGTTTCTCTTGCTTCGTCCATATAAACCTTGCCCTGAAACAAAACCGTAGGATCTACTGCGCCACCAAGTTCTTTGATTTCAATGGTCGATTTGATAATGCCCATCCTTTTAGTGAGGATGTTACGAAGTGCGGCCACATTTTTCTGCTGCACAGGATTATCCTTGGTAGCTACTTCAACTTTTTTTAAGATAGCCGCTGCCGAATCACTCGCTCCATAATATGGTGAAAGGAAAACCTTATTTCCGGTTAATAAAAAACCCCGCTGCCCGGTTTCAGCATCTTTTAAATAAGAAATAATATTTTCGGAATCTAAGATAACCTGATCGCTATGTTTTACCAGTTCTGTGCTTTTAATCAGGTTACTAATACTTACATAAGAAGCCAGCGAGCTGATAAAAAGAATAATAAGCGACAAGCCCAGGCCTAAACGTAAATTATTTTTAAGAGTAGTTTTCATTCTATATTTTGGAGATGACTAAAGTTGATTTTGCAGGATTTCTTCTTCGGTGGTGGGGACAATGAAATAAAATTCTGAGCCTTCATCAGGAACGCTATTTACACCAATTGTACCGCCATGACGTTTGATAATTTCTGCACAGATGTAAAGGCCAATACCTAAACCATTAAAGCGATGGCTGTTTTCTTCCACCCGATAAAATTTGTCGAATATTTTATCTTGCTGCTCAGCAGAAATGCCTATACCAAAATCTTTTACGGCAAGATAGAGTTTCCCATCACGGATATTGATGGTTACATTAACCTGGTTGGTGCCAGGAGCATATTTTATAGCATTGGTAATAAAGTTGATCACCACCTGTTCCAATCGCATTTCATCACCAAAAATATGCTCATTGGTGGTACCTATTTTATTAATTCTGAAATCGGGATTAGATTGTTGCAGCATTTCAATCGCATTGTTAACCATACTATCGGCGCAAAAATGCTGCATATTGAATTTCATTTTTCCACTTTCGATCTTTGAAATATCCAGCAGATCAACAATTAATTCATTTAACTTTTCGAGCTGAACACTGGCCTTTTCCAGATGGTTTTGAGCCATTTCCTTATTATCCCTGCTCAAACTGCGTTGTAGCAACTGTATATAACCCTTTACACTTGTTAAAGGTGTTTTAAGCTCATGACTGGCAATACTGATGAACTCATCTTTTTTGTGCTCAGCCTGTTTTCTAAATTCAATTTCCTCCAGCAGCTTTTCCTGGACCTCATTCAGTTTTCTGCTTTGCTCGTATATGCGGTAAAAAGTTTTGATTTTTAGAAGCAGGACATTAATGTCAACCGGTTTAGTAATATAATCTAAGCCCCCACTCAAATATCCTTTCGTGATAAATTTCAGCTCGGTATTTACAGCAGATAAGAAAATAATGGCAGTATCTTTAGCTTTACTGAAACCGGAGATGGCTTCGGCTACTTCAAAACCATCCATATCAGGCATCTGCACATCTAAAATGATCAGCACATAGTTATTTTTTAAAACTTTTTTTAGTGCTTCCTCTCCAGATGATGCTGTTTCAACCTCAAAATTATGTGCTTGTAAAACTTTCTGTAATGAAATAAGGTTTTCGGGTCGGTCATCAACTATCAGGATCATTTTTATTATACAACTAGGGCGCTTGGATAATTATGTTTGGTTTGGAGATAAAACTCTCATTAACTAGGTACCAACAATTATGTTTTGAAAATGTTTTAATGTTTACAAATTATTCGAGTTAAACGTATCACCCTGTTTAATATCTCCGGTATCAAATCCTTTTTTAAACCAGTACATGCGTTGCTGAGAAGTTCCATGCGTAAAAGAATCTGGCTGCACATCTCCTGTTGCCTGCTTTTGCAGTTTATCATCACCGATGGCATTGGCCGCAGTTAAAGCTTCTTCAATATCGCCCTCTTCCAGCTTAAAATCTTTTAGGTTTTGTGCGTGATGTGCCCATAAGCCGGCAAAGAAGTCGGCTTGCAACTCTAACTTAACCGATAAGCGATTGTATTCCTTTTCACTTACCTGCCCACGGGCCTGATCTAATTTTTCTGAAATTCCTAATATGTTCTGAACATGGTGACCAACTTCGTGTGCAATTACATAAGCCTGGGCAAAGTCGCCGGCAGCACCAAAACGGTTTTTTAAATCATCATAAAATGATAAATCGATGTAAACTTTATGATCGCCCGGGCAATAAAAAGGGCCAACGTTTGAACTTGCATTGCCACAAGCTGTTTGAACGCCATCTCTAAAGAGTCTTAATTTTGGATGTTCATATTGTTTGCCCATGGCCTGAAATTCTTTGTCCCAAACTTGCTCCGTTGACTCCAAAACACCAGAAACGAAAACCGCTTGCGAATCGTTTGCGGGCACACCTTGCTTGACTTCTTCTGTTCCCTGCGAAGTAGGAAGCTGTCCCACTACACCGGTTAAATCTTTCCCGAAAATTAAACCCAATACTACAACTATAATCCCAATTCCACCACCTAAAATGGTTTTACCTCCGCCCCCGCTTCTGCCATCTTCTACATTGTTACTGCCTTTACCAAACCACTGCATAATTTTAATTTTTTAATTTAATGGATAACCTAAATGTTGGGACAATTGTTAGACTAAATTAGAAATTATTTCCCGATTTATTCTTTTAGGTTTTGAAGCAATAAAAAAGCCAGAAATTTCTTCCTGGCTTGATTCTATTTGCTTTTCTGATTAACTGTTAAACAAGTTTACAGCTTTCGCTATCCTTGCTTTTGTTTCATCCACGCCTAAAAGTACAGCAATATCAAAAACTCCTGGACCAAACTTGCCGCCAACCAACATAATCCTAAACGGCAGCATTAATTCTCCGGGTTTAAATCCTTTTTCTTCTGCTAATGCTTTGAAATTTATTTCCTCAGCGGCAGCATCAGTCAAAGTTAATTTTTCAGCAAAAGCATTAAAGAAATCTGCTTTTTCAGCGCTCCATTTTGGCTTTACGGAGTTTACATCATATTCAGCAGGCGAAGTGAAAAAGTATCCGCTTTGTGCTACGAAATCCGGCAGCAAAGTGCAGCGGTCTTTAATCAAATCGATTACAGTGTTTAAGAACGTTTCTTTAACTTCAATTCCCGCCTTTTGCAGTTCTATTTTTACGCTTGGGGCTAAACGCTCTGCGCTTTCCGATTTGATCCATTCGTGGTTATACCATTTAGCTTTTTCAAAATCGAACTTTGCTCCGGCTTTACTGATTCTTTCAATGGAGAATTTATCTTCCAGTTCTTTCAATGAGAACAATTCCTGATCGGTTCCATCATTCCAACCTAATAAAGCCAACATGTTAATGAAAGCCTCTGGAAGAAAACCCATTTCTTTGAAACCTTTGGTCACATCACTGGTTTTTGGATCTGTCCAGTTCATGGCGTAAACCGGGAAACCTAAACGATCGCCATCACGTTTGCTTAATTTTCCGTGTCCATCAGGCTTTAAAATTAACGGCAGATGTGCCCATTGCGGCATATCGCTTTCCCAACCTAAATATTTCCACAATAAGATGTGAATAGGTGCTGATGGTAACCATTCTTCGCCGCGGAAAGCATGAGAAATTTCCATAGCCTTATCATCAACCACAACAGCTAAATGATAAGTCGGCATTCCATCCGCTTTCAATAAAACTTTATCGTCAACCAGTGAAGTTTCAAAACTTACATCGCCACGGATTAAGTCGTTGAAATGAACAATTTCATCTTCAGGAACTTTTATCCTTACCACATGCGGCGTTTTAGCAGCCAAAAGCTCTTCTACCTCACTCAAAGTAAGCGTTAAAGAGTTGCGCATTTGCATACGTGTGGCCTGCCCGTACTGAAAATTTGGAATTTCTTTACGTTTTGCTTCCAACTCTTCCGGGGTATCAAAGGCATAATAAGCGTAACCATCACTAATCAGTTGTTCTGCAAATTTGCCATAACTCGGTTTGCGTTCGCTCTGGCGGTAAGGTCCGTAGGCGCCAGGCTTGTTCGGACTTTCATCCGGCGCAATGCCGCACCAGTTTAAACAATCTACAATATATTGCTCTGCACCTTCTACAAAACGGTTTTGATCGGTATCTTCTACACGCAACACAAAAGTTCCGTTATTTTTTTTGGCGAACAA
Source organism: Pedobacter sp. G11 (assembly GCF_003860265.1). Taxonomy (NCBI): domain Bacteria; kingdom Pseudomonadati; phylum Bacteroidota; class Sphingobacteriia; order Sphingobacteriales; family Sphingobacteriaceae; genus Pedobacter; species Pedobacter sp. G11. The sequence continues at coordinate 1,446,095 of NZ_CP034190.1, read as the reverse complement.
ATAATTAAACAACGCCGTACGAACACCGCCTAAATGCAGTCCTCCAGTTGGGCTTGGGGCAAATCTTACTCTAACTTTTTTATCCATAATGAAGCAAAGAGCAGGGAGTTTAGGGCGAAAGCTATGGTGTAATCCATGCCTAAAGCGCTATGCACTATGCTCAGCACAAAGATATGTTTTTCATTTATTTTATACTGTTTTCATCTGTTATGAAGCAATTACGGTTGAAATGACTTATTTAATGGTTTGTTAAAAATCATAATGGTTTTCTTTTTTTATCGTTTTGTTATTGTAATTTGCCTACCTAAAGCATGAACCCTTATCAAAAGAAGCGCCGCTGGAAGTTTTTCCTACTAATATTTGCGATCCTAATCGGCATAGCATCAGTTTTTTACACGGATACCTTTGTGAAAAAAATGGAACGGGAAGAGGCGAATCAATTCCAATTATGGGTAAAAGTGCAGGAACGTTCTATGCTTTTGATGGACAATGATAATTTTAGGGAAGTAGTTGAAAGTGTTAGAAAAAACACTAAAACCCCGGTTATTGTGGTAGACTCATCTAAAAACATTACGACTTATTTCGGATTAGATTCAACCAAAACAAACTATTCAACAGATACCGCATTGGTTTTTGACAGTTTATATTTTGTTCATGAACTTAGGCAAATGAAATCTCAACATCGACCTTTAACGATGAATATTCTTGGTACAAATTACCTTGCCTATTATAAAGATTCGTTTATCCTTACCCAGCTTAGATATTTCCCATACATTCAAATGGGCGTAATTTTTCTTTTCCTTTTAACCGCTTATACCGCTTTCAGTTCGGCCCGGAGGGATGAACAAGATCATGTTTGGGTGGGCTTAGCGAAAGAAACCGCACATCAACTCGGCACTCCAATATCTTCGCTCATGGCCTGGACAGAGCTGATGAAATCAAAATTTGATGCAGAGGACGATCCATTAATCGCCGAAATGGAAAATGATATAAAACGTTTGGAAATTATTACTGATCGTTTCTCTAAAATTGGCTCCAAACCTATCCTGGAAGACCATACGGTTTATATTGTAATCAGCGATTTTATCAGGTATTTCAAGGTGCGTACCTCAGATAAAGTGAAGTTCAGCATTACGGGTGATGAGCAGGTTCGGGCCTTACTAAACGTACCTTTATTTGATTGGGTGATTGAAAACCTGTTAAAAAACGCAGCCAATGCCATCGAAAATGAAGGGTCTATTTCGGTAAATATCATTGAAAATTTAGCAAAAGAACAGGTATTTATTGATGTAACCGATAGTGGAAAAGGAATTCCAAGATCGAAATTTGATGCGGTATTTCAGCCAGGCTATACGACTCGAAAACGTGGCTGGGGTTTGGGTTTATCTTTAACCAAACGAATTGTAGAAAACTATCACAGCGGTGAAATTTTCGTAAAAGAATCAGAACTTGGCAAAGGAACAACCTTCAGAATCATTTTAAAAAGCAGTTTAAGATATGAACCGACCACAACCTAACGAGTATCCGGCTTGGGCCGAAACCTACATCAGCAAAGTTAATGGCGACATTATAGAAGTTTTGGAAGAACAGGTTTTCAGCATTCCGGCGCTTTTCGAATTGAACAAAGACAAAGAAAACTTTGCTTACGCAGAAGGCAAATGGACGCTGAAAGAAATGCTGGGGCACATTATAGATTGTGAACGAATTTTTGTTTACCGGATGACAGCGTTTGCGAGAAATGAAGCGCAGCATTTGCCGGGTTTTGATGAAGATGAGTATGTATTAAATGCTCGTTTCAGTGAGCGAAATTATGAAGATATGATTGAGGAGTTTTCGGCGTTGCGAAAAGCCAATCTTTACTTTTTTAAAAGTTTGAATGAAGCAGAATTAGCAAGAAAAGGTGTCGCTTCAGAACGGGAGATCAATGTGAAGTCTATCTTATTTATTGCTGCAGGGCACATTATTCATCACGTAGGTGTATTAAAAGAACGTTATCATGTGGTTTAAAGATTTTACCATTGAAGATTTGAATGGACGGCCGAAAAACCATATCGGTGCTTTGCTGGATATCCAGTTTACCGAAATCGGCGACAGTTTTATAACCGGCACCATGCCCGTTGATGAACGTACGCATCAGCCTGCAGGTATTTTGCATGGCGGCGCTTCTGTGGTTTTAGCCGAAACTTTAGGCAGCATTGCATCTTATATGCTTATTGATCCGGAAAAATATGTTGCCGTTGGATTAGAAGTAAATGCTAACCATTTGCGACCTGTGAAAAGCGGCTTGGTTAAAGGTGTTTGTACACCAATTCATATTGGTGCCAAAACGCATATCTGGGATATCAAAATTTATAATGATCGCGGCAAGATGAGTTGCATCAGCAGGTTAACAGTAGCGGTAATTAACAAACCAACATCATAAAAAATATCCTTTCTCCTGCGCTAATTGCGGATGAGTGCAATAACAGCATTACGATTAAATTGTAAAAACGATCAGTATTGCTCACGCTCATTTCCAACGAGCATGAGCAATAACCGCACTATTTTAGGGTTTCACGATCTAGCCACTTCTTTTCGATTACATAGGAAACAATTAAACCTAAGCCTCCGAAGATGCCGATGCATCCGAAATAAATGGCTACAGATTGGCTTTCTTCTGTATGGTTCATGTCGCTGCCAAATAAGCCTCTTACCGTAAATAGCGCAACCAACAAGCCCAAACCAAAACCAACTAAAAGTAATCCGAATTTTAAACTTAGAAATGGTTTGGGTGTAGATTTGCTTAATCCCGGATCGATTCCTCTCTCGATCATAGCCATTTTTTCTTTATTCGATAAATAGCGGATTCCAAATACCATTGCGAATGCACCTAAAAAAAGTGAGATTGGAACTAATATACCTTGCATGATGTTAATATTTTAAATGTGAATTTTGTTTTCTGTGTATTGAACCGTGTTCTGTGTATTATGACTACATGGTTTTTAATCAGGTTACAGGCTTGCTAAAAAAATTTATAGCTTTATTCCATAAACATCGCTTTGCAGGAGAAATTAAAAAATATCGAAATATTTAGTTCGCTAAACAATGATGCTTTAAGCTTATTGGCTAGGCATTGCAAGTTGGTTAACCATAGAAAAGGTACTGTTTTGATACACGCCGAAAAGGTTGAGCCTTATTTCTATATTTTAGAAAGCGGGATTGCAAGGGCCTATTCTGATGGAGAAAATCAACAAATTACTTTCTGGTTTGGACAGGCAGGTGATGTTTTACTATCTTATAACAGTTATATCAATAATAAACCTGGATATGAAAACATTGAGCTTTTAGAAGATTCATCATTGTTCAGGATTAAACTGCTTGACCTATTTAAGTTATACAACCAGCATTTAGCCCTGGCAAACTGGGGCAGAAAAATTGCCGAGCGGGAGCTAATAGCTACAGAAAGGCGGCTAATTGACCGATCGTTCAAGGATGCAACGCAGCGATATCGGGAATTTGGGAACCAGGAACCTGAATTAATTAAAAGAGTTGCGCTGAAACATATTGCTTCCTACTTAGGTGTTACGCAAGTTACTTTAAGCAGAATCAGGGCAAGTGATAAATAAGTTCATTTTTTAACATTTGTAAAATGTAGCACAAATCAATGGTAATACCTTTGTGCAAACATTTTTACTATGAACTGGATTATTCTGATCATCGCCGGGCTTTTTGAAGTTGGCTTTACCACTTGCCTCAAACTATCAAACAATTTCTCCAATATCAAATGGAGTATGGCATTTTTTATATGTATTATTTTGAGTTTTTTACTGCTGAATAAAGCTACCCAAACCTTGCCAATGGGTACCGCTTACGCCGTATGGACGGGTATTGGCGCTGTGGGGACGGTAATTATTGGTATTGCATATTTTAATGAGCCTGCTACCTTTTGGCGAATATTTTTCATCTGCACTTTAATTGGATCAATTGCTGGTTTGAAGTTTTTCGCCTCGCATTAGTGGGGTAAATGTTGCGGGTTACATGGCTAGGGCAATTAATACTGTTCTGACACCAGCCAGCAACTTTATACTTTTTACTTTAAACTTTTACGTAAGCATCCAAACCCGTAACCCGTAACTTATAACATGTACCTTTGCACAAGCATCCATACCAGTAACCTTCAACTTTTTTAAAGCAACCCTGTAACCTGCCGATCGCTAATGTAGTCTTAGAGGTAAGCATGGAGCAAAAATTTACAGATTTAATGCTGATTCAAAATGTATTGAACGGAGATTCCGCTCAATATGCTTTGTTGGTTAAACGCCACCAGCGATTTGTTTTTACGCTTGCTTTAAGGTTCGCTAAAAATAGAGAAGATGCCGAAGAAATTGCTCAGGATTGCTTCATTAAGGCCTACAAAGCTTTAGGAACTTTTAAACAGACTGCAAAATTTAGCACCTGGCTGTATACCATTACTTATACTACAGCGATGACTTTTCTACGTAGAAAACGATTAGAAACATCATCCATTAATGATGAAGAAACATTTTTACAACTGGAAAATCATACCTCAAGTTTTAATGCGAATGGTTACGAAAGGCAAGACAGCCACAAATATTTAAATCAGGCTATTCAAATGCTCATGCCTGACGATGCCACCATCATCACGCTATTTTATCAAGGCGAACAGAGTTTGGAAGAAATAGGTGAAATGCTCAACGTGGAGCCAAATACCATCAAAGTGAAACTACACAGGGCAAGGCACAGGCTTAAAGAAAAATTACAATATTTGTTACAAGATGAAGTAAAGGAGTTACTATGAACACAATAGAACAACAGCTTTGGGATTACATCGACGGGAATTTAGGCGCAACCGAAGTAAGAGCCATTGAAGAGAAAATTCATTCAGATGCCGAAGTTAAATTTCAGTATGAAGCATTCTTAAGTTTAAATTTAGCTTTTGACAAGATAGAATTGGATGAACCTTCGATGTCGTTTACCAGAAATGTGATGGAAAGTGTAGCATTGGAGCCTGCTCCAGTTGCCATGAAAACGAAAGTTAACACCAATATTATTTATGGGATTGGTGGCTTTTTTATCATGTCTTTAGTAGCGCTTTTTGGTTATGCACTTTTCAATGCTGATATCAAATTTTCTGATCTTGATTTTAAAATAAATGCCAATTTTAACCTAAATAAATACATGACGCCAACCATGCTTTACAGTTTCTTATTTGCTGATTTAGTTTTAGGGTTGGTTTTTTTAGATTATTTGTTGAGGAAAAAAACGGTGCACTAGTACTTACAAAAAGATTATCAATAGATTTCTACAGCTAGAAAATCTTAACTTAAACTTAAATCGCAGTTTTTATTTTCGTCATTGCGAATCAATTTATTATCGATTGAGTCAATCTCATCCGAAGAAATAGATTGCTAAGCGGTCGTGAAATTCCATCGCAATGGCGAAAACCCCAAGCCATCAACTAGATTCGATTTTGCTTCATAAATTGAAACTCAGAAGAATGGTGGGGCTCCATATTATATTCAGGGATTTTCAAAAACAAAAAAGCCCCGATTTATGCAATCAGGGCTTCAGTGTAAATATGATAATAATTAGATTACTTTCACATTAACGGCGTTTAAGCCTTTTTTACCGTTAGCAACTTCGTACTGTACTTTGTCGTTTTCACGGATTTCGTCGATAAGACCTGTTGAATGAACAAAAATTTCGCTATCGCCATTCGCAGGGATGATAAAGCCAAAACCTTTAGTTACATTGAAGAATTTTACTGTGCCTTCTTGCATTGTATTAAATATTAAAATTAAGTCTGCAAGGTAAGTTTTAATTTTTAAAATCAAAATAAATTTTAACATTTTTTTAACGTTAAAACTTTGTAAACAGCAGATTACTAAGGCTTTTTAATTGCCTTACCCACAATCATCACTGTAATTTCGCTGTTATGAGGAATGCCTAGTGTGGTTCCGGGAGCTACGTCAAACAGATTTCTAATGTAGATATCTGCCACGCCCTGCATCATCTTTTTCTTGCCTTCAGCAGTTTCCGGAAGTACTCCATTTACGCTTAAAATTTTAATATTTCCGGTATAATCTACCACCGCCAGGCATTCATAAGCAAAATCTTTATATGCCCGCTCAATTTCTATTCGGTATCGGGGGAAAATATAATCGTAAGCCGAAGTACGTTTAGTCAATTTATCTGCACTGCTAAATTTCTTAACCTTTACAATCTTACTTTTTGGCAGGAACTGAACCGGTTCTGTAGCAGCAAAAGCGGTGGTATCGGTACGGTTCACTTCAGCAACTCGTTTTTCGATATACGCGGTATCGGCCTTTGTAGGATGCTGCAAAATTTCGGCTGTTGTTTTGAGTTTATTTTTGATATAATGCTGAGCGTAGAAAGTCATGTTCACATCGGAGCGGATATCATCAGCAATCACTCTTCCATCTACCTGAATGCGTTGAAAAACCAAACTGTCTTTACTGATGTGTTTAACCTTAAAAAATTCTTCTGCAAAGTTGTACACATTTCCATGATCGTATTGAAGGTAAAAATTCTGCATGCGCTGCTTCTGTGGACTCCAGGCAGACATCGTATCTTCAGAAACCACCTCAATAATCCATGATGGTTTTTGCATAAAACCCTGCTCGTTAAAAGATAACCCGTTACTAAAACGGCGTTTTACTTCTTCATAACGAATCCCTTTTACGGGCTCAAATTGAAAATCTCTCTGTGTAGCATCGTTTTTTTTATTCTTTGAACTACAGGCAGAAAGCATCAGACTTAAAAAAAAGATTTGTATTATATTTTTGATCATCTAGCTGCTAAAATAACTATTTCTTTTTTACCAAAATTACATTGGCAACTTTACGTTGACCCTCGTGGTCCCATTTTTTATTATCAGTTGGATAATTGACTACCCCGCCATTGGGCATTCCGTTTACCCACAAAGTGGTGGAGCCACCGCCATCAAAATTGATACTGGTTGTGCATCCCAGCCATTTCATCAATTTTGTTAACTCGTGTAAACTCATGCCCGCTGAATTTTCATTTCGCCCATCAACAGTTAACAACAAAATTTTCCCGTTAGGTTTTATTCCTAAACAAGTCCGCGGATGACGCAAACGGGTGAACGAAGTGGTATCCAGCAATTCATCGTTTGTGTTGTAAGTTAATAACGGTCCGTTGAGCATGATGTTTTGTTCGCTAAGTTTCGTTTCCCAATCAGTGCTTCCATCCCATTTTTTAACCATGATTTTCCCATTATCGATCACTACCGCAGCCTGTTGATGCCTTGCCCGTTCCCTGTTTTTATCCAGGCGGTTGGTATTGATCACTTTTCCATTTACCCGAACAAAATCAACCGATCCTCCATTTTTTACATCAAAGAAATTACCATTTAAAGCGGCAATCGCGGTATCACGAATACCGAAATTGCTGGTGGTAATCAGTTCTTTTTCTTCAGCGCCCAAAGCAAAAATGGCTCTCCTACCCGTATTTTTTATCTCCAGAAAAGAAATATTCTCATTTGCTGCAAACAAATTTTTCTGATTAAAATGATGGCGGTAAAGTTTCACCTGCTTCGCAATTCTGGTTCTTTCCCATTTAGTTTTAACTACTGTTATCGAATCGATATTTTGTGCGAAACTGATGGAGCTTGTAAATGAAATCAGTGTATAAATAAATATTCGTTTTAACATGGGTTGATGATTTGATCTAAAATTAAAAAAAAACGGAGTAAACCAATGAAAAGGCTTACTCCGTTTTTATTAAATGATGGAATGATAGATTGTTTAAATGATGGAATGTTCTGGTTGATCAGTTTCAACACTTAACTTGAAAACTATTTCTTCGGATCTAAAATGTTTTTGATTCTCACACTCAGATCGTCATAATGCGCTTTCGTAATTGCATCACCTGCAGCAGAGCGAGCTTTCGTTGTAGCAGATAACGCTTTCAATTCAGCTCTTACTAATGGACGGATATCTGATAAGCTCACATTGATTGGCGTCAAACCATAGCTAGCAGCATATTCTGCCGGGAAACCTGGAGGCAATTCTGATTCTGTCGTCATTAGATACCCTAAACGATCTACATAAGCTCTTTGCAGGTTACGTTTGAATGCATCGGCCCTACCTGCCGCAAAAACAGAAGTTTTAATATCCTTGAATAACTCAGGCAATGTATAAGCTTTTGCTGTTCCATTTTTAGCTTCATTATCAAATAAACGGGCAATTCTTGGTGCCGCTAAAAGGTTAACCAAAGTATTGGCCTGCACTGCCTTAATTCTGTTCAAAAGTGTACCGTTATCAAATTTACTTAACTGATCGTTATTGATTAACCAAAGCGGTGTCGTAAACAATTGTTGATTAAAGAACGAAACAGCCTCCCTTTGTTTTGCTTTTGATAAATAACTGTAAACCGGACCTGATTGATCGTAAGTTTTGAAGTTTTCGCTCATACCACCAACATTCGTAAGCACGTGGCCCATGTAACGGTTATACTGACCAACAATTTCAGTATAAATCTCTTTCAAATCGCTATAGTCCTTACCTTTTTGGTAAGTCCATTTTTCTACATTCGGAAGAATACGTTTTAAGTTTGCGATACCATAGTTACTGGCTTTCATGGCATTATCGCCCAAATCTTCACTTTGTAAACGAGGATCCAAAGTAGTTCCCTGGCGGCCATAGAAATAAAGTGGATTACCAGCATTTTTTAAAGTCCATTGGTTTAACACCTCTTTCTCCTGCTCTGCCGTTTTGTTGCCTGGAATCCATGAATAACCCCATTTGATTGACCATTTATCATACTCACCAATTTGTGGGTGAAGTTTTGTTACACCATCACCCGGTTGAGCGATATAATTGAAACGGGCATAATCCATAATTGAAGGTGCCGTTCCGTGGGTATCAGTAAAAGATTTTGAACGCAAAGAATCAACCGGATAAGCATAGCTGGAACCGAAGTTATGTGGCAAACCTAAAGTGTGGCCAATCTCGTGAGAGGAAACGAAACGAATCAATTCGCCCATTTGTGCATCGGTAAATTTAGCTTTACGCACTTCCGGGTTAACGGCCGCAGTTTGTACAAAATACCAGTTGCGCAACAAATTCATCACGTTGTGGTACCAGCCAATGTGTGTTTCTAAAATCTGACCCGTACGTGGATCACTTACATGTGGGCCGTAAGCGTTAGGAATATCAGAAGCAAAATAACGCACTACAGAATATCTTGAATCTTCTACACTAAACTGAGGATCTTCCTGAGGTGTTGGCGCCTGTTTGCCAAAAATAGCATTCTTGAAACCCGCAGCCTGGAACGCCACTTGCCAGTCGTTAATCCCCTGAATTAAAAATGGAACCCATTTTTTCGGCGTAGCCGGATCGATATAAATGATAATCGGTTTTACCGGTTCCACTAATTCGCCTCTCATGTAAGCAGCCGTATCTTTCGGAACTAAATTCCAGCGGTGGATGTATGCCGTACGTTCTGCTTTTTGAGCATCTGTTCCATAATCAATTTGCGATTGACCGAAGTAACCTACGCGGCTATCCATAATTCTCGCTTTTACGGGTGTTTTCGGCAACAATAACATTGAAGTATTAAATTCCAACGTCACTGCACCATTGCTGTTATCAGTAGGCGATTCGGCCGCACGATAAGTTTTTGCTGTTTTAACCTCGATGTTAATTGGAAAAGTCTTTACTGTGTCGATGTAGGAACGTGTTGCATCATACGCAATTACTTTATAAGCCTTGCGGATTTGATCCGTTGCACCAATTGCCATGATATCGCCATTATAGAAATCGGTAACATCGATTACTACGCCGGTTGTATCTTTGTTGTACGCTTTAATTTCGAAACTTGCCAAAATCTGTGCAAGGTTTGAGTTTTGCACTGACTCGAACATATCACTTTTTGGATCTGCCTTGGTTGCATAACTTGGTACACGGATATAAACCTGTTTACCTCTTTTTTCCCATTTCCAAACCTGCTCGTTTAATTCCTCACCACCATATTGTTGATTGCCTACTTTAATACCTACGGGTGCTTTTGCCAAGCGGGTAACCACCAACATTTCGCGGTTAATGATGGAATCTGGAATTTCAAAGTACCACTTATCATCAACTTTATGGGTTTTGAACAAACCGTTTGTAGTTCTTGCTTTGGCGGTAATAACTTCCGAAAATGGTTTAATTCCTTCTTTTTTTGCTGCTGCAGCAGGCGCTGCTGAAGGAGTTGCCGGGGTAGTTGAACCCTTTTTTGATTTTTTTTGTGCGTGTACTGAATCTGTTCCAGCCAAACCAAGCACCATAATACCCGCTAACGCAAGTACCTTAACTTGTTTCTTCATTTATAATGTTTATATGGTTTTTATGATAATAAGAGCCCGAAGTTATAGCCTTGTTACCTTATAAACATTTTGTAACCATAAAATTACCAATCAGTTAAATTCGCTTTTCGAGCCGAACCACTTTAAAAAAAACTTTATTGTCTCTCACCATCTCAAAAATAACGGTTCTATCTGCTTTTGATTTAAACATTTCCGATAAATCATTTAAAGTGTAGGTTTCTATGGGTTTAAAATTTACGCCAATTATTTCATCATAAGGGCATAAACCCGCTTTTTCTGCCGGAGAGCCTTCATCAATTTCGCCAACAATTAACCGTTTATATTTATCCTGATCGAGGTAAATCACCATGCCAATCATATCATATTGGAAAGGCACATTTGCATAACTATTTGGCTTCAGGTACATGAACTTTTCCTGATAGTTTAATTGTACATCAAATTTACGGAGCATTTCGGCTCCCAAATTGCCGTTGCGAAAACTTAAATCGATTTTTTGTGATATAGAATTAAAATCGGGAAATCCTGAAACCACATCTTTAAAGGTATATTTACCTAAATGAAAAGCTTCCACCCGGCCAACATACCCTTTAATCTGTCCGCTTAAGCTCATCCCTAAATTGGCTTTAATTTTTTTTTCCGGAAGCGGAAAAGCTTCGCCCATTAACATTTCCATTGATAGTGCATGGCTGGCGCCGGTATCCATCAACAGCCTTGTGCCTACCTTATTGCCCCCATACATATCTACTTCCACATCTACATAGGGTTTTAAATTTTCAATAATGATCGGAATTTTATCGCCTCTATATTTAATCTTGCTATCTACATCACAAAAAATGATTCTGCTCTCGCTGTAGCGAATATCTACAATAAAACTATTGAAAAAACTATAGCCAATCAGCCCGTAAATTTTAACGCCCAAATGCCCTGACAGATTAAACAAATCTTCTTTTAAAACGGCAGTAGGAATGTAGTTAATTTTTGCACGGCCAATTTGTGCAGAAACATTCTGAGAAACGTAAGCATCAACTACTTCCAAACCAAGCCCTGAAAGTTTAATCTTACGCATTAAACTGAAATTTAATGTATCAATAATGGAAGGATCAGTGATAATCATCGGTCCGACACCGGTATCCAAAACAAAATTGTACGGTCCTTTCTCATTAACGTAAACCGGAATAATAATTAGATTTTTAACACATTTAAACTGGATAGACTGCTTTTGTTTTTTACCTGAAAACCTGAACTCCTGCCCTACCGAATGTAAACCAATTAATAGCAGCCCCACACAAATGGTAATTTTGTGGATACTCAAATGGATAACAAAAGCATATTTGGTTAACATTAAATTAAATTTAATAAATTAGTTGATCATTATCATTTCTAATTCATTAACATGTTCCTTAATAAATTTCAGCTTCCATTCTTTGCCCTTTTCGTTATCGGATTATTCAGTTTATCCGGCTGCTCTACAAATAAGATGATTGCTAAAAAAGTATCGAAAGAATTTAAAAATTCAACGGTGATCAAACAATATCAGGTAGGTTTTGCGCTTTATAACATGGAAGATAAAAAGATGATTTTTGAGAAAGATGCAGAGAAGTATTTCACACCGGCCTCAAACACCAAACTCTATACTTTTTTCGCCAGTTTAAAAATGTTGCCAGAGCAAATGCCAGCTTTAAAATATGTGGAACGTAATGATTCGCTAATTTTTTGGGGAACGGGAGATCCATCGTTTCTACAATTTGCGGTGAAAGATAAATCAGCTTATAATTTCCTCCAGGCATCAAATAAGAAATTGTTTTTTGCCCCCGGCAGATATTCAGGTCCTTTTTTCGGTGATGGCTGGAGCTGGGATGATTACGATTACTATTATCAACCAGAAATTACCGAAATGCCAATTATGGATAACATGGTAACGTCGACCTACCTAGGGCCACGAAAAATTAACATTTCGCCAAAAGTTTTTGAGCACTGTTTTGAAGTTGATTCCAGCAAAACCAAAGGAGGTTTTCAGGTAACAAGAGATTTTTTAACTAACCATTTCAAATATCCATTGGTTGATGTAAAACCTGGCTATAACCAACAAAATCCATATAAAACCAGCATCCAAACCACAGTTGAAGTACTATCTGATACGCTTCATAAATCCGTTGGTGTGGTAAAAATGAAAATTCCTTCTAATGCTAAAACGCTTCCGGGCGCTAAACGCGATTCGGTTTTGAAACACATGATGTTGCCAAGCGATAATTTTATTGCTGAGCATTTGCTATTGGTTTGTTCCGACCAGCTGGGTGATACGTTGAGCACGACCAAAGCCATTCAGCACATCACCAAAACCTATCTTTCATTTTTGCCTGACAAGGTAAAGTGGGCAGATGGTTCGGGTTTATCTCGCCAGAATTTATTTACACCGAGGGATAATATTTACCTTTTGGATTCTATTTACCACCTGGTTAACAACCGCGAGAAATTATTTGACATGTTACCGGCAGGCGGGAAAAGTGGAACCTTAAGAAATGCTTACCCAAAAACTGATCAACCTTTTGTTTATGGTAAAACCGGCTCATTAGGTGGCGTTCACAATCAGAGTGGCTATGTGCTGACCAAAAAAGGCAAAACTTATATTTATTCTTTCATGAATAATAACTTTAACAAACCTACAGCAGAAGTTAGGGCTGAAATGGTTAGAATTATGACTTATATTCACGATAATTTTTAGTAAAAATCCTGTTAGCGATATTATGTAAACCTACTGCAACACCTAATCCTATGAAAAAAATCTACTTTTTGTTCCCCGCGATTTTGGTAATCGGAATTTCTTCCTGTAAAAAAAACGATGGCATCACGGATCCACCTACGCCGGTTGAACCACCGAAACCATATGTAGCAGACAATAGTTTCAAAGTTGTAGCCTACTTTCCGAGCTATCGCGATCCGAATGGCGTTGCCGATGCAAAATTTAAGATGATCACCCATCTGTTTTATGCTTTTCTAAATCCAAATACCGACGGTTCATTGGCTAATTTAGAACAGCCATCCCGCTTTGCGGCTGTAATGCAAAAAGCGAGGACTAATGGTGTTAAAACAGGCATTTCAGTCTCGGGTACACGCAGTATTTTTGTTGAAATGGCGGCATCAGCATCAGCAAGAAAATTATTTATTAAAAATGTGCTGGGCTTCGCCCGAACCAATAATTTAGACGGTGTGGATATGGATTGGGAATATCCTAGTACAGCTGATGGTTCTGCAGACAATTATGTTTTATTGATGAAAGAACTATCTGATTCGCTGCACAAATACAATAAATTTTTAAGTGCCGCCATTACACCGGGGGTATACGCCGGAAGTATTCGTGATGGTTTAAAATCTGAAGTTTTTCCTTCAGTTGATTTTTTTAACATTATGGTTTACGATGGCATTGGCTGGGACAAAGATGAACCAATTCAACATGCTTCTTATAACATGGCAGTTGCCAGCCTAAATTATTGGATAGGTACCCGCGGCATGCCTAAACAGAAAGCTGTATTAGGAATTCCTGCATATGGTAAAAATGCAGCAAATGCATCGAAGGCCTACCGCGATTTTGTTGCAGCAAATGCCGATGTGAATCTGGATTATGCTACCATTGATGGCGTTCAATATTATTTTAATGGCATTTTAACCACGAAGAAAAAAGCTAAACTTGCAAAAGAAACGGCCAATGGAATCATGTTCTGGGAATTTTACCACGATGATAATGGCAGCAAATCAATCATCAGGGCGGCAAATGACGAGCTGGGCAGAAATTACAACTAACAAATGAACACCGATTTTAAATCGATTAATCAACCTTTTTCAAATACCGTTGTCGTTAATGGAAAAACATACCTCTATTTTGGTGGAACAGCCTATTTAGGCATTCCTCAAAATGAGGCGTTTATTGATTTATACCTTGAAGGCATAAAGAAATTTGGCCTAAATAATGGCACCAGCCGAAGCAACAATATTCAGCTAGGTATTTATGACGCAGCCGAACAAGAAGCGGCAAAAAGATTCTTAGCCGAAGATGCATTAATTACGTCAAGCGGTTATTTGGCAGCACAACTCACTGTTAAATCATTGTCCGCATTTGGAAAAGTGATCTATGCGCCCGCAACACATCCGGCGCTCTGGTTAAATGCAGCACCCGATACCTTCACTGATTCATTTAGCCAATGGAAACATCATACCATTGAAGCTATAAATTCATCGGAGGAGCGAAATTATGTGCTGATCAGCAACTCGATGAATAATCTTTTTCCTGAAATTTATGATTTCGATTTCCTGGAAGAAATTAACCCTGACAAAAACATTGTACTTATTGTTGATGACTCACACGGAATCGGCGTGAACAATAATGGATTAGGCGCCTTTAGCGAATTGCCTAAGCTCAAAAACGTAGAAACTGTTGCTGTGGCATCGATGGCTAAAGCATTAGGGGTTGATGCTGGCCTGGTATTGGGATCAAAAGAAATCATTCAACAGCTTAAAAGCTCAAACATTTTTGTCGGCGCTTCGCCGCCTGCAGCAGCAGCACTCTATGCATTCATGCATGCACAAGATTTATACCAAACCGCTTGGGAACAGTTACAGCAAAACATCGATCATTTTAGCGATGCAATTAATTTGACATGGAAGTTTGAACAGGGCTTTCCTGCTTATTTGATCAATTATCCAAATTTAGCTACAGATCTTTTAAAACATCATATTTTGATCTCATCCTTTCCTTACCCAAATGCAGACAGCAAGCCCATCAATCGGATTATTTTGAGCAGCTGGCATCAGCCGGAAGATATTGATCAATTGATCTCAGTGTTAAAATAAAATATTAGCAAATGAATAAATTAACACTATATTTATTTCCAGCTAACACTAACCAGGTAGTTTTGAGCCATTGTGTCAAACTATATTCAAAATATAATAGAAGGAGATCATTTATCTTTTGAAATAGTTTTTAAACTATGGCATAGGAAAGTTTACGCTTATTTTTTCAAGAAAACAGCTTGCGAAAACCAGGCTGAAGAACTTACCCAATTGGCATTTATCAAGCTTTGGCGGTTTAAACATACCTTATCAGAAGATTTTCCGCTGGATGTACAGCTTTTTAAAATTGCCAAAAGCACCCTGCTTGATTATTTTAAAAAGATCGCAAACGATAACCGGAATCTTCAAATTTATCACCGGGACTTGCTGGAAACGTCCACAGCAGAATCAAAACTTTACGAGGCAAAACAAGAACTGGATATAGTTTTGAGTTGTTTGCCTCCTACCAGGAAACAAGTTTTTGTACTTAATCGCTTACATGGTTATTCATATAAAGAAATTGCAGAAAAGCTTTCCATATCTCCGCGAACAGTAGAAAAACACATTTCTTTAGCTACAAAGCAACTTAGCGGCTATGCCGGTATCGCCTATTTCTTTATCCTTTTGGGATTTTTGAAATAAATCAAATTTATTTTTTCTTCATTACGGGTTTTTGGTCAAATCAATCGTATTGCTTAATATGAATGTTTCTGATCAGCTGTTAGATAAATATTTCAAGAATAAATGTACACCTGAAGAAAAGCTGGTGGTGGAAAATTATTTGCGGGAAATTGAGGAGTTGCCAGATCATTTTGTGCAAAAAGAAGAGTGGGATGATGCAGAAGATTTCCCCATGTCGTACGAGCGAAGTGATTTAATGTTTGAGGCTATAAAAAAACAAACATTGCGCAAAAAACACAAACACTTATGGCTTACCATTTGCTCAATCGCGGCGGCAGTTCTGGTGGTTTTAGGCATCGGTTTTTATACCTCTCAAACGGCAGACTTTAAACAAAAGGTTGCTAAGCTCATACCAAAGAAGGCCAGCAAAATCAACCAGATCAGTTTTAAATCGATTAACAATTTCACTGATAAAATTCAAAAGTTTACCCTTCCTGATCAATCTACTGTTAAAATTTATCCTGGTGGAGAACTAACGTATGCTCTTCCTTTTGTAGCAGCAAAACGTGAGGTGTTTTTATCTGGCACCAGTTATTTTCATGTGCAGAAAGATAAAAAGCATCCTTTTGTGGTTTATGCAAAGGGTGTTTCTACAACCGCCTTAGGTACATCGTTTACTATAGTTGCCGATGAAAAAAGCAAAATCATCACCGTAAAACTCCATACCGGAAAAGTGTGGGTTAAAGATGTTGATTCAGCAGGGAGAAATTCAATGTTCAGCAAAATCCTGCTTCCAGGGAATGCTTTGGTGTTTAACAGGGTGGACAACAAATTGAATGTAGAAACCTTGAATCAGATTCACTCGGAGAAAGAAGTCAAATCAGAATTAATTTTTAGCCAGGCTCCGCTTGTAACAGTATTTCTGAAACTAGAACAACATTACAAAACCAAAATTATATTCAATGCCGATGATCTTTCAGCAATGTCGTTTACCGGAACACTAAACTTAAACCAAACTATAAACCAAATACTTACCGAGCTAACAGAACTAAACAAACTAACTAAGGAAAGAGTAGCAGAGGGTTACTTAATTAAAAGATAAAAACAAACAAACATTACCTGAAGAACTATGCTGCCATTAAACGTAGTATGGGGAATCTATTGCCTAAAACAAACAAATTAATCATTGTACTATGCTTAGAAACTTTACAAAACACTTGTTGCTTTGTTTGCTGATTGTATCAGTAACTGCAACGGCCTGGGCTCAAACATCAGAGATTACAGGGATTGTAAAAGATGAAACCGGCGCCCCGCTAATTGGTGCCTCCATCGTTTTACTTAATACCAAAACCAATGAGAAGAAGGGGATTATGGTCAATCCCGATGGAAAATTCCAAATTACCGGATTATCTGCAGGTGTACCCTACAATATTAGTGCTTCTTTCATTGGCTATACCACTAAAACCATTGAAAATTATTTACTTAAAGCCGGCGAACAAGCTACTTTGCTGATTCAGCTTAACCCGGCAGCATCATCTTTAACCGATGTTGTGGTGGTGGGTTATGGTAGTCAGAAAAAGAAAGACGTAACCACTGCAATTGCCAGTATTAAGGCTTCTGATTTAGAAAACCAGCCAATAAATAATGCTGCAGAAGCGATGGTCGGTAAAATGGCCGGTGTTCAGGTTTCGCAGGGATCAGGAACCCCTGGAGGTGCATTGTCAATTAAAGTACGTGGCGTTGGTACCATTACTGCCGGTTCGAATCCACTGTATGTAATCGATGGTGTTCCGATCTCGAATGATAACATCAATACCATTAACACCAATGACATTGCTTCCATCGAGGTTTTGAAAGATGCATCATCAGCTGCCATTTATGGTTCCCGTGGATCAAATGGAGTGGTTTTGATTACCACCAAACAAGGTAAAACAGGGGTGGCCGCCATCAGCGTAAACAGTTACACCGGCTGGCAGAGCCTTGCGCACAAAATTGATATGATGGATGCCTATCAGTATGCACAAATGACCCTTGAATCAAGAAACAACACCTATGCTGATGCAATGGATGCGATTAACCGAAGAAACGCGGCAACAGGTTTACCACGCATTAATTACAACATTAATGATAGTAACGCTCAGCGTTTGGTCAATTCTGGAAACAATACGAGTGCCGTGATACCAACAGAGATTCTTCCTTATTTAAATGGCCAGCAAGGTTTAACGAATACTGATTGGCAGGATGAAATTTTTAGAACAGCAAAAATTCAAAACCATTCTATTTCTGCCGCAGGCGGAAGCGAAACAATGAAATATTATGCTTCACTTGAATATTTTGATCAGGATGGCATCATTTTAAACAGTGGTTTTAAACGATACAGCGGCCGACTTAACCTGGATGGTAAAAAAGGAATTTTCAGATATGGCGTGAATATTACGCCATCTTTAATTAAAGAAAAAAGGTTAAATGCAAACGGTGCGTATAACGCAGGAAATGCCAACGGCTTAAACACCGGTGGTATTGTGGCGTCGGCACTACATTATTCACCACTTTGGCCCGTTTACAATGCCGATGGAAGCTACAGTTTTGCACAAAACTCTTGGAGCCCCGGACAAGTCACAACTTTGCCAAACGGTTCGACAATTACAGGTAATGGTGAAACACAAGCCTGGAACCCGGTTGCTTTGGCCATGTTGCAAAAAGACGATGTTGGCTCCAACAGATTAACAGGAAGTACCTTCGTGGAGGCTGAAATCATCAAAGATCTGAAATACAAAATTCAGTTGGGTGTCGATATTTTCAGCAGTGCGGAAGATACATTCAGGCCGTCTATTATTCCATTATCAAATACAGCCGGAAATCCGCTATCTGATGCACAGGCAAGTTCCAGAACAATAAGAGAAACAAACTGGTTGTTAGAACATACTTTAAATTACACCAAAACTTTCGGCGATCATAATTTAAGCGCTTTATTAGGTTGGTCAAACCAGAAAGACGATCTGAGTGGAAATTATGCCGTAGCAACAAGAGGTTTTATCAGTGATCAGATTGAATACTTAAGTGCTGGTTTAGTAACGAATGGAACTTCAACCAGACAACAATGGTCTTTAGCTTCGGGTATTGCCAGAGTTCAGTACAGCTATAAAAGCAAATATTTATTCACCGGTTCGGTAAGGGCCGATGGATCTTCGAGGTTTGGGTCAAACAACAAATGGGGTTATTTCCCATCAGCTTCTGTGGGTTGGAGATTATCAGAAGAAGAATTCTTGAAAAATGCTAAAGCAATTTCTGATTTAAAAATCAGGGCAAGTTTAGGTCAAACCGGTAACTTTAATATTCCGAATTACCTTGCTCAAGGTGCCATGACCAATTATGGATACATTTTCGGCGGTGGAACGCCAGGCGTTGTGAATGGTGCAGCTCCTTTTGCGCAGCCAAATGATGATTTAAGCTGGGAGAAAACAACTCAATTGAACGTTGGTTTCGATGCAGCATTCTTCAACAATAAATTAACTTTATCGGTTGATGCTTACAACAGTAACACCACTGATTTATTGCTAAACGTACCGGTGCCTTTAACCACAGGTTTCTCTACTGAATTGAAAAACATTGGTAAAGTAAATAACCGTGGTATCGATATTAACCTCGGTACGCAACAACAATTTGGAGCTGTAAAATGGACTGCAAGTGCCAACTTCTCTAAAAACAAAAATAAAGTTGTTGAGTTAGGGCCTGGCAATGCCGATATTATCAGTACAGGTTCGGTTGCCAATGCGTACTTTTTAACCAGAGTTGGGGAACCAATTGGATCATACTACCTACCTGTTGTTTTGGGGGTTTTTGCTAATCAGGCAGAAGTAAATGCTTATCCTCATTATTTAGATACCCAGGGTAATTATGATTTAAATACTTCGAAACCGGGTGATTTTAAATTTAAAGATGTTGATGGAGATGGCGTAATTGATTTGACCAAGGATCGCGAAATTGTTGGTAATTACCTGCCAAAATTCACTTATGGTTTTGCAACTTCTGCAGAATATAAAGGCATTGATTTGAATGTATCGATGCAAGGTGTTTACGGAAATAAAATCCTTAATCTTTCCCGCAGGTATTTTGCCAACAAAGAAGGTAACATGAATAACATGATTAGCTCTTTGGATAGATGGGTTTCTGAAAGCAATCCAGGTAGCGGACAAGATGTGAGGGCAAATCGTGTAGCCAAAGGGAGTAACGGAACAACTTCAACCTGGCATGTAGAAGATGGTTCTTATTTACGTATCCGCAACATTGCATTAGGCTACACTTTCCCAACAGATTTAATCAAAAAGCTGTCTTTAAGCAAAGTGCGATTATATGTTTCTATGCAAAACCCATTTACGTTTACCAAATATACCGGTTACAATCCAGAGGTTACCAATCGCTCTGCCGCGACTACAAATGGTGAAGACTATGGCGTTTACCCAACGGCTAAAACAACTTCAATCGGTTTAAATATCACTTTATAAAATGAAGATCATGAATAAATATATCATACCAATCATAGCAGGCGGCTTAATTATTTCAGCTACATCCTGTAAAAAGTTTTTAGATTTAAAGCCTCTTGATTCGTACACTGAAAATACATTTTATGTGGATGAAAAAGGCTTACAAGGCGGACTGGTTAGCTGTTACGATGCTTTGCAGACAGATAGTTTGTACGGAAACAACCTGCTTACCTTAGGCGAAATCCGGGGAGATAATGTTACCGACAATGATCCGGGATCCGGAGCTGGTGTTCGTAACTCCATCGAAGTGTTTTCAGAAACTTCAGCCAACAACATTTTGGCAGCATCCTGGCAAGGACATTATAAGGCCATTTACCGCAGCAATATCGTACTCGATAGAGCTCCTGGCATCAGTATGGCCGATGCGACAAAAAATCAGATCATTGGTCAGGCGAAATTTATACGTGCTTTGAGTTACTTTAATTTAACGCGTTTGTGGGGCAATGTTCCTTTGGTTTTAACGGTTCAAAAAACAGCTGAAGCCAGAGAGAATGTTCGGGCAACTTCAGCACAGGTGTATCAGCAAATCATCAACGATTTAACTGATGCAGTTAGTAAGTTACCTGTTTCATGGGCCGATGCGCAACGTGGAAGGGCAACCAGTTATGCCGCATCTGCATTATTGGCGAAGGTTTATTTATACCAAAAGAGATATGATTTGGTCGTTTCTACCTTACAACCGCTTGCAACTGCTATTTACGCCGGCACGGTACTTTCTGTTGTTCCGCAAACCACAACCTTCCCAAGCGGCATGAAAACCAGTAAGGATGTTATTTTTGCTGTTCAATATTTAAATGGAGGAGTTAAAGAGGCTGTAAACCAGGATAACCGTTATAGAAATAATAACAATACCAACACCATCAGTATTCCTCAGGCTATTTTTGAAACTACAGATAACCGCAGGGCATTGGTAGCCACAACAGGTACAGGCGCTCGCCCAGGAAAGTTTAATAGCCCGGTTTCTAATTCAACTGAGATCAGTGGCGACTTCCCGATAATTCGTTGTGCGGATGTTTTGCTAATGTATGCTGAAGCATTAAATGAAGTTGCTTACGGAAACACGGAAGCATTTAGAGCATTGAATGCAGTACGGACCAATGCGGCAGCAACAAACAAAACGGCGGCAACCTTAACAACCCAGGCTGAATTTAGAACTGCAGTTTATTTGGAGCGCCGATTAGAATTGGCGCTGGAAGCTGATCGGTGGTTTGATATTGTAAGGACTGGCCAAATGCCGACAATCTTTCCTGGTATTCCTGCTTTTAGAGCCATTTACCCGGTACCTCAAGCGGAGATTGATAACGTAAACAATAAATCTGGCTGGCAAAATACAGGATATTAAGCAGCGCAAATTAAAACTTAACCGGTTTCGTTTAAAAGCGATACCGGTTTTCTTTTGCCCAATTTTAGCTTCGGTTAACAATATTTTTTTTAATCTTTACAAAATGAAACGACTGATTTTATTCTTTTCGCTAAGTTTTCTAATCTCAACAACAGCTTTTGCGCAAAACACCGAAGTTTGGGTAGTTCGCCACTCGGAGAAAGACAAAACAAACCCTGAAGATAAAGATCCAAATCTTTCTGATGAGGGTAGAATCAGAGCTGCCGATTTAGCAATCTATTTGAAGAAAGTAAAATTCGATGTGGGCTTTAGTACGCCATACAAACGAACACACCAAACGCTAGATTCACTCATCATTCCTAAAGTAATTAACTACAAAGACCCAAAATCGTTGGTTGATTCTGTGAAGAAAAATTACGTTGGTAAAACCATAATTGTTGCCGGCCACTCTAATACCGTATTAGAAATTATTGAGGCTTTTGGCGGAAAACGCCCAATGGAAATGCTTACCGATGATGATTACGATTATATTTTTCGATTGACGGTAAAAGATGATAAAGCGAAAGTGAAAAAGGATCAGTTTGGCAGGCCACACCATCTTTAGTTGAGAATGTAAGCTAATTAACTCATCCTGTTGTATGAATGGCGATTATTCAAACACCAACCAACTACATTATAGTTTTTCAAACGGAATATCCATCAAATCGTAACTTTGCCAGCCAGAAAAATCATAATGCCACCATTCATTGTCAAGGACATTCATTCTATACTTTCTCATAGTGGCGATTAAGAATTCACGATTTTTTTTAACCTCCGGAGTTACCGGCTCATAATTGGCGGCAGCCGCAGCAGAAAAACTATCGTACGGTGTTGCCATCGCTACTTCTTTTCCCGTTTTTAGATTAATCAATGTCAAATCAACTGCACAACCGCGATTGTGTTTAGAACCTTTTGCCGGATTAGCCACGAAATTTTTGTCGCTTGCTTTTTTATAAAATTCTACGGTGATGGCATACGGTCGATAACCATCAAAAATCTTCAGTCCGTAGCCTTTTTTGTTTAATTCCTTTTGAATTTTTTTCAGTGATTCAACTACCGGACGGCGGGCAAACGCCCTGGCCTGTTTATACATCACCTGTTTCATAAAATTATTCTTCGTGGCGTAGCGAATATCCAGCTTGATATTTGGAATTTCCTTCTTAATTTCCACCAATTCATTATTTGGATTGGTTTTTACTGAAGCTAAATATTGGTTATAAGAGTTAATAACAACCAGTTTTGATGCTGAGTTGCTTTGTGCTAGCGCAGAAAAAGACAGGGATAGTAAGAATAGGAGAAATTTTATTTTCATCTTGGTGGATATTATAATTAGGTCGTCATTGCGAGGCACAAAGCAATCTATTTGCTTGTGAGATTGCTTCGTGCCTCGCAATGACGGCTATATCGTTACTGGTTCGAAACCACTAATAATTCCAAATCCTTAAACGGCAAATTAAACATATCAGCCAAATCTTTATTGGTACAGTTACCTTGATAAATATAAAGGGCTTCACGAATGCCCGGATTATTCCAAACCATATTCATCAAACCGCCAAATTCACCAATATCTAGCAAAATAGGTGCAAAAATATTGGTCAAAGCATACGATGCAGTGCGTGGAACACGAGATGCAATATTTGGTACACAATAATGTATTACATCGTATTTTCTAAAAATGGGGTTGGTATGATTGGTTACTTCTGAGGTTTCAAAGCAACCGCCCTGATCAATGCTCACATCAATCACCACTGAATGCGGTTTCATCCGGGCGACAGTCTCTTCCATCACCACACATGGGCTACGTCCATGACTGGCACGAATGGCACCGATTACTACATCGCAGGTAACAATGGCTTTATTTAAAACGATGGGCTGCATTACTGAGGTGAAAACCCTACTGCCCAGGTTATTTTGTAAACGACGTAAACGATAAATGGAGCTATCAAAAACTTTAACTTCAGCGCCCAGAGCCAAAGCAGTTCTGGCGGCGTACTCTCCTACTGTTCCGGCTCCTAAAATTACAATTTCTGTAGGTGGTACACCGGTGAAGCCGCCTAACATTAAACCTTTTCCACCAGTCACATTGCTTAAATATTCTGCCGCAATCAGAATCGATGTAGAACCTACAATTTCGCTCATTGCCCGCACCACACTTAGCACATTACCTTCATCACGTAGATTTTCAAAGCATAAAGCATTAATTTTTTTCTGCATCAAAGCTTTTAGATAATCTTGCTTCAATGTTCCGGTTTGAAGTGAAGAAATTAAGGTTTGGCCTTTATGCATCAATTCAATTTCTTCCAGCATTGGTGGTGCTATTTTTACCAGAATGTCTGAATCGAAAACCTCTTTTTTGTCATAAGCGATTTTAGCACCTTGCTCTGCATACTCTGAATCGGAAAAGTTAGCAGCTATTCCTGCACCACTTTCCAAAACCACTCTATGTCCGTTGTTTACCAATAATGCTACCGAAAGTGGGGTTAGCGCAATTCTATTTTCTTGAAATGAAATTTCTTTTGGTATTCCAATATTCAGGCTATTTTTCCTGTTTCTGGTTTCTAGCGTCGCCTCTTGAGTTTGCAATAAACCCTGGCGAGCAATGTCGGCCATTCCTTCGCGTAATCCTGTAGCCATGATGTTTAAAAATGTATTAGTTTTAGGTTGTTCAAGATAAGGAAATTCTGTTGATTAATTGAAAACTAATTGTTACACCTTCGATAAGCTGAAAATTCTTTCGTTCCCCTCGCTAACAAAAATTTCAACCTTTACAAAATGATCAGGCAATAACTCTGCCACTCTTTCAGGCCACTCAATTAGGCAAATTCCGCCACCATAAAAGTATTCCTCATAACCCAAATCGTAAGCTTCCTGGATGTCTTTAATCCGATAGAAATCGAAATGAAAAACTGGTCCGTTTTGGCTTTCATATTCATTTACGATAGAATATGTAGGACTCGAAACTACATCTTCTATACCGAGTGTTTTGCAAAAGCTTTTAATGAATGTGGTTTTTCCAGCACCCATTTCTCCTTCGAAAATGAATATCCTTTCTTTCGAGGCAAATTCAAGAAGCTCACTGGCAACCTGAGGTAAATCGGATAAATCTTTTACTGCTATTTCCATGGTAAAAAAATAAAGGCAAAAGTAATACATAATTGCATTGCTTTTGCCTTTTCACTCCCCTTCAGGAGCCAACCATTATCTTGGCGAATAAGTTACCACAGGGATGATCATTTCTTCAAGAGAAATTCCACCATGCTGAAAGGTCTCATTATAATAGTTTACAAACTGGTTATAGTTGTTCGGATAAACGAAGTAACTATCCTCACGGGCAAAAATATAGCTACTGCTGATATTAATCTTAGGCAATAAAGCGTCGTGAGGGTTTTTGATCAGAAACACCTCTTTCGCATTGAAGTTTAGATTTCTTCCCTGTTTATACCTTAAGTTAGTATTTGTTGCCCGGTCTCCAATAACTTTAACGGGTTTCTTCACCCGAATGGTTCCATGATCGGTGGTAATGATTACTTTCACCTGTTTTTGCGCAATTTTCTTTAATAAATCCCAAAGTGGTGAATGCTCAAACCACGATAAGGTTAAAGAGCGGTAAGCTGCATCGTCATTTGCCAGTTCCCGGATCATTTGCATATCGGTACGGGCGTGGCTCAGCATATCTACAAAGTTGAAAACAATCGCATTGAAATCGTTCTGCAATAAATTATTGGTTTGTTCAACCAAATCTTTCCCCTGCTCAAAAGTTAAAATTTTATTGTAGCTAAATTTGCAATCTTTTCTTAAGCTCCGCTTGATGTTATCGGCCAGAAACGCTTCCTCGTGCATATTTTTCCCGCCTTCATCATCATCATTTTGCCATAGTTGAGGGAAACGCTTTTCCATATCTAAAGGCATCAATCCGGAAAAAATCGCATTACGGGCGTACTGCGTTGCCGTTGGAAGAATACTGGTGTACATATCTTCCTCGTCTATCCTAAAATATTCAGAAATTAAAGGATTAATAATTTTCCACTGATCATACCGCAAATTATCAATCAGGATGAAAAAAACCGGTGTCGTATCATTTATATGCGGAAAAGCTTTTTTCTTTAACAGCTCATTTGATAACAATGGTGATTTATCTTTATTCTGTACCCAGTCAAGATAATTTTCTTCTATAAATTTTGAAAACTGCGTGTTGGCTTCCTGTTTCTGCATGGTTAAAATTTCATGCATCTGAGGATCATCCAGTTTTTCTAACTCTAACTCCCAGAAAACAATTTTTTTGTATACCTCAATCCATTCTTCATAATTCAACCGATCGCTTAACGTCATGCCCAAACGACGGAAATCTTGCTGATAAGCCATTGAGGTTTTTTCACTTACTAAACGTTTGTTATCGATTAACTTTTTAATGGTTAGCAAAACCTGTTTCGGGTTTACTGGCTTAATTAAATAATCATCAATTTTACTTCCAATAGCATCTTCCATCAGGTTTTCTTCCTCACTTTTGGTGATTAAAACTACAGGTACATCGGGGTTTAGGTTTTTAATGGCAGATAGTGTTTCAATTCCACTCATGCCTGGCATGTTTTCATCTAAAAAAACAAGGTCGAAATGTGCTTTTCCAAATGCTTCGAGGGCATCGTTTCCATTGGTGAAAGTAGTTACATCATAACCTTTATCATTCAACAATAATATATGAGGTTTTAATAAGTCGATTTCGTCATCGGCCCACAATATTTTAGTTTCTTGCATGTTTTTGTAAAAATAGGTATGTAATGCCTTTTTATTTCGGCAGGTAAATCAATCTATAAATAAAAATAGCAATTTTTGTACCGTATCTAGCTATTTAACTATTTTTAACGATTGAATAAGAAGAAAATAATCAATGATCCTGTTTACGGATTTATAAGCATTCCATCCGAATTGGTTTACGATGTTATTTCACATCCGTATTTCCAACGTTTGCGCTACATCAAACAACTGGGAATGACTCACCTGGTTTACCCGGGGGCTCTACATACGAGATTTCACCATGCACTGGGTGCGATGCATTTAATGAGTCTGGCAATTGAAGTACTAAGAAGTAAAGGCCATATCATTACCGAAGGTGAAGAGGAAGCTGCCACACTGGCTATTTTACTACACGATATTGGGCATGGTCCGTTTTCGCATGCCCTGGAACATTCATTGGTTACAGGTATTAAACATGAGGATATTTCATCCAAGCTGATGCAAGATCTGAATGTTCATTTCGATGGAAAGTTAAGCCATGCCATTGAAGTTTTTAATGGAACTTATCCAAAAAGATTTCTTCACCAATTAATTTCTGGCCAGCTTGATTTAGACCGCATGGATTATCTGAATCGTGATAGTTTCTTTACCGGTGTAAGTGAAGGTGTCATCAGTTTCGACCGGATTATCAAAATGTTTAACGTTTTCGATGATGATTTGGTTATCGAAGAAAAGGGTATTTATTCTATCGAGAAATTTTTAATCGCCCGCCGTTTAATGTATTGGCAGGTTTACCTACATAAAACAGTAATTTCTGGCGAAATGATTTTGGTGAAGCTGCTGGAACGAGCGAAAGAGTTAGCTGCAGCTGGCCAAGATCTATTTGCCTCGCCATCCTTAAATTACTTTTTAAAAAATGATATCAGTGAAACCAACTTTTTCGAACAACATGAAAATCTGGAGCATTTTACCAATCTCGATGATCAGGATATTTACGCCGCAGTAAAAGTTTGGGTAAAACACCCTGATAAAATCTTATCCAAACTTTGCCAAATGCTTACCGCCCGAAATTTATACAAGGTAGAAATGGGAAATGAGATGGCACCAAAGGATCGCGTTGATTTTCTAAAAAATGCAACAATAGATTTATTAAATATTAAACCAGAGGAAGCCCGGTACTTTGTTTTTACCGATGCCATTCAAAACAGAGCTTACAATGCTGGTGTTGGAAATATTAAAATTTTGATGAAAAATAACGATATTGTTGATATCGCTAAAGCTTCAGATCTGTCCAACCTGGAGTCACTGCAGAAAACGGTTGAAAAATATATTCTTTGCTACCCGCGGGGGATTTAAGATTAATTAACAAAATATTTAACTTTTACTGCCGTTTTAAGTCTTACTATTGTGTAAAATATACACAGTTTAACCTTTACAGGTTTTTTTGTTCATATCAATTTAACATATACCTTTGTACGATGCAATTTACTGCAAAGCAGATAAGCGAGTTTTTAAACGGTTCCATTGATGGTAACCCTGATGTAGCCGTTACCGAACTTTCTAAAATAGAAGATGGTAAAGAAGGCTCATTGTCTTTTCTTTCAAATCCTAAGTACGAAAACTTCTTGTATTCTACTCAGGCTTCTGTAGTCATCGTTTCAAAAGATTTTGCTCCAACGCAGCCTTATACCAGTACATTAATACGTGTAGATAATCCGTATAGCTCATTTACAATTCTGTTAGATAAATACAACGAAGCTGTAAATGCACAGGCGGCTCAATCTGGAATCGATAAATTGGCCTTTGTTCATCCTTCAGCAAAAATTGGTAAAGATGTTTTTATTGATGCTTTTGCTTACGTTTCAGAAAATGTTGTTATTGCCGATGGATGTAAGTTAAATGCACAAACCTTTATTGGCGCAAACTCAAAAATTGGCGCAAACAGCACCTTTTTTCCTGGTGTAAAAATCTATCATAATTCCGTTATCGGCAATCGGGTAATTATTCATGCAAATACAGTAATTGGAAGTGATGGTTTTGGTTTTGCTCCGCAAAAAGACGGTACCTACAACAAAATTCCACAAATTGGAAATGTAGTGATTGAGGATGATGTGGAAATTGGTGCCAATACTACTGTCGACCGTGCAACCATGGGCTCAACAATTGTAAAAAAAGGGGCAAAAATTGATAATCTCATTCAAATTGCTCACAATGTTGAAATCGGCGAAAACACTGTTTTAGCTGCGCAATCTGGCATTTCCGGAAGCACTAAAATTGGCCCTAATAGTGTTGTTGGCGGTCAGGTTGGTATTGCTGGTCACCTCACCTTGGCGAAAGGCACTCAAATTGGCGCACAAGCCGGGATCAACTTTAATATCACCGAAGAAAATAAACAATGGCATGGCAGCCCTGCGCAACCATTGCGCAACTGGATGCGTGCTTCAGTAATTTTTAAGCATTTGCCAGAAGTTGAAAAAAGAATTAACGCCTTAGAAGAAGAATTGAAAAGGCTTACTGCCGAATTGGAAAAGAATACAATACACAATGAACGTTAGACAAAAAACGATTAAAAAAGAAATATCAGCAGCGGGTGTTGGTTTACATACCGGCGCTAATGTTACCCTTACATTTTGCCCTGCGCCTGAAAATCACGGTTTTAAATTTCAACGTATTGATTTAGAAGGACACCCGATCATTGATGCTGATGCCGACAATGTAACCGATACTTCCCGTGGAACAACCATTACTCAAAATGGCGCAAGCGTTAGCACCGTTGAACATGTAATGGCCTCGTTAATTGGTATGGACTTAGACAACGTTTTAATTAAACTTGATGGTCCGGAAACACCGATTATGGATGGCAGTTCTATCCAGTTTATTGATTTATTGGAAGAAGCAGGATCGATTGAGCAAAATGCAGATCGTGAATACTTTACCATTCCACATAATATTACCTATACAGAAGAAGACAGAAAGGTAGAAATCGTGGCCATGCCATTAGATGATTACCGTTTTACCTGTATGATTGATTATAATTCTCCGGTTTTAGGCAGCCAGCATGCGGGCATCAATACCATTGCTGAGTTTAAAAAAGAAATTGCTTCTTGCCGTACTTTCTGTTTTTTACATGAGCTAGAATACCAACTTTCGCACAATTTAATTAAAGGTGGCGATTTAAATAACGCGATTGTTATTGTAGATAAGGAAGTTACAAAAGATGAGTTGAGCCATCTGGCCAAATTATTTAATCGTGCTGATATCGATGTAGCGCCTCAGGGAATTTTAAATAATATGGAGTTGCGTTATCAAAACGAACCAGCCCGTCATAAGTTATTGGATATGATTGGCGATTTGGCTTTGGTAGGGATGCACCTGAAAGGTCATATTATGGCTGCTCGTCCGGGGCATGCCGCTAACGTTGCTTTTGCCAAAAAAATTAAAGCCGCGATTAAAAAAGAGAAAAATAAAAAAATACAAAAAGTGTACGATCCAAGCGCTAAGCCATTATACGACGTTGTTCAGATTATGGACATTTTGCCTCATCGTCAACCATTTTTGTTTGTAGATAAAATTTTAGAACTTTCGAAAAACCACGTTGTGGGCGTTAAAAACGTAACCATGAACGAAGAGTTTTTTAAAGGCCATTTTCCTGGTGCACCAGTATTTCCTGGTGTAATTCAAATTGAGGCCATGGCACAGGTGGGTGGCATTTTAGTTTTAAGTACCGTTCCCGACCCAAGTAATTACCTCACTTATTTCTTAAAGATAGACAATGTTCGTTTCAGGGCTCAGGTTCTTCCAGGCGATACTATTGTTTTCCGCTGCGACTTACTTGAACCGATCAGACGAGGAATTGCTCAAATGAAGGGTGTGGGTATGGTTGGCGAGAAAATCGTTGTCGAAGCCGAAATGATGGCCCAAATTTCAAAAGTTAAACAACCAGAACCTGCCCAATAATGATACAACCTTTAGCATACATACACCCACAGGCAAAAATTGCCGAAAACGTAGTGATTGAACCTTTTGTAGTGATACATAAAGATGTTGTAATTGGTGAAGGAACCTGGATCGGATCAAACGTAACCATCATGGATGGCGCCCGTATCGGTAAGAACTGCAGGATTTTTCCTGGCGCAGTAATTTCAGGAGAACCTCAGGATTTAAAATTCGCAGGTGAAGTTACCACTGCCGAAATTGGCGATAATACCACCATTCGCGAATGCGTAACCATTAACCGTGGCACGAAAGATAAATGGAAAACAGTTATTGGCAGTAATTGCTTAATACAGGCTTATTCACACATCGCTCATGATTGTGAGGTAGGAAATAACTGTATTTTTTCAAACAGTACTACTTTAGCTGGTCACATCACTATTGGTAACAATGTTGTTTTGGCTGGTTTAGTGGCTATTCATCAATTTGTAAAAGTAGGCTCTTATGCTTTCGTAACCGGTGGTTCATTGGTTCGTAAAGATGTGCCACCTTATGTTAAAGCTGCCCGCGAGCCGCTTTCTTACGCCGGAATTAACTCGGTAGGCTTGCGCAGAAGAGGTTTTACCAATGAGCAAATTGACGAAATTCAGGAAATTTACCGTGTACTCTTCGTTAAACACAATAACGTTACCAAGGCTTTAGACATGATTGAGGCTGAATTCAAACCAACAGAGATTCGTGATGAAATCGTAGATTTTATTCGAAATTCTAACCGTGGCGTGATGAAGGGTTTCGGGATGGGCAGTTAAGCTCAAAGCAAAAAACGCAGAAGCTTATAGCAATATCCATGAGCCATTTAAAGCTAATCAGAACCCATTCAGCACATACTGATTTCATGCAGTTAGTGGCTTTGTTGGATCAGGAATTAGCAGTTAGAGATGGCGATGAACACAGCTTTTATGCTCAATTTAATAAGGTTGATGCCATAAAAGAGGTTATTGTTGCTTACCAAAATGAAATTCCTGTGGCCTGCGGAGCTATAAAAGCGTTTTCAGAAACCGCAGCTGAAGTTAAACGGATGTTCGTTCATCCTGATTACAGAAAGCAAGGCATTGCCATTAAAATTTTAGCTGAGCTGGAGCAGTGGGCCAAAGAATTAGGATATAGTGAATGTGTGTTAGAAACCGGCAAGAAACAGCCCGAGGCAATTGCTTTATATCAAAAGGTTGGTTATCAAGTAACGCCAAATTATGGCCAATACGTAGGTGTAGAAAATAGCGTTTGCATGGCTAAACCACTATCCAATCTCCTACAGGATAATAATTCTTGAAACTGAATAAATGAAGA
The DNA here is from genome assembly GCF_003860265.1 of Pedobacter sp. G11. Classification (NCBI taxonomy): domain Bacteria; kingdom Pseudomonadati; phylum Bacteroidota; class Sphingobacteriia; order Sphingobacteriales; family Sphingobacteriaceae; genus Pedobacter; species Pedobacter sp. G11. Next base: position 1,414,363 of record NZ_CP034190.1, on the reverse strand, counting down.
TCGCTTTAAACAATGTTGGCCGAAGATTTAACAAGGAATGGATTTTCCGAAACATGAGCACCGAGTTTAGTTCAGGCAACAGTTATGCGATTTTAGGACCGAATGGATCAGGCAAGTCTACTTTACTAAGTATTTTAACCGGAAGTTTAACCCCTTCAGAAGGCGATATTTCGTTTGCTGGTGGCTCAAATATTCCGGTTGAAGATATTTATAAATACATTAGTTTAGCCGCACCATATTTAGAGTTGGTAGAAACTTTTACCTTAAAAGAGATTATCAATTTCCATTTCAAATTTAAGAATTTTACCGCTGGTGTCGATGCGCAATCGCTAATTGGAATTCTCGGCCTTGAAAAATCCGCAAACAAAGAGATTAAATACTTTTCATCTGGAATGAAACAAAGAACCAAACTTGCATTGGCTTGTTGTTCCGATTCTCCAATTTTATTTTTAGATGAACCTACCAGCAATTTAGACGTTCAGGGAATAGACTGGTATCATGAATTGATCGAAAATTTTGCGAAAGATCGGTTGACAATAATTGGTTCTAATCAAATCCACGAATACGATTTTTGTCAAAATCACCTGCAAATAGCTGATTTCAAATAGCTTAACACCTGATTTCGAGGCTAGAATGCTGATTAATTTGTCATCAATTTGTATTATAATTATTTTTTTAAAAAAATATTTTGCAATTGAAAAATAGTTCTTACCTTTGCACCACCAAAAAGAGAAACATTTATTAATAAAATCTCTGAAGGGAAAACATTAATATTCTCCGTTTTACGGAAACAAAATATAGCTGTAAAAAGCAAAAAAATTTTTCATAGTTTAGTTTGAGGTTTAGGTTGATTATGCCTTTGGAGTGGTTCCCAAAGGCATTTCTTTTATAAGCTGATTTTTTTAGAAAAATCATCATTGAGAGGCATAACGTAATCCCAGAGCACTCGATTATGAACGCCCGTAGCCATAAGGTTTCTTAATTCCTATCAACAAACAAAATGGCGTTTGTAGGAGCTGGTTTTTATTTCTTACGCGAACCCAGCTATTCTAAACCCGATTGCCACGGAAATACTTTTTTGATAAACCTAAGAGGTTTATTTTTACAAAAAAGATTGAAGTAAAAGCGGGACTATAGTAACCGATTTATTCCAGGCTTTGCTTTCCAAATCAAGAAACCTTTATTTAACTTTGATATTCAAAAAACAAAACATCATTATAAATGGCAAAGGCATCAGAAGTAAAAAGCGGAAATGTGCTTCGTTTTAACGGAGAGTTGGTAAGTGTAGAAGAATATATCCACCGTACGCCAGGCAATTTAAGGGCATTTTATCAATCCCGCATGCGCAACGTAAAAACAGGCAAAATTGTCGAATATCGTTTCCGGACAGATGAAGAGGTTACCATTTGCCGCGTTGAAACCAACGATTATCAGTATTTATATGAAGACGGGGATTATTTAGTGGTGATGGACAACAATACATTTGAGCAATATAATATCCCTAAATTACTGTTCGGCAGTGCGATTAAATTTCTTAAAGAGGGCATGAATGTAACTGTTGCTTTTGAAAGCGATGAACCGATTGTTGCACAGTTGCCTAACAGTGTCGAGCTTGAAATTACTTATACCGAACCTGCCGTAAAAGGCGATACCTCTACCAGTGCACAGAAATATGCAACCGTAGAAACCGGAGCCGAAATAAGGGTGCCATTGTTTATTAACCAGGGCGATAAAGTAAAAGTAGATACCAAAACCGGCGACTATATGGAGCGTGTGAAGTAGGCAATAACTCCTTATTCACTAAACCTTAAAGCCCTAAACCGTTGTAGGTTTTTGTTAAAATAATTTTACCTTTGCCGTCACAAAAAACTGAAATATAAATCCAAATAGGATCACATCATATGGCAAAAGCATCAGAAATTAAAACAGGTAACATCCTGCGTGTAAACAACGAATTGGTTACCGTTGATGAGTGGAATCACCGTACACCAGGTAAAGGCGGCGCTTTTTACACTGGCAAATTTCGTAACATTAAATCGGGCAGAATCGTAGAAGCCCGTATGAATACTGACGAGGCAGTAGAAATTTGCCGCGTAGAAACAAATGATTATCAATATTTATACGAAGATGGCGATTATTTGGTGGTGATGGATAACAACACTTACGAACAATATAACGTAGAGAAATCGTTATTTGGTTCGGCCATTAAATTTTTAAAAGAAGGCATGAGCGTAATCGTTTCAATGGAGAGCGATGAAGCCATTATGGGGCAGCTGCCAAACTTCGCAGAATTTGAAATTACTTATTCGGAGCCAGCGGTTAAAGGCGATACTTCTACAAATGCATTAAAGGCTGCAACGCTTGAAAATGGCGTTGAGGTTAAAGTGCCAATGTTTGTAAACCAAGGCGATAAGATTAAAATTGATACGCGTACAGGCGAATATGTAGAGCGTGTAAAATAGTTTATCAAAAAATAATGGAGCCCCTGAATTCATATTTCAGGGGCTTTTTTGTTTCAAAATTTGCTACAGAATTATGCAAATCAGTTCGAAATATTTCTCATGAAGATCTATTTTTCCAGGCAATAGTTTTTGAAAATGATTGTAGAAAGTTCTTCGGAAGAAGCAGCCCCGCTATCTGTTCCAATCTTTTTTTACGCAAGTTGTGATGCTGAGGCACAAAGGCATCTGCAATAAAAAAAGTATTTCCACGTCTATCGGGTTTACGTACCTCATTTTTGCAAATAGGTTCCGTTGCTAACCGCCGATAACAGCCACAATCCAAATTATTATATTTACCTAAATTCGCAATATGTTTAAGTCAGAAATTAGAAAGCAGGCATTAAAAGAAAGATTATCTTATCATGATGATGAATATCAGAAACTTAATAAAATGTTGCTGAAACGATTTCAAGCATTGGATTTTAGTGATATTACAACCATTCATATATTTCTGCCAATAGTTGAAAAAAAAGAACCAAACACCTTTCTATTAATCGAATGGCTAGCTGAAAATCATCCTCAAATTCAAATCATAGTCCCCAAGGCTGATTTTGAAACGGCTTTGATGACTCATCATGAATATTTAGGCATAAATGATTTGCAAAAGAACCTTTACAACATTCTGGAACCGCAAAAGGGAAACATACACGACGGAGAAATTGATATGGTTTTGATTCCGCTATTAGCTTTCGATAAAATGGGTTACCGGGTTGGTTTTGGCAAGGGATTTTACGACCGTTTTCTCGAGAATATAAATGCTCAAAAAATAGGCTTATCTTTGTCGCCTGCAATTGATCGCATTGACGACGTGAGTGAACACGACATCAGGCTGAATTATTGCATTACACCTACAGAAACCATTAAATTTTAAGCTTACAATCATGGCACAGGAAATCGTTATTAAAACTGAGAAACAATACGAAGACAACATGATTGCTGTATTTGAATTGCAGGAAAAAGAAGAGCTTACTGCTGAAGATTTAAAACAAATTGAGCTGATGCTAAAAGCTGGAGAAAAATACGAAGCAGAGCATTTGTAGAACTTAGTTCTATAATATCTTACTGATTACACAGATTTTCGCAGAACCAAATCTTAAGAAACAATTTAAGCTTGCGCCTTAATAAAATCACTAACTAAGTAAGCAATTAATTTAGAGGTTAACTTACTAACCCTACCATCAAGCAACCTTGTTGCGCCTTCGCTGATGTGCAGATAAGAAAACTTTTTTTCATTCGTTAAAATTAATTTTCGAATATCATTTACAGCGAAACCTGACGGGGTTTCGGCGCTTGCAAGTACATTTTGAATGCAATCTAAATCTATCTCTAAACCTGCAACGGAACCAATAGCAAAAAAGAAATTTTCGTCTTCTACGCCTTTTAAAATATCATCAAAAAATATCGGCTTCAGCTTTGGGTTTGCCTCAATTTGACTTAAAATAGCCTCGTTATTATAGTTTTGATGCAAACCGTACATGAAATAATTATCCATATATTTCCCGGCTAGCGCATAAGTAAATCCGTTTCCGCTATGTCTTCCTTCGGGCTCCCTTAAATCTGCGTGTGCATCCACATTTAAAACATCAATCGACTGCTTTTTGGCCAGCGATGTTCCTTTAATTATTGGATAAGCGTTGTTATGTCCGCCGCCAATCACAATTGGAATTTTACCCGCAGCAACAATTTTTTCAATTACCGGATAAACCAAATCATCGATTTCACTTACCTTTTTTCTTAAGCCATCGATGGTAGAATCTTTAGGTTCTTCAATTTCGAAATGCCCCAGCACTAAAATTTCTTCGCCTGACAAAAACCGGTTGCTTTGAATGTTTAAGAATGCCATTAACGCTGGTCGCCAGGTGGTAGAAGCGCCCGCAATACCTGAGTTTGCCCGAATACCAATATCTTCCGGAATACCTAAAAGCACAAATTTTGCAGTTGACGACTGCAGCGCATCAAGAGAAGAAATGGTTTGTATCCTTTCACCAAGTTTGGTTTCGCCACTCCGGTAAATAATCAGGTTATTGATATCGCTTTGCGAATATATTTTAAGGCTATCCATTATAAATTTCACCGTTTAAAATGATGGTTTCTACTTGTGTTTCACCAAAACTGTAAGGCAGATAGGCCATTGAGGGCATCGGTTTGGTGATAAATAAGTTTGCTTTCTTACCAATTGAAATGCTTCCATATTCGCTACTGATTTCCATCGCGGCTGCACCGTTTAATGTAGCGGCATTTATGGCCTGCTCTGGTTGCATTTTAAGCTTTATACACCCTAACGAAACCACAAAATTCATGTTTCCCGATGGCGTTGAACCGGGATTATAATCGCTTGCTAACGCAACCGGAACATTTTCGGCAATTAAACCTTTGGCATCGGCAAAAGGAATTCCCAAATAAAACGAACAAGAAGGCAAAAGTGTTGCAATGGTATTTGATGTTTTTAAACTATTTATGGTTTGCTGATTGGTTTCTTCAAGATGATCAACCGACACGGCGTAATTTTTTACACCAACTTCAACTGCTCCAAATGCAGAAAGTTGATTGGCATGAATTTTAGGTTTTAAGCCAAATTTTGCACCCGCTTTTAGGATCTGGTCTGTTTCTTCGACGGAGAAAAATCCCTTTTCACAAAAAACATCAATATAATCAGCTAATTTTTCTTCTGCTATTTGAGGCAGCATTTCATGGATAATTAAATCAATGTAGCCTTGATGGTTATCTTTAAATTCCTTTGGATACGCATGCGCCGCTAAAAACGTAGCCTTAATTGGAATCGGAAAGTTCGCTTTTAAGCGCTGGATTACCCGCAGCATTTTAATCTCGCTCTCTACCGTTAAGCCATAGCCACTTTTAATTTCAACGGCACCTGTGCCTTGCAAAATCATGTTTTTTAAACGACTGGATGCGCTTTCGAATAACTCGTCTTCTGATGCATGTTGAAGTTTATTGGCAGAATTTGAAATCCCACCGCCTGCAGCTGCAATCTCTTCATAAGTTTTACCTTGAATTTTCATGGCGAATTCTTCTTCCCGCGAAGCGGCAAAAACTATATGTGTATGGCTATCGCACCAGGATGGAAAAACAAATTTACCTTTAGCTGAAATTTGAGATGAGAGATTTAAGATTTGAATAGGAATTTCGCTCATCTCACCAAAATCTTTAATCAAACCGTCTTCTACTAAAAGCCATGCATTTTCCAATATGGGTAAGTTGTTCATTTCGTTTCCGCGAAGAAGCAACTTATCTTTTGGATGCACGCCTACAAGGCCTTTTATATTTGTGATGAGCATCTGGTTAGCGGTATTATTGATTAATTGTTTAAATGGTTAATCGGGTTTGCAAACAGTTAACCACAAATAGATTAACCGCTTAATCACGTCATTCTATCTCTAACAAAACCGGACAATGGTCGGAGTGTATCGCATCGGGTAAAATTCTTACGTTTTTTAATCGGCTTTCCATTGGTTTTGTAACCAAATGATAATCGATTCGCCAACCCAAATTTTTACCTCTTGAGCCCGCACGATAACTCCACCAGGTATAATGATGCGGGTCTTTGTTAAAATGGCGGAAAGCATCTATAAAACCATTATCTAAAAATAGCTGCATCCATTCGCGTTCTTCTGGTAAAAAGCCCGATGAATTTGCATTCGATTTTGGGTTGTGAATATCAATTGAGGTATGGCAAATGTTATAATCTCCACTCACAATTAAGTTTGGGATTTCTTTACGCAGTTCATCGATATAAACATCAAAAAACTTCATGAAAGCATATTTTTTCAACTGCCGTTCATCTCCGCTCGAACCCGATGGCATGTACAAACTCATCAAAGAAAAATCATCAAAATCGGCCCTTAAAATTCTTCCCTCTTGATCAATCCATTCTTCGCCGCAGCCATATTCAACATAATTAGGTTTAATTTTGGTTAAGATGGCTACGCCACTATAACCTTTTTTTTCGGCCGGAAACCAATAATGATGATAACCCAGCTGCTCTACCAAAGCAATAATCTCAGGAATTTGAACGGGTAATGCTTTTACTTCCTGCAGGCAAATCATATCGGCATCTGTAGTCTGCAACCAACCGAAAAAGTTTTTCGTACTTGCCGCCCGAATGCCATTAACGTTATAGGAAATGATTTTCATCAGGACTTCATTATCATTTTGTCCTTTAATGAAGCATTTAACAGTTGCTTCTCCAACTTTTTCGCCTCTCTCCTTTTCAAAATCGTGATATCCATTTTAACATCACTTTTAGGACGGTTATTTTTATCGGTTGTTAAAACAGCAATTTTATCGACCATATCCAGACCTGAAATTATCTCTCCGTAAACGGTATAATTTCTATCTAAGTGCGGTGTACCACCAAGGGTTTTGTAAACCTGTCTTTGCCATTCCGGGATTTTAAATTTTAATCTCTTCTCTTCGAGGCTGTTCAATTGTTCCTCCGTAAAAACTTTCCCTTGCACCAAGTAAAACTGACTTCCGCTCGATGCCTTTTCAGGATTATTGTCTCTAGCGGCAGCCAAAACACCTTTTTTGTGAAACAGACTATCTCTAAATTCTGCCGGGATGGTATATTTTGGGCCACCTTCACCCAGTAAAGAATCTGGCTTTGCAGTTTTGGAATCCGGGTCACCGCCCTGAATCATAAAATCTTTAATCACCCTGTGAAATAAAGTGCCATTATAATAACCTTCCTTTGTAAGTTTTAGAAAGTTATCACGATGTAATGGCGTTTCATTATATAGTTTCACGATGCACTCGCCAAACTCCGTTTTAATCCGGATATATTGATTTTTTGGCTTCGCTGCAAAAGCTGATAGCACAGAAAAGGTGCAGATCAATAATAATAATTTCTTCATTTGAAAGGTGTTTGGGGCTAATTTAAGGTAAAAAATGAAATTCAATAAATAAAGCAGTTTAATATTCGGTTTTTTTTGCCTTAACTTTGTAGTAATGAAGTTAAAACAAAAAATAGCACTTTCTTTGGCCGTATTGTATGCGGTTAGTGTTATGGGTTTGGCTTTAAGTTTGCATTTCTGCGGTGGTAAACTGGCAAATGTGCAACTGTTCAGCAATGAGCTTGCTTGTAAACTCTGCAAGGATATTCCTGCTGAAAAGATAAAAGACGATGGCTGTTGCAAGAACACTCAGGTAACGGTTAAAGTAAAAGATAGTCATCAAACTGCGGCAAAAGTAGAAATGCCAAAGTTGTTTTCTATCCAGCTTTTTCTGCACCCACCGGTTTTAGAATTTCTCACCAATATTACCCCAGTTTTTTTCAGCAAAATCAGCAACAAAGCCCCGCCGCTTTCCTCGCGGGTTGCCTTGCATGTTTTCAATTGTATTTTTAGGAATTAGGATTACTCATTTGCCTTTCGGTGCTTAAGCATTTCCAAAGGCGCAATGTGACATTTCTTAAATTCTAATTTCAAAAATCATGAGAACAATAAAAATATTCAGCATCATTATGCTTCTTTTTGCCGTTAAAGTTTCGGCTCAACAAATTTCAACAGCAGATTTAAAAGTGACAGGATTAACCTGCTCCATGTGTTCAAATGCAACACAAAAATCACTGGAGACCTTAGGTTTTGTTAATTCCGTAAAACCAGATTTAAATAAAAACATCTTCGTTTTAACTTTCAAAAAAGGCGCCGACATCAATATCGATTTAATTCGTAAAAAAGTTCAGGATGCTGGTTTTTCTGTAGGTGGCTTAACAGCTGATTTTACATTCAATCAGGTTAAGGTTGATGATAAAGGTCAGGCGATTGTTGATGGTAACGTTTATCGTTTCGTTAATGCAAAAAGCAAAACTTTAAATGGAACGGTAAAAGCATCAGTAGTTGATAAAAATTTCATTTCTGGTTCTGCATTTAAGAAACAAGCAACCACGCTTAATTCTGATGCTTATGCAAATGGAACAGCAGTTGTAAACGGAAAGAAAACTCGTGTTTATCACTTAGTTCTTTCCTAAAAATGAAGAAGATTCTTATTATGGCGCTGGTTTTCATTGGCGCCAACATAAACTCATTCGCACAAGAGCTATATGTTTTTACCGAACCGGCAAGTAATATGCCCACCAAATCAATTGGAGTTCGTTTAACCAACGAGGGGATGTTTAACAATCCTGGTTTTGTAAGCAGAACAATTCCTGAGGTAATGTTTGGCTTTAATAAAAACCTGATGGCACATGCGCAAGCGTTCTTATCAGATATGGATGGGAAATATCGGCTAGAGGGCGGAAGTTTATATGCTAAATATCGTTTTTTATCTATTGATGAAGCTCAAAGTCATTTCAGGGCCGCGGCTTTTGGTAGAATTAGCACAAGTAAACGCCCAACTTTTACCAGAGATATTAATCTGGAGGGAGATAATAGTGGAGCACAGGCTGGGTTAATTTTCACCCAACTTTTACATAAACTCGCCCTTTCGGCAACTTTGGGTTATGCACATTCATTTAATAACAGTGATAGGCAAATTATTGGAATGCCAAGACCTAACAATATGTTCTCCTATAGTTTATCATCAGGCTACCTTGTGCTTCCTTTTGTTTACAAGAACTATAAAGAGCCGAATTTCAATGTCTATTTCGAAATACTAGGAAAAACCGACCCAGCCTCAGGCAAATCCTATCTAGATTTGGCTCCAGCCGTTCAGGTAATTTTAAACAGCAGCACCCGGATAGATTTAGGTTATCGTTTCCAGGCCACCGGAAATATGGCAAACCGATATCTTAAAAACATGTATCTGCTAAGGGCAGAATTTAACTTTTTTAATGTTTTAAAATAAAATAAAGATGAAAAAAATCATGATAATAATGGCTATAATTGCCATCGCAACTACAAAATTAACTTTCGCACAAAGTAAAACAGATGTAGCTTTTAATCAGTTATTAACTGCCTATTACGACGTTAAAAATGCTTTGGCAGCTGATAAAAAAGATGTAGCTAAAGAAAAAGTAAAAGTTTTATCGGCTAAAGTTGATGCCATTCCACACAAAGATTTGCCAGCTACACAACATACAACTTGGATGGAGCAGGCCAAAATAATTAAAGCAAAAGCAACAGAATTAGCTGCCGGAAAAGACATCAAAACACAAAGAAAATCTTTCGAGGGAATATCTTATGCCATGATAAAAACGGTAAGAAACATTAAATTCAATAATGCAACAATTTACGTTCAGCATTGCCCAATGGCTAAAGCGAGTTGGCTAAACGAAAAAGAAAACATTGAAAACCCCTATTATGGAAGCATGATGTTTGATTGTGGCGATGTTACCGAAACCATAAAATCGAAATAATGAATCTGCATATCAAAAATATGGTATGCAACCGTTGTAAAATGGTGGTTAAGGCTGAGCTGGAAAAGCTTGGCTTTAATCCTATTTCGGTTGAACTTGGCGAAGTTTTAATATCGGAAAACATTTCTGTTGATGATAAAATAAAAATCGCTGAAAAGTTAAATCATTTTGGTTTCGAATTATTGGAGGATAGAAAAACTCAAATTGCCGAGCAAATAAAAACGGCAATCATCAATCTGGTTCATTACTCAAAGGAGCCTTTAAAAATTAATCTTTCTACTTACTTAAGTCATCAAATTAATCAGGAATATAATCAGTTAAGCGCCATTTTTTCTGAAGCAGAGAATCAAACCATTGAAAAGTATTTTATCGCTCAGAAAATCGAAAAGGCAAAAGAAATGCTCACCTATGGCGAACTCACGCTAAGCGAAATTGCTTATCAACTTAATTACAGCAGTGTTGCGCATCTTTCTGCTCAGTTTAAAAAAGTGACAGACTTAACACCGTCAGCTTATAAAAAGCAAACATTTGACAAAAGGAAAACCTTGGATGAGATTTGATGATTCATGGAAGATGTAAAATGGATAATGGAGTTCTTATCGTTTTCTTAACATAAATCAAGCCCCTAAAAATAACGATGCTGTACCTTTACATTAAAATTCAACAGCATGTCAAGCTTATCACAATTCAGAAGTTTTACCCAACGTTTACCACAAACGGATTTAATGCCTACGCTGTTTATTGGCCACGGTTCTCCGATGAATGGGATTGAAAATAATGAGTTTAGCCAAAGTTGGGCCGAGTTGGCAAAAAACATTCCGTTACCTAAAGCAGTACTGGTGGTTTCTGCGCATTGGTACACACATGGAACTTTTGTTACCGCAATGGATTTTCCATCAACCATTCACGATTTTGGAGGATTTCCACAAGCGTTGTTTGATGCTCAGTACCCTGCTCCCGGAGATGCAGAATTGGCGGCTGAAATACCAGGCCTGGTACACTCTACGCATATCGGCTTAGACCACGATTGGGGCTTAGACCACGGAACATGGACGGTGGTAAAACACATGTATCCAGAAGCCAACATTCCTGTTCTCCAATTGAGTATCGATTACACAAAATCGCCAGAAAACCATTATGAAATTGCCAAAGAAATTTATGCGCTCCGGAAAAAAGGCGTTTTAGTTATTGGAAGTGGAAATATGGTGCACAATCTTCGAATGATTAGCTGGGAAATGATTAACGGAGGTGGTTATGATTGGGCGAATGAAATGAATTACAAATTCAAAAGCCTTATTGCTAACGGCGACCACAAACCATTAATTAATTACCGCAATTTAGGAAGTGATGCCATGCTGGCCATCCCAACTCCAGAGCATTATTTGCCATTGATTTACACGTTAGGTTTGAAGAATGAAAATGAGGAAGTTTCGTTTTTTAATGACAAAGCCGTTGGTGGTTCATTAACAATGACCTCGGTTTTGGTTGGATAGTTTTAACAGCAAAGAGATGCTGAGCGCAAATATTCTGTCATGCCGTTGATGCTCTAATCCCCGTCATTGCAATCCTGATTCTTCTTCGAGAGAAGCAATATCCGTAAAGATATACTTGTAGCTGAAGATTGCTTCATGCCTCGCAATGACGGCCGACTTACACATCCGTTTAAAATTCTATAACATTTTATGATTATTCTGTAACGCTTCTCATCCCCAAGATGGGTAAATTTGTTTAAAATCTTAGTTATGACACATACCTATCAACTTACCGGAATGACATGTGGTGGTTGCGAAAATAAAGTAAAAAACAATCTTTTGATTTTGCCTGAAGTAACGGCTGTTGAGGTTTCGAAAGATACAAATTCTGCAACCATCAGTATGGATAAACATATCGGCTTAGCTGCTTTGCAGCAGGCTTTGGGCGGAGCAGAAAGTAAATATCAGATTACGGCTAATAACCACAGCGAATTGGCGGAGGAAACAAAATCATGGACTGAAACTTATAAACCAATCCTATTGATTTTTGGTTACGTTACCGCGATTTCGTTATTGGTTTCCTGGCAAGATGGCAACATCAACTTCATGACTTTTATGCGTATTTTCATGGCCGGATTTTTCTTGACTTTCTCTTTTTTCAAAATGTTGAACCTGAAAGCTTTTGCAGAAAGCTACGCGATGTACGATATCGTTGCGAAAAAATTCAGTTCCTGGGGTTACATTTATGCTTTTATCGAACTTGGTTTAGGCTTAAGTTTTGCACTGAATTTATTGCCGGTTGTGGTAAATTGGGTTACCCTGGTTGTAATGTTGGTGAGTATTATCGGCGTTTTGGAAAGCGTTTTGAACAAGAAAAAGATTCAATGTGCTTGCCTGGGTGCAGTTTTTAATCTACCAATGAGTACAGTTACCATTGTAGAAGATGCAATTATGATTGCGATGAGCGCCGCAATGCTAATACTGATGTAATCAATCTGCACAAGCAGATTTTTTGCCATGGAAGCACAGAAACCTCGGAAATAATCAATTTTATTCCGTATCAATCCGTGTTTCCGTGGCATCTCATAGAAGCTTTTTCAACCATTTTAATAAGCTTATGTTGTAAGGAGGATAAATCATTTTGGTCATTCCAAATTTGGATTGAAAAACAACTGCTCTTTCATGAGAGAAATTTTTAAAACCAAAAATGCCATGACAACTTCCTATTCCGCTGCTGTTGACTCCTCCAAAAGGTAAATTTGGATTGCTGATATGAACCAACACATCATTTACGCAGGTACCTCCAGAACTGGTTTCATTGATGATTTTTTCTTGATTTTTAGAATCATCTGAGAAAATATAGAGCGCTAAAGGTTTACCTTTTCCATTCACAAAATCGATAGCTTGCTGCAAATTTTTGTATTTCACAATGGGTAAAATCGGCCCAAATATCTCTGATTGCATAATACTGTTTTCCGCACTTACCGAAGTTAAAACAGTTGGATTAATCGTTAAAGACTCGGCATTTGCCTCTCCCCCGAACGCTAATTTTGCACCCTCATTTATTGCGGCATATATCAAGCCATTTAATCTATCAAATTGTTTCTGGTTGATGATTTTTCCATAAACAGCTGTGTTAATTGCGCCATCTGCGAAGAACATTTTCTGTGCGGCAACTTTATAATAATTTACAAACTCCGCTTCCTGTTTTTCGTTAATTAAAACATAATCTGGTGCGATACAGGTTTGCCCAGCATTAACCAACTTTCCCCAGGCTATTTTTTCTGCGGCTTTTTTCAAATCACAAGACTCATCAATTATTACCGGAGATTTTCCACCCAATTCTAAAGTAACCGATGTTAGATTTTTTGCTGCCGCCGCCATTACCACTTTTCCAATTGTTGTGCTTCCGGTAAAAAATATATGGTCGAACGGGAGTTTTAACAATTCGGTCGAAACTTCAGTATCGCCCTCGAAACAAGCTATTTCTTGTTTATCAAAAGCTTTTTCAATGATTTTATTAATAATTTTCGCGGTGTAGGCGCTTAATTCAGATGGTTTTAAGATGGCACAATTCCCTGCAGCAATTGCAGAAATCAATGGACTCATCATCAATTGTAGCGGATAATTCCATGGCGCAATAATTAAACAAACTCCTTTCGGCTCATAGTAAATCTTATTGGCTGCAAAAAGATTGCTCATGGTTTTACTAACCGATTTTGGTTTCATCCAACTGCTCAATTTCTTAACCGCATGGTCTATCTCAGCATAAGTAAAAAATAATTCCGTTACAGCAGTTTCAAATCTACTTTTGCGTAAATCTTTCTCCAAGGCAACATAAATTTCCTCTTCAGCATTTTGCAAAGCCTGCTTAAGTACCATTAGCTTCGCAATTCGGGTTTTTGCATCCGTTTTACGCAACTCAAATTTGTATTTTTGCTGTAAATCAAAAACTGAGTTTATTTTTTGTTCCATTGAATTATCTGTCATTTTGAGCTTGCCGAAAGATAATGAGAGGTCTTTGATAAACACAACTGACATCATTATTTCCTAATTAAATTTAGTTAAAATCAATTCATTTCATCAAAAGCTCATTCATTTAAAGCATATTGCAAATAATTTTAAACACCAGCAATGAAGAAGTTATTTTTCCTTTTCATCTACTTAATTCCTTTGTTTAGCCAGGCACAAACCATCAAAACTGATGTATTGGTTTTAGGAAATTCAAATGCAGCCTTTGCAGCGGGTATTCAAGCATCAGAATCGGGTGTTAACACTATTATTTTAACACAAAGTGATGGATTTAAACTTAGCGAATTCAACAAATTACCTCAAACCGGTATAACCAAAGCATTCGAAAAAAGAGCAAGAAAATCTTTAAAAATTTCAGATAGTATTGCACTACCCGAAATAACTAATCAAATTTTAAATGCTGTAATTAAAAACTGGTCGGATAGCTCTAAGCTTTTGGATGTGACCAACAACACAACTTACTTCGAGTTAAAACGTTCGGGAAGTGGTTGGGAAGCAAAACTCACCAAAGAAAAAAGCATAAAGGCAAAGGTTTTAATTGTTGCCGATGATATTCAGAAAATTCTTCCTGCATTAAAGGTCACTAGTTTAAATGTAGCGGAGGCAGCTAACTTAAATTATTCGGAAAACTTATATCGAACTACAATTGGCGGGATAAATGAAACAACAGATTTCCTATCGCTTTACAATTTGCTCATTCCAAATCAGGAAAATATCCTTTACATAAAACCCGATAATTTAGAAATTGGTCAAGCCGCTGGTGCAACCGCAGCTTATGCGGCATTTTTTCAAACCAAAACCAGCTTATCAAATTTAAAAAGAATACAGGGTGAATTACTGAGCTACAAACTTTCTTTAATGCCTTTTGAAGATGTAAAAATAGCCGATTCAAATTGGCTGGCCATACAAAAAATCGGTATTACAGGAATTTTGAAAGCTGACATCAAAAATGCAAAAGTTTATTTGAATCCCGAAAAAGAGGTTTCTTATGATGAAATTAAGCAGCCCATAAAGGATTATTATTACAAAGCGCAAATCTGGTTTGATGACCATCAAAATATTCCCATAAATCTGGAAAATACCATTTCGATGGTTTGTTACGTGGGCAACAAAGCTGTTGATGCCACCAAAGCCGAAATAGAAAAGAAATGGAACAAAAACTATAAATTTTCCTCAAAATACGACTTGAAAAAAGTTTTAACACGGAGAGAATTTTCAGTTATTATTAATGAATATCTGAAACCATTTGATATGGTGAATGTGGATAGAACCGGAAGAGTAATAAGGTAAGCCATCATAGTTTTTTGCACCCGGAACACATGGAAATTTATTCGGCCAATTCCGTCTAAATTTGTGTTTCCGTGGCATTTTTCTTTAAAAATAAACTATTGGGTAAAACCTCCCCCCCAATTTTTGATGAATCTACTTTTGTCCTTTGTTTCTCTCTCCCCAAGGAGAGGGATTGAACAGCTTTTACTAACAACTCAACCTTTCATAGGGAGAGGTGTTGTAACATTTCCATTTCCTTATAGATTTAGCACCTGCATTATCTAACTTGCAGCATCCAAACTAAATTCATGAAGAAATATTTACTTTTCCTACTGTTGTGTACAGGAGAATATACTTTTGCGCAACAAATAGCCCCATTAACAGTCGAAAAAATAATGCGAGACCCAAAATGGATGGGAACCTCCCCTACTAACTTCCGCTGGACAGGAGATAGCAAAACATTATATTTCAATTGGAATCCAGATAATAAGGCTAAAGAAGAGTTGTTTAAAATTTCAAACTCATCAACAAAACCTGTAGAAGCTGCTGAGAAAGAAGATGAGAAATTGTTAGGTTTAAATTACATTTACAATAAGGATAAATCGTTAGGTTTAGTAGAAAAAAGTGGCGATATCTATCTTCAGAACTTCAAAACGAAGAAAGAAACTCGTTTAACCAATACGATGGATAGGGAAAGCAACCCTGTCTTTTTAACCAATGGTGATGTTGCTTATCAATTGGGCGACAATATTTTCCAGTTGAATATGAAAACTGCCGAAACCAAACAAATAACCAATTTTGTTAAGGGAAAAGCAGCGGGAAGAACACCAGCAAAACCTACTACTGAACAAGATAGCTGGCTAAAGGCCCAGCAAACTGAATTATTTGATATCATCAAGAAAAGAAATGCTGAAACGCGTAATGGCGGTGCCCGTGGAGGAAGAGGTCGTTTTGGTTCATCATCTAGTGAAACCAAATCTTTAAAATCACTTTATACAGATGACAAGTTTCTTAATGGAGTAGTGATTAGCCCGGATGGTAGATTTGTAACTTACAAATTGACTGCTCCGGCTCAAAACAATCACAGCACCATCGTACCAAACTATGTTACAGCTTCTGGTTATACGGAAGATATTCCTGGCAGAACAAAGGTTGGCGAAAATGAGAATATCTCTCAGGGATTTATTTTTGACACACAAAGAGATACTGTTTATGCGATACAAACGGCAACTATTCCCGGCATTAAAGACATTCCGGATTTCTACAAGGACTATCCTAAGCAATTAGATTCTCTGAAAAAGAAAAACGCTGACAGGCCTGTTAATTTCTTCGGTCCGATTTGGAACGAAAACGGCAGTACTGGAATTGTGGTTGCTACATCAGCTGATAATAAAGACCGCTGGATTTTAAAATTAGATGCATCAACAGGAAAATTCGATTTAATCGACCGCCAGCATGATGAGGCCTGGATTGGAGGCCCCGGTATTAGTGGATTTTATCAGGGAAGCACAGGGTGGATTGACAACAATCGTTTTTATTACCAGAGTGAGGCTACTGGCTATTCGCATTTATATGTTGCAAATGTTTTAACCGGAAATAAAAAACAGTTGACTTCTGGTAAATGGGAAGTTCAATCTGTTCAACTTTCAAAGGATAACAGCACTTTTTACTTAAAAACAAATAAAGAGCATCCAGGAATTACCAATCTCTTCAAAATTAGCGTAAACGGTGGAGAACTTGTTCAAATTACAACGATGAAAGGTTTAAATGACCTTACACTTTCTCCAGATGAAAAATACATAGCCATAAATTATTCTTATCTGAATAAACCTGTTGAATTGTATCTGCAACCCAATAAAGCTGGTGCAAAAGCAGTAAAGATTACCGAATCTACAACTGCAGAATTCAATTCTTACAAATGGCGTGAGCCTGATATGGTTTCATTTAAAAACCGTTACGGTGCTGATGTTTATGCAAGGGTTTATAAATCTGAAAAGCCTCATCCTAATCATCCTGCCGTAGTTTTTGTTCACGGTGCGGGCTATCTTCAAAATGTACATTTTGGCTGGAGCACTTATTTCCGTGAGTTTATGTTTAATAATTTACTGGCTGATAATGGTTACACGGTAATTGACATTGACTATACCGCAAGTTCAGGTTATGGCAGAGACCACAGAACCGGGATTTATCGGCACATGGGTGGAAAAGATTTAACTGACCAGGTTGATGGGGTTAAATTTTTGGTGGAAAAGTATGGCGTTAATCCTAAACATGTTGGCTTGTATGGTGGGTCATACGGAGGTTTTATCACCTTAATGGCCATGTTTAATGAATCAGATGTTTTTGCCAGTGGCGCCGCTTTGCGTTCCGTTACAGATTGGGCCCATTACAACCATGGTTATACTTCGAATATTTTAAACGACCCTTTCAACGACCCGATTGCCTACAAGAAAAGCTCTCCTATTTATTTCGCTGATAAGCTGAAAGGAAACTTATTAATGGCGCACGGAATGGTTGATGTGAATGTTCATTTTCAGGATATCGTTCGCATTACTCAACGTTTTATCGAGCTGGGAAAAAATAATTGGGAACTGGCTGTTTACCCCGTAGAAGACCATGGTTTTATCGAACCTAGCAGCTGGACGGATGAATACAAAAGGATATTTAAATTGTATGAAAATACATTAAAGAAATAGAATTTCGAACCCCTTTTAATGAAAATTAAGAGGGGTTTTTTGTCTTCCGTCGGCTGAAGCCAGACGGCAATGAAATAAAACCATGTACCTTATAAGCTTTTGGGATTCCTTGCCGTTGGTTTCAACCAACGGAATGAATGATAATAATAGTGCTGGCTTTAGCCGAAAGTGCAGATGCATTTAAACCCGACCCAAGAATTCCCATAATTTGTTAATAAACCCGATAGAAGTGAAAATACTTTTTGTAGTACAAATAAAATAGATTGCCAAGTCGTTCCTCCTCGCAATGACGACCATAGCGTACAATAGAAGCCAAAAAGATTGTAACGAATAGCGGGACTGTAAACTGCCAAAAGCATCATCCGTTCATTTTCAAATAATTAAATAGCGACAAATTATACATTTCAAAATGAATATAGTTTTTGACTATATCGTTATCAATAAATACGATGAATAATTAATACATCCGGGTTGATTCGGAGTTCTTTTCACCGTACCTTTGTGGCACAAAATTAAAGACAAAAAATTATGGCAATAGTAGGTAAAAAATTCCCGAGTGTTAGTATTGATGCAATGTCAGACATGGGTGATGACTTGAAAATCAACGTATTTGAAGAAGCTGTTAGTAAAAACAAAAAAGTTATTTTATTCTGGTATCCAAAAGATTTCACTTTCGTTTGCCCTACAGAATTACATGCTTTCCAAGCTGCTTTACCTGAATTTGAACAAAGAAATACAATTGTAATTGGTGCATCTTGCGATACTAACGAAGTTCACTTTGCTTGGTTAAATACACCAAAAGATAACGGCGGAATTGAAGGTGTTACTTACCCAATTTTAGCTGATACGCACAGACAGTTATCTGGAATTTTAGATATTTTAGATCAAGAAGTTAATTATGATGAAGAAGGAAACGAATCATTCTCGGGTTCAAATGTTTCTTTCAGAGCAACTTATTTAATTGACGAAACTGGTAAAGTTTTTCACGAAAGTGTTAATGACATGCCTGTTGGCAGAAACGTTAAAGAATATTTACGTTTAATTGATGCTTATGCTCACGTTCAAAAACATGGCGAAGTTTGCCCTGCAAACTGGGAAGAAGGAAAAGAAGCAATGAACGCAAACAGAACTGGCGTTGCTGAATATTTAGCTGCTAACTAATTAAATAAAACATCATGTTTTTAGAATTAACAGAAGATAATCTTCAACAGTATTTAGCCGATAACTCGAAAGTTATGGTTCAGTACGCTGCATCATGGTGCGGTAACTGCAGAATCATGAAACCCAAGTTTAAAAAGCTGGCTGCTGAAAATGAAGATGTAGCTTTCTTAATTGTTGATGCCGAGAAACTTCCAAACTCACGCAAATTTGCTAACGTTGATAATTTACCAACTTTCGCAGCTTTTGAAGGTGGTAATTTGGTAGATCAGGTTCAAACCAACAAAGCGGAAGGTTTAATTGAACTTTTTAACAAGATAAAGTAATGAAGATTCCGGTTATAAGACAATTATTTCAAAACACGACTCCTGCTCAATTGGAGACAACTTTAGAAGTGTTAGAGGCTTTCTGCGAATTCAGAGGCGTTAGCGAACATGAAGTTGATGTTGCTGGCGAAATGATTACCAATATTTGCGGTGCGCTTGAGGTGCATCAAATGGTAAGCGAAGGTGCTGCTGAAAAAGATGCGCTTAACGCTTTCGGCCAAAAAGTAATGGGTTCGATTGATAGATAATTTTCTTTAATCAGGCTCTTTAAAAAACAACCCCTTTGCAGGAATGCAGAGGGGTTTTTGTTTTTTAGGCATCTCGTATTGGCAACGTAAATAGCCACCACGTCATTGTGAAGCACGAAGCAATCTTAATGCAGCAGACGTTTTAGGATTGCTTCGTACCTCGCAATGACGACCGATCATGGCTAGTTACAAAAAAGGTCTGTGAAAACACAGACCTATAAACGCTTTAAAACTTATATTTCCTTAAATGTTATATGGTAAATTAAACCGTGACTAAACCTTAAGCTAAATTCCTGCCTGCATTTACAATACCAAAAACCGTTCTAACAGCTAATTTTTCTAAAGCTGCTTGGTCTTTCTCGTTCTGGTCGTGCTGAAGTTTTTCTAAAGCGAAATGCTGAATTAAAACTAACGGCAAGATAATCTTCTCACGGGTAGCGATGGATTTTTTATCAACCGGATAATTAGCCATTAAAACTTCCTGTCCTGATAGTTTTAGAAGCATTGTTTTAGTTAATTCAAACTCATCGTGTAACTGGGTCCAAAAGGCACCAAACTCCTTGTCGTTGGCTAAATGAGCTGTAATCACAAAGTCTGATTTGCTCATGCTCATCATACAATTATCTACAATGGTTTTTAAATAATCAGAATCTTCATAAGCCTTTACAACCTTATCCCAATTACCGGCTTTTTCCTGATTCTTCATAGCAGTTCCCATTCCGTAAAACCCTGGAACATTTTGTTTCAGCATGCTCCAGGCTGTAACGAAACTAATCGCCCGCAAATCTTCTAACTTCATTTCTCCACCGCCATTTCTTTTTACCGGGCGACTGCTGATATTTGCCTGAGAAAGTAATTTCAATGGAGACAGCTTTTCCAGATAACTTACAAAAAGCGGGTGTTCGCGTAAATCAACAAAAGCTTTGTAACCATCTTCTGCCATTTCATCAAGCAGCGCTTTATTTTCAGGGTCTAGAAGCACATTATGTTTTTCTTTTAATCCTGATGAAATACCGGCATTAATTAATTGTTCAATATTAAATTCAGCACTTTCCACTGAACCATATTGAGAACTAATGGTTTGGCCCTGAACCGTTAATTGTATATTTTTATTTGCAATTTCTTTACCCATTGAGGCATAAAAACGATGGGTTTTACCGCCACCGCGAGCCGGCGGACCGCCTCTGCCATCAAAAAATGCCAGTTGAATATTGTGCTTTTTAGAAATTTCTGAGAGTGATGTTTTACCATTAAAAATAGACCAGTTGGCCATTAAATAACCACCATCTTTTGTACTATCGGAGTACCCCAGCATAATATCTTGTTTATTGCCACGAGTGGCCAAATGTGCTTTATAAAACGGATTGCTATAAAGTGTATCCATAATCGCCCCTGCTCCTTTTAAGTCGTTAACGGTTTCGAAAAGCGGCACAAAATCAATGGTTAAAGCGTCCTTACTCCAGCCATTCCAAAGGAAAAGTTCTATCAGTTGCAGGATATCGCTGGCCTGCTGGCAATTACTGATGATGAAACGATGGCATGCTTTCTCGCCGTTTCGTTGTTGAATGCCTTTAATTTCTTTAATCGTTTGAATGGTATCCTCAATCAAAGCATCAGCTTCTGTAACATAAACAGGTGTCGCCTCTTTAAACGAAATCAGTTTCAGCTTCTCCGCTTCTGAAAGTTTATCATAATTTTCTGGATATAAAGATGAAATCGGTTTATTCTGGCGGCAATAAGCATGCACACTTCTTAATACGCGGCTATCCTGACGGATATCTAAAGAAGCAAAATAATTGCCGTACAAATCAATTTTACGGATTAAATCATTTACTAAATCAACAAACAGACCCTCATGCTCCTTTAAAAGTGTTTCTTTAATCTGATTAAGGTTTTCTCTCAATTCATCAGAAATATCATGAATTTCACAAGATTGGTCGAAGGCATTTTTGTAAAGCACATCTTGAAGCTTGGAAATATTTTCTTCCACACCTCTAAAAGTTATGCGGCGTTTAATTACCCTAAAATCACGATAGTAACAACGGAAGAGAATTTGGCGCAACATTTTAGAAACCTCCAAAGTGGTATCGGCATGGATATTCGGATTTCCATCTCTATCGCCACCCGGCCAGAAACCTAATTCTAGAATTTTCTTTGTTTCAAGATTATATTCATCCAAGTTCTGGTCAATTTCTTCCTGAATATTTGCCGCAGCAAAGTAAAATGTATTTTCTAAAAACCAGGCCAGGTTCAATGCTTCATCTACAGGCGTCGGCGATTTTTTGTTGAAAAATGGCGTTTTACCCAACTGCTGCAACAGGGCGTTCATAGAAGTGATATCATTATCTCTAATGGCTTTTGTTAAATCTGTAATAATCGCCAAAACACTTCCCGGATAAAACTGAGTAGGGTGTGCTGTTAAAACCAAACGTAGAGAAAGTTCATCAATTAACTTTTCTATCTTAGCCAGCATAGGCTTATTATCAGCATTCTTTTTTAGGATAAAAGCTAACGTACTTTGCTCATCTGTAGTGTTTAACTTAGTGAATGAAGCATCCTCAACCGCATCAAAAAGCACAACCTGACGCTCTATATATTGAATGAAACGAAAGAGTAAATCAGTAATATCTTTCCTATCAGTATAGCTTGTAAACTTTGCAAAAAACTCTTCTATTATTTGAGCAGGTTTTTGTCCGTTAGCAATGCCATCTTCACAACTTTTAAAGAATAGTGGTAGCAGTGTTCCGGTATCTTTAATTTTATAGAAAGGAAGGGTTAAAAAAAGACTGTTAAAGAGCTCGAATTTTGAGATTACCTCATTGTTAAAAATAGATTCCCGTTGTGTTGTTAAACGAAGTTTAGGCATAGCTTAAGCAATAGTTTTGTATATCGTAATACTACAAAAAATGCGTAAGGTATTAAAATTCTAGGGCTTACAATTTGGAAAATTATAGAATAATTTTTAATTTTAGAATCTTATTTGGCTACTAGCTAGCTTAGTAAGAACATTTGCAATGTTTAAGGGCATTGCATTGATTGTTAATTTTTTGGGTTAAAACAGCCGATGTAATAAAATACACCGGCTGTTTTTATTTTATGATATTTTTCAGGCTAATTTCTTGCCAATTTTAATGCGCATCTGTTACAATGTTTGCATTTTTCTTAAATTTCTGAAGATATAGTAGTGGAATAGAGAACAACATAATTAACCCTGCCACCCAATATGCATCGTTGTAAGTTAATAACATGGTTTGTTTAATTACGCTTCCTTCTATGGCTTTCATCGCCATGAGCTTAGCATCAATAAACGATGAACCTTTGGCCATAAATCCGCTTGTTAGTGCATTTAATTTTTGAATAAACGCAGGGTTATATTCGTTGATATTGGCAAGCAAACTACTTCTATGAAAGCCAGAACGAACGTGGATTAAGGTAGTTAAAGCTGCGATACCAAAAGAACCACCCAGCTGTCTGCTCATGTTATTCAAACCAGAACCCTGGCCAATCTCTGCTCCAGATAAATCCTGCATCGCAAGGGTGGTTAACGGCACAAACAATAAAGCCATACCAAAACCTCTAATTACCAACGGCCAGAAGAAATCTCCAGTTCCGGAAGCCAGAGTAGAGTTACTTAACATCCAACAGAAAACGAAGAACAAAAACATGCCGCCGGTAGCCATAAATTGGGCAGGCACACCTTTTTTAAGCATGATACCGATGAATGGCATCATGGCAATGGTACAAATTCCGCCTGCGATAAATAATTTTCCGGTTTGCAATGGTGTAAAACCTAGCAAGTTTTGTGCAAAAACCGGGAAAACAAATACCGAACCGTATAACCCAAACCCTAAGATAAAGGAAGTAAACATTCCGATAGAGAAACTTCTCTTCTTCATAATGCGAAGATTCACAATGGGGTGGTCTGTTGCGGTCTCTCTCCAAATGAATAACAATAATCCAAAAACAGAAACCACTGCTAATGCGGTAATGTATGGTGTAGAAAACCAGTCTTCGCTCTCGCCTTTTTCCAACACAGTTTGTAAACTACCTACAGCGATCGCCAAAAGTGCAATTCCCCACCAATCTACAGGTTTACCCTGTCCATCCTTGGGCGTCTCTCGAATAAAGGTGTACGTACAGTAGGCGGCGAGGATTCCGACGGGAATATTCACGTAAAAAATCCATGGCCAATCGGCAATTTCCAGAATATAGCCACCAATAGTTGGACCAACTGTTGGACCAACAACGGCACCCAAACCGAATAAAGCAGTGGCAATACCCACATCTTCACGTGGCCAGGTTTCAATTAAGATTGCCTGTGCCGTTGAAATTAAACCACCACCAGCAACGCCTTGCAAAATCCTGAACAAAATCAGCTCATTTAAGGAGGTTGCGTTACCACATAAAAAGGAAACCAGGGTGAAAACGATAATGGAGGTTAAGAAATAATTTTTACGCCCGAAACGACTACCCAACCAACCCGACATGGGTAGGATGATAACGTTCGCAACGGCGTATCCAGTAGATAACCAGGCGATATCCTCGAGGGTAGCGCCCAGGTTTCCCTGTATTTGAGGGATTGCTACGTTTACGATAGTCGTATCAATCAGCTCCAATAAAGAAGCTGTGATTACCGTAAAAGTAATAATCCACTTTTTTAAACCTACTTCGGCCATTTGACTATTAGTTTGTAGAAACTGAAGCTTTCACGCTCATTCCAGGGCGTAATTTTGCTAACAATTCTTTTGATGGATGAATTTTAATTTTTACAGGAATACGTTGTACAACTTTAACAAAGTTACCTGTAGCATTATCTGGAGGAAGTAAAGAACCTTTTGCACCAGTAATTGGAGAGAAATTGTAAACTTCGCCCTGAATTTTTTCTTCAGGATAAGCATCAACCTCGATTTCTACTTTCGAACCCGTTTTGATTTTTTCCAATTGAGTTTCTTTGAAGTTAGCGGTTACGTAAATGCTACCATCATTCACTACAGAAAATAAAGATTGACCGGCTTGCACCAATTGCCCTTTTTGCACATTCTTTTTAGAAACAATACCTGTAGCCGGCGATTTAATATCAGTATAAGATAATTGAAGTTTCGCAAAATCGATATCGCTTTGGCGTTGGCTAATCACATTACTGCTTACTGCCAGTTGCGATTGTGTTGTTCCAACCTGTTTAACAGCGGCGTTGTATTGGTCTTGCGCTGCCTGAAATGCGGCCTGTGCAGACTGCCTTGCTGCTTCCGCAGATTCTTTATTTGCTTTTGCCTGGTCGAAAGCCTGTTGTGTAATCGAACCGTCTTTTACAAGGTTTGCATAACGAGCGTAATCCTTTTGTGCTAAATTAACTTTAACGTTTGCTGCCTGTACATTTGCTCTGGCCGATTCTACATTTGCTTTAGCCGTGCTTGTATTGGCTTGTGTGGCCACAATTTGCGATTGCGCAACACCTACACCTGCGTTAGCACCTTTTTGACCAGCTTGAGTTTGCTCTAGTTTAATTTTGAAATCAGCATCATCCAGTTTAACTAAAATTTCACCTTCAGTTACGTGGGTATTCTCTTCGAAATTAATGTCTTTAACATAACCACTAACACGGGCAACAACCGGACTGATGTCGCCATCAATCTGAGCATCATCCGTATCTACGTGTTTGCTAAAATAATTCCACTCGGTGATACCGAAAACGATACCAATGATTAGTAAAACACCTAAAATGATGGGTACTACTTTGCTCTTCTTTTTATTTTCAGTTGTCATTGTTGTATTTATTGCGTTATTTTTCCTGTTGATTTTAGTAATGTGTAGTAAGCCAAACCTGCATCAGCTTTAGCTATTTCTAAATTTATTTTTGCCTGATACAATAAAGTTTCAGCATCAATTCTATCCGTAACAGATGCTACGTTGTTTTTATATTTTGATGCCAGTAACTTATCATTCTCGGTAGCCTGGGCAATGGAAGTTTCTAAAACCTGAATCTTATTCATTGCTACCTGGTAATTTTGAAAGTTTTTGTTGATATCCGTTTTTACGTTATCAGATAAAATATCTTTTTGGATGCTGATTTCGCTTTGCTGAATTTTAGCTTCCTGCACTTTATTTCTATTATTCCAAATACTACCAATATTCCAGCTTACTGTTGCGCCTAAAGTTATCGGCATTAAGTATTGGTTTACTGGCGGAATAAAATTACCGCTTGGGTTAATGTAGTATAAGTTTGCACCCACGCCAACCGTTGGTAAAGTATTCGCTCTGATGGTTTTGATATTGTAATCAGCAACTTTATTCTGCGCATCAAGTTGTTTCAATTCCTGTCGGTTTGCCATTGCCAGGCCAATATATTCATTTAATGAACTGGCTGCTTTTAAACCTGCATTCGGATCGCTGATTTTAACTTCGGTATCTTCTGGCAAACCTAAAAGAATGTCAAGATTGTAATTGATAATCTTGCGGTTGCTCTCAATGTCTAGCTGCGTAAGCGTAACATTTGCCTGTTGCAATTGAAAGCGCAACACATCGTTTTTAGTTACAATGCCTTGCTCAAAGAAACGTTGTGCCTGCTTAATTTGAGCCGCAATTGATTCTAAATTCTGGCCAACTACTTTTTTACTTTGCTCTACCTTATACAAAGCATAATACGTACTAATTACCGCGTAAGTAATTTCTTCTTTGTTTTTGTCTGCATCTAAACGGGCAACATCGGCTAATAATTTGGTCGACTCTTTTGCATATTTTAATTTTCCACCACCATAAACCAATTCCTGCACTGCTGCTGTACCTACAAAAGCATCAGCTCTGCGTGGTAATTGTAAAGAAGAACCACCGCCCGGTAACGTAAATGTACTGGTTGGGATTTCTGCGTGGTTATACATAAAACTAGCATTCGCCGTTGGCAGTACATTATCTTTTACCACTGCTAACTGCGCCTCGGCTTGCTGTATTTTATTCTGAGATAGTTTTAAGTTTTTACTATTGGCTATGCCAAGTTCTATTGCCTGATTGATATTTAGTTCTTTAGTGCTTTGCGCAAATAAAGCCGCTGGAACTAATGATGCCACAAGCATTAATCTAATCGATTTGGGTATCATTTTTTTGATGTTAAATAAACGGTTACAAGGTTTTGTAAATGAGCAATGGCTCGCTCTTTAATAAGTTTGTTATCCTTCGGGTTGCTTAAATCGATAACCTCTCCCTGAGAAATTTTATGTGGCGCAATTACAACATTGGTTAGTGTACCCATAATGGTAGAAATTACCATTCTAACATCCACATTGCTGAAACTACCGTCTTCAATTCCATCTATGATAATTCTATCCAGGATTGCCATGTTGTGGCTCATCGCGTTTTTGATTTTATCATACATTTCGGGCCTTTGTGTAAGGGAAAGCTCACGATGCATCATTTTATGAAAAGCGATGTTGGAGAAAATTCTGTTTGCATAGCCTTCAATAACCTTGTGTAATTTCTCAAGTGAAGAGATTTTATCTTCATTAATAATTTTCAACTGAGATGCGAATCCCGCGATGCGATTATTCATAATCTCAATAAATACGCCTTCTTTCGAGCCGAAGTAATAATTAATCATGGCCATGTTGGCACCCGATTCTTTCGAAATCTGTCGGGTTGAAGTTCCCTCATAACCCGTTTCACAAAACAACTTCTCAGCGGCTTCTAAAATGGCTTGTTTTTTATCTACTTTTTCTGTCTTCATTTCTATTTGATGGCACAAAATTAATCAATCGTTTGATTAACTTCCAAATGTATTTATACTTCTTTTACATTATATTGATAAAAGATTAATTTTATATTAAAAACTCACCTATGGTAAAACATCTTTTAAGTATTTTACTGATTTCTTTAGCTTACCTTTTCGGCTCATTGAAGTCGTTCGAAAATGAGCAACAGCAAAGCTGGATAAGAATCAATTTGCTTGGCTACCCTGTTCATGGATCGAAAGTGGCCGTTTGGGCAAGCAAGGTGGATAAAGTACCTGTACTTTTTGAACTTATAGATGAGCAGACTAAAAAGGTCGTTTACACCTCACTTAATATTAAGCCATTTGGGGCTTACGGACCATTCAAACATACAGCAAGAATAAACTTTTCAGGCTTTAAAGGATCTGGAAGATTTTACATTAAAGCCGATGGTGTTTTATCACCAAAAGTTATCATCAATGACGAGGTATACAAAGGCACTGCAGATTTTTGTCTTCGCTATATGCGCCAGCAACGCAGCGGATTTAATCCTTATTTGAAAGACAGCTGCCATACTCATGATGGATTTGCATTGTATGGCGCAAAAGCTGGAATAAAGGATAGTACCCACTTCGATGCTTCGGGTGGTTGGCATGATGCGAGTGATTATCTTCAATACGCTACCACATCAGCAAATGCAGCCTATCATTTATTGATGGCTTATCGGGATTTTCCTCAGGTTTTTAGCGATGAGAAACAAGCAAACGGACTTGATGGCAAGAATAATATTGCAGATGTTTTGGATGAAGCCAAATGGGGATTGGATTGGTTGCTCAAAATGCACCCTAAAAAAAATATTATGTTTAACCAATTGGCTGATGACCGGGATCACATTAGCATGCGTATCCCAAAAGAAGATAATCAATATGGCAAAGGTTTTGAAAGGCCGTTATACTTCATTTCCGGAGAACCGCAGCAACGTGGAAAATTTTTAAATCACACCACTGGTACAAGTTCTACGGCGGCAAAATTTAGCAGTGCGTTTAACCTTGGCGCATTTTTATTTAATAAAATTGATGTTAAGTATTCAAAACGACTTAGTGCCAAAGCTGGTACAGCAATGCGATTTGCAATGAAAAAGCCGGGGGTTACACAAACTGCCTCCGTAAAATCGCCTTATATCTATGCAGAAGACAATTGGGTTGATGATATTGAACTTGCCGCTGTAGCATCAAACTTCAATAAACCCAAACCAGTTAAAAATAATTTGTTAGCCGCTATACACTTTGCAGAAAGAGAAAAAATTACGCCCTGGATGGCAAAAGATACCGCAGCACATTATCAATATTACCCATTTATAAATATTGGACATTATGAACTTGCAAAACAGTTAGATGGTGAGGAAAAACTCAAAATAACAGATTATTATAAAGCCGGAATAAATGAAGTATGGAACCGGGCAAAACAAAATGCTTTCTATCGTGGTGTCCCATTTATTTGGTGCAGCAATAATTTAACGGCTTCGTTTGCCATTCAATGTTCGTGGTATGCAGATTTAACTGGCGATAAAAGTTTCATGGAACTTGAGCAGGCTAATTTCGATTGGCTTTTCGGCTGTAACCCATGGGGAACAAGCATGGTTTACGGTTTACCAAGCTGGGGCGATACCCCTATCGATCCACATTCGGCCTTTACGCATTTAAAAAATTACCCAATTGATGGTGGGTTGGTTGATGGTCCTGTTTATACGAATATCTACAACAGCTTGATTGGAATCAAACTATCTGATGCAGATGAATATGCTGAATTTCAAAGTGACTTGGCGGTTTACCACGATGATTATGGTGATTACAGCACCAACGAGCCTACCATGGATGGAACGGCATCACTCATTTATCTCCTGGCGGCAAAAGAACATCAGGCCAAATCAATTCAGCATAAAACCTACAGCTTAGGTGCGAACACCAGGAGTGATTCTACCGTTAAAAAGATTTCATTGATTTTTACTGGCGATGAATTTGCGGATGGCGGACAGAAAATATTAAAAACACTGCAGGAAGAAAATGTAAAAGCATCCTTTTTCTTAACAGGTAACTTTTATCGAAACGCCAATTTCAAATCCTTAATAAAAAAAATAAAAGCAGCCGGGCATTATCTTGGTGCCCATTCTGATAAACACTTGCTTTATTGCGATTGGAAAAATCGCGACAGCTTGTTACTTACCCAAAAACAATTCAGCGATGATTTAAATGCTAATTATGCGGCGATGTTGAATTTTGGTGTTGAGAAGAAGGATGCGAAATATTTTTTGCCGCCATACGAATGGTATAATGAAACCATAGCTAATTGGACAGCCAAGCAAGGATTAATGCTAATCAATTTTACACCAGGAACCCGTTCAAATGCAGATTATACCTTTCCTGAATTGGGCAAAAGTTATCGCTCCAGCGAGGAGATTTTTAAATCAATAACCAATTTTAATACACAGAAAAATAATGGCCTGAATGGATTTTACTTGTTATCGCATATAGGCACTGATCCAAAACGAAAGGATAAGTTTTATGATCGGTTACCAGAGTTAATCCGTTATCTCAAAAAAGATGGATATAAATTAGAAAGAATTGATAATTAATTGGAATATTGAGAGGCATTCACAAATTAAAATTTAAAATAAATACTAACTTTGCCTCCAAATAACAAAAACATGAGTGTACAAGAAAACAGCAACAATAATTTTAACTGGTTATATTATGCCTTAGGTTTATTCTTCGGAGTTTTAACTGGAGCAATCATTACACAAAATTACATATTTGCACTTTTAGGTGGCGTTTTAGGTTTGTTAACTGCAGGCTTATTTTTAAATGCTATCGTTAAAGGAAGAAAATACTAATCTATCCCTGTAGTAAGACATCCCTTTTTAAGGACATTTTAATTATACCACAGCAAATGAAAAATATCTTCATTGTTGTTTTCGCTCTTTTGTGTTTTAGCGTAAAGGCTCAGGAAACGTCATCTGGTGAGGTTAAGTTCCCTGTTGCAGATCCAAGTCCGGCAGATATTGTTTATTTTCCGTTAAATGCACCTAAGGCTAAAGATGCAACTAAACCTGTCATCAAAATTGTTTATTCTCGCCCACAGCGCAAAGGCCGTGAAATTTTCGGCGTTTTAGAGCAATACGGAAAGGTTTGGCGTTTTGGCGCTAACGAAAATACAGAAGTTCGTTTCTTTAAAAAGGTAAGCATTGGCGGTAAGAAAATCAAAGCCGGAACTTATAGTTTGTTTGCCATTCCAAATAAGGATGTGTGGACAATTATTGTGAATAAGCAGACCGATAAATGGGGAGCCTTTAGTTACGATCAGACAATGGATGTTGCCCGGGTTAATGTTCCTGTTAAAGCCTTATTGAAACCGCTAGAGTACTTCTCCTTAACCTTTACAGCAAAAGAGAGTGGCGCAAACCTGATTATTGGATGGGATAAAACCCAGGTAGATTTACCGATTTCTTTCTAAATATAAAAAATTGGAGGGCTTCTGAACTAAATCTGAAGCCTTTTTATTTAAACAACATTTCCCATAAACGGATCTGAAGTCGTAACCTCTCCGGTTTCTACCTTTCCGGCGTAGCGGTGTTTGAAAATTGAATTTCCCGCTTCGGTGATGCTGAAATCATACCAGTTTGCATTTTTTGAAAGTTTCACTGCTACTTTGGTTAGCTGTTTTGGCTTGAGGCTTAAACGTTGAACGGCTGCTTTAAACTTGTTGTCTACGATCTGAATATTTACTGGCGAGGAACTTCTATTCTCTATTAAGAAGATTAAATTCCCGGTTAACTTTTTGGTAACGAGTCCACTTTGTTCTGCCTTTGCTTTTATATTGATGTAATTTTTGTTACTTCCAACAAATTGTCTGTAAAATCCGTTCGGACCAGCAATCCTAAAATCGTAAATCTCATCATCAAAATCTTCAATATTAACTTTATCAACCAGAGTTTCACCAGCTTTAACGCCATAAGCCCAAACTTTACCTGTAACGCCTTTAAAACTGGCAATGGTATTCATGGTAAAAGGTGCGCCAACGGCTTCAGTTTCACTTCCAAAAAGCGTTTTAACAGAAGTGAAAGAGAGTTCAATTTCATTACCAACAACAGCTGCATCTACCTCAAGTTGATACGGCAAGGCGCAAGCAGGTTTAGTTCCTTTCTCCTGCTTTGGTGCATGCACTGATGTTTCTGGTGAGAAAGCCTCGAATCTATTAATTTTTGCAACTTCTGTTTTATTTAAGGCCGTTGGATTTACCTGAGCGGGTTTGTTCTTTGCATTTCCAATATTGGTTACAACGGTTTCGCGTTTCAAAAATTCGGGAGATTTTATTTCTTCGCCATTATATGGTCTGAATGCGGAAGTTAAATCGCCACAAAAATTTCTTCTCCAATCGCTGATATTATTGCTCTTAATCGTTTTTCCGGTTTTCTTACTCAACCATTTTTCCATAAACATCAATGAAGAAGTGTGGTCGAAAACCTGTGAATTAACAAAGCCCCCTTTACTCCATGGTGAGGCAATAACCATTGGCACACGGTAACCTAAGCCGATCGGACTACCTTTCCTGCTTTCAAAATCAGTAGTATAGTTTATTCCTTCCGAAACCTTTCCACTTGAAGGATCTTCGGGATTTGGTACCACAAATGGAGGTTGATGATCGAAATAACCATCGTTTTCATCGTAGGTTAATACGAATATTGTTTTTTTCCAAACTTCCGGGTTTTGAGTTAAAATATCCAAAGCCTCACTTACATACCAAGTTCCGTACAATGGAGAGCTGGTATGATCGGAAAATCGTTGTGGTGCCACCAACCATGAAACAGTGGGAAGTTTACCTTCATCTACATCCTTTCGGAACTGATGAAAAATATCACCTTTAGGAATATTGATGGTCTCTGATTTTCCCTGATCGTTGGTGAATATATATGGAGCCAGTTCTAAATAGTCCTTTTGACTAATATTCGTTTGAAAAGCTTTATCAATGAGGTTTTTTTCCCGTTGGGATAGCTGATTATATTTCGCCTGAACTTCGGAAGGAGTTAGTGCTGGTTTTACAGTATGATCACCATTTTTCCTAAAGTAAGCAGAAAGTTTAACATTGTGCCTGGTTACATATTCAACAGGATTGTCGCCATAGTTGCCTAACCAGTCATCAATTTCCCCTTCAGGAAGTTTTGATGTCCACAGTTCATTCTGATAAATGCGCCAGTCAATGCCATTATCTTCGAGCGTTTCCTGAAAAGTTGGCCAATCTACAAAAACATTATTTTGAGATTCTGCCTGGTCGTTATTTACTACGGCAACTTTGTTCAGGCTTTTCTCACCCCTTACTGTTCCGGTAAAAAAGAATAATCGATTTGGTGTAGTTCCGGTTAATGAAGAGCAGAAATGTTGGTCGCAAACGGTAAATGCATCGGCTAAGGCGTAATAGAAAGGTACATCGTTCCGATCATAATAAGATAAAGTCATTGGTGCTTTAGCAGGCAACCATTTATCATATTTGCCTCCATTTCTGGCTGCAACCTGATCATTCCAGGAGTGTGGCAAACCACCTTGCCACGTAATTTTAGTTTTGTTGATATCAACATGAAAGGGTGCGTAGGTATACCCTTGACCATCTTTCTGCAACCAAACTTTATTTCCGTCGGGTTGAATGTGAGGATGGGGATCATTAAAGCCACGAACACCTTTCATTTTGCCGAACATGTGGTCAAACGATCGGTTTCCTGCATTAGGAATACAATATGTTCTGCATCGTAAAAAGTAGTTCCGAGTTCGGCATTAATTGCCATCGCTTTTAAAATGGAACCCGGCAAGGTATTGGCCAGACCTGTGGCGCCTGTAAACAAAGCCGCTTTTTTCAGAAATTCTCTGCGTGAATCCATGTTAAGCTTTAATGATGATTACTTTTGAAAAACCCTGACATAATCTACCTTCATCGTTGCAGGAAAGATTGTATCGTCAACTCCATTTTTTCCACCCCAGTTTCCACCAACTGCCAGGTTTAAAATGACATGAAAGTTTTGATCGAAAGGCCAGTCGGCGGCGCCTTTGCCGGTATTTTTAAAAGTCAGGTATTTTTGGTCATCTACAAAGAAATCAATTCGATCTTTAAACCATTCCACAGCATAAATGTGGTAAGCATTATAAGGATTAATTTTAACACCCTTACCCACCTGTGTTTTCAATACGTGATTAAACTTTTCGGTGTGAACAGTTCCGTAAACGCTATCGGGTTCGTAACCTACATGTTCCATAATATCAATTTCACCACTTTTTGGCCAATCTCCGTATTTCCAATCGGTTGGAAGTGCCCAAATGGCCGGCCATAATCCCCTGCCTTTTGGCAAC
This sequence comes from Pedobacter sp. G11, assembly GCF_003860265.1. NCBI lineage: Bacteria > Pseudomonadati > Bacteroidota > Sphingobacteriia > Sphingobacteriales > Sphingobacteriaceae > Pedobacter > Pedobacter sp. G11. The sequence continues at coordinate 1,380,760 of NZ_CP034190.1, read as the reverse complement.
ATAGCCCGCACTTCTACCCTTCCGTACTTAAAGTCGAATTTGTTCTTCGTTACTAACCGGGTTGATGTGTATTTACTATTTTCTTTGTTTGCTTTAACTGCTGTGATATTCAAATTTCCTTTAACAATTTTCGCATTTGTAGTATCTGCCTCGGTATAATATTGTAATTCATTATTGCCCCATCCTTTTCCACCAACATCGTAACCCCAATTTTTGCTCAGTGGCAAACCTTTATCATCAAATTCGTCGGCCCATTTTAATTTCCATCCACTTTTAACGGGCGTTTTCTTTAACTCTTCAAAGGTAAGTTCTGGCTCATTGGTGGTGATGTAATCTACATTATGGGCCAAAAGCCACTGCATTTCCGGGGCGGTGTTTACTGTCCAGGCGTTAACTGTTAAACCTAACTGATGTGCATTTTCAATCCAACCATCTTTTTGGTAAACGCTATAATGATAATCTACACCCGTTAATTTATCAGCTTTCAATTGCGCTGCGCTAATTTCACCCCGTAAATACGCAACTTTAGCTTTTGGTAAAACTTCTAATATACGTTTACAATAATCATAATCAAAGCTGATGTATTCCGTCCAATCTAAAACACCCACCCTTTTAACCATATCGATACAGGCATTGGTAAGTTCAATACCGCGTTCCTTGCTAATGAGCGATGGTTTTATTTCTAAGATGAGTTTGGTTGTTTTTTGCTTTTTACCTGCTGTTAAATAGGCTTCTAACGTTGGTATTTTTTCACCATTGCTCATGGTTTTGGTAAGCAACTCTTTATACTTAACTTTCTCAATTGTTAAACCTTGAAATTCGGCATCATGGTTTACCACTAAAACGTTGTCTGCCGTCATCCAAACATCGAATTCAGAGCCGTAGCAACCTAAACGCACTGCTTCATTTAGTGATGCGATTGAATTTTCGGGGAATTTATTTTTTTTCCATGCACCGCGATGGGCAATGACCTGGTTTTTATTCCAGTTAAACTTTTGGGCAAATGAGCTGGTAAAAACGAATACCATACAGGTTAAAATAAGTGCTTGTTTCATATTTGGTATGATTGTACAAAAGTCAAAAGTAGATTTTTAGGAGAATACTCGCTTAAAATTTATGTAACCTTTGTATTAATAATAACAAGGTAAAGATTTTTAAATTAATATAGGTGTTATTGTCTGGAGCTATAAAAGAACCAGATCATCGAAGCCAAACGGCAATGAATTAATGGCGAAGTTCATTCTTTCAACGTTACTTTAGTTGCCTGTATTATGTTGGACAATTTCAAACTTTAGCCAAAAGCAACAATCTTAGTTTAATAAACCCGATTGTAGCGGAAACAAAAGCTTTTTCTGCTTTTGTTGTAGCAAAAAGCGGGACTGAAAACCACCATGGAATACCAAACATTGTTTTCCAGGTTATAATTTTCGCTTTTGAATAAACTATTTGAAATAAACACGTTACCTTAAGGAGGTTTCTTTAAATTGCTGAGAACAATTTTTACATTTACGTTGATATGGTGAGCAATAATTACAACGATTTGTTGAGGAAGATAGATGAGTTTATCCGTAAATTTTATTTAAATAAGATTTTGCGGGGTGCCATTTATGCTGCCGCGATACTGCTTGCGCTATATTTGCTTGTATTTTTAGGTTTGTACTATTTGAACCCAACAGCCGGATTTAAAACCTTTATCTTTTTTGCTTATTTGCTGCTAGGTTTATTGTTAATCGGTTTCTTAATTATCAAACCTTTACTTTCGATGTTGAAACTGGGCAAACATTTGTCTTTTGATGAGGCTTCGGTTATTATCGGCAACCACTTTACTGATATTAAGGATAAGCTTTTAAACACCCTTCAACTGCATCAGCTTTCTGAAAATTTGCCAGAAAATAACCGGCTGATTCTAGCCAGTATTGACCAAAAGATTCTGGAGTTGAAGCCCGTTCCCTTTTACACCGCGGTTAGGATTAATGATAATCGAAAATATTTGAAATATCTGTTTATTCCGCTTTCTATCATTGTGCTGATTGCCATTATTGCACCTGCCATTTTACGTGAGGGAACCAATAGTTTCTTTAAATATGATGTATATATCGCTCCGAAAGCACCTTTTAGTTTTATGGTGCTGAATAAAAAGTTAGCGGTTACGCAAGGCGATGACTTAACCATTAACTTAAAATTAACTGGTGATGAGTTACCTGCCGAAATTTATGTAGAGGATGGAAAAAATACCTACAAACTGGAAAAAGAAAACAACAGCCATTTTCATTACAGCATTAAAAATATTCAAAGTGATAAAAAACTGATTTTTAAAGGTGGCGGATTTAATTCATCGGCTTTTACAATAAGCGTTAAACCTCGTCCTGAATTATTGAGTTCCACTGCAACTTTAAATTATCCGCCTTACCTGGGTAAAAAAGCAGAAGTGATTGTCAACGTTGGCGATATTCTTTTGCCCGAGGGCACTCGAGTGACCTGGAACTTTAAAACTGGCAAAAGCAATGCGCTCTTGTTTAATTTAAATGGAAAGGAAAATATGCTAAAAATTGAAGATAATGAAGCGGCCTTTCATGCAACAATTCGTAATCATTCTAAGTACAGCATTACGCCCAAAAACGATTTTGTAACACTTAGCGATTCTCTTTCGCACCAAATTTCGGTAATTAAAGATCAGGCCCCTACTATCCATGTTGAAGAAAAATCGGATTCTATAAGTAACAAAGCACTATACTTCAGCGGACAGGTTTCAGATGATTATGGTTTCAGCAGATTGACTTTTAAGTACAACATCAAGGAAAACAACAAGATAGTCAATACGGTAAGTAAGAACATCAGCATTAAACCAAATTCAACAGAAAATACATTTTTCTATTTTTGGGATTTAAAAGCAGCGGCAGCCAGACCAGGACAAGAAATTGAATATTATTTTGAAGTTGCTGATAATGACGGTGTTAATGGTTCTAAAATTACCCGTTCTGAAATAAAAACATTTAAACAACCTACAAAAAAGGAAACTGCAGAACAGGTAAGTGCTAACAGCCAGGTGTTAAAGCAAAAAGTACAGTCTGCTATACGCTTAGCCAACACCATAGAAAAGGAAAGTAAAAAAGTTGCCGAAAGCCTGATTGATAAAAAACAAATTTCGTTTGAGGATAAAAAACAGATTGAGGCTTTGTTAGATAAGCAAAAGCAGTTGGACGAGGCCGTAAAAGAAATTAAGGCGCAAAACGATAAAAATATTCAGCAGCAGGAAGACCAAAAGCAGACGGAAGAGCTCTTAGAAAAACAAAAACAGATTAAGGATTTGTTTGATAATGTGCTGGATGAAAAGACCAGGGAGCTTTTGCAGAAGTTGCAAAACCTGATGAACGAGAAGAATAAAGACCAAACGCAAAACGAATTGTCGAAAATGCAACTGGATAATAAAACGCTCAAAAATGAATTAGACAGGATTTTAGAACTCTACAAACAGCTTGAATTTGAGCAGAACCTGCAAAATGATATCGATCGTTTAAATGAATTGGCTAAGGAACAAAAAGAGCTTAGCAAGGAAACTGCCGGTAAAAAGCAGGATAATGAATCACTAAAACAAAAGCAGGATGCCTTGAATAAGGAAATGAAAGATTTAAAGGATGATTTAAAGAAGCTCGAAGAGAAAAATCAGGCTTTGGAAAAACCTAATCCATTTGAAAATCCAGAAAAAGATGTGCAGGATATTCAAAAAGAACAACAAGAAAGTAAAGATGCTTTAGATAAAAAAGACTCGAAAAGTGCTAGTCAGAAACAGCAAAAAGCTGGCGAGCAAATGGAAAAACTTTCGAAAAAAATGAGTGAAATGCAGCAGCAAGGCGAAGAAATGGAAAATAATCTGAATGCCAGAGAGTTGCGTAAACTATTAGAGAATCTTCTCAACACCTCTTTTGAACAGGAAAAGGTAATGCTGACCTTGAAGAAAATGACCGCCGCAGATCCTTCATACGTAACCAATGTTCAAAAACAAAGAAGTATTAAAGATAATCTAAAAACCATTGCGGATAGTTTGTATGCTTTGAGTAAACGTGTTCCTCAGATAGAATCTACCGTTAATGAGGAAATGAATAAAATAAACTTCAATCTTGACAAGAGCTTAGAAAGCCTTGGCGAAAGAAGAACGCCTGAAGCCAATCGTTATCAGCAGTTTACCATGACTTCAATTAATAATTTAAGTTTAATGCTGAGTGAGGCTTTAAATCAGTTGCAGAATATGCAAAAAAATTCGAAACCTGGTAATGGTAAAAAGCAAAAACAAGGAATGAAACAGCTTTCGCAAATGCAGGAACAGCTGAATAAAAGTATGCAAAAGGCTCGTGAGCAGATGCAAAAATCTGGCGGTAACCAGGGAACTGTTGGTAAAGGACAAATGAGTCAGGAGTTTGGAAAGATGGCACAACAGCAGCAAATGATTCGCCAGGCTTTGGAAAAAATAAACCGGGAAGAAAATAAAGATGGTTCTGGCAAAATGGGTAATCTCAACGAGGCCATTAAGGAGATGAAACAAACGGAAAGTGACCTGGTTAACAAGCGTTTGCAGCAGGAAACATTAAATCGCCAAAAAGAATTGTTAACCAAGCTATTAGAAGCCGAAAAAGCAGAACGTGATCAGGAAGAAGATTCCAAACGCGAAAGTAAAGCGGCAAAAGAGTTTCCACCATCATACCAGAAAATGTTAGATGATTTTAAAAAACAGCAACAAAATGGAAATGATATGCTGCAAAAATTACCTCCTAGTTTAAATTATTACTATAAAAATAAAATTGCTGAGTATTTGAAATCATTGAATACTGTCAGGTAAGTTCGATCGCTATAAAATTCTTCGCTGTCTATTGAATGACAAAGACGACGAATATTTCTTAAATTTGCGGCTTTAAACTTCATCAATATGCCTGCGATTTCATTTTTTACTGAATCTGTTCGTTACAATCTTCCACAAAAGTTAAAGGTTAAAAAGTGGATTAAAGCGACCATCGAAAAAGAAGGTTTCGAACTGCAGGAACTAAATTTCATTTTCTGCAGCGACGAATATTTGCTGGGCATCAATCAACAGTATTTAAATCATGATACCTACACCGATATTATTACTTTCGATAATTCGGACGTAGAAACGCAGATTGTTAGCGACATTTTCATCAGCATTGAGCGTGTTAAAGAAAACGCAAAAACTTTCAAAACAAATGAGTTTGATGAAGTTTGCCGCATTATGATTCATGGAACCTTGCACTTACTTGGCTACAAGGATAAAGGCAAAGCAGCGAAAACCCTAATGACTCAAAAAGAAGATGAATATTTAAGTTATAGAAGTTTAGTTGAACTGATTTAACCTTTCACTTCCCGAAAAGAATCGCCAAAGCAATATTGATCATTAAGTGATTTAAAGCCCGCTATTGCCATGCTTGTTCTACCATGGTAATTTAACTTAATATAGATTTTCTCTACATCTTTTGTTATAGAACAACCCAATTTTTGATTTCAAAAGTCCATTTTCAATGTATTAACTTCCTGTTCGTCTAACAGTTTAACACGTTGGTCGATTATTTAGCTATGCTGGTATATTCCACTCATATCTTGTGCAACATTTATCGCTTATTGCAGTCATATAGAAAAAGCAGCAAGATAATATGAGCGGTTTACAAAACTAGTTGTTAGCCTCATGAAGATAAAGTTTAGTTTTAGTTAATGATTGAAGCGGCGGCGGAGCGATTCCAGCCGCTGTTTTCTTTTAATTTCATCCTGGTTAACAAGCAGCTACCTTTAAAAAAATCAGCATTCTGCCATTTTTACCCTTATAAGGCAGCTTTGCAATAACATTTTAGTCAACCAATTATTTTATCCGTACTTTTGCACTAATTTTCCTTTATAAATCCGAAATACAAAAAATTTGAGCACACTAATTGCGGCAGAAGGTCTGGGTCATGGTTATCATGACGAATGGCTATTTAAGAATTTAACTTTGGGTATTAACTCTGGTCAGCGTGTAGCGTTGGTTGGCATTAATGGCGCTGGTAAGAGTACACTTTTGAAATTACTGGCAGAAAGATTTCCTCCACTCGAAGGTAAGATTGTTAAAAATAAAGCTGTTAAAATTGGCTTCTTAGATCAGGAACCTCAGTTTACGGAGGGTTTTTCAATCAGCGATCATATTTTCTCTTTGGAGAATAAGCAACAACAGTTGATTAAAGAATATGAAGAACTAATTGAAAATCCTAACCCGGATGAAAAAACGCTCAATCGTTTATACGAAGAATTAAGTGAGCATAACGCCTGGGAATATGAGCATGAGATCAAAACCATTCTAAACAGAATGGGCATTACTCATTTGCAACAAAAAATTGCTACGCTCTCTGGTGGACAAAAGAAGAGGTTGGCTTTGGCTAAACTTTTAATTGAAGATCCTGAAATTTTAGTGTTGGATGAGCCAACGAATCATTTGGATATTGATACCATTGAGTGGCTTGAAAAATTGTTGACTACCGGACAGAAAACCATCCTATTGGTTACACATGATCGATATTTTTTAGATAACGTTTGCAATACAATAGTAGAACTGGATCGAGGCAAGATTTTCAATTACAACGGAAATTATGCTTATTTTCTGGAAAAGAAATCTGAAAGAGAAGCTTTAGACGCGACTGTTCAACATAAGAATCAGCAACTACTGAAGAAAGAATTAGAGTGGATGAGGCGTATGCCACAGGCTCGTGCAACTAAATCTAACGCCAGGATCAATGCTTTTTACGAATTAGAGGAAAAAACAAAGAAAAAGTCTGATAATCAGACTATTAACCTCCAAATGAAGATGTCTCGTCAGGGAGGCAAGATTATTGAACTTGATCACATCGAGAAGTCGTTTGATGGACGTGCCATCATTAATGACTTTAGCTATACTTTTAAAAAGGGAGACCGCATTGGTTTAGCCGGTAAAAATGGTACAGGCAAATCAACATTACTAAATATTATCACAAGTCAGCTAAGGCCTGATTCTGGAACGGTTGATACCGGAGAAACTACAGTTTTTGGTTATTACAAACAAGGTGGCTTGACATTCGATCCCAAAGAAAGGGTGATTGATATTGTAAAGTCAGATGCGGAATATATCAAGATGGCCGACGGTTCCGTGATTACTGCTTCTGCCCTATTAACACTTTTTCTCTTCCCACCAAAGAAACAACATGGCATGGTAGAGAAGTTAAGTGGTGGAGAAAAGAAGCGTTTGAACCTGATGAAAGTTTTAATGCAGAATCCAAACTTCCTGATATTAGATGAGCCAACAAACGATTTAGATATTGATACGCTAAATGTGCTTGAAGAATTTTTAGAAAATTTCCCAGGTATATTAATGCTGGTTTCACATGATCGATATCTTTTAGATAAGATGAGTGATCAACTTTTTATCATGGAAGGTGAAGGTGTAGTTAAGATTTACAACGGTAATTATTCAGAATATCGCCTGAGTCTGGAACAAGCAAAGATAAAGAACGAAACTAAAAAAGTAGCCGAAATTCCAGCAGAACAAGTATCAGTTAAAACTGTAAAAAAATTAAGTTTTAAAGAACAAAAAGAACTTGATGATAGTGAAAAAGGAATGGCCGATACTGAAAATAAAATCGCTGAGTTGACAGAAAACTTACTTAAAATTGATACTTCAGATTATATCAAAATCCAGGAAGTTTCAAGTGAAATCGAAAAACTGAAACTAAAACTGGATGAATTTACCATGCGTTGGTTAGAACTTTCTGAGTAGTTTCTTTATAATTTCATTCAGATTTAACCGTTATGTTTCACGTGGAACGTTCAAGATTGTACACCTAAATTCGTATTGGGTACAAGCAAATCTTGAGAACCACAAAGTATTAAAAGTTACCAAAATGTTCCACGTGGAACGTTATTAGAAATAGATAAAATGTTTTCAAAATACGATTTGATTGTTGTTGGTGCAGGCCATGCGGGATGTGAAGCTGCTGCAGCTGCTGCCAATTTAGGATCATCTGTTTTATTAATTACAATGAACATGGGCACCATTGCCCAGATGAGTTGTAACCCGGCGATGGGTGGTGTAGCAAAAGGACAGATCGTTCGTGAAGTGGATGCGATGGGTGGTTATTCAGGTATCATTTCTGATAAATCAACCATTCAGTTTAGAATGCTGAATAAATCTAAAGGCCCTGCGATGTGGAGTCCAAGAGCGCAAATAGATCGAATGCGTTTTGCAGAAGAGTGGCGTTTGGCTTTGGAGCGAACACCTAATTTAGATATCTGGCAAGACAGTGTAGTTGGATTATTAGTGAAAGATAATACAGTTTATGGGGTAAAAACTTCATTAGGTATTGAGATTGAAAGCACAGCCGTTGTATTAACAAACGGTACCTTCCTGAATGGCATCATGCACATTGGAGAAAAGAAATTTGGCGGAGGCAGAACAGCAGAGAGAGCATCAACGGGTATTACGGAGCAGTTGGTGGAACTCGGAATGGAAGCCGGCAGAATGAAGACCGGTACCCCACCACGGGTGGATGGTAGAAGTCTTGATTATACCAAAATGGAAGAACAATGGGGAGATGAAGACCCAGGAAAATTTTCTTATACTGATACAGAAGTTTCGAAAGACCAGCGTTGTTGCTGGATCACCTATACAAACGGTGATGTTCACGAAACTCTGAAGGAAGGCTTTGAGAAATCGCCAATGTTCACTGGCCGAATTAAAGGTTTAGGTCCTCGCTATTGTCCATCAATCGAAGATAAAATAAATCGCTTTGCGGAGCGTGATCGTCACCAGATTTTTGTTGAACCTGAAGGATGGAATACTTGTGAAATTTATGTAAATGGCTTTTCAACTTCTCTTCCAGAAGATGTACAATTTAAAGCCTTAAGATTAATACCTGGTTTTGAAAATGCGAAAATGTTTAGACCGGGATATGCCATTGAGTATGATTTCTTCCCACCTACCCAATTATCGTTAACATTAGAAACAAAACTGATAAGCAATTTATTTTTAGCCGGACAGATTAATGGTACTACAGGATATGAAGAGGCAGCATGCCAAGGCTTCATGGCTGGGATTAATGCGCACCAAAAAATCAATCAAAAACATGAGCTGATTATGAAAAGATCAGACAGTTATATTGGTGTTTTAATTGATGATCTGGTAACCAAAGGAACAGAAGAACCTTATCGTATGTTTACTTCAAGGGCTGAACACCGTTTATTATTAAGACAAGATAATGCAGATATCCGCCTATCTCCTATCGGTCATCAGTTAGGTTTGATATCTGATGAACGTTTAGCAAAAGTTAATCAAAAAGTTTCAGCTGCTGATGCATTAGTAAAATTTACCAAGTCTCAAGGTATAGAAATGGCAGATGCTAACCCAATGCTTGAAAGCTTGGGATCTAGTATATTAAATCAGAATGTTAAGATTCATAGTTTGGTGGGTAGACCGCATGTAGGCTTGCAAGATATTATCAAAGTAAGTAAGCCATTAGCTAATGCAACTGTTAGTTTAGATAGTGAAACGATCGAACAAGCCGAAATTAAGATTAAGTACGAAAGCTATTTTGAAAAGGAAAATGAGATTGTAGCCAAAATGTTAAAAATGGAAGACAAAGAAATTAAGCCCGATTTTGACTATAATAAAATTGTTTCTATATCAAAAGAAGCCCGTGAAAAATTATTTAAGATAAAACCTCGGACTTTAGGTCAGGCATCGAGAATTTCTGGTGTTTCTCCTTCTGATATTTCCGTTTTGATGGTTTATATATCTAAGTAATTGATAATCAATATTTTAAATAAAAAATATATAGATTAAAATAAAGCGTTATAAGCTCAAAAAAACATTTTTTAATATTATATCTCCAAAAACAGTAAAAATTCGTCAGAACGCTTAAAATATGCCAAATTTAAAAGCTCATTATTTCGACCTTAAAAATTTATTGGTTGTCGTTACTTCACTCCTATTTTCTGGCTGTGCAAGTATGCAAACGCCACAAGGTGGACCGAAGGATACTACTCCACCAAAAATTTTGAGCATGACGCCAAAAAATCAAACACGTAATTTTAATGCAAAAAAGATCACGATAGAATTTGACGAATATTTTAAACTTGTAGATGAATCCAAAGAGTTTAGTATTTCTCCGGAACAAGAGCGAGCACCTATTTTAAAAGTGAGGTCCAAACGCCTGGAAATTGAACTTCAGGATTCACTGGAGAAAAATACAACCTATACCCTAAATTTTGGTAAGGCTGTTGCAGACATCAATGAAAGCAATGTCGTTAAAAATCTTTCATACGTCTTTTCAACCGGTAACGAAATTGATTCTTTATCCATAAGTGGAAATGTTAAAAGCTCCCTTAATGATGAAGCGGAAAAAGACGTTACGGTACTTATTTTTCCTATTGAACGTGACACACTTTTTGGAAAGAAACGACCATCAATTTATACCTTAACAGATAGCTCCGGAAATTATAAGTTAAATAATCTTCGTGCAGGCTCGTACAAAATTTATGCAATTAAAGAAAGTAGTGGTGGAGGTGATAAAATCTATCAGCAGGTATCAGATGAGGTTGGTTTTCTAAAGGATCCTATTAAAGTAGATAAGAATCTTGAAAATATCAATCTGCAAGTTTTTAAGGAAGTTGCTTCAGATTTTAGGGTTCTTGATCGTAAATTGGCTAATGATGGTATCATTACTATAATATCCAATCAACAACTTAAAAATCCGAAAATTACAGTAACTGATCCTCCAAAATTTGATGTAGGCAAGTATGTACATTTCAGCAAGACGAATGATACGGCGAAAGTGTGGCTTACAGACTTTGGATTTGACTCTGTTAAGGTATCGATCCAGTCGGACGGAAAGATTTTACAAACCCTTAATTTTAACCGAGGTAGAAAGGACACTTATGTACGCGATGTTACCATCACAGATAATGCAGGAAGCGGAAAGTTAAATCCTTTTCAAACCTATACATTAACCTTCCCCTTTCCAATCACTTCAGCAGATGCGACTAAAATCACACTATTAGAAGATTCAGTAAAGAGAACGACATTCCAGCTGGTAAAAGATAGCACTGATTTTTTAAGGTATTACCTACGATATCCCTGGAAGCAGAAAAGAACATACGACATCAAGTTTGCCGCGGGAACTTTTACAGCAATATTTAATGCCAAAAACAAAGAAATAAACAAAACTTTTAAACTTGAAACTACTGACAGTTACACCACACTGGTGTATAATGTGAGTGTACCAGATTCCAATAAAAATTACATTGTTCAATTTCTATCCGAGAAAAAAGATATCATAAAATCGTTCCCGATTAAAGGAAATACGAAATTACGTTTTGCAAACTATCCTGCCGGAAAATATATGATCCGTGTAATTTATGACGAGAATAGAAACGAAATTTGGGATACCGGAAATGTTAAACTGGGTACGCAACCAGAAAAAGTGTGGTACCTGAAGGCATTACTAGATCTTAAACCAAACTGGGAACGGGAAGATCCATTAGCGATACCTCCACCTCCCAACGAATAATTATGGGTTGGTGAACCACCCTGAATACATGATATAATTATCCGGTAACTTATTTAATAAAGCCCTTTGCTCATCGGTAATGGGCTTTATCTTTTTTGCAGGAGTTCCAGCATAAAGAAATCCTGTTTCGCATATTGTATTTTCCAACACTACTGCACCCGCTGCGATGATACAGTATTCCTCTACAACTGCATGATCCATTACAATAGCACCCATACCAATTAAAACGTTATCCTGGACAGTACAACCATGTACAATAGCATTATGTCCAACTGAAACTCGATTACCAATATGTGTTGATGCTTTTAAATAGGTAGCATGAATTACGGCACCATCTTGTATATTAGATTCATTTCCAATCGTAATCGCGTTTACATCGCCTCTAATTACCGCATTAAACCAAACGGAGCAATTGTTACCTAATACCACATCGCCTACAATAGTAGCATTTTCTGCAATAAAATTATCTGTACCTATTTGAGGAACTTTATCTTGAACTGGAAGTATTAAAGGCATATTATAATTATTTTTTGTTGTCCTATTAAGATTGATTAACTATTCTAAAAACTAACAAACTAAAATACAGTATCAATCAATTCTTTTGCATGATCAGGGTAATCAGTAGTGAAATGCAATCCTCTGCTTTCCTTACGTTGCATAGCTGATTTAATGACTAAATAGGCGGTTTGAATCACGTTACGTAACTCACAAAGTTTAACAGAAACCTTATTATTTTTATAAAATTCTTCCGTTTCCTGATAAATTAAAAACAATCTTCTGTGTGCTCTTTCCAACCTGAAATCAGAACGAACAATTCCAACATAATCACCCATAACTTTTTGCAACTCACGCAGATTATGTGTTACCAGAACATCTTCATTACTTTGTGTTACACCTTTAGCGTTCCATTCAGGAATATTATCAGGAATTACGTTGTTCTTAAAGTTTTCAATTGCATCCTGATAAATGCGATGAGCGAACACGGTAGCTTCTAATAAAGAGTTGGACGCCAAACGATTGGCACCATGTAGGCCTGTTGAAGAAACCTCACCGCATGCATATAAATTTTTAATCGATGATCGACCATATTCATCAACCATAATACCTCCACACATGTAATGAGAAGCCGGCGTAACCGGTATATAATCTTTAGTCATATCTATGCCGATAGATAAACATTTCGCATATATATTAGGAAAATGTTTCAAAATATCGGCTTTCTTACGCATGGTGATGTCCAGATAAACAAAATCATCACCAGATTTTTTCATCTCGTTATCTACAGCTCTGGCTACAATGTCACGAGGTGCTAACGACTTACGCTCATCGTATTCATGCATAAATTCCTCGCCATTTTTACGACGAAGAACACCGCCAAAACCTCTAACTGCCTCTGAAATTAAGAACGAGGGATACTCTCCAGGATGGTATAAAGCGGTTGGATGGAACTGAATAAACTCCATATTTCTAACTTTTCCCTTAGCACGATAAACCATTGCCATTCCATCTCCTGTTGCAATTACAGGGTTTGTTGTAGCAGAATACACATGTCCGGCACCGCCAGAAGCCATAACTGTAACGTTTGCCACAATCTTTTCCACATCGTTAAGCTCTGTGTTAAAGGCATATATCCCATAACAGTTGATATCTTCAGTGCGTTTATCCACAAACTCACCCAGGTGATGTTGTGTAATTAACTCAAGTGCAAAGTAGTGTGTTAATATCTCTATGTTCGGATTCTCGTGAATTTCTTTTAATAATACACGCTCAATCTCATAACCCGTGATGTCTTTATAATGCAAAACACGGTGTTCAGAATGGCCACCCTCTTTTGCTAAATCGTAAAATCCAGAGTTGTCTTTATCGAAATTTATACCGTAGTCAATGATCTCCTGGATTCGCTGAGGTCCCTCTTTTACAACGATTTCCACAATTTTTTCATCGCATAATCCGTCACCGGCAATGAGCGTATCCTGAATATGTTTCTCAAAAGAATCATCCTTATCCACCACAACGGCAACACCGCCTTGTGCATATTTTGTATTCGATTCATCTTCATTTGACTTCGTTACGATTAAAACCTTACCAAATTTGGCAGCCTTCAATGCAAAACTCAAACCCGCTATACCTGAACCTATTACCAGAAAATCTACTTTTCTCATCTAAAAAACATTTACTTTATCAACGCTGTTGATAACTATAGAACAACTGTTAGCTTTATGTAGAAATAAGACTAACAAATAAATTTGAATGTTTAAAGCTACTCTAAAAAGACAATTTGCCACAATCTTTTACCCAATTTTTAAGCACATTTGTACAAGTAATTAACTTTTCACACACTTATAAACAATTAACATTCCAATATTGATAAAATTTAAGTCACTTTTCGATAGTGCTGAAAATCAATCTTATCATATTACAAAAATGTAATCCAAATGTTAGTAAACGATTAACAACTTAGATTAAAGAACTTTTTTTCGAAACTTGCCAACAATACTAACACACTAATAAACAAACAAGATTTATTTATTTAAAATAACTTATTAATTATTGAGACGTGGAAAGCTTTATCTTTGGCCAACGTCAAAATTCAAAAAAGGAAAATTTAAAAATGAACATAGATGTATTAGAAGAAATCAATAAAAAAGGTTTCGTAGATGAGGAGATAGATCCCACATTGGATCTGTTTGATGAAATTGAAAAATTAAAAAAAGAAAAAAATGCGATCATATTGGCGCATTATTATCAAGAACCTGATATTCAAGATATTGCAGACTATATTGGTGACAGTTTAGGTTTATCTCAAGAGGCTGCAAAAACTGATGCTGAAGTAATTGTATTTGCAGGTGTGCATTTTATGGCTGAAACGGCAAAGATTTTATCGCCTTCAAAAAAGGTTTTATTACCAGATGTAAAGGCAGGTTGTTCCTTAGCTGATAGTTGTCCGCCTCATTTGTTCAAAAAGTTTAAAGAAAAATATCCAGATCATTTGGTAATCACTTATGTGAATTGCACAGCCGAATTGAAGGCTTTAAGTGATATCGTTTGTACCTCAACAAATGCCGTACAAATTGTAGAGAGCTTACCAAAGGACCAGAAAATAATTTTCGGTCCGGATAGAAACCTGGGTGCCTGGGTGGCAAAAAAAACAGGTAGAGATTTGGTGCTGTGGAATGGTGCCTGTATGGTTCATGAGATTTTTTCGAAAGAGAAAATTACCAAATTGAAAGAACGCCATCCTAATGCGAAGTTTATTGCTCACCCTGAATGTGAAGAAGCTGTACTTCAAATGGCCGATTATATTGGTTCTACAACTGGTTTATTAAAATATTCTATCTCGAATCCTGCTACAGAATTTATTGTAGCCACTGAAAGTGGAATTATTCACCAAATGGAGAAAGCCTGTCCGGATAAAACTTTTATTCCTGCGCCACCAAACAACAGTTGCGCTTGTAACGATTGTCCGTACATGAAGCGAAATACTTTAGAAAAACTATATTTATGTCTTAAAAATGGATTGCCTGAAGTAACTGTTCCTGAGCATATTATAGAGCAGGCTCGTAAACCAATTCAAAGAATGCTTGATATTTCAGCAGAACTAGGACTGTAAACAACAAAATTAACGTGCTTAAAAAAATATTTTTTCTCTCCATTATTACTTTTTGTTTTGCCTGTAAGTCAGTCGATAAAATAAGTAAGTATAATGCTTCAATCACAACAGATAAACATGCTGTTGCTGATTTAAAAAAGGATGTTGACTTTACTTATACGCTGCTTAAAGATGGTCATCCAGGTTTGTATTGGTATATCTCTAAACAAAAATTAGATTACAAGTTCGACAGTTTAAAAAATTCGATTGTTGAGCCTTTAACCAGTGCAGAATTTTATAAAAAATTAACGCCGGTTGTAGCTGCAATAAAATGTGGGCATACGTCTGTAAAGTTTCCCGCTATTCAATATAAGAAAGAGGAATTGAAGGATTTGAGTAAAAAAACATTTCCTATAAATCAATTCACCTATAGCGTTAACAACGGTAAACTTTATGTATTGGAGAGCAAAAGCGAGAATAAATCTATCAGGCCAGGTACTGAAATTGTAGCAATAGAAGGCATTGACACACAATCAATCTTGAATGATTTCTATAAATTAATCAGTTCTGACGGGTATAATACAACCCATAATAGCAGATCTCTGGAAAGAAATTTTGCTCAATATTTTAAAATTTATTATCAAATAAAAGATAGCGTAAACTTTCAGTTCAGAACTGCAAAAGACAGTATAGGAGAAACTTATATTACTACATTAAAGAAGAGTAAAGCAGATACCTCAAAAAATCAGATTAAGTCTAAGCAAGCAAGATATCCAAAATATGTAGGCCAATATAAAGATGGAAAAGCACAAATGGATTTTAGGTTTTTGGATGAAAAACGTAACTATGGTTATCTTAAAATTCAAAGTTTCTCCATTGTTGGTGCTGATTATAGTCGTTTTTATAAACAAGTATTTGATAGTATTGCAAAAGTAGGCACTGATCATTTAGTTATCGATTTACGTGGCAATGGTGGAGGATCACTGGAACATAGCAGAAATCTTTTTTCCTATTTAACAGATAAAGATTTTATTTATTTACAAAAATCGTTAACCAATGGTCAATACGATTACCGTAAATATGGGAATAAATGGCAGAGGTTTATGTATTTCATCAACGGACACGATGATAGAGATTATGTAAGGCAGGATAAAAACGGCGATCTTTATTCGTTTATGAAAGGAATTTATCCGCTTTCGGCAAACCCTAAAAATTTTAAAGGTAAACTTTATGTTTTAATTGATGGATATACCTTTTCTGCAGCTTCTTTACTAAGTGCAAATTTAAAAGGAATTAATAGGGCAACCTTTATTGGAGAAGAGACAGGTGGTGGTTTTAACCAATGTGTAGCCGGTAATCTACCTGTGGTAAAGCTTAAAAATTCAAAATTGGCCATACGATTTGGCTTATACAAAATGTCGCCTAATGCTAAAAGTGATGTTGTGGGTAGAGGAATTTTTCCTGATGTGGAAATCACGTCATCTTTAAACGATAAAATCACGGGTTGCGATAGAGAAATTGACTGGATTTTGAATAATGGAAATGGCTAAAATTTAAGACAATGAAAAACAGCATTCTTAAAAATTATTCGGGTTTACTTTGGCTATTAGCAGGTATTACGGCAGGTAGCATTGTAGGTTTAATTTTTGGAAAGCGTGTGGAAAGTATTAAGCCTCTAGGCGATATTTTTCTAAATTTATTGTTTACAGCAGTAATTCCATTGGTATTCTTTGCAGTTTCTTCTGCTATTGCAAATATCGATCGAACGAAAAAATTAGGAAGACTATTGACAATAATGGTTTTGGTTTTTCTTTCTACTGTATTAATTTCTGCGGTGTTAACCCTGGTTGCTACCTGGCTTTTCCCTATTCACCAGGCGCTTGGCAATAATCCTATCCCTACAGAAACTGAAAAAATTCAATCGTTCGGAGAACAAATGACGCAACTTTTAACAGTTGGCGAATTCTTTGAAATTGGGAGCAGAAAAAATATGCTTGCGCTAATTATTTTCTCTGTGCTGGTCGGATTTTCTACTTTATATTCCAATAAAGAAGGAGAGGGATTTAAGAATTTTTTGGTTTCGGGTAATGAAGTGATGAAAAAGCTCATCATCTTAATTATGAAACTTGGTCCGATTGGTTTAGGTGCTTATTTCGCTTACCAGGTTGGTGTTTTTGGCCCGCAATTATTTGGAACTTATGCCAAAGCATTAGGCTTATATTACGGAGTTGGAGCCTTCTACTTCATTGTATTTTTTACCTTATATGCCTTTATAGCAGGTGGCTTTAAAGCCATCAAAGTATTCTGGAAAAATAATATTGTTCCATCTTTAACATCCATAGGAACGTGTAGTAGCATTGCTACTATTCCTGCAAATTTAGAGGGAACATTGAAAATGGGCGTTCCGGCCTATATTACCAACGTAACCATTCCATTAGGATCAACATTACATAAAGATGGTTCAAGTATCAGTTCAATTATTAAGATAGCGGTTGTATTTGCTATTTTTGGAAAAGATTTGGTGCATGTTGATACGATTATTCTGGCTTTAGGGATAACCGTTTTAGTGAGCATTGTGGAAGGTGGAATACCGAATGGAGGATATATCGGAGAATTATTAATGATATCTGCATACCAGTTACCACCAGAAGCATTACCACCAGCTATGATTATTGGTACCTTGGTTGACCCAATGGCGACGCTTTTAAATGCTACTGGCGATAATGTTTCTGCGATGTTGATTGCCCGTTTTACTGAAGGTAAAAATTGGATGGAAAGTAAGATTTTGTCATCCTGATGACATAGGAATCTGCGAAAAATGAATAGCTATTGCTTTTTAAAGGGCAGATTCTTTGGTCCTCAGAATGAGAAGATAAATTAAAAAAAAATCGGGGCTTCGCCCCTTTATTACAAAAAGAAATAAGCATATGTTTGAAAATAAAGAGCGTACAAATATCAACGAATTAGGTGAATTTGGATTAATCAAACACCTGACATCTAATTTTAAAATCAGGAATGATTACTCGGTAAAAGGTGTTGGTGACGATGCAGCGGTTTTGGATGCAAAAGGCAAACAAACCCTCATTTCAACTGATTTACTTTTAGAAGGTATCCATTTTGATTTGGCGTATGTACCTCTAATGCATTTAGGTTATAAGGCGGTTCAGGTGAATCTGAGTGATATTTATGCCATGAATGGAAAAGCGAGCCAGATTACGGTTTCATTGGGTTTATCCAGCAAATTTCCGTTAGAAGCTGTTGAAGAGATTTATAAAGGAATTGAGTTGGCATGTAATAAATTCAATATCGATTTAATTGGCGGCGATACATCATCCAGCAAACAAGGTTTAGTAATTAGCATCACCAGTATTGGTTACGCTGATGCTGATAAAGTAACTTACAGGAATGGTGCGCAAGAACATGATTTACTGTGCGTATCCGGCGATTTAGGAGGTGCCTATGTTGGTCTACAGATTCTGGAAAGAGAAAAGTTGATCTATCTTGAAAATCCACAAATCCAGCCAGATTTAGAAGGTAAAGATTACATCATCGAAAGGCAACTGAAGCCTGAAGCACGCATGGACATTGTGGCACTGCTCGAAGAAATGGACATCAAACCTACTTCAATGATTGATGTTTCTGATGGTTTAGCTTCTGAAATTTTGCATTTGGCCGAACAATCTGATAAAGGAATTACCATTTATGAAGAGAAGATTCCTTTAGATCCGATGACTTATGAAACCGCCCGTGAATTAGGAATAGATCCAACGGTTTGTGCCTTAAGTGGTGGCGAGGATTATGAATTATTGTTTACCATCAGCCAGGATGATTACAAGAAGCTAAAGCATGATGTGGATATTACCGTCATTGGCCATGTAACAGATAAAAATTCCGGCTGTAAAATGGTTTCCAAATCTAATAATGTTCATGAATTGAAAGCACAAGGATGGAACGCTTTTAATAAGTAGATATAAGTGTATGCGTCATTGCGGGGCAAGAAGCAATCTTAATGCTTGGGTATTATAATCCATCGTTGTAGGATTGTTTCGTGCCTCGAAATGAGGAAATTTCTCCCTTCGCTATCGATGGGTTTCCTAACCAACCGATAATAATCTATTCTCCATCCAAATATTTCATATCGATTTGCTTGGTAGCTTTGGCACCTAACCTTTTAATTTTCTCTGAAGTATTGGTCAGATTGCCCGAACCAACAGACAATTTATTTAGGGCTTTATCATAAGCATCCTGACCGTTTTTAATGTGTTTACCGATGTTTTCCATATCGGCCACAAAACCCACAAACTTATCGTACATCGCACCGCTTAAACGGGCAATTTCCATAACGTTCCTATTTTGCCTTTCCTGTTTCCACATGCTGGCAATGGTGCGTAAGGTAGCCAACAAAGTCGATGGACTCACAATCACTACCCGCCTATCCCATGCAAAATTAAATAGCTCTGCATCTTTCTGCACCGCAATACTAAAAGAAGACTCGATTGGAACGAACAACAAAACAAAGTCTGGAGAATTGATTTTATATAAATCCTGGTAATTTTTTGAAGACAGTTCCTGAATATGGTTTTTAATAGAAGCCAGATGCGCTTTTACGTAGCCCTCACGCTCTTCTTCTGTTTCTGCTGATACAGAACGTTCATAGGCAACCAAACTCACCTTAGCATCAACCACAAGATGTTTATCATCTGGTAAATCGATGACTACATCCGGCTGGTATCGTCCGCCTTCGGCGGATGTATGCGAAGCCTGAATGCGATACTCCTGATCTTTAACCAGACCAGAACGTTCTAAAACCTTTTCTAAAATCACTTCGCCCCAATTTCCCTGACGTTTATTGTCGCCTTTCAACGCTTTGGTTAAGTTATTAGCATCTTCCTGAATCATTTTACTTTGGATCTGTAATTCAGAGATTACCCCTTTCAATATGTTGCGCTCATCAGATTCTGCCTTGTAAACCTTTTCTACCTTATCTTCAAAAGCTTTGATGTTTTCTTTTAAAGGATTCAAAATAATATCGAGGTTGGTTCTATTCTGTTCGATAAATTTCGATGATTTTTCTTCGAGTATTTTATTGGCAATCAGTTCGAAATCTTTATTAAGTTTCTCTTGAGATTGTTCATAGCTTAGTTTTTGTTCCGCGAGTTTTTCCTTTTCGGCCAGGTAAAAAGACCGCGTACTTTCCAACTCGCGGTTAGCATCAGCCAAACGATCGCGTTCAGCCTGCAACTCCTCAATTAAACGTTGCTGTTCTTGTTTTAATAGGATGGTGATATGATCTTTTTCTGTACCGAGATTGGAAACGCGTTCATCAGCTTTGGCTAAAGCTATTTTCAACGCATCGTTATCTGCTTTAATTCTTTCAAATTCATCAATAGAAATAATATTTACGGCAGTCTGCGGTTTTTTGAAGAATAAGAGAACTAAAACCAGTAGTATGATAACGAGAAGCCCAATTGCGGCAATTTCCATAATGATAAAAATTTTAGTAAAAATCGAAATTTAAAACAGCTTTACCAAAATATTTTGCTATGATTAATTTTATCATGACAACAGCTGTTTATAATTTCTGAATTTTAGAAGTAAAAATGGCTCATCAGTTAATAAATATTATACGCTGATAAAATTCTGTCGATGAATTTCTTATCATTGGGTATAAATTATGATTAATGAACGAATTAACCATCCTCATTTCCTGTCCGGATCAAGTCGGCCTTGTTACTAACATCACCAGCGTATTAGCGGCTCATCAACTGAATATCATAGCCATGCGAGAATTTGTTGATGAAGCAAACAAAGCATTTTTTACCCGCATAGCCTGTACCGGTAATTTAGAGAATAAAATCCGTCTGGAGCAGAAACTTTTAGAATCGTTACCACCCGAAGCGGAGGTCAAAGTAATTGGTCAGCAAGAAAAACAAATTGCGGTTTTGGTTACTAAAGAATACCATTGCCTGGCAGAGATTTTAATCAAAAACCAATTTAAAACGCTTGGTGCAAATGTTAAATGCGTAATTGGCAACTATGAATCGCTTCGCGATTTTACTGAAAAACTGGGCATTCCTTATTTTTACGTCGATCATAACGGCAAGGATAAAACTCAATTTGAAAAAGAAATTAAAGCAATATTGAATCAGTTTGATTTAAATTACCTGGTGCTGGCCAAATTTATGCGCATTCTATCGGCAGAATTTGTTAAAGATTATGAAGGAAAGGTAATTAATATCCATCATTCATTCTTGCCTGCATTTATTGGTGCAAATCCTTACCGCCAGGCATTTGAAAGAGGCGTGAAAATCATCGGCGCAACGGCCCATTTTGTTACAGATCATTTAGATGAAGGGCCTATTATTACCCAGCATACCACACACATTGATCATAATTTTGGCGTGAAAGAAATGGTTAGAGCAGGAAAAGAAATTGAAAAAAAGGTGCTTTTAGAAGCATTGGAGTTAATTTTTGAAGATCGGGTTTTTGTTAGTGGAAATAAAACTGTTATCTTTAAGTAACACACAAATTTCCTTTTATGAAACTGCTATTTTGCCTTCTTGTGCTCTGCTCAATTGGAGTAAAGGCCCAAACTGACCTAAAATTTGATAAACTTCTAATCGATTGTGAAGATAAATGGGTTGCGGTAAAGGCTGAAGATTCAATACATTACTACTTTGGTTTTATTTACCTTGATAATTCTGCGGGCTTGACATTTAACCTGGAGGGTACTTTTCGAATTGATAGTCTATCCAGGTACATAGCTAGAAAGAATAAGAATATGAAGTTAAGGTTGGCGCCTAATAAAGTTGTGGTAGCAGAAATTCCCGCTAGCCGGCTAGCGGAATTAAAAGTCCTGGCCAAACCAGACTGGCTTAGCCGATTCCGGACAGATGATCAAAATGCGGATCGCTTATTTAGGTGGGGCAGCACTTACAATAGGTGGGGCGATGCTAAAAAAGCGCTAAAGTTTTTGAAACAAGCTCGAAGCAAAGACCGAAACTATCCGGGCTTAGATCGGGAGTTCTTCTGGGCCTATAATGGCCAAAAACAAGAAGTATTGGCCAATTTATATTTAGGAGAAGCATTGGCTGATGTTTCTGAGGGAAGACAAACCAATTGTGAATTGTATAAGTCGCTTGTGTTTAAGCAAACCAATTCAAACCAGTTAAAACAAGCAGAAGAAATGTATTATTATGCCATCAAAGAATGCATTGATGAAACTGCAAAAGCAGATATGGCTTTTAATATTGCCTTTCAGTATTATAAACTAATGAACAAGGAAAAACTGAAACAATGGGAGAATGAGGTTACCCGCTGGATCGTACCAAATGAAAGTTATTCGGAGAAAGTTAAAAAGATGAGCACTGCACTTAATTAAAGGCCGGATTTAATAACGAGTTCTGCAACATCTTCGCCACTTTGCGAACCTATTGCTATCCCCATGCCATTGCACCTGGTAGCGCAGAAAATATCATGCTCCACTTCAGCAATTAATGGTTCTAGTGTATTGCCAAAGGCCATAATTCCGCTCCATCTCAAATCGATCTCGAATTTTTGGTTTGGCAAAATCACGGTTTTAAGTAAATTTTCTAAAGCCGACTGAACAGATGCAGTCTGGCCGAATTCGGTAGTTTTTTCTACCTCAAAATCGATATTTCTTCCTCCACCTAATAAAATTCGGTTATTGATGTTTCTAAAATAATAGTAACCCTTATCGTAATGGAAAGTACCTGCGGCTTTTAGGTTCTTAATAGGTTTTGTGATGATAACCTGCCCTCTTCCTGGTTCGATAGTAATCGATGGAATTAATTTTTTGATGTAAGCATTCGTTGCTAAAATTAACTTTTTGCAAGTGAACTGACCTTGATTGGTGGATACAGTAATTTGGTTTGACCGGTTTATATGGTTTACGGAGCAGTTGTTTAGAATAGTAGTCCCTATCGATTGCGCATATCGAATTAAGGCAAACATCATCTTTCCGGTATCAATCTGTGCTTCGTATTGGTTGGAGATCATGTGGTTAATCCTTCCAAAACCAAACAAATTAATTTTATCATCACTTAAAGAAAAGGCATCTTCCCCTACAATATTTTTAATCAGATAATTGAAATGTTCAATTTTCGATACACAACGATTAAGCAGATCAACATCCTCATCCTTAAATAATTCATATCCTCCTAAAGGCTGATAATCTATAGTCTTATCGCCTAGCAATTTCCTGAGTTTGAGTAGGCCTCTCCAGCGCCTTTCAATGATGCGATATAGGCCATCTGGATTGGTGTTTTTTTCCTGTTCGATCAGTTCAGAAACGCTGCCGAAGCATGCAAAACCTGCATTTTTAGTGCTGGCGCCTGAAGGTAAAAATCCACTTTCCAAAATGGCAACATTCAAATTTGGAAAAGACTTTCTTAGGTGAATAGCAGCACTTAGACCAACAATGCCGCTGCCCACCACGATAACATCATAATTGAAAAAACTGCTTTTCTCCCAATAAGAAATATTATTATCCATGCTATAAATGTAAGATAAAATGAACACCAAATATTATGGGAACGCTTTTTGATATAAGTCAAATTGAAAAACATACAGAAAAGAAATGGGAGTTTATTTAGTCATAATCATCCCGGTATTATTGCTGAGCATGTTTGTGCAGTGGCGTTTTAGAAACAAGTTTTCTAGATATGCAGAAATGCAACTCAGCTCAGGTTTATCGGGCAAAGAGGTAGCAGAAAGAATGCTACATGATAACGGAATATACGATGTGAAAGTGATGAGCACCGAAGGACAATTAACCGATCACTACAATCCATCAGATAGAACCGTAAATTTAAGTACCGACGTGTATTACAGTCGTAGTGTAGCCGCTGCCGCAGTTGCCGCACATGAATGTGGGCATGCCGTACAACACGCGAAATCTTATTCGTGGCTCAACCTACGTAGTACGATGGTACCTGTAGTAAGCATATCATCAAACCTGTTGCAATGGGTATTGCTGTTAGGGGTAATGTTATTGGTTTTCTCTGTAACGCCAATCGTTTTGGCTATCGGTGTTGTCGGATTAGCTTTGGTTACCATATTTAGCATCATTACCTTACCAGTTGAGTTTGATGCGAGTAACAGAGCACTGGCTTGGTTAAAGAACAATCCAGGTGTGATGCAAACGCAAGAGGAAAATTCTCAAGCAAAAGATGCCTTATGGTGGGCTGCGATGACTTATGTAGTTGCTGCTGTTGGTGCCTTGGCAAATCTACTTTATTATGCTTCGATGCTTTTTGGAAGAGGCAGAGATTAAATTAAGATATTATCTATGAAAAACAAAAGCGGTTTAGGAAATTCCTAGCCGCTTTTTTGTTGAACTATCTTTAATTTTCTGCTTAGATCAAAATGAGGATTCGAAGTTTTATTAATTCTTTTTCAAGATCGATTTTAAACGATAGAAATCATTTTAGATCTACGTGTCTTATCTGAGGCAATCAGTAAGAAATTATAAATGAAGAAGGAATTAATTTAATTTATACGGCGCCACCAACTGAAACTCCGGAATATCTACATCAAACTCCGATTCATCCATTAAACGTTTCATTAAATACATTCCTCTCATGCTACCCATATCTGTTTTTAGGTTACATCCTGAAACGTAAACATGTGTTTCTCCTGGCTGAATAATAGGTTGAAGACCAACAACGCCCTCTCCCTCTACTTCTCTCCGACTACTGTTAGAATCGAAAATAAACCATTGGCGACGCATCAGCTGAACAGCATAGTCAGATAAATTTGAAATTTCTACACGATAAGCAAACATAAAATGTTCATTAACCGGATTGGAGTATTCTGGTTGGTAAACAGTTTCTACCGAAACTTTAACACCGTCTGTAATTGCTGTAACCATGGTTGTAACGAATGTAAAAAAATCAATTCAAAAATCACGCCAGTACTTTTGTGGCGTCATAGTTGGCAAACTTCTCTGCCACTTCTTCTAAAATACTGTAAATGTTATTGATATCTGGTTCTGCAACCAGGCGCATGCGATATGGTTTAAAATCAGGCAAACCCTTAAAATAGTTAGCATAATGCCTTCTCATTTCAAAAATTCCGGTTTTTGGACCTTTCCATTCCAATGACTTATCCAAATGGGTACGGCAAACGTCAATTCGTTCTTCAATGGTTGGTCCAGGTAAATGTTCGCCGGTTTTGAAGAAGTGTTTTACTTCACGAAAAATCCAGGGGTAACCAATGGCGGCTCTGCCAATCATGATTCCATCAACCTCATATTCCATGCGCCAGTTCGCCGCCTTTTCCGGACTATCAACATCACCGTTTCCGAAAATTGGAATTTTAATACGGGGATTGCGTTTGATTTCGCGAATCAAACTCCAGTCGGCCTCCCCTTTGTATAATTGTGCTCTTGTTCTGCCGTGGATGGTAAGCGCCTGAATGCCAACATCCTGCAAACGCTCGGCAACTTCATAAACGTTTTTGCTATCATCATCCCAACCTAAACGGGTTTTTACCGTAACAGGTAAATGCGAAGCTTTAACCACAGCTTCAGTCATTTTAACCATTTTATCAATGTCGCGAAGTAAGCTGGAACCGGCACCCTTACAAACCACATTTTTAACCGGACAGCCATAATTAATATCCACTAAATCTGGCCCTGCAGCTGATGCAATTTCAGAAGCTTCACGCATGTGCTCGATATCGCCACCAAAAATCTGGATGCCAATTGGCCTTTCATATTCAAAAATATCTAGTTTCTGCAAGCTTTTTGCCGCATCACGAATCAAGCCCTCCGATGAAATAAATTCCGTATACATCAAATCTGCCCCGTTTTGTTTACATACATAACGGAAAGGCGGATCACTTACATCCTCCATTGGTGCAAGCAATAATGGGAACTCGCCTAAATCTATATTTCCTATCTTTACAGACATTCTCTATCTTCAACAATTAATAAAAACATACAAAGGTACAAATAATGAATTTTGTAACACCTAACAAGGAGGAAATCAATCCTTTCTTACAATTACTTTTACTTTTATTTTACGCAGTAGCGGGAGCTTTTGTATTTGGTTTATTGGCAGTTGTAATCGTTTTAATGATTTATGGCCTAGGCATGGTGAGTAATCTCGACCTGCTCATGTCTGGAGATCCAAAATATATTGATGGTTTAAAAATTATTCAAATATTCAGTTCAATAGGCACTTTTATACTACCGCCTTTAGCACTGGCGTGGACAGAACGCAGGAAAGTAAATGTATTTTATAGTTTTCGTAAACCTCAGTTTCTGCTGGTTTCTTTGGTTGTCATCATTATGATTGCAAGCATGCCATTTATGGAATGGACGGTGCTGATAAATCAGAAAATGGTTCTTCCGGATTTTTTAAAAGGTGTTGAACAATGGATGAAGGAAAAAGAGGAAGCTGCAATGAAGCTTACTATAGCGCTGATTACTGTTCGGAGTAACCTTGATTTCGTGGTCAACCTGGTGATGATTGCTCTTCTGCCTGCTATTGGCGAAGAACTCATGTTTCGCGGAGGTGTTCAACGTTCGCTAACCAAAGCATTTAACAGTCCGCATTTAGCAATATGGTTAACGGCCATTATTTTCAGCGCCATTCATGTTCAGTTTTATGGCTTTATTCCCCGCATGCTTTTGGGCGCTGGTTTTGGTTATTTGTATTTTTATAGCGGAAGCCTTTGGTACGCCATGATTGCACACTTTATTAACAACGCTTACGCAGTTTGTGCAGCCTTTTACATGCAAAAACATAACATGCCATTAGATAAAGCAGATGAACCAATTGGTTTTCCCTGGTATGGCTATTTAATTAGTGCAATAATTACCATAGCTTTGTTTAAATTTTTTAAAGATAACGCAGAACGTGAGCGAAAACTGGATTAAAGTATATACCACAAGCAACACCTTCGCTGCTGAGGTATTAAAGCAGGGATTAACGGAAGCGGGGATTCCTGCCGTGACGATTAATAAGCAACTATCGGCTTACAATATTGGTGAGATAAATGTTTTAGTGAACAAGTCAGATTTCGATAAAGCCATAGAATACATCGTTGAAAACGAAATTGAGTAAGGAGCATCGTTACCTTAAACCCTACACCTTTTACTTCAAACCTTAATGAAAACCAGAGCAATAACCGCTTTCTTTTTTACCATCGTGATGTTGGGTTCCATCTTTTTGGGGAGCTACACCTTTACCATATTTTACCTTATTTTAAGCGTATTATCGCTATTCGAATTTTATAAACTAATTAAAAACTCTGGCATTCGCCCGCATAGAAACATCGGTTTGGCAGCGGGAGCGTTAATATTTTTTATGGCAGCGGGTTTACATTATTTGCAATACGATGTTAAATACCTCTTGCTTTGTATTCCCTTAATCTTTTCGGTTTTTATCACTGAGTTATATAAAAAGAATAAAATTCCCTTTGCCAATATTTCATACACATTTGTTGGCTTTGTGTATGTAACCATTCCGTTTTGCTTTTTCCATGCACTGGGATTTTTAAAAAACTGGCATGAGTATAACTTTCACTTTCCACTGGCATTTTTATTAATGCTTTGGGCAAATGATACAGGCGCTTATCTCTTCGGAGTAAAATATGGTAAACGCAAACTTTTCGAACGTCATTCGCCGAAGAAGAGTTGGGAAGGTTTTTTTGGTGGCGTATTCACTGCCGTTTTAGTATCTTTCGGGTTATCATTTTTATTTACAGAAAACCAGGCGTGGGTTTGGGCAGGAATGGCGGTTTTAATTGCTTGCTTCGGTACCTTAGGCGATTTAGTAGAATCGATGTTAAAACGCAGTTTGGATACCAAAGACAGCGGAGGTTTACTTCCCGGACATGGTGGCCTGCTCGATCGTTTTGATGGATTATTGTTAGCCGCACCAGTAGTTTACGCCTATTTGTATTTGATTTTGTATTAATTCTTGGAAATTAATGGTTGATGCTCGTGGCGGCCATTAGTCCCGCTTTTCGCTATATCCCAAATAGAAAAAATTTGGGGATGCCGCTGCAATCGGGTTTAATAACTTAGGTAGGTTGCCTATCAACAGGCAATCACTACATAATAATCTCTTTCAACCATCAATCCTGCATTACTTTTTATCTGTTCCGTTTTCTTTTCGAATGTACCGTTACTAAAGCCAGCGTTCTTTAATAAATCAATCACGGCTTCTATCTCATAAAGAGTGAAGCCATATTTTGTGAAAGGTAGATTTTCCATGAAGGTTTTATCAGCGAAGCACAACACAAACTTACCACCTGGTTTTAATACCCTAACAATTTCACTAATGTAGTGATGAGGACGATCCCAAAAGTAAATGGTATTCACTGTAAAGATCTTTTCAAACTGATTATCGGCAAAAGGCAAATCTATGCCATTGGTCAAGTGAAAATTTACGATTTCACTGGTTAAAAAGTCTTGATTCAATCTTTTCGCTTCAGCGATAATGGTCTCCGAAATATCTGCACCAGAATACTTCAAATTTTCAGCCTTACTCAACAAATCTGCAATATGCCCGCCATTGCCATGTCCAATTTCAAGAATGTTATCTCCATCGCGGAGATTCAAAGCCTCAATAGCGGAATTAGTCATTCCAATATTACTGGCATTCATGGTTTCGCCAGTTTTAATTCCATATTCGCCTTCCGGACGACTGAGTTGTTTTGCGATATTTTTAAAATCTTCTTCAGAATATTGACGCTGCATGAACCAAAACTAAGGAATAAACGATATTAATTTTTATAACTTTTTAACGAAACGTTACAACATTATTTTATCACCTGTACCGGTTTTTTGTTTTCATCAATGGCAACAAAAGTAAAATCACCGTGTACCGCTAACTCTCTTCCTTCGGCATACATCTGTTCGATATAAATCTCCACATTTACTTTTAAGCTCGTATTTCCAACGTGGTTTACCTTACCTATGAGCTCAACAATGGTTCCTGCGGGGATGGGCTTTTTAAAATCGATCCGGTCGCTACTCACCGTTACCATAATTTGACGACTAAAACGGGTGGCAGTGATAAAAGCAACTTCATCCATCAAATGCATAGCGGTACCGCCAAAAAGCGTATCATAATGATTGGTAGTATTTGGAAACACAGCTTTAAAAATGCTGGTTTTAGAGTATTCAATTCTTTCTTCTAGGGTCATGATTGGTTTTATAAATATTGCCACGGAAACAGGAATACAAAATGAAAATGATTACATCTTCTTTTCCATCATTTCCGCACTTCCGTGGCAAAAGTATTAATTTATCTCAGGCTCAGTAACTAAAACTTCTTCTGTTTTGCGCATTTCTTTCGCCGCTTCAACCATTTCGATTAAAGCTTTTTTGGTTTCGTCCCAGCCACGAGTTTTTAGTCCACAGTCTGGATTAACCCAAAGCTGATCTGACGGAATAACTGCTTTTGCTTTCGTTAACAGATGAACCATTTCTTCCCTTTTAGGTACACGGGGAGAGTGGATATCATAAACACCCGGACCAATTTCATTAGGATATTGGAAGTTGGCAAAGGCATCCAGCAGCTCCATTTGCGAACGCGAAGTCTCAATCGTAATCACATCGGCGTCCATATCAGCAATGTTCTGAATGATATCATTAAACTCTGAATAACACATATGGGTGTGGATTTGCGTTTCATCTTTCACGCTGCTGGCCGAGATTCTGAAGGCTTTTACTGCCCAGTTTAAATAATGCTGCCATTCCGTTTTGCGCAAAGGCAAACCTTCTCTTATGGCAGGCTCATCGATTTGAATGATTTTGATTCCTGCTTTTTCTAAATCTGAAACTTCATCACGGATGGCTAAAGCGATTTGTGTACAGGTTAACGAGCGAGGCTGATCGTTACGCACAAAAGACCATTGTAAAATGGTAACCGGGCCTGTTAACATGCCTTTCATATATTTTGAAGTTAGCGATTGCGCATAGGCAGTCCATTTTACAGTCATAGGGTGCGGGCGGGAAACATCTCCATAAATAATTGGAGGTTTCACACAACGTGATCCATAACTCTGCACCCAGCCATTTTTGGAGAAAGCAAAGCCATCCAATTGCTCACCGAAGTATTCAACCATATCGTTTCGCTCAAATTCACCATGAACCAATACGTCCAGGTCAATGTCTTCCTGCCACTTTACCGCTTTTGCGGTTTCTTCGGCAATTAAGGTATCATATTCCTCTTGTGAGTATGTGCCATTTTTAAATTTTGCCCGCCAGCTTCTCACTTCTGTGGTTTGCGGAAAAGATCCAATGGTCGTGGTTGCAAAGCGTGGCAAATTCAGCGATTGTTGCTTTACTTTTCTCAGATAAAATGGGCTCAACCTTTCTGCATCGCTATCTTTTAAGTTCGCAACACGTTCTTTAACAATGGAGTTATGAATTAATTTTGATGTTTTTCTGTTGCTTAAAGCTTTTTTATTCTCTTCAAGTTTTTGCGTGGTAGATGCAGGGCTTTCGTTCGTAATCAGCTTTTTTAATGTAACCACTTCAGCAACTTTCTGCCTGGCGTAGGCTAGCCATTGTTTAATTTCTGGAGATAAATGTTTATCATCGGTTTCATTTTCGAGATCAACCGGACAATGAATTAGAGAGCAGGAAGGTGCAATCCAAACGCGATCTTCTCCCAGTTTTTGTAGGGCATGGTTAATAAGTGATAGCGAATGGTCGTAATCATTTTTCCAGATATTCCGGCCATCAACTAAACCTAGCGATAGGACAGTTTTTTCATTTAATTTGCTCAAAACTCCCGCCAGTTGTCCCTCAGCACGAACCAAATCGATATGTAGCACATTCATGGGAAGCGATGCCACCAAATCCAAGTTGTTATCTAGCCCTTCAAAATAAGTTGCCAGAACAATTTTTAGCTTTGGAAATGCTTTTTTGATTTCTTTATAGGCATATTCGTAGGCTTTTTGCTCTTTTTCAGACAAACCTAAAGTCAAAAATGGCTCATCAAACTGCACATATTCCACGTCGAGTGAGACTAATCTTGTTAAAATATCCAGGTAAACCGGAAGAAGATTTTTAATCAGATCAATTTTTTCAAAACCTGCTTCTTTTTCTTTGCCTAATAAAAGATATGAAATTGGGCCGATTAGAACAGGTTTGGTGATGATGCCAAGTTGCTTGGCCTCATAAAACTCATCAATTATTTTAGTTGAAAATAACTTAAATGGCTGATCTTTGTAGAATTCCGGAACGATGTAGTGATAATTGGTATCGAACCATTTTGTCATTTCCATGGCTACTACATCCAGGCCATCTTTTTGGTAACCTCTGGCCATTGCGAAGTACAAATCGAGTTCGGAGTTTCCCTTTTTGAGGATAACCTCATTGTATCGCTTCGGAATTGCGCCAAAAGTTAATGAATGGTCTAAAACATGATCGTAAAATGAAAAATCATTAGAAGGAATAATATCAACTCCTGCTTGCTGTTGAAGTTTCCAATTTTCGTGGCGGATGTTTTTTCCTACCTGAAGTACATTTTTGTACCCCGTTTTACCTGCCCAATAGTTTTCGCAGATTTTCTTTAATTCGCGGTGGCTACCAATTCGCGGATAGCCTAGATTTTGCGTTAGCATCTCTTTTAAAGATTAAGTGAATAAATCGTTAAAAGCCCTCAAAGCAATATTTCAAATGTTTTCTCGGCAAAATTAAAAGGAAAAGTCAGGGCACAGAAAATCCAGTCTGAGCAAAAAGCTTAGAGAAATTTAATAAAACGTTAATTTTATTGTACCTATCAGACCTGACCAGTTTCTTTTTACGCGAAAGCACCGTCAATTCGATATTTGGCAGGTCTCCTGACTTACGCCCCGTTTTATCGCCTTCCCATACCCGAAAGTACAGTGGCATGAATGATAAAACAGTTGTTCGATGAACAGCGTTTACAGTTGCGCGACAGCTCGTGATTTGCACACGATTCCCTTTTAATTCCAACATTACATCGGAAACCTCTATCGGTTGATGAAAAATAAAGTTAAGAACTTACATCGAAACAAATGTATCGAATAACAAGGAGGAATTTTAATGGTTGGCAAATTTTATTCTGAATTTATCAACCTGAAGCTGCTAAACATTGCTAATATTTGGCGGCTTAAACACTGTAACAAATTTACATCAGCAATAATATAGATCGTTTTCTAATTATATTTGAATATCCAACAAACACCCTAAATTATGATTAAAAGACACTTTAGAAAGCTATCCTTAGCTTTTCTAATCGTAAGTAGCAGCGCCATTGCACAGGAAGTGCCAACGCCTAAATCTCATTTTGGTTTTGCAATCGGCGATGATTATCAATTGGCAACTTACACCCAAACGGAAGCTTATTTTAAAAAGCTTGCTGAAACTTCAAAACGTGTTAAGTTAGTAGACATAGGAAAAACTGAAGAGGGAAGAAGTCAATATATGCTGGTTGTTTCCTCTCCTGAAAATATTCAGAAGTTAACCCGGTATAAAGAAATTTCTCAGCAGTTGGCTCATGCAGAAATTACGCTTGAGCAGGCAAAGGCACTAGCCCAAGAGGGGAAAGCAGTGGTTTGGATAGATGGAGGCTTGCATGCGAATGAGACCGTTGGTGCACACCAATTGATTCAAACAGCTTATGAATTTGCATCTAAAACAGATCCGGAAACCATGAAAATACTGGATAATGTGATCATTTTGTTTACCCATGCCAATCCAGATGGACAAGAGTTGGTAAGCAACTGGTACATGAGGGAAAAAGATCCAAAAAAACGAGTGCTTTCTGGCTGGCCAAGGCTGTATGAAAAATACGCCGGACACGATAATAACCGTGATTTTTTCATGCTCAATTTAAAAGAGACTCAAAATATGGGGCGCCAGCTTTTTGTAGAATGGATTCCGCAGATTATGTACAACCATCACCAGGCTGGTCCAGCAGGGACGGTTGTGGCGGGGCCACCTTATCGCGATCCTTTTAACTATGTTTTTGATGCGACACTTTTAACCAGTTTAGATGCTGTAGGAGCAGCGATGCATACCCGGCTCAATGTGGAAAGCAAGCCTGGTTATACACAACGTGGAGGGTCGGTGTTTTCTACCTGGTATAATGGTGGTTTGAGAACGACAACTTATTTCCACAATATGATCGGTTTGTTAACTGAAATTGTGGGCAGTCCTACGCCATCAGAAATTCCGCTGGTGCCATCGCGATTGTTGCCAAATAGTGATTCACCGAACCCGGTTACCCCGAGAAAATGGTATTTTAAAAACTCTATTGATTATTCTGTTTCATTGAATTATGCGGTGTTAAATTACGCCCAACGCCATGCTGATGAGTTGCTTTTTAACATCTATCAAATGGGTAAAAATTCGATTGATAGAGGTAAAAAAGATACCTGGTCATTCTCACCAAAGAAAATAGAAGCCATTAACGCTGCGGCTAAAAAAGGCGGTTCTGGTTCAGCAGATGCTGGTGATTCGGAATTTGGATTAAGAAGAGCAATGAGCGTAAAGTATTTCGATACGGTAATGAATGCGCCTGAAAACAGAGATCCGCGGGGTTATATTTTGTCTGCTGATCAGGCAGATTTTAATTCGGCGATTAAATTTCTAAATGCGTTAATTAGAACTGGTATTGTCGTGCAAAAGGCAACGGCTCCATTTACCGTTGAAGGCAAAAATTATCCTGCAGGGAGTTATGTTGTTAAAACCGATCAGGCTTTCCGTCCACATGTTTTGGATATGTTTGAACCGCAAGATCACCCCAATGATTTTAAATACGAAGGTGGTGCACCTATTCCCCCTTACGATGCTGCAGGATGGACCCTAGCCTATTTAATGGATGTGAAGTTCGACCGGATTCAGAACGATTTCAATGGACCGTTTGAGCGCAATCCGTACGGAAAATTACTGGTTCTGGAAAATAAAGTAGCGGGATCGAGCTTCGTTTTAAGTGCAGCTCAGAATGACTCTTACACAGCGGTTAACGACTTATTAAAAAACAAAGTAGAAGTTTTCCGTTCAAATGAGAATGGCGATTTTTATGTATCATCTGCTGGAAAATCAATACTGGAGAAAGCCAATGTAAAATTAAAATCTGCTTCAGCACCAAAAGATAAAATGAAGATTACGGCTGCCAGAATAGCCTTATGGGATAACTACGGTGGTTCAATGGCTTCTGGTTGGATGCGTTTCATTATGGAGCAGTACCATTATAACGCAACAGTGATTTACCCTCAGGATATTGACGCTGGAAATTTGAAATCGAAATACGATGTAATCATTTTTGTTGGCGGAGCAATTCCTTCTGTTCAGGCTGGTGGTTTTGGTTCGAGAAACTTTGGTCCGAAGGCGGAGGAAATCCCCGAGGAATTTAGAAATCGTTTAGGCAGAATTACTGCAGAAAAATCTATCCCTGAGTTGAAAAAGTTTTTAGAAGCCGGCGGAAATGTGGTGACTATTGGAAGTAGTACCAGTTTAGCCTATCATTTAAATCTTCCTGTTCGCAATGCAGTTGTTGAGATTGTGAATGGCGAAGAAAAAAGGCTTCCGGCAGAGAAATATTATGTTCCGGGAAGTGTATTAAACGTTGCTGTTGACACGAAGCAACCAGCCGTATGGGGAATGGAAAAAGAGGCAGATGTTTATTTTGACAACAGTCCGGTATTTAGGTTAACCGGCGATGCAATCTCCGCAAGGAAAATTAAACCTCTAATGTGGTTTGCATCTGGAAAACCTTTACGCAGCGGCTGGGCATGGGGACAGATGTATCTGCAAGATGGTGTAACCGCTTTTGAAGCTCAGGTAGGTAAGGGAAAATTACTGGCTTTCGGTCCGGAGATTGCTTTCAGGGCGCAAACACATGGTACATTTAAATTGATTTTCAATCAGTTATATAAATAAATTTAGAAAAACTAACTCTGGGGCGCTATCCATTTAGATAGCGCCCTTTTTACTTTATGCTTACCAAGCTTTATGGTTAAAGTACCTACTTTTATGTTATGAAAGTAGAAATCTGGTCGGATGTCATGTGTCCGTTTTGCTATATCGGTAAGCGTCATTTTGAGCAAGCCATTGAAAAATTACCTTTTAACGATGAAATTGTTGTGAATTGGAAGAGTTATCAGCTTAATCCTGAATACCACAACACCAATAATGAAACCATATACGATTACTTGTCTAGAAGCAAAGGAATGCCAATTGAACAGGCCAAACAAATGACCAGGCAAGTGGTAGACATGGCTGAAAATGCTGGCCTAACAATTAATTTTGATACAAATGTTCCTGCCAATACGTTTGATGCCCATCGGTTAATTCATTTAGCTTCAGAGCATGGCTTACAGGATTTAGCGGAAGAAAAACTGTTCGAAGCGCATTTTGTGAATAGCAGAAATATAGGTGAAAAAGAAGTATTGATTGATATTGCTGGTGAAATGGGTTTAGATAAAAATGAAGCTGAACAGGTTTTAAACGGCAATCAATTTGCTGAAGCCGTACGATATGATATTTATGAAAGTCAGAATTTAGGTATTCGCGGCGTCCCTTATTTTGTGATGGATAGGAAATATGGCGTTTCTGGTGCGCAACCAGTAGAAGCTTTTACTGAGGCATTAACCCAAAGTTTTAAAGAGTGGAAAGAAACGCAGCCGAAAACAACACTAACTTCATTAAATAAAAATGATGATGCCATTTGCGATGAAAATGGATGTGAGATATAGTTTGTGTCCAGCAGATTAATTAGAATGCTGGTTTTTACGCTCCATAAGTCATTTTGACTTTTAACATTCCGTCATTGTGAGGCATGAAGCAATCTTGAAACAATTGCTATCATACCACATGCATTGAGATTGCTTAGTGCCTTGCAATGACAACTTCTCAAATAACTACCTGCTCTGATTCTTCAATGGCGTTAACAGATACTCCAATCCGTTAACCCTGATCTCGAACATTGTGGCCATTAAATCGCCCAGTTTACCCTTGGGGAAACCTTTATCCTTATACCAAAGCAAATAACTTTCCGGGATATTACAAATCAAATAACCCTTATATTTTCCATAGGGCATTTGCATTTTTACCAAATCAAGCAGTAAAGTTGGATCCATTTTAATCGATTAGCGCTAAAGTTTGAATAGCCTCTTCAACCGTGCTTACATTATCAAAAGCGATACGTAAAGTATTCTTAACCTCCTTTAAGTTACACATCCGTGGATGATTTTGAGCAAAGGTTAAAATCTTGGTAAAAGTAGTGGAATCAAAATAAGCCGATTGCTTATCACTTAAGAAATAACCGCGTAAACTATTTTTCTTGAAACTGATTTTCTCGAAGCCTAATTTTTTGCCCAGCCATTGCAAACGGACCACACTCAACATGGTTTTTACCTGAGGTGGAACCGGACCAAATCGATCGGTTAAATGTTTTTCAAACACCGCTAACTCCGTTTCATTATCAAGCTTAGAAAGCTCGGTATATAAATTATAACGCTCTGTAATATTGGTAATGTAGGCATCAGGTATGTAAAGCTCCAAATCGGTATCAACTTGTGTAAACCCAACAAACGGACGAGCCGGTTCATTTTCAAACAAACCTTTGAATTCAGCTTCTTTCAGTTCCTGAATAGCCTCATCTAAAATTTTATGGTACATTTCAAAACCAATTTCAGCAATGAAACCACTTTGCTCTGCACCCAATAAGTTTCCGCTGCCGCGGATATCTAAATCCCGCATCGCTACGTTGAAACCGCTACCCAAATCAGAAAACTCTTCAATGGCGCTCAAACGTTTTCTGGCTTCAGAAGTTAAAGTTGAAAGCGGTGGTGATAACAAATAACAGAAAGCTTTTTTATTGCTCCGCCCTACCCGACCACGCATTTGGTGCAAATCGCTCAAGCCGAACATATGCGCATGATTGATGATAATCGTGTTGGCATTCGGAATATCCAAACCCGCTTCGATAATAGTGGTTGCAACTAAAACATCTTTTTCACCGTTGATAAAATCAAGCATCACATCTTCCAGGGCGTCGCCATCTAACTGACCGTGAGCAATACCAATCCTGGCTTTTGGCACTAATTTTTGAATCATTCCGCCCAGTTGCATCAAATCATTCACCCGGTTATGGATGAAGAAAACCTGTCCGCCCCGATCCAGTTCAAATTGAACCGCTTCCTGGATCAGTTTGTCATTGAAAACATGTAGCTCGGTGCTAACCGGCTGACGATTCGGTGGTGGCGTACTGATGATGGATAAATCTCGGGCACCCATCAACGAAAAGTGTAATGTTCTCGGAATTGGCGTTGCGGTAAGCGTTAATGTATCTACATTTACACGAACAGCTTTTAATCGTTCTTTGGCAGTTACACCGAATTTTTGCTCTTCATCAATAATCATAATACCCAGATCTTTGAACTTCACATCCTTGCTCAGCAAACGGTGGGTGCCGATCAAAATATCAACCTTGCCAGCTGCGGCCTCGGCCAAAGTATCTTTAATCTGTTTATTGGTTTTAAAGCGGTTGATATAATCTACCGTAACCGGAAAATCTTTTAACCTTGAAGAGAATGTTTTGAAATGCTGTAACGCCAGAATAGTGGTGGGAACTAAAACAGCGGCTTGTTTGCCCTCTGCAACAGCTTTAAAAGCTGCACGTACGGCAATTTCTGTCTTCCCGAACCCCACATCACCACAAACCAATCGATCCATTGGATGTGGCGATTCCATATCTTTTTTTACATCCTGAGTGGCTTTTAACTGATCAGGAGTATCCTCATAAATAAAAGAAGCCTCCAATTCAGCTTGTAGATATCCGTCAGGAGAAAAGGCTGTACCAGCCTGGGTTTTACGTATTGCATAAAGCTTAATCAAATCCCGGGCAATGTCTTTAACTTTTTTTTTTGTTGTTTTCTTGAGTTTATCCCAGGCGTCGGTACCCAATTTATTCATTTTAGGTACGCCACTTTCCTTACCACTATATTTCGCAATGCGATTTAAGGAGTTAATGTTCACATAAAGCAAATCATTGTCGGCATAAATCAAGCGAATCATTTCCTGGGTTTTGCCATTCACTTCAACTTTTTCCAATCCGGCATATTTTCCAATACCGTGATCAATATGGGTTACATAATCTCCCGATTTTAGCTCACGAAGATCTTTAAGGGTAATGGCCTGACTTTTCTGATAACCCTTTTTAAGCTTGTATTTATAGTAACGATCAAAAATTTGATGATCAGTGTAAAAAGCAGTTTGAATTTTTGGGTCGACAAAACCCTCACGCAACATGCTATTGATCGGGGTAAACTTTGCAGTTTTATCGATATCCTCTAAAATGGCATACAAACGCTCAATTTGTTTTGGCGAATCCGTAAAAATGAAATTTACAATCCCCTCCTTTTCGTTCTCTTTTAAATTGTGGATTAAAAGGTTGAAATCTTTATTGAACGATGGCTGCGGTTTAGTTTCGAACTCAAAGCGATGATCTGTTTTGTAGAAAAACTGTTTGCCAAATTCCACCAAAGGGAAATCATGCAAATGATCGCCTAATAATTTCTCATCACTAAAAGCAAATTTAGGGTCGATCCACTCTGGATTTTTGTTCTTATCATCCAGAGATAATGCTTTCCACAGTTCAACTGCCTTTTTGTAGCCAGCCTTTACAATATCTAAAGTAAACTCTACATCTTTGAACCAGAGTTGTGTATCCTGATCAATATAATCAAGAATGCTGATGTTGCTTTCCGTTAAAAACTTTGCCTGTACATTTGGCACAATGGTTAGCGATTTTACATCAGTTACTGAAAGCTGACTTTCGATTTCAAAACTTCGAATACTCTCTACTTCATCTCCAAAAAACTCGATGCGGTAAGGTAAATCAGAAGAAAAAGAAAAAATATCTACAATACCACCACGAATTGAAAACTGCCCGGGTTCGTAAACAAAATCCCGTCTGTCAAAATCGTAATCAATTAAAAACTCATTAATAAAATCTATGCCCAGCTTAGCGCCTAAAGAAATCTCCAAGGTATTTTTTTCTAAAGCAGAACGATCGATCACTTTTTCAGCAATGGCTTCCGGGTAAGAAACTACAATTTTGCCATATTCCGAATCATGATTCAGTTCATTTAAAACCTCGGCACGAGCCAAAACGTTAGCGGTATCAACCTGGGTAAAATCAAAAGACTTCCGGTAAGAAGACGGGAAAAGTAAAACCTGTTTATCCAGCACACTTTCCAGGTCAGACTGAAAATAAGCTGCCTCTTCCCGGTCAGGAAGTACAAAAAGCAAAGGTTTGTGCAGTAAAAAATAAGAGGAAAGAGCAACAATGGCATCGGCAGAACCCACCAATCCCTTTAATTGTATCTTCGGGTTCTTGGTACTGTTCAACGCCTTGGTAAATTCGGTTACCCTATCGTCGGTTTTGTATCTGTTTATTAAATCGCGAATGTTCAAGGCACAAAAATAAGCTTATCTTTTATATTTAACCGCAAACTTTGTTAAAGGTTTTTTAAGTTTGTGCGTAGTTTCTCGTGTTCCAATCCTCATTCGTCGGTTTAAATTTATGGTTCGTCGAATAAACGTCTATCCTTGTAACAAAGCTTGGCTCAAATCCTCTAAAATATATAAATTGAAAGCATGAAACACTTAAAAAACTTTCCAATAGAACTCGTGTTCTGGGTGACAGCTTTAGTGTTACTGGCAACAGCAAACAGTCATGAGCATCACTTTACACTTTGCCCGCTGGCCAATTTAGGTTATGAGGGTTGGTGTCCGGGATGCGGGTTGGGCAGGTCGATCAGTCATATTTTTCATGGCGAGTTTACCGAAAGCTTTTCTCAACATTGGTTTGGTTTGCCGGCACTTTTAATTATAATTTATAGAATTTATACGTTGATAAAACATAAGAATACATTTAAAATTCAAACTAAAAACACATAGAAACCATGGATATATTTCAATCGCCTTTAATGTCGTTACCAGGTATAACGCCAGAAGAATATGCATATTTACAACAAGCTACAACAGGTTTAAACGAACAACAGTTGCGTAATTTCTTAATGATTTACGGTAGCCGCAGAAAGCAACCATCAGAAATTTTATTGTTAGCCTTAATCGGATTTTTAGGTTTCGCCGGAATCCACCGCTTTGTAATCGGACAAATTGGAATGGGTATTTTATATTTCTTTACCGGTGGTTTATGTATGATTGGTACCATCGTAGATGTAATTAACCACAAAAACCTGGCTTTTGAATATAACCAGAAAATGGTTTTCGAGAGCTTGCAAATGGTAAGAATGGGCGGCGGATTTCAATAAAACATTTTTGATTATCTGGAAAGCAAAAACAAAAGCCTTTTTTAAGGTTGGTCCCGCCATACACTTCAAGTCCGCACCCAATGAAAAATTGGGTTTGCGGGCTTTTTGTTTCTGTCGGGTTTAGATTGCAACACCTGCCATGCTTGGTTTGGGTAGCCCATTGCCCACCTGACTGTTAACCTCGATGCAATAGATTTTCATCTAGATTGAAGCATAGTAAAGCAACAAGATCTATAAACCTTGCAATTCAATTCCAAGAATTTCTTGGATTCGTTCGAAATGACGGTTAATCTGCCATTAACGAAAAATATAGCTTAAAAATCCACTCTAACAAAAACATCAAATTATATATCTTTATGCCATGAGATTATCAGAACTAACGAATTATCTGGAAAGCATTGCCCCACTGAATTATCAGGAAGATTACGACAACTCCGGTTTGATCGTTGGCGATCCTAGGATGGAAATTCGGGCGGCGCTTGTCGCTTTAGATTGTATCGAATCGGTTGTGGATGAAGCCATTTCAACAGGTTGCAATCTAATAATCACCCATCATCCCATCATTTTTAAAGGACTGAAAAAGCTCAACGGAAAAAATTACGTGGAGCGTGTAGTGTTAAAGGCCATCAAAAATAATATTGCCTTGTATGCCATTCATACCAATTTAGATGCCATCCACACTGGTGTAAATGCCCGGATATGCGAACGATTGGGTTTAACCGGGACGAAAGTACTTTCACCAAAACCAGGTTTACTTAAAAAATTGGTTACTTATTGTCCGCAAGCCCAGTCAGAACAATTACGCTCTGCTTTATTTTATGCTGGTGCTGGCAATATTGGCAACTATAGCGAATGTAGCTTCAATGCTGATGGTTTTGGAACATTTAAGGGTAATGAAGATGCTGATCCTTTTGTTGGAGAAAGGGGCATTCGTCACAGAGAACCAGAAGTGCGCATTGAGGTGGTTTACCCCACCCAGGCAGAAAGAAAAATTTTGGTAGCACTTTTTGAAAATCATCCTTACGAAGAAGTAGCTTATGACATTTATAAATTGGAAAATAAGCACCAGTTTGTAGGCTCTGGTATGGTAGGCTGGTTAGAATATGACATGGATGGTTATGATTTTCTTCATTTGGTAAAAGATAGGATGCAGGCTAAAGTGGTTAGGCACACGGATGTTATCGCTAAGAGAATAAAAAAAGTTGCCGTTTGCGGGGGATCAGGGAGTTTTCTTTTAAAGGATGCAATTGCAGCAGGAGCAGATGCATTTATCACTGCTGATTTTAAATATCATGAGTTTTTCGATGCAGAGGAAAAAATCATCATTGCAGACATCGGACACTTTGAAACTGAACAATTTACATCGAATTTATTGCTTGAAATTATTCAGAAAAAATTTACTAACTTTGCAATCCGTTTAACGGAGCAAAATACAAACCCCATAAATTACTTGTTTTAATGGAACAAACCGTAGAACAAAAGCTAAAAGCTTTATACGAATTACAAAATATCCACACTAAAATTGATAAAATTCGCCAGGTACGTGGTGAATTACCAATGGAAGTTGCCGATTTAGAAGATGATGTTTTAGGATTAGAAACTAGAATTTCAAAAATCAAAGGCGAACTTGATGATCTTGAGGATTCAATCGTAACCCGTAAAAATACGATCAAAGATGCTCAGGCAGCTATCAAAAGATACGATTCTCAATTAAAAGAAGTTAAAAATAACCGTGAATACGATGCTTTAACTAAAGAAATCGAGATTCAAGGTTTAGATATCCAGGTTTCTGAGAAAAAAATTAAAGAACATGGTTTCGAAATCACTTCAAAAACTGAAATTTATGAAGCTGCTAAAGCTGAGTTAGATGGCAGAAAGAAGGATTTAGATGTTAAAAAAGGCGAACTAGATGTAATTACTGCTGAAACTGAAAAAGAAGAGCAGGATTTACAAAAGAAAGCTGATAAAGCAGAGCCTCAAATTGAAGAACGTTTATTGGTAGCTTACAAGCGTTTGCGCAAAAATGCGGTTAACGGTTTAGCTGTGGTAACCATCGATCGTGATTCTTGTTCAGGTTGCTTTAACCAAATTCCACCTCAGCGTCAGTTAGATATTCGTCAACGTAAAAAAATTATCGTTTGCGAACACTGCGGTCGTATTTTGGTTGATGAGGCTTTAACTCACGAAGTAGCAGAAGCATAATCGCTTAAGAAATTATTTAAAAAACGTCTCGATATTATCGGGACGTTTTTTGTTTATACACAAAACAAGAATAAGTTTTTTGCGTTTATTGTAGATATTTTGAAATGTGAATTCTGTACCGTTCGGCAGTATAAACGAATACCCTTCTAATGATAAAATTTTTACGCTTAGTCACGTTCTCCCTATTACTTTCGTTTCCGCTAGCTCTATTTGCAAACTTTGACTTTAACGCTAACTGTTTAAATGCATATAGAAGCATTTTTGAACTGAAATTAGGAAATGCTAAAGCTTATATCTCCACAGAAAAAAAGCAACATCCAAAAAATTCGATTATTCCGCTATTAGAAAACTATGTAGATTATTTCACCATTATCACTTCTGAAAGCAAAGCGGATTTTGATCGGTTAAAAGGCAACAAGTCGGCCAGATTGGATCAAATTAGTGATGATGATAAAGCTTCACCTTACTACCTTTATGCTCAGGCCGAAATCAATTTACAATGGGCGCTGATTCATGGCAGGTTTGGAGAATACTTTAATGCGGCAATGTGCATTAAAAGGGCGAATAGTATGTTACAGGATAATGCAAAGAAATTCCCTAATTTC
Organism: Pedobacter sp. G11; assembly: GCF_003860265.1. Classification (NCBI taxonomy): domain Bacteria; kingdom Pseudomonadati; phylum Bacteroidota; class Sphingobacteriia; order Sphingobacteriales; family Sphingobacteriaceae; genus Pedobacter; species Pedobacter sp. G11. The sequence goes on along the minus strand of NZ_CP034190.1, from coordinate 1,337,498 downwards.
CATCTTAATTTAAAGGGCTTGGGCCTTATAAATGTGGTATTAGGGAATATGCCTGATGGCGCTTTAAAAACTGCATTATCAACCTTTGGCATCAAAGGTAATATGCAAGGCGGTTTAGATATGTTTGAAAAATTAGCGCAAAACCTGCCCAAATCATCTTACGAACCCTTCTATGAAGAAGTGATTTTCTATTATGCCTACGTACTTACTGACGTAGCCCACAGTTCATCGGCCTATTCAAAAACCATGAAGTACACCGAAAGAATTGCAGACACCAGCTTACTTAAAAGTTACTTACAAAGTTATGTCTGCATTAAAAACGCCCATAACGATGAGGCCATCACTATCCTTTCAAAAAAGCCCGAAGGTAATTTGTATCAGTCTTTCCCTTATTTGGAATATTTGGAGGGAATTGCTTATTTAAACAAATTGGATTTAAATGCAACTGCCTATTTTAACCGTTTTCTGCAAACCAATAAAGGCGTAAATTATATTAAGGATACAAACCTTCGGTTGGGGTGGATTGCGTTGCTTAAAGGCGATAGAAATGGCTATACAAGCTACATGACCAAAGTAATTAATAATGGCTATACTTATAACGAAAAAGATAAGCAGGCTAAAAATGAAGCCAGCGCCGCTACACCAGCAATTGATTTGTTGAAAGCGAGGTTGCTATATGATGGTGGGTACTTATCCAGGGCATTACAGTATCTTTCTGACAAAAATACAAGTGATTTTGCCAGTGACCGAGATAAAACTGAATTTAACTATCGTTTAGGCCGAATATATGATGATCAGGGAAAGGATGATCAGGCTTTGGCAGCTTATCAGGCTACAATCAATCAAGGTAAAACCTTGAAATATTATTTTGCAGCAAATGCAGCCTTGCAAATGGGTAAAGTTTATGAAAAGCGTAAAAATATAGCTAAAGCAAAAGAGGCCTTCAATACCGCCATATCAATGAAAAATCATGAGTATGAAAGCAGTATTGAAAGCCAGGCAAAAGCTGGATTAAAAAGACTTAATTAAAAGCGATAGACAAATGCGTTAATATGCATCCCTGCACCTACAGATGCAAATACAGCAACATCACCAGTTTTTACTTTGTAGCCTTTCACTTGTTCTTTTAGCACTAAGTCTAACAGCGTTGGAACAGTAGCTACCGAACTGTTTCCAAGCCAGGAAATCGTCATCGGGACTAAATTATCAGGAACTGTGTCTTTGCCATAAAGTTTGAATAAACGCTTCATAATTGCAGTGTCCATTTTACCGTTGGCCTGATGAACGAATACGATGTTAACATCTTCCACGCTTAAACCAGCTTTATCTATGGCTTTTTTAATTACTTGCGGAACCTGAACCACAGCAAACTCGTAAAGTTTTCTGCCATTCATTTTGAGATAAAAATTACCGCTGGTTTCTTCAGGGTGTGATCCTTTGCCCATCACCAAAAGGTTGCTGTAATTTACTGCATGTGTTTCGGTTTTGTGGGCCAGAATTCCCTTTTTTTGATCTTCTTCTTCCTTAGCTTCATAAATAACAGCACCTGCACCATCAGAAAAAATCATGCTATCACGATCATGCGGATCAATAATTCTGCTTAAGGTTTCTGCTCCAATAACCATTACCCGTTTGGCATCACCACTTTTAATATAATAGTCAGCCTGAATTGATCCCTGAACCCATCCCGGACAACCAAAAATGGTATCATAAGCTACGCAATCAGGATTTGCGATTCCCAGTTGTTGTTTAACTTTTGCAGCCAGCGAAGGCAGAATGTCTATGCGGTTACTTCCTAAAGGGATATCGCCAAAATTATGGCAAAAGATGATGTAATCTAATGTCTCTTTATCAATACCTGCATTATCTATTGCTTTTTGAGCAGCTAAAGCACCAATGTGATTACTCAATTGCTCAGGACAAGCATATCTTCTTTCAACGATTTCTGTAATTTCAGAGAATTTGTGGATAATCTCCGAGTTCTCTTTTTCTAAACGCGTTCCATTCTCAAAAAAAGTTGAGTTTAAAAATTCGTTACCAGAAATTATATTTTCAGGGATGTAACTTCCTGTGCCGGTAATTACCGTATTTATTACTTTGCTCATAATTATAATACCGCATACTAAAACGGTATGTAGTATAAAAATATGGTTAATAAATTAGATAAGGAAATTTTTTAACTAAAATCATCTATCAAAAAAACAAAAAGTTCTTTAGGGCCATGTGCGCCTAATACCAAAGTCTTTTCAATATCAGCGGTTCGGCTTGGGCCGGTGATGTTACTAATCATCGATGGGATTTGATTGCCATATTTATTTTTAAGTAATTGGAACCCATCTTTTAAATCTAAAACTAACTGGCTTGTTCTGGCAATTACGATGTGATGGTGAGGGAAAATACTTAAGCGTCTCCCTGCAGCACTTTGATTACTTACCATCACACTCCCATTTCTCGCAATCAGGGCTTCGCATAGCGTTATGCCTACTTCAGCCTGCTCAAAATCTTTATCGGTTTGGTAAAAGGGAAATTCATATTTAGATAAAAACGCCTGAAGTTCTGGTTCCCAGCAATAAATTTTCCGCCATTTAAACCGATCTGCAAGTTGAAGCATGTTTTCGAAAAAATCGATCCCATCTTCACAGAAAATAAAGTTGCCTGATATTGCTGTTAACTGTTCCGCAAACAACACTTCCAGCTCCTCTGTATTTTTTTTATATAAAGGGCTTTCCTCAAGATTTGGATAAGGATTTTCACGTTTTTCTAAAAGTGCCTTTCTTATCTTTTTCAGTATTTGTTCTTTCGCGGTCGTGTTATCCTTCATTGTATAAAAAAATGAAACCTTGAATTTTTTAGGTTCAAGGTTTCAAACTTATGTATAATTGTTTTTATATGCAATTAGCATATTTTATGCTTTATCTGAAGCAGGATTAATTCCGGTAACTTCTTTATTGATATCAGTATCACTTACACCATCATGAACTAAACCTTCAGCGGCCGGCGTTTGATCGCCTGTCCCGTTTACAAATTCATCATAAGTGGTACGCGTATCAAATGGACGTTTACCTAAAATCTCTTCTAAATCGGCCTGGAATAAGATTTCTTTCTCTAATAATTTTTGAGCTAATTTTTCTAAGCCATCCTGTTTATCAAGTAATAACTGTTTAGTTTTGATATAGACATCACCAATAAGCTTACGCACTTCAACATCAATTAATTCTGATGTTTTATCAGAATATGGTTTGTTGAAATTGTATTCGTTTTGAGGATCATGGAAAGAAACATTTCCAACGGCTTCATTCATACCATAAATACTAACCATTGCATATGATAACTTAGTAATGCGCTCTAAGTCATTTTGTGCACCTGTGGAGATTTTACCAAAAGTAATGTCTTCAGCAACACGGCCACCCATTGTCATACACATACCGTCAATTAATTGCTCAGTTGTATATAAGAACTGCTCTTTTGGTAAATATTGCGCATAACCTAATGCCGCAACACCACGAGGAACAATTGATACTTTAACTAATGGATCTGCATGTTCTAAGAACCAGCCTGCAATAGCATGACCCGCCTCATGGTAGGCCACAATTCGTTTCTCTTCAGGAGAGATAATTTTATTTTTCTTTTCTAAACCACCAATTACGCGGTCAATTGCATCTTGAAAATCTTGCATATCAACCTGCTCTTTGTTTCTACGGGCGGCAATTAATGCAGCTTCATTACAAACATTCGCAATTTCAGCACCGGCAAAACCTGGTGTTTGTGCTGATAATTTTTTGGCATCTACTTCTTCAGCCGTTTTAATTGGTTTTAAGTGAACGTTAAAAATATGCTCACGGCCAACTAAATCTGGTTTATCAATTGAAATTTGTCTATCGAAACGACCTGGACGCAATAAAGCAGAGTCCAATACATCCGGACGGTTTGTAGCAGCAAGAATGATGATGCCAGAATCTGTTCCGAAACCATCCATCTCTACCAATAACTGGTTCAATGTATTTTCACGTTCATCATTTCCGCCCATTACACTGTTTTTTCCACGGGCACGACCAATGGCATCAACCTCATCAATGAAGATGATACATGGCGCTTTGTCTTTAGCTTGTTTGAACAAATCTCGAACACGTGAAGCACCTACCCCAACAAACATTTCCACGAAATCAGATCCTGATAAAGAGAAAAACGGAACCTGAGCTTCACCAGCGACTGCTTTCGCCAATAAAGTTTTACCCGTACCTGGCGAACCAACAAGCAAAGCGCCTTTTGGTATTTTACCTCCCAGATTGGTATATTTTTTAGGGTTTTTAAGGAAATCGACAATTTCCATTACCTCTTGTTTTGCTTCTTCTAATCCTGCAACATCATTGAAGGTGATGTTTACCTGGCTTTCCTTATCGAATAAGGTAGCTTTTGATTTGCCGATGCTGAAGATCTGACCTCCGCCGGCACCACCGCCGCCCATTCTGCGCATCATAAAAATCCAGAAACCGATTAATAAAAGCAATGGTAAACCAATGTTAACCAGTAAGCCCAAAAATGGGTTGCTGCGACTTTCTTTTTCTGCTAAAATTCTTGGCTGCGTTGCAGGAAGATCTTTTTGAGAGTCGGCCAATTGTTTATCCAAGCCATCCATCGTGCCTGCATTGAAATATACAATCGGGCCACTGTTGGCTGTAGCAAATCTGCTGGTGCTTTTATACTTTTCATATTCTGGCTTATCAAGCGCAGCTTTTTTAATATAAACTTCAACTTTTACAAGGTCTTCGCTTTTGTAAGCAACTAATTTTTCAACATCTCCAGTCAAAAGCATTTTACTTTCGAATTCTGGATAATCAATTTTTTTACCGCCATCTCCAGAGAAAAGCACTTGAGCAGCTATAATGGCAACAATAATTGCTGCATAAACCCAAAAGATATTAAACTTAGGTCCCTTTTGTGGTTTTTTCGGGATATTAGGAATTCTTTTTCCCGGTTTTTTGTTCTCGTTTGTATTTTGATTATCGTTCATTTGTCTTTTTCAAAATGGTTTCAGTAGGTTATGCGCTTTGGTAATTTGTGCTCTCAGCATCGCCCCACAATTCTTCAATGCCATAAAAATGGCGTTTTTCGGTTTTAAAAATGTGCACAACCACATCGAAATAATCTAGAATAATCCAATCAGCAGATTCAAAACCTTCCTTATGCCTGGGGTCAGTTTGAGTTGCTTTATAGATTTCCTTTTCTACGCTATCGGCAATCGCTTTTACTTGTGTGCCAGAATTGGCGCTAGCAATAATAAAATAATCAGCTACAGAGGTGTGAATATTTGTTAGATCTAACCGCACTATATCTTCTCCTTTTTTTTCCTGAATGCCATGAACGGCTAACTCAGAAAGGTATGTAGAAAGGGCTACTATTTTCTTTTTTACCATTAAAATGCTTTAATTTTGGAATTACAATATTATAAATTCAACACTTGCAAAATAACACTTTTTCGACACTATTTGTTGGTCAAAATTTAATCAAATTAAAAGAAGTTGATTCTACTAATAATTATTTAAAAGAATTGCTGTCAAAATCCGAGCCATTACCGGAAGGCACTGCAATTATGGCAGATAATCAGTTTGCCGGGAGAGGTCAGCAAAATAGTGTTTGGCAAACAGAAGTAGGCAAAAACATTAGTGCAAGTATTTATCTTAAGCCTTCAGCTTTAGCCTTAAACAAACAGTTCTACCTTAATATGGCCGTAAGTTTGGCTGTTAGCGAGGCTTTGGCATACTTTATCCCGCAAGGCATCAAGATAAAGTGGCCGAATGACATGTATTATCTTGATAAAAAACTAGGTGGGATATTGATTGAAAATACGCTGACAGGTTCGTCGATCAAATCATCAGTAATTGGCATTGGCCTAAATATCAACCAAGAGGATTTTGCAGAAGATATCAGTCATAAAGCAACTTCTGTATTTCGAATTTTACACAGGGAAGTTCAGTTAGAAGTCATTATGGAGAAATTATTCGTCTTTATGGAAAAATACTACCTAATTTTGAAATCAGGAAAATTTAGTATTTTACATGATATTTACCTGGAAAGGCTTTATAATTTTGGCATAAACGGATTTTACAAACAAGGTGGAGAGGTTTTTGAAGGGATAATTGATGGAGTTGAAGAAAACGGGCAATTGCTGATGAATGTTGGCGGAACTCAGAAGTTATTTAACTTTAAAGAAATTGAATTTACACACACAAAATAAACACACAATGAAAAAAATCACCCTGGCGCTGTCAATGGTATTGTTTACCGTTGCTGCGGCATTTGCTCAAATTGAAAAACCAGTCACCTGGTCATATGCAGCAAAAAAAGTTAGCAAAACTGAAGCTGTTTTATATTTAAAAGCAACCATTGATGATAAGTGGCATATTTACTCACAAAATGTTAAAGATGGCGGCCCTGTAAAAACAACTTTTGCCTTTTCTCCATCTAAAGATTTCAGTTTAGTTGGTAAAACGGCAGAGCCGAAAGCGATTACCAAATATGAAGATACCTTTAAAATGAATGTAAGCTTTTTCGAAAAAACTGTGGTCTTTCAACAAAAGGTAAAATTAAACAAAGCCGCTACTACCGTGAAGGGAAAAGTAGAATTTATGGTTTGTAATGACAGGCAGTGTTTGCCACCAGAAGAGGTTGCATTTAGTATTCCTGTTAAATAATTGATATTTAAATATTTAGAAACAGTCCCGGAATTTTTCGGGACTGTTTCTTTTTAAAGTAAAATCTGCACGGTGTAGGGCTTATCAATAAGCTCTTAATAAAATTATTCTTAATTTCACGCCTCGAACACACGAAACACACAAATGAGAAAGTTCCTATTATTATTTTTAATGGCAACAATGTTTCTGGCATTGCCTGCTGTTAAAAGTCATGCTGCTTTTGCGCAAGACACCACATCCACAAGTTTGCCAGATGATATTGTTTTTACTGAGGTAGGCTCAGCGCAAGATAGTGCGGCAAACAAGATTGTTAAGGATACAACACAAGCTGTTAAGAAAGACACAACAGCTGCTGCAAAACCTATTTCAAAAACAACAGAAACCGAAAAATTAACGCTATGGCAAACTTTCATAAAAGGCTTGTTTGGCGGTTTTCTTGCTTTTTTAATGCCATGTATTTTTCCAATGGTTCCTTTAACAATCAGTTATTTTACAAAAAGGGCAGGAAGCAGAAAGAAAGGAATCGGCCAGGCCATTATTTATGGCATCTCTATCATTGTAATCTACGTAGTTTTTGGTTTATTAATTACTTTATTATTCGGATCGAGTAAACTTAATGAACTAAGTAGTAGCGGTTGGTTCAACTTTGCTTTCTTTATTTTGCTCGTTGTGTTTGCCATCTCTTTCTTTGGCGCATTTGAAATCACTTTACCGAGTTCATTTGTAAATAAGATTGATCAGAAAGCGGATAGCAGCAAGGGATTAGGCGGCATATTTTTTATGGCAGCTTCTTTGGCATTGGTGTCATTTTCATGCACAGGACCAATCATCGGGACCTTACTTGTAGAGGCTAGCTCAAAAGGCAATGTGCTTGGTCCTGCGGTAGGTATGTTTGGCTTTGCATTGGCGCTTGCGCTTCCGTTTACTTTATCGGCAATTTTTCCTGGCTTTTTAAATAGCATGCCGAAGTCTGGAGGATGGCTAAACAGTGTAAAGGTTTGTCTTGGATTTTTAGAATTGGCCTTAGCGTTAAAGTTTTTGTCAGCAGCAGATTTAGTTTGGCACTGGGAATGGTTTGATAGAGAAATCTTCCTTTGCTTATGGATCGTGATTTTTATTTTGATGGGCATTTATCTCCTCGGAAAACTGAAATTTTCTCATGATAGTGATCTTCCTTATGTTTCGGTTCCGAGATTATTTTTGGCCATCTTATCGTTTTCATTTGCGGTGTATATTCTGCCTGGATTATGGGGAGCTCCGGTGAGTGTTTTAAGTGGTTTGGCACCACCAATGAATACCCAGGATTTCATTCTTGGCGGAAATGGGCCGGCCGCTGCGAGCTCATCTGAATTTCCGGCTAAAGTAAAATACAGCGATGTTTTACACCCACCACGTGGTTTTAACGCTTTTTTCGATTTGGAGGAGGGTTTGGCTTACGCTAAAAAAGTAAACAAACCAATGATTATCGATTTTACCGGACATGCCTGTGTGAATTGTAGAAAAATGGAAGATAAAATTTGGATTGACCCGCAGGTAGGACGGTTAATTAAAGAAGAATTTGTGCTTATACAATTATATGTTGATGAAAGATCAGCCAAAGTGCCGGCAAATCAGGTTCACTATTCGGAAATTTTGCGTAAAAATACCGAAGATTTAGGTGCATGGAATGCTGATTTTCAGGCAACAAAATACAATTCTAACTCTCAGCCATTTTATGTTTTAGCAGGACATGATTTGAATACTTTAGTTGCTCCTCAAGGTGCAATCTTTGATGCAAAAGAATATGCACTATATTTGCAAAGCGCCTTAGATATTTTCAAGGGAAAGAAATAATCAAATGAACAAGATAAAGAACATTGGTGTTTTAACCTCTGGTGGCGATTCGCCAGGCATGAACGCCGCAATTAGAGCAGTAGTAAGGGCTTCCATTTATTACGATATTGAGGTAACTGGTTTTATCCGTGGCTACGAAGGTTTAATTAATAATGATTTTATTGCAATGGATCGTAAATCTGTTGCAAACATTATCCAGCGTGGCGGAACCATTTTAAAAACAGCTCGTAGTGAAACATTCAGAACCAAAGAAGGACGCCAAACCGCATATAATAACTTAAAGGCAAAAAATATTGATGCTTTAGTAGTGATTGGTGGGGATGGAACGTTTACCGGGGCTAATGTTTTCTCGCATGAGTTTGATTTCCCGATTATTGGTTTGCCCGGAACGATAGATAATGATTTGGCCGGAACAGATTTTACCATCGGTTACGATTCAGCCATTAATACCGTAATTGATGCGGTAGATCGGATCAGAGATACGGCAGAATCTCATGACAGGCTTTTCATTGTAGAAGTGATGGGACGGGATTCTGGTTTGATTGCTTTAAGAAGTGGTATCGGCGTGGGTGCAGAAGCCATTATGATTCCTGAAGCGAACATGAATGCAGATGATATTCTGCATAAACTCGAACATAGTCGTAAAGACAAAGCCTCAAAAATTATTATCGTAGCAGAAGGAGACGATACCGGCGGTGCATTTAAAGTAGGTGAAATTCTTCAGGAAAAATACCCACATTACGATACAAAGGTTTCGGTTTTAGGGCACATCCAGCGTGGTGGTAAACCAACCTGTATGGACCGTGTTTTAGCAAGCCAGCTAGGTGTAGCGGCAGTAGAAGGGCTAATCAATGGCGAAAGCTGTGTAATGGCCGGCCAGGTAAACCGTGAAATTGTTTTCACCCCATTTGATCACGCCATTAAGCATATTGATGCTGAAAAGGTAAGTTCAAAGTGGCTAAAACTGATAGATATTCTTTCATTCTAACAAAAGGGTTCCGAAAACCGGAACCCTTTTTTATTTAAATGTCTTCTAAGATTACCGCAGTACCATTTGCGCTAACCATCAACATGCTGCCGCCACTACCAACGGTTTCATAATCTAAATCAATTCCAACAATTGCATTTGCACCCAAGGCTGCAGCATATTGTTGCATTTCATTCAATGCAGTGTCTTTTCCTTCTCTCAAAACGCGTTCGTAAGAGCTCGATCTGCCACCAACAATGTCTGTTATTCCGGCAAATAAATCTTTAAAAATATTTGCGCCAATAATTGTTTCTCCGGTAACCAAACCGACATATTTTACAATTTTTTTGCCCTCAACCGAAGGCGTTGTAGTTAATAACATAGTTTCAGTTTTTTATAATTAGAACCAAGGTTTATTTAATTGTTACATTTTTATTGAAAAGCACTCTCGCAATTTTGTATGGTTATCAACCCGATTGAACGCAGGATTATGCTTCTGTTTTCGCTTCATCGCAAAGCGCCTTCAAAATAAATTTATGTAATCTTAAATCATTTTGCATCACTATTAAAAAATCGAAGTCATGCAAATAGCTAAACACCTACTTATCTTCCCTCTATTATTCATCTCCCTTTTTGTTCAGGCGCAAATGCCGGTGTTAAAAGTCCAGCAACCTAACGATGATCAGGATAAGCCAGCTGTGAAGTTAAGCAAACTGAATATTGATGTGCAAATTACTGGAAACATTGCTACTACCACAATGACAATGACTTTCCGCAATAGCAGCAATCGGATTTTAGAAGGAGAGCTCACATTTCCAATGCCCGAAGGCGTGAGCATTAGCCGGTACGCTTTAGATATTAATGGCAAAATGCGTGAGGCTGTTCCGGTAGAAAAAGCCAAAGCAACAGAAGTTTTCGAAAGTATCGAACGTCGTCGTGTCGACCCGGGTTTACTGGAAAAGGTAGAAGGAAATAATTTTCGAACCAGAATTTATCCCTTACCTGCAAATGGTAGCAGAACCATTATTGTAGGTTATGAAGAAGAATTAGGCTTTAGTAAGGGCAATGCGCTTTGGTATCACCTACCACTTGATTATAATCAATCAATTGAGAAGTTTTCGCTAAAAACAACCATTTACGAGAGTGTATTAAAACCTGAGCTGGGCGAACAACCAGATGGGACATTTAATTTCAAAGCAAATGGAAATACCTATGTTGCCGAAATTAATAAAAGTAATTACCAGCCAAAAAACGGGCTAAGCATCAACCTGCCTAAACGAAATGATTTACCCGAAGTACAAATGCAAAAAGCATCAAGCGGCTATTATTTTCTGGTAAATGTTTTCCCGAAACAGCAAAGCCGACCGAAACAATGGGCGAATCAAATTGGCTTAATTTGGGATACATCACTAAGTGGTTTACAAAGAGATATCAAAAAGGAAATTGAGTTATTAGGTTTAATCGTTGAGAAAAAACGAAATCTTACCATCCAGTTAGGGTTACTTAACAATGGTTTCAAAAATGCCGGAACTTTTGAAATTACCAATGGAAACTGGAATGCGTTAAAAGCAAAACTCGAAAGTTTAGTTTATGATGGTGGCACAAATTTTAGTGCAATCAATACAAAAGTTTTGCCTGCCGAAGAATATATTTTATTTAGCGATGGATTATCAACCTTTGGCAAAAGCACTTTTGCATTGAATAAACCCGTTCACTGTATTAATACATCTTTGAAAGCCGATTATAGCACATTAAAGTATATCACTTCAAAAAACGGCGGACAGTTTATCAACCTCAATAATACTTCTGTTCAAAATGCTTTTCAGCAACTGGATGTAGAAAACCTGCAGTTTTTGGGCATAAAAAATGGAACTGATATTCGGCAAACCTATCCATCGATGCGTGTAAACGTAAACGGGCATTTATCAGTTGCAGGAATATTAAATGGTTTAAACACCGAATTTATACTACAATTCGAATTTGGAAACACGGTTGTAGCGGAACAAACAGTTCGTTTGAATGCAACGGAGCATGCTTTAAGTAGTATCGATATTAGCCGGGTTTGGGCACAAAAGAAAATTTCCGAAATGGACATCCAGTATGAAGCAAACAAGGAAGACATTAGTTTATTAAGTAAGCAATTTGGTATTGTTACCCGCAATACCAGTTTAATCGTTTTAGAAAACCTGGAAGATTATTTGCGGTATGATATTGCGCCACCTGCAGAATTGCGTCAGGCGTACGACGCAGTTTTAAAGCAGCGTAGAATAGATATTCAGGAGCGTAAAACCACTTTGCTGAACGCGGCTGTTGATATGACTAAGGAATTGAAAACATGGTGGAACACGGATTTCTACTACAAGGAACCAGTTAAAGCAAAAGAAGAGTACCCAATACCGGTTTCTACAAACGGAAGTGGAGACCCCATTGCAAACGTTGTGGTGGCTACGCCTGCGGGTCCGAGGCGCCAGGCTCCTGCAGCAACCCAGGCATCGCCACCAAGAGTTATGCCCCCGCCTGTGCCAGTGGAGCGGGAAGCCAAGGCAGACGAAAGCCAGGCTTTAAATGAAGTTGTTGTTATTGGTAATGCAGCACAAGCAAAACGCATTGAAACTGCGAGTGCTTCTTCAGTTGTTCGGTCTCAGGCGATGGGATCTAGCGCAGCGTTACAAGGAAGCGTTGCGGGCTTAAGTGTAAACAAAGCAAGATTACGCGAAATAAATATAAGTAGGGCTCAAAGTGTAGCCTCTCAACCTGCCATCATTATCCCTGAATTTAAAAGTGATAAAGATTACATGAAAAACCTGGTCGGAAAACCCGACAGTGCTTACCAGGCCTATCTGAAAATGCGACCAGGTTACATTACCACACCGATGTTTTATTTCGATGTAGCCAACTGGTTTTATCAACAAAAAGATAGTGTAAGGGCGCTAACCATTTTAAGTAGCATTGCTGATCTGGATTTAGAAAATGCTGATCTGTATAAAACTTTGGCTTATAAATTAAAGCAAACCGGAAATTATGCAGAGGAGATCTTTGTTACCCAAAAGGTTTTGCAATGGCGCCCGATGGATGCGCAAAGTTACCGTGATTATGCATTGGCTTTGGCCGATGCGGGTCAATACCAAAAAGCGCTGGATAATTTATACAAGGTTTTAACCCAAAGTTATAATTCGCAAATAGCAGATCGTGACCAGGGTATAGAAGAAATTATCATTTCTGAGATTAATCATCTGATTACAAAACACGGCGCTAAATTAAATACCAGTGGCATTGATAAGAGGTTGATTACGCCACTGCCTGTTGATGTTCGTGTGGTGTTGAACTGGAATAAAAATGATACCGATATTGATTTATGGTTAACCGATCCAACTGGTGAGAAGGGTTATTATTCCAATAACAGAACTAAAATTGGTGGTAGAATTAGCAATGATTTTACCTCTGGCTATGGTCCAGAACAATTTATGATTAAAAAAGCGGTAAAAGGAAAGTATAAAATCGAAGTAAACTATTTTGGTGATAGGCAAATTAACATTAGTGGACCAACAACTGTAACGGCCGAGATTTATACCCGATATGCAACCGGGAAACAGCAGCGAAAAATAATTGTATTGCCAATGTCAGCTGATAATAGAAACGGAAATTTGATTGGAGAGTTTAATTTTTAGAAAGTGATAAAATTATCCACATAAGGCACTTAAAATTCATATAAGCCCATTTCGCTTGTTTCTTCTTATGCCTGATGTGGATGATTTTGGTTTTATCCCTCTAAGAAAAGCCGCGAAATCGTTGAAAAACTTCGAGCCATTCGTTATTCTAAACGGTCGGTTGAGCGGGTTTGTTGAACTGCCTGTTTTTGTTAAGCGGGATTGCAGCGATATCCTTTTATGCTGTTGCCCTGAGCGTAGTTGAAGGGCAGCATAAAAGATTTAGCGAAAAGCCCGGCTACAAAGCCGATGAAACGCTTACGCCCCCTTTCAAATATTAAAGCAATAAACCGGCAACCTCTTCCCAGGTATTTACGCGTTCATATTCAGTAATTAGTAAATTGTGAGGAGAGGTAAATAACAAAGGCCTGCCAGAAAAATTAACGAAGTTTTTAATGCGGTCATCAATGATGATGTCTACATCTACAATTTTATTTCCGCAAAACATGATATGCTGCCAATCAATAAAAGTAAAATGTTCGGCCATCCAGTCGTATTTATCAACAAGTGAATTTCTAAATTCCATTGCGGCTGAAACAATGTAAACGTCGTACTTTTCCTGCAAAGCTTTTATTACACGTTGGCTATCGGCAATGACTTCTAAATCGCGAAAGAAGCCAGGTTCGTTTATGTATTCGAACCATTTTTGATTTGCATCCTGTGGAACGTGGTGGTAAATTTCGTTTCCGGCATCAATTTTTAAATCTAAAGGAACGTTGTAATCTCTGTTATAAAGTTTGATAAATTTCCCTAAGGCATCGGCAATCACCTCATCCATATCAATGGCTATTCTTTTCATGCTGGTAAAGATAAATGAACAAGGATGAAGGACCAAGGATAAAAGATTAAACCTGCGTTCAAGCTTTCCTGTTATACATGTCTTACCCGTTTGTTCTTTAATCCTTTTTCAATTTGCAAAGTATCAATTCATTACTTATCTTTGCAGCCCCGCAGCATGTAGCTCCGGGAACTATGTTGAATACATAAATACGAAAAGAAATGGCAACTAAAATCAGATTGCAAAGATTCGGTAAAAAAGGAAAGCCTTTTTTCCACGTTGTGGTAGCAGATTCTCGCTCTCCACGTGATGGTAAATTCATTGAGCGTTTAGGTTCTTACAACCCAAATACCAATCCTGCTACTATCGAAATTAACTTCGAAAAAACTTTAGCTTGGGTAAACAGTGGTGCACAGCCAACTGACACAGCTCGTGCTATTCTATCTTACAAAGGCGTTTTATACAAAAAACACTTAGAAGGTGGTGTTAAAAAAGGTGCTTTAACTCAAGAACAAGCTGACGAAAAATTCGCTGCTTGGGTTGATGCTAAAGCTGGTAAAATCTCTGGTAAAACAGAAGGTTTGGCTACTTCAAAAGCGGATGCGCGTAAAGCAGCATTAGCGGCAGAAGCTAAGAAAAAAGAAGACAGAGCAGCAGCAATCGCAGCTAAAAATGCACCAGTTGCAGAAGAAGTTGTTGAAGAAGAAGCTCCAGCTGTTGATGCTGAAGCAACTGAAGAAGCGCCTGCAGCAGAAGCTACTAAAGAAGAAGGAGCAGAATAATTCAGTTATTTTGTTTCAAGAAATAGCGTTCCGAATTTCGGAACGCTATTTTTATTTAAAGAGATTTTTTATTTAGTAGCGTTATTGCAAGGCGCAAAGCAATCTCATCAAGGAATTAATATCGGAATGAGATTAATCATCAGATGAAAAATCAGATTCACAATAGTTAAAATACATACCGCTTTAATTCATGAAACACAAAGAAGCATTTTACGTAGGATACGTTACCAAAACCAGAGGTTTAAAAGGAGAAGTTCAGATATTTTTCGAATTTGATGAATATGAGCAGTTGGATTTTGATGTAGTTTTCGCCGATATGAACGGAAAGTTAGTGCCTTATTTTGTGGCAGAATCAAAGCTTCAAGCCAATAAAACAGGTTATTTTAATTTTGATGACGTTGATCATATTGATAAAGCCCAGCCTTTGTTAAAAAAGAAGTTGTATTTGCCCCTAAGCCAGATGCCTGAACGAGATGAAAGTGAGTTTTTCTATACCGATTTAAAGGGCTTTACAGCTGTAGATGAAACTTTGGGTGAGCTGGGCGAAATTTTGGAAGTAAATGAATACCCGCAACAGTTTATCGCCACTGTTTTATACAACGAAACCGAAATTCTTTTTCCTCTAAATGAAGATTTCATTGTGGAAATTGACGATGAAGAAAAAATTCTGACCCTGGATTTGCCTGAAGGATTATTGGATGTTTATTTAGAGAAGTAATTCTTTGCATAAACCTTTTTGAAGTTTGTTCGTTAAGCTTTTATGAAACGTTTATTTATTGCTTTTGCTGCGGCACTGCTGTTTATAAGTTGTAATCAAAACAAGCCATCAGAACAAAAAGCTGTTGCTGAAAAACCCGTTGCGAAGAAAACCCAGAAAGATTCAATTGAGGCTGTTGGTTTAAAAGCCTTGAAGGCGTTGAAAGAAAAAGACTATTCAGGTTTCGCTTCCTGTTTTCATCCTGTTGATGGTGTGCGGTTTTCTCCCTATGGATTTATCGATCCGACACACAAGCATGTTTTAGCCAAAGATTTTTTAGAAGCCATTGATAAAAACTGGACCTTAACCTGGGGCCATTTCGATGGAAGTGGCGAAGCCATTAAAATGAAAGTGAAGCCATACATCGATCGGTTTATCTATAATGCTGATTATTTAAATGCTGAGAAAAAGAGTTACAATGAATTTATCGGCCAGGGTAACACCATTAACAATTTAAAGGAAAGTTATCCGCAACTGCATTTCACGGAATATTATTTTAAAGGTTTTGAAGAGAAGTACAAAGGATTAGACTGGACAAGTTTAAGGTTTGTATTTAAAAAGCACGAAAATGCTTATTTCCTGGTGGCAGTAATTCACGACCAGTGGACGGTTTAGTGCAATCCGTCTAAAACTCCCAACCGCATCGTAGCCATCCCTTTGGGAAAAACTTTATATTTGCACATGCGTTTCGATATTATAACCGTGCTTCCTGCTTTGTTGGAAAGTCCTTTTGCCCACTCTATTTTACAACGTGCCCAAAAAAAGGGAATTGCTGAAATTGTTGTGCATAATTTGCGTGATTATGCAACCAATAAACAGAAAAGCGTAGATGATTATCAGTATGGTGGTGGCAGTGGAATGGTGATGAGCATTGAACCTTTTGCCGCCTGTATTGAAAAACTGCAGGCTGAGCGTGAATATGACGAGATCATTTTTATGAGTCCGGATGGTGTAACCTTAAATCAAAGCACTGCTAATGAGTTATCTATTAAAAAAAATATCATTATTCTTTGTGGTCATTATAAAGGAATCGACCAACGCATTCGCGATATTTTTGTCACCCGTGAAATTTCTGTAGGCGATTATGTTTTAAGCGGTGGAGAACTACCTGCTGCTATTGTAGTAGATGCGGTGGTTCGGTTAATTCCCGGTGTTTTAAATGATGAAACCTCTGCCCTTTCTGATAGCTTTCAGGGAGAGCTTTTAGATGCGCCGGTTTATACCCGGCCGGCCGATTGGCGTGGCCATAAAGTGCCTGATGTTTTGCTCAGCGGACATGAAGCAAAGGTGAATGAATGGCGGCATGAACAGGCATTGGAACGCACCAAAAGCCGTCGCCCTGATCTTTTGGAATAGAAGCATTTACACGTTATTAATGTGGAATTCTAAAAGATTGTGGAAAAAATAAAATTAGTTTTTTTAATTGAAAAAAAATCCCTAATATTGCAATCCGAATTTCACGGGTTGAAATATCGATTTAATAGCTTAAAATCATGGATTTAGTAAAATTTGTTGAAGAGCAGGCCATCGCGAAAAAAGATTTCCCTGCGTTCAAGTCTGGCGATACAGTGAGCGTACACTATAAAATTCGCGAAGGTAATAAAGAACGTGTTCAAATTTACCAAGGTGTTGTAATCCAACGTAACAGTGCGGGTGCTAACGAAACTTTCACAGTTCGTAAAATTAGCAACGGTGTTGGTGTTGAGCGTATTTTCCCTTTTAATTCTCCAAACATTGAGAAAGTAGAAGTGAATAGCTATGGTAAAGTTCGTAGAGCAAAATTATTCTACTTACGTGCTTTAACTGGTAAAGCTGCTCGTATCAAATCTTTGAGAAAATAATATTCTTTATTATAAGATATAGCCTTCACGATTAATTTCGTGGAGGTTTTTTTGTTTATACCTTTATTTATATGTTTGATTCTGCATTTTTTGACCAAGAATTTTGGGGAAATACGGTAAAAGATTATTGCCTTTTTGGTGGAATCTTGTTATTTGGTTTGATTTTCAAACGCATTTTTTCAAAGCTTTTAAGCAAACTATTATTTAAACTTTTTAAGAGTTTCTCGCAACAATCTCACGATGAAGCCTTTGTTGCTTTGCTGGTAAAGCCTATTGAAACGTTTATCCTGCTTGCTACGTTATACCTGTCCATTAATCAACTTAAACATCCTTTAGAAGTAGCAATTTTCCATTACAGTAAATTGGTAGGAAAAACGAAAGAAGCAATTCCGGTAAGCATTGGCGATTGTATTGATCGGATATTTCTCTTCATGATCATCCTCTCCGTTTTCTGGATTATTTTAAGGATTATCGATTTTATCAGTCATGTTTTATTATTCAAAGCTTCACTCACACATAATAAATCCGATGATCAGCTGGTGCCTTTTTTAAAGGAGTTATTTAAAACCATTGTTGTTTTTATCGGCTTTTTTACCTTACTGGGCTTCGTTTTTGAGGTAAATGTATTAACATTAATTACAGGTTTAGGAATTGGAGGTATCGCGATTGCTTTGGCGGCCAAAGAAAGTTTAGAAAACCTGATTGGTTCATTCACGATATTTTTAGATAAGCCCTTTGTGGTTGGCGATTTAGTTAAGGTAGATGGTGTGGAAGGAACGATTGAAAAGGTTGGCTTTAGAAGCACCAGGATTCGTACCTCAGAGAAAACCATGGCTACCATCCCAAACCGTGGCATGATTGATGGCGTATTGGAAAATCTTTCCCTGCGCAATCTACGTAAAGTTGCCTTTATCATCGGTTTAACCTATGAAACCAACGCTGAATCAGTAAAAAAGATCGTTTCAGAAATTGAAGATTATATTAATCAGCGGGATGGAACGGCCGATGGCAATGCGTCTTTTAAAAGCTTTGGCGATTCAGGCTTGAATATCGAAATATCTTATTTTGTTACGATTTTAGATAATGCGCAATTCCTGAAAATCAGACAGGAGATCAATCTGGAAATTATGGATATTATTGTAAGAAATAAATCTGATTTCGCTTATCCAACGCAACGTTTAATTAGCGATCGCCCATTAAATGATGATCATGATAAGGAAGTGGGAAATGATGCAACTGATTAAATAATATCAATTGGTATCTCAAGAACATCAACTAATAAAAAAAGCCGGTTTAGAATCTTCTAAATCGGCTTTTTAAATGTTTTATATTTTGTCGGTTAACTTAATGTTGCCAACGTTGTTATTCCTCCCTTAACAACTTGGTTAAGTTGGACGTTAACTTTCGTTCCAACAGGAAGAAAAACATCTACTCTGGAGCCGAATTTAATAAACCCGAACTGCTCTGTTTGCTTTACCTGATCTCCTTCTTTAACATACCAAACAATTCTCCGGGCTAAAGCTCCCGCTATTTGGCGGAATAATACAGGTGTTCCATTCGCATGCTCCACAACTGTAGTGGTACGTTCGTTCTCTGTAGATGATTTTGGATTCCACGCTGCCAAATATTTACCTGGATGATATTTGAAGAATTTAACCACACCAGAGATTGGATTACGGTTAATATGAACGTTTACCGGCGACATGAAAATAGAAACCTGTAAGCGTTTATCTTTAAAATATTCGCCTTCTTCAGTTTCTTCAATCACCACAACTTTTCCATCGGCAGGGCAAATCACCAACTCTTCTCCGGCAGAAAACTGACGGCTTGGATTGCGGAAAAATTGTAAAACGATAATAAATAATGCAGCGGAGAAAATATAAATGAACCAACGTAACCAGGTCATGTCGTAATATTTATAATCAACAACAGCGTTGATAACGAAAATTAGTAAAATGGTTATTGCTATCGTGGTGTAGCCTTCTTTGTGTATGGTCATTGTGTTAGAAATTATTCGACAAAGGTGCGAAAAATAAATTAATCGGGTTTAAAAATTATCCTTCAGTTGCTCTGTAGATGTCTTTCAGGTTTCTGCCCAGGCCATTATAATCCAATCCATAACCTACAACAAATTCATTAGGGATTTCAAAACCAACGTATTCCAGTTCTTTGATATCGTATTTTAAAGCGCTGGGTTTTAGTAAAAGTGAGCTTACTTTTAATGATGCCGGATTTTTTTCTTGGAGTGTCTTGATAATATGCGTTAAGGTTAAACCAGTATCAACAATGTCTTCAACAATAATAATGTCCCTTCCTTCAATATCATCTGGTAACCCAATCAGTTCTTTTACTTTACCGCTGCTGGAAGTTCCTTCGTAGGAGGCTACACGCATAAATGCAACTTCACAGGGTACATTAATTTCTTTTATTAAATCGGCCATGAACAAAAAACTGCCGTTCAAAATTCCAATAAATAATGGGCATTTGCCATCATAATCTACATTCATTTGAATTCCCAGTAAACGAATTCTTTTGTTTAACGTTTCATTTTCTAAAAAAATCTCGAATTCCTTATCCTCAACTTTTATTTTGTGCATGTTTTTATTGTAATATTTAATGTTGTCAGTTGAAATGTTGTAAAGCCAACATTAAATTGTTTTAGCCACCATTCTCAAGTTCTCTTTCACGGCGGCGCTGTTCTCTTCGCTCCTGCCTTAACTGCTTTTTGCTTTTTGTGGTATCCGCAGGTTTAACAATTGCAGAATCCTTTTTATTCGCACCACCAAAAATCCTGTCGAAGAGATTTTTGTTTTTGTCCTGCATAATTACTGGAGCCATTCCATCTTCATCGTCATCATCAAAAGCCGTTGTATCTATTACAGCTGTATCTGGCGCCAGGTATTGGCGGAGGCCTTCTCGTAAGCGCACATTATAAAAACCATAACCCGATGTATCACCAGGAGTTAATCCTCTTCTTGCCATGATGTTTCCCATGAACCTGAAATAATTAAACATAAATGGTTTCAAACTTCCATCCGCCATAAACTTATACATTGATGCTTTTGGTTTAGGCACAATGCTGGCCAGGAACAAACCATCACCAATGGTTAAATCGGCGGGCTGTTTACCAAAATAATATCTTGATGCTTCACCAATTCCATAAATATTGCGTCCAAGCTCCATGATGTTGAAGTAAACCTCAAGCATCCGTTGTTTACTAACCAGGTGGTTGTGCTCAATTAGCCATACAATCAGAATTTCTTCTGCTTTTCGGGCCAATGTTTTCTGGCGACTCAGATAAATATTTTTTACCAGTTGCATGCTGATGGTACTGCCACCACGCTTAAACTTTTTCTCTTTAAAATTTACGGCAATCGATTTTCTGATCGATTCTTCTACAAAGCCGTTGTGGGTATAAAAAGAAGGGTCTTCAGCTGTTAAAACCGCATTAATAAAGTTTTTTGAAATTGCATTTAAAGGCGTAAAATTTGGATTCTCCGGACCAATTGTGATGTCACGCATCGGTTTGCCGTATTCATACGGCGTATACACAAATGGACTGTTTATTTTTTGCAGATTGGTTTTTCCCCACTGTAAAATTTTGAAATTTACGGGGGTAAGCGTAGAACTGAAACGTACGCTATCAGGAATTTTTGTGTCTAAATAAAAGTTTAAATTGTATTTCACTTTGCCCTGCACTTTCAAACCATCCAGTGATTCAAATAACCCTTGCGGAAAACCATCCAAAATCGCCTGGGCATCCTGCTCATCGGCATTAATTTTAAGTTCGTAAATTTTGTTTTTACCTAAAGTATATTTGATGTAAGGATGAATCTCTGCATTTTTTAAATAGGCAGTTGATGAACTATCTAAAGCCACATAGTTTGAGCCCACCAGAACATCTGCGTCCAGTTTTGCACTTTGAACAATAATGTCGTTGCTTGCAATTCGGGCCTGATTAATCAACATGTTTTTAACAGACCAGGACCCGGATATTTTATAATCATCGCCACTGTAACCAGCATCTTTCAACTCGGTTTGCAGGGTATCGAAACTTAGTTTAGCATGAAGTTTGTTATTGAGATAGGGAAGTTCGAGCTTCTTTCCATCGGCATAAGCCATAAAACTCAATTGCTTTCTGCCGGGCTCTACCAGTCCATCGACATGCCAGGTAGATTCACCTTCATTTACATTGATGGTCGATTTTAAATCGCCATCGTCTATAGTAGCAGTAGTGGCAAAACTTAATTTTGCCGTGTCATGATCGTTGAACCTGAAAACCATGTTTTTCATGTCCATATCATCAGGGATTTTATATAATACCTGGTTTAAAAGGTTATTGGCAATTTCCGGGAGATTAGCTTTTCCGGTATTTTCTGTACTATCTTTTTTCTTTCTTTTAAGGATAAAATCGATGTTACTGGTTGAATCTCTGAAAACCACATTCACAAAGCCATCACTTAGTTCAACCTGAGCCAGTTTTACATTTCCAAAAATCAATGGAAATAGCTTCACGCCAACACTTAATTCGCTGATATTAGATAAGGTATCCCGATCTTTTGGAACGACAGAAATATTGGTCATTTTTACGGTACTCATGCCGGTAAATCCTGCGGAACCAATTTTGACATCAAGCCCGTAATCTTTATTAGCCTTAGATATCGCTTTGGCCACCATTTTCTTTAAAAGCGCTTCCCTTTTACTATAGGCCACGGCACCCAAGGCAATACAAATAATTAAAAAAACACCTAAAACCCACGCTCCGATTTTTAAATATTTTTTAGGGATCTTAATTTTTGGTATGCGCATATAGTTGTAAAAATGGTTAATTGCTTAAACGTAACAATTAAATGTTTATTTCGTGTTAAAATTACAGTTTAAAAGCCTAAATAAAAGTATTTGTGGCTATGTTTTGTTAATTTTGAATTTAAATTAATACAATGCCAATTAGCCCGCAACAAGTTTTAGATGCCTTGAAAAATGTTGAAGATCCGGATCTGAAAAAAGATCTGGTAACCTTGAACATGATTAAGGATTTACAGATAGCCGATAACCAAGTTAGTTTTACATTAGAGCTTACTACTCCAGCTTGCCCGATGAAGGACATGCTAAAAAATGCCTGCACCAATGCAGTTAAACATTTCGTTTCAGCAGAAGCAGAGGTAAACATTAATGTCACTTCGAGGGTAACCCAGCCAATCAATTCATCTTCACTAGATAACATCAAAAATATTATTTTGGTTTCATCAGGAAAAGGTGGTGTGGGGAAATCTACTGTTGCGAGCAATTTAGCTGTTACTTTGGCCAAAGACGGCGCTAAAGTGGGTTTAATTGATGCAGACATTTATGGCCCGTCGGTGCCAACCATGTTTGATTTGGTTGATGCCAAACCGGGTGCGGTAGAAACTGCAGAGGGCAAAACGAAAATTATTCCGATTGAAAAATATGGAATTAAGTTATTATCGTTAGGTTTTTTTGCAGATCCTGGTCAGCCGGTACCTTGGCGTGGGCCAATGGCTTCAAATGCCGTAAAGCAATTGTTTAATGATACCAATTGGGGCGAATTGGATTATCTGATTGTTGATCTTCCTCCGGGAACCGGAGATATTCACATTACCATTACCCAAAGTTTTCCAATATCGGGAGCAGTGGTGGTTACTACTCCACAGCAAGTAGCTTTGGCAGATACACATAAGGGATTGGCCATGTTCCGTATGCCGGGAATTAATATCCCAATTTTGGGGGTGATTGAAAATATGTCGTATTTTACACCTGCTGAACTACCGGAAAATAAGTATTATATTTTTGGTAAAGGTGGTGGAACAGTGTTGGCAGAGCGATTTGATGTGCCGTTTCTAGGAGAAATTCCAATTATTCAGGGCATTGCCGAGGCGGGCGACAACGGGAAACCAGTGGCTTTAAATCAAAATCCGCTTTTGGATGTTATCTTTGGAGATATTGCCAGTAAAATAGCCCAGCAAATTTCCATTAATAACGCACAAATGGCTAATTACTAAAAAATTACTACTTTTATATTTTAAAATACACATAATGAATTTAACAGAGCAAGTAGAACAGGCATTAGAAACCATCAGACCTTATTTAAAGGCCGATGGAGGGGATGTTTCTGTTGAAGAAATTACATCTGAAGGTACAGTAAAACTTAAGCTTTTAGGCAATTGCGGTTCATGCCCGATGAGTTTCATGACAATGAAATCAGGAATTGAGCAAGCGATTATGAAGGCTGTTCCAAGCATCACTTCGGTTGTTGCTGTAAACATGGCAGAGCAGGAATAGCTTTAACAATATTTAACAAGGAAGTTTTATTTTTAAAATTACTTTTGTCTTAATGAGATATTGTATTGCCCTGATTTGTCTTCTTTTTTCTACCGCTGCTTTTTCACAACAGAGGCCGGCGCAAGAAAAACTTATTCAGTTTTCTGGGATTATTACCGATATCGACAGCACAAATGTAATTCCTTATGTTACCATCACCAACCTCTCTGCCAATGCTAAACGCGTGGCCGCAGATTACCGAGGTTATTTTACTTTCATTGTAAATCCGGGCGACACGATTCTTTTTACAGCTATTGGTTACAAAAAGTTCTCTACCGTAATTCCTGAAAGTACTCCCGATAGTAAATACACGATTATGGTGAAGTTGAAAGCGAATGTAATTGATTTGCCGTCGGTTCGGGTTTTTCCGTGGGCAACCACCGAAGAATTTACACGTGAATTTTTATCAATGAAACTGGCAGATGATGATATGGCTATCGCCAAGAAAAACCTTTCCAGATCATCAATTAATGGGTTAATCCAAACATTGCCTCGCGATGGTCAGGAGATTTCCAGCCAGAATTATCGCTACAACTTCGACCGTATGATTAATAAGAATATGGTTCAAACTAATCCGTTGCTCAATCCTTTTGCCTGGGGCAAGCTGATGCAGCAAATCTTCGACGGAGATAAGAAAAGAAACGAAAATTAAGTCTGTACTTTTCTATTCATTTGAATTAATCCGTCATTACGTACGCCCTAATCCAAATTACACCAAGAAAAGGTTAAAACCGAGCGGTGGTGTATGATATAATTTTAATTTTACCAATTAGATAGATATAAAAAAAGGGAAAACGTTTCCATTTTCCCTTTTAGGTCTTTTATCAAGAACCTATCTTTTTTTGCTTTTATTCGGAAACCTCATCTTATAATCGGTTTTAATATTTCCTTTTGAAATTGCATCAAGCTTACTTTTAAGCATCGTTTTACGCAAAATACTTACTTTGTCAGTAAATAGTTTTCCTTCAATGTGGTCATATTCATGTTGAATGACCCGGGCCGGTAAACCATCAACATCTTCAGTATGCTCTACCCAGTTTTCATCAAAGAAATTTACTTTAATGTTTGGCTTACGCATAATATTTTCGCGGATGTCAGGAATACTTAAACAGCCTTCATTAAAACTCCAGGGCTCACCAGTTTCCTCTATAATTTGTGCATTGATGAATACCCTTTTGTAACCCGGTGTTCCATCCTCTTCTTCGCCAGTATCAACAATAAACAAACGAATAGGCAAGCCAATTTGTGGCGCAGCCAAGCCAACGCCATTTGCATAGTACATGGTATCGAACATGTTTGCAATCAGTTCTTTTAATTCAGGATAGTCTTTATCAATATCGGTGCCTACCTTTTTTAAAACAGGATCTCCGTAAGCTACTATGGGTAATTTCATTATATAAAAATTTTTCAGATGATTAATCTGAGGATATTAATTTCAACAATTTATTAATCTTAGCCCTTCGAGGGCTTCTTCCTCCTGTATGTTCTGCGATCAATCCAGGGTGACAGACTAAAAACTTAATGGTGCAAAAATAGCAATTATTCCAGTATTGGACTGAAAGTAAAAATATTCAGTTGTTCTGGCGCCAATACTTCGTCGGCAATTTGAGCGATCTCCTTCGTCGTAACCTTATTAGTTTTTTCGAAAACCTGTTCAAGAGAATCGATTTTGCCGTGATCAATCAAACTCTTTGCCATTGAAATGATCAATCCAATTCTGTTTTCCTCACTCAAAGCAATCTGACCAATAAATTTGTTTTTCGCTTTTTGCAATTGCAACTCGTTTAGTGGATTATCTTTAAGTCTTTTCATCTCCTTAAAGATTAAGGAAAGCGCTTTCACATATTTTTCCTGATCGGTTCCAAAATAAATTGAAAAAATTCCGGTATCGCTTAAGGGCGAAAAGTTGGATTCGATGGTGTAAGCAATTCCGTATTTTTCCCTGATTTGAAGATTCAGAACAGAACTCATTCCATTGCCACCAAAATAATTATTCAGCAACATTAGCCCCGCTTTGTTTTGATGATGAGTGGAATAAGTTTGTGTGCCTAAAATACAGTGTGCCTGCATAATAGGCTTGTAAATGGTAGTGGTTTTAGGATTTAAATTGGCAGGCTTAATCCGGTTTTGCGAAGGAGTGTTTTCTTTCACATCAGCAAAGTATTTGGTGCCCTTTGTTACCACATTTTTCAAGCTGTAATTTCCTAAAACGGCAATCACAATTTCATTGGTACGATAATTTGCCCTGCGGAAATTAAGCACATCCTCCCGGGTAAAATTACTAACGCTTTCCGTAGTGCCTAAAATGTTATTTCCTAACGCATTTCCTGCAAAGAGCATATCCTCAAAGTCATCATTAATGGCTTCTTCTGGTTGATCGAGGTAAGATGCAATTTCATCCAATATCACACTTTTTTCCTTGTCCATTTCCTCTTCAGGAAAAGTAGAATGGAAAATAATGTCATTAAAAAGATCCAGCGTTCTGTCTAAATATGGATTTAAAAAGGAGGCATGAACGCAGGTATATTCTTTGGTGGTATAAGCATTCAAATCAGCGCCTACGCTTTCCAGCCTGTTTAAAATTTGATTGGTGCTTCGCTTTTCGGTGCGTTTAAAAATCAAATGCTCGATAAAGTGCGCTAAACCTGCTTTTCCTTCTGGCTCATCACGAGAACCGGTATTGATGATGATGCAGGCATGAGATATGGTTGAAGCCGAGGGCACATGCAATAAACGTATGCCGTTCGGTAAAGTATGAACATTGTATTCCATTGACGGGCAAAGATACGGCTAATTGCTTACAAAGCCTCCGTATCAGGGTATTGCAATTGTAAAGATGAAATCAATTTATCTTTAGTGGGGCGGTTCAGGATTAAGAAGATAAAATTTGCCGCAGCAAATATCAGGAAGAAGGCATTGTGTGTAATGAAAAATCCAACCAGGTTAAACAGCGCACCGCCTTCCAATAATGCAGAGCTAATGATGAACGCACTTTGATAAAGATTCATTTTTGTATCGAAAGATGCTGTTTTATCAATCTTCGAAATCAAATTTTTGAAAAAGAAAATACTTGCTGAAATGGTGATTAAACCCATAATAGGAAAAATTGGATTAAAAGGCGCTGTAGTAGATGGATTCGCATCAAAAAACATAATCTCCCGGTTAAGGAAAAGGGTAATTAATGCAAAAAGAAAAACAGCTGAGCACAGTGCCAGGTGAATCATTTGTATGGTTTTAAGTTTGGTATTCATTAATTTGATTTAAGTAATTTAAGGTTGAAATTTATAATTAAGCCTATCGAAAACTGATTTCGATAAGCTCACCTTACAGGAATATTATTTCTTAATTCCTTCCAGCGTGAATAAAAATGCCCATCTCAAGGCAACGTCTTTCAAATAATCAAAACGACCTGAAGCACCACCATGACCAAAATCCATATTCGTTTTTAATAGCAAAACGTTATTGTCGGTTTTTGTGGCCCGGAGTTTTGCCACCCATTTTGCAGGTTCGAAATATTGTACCTGACTATCATGCAAACCTGTGGTTACCAACATATTTGGGTAAGCTTTTTTCTCTACATTTTCATAAGGAGAATAACTTTTCATGTAATCGTAAGCATCTTTTTTCTTCGGATTTCCCCATTCATCAAATTCATTGGTGGTGAGCGGAATGCTTTCATCAAGCATGGTGTTCACCACATCTACAAAAGGAACATCAGCAATTACACCATGCCATAAATCTGGCGCCATATTTACAATTGCGCCCATCAATAAGCCGCCTGCACTTCCTCCATTGGCATATAAGTGTGCTTTAGAGGTATAATTCTTCTCAACCAGATATTCTCCGGCAGCAATAAAATCAGTAAAAGTATTTTTCTTTTTCATCAGCTTTCCATCCTCATACCACTGTCTGCCCATCTCTTGTCCGCCACGAATATTCGTAATGGCAAAGGCAAAACCACGATTAAGCAAACTTAAGCGCTGGGATGAAAAGGATGCTTCAGTACTGGAACTGTATGAGCCGTAGGCATAAAGCAGTAAGGGTGCTTTTCCATTTTTGACAAAGCCTTTTTTGTAAACGATCGCAATCGGTACTTTCGTTCCGTCTTTTGCAGTGGCAAATAAACGTTCTGTCACATAATCTTTAGGGTCATAACCACCTACAACTTCCTGTTGCTTCATTAATTTTTTATCTTTTTTCAGCAAGTCATAGTCATAAACAGAATTAGGTGTAGTTAATGAAGTATAATTGTAACGAAGGGTTTTGCCGGTGTATTCAGGATTGGAACCAATGCCCGCAGCATAAACAGGTTCATCAAATTTGATGTAATAATCACTTCCATCTTTCTTTAAAACACGAAGCTGGGTTAAGCCATTTTTGCGTTCAGATAAAACCAAATAGTCTTTAAATTCATCGCCATATTCCAACAAAACATCTTTGCGATTTGGAATCACTTCTTTCCAATTCTCTTTTTCCGTTTTATCTAAAGCACATTCCATTAAGCGGAAATTTTTTGCGTTCCAGTTGGTTACGATATAGAATTTATCATCCACAGGCAAAACATCATACAAAACATCTTTAGATCGAGGCGTAAAAATTTTGAAAGCCGATTCCGGATGATCAGCATCAATCATTCTAAATTCATTGGTTAAGGTACCTGCCGATGAAATTAAAATGTATCGACCATTCTTTGATTTGCCAACACCAATATAATTGGTATTATCTTTTTCATCGTAAACAATTACGTCAGCTTTAGCATCCGTTCCGAGTACATGTTTTTTTATCTTCTCACTCAACAAAGTCACCGGGTTCTTTGACGTATAGAACAAAGTTTTATTGTCATTAGCCCAGGCCACTCCGCCTTCGGTATTGGTGATTGCATCTTTGTAAATTTCGCCGGTTTCCAGGTTTTTAATCTGAATGGTATACTGCCTGCGGGAAACTTTATCCACCCCAAAAGCTAAAAGTTTATTATCAGGACTAATACTGAAGCCTGTAGCGCTGTAGTAAGAATGCCCTTTCGCCAATGCATCAACATCCAATAAAACCTCTTCTTTAGCACTTAAGCTTCCTTTTTTGCGACAGTATTTATAGTATTGTTGTCCATCTTCAGTACGGGAGTAATAGAAATAACCATTTTTAAAAACAGGCACAGATTCATCTTTTTCCTTAATGCGGCCTTTCATTTCCTTAAACAAATCTGCCTGAAACGTTTCCGTTCCCTTCATCATGGTATCCAGGTAGGCATTTTCGGCCTTTAAATAATCCACAACTTTTGTACTGTCTGGCCCCTTTTTAAAGTAATCAATCATCCAGTAATAATTATCCACAACGGTGTCGCCGTGAATTATTCTTTTATGCGGAATACGCTCCGCCACAGGTGCTTTTGCATCTGGCCATTTTATAGGTTCCATTTCTTTCTTTTCAGGATTATTGCAAGCTGTTACCGCAGAGAGTAAAAGCAGGCTGGGTAAAAAACGTTTCATGGTGGTTTGTTTGAGGTAACGCAATTTATGAAATTTTACGTCATATATTTGAAAATGAGGGGTCTGTTTTCCATGGCGAATTTCAGTCCCGCCATTCGCTTCAATCTTTTTCAACACATTAGGTTTCTGAAACCTAATGTGTTTGAGAAAAAGTATTTTCGCTGCTGTCGGGTTTAAGAACAACGTGAGGGATGCTATAGCCAGGGTTACATTACCATATTCGTAAAAATTTATAATGCCCTTGGCAAATTATTCTAATTATAAAAAATGATGTTAAATTGCCGCTATAAAATTGTTACATCATAATGAAGCTGGGGTACAAAAAAATAGTTGTCAAAGTTGGGTCAAACGTCATTACGCAGGCAAATGGCTTGCCTGATGAATCTCGCATTCAGCATTTAGTTGATCAGTTGGCTGAAATTAAAAAGCAAGGTATGGAAGTTATTTTAGTTTCTTCTGGTGCCGTAGCCTCAGGCAGAAGCCTGATTAAAGTTTCAGAAAAACAGGATGCAGTAACTACGCGACAACTTTTAGCAGCAATTGGACAGGTTAAACTGATCAATACCTATTCTAATTTTTTCGAGCCACACCAAATTAAATGCGCACAGGTTCTGGTAACCAAAGAAGATTTTCGCGACCGGGCACATTACCTGAACATGAAAAACTGCATGCATATTTTGTTGCAAAATGAGGTAATTCCGGTGGTAAACGAGAACGATGTGGTTTCGGTAACTGAATTGATGTTTACCGATAATGATGAACTGGCCGGATTAATTGCCTCCATGCTCAATGCAGATGCATTGATTATTTTATCGAACGTAAATGGCATTTACAATGGCGACCCAAAAATTGAGGGTTCTGCCGTAATTGAAGAAATTACAGGTTCTGTTAACAACCTGGCTTCCTTTATTCAAACAGGCAAATCATCCTTTGGCCGTGGCGGGATGGTCACCAAATCCACGATGGCGCAAAAAGTGGCAAAACTCGGTATTACGGTTCACATTGCAAACGGAACAACAGACAATGTGTTGATTTCGCTACTAAATAAAGATATAATTCATACACGTTTCGTTCCTGAAAAAATTAAATCAGGTAAAAAGAAGTGGATTGCCCACTCCGAAACTTCCGCAACAGGAATTGTAAAGCTAAACGATGGAGCAAAAAATGTATTAACATCAGGTAAAGCAACAAGCTTACTGCCTGTTGGTATCATCGAAATACAATCTGATTTTTTAAAAGGCGATATCATTAAAATTATTGATGAAAGCAATCATCTAATAGGTTTGGGTATTGCTGAATATGGTTCGGACAAAGCAAAAGAAAGAATCGGGCAAAAAAAACAAAAGGCCCTGGTACATTATGATTATTTTTATTCAGCGATTTAGGCTGATAGATTAAAGCAGAAAGACCAAGGTCATGAGGAAGTTTTTATACTATCGTCATTCCGAGGTACGAAGCAATCTTAAAGCACACTGCTAATTTACGATAAGTAAGTCTCACTACCTGATACTAAAAAAATGAACTACTCAACATACTTCGAAAAGGCAAAACAGGCAAGTCGCAGCATGATTAGCTTGAGCAAAGAAACCATTAATCAAGTGCTGGCAGAATTAGCTGATGCTTTGGTTTTGCATACCGAGGAAATTTTGGCTGAGAATGAAAAGGATCTTGGTAAAATGCCCATCGAAGATCCGAAGTATGATCGATTAAAATTAACTGCTCAGCGCATCGCTGATATTGCAGGTGATATTAAGAATGTGGTCAGTTTAACCAGTCCGTTGGGAGAAATCCTTTCTGATAAAATTTTAGAAAATAAACTTCAAATTCAAAAAGTGCGTGTTCCACTTGGCGTGGTGGGTGTAATTTACGAAGCAAGGCCAAATGTTACTGCTGATGTATTTTCACTTTGTTTCAAAACAGGCAATGTAGCGGTTTTAAAAGGCGGAAGCGATGCCGAATTTTCTAATCTGGCCATTACAAAAGTTATTCACGAGGTTTTGAATAAATATGATATCGACGCAAACGTATTGACTTTATTACCAGCAGAACGAGCCGCCACCGAAGCTTTGTTGAACGCCAGGGGTTTTGTTGATGTATTAATTCCACGCGGAAGCCAGTCATTAATCAACTACGTTCGGGAAAATAGCAAGATCCCGGTAATTGAAACTGGAGCGGGAATCGTGCATACTTATTTTGATGAGACGGGTGATCTGGAAAAAGGTAAAGCGATTATATTCAATGCCAAAACCAGACGAGTAAGTGTTTGTAATTCGCTAGATTGCGTATTAATTAATGAAAAACGTTTACATGATGCAGCGCAACTTTTGTCGCCTTTGGCAGAGGGAAAAGTTGAACTCTTTGCAGATGAAAAAAGTTACGAAATTTTAAAATCATCTTATCCAACATCACTTCTAAACCAAGCAACTGACGAACATTACGGAACAGAATTTCTATCGTTAAAAATGGCGGTGAAAGTAGTTGAAGATCTCGATGCTGCGTTAAATCACATTGCCGAGTACAGTTCTAAGCACAGTGAAGCCATCATTTCTGAGGATGCCGAAAATATCACGCGGTTTTTAAACGAGGTTGATGCCGCTGCGGTTTATGCCAATGCATCAACAGGATTTACCGATGGTGCACAGTTTGGTTTGGGCGCAGAAATTGGTATCAGCACTCAAAAACTTCACGCCCGTGGCCCTATGGGTTTGGAAGAATTAACCAGTTACAAATGGGTGGTTCGGGGCGATGGACAAGTGAGAGGGTAAAAAAAGCGACTCACGAAAACACAAGTGAACCGTTGAACTAACTAAATCTCGAAAACCTCTCCTCTTTCTGGCGCTACCACATTAAACCCGTCTTCCTGCAAGGCTGCGGTTAAACTTTTTAAACTTTTATCCTCTCCATGAACGAGAAAAACTTTTTTTGGTTGGCCAGTTTGCTTTACCGTTCGAACCAAATCATCGTGATCGCCATGGCCACTTAATAAATCGGTTTGTCGAATGGTGGCATAAACCATCATTTCGCGGTCTTTAATGCGAACAATTGGCGCACCACTTAACAGCTTGTAGCCTAACGTTCCTTTGGCGCAGTAACCAATAAATAAAATGGTACAATAGTAATTTTGAATATTGTAGTAAAGGTGATCCTGAATACGCCCGCCTTCTAACATTCCGGCTGAAGATATGATGATACAAGGATCGAAATAGTTGGAAACATCCTTACTTTCTTTCATGGTTTGCACATAAGCCAAATGCTCAAATTCAAACTCATCGCCCATGGTTTTATAGAAATCTTTCGCTTCCTGATTAACCAGATTATGGTGTTTTCGATACACATCAGTGGCTTGTATCGCCATTGGGCTATCAACAAATATTTGAACTGGAGGCAAGAGTTTTTTGGTAAAAATCTGATTTAATGCAAAAACCAACGACTGTGTTCTGCCAATACTAAAGGCCGGAATAATCAATCGCCCTGGTGTTTTAATGCAAGCTTCGGTAATTTCCTGAACCAGGCGTTCTTCTAAAGTTTGATCTTTTGTATGGTAACGACCACCGTAAGTGGCTTCGCAAACTAAATAATCTACTTCGGGTATGGGTTCTGGTTTTACCAGCACGGGGTAATGCTCCCGGCCGATATCTCCTGAAAAAGCTATTTTCTTTTCCTCTCCATTATCGTTAATGGTCAAAACAGCCGCTGCGGCACCCAATAAATGCCCAACCGGAATAAAGGTTAAGCTAATATCGCCATTAATTTTGAAGGGCTTGTTGAAAGCGATCGTTACAAAACGATCGATGGTATCCATTACATGCTTATGCAGGTACAAGGGTTTCGGTCCGCTGAAATTGCCACGTTTTGTACGGGGTTTGCGGCTTTGTTTTCTCAAGAAAAGTTCAACAGAATCGAATAATAAAATAGAAGTTAAATCGGCAGTTGGTGCTGTACAGAGCACTTGCCCATCGAATCCAAGGCGTACAAGCGTTGGTAAATTGCCCGAATGGTCGATATGTGCATGTGTTAAAATAACCAGGTTAATATCAGCCGGATCGAAAGGAAATTGTTGATTTTCTTCCTGATAAGTTTCCTTTTCATAATCCAAACCACAATCTATCAGTATTTTATAATGCCCAACTTCGAGCAGGTGCATACTTCCTGTTACCTGTTGCGCTGCACCCCAAAACGTTAACTTCATCTTCTAATCTATCGGTAAATTGTTTGGCGTAAAGTAGTACAAATGATGCGATTTTTAAACAAGATGGCGTAATTTTTTAGTTAATGAAATGTTGAACAATGTGTTAAAATTTTATTTAGAAAAGCAAAGCTTATGGTCTTTTGGTTAAGGCTGGTCCCGCCCCCGTTACAAGTCCGCACCTCGTACCTCGGTTTGCGGGCTTTCCACTTCGGTCGGGTTTAGCTGGCGCCAATAGAAGAACTATTTTAGCCACCTAAACCCAATTGCAACGAAAATCCTTTTTTACAGCACTTACCTAAAATGTTGCTACGTTGTTCCACTTGGCAATAACTGCAAAGTGAGCATAACAGCAATAAAAAAGATTGTAGTGAAAAGTGGGACGGAAAGCCGCCAAGGTATGCTGCCAATCATTTCAAAATAATTTAAAATTTTAATTTGGTTGCGGTGAAAGCCCTATCTTTACCAAGAAAAACAAGCATGCAAGAACCATTTGATATAGAAATTGGACCAGTAAATTATTCGGTTTTTCCAGAAGGAAATGATCAGTATACCATTTTTAAAGATGGTAAAGAATATATCCAGATACAAAAAGATACTTCATCCATTTGGTTAAAAATGGATTACAAAACTGAACTTCCGATTTTTGAAGAAGATGAGGAGGTGAATGCGATTGGACAGGCGATTGAAACGTATGTGCCTGAAGAAGATGATGAGGAAGAAAACGAATTATAACAGAAAATCCCGATCGATGTCGGGATTTTTTGTTTTTAAATTACCTGGTGCAATTTGCGGTCCAAGTGCCATTGGAGTTCGATACGCCAATTTTTAAAGTACTCGCATCAATTGTAATACCGATTAAACCGGTACCTACACTAACGTAAGTGTTTCCGCTTTCCTGAAATTTAACACCTGTAATATCAGGAATGTTGTTTCCAAAAAAGAAACTATAAGTGTCATTAACTTTAGTTACCGTTACTTTACCATCTGTGCTCGTGATTTGAGTGGCACCCTGATTGTAAGAAACTGTTCCTCTGTAGGTACCTACAAAAAGATCACGATCTGCGGGATCTGTATCTTTTTTACACGATACCATCACTGTTAGTGCTATTAAAAGCATGCTGAAAATTTGAACTGTCTTTTTCATTTTGTTGTTTTTCATTAGGAATTTGCTGAGGTAGTCAACAAATCGGTTAGTTAAAATGTAACAGCCAGATTACAATGGTTGTGCCAAAACAAAAATAGAAGTCGAAAATCCAGCAAAATATCTATCTTAAATAAGCTAATTTAAAATTTAATATATTGTATTTCAGTTATTTATATATCTTTTTTGAAAAAACAGTAGTCTGCTCAAAAGGAGGTCTTAAGGTGTTGGGTGAAATTTGAAGGAATCTTTGATACTGTACAATATTAACAGCTATTAATTTAGAGAATTTGGTAACGCCCTGAATTAGAAAGTTACAAGTAGCGGCTATTTTTTATTGTTACGATAGATGGGTGAATCATCAAACTTTTCGATTCCAAATTTAGGTAGCTGTGCCTCAACTTTAAAAAGATCGCTTTGACTTACAACCTGATTATTAAAAATGCTGCGGCAAACATCATGATTAAACAAATACAAAAAATCGTTAAAGCCGCATTTTTAAGTTTGGTGAGCTGCTTTTTTCTAAAATTTTGATATTCCCAAAAGATTATTCCACTATATAGAATGGAAAAACCAAGCATTAATCGGATAGCCATATCCAGCTCTGCGACAAAAGAAAATTGATCATTTTGAATAATCTTTGGCAGGAAATAATAGGCACAACAATAAATCAGGATGGAAATGAATAGAAAAATTAACAGCCTGATTAAAAAGTATAAAAGCGCATTATGATTTCCCATAAATGAATGATTCAAATTTTAGGCAGATTTCGTGAGTCTATTTATATTCGGTACCGTTAAATTTTAGCCTCAATGTTTTGCTGCTTACGGTTTCTTTTTCTATGCAATCATCGTTCACAGGAGTGTTTATGGTTTTTGTTATTTTGTCCTTAATAATCAGATCATTAAAGTTTTTGGTTTTGCGCTTCTTATCGACTATAATTGTTGAACTCACCTGTTCAAATTCGCCCACACACTTCATGTCCCATTCGCCTCCGAAAGTTTCGGTAGTATAATTGCTCAAAACCTTTTTTAGCGACTGATTGCTTTTAACGAATAACGATAAATCTGTGTGGTGGTTTGGGTTTGGCTGACTACTTCCCTGATAACTCACATTGATTCCAAAAGCACGGGTTTCGCTGTTCAAATTAAAAAGTCCTGTGTTTATCGTAATGCTGCTGAGCCTACTTGCATCAGATGTCCAGGCATTTTCTTCGTAGTATTTATAAAGTATTTTGCCATTTGTATTATCAGTAATGATAATGTAGGCATCTAATTCTAAATAATAATTTCCATAGCCATCTGGTTCATTTTTTCGATATTTCGGTATAACCATTACCGTTTGCGATTTCATGTTAGGCAAAACCTTTTCTACATAAAGTTCTTCATTAACATCGCCTTGTTTGAGTTTTAACTGCGCAAATATATTTTTTGCCAGCACGCTGCTTTCGATGTTTCTCTCCTGAGAAAAACCGTAGCTGCAGCTAAGGCTGAGTAAAAAGATTAGCGAAAATATTCTCATCGTATAAGATCTCATTTTTTTAAATTTATACTATTTTTCAAAGCTGATTTCTGCAGGGAAAACATCTATTAGATATTTTTTTCATCCCTCAATTTAAATTTAAATAAGATTTTTTTGAATTTTTGCTCCAATTAGCATTCGCAGGTGTTCATTTATTATTCGCTGAAAAACTGGTGTTTTTAGCTAATCAGGCAATGCGTTCATTTGGGCTTACCGGAATATTTAGCGTAACTTTTGTACCGCCGCCAGCCTCTTTACTTTGGGTGATTCCTGCTGTTTGATTTCGCTCTTTGCCCAGCAACTGTAATCGTTCCTTACTGATAATTCCTGAGAGCGACTGATGATTTTGCGGTTTCTTCTCGCTGATGGCTTTACCGCTGTCGATAATAGTTACGGTAAGCATTTTGCCATGAAGTGTAAAATTCACTTCGATAAAACTTTGCTTATCATTCAGGTTGATACCATGGAGAATTGAATTTTCTACGAAAGGTTGTATTAACATCGGAGGCAGCATCACCATGTCCAGATCATCAGTAAACGGCGCATCGATACTGAACCTGAAGATGTTGTTATAGCGCATTTGCTGTAAACTTAAATAGTTTTCCAACGTTTCAATCTCTTGGGGCAAAGGCACCAGCTTTTCCCGACTAAGCTCCAGGCTGCTTCTCAACAATCGGCTAAACTGGTTCAGGTATTTAATGGCTTCATCTTTTTCATCTAAACGGATAAAACTTTGTAAAGCCGAAAGGGTGTTAAATATAAAATGCGGTTCCATCTGGGTACGCAACAACTGTTGTTGCAACTGTACATTTTCTTTCTCTTGTTTTAACTTGCGTTGCTTGTAAATGCTGTAAAAGAGAAATATCACAATCAACAGAATTAAAATGATGAGTGCGGTAATGACCAAAGTCAATTTGTTACGCTCTAATTTCAGTGTGTTCAGTTTAATATCCTCATTTAAACGCTCTATCGAATTATCTTTAGCTTGAATTTGATACAAAGCGCCCATTTCAGCCACAGCCTGCGTATTTTCTACTTCATAATTTTCTTTTTGAAGTTGGTTTACATCATTAGCTGCTTTTAGCGCCTTATTTTTGTCGCCAACGGCTGCATAATAATTTGAGCGAGCTTCACCACCTCTAATTAAATCTTCATATTCTAAAAGTTTTCCGCTTTTGTTCAGTAGTTCATCCGCTTTGGTTAAAAACACTTTTGCATTACGGTAATCTTTTTGTTTGGTATAGTTGGCTAGAATATTGGTATAGGTGGTGTAAAGGTTTCCTGTTGTGGTGGGCAATAAAGGCATTTCCTCGTATAATTCCTCATCTATTTTCGCATTAAGCAATGAGTATTTTAAAACAGAATCTACCTGGTTGAGATTATCAAAATAAAGCAACTTGCTATCGTGTAAATATCTGAGATTAAAATCGTCAGGATAGGTGAGATGCAGTTTTTCTAATCTTTTGATGTAAAAAGCCACATCATCTTTTGGTAAGCTGGCTGTGTAAACTAACGAGATCAGTTGTGTAAGCACCCGCTGTTGATTTGGTGCATTTGGAGGCAACTGAGGCATAAGCTGCAGGGCCGCGATATTCATTTTATAAGCCAAACTATATTGCTGCAGGCTTTTGTTACTCTGTGCTGCTGATAAAAGCATAATGACCTTCGCCGCAGGCTTAAGTTTTACTGTTGAATCAGTAAGTACAATAATTGCCGCTTTGTTATAGTAATAATTAGCCTGATGCTCCAGTGCTTCCTCATTAGCCAGATTTCCCATGCCATTATAAACACGGGCCTTGATATCTAAGTAACGCTTGTTAACATCTACCAGTTCAAGAGCCTGTTGTAAATATACTTTCGAAGAGTCAGGATTTTTCCTGGCGTAGAGTTTGCCAAGGCTATATTTGGTTCTCGCATTCAAATCGGTATCGGCCAACACAATCGGATCAGCGTTGTAGCGCTTCCAGGCATTTATTATCGAATCGCTTGAAGCTGGTGTAGCCTGCTTGTCTGATAAGACTGCAAATGCTTCCTGATATTTTTTTAACTGATCGGCCTTGGTACCATTATCATGTTTGCAAGCATAAGCAAGGAGCAATGAGAGGAATAAAAATAAAATGGGCAATTTCATTAGGTGGAGCTTAATCGTTAGAAATACCATACCATTTTTCAAATGGTAGAATACGTAAAGCTAATATCATAAATTAAAATTAATTGAAGCCCAATTTTAATTTTATCCAGACTTGCGTTTGCTAAGGAATGCATAGTGAAATACCTAACTATCCGTTTCGAATAATTGGAAATTGTTCTCGTCAGCGTATTCTGTTGAATGGTAAGGTATAAATATCATTGGCAAGTATGGTGCTGAAGACTTTTTCTGGGGAGGAATAAATATTCAAATCATTCTCTTGAAAAACGAAATTCGATTTTCCGGAAATTTCAGTAATCCTGCGCTGTTGTTTATCGCTTAATCCGAAGAAAAAAACCGATTTGAAACCTTTGGGATACATGTATGAATTATCCGTTGCTTCTCTGTTTTCGGAAGACTGAACATTCTTGATCAGCTTTGCAAATTCTTTTCCTTTGTGATTATCGGCCAATAGCAAGTCGTGTTGTTTGCTTATGAATGCCCGCGGGAAAATCCCTGAAATAACAGGGCTAATGATTATTCTACTCCAAATTTTGCTTAAGAAAAATCGATCATTTATCTCCGGATCAAATAAAAAAACTTTAGAAAATGAAAGGCTTTTATACAAATAGGCTTGTAAGCCAGCCATGCCACCACTCCCATCAGCAACAATTCTAACTTCCTCCATATACTGACCTTCAGCATCTAAAATTTCTTTAACTGCTACTCCTGTGGCATACTCAGCCATCTTTCCAAATTCCTTTTCTTCTTGTTGAAACAGCGAATTTTTTTGAGTGGGTTTTTTGAATGTACTATTTCCGAAACCGATTCGATCTATCGCGATGATATGGAATTTTTGATTAAGGGTTTTGTTTTTGAAATAATCTATGAAATAACCAGCATTTTTATCGCTGTTATGTAGCAGTACCAAGTAGGGTTTTTTCTTTCCAAACTCATCGCCTTTTACACTATAATTCTTCTTATTACTGATATACTTGATGCTATAGCCTCTAATATTCACAGAGTCATAAAGCGGGGCATCCATTTTCAAGGCCGCAAATTCCTGATCTATTTCTTCCTGGGTATAAACCTTTGTAAAAAAATGAAATTTGCACCAGATAAAAACGTAACATACAACTACGCTAGTAATGGCAAAATATAAAACTCTTTTCCTTTTCAACTGGATGTCAACTTCGGGCAATAAATAAAATCTTTAGTCAAATCAGTAAGCGGAGCTTAACCTATAAATGGAACAATGGTGTTAAAAGGCTGATTGGTTACGCTACCGTAAAGGGATAATAAAAATAAAAGTCCGATAATTAACAAGAAAAGCGGCTTGTATCTAAATTCTGTGCCTTTTTTTACAGTGTGCCTGTAATAGAAATAAGTTGCCGCTAAATAGATCGTGGTGAAGGCCAACATCATGTAAGTAACTGTCATGGTTTTATTTTTTAGGTTTAATCATTTCTGCGCTTGCGCTACAGCTTTAACTACTTAAAACTAATTAATAGAATATTCAAATTTTGGCAAGTTTTATAAGCGTAGTATTTAGCTTGCTATTCGCCAGCTTTTAAATATTATTCGCATTTCAATTCCTTACAGCATTATAAAAATCGGTTTCTGTTACTTCTTTCCTAAAACTTCTTTCCGTTTTATTAAAATGCTATAGAAGAAGATAACCTTTCCGTTAAAGATGAAAGTATGCGTAGCACATCGGTTAAAACTATAGGCTTGCTTGCTCAATAAATAACTTGTTGTAGTTGATAAATAAAGTTTCGCATTTTATAGGTACTACGTTTTTTATCTCTTGGCCTTGTAAGTCTATCAATCGAACAAATTTATCCTGATCTAAAACGACTAAGGCAGTTTTACCGAACAGCTTTTTATCTTTTATAACGGCTTGTGAATAAGAAAAAAACAGCCAAGGGCATTCGTATTTTGTATATATGAGTTGATTATTTTCGGTAACGATAGTTAGTAAAGGAACATTACCACCTGGTTGTGGTAATGATAAACACAACAGGTTTTTATCTACATATTTGGGGCGTTTTGTTGATGTTTTACCTAGCTCGCTGGGAACTTGGCCCGAGATATAGTAAAAGTCGCCGTAAAAATTACCTTCAATATCTATTAACGAGTTGCAGGCCCAGTATTCGGAATTATACCAACTAGATGAAAAGTTAATGGGCTCATCTAGCAAGCGGTAAGTAATGCCCATATTTGGCTTTTTTTGCTCAAACCAAGTTTCTTCACCATTTTGCCCAATGGTGGTATCAAAAGGGAGTAACTGTTCTCCATTGTTTTTATACATTCTGTAAATTTTGTGGTCAAGATATTCGTCTTCTTTTTTAATATCGATAAGTACCGAAAACAAATAGGCCGTGCCCGAAATTTGATGCACTACTAATGGTGAAGTTTGGTGCGGTGTACTAACAAAACGGGTTGTTGTAACTTTTTGAAGGTGATTTTGATCAAAATCGAATATGTAAATTTGAGTTAATTCATTCGGGTTATTTTTATCTATAGCAGTTTGCAACAATACCTTGCGAGGGCCAATTGGCTCTGCCGATAAAATTGTTTGTTCATTTAGCAATTGTTGAACTACCTGGTTTTTGTAGGTGAAAATTTTGCAGGTGCTAAGGTTCTTAAATGCCGTATGTTCTATCCAAAATTCGATATACTTGTTAAATTCTAAATCTTTTCTGCTCCAGTTTAAAAAAGTAA
This sequence comes from Pedobacter sp. G11, assembly GCF_003860265.1. Taxonomy (NCBI): domain Bacteria; kingdom Pseudomonadati; phylum Bacteroidota; class Sphingobacteriia; order Sphingobacteriales; family Sphingobacteriaceae; genus Pedobacter; species Pedobacter sp. G11. The sequence goes on along the minus strand of NZ_CP034190.1, from coordinate 1,296,616 downwards.
AATTGGTATAAACCAAAACATTATCGTTTTTTGGTTTGGTATAAATAACCTCACCTATTGGATTTAATAGGTATTCGATATTGTTATCATTTATAGCGTGGTACAAGCCCAGTGTTTCGAAATGAAACAAATAAAAATCGGGATACTTTTCTTGTAAAAAATCAAAACTCATTTTAAATTCTTTTAAATACCTGTTTATGCTGTTAAAAAGGCAATCTCAAAATATAATTTTAGGGATAGATGGAGAATTTTACGCTCAAGCTAGCGTTTTACAGCGATTTATAAAAATCTGTTTCTGTTACTTCTTTCCTAAAACTACTTTCCGTTTTAGAAAAAACGCTATAAAAGAAAATTACCTTTCCGTTAAAGATGAAAGTATAAGTTCCATCGCCTCTGATATTATCTAAAGTTTCAAAAGATGCATCTATCTCTTTTTTTAAGCTCTGTTTATCGATTTTATTTTTTTTGATGTAAGTATTTAACAACTCTGTTGCAGAGCCGATGCTTCCATTGCCATTTAACAGCGGAATTAAATAACCAATCATTTCATCGGTTTTACCTAGCTTTTCGTAAACCTTACTTAAATCGTAAATTATTCTGTTGGCGTCTTTTTGGGCGTTGCTTCCACCTGCAGAAAAGAGTTTAAAATCTAGCAACGACCTTAAGAAAAACTTTTCTGCCAGCTTGTAACTGGCGCTTCCAAAATAAATATCTGCCAATGCGTGGGCAGAAGTGTGTTTTAGATTTAAAACTTCGTCACTTTTAAATTTCCAGGCTTTTTCGTCAATTTTTAAATCCAAAAAATAGTCGAGTTCTGTGGTAAATTGTCGGATATTAGAACGGTCTAGCTTTTGGCGCATGTTCTGGGCATACTCCATCAATTTTTTATCGCTTTTGTAAGGTTCTTCGCGGAGCAAATAATATAACGCAGTGCGGATATCATCTATCCTAACATCATGATAAAGCGGAAAAACATCTCTCAATTTGCTTTCCTCTGCCCACTTTACCTTTCTGTTTTTCTCCATTTGGATGAGCAAATAATCGTCGTTTGGGATTACCTTCGTGTCGAATTTGTAAAAGATAAATTCATCGCTGGTTTTACTCATTCCGATGGCATAAATTAAGTTGTTTTTTATAGTGAAATAAGTCGTGTAATTCTGGTCTTTCAGTATTAAATCATCACCTTTTTCCAATTTGGTTTCGTTAGTAAAAGTGTGGTATTTAAACGCCCTAAAATATTCGTCTTTGGCAAGAGCTGAAGGATTTTTGATGTATGCTGATAAATACGCCAACTGTTTGTCAGTCAGTTCCGGTTTATCTAAATCGACCACGCCAACTGCCGATAGCCGTGTTTTTATATCAAAAGTATATTTTGCAGGCAGTAGTTTTGTGCTGTTATTTTTTGGATTAATAACGATACCATAACCCACGTAATCTTTTGTTAAATCTAGTTGTGTGATTTGTTCAGTCTCTTTATTCTCGGCGATAAAGCTTTTTATTAAATCGGCATGTTTGCTGGTTTTAGCAACTTTTAAAGCCTGGGCTTCAAATTTTTTAAAATCGATGTTTTGCGCAAAGCTGATTTGCGATGCAAAGAGTAATAGGTAAAGTAGGTTTTTCATTTGGTAGGTTGTTGATTTATTTTATTTAGACCTAATTTTTTCTCTTATGAGATACAATTTATTTCGATCTGAAGTGTAAAAAGCAAAGCTGTTTGGCACCTTATAGATCAGAGGTGTAAAAATGATTGCCGAGGCATTAGGTTCTGAAACAATGTAAAATCTATTTTTATTTCCGTCAGATTGTTCATTTTCTACGGCAATATTTGGCTCAAAAAAATGAAAATCCCTATCGTTAACGCTCGTCTTAAAAAAGGCTTTACCTCGCCAGTTGGTTACATCAAATCCTGGATTTCCACCCCCAATGTTGTGACTGTAGGATAGTTTTTCTAGCCGATGGTGATGTAGGTATGTAATATTCTCTGCTAAATGAGGGTCTGTTTCACCAGTTCGTATCACTTCAACGCTATATCGGCCCGAACTTTCCTCGTCGCGAACGGTTTGAAAACCTTCAACCTTTTGCCATAAAATTTGCCATTGTTTGTTTTGATAATAGTAAAATTTCAGATAGCTGTTTTCGTTGTTGGTTATATATTTACAAAACCAATATTTTGAGTTTGCTTTGGCATTTTCAATATGCTGGTTTACTTTATCAGCGCTCCAATTTAAGTCGGCATTTAAAACTTTAAAATATCGTTTCGTAGTGTCACCGTCCAATGGCCAAGTTGTATAGTAGGCTTCTTCGTAATTCGTAAAAACCATAAAATCATCTATGAGCTCGGCCCAATATCCTTTGTAGGCTAAATACAAGGTATCTGTTATGTTGCCGGCTCCGTTAAGTTTATAGAAGATATAATCGCCCTGGGTTTCATCACTTTTTTCCGCATCAGCTTCTATAATCCACTGCTTGTTTATAGATGGAAAAACACGAATTGGATGAGGGTAACCTTGTGCTTCGCAAATTAATTTCACCTCAAAATGTGTAGAACGATAGTTTTCATTTAGTTCTTGAAAATTGGCGTAAGCTGATGCTAACGGCTCTTCGTTACGCTCCATAATACCATCACCTAAATTACAAGCCGATAAAAATATCGATGTAATAGAGGTAATTAAGAAGAGATATTTTCTAACTAACTTATTCATTCTCTTAATTTTTTTTATCTGGAAATTTCCCTTTATCCGACATCAGCATACTTTGTATTTTCGGATATAATTCCAAGTCGGCGTAAGCACCACTCAGTTTCCACACGCCATTTAATTTTTCGAAATCCATATTTGCGATACTGTTTGATTTGGTATGCAAGGTCTGCTCTGCGAAAGCATCAGCTTTGCTAAAAATACTTCTAGAATACCAAGAAACCAGCTTGCCATTGTCCTTCATATCATAGTTTTCTTGTTGCATTAAAAGTGGCCATATTTTAGCAAACTGTTGTTTGTTAACTTTTAAAACAGGCATATCATCATGCTCGCCATTAATGGCAAATGGAAACTGAACCAAGGGGATGAGTTGTTCTAAGTTAGCATCTTTAGTGCTCGCTCTCAGTTTCTCCCAAAAGTCTAAAAAGTCGTTTTTAAACTGATTGTCGTAATAATCGGCACTTTCAAAAGCCGTGATGTATTTGATATTTTCTTTCTCAACATGAGTTAAAAAAGGTGTTATATTTTTAAAATGGTTCCATCGGTAATCTGGTTTTTTGTTGAAATGCTGATACCACTTTCCATCTTCTTTAAACGCATAATTGTAACGGGCATAAACAGTGTTTTTCATTTCTGCCAGCTGTTGCTTGTTGTACTTTTTTACATCTATTTGGGTAAAACTGCGGGTAGAAATTTCAGGGTAATCGCCCTCCACTTCCCAATAAACTTTGCGGTAAAATCTTTCTCTATCTGCATCGTGAATGCCAAACTTGGTTTCCTTGTCGCATTTGTAAAATCTATAAAAATGCCTTTTATCTACTCTAAAATAACTTTCTCCAACAAAGAATTCTGAGGCTACAAATTGTTTGTTGATGGCATTTTTCGGTTCAAAAATATTGTTTCCAACCCAACCGCCATCGTGTACATTTGGCAAGGTTTCGCAATTGGTTACTTGTTTGTTGATCAGCCTTGCTTTACTAAAACTAAGGTGCTGGTAATACACAAAAGTGCCATACGATTTTGGGTCTACAATAATTTTAATTTGGTAAACCGTGTCTCGGTCTTCGGCGATGTAAATTCCGTTAACGCTATAAGCAAAATTGTTAGCGATGCTTTTTTGTTCGTATCCTTTTTTCAGTTCTGGTGTCCAAGCGCTAATTTCTGTAGAGCTGGTGCAGGGGCAGTTTTTGACAGCTGTTTTTTGTTGTGCCAAGCAATTAACGGCGCAACAAAAAATCAAAAACAGAAGCGAGAAATATTGTTTCATAACTATTAATATGGGGATGAATTGCCTTTTTTTTTAATTTTTTGCGGGTGGTGGAACTTTCATTTCTGCCGGTTTCAAATGTCTTTCGGTTAAGTTCTCCAGCTTAATACCCTTCATATCATCGCTTACTTCTTTCAAGCCCCATTTATCGGTAATGTACTTTGTGGTAATGCAGAAAGAACCCGTATAATCGTAGAAATTTTCGGTAACTATCAGCGTGTCATTTAACAGTTTATAACTTCCCTCGAGAATAATTTTTCCGTTTTTTGTGCCGTATTTTACAATCTCCAGGTGACTGAAATTGAGTTTATCTCTTGTAATTTTGTACACCTGTAAAGTATCTCCCTTGCTCTGTCGGCGTATTTCACTAGGTTTTTGATAGCCCAGATAAACATTAAACTTTGTTTTTTTTATACTGAAATCGGCCAAACGTTTATCAGTTTTCAAAATATCTGAAGTACCAGCAAGTCTTACCGTAGCAGGTGGTGGTCCTTTTTGTGCAAATGCGTTTAAGCTTATCGTGGCGATTATTAATGTGAGTATTTTTTTCATGATTTCTATTTTTTTTGAAAAGCAAGTTTCTGTTTCAATCGGTTCCGAAAGTCCCGCCATTCGCTTTACTTCGTTGCACTTCGTGTTCTCTTCTGTCGGGTTTAGAATGGTTAAGCCTGTGCAAAAAGGCAAAACCGTTTTTCGCTAATTATCAAGTTTAGTGCTCCAAAATATTAGGCCATCTTTAAGCTGTTTATCAAAATAATCGTTTTCATTTGATGCTCCATTTTTCAATTTGTAGTTTAAAAATTCTATAATACATTCTATTTGATTGCTGTTAAACAACGAAAATCTACTCAGCTGATATTCGCTATGCAAATCATGAGTTAACGTAAAAACTACCTCTGGCGATGGCAGATTTTGCTCTTGTAAAATTTCAGTTTCTAACAAATCGAATATTAAAAATATAGGCAGGCAAAACCTCATTCCTTTAGCATCAAAAAACGCTAAAGCACTTTCACATTTTGCCAACTCTTGATAGCTGAGATTTTCCCAATTCATTCTTTCATCTTTTGCCCTTAATTGCATCATCGTTTCCTCATCAGCATAGTTATCCAAACCTTCTGCTTCCCACAAACCAATGCCATCTTCTAGCTTTACGTTGTTAAATGCTGTTTGTATTTTTTGAACTAATTCAGCTCTTGATGTCATTTTGCCTTTTTCTTGTAATATTCAAACAGCGCATCGCTTAAATCCCCTTCATACTCATCAGGGTTGGCAATAGCTATGCTATCTTCAATGCCTCTCGAAAATTCTCTCGTTACCTTTCCTTGCTCATCATATTCGGTAACTAAATATTGTTGTTTACCTTTTACGCCGATCTCTTTTTTTGTCAATTTTCCATTTGTATAAATAAAATGATCGTCATTAATCCATTCATCTTTATAGTTTACTTTGCCGTCAGTGGCATAGCGTTCAATTAAGCCAGGTTTTTCAAATTCGGTGAGTTGGCCTTTGCTGTTATAATGTTCCAGCACCTTTTTCTCGAAGTCTTTTTTAATTACCGAAATACGAAATCTGGTAGTGGTTTTGGAAACAGGTTTACGATTACGGAAGACTGTAACCACTTCTTTATCGCCATTACTTGGGCTTTTAGTAGTTGTTTTAATGGTAATCAGATAATCATTTCGTTCTTTAACCACAGAGGGTGTAAAGGTTGTTGAGCCCAAAAGCTTACCATCTTTGTAAACAATCTCCGAAGTTAAAACGCCATGGTCGTAAGTTAATTTGCTTTCTTTTGAGGGCGATTTGCTGTAATCTTCAGCATAATGATATTCGTAATCTCCGTGGAGCAAACTATCTTGATCAATCGTAAAAACTAAACTTTCAAAAGCTGGAGCCATACTACTTGCCCGATATTTTCCGGGCGCCAATTTTTCGCGTTTTTTGGTGCGCATGTAAGCTAATCCATCTTTATTGGCAATGCGACTGTCCAAATCTCCAATGGCCAAGCTTGTGTAATTCTCTTTTGGTTCTGGTGGTAGCGGTGGAGGTAAGTTTGAAACATAGTTTTCGGTAACTGGGACCTGTACTTCAACCTCTTTTTTTCTATCGAGAAAAAGCTTTGCTCCTAATCTTTTCTGAAAATAGGCTACCATCTTATCAATGTTTTGTTCTGCATTTTTTGAGGAAACGCATTTCACAACAATTAGATAATTTTGAACTGTTAAAATTGCACCATAGAACCAACTGTTGAATTTTGGCAGTACCTTTTCTAATTCCGAAACCGATGCAAACTGTGCCACTTCGTACCCACAATCACTATTTTTTATTGTAGGGTCTTTCCAAACTTCTAAGTAAATGGCTTGTACGCCAGGCGTTTTGGCGGTAAAAAGTGCGCCCCTGGCTTTTGCAATATTGGTAACTAAACCTGGGTTTTTGTTAATACCATATTTGGTTTGAATGTCTTTGGGAATTTCGGAAATTGCCATTCCCTTAAAAAGCGAAGAGTTTGAGCGGAAACTTTCCGGAAATTTAAGTTCTTGCGCCTGCACTTTTATCGCCATGATGGCAATAAATAAAAAAGTAAATATCTTGAATAATCGTTTTTTCATAAAGTTTGTTGTAGGTTGTTTTGGTTATGTTAACTCTTCTTTACTGAAATAGCCATCCAGTTTTCGGTGGTTCATTAAAAAAGCAATGGTGGTGCATATAAAAATCGTTACCCAAATGCAAAAAATTCGAGTAAATTCCAGTTTAATCAAATAAAATAAACAAATTAAAGGAAAGCTTAAGAATAGTACACTGAAACAAATTCCAGCTAAATGGGTGAAGAATAATTTGGCAAAACCATCCATTCGATTACCAATAACACTTAAAATTAAAGCTAAAATTGGCATGCCAAAAATCGCGAAGTAAGGGAAAATCTCGCTTTCCACTATTTGTATTTTCATTGGTGCAAATAGAAAATAATTTACGCCAACGTACATTAAAATAAGGTAGGGCAATAAGTCTTTTAAAACTTTAAATGCTTTACGTGTTTTGTCTTCTACAGCCGGCGTAGCAATTACCAGGGGTTTATTGCCCTGCTCCCTTAACTCAAATTCGTGATGAGCATTTTTTATTGCATAACCCAAAACGCTTATCAAATCGCCGTTTTTTAGGGTTCTCTCCGTGTAACGGATATCATCAACTGCGTATTTAACGCTATGTAATGTGTCAGTTTTGGCAGGCAGAAGTGCCAGGTTTAATTTAGTAATCATCACCTTTATTCTTCCTGTCGAGTTACTTAAATAAAAATCCTGAAATTCTTCTTTTTCAAGGGTGCTATTTACATGTTCCGAACCCGTATCACTATCGTAGGTAATGTTTCCTTCTTCATAAGTGTAGGCAATACATTGTTGTTTGAAATAGGGCGTTTCAAACGTTTTTGGAGCGCTAATTGTTCCCTCTATTTTAACTACACCTTCCGTTAATTCGTAAATTGCTGTAGCTTTTTTATTAATCAGCATTCGCTGTGTTTTGGTAACTATAACAACAATAACTGCTAAAATTATAGGCACAGCAGGAACAACAAATCGGCTGGACAAAATCAATAGTAAAACGGATGACAACGCCAGCATAACCACCCAAATTAATATGTTGGAGAAACAGCTTTTCAATTTATATCGTGTTAGTTAAACAAATCATTTTAAGTATTAGAAAGTGTAATCGTAACCATAGCGCCCAAAAAAACAATAAAGGACAATATAATGAGGTTTGTTCTTGCCAGCTTATTTTGCTTTACTACAAACAAGCTGATGGCTTCAACGATTAAATACAAAATCCACGTTGCAGAAAAATAGGCGCTGATGTAAAATGAACCTAGCGTACCAGACCTGCCTTCAATGTGGTAAACGATTAAAAATGTAAGCGCAATAAAAGCAATCAACACGCCTAATCTAATGATGACATGTTTGTTGACATCTGCTTTTTGCTTTGCTTTTTTAATTGAATATACCAGCAAAAGGATAAATAAAATGATTGGAATTGGTAGAAGCATATTTTTTTTATTAAACCAATTTATCTATTTACATCTCTATAATACCACCCTGGTAAAATATCGTCTCCGCCTTTGTGATAGATTACCGATTGCAGGTTTTCTGCTGGATATAACCTGTAGAAAGTAGTGGTATAAAAGTGATTTCGGGTTAAATTGCTTACGAGCAAACATGGCTTTTTCACGGCGGTATCGTAAGCGAATTTGTAATTCAGCAACTCATGCATTCTCATCTCTGTTTCATACTCATCTCGCTCTGGCAACAGGTAGGCGATGTTAGAATTATATCCGTCAGCTATTTCAATTTTTGTGGTGTTAATCTGATAAGCATCTTTAATAACTACATTATAACTGATTTTATATTGTAATAACAGGCTATCGTTAACAAACGATTTTTTCAGTATCAATTGTTTGTGGTCATCATAAACCAAGCTATCGCTAATGATAAATTTTAAATTGTTGATGTTTTTATAGCGGATAAACTTAACTTTTTGACCCTTTGCATATAATGATTTTTCAAATGGTTCATTTGGTTCGGATGATGAATATCTTAATTGCCAACCATCGAGGTGATTTTTACTAAACGTAGCGGTTTTTTCAATTCGTCCGTGATCATAATCGGTTTCTAAGCCTTCCTGCAAACCATTTTCATACCTACTTCGTCGCCTAATGGAGCCATCTTCATTGTAATAAAGCCATTCGCCTTCACGTAAATTATTTTGGTAAGCACCCTTTTCTGCCAGTTTTTTGTTTCTAAAAACCTTGAATTCGCCGTTTTTTAAACCGTTTAAAAAAGTTTCGTAATTCGTTTGGTAACGATTAAATCTGACGGCATATTTACCATTTAAAGGCTGACCAGTTTTCTTTAGACAGGTTTTGTTGGTTGCATACACGTATGCGGTTTCCTCAAGATCAATATTAATCCAACCTTGTTGCGCAACGCAAAAGTTCGAAACAAAAAATAAAAGAAACGCAGTTAGTGTTTTCATCTGGTTTACTTTTTAGCTCTCCTGTTTTTTTCTGCAGTTTTATGCTTTTCAACAATATCCTCTAACTGGGTTTGATAAGAAAAATAGCTTTCTTCACTAAATTGTTCCAGATAAATTTTGCTGAATTTCATCTTGGTTTTAATGGTGGGGATTTTAACCAGTTCGCCATTTTCGTTATTTGCCAAATGGTCGAAATAATTCCAATTGCCAATGTAATCGCCGGTGAGTAAGTTTGCGCTCGCCTCGCCACTGCCATCGTTCGCGGCGTTGCCAAAAGCGTACTCGGTAATCCCAATTAGGCGAATGCGTTTCTCGCCTTTCTCGTACCTGAACTGGCAGGCATAACCTGCTCGCATCCAATTGTTTCTTAGTTCAAATCCGTTTCTGGTCGATTTGATGTATGTATTGTCGCTTGACATTTCGATTGTCTTGCTTCTTAGTTTTTTGAAGTTTTGGGCCGATAGCCTGCAGACAATTTGCAATGCCTTTTGGTCGATGTATACCGTATCTTTTTTGCCATCAAAATCGAGGTCTTTTACGAGTTTTTCTTGGCTAAAAACTGAAATATACGCCCCCAGCACGATCATAAGCATGAGTAGTTTTTTCATCTTTTTTAGTATTTAACTTTTTTCAACAGATTTCCTTTGTCATCATAGTATAGCCACTCATTGATGCATTTTCCATTTTTATATTCGCCAACGGCATTCAACCTGCCATTTTTGTGGTAATATTTCCATTCACCGGTTTCAAAATTTTCCTTGTAGATCCCGATGCTCATTAGTGTACCGTCTTCGTAAAATCTTTTCCACTCGCCCTCTTGTTGCCCGTTGATGAAAAAGCCAAAGGTGTCTAGCGCACCCTGTTCGTAATATTCAACCCATTTGCCAATTTGTTTTCCATCCTTATATCTACCCGTATTTTGCAGTTTTCCGTTTCTGTGGAAACGTTTCAATTTTCCTTCTCGTTTTCCGTTTTTATACCGTACAACATCGGTTAGTAAAGCATTTTTATCTTCATAGTAAAATTTCCATTTACCCCTGGCTTTTCCATCTTTGAATTTTCCAGTTTTCCAAAAATTTCCATTGTTGTAAAAAGCAGTCCACCTGCCATTTTCCTCGCCATTTAGAACGTTTCCGTATTCATATAACAATCCATTTTCGTGGTAAACCATTACATCGCCCGATAACGTTCCATTTGCAAAACTTCCAATACGCCATAGTTTCCCATTTTTATGATAGTATTTCCACTGGCCTGTTTCCTTTCCGTTTGCATTAAGTTGTCCAACTTCTTTTACGATACCATTATCATAAAATAGTTTATGTTCTTTTTGTGCTTTAGCGAAAACACAGGTAAAAAGCATTGCGATGATTAAAACAACTTTCCTCATAGGTTATCCGTTTAAGCCGACCTTCCAGCGTTCCCAATTTTTTCTTTCAAATTGCCTTTTAAGGGCAACATTTTTATGCTAACGATTATCATTCTATCACTCCAATCTCATAGTGATTTACTTCACGCTTCCACTTTAACTCACTGCTGTAAGTGATGCAATACATTTGATCTCCAACTTTTAACAATAGCGGTACTTTTTGTTCATCGAAATTAATTTTCGTTTTACCTACTTTTCCACCTACGTTGAACTCATAATAAATCATCGGAACGGCATCATAGGTGTAATTAATTCCGTTGTTTAAGCCTCCAGTGAAGTTTCCATCAGAACCAATTGTAATGCGGTCTAATTCTTTTACGAATGTGCTATCAAACGGTTTATAGTCTTCCGAGATTAACTTATTACTAAAATTCCAGGTGTAAGCCATCATGCTGTTGTTTACCAAATCATCATCGGTTTTATCAACTTTTGTAAAAGCTAATCGTGGTGCTTTCACCTCAAAAACCCGACTACCGACTATCAAAGTCTGGCCATCGTTGAAAACTGGCAAATCTTGATCACAGCTCTCTGTCCAAACTAATTTTTCGATTTTCTTGTTCCTCAACCTGGTTAGTGTTATAAAATTTTTTGCCGGGAATTCCATCCCAGGTTTTATCGCTTCGCGATAGCCGGTGATTAGGAACAAAGAACTATCCGCCACTGCGTAAAAGAAATAATCTTTTGTGTGAATTACCAAATCATACCCGTCGACTTTGGCAGATTTATACGCATTAAATGATACTGTGGCAACATCAAGTTTTTTGTAAAGCAATGCATTTTTTGCAAAGGCAGGAAAAGCTGGAATTTGTGGATATTTATCTTTTTCTCGCTGAATGTGATCTCCGCATGATGAAAACGCCGTTGAGAAAAGCAATCCAAAAACCAGATTAATTTTGGTATTCCCATTTAATTTATTTTTTGCCCAAAGGGATAAATAATAAATACCAAGCAACGCGATGAATACCCAAACAATGAAGGATAAAAATTGGCCTAAATTGCTAAATTCCCAGCGCAACTCTTGCCAGTTTTTAGCCAATCGATTTATAAAAATGTCGAAACTATAGGCGCCATTTTGGGCTGTTTTTACATAAAACCTAAAATAATGCGCAATGATATCGATTACAAAAACCTTTACAGTTAGAAACGCAAAAAAAGAAACCGATGTAATAACTAAAGCATTGCCTTTAATTTTATCAAACATTAGCAACGCCGATACCAAAATGTAAACTAATAAAATGCTAAAATCTGCGTAGCCATCATAAACAGTAAAATTTGCCAATCGCGTATTTAAAATCAATTTGTTTACAATTAAGCTGGAAATTAGTGCAACTAAAACATGTACCGCAAAGCAGATGGCAATTACCATTGTAACTTTGATAAGTTTTGTTTTAGTTGAATTTTTCATTTTTGCTTAAAAATTTACAGGTATAAATACTATTCCAGCAACATCGTAACCCTGAATTTTAGTTTCCCATTTGGGCATTTTGCTTAATTTCTCGCGTAGCTTATTTAAAGTTTCAGAGCTTGCCTTTAGGTTTTTCACCTCGCTTAATTTCGCCGAACCGTCTATCGCAATATCAAGTACCATAACAGCATTGCCCTTTGCATCGCTTTTGTGCTTTTGCGCTAAAATGGGGTAAACATTACTTTCTACCCATTTATAAAGTGCCATACTTTCGCCTGGATAAATTGGATGAATGGGTTTGTTATTCTTGAATTTTGGCGGAAAATCTTTCGGATACGCGTCGAGGTTTTTGCTTTCTTTAATCAGCACCAATCTGCCTTCTTTATTTGGCGCATAAACTTTATGGTTCATTTTATCACTTTGTAAATTGAACTGCAAAAAGTGTATTTCCTGTCCATTTTTCCCGTAGATGCCTCGGTATAATTCCTTGTCAGCCTTTAAATCTTTTATTAAAGCATCATGAAAAATGGTATCGGTTTGGTTTGGAATGGCATAAACGGTTTTATCTTCAACAGCGCTCTTTGTCTGTTTCGTATAAATTTTATAGCCGAAACCGGACAGATTAATTTCTTCTCTCCCTTCGAGGTTTTGCGCATAACCGAAACTGGTGCTTGCGGTTACTAATAAAGTAAGGATTAAGTTTTTCATTTGATTAGGTTAAGTTAAGTCATAAAAATACCAGCTTAAACCCACATCAAAATCCAGAATTATTATTCGCCGTTTATTTTTTATTATTCGTTAACAGACTGGCGTTTTTAGCAAAAAATCAATCCTATTTCGCCACACGTAGTTGCGAGGCACGAAGCAATCTTAAAGGAAATAACATGTTCGTTTATAACGTTGGCGGGGAGGCCAACATAAGAATACTTCTGCGTTGGCGTCCCCGCCGACGCTTAACTTGGTAAATCGGGCTATAGCTTCCCTAATTGGTATTATTTCTTGTAGGTTTTAATAAACGAAGCAAAATCCATTGCCTGGCTTTTATCTTTTAAGCAGAATTTAAACTTTCCGTTTTTATCAAACTCTTCGCTCATGTGGCAGAAGATAAACGGCGTAACTTCGTTGCCTTTTTCGTCTATAATTCCGTACCAATAATTGCTCCCATCGGCAGTTCTAATTCCTGCCATAAAATAATTGTTGACACCATAGAAGGGATTGATAAATTCGTATTTAAACGGCGTTAACAAGTTGAGGTTTTTGTCAACCAGAGCTTTTTTCTTGTTCACATCTTCTGCCTCAAACAGCGTTGGATATTTAATATCAGAAGCGATAAACTCATCTACCAGATGAATTTTTTGAATGCCTTTATTCGGAATTTTTTTGAAGTTTAAATCGTACAGTTCATCCAAATTGTGGGTTTTGCTGGCAATGATAAATTGCCCGTGTTTTTCAAAACGGTAATATTCAAATGGCAAAATAGTTTTTTCTCTATTCAGCATTACGCCAGATTTATCTTCGTTACCTACAGTTTTTTCAAAAACATCGTAACCTGGTTTTAAAGTCTGCACATAACTTACAAATTTCGGTAGCGGAACCATCTTTTTGCCAGCTACATTTAGCCAGTACAATTTTTCATCGCCTACAAAATATTCATTTGCTACCTGTCTTAATTCATCAAATTTAGGCTCAATAACGGTTTCGCCATCCCGGTTTGAGATACCAAATTTTCTACCACTATTTTTACTGTAAAAAATGATATTTGGTTGAGCTTCGTCAAAGTATTTTGGGTTTAAGTAATGATTGCCATATTTTACCATTGCTTTATTTTGCAACGAAACAGATTTTGTCGCCACAAAAACATCAATGCTTTTAATATCATCCGGAAATTCTACGATAACAAATTGCGTTTGCACTCCAATTACTTTTTTGCCTGCGTTAGCAATTTCGTTGTACAAACTCATATCGCCAAGTTCTTTTATTTTCTCCTTATCCTCAAAAAGTTTATTTAGGTAAGCATCAAATTCGGTCATGTTTTCTTTCGCATCAACCTGGTTCTGGCGGATTTTATCTAACTTTTCTTTTCCGCTTTTCTCCTCGTTTTCTTTCAATACTTCAGCGAAAATATCGAGCAGTTCTTTTAAACTTTCGCTTATCTTTTTATCAATACCTAACATGGGTGTAGCGCTTAATGCATTGCTATTCATCCTTAAATTTTGGTTATTATAAGCCTGATAACCGATAACTTCGGCATACAACTCCATCGGAATTTTGAGCTGAGCCATATTTTCTTTTAGGCTTTCAACTTCTATTGTAGCATCTTTATAATCTTCCGTTTTGGCCGATTTATCGATAGAAAAATGCTCAAAATCGGTTGGGAATTTTAAACTGATTTCCGCTTGAATACTATCAATACGTTTTAACCCGATATCAGTTTTAGCTATTTTTTTACCTCTAAAAAAGTAAGCTTTTTCGTGGGTTACCACATCATCTTTAAACGGTTTAAACAAACTGTCCTTTTTCTCCAAAATGTGATTGTCATCCGTTAGGCTAAACCTACTTTCATATGAAAACATATCCTGCCCGTAAAGACTAAAAGTGCTGTCGGCGTAGCCATCATTAAAGTTTTGTTCAAAGAGCAATTTTTTGCAGTAGTCATCAAATAGTGCCTTAATTGTTGTTTCGTCATGGTTAATTTCAAATTCCGGAACCGATTTATCAACCTTAGTTTTCTCGCCCGATGAAAAATGTGAGGTTAACTGCAAGGTGAAAGTGGCCGTTTTGATCAATTTGTTTAGCAACGCAGTATCTTTTCTGAGCTGGTTTTTGAGCTCATCGTATTTCATCGCTTTCAAAGAGGCAATGTACATCTTTGCTTCAGGTGACTGAGAAGTTGGCGTTTGACTACAAGCATATAAAAACGTACTCGTGAGCAATAAAATTAAGATCCGTTTAAGTTTCATGTTTAACTTTAAATATTATTTATTTGAAGCGCAATTGAGGTGCTTTTTTTAACGCTACTCCCGCTTTCCGCTCTCATCGCCGATAAAAATCGGCGGATTTCCGCTACAATCGGGGCTATAAACTTAAGTCGGTGCACAAGAAACCCCTCAAAAGCACTACCTACTTTTAATATAAACCCGATTGGCCTTGCAATACTTTTTGTTGCTGTCATCTTGAGCTTGTCGAAAGATTGTTTCTGGTTAGTAGGTGCTTCGACAAGCTCAGCATGACAATGTTAATTGCTGTACCAACAAAAAGATTGCAACAAAAAGCGGGGCTACCATTGCCGAAAAGTACTTCCATTGTTTTTCTAATATTTTTAAAATTTGGTTAACGTTTTGGTGTTTCGTGATGCTGGCAATCGAAGCACAAATGTTGAACTTTGCAATATCGTCCAAGGGTTGCAAACTATTTTTGTTGTTTTTACTCCCAGGGTAATTCTTTCTTTATCAAATATTTAGATGTTGTTTCTGCGTATAAGAAATTCATTAGTTCGTCTTTAAAATCGTGGTTTAAATGAATTCCTATTTCCATATAAAAATCTGCAAAAAACTCTCTGTCAGCAGTTTCAATATATGTGTTTTTTAAAAGCACTATCGTATTTTTAACATTTTCTATAGATTTTTCGTAATTATTTTCTTCTATATCGTTTAGTAAAATTTTCGTTTTTTCTTCTAACTGAACTAAGACCAGACTATCCATTAGCTCATCTTTTTTGATAAATTTGAGCCTCCTGTTTATGTCTGTCTTTAGCTTTTTAAGAGCAGTTGGCTTTCTTTTAGCGTGCTTATTGAACCATGATAATAGGAAACCGTCAATATTGTGCGTTAATATTTTTCCTAATTCAGAGTAGATGCGGGGCAAGTTGTAAAGCAAAGTCATGTTCCCGTTGCTTTCCACGATTTCAAAACCATCGAAAAAGGAAAATGAATTTGACGTAAGATTTATAAAATCTTTATTAGAAACAGTGTCTTGTGAAAGTATCGTTTCGAAATCGTTTTGGATTTTGAGGTTAATTTCTTTTTCACTAAAGTTGTACGCATTTTCTAAAAGAAACTGAATTCTTTCTTTTTGAGATAATCGGGTTGAAAACCAATTTTTGATAACATCTTCAACAATATTAGGAAGAATTTTGCCGTTTGAGTTTTCATAAATTATTGTTCTGAAAGATACTCTTAAACGTTCTCTAAAATGGTGGCTTTTTAAGAAAAATGAAATTTCTTTATCCAAAATATCATACATCAGTTTTTCAATTTCTTGCTGATTACTTGTATTTGCAAGTGTTTCGATGATATTATTTAAATTATTTCCAATGCGGAAATAATCAGCTTCCGTAATCGTATTATCTTCAACAAGATAATAGATGGTATCTATAGGTCCTTGATAAAAATTCATTTTCGTGTTTGGTTTAGATATAAGGATGCATCATTTTACAGGGCTAAAGAATTTAAGGCGGTGCAAAAGAAACCCCTCAAAAGCACCGCTAGCTTGGTAATATAAACCCGATTGTAGTGGCAATACTTTTTGTTACTGTCATCATTGCAAATCAGTAGATGCTTCGACAAACTCTGCATGATAAATATAGTAGCAGTACCAACAAAAAGATTGCAACAAAAAGCGGGACTGCAATTGCCGAAAAGCACTTCCATTGTTTTTCTAATATGTTTTAAAACTCGCTTTCGCTAGCGTATCCACCGCTGTGTTTCAGCTAAAAACTCTTCGGCAGTTTGTTTCTTACTAAAATGTGCAAATTCGATTTCCTTTTCGTCTTTACCGTCATTACTAAATGCAATTTAAACGCCATGACCTGCATTAATGAGGTTTACCGTTTTCTTTACAAGCAGGTATCTGGTAATTGCATTAAAGTTGAGAGTACTTAGTTTTAGGCCAAACCAGTGTTCTGAAACGGTTTTATTTACTACGTTAATTCTTACATTTCTGCCTAGTTTGTAGGCGTAAAGGCCGATAGGAAGAACCGTAAATGCGTAGTAGGGTCTACCATCGTGGTTGGTGCCGTTAATTAAAAAGTGTACACCAAGGCTGGCAAAAACCGCAAGCGCAAGAATTGGAAAAAGTAGCTGTCTTTTTACGATGTACTCATCGCCGTTTTGTTGGTAAAATTTGTTTTCCATAGGTTTGTTTATGCAATAAAAATAACAGCATATACTAAAACTAAAAACAGTAGTTATTATTTGCTGGGCATTATTTATTATTCGCTGGAAAGTGGAAGATTTTACTTATTCCGTTGTATCTAAAAATTCTGCTGGTGTGTAAGTAACCTTTGCGAAATTTTTCATGATCAGTTCTGTGGCTACAACTTTACCACCTTCAAATTTTAATATTTTATCTCTCCAGATTTCATTTTTTCGATAAAACTGATGATCTATTTTTAAAAACTCATGCTCTTTTTCGCTCACATGGTAGGCATAGTTAAGTTCGGTATCGATGCGTAATTCGCCTTCCAAACATTTGTCTGTAAACCAAAGGTTAATTTGAAAAGTATGCTCGGTATTATTGGTAAATTGATAATCGAGGTAATTGTAAAAAACGGTAGCGCCACTGCCAAAAGGCAAAACCCGCCCGTCATCTGGAAATGGATCAAATGAATGGTGATATCGTTCTGTAACCGTTAACGGACTGTGGATAACCAGCCAATGAATAAGGTTAGAAATTTGGCAAATGCCACCGCCAATACCTGCCTTTGCTTCGCCGAATGAAAGTTCCATTCCTAACAAATAGCCTTTCTTTTTGGTAGGCAAACCCACCAATTTGCAAAACGAAAACGTTTCGCCTGGTTTAATGATAATGCCGTTTATGTTTGCCGAAGCGATTTTGAGATTGGTTACTTTGTTAATTTGCAGTTGCTCATTGTTGTCGCCAAGTTTTTTAAGCAGAACCGATTGATGTTTTTTAATCCGGAACTCGAGCTTATCACTGGCTTTGGTTTTTGCATATTTTTTACCATCTAAAATCCATTCCAATTGTCTTTTCATCCGCCTTGCGTTAACTGCTAAAAAATATAAAAAAGGATGCCTTTGGCTGAGTAACTTTCTCTTTTTCACAGGTTAACTTTTCATTTTAAGATATTCCGAAATTTCAAAAATCCAATCGCCACCTTTGGCAAATAAAAACGACACTACGCCTAAAATGATCAGGTAGGAAACCAATCTTTTAAAGAACAGTTGGTAGTGATTTTCATCTTTCAAAAAGCGAGCGCTTACGATTAGAAAAATTAACCCAGCAATTATCCCTGTTACGGTACCCATGTAAAGCTTTGCAAAATTCTCGAAGAAAGAAAAAATTGCGATTGTTAGCTCAAAAGCTTTAGAGTTAGATTTAGATAATTCGCTCTCTGGAAGAAAGACGAACCAACAAATAATGCTAAAAATGCAACTGCAGAGAAGAAAAAGTAAACCCTTGTAAGTATTCCTACCCATAAAGGCGTACATTAAGATGAGCATAGCAATGCCCAAAGTAAAATAGGTAAATTTTAAATCGCTTACGAAGCTGGCCTTGCTATATTCTACCGGAAAGATGACGCATAAACTGATGATTAAAATTACTGCTCCCGCGATTAATATTGGTTTTTTAGGCTTAATTTCTTGTATCATTTTATTTTGCAATTATTTTTATCTTTTGTCTTTTTGCCAAAAGAATTTAACTCCGCTTCGTATCTCGCTATAATTAAAATCTCGCTTAATTTTAAAAATGTTGTTTGGGTTAGAGAACAGAAATCCATAAAACGACATCGTTAAAATTGCAATACTGTACAGTCCGAATTTTAAATATTTATGAACTATAATCGGCTTTAAATAGTTATCCACCAACCAAATTACAGTTAATAGAAACGTAAAGTAAACTAGGAAATTAAATACAAGTTCTGAAACAAATATTTGAAATGAAAGCGAGGTATGCCAACCTCTGCACATAAAAGCCAAAGGAAAACCATATAGAAATTCGTTTGTACCATCTTCAACACTAACGTATCGCCAGTGCGTAATCATACCAAAAAAAATAATTGTCAACGGCAATACAATTGACAAAACGAGTGCTATTACTCTTTTCATTGTTACTAATTTTGGCATCTATTATTCATTCGTTTCTTGCTTATATTTTTCTGTTAATTCCTTATCTAAAACAAACTTTAATCTTCGGCCCTGCGTTCGCAGTGTATCAGCATTAATAAAAAAAGTATATGATGGCGAACCTCCAGTTCTACCAGGCGTGGCGAAATCGTTCCAAGCTCTTTTAACCCGTGTGCCTTTTATTCTTTTAACCTTCATTTTTGTGGGCGATAAAATCTCAAACCAATCTTTAGGTTCATCTTTAAAAAGGTTCATTAAATCTGGTGCTTTGTCGCCACCTCTAAATGCAAAACCTTTATGCTGAATGGTTTTTTGATCCACATCTACTTTGTAAAAACCCTAGTAAATTTCGCTTTTATATTTTTTGTCCCACAATTCGGTAGTATCTCTAACACTATAGATTTTGAGGTTCTGAGCATGGGAAGTTAGTATGAAGATAAGCAACACAGAAAGCAACGGGATTGTATAAAAAATAATAAACTTGCTGAATTTTATCATAATTTCCTTTTGATGAGATAAAATCCCAGACCAAAAATCGCCAATGCAAAACCACCGATCGCATAGTAATTTAAATCCGAACTAGTCTTTTTTTTTATCGACCCTTTTACATCTTTAATTTTATATAATTCTTGCAAAGCTTCGTAATTATCGGCTTTATAATCTGCCGGATCAGCGGTTTGTATAATTTGCAGTTGTTTCGCTTTTTCATTTAAATAATACACTGCATTTTTATCTTTAAAAAAATGATGATACTTCACCTGAACCGGAGGCGTATTCGGCATATCGCCAGCACAAGAATTGATTACTTTTACAAAAGAACCTAAAGCGCTTAATGTTTCGTAATCTGCTATAATGGGGTAACTTTTTTCGCCATCGAATAAAGCGTTATTGAACAAATAAAACATACCCAGTTGTTTAACAACCTTACTGGTTAATTTCTTTTTGTTATCCATGTGGATGTTGAACCGATCGCCTATAAAATGGATGTAATTATCATCTACCAAAGCTTTCGATAAATAGGCTCTGTAGCTGTAAACGCCAGGAAAAAATTTGGCATCAGCAGAAATTTTTGTGCTAACGATTTTATAATCGTTATCGGCTTCGAAATAGTAAAAATCATCGCCTTTAAATAATTTTCCTTCTATCGCTTCAAGTTTAGAAACATCAGCTCTTATATCGTATGATTGGCTAAAATCGTCGTCCCAAATGGGATAGATTTTGTTTTGGAAACGAACATAACTGCTATTGCCAAACTTTGGTAGCAGAGGTGTAGACGCATAATAGCTAAAATAGACGTCTATGTCTTCGCCGGTTAAAGGGTCTCTGCCCGATACCGAATGACCCTCGCGTTTTTTTATTACTTTATCGCTCCACCACATTACGGTAGGGTTATCGACCAGTTTTAGCTGATTGAATTTTCGGTTCACCTTTAATGCCCTAAATTGGGGTGTAATATCTTCAAAACTGCCATCATTTCTGATGGAAAAAATGTGCTGTTCATCCGCAATAAAATCTTCATTATTTCGGGGATTACAAGCGTAATAAACTAATTGCGCTGGGTTTAAGTTTGGGATAGTTTTTACAGTTGCCTTTTGGGTGTAGAAATCGATATAAACTGAAAACACCTGTTTATCGCTTTTTACATATAGGCCAGAACTGAAGCATTTAACATTTGTAATATTTTGGGGTAATTCATTCAGCATTATTTTTTTTGTATCCTTTCCCCATGCAGTAATGTAGCTCCACTTTCCATCAATTAAAAACAAACGTCCGTTGATATGTTTTTGGTTTGGATTTGCGCCTAAAATCTTAGAATAAATGGCTGAGTGATCTTCATACTGACGATTTTTTTCTAACTGATAGAAGCCATTTTTATCACTAAACATAAAAGTGCTTTCATCTTCGCCAATGGCTTTGTAAGTTGCCAGGTCTATTCCTTTTATCGGTTTATTAATTTGCCGAACATAGCTAAAACCGTTCGGGTCTTTTTCTGTCAACTGATAAAATAAGCCACGCTCATTTTTGATAATGGCATGTTGTGTGGAAGTATGATAGTGATAACATTCGCTGGCATTTAGCGATGGACCAATAATTAAAACCAAAAGAAGAAAGATTAATTTTTTCATTTGATATTAAGATACCGCTTATTTAACAATCAAAATCAGCATTCTGTTATTCGCGTTTATATGGCCCATATTTGCGTAGTTAGACTGATTATTTGAGGAATTAACATTTTGATACTGCAATTAAAATATTGATAAAGCCATAACCTAAAAGCGTTAAAATAATCAGTACAATATTAGAAATAGCAAGTTGCTTCAATTTAGTAAACCGCAACTAAGCCGAATAAACCTAGCGTAACCGCTAAAGCTTTAGTCCAGAATTTCATTTAATAGTAAACTATTTTCCGTTTGATGATATAGGTTGGGTCAGGGATGTAATTTTTGCTATTTGACTTTTTTGTCTCTGTCTTTTCAATCCAATTGCCATTAAAATCATATTTAATGGCATATTTTGTAATCACAATGGTTCCCTCGCTTTCGTATTTATTTTCTACAATATCGCCCTCTTTATTATATTGGTAAGTTACGGTTGATGGAAAGCGTTTTGATTGCGTATCTTTAATGAGCTTATTTTCAGGGTTATAGGTTAAATCATTTTGCTGATAGATTTCGCCTTGCTTGTCTTCCAGTTTTTCTTGGATCAGATTTTTTTTAGCATCGAAAAATTTATGCTGAACGTAAGCTAAAACAAAAGTTTTTTTCTCTTCGTCATATTCGTAAACTGTGCCTGTTTCTTTGTTAGGCTCGTAAGTATATTCAGAATAAAAACTGCCGTTTTTCTTGAGCATTTCTTTACCGTTTTCTATAGTTTTAACATCTTTTCTAAGCAATTTATTTTGTTGGTATTTACACGAAATTTCTTCGTAAACCTCGCCAGTTCGGTAACCTATTTTTTCTTTTTTGGTCAGGTTTTTATCCTCATAAAAATAGCGTTCGTGTAAGTTGTAAGTGTTTTTGTTCTTCGCTTGATCGAACTCAATCACATATACTTTTTCTATATTTCCATCAGAGTTGTATTCCACCAATTCGTCCATTCCTGCTCCTTCTCGTCGGGTTCGGGTGCCACTTTCGTCTACTTTGTAAAAGATTACTTCTTCCGATTTTATTTTTGGTTGATTAGCTGTTTTTTTTTGTGCGCAAGAAACTAATGTTGAAATTAAAATGAGGAATAAGATGTTAAGTTTTTTCATTTTTTTTATCTTTTTTGAAGCGCAGAACCTGTGCTAATTTTAAAGTTTGTTCCCGCCAATGCTACAATTCCCGAAGAAGCCTGTGAAACAAGCAAGCGTACAATAAAGAAATTGCAACCAATGCTTAAATCGGGGTATTTCCGCGTATGTCGGGGCTATATAACTTCTTTTTTATGCTTTTGGGTGGGTTTTACTTGCACAAACTTTGTACATAAACCCGATAGCGCCAAATAGCCCGGAGCGAGGCAAAGCCTTGCCCGATTTCTCGGGAAGCGAGGACTATTGGCAATAGCGGGACTGAAAACCGCCATCAACTCCTGCACTTTCATTTTCAAATTAATGCCCAACTTTTCTAAAGGCCTCAATCATAATCGCCCTCGGATCGGCATCTTTAAAAATTGCTTTTGGTATTTTATACTTTTTGGTGGTGGTTTCGCTAGGCATATCTTCTTTCATGGTATTGATGTCGGTTTGCTCGTAAATGCCTTTTAGCAAATCGAATTTTTGCTCAGTTTGGCCACCGGCGCCCATGTTAAAAGTGGTAATGTGAGTGAGCACCATTTCTTCGTTGATGTATTTGTAAGCGCCTTCTAAACTGCCGTTAGGACCAGTTGCCTGCATAGTTGTTACCAGTTTTCCGCTATCGATGCTTACCTCTTCGAAATCATAATTTTTAAAGCCATCTTCACGATATTTTGGGTCGAAAGCGGTATAAGAAATGGCGTTAACGCTATAAGCCTCTCCTTTTTTGAGCAATACCAGCGTTGGGCGAAGCGCTGTGGTATCGGTAGTTTTAACTAACACAATTACTTTGTCTGCTACGCCATCATTGTTCAGATCGCCTTCGGCTTCTAAGTCAATTTCGTAATCTTTTGGGATGAGATTTTCGACTTTATATGCCGTATTGGGGAATGCGGGCAAAGGCATTTCCAGTTTATTTGTGTTTAAGGTATCGGGTTGATGTGCTATCGTATCAGCTGGTTTTGCCTTTGTTTTTTCTTCGTTTCGGCAGGCAGAAAAAGTGACAAGAGTAAATAAAATTAAGCTGTTTAAAATATTTTTTTTCATTTTGATTTAGATTATAGTTTACTACTGGAAAAGGCTCCCGTTTTGTAGGTTTTTTTCTCAATCAGGTCGATAAGATGTAGCATAATTGGTTTTTTCTCGTAGTTTTCAAGCTCGTCTTTGGTTAGCAAATCAGAAAGCACTCGGTTTACGTCGTCGTAATTGTTGTTAAAATCGTTGGTAAGCATACAGACCACTCTACTAAAGCGTAGGCAATCGCCAAATTCATACTCGCTCTGAAAGGAAATATCTTTTAATTTTTGCAGGTAATAATCTTTAATTTCGGTTGGGTTGGTGTTGGCAATTAAGTCTAAAAAGGTTTCGTTACCATTAAAAAATAAGGCTCTTGCTTTTGCCAATTGCTGTTCGTTAAGTTGGGCCGTATCGGTTTTAAGGATGCCTTTTTGCTTGTAATATTTAACAAAATTTTCATCGGGCGCTACGTTATTATCCAAAAACCAATCGATGGATCTGGTGTATCGTTCTTTTGGGTCTTTAACTTTTTCGAGTGTCGAAACACTTTGTATTTGTTTGATTAAATCTTGCCAACTGGCGAATGGATTTCTGTTTTCTACAATTCCAATTACTTGATATTGTTTTGCTCCTTTTTGCAAAAAAAGCATGCCGTAATACTTTGGTCTTGGACCTATAGGTGTAGCATATCCAATTCCCATACAATCGCCTTTTTCGAAGATTTTAAAATAATCTTCATTTTCTACCAGGTAAGGTAGTTTGGTGTTGGCGTATTTAAAACCGACCGTGTTTTTTACTGTTTGAGTAACGGCTTTCAACTGGTAGAAATGATTTGTAGTGTGGTCATTTATAACATCATCAATATAAGCAATGCTGTCTTGGTCGTAAAGCAAAATCACATCGCTTTTGAGGGTAAGTTTTCGCACATCGAAATTTTGGGCGTTGGCAAACGAGTAAAATAAAAATGTAAGGATGAAAATAGGTAGGTGTTTGTTCATATTTTTATTTTAATGATGATGTGAGCTTTGGGTTTCCATATCAATTCCTCGTTCTTTTCATGACGATTAATAATTAAATGACGTTTTTTCTATGAAAACGTGTGTGGTTTCTACAGTGTCTTTCTCAAAGAAATATTTTACGGTAATGCTGGTATCGGTTTGGTTGATCAATTCTGCATTTTTAGCATCTCTAATCTCTAAACTTTTTAGCTCTGGAGATTTGATGATATTTTTCGGATCATTAACGTCCTTAACTTCGATCCAAGTGGTATCGTTTGTAAAAATCTCATCGCCATCTTCCAGTTTGATCTTATCAAACAGCAAACCATCCTTTACAATCTGCAAACGTGGTCTGCCCATTACACCATAATTCACAGTTTGTACGCGAATGTTATTTTCGAGGCTGAAATGGTTTAACCGACCACTGCCAGAACCTGCAAGTAGAATACCGAAAAATGGTATCGCCATTGGCAAAATGCTAAGGATTAGCCCTGCAACGAGCAACCAAAAATATATTTTCGTGCCTGTTTTTTTCCAGAAACTGACGATGACAATAGGCGTAACCAAAAGCCAAATCCAAAAGATTACCCTATCGCTCCAGTATCCAGCAAAGCTCATTTGCCAAAAGCAATAAAGTATTACATTAAGCACCATTAAGGCAGAAATGAAGAGGTAAACCTTAGGAAGGATTGGTTTATTTTCCATGCTTAAATTGTGTAATGGTGCCCCAAATCAAAAAATAAATCGTTCCTAAATATAAAATAGCGCAAGCGCTGGTCGCTAAAAAATCGTTGTCGCTCCAATGTTTTTGGTTGATGAAATCATCATAATAGCTTCTTCTACTACTAATTCTGCCGGATAGCTTGCAGGCATATCTTGCATGCCCAAAGGCGATTTGAAATAAAACTGAAAACTCGGACGATATTTTAGGAACGGGCCGTGTTCGCCAAATTCATCATCAGCATAAATGCCTGTAAAAAGCCAGGTTGCGATGAGGAAAATGATACCGATTTTTAATTTTTTGTTCATCTTATTTCTCCCAAAATCCCTCATAATTAAAATCTTCGAATTGTGATTTTTTGCCATCACCTTTTCTATATATTTTAGCTTTTCTAGAGCCTTTTTCTCCCCAAACGGAGATGATTAAATTATTGCCATCAAAACTGTTTTTATAAACCAATGTATCATTTTTTACTTGCAGAAGTTTTGCTAAACCTTGGTCGGTATTTGGTATCTGGTGTTCGCACAATGCAGTTAATTTGTATTTCAAAAAGTTGTTGGTTATAAAATTGACATCCAAAGTATGAGGGTCGTTATATGCACCAATAAAATCCGCTTTGTCTTCAGTGCTCCAAACCGCTACAGTAATCACTCCACTTTTAATTTCCTGACTTGTTTCGATATAATATTCGCCCGTTTCATTTTCAATCCAACCTAAAATATCTGCCTCGGTGTTATTACTTTGCACATTAATTCTGTGCCATGTTTTTTTTAGGATACCTGTGGCCAGGAGTTGTTTAGTGTTGTAGTCGACTAACTTTACGGTATCGCCAGAACTTCCCTCCCAAAAAATCTTTTGTTTATCGCCATATAAATCTTCGATATCCAAAACCCATAAACCAAAACTCATGAAGCTTAAAAATGCAACAAACAAAATCATTAAAACACCAATAACCCACTTGGCTTTTCGGGTTTTGCTGCGAATGAAAAACCAGATAAGCAGGGGTAATGGCAGAATAAAGATAAGGAGGAAGAGGATCATGTATAAATTAGTCAGATATGAGATTTATATGTTGCGGTGGTATTGCTATATTCTTCAAATCATCACACATCGTGCTTAATGTTTTAAGATACAAATAAAGTTTTATGCTTAAAGAATGATGCTTAAAGTGATTTTCGAATGATGTGGAAGCGTAAAACACAGTAAATGCTGGATACACCTACCAAAGTTTTACACTTCCTTTTTCATCAATTAAGAGACGTTACTTTCTAAAACCAACAGCTATATAAACCAAAACAAAATTGCATTCGCAAATAATGATCCTCATAGGTAGAGGTTATTTTTGATTTATGGTACTAAGCTAAATAAAGCTGTTCAGCTATTTCAAGCCATTTATTATTCGTTAACATTTAACAATTATTTGTGCGCAACTGCCAATTATTTGATTTTAAAGCAATGCTAATAATAAAAGAACTGACTGGAGTTCGGGATTTTTATTTCTCTTCTGCCGGGTATAAATCCATCCATTTTTGGAACGGATGTGAAAGGATATTTGAATTTTTTTTCTGTAGCAGGGTGCGATTGAACAGAATCCTCACAATCTTCATCATCATACCGAACATGAACCTGTTTGGTAGAAAAATTAATATCGTAAGTGTGTTGATAGCCACAATTGTAACTGTCTTTATAGGTAGAGCCAATTAGAAACCAATCATTATTTTGGTAACGATAAATGTTTTTGTGCTTGCTGGTATGCCTTGTATTGTGCCAAAACGTTTGCTGCGTGATAATTGTGTTGTTTTTTATAATGACGGATAAGTCAACGCCATTATCTGTACAGAATCCGCAATCTTCGCTGTTCCATAAAACAGATGTATTCTTTTTCCAGAGTTTTAATTTACCGTTAAGCATTTTACAGATATACAGTTCTCTGGTAAATCCTGTACGATCGACTCTCTTATTGGAGTTGTAAACAAATATCACCTCGTCAATTCCATCCTTGTCCAAATCACCTTTAGTTTCCAACACCTTGGTTCTTCCGGCAGGCAGAATAAAATCAGGAAGTGTTTGAGCCATGCTTTCAAACGAAAGTAAAATAAAGAATAAAGCCAGATATCTCATCATTTCAATTATTGGTTGCAACTTTTAAGCATCCTGTCATCAATTTCCAATCCCATTTTTTTTGCTGTGAGTATGTCGATGCAATAGTCTTTCTGACCTAAAATTTGTTTAATCCATCCCCTTACATAGTATGAATAAGCTAAATTTTTATCTAATTCCACTGCTTTATTGCAGTCAGCTAGTGCCGCTAAAAACTCATTTTCTGATTTTTTAATTGATGATTTTTGATCAAACACCCAGCCCACGTTAGCGGGTAGATTTGGTGATTTGATGCTTAACCGGGATGCTGATTGTTTACCTCCATCCACCATACTCATGCGGGCTACGGCCCTATTAACATAAGCTATTGCGTAGTCCTGTTTAATTTGGATACTTTTATTAAAATCATTTAAGGCGAGATTATTTTTTTGTGTTGCCAGATAAATCAGGCCTCGCCTATTATAGTAAGTTTCGATATTTAATTCTTTAAGATTTGGCGCCAGTAAAATCGCTTTGTTTATTGAGGTTAATGCGTTTTCAAAGTCTTCACTATAATGTTGACATTCAGCTATACCAAAATAAATTGATGCAAGAGATGAATTGTAATAAGACAATATATCTGCTTCGCTGGCATTTACAAATCGGGAATTTTTCTTAATCTCTGCCATGATGCTCTCCTTATTTTCTAATGCAGCAGAATAATTCTCGAAGGCATTTTTATAGTTCATCAAAGCCAAATACGCATTCCCTTTAAAAGAAAGTATCATGGCATTTTTCGGAAACTTTTCTAAGCCCTTCTCGTATTGGATTAAAGCCTTATCAAATGCTTTTAAATTATAAAACGCAATACCTCTTTGGTAATAAAAGCTAGGCTTACTTTCGTCGCAGAAGTCGGCAATTGCTTCATCAATAGTTTTTAGTTCAGCTGAATCATTTAGCTTTTGGCCAATGAGTATTTGTCTGGCTCTTTGATAATCATTACATGCGGCATCTAAATTTTCAAGTTCATAATAAACTTTCGCCCGGTTAAGGTATGCTGATATGGCCCTGGCATCTAGCTTTATCGATTGCGTATAATCTGCAAGCGCCTTATCAAACTGACCTAAATTGCCATAAATTGCACCTCGGCCGTTGTAAAAGTAAGCCTGTTTATCATTCAGGGAAATTGCACTATTGATATCGTTCAGCGCTTCATCTGTTCTGTTCTGACTGTAAAATACGCCGCCACGATAGAAATATGCATCGTAGGCCTCAGGTGATAACGAAATTGCTTTATTAAAATCAGTAATTGCTAAATTCTCATAGCCATTATTTGCATTGTAAGCCCCACGTGAGGTATAATATTCTGCAGAGCCAGGCTCCATTTCTATTGCTTTATTATGGTCAGCTAATGCCCCGAACTTATCGCCGAACTGTTCTTTCAATTTACCACGATTAGAAATAATCAATGCATCTTTCGGGTCAGTCATTACAGCTTTATCTATGTAAGCTGTCGCTTCTTTTTCATTGTTTTTGGCGCCGTATATCCTTGCAATATTTAAATAACAGCGAGCGCATTTTGCATTGATCAGTAAAGCATTACGATAATATTTTTCTCCTTCAACCAGATTGTTGTTTTGAAGGTGGTAAAACCCCAGCAGCCGTAAAAGTGACTCGCTCTTTGGGTTCTGTTTTAATTCTTTATTCAGATAAGGGATTATTTTATCAAGCGCTCCAATTTTTAACAATGAATCTGCATGTAGTTCATATTGGCTTTTTGATTGAGCAAACGACAAATTTTGTATACAAGCACCAATGATGATCATCAGTGTAACGAGTTTAACATTCATAAAAGAAGAATTTTTGCAAAACACTTAAATTTTACAGCTATTTCTTTTAAGATACCTATATCTTTCAAAAATGTTTATACGCATTATTATCCGATGGAGTAAAAACTCTAAAAACGTAGGCAACTTGTTATTATTCGTTAAGATTACTTCACACCAATCCACCATTGTTTAAACACCTGATCAATATCTTTCAAGTAAACAAATTCGCCAATCATTGGCGTAACTAAAGGAATTTTTGTTGCCTTGTTCAATTCCGTAATTTTAACCAAAGGCTCATCCCAGGGATGATTTGCCAATACAAACTTTGATGAATGTACCGGAAAGAGACGTTTTGCCTGTAAATCTTTCGCTGCCTGCAAAACCTGTTCGGGCAGTAAATGGATATATTTCCATTTCACATCGTATTGACCATCTTCGAGGATAGCCAGATCGATAGGGCCAAATTTATTTCCAATCTGCTTAAAATGGGTATCGTAGCCACTATCACCACCGATATAAATTTTCATGGTTGGACTTTGAAAAATGTACGACATCCAAAGCGTATTATTTCTTGTAAAACCTCGTCCAGAGAAATGCCGGGTTGGCGCAGTATGAACAAAAAATCCGTTACCTAAATCGATACTTTCATTCCAATCCTTTTCATAAATATTGGCCAGGTCATATCCCCAGGCTTCGAAATCAGCACCTACACCTAATCCGCAAAAAACCTTTTTTGTCTTAGCCTTTAGTTTTATTAAGGTTTCATAATCCACATGGTCGTAATGGTCATGTGAAATAAAAAGGTAATCGATATCAGGTAAATCCTCCACGGTATAGCGGTCGGTGCCTTTGAAAGCGGTAACTGTTGCAGGAATTGGCGAAGCATTGCCGCTAAATACCGGGTCAACGAGTATTCGTTTTCCATCTAGTTGCATAAAATAAGACGAATGCCCAAACCAAACCAAAACGTTAGTATCAATTGGTAAGTTGAGCAGGTTTACTTTTTGAGATGGAATACTATCCACAGGACTTAACCTCGGATGATCGCCAAAAAGTTTGTCGTAAATCACACCAGTTATCGTGTATCCTTCCGTAAGTTCAGGTGTATGGTTGAGGTTATGGAAAATACCATCCTTAAAGTGGGGCGATTTTTTCATGCGTTCTAATCTTGCCCCATCTGCAGCCTTTCCAAACAAGGGCTTTTTCATATAAAAATATGTAGCCACCGCAATAATTAAAACCAACGACAAAAAAACAACCAATATCCATCTAAGGATTTTTATCCATTTAACGTTCATGAGATAGTGGTGAGGTATACTTATTCAATGTGATTGATGTGTTGGAGGATATAATCTTTCCTGCGCCCGGAGACAGGGATTTCAGTTTTATCCTTCAATACGATGGTTCCTGATTTTAAAAATTTATCTACGTATAAAACGTTAACCAAATAAGATTGATGCGGACGTAGGAACCACTTTTCTGGTAACAATTCATCATAAAATTTCAAAGGTTTTGAAATCATGATCCTTCTTCCCTCGGTTAAGAAAAAGTTCGTATAACCGCCCTCACTTTGGCAATAGATAATCTCACGCAGTTGCAGCACCTGTAAAAATTCTAACGTGTGTAAAACAATGCGGCTATCTAAGTCGCTTTCGCCATGACTAGATTGAGACTTTAAAATAGAGATCTGTTGCTTTTGCTGTGCCAGATGATTTTCGTCTTCCGTAATTATTTTAGATAAGGCTGATTTAAATTCTGCATCGTCCAAGGGCTTCAAAAGATAATCAAGGGCACCAAATTTAATGGCTTTCACAGCAAAATGGTTGTAAGCGGTAATGAATATAATCCGAAAGGGAATTTCGTCCAGTTGATCCAAAATATCAAAAGCCGTACCATCAGTCAGCTGAATATCCATTAAGATCAATTCAGGTTTCGTGGCTCTAATTAATACCAAGCTTTCTGCCACGCTGGTGGCGAAGCCAATAAGGTTAAATTGCGTTTCTTTTTGTAAAAGCCATTCGATTTCCTTGCGGATGGCGGGTTCATCTTCAATTATAAGCGTTCTGATCATTCGGGGCGTTTAATCTTCTAAAAATCGGTAAAAATCATTAATAAATTTTCTTTGTACTTCACTAAAAATATTAACACAATTGAAATTTAGAATCAAACCTTGTGGCGCTTCTATCAATTTCATGTAAGTTAACGTTTGTGCTTCAAAAATAGGAGCGATGGTTTTTGAGGCGTTTACTTCACGGCTTAGCAGTTTTCTGTAGACAGATCACATCTTAAATTTGACGCTACCTCTATTTTTTTATAAGGAACAGGCATCGAAATTTCTGTTGGGAAGTTTATTTGCTGCAACTTTAATGCTGTTTCCTGCATCCATGGCAACGCTATCCAATAGTCCGCTTTGTGGATTTCTCTCGCTGCACCAATAATATCGTAATGGTGTTTTTTCAACCATGTTATATTTAACTATACAGGCTTTAAACTACTGTTTTCACAAATAATTTCGCCTAGCCGGCCCATCCATCACGATCTAAACTTCTATAGTTGATGGATTCTGCTAAATGCTCAAGTTCCACGGTTTCACTTCCATCTAAGTCTGCAATGGTTCTGGCTACTTTTAAAATGC
The DNA here is from genome assembly GCF_003860265.1 of Pedobacter sp. G11. Taxonomy (NCBI): domain Bacteria; kingdom Pseudomonadati; phylum Bacteroidota; class Sphingobacteriia; order Sphingobacteriales; family Sphingobacteriaceae; genus Pedobacter; species Pedobacter sp. G11. The sequence goes on along the minus strand of NZ_CP034190.1, from coordinate 1,265,165 downwards.
GATCGTAAGCTCGGGCCGATAAACCCAAACGCTCCATTGCCGATTTCAGAAGTGTTGTTCCGGCTTCGCTGATTGCACAAACTTTACGAACCATTTTCGGGCTCATTTGTGCGTTATAATGTAAATCTTCTTTATCGGCAAAGCGACGATCTTGAATTTCTCTTGCGCTAATTACACGAGCCCTAATGCGTTCGCTTTTTTCCGCTTCGCGGGATGAAGCCAGTTCCGAAAAATTTACCGGTGTAACTTCAACATGTAAATCAATGCGATCTAAAAGCGGACCTGAAATTTTACTGAGGTATTTCTGAACAACTCCAGGTGCACAAACACATTCCTTTTCCGGGTGGTTGTAAAACCCGCATGGGCAAGGGTTCATTGAAGCCACTAACATAAAACTCGCCGGGTATTCTACTGAAAATCGAGCACGGGAAATGGAAACCTTTCTATCTTCTAACGGTTGGCGCATCACCTCCAAAACGGTTCGTTTAAACTCCGGCAACTCATCTAAAAAGAGCACACCATTATGTGCTAAAGAAATTTCTCCAGGCGCCGGATTCATTCCGCCGCCAACCAAAGCCACATCGCTAATTGTATGGTGCGGAGATCGGTATGGCCGGACTGTCATTAACGCATCAGCTGCAGATAGTTTCCCGGCAACAGAATGGATCTTGGTGGTTTCTAAAGCCTCATACAAATTCAAAGGAGGCAAAATAGTAGGTAAACGCTTGGCCAACATGGTTTTTCCGGCACCCGGCGGACCAATCAGAATCACATTATGTCCACCTGCGGCGGCAATTTCCAGCGCACGTTTAATGTTTTCCTGCCCTTTAACGTCAGCAAAATCGTGTTCGTAATTGCTAATATTCTTCAGAAATTCTTCCCGGGTATTAATTTTGACCTGTTCCAAAGGCTCGCTTTTGTTAAAAAAAGCAATTACCTGGGCCAAAGTTTCTACACCGTAAGCAATCAAGCCGTCAACAATTGCCGCTTCTCGGACATTTTGCTTTGGTAAAATAAAACCTTTAAATCCATCTTGTTGTGCCTGAATCGCAATTGGCAAAGCACCTTTGATCGGTTGTATGGCACCATCGAGCGATAGCTCTACCATGATGAAATAGTTTTCCAGGTCTTCTGAAGGGATTTGTCCGGATGCTGCTAAAACGCCAATTGCAATAGGTAAATCATAAGCAGAACCTTCTTTTCTAATATCGGCCGGAGCCAGATTAACCACAATTTTTTGGCGTGGCATTCTAAAGCCTGCTACATGAATGGCACTCTCCACACGCTGTAAACTTTCCTTAACAGCATTGTCTGGCAAACCCACCATGTAGTATTTATTGCCGGCGCTAATACTTACTTCGATTGTTATCGTTAGCGCATTCACACCATAAACAGCACTCCCGTATGTTTTTACAAGCATTAAATTTCAATAAAGCATTGGAATGTTATTGTTATTCGGGGATGAATATTTGGTTTTCTAATATAAAAAGAAATATTTAAATACCGTTGGTTGAAACCAACGGCAATGAAATGTTAAACGATTTGGCATGACTAGGTTAAAAATAGGGAATGAACATTAACGCTTCGCTTTGATTTCATTGCAGTCTGCTTTAGCTGACTGTTCTCTAATGTGCAACCAAGGCTTTAGCCAAAATATAAAATTTAGTTAGCGATTTAGGAAACCTAAACTAGCGAGACCAATACAAAAAAAATCCCAACCATTTCTGATTGGGATTTTCAAATATTTACAATAAGCTATTTTCGCTTTAAGCGCTAGTCTTTCCTCTGGTTCAAAACCTATCTTTTTCCAAAAGGCATTTTCGGCATACCTTTCATCATCGCTGCTGCGGCTGCAGGATTTGAAAACTGCTTCATCATTTTACGCATGTCTTCAAATTGTTTTATCAGCTTGGTTACCTCTTCAACTTTGCTACCTGATCCTTTTGCAATACGCAAACGGCGGCTTTGCTGAATCGCATCCGGATTTTCTTTTTCGAATGGCGTCATCGAATTGATAATTGCTTCGATTGATTTAAAGGCATCATCCTGAATATCAACATTCTTCATCATCTTACCCACGCCCGGAATCATGCCCATCAAATCCTTCATATTACCCATCTTCTTAATCTGCTGAATCTGGCTATAAAAATCATTGAAATCGAATTTATTCTTGCGGATTTTCTTTTGTAATTCGGCAGCTTCTTTCTCATCAAACTGCATCTGAGCACGTTCAACAAGCGAAACCACATCACCCATTCCCAAAATACGAGATGCCATACGGTCTGGATAAAACACATCAAGTGCTTCCATCTTTTCACCAGTACCAATAAACTTAATCGGTTTGTTTACTACCGATTTAATCGAAAGCGCAGCACCACCACGGGTATCACCATCTAATTTGGTTAAAACAACGCCGGTAAAATCTAGGCGATCGTTAAATACTTTGGCCGTATTCACCGCATCCTGCCCCGTCATCGAATCCACTACGAATAAAATTTCGTGTGGTTGTGTTTTGGCTTTAACTTCCGAAATCTCGTTCATTAAAGATTCGTCGATCGCTAAACGACCGGCGGTATCAATAATAATTACATTATTTCCGTTTTGTTTACCATGCGCAATACCTTCCAAAGCAATACCAACCGGATCGTTCGATTCACGGTTTGCATAAACCGAAACACCAACTGAAGTTCCTAAAACCTCCAATTGATCTACCGCTGCAGGGCGGTACATATCACCAGCAACCAATAGCGGTTTTTTGCCTTTACCTTTTAAATGTAAAGCCAGTTTACCTGCAAAAGTAGTTTTACCCGCACCGTTTAAACCTGCAATTAAAATAATCGTTGGGTTTGCTTTGGTTTCAAGTTCGGTCACCTCGCCACCCATTAAGGCAGCAAGCTCATCGTTCATGATTTTGGTTAACAATTGGCCCGGCGAAACCGCTGTTAGCACGTTTTGGCCTAAAGCTTTCTGTCTAACCTCATCCGTAAATGATTTAGCTGTTTTATAGTTAACGTCGGCATCTAACAACGCTTTACGAATTTCTTTCATGGTTTCTGCCACGTTAATCTCCGTAATGCTGCCTTGTCCTTTTAATACTTTAAATGCTCTATCTAGCTTGTCCTGTAAATTATCAAACATGTTTTTTGAAGCTGTAAGCTATTTACCCACGGTAAAAGCCAATGTTTTTAATAAAAGGCAAATGTATCAAATTTTGGTTGTAAATCGCTGCACCTCAAAGTCAAAAATCTTTTTTAGAAAATGAATGTTCAGTAGCCTTTGGCAGCCTGTAGTCCCGCCATTCGCTACAATCTTTTTTAGCAGCATGAGGGGGGTATTTACCGGTGTTGCAACAAAAAGTATTTCCGCTTTTGTCGGGTTTAAGTACAACGGCCAGCCAGCAACAGTTAAAAAACGCGTCATTTTTGCTAACTAGCCCTGGGTGCAGCGGTACCCTGCAGCGAGGAAGGTACTGACGAAGCGAAGCGTACAAGCGAAACACAGGAAGCAGTTGAGTTTTATGCAGTAATTTGCGCTTCAAAAACCTAAATAATTTTTAAAATGTGCAACATTTACAATAGTTGATAGTCTTATGCTTACCAAACCAAACGTATGAAATTCTATCTAACCTTTTTGTTAGTATTATCTATGGGCCTTTCTTTTGCCCAGGATCCTGCTAAACAAAAGGAATTGCAAGCAGTAAGAACCATTGAAACGCCTAAAATTGATGGTGTTTTAGATGATGCTTGCTGGATAAATGTACCCATCGCTACAGATTTTTTTGAAATCAGACCGGTGCCCGGAAGGGTAGAAAAAAAAGATCGTCGTACGGAGATGAAGGTGCTTTATGATGATGTGGCCATTTATGTTTACGCCCGGATGTATGATGACAAGGATAGCGTGTCGCACGAATTGGTTTCCCGCGACAACATCGGGAATGCCGATTTCATTTCCATCATTGTCGATCCGTTTTACGATAAAATGAACGGTAATGGCTTCTTTGTAACGGCTGCCGGTGTTCAGTTTGATGCCAAATACTCGCAGGTTGGTGATGAAGACCCCAACTGGAACGCCGTTTGGGAAAGTGCCGTAAAAATTGATGATTTAGGCTGGACCTGTGAAATGAAAATTCCTTATTCGGCTCTGCGATTTTCTGGCAAGGATGTTCAAAACTGGGGCTTAAATTTTAGCCGAAGAATACAGAGAAGCAATACACAAACTTTTTGGAATTTTGTTAACCCAACGGTTAATGGTTTCATCAACCAGGAGGGTTTGTGGACCGGCTTAACCAATATTAAACCTCCGGTGAGGCTTTCTTTTTCTCCATATCTTTCGGCTTATGTAAATCATTACCCTGCTAATTTACCTGGAGTTAAAAATACCACTGCCCGTTTTAATGGCGGTATGGATGTTAAGTATGGTATCAATAACAGTTTTACGTTAGACATGACGCTGGTGCCCGATTTTGGACAGGTGCAATCAGATAACCGAATCTTAAACCTTACCCCATTTGAGGTAAAATTTAACGAGAACAGGCAGTTTTTTACCGAAGGAACCGAATTGTTTAATAAAGGAGATTTGTTTTATTCAAAACGCATTGGTTCCATTCCATCTTATTCTAATTACAGTGAAATTGGTACAACTGATAAAATAATTAAAGACCAAACGGAAGCGAAAGTGCTAAATGCAACAAAAATTTCTGGCAGAACGGCAAAAGGTTTGGGTATAGGTATTTTTAATGCAATAACCAGTAGCATGCAAACCGAGGTGGAAGATGCTAACGGAAATCTCCGGGAGGTAGAAACCCAACCGTTAACCAACTACAATATTCTTGTTTTCGACCAATCATTAAAGAATAACAGCTCGGCTAGTTTTGTAAATACAAATGTTTTAAGGCAGGGAAGTGCTTACGATGCGAACGTTTCTGCGCTTTTGTTTAACCTGAACAGCAAAGGCAATAAGTATTTCGTAAACGGGGGCTGGAAGATGAGTTACCTGCGTGGAGCCGAGACATCAACCGGATACAGTTATATTTTAAGGTTCGGAAAACAAAGTGGCAATTTCACATGGCGTTATAATCAGGTTTATGCCGATAATAAATTCGATCCGTCTGATATGGGTTTTTTTACAAATAACAACTTTTTAGATCAAACGGCAGGAATGGGTTATAGCATCTATAAGCCGGGGAAATGGTATAACCAGTTCGAAAGCTGGTTAAATTTAGTTTATTCGAGAAGGGCAATCCCAAGTGCCTATCAAAAAGTTTCTCTTAATTCTGGTTACTGGGTGCAATTTAAAAACTTATGGTCAGCAGAATTTGATGTAAGCTGGGCTGCTAACGGTAACGATTTTTATGAATCCCGTAACGGACAGGTATATCGTGCGCCTGGTAATTTTGGTCTCGCTATATATGTAAATCCCAATCGTGCAAAAGCCTATAATTTTGGTGGCAACGTTCGTTATTTTAAGCAAAATCTGTTTAATGGAGAAGAGTATAATTTCTATCTGTTTCAAAATTTTAGGTTAAATGATCAGGTTGCATTCGGCTTGGATTTAAATTTTAATCCTAATTACAATTTTGTAAACTGGACCACCATGCAGGGCAATCAGTCAATTTTTTCTAAATACGACCGCCGAACGGTAGAAAACTCTTTTGATGCTAAATATACGTTTACAAATTTAATGGGTGTTGCCGTGGTGTTACGCCATTACTGGAGCGACAGGAGAAACAAAGCGTTCTATCTGCTGAAACCAGATGGAAATTTAGCAGATTATCAGGGCGCAACGCCTACTGGCACTGATAGAAACTATAACGTTTTCAATATCGATTTAATTTATACCTGGCAATTCGCACCCGGAAGTACGCTAACCTTATCTTACAAAGATGCAGCAGAGACCTATCAAACCTATTATATGGAAAGATACAATCGCAATTTGAGCGGAATTTTATCAGCACCACAAAATAATAGTCTATCAGTAAAGGTGCTGTATTTTATCGATTACCTTGACTTAAAAAGGAAACGTAAGCGGGTTTAAAATTGACCATATACCTTCCCGACGTTACCGCGGGAAAACAAAAGCAAAACCCAACGCCAAAGTCTGACTGGCCTGAACCTTTGCATCTGTATCGGTATCATACAGGATTACACCCGTTAAACTCGTATTCATAAAACGGTTAATTTTTGCGGTTAAGGCAACATCCAACCTATGATCGATTCGTTTTACAGCAATATCTTCATAAGGAATAAACATGGCGTAACGTGCTTTCAGGTTGGTGTTTTTAAAAATATCTTTATCAAAGGCACTCACCACCTGGAAAGCGAGCTCATTTCTAAAATGCTTGCCTTTATCAACCCCAAATACATTGGCTTTGTTGTCATAAACTGCCGTATCTAAAACAAATGTTTGGCGGGCAGTACCCGTACCAATTCTGGTAGAGAAATATTTGTTTGGCTTGTATTCAAAACCGATTGATTCAGTTAAATAACCTGGCGACATGAACCTGGAAATCAAGACTTGCTGTTCTTCACCATTACCATCTCTAAAATAACGATAACCACTATCAAACTGCGATTCAAAGTTTACAGAGCCGAAGAAAAACCAGTTTTTTGACAATTGAAACGATGCTTTGTTATCCCAGAAAATTCGATCGTTCGTTTTCTTTTGCAACTGGTCTTTATTTTTGATTTTACCATATTGCAAGATTACCTCACTTACGTAGCTGTAGCTGGCTTTGTTGTATTCTGCTTTCCAGTTGAGTAAGCCACCAACAGCAACGGAATTAACACCACCACCCTTCCAGTTATCACTGAATTGTGCCTGGTTCACGTTAATGCCAATAGAAGTTTTGGTTTTCCAGTAGTTTACCTTCGCGTTTACAACAAAGGGAGGGATTTTTACAGGCTCAAAATTTAACGGCCCTTGCCTGCTCGGTAAAGGACTACGTTTAAGCTTTATATTCAGGTCTTTTGTATTGATCGGAACGGTGTCAATTACCTGTGCATATAACTTTGTGGAGCAGATACTTAGAATAAGGATAAGGGCAGCTAAACAATTCTTCATTGGATACAAAGAAAAAGAAAAAATCTATAGATAAAAAGGGTTTAACAAAATGAATATCTGATTTGTAGTTGCCAATGTGCCGAATGCAGCCTACTATATCGATTTAACCCAGCCATACCAGCTGTTATTCCTAAGGTAGTTTAAGTCGCCTTCAAATCGGTAAGCTTCTTGTTCAAAAATGATTTTACGGTAGGCCAGATGGTGTTTTTTGTAAATTATCAAATTAATCAAATAATTGATAATATAACACACATAAAATGGAATAATCAGCAACTCGAGCTGTTGCCTTAAATGAATTTTTTCATGATTGATTATTTCCTTGTCGGCCTTAAGTCTTTCTGATTTTAACAGAATAAATGGAAATATAGCCATCCCTGCGGTAGGCAATTTCTTAACGATGATAATGGGCGCTTTCACAATTTTTCAATTGTTAGTTTCGGCAAAGGAGGCAATTGCAGTGCCTTTGGATTTATGCGATAGCTTCTATACGCATTTCGGATAAATACGTTAAAAGCATAATCATCAGCATCGAGCACAAACTGATAGGTTGGCCGGTATTGTTGCATGAAATCAGTGAGTTCGGTCTCTTTAATGTTTAAAACCTGCTGTACCAATGAAGCATTAAAACGGTAATCAATCAGGTCTTCACGGTAATCTTTCTCTAAAATTTTCTGTAAGTGGCGGGCATTTCTACCCTGCCGGCTCAATAAATTATAAATCGCATCAATGCCTAATCCCACGCCACCGGTTCCTAAATTCAGTAGATCTTTACTGCTGCCTTTCATGGTTTGGTAGCGGTATTCGCTAACCGATTTTTCATATTGCTGCTGTGGCGTTAATCTTTTTTGCTGAATCACAACATCCCTTAGCCTGATACCCAGTGATTTCAATTGAAAATAAGCTGCGGTTTGACCTTTAAAAACGATGGTATCAACGCCATAACCAGCAAGCGCCGCTACTAAGGTATCTCCAGGATTGGCATAGGTGCTAAATTCACCTTTTGTATTGTTATACAACCCATCTCCTGTTCTAATGTTGTAAATGTAAACTTTTGCCAGGCGTTGCTTCGTTTCCTTATCAATAACGATTCCCTGCACCGGTTTTGTTTGTGCAAAAAGCGATGTAGCCAGGCCGACGGATAAAATAAAGGCAACAAAAAGTTTCATGTGTTTACAAAACTACAAATATCTGGCAGGCAATGTTTACCGTTAACATTATTTAACCTTAAGCACCTGCCCAAGTTTAATACCATCAGTGGTCATTTCGTTTAACATTTTCAGTTCATCAACAGATAAGTTAAAGCGTTTTGCGATATTATAAAGTGTATCACCTTTAATAACAGTATAAGTGCCATCAGCCAAGATTGGCTTTGCCCCAGGCGGAGGGGTATCAACAGGCGTAAATTTCTTTTTCTCCTGCGGGATGTTTTGATTAATTTCAGAAAAAACCCGGTCTTCACGGGCAATTTTTTGTTTCTCGCTTTCTGATTGGTCATACTGATAAAGCTGGTACTTTTCAATCATATTAATCAGTAAATCAGGATATTTTGGGTTGGTAGCATAACCGGCGGTTTTTAAACCCTGTGCCCAACTTTTATAATCGTTTTTGTCCAACTGGAACAAAAAACTGTAGCGTTTACGTTTCAAAAATTCAGAATGATCTTTAAAAGATTCACGGGCATCTTTGTATACCCTGAAACAATCATTTTTTTGATCGTCATCACGGAAATAGTTTTTTCCTCTCCAGTCAGAAGTACATTTAATGCCAAAGTGGTTGTTTGCATACTTTGCTAAATCGCTGTTTCCACTGCCTGATTCTAAAATTCCTTGCGCCAGCGTAATACTGGCCGGAATACCAAAGGCATTCATCTCTTCTATCGCCACTGCTTTAAATTCGTCAATATAACTTAATGTGTTATAACTTTTATAACTGTTGTTATTGGCTTTATTGGCCGCCTTCTCAATCTGTTTATTGTTTTTCGAAAATTTTCTTGAACTGCATGAACTGGCAAAAGCTAAAATGATGAACAGAAAAGATAAACGATAAGATAAATGCATTTTATGGTTAATTGTTGAAATTGTTAGTGGTTATTTAAAGTGGCAAGTTAAAACGTGTTATGTATCATTAAAACCTGATCTTCTGCCCTGGCTTTAGGTTTGCTTTTTTCAGACCGTTTCTTTTCATCAGTGATTTAACTGTTGTACCTTTCTTTTTGGCTATAGCGCCTAAGTTGTCGCCCACCTTTACGGTATATATTCGTGAAGTAGTTCTCTTTTTGCGGTGATAAACCGGAGCCTTGGTTACCGGTTCCACATAATCTTCCGGGCGTTCATCGTACTGATAAAGATTGTATTTGTTTACCATGGCAATCACCTGGCTGGCCCAGGTGCGGCTGCGGGCATATCCCGAACGTTGAATTCCCCTGGCCCATCCTTTATAATCATACTGATCATATTTATCGAACAAGCTGTTAAACGGAGCTCTGGTTTCCATCAGCTCTACAAAATGATTGTATGATTCTTCATCACTTTCGTAATCGCGGTAAGCAGAGCGGATTTCCTCATTGTTATTTGGACCTTTAACCCCGAAATGATTATTCAAATGTTGCGCAATCCGGCTGTTGCCGGCGGCAGATTCATGAATGGCAACTGCCAGGATGATACTGGCAGGAATTTTATGATCACGCATTAATTCCTGAGCAACTTCTACATGTTCTGCAATATAATCTTCTGTGTCTTGTGCTTTGGCTATAATTACATTTAAAAGTAAAAGGCAAAAAGTAAGTATATTTTTCATTTTTGTTTTCTCTTGCCGTCATTGCGAGGTACGAAGCAATCTCATGCTGCGGATTACTTTTTATCTCGTAATAACGAGTTTTTGTTTTGGTTAATGTTTAACTGTTGGAAACGTTTAATGTTAACTGAATTCAGTTAAACAGTTTCACATTTGTTCAGTTAACCAATTTTCCTAATTACAAACAGCCCATCTCTCACAGGCAATATCAATTTTTCAACCCGCTCATCTGCAGCTATTTTATCATTAAAACTAGTGATATTTCTGGTGTCTTTATCTTGTTTTTCCTGAAGTACTTTTCCACTCCATAGTACGTTATCCACAATGAGGATTCCGCCCGGACGGACGCGGTCGAAAACTAAATCGTAATAAGTGCCATTGTTTTTTTTATCGGCATCAATGAAAACGATGTCGAAAACTTCATCCAGTTGATTTAAGGTTTCGTTTGCATCGCCCAAAATGTATTTGATTTTGGAGTTCAATGGCGATTTTTCAAAATTAGCCCGAACCATATCTTCCAGTTCGGCATTAATATCCAATGTGTAAATGATTCCATCCGCTGATAATCCTTCAGCTAAACAAAGGGTTGCATAACCAGTAAAGGTGCCAATTTCCAGAATTCTTTTTGGTGAAACCATTTTGCTCAGCATACTCAAAACCCTGCCCTGATAATGGCCGGAAAGCATTCTTGGCATTAGAACTTTTAAGTTTGTTTCGCGGTCGATATGTTGAAGCAATTCGCTCTCGGGTTCGCAATAGTTAAGTAGCAGTTGTTGTAAATCGTCGTTTATCAGGCTCATGTATTGGGTTATAAACGGTGGGTTTCCATAAAATATTGTAAAATGATGGTCGCGGCAACGGTGTCCACCCGATCTTTATTCTGTCTGTCTGTCTTTTTCAGGCCGCTTTGCATAATGGCCTGATGTGCCATTTTCGAGGTGAAACGTTCATCGACCCAATGCTGCGGTATAGTTGGAAAAGCTTTTTTTAACAAGGTTGAAAATCCTTTAACATGTTGTTTGGAATCAGAATCTGATCCATCCATTTGTTTCGGATCGCCTAAAACAAAGGCTTCTACCTGCTCGGCAAGTAAATATTTTTTAATGTACTCAATGGCATCTTTAGGGTGAACGGTATCCAGTCCGGTTGCAATAATCTGCAAAGGATCGGTTACTGCAATGCCGATGCGTTTTGTTCCGTAATCAAAAGCCAAAATTCTAGCCATAAAATATTTAAAAGTCCAAAGGTAAGGTTTTTTAAGAAATGGGTTTTTGATACCAAAAATGTGGTGAATTTTCCCCTTATTTCAACACTGTTTGCGTTGGTAATCAGCCAATAAGCGGTGTATATAACTGTTAATGGCATTGGCACAATTGGCCGATGATTTGCAAAGTAAAGCTGAATCAAACAAAAAAATAATGAAAATAAAATTTACAAAATCATTAGGCCTTATTGCTGCAATAGGCTTATTATCATTAAACAGTTTTGCGCAAAAGGTAAATCAAGCCGATGATGCAGAGAAAAACCTGGTTAAGTTAAATCTTCCGTCACTGGCCTTGAAAACACTTCATGTTCAATACGAAAGAGCCATTTTTGGTAAAACAAGTGTAGGCTTAGGTGTTAGAATGATGCCGAAAGGTTCTTTGCCTTTTAGTTCATCTTTCGACAGCATTGACGATCAATTGGGAAGTTTAGAGATGGGAAATTTTGCCATCACACCGGAGATTAAATTTTATATGGGTAAGGGTGTGTTTAAAGGTTTTTACATCGCTCCGTTTTTAAAATATGCAAACTATAATGCCTCTATTAACTACGAATTTGATTCTAACAACAGAACAGAAATGATTCCATTGAGTGGAAAATTAAATACTTATACGGCAGGTGTTTTATTTGGTGCGCAATGGGAAATTGCCAATAAGTTTTATTTAGACTGGTCGATTTTTGGCCCTCAGTACGGAATTTCTCGTGGAAATTTATCAGGAACAAAAACATTATCGGCACAGGAGCAAAAAGATTTGAAAAGCGAGTTAGATGAAATTGATTTACCAGTAGGAAATGTTTCAAGTACAGTAACTGCTAATGGTGCAGTAGTAGATTTTAAAGGCCCATGGGCAGGTATTCGTGCTAATATTGGTATTGGTTACAGATTTTAATATGTCGATAATTTCGTAATTGGCTGCTCAAATTTGGGCGGCCTTTTTTGTGCTTGTTATTTTGAAAACAAGGCCGACGTAAATAAACCCTATTGCAGCGGCATCCTTTTATTGTTGCAGCTATTTAATACCCTGCCAGATCATTCACAATAAAAGATATAGCGTAAAGAGGGACCACACTAACCAAAGCATTACCGAAGGCTGCTTTTCTACATCCATTTATTGTCTTGAAAATTTAAAATTCACCTGTTCCGAAACAAGTTCGGCCAGATGAAGCGGTGAATATCATATCTATTTCTTATTTTGCACCAAATGCAGTTTAAAGAAATCATCGGACAGGATAAGGTTAAGCAACAATTGGTGCAAACGGTTAAAGAAAACCGCGTGAGCCATGCGCAGCTTTTTTTGTCGCCGGCTGGTTCGGGTGCTGTACCGTTGGCGATTGCTTATGCGCAGTATATCAATTGTTTAGATAAGCAAGAGGCTGATAGTTGTGGCGAATGCTCGAGCTGCAGAAAGTATGAACGTTTGATTCATCCCGATTTGCATTTTTCTTACCCATTTTTTGCATCTGCAAATACCAAAACGGCTATTGATGTGCTGGAAGATTGGCGAAACATGCTGTTGCATGATGCTTATTTTGATATGGATATTTGGCGATCGAAGCTGGATGCCGCTAATAAACAAGCCAATATTCCGATTGCAGAGTGCCACGATATTATAAAAAAACTGAGTTACAAAGCATTTGAAGCTGAAACAAAAGTTTTAATAATGTGGTTGCCCGAGTATTTGGATAAAGCAGGGAACGCCTTGTTAAAATTAATTGAGGAGCCGCCTGCCAATACGCTGTTTATTTTGATTGCGCAAAGTCAGGACCAGATTCTAACTACCATTTTATCGCGAACGCAGATTGTAAAAATCCCGAAGCTTACCGGTGAAGAAGTTTCAAGTTATTTAATGCATTCTAGCGGCTTGACAGCACATCAGGCGACTGATTATGCTTTCCTCGCCGATGGAAATCTAATTGAAGCAAAAGCCCTGGCTGCTGACACGCAGAGCGACAGCTCAGGAACTTTTACGGCCTGGCTGCGAATGGGATTCGGAAATAAAGTACCTGATTTGATCGATTTTACAGATGATGCAGCAAAGTGGGGAAGAGAAAATCAAAAGAATTTTTTAAAATATGGTGTAAATTATTTGCGGGAGTGCTGCCTGATTTTGAGTGGTGCGGAAGCGTTGGTAAAACTGCCCCCTTTAACATTTGAAACCGCAAAAAAGCTAAGTACCCACGTGCTCACTTTGCCCATGGCCGAAGCCATTATTGGCGAACTGGAAAAAGCACATTACCACATCGAAAGGAATGCAAACCCTAAAATTCTGTTTTTAGATGTATCTTTACAGTTGGTAAAAATTATAAAGTTTAAAACGCTCCCTGCGGGGACTCAATATATATACAATTAGATATGGGATGTGGAAGTTGTTCAACAGGTGGTGGTTGCACCCCTAATGGATGCAAAAGTAATGGCTCATGTGGCACCGGTGGGTGTCAGACAATGGAAGTTCACGATTGGCTATCCAACCTGGATATGCCTTCAAATTATAAACCTTTTCAGGTTACAGAAATAAAATTCAAAGGATCGCGTAAAGAGTTTTTCCTTAATAACGATAATATTTATTTAGAAATTGGCGAGTTGGTTGCTGTTGAAGGGCCAACCGGAGGTTTTGATGTAGGGCATGTTTCGTTAACAGGTGAGCTGGTGCGTATCCAAATGAAACGCCGCAAAACGGCTTTGGATCAGGTTACCAAGAAAATTTATCGCAAAGCGACAGAGGCTGATGTAGAAAAATGGAATGCGGCCAAGGGAATGGAATGGGAAACCATGCATAAAGCCCGTAAATTGGCTTTGGATCTTCGTTTGCAAATGAAAATTAGCGACGTGGATTACCAGGCCGATAAAACAAAAGCTACATTTTTCTATACTGCAGATGGTCGTGTTGATTTTCGTGAGCTGATTAAAAAAATGGCCGAAAGTTTCCGGATCCGGATTGAAATGCGCCAAATTGGTATGCGCCAGGAGGCTGGCCGCTTAGGCGGGATTGGTTCATGCGGACGTGAATTATGTTGTTCTACCTGGTTAACCAACTTCAAAACCGTCTCTACAGCCGCGGCCCGTTATCAAAATCTTTCTTTGAACACTTTAAAGCTTGCCGGACAATGCGGTAAGTTAAAATGTTGTTTAAACTATGAGCTTGATACTTATTTAGATGCGCTAAAAGATATCCCTGATCGTATTGAAAATTTAGATACTGAGGCAGGATATGCCCGTCATCAGAAAACCGATATTTTCAAAAAAATCATGTGGTTCAGTTACCAGGGTGATGAAAACTGGATTCCGGTGAAAGCCGCCCGTGTAAAAGAAATCATGGCAATGAATAAGGCTGGCAAAAAAGCGCCTAATTTAAAAGAGGAAGCTGTTCAAATTGCTGCACCTGTGGTAGTGGAAAAATCTTTTGATTATGAAAATGTAGTGGGTCAGGATAGTTTAACCCGTTTGGATGAACGTTCTAAAGGTAGAAATAATCAAAACCGCAATCAGAAAAGCCGCAATCAGAAAAACGATAACCGAAGGGAACGTGTTCCTGCTGGAGATAAAAATGCATCACCGAGTAATAAACAACAGGGTGCACAAAAGCCGCAAAATGGAGGAAAGCCACAGCAAAACGGGCCTCGTCCACAGCAAAATGCGGCAGCGAAGCCACAAGGCAACAATCAGAAGCCCCAGCAACAGGCGGTTCCAAAACCGCAGCATGTTCAGGGACCGAGACCTCAAAGCAATAATCCGAAGCCTCAACAGCAAAAACCTGTAGCTAAAGCAGATGGCGAGTTAAATGTTGAGGGTGCAAAACCGGAGCAAAGCAAAAATAAAAACAGAAATAACCGTAGGAAAAACAATAACCGCCGAAATCAAAATGGCTCAGAGAATAAACCTGCTTCTGAATAAAAAGACAGCGTTCTTATTTTGCTTTGTATTGGTCGCATCTCTTTTTGTGGGATGTTCGTCTAATGTTATTGATAGCAATGTGGAAATTCCAGATCGCAAGTGGACTTATCGTAACCACATTATCACCTCATTTGAAATCAAAGACAATGCAAAAGCCTATAATGTTTATTTTAAGTTAAGGCATACCGCAGAATACAAGTATTCGAACATTTTTATTCTTGCTCACTTTAAGGACGGGAAAAACACAGTTAACCAACGTTTTGAGTTTCAACTGGCAAAGAATGACGGCGAATGGCTCGGGAGCGGTTCTGGAAATGTTTTTAGCTACACGCTACCTCTACTTGAAAATCATCGCTTCCCTAGAAATGGCAAGTTTGAAATTGAGATTGAACAAAACATGCGTGATAATCCCTTAGTTGAGGTGAGTGATGTGGGAATATTAGTAGAAGAAGTGAAATAAGTCACCTTAGCACTTGCTTTTATTATTAAATAACAAAAAAAAAAGCGTTGTATGAAATCTACAGCGCTTTTTTTGTGTCTGTATTTTGCGGTTATATAATTATAAATACTGCAATAAACTTTCCAGCTTCATCCCTCTTGACCCTTTCAGTAAAACCAGATGATTTTCGATTGGATTTTGCTGAATGTAGGCTGCCGCTTCTGCAGGAGTTTCAAAAAACAATGCATTAAATTGATCCTTTAAAGCATAAAAATATTTTCCAATCAAAATAAGCTGATTTAATCCACTATCAGAAGCTTGCTTTGCAATTATTTCATGTTGTAGGTTAGATTCAGGACCAAGTTCAAACATATCACCTAAAATGGCCGATTTTTTATCTGCTGATAAAACAGAAATATTGTTCAAAGCCGCGGTCATGCTACTTGGGTTGGCGTTGTAAAAATCGCAGATAACTGTATTGTGATCCGTCTTTGTGAGCTGCGAACGGTTGTTTTTGGGTTGATAATTGGCCAAGCCAGTGTTAATTTCTTCAGGATTCATATCGAAGAAATCGCCAATGCATATAGCGGCTAGAATATTCTCAAAGTTATAGCTGCCAGTTAAATTTGTTTTTACAACAGAAGAAACCTCATGATTGGTCCATTCTACTTCAATAAAAGGATCACTGCTTTTTAAATTGCCTTTTATGGTGTTTCCATTTTCAGTACCATAATATATCAGCTTATTTAATCCGGCGATAGCACTCATTTCCATTAAATGAGCATTGTCTCTATTGATAAAAGTATAACCATTGTTTTCTTTCAGATAGGCGTAAAGTTCTGCTTTACCCTTTTTTACACCTTCAAACCCACCAAATCCGTCCAGGTGTGCCATGCCAACATTGGTAATGATGCCATGAGTAGGTTGAGCAATCGAACAAAGTAACTCGATTTCCTTTTGGTGATTGGCCCCCATCTCAATCACCGCAATTTCAACATCATGAGTGATTGATAAAATTGAAAGTGGCACACCAATATGATTATTGAGATTCCCAAAGGTGGCAAATGTTTTAAATCGCTCTGTTAAAACAGCATTTACCAATTCTTTGCTGGTCGTTTTACCATTGCTGCCCGTAAGTCCGATTACAGGAATATTTAATTGTTCGCGATGGTAACGGGCTAAATTCTGCAGGGCAGTAAGTACATCATCAACCAGCAAACATTTTTCGTTTATGGCGTAATTTTCCTCATCAATAACAACAAACGATGCACCTTTCTCCAATGCTTGCGCTGCAAACTCATTTGCATTAAAATGATCGCCCTTAAGTGCAAAAAAGATACAGCTTGGTGTAATGTTTCGGGTATCAGTTGAAACGGTAGGATTTTCAAGAAAATGGAGGTAGAGTTGAGCGGTTGTAATCATGTTCTTCGTAAAAAATATGCTGTAAAATTAAGGTTTAGCATTAACAAAAAGCAAAATTACTACATTAGATAAAATTTAATTGTTTTATGAAGAAAAGCATAACGTTCTGCCTGCTCCTGGTAATCACAGCATTTGGTGCAATTGCACAAGTAAAGTCACCAGATGATTTTTTAGGATACGAACTTGGATCACACTTTACACCACATTATAAGGTAGTAGATTATTTCAGACAAACGGCGGCAGCTTCACCCAAAAACATAAAACTAATTGAATATGGCAAAACCAATGAAGGAAGGCCACTACTTGCTGTGGCGATATCATCTGCAGAAAATATTTCAAGATTAGAGCAAATACGCACCAATAACTTAAAACTGGCGACAGGGGCAGATAATACGGTTGATCTTAAATCGCAGCCTGCGTTGGTTTGGTTAAGCTATAATGTTCATGGTAATGAGGCCAACTCTACCGAAACCTCGATGAAAATGCTGTATGCCTTATCTTCAGGTCAAAATACACAAGCCAATGAATGGTTAAAAAATACAGTAGTAGTCATTGACCCATGTTTAAATCCTGATGGTAGAGACCGCTATGTCAACTATTTCAACAGCGTTGTAGGTAAAACACCAAATTCAGATCCTACTTCGCGTGAGCATATAGAGCCTTGGCCAGGCGGTCGCCCTAACCATTACTATTTCGATTTGAACCGCGATTGGGCCTGGCAAACCCAAATGGAAAGTAAGCAAAGATTGGCATTATATAATAACTGGATGCCTCAGGTACATGTCGATTTTCATGAACAAAGCTATAATGAGCCATATTATTTCGCACCAGCTGCCGAGCCTGTTCACCAGGATATCACCCCTTGGCAAAGAAGTTTTCAGGTCGTGGTGGGAAAAAATAATGCCAGATACTTTGATGCAGAAGGCTGGCAATATTTTACAAAAGAGCGTTTCGATTTACTTTACCCATCTTATGGTGATACTTATCCCTTATATAATGGTGCCATCGGCATGACCTATGAACAAGGTGGCATCAGAGCTGGTTTATCAGTGGTAACCAACAATGGTGATACCTTAACGTTAAAAGATCGTATTGCACACCATTTCGCAACAGGAATGTCAACGGTTGAGGTATCTTCTCAAAATCAAGGCAAATTGCTGGAAGAATATAAAAAGTATTTTCAGCAGGAAATGAACACCGCTCCTGGTATTTATAAAACCTATGTTGTAAAAGCCAGTAATTTATCAAGATTAAAAAAACTGGCAGATTTGCTCGCGAAAAACAAGATTCAGTTCGCTTACGGTGCAGATAAAAACGGAAGGGGTTACGACTACGATACGCAGAAAGAAGAAAGTTTTACCGTCGACAGAAATGATTTGATTATTAATGTATTGCAGCCCAGAGCAGTTTTAGCAAATGTATTAATGGAGCCGCAAACTTTTGTAGCAGATTCAAACACTTACGACATTACCGCCTGGGCATTACCTTATGTATATGGTTTAAAAGCTTATGCCAGTAAAGAAAGTTTTAAAGGTAAATATGCTGATTTGGCGGTGGCCGATGAAACATCAAATGATATTGATAAACCTTTAGCCTGGTTATTTGCCTGGGGCGCTGCAGAAAATGTACAGGTATTAATCGATTTGCAGAAAGAAAATATCAAAGTGAGGCAATCTGATCAACCATTTACGGTTTCCGGCAAAGACTATCCTGCCGGAACACTGATTGTTTTAAGGGCAGAAAATGAAAAGAGTGTAAAAGGTTTAAAAGAAAAGGTAGTCGCCATCGCCAGAAAATTTGATAAGCCGGTCAGAGGAATTACCAGTGGCTTTGTCGAAAAAGGAAAAGATTTTGGTTCAAATGTATATCCGATACTAAAGCAACCAAAAATTGCTATCGTTTCTGGTACTGAGGTTTCTTCGCTGGCATTTGGTGAAGCCTGGTTTTATCTGGAGCACGATTTAAACCTCGCACCAAGTATTATCAATGCCAGGGATATCAATAACCTGGATATTAATAAAGTTAATACTTTAATCCTTCCAGATGGAAGTTATAGTGCTTTTGTAGGCGATGGTCTTACCTCCTGGTTAAATAAGGGAGGCAAATTAATTTTAATGGAAGATGCTATTGAAAGCGTGTTGGATAAAAAGGGTTTTGACTTAAAAAAGAAAGAAATAGTTGCTAAAAAAGATGAAAAACCTGAGCCAAGCAAATTGCTGTTTAAAAACAAAGATAAAGATGACTTTGAATTCGCTATCCCGGGTGCAATTTATAAGGTGAATCTGGATGCTTCACATCCTTTATCGTATGGATTGGGAAAATTCTATTACACGCTTAAAACTGACCGGAAGATTTATGAGCCATTTGCCAAAGGCTGGAATGTGGGTCAGGTTAATGAAAAAAGTTTGATGGCAGGCGTCGTCGGTAAAAAGGTACGTGAAGAATTAAAGTCAGGATTGTTGATCGGTATACAGGATTTTGGCAGAGGACAAGTGGTTTATTTGGCTAACGACCCGCTTTTTAGAAATTTTTGGGAAGGTGGAAAGACTCTTTTTGGGAATATCCTGTTTTGTAGTTATTAATCATACAAAAAACCAATATTATGTAAGCCCTATGTTAATCAAACATAGGGCTTTGTTGTATTTATTAACATTTATTAGGCGGTTTTGTCATATTTTAAATAGAATGTTAAAAATTGTTAAAATAAATTTGGTGATATACTCAACTAACTATACTTTAGTGTTTTATTAGAATCATTAACTAACCTATTTTCAAATTATGAAAAAACTTCTACAAAGTTTGTTCATTCTTATGTTCGTTGCGTTCGGCGCAATGGCTCAGGAAAGAACAGTAACTGGTACGGTAACCTCTCAAGAAGACGGTCTTCCTGTTCCAGGTGCAACAGTAAGGGTAAAAGAAATTCCTAACCTGGGCGCACAAACCGGAGCGAATGGTAAATTTACCTTAACCGTTCCATCAAATGGTAAAACGATTGTCGTAACATTTTTAGGTTATGCTTCTCGTGAGTTCACAATTCCGGCGAGCAATGTTATTAATGCTGTTTTAGCATCAGATGCTACTTCGCTGAATGAAGTTGTAGTAACAGCTGGTGGTGTTGCAATTAAACGTCGTGAGCAAGGTAACCAGTCTACAACCGTTAAGGCTGAAGAATTAACACAAGGTAAAGCATTTAACGTTGCCAGCGCTTTAACTGGTAAAGTAGCGGGTTTACAAGTAAACGCTGTAAGTAGTGGTGTTAACCCTAACATACGTTTGGTATTAAGAGGTAACCGCTCTTTATTAGGTAATAACCAAGCTTTAGTAGTTTTGGATAACGTTATCGTACCAAGTGATGTTTTAGGAAATTTAAATCCTGAAGATATCGAAAACATTGAGGTATTGAATGGTGCGGGTGCTGCGGCACTTTATGGTTCTGATGCATCAAATGGTGCATTAATTATTACCACCAAAAAAGGTAAAAGAGGTGCTACAAGTATTAACGTAAGTCATACTACTAATGTTGAGCAGGTAAGTTTCTTACCTAAATTACAGGATAGATTTGGTTCTGGTACGGGTAACGATGATATTCCTACTTATACAGCTTTCGAAAATCAGCAGTATGGTCCTGCATTTGATGGGGTAGTTCGCCCAATCGGTAAACCGTTGGCAGATGGCTCAATCCAGTCAGTTCCTTATTCTTACAATAAAGATGAAAATAAAGATGCTTTCTGGGAAACTGGTTATTCAAACCAAACCGATTTCAACTTATCATCAGGTGATGATAAAGGAACCTATTACTTTTCCGGTCAATATTTTGATCAAAAAAGTACTGTGCCTGGTGATAAATATAACAGATTCTCGATGCGTATCAATGGGGAGCGTAATTTAGGTAATAATGTAACTTTTGGATTTAACTTAAGTTATGTTCAAAACCGTTACGATCAGGGAAATGCTATCGGAAGTGTATTTGATAACGTACTTCAATCTCCAGGACAAATTCCTTTAACGAGATACAAAGATTTCAAAAATGATCCGTTTGCTAATCCTAACGGATATTATAATGAGTACTATCAGAATCCATATTTTGCTTTGGCAAACTCTCGTAGTGCAACTCGCAACGATTATTTAACAGGTAATGCACAAATCAAATGGAATCCAATTAAGGATTTATCATTATTGGTTCGTGCGAATTTATCTAACAGAGCATTTTCAAATAAATCTACTACCAACAAATTTACATATTCTGCTTACCGTTTAGCATCTACGCCTAACTTCGCTAATATCGTTGGTGGTGTAAGTGATTATTCTGGTTACAATGTTCAAATCAACCCTGAGTTCCAGGCGCAATACATCAAGCAGTTATCTAAAGACTTCTCTTTAAATGTTATTGCTGGTGCTACCATCAGACAAAACACT
Source organism: Pedobacter sp. G11 (assembly GCF_003860265.1). NCBI lineage: Bacteria > Pseudomonadati > Bacteroidota > Sphingobacteriia > Sphingobacteriales > Sphingobacteriaceae > Pedobacter > Pedobacter sp. G11. The sequence goes on along the minus strand of NZ_CP034190.1, from coordinate 1,243,881 downwards.
TATAAAAGAGTTGATGTAGGTACTCAAGGAGGTTTAGCTCTGGATGATTTCTTCAACGTAAGCAATGGTCTTCAGAACCCATCGGCAAGTGAATCGAACTTTAAAGCCAGACAAATTGGTGTTTATGGTGATGCACGTTTAGGATTTAGAAATTATTTATATTTACACGTAACAGGAAGAAACGATTGGAGATCAATTTTGTCTCCTGAAAACAGATCATTCTTCTATCCTGCTGCTGATATTTCATTCATTGCTTCAGATGCCATTCCTTTCTTGAAAAACTCAAAAGTAATTGAGTCGTTGAAAATCAGAGGGGGTGTTTCTAAAGTGGGTAACGTTAACTTAGGTAACAGTACAAATTTCGGTGCCTACGCTTTATTGCCAACATTTGGTCAGGCTTCTGGTTATCCTTATGCTGGTATCCCGGGCTTTACTTTAGCTGATCGTATTGTTTCTCCTAATATTAAACCAGAGATGACTTTGGCTTATGAGGGTGGTATTGATTTTGTATTATTAAAATCAAGAATCTCGGGTAGTTTTACCATGTATAAAACAAATACAACTGACCAAACAGTTCCGGTAAGTGTTGCTAACTCTACAGGTTTTTCTTCATTTTTAACAAACACAGGTGAAGTAAGCAATAATGGTATTGAAACTAACTTACGCCTTGTTCCTTATAGAAATTTAGACAATGGTTTAGAGGTTTCTGTTGGTGCTAACTATACTTATAATAACAATAAAGTTGTTTCCATCAGCAACGGATTACCTGCACTTGGTTTGTCAGGAACAACAACATTAGGTTCATGGGCTGTAGAAGGTCAGCCTTTCCCTGTGCTTCAAGGAACTGATTATGTGAGAGATTCTGAAGGTAGAGTTATTGTTGATAGATATACTGGTTTTCCAAATGTTACTAATGGAAATAAGGTTTTGGGTAATGTTGAGCCTCGTCATCGTTTAGGACTTGATGCTGCTGTAAGTTACAAAGGTTTCCGTTTAACAGGTTTATTCGAATACCGTGGAGGTTTCGTTATGGGTCAAAACTCAGGAAGTTATGATTTCTCTGGTGCGGGTATCAGAACAACATATTTCAACCGCGAACGTTTTGTAATCCCTAATTCATCGTATTTGGATCCTGTTACAAACACTTATGTTGCAAACACAAACATCACTACCAGAACAGGTGGGGTAGATTTCTGGACGAATGGACCAACCAATATGGGCGTTGCCAGCAATTACGTTTATTCGGCTGCTTTCTGGAAGCTTAGAGAGTTATCATTATCATACGATTTACCAAAGTCAGTTTTGGGTAGTTTGAAATATGTTAAAGGTGCTCGTATCAGTGTTCAAGGCCGTAATTTATTTATCTGGACACCTAAAACCAATATTTACACAGACCCTGAGTATAGTGATGCAGGCCCTGACAATAACGGTATAGGTATTGCATCGTTAGGTCAAACGCCTCCAGCTCGTTTTTATGGTGCTACATTATCATTAACATTTTAAAAAACATCCATATGAAAAAGATATTTAACGGTTTATTGATAGTTGCTTTAGCAGTAGGCTTTACGTCTTGCAAAAAGTATCTAGATATAAATGAAAACCCAAATAGTTCTACCGAATCTACACCCGCTTTAGTTTTACCTCAAGCGATTGTGAATTCAGCTGCTGTTTCGCAATCTTACAATAGCGCTTATTATTTTCCTGGTGGCTTCGCCGCCAACATTTATGGTGTTGGTAGTTACGGTGCCAGTGTTACTTATGCCTATACTGCTGGTAGCTTTACTAACTTGTTTTCTGGTGTTTACAATAATGCAACAGATTATCAATATGTAATTGACAACACTGCAGGAAATTCATCATTGGTATACAGTAATGCTATTGCAAGGATCATGAAGTCTTTCATGTTCTCAAAATTAGTAGATCAGTATAATGATGTGCCTTATAGCGAAGCTTTAAAAGGCAGCGCTATCTTAACGCCTAAATATGATAAAGCTGAAGATATTTATAAGGATTTAGTAGCACAGTTAACGGCGTCAATTAAAGCAATTACCGATGGTCAAGCAGTTACAAGCGCAAACAAACCTGCTGTTGTGGCTTCGAGTACAGATCCTTTATTTAAAGGTGACATGAACCTTTGGAAAAAATTTGCTAATACAGTAAAACTACGTTTGTTAATTAAAATGGCTGGTGTGCCTGCGCAATCAGCTTATGCTACTACTGAATTTGCGGCTTTAAGTACATCAGTTGGTTTCTTGGAAACAGATGCACTTGTAAATCCAGGATATTTAAAAGAAGCAAACAGACAAAATCCGTTATATAATTCACTTGCCTTCGGAAGTGATGGTGTAAGGTCTCAAGCTCAGGCTGTTCCAACGATCTGGATTTTAACATTTTATAATGGTACTAAGATTTCTGATCAAGGTAGAGGTTACGCTATTTACAGAGGCTTTCCAAGTCCGGCAGTAAACAGATTAGGTGAGGAAAATTTACCCTCAACTGTAGTTCCACCGGCTGGTTCAACTTCATGGTTTACAGGTACTGACGCTAACACGCCTTACATAGGTGTAGCAAAAGGACCTGCTCAAGGACAGCCTATTCTTTTGGCTGCTGAGAGTCGCTTTTTACAGGCAGAAGCCTTTGCAAGAGGTTATTTAACAGGAAGTGCGAAAACAGCATTTGATGAAGGTATTAAAGCTTCTTTCAAATATATTTATCAGGATCAAGCTGGTGCCGCAATTGCAGGATGGGATTATCTTTCTGAATCTGCTGCTTATCAAGCTCAGGAAAATCCAAATAATCCATTGGTGAACTACCCTGCAACAGGTTTGCAGGCGCAGATTGAAGCCATTATCACGCAAAAATATATTGCAATGAATGTGATTCACTGTGATGAGGCGTTCAATGAATTCAAAAGAACTGGATTTCCGAAAATAGTTGATGGCTCATCAGATGGACGTTTAACATTTGCTTCTAAACAATCTCAATCTACACGTCCAGATAAATTAATCAGTAGAATACTTTATCCTTCACAAGAATATTCTTATAATCCTGGCAATGTTCCTGCTGGTGTAACGTTATTTGGTTCAAGAATTTTTTGGGACTTAAATTAATTTGATAAAAATTATGAAAAAATATATCTTTAAATCATTGACTTTTTTACTAGCTGCTAGCACGCTAACATCTTGTTTAAAAGATGATACAATGATCCTGGACCCTGCTAAAGGTCACAATGTGATTGAATTCGCCAATCCTGCACAAATCGCTGTGAATGGTACGCCTTCACCAATGTATCAATTTTCTTATTCAACAGCAGTTCTTCCAACTTTACCCATTACGGTAAGTTATTCTGGCCCTGAAGCTACAGCGCCTCAAGATATTACGGTTAGAATTACTCCTGGAAATACAGCAAAAATTCAGGAATATAATACGGCAACTTCAAGTAATTATACTTTGCTAGGCGCTGAAAGTTATACTTTGAGCACCAATGAAGTGGTGATCAAAGCCGGAACAAGTAAAGCTACTTTCAATGTTGCACTTCGTCCTTTAACTTTTGCCTTTACAGGTTTACAAGTGCTTCCATTAACAATCTCTTCGGTTTCTACAGGGATCATCAGTGGAAACTTCGGAACGATTTTGTTAAACGTTACGCCAAAAAATATCTATGATGGGGTTTACAATGTAACGGCTGGAAACGTTCAGAGATTTACTGCTCCAGGTGTTCCAACGGTTAATGATGGCTTGAATGGTGACTTAGCTGGAAACCCTGATGTGTCTTTACAAACAATTAACTTAAACACTGTTCAAATTAATGGTTTAACATGGCATGGTGGTTCATCTGGTATTGCTGGTATTGATAACCTTAGAGCAACGATTGATCCAGCTACGAATCTGGTTACAATGACTGCTTTAGGTAATGCGACACTAAGAAATATTCCTGCTACGGTAAGTAGATATGACCCGGCAGCTAAAACGCTTACACTAAACTTTGAGTGGAATCCTACTTCAAATAGAAGAGCGGTTACTGGCCTAGTGCTTAAATACAATCACGAGAGATAATAAATTCAAATTCTAAAAAAAAAGGTTATGATGAAAATCATAACCTTTTTTTCGTTTAAAAAGATTATATTTATTTTAATCTAAATTTAGAAAATATGAGAAACAAGTCCAGATTATTCTACCTTACTATAGGAACGCTTTTGCTTAATCAACTTTTGTTTGCACAAGAGCAAAAAACATCAGTCCTTTCCGACCAAACCAAAGTGGTTTACGCGATGAACGATTCTAAAAAAATTGAAGGCGTATATTCTGTTTTAAAAGAAGAAGATAAAGTTTTTCTCAGAGGCGCTTACAAAGATAACGTTCGGACAGGCAACTGGTACGCTTTTAATGATGACGGCAAAGTATTCCTTCGCTACAATTATGATTTGAAGAAATTATTGTTTCTGGATACCACAAGCATTAACAGGCTCAAGGTAGAGATTGATGCCAAGGATCCTGAAGTCAAAGAAAAGGCAAGTATCCCTGTGCCGATTACCTCTATTGATCAATACATTTCGTTACTTGGTACTGAGCTTAAGCGCATGGTTAAAACTGAAAACAAAAATGCTGATGGAACATTGGAAGCTGATTTGATTACCAAAATTGATAAAAATGGTCGTGCGAACTATCAAGCACAATATGTTGCAGATGGAATTTTAGTCACTAAGAAGCTGGTGATTTCTGAAAAGGGTTTCGATATCGACTGGATTCCTTCGAGTTATAAAGGCGTAAATTATGCTGCCACTTTTTCTGTAAAAGCGAGAATTAGTTTTACCGAAAAACCCGGTATCAAACAGCGGTTTATCTGGGTTTATTAAATAAAGTAGTATGATTTTAATGAGGAGGTTAAGCAGTTAACCTCCTTTTTTATTTGTAAGAAATTTAAATTAATACAAAGAACAAAATTCGTGATGCTAATTTTGTTTTAATAAGATTGTAATAAAAATGTCAAAATTCAAGTATACTCCTAATTATGCTAAATTTCTGAGTCATTGCCGACGAAATAAGCATGCGTTTATTCTATCTTAGAAGCTAAAATCAATCATTCACTAACTTAAATTTCATGAAAAAACTTCTACAAAGTTTGTTCGTATTAATGCTTCTTGCTGGATCTGCATGGGCACAAAACCGAACAATTACAGGAACAGTTACGGATAAGGCAGATGGTAAGCCTATCCCCGGCGTGACCGTTCGAGTTCAAGGATCACAAGGTGGAGCTGTGACCACAGAAAATGGTAGTTTCTCGCTTATTGCGGGGTCGGATGCCAAAAATCTTATTATCTCTTACATTGGTTACGTAAGTCAAACTTTACCAATAACTTCTTCTAACACTTACCGTGTATCACTGGTATCTGACGATAATACCTTGTCAGAAATTATTGTAACAGGATATACTCAAACTTCTAAGGTGAGAAATGTTAGTGCTGCATCAGTTATAACCAATAGTCAGATTGCTAACATTCCACAGCCTAACTTTACAACAAGGCTTCAGGGTCAAGCTCCTGGTGTTAACGTACTATCAGGAACTGGTCAGCCAGGATCAAATGCAAGTATCCGTATACGTGGATCTAATTCGATAGCTGGCGGATCTACTCCATTATATGTAATTGATGGTATTGCTGTAGACGAAGCTACATTCTCTACTATGAACCCTAATGATTATGAATCGATAAGTATTTTGAAAGATGCATCTGCAACTGCATTATATGGATCAAGAGGTGGTAATGGTGTTGTGGTAATCAAAACGAGAAGAGGAGTTGCCGGAAAGGTTAAAGTTGGCTACAATGTTCAGGGTGGTATTGATTTACGTACACAAGCTAAATTTGATATGATGAATTCATCTCAACTTCTTGCTTTACAAGAACAAGGTAGAGCTGGTGCTGGATGGACATATTCTGCACTTAATACAGCCTCTACTATTCCAGCTGCAAGAAGAGCGGCGATTAGAGATTCACTAAGTAATGTCAATACTAATTGGGATGATATCTTCTTTAGAGATGGTAAGTTCCAACAGCATGAGGTAACCGCTTCAGGGGGTTCAGAGCAAACAAGATTTTTCTCAAGCTTCAATTATTATGATCAAGAAGGCATTGCATTAAGATCAAATTTGAATCGTTATACGATGCGTTTAAATGTTGATCATACTTCGGGAAAACTAAATTTAGGTCTTCAAAGTAATTTAGGTTGGTCGAAATCAAACTTTATTGAATCTGAAGCTGGTGTAGCTTTAGCCAATCCTTTTGCTGCAGTTTATTTAGCTTTGCCATGGGAAAATCCTTACGGTCCTGATGGAAGAATTTTAACTGCGAATAACACAACAAACGGTTTTAGGCCATTTAACCCTTACACTGCAGCTAACGGTGTTTTGGCTGATAGTCGTTTAGGTTCGAATGCCTTAGACAGATTAAATAACAGCACATTGAAAACAGATCAGATAAAATCAACTGTAATTGCAAATGCTACTTATGAGATTTATGATGGCTTAAAGTTAACCACCAATTTAGGTTTGGATTATCGTCAAACTGTTCAAGAAAGAAGCATTTTTCCTGGATCTCATGCTGGTGTTTCAGTTCAGAATGGTAACCAGGGATCTTATGGTAATAACGTGACAAGGATTTTAAATCTTACGTCAACTTCTGGCTTAACTTATGCCAAATCATGGGGCTTACATGAAATTAATGCAAATGCATTAGTTGAGGCGATTAGAAACAGAGAGAGCTTATTTAACTATAATGGTTTTGGTATCAATCCTAAATTATTAAATACCCCTGCAGGTATTACGGCTGGTACAAATACGAACTCAATGATTCCAACTGTTGGTGGTGGTAAGACTGAGTACGGTTTCACTTCATTTATTGGTTTGGTAAACTATACTTATAACAAAAAATATACAATCCAAGGTACATACAGGTATGATGGATCTTCGAAACTTCCTGAGCAAAACAGATGGCACGGTTTCTACTCTATCGGTGCTAACTGGAATATCAAACAAGAAGATTTCTTAAGTCAAAGTAACTTCCTTAATACCTTAATTTTAAGAGCAAGTTATGGTGAAACGGCAACAGCTCAAAATCAATCTAACTTCGGTTACCTTCCAACTTATGGAAACGTATCGTATGCGGGTGTATCGGGTATTGCTCCAGCTTCTCCAGGAAACCCTGATTATGACTGGGAATATACTAAAGGTTTAAACATTGGTGTTGATTTCGCTGGTTGGGATAACAGACTTCGTGTAACAACAGAGTTTTATCGTACCAACACAAAAAATAACTTTATCAATCAGCAATTGTCACTAACTTCTGGATTTGGTTCATTATCAATTAATGCAGGTAGTATCAGAAATACGGGTATTGAAGCTAATGTTTCGGTAGATGTTTTAGCCTCGAAAGATTTCGTTTGGACTTTAAATGCAAATATTGCCTACAATAAAAACGTAATTACTGATTTAGGCCAGGCAACTGAATATCCTGCGGGTACATCAATCATCAGAGTTGGTCTACCTAAAGGTTCTCACTACGCTGTAGGTTATGCCGGTGTTGATCCAGCAAATGGCGATCCACTATACTTCAATGTTGATCCTGTTACTAAAGAATCTAATGGAACAACTACCAATGTGTACAATGGACCAGCGCTTTCGACAGCAGAATGGGGTACCTACGAGGCACCTACTTCAGGTGGTTTTGGAACAAGTGTAAGATATAAAGGCTTTAATTTAAGTACCTTATTTGTTTTCTTCCAAGGCTTTTCGATGTTTAATAACGAATCATTCTTTCTATCTAGTCAATCTCAATTTTCAGCATACAATCAACAAACAAGAATGGCTAATGCATGGACTCCAACAAACACAATTACTAACATTGCTCGTTTAGGATCAAGCCGCCAGTTCAGTTCATTCGATATTGAAGATGCCTCGTTCATCCGTTGGAGAAATTTAACTTTGAGTTATGATATACCTCAGGCATGGATAACAAAAACTAAGTTTTTGAGTAGTGCTAGAATTTACGCCATGGGCCAAAATATAGGTACTTGGACTAAATGGAGTGGATTTGACCCAGAAAACAACAATAACATCGCTCAATTCAAATATCCTGCGCCAAGAAACTTTTCATTAGGTATTCAAGTTAATTTTTAATTGATAATAAAATGATAAAAAATATAAATAAAATCGTCGGATTAATGCTGTTATCCAGCATCATTCTTACTTCTTGCGAAAAGAATATCGATTTAAAACCTACCGATACAATATCTAACGAAACCGCTATTCAAAATATCGATGATTTAGATCGTGCGACCATTGGCGCATATTCAAACTTGCAATATCAGCAAGCGTATTTTGTAAATACGATTATGGCTGATGAAGCCCGATGGGGTGTTGATAACTTGATCAGAAATGCTGCTGGAGCACATCGCTGGGATTTTGATAGTGGAAATGGCGACGTTACTTCATCATGGGGTACTATGTATAATGTAATTGATCGGGTTAACCGTGCTTTGGCGAGTTCAGAAAATGTACCTGCAGGATCTACTGCCGAAGTAGCAACAAAAAACAGATTAAGAGGTGAATTATTTGCTATCAGGGCTATGGCTCATGCAGAGTTGCTAAGATGGTTTTCTCCTAGATATGAAAATGATCAGCTGGGGGCAGTGATCATGCTTGAATCTTCTATTTTAGGAAAGCCACAAAGATCTACTTTTGGACAGGTAATGGCACAAGTTAATGCTGATTTTGCCCAAGCAGATGCTTTGATTCCAGCTTCATTTACAGATATTTTTAGAATTACTAAGCCAGCAATTGCTGCATTACGTGCTCGTGCTGCGTTATATGCAAAAGATTGGGCCAATGCTGTTACTTTCGCTAATGCTGCAATTGCAGCTAAAGGTACATTGGCCACAGGCGCAGATTATGCAGCGATCTGGACAGATGCTAATACTTCTGAAAATTATTTCCAATTGAGAAGGAATGCAAATGCAGGTTCTGTGCGTACCTATTGGACTGATGACAACACAGATGTGTTCTTTTCTCCTTCCTTTAAATTAATTGATACATATAGTCCTACTACAGATGTGAGATACAATGCATTTATTTTTAGAGATGGAACTGTAGCTTCATCTAGAGAAAGTTGGAAAGTAAATAAATATTCAGGACAAAATGCAACGAACAGATTTAACAACATTAAAGTGATCAGAACTTCTGAAATGTATTTGATTTTGGCTGAAGCCAATGCAGAACTAAATCAGGTAGCTGTTGGTGCTTCTGCGCTAAACAGTGTCAGAAAGGCCCGTATAACTGGTTATGTAGATCTAACATTTGCTAATAAAGAAGCACTAATTGACGCTGTCATGTTAGAAAGATATAAAGAGTTGGCATTTGAAGGTCACCGTTTCTTTGATTTAAGAAGAAGACAACTTCCTGTAGTAAGAGATGACAGGGACATTACGGTGGGAGCAGCTGTTCCAAAAACTCTTGCAACCACGGGAAGAAATTATATTTTACCAATCCCATCAGCTGAACAATTTGCTAACCCAACCATACAGCAAAACCCTGGTTATTAATGATGTGATTTGTTAATACATATATTAATTTGTTACAGAAAAACCCTTGCCATTAGCAAGGGTTTTTTGTTTTATAAATGATTTTTAGATATTTTTATTAATCTAAAACTCTAAATCCCATGAAAATGAAACACTTATTAATTTTCATTACTGTTGTACTGGCTACTGTTAACAGTAATGCTCAAAATCTGACCAGCAGATTTACTTTGCAGCCTGAAGCTCAACACATCAATTCGAGGATTCCAAGATATGAAAGCTTATCATTTTTTCAGTTGGAAAGGAACTATTTGCCTAATAGCTATATTAAGGCAGATTATGTTAAAGGTAAAGCAACTACTACTGATGGTTGGGCGAAAGGAAATATTACAATTAAAAATGAAGATGTTGTGTACAATAATGTAGATTTAACTTATAATCAGGTTAATGATAAGCTTTATGTAAAAGGGAATAAAGGTATTGTTACAATCAATAAGCCAATTAAAGAATTTACCATCGCGGATGGAGATCAGATAAGTTATTTCAGGACAGGATTCCCCTCAGTAAATAGTAATAATAACAATACCATTTATGAGGTGTTAAAGGATGGAGAATATAAGCTTTTAAAACGCGTAGAAAAAAATGTTTACGTAACTGTTGGATACAATATCGTAACAGAAAAGAGATATGATGCGAAAGTTAAATATTTTGTAAATACTGGCGACAAAATGTTTGAAGTTAAGCCAAATGATGAAAGTCTCACTGAAGCCGCTAATAAATATGGTTTACCCATTGGTGATTTAGTAGCTAATTATAAAATAAAGAATGAGTCTCAATTGGTAGCACTTATTAAAAATCTGCCTTAATAAGCGATTTAGTATTCAAAATTTCATAGAAAAAATGATGAAAATAAAGTATCTTATCATAGTTTACACTTTGGTTATTTTTAATCAAATGGCATTTGCTCAATTGGATGCCAATTCTCTTAAGCTTTCTATGCCAACAGGGAAATCAATAAATGAAACTAGAATAGATAATGTAAAAGGTGATCCTAATTTGTTTAAAGAGTGGGCAAAAGGAAGTGTAATTTTGGTCGGGGAAAATGTAAGCTATCCAAATCTTGATTTGATTTACGATCAGGTAAAAGATAAACTTTATTTCAAAAGTGGAAATGAAAAACTAGAATTTACAAAGCCAGTTAAAGAATTTAAAATTACAAGCAATAATGTATCAAATATTTATCGTGCGGGTTTTCCACCGATAGATAAAAATACAGAAAATACATTGTACCAAGTTTTAACTGATGGACGAATAAAATTATTAAAACAGGTAAAAAAGGATATTATCACAACGAAAGGCTATAATGAAGTAACTGAAATGCGTTACGACTCAAAAGTGAAATATTTCGTTTTAGACGGCGCATCCTTTTACGAAATCAAGCCCAACAAGAAGGGTATTTTGGCAGCTATCTCAGAAAAGGGCTTAAACGCATCAGACCAGCTAAAAGTCAACCCTCCTTTAAAAAATGAAGCAGATCTTATTGCTTTTTTTGGCATGCTATAATAAACGTGATCATTTGATAATACTTATTGATAGGTTGAAGAGGAATTAATTATCATTGCTGAGATAGTTTAACAGACATTGATTTTATTAAACAAAATAGTATGATTCTAAAAAGGAGGTTAAGTGATTAACCTCCTTTTTGTTTGTAAAAAATTTTAAAATATACAACGAATAACTAAATTTTTAGTATTAATGCGATGTTAATTCTACGGTAATCTGAATGTCATAACCAAAAATATCTCAATAATTGGTTAATTTTTGTTGTGTAATATTTGAATTACAAAGAGATATGCCTTAAATTAGGAGCCTTAAAGTAATTAAATCAAACAACTAATTTAAATTCATGAAAAAACTTTTACAAAGTTTGTTCGTGCTTCTGTTTGTTGCATTCAGTGCAATGGCGCAAGACCGAACAATTACTGGAACAGTAACGTCAAGTGAAGATGGACTTCCGATCCCGGGAGCATCCGTAAAAATCAAAGAAACTACAGGTTCAGGAACGTTAACCGGAAACGACGGTAAATATTCCATCCGTGTAAATCAAAGTGCTAAAACATTAATTATTTCTTCGATTGGTTTTGCAACAAGAGAGATAGTAATCAATGGTTCGGTAATCAATGCAAAACTTGCCACAGATGCCCAATCTTTAACGGAGGTGTTAGTTGTTGGATATGGTACTGCGAAAAAAGAAACCTTCACTGGTTCTACTGCTCAAATTAATGCAAAGGAGTTCGCCGATCGTCCGATTACTAACGTTCTTAGTGCAGTTGTCGGTGCAGCTCCAGGTATCCAGACCAACCTTGCAGGTGGTGCACCAGGTTCATCTGCTGCCATTCGAGTAAGGGGATTTGGTTCCATTTCTGCCTCAAATTCTGCATTAATTGTAGTTGATGGTGTCGTATATGATGGTGGTATGTCTAACATTAATCCGGACGATGTCGAAAATGTATCGATTTTAAAAGATGCTTCAACCACTGCATTATATGGTTCAAGAGCGGCAAATGGAGTAGTGATGATTACTACTAAAAAAGGTAAGAAGAATTCTGATAATTTAACTTTCAAAGCATCTGTAGGATGGTTAGCTCGTGGTTTACCTGAATATGAGCGTGTTGATGCAAATACCTATTATCCGCTAATGTGGGAAGTGCAAAGAAATACTTTGCAGTATGGTTCTTTAGCTATTCCACGTAATGTTGCTGGTCAAATTGCTGCCGGAACCTTAAACAGCTACAATGGTGCAAATTACTCAGGTGTTAAATCCTTATTAGGATACAATCCATACAATGTTGCTGATAACCAGATTGTATCTGCTGATGGGGTATTAAATCCTAATGCATCATTGTTATATGGTGATGATTTAGATTGGGCTGATGCAGCTAGCCAAGGTGGAAAGAAAAGACAAAATTACAACATGACTTATTCAGGTGGTAATGAGAAATCTGACTTCTTCGCATCAGTTGGTTATACAAATGAAGAAGGATTTTTGATAAAATCTGGATTAAAAAGATACAACGGTCGTGTAGCTGTGAATTCTAATCCGGTTAAATGGTTTAAAACAGGCTTAAATTTAAGTGGTACCTATTCAAAATCATTAACGGATAACGTGGGTGACGGCGGATCTTCAGTAGTTAACCCATTTTATATTTCTCGTTATATTGGCCCGATCTATCCGGTTTATTTGCACAATGCAACAACAGGAGATTATATATTAGATGCCAATGGCCAGCGTCAATTTGACTTTGGTAATGGTCGTCCGTTTTCGCAAGGTCGTCACACGATCTTCGAAAATATCAATGATTCTCAAAGACAAGTTAGAGGTGTAATTAATGCTAGAACCTATGCTACTGTTAACATCACAAAAGATTTAAAAGCGACAACTAATGTGAGTTTCGACTTACAGGATATTCATGAACGTTTATATGACAACCCAATCATTGGAGACGGTGCGCCTGCTGGAAGAGCTTATCAAAGTTTATTTCGTACAACAAATATTACCTTCAACCAGTTGTTAGAATATAATAAGCAATTCGGTAAGCATAACATTAACGCACTTGCAGGTCATGAAACATTTACACGTAAATACAATGAGCTTACAGGTAGTAGAAGTGGACAAAGTTTTGATGGAATTACAGAACTTTCAAACTTTGCAACCGTTTTAGGTACGAGTTCCTACGAGGATAATTACGCTCTTGAAAGTTATTTAGGTCGTGTAAATTATGATTTTGATGGTAAGTATTTGTTAAGCGCTAACTTCCGTAGAGATGGTAACTCTAGATTCTCTTCTTTAGTACGCTGGAATAATTTTTATGGTATTAGTGCAGGTTGGAATATCCATAAAGAAGCTTTCTTTAATGCAAAATGGGTAGATCAATTAAAACTTAGATCTTCATACGGAGAACTGGGTAACGATGCTGGTATCGATTATTATGCCTACAAAGCATTATATAACTTAGGTAATAATAACCAGGCTGAATCTGGATCAAGACAGGCCAGGTTATCAAACCCAAATTTAACATGGGAAACCGCTAAGAACTTAGATATTGCTTTAGAATTTGGATTATTTAAAAACAGATTATCGGGTACTGTTGAATATTTTAACAGAATTACTGACGGTTTAATTTTTGATGTACCACAACCATTATCAAACGGTGGATCAACTACAAGCCCGTATTACTTTGCCATTCCTACTAACATCGGAAGTTTATATAACAGAGGTTGGGAAGCACAGATTACAGGTGAAGTTGTTCGCAATAAAGATTTCAGATATACAGCAACTGTTAATTTAACCAAATTCAAGAATCAAATTACTAAAATGCCGGATAATCAGCCATTGATTCAATCTGGTACTAAAGCTTATAGCGTTGGTCATTCGATTTATGATTTCTACTTAAGAGAGTTTTATGGTGTAGATTCACAAACAGGTGAAGCATTATATAGAACAAATAGCTTAACTACAAATGCGAAAATTGTGAACGGTACTGATACTGTGACCAAAGTAATTGGTGAGGCAAATTATAGATATACAGGCAATAGTTCAATTCCTGATTTATATGGTTCAATGAATAATACTTTCAGTTACAAAAACTTAAGCCTAAGTTTCTTGTTTACGTTCCAGTTTGGTGGAAGAGTTTATGACAGTGCATATCAATCGTTAATGCATGGTGGTTCTTATGGTACAGCTTTACATGTTGATGCATTAAATCGTTGGCAGAATCCTGGTGATGTTACTAATGTTCCAAGATTTGATAATAATCGAATCACAGATTTTACTGGTGCAAGCAGCCGATGGTTAACTAATGCCAGCTATTTGCAGTTAAATAACATTACGTTAAATTATCAATTGCCAAAACGTTGGTTAAGTGAGATCAATGCTAAGACAGCAAGTGTATTTGCTTCTGGAGAAAATTTAGCTTTATTCTCACACAGAAAAGGTATGGGTGTTTCTAGTACCTTCAATGGAACTGTTGGAAACAATTACTATTTTAGTAAGGTATTTTCAGTAGGTGTTAGTGTAGGCTTTTAATTCGTTGTATAAAACATTATGAAAAAAATTATAAGTAAAATGATGATTGTGGGGGCTTTGTTAACCACACTCAGCTCATGCGAAAAGGGGTTTCTTGAAACTAACCCAACTGATCAAGTTTCTACAGATGTGCTTTTCAGTACTACCAAAAATGCCTGGACTGCTGTAAATGGTATCCATAGATTAATGTATAACCAAATATTTGGTTCTCAGGCACAAGGTGGACAAAGTGGAAATATGCTATATATGGACATCATGGGTGAAGATATGGTATTCAATACAGCATCTAGTTCATGGTTATTAAATGAAGGGAAATGGATTTCACACCGTAATCCAAACAGTGGTATGTTGTTTTACAACTACCAATTCTATTATGTAATCATTAGCAATGCCAACATGATTATCGCCAACATCGATAATGCTGAAGGTAGTGCTACAGATAAAGCTGCTATTAAAGCAGAGGCACTAACTTACCGTGGCTGGGCATATTTCCAAATGGTTCAATTGTTCGGGGAGCGTTACGTTGCTGGCCAGGCAAATGGCGGTTTAGCTGTACCATTGGTATTAACGCCAAGCAATGAAAAAACACCAAGAAGCACTGTAGCGCAAGTTTACGCACAAGCCAATAAAGATATCGATGATGCAATAGGTTTGTTTGCGGGTTATACCAGAACCAATAAATCTCACTTCAATATCGATGTTGCGAAAGGTATAAAAGCAAGAATTGCACTTACGCAACAAAACTGGGCTGATGCCGTAAAATTTGCGAAAGAAGCAAGGGTTGGCTATACACTAATGAATAACACAGTATATCAAGCTGGTTTTAATGATTACAGCAATACTGAGTGGATGTGGGCTTCAAGAATAACATCTGATCAAACGAACTACTTTTATTCGTTTTTTGCTTACATGTCTGCGAATTATAACTCAACAGTAATCAGAACAAGCCCTAAGTCTATCAACTCGGCGCTTTATAATTCGATTCCTGCAACGGATGTTCGTAAAAAGCTTTGGGATCCAACAGGTACAAACACAGCTGAATTTCCAATTCCAACTTCAGCATCAAGCCGTTACAGATACATGAGCCGCAAATTTAAAGTTGCTGATGTTTCTTTAAGTATTGGCGATGTTCCTTATATGCGTGCTGCAGAAATGTATTTAATTGAAGCTGAGGCAGAGGCCAGAAGAGGAAATGATGTCTTAGCAGCTCAAGCGTTATTGCCTTTAGCTGTGAACCGCAACCCTTCTTATACCTTATCAACAAACACGGGTGCAGCCTTAATTACAGAGATTATGAATCAGAGAAGAGTAGAGCTTTGGGGTGAAGGATTTAGATTTTATGATTTGAAACGTACAAACTCATCATTAGATAGAACTGGTGCAAACCATAACGTTTCTTATGCTAATGTTCTAACTATTCCTGCTGGAGATAAGCAATGGCAATTCTTAATTCCGCAAGATGAAATTAACATTGGAAATGGTGTGGTAATACAGAATCCTTTATAGTTAAGTTTCATCATTTTTACATTATCAAAAAGAGGTTGCCGAAAGGTAACCTCTTTTTTTATGCGTTTAATTTTCAATACTTGGCTCAATGTGGTCAGAACATATAGAGAAGCAGAAAAAATGTGAGCTTCACGGCGCTCTATATTCATTAATAGTCTTTTATTTCTGAATATTTTCTAAATTCTGCATGATGTAAAAAAAAATAAACACAATTTTTTGAGAGAATGCAGCATGCCGTATTAAAACTAACCTTCAATTGCGATTTCTTGAGTTTTTTGCTTTCAATAAATTAAAATTTATGATCGATTTTCTGGCATAAAACGATATTTAGCCCACTTTTCAAAAAATTAACTACATTTTTCGTTTTGTAATATTTGCATTACACGATGTTAAATTTTATATTCGGGAAATCATTAATTAACTAAACAATAAATTTTTATGAAAAAACTTCTACAAAGTTTGTTCATTTTACTGTTTATAGCCGCGAGTGCTATGGCTCAGGAAAGAACAATCACTGGAACAGTTACAGGGAAGGAAGATGGATTACCGCTTCCTGGTGTAAGTGTAAAAATCAAAGGTGCAGCTGGCGGAACCACAACCACTGCAGATGGTAAATATTCACTCAGAATCACTTCGCAAGCTACTGCTCTAGAATTCTCTTACATTGGATTCACCACGCAAACACGCCCGATTGGATCAGGTAATGTACTTAATGTAGTATTAACCGGCGATTCCAAAACCTTATCTGATGTAGTTGTAACCGGTTATACCACTCAGGCCAAAAGAGATGTTACCGGATCTATTGCCAGTGTAAGTGGTGAGAAATTGAAAAACCAACCGGTGCAAAGTTTTGAACAGGCATTGGCAGGTAAAGCAGCCGGGGTGAATATTATTCAGCCAAATGGTTTGTTAAATAATCCTCCTGTTTTCAGGGTTCGAGGTGTAAACTCGATCTCTTTAAGTTCGTATCCGTTAATTATTGTGGATGGTATTCCTGTATTTACTGGCGATCAGTCAAGCAATAGTGCTGCAGGTAATGCTTTAGGTGATATTAATCCTGCTGACATTGAATCTATTGATATCTTAAAAGACGCAGCTTCTTCGGCCATCTATGGTTCAAGAGCAGCAAATGGGGTAGTGGTAATTACTACTAAAAAAGGTAAGCAAGGTGTTACTAAGGTAAATTATGAAGGATGGGTGGGTTCATCTAAAGCTCAAAATCTAAATCCTTTATTGAATGCCGCAGAATATGTTCAAATTAAAAATGAGGCCAGAACCAACATTGGCTTGGCTCCTGCATTCTTTTTACAAACCCGTTCTGATGGTAGCCAGGTAGAAACCAACTGGTATGATTATGCTTATAGAACGGCAACCTCTCATAACCATGCCTTAAATTTCTCTGGCGCAAGTGAAAAAACTTCATACTTTGTTTCATTAGGTTATAGTAATCAGGAAGGTTTCATCATTAACAACTCTTTCGAAAGAAAGAATGGCCGCGTGAATTTAGATCACAAATTGTTTAAAAATGTAACCATTGGAACAAATTTCTCATACAGCAATACGCTGAATCGTGCACCCAATACCGGTTCACTTCCAGGATCATCTTTTAATACAGGTGGTTTGGGTCGTTTAGCATTTGTATTGCCTCCGAACGTTTCTCCATTTAATGAAGATGGTTCTTATAATGTAGCTGGTTCAGCAATTGGCTTGGGTGCAAACTTAATTGCATCAAATTATCCTAATGCGGCGGTGCTGGTTAATTCGGATAAAAATACGTCTGAAAGCGATCGTTTAATTGCTAACGGATATGTTTCTGTTCAGATACTAAAAGGCTTAACTTTCAAAACCAATTATAGTATTGATAATTTGAAACTGGATAACAATGTATTTGTAAATCGTTTACAGGGTGATGGATTTGCTTATAACGGCGGTGCAACCAGTAACTTTGTAAAAAACAGCAGATGGAACTGGGCTAATACCTTAAATTATGCCAATACTTTTGGCGATCACACCGTTGGTGCATTTATCGGTGCTGAAGATCAGTATACCAAATCATACGGTTATGGTGCAACACGCCAAAATGTGATCGATCCATTTATCGAAGTGTATCAAGGTTCATTCGGAACAATTACTCCAGCCAACCTGGTGCAGTTTGATAATGCTTTCCGTTCATTTTTTGGAAGCGTAAACTATGATTACAAAAAGAAATATTATTTAACAGGTTCATTCCGTCGTGATGGTTACTCTGGTCTATCTGCAGGAAACAAATACGGTAACTTTGGTGGTGCATCAGCAGGTTGGGCACTTTCTGAAGAAAATTTCTATAAAGAATCTGGAATCAGCAAAATATTAACACGCGTTAAAATTCGTGGTAGTTATGGTGAGGTGGGTAACATCAATATCGGAAACTATCCGGCATTGTATTTATACAGCCCTGGCTTGTACGGTAGCGATGCAGCTTTATCTTTCAACCAGGCAGGTAACCCGAACTTAACCTGGGAAACCAGTAAAAAAGCAGATGTAGGTGTGAACCTGGAGTTTTTAGGTGGTCGCTTCTCATTAGATGTTGATTATTACCATAACAATATCGACAATCTGGTTCAGAACGCACCTCAGGCTCCTTCTAAAGGTATCCCTGGAAATACAATTACCACAAACGTAGGTAGAATGTATAATAAAGGATTTGAGTTTGCAATCAACTCAAGAAATATCGAAAATGATGACTTTTCTTGGTCAACTTCTTTTACCTTAAGCACATTAAAAAATGAAGTAACGGCGTTGGGTAATAACAATGCTGATTTATTTGGTGTTACACAGTTGGAAACAGCTAATATTACGCGTGTAGGTTATCCGATTGGTTCCATTTATACCGTTCCAACTGCAGGTGTTGATCCAGCTACAGGAGAGCGTATTTTTGTGAACAGATTTGGTCAAAAATTGAGATTCAGTTTCCAAAGAGCTGCAGCTGCCCGCTACCAATACTTAGACGGACCAAATGCAGGGCAAAACGCTCCGGCAATTGATGCCGCCCTTGATGCAACCATCACTGGTCAGGCCATTCCAAAATGGTTTGGTGGTTTAGACAATAACTTCCGTTACAAAGCATTCGATTTAGTGCTTGGCTTAACTTTCTCAGGTGGTAATAAGGTTTATTACGGATCACTGGCAGGGCTACGCGATCAACGTTTCTGGAATAATGAAGCCGGAATGATGGACAGGTGGACTACTCCAGGTCAAGTTACCGACATCCCTCGTGTGGTTTACAATGACAACGTGTCAAATGGTTCGGCCTTTGCGCAATCGCAAAATGTATTCTCAGGTAACTTTTTAAAGGTGCGTAACCTGGCCTTGGGATATACGCTCCCTAAACCGTTTTTAAATAAATATGGAATTTCAAATGTGAGGGTTTATGCACAATCGAGTAACTTATGGATCATTTCGAACTATCCAGGTCCAGATCCTGAGGTTTCGGTAAATGGTAACTCTACTGCAGCCGGCAACAGCGGCAGTTTAGCGCCGGGTGTTGACAGAAACTCCGTGCCATCTGCAAGAACGTTCACTTTTGGTATTAATGTTGGATTTTAAAAATTAGAACATCATGAAAATTAATATAAATAATAAAATAAAATATCTTTTTGTTGCAGCGCCGTTGCTATTTACAACCGCTTGCAAAAAGGATTTTTTAGAAACAGCACCACAAACATCATTACCAACGGAAGAGGCATTTTCTAATCCGGATCGTATCCTTTCTGAACTTCGAGGCGTTTATGCAGGGGTAAAGAATGGCAACTTTTATGGAGGACGTTATTTAGTGTATAACGACATCCGTGGCGAAGAATTTATTGTAAATAAACCCAATGGGGTAACGAACTTAGAAACCTGGCGTTTCAATCTGGTATCAAATACCAGTGAGGTGACCAACTTATGGGGCGCAATTTATGCCGCAATCAATCGTGCCAATTTAGTTATGGAAGGCATTACGGCCAATGCAGCAATTTTAACACCTGCATTATCAAAACAATATATTGCTGAAGCAAAAGTAATGCGGGCACTTTCCTATTATAGCCTTTTGCAGCTTTATGCTAAGCCATACATTACGGATAATGGCGCAAGCCTGGGTGTGCCGTTAAGATTAAGAGCGGAGAAAGATTTAACCGGTAACGATTTAAAGAGAAGTACCGTTGCAGAGGTTTATACACAAATATTAAAAGATTTGAATGAAGCAGAGCCTGATCTGGCTTTAACGCTGACAGCCACCAGAGCATCAAGAAATACCGCTATTGCATTAAAAACGCGTGTGTATCTATCAATGGGAAATTTAGCTTCGGTAGTCACTGAAGCCAACAAAATTGTAACTGCAACAGCTCCATTCTCGGCAACAACTGGTGTGGCGAACCGATTGGAGACCAGTATTGCTAGCGTATTTGGTGGAAGTTATGTTGGGCCTGAAGCACTCCTGTCGTTTCCAATGACAGAATTAGATGCGCCGGGAACACAAAATCAACTGGCTTACTATTATAATGTAGAGAGTGCCGGCGGGAACCAGGAATACTTCTTAAATACAGCAGGTATATTTGGGAATGCCGCCTTCGCTGCGGCATCAACCGATGCCAGAAAAGGGTTAACCCAGGCAGTAGGTGCCAATACATATTTAACTAAGTTTAAAAGACCTTCTCCATATACAGATTACATTCCGGTAATCAGGTATGCTGAAGTATTATTAAACCTGGCAGAGGCCACTGTAGTGAGTGATCCTACCCGTTCTATCGCTTTATTAAACGCGGTTAGACAGCGCTCAAACCCAACTTATATATTTCCGGCTACTGATCTTTTACCTGCAAACCTTAAAAATACTATTCTTACCGAAAGAAGAATTGAATTGTTAGGTGAAGGTTTCAGATCTCCTGATGTGATGAGATTAGGGCTTGGTTTTGCAGCAAAAAGTGGTCCTCAAGGTACTGCACCAGCAATTCCATTTAACACCGCCGGATATATCTGGCCAATTTCAGCCACGGAAGTGCAAAACAACAAATTAATTGTACCAAACTAACCGAAATATGCTTAAAAAGAAAAAGCCAGCAAACGCTGGCTTTTTCTTTTTATAATCATTTACTTCTATTTTTTATCTACACTATATTTTCCGGGGCCGATAAAAATCAAACTGAAAAATACAATGCCCAATTCAATGGCATGACTCGCACCTTTTAATCCGTCACCTTTACCCAGATGAACCAAAGCTGCAATCACCATCGTGAAAACTAAAAGCATGCAGGCCGGACGATAAAATAGTCCAACAATCAACAGGAATCCACCAAAAGTTTCTGCAACTGCCGCCATAAATCCCCAAAATACCGGGAGAAAATCTATTCCCACAACTTTCATGCTGCCCCCAAGTCCGGTCCAGCCATCTGGTCCGCCCGCTAACTTTGGAAAACCATGAATGATGAACATTACGCCCAAACCAATGCGAAGCATCAGTAAGCCTGTATTGCGGTATTTTCCTAAACCCTCAAAAATTGCCATGTTATAAATATTTAAATTGAACGTTGTTTGTTTCTACTTTTAATTCAACCTCTGCCCCTAAAATCATACTTAAATTATTGTCAATATGGCCTGTCGGGAAGTTGAAACAAACCGGATAACCATAATCTTTCACTACCTCCCAGATCACCTGATCTGCCGTTTGTCCGAAAGAAATCTTTTCTTCTTCAATCTCATTAAAAGCGCCAATAATCAAAGCCCTCAGGTTTTTTAGCTTACCAGCCCTTTTCAACATTCGCATCATCCTGTCTATACTAAACTCCTGTTCTCCCACATCCTCCAGGAATAAAATTTTATTGTCGAAATCCATCTCCGAAACAGATCCCTGAACCATGGTTAGTAAAGTCAAATTGCCCCCAATTAAAATCCCTTTCGCTTCACCGGTTTGGTTTTTAAACGCACTGCTGTAAGCATAACTTTGCTGCTCACCAAAAAGGGCCTTCTTTAATGATGATAAGGCTTCAGGAGTAGATTCATCAAAAGTATAAGGCATTTGCGCATGTAAACATTGTGTTTGGCATTGTGCGGTGAGGTGCGAAAGTAAAACCGTGACATCACTAAACCCGACAAACCACTTTGGGTGTTGATGAAAGGCAGTAAAATCGAGTTCATCAATAATGCGGATGGCACCATAGCCACCTCTGCCACAAATGATCGCCCGAATAGATTCGTCATCCAGAAAATGCTGAATATCCCGGGCTCTTAACTGATCTGTTCCGGCGAACTGGTGGTGACTGGCATAAACACTTTCACCAATAACCACTTCCAGTCCCCAGCTTTCTAAAATGCCAATCGCATGATCAATGGGTTTGGGTAATTTCTTCGCCGGGCAAACTATGGCAATCTTATCTCCTTTTTTTAAATACGGGGGCTGCTTAATCATCTTTAAAACACTTATCTTTGCCAAATTAATAAAAATTGTTTTGGATAATAGTAAAATAAAAAGATATACCGTAACGGCAGCATTACCATATACCAATGGACCGGTTCATATTGGGCACCTTGCCGGTGTTTACATTCCTGCTGATATTTACGCCCGTTACCTCAGGTCGAACAAACGTGATGTAAAGTTTATTTGTGGCTCTGATGAAAACGGTGTGCCGATTACTTTAAAGGCCAAACGTGAAGGCATTACGCCGCAGGAAGTGGTAGATAAATACCATAAAATTATTGGTGATTCTTTTAAAGAATTTGGCGTTTCTTTCGATATTTATCACCGTACATCCTCGCAAACACATCATCAAACCGCATCCGATTTCTTCAAAACGTTGTATGATAAAGGGATATTTACAGAAGAAGTTACGGAGCAATACTATGATCCAACGGCAAAGCAATTTTTAGCCGATCGGTACATCACCGGAACCTGCCCTAAATGTGGCAATGAAAACGCTTACGGCGACCAATGTGAAAATTGCGGTTCTACACTAAATGCTACAGATTTAATTCATCCGAAATCAACCCTTTCTGGTGATCAACCTATCTTAAAGGAAACCAAAAACTGGTTTTTACCTTTAGATCAATATGAGGAACGTTTAAGAAAATACATCGAAAGCCATAAAGAATGGCGGCCAAACGTTTATGGCCAATGCCAGAGCTGGTTAAATGCAGGGTTGCAGCCACGTGCCATGACCCGCGATTTAGACTGGGGTGTGCGTGTGCCACTTCGTGATGCAGAAGGGAAAGTATTATACGTATGGTTTGATGCGCCGATAGGTTATATCTCTGCCACAAAAGAGCTTTGCAACTACGCCAAGCTGGATGTTTGGAATCCAAAGGCCGAAGAATACTACATTAACAATTACGAAAGTGATAAATGTGGCTGGGAAGAATACTGGAAAAGCGACGAAACCAAATTGGTGCATTTCATTGGTAAAGATAATATCGTTTTCCACTGCATTATTTTCCCGGCGATGTTAATGGCACATGGTGATTATACTTTGGCTGATAACGTGCCTGCAAATGAATTCCTGAATCTCGAAGGACAGAAAATCTCTACTTCTAAAAACTGGGCAGTTTGGTTAAACGAATACCTGCGAGACTTTGAAGGGAAACAGGATGTATTGCGTTACGTGCTTACTGCAACAGCGCCAGAAACAAAAGATAACGACTTCACCTGGAAAGATTTCCAGGCCAGAAATAACAATGAGTTGGTGGCCATTCTGGGTAATTTTGTAAACCGTGTGGTGGTGCTTACGCATAAATATTTCAATGGTGCGGTACCGACCTGTATGGAAATTACAGCAGTTGATCAGGCTGTGATCGATGAATTGGCAGGTTATCCTGAAAAAATATCAGCTTCTATTGAAAACTACCGGTTTAGGGAGGCGCTATCGGAAGTGATGAATGTAGCCCGTTTAGGTAATAAATACCTGGCCGAAACCGAGCCCTGGAAATTAATCAAAACGGATGAGGATCGGGTAAGAACTATTCTTCATGTTGCACTTCAGATTGCGGCGAATATTCAAATCTTAATTGAACCGTTTTTGCCTTTTACAGCAGAGAAATTAATGAAAATGCTGCAAAATGGCGGTCACGACTGGGATGATGCAGGAAGCGTGGCCCTGTTGAAACGTGGACACCAAATTGGCGAGGCAACGTTGCTGTTCGAAAAAATTGAGGATGCAGAAATTGATTTCCAGATTGAGAAATTAAATCAGAGTAAGTCGGCTAACGCGGTAAACAATGCGACCGCTGCACCTGCAAAAGAAAATATTAATTTCGATGATTTCTCTGCCATGGATATTCGGGTGGCGACGATTGTTGCAGCCGAAAAGGTAGAAAAAACTAAAAAGCTGCTAAAGCTTACGGTGAACACCGGAATTGATGAAAGGACTGTGGTTTCGGGTATTGCCGAACATTATAAACCAGAAGAGATTATCGGCAAACAGGTGAGCATTATTGTCAACCTGGCACCTCGTGAAATTAAAGGTATTCTTTCGCAAGGCATGATTTTAATGGCTGAAAATTCGGAAGGCAAACTCACTTTTGTAGCACCTGTTGATCGCTTTACTGAAGGCAGTGTGATCAGATAGATCTTGTTTTAAGGGAGTTTTATTCTAGGAGTTTGTCATCCTGAGCTTGTCGGAGGAATGAGGACGTGATATTCAAAATAAAAAAGAGATTGTTCATATTGATACAATCTCTTTTTTTTTCTGGGATTGACCGCTTTACTTAAAGCATTAGAAAGCATTGATGAGCAGCATCAGTCGCTATCCAAAAGGATAGCACTAACCTTTTAGATAGTGATGAAAATCACCGGAATGGTATCTCTAAATTTGGGGCATAAAATTTAGAAAACATGAAAAAAATCCTCCATATTGTTTCAAGTCCCCGGGGTGGTGCCTCCATGAGCATTCAATTAGGTAATGCAGTGGTATCGAAAATTCAGGAAACTTATCCTGAATCCATTGTAAAAGAAAAAAATCTTGCGCAACATCCATTTCCCCACCTCGAAGAAGTACACCTCAATGCGTTTTTCACCCCTGAAGAAAGCAGAAGTGCTGAAAATTTAGTGGCCATTCAACATTCTGATGAAGCCATTGCGGAGCTTCAGGAAGCAGATATCATTGTAATCGGTGTACCCTTTTATAATTTCGGTGTGCCTTCCACCTTAAAAGCGTGGGTTGATCACATTGCCCGGGCAGGCGTTACCTTCCAATATACTGAACAGGGGCCACAAGGATTAATTACCGGTAAAAAAGTTTACCTCGCCGTTGCTTCAGGAGGGATTTATTCTGACGGACCGATGCAGGCTTATGATTTTGCTACGCCATACCTCAAAGGTGTGCTTGGGTTTTTGGGCATGACGGATGTCACCGTTTTCAGGGCTGAAGGGGCTTCGATACCAGTGGTGAAAGATACTGCCTTAGAAAAAGGTATAGAAAGTATCCTGATTGCCTAATTAATTATGGTGTCCTGACTGAGGCATAAAAAAAATACTTATAGATAAAATCGATATCCGGTGCGCTACTTTATTTGTTTTACAAACTGAGCAGTTTGCCGGATATTTTTTGCGCTTGATGCGATTGCTGCATTGCTTTTGTGTGCAATGATAAATTTTAATATTGCGGCAGATGACTTTTAGCCAATCATCTTAGCTACTAAGGTTGGTCTTTTTTTGTATGTAAATCTATGTTTTTTAAGATCGTTACAACCATTCCTCCAAATGATGGCGTTAACAGGATTACAATTGCAAATGAACCCCAGAATCCCAATTTTGTTGATTTACCAAAATTTGCCAAAATCAAACACATCCCCATGTACAGGATAAAAATGATGATCAGCCCCGTTAAACCCACGGGCATTTCGCTGTTTGATGATGCTTCCAAACCTTTGTTTAATAATAGAGAAAAAAATGCACATCACAATATAAGCACAAATTTGGAAACAGGAAGCATTCACTCACCACTGTTTCGGTTGTAATACCATAAGATTAAAACTGTATACCTTATCTGTCTCTTAAGATGGCCAGTAAAGTACATTAAATTTGTGCCCGTCAGGGTCTGAAAAGCCAAACGTATAACCTTTATCAAAATCTGCCGCATCGGCATAGATAGTTGCCCCGGCTTCCTTCACTTTTTCCATCCAGGCATCAACCTCCTCACGGCTTTCGGCAGACAGACTAAAGATAATCTCCGAACCAGTGTGGAGTTCCGAATTTTCCAGCTTTGCGGCAGTCTTAAATTGCTTTTCCACAAAAAAGTGAATGATAAAGTTATCCTGACCAAAAAAGAAACTTACTAAATCATCATTAAACTTTCCATTTGGCATAAAGCCCAGGCTTGTATAAAATTTCGCAGTGCGCTCCAGGTCTTTCACCGCCAGGTTTGCCCAAATCATTTTAGTGTTCATCAGGGAAATATTTAGTTAAATTATCATAAATAACATCTAGCTAAATCACTTTGTTTTCCAGCCTGAGGTTGATAGCATTAATAAGTAAGCGATTTTTTTATCGTTCAAGGTCAAAACCATTCCGTTCGGCATTTTACCCTCAAAACTTTTATTATATTTGCGCACATCAAAACGGTCCCGTAGTTCAACGGATAGAATAGAAGTTTCCTAAACTTTAGATATGAGTTCGATTCTCGTCGGGACCACTTTCCGGATTAAAACAGAAGCCCTTTAGAAGTATTAAAGGGCTTTGTTGTATCAAGCGTTTAAAAATGAAAACGGGAACCATCTTTTCAGACGGTCCCCGTTTATCTATATTAATGCTCAAACAAATTATTTGAACTGAAGTTGTACATCAGCAATATCACTAGCGATAATTCGCAAATAAAAGATAAATCCTGGCGATGTAAAGCAGGAAAATTATCTAAACCACACTACTAACTGCATCTTGCCATTTGGTTTACCTTCTCACAAATTTACCTTACTTTAGAAAAATAAACACTGACTAATGCTAAAAGTTACTTGCGCCATTATTTTTAAAGATAATCATGTATTGATTGCCCAACGATGTGCCAGTATGAAATTGCCTTTAAAATGGGAATTTCCTGGAGGTAAGATAGAGCCAGGTGAAAGTAAAGCAGCTTGTCTGGTCAGGGAAATTAAAGAAGAATTAAATCTGGACATCAGCATTGGTGAAGATTTAACAGATGTTATATACCATTACCCAGATTTTTCGCTACACCTTTTTCCATTTATTTGCACATATCAAGGCGGTGAACTTAAGGCAATGGAACATTCGCAAGTGAAGTGGGAAAAGATAGCCAACCTAATGACATACGACTGGGCAGGGGCAGATGTGCCAGTAGTGAAAGAGCTAATGAAACTATATCAATGAACTTAGGCATCTACGAACAATTAATTACCGGCGTACTTAGGGCGAAGCTAGATAGCTTGGACAGGCAGTCGTTTTATATCAACACCGCTCCGATAGATAAAGAGGAAGCTTCAAGAGTATTGGCCCAAGATTTAAGTTCGGCCATGCAGCAGGCCTTTAGTTTAATTAAAAAAGATGTTGCTAAGCAGATTGAAATTGCTAACAAAATCATTGTCCTTTTACAGCAGGAGATAGCCCAATACGATTTCAAAGATGATATTATAGATGCGGAGGCATCGATACTAAAGGCCGTTTTTACTACGATAGATAATCACTACAGTGATTTAGATTTGCGCTTAAAAGAAATTACCCCACAAACCAGACTCACACAAAGTGAACTTTTTACTGGTGGAAATGTAGGTTTGTCCTTAGAGAGCGAACTCAAGAAAGAAATAGCTTCCGCCGATCGCATTGATCTATTGGTTTCTTTTATCAAATGGAAAGCCATCGTCATCTTGAAACCCGCATTTGAAGATTTTACTGCCAATGGCGGCCAATTAAGGGTAATTACCACCACTTACATGGGGGCTACCGATGCGAAGGCAATCAGAGAATTAGCCAAACTTCCGAATACTAAAATTAAGGTATCGTATAATGTAGATAAAGAGAGACTACATGCAAAGGCGTATCTGTTTTACAGAAATTCTGGATTTCATACGGGTTATATTGGCTCTTCCAACTTCTCCAGGTCTGCTTTAACAGATGGCTTAGAGTGGAATGTAAAGATTACCACAAAAGAAATTCCACATATTATTGCAAAGTTTCAGAAGACTTTCGAATCTTACTGGCAACATGCAGAGTTTGAGCTTTACGATGATCAGCTGCATTACGAAAAGCTAAGCGGGGCAATCAAAAGCAACAAGATTGGAAAAACAGACGAAGGCATTATTAACTTTTTTGATATCAAACCTTACCATTACCAATTAGAGGTATTGGAAAAATTACATGTAGAGCGTTATATTCATGGTAGATTTAAAAATCTTATTGTTGCCGCAACAGGCACAGGAAAGACCATGATCTCAGCTTTTGACTTTAAACGATTTAGACAGCAAAACCCTCAGGCAACTTTTCTTTTTATTGCACATCGGAAAGAGATCCTAATACAGGCCCAACATACTTTTAGAAATATTTTAAAGGATGCCAGCTTTGCCGAACTTTGGGTAGATGGAATAGAGATAACCGATAAAAGACACGTTTTTGCCTCTGTACAGACGCTGAACAATCAGTTGGAAGCGATGAAAGT
The DNA here is from genome assembly GCF_003860265.1 of Pedobacter sp. G11. NCBI lineage: Bacteria > Pseudomonadati > Bacteroidota > Sphingobacteriia > Sphingobacteriales > Sphingobacteriaceae > Pedobacter > Pedobacter sp. G11. The sequence goes on along the minus strand of NZ_CP034190.1, from coordinate 1,215,114 downwards.
GAGTCCTGATTATTACAATTATATTATTGTAGACGAAGGACACCACGCTACCGCCAGTAGTTATCAAAAGGCACTTAATTATTTTACGCCGCAAGTTCTTTTAGGGCTTACCGCTACCCCGGAACGCATGGATGGCGAAAGCATTTTACCTTATTTCGATAACCATATTGCCGCAGAGATACGTTTGCCGGAAGCGCTAAACCAAAAACTCCTTACCCCATTTCAATATTTTGCGATTGCCGATAGTACCGACCTATCTCAGGTAAGATGGGAAAAAGGCAGATATGTAGCAAGTGAGCTGAGTAAAGTTTATACGGCTAATCATAGGCGTGTGGGGGAGATCATTAGAAATCTAGAACAATACACTAAAGATTTTGAGGATTTGATTGCGATAGGTTTTTGTGTAACTAAAGATCATGCGCTGTTTATGAGCGAACGGTTTAATAAGGCCGGGCTCAAATCTAAAGCGTTAACCAGTGATACGAGTAGCGAAGAACGTAGGCTAGCTTTAATGCAGTTGCGCACCAAGCAGATTAACTACTTATTTGTGGTTGACATTTTAAATGAAGGTATAGACATTCCTGAAATTGACACCTTATTATTTTTAAGGCCTACAGAAAGCTTAACTATTTTCTTACAACAACTGGGAAGAGGCCTTAGATTACATGAGGGAAAGGATATACTTACTGTATTAGATTTTGTAGGTAACGCCAATGCCGAATACGATTTTGAAGGAAAGTTTAGGGCGCTGATTGGCAAAACCAATACCACCGTACAAAAAGAGATTGAAAACGACTTCCCACATTTGCCCTTGGGTTGTGCCATCGTTTTAGAGAAACAAGCAAAGGAGACCATTTTAGCCAATATCAAACGGGCTACGAATTTAAGCAGAAAAAATCTGATCCATAAGATTAGGGCTTATGCGCAACATACCGACTTGCCGTTGACTTTAGCTAATTTCTTGCATATCTATCACCTGGATAGCAATTTAATCTACACTAGAAACAGTTGGTCGAAGCTGTGTGATGAAGCCGGTGTAATAGCAGACTATAACCCACTAAACGAAAAATTATATACGGCTATGTTGAAGAACAAGTGGTTAAGCACGAGTTCGCACAGCTATTTTTCTTTTCTACTAGCTTTGGCTAAAGCAGATTTCTTGATTAGCAACAAACAATTCTCTGAAACGGATGAATTAATGTTGGTGATGTTGCACTATGACTTTTGGCAAAAAACTACGGACAGCAGTCTTATTGAAAGCATTGAAGAGATTGGTAGAAATAGAACTTATGTAGCAGAAATTATTTCCTTTTTAACTTACCGTTTGGCTCAAACTGATTTTGAGGAATATGATTTAACAAACCTATCTTATGCACAACCTTTGAAGCTGCATGCCAGGTATACGAGAGACCAGGTATTAGCTGCTTTCAGATTAAGTACATTATCTAGCCAATCGAGCAATCGCGAAGGCGTAGCAGAAAACAAGAATTTAAATACCGAATTACTTTTTATAGATCTGACTAAGTCTGAAGAGGATTTCTCCCCGACTACGCTATATGATGATTATGCTATTAATGAGATATTATTTCATTGGCAATCTCAAAATCAAACGCGTAGTGATAGTGGCAAAGGCCTAAGTTATATTAATCACAGGAAGCTTGGTAAAAAGATATTACTTTTTGTACGAGAGGCTAAGAGTAACCAATATGGCAATACTCAAGGTTATGTTTTTATTGGAGAAGCTAACTTTATTAAATATGAAGGTTCTAAGCCGATGTCTATTACTTGGGAGTTGCAAGAACCTATTCCAAATTACTTGTGGAAAGATTCAGCCAAATTGGTGAGTGGATAGTGCGATCAATTGTAGGTTCCAGGCTAAAGCTTGTGCGCTGATTGGTATTTTGTTTAAACTGTCTCCGATTTCACTTCAACAAACTCCAAAATGAACTTGTAATTTCATGCTTCGTTAAGGCAAAGGTGTTTTTGCGATACTGATCCATCCTCAATGATTTCGGTTCTTGCCCCACATTTTGGGCAGGTTGTCGGTTGGTCAGAAGCTAAAAATATCTCTATTGATTCCATTGTTCAGTTTTGATGAAAGTATATGCTAATATCAATGTTTAAAAATATTTTCTCGATGCCAGGTTACTGCTTCAGTATCTGGAAAATGTATATGCTTATTTGGCAATAAAATCTTTCTTCCTGCCAGTCCTTTCAAAGTATAAGCATGTGTTTCCTTTTCAATTACATGATCAGAAACCATAATGTGGTAGTCAGCAGAAATACCAACGAGGCCTCGGTCAAAAGCCCGGTGCAGATTTGGGCATAAGGCGATACCATTAGTTACTTTATCATCATGTGTCTTGGTAAAGGGTACGATGTGGCAGGCATCAACAAAGCTGTGTCCGAAAGTACTGCTGAGTTGCATTCCTGTAAAACTGCACTGATTGCCATAAATTTTTGGTACCAGTTTCTTAAACAATCCGTTTCGAACGAAAACATCCTCTTCGGTATGGATGATAATCCGCCTGTACTTCGCTTCCGGCTCATTTAATACGAAATCTTCCTGATCATGCAGGTAGCCTTCACCATGTTTTTTGGCTGCGATAAAACCGGCTTTGCTTTCCCCAAAATAAGTATCGAGCAATAGTGCAGTAGCCATCGCCCTATGGTTTGCATCACTCAGTAATAAAAATAGCTGCGGTTCAAAATAGCCGAAAGCACAGGTTTCGCTTAACCGGATAACCGACTTGATATGCGCATTGATCTGCATGCCCAAGTTAGGTTGTAGCATCCAATAAGGTTGTCCCTCTATTTTTTCACTTTGCAAATAATAAAAGGGTTGTGTAAAATCGGCCTGGTGCATCGTGGGCACCAGCAATAGCCAGTTTTCTTTAAAAGTAGCCACCAGATCGGCATTCACTTCAAACTGGTTGTTGTTGACCAAACCTTTTCCCAAGAGTTCGATCAGGCTGAGCAACAATACTGGTTTGTGTGGCGCCGGGCCATATTTCGTTACACCTTGTTTAAGGCGGGTAAAAGCTTTGAGGTATTTTTGGAGGGATGAATTCAAAAGTGTTAAAAGATTTCCGAAGCTAATCAATTGAAGGGAGATTTTAATAAAGTTTGTAGGAGGATATGCGTAAACAATACGCTAGCTGCGTCGTTCCTCCTCGCAATGACGGATGGGGTTTGGTTTGTCCTTCTACAAGCTCAGGATGACAGATCGGTTGGAGGGATTTGCGAATTGGACGTATCCTGTAAAAGACGAGATTGCCGCGACGTTCCTCCTCGCAATGACGGATGGGGTTTGGTTTGTCCTTCGACAAGCTCAGGATGACAGATCGGTTGGAGGGAGCTGCGAATTGAATGTATCCTGTAAAAGAAGAGATTGCCGCGTCGTTCCTCCTCGCAATGACGGATAGGGTTTGGTTTGTCCTTCGACAAGCTCAGGATGACAGATCGGTTGGAGGGAGCTGCGAATTGGACGTATCCTGTAAAGAAGAGATTGCCGCGTCGTTCCTCCTCGCAATGACGGTTGGGGTTTTAGTGGTGGGTTTTTCCTTCGACAAGCTCAGGATGACAGATCGGTTGGAGGGATTTGCGAATTCGACGTATTCCGTAAACAGTGAGATTGCCACGTCGTTCCTCCTCGCAATGACGGATGGGGATTTTGATGGTGGGTTTGTCCTTCGACAAGCTCAGGATGACAGATTGGTTGGAGGGATTTGCGAATTGGACGTATCCTGTAAAGAAGAGATTGCCGCGTCGTTCCTCCTCGCCATGACGCAGTAGGATTTTGATACATTGGGTTTACCTTACCAACACTTTTTCGTCGAGAAATTACAGGCGTTGGTCTATAGGCTCTTACTACTGGTATAATACCGCGTTTTTGCCTGCAACGTTTTGGGCTTGGTGTCGTCTTATTATCAGAAAACATTAAGAAACTTAAAATATAAAGTCATGAAAACATTAGCCAAAACATTATTCGCAACAGCGTTAACAGGAGTATTATTTGCTTCTTCAGTAGCCACCACTTTTGCAGCTGATTCAGATCCGCTGGCCAAAACTTCATCCGTTAAAAATGTAAACCGCATTTGGGTAAGTGGTAACATAAAAGTGGTGTTAACCCAGGGTGATCAGGAAAGTATCGAAGGTTCTGAAAATTATGATGCTACTAAAACTTCGGTAATCAGCAATGGACAAACGCTTTACATCAACTCGATGGAATCGCAACAGGTAACACTGAACATTACGGTTAAAGATTTGCAACGTGTAGAAGCATATGGTCAATCGGTAGTGGTAACCAGCAATAATTTCGATGTCAAACACCTTCAGTTGTTCTTGAACCAAAATGCTACGGCAAAAATCAAAACGACTACTGCGAGTTTGTACACGGTGGTTAAAGAAGATGCGGTATTGAAATTGAACGGTACAGCAGTAGAAAGTACGATGATTGCCAGCAATATGAAAAACGTGAAATTAGCCGATTTCGCTAGCCGCAAATCAGAATCGTTCATTGCCGATGAAGTGATTGCAGCAGATAAAGTTGCGATGAGCCTGGCAAAATAATTCATTCAGATCCTGAATATGTTGAAGCTGCCCCCTAATGGCAGCTTTTTTTGTTGCTAAATTATTGATAAGGATTGCCGCGTCGTTCCTCATCGTTATGACGTAGGGGGTTTTGATGCCTAGGAGATACGTTTTATCATCTGAGATCACAAACAACAGCTGCCTCACAGGCAGCTGTTGTTGCTTAAACCTTTCCAACAAGGAATCAGCTTTGCTGTGAAAAGCATGCCTTATGTTATTATTACACCTTTCCTCTATTTTACAACAGTTGCCTCCAGCTCCACTTTTAGTGTTTCAAAAAGGGTATTCACTTCTAAAACTGTGGTAGCCTGTTTGATATTATGTTTCATGATCCATGCTTGCAAAATGTGAAAGCTTTCAAAAAATGCTGCTGTATCGGTATGGTAAACATTTAATCGCACTGTGTTTTTACATTCATAACCGGCTTCAGTAATTAGTTTTTCCAGGTTTTTAATCGCTTCAGTTAATTGAGTGTCCATATCCGCATCGCTCGAAATACCATCTGCACTGATGGCTGTTTGCCCTGAACAATACAAGGTTCCGGCTACTTGCTTTACTTCTACTGCCTGTACGTAATTTCTCAGGTCCTGCCATTTCCATGGATTGATCGATCTTGTTTCCATTGTATATCTTTTAATTGTGAGATACAAAGTTGAAGAATCGCAAACATTCTCATGTTGACATTGATCACGATTTCAATGTGCGGTTTGTCACATCAATTGGAAAACCGGCTGAGCGTTTCTCTGGAAACACCAAGGTATGCTGCAAGTAGTGATTTCGGAACCCTTTGTACCAATTGTGGATATCGTTTTAGCAATTGCAAATAGCGTTCTTTTGCATTGGAAGTAAGCAGCGATAAAATTCTCCGTTGCGCTGCGATATTACCAAAGTGCGCTTTCTCCAGAAAAAAGGCTTCCACTTTCTGTAAATCAGCACAGAGCTTACGGTAGTTGGCCAAAGAGATGCAAAGCACTTCCGTATCCTCAATACATTCCAGGGATAAGGTTGCTCTTGTTTGCGTCAGGTAGGCAAAGAAATCACTCTCCCACCAATCTTCCATCGCAAAGGCAATGATATGGCTCTTTCCTGAAACATCATGGTGAACCAGTTTTGTTAAGCCAGAAACGATAAAATAGGAGTAGCCAACCGTTTCTCCTTCCTGAATGATAAACTGGTGCCTTTTGTATTTTTTAATTGAAAAGTGACTTTGTACCCATGCAAATTCCTCATCGCTTAAGCTAACAGTCTTTTCTATATGTTTTCGTAATGTTTCGTACATGATTCAATCCATTGCGAATTTACATTTTGCTTTGATAAAACAAGTGTTAAATGGAAGTTGCCGATATGATTTCCTTTTTTTATTACCCTCGTTTTGCAAACATATTTCGTGGTTTTGCATACAGTTGACGAAAGGATGTTGCCGAATTTTGAATCATTAAAACATCAGGATTATGGAAATTAAAAAAATAGCATTGGGCAGTCAGGGATTGGTTGTTCCGAATATGGGTTTGGGTTGTATGGGCATGACGGGTTTTGAAGATGGCCACATGTATGGGCCTGCGGATGAGCAGGAAGCGATTGCTACCATTCATCGCTCACTGGAATTGGGCGGGAATTTTTTGGATACAGCCGATTTATACGGACCCTTTAAAAACGAACAACTGATTGCGAAGGCCATTTCAGGAAAACGTAATGAGTACATCATTGCCACCAAATTCGGCTGGGAGATTGATGATCAGCATCAGGTAACCTGGGCAATTAATGGTCAAAAAGATTACGTGAAAAAATCTGTTGAGCGCTCCTTAAAAAACCTCAATACCGATTATATCGATCTGTACTACATGCATCGCCTGGATAAAAATACGCCAATTGAAGAAACGGTTGGCGCCATGAGCGAATTGGTTAAAGAAGGCAAAATTGGTTATATCAGTTTATCTGAGGTTTCATCAGAGACCGTTAAACGAGCACATGCCGTCCATCCCATTACCGCTGTTCAAAGTGAATATTCTTTATTTGAGCGCACCGTTGAAGAACGGGGTGTGTTAAGCACTTTGAATGATCTGGGCGTAGGCTTTGTGGCTTACTCCCCACTTGGTCGCGGGTTTTTGTCAGGCCAGATTAAAAGTATCAACGATCTTCCGGAGAATGATTTTCGCAGGGCAATTCCGCGTTTTCAGGAAGCACACTTTCATCAGAATATTGAACTGGTTAAAGCCATAGAAGCACTGGCGGCAGAAAAGAATGTAACCTCGTCTCAACTTGCCCTGGCATCGATCATGAGTAAAGGCATTGTTCCCATTCCCGGAACAAAACGCCGTAAATACCTGGAGCAAAACCTGGGCGCCACACTGATCCATTTAAGTGAAGCCGATCTTTCCAGACTGGAAAGTATCGTGCCGATTGGAACCGATACCGGTAAACCCTATGATGAATTTAGCATGGGCCTGATCGATTAAATTAATTCCGCGGTTGCATTTTTTACAATGCAACCGCTTTTCTTTTTTGCATATTTCATAAATTACAACATGAATGCCATCAAATCAATTTCACAGTTTCACCAGCTTTTGTCGCTCCCCGAGCCCTTGCATCCTCTGGTTAGCGTCATCAATCTCGATCATTGTATTTTTTTGGAGGATGAAATCTGGAAAGGTTTTGTGAACCGCTTTTATTGTGTGGCCTTAAAAAGGGAGGCCACCGGGAAAATCAGGTATGGCCAGCAGCATTACGATTACGATAAAGGAGTACTGAGCTTTACGGCGCCTAATCAGGTACAGCACCTCGATTTGCAGGCTACAGAATGTGGTTCTGGTTATCTGCTGATTTTTCATCCTGATTTTTTGTTGAAACACAGCCTGGCCACCAGCATTCATCAATATGGTTTTTTCTCTTACTCCGTAAACGAAGCTTTGCATCTATCTGCTGAGGAAGAGGAAAATCTGATTACCATTCTGGATAAAATCAATAAAGAATGTGTGCATATCGACCGGCATACACAGGAAATTATCCTTTCTCAGATTGAACTTTTACTAAACTATTCCAATCGTTTTTACGAGCGCCAGTTCATTACCCGTAAAAACAATAATCACCAGTTATTGGCAAAATTTGATCAATTGGTTGATGATTATTTTCAGGAACAGCAAGCAGAAAACCGTGGACTTTTAACGGTACAATATGTTGCAGATTTGATGAATCTTTCACCGAATTACCTGAGTGACTTACTTCGTATACACACCGGGCAGAATACGCAACAGCATATTCATCAGAAATTGATTGATCAGGCTAAAGAAAGGTTGTCAACTACAAATTTATCTGTAAGTGAGATTGCCTATGCACTGGGCTTCGAACATGCACAATCTTTCAGCACACTTTTCAAGAAGAAAACGAATATGTCGCCAGTTGAGTTTCGGCAAACGTTTAATTAGCGATGGTTTTTTATCGCCATTGATGACATTTGAGCTTAAGGTGTAAAGCTTAAGGCTGAAAGTAGTTTTATGGCGTAAATGAGGAGATTGCCCTGTGAAAACAGGCTTCGCAATGACGGGGAGGTATTTTTGGTATTTCCTTCGACAGGCTCAGGATGATATTTGAGCTTAAGGCATAAAGCTTAAAGTAGTTTTATAAACGATGAGATTGCTACAGCCTGTGAAAAACAGGCTTCGCAATGACGATCGATTTGGGATGACCGATCGGTTGGAGGAATTGCCTATCTGGTTCAATTCGCCAATGGTTGTTTGGCGTAAGGGATAAGACTGCCGCATTAACTATCGAGGCATCGCTATCTTACCAAAACAAAATTTCTTTCCTTTTAAAACCTTTTTAAGAGATTATTGGTTTTATCTGCCGAACGACTAACCAAAAGATTTGACATCATACCCTATCCGACTACTGGAAAGATGATGGATGTTTTTGGACAAGGAGCAAAATTACCCTATAAACCCACAGGCTTGGAAACATCAGAAAACCCTCAAAAGCAACGAAATTCCTTTCGTCCTAAATTGCTTTTAATCCTCGCACTTGCCTTGTTGCTTGGTGCCGAAGGTTATTTCGGATGGAAGTTGCATGTACTTTCCGATCAGCAGGAACGCATTAAGGAAGACTACTCCAACATTAATAACATCACTTTCGGACTTTTCTCTGTTCAACAGTGGAAAGAGAATGTGTCGAAAATTGTCAATCACCAGGTTCGTAACCTGAAGATGACGAAAAAGCAAAAGAAGGTGCTGCAAACGGAGGTAGAGCAGGTGCTGTTGGCGCTTATTGATAAGGCGGAAGCACTGGTCAACAAGAAAAAGAAAACCATTAGTGGAAAGATCCAAAAATTTGCCATCAAAAATTTCGTGAATTCTGATAGCATCCGGGCACAGGTACCGGGTTTCGCCAGGAAGATTATTGCTGAAGTAGACGATCCTAAAAACAAACGCCAGCTTAGTAAAATGGCCATTGGCGAATTTAATGAACTGGCCAGCGAAGAAATGAAAGACAGTGCTTTTGTGGCCAAACGCAAGGAAGTAGAAGCCATGTATGCCCGTTACAAAGTTTCATCAACGCCTTCACTTAACGAAAAGCTGGTGGCAGCACTGGCCGAAATCCGTACCCAAACTTATCGCTATTCTTTTGGTATGCTGGGTTGTGTAGCGGTGGTGCTGGCGTTTTGGTGGGGCTTACGGAAACGCCGTGATTTGCATGTTACCCTATTTGTAATGTCGCTGTTATTTGCTTTTATGCTGTTGGCTGTCGGGTTGACCGCCTCCATGATTGAGGTTGATGCCCGAATCCGGTCGCTCGATTTCGTGTTACTGGGGGAGCATGTTACTTTCAAAGATCAGGTGTTGTTTTTCCAGAGCAAGAGTATTATGGATGTAGTGATGGTGCTGATCAGTCAATCCGGTATAGATTCGATTTTGGTGGGCGTACTGATTCTGGTATTTAGTATTCTGTTTCCGGTGGTAAAACTGAGCTCAACCGGTATTCACCTTTTAGGAAACAAAAAGCTGGCAGAAAACGGCGTGATCAAGTATTTTGCCTTTCAATCTGGTAAATGGAGCATGGCCGACGTCATTGTAATCGCCATATTGATGGCTTATATTGGCCTGAACGGTTTGCTGGAAGGACAGTTACAGGCTTTGAATATCAAAAATGATTCGCTGACCATCTTAACCACCAATAATACGGCATTACAGCCAGGATATATCATTTTTATCAGTTTTGTACTTTATGGACTCATATTGTCGACCATTTTGAAGTTCATTACTCCACACGATGCCCATTAACAGGTTTGATTAATTTTATGGCAACAACAACCAATACTCCCGATATTCCTGCAAAAGCAAACAAGTTTGCTCCATTTGCGCTCATAGCCGTTTTAAGTATCCTTTTAATAGGCGCAGCTTTTTTTGGCTACCAGTTTCATCAAGTTACCTACGAACAAAAATCGATTAAGGAAGATTATAGTTTATCGAACAACATTACTTTTGGCATTTTCTCGGTAGACCGGTGGGGAGAAAAAATCTCGGCGGTGGTAGACCGGAGAGTAAAAGGCTTTAAGTTAACCGCCAAGCAGAAAACCGAAATGCGGGAAGGCGTAGAAAAACAATTACACGGGTTAATTAACAAAGCAGTAGCCGAAATTACCAGGCCGCAAAAGGGTTTGGCCGGCAAATTAAAAAAGCTGGCCTTCAATACCTTTGTAGATGTTGATGAACTTCATGCGCAGGTTCCGTCATTCGCCAGAACCATTGTTGTCAAAATTACGAGCCCTTCCAGCCTGAAACGCATCAAAGGTATTGCCAACAGCAAGCTGGATGAATTGGAAGAGCAAACATACGATCGCTCCGATACCACCATCAGCACTGTAGAACGCAATATTTACCATAAATATCACGTCAATAACGCGAATGCTTTTGATCAGGTAGTGAAAACCAAACTGGATCACATTAAAAAGGAAACCACATTTAACGGACTTTGTCTTCTAGGCTGTGTATCCATTGCACTCATTTTATGGTTGTTTCTGCGTAAACAGGTACGGTTGCATGTGCCATTATTTGTAATGTCGCTCCTGTTCGCCCTGGTTTTGTTGGTTGTGGGTGTTACATCGCCCATTATTGAGGTGGATGCCCGTATCCAGTCGATGGAGTTTGCTTTATTGGGTGATAAATTAGCCTTCACCAATCAGGTATTATTTTTCCAGAGTAAGAGTATATTGGGTATTATCGGAACCTTGATTGAACAACCTAAACCCGATGCGGTATTGGTTGGCGTATTGCTGCTCATTTTCGTGGTTGTTTTTCCACTGTTGAGGATCATCGCCAGAGCCCTCCATGTTTCCTGTGCACACCTATTCGGGAGCCAGAAGGTTTTACGTTTTATGGCTTTTGATTTGGGCAAATGGGATATGGCCGATGTAATGGTAGTCGGTATTGCGATGACTTATATTGGGTTAAACGGGATCTTAAAAAGTCAGCTCTCGGGCTTAAATATCGAAAACGATGTGCTGAAAACGGTAACAGCAAACAATTCGGCACTGCAACTTGGTTTTTACGTGTTTGTAGCCTACGTAGTATACGCTAAAATACTTTCTTACATCATCAAAAAGATTGATGAACGGAATGGAGAATGCAATTAGCAAATTCTTTATACAGAAAGAAATATGATTTTGATTACAATTACTTTGGGCCGGTATCCCATCAGGGTTTCTTTACTGAGGAAGCCATGCAACAAATTGCCACCACAACCTTTGCCAATGCTTTCAAAACAGCTTCAAATTAGCAAACGAAGTTTCCATCTAAATTTTGCAAGAAGTACTAGTTAATTTCTATCCGGCTAATGGTTGCTCAGGCTGTGGTAGCGAAATTTTCTTAAGGGTTTCTTAAATAAATATTTCCGAAAGATGAATTAAAATCATAGCTGGCTCCTTTACCAGGATTTGCGGCAATAGAGGTGAAGAATCTTTGTTCTTTTACTTCATTAGGTTGAAAATTATAATTGGTATAAATTTTACCAAAGCGGTTGGTCATTTTAAGTGTACCCACCTGCTGCTGGCTTAACCGGGCATCAATACCGCCAAATTTAGCATCAATGGTAATCGGTCCGTTAAAATCAGCAACTTCAACTACACCATACGTAGCTGTTACATTGGTTACCACATTTGCCGGAAGTTTAATGTCGATTAAAATTTCGATGTCTTTAGTCTGGTAACTGGAAGTGATGGCGTTCCCTTTTTCCTTTATAAAGGCTTCCATTTGTGCCCGGCTATCGAATATTTGTTTCTCACCATTTTCTACTGTGTAAAACCTTTGAGGCACTTTATCCATGTCTACTTTGTTCTCAATCAACACCTTGCCATCTGCTTCACTGTTTGACAAGGAAAAAACATCATTCGCCGCTACACCGTTCACTTTTATCGATGCCTCTACCGATATCTCATTTTTGTCCCAGTTGCTTACACGGATAATTTTCGGATAATCGAATTTAAAATCAACTGTTTGGCCTTTCTTAACAGGATAAAGCTTCACTATTTTTTCCTGAGATAAGGCAATATACGGCACTAAGGCTGTAAAAAGCCAGCATAATACTAATTTCATAATGGGTTTGATTTAGGGGTTCCAATAGGAGATTGCCTATTGGAACGGTATGAATGGATTTATTTTACGCGGAGGTATACATTCTGGTAGTTTGATTTAAGAATAAAATCAGATCCACCACCATTGATTTTACCTTTAATGTCTTCTGAGCTTCTTCCCCCATAAACGGCCAGGCCTCTGACAGTATTTATCGTTCCGGTGGCGCTCTTCACACCGGCAACCGTTAACTGGCTGTTTGCCGGTCTCCCGATACCCGTTACATCGCTTTTATCGTCTGCCACTTGTTTATCAATCGCGATTTTAAGCTCATCAGCTGCGTAAATTTTTCCAAAACTGGTCGAAAGGTCTACGTTTGCTTTCACATTTGCAGGAAGCGAAACATCTACGTGGCCATAAACCGATACGATAGAAACAGGCCCTTTAATCACATCGGCAAAAGTAGCATCTATAGTTCCATAAAGTGATTTGATATTCATTGGTCCTGTGTTGTTCTCCAGCTTGATTTTATTGTAGCTGGTTGATACCTCAATTTCGTTTTTTAGGTTTTTAAGGATGATTTCTTCCTGATAGATGTTACTTTTATTTAAAAAAGTGATTTTGATGTTTTGCGGAACTTTGATTGAAATAATACCATCAATCCTTTTATTCACGGCATTTACATTAATTTCAGTGCCCTTTTCGGATACATCTATTCCTAATCCGGTATTATCTACAAAACCAGAAGCAGTGATTACACGCAGTCCTTTCGCCCGTTCATCAACAATTTCATTTTCATTTTTTGGAAGTGAAAATATGATTTCGTTACCGCTGTAACCTTCTACTATGGCGCCGGGAATATTTAAATTTAGTTGTCCTGATGACTTGCTGAGTTTGTATTGTTTCTGTGCTGAAGCGCCGATGGCAACTGAAAGCAGCGCAGCCAGAACGATAAATTGTTTTTTCATAATTTTATGGGTTATAAGTACTATAATTTGTCTTGATTTAATAATATGGTATAAGCTTCATCTCTTACCGCAACAAAAGTTTCCGGATTGTTAACGATAGCATGTAGTTGGTCATCAATTTTAACGTTCTTCATTTTTCCAAGTAAGCTGACCAGTCCGAGCTGAACCATCGGGTCATCCTGCTTATTTAATGAATTAACGAGCAAGGAGGCGGCATATCTATCCGATTGGTGTTTTTCTAATACACTTAGCGCTGCCAACCGCACATTGGTATTGCCATCATGATTGAGCGTTTGCGAAAGCATATTTAAAACCTGGTTATTGATTCGGTCTGATTTTTCTATCTCCAGAATGGCCAATAACCTGATGCTTGCTGAACTGCTGTCTTGCAGCGCTCTATAATCAGTAATAACCTGTTTTGCCGGTAGTTTTTTTATCTCTTCTTTAGCTACAGTCTGATGAATTGCCATTGGTGTTGATGCCTTTAGGCTTTCAGTAGCTGTTTCAGGCTTTATTGTCTCCGGCTTCGTAACTGTTGGAAGCTGTTTATCATCCAGTGGTTTGGTTTGCGTATAATTTACTTTCGTTTCCTGCTGGCGGTAAAAAAAAATCCATGTTGATGCCAGGGCAACAATTAAAGATGCTGCGATCAACCATTTTTTGCTGTTAAACAGCGAAACCTTTTTAGCCTGTGGCGCAACTGTTCGATTAAACCGTTGCATATCAAAAGCAGGTGCTTCGAGATGATCGAATTCCGCCCTGTTCTGCTTCACAAAATCCTTTATCTGATCATTCATAATAACATTTATCTTTTAGTGATAATAAAATCTTCTTTTTTGCCCTATGGTATTGGGTTCTTACATTAGTTGGCGTTAAGTCGAGCATTACCGCAATTTCTTCATGTGTAAATTTTTCAAAAACATGGAGGTTTACAATTGTTTTATATCCCGAGGGAAGCGATTCGATACTTTTCTTCATATCGTCTACCTTACAATCCAAAATCTCCATGTGCTCCGTATCCGTTCCTTCATCCTCTACGTCCATGTCTCCTAAATCAGAAAACAATATTTTTCTTTTTCTGATATGAGAAATGGAACGATTGATCGCGGCCCTTTTCACCCAGGCTTCGATGTTCAAAACACCCTCTAATTTGCCCACTTCAGTAAATACAGCACAAAATGTATCCTGAAGAATATCTTCTGCCTCAGCAGTGTGGCTTACAATTCTGCTAATTGAATTATAAACTTTTCTGGCATATCGGTTATAGAGCCCGGTATAACCGCCCTCCTGTCCGTTGAGACACAATGCAATGAGTTCCTTATCCGTTATTTTATCTGCAGATGGCAATGGCGGAGCTTTTTAATTTATCTTTCTTTACGTTTCTATATTCTAGTCGCAACTTATTTAAAAGTGTTACACTATTTGCTAATTATTTCTGAAAAAAAATAAAAATGGCGATAGCAGATGTCAGAAACATCAAGCAGATGGATTGAAGGAAGCATGACCGGAAAATTAAAGGGCAGGAAAAACATTCCTGTTCTTAAATTTAGGAATGCTTGTTTGCAGTAGATTTAGATGCTTTACCTGGATGTGGGATGGCGAAAAGCTAGGTTGCTGCGGTCAGGAAGCTGGGTGATGTGTAGAGTATTTAGTTTGGAGTCAATATCTTCCTTAACTATGTCCTGTTCCACTAAAATTGGCCGGACTTTCATTCACCTGACTATCGGAAATAACAGGAATGGTTTCCTGATAGGATAACTCCACAGCATCCAGATAGCTTCTTAATTTGGCGATGTTTTCGTTCACCTGTAATCTCTCTGTTTCGTTATGTTCAGGCGCACCATCCATTGATTGAATTACCTCAAGGGCATAATCCATAAAATCTTTTACATTTTCAGAAAGCAGTGGTTTCGGCGTAATCATATTATTTGTTTTAACTGTATGTTAAAGCAACAATAAAATCTTCTGAAAGTTTGGGGATTATGATTTAGCTGGGAATGATCGTTTTTGCGGTTTACGCCATTCCCAGGGCACCACAGGATTTGGGTCTTTCCATAAACCGATTTTGTTCTTTCTGGCTTCGGCTTCGAGCTGGGCATACAGTTGATTTTTCGAATATTTCCGAAAGTGCCAGGCCATTCCCTGTTTCAGCATTTCCTGATTTACGATTTGCTTTTTATGATTTGCCACAACGGCAATCAGCCTGTGGTATCGATCGTAATTTTCGCCATAAACCGTTACCTGCTGCCCGAAACATAGATTAGATAAAGCAATTTTCGCGTTGTTTCCGAATGGCTGTGATCTTCTTTTCTCCGGGCAATCGATATGCGCCAGTCTAATTTTAACAGGTATTTTCTGATACAGAACTTCCATGGTGTCGCCATCCATAATGCGGATGACTTTGGCGTTAAAGGTGCGGTGTTTAAGATTCGGAACCTGAACTTCAAGGTAAGAAATGGGCTGTATCCAAAACCATAAAATCAGTACCGTTAATTTTCCCATCCACATAAAGTTTTCCCCTGACCCTTTGCTTTTTCTAAAGTTGTTTCTATAATCTTGTGCTGGCAGTTGCTTAATCCACGGCAGCTCGATTTATAGTGATATTTTTTTCCGCCCGAACTGTTGCAAAGGTAAACGGTTTTGGTTTCGCTGCAAGCAATGTTGATCAGAAGGAAGAGGGTTAGGATGAGGGATTTCAAGGGGATAAATTGTTAAAGATTAGCTATACACCTAAAAATTTTAATATAACTTTTTCTGCTTCCGATTTATTAGAAAATTTAGAATATAGTTCAAATCTTTTCACGCCTGAGCTCTTTAGCCAGTCTGTCCAAATTAATCTCATTATTTCCATATCTGTAGGATGTACTGAAGCTCCAGAATTCGTTTGGGTTCTGTCGTATAATTCTAGCACTAATATTTCAAGATCTCCGAGAAGAGGATTTGTTAAAGGATGAATTTTATAAATTGGATTTTTCCTATAAAAAATCTCAATATCATTTTCCCCTGATTTCAAATATTGTTTTCTAAAATTACCTATTTTGGAGGCCGATAAGCCATATTTTTTGTTGTCAAATGCGGTTTCTATATATCCATCTGTAAGCAAAATCAACACGTTCTTATACTTATTAATGAATTTTTTATTGCCGATGTTTGAGCTACTCATAGCTTTGTTAACTAAAAAATCATCAACTCCTTGCTGCATGTAGGTCCAAATATCAGAACCGTATGGATTCGAAACTGCATTTTTGCTAATACGATCAAACTCATGAACAAAATTTTTCTTAGCTTTTTCAAAATCAGACTTTAAAAACTTTATTCTTTCAGATTGTGTTTTAAATAATGCAAAATCAATGTCAGTTAGCCTGGTATTTGCATGATATTTTACAACTTGAGCTTGATTTATATATCCAATTCTAAACTGATCTAGTTGATTCATTGATCTCTTGTGGGTTAAGATTTTAGGATAAATACAATCTGTAATTATCTTTATTATTTCAACATCAGAAACAGCTTTTGGATAAAGTTTAGGACTGAGTCTATTCGATAGATCGGATGAGATTGTGATATTGTAATGTTGAGTAATTAGAGGTTTATCGGTTTTTGTATGTTTCGTGTTATTTTCTGATAGGTTGGAAGTGCAGCTAGCGATTAATAGAAGTGCTGGGAGTAATCTTGTGTATTTCATCATTATTTAATTTTAACTCTAGCATCTACTGAATTTCTATTAACTTTATTATGTTCCCATAATATAGCAATTTCAGTTGCAAGTGCGGACTTCTCACTTGCCTTACTAATTGAATATTCTTTATGTAGAAAGTCATTCCATCCTTCGAGGAATATATTAATTCTATCCCTTAATGCATCAATAGATACCGACAGATTATCGTTTTCTACGTGGCTTTTATATATGTCCGTTGTAATTTCGATGATCTGTAATTTATTATTCAGATCGTTTTTTCTATTTTCAATCGACCCAACTTTTTTTAGTGGAAGATTTTCTAAATCAGCTTCATGTAGTTTTATTTGAGAGTTTTTTGCAATGTTTTCTTGAGATTTTAACTCAATTTCAGATTTTAGTTGTCCTATTTCAATCTCAATTTTATTTATATCGTTTCTTTGATCCTGTATGAACAGTTTATTCTGTTGTTCTGCTACATCAGGGTTACGAGCATCAGCTATCCTATTAAGTTTCTCAAAACAGAATTTAAATAGTAGTATGCCAAAAGCTCCGAGGATAAAGACAAGGTAGAAATTTGTATCTGTGAAAATTTTTATCCAGCTCCATTTTTCTGGACTAATTTCTGTCTGGGATTTTATTTCATGTATAGACTGAGCAATTTTAATTGCAATAAAACTATCAACGAGAACAAGTCCTAAACCATATGTTAAAATCTTTGCCCATAGCTTGTTTGTCATTATTCTCTCAAGGCAAGCAAATATTAATGGAATAAAAACAAATAGACAAACAAATACAAAAGCCATTGTTCCATGTATCCAGGAATTGCTAAACGCTTCAGGATTAAAAATCTGAGGGGTGACGGTTTCGCTTGAAGTTTTAAGGGCGATCTTTGCGTCTTCTTCGCTGTAGAGTAAGATATAGGCTGCAGAGGAATAAAAAATTTGCAAGTAAATAAAGAGTGCAATTGTAAAAATTATCGTAGTAATTAGCTCAAACCATTTTATTCCAGGTTTTACGAAAGCATTAACTGATTCTCTAATTCTATTCTCTATTTCATTGATTTTTTTATTTAAGGCAAATAATCTATTTTCTTTTAAATCGCCTATTACGGATTGATTAATTGATACTTCTGACTTTAAATTGATTATTTTATTGTTTAGATTATCTTTTGAAACTTCAAATTCATTTTCAATTGTGGATATCTGGATATCACAGCGCTCTTTCAGTTGGCTTATTGATTTAGCCCTCTGTTCAACTATCTTTGATATCAGACGCCTTTTTTTATCTTCGATAACGTCAATATCATTAATGAATCCATTATAAAGAGTGTCTAACGCTTTATCAAGAACGTTATGATCTCCATTATTTGAGTGCGACCTATCAAAGCCTTGTTTTCTCAAATTATCACGATCGAAAGAACTAACTTCAGAAGCTATCATAGAGTCGAGAACTTTTTCATATTCAGACTTTACATCTAAAGTTTGATCGACAACCTCTCTATTATAATTTATCCTAGGATTATTGTTTGTCGCTATTTCAGTTGCTGTATTTACATCTATATTATGATCAATGTTATACCTAATGCGCTCGAATTCAATTAGAAATTGTTTGTAGGTTATTGGATCGTCTGAAACCTGAATGTTTTCAACATTATTGTTGCTGGCGTTGTATGAGTAATTGTACGAGCCGTTTATTGAAATCTTATGATCTATTAGGCAAAATTTATGATGCATCATACCCCTGTCATCACCAGTGTCAAATGCATGTACACTTATATTTGCTCCTTTGAACATCAACTTGACTGTTTCGTTAGATGCATTAGAGGATAAAATAACATCAACAGCTACATTTCTATTTTTGGCATCTATGATTGAAGTTGCAATATCTCTATCTGTAAACCATGCCATTGCAAGATAAATGCATTGCCTTGCATTTTGAATTTCAGCGATTATTCTTTGCTTTATTTCGGTACCATTTGTCAAAATATTATTCATATGCATTGATAGGAGTGACTTTTTGTTGGCTAAACTGATGTAAAAAATGCGAGATTGCTTCCTATTCCGTCCCGAGAATGATTAGAAGCAATCTGCTGCATTTTGTGAGAGATATTGAGTGTTAATTGTATTACGTGTTATTTCTGAAGTTTTGTTTATCAAAAATAATGGTATACGAGAAGAGAATTTTACGGGAAACCGTAAAGCGGAAAATATTTGTTGAGAAACCGGCAGAAAATGATTTTTGGACTACTGAACGGTTAAAATATTTTGAGGATCAGGTGTTTTGATCATTGCTTCCGATTTTTCTTTCATCCACCAGTTGCTGTCTAAACGCTTAATAGAAGTAAATGTCCTTTTGTCGCCAACCTTCATATTAGGCGTATCGAAATGTCTATCCCAAACATGGATGAGCGTATCATTACCAATTTTAATCCACCATAATTTATTGCCGAATCTTTGCGTTTGGTATACTTCGGAAATAGTCCCTTTAATCGCTTTGGTATTAAAACCAGGTTCCATCAACTGAAAAACCTGCATCTTTTGTTTTTGAGCGCTTGCACTTCCAATCATGAAAGCGAAAATAAGTGGTGTTAAAAATTTTTTCATCTATAGCTTTTTTGGCTATACATGCAATGGATGTGATTTGGAGGGGATGATATCTACACTTCACATGAAAATGTGCAATAATTGTAAATATGTAGCGCCAAACCTACAAATTTTTGGGAATATTGCTTTACGGGAAACCGTAAGAATGGCAGAAATATGATTTATGGCAATAAAGCAGCATGATCAATTTTAATCCACTGAGAAGATATCTTCTTTAAAGATTATTGCAATGGTGCTTTCTGGCATGAAATGGGTAAGATGTAATGAGCTGATAAAGTTTCTAGGCTATGAAATCAAATAATGCCGTAATCTTTACAATAGGCAACCAACTGTTCGTTTTTAGCGAATTCAAGTGAATCTCTCATGATGGCCAAACGCTTTTCTACACTGCTCAACCCTGAAGGTTTAATGTTATGTTGCTGGAGGTACGCAGGAATATCTTTCTGCAAAGTTCCTTGCGATAACAGCGAGATTAACGTGACATCATAGCTTGAAAATTCAAAAGCATTTTTTTGTTTGATGGCCGGCTTTAAACTTTCAGATAAATAGGTTTTGTGCTGTGCAATATATTCGATGGCTTTTCTCAGGTCTTTCGCATCATGCCGGGCCTTGCGTACATAGGCATTAATTTGCGAAGCTTTGAAAAGACTGTCGATCACAGCCGGGTTTGTTTCTGCAGAAAATACCAGCACTTTAAGCTGGGGATGAATTTGCTTAACTGCTTCAATCAATTCTACACCGCCCGCAAGCTGTTGTTTCCGATGGTCTTCTTCGAAGGAAAGATCAGTGATTAATAAATCGAATGGCTGATCATTATGCAGGCTTTTTCTTATCTGCATCAGCGCTTCATCACAGTAGTAAGTGAATTCAGCATTGGTGATACCAAAATCTTCCAAAGTTTTTCTAACTGAAATACTGGTGCTTTCGTGGTCTTCTGCTATTAATACTCGTTTGAACATCGTTTTGAATTAAGCAACCGGAAAAGAAATGTGAACCTTTAATCCTTTCTCCAATTTAGTTTCAAAGTTAACGGTCCCTCCAATCGCATCTATACGGGAAACCGTATTATTCAAACCATTATTAAAGTTTTTGTCGTCAGCTATGCCAATACCATTGTCGGTATAAGAAATAAGAATGTTATTTTCTTCCTCTTCGAATTTAATGACTACGGTATCAGCCTCGCTATGCTTTTTCATATTAACCATTAACTCCTGCAAAATGTGCTCCAGTTCATATTGAGACTTAGCATTCACATTTTCCCACAGCGCAGCTTTGTTGCCCACGATGATGACTTTAGTTTTACTGGTTGCAAAAGATGTTAATAATACCGACAGTTTTTCATTGAACTGCTGCTGGTTAAATTCAGGTTTATCGTATGAAATATCTCTTGATTTTTCATAAAGGTTCTCAATTTTATCAATAATCAGCTCACGATCGATATCTGGCTGATTCTCCATTTCGCTCATAATACGATATAGGCCATTGGCTACCACATCGTGTACTTTTTTTGAGGTTTTCAGCTGATTTTCCTGAACGGCATGTTGCTTTTCGAGTTCCATTTTTTGTTGTCGCTTTTTAAACCAGAGAAAAGCAATAACAGAAATGGCAATGAATGATAAAATGCCTAAAACCAAAATAACATCCCGCTTAATGATCTGATAACGTTTCTCGGTATTCTCTTTTTGAAGGATTAAGTTATCAGCCTTGCTTTTCTCGGATTCGTAACGAACAATCGCGAACTGATTTTTTGCGGCATTACGGGCTGTTTGCAAGCTGTCGCTTAAACGTTGATAACTTTCAAAATATTTTTTTACAGCTGCTGAAGGACTCAGCGAAATTAATTTTTGCAAGGCTTCGAGCTGATCATCAGCACTGTTAAGTTTCTGTGCAATTTGATACATGTTTTTGGCATACAGTAATGCTGAATCGGGCCTTGATGAAGTATAATAATCGGCCAGGTGTGCGTAACTGGCATTCAATCCCCAATCATCTTTATTTTTAATACGGATGTTTAAAGCTTTTAACAACAGTGGTGCAGCATCATAACCGGCATTCCCCATCCACATGGTTTTTGCGGCATTGGAGAGAAAGCGGGCGTATTGCGTACTGTTTTTGGTTTTTTGAACCAGTAGTTCATTGTAGATTTTTGCAGATTGCGGATATTGCTTCAGTTTTTGAAGCGCCATGGCTTTATTACTTAAAATAACAGGTCTTGCATCATCATCAGCATGTTTCAAGGCCATGTTAAAATAGGAGAAAGCCAATTGGTATTGTTTTAAATCCAGGCTACTTCTACCCAATTCATTATAGCTCGATGTCCAACAGGTGGCATGCTTTGGGTTTTTGATATTAATGAGTTTTAATGATCGGGTAGCACTTTCTTGTGCACCAAAAAAATCTCCTGCAGAATTTTGAATCTGAGCCATGAAACTATAGGAGGTTGCGATCGTTAAACTGTCTTTACTTGTTGTAGCAGCAATATTGAAGTAATAAAAAGCTGAATCGTTTTGGTTTGCAAATAGCTGTTCCGCTTTTTTGAGGTTAATATCTTGCTGAGGATGTGAGGTAACTTTCTGTTTCTTACAGGCGAAAAGGCATATAAAAAGAATCGGGAGCAGGCGGTAAATTTTCAAGGGGCTAAGTTTTCCCAAATATAATTAAAAGAGCGATTGCATAAATCGCTCTTTTTAGAAAATTATGGCTTTTTAGGTGGTACTGATCCTGTTTCGCCACCTGTATCATCACCCGGATCCTGATCTCCGGGATCTGTATCACCAGGATCTTCTCCGTTGCTATTGATGTTCACTGTCGTGCCGGAACCAGCAGGCGGCGTATTGGTAGTTGAAGGATTTACTAAACCCAATAAAATGGCAATAAATAAAGGAATAAACATGATTCAAAAATTTTAGAATTGAAATACTTGCAGTTCTCCCCGAACCATTCGGGGAGTTTGCTGCGGTGTAAATCAGAAGGCCTTCTGAAAATTTTTGGGAAGTGTTCGAGTTCCCATCGCGGCTGCTTTTTAACTGCTTCCCAGGTCAGTTATTGGCAACCGCGATGTTTACTCTTAGCATTCAGGTTCTATTAAATGCCTTTCCGTGGAATGCACTTGAGCTGTTTGCTGAGACAAATTTGGGGGGAATAATGGCTTAATTTGCAGCCGATTCCTGTAATACCGATGATACCGGTCCAATTCTGAAAATACCTTTGGAGATGTCGGAAATTCCGATAAATTTGTGCGCTTTAATGCGCTCCCTATGTTTGAAATCTACCAGGAAAAAGTTTTGGATGCCTACAGAAATAAGGCTGAAAGAAATCAGTTACCTCAGTTATCAGGAATTAGCCCGGCGCTCTTAAGAAATGAATGTTTGAACCTTTACAAGGAACGAAAAGGTAATGAAAAAGATGCGGCCTCTTTAAGGACTTTTTTTGGGCCGGATGAAAACAAAAAAGGTTATTTGAAGATCATAGATGAGTATCCAACCGGTAAGTTTAGGTCGCTTAGTAATTTTTTTCAAGGCAGGGATGTTAAACCCGATCGAAAAAACATTGAGCTACTGGCATGGTTAATTGATTTTCAACCCAGGCCATATCAAGCTCTTTCAGGATATGAAATTTCATCCTCACTAAACAAAGATGATCTTTCCGATGAACCTGAAAGAGTGCCGGATGTTTTAGATGGGGATTTTAAAGGACCTGAAACAGAAGCTGTGTCTGATTCAGAAAGAGAAGTTATCCTTAAGCAGGCGACGATCACTCAAACCCAGTCCGAAAATGAAAGGATTAGTATTCCGAAGAAATTTTATAAGGCCATTATATCTCTTGCTGCCGCTTCAGTTGTTGTAATTGCATCAGTTTTTTTAGGCCAAAAAAAACAATGTATGTACTGGACCGGAGATCATTATGAGCCAATAGCATGTGATCAAAAGGTCTCAACTCCGGTTATTGCTTTAGATACCTTCAGTGTATCGCATTTAAAAAAGATCTCTGACAGAGATACAATTACAGCAGCATCAATAGGCAAGGTATATTATACAAAGGTTAAAATTGATAGTGTCGATTTTTATACCGCTAAGGGTGATCACCCAACCAATAGCACTAAACGATTGCTACCAATGACCCAATATATTTTAGATAAATATGTTCCTAATCATAAATAATTATGATTTCAGCAAATTCTCCGTTTTATCTAAAAAATACTCAGTTGCTTCATTAATGTTTATGCCCATACGTTCGGCTAGTACAGTAAGCCACCAAATGCATTCGCCAAGTTTATGTTTAAGTTCTTCATCTGTATTGGCTTTTGGCCATCGACCTTGTTGCGACATTATCAAACGGCCTACCAATCCGGCATCGCTAAGAAAAGCAAGCGCATCTTCCTCAACATTCCATTCGGTACCATGGTGCTGTAATTCCAGCTCCCTGTATTTTTCACGAATAGCCATTGAACGGTTTTTGATATTCTGAAGATTTGTATTTTCCATTGTACTATTTTTTAAGGTTAAGGAACATGGGTTTTTGTTGCAGTATTTTGTGATAAACAGCACACGATTCGCTGTGTGCGCCAGGTAAATAACCAATGCTCATCAAAAATTCACCAACAATTTCTCCTCCGGTAAATTTGAATGTTTTCTTAAAAAGCTTAACCCACTCCATTTTGGTTTTCGTGTAGTGATGTAGCAACCATTTTTCAAATGAACCAAATTCTTTTTGAAGTACGAGAATGGTTTTGGCATTTTCAATTGCTGCGTTTACCTTAAGCTTATTCCTGATGATTCCGGCATCCTGAAGTAAACGTTCACGGTCTTTTTCGGTGTAAGCAGCAACTTTTGCAATGTCAAAATCATCATAAGCTTTCCTGAACGTTTGTTCTTTCTTTAATATGGTTTCCCAACTTAAACCAGCCTGGTTAATTTCCATGATCAATCGTCCAAACAACTAATTGTCGTCATGAATGGCGAAACCATAATGGTTATCATGGTAGTTTTGATGAAGGCTCCTGCTTGGTTCGGCCATAGCAGCGATATAATTACAATATCCCATCGTTAAATTTATTATTGCAGACTGCTTTTATACTGCAAGGGTGTAATACTGGTTTTATGTTTAAATAATTTGGTAAAGGATTGCGGGTGTTCAAAGCCCAACTGGTAAGCCACCTCGGCAATGGTCAATGTATCTTTCGCGAGGTAAGCTTTCGCCTTGTCAATTAATTTATCATGGATGAATTGTTGGGTATTTTGTCCGGTTAAATTTCGAAGTAAGTCACTCAGGTATCTTGCGGATAAATTTAACTCTTCCGCTACAGTAGCAACAGTGGGCAAGCCTGTAGCTAATGCTTTTTCATCGTTAAAATAAGTTTCAAGATAATTTTCAAGTTTGCTTAAAACATCATGGTTTACGATTTTGCGGGTAATAAACTGTCGGTTATAGAAACGATTGCTGTAATTGAGCAGGAGCTCGATTTGGGAAATCATTACATCCTGACTAAAATGATCGATCCTTTCTTCTAACTCGGCCTGAATATGCTGGAAAATACCCCAGATGGTTTGTTTCTCTTTTTCAGAAAGGTACAGTGCTTCTGATGCAGCATAGCTAAAAAAGCCGTATTGTTTGATCTGATCATTCAAGGCATATTGACGAATAAAATCGGGATGAATGTGCAATGATAAGCCCTCGTAATTGGCTTCTTCATCTTGCATGCGCAGGAGCTGGCCTGGTGCGACGAACGACATTCCGCCTTCCTCAAAATCATAAAACCCTTGTCCGTATCTGATTTGGCCCTTAAAATTTGTCTTAAAAGAGATCTTATAGAAATTTAAAATGATACCTGCCTCAAAATCTTTGGCGTTGAAAACGGCATCTCCATAGTTGATGATGCTGATGATTGGGTGCAGCGGTTTAGGTTGCCCCATTGCCTGATGCAACTGCGATAACGAAGTGAATATTTTCGGACTTGCTTTCATTTTTTGATGATAGACGTTAATTAAATGCTAAAATACAAAATATTAAAAGGCAAATGCTGACTTGAGTTCCTGTACCTGTGCTTCTGCGCCTTTGCTAGTTCGTTGTGCAATCAATTCCAAAGCATCCCGGCCGGCAATGTACCTAAACCGACCAGTGCCATCGTTGGCCGCTTCGAAAACGACTTGTGCAATATCTTCCACTTTAGAATAATTGGCCACTTGCTCTGCGCTATATCCTTTGCTCACCGCTGTAACCAGTTTTTCATAAGCATCATGCTGAGCGGATTCCATGGATCGGCTGGCGAAATCAGTTTGAATGCCACCGGGAGCAATTACTTTCACCTGAATACCAAACTGCGCCAGTTCAATTGCTAAACTTTCTGAAAATCCATCAACAGCAAATTTAGTAGCGCTATAAATCGAGCAGGTAGGGAAACCCATCAGTCCGAATGTGGAGGTAATATTGATAAACATACCACTCTTTTTCATGCGAAAATGTGCTATAAATGCCTGTGTTACCCTGATTACGCCAAGCAGGTTGGTGTTCAGCTGTTTCACAATTTGATCATCGGTCAAAGCTTCGAGAGGTGCAACTAAACCATAACCTGCATTATTCAATACCACATCTATCGAATACTGATCTGTGATTTGCTTGGTCGTTTCTGTGATTTGCCGGGTATTGCTGATATCGAGGGGTAGCAAAATTACATTCTTCAGCTTGGTAAGTTCGTTTTCCTTTTCCGGGTGGCGCATGGTGGCAATTACACGCCATCCTTTGCTATGGAATAATTGAGCAGTGGCTTTTCCTAAACCTGACGATGCTCCTGTAATCATGATTGTTTTCATTCTACTTAAATTATACCCAAAGTTCGTTTAAGCAGTTGCTTAACAGATCGCCAAAATGGAGGATTACTTCGCCAAAATGACATTGGATTTGAAATAAATTAAGGCTTAACATCCCCCTTAAAACAGGAAATAAATTTGCTATTTCGGGTAATTAATCGTATATTTAAGTTAATCAAACAAAATAAGCCTATAGAAAGAACCAGACCTAATTAAAATTGATCACATCAAATTATTAAATATGAGAAGATACATTTTAGGCGTTTCAGGTTTGTGTTTTATTGCTTTTTCGCTCGTTTTTACGTCCTGGAAAAAAAGCAATACGTTAGAAGAAAAAACAATCAACGCTAACATTACACCATTAAAAAATGCTTATTTAAATTATGCTGAACATATTTACGATTCAGCCCATTTAAAAGCATCCGGTCTTGCTTTTCCAGTATTTGAAAAAGCGTTAACAGGGTTCTATAATCTCAAAAAATCGGGCCGTGTTTCTGACAGCCCTTTGCTAACCATTGCTGATTTTGATCAGGCCAGTTCGAAGAAAAGATTGTACATCATTAATTTGGCTGAAGAGCGTATGGTTTTAAATACCTGGGTAGCTCACGGTCAGAAAAGTGGAGAAGATCAGGCGGTTGCTTTTTCCAATCAAAATGATTCATTTACCAGCAGCATTGGTTTTTATGTTACGGGTGAAGAATATCAGGGTGCACATGGCCGATCATTGAAGCTGGATGGAATGGATCCGGGGTTTAATGATAATGCCCGCTTACGGTCAATTGTCATTCATGGTGCGCCTTATGTAAGTGAAGGAACCATTGCAGCTTTAGGCCGATTAGGTAGAAGTCAGGGTTGCCCTGCAGTTGCGCCAGAGCTTTGTAACGAGGTGATTAACACACTTGGTTCTGGCAGTGTGTTATTCATTAACAAATCAACTGCAGCATACCATTCTGCTTATTTAAATGAAGGCACCGCAGCGGCATTTGCACAGGTACCAGGTTTACTAAATTCAGATTTAGCCAGCATTCATCAAGATTAAATTCGGGTGAGATGGGTGTATAAAACCGCATCAAGCCCATAAACATCTTTAACAAATTTAAGGCCGCCACTGTTGCTGTCTTTCCAACAGGTAAAATAGCTTAGATAAACCGGAATTTTCGTCGGCAATGCAATGTCCTCAGCCTTAGGGTCATCGCTGTCCATACCTTTCTTAATCTGCTCAAACTTTGCTCCGGTGCCAAAAAGTGCCTGTGCAAGTTCGAGCGGTTTTTCAACCCGAACGCAACCATGACTAACGGCCCTTACAGATTGGTTAAAGGCAGCTTTAGCTGGCGTATCGTGTAAATATACGCTGCTTTGATTATTGAAAAGAAACTTGATTTTGCCCAGAGAGTTATCTTCTCCTGGTCGTTGTTTAAAAGTATAGGTTTTCCCGGTGCCTGACGCTCCAAAATCAATCGTTTCCGGATCTTCAATTTTCTTGCCGTTGTAAAAAACATCTATATTGTTATTGGCCAGGTAGTAGGGATCTTTAGCTGCATATTTTGTGATTTCATTCGTGGCAATACTTTCTGGTATATTCCACACCGGATTAACCTGCACACTGTGAATCATGCTTTTAAGCTGTGGTGTTTCGCGGTTAAAGGGACGATCCTTTTTCAAATCATTCTCATCATATTCTGTAAGGGATGTTGCCTGATTGTTATTTCTACCCTCACCCACGCAAACTTTCATTTGTAAAGTAGTTTTTCCATTTTCTATTACCTGTAACTGATAATCAGGAATATTTACCCAAACATATTTCTTCTCGGTAGGCAGATTTTTCCAGCGTAATCTTTCGAGGTTGACCAATAAAATACGGTTGGTTTCCTCAGCAGACAACCCTGGTGCCGTAAGGCGATCACGTAATGCGGTCTGTAATAATTTGTAGTTTTCTGTTTTTGGCTGAATGCTATCTAAAAAAGCGGATATGTTTTTCGTTTCAAATGGCTTTCTGAAACTAATTGAGTCTGGTCGTTGTGTTGCTGTGTAATATTGCGCATATATCCTCCTCGGACTGATTAAGCCAAATTGCATGGCATTGCTATAATCGCTAAGAGCTGATGCGGCCGTAAGTTCCAAACTAATTAATGCCTCGTAAGCATCGTCAACAGTCTTAATTTCTGCTTTATTATAAATTTTAGTAAGGAGTTTATTGAGCTGCTCTGCTTTAAAAACTGATGGAGATAAGCCATGTTCCGGTGCTTTATTAAACACTGCAACGGCTTGTTTCAAGCCACTATCCGGTAAATGTTTCATCACCATTACCGGCTCATAATCATGTTGCGCATAAAATGATGACATAAAACCAGGATTACGAAATAGCTGCTGCCTGGCCGTAATTGCAGCCTTCATTTTCTCACCGAAGGTTTCTGCTGTAATTTCTTTGAAAACTTTGTTGCCCGTTTCTTTACTCAGCGCAGCGCCAATATCAGATTTGCTTTTTTTACAGGCCTGAAAAACAGAAACAAAAAGCATCAGCATTAAAAACAACCCTGTTAGCTTAGGGCTAATCATCTTTCTTACATCCATGCCGATATAATAACGATTTGCCTTTTTTTGTTTTTTGGTTTTCGTATTGATTTGATTTACAGTCGCTAATTTATTTTTCAGATTTATTTGTTGCCACGTCTGTAAAACTTTGCCCTATCAAAATGGTGATGATTGTAAAACGAATTTTGATCCATTTCTATGATAGTTTCTTCCATCCGCAAGGCTGCCGGACTCCCAATGGCATCTCTGATTTCATCCTCTGTATTTTGATCCACTTCTCCTGAAACATAATAAGGAAGTGCTTTAAACTGATCGGTGTGGATGTTTGGAAGAATCACAACGTCATCATGATCATGTAAATGCGCAAGGCCGATGGGAATGAGCACACCTTTGCTCTCCAGATCAACACCTAAATCATCGAGGTCAATAATTAGATACCTTACAGCATTATTTTGCGGATCGAACAGTAAATCTCTTACTTTCCCGATTGATGCTCCCGCTTCATTTTGAACCGTCCAACCTTTAATATCAGCTTCTCCTGCCGTTAATTTGTAATCGCTGTTCGCTAATTCTAACAGTTGACTGTAAGTATTTCCCTGGTTTTCCATATTATGATGTCTTTTGCAAATTTAATTCTGGTAAGACAACAATGGCTTAAGGCAAAGGTTTTAATCAGCGATGATTGGATTTGAAATGAGCAATGCCTTTAACTGCTGGTTCTCCTCATCATTAACGGGTAATATATTTCTAATCAATTTAAAGAGATTTTCTTTATCGTCTAATTGCGATTTAATTAGCGATAAAATCATTTTCTCCTGTGATTCATTTAAACCCTTAAACAGACGGGGCTGGATACAATAAAGTGCCTTAACCAGTTCGATAAATAATTGTTTCTGCTCCAGTTCAGCCGCATCAAAATCAGGCATCGACTGTGCATTTTCGAATTTCCGAATCAGTTCATTTGCGGCATCATCTTTTACAAACTCCTTTTGTTTTTGATTGACAATTTTTTGAAGATCTTTAATGAGTTGTTTAAAAATCGGGCTCTGTGGATTGGAACCAAACATATTTGTGGTTTCTTCCGTATCAGTAAAATTAAACAGATTGAAATAATCTGATTCAACGTAGACGCTGTGGTAAAAGTTAATGGCGTTATTATTGAAGGATGTGAGCTGTTTGAAAACCTCTTTCTTCTCACTGTTTAAGAAGTAGTAATAAAATTTATCGCCAATTTTTTCATTCCAGCGCACAAAAGTAATGGTAAAGTTAAACCGGGAGGTGGAGGCATCTACAATCTCTCGCTCAAAAACCTCATGATCAGCCAAAAGATCTTCGTATTTAATTCTATCGCCATTTATACATAACTGAAAGTCATTTTTGCTGTTCAGCAGTAAGAACCACCCGAATTCAGATTTCAGGTAATTGATAAAAGCCTCACTGGTAAAAGAATAAGCAGTTACGCCAAACAGGTTAATAAGTTTCAACCGTGTTCCCGTTTCCATATCAGCTGCAACCCGCTTGTTTTCATCGGCATAATAATCCTTGTTGCTGGCGCTGATATTTACATCATAGTTAATGTATTCATTTGCCACTTCATCAAAAAATGTGGTGTTCCAAATGGCTTTTTGCGCAAAGGCGATGAAAGAGAAACGGCCTTTACCTTTTTTTCCACGAACATAAGATGACCGATGATCTGAGCTACGTTTCAAAGAATCTAAAAAGGCGCCAAACGTTTGGTGCAGGTTGTTCAGGTTAATGCCGCTCCCATTGTCGATGATTTCGATAGCAGGAATAAAATCTATTTCATTGGTATCAAAAACCAGATCAATTTTTGTGGCTCCTGCATCAAAACCATTCCAGATCAGTTCGGAAATGGCTTCCATGTAATCACGGGTTATCCCTGAAAATTCCACACTATTATTGTTGATGCTGACCTTGTTTTCCATTTTTGCGATTGATAAAAATAAACCGCAAAATACTAAATTAGTTAGCAATAAAAGGAAAAATTTATCAACTTAAATATTAGAATTGCTCTGCTTACATGCTCATAAGCTCGCTAATTGTTCTAACCTCACCTCGCCAGTTTTGGTGGAAATGGTCCGTTACTGGCAGGTATAGGATACCAGTAACTTTTTTCTCCATCAGTTTCGATGCTTTTGATAATTTCTGTAAGTGTAGTCGGGCGGTAGCTGGCATCATAATAATACCTTTCCAATACCGATTGATCTATCGTTTGCCTGGTTTCATCATCAAGCTTAATTTCGCGGACGGCCTTTGGAGTGATGTTAAAAGGAAAAATGAGTGAATTGTAGAGTTTGCCCGTGTAGGCATTTGGTGCTACATATCTTTTTAAAAAGTCCGCTTCAAATCCTAAACCCGCGGCTTTCGCTTTTTCAACCATCCAGCTAAAAGCAATGTCGCTCAGCCCTGTTTCTCGATATCCACCACCGATATTGGAATGTACACCACAAAACCATCGCTGTTCTAAAACCTGTGGATTGACCTGATCTGCTGCCGCATTTTTATCCTGAATCCAAAGGGTAGGCGTAAAGCTGCTTCTTTTTTCATCAATGGCTAAGGCATGGTAAGCAAAATCAATGTAACTGCTTAGTGTGGTGTCATGAAATTGATATTTCGATGCATTGTAGGGTCTGAATAGCGAAAGGGGAATGCCCAGTGACCCAACGGTATCCCAAACACCTACAAATTTAATGCGGCTTTCAAAACTATTACGTTCTCTAAATGCAATAGCTTTTTCGCCACTGGGAGCCCAGTCAAGTTCTGTTCGTCTACGATAGTAATTGTATGCCTGATCAATTAAACTCAAATCATTGTTTTTGATAATGCCGCAGTTGCGGATCATTCCCGCCAGACTGCGGGCGGTGTAGGCACCTCTGCTAAAACCAAACAAATAGATCTCATCTCCCTTAACAAAATTCCAAACTAAAAATTTGTAGGCACTAACAATGTTGTGGTCTAAGCCAAATCCCGTGGCACCATCTAAATACCTGCGCAGCTTGCTCCCCGAAGTGCCAACGCCATCTGTATAATATTTAATCTGTTCAATACCCTTATCGTCGGTATTGCAAATGCTTTCGAACATTTTTTGAACATTCGTACGAATAGGCAAACCGTCTTCACTATCGCCCGGACTGTTCCAGGTGCCATCGCAACAAATAATAATTCTTTTCATATTAATGATTTATTATTGGAAGCGTTGCGAAAAATTGGGTTTATCTTTACAAATTCATAATTTCTGAACCGCATTTTTAGATCATTTAGATATTTCATGAAAACCATTTATTGCCAAAAACAGTAATCAAGGGGATGTTTTACTAAATATATATGCACTTTGCTTTATTAATTTTGATAATTAATAATCAGGAGCAACGGCGGGAACGAATTTTAACGGCGTATATAGGGTAATAACTTTAAAGATAATTTATAACAAACTGATTGTCAATACTTAAAAGTTAGTATTCTTTTAGCATTTGAATTCAAAGAGAATAGAAAAAGCTATAGAAACGAGAAAGCCTCATATCTCTATGAGGCTATATTGAATGTCTTATAAGTATCCACCGATAAAACTAAACCAAACAAACTATATCATAAACACGATAACAATGGCTTTGTTTTAAGAATTTAAAAAAAAATTAAAAATGTAATCGGGAGAAACTTTAGGCTTTGATGCGTTTTTTTGACAGGTATTTCCGAATGGGAATATCAAACAAAATCATGGTTAAATAAGCCAGTGAAACCAAAGCAATTATTCCGCAGCTGATGACCAGTGCCAGTTTTAAGCCTTCAGGTTTGTAAGTATTGTAGTAGTTGGCGAATATCCAGATGGCCATATAATGTGTCATGTAAAGCGGATAGGATATTTTTCCTGAAAATATGCACAATTTATGCAGGCCTTGTGTGGCCACGGTACCTGCACCAAGTGAAACCAGTAAGGGGAAATAAATAACCACTACAAAACTTTCGGTTAACCAATTATAAGATGAGTAGGGCATAAAAAAAGCCAGCAGCAAAAGAATAGATAAGCCGATAAAACCCAGTTTATTTTTGATAATCCAATTGTATCGGTAGATGATTAAACCTGCGATGAAAGAATAAAATATTCTGGCTCCGCCTTCCCAAAAGTTTTCACCAGCCCAACCGCCCAAAAGCGAACCTGCATGATAGGCTACACCTATTAAAATTACGGCAGCGGTACATACCAAAACAATGAGGTATTTTTTCGGTAATTTATAAAGTACAAAAGCATAGAAAATATTGGCCACATATTCCCAAAACAATGACCATGCGGGTGCATTTAGTCCAAAATTATTAAAATATCGATCTTCCATGGTAGGAAAGGGAATTAATAACGCAGAGGTAAGGAATAATAAAGTGATTTTACCAATGCTGTATTGTGCCGCAGTTCCGCTAAATGGGTCGAATAGGAAGGTCAATAACCCCAATACCGAGCCGAAGATGACCAATGGATGCAGTCGGATTACCCTCGATTTAAAAAACTCCATGATGCCCATTTTTTCCAGCCGATCGTCATAAGCATAGGCAATTACAAAACCCGAAAGACAGAAGAAAAAATCAACTGCTAAAAAACCATGACCAAGGATGTTTTTGCTAAATTCGAAAACCACTTCCATAAAGTGGAATGCAACGATTGCTAAAGCGGCGACACCCCTCAATCCATCAAGGATGTTAAAATGCTGCTTCGTTTTTAAAAGGCTTGGATTAACGTTGGTCATGCGATGCTGGCTACTGATTCCTAATGAGCGAGAGGTATAATTAACAAGGATACAGAAATGGCCACATTATGCCAAATAAAACTTACGCAGATTTTTGACGGTTTAAAATAAAAGGACTTTCAGTTTAGTGAAAGTCCTTTTCTGCATTTATTTAGTAATTCCCAAAGTTAATCATCCATTGGATGCCAAATTTATCTTTGAAGCTTCCGAAGTAGTCACCCCAGAACATATCTTCCATGGGCATTTCAACGGTTCCTCCAGCTGATAGGCCATTAAAAAGTTTGTCTGCATCTTCCCTGCTTTCAGCCGCCAGATGAACATACATGTTATTGCCTTCTCTCAGCACATGGCCGGCAGATGGAACACAATCAGAGGCCATTAAAATGGTATGCTCATTTATCGGAAGGGACACGTGCATCACTCTGTTCCGCTCATTTTCAGGTAATTTATCCGATTCAGGTGCATCACTCATTTTCTTAAAAAAGGCAAATTCTCCACCTAAAACAGATTTATAAAAATTGAAAGCTTCTTCAGCCTGGCCGTCGAAGTTTAAATAAGGGTGCATGGTTCTCATAACTTATTATTGTTTATGCTAAGTTATGAAAGCCAAAAACGGTTTAATGGGTGCAGTTCAGACAAAAAAGAGGTGTTTTTTGACGACATCCCGATAACATGGGAAAATTTTAAATTAACTGATGAACTTCACCGCCTGTAAGCGTTTTCATTAAACTGTAGGTATCTGCAACCACCCAATGCTCAATTATTTTTTCATCTCTAAACCTCACAATGTTTACTTCTTCATATTCAACTTTTTTTCCTGTTGCAGGAATATTTAGAAAAGTCTCTTTATGTGTTCCGCTTACAGTGAATTTGGCCACTACTTTATCGCCGTCACCTAATACATCATCAAACCTTATTTTTAAATCAGGGAAACCAAGTTTGAAAACCTCAACCGTATCATAAAAAGCTTTTGCACCTTCCCGTTGCCATGGAAACGTTCTGTGAACCTTTACACCACTGTCCACGAACTGATCTATTGCATCTAAATTTGCGTTATTGAAAAGCTCATCAAAAAATACCTTGCAAATCGCCTTGTTTTTCTCTACTTGATTATCCATATCTCTTATCTTTTTTGTTGAAGATTTAATCATTAAACAAGGTAGATTTAATGTTGTTTCCCTAATTTTAAAATCGGTTGATTAACCATATTCAGCTTCCGTTTTGTTTTATTTTGATAAAAATCATATTACAAATCATTTCAAATGCTTTTATTTATTAATTTAGGATATAAACAACTTCACATGTATAGAAAAGCTTATCGCCATTTTTATTTTTTCCTCTTCGCATTACTGGTTGCCTGCTCTCCGAAAATGGCAATAAACAAAAATAATCCAAATGAAATCAGGGTTTTAAGTTATAATATTCACCATGCTAATCCACCTTCAAAATCAAAAGAAGGTTTGATAGATATTGAGGCCATCGCAAAGGTAATCGCTTCCCAATCGCCAGATTTGGTGGCTTTGCAGGAAGTCGATGTGAACACGAAACGATCAGGGAATATAAATGAAGCGGTTGTTTTAGCAACCAAACTCAAGATGAATTTTTACTTCTTTAAAGCTATTGATCATGATGGAGGTGACTATGGTGTGGCCATTCTCTCCAGGTATCCTTTAACTGATCCTCAGACTTATCGCCTTCCAAGTAATCAAGATCCAAAAGCCGAACCACGTATTCTGGGAATGGGAACAGCCAGCTTGCCAGATGGCAGAAAGATTCGTTTTGCCTCTACACATCTGGATGCACAAAGGCCTGAGGAAAACCGGATGATGCAAGTGAAAGAGATTAACAGGTTAACGGAAAAAGAAAGTTTGCCTTTAATCCTGGCGGGGGATTTAAATGCTGATCCAAATTCGGAGAGCATCAAAATTTTTGATCAGCAATTTGTAAGAAGCTGCGAAAATTGCGGCTTTACCATTCCGGTAATAAATCCAAGGCATACCATTGATCACATCTCTTATAAAAAGGGGAATAACTTTAAAGTGATTTCGCACCAGGTAATTAATGAAACCTATGCATCTGATCATTTGCCTGTTTTGGCGGTTTTACAGTTGAACAGGTAAGAGCATGAACTAACCAAACAAAAATATGAATCGTAGAAATTTACTGAAAACCTTAAGCCTGAGTTTGGGCGCTACAGTGGTAAGTACCGATGTGCTGGCCCGGCTGGCTGAAAACACTTACAGTTACCGCATTCCTGATCATCCCTTGCATCGGCCTTTGGATAAACCCATTACAGCGATAACTTGTGGCGCAGGAAACCGGGGAACGGTTTATGGTAATTTCGCAGCAAAGTTTCCCGATCAGATTAAAATTGTTGGTGTTGCGGAACCTGTTCCGTTTAGAAATGAACGATACGCTAAAAAGCATAATATTATCGATGCGAACAGATTCAATACCTGGGAAGATGTTTTCAAAAAGCCCAAAATGGCCGATGCCGTGATTATTTCGATGCCTGATAATTTACATTACGAACCTTGTATGCAGGCTTTAAAAATGGGTTACGATGTGCTTTTGGAAAAGCCTATTGCACCAACAGAGCAGGAATGTCGCGATATTTTAGCCCTGGCAAAAAAGACGGGAAGAATTGTGGCCGTTTGCCATGTGTTGCGTTACGCTCCTTATTTTGTAAAGATGAAAGAGCTGCTGGCTAAAGGCGCCATCGGTGAGGTCATCAGCATTCAGCATTTTGAGCCTATTGAGCATACGCACATGGCACACTCTTATGTACGTGGGAACTGGCATAATTCAAAACAAACTACGCCTATTATCCTGGCCAAATCTTGCCATGATTTAGATATCATGAAATGGGTAATCAACAAAAAAGCGCAACGTATTGTGGCCATGGGCGATTTAAAGTGGTTCAAAAAAGAAAATGCACCTGAAGGCAGCACAGCCAGATGCACGGATGGCTGTGCCGTAGAACGGGCTTGTCCTTATTCTGCTATTAAAGAATATGTTGACCGAAATTCGAGAACAGCGGTTTTAGATATTCCCGAAGGTACATCTGATCGGAAAGCAGCGGTTTTGGAAAAGCTAAAAACAACTAATTACGGGCGTTGCGTATATAAAATGGATAATGATCAGCCTGATCATTATGTTACAAGCATTCAATTTAGCGATAGTGTAACTGCTAATTTTTCAATGGAGGCATTTACATCCTACCATGATCGCCGAACCAGAATAATGGGCTCCATGGGTGATATGGTTGGCGACATGACCGAGTTGGTTGTGCATGATTTTAAAACCAGACAAGAAACAAAGTTTATACCTAAAGCCGAAGATGTAGATGGCTATAAAAATAGCGGGCATGGTGGTGGCGATTGGTTGCTGGTAAGGGATTTTGTACAGGCGGTGGCTCAACAAAACCCAGCCTTACTTACCTCAACCATTGATGAATCGATAGAAAGCCACATTATGGGTTTTATGGCAGAGGCAAGCAGGAAAAACGGAAAAGTGATGGACGTAAAGATTTAAACGGGAAAGGAGCAATTTTCATTGCTCCTTCTTTATAATTTGGCGAAGTTCCAGATACAATTAATAACGAACGAAGATTGAACCTTTAAGAACATCTAATCAAAAACCACTCTACATAGCTTTTTATAGTACTATGATATGGGGCATGATTATTCTGTCTCTAATGGGATGTATTTTTCAACACAATATTTTTCAATGTCTGTATCATTTATGAAGTATTCATCACAAAATTCATCAAGCTCTTTTTCTGCTCCTGAAACATATTTTTCACTTGCAGTCATAAGCTTTTCAGTCTGTTCGATGAATTTATTGAACTTGTCATTCATTTTACAAAGTTTGTCAATTGTTTTAAAGTCTAAATCACGATATGTTGCAGGAAATAGAACTTTGCTTTGGTATGGATTAGCATTAAGTTCAATAATGCCAATTCCAAACGATTGATTTAGCCTGGTCATTTCCTCATTTAAGCTGTCACTAAACTCAAACGCAACCAAATAACCATAGTTTGCCCAACTTGAATTTGAAACTGCTTGAAAGAAAGCTTTTTTCAATTCACTGTCGCTGTTAATTTCCCTTTTTAATTCATAAGAACTCATTTTGAAAGTATCCACTCGATTTATAGATTTTAGGAAATTTTGACTTGCTTTTGTCTGTAGATTAAGAAATTTAATCCCCACCATATCAGGATGCGTCCATATTTGATTATTGTCCTTACCGTTTGATTGTTCGTGAAAGATTGTCTTAGAATATGTAACTGTATTTTTAAGATAACTAGTTAAAAGCTTATGCAAATCTCTTTCATCGTAAGTCTTTTGCTTATTAATTTTTATTGTTATTTGAGTTTCTGGCATTGCGTCCCCACTTAGAACATCTACACCAATATTTTGCTCGTGTTTTGTTAAATAATATGAATATGTTCCTCCTGTTTGCTTAAGTCTCTTAACTCTTGCATCTCCATTTCGAATGAAGTCTCCTAATAAAGCAGAAATAGTCGAAGCAGGAGTTTTTGCAGTTGCGAACTCATAATAATTATTTTTGACTATATGGTTATAGATTTCCATATAATTGGTTAAAGAATTAATCTCATCTAGGCTTTGCAAAATCGCTTCTTTTATTGTCATTTTTTATTTTTGTTTTACTGATTAGCTATTTTGTAGCATTGCTAAATGATTTTTTAAAAACATTCTACTTCCCAGAAGCGTTCCCAGTTTTTGCCAGGTGCCAGTGATGTAATTCCTTCTTTGCGTTGCAATTGATGATCATGGTTTACACCATCGGCCACGCCGCACCAAGGTTCAAGACAAATAAATGGTGCATCTTTTGCTGCCCAAATGCCAAAAAACGGAAAATCTTCAAAATGAAAATGTAAGCCGTAATCGTTTTTATTATTCAACAAACTTATACAGCTGCTTTGCATGTTTTTAAAAACCAGCGCATCGTTGTAAAACAGCTCATGTTTAAGGTTTAATTTATGTCCATCCAGCTCAATGTTTCCTGTTTCATTGGCTACTAAACCATCCTCTAGTTTCCAGTAGGTTAATCTCTCATCTGTATTAAAAGCCAGGTAATAATCCTCGTAGTTGGTATTTGGTGTATTTGGAACAGCGAAAGCCGGGTGCGCACCAATGGAAAATAAGAGTGTTTCATTTCCCGTATTGATCACTTCATAAGTTAAGTTCAGCTTCCTGTCAATCAATTTATAAATCAGCTTCAGTTTGAAATGAAACGGATAAACTTTCAGGGTTTCATCGCTCTGCGTTAAGGTAAAAACGGCTTCAGCACTGCTTGTTTTTTCAATTTCGAAAACATGATCGCGGGCAAAACCATGCCGGGGCAGCTCGTAACTTTTACCCTTATACTTAAAATGGTCATCTTTTAACGATCCAACAATGGGAAATAAAACCGGGCTATGCTTAGCCCAATATTTAGGGTTGGCATTCCACAAATATTCTATTTCAGTTTCTTTACTATACAGACCTTGAAGTTCTGCTCCTTTAGCGTTAAGGCTTACTTTTAAATAATCGTTTTCGAGGGTTATCATTACATTTTAAAAGTAACAAAATAGTGGTGGTTTAGAAACAATTTTTATTAAATTTGATTCATTCCCTTAAACAAACATGCTGCATTTAAAATTTTAGCTTTGCTTTTAAAATTTTGGGCTCATTACTTTGGGAATGAGTCGCGTCTATCTCAAAAAAAATAGCATTGTTATGCCTGTCGATCTATCTAAATTATCCCATCCGAAAGTTAAAGCCGCCATCACTGCGCTCCAAAATGGTGATGCAAAAACTTGGTTTACGTTGTTTACGGATGATGTTCAGCTGTATGATGATGGGAACCAAATGCAGTTTAATAATTTCTTTAAAAAAGCATTAGGTCATGAGCGCTTTACGAGTATCGATAAGGTAGAGAATAATGGCTTGGATGTTTACGGGAATTTCCATTCAGACCAATGGGGCGATTTTAAAACCTTTTTCAAATTCCAATTAGGAAAAGAAGGGAAAATCAGTCGTTTGGAAATCGGTCAGGCGTCTTTTTAAATATGAAGTCTTTAGTACAAAGTCGAGAACCTCACGACTCCGGACTAAAGACTTCAGGCTAACTTAGCCCTTTTCTTCCCAAATCATCGCGATATTGATAATTGTTTGCACTGCTTTTTCCATATCCTGAACGCTTACCCATTCCTGTTTGCTGTGGAAAGCATGTTCGCCGGCAAAAATATTGGGGCAAGGTAATCCCATGTATGACAAACGAGAGCCGTCTGTTCCGCCACGAATACTTTGCTGTTTTGCAACTACGCCAGCTCTTTCAATCGCTTCAACCCCATATTCTACTATTTTTGGATATTTATCCAAAACCTGCTTCATGTTGCGATACTGGGCTTTGATTTCTAAAGAATAAGTAGAATTCGGATAATTGCGCATAATCGTTTTTACTGTTTCCTCTAAAAATTTCCCATGTTCAGCTAATTTCTCATCAGTGAAATCTCTGATGATGAAGTGGGCTTCAGCTTGTTCTACCTGTCCGCTGAAACTTACAGGATGAATAAAGCCTTCTTTTTGATGGGTGGCTTCAGGTGTCAAAGTCTCTTTCGGCAAAGCGGCGATGATATCAGCCATTATTTTGATTGCGCTTTCCATTTTACCTTTGGCAAAACCCGGGTGTGTACTCACGCCATTGATCAATAATACTGCCCCATCGGCTGAAAAAGTTTCATCTTCAATTGATCCTAACGTTTCACCATCAATCGTATATCCTAAATCGGCGCCTAATTTTGCAAGATTTACCTTATCTACGCCCCTTCCAATTTCTTCATCAGGGGTAAAAAGGATTTTGATGGTACCATGTTTTACCGTTGGATTTTTCATCAGGAAACTTGCCGCCTCCATAATTGCAGCCAGGCCAGCCTTGTTATCGGCACCTAGAAGTGTGGTACCACTTGCTGTGATGATATCGTTGCCAATTTGGTGTTTTAGATCCTGATGCTCTGCCATTTTGAGCACGATAGACGGGTCATCTGGTAAGATTAAATCTTGGCCTTGATAATTGTCATGAATAATCGGCTTAACGTTTTCTCCGCTGCAATCTGGTGAGGTATCCATGTGAGAGCAGAAAAAAATTACAGGCAATTTTTTCTCAGAAGTTGCAGGAATGGTTCCATAAACATAACCATTTTCGTCCATTTCCGCGTCAGAAATGCCGATTTCTAATAATTCCTGAACCAGATTTTTACCCAGGTTCTTTTGTTTTTCTGTTGAAGGACAAGTTGGAGAAGCAGGATCTGACTGTGTATCTATCTTCGCATATTTGATAAATCTCTGTTCCAAAGATTTGTTAAAGTTGGTGTACTTGCTCATAATTCAAAGGTAAAAGTTATAGATATTCAATAAACATATTATTTTTGTAAAAAAACGATATGACTTTTAGCCCGTTGAAGACTACATCACTTACTGTTTTATTCTCATTCCTGGTTACATTTTCATTTGCTCAATCGAATTATTTTAAATGGTCATGGGGATTAGGTGGCGGCGCTAATTATTCAAAAACTGATGTAGTTGAGGGTAATTGGGGTTACACAGCTGCAGGAGAAATCAACTATCATTTTACGCCATTTGTTACCGCTGGACTGGAAGGGCAGTACGGTATGGTTCAGGGTGGTGATATTGTAACCGATCCGCATAACAGACAATTTGTTAATAAATATACCAGCGTTACGGCCAACTTAAAAGTACAACTTGGTGAGTTTGTGAATTACGACAGAAGACCTTTTTGGGAAGCCATAAAAGGCGCTTACCTTGGCTTGGGTGTTGGCGTAATTAATAACAATATTACAGACATTGTACGCTATAAGCCAGATTGGGCAGCTGTAGATCCGGGTTATGGTCCGTTTCCTGGCGTAGATAAAGGTGTGAACCTTATTGTTCCAATTAATCTTGGTCTTAACTATTACATTAATGATGGTTACGGATACGTTCGTTATGTAATTAACTTTAACGCACAAAGTAATTTTACCTTCGGCGAAGGTTTAGACGGCTATAACGATCCGCCGACGAAGTTTAGAAACTACGATCCGGATACCTTTAATGTTTATAGCCTTGGCGTAAAATACTTCTTCGGAAATATTAAAGCATACCGTAAGTTTTTCTAGTTCTTTTTGCATTTTATTTAAATCACTTTGTATGAGAAATTTGTTTTTCATGTGTTTCCTATTCATCACTTTAAAAACAATGGCACAAAAAACACCTTTCGAAATTAGTGGTAAAACCGAAACGGCAACCTACAATCAGGCGATTACTTTTTATGAAAACCTTGCCAAAACTTATCCCCAGGCAAAGTTGATCACCTATGGCAATACTGATTTTGGTAAGCCGCTGCATCTTTTAGTTTTATCGAAAGATAAAAATTTTGATCCTGCTGCCATCAGAAAAAGTAATAAACGTATTTTGTTAATTAACAACGGTATTCACCCAGGTGAACCTGAAGGAATTGATGCTTCAATGATGTTGGCCAGAGATCTTTTAAAAGCCGATCAGCTACCCAAAGATGTGGTAATATGCATCATCCCGGTTTATAATATTGATGGCAGTTTAAACAGAACAGGAACCTCAAGAGCCAACCAGAACGGCCCTGTGGCGTATGGCTTTCGTGGAAATAGCAAAAACCTTGATCTGAACCGCGATTTCATTAAAACGGATTCAAAAAATTCGGCTGCTTTTCAATTGATTTTTAATATCTGGCAACCGGAAATATTTGTCGATACGCATACCAGTAATGGAGCCGACTATCAATATGTGATGACGCTTATTCCTACCCAAAAAGATAAGCTGAATCCTATTTTATCAAGCTACTTAACCAAAACGCTTGTTCCAGATTTATATTCAGGTATGGAGAAAAAAGGTTATCCGATGATTCCTTATGTGAACGCTTTCGGGGAAATACCAGAAACCGGGATAGCTGGGTTCATCGAATCGCCACGTTACTCTACAGGTTACACTACGTTACATAATACGATAGGTTTTATGCCTGAAACGCACATGTTGAAATCCTACGATTTACGCGTTGATGCCACTTATAAGCTTTTGCAAACTTACATTGATGTTGTTCAACGAGATGCTAAAATAATCGGGGAAAATAAACGCAAAGCGGATGAATTTGTAGCAGTTCAAAAAGAATTTCCCCTGGCCTGGAAGTTAAACAAATCTGTTGAAAACGATTTGCCATTTAAAGGTTTCGAATCGGGCAAAAAGCCAAGTGCAGTGAGCGGTACCGATCGTCTGTTTTACGATCGAAATAAACCATTTACTAAAACCATTAAAGAATGGAATAACTACGAACCTGCAATTTCCATCAAAAAACCTATTGCTTATATCATTCCGAAGGCCTGGGATAAAGTAATTACCTTGCTAAAACTCAACAATGTTAAAGTAGAAGAATTGAAATCAGATTCGAAAATTAGCGTTGAAAGTTATTACATCACCGACTTTAAAACGGCCACTCGTCCGTATGAAGGCCATTATCTGCATTCTGCTGTAACTGTGAATCCTGTCCAAAATGCTTTACAATACTATGCTGGCGATTTTGTGGTTTATGTAAATCAGAAAACAAACCGATTCATTGTAGAAACCCTGGAACCACAAGCGACAGATTCATACTTCAACTGGAATTTTTTTGATTCTATTTTGGATATGAAGGAGCATTACTCTGCCTATGTTTTTGAAGATACAGCAGCAGAATTACTCAAGAATCATCCGGAACTGAAAAATAAATTAGATGCTAAGAAGGCTGCTGATGCAGACTTTGCGAAGAATGGTGCCGCACAACTTGATTTTGTGTATAAAAATTCTGATTATTACGAGAAAACACACAACAGATATCCGGTGGCTCGTTTGGTAACAGATGTAAAGCTCGATTTAAAATAAGAAAATGGAATACCTCAGCATTGCTCCAGTAGCATCAATCATATTTGTATTTACCATTGTAACCAGCCTTTACGCTTTTTACGATCAAAGCCTTTACGGCAAATTTATGCTGCATCCATACAGTGTATCAAAAGGGCAAAACGTTTATACGCTAATTACAAGTGGGCTTATCCATGCCGATTGGATGCACTTGTTTTTTAATATGTTTACTTTCTATGCCTTTGGCTTTGCTTTAGAGCAAATGATGGGGAGTTGGCAATTTGGGCTAATGTATTTTCTGGCTTTGATTTTAAGTGATTTACCTACTGTTTTCAGGCATAAGGATGATTTTCATTACAACAGTTTGGGCGCTTCTGGCGCAATAAGCGCTGTTTTATTCAGCTTTATATTATTTAATCCAATGGCTGAAATTGGCATTCTATTTATTCCATTTGGAATTCCAGCGGTAATATTTGGAGGTATATATTTAGTGTATTGCGTATATGCTTCAAAAAATTCGAGGGATAACATTAATCATGATGCGCACTTTTTTGGCGCCTTAACCGGATTAATTTTTACCATTATTTTCGTACCAGGGATATTACAAAACTTCTTCTCCATCATCGCCGCCAAACTAGGCATGTAGCTTATCCCGCTTGCGGTAAGCATGGCTTTTCAAAAAAGCTCATCGGGTGATCAGGATCTTTGATGATTTCGAATTTAACGTAACCCCAGGGTTTCCAGAAATTCTCAAGCACCTGGGCATAAATTTTATGTTGCCAAACATCAAATAGCGGCTTGGTCATGTTTCCTCGAAGTGGCATCGCCTCAATGTAGGTAGTTCCCTCCACAGGCATAAAAGTATATTCGGGCAAGCGGTTAAACAGATAAGCAGAATAATAAAAACGGGCAGTTAATTCTTCAAACTGTTCAGCCGTTAATGCTTTATCTCTTATTTCATTGATGATTTCCTGGTGATACCGT
The DNA here is from genome assembly GCF_003860265.1 of Pedobacter sp. G11. Classification (NCBI taxonomy): domain Bacteria; kingdom Pseudomonadati; phylum Bacteroidota; class Sphingobacteriia; order Sphingobacteriales; family Sphingobacteriaceae; genus Pedobacter; species Pedobacter sp. G11. Next base: position 1,170,707 of record NZ_CP034190.1, on the reverse strand, counting down.
TTGTTGGTTCCGTTATCCTGCAGGCAGGCAACAATACCAAAGTCTTTCATTTTTAAAGAAAACGTTAACGTATTAATTTCATCGCGGAAACTAAAAGGCGTTTCTTCGTTTTCGAGTTTGACAACTGTAATCGACCAGGGCGTAAAATCTTCAAATTCGATGCTGGTATATAAGTTCTGCATCATGAAGTTCAGGTTAGCAAACTTCATCATCAATGATTGTGACATGTTCAGGCCATCGGCAGTCATTTCCTTGCGTAAAGCCGAATGCATTTCGATGTACACAAAGCCATATAAAAACTTCCCAATCCAATTAAATAGGTCTAATTCGGGCAAGGCTGAAACAGCATCATAACCTTTTGCAAAAGCTTTTTCAATTTTATCTTCCAAAGGATTAATGAACTGCTCATTAACTTCGCTGTTTACCGGGATCACCAAGGTATTGTAGGAGCGGATACTTTCATCCAGAAACTGGATTTGTTCCTCCCCAGTCAAGCCCGCCTGCTCCAATAACCATCTCGGAATCAACGGAACCTGCAATACAGGTGAGTTAAAAGTGTTGCCACTTAAGAAACATTTTTTGTACAGAAAGTCGAAACCTTGGAAAGGATTATATAAGCCAGTATTCATCGCTGCAATATTAGCCATTATATTTTTAGGCCTTGATAAGGATATTTTATTTTAACTCTGGGATTACAACACTTTACCATACGCCGTTCTGTAGAGACACAGACCGAAACTAGCGCACTAATAATTATTGTAAAAACCACTTATATGATCAACCAGCTGACTGTAAATGGGCTTCGTAAATTCCAGAAACAACGCACTCGGTGGCGGCGGTAAAATCTCTTTTCTTCTGGTCATTGCCAATTGATGCTTATCCAATGCCCGGTCATCACCCTTGTAACTCGCCCAGCTATCCCTCCAAACATAGGTGCCCGGAAATTTTTGTTGGCGTACAATTTTTTTCGTTTGCCAATCCATGATACTCATATCCAGTAATCCTGAAGATGATATGTTTTTTTCAAAAATGCTTAGCGTAGCCCTCACCGTACCGTAAATGGGTTTGCGTTCTCGGGTTTCGCCAATTACCACACTATCGCGTTTGAGTTTTTCTACCCTTTCTTTTACATAGGTTTGTCCGACCACAAAATCATCAAAGTTCAAACTTAATACCTGGTCAGGAACAATTTTTTGCTGTGTGGCTTGATCCTCTCCATAAAATATGACAAACTTATTTCTAGAATAGCTGCTGATAAACTGATCGATTTGTTGTTGAAAATAATCGGCACTTAATTTATACGGACCTCTGTTTAAAATGATCGGCTGAACCACCACACGAGTTACGGCAGCCCAGTAAGCATCTTCCATTTTGTTTTTAACATCCTTATAGTTGGGCTGTAAATTTTGTGTTTTTTCAAACTCGTAATAAGCTTTCTTTGCCGATAAACGATTGTTGGTATTAAGATAACTTAATCCAGATTCGTACCTCGCCGCTGCTGCATTCAATTTGCTTTCAGCCACTTCTTTCACATATTTTGAAGGATTGGGTACCAGTACTAAACAAGCCGGACAGCTATTAATATCATCTGCCAGTTGATTGATTTTTTGATAATCATACATCACCGATTCCCATCTGAATAAATCGTTTGAAAGTTTGGCTTCATTAATTTTTCGCAAATGATCCTGAAGGGCTAAATCGTAAGCCGTTTTTAATACTTGCATAGCTTCGCTATTCTTTGGCGAGTTTTGCAATCTGCTCACGGCTTTAGCAACTGAAGCATCGTAATCGCCTTTCTGTAAGGCGTTTTTTCCTGTGGTACATCCTCCTAAAATTATTAAGGATAAATAAATAAAATACCGTAATCTTGAAATGTTTTTCATGGCAGGAATAATTGGCGTTAATAAACAAATATACTTTGTAAGGCGATAAATTCGGCCTATTTAATTATTTAGACGATTGATAATGAAGATTAGTTGCAAGCAATTTGAATTAGAATTAAAACATCCCTTTTCCATCTCAAAGTTTACCCGAACAAGCACCCCATTAATGCTGTTAAAAATTAATTATGAAGGTGTAACTGGGTATGGAGAAGCCTCTATGGTGCCTTACATGGGTGAAAGTTATGAAACAGCCACTGCATTTCTAAAGCAGGTAGATTTATCTCCATTTAAGGCGCCATTTAATTTTGAAGAAATTATCACTTACCTTGATAGTATTGCAGTCGGCCAGCCAGCCATTAAAGCCGCTATTGACATTGCATTGAATGATATTAACGGAAAGATTTTAAACCAACCCTGTTATCAAATTTATGGTGCTGATTTATCAAAGATGCCTGTTACCTCGTACACTATCGGGATTGATACGCCTGAGGTGATTCGCGAAAAATTAAAGGATGCCGCAGGTTTTAAAGTGATCAAAGTGAAATTGGGCAGAGATAATGATCGTGAAATTATTGAAACCATTCGTAGCATGACCGATGTGCCACTTTATGTAGATGCAAACCAGGGATGGAGCGACAGGATAAAAGCCATTGATTTAATTTACTGGCTGCACAATCAGGGCGTTGTTTTAATTGAGCAACCCATGGATAAAACAGATTTTGATGGGAATGCCTGGTTGACGGAAAGGAGTCCGATTCCATTGTTGGCTGATGAGGCGGTTCAGCGTTTAGCCGATATGGATAAACTTAAAGGTGCTTACCATGGTATTAACGTGAAACTGATGAAAAGCTGCGGCATGTATGAAGGCCATCAAATGATTTTGAAAGCCCGCTCTTTCGGTATGAAAGTTTTGATTGGTTGCATGAGTGAAACTAGCTGTGCTACCTTGGCGGCTGCGGCTTTAGCACCACTTTGTAACTGGGCAGATTTAGACGGACCCTGGTTAACCACAAATAACCCTTTTACCGATCCTGAGTTTGTTGACGGGAAATATGTTTTAAATAACCAACCAGGTTTAGGCTTGGAAGGTGTTACTTCTGATCTTTTTCTTTAAAGTTTTTGCGAAGATCTTTCATCAACTGGTACTTGAAATAAGCAAAGCAAGCTGCTACGCCAACTAAAAATCCACCTGGAAGTGGTTTGTGATTATTGTAACACCATACAATTCCTAAAATGGAAAGGATAATGGCGAGATTGTAAAAGATATTTAGTGCGAATTTTTTACCCACAATTAGAATTGATTGAATGAGTGAGGGGTTGAATGGGTGAATTGGATAATTTGTAAAGAAATGAATTAGTGAATAATATTGATTACTGCTGAAATTTTGAATAAGCGCTCTGTTCTTACATTCGCCATTCAAAACTCATTCATCCGCTTATTCACTAATTCACTAATTTAATATACAGGCATATTCGGATCAAAAGCCTCTTGCCAAGCTAAAATACCACCTTTTAAATTGTATAAATTTTCGTAACCGTATTGTGCTTCTAACTGCATTACTGCTGCTGCACTTCTTTTGCCACTGCGGCATTGAACAATCACTGGTTTATCTTTAGAAACCTTATCGGCTTCAATTAGAATTCCACCCAATGGAATGTTTTCTCCGTTAAGGTTAGAAACTTCATATTCGAATGTTTCACGAACATCGATTAATTGAAAATCTTCTTTATTGTCGATTTTCTCTTTTAGTTCTTGTACCGATATCTCTTTCATTTTGAAATTTTGTGTTTATGCAAATATAGGAAATTCAATTTTACACCCATCATCAAAAAAATGCCATATATTTTAATCAAAACTGTAACAACTGTTACCCTTAGGCGTTTAATTATAAATAGTTACAATGGACAAACTGAATCGTTTCTTCTGGTTTTGTTCTGGCGCACATATCCCTACACTGGAAAAGTATCCTACAGAACAAAATAAATATACCGGCATTGGTGCCACCATCTTTTTTACTGGTTTATTTGCCGCACTTTCTGGCGGATATGCCATGTATTTCGTTTTTAAAGGCGATGATTTAGCATTAATTTTCGCCATCATTTTTGGCTTTTTATGGGGAGCTGCCATTTTTAATATGGATAGATACATTGTGGCCAGCATTAATAAAAGTGCCAGTACCAATAAACAACTTCTACAGGCTACACCACGTATTTTATTGGCCATTATGATTGGTATGGTAATTTCCCGGCCAATTGAATTGAAAATTTTTGATAAAGAAATTAAAGAACGTTTGAAGGTAAGTTATCTTAATGGGCAACGTTCAAAAATTGATACCTTAAACAAGGCTTTTGAAAAAAAATATCAGGTTGAGTTTGGCCGCCTGAACCAACAAAAGGCAACCCGCGATTCATTAGAAAAAGGGATTAAAGTCGATCGCCAAAAACTAAACTTCGAAATTTTTGGAAATAAAACTACCGAAACTTCCGGCGTGATGGGTTATGGACCCTATGCGAAACGTAAGGAAGCAGAAATTAAACAACGTGAGGCCGAGCTCGATTCGTTAAAAGCTAATATCAATAAATCAGAAGTTTTTGTAGATAAACGCAAGGAATTTGATGGCTTGTTTAACGAAAAATTGTACACTAAAAAACAACTTGATAGTTTGGCCGATATCGCTGGATTTGCCGATCGGAACTGGGCTTTGGGGCAACTCAAGTTTAATGTCGATGGATCGAAAGATGATAACACAGCCATTGCCGTTACTTTTATCGGTCTACTTTTTATTTTCTTTGAATGTTTGCCTGTTTTTGTGAAGCTGATGAGCGCTCGTGGTCCCTACGATTTTGCTACTGCTGATACGGATGAAATTTCCATCTATCAATCCAAAAAAGATAAGGATTTTCATTTCGAAGTGGCCGATAATGTTCATGAAACCTGGGTTGATGCTGAATCATCTAAACAAAAGGAAATTATAAAAGGTAAAGCTTACCGCGATTTGGAGAAATACGATTGGGACAAGGAATAACAGGAGATAACTACTGGAAGCGAAATGGTGTGAAGTAGCTGAAAAGTGATTCCTGATCAATCCATCAAGCATTTTACATCTTACTTCATACATTTTTACATCATACTCTTACATTCTTGTTAAATTAGCCCATCAAACCTTTTTTATGAAGAAAATTTTAGGTGCTGTATTATGCAGTGCATTATCATTTTGTGCTTTTGCTCAAAATGAAGTGCGGTATGTAGTTTCATTTCCAAACGCCATCCATCATGAAGCAGAAATTGCGATGGAGATTCCGAATGTTCCGGCAGGGAATTTAAAAGTGAGAATGAGCAGGTCATCTCCGGGGCGTTATGCTACGCATGAATTCGGCAAAAACGTTTATAATTTTAAAGCATTTGAGGCCAGTGGAAAAGCATTGGTTATTAAACAAACCGCCGGCGATGTTTATGAAATTCCAGCCCATGGAAATGCCGTTAAAATCACGTATACTTTATTTGGCAACTGGATTGACGGAACTTATGCAGGCTTTGATGAAACCCATGCACACATGAACATTCCTGCAACTTTTGCTTTTCCGGTAGGGATGGATGCACGACCACGTTTGGTTGAATTTAAATATGCAGAAAAACAAAACTGGAAAGTGGCCACACAATTAAAACCGATGGGTAAAAACACTTTCTATGCGCCAAATTTCCAGTATTTTATGGATAGTCCGATTGAGATTGCCAATTATAAAACTGCAAAATGGGAGGTTAAAAACCATGATGGCAAGGTACAAACCATTCATTTGATTGCACATTCTAATGATACTCAGGCGGCTGTAGACAAATATGCAGACATGTTAAAAAAAATGGTTGATGAACATTATGCGGTTTGGAGAGATTTTCCAGTGTATGATTATGGAAATTATTACTTTCTGAATGATGTTTACCCTGCCAATGCCGGCGATGGTATGGAACATCGAAATTCAACCTCTATTGTGCAGCGCACTCCAAAAATAGAAGGTTATGAATCCAATTTACTAGGCACCTTTTCCCACGAATATTTTCACAGCTGGAACGTAGAACGTTTACGCCCGAAAACACTTGAACCCTTTAATTTTGAGCATTCCAATATCAGTGACGAACTTTGGCTGGCTGAAGGTTTTACGCAGTATTACGGTGGTTTATTGCTCACCCGGGCAGGTTTGAAAACGGCTGACAACTCCATTCAAGCCTTTAATGGAATGGTCAATGCTGTTTTAAATTCTCCGGGAGCAAAGAATTATTCACCTATTGAAGCCAGCCGTTACGCTGTTTTTGCTGATGCAGGTGTAGCCATCGATCAAACCAATAAAGGCAATATTTTCCTTTCTTATTATACCTATGGTGCTGCTACTGCTTTGGCTTTAGATCTTACTTTGCGATCTGAATTTAAGCTTACGCTTGATGATTACATGCGGGCTTTATGGAAAGCTTATGGCAAACCAGAGATCGCTTATACTGTTCCAGATTTGGAAAAAACCTTATCTGAATTAACTAAAAACCCTTCATTTGCAAAAGCCTTTTTTGCCAAATACATTTACGGAAAGGAGAAAAATGATTATGCCAAACTTTTGCTAAACGCAGGTTTGGTATTGCGCAAAGCAAATCCCGGGCAGGCTTATGCTGGCTTTGGCAATCTGAATACATCAGATGGCAAAATGACCTTACTGCAAACATCGAAAGGAACGCCAGCCTATCAAGCCGGATTGGATGTGGGCGATGTGATTTTGAGTATTGACGGGCAGGAAGCGACAAATGCATCAGTTATTGATCAGGTGACTAAGGCGCATAAACCAGGCGATGTGGTAGAAATTAAATACCAATACCGTGGAGAAAATAAATCAACCAGGTTAACTTTTGCTGAGAATCCGGTGTTGGAGATCGTTTCGATAGAAAAAACCGGCGGAACTTTAACGCCGGCCATGCAAACTTTCAGAGATAATTGGTTAAACTCGCAGGTAAAATCTAAATAATAACTTAATAAACATAAAATGAAAAAATTATTGCTGGTTACACTTGTCGGGATGGCGGGCTTACAGGTAAATGCTCAAAATATTGATAAAATTATTACCAGAGACTATGCCGATCATCTGATCAAAACTTTAAGTGGTGATGAGATGCAAGGTCGTGCGACATTTTCTCCCGGAATTGATAAAGCCGCTACTTTTATCGAATCGGAATTTAAAAAAATTGGATTACAGCCGCTAAACGGAGAGAAAAATTTCCGACAGGCTTTTTACAAATATCAGGTGGCCAACGTAAGCAAAGCCATTAAAATTGATGGTAAAGATATCGCTGCCGAAAATGTAATCCTGGCTGGTGCAAATGAAGAAAACATCACCTTGGATAAATCCAACGCAAGTGTGGTTATGATGGATCCAGAAAAGCCTTTTGTAAATCAATTCAGATCAATGCTTTCAGCGGGCAAAAACCAAATCATTTTGGTGGATGAAAAGTTAGCTGAGAACTTTAAACGCTACAAAGCTTATTTTGATAAACCCACTACTTTAGATGAAAAGGACCTGGGCGCTGGAAAATCAGCGGTTCAGGTTTTTGTGTTGGGTACTACTAAAGCCGATGATTTTACCGTAACCTTAAAAGGTAAAGTTTCAAAAATGGCTTTGTTTAATGTTGCGGGAATGATTCCGGGAAAATCAAAAGCTAAAGAATTGGTGGTTTTTTCAGGTCATTACGACCATTTAGGAGTTATTAAAACTGTTAATGGTGATAGCATTGCAAATGGAGCAGATGATGATGCTTCCGGAACAACGGCGATGATTGCTTTGGCAAAATATTACAAAGCACAAAAGAATAATGAACGCACATTAATTTTCGTGGCTTTTACAGCTGAAGAAATCGGTGGCTTTGGTGCAAAATATTTCTCGAGTAAGCTAAATCCGGATGAAGTAGTGGCCATGTTCAACATCGAAATGATTGGAAAAGATTCTAAGTTCGGAAAGAACACGGCTTTCATTACTGGTTACGAAAAATCTGATTTTGGGAAAATTCTACAGAAAAACTTAGCTGGAACAGAGTTCACTTTCCACCCAGATCCTTATACTGAACAAAATTTATTCTATAGAAGCGATAACGCAACATTAGCCGCATTGGGCGTTCCGGCACACACAATCAGTACAGATCAGATTGATGTAGACAAGTTTTATCACACGGTGAAGGATGAGTATAGCACTTTAGATGTAGAAAATATTTTATCGACCATCAAGGCCATTGCCAAAAGCGCAACTTCAATTGTTAATGGAACCGATACACCAACAAGGATACCGAAGTTAAAGTAGTGAGATTAAAAACACATCAACAATGGTTGTATTATATATCGATCGACCTATTGTTGATGTGTTAGTTTTTTACCTAACATTTTTCCCTTCAGGTAATTGCGTATCGGAAGATCTAAAAAGACCATCACCAAATATGAAAGGCCAATTAATAAAACTGTACCCACAGGGATGGCCACAACCATTTGACGCATAGTAGGTTTGTTCGCTTCGATATAGCTTAAGAATAACCACATAAACGGATAATGGATCATATACAGCGGGTAAGAAATATTGCCCAAGAATTTACAAATTTTATTTAAACCTTTAGATAAACTTGCGCCTGCTCCAAGCGAAATTAATAAAGGGAAGTACAGTAATACCGTAATTGGATCTGCAAAATAGTTCGACTGATCTGCAAATGGAATCAGGAAAGCCAGCAGCAATAGGCAGCTCATGGTAATAAAGCCAAGTTTTGATGCTATAATCCATTTTGATCTGTAAATAAGCATTCCTGCAAGAAAGGAGTAAAAAATTCTGATTCCACCACCCCAGAAATTATCGCCGCCCCAACCGACACCCAAATAACCAGAAAGGTATGTTTCATAGCATAATAAAATGGCGGCAACTGCAACTAAAATCCAAATAATTTTATTTTTGAGTTTAAATAGAACAAGTACATAAAAGATGTTTGCAATATATTCCCAGAACAACGACCATGTTGGCGGATTTAAGTGAAAGAAATTAAAATAACGTTCTGGTACCATTTGAAATGGGATTAACAAACAGGAGGTTACAAACATGAGTAACGTCTGGCTTCCAGCATATTGTGAATAAAGGTTGCTAAACGGATCAAAAATGAATGTGATTAATCCAATAATAGCGCCAATGATGACCAGTGGATGTAGGCGTATAAACCTCAGTTTTAAAAAATTCGTTATCCCAATCTGTTCAATACGGTGATCATAAGCATAAGCAATAACAAATCCGGAAAGACAAAAGAAGAAGTCGACGGCTAAATGTCCGTGAGCAATAAAGTTTTTGTGATAATCGGGCACCACGAACTCCATGAAATGATAAACTACCACCGATATGGCTGCAACGCCACGCAACCCATCAAGTATTAAAAAATGTTGTTTCGTTTGAATTTGGTTAGTAGGATAAGTATGCATTCCGTATGGTTAGGAATGTAAGTATAACGATTTAGCTGACGCCTGAAAAGGGATTTATCAATTGTGTTAATATTGTTGCTTATAAATTTAAAATTGGTACTCCATTACATAATCATCCATTACATAACCTTCGCCAATATCAATTTTTACCGATTCTTTGATGGTAAATCCTCCTTTTAGGTAAAAATCTTTCGCTTTATTGTGCTTGTTCACATTGAGCTGTAAAGCAGAAGCACCTGAATCTTTAACCTGATTAAACACCTCATTAATCAGTATTTTACCCACGCCTTTTCCATGGGCAGAAGGCAAAACATAAAGTTTGTGCAGCTTGTAAATTCGTTCTTCATGATCAATAATGGAATATCCAGCGAAACCAAATTGATTTTCATTGTCTTCAGCAATCAAAAAGATATGTCCTTCCATGAGCTGATTGAGCAATTCACCTTTATTGTACATTTTGTCGAGCATGTAATCAATTTGATTTTGCCCAATAATGTCAAGATAGGTTGATGGCCAGGTTGCCGCAGCAATATCTCTAATGACTTCTATATCTTGCTCTTTGGCTTTTCTAATGGTAATCATAAGGGCTCACTAATAAATATTGGTTGACCAGAGAAAGTAAATTCTACAAAACCATCATTCACCACTTCAAAAACTTCCTCTTCATTTTGCATCAGATTGGTAACTTCGAGGTAGCGGTTGCCATGAATTAAAAACTGACTTCCGGCAGGTTTCCATACCGAAAAACCCGATTTGATGGGATAGTGTTTAGCCCTTTCGGTAAATACCACAATGTTAATTTTATCTTCAAATCCGGCAAACTTTTCCAGATCGAATTTCCTTGTAATCACATTTACAGCAGGATATTTTTGTTCGTATAAAAAGTTTATGGCCACCATCAAAGCATCAACCGGGCCCTGAACTATTCTGGTATCTTCCTGAACTTCCTGGTTGCTTCCATTCACCAAAACGTCTACTTTTAAACCAAGAGAAAAGATTTTTTCATAGTTTTCGCCATTCACTAACAGCGTCGGACTCCACTCCAAAAGCTGGCCTAAATATTCTTCATTGAAATTTCCAAGCTCATCGATATACAAGGCTGGCTCCTGTTTTTCTTTTACAATGTGATGTGATGACATACTGCGAAGATAAAAATTAAAGTATCAAGTAGATAGTATCAAGTAACAAGATTAAATTTTCACGGCGTCATAAAAATCCTGATAAGCCTCAATGAAATCATCGGCAGCGTAAATAGCATTAGAAACCGCAATGCCATGAATGCCGGTTTCCATCAAATCTTCCACATCACCTATTTTGATGCCTCCAACGGCGATGATGGGTAATTCGATATTTAAATCTTTTAAATGAGATATGCCATTCGAATAACTGCCAATGCTTAAAAGTGGAAAATCATTTGGTTTGGTGTCAGTTGTAGAATACGGTCCGAAAGCAGCGTAGTCCGCACCTTCACTGGCTAGTCTGATTAAATTTTCAAGGTTGTTTGCTGAACCGCCCAGGGTTATATCATTGCCAACCATTTTCCGCAAAGCAACAAAATCGGCATCCATATCCTCAATATGAAAACCTTGAATATCGGCTTTGCCATTTAAATGAATGTGATCAGTAACAATAAGTGTTGTTCCCCAGTCATCACAAATTTCGGCAATGGCATTAATGTCTGCCAAAAGTTCCTCATCGGTTTTACTTAAACACCGATACTGGATCCATTTGGCACCAGCTTCACAGGCCAGTTGTGTTTGCTCAAGGTGAGTAAGATGCGGTAAATCATGGGTAATGTATTGAAGTTTTTCAATGTATTTCATATGGTGGTTAAATGCAAAATCGTCATTGCGAGGTACGGAACAATCTAATTTGCTTTGTAGATCGCTTCGTGCCTCGCAATGACGAATGTAGTGAATTTACGCTCTCCCCTAAAACTTCACATTCAAACTCAGTAGAAAGTTGCGGGTGGCCTGAGGATAATAATAGTTAGATCGGCTTAAATCGCCAGCATATAAATAGGGATATGTACCACCGTTACTTTCATATAATGTGCTAAAAACGTTATTGATCAATAAGCTCAAGCCCACATTTTTAATTCCGGCAAGCGGTGTGTTGTAACTTAAACGGATATCGTTTACAAAGAAACTCGATAGCGTTCTGGTATCAGCAGAAGTATTATCTAAATTTTGTTTTCCTACATATTTACTCAAAAATGCTACGCTGGCATTTGGCAAAACATTGTAATTAATCTCGCTTGACGCGATGATTGAGGGAGAAAAAGCGATGTTCGTGTTGCTGTAGTTAAAAGTAGTTAAGGCTCCGTTAGCATCATCATAAATAAATTCAGTAAAGTCTTTAATTTTATTCCTGCTGAAAGTGGCTGTTGCAGCCCACGATAGATTTTTAATAATCTGCCATCTTCCATCAATTTCAATACCTGCTCGGTAACTATCTGGCACATTCTGACGGGTTTGTCCACCCACATCATTCAGCTTTCCAGTATTAATCAGTTGGTCTTTGTAAAACATGGCGAAACCATTTATGCCCAAACTCACATTCGAGAATTGCGTACGATAACCCGCCTCTACATCAGTTAAATTTTCCGGTTTCGGGCGGCTATTGATATTCGAATCCGTAAAATCTCTTCTGTTTGGTTCCTTATTTCCTACGGCAACAGATGCATAAACGTTACTCTTATCACTGAAGTTATAAGTGATGCCTGCTTTTGGATTGAAAAAATCCAGGCTTGCATTTTGTTGCCCGGGATTGCCGTTTGGATCAATACCGAAGTATGAATAATACACTCTTCTATATTGCAAATCGGCAAAAAAGTTAAATTGATCTAACTGATAGTTTACCCTGCCGAAAATATTGAAATCGGTTTTGAAAGCATCATTGTCGTCATAGCGATGGCGGATAGAGCCGCTGCCATCATAATTGGCAAATTGCGCCCATATCACTTCATCAAAGTGGCGGCCTTTATATTCATTGTAAGCACCACCTAAAACAAAGTTTAAATTATTTTGCGGCGTGTAGTTTAGAGAATAGGTAACGCCATAAAAATCATTGTCCAGCCAAAGCCTTCTCACCAAATCAGAAGTATTTTGCGTTACCCCACCAAGCACCACAGCCGGGATTCCATAATCAGATAACTTGCGATCTTCTTTGTATTCTTCGTAGTAACCTCTTCCATAGGTATAATGTAGGGCCGCATTTGCCACCAACTGATTGGTAATGTTTCTGGTATAGAATAATTGATAATGATCTTGCTGATAGTTATCGGTTTGGTTATCGTAAGTAAAATCATTGTGTCTGCGATTGGTAACCAGCATTTCCTCGCTAATCCCGTTCCAGGCTTGGTAAGTTTTTTCCGTTCCACTGAATACGTTGGCACGAAGAATATCTTTCTTTCCGTAATAAGCACCAGAAACAAAGAATGATTTTAAGTTAGATGAAGCACGGTCAACATAACCGTCAGATTTGATTCGTGATAAACGGCCATCGAAAGTAAATTTGTTTGCAATTAAACCTGAACCCACGCTTACGGTGTTTTTCCAGGTGTCGTACGAACCGTAAGTATTATTTAATTCTGCATAAGCAGAATCACGGCGGGTAGTGGTTTGGATGTTTAAACTCCCGCCAAAAGCACCTGCACCATTTGTAGATGTTCCTACACCACGTTGAATTTGAATGTTATCAACCGACGAGGCCAAATCGGGCAAGTTGATAAAGAAACTACCCTGACTTTCCGCATCGTTTAAAGGAATGCCATTAAGCGTAACGTTGATGCGGGTGGCGTCGCTGCCACGAATTCGTAAACCGGTGTAACCTACTCCGGCACCAGCGTCGGATGTAACCACAACCGAAGGTGTTTGGTTAAGCAAATACGGCAAATCCTGGCCGAGGTTATTTTTTGCCAGCTCTGCTTTATCCAGATTTCGAAACGTGGTTGCCGAATTTTTGGATGCCCGTGTGGCGCTTACCACCACTTCGTCAGCCAAAAAATTTTGCTGTACCAAAGCAAAATTTAGCGTTGAATTTCCTGTTAGATTGATGGATTTTTCTTGAGATCTATAACCTACGTAACTTACCAAAACAGTGTAATTTCCGTTAGCCAAATTGCCTATGGTGTAATTACCATTGGCATCACTGATTACAGATGTTTTTTGGTTTTTAATTTTAATCGTAGCGCCAGGCAAGGCATTTTGATCATTATCGGTCACTTTTCCTGTAACCGAATTTTGTGCCCATGCAAAGAAAGGCAACATTGCAACAAGTGCTGCAAAAAGTAAATTTTTCAATGTTTTTGTCTTTAGTTAAACCCATCGGAAATAGGGGTACTCCCGATTTCAGTTAAACTTCCATAACTCCAATCCCTACGCCGGCATTACCCGGATCAGGTGCATTTAAAGCTTAAGGCTTAGAGCTTAAAGACTAAAGTTTGGTTATTGACCAGAGCTTTTAGCTTTTTGCTTTCCTCTTTCTGCTTCAAAATGGGTATGATCTCAGCCCGTTTTTGTGTTTATAACAAACAAGGCACCCCTAATGATGTCGCAAATGTAGAAAAATATGTGAAGATTGTGCTAAAATGGTAGATAATCTTTTTTGAAAAGCAATCTTTATCCCTTGTCGGTTAATTTCGCCCCGCTTACATTACAATCTTTTTATATTAAGTTGCTAACCCTAATATCATTTCGTCCATTGGGGTTAGCAACTTTGAAAATATAAAAAGGATTTTCATTTTAATCGGGTTTAGCTTACTTCAACTTGTGCAGCGATGTGGCCACCTAAACCCGACCATAGCGAGATGCCCACAATTTTTCATTGTGGCAGAAGCGGGGGCGGGAACAATATATCTTAAAAGCCGCTGCCATTGCTTTCCAAATTTATAAAGCTAAAAATTCATCAATTGCCTCAATAGCATGTTGAATGCGAAGATCTCCCAATCCGCTTATTACTTTATAATTGGCATTTAAAGCCTTTAGTTCTTTGTGCCAAACCTCCATAAAATATTCGCGTTGATTAGGAAAATCCCTTAACGGATCATCCTGCCAGGGCAAGTCAATATCCATTAGCAAGTAGAGATCATAAGGTCTTTTTGGCAAAGCATCTAAAACCAATTGTGGCGTTTCGCCCAACATTTCATCACTCCAGATTTTTACAGTCACAAAGGTGGTGTCGCAAATAATAAAATCGTTTTCGGTTGTAACTAAAATCGCATCTTCTAAAGCTACCTGACCATAGTACATATTTATTTCATCCTGCAAAGTATAAGGTGCGATGAGGTTTTCGCAATAATAGCGGGCATACTCTGGCACCCATGAAACTTTGTAATGTTTAGCCAACAATTGAGACATGGTCGACTTGCCTGTACTTTCTGGTCCGACGATAGCTATTTTTTTGATTGGTTTATTCACAATGCTTAATTAACGATTGCGCCAAATGTAAAAGAAAAACCCTTAAAAGAAAAAATCCGGTTGAGGAGGGCTCCTCTAACCGGATAATAAACCAAACAAACTATTTATGAAGAAATCCTCATTGCGGGTAACTAAGCCGCGAGGAAGCTTTAGATCTTTTTCTAAAGTATATACAAAACGCATATATGTTCAGCTTATTACAACATTATTGCCAATAATTGGCGTATAGCATTTTCGTGACGAAAGCATGACTTCGTGTGCAATCAACACTATACTAATGTTACATTCTAATCTGGTTTTAACGCTTTGTTAACACCTTAAAGCTACTATTTTAATGCAGGTCAGATTTGGCTGTATGAAAATTCAGACAGCCATTTGATTAGCCTGTAGATACTGTGCTAATTCTGCAACAAACAATTTAATTTGCCACATGTTTATCCAAAAGATTCATCCATTTAATCATTATAAAATGAAAAAGCTAGGATTATTTTTAACAGCACTAATGGTTTCAGCCATTTTCTTTGTTGCGTTTAGTTACATTAAAGTAGGTGGAATAGTTGGACGAGTAACGCCGACTGATGCCATAGCAGGAGTTTCACTGGTTGCAGGCACGGATACACTACAAGCTCAGGTTAGTCAGGGAGCGTTCACCTTCACCAATTTGAAGGAAGGTGTTTATACTGTTTGGATAAAAGCCAATGCACCTTACAAGGATGCCACAATTGAAAAGGTTGCTGTAAAAGACAGCGCTACAACAGATTTAGGCGAAATCAAACTCCAACAATAGGTTCGATTTAAACATGCAGCTGTTAATCTGCGCAACAGATTAACAGCTATTTAGTGTGCCCTTCTGGCATATTATATTCTACACTTTCTCCTTCCCTGGCAATTGTCCATGTTCTATTCTTATCCCGGTATTCTTTATTATTGATCATTTCAAAGGTTGCGGCATCAGCGCCATCCAATACTGCATAATCAGCTTTTTCTGTAGCTTCTTTTTGATCTGATTTCAATCCTCTGGTAATATAATACACTTTGTTTTTATCTTTAGCTACAGTGTAATTCAGTACCACAAAACTTGCTGCATCAATTTCTGAACAAACTTTTATATTACCCCAATCATCGAAATACACTTTGTTTTTATCCTTTAACCAGTTGTTGTGTAACGATTCTACCGATGCGATATCTAAACCAGGAACCTCGATCTTTTTTAATGGTGGATCGGCAAAAACCTCAATGGCATATAAGTTTGTTTTATCAGCAAACAAAGAGGTTTGATATCCTAAAGAATGAAAGGTTGCCTTATCATAATCTCCTTCTAAAGGCTCAAGTCGGTTTTTAGCGTAGAAAGCGGTTTTCTCATAATATAACCCATTTTTATCTAAGTAAAAGCCTTTGTCGAGATTTCTAAATGTTTTACGGTCTACAAAGTCAACAGGGTTTCCGTTGTAATAAACTTTTGTACAATCTACCGCTACACTATAATCCAACGGTTTAAACTCATTGGCTTTAATGTAGGTGAGTTCTTTGCTTCCGAAATAGATTTTTCCGTCTTTTTCATCATAAAATGCTTTCGGATTAATGAAAAAGGGCAATATGGCTGCCGCAATTAGTGCTACAAAGATTAAAACACCAATCAGGATAAATTTTTTGTTATTTCTTTTATTCGAAGCGTTTATTTGGTCAACTAAATTCATTTCTTAGGGTTTAGAAGTTATTCTGCATAGGTTTGAGGCTCGGTGATGTCATTGATTTTACCTTCTGCTAGCCATTTTTTTAATTCACTTTTCATAAAAAAAGTTTCGGGTCCCTTATAGTTATCAGAATCATCTATCTGATATGCACTGCCGTTGGTAGATCGTGAATTTTCATGTACAAAAACAGTATCAGCAACTACTCTGCTTACGAGCATGCTGGTATTTACATCTTCTGCTTTGTGATAGAAAATAACGCAATTGGGTTGTATTGCGGCCAGATTGTTATCCATTCGCTTTTTGTTTTCCTGAGATCCCTTATACACCAAAGTAACTGCCCCGATAACGAAAATGGAAAGCAGCATGAGTCCTGAAAAATGATACCATCGTTTTTTGGTTTGTTTAGAAAACTCAATGGCTTGTTGTTCAAAAGCTGGAAAGGCCGTGGGATAGTAGTGAGTGCCGCATTTACCGCATCCGATATAAGGTGTCTTTTTGCCTGCAAAAAATGGTATAAACAGCATGTGATGAATTTTGCAAAAAGTTTCAAATTGCATATCATATTGAGCATCACATTTCGGACATTTCAGCTGACTGATTGGCTGCTTACTTATTAATTTTGAATAGTACCCGTGAACCATTTCTTGATTATTTGAACTGTATAATAAGTTGGCAGCAATCTTAATAAGCTGCTTTTGAATTATTTTTCTGTTACAAATAAATATTTTTTGATGGTTCAATTGTCCACCGTTTATTATTCGTTGGTGATTTTTTATTATTCGTAATGGATTGATGAAGCACGGTTTACGAAGATATTTTTATAGTACAATGGCTAAATATTTTACGATTGGATTTCGAAAAATATTTCGTTTCTGCAGTGGTTAAAGCCTGATTTATTTATTTTAATTTATTCATCGGAAAACAAGTGTAAAAACCTATCTTTGCATCCCGACAGAACAGTTGGGATTTTCCTCATCAAAAAGCAGAAAACCTTCTTGCTTCTTCATCCTTAAAAAGGGTAAAAAACTTTAGAATTTTAATTATTGTATTAAGCTTTATCATGCCTAAAGACACTTCCATACGCTCAGTATTAATTATCGGATCAGGCCCAATTATTATTGGCCAAGCCTGCGAATTTGATTATTCTGGTTCACAATCGGCACTTTCTTTGAAAGAAGAAGGAATTACCGTTTCCATCATCAACTCTAATCCGGCAACTATTATGACGGATAAGGTAATTGGCGATCATGTTTATCTTCGCCCTTTAACAGTTGATTCAATCGAGGTTATTTTACAGGAGCATATCGATTCTCCAGATTTGCCTAAAATTGATGCAGTATTGCCAACAATGGGTGGACAAACTGCATTAAACCTTTGCGTTGAGGCTTCTGAGCGTGGGGTTTGGGAAAAATACGGCGTTAAGGTGATCGGGGTTGATGTAGCAGCTATTGAAAAAACGGAGAACCGTGAGGCTTTCCGCCAGTTAATGGTTGATATTGGTGTCGGTGTAGCGCCATCTAAAATTGCAAACTCATTTTTAGAAGGTAAAGAAGCCGCTCAGGAAATTGGTTTTCCATTGGTAATTCGCCCATCATATACCTTGGGTGGTTCTGGTGGTGGTTTTGTTCATAGAAAAGAAGAGTTTGATGCCGCACTTAAACGCGGTTTGGAGGCTTCTCCAACTCACGAAGTATTAGTAGAGCAAGCTGTTTTAGGTTGGAAAGAATACGAATTGGAATTATTAAGAGATAGCAATGATAACGTCATTATCATTTGTTCTATCGAAAATTTCGACCCAATGGGTATCCACACCGGAGATTCGATTACGGTTGCTCCGGCAATGACCTTATCTGATCGTTGTTACCAGGAGATGCGTAACCAGGCAATCAAAATGATGCGAGCCATCGGCACTTTTGCAGGTGGTTGTAACGTTCAGTTCTCGGTTAATCCAGCTAATGATGATATTATTGCCATCGAAATTAATCCACGTGTTTCGCGTTCATCAGCGTTAGCAAGTAAGGCAACAGGTTATCCTATCGCTAAAATTGCAGCTAAGCTGGCCATCGGCTACAACTTGGATGAAATCGAAAATCAGATTACAAAAACGACTTCAGCATATTTCGAACCAACTTTAGATTACGTAATTGTTAAAATTCCTCGCTGGAATTTCGACAAGTTTAAAGGTGCCAACAAAGAGTTGGGCTTGCAAATGAAATCTGTTGGTGAAGTGATGGCCATTGGTCGTACTTTCATCGAGGCTTTGCAAAAAGCTTGTCAGAGTTTAGAAATTGGCCGTGCAGGTTTAGGTGCCGATGGTCGTCAAAACCGCAACATTAATGAAATTATGGATGGTTTGGAGCACGCTTCATGGAACCGTCTGTTCTTAATAAAAGATGCCATGACGATGGGTGTGCCTTTGGAATCTATCCGCAAGGTGACCAAAATTGACAAATGGTTCTTAAATCAAATTCAGGAGCTTGTTGCTTTAGAGGTTGAGTTAAAAAGATATTCTCTAAATAACATCCCTCAGGATTTCTTTTTCACCTTAAAACAAAAAGGTTTCTCTGATGTGCAAATTGCCTGGTTATTGGGCAACGTTACTGAAGATGATGTGTCCGACCGTAGAAAAGAACTAGGCATCAACAGGGTATATAAAATGGTAGATACTTGCGCTGCGGAATTCCCGGCACAAACACCGTATTATTATTCTTCTTTTGATGAAGAAAACGAATCAATTTCATCAGATCGCAAAAAAGTTATCGTTTTAGGATCTGGTCCAAACCGTATCGGACAGGGAATTGAATTTGATTATTCATGTGTACACGGTTTGTTAGCCGCAAAAGAATCTGGTTTTGAAGCCATCATGGTGAACTGTAACCCTGAAACGGTTTCTACAGATTTTAACATGGCTGATAAATTATACTTTGAGCCGGTTTTCTGGGAGCATGTTCGCGAGATTATCGAACTGGAAAAACCAGTTGGTGTAATCGTTCAGTTGGGTGGTCAAACCGCTTTAAAAATGGCCGAAAAGCTAACAGAAAAAGGAATTAAAATCATTGGAACATCTTTCGAGAACATGGATATCGCTGAAGACCGCGGTCGTTTCTCAGATTTGTTGAAAGATCTTGATATTCCTTATCCTAAATATGGCGTAGCGGAAAATGCTGAAGAAGCCATTATTGTGGCAAACGAAGTTGGTTATCCGGTATTGGTTCGTCCGAGTTACGTTTTGGGCGGACAAGGCATGAGCATCGTGATCAACGATGAAGATCTGGAAAAAGCCGTTGTAAAATTATTAGGTGATCTTCCGGGCAACCGCGTATTGATCGATCACTTTTTAGATAGAGCCGAAGAAGCAGAATCTGATTCGATTTCTGACGGAGATGATGTTCACATTGTAGGTATGATGGAACACATTGAACCTGCAGGTATCCACTCAGGAGATTCATTCGCCGTATTGCCAACGTTCAGCTTATCAGATAAAGTGACGCAAGCCATGGAAGAATATTCCATCAAAATTGCGAAAGCTTTAGATGTACGTGGTTTATTGAATATTCAGTTTGCGATTAAAGATGAAAAGGTTTACGTAATTGAAGCAAACCCAAGAGCTTCTCGTACGGTTCCATTCATCGCGAAAGCTTATGATGTTCCTTACATTAACATTGCGGCTAAAATTATGTTAGGTGTTGCGAAGTTGAAGGATTTCACCATCGAACGTAAGTTGAAAGGTTACGCGATTAAAGAGCCTGTGTTCTCTTACGAGAAATTCCCGGAGGTGACTAAAGAGTTAGGTCCGGAAATGAAATCAACCGGTGAAGCGATCCGTTTCATTAAAGATTTGGAAGATCCTTATTTCCGCAAGCTTTACAAAGATAAATCAATGTATTTGAGTAAATAATAACACAAGGGCGATGGAAACATCGCCCTTTTTATTTGAATAATAATTTTACCAGCCTTTATTTAAAGTTTCCATCGCTTTATCAAGCAATTCATCTTTCCCTTGCTTAACGCCGTTGATGGTTGGATAAATGACTTCATCGATTTTTACCCCAACTCTTTGCGTGGGTTTTCCATCAGGATAGAAGACACCAATTCCTGAAATCATCGTGTTTAAGCCTCCAGGTAGCACAATGTACGATACGTTGCCATCTGCTCCGGCAGTTGTACTTCCAATTACTTTAACGTTAGGCGAACTTTGAAAAGCCATTGTAGTATATTCTGCCTGACTTTGCGAAGTTGAATTTACAATAACCACAACCTTGCCTTTGTAATTATCAGATGATGTTACTCCATTGGTTATTGTTGGTCCAAACTTAAATGCACCTGGATAATCTACACTACCCAACGTAAATTTAACAAATGGAGTAGACATGTTTTTGATATAGTTGCCAAAAGTAAAAGGCATAAATTCTGATGGATAACAACGCATATCTACAATGATGCCTTTGGTATTGGCGAAAAGTTTTTTAATCTCAAAGAGCATCGCATTTTTATATT
This sequence comes from Pedobacter sp. G11, assembly GCF_003860265.1. NCBI lineage: Bacteria > Pseudomonadati > Bacteroidota > Sphingobacteriia > Sphingobacteriales > Sphingobacteriaceae > Pedobacter > Pedobacter sp. G11. The sequence continues at coordinate 1,149,738 of NZ_CP034190.1, read as the reverse complement.
TTCCAGGGAAGACATAACCTGTATTTTCATTAATGAGCTTAAAAGGTTCTGCTTTCTCGAAGTCAGGATCTTTACCTCCACGTCCATACACTCTCATGGGTATATCGTAGCTAAACTGATTTCCTTCCCTGCTTACTTTAATATTCATCTTAACGTCATTTCCGCGGAGCAAATATTGGTAGGGCAGGTCACGCAATTGCGTATCATAGTTTGATGCTGGCGTAAACGCTAAGAAATCTTTAATAAGTAGATCAACCTCTTTTCCATTAATTGCTGTAATCACATCGCCCACCTTTAACTTACTTTTTACATCGAGCGTGTCTTTATACAAAGCAGTGATTACTAATTTCTTTTCGATAAATGTAGTTTGAAATGGTGTAGCATATTTTCCTTTAAAATCGTTAATCGCTTTGCTTCCGCTCCATAAGTTTGCATGGGTATCATTTACTGAAGCAATTAGTTTTAAAGCAGCCTTTCCGTAATCCATTTCATTTTTAGCGTTTACAAATTCAGGTAGCGAACTTGTTAAGACATTATTCCAGTCCTGACCGATCACATTTTTGTAAGGGAAAAAATAATTAATCATTGCCCAATAACGGTAAAGCGATAATAAACGATAACCGGCATCAGGATAAGTCATTGCTGAATATGGTTTTTCATTTTTAAACTGCGGATTACCAATTCCCGGGGCCATCTCCACATAATAATTTGAAGCTGTATTTCGATTATCTCGTACAAATTCAAGTTTTTTTAACAGTGATTCATCTATGAGATTACCGTTAAATAGCGATCCATAATCGGGCTTAATTTCATATTGAGCAGCGGCAATAAGTTTACAGTCTTTACATACAGCCGGTTGCGGTAATTTATCTAAAAATGTTTCGAGTGCTGTGTTTAACTCTTTATTATTTTGAGCTTTGATCACGGATGGTAATAGCCTGAAAAGTTCTGCATCCCAATTATAGTTTCCTTTTGCAATAGCAGGATGATGGTATTTTAGAAAACCCCAAAATTGACCTGCAATAATTAAGTTCGTACTTAATTGATTGGTGAGATTGATTTCTTTTATGCCAGAGCTTTTTGCAAATGCCGTATCAAGATCAGCTTTCGATACCGTTATTTTTTTCACTTTAGCATTGCTGATGGGTTTATCATCAATTAAGATTTCGAAATGATCAAACCAGGCCTTTCCATCTCCTACCAGCAACCCACCGATATGCAAGGTTCTAACGTCTTCGCTATTGTAATCCAATTTAATCGAATACTGTGTCCAATCTGTAGTTCCTGTAACTCCTCTGTCCTGCATATTATCAAAAGCAATCGATTTGACGTTCTTATCATCTATCCTTAACCACAAACCAGCATAACCTTTGCTTACATTTTCTGTTTTGATATAGGCTTTTAACTCTATTGTCTTTCCTTCAAAAACTTGAGTAATTGGATAATCAATCACACCAAATTCTGCTTCTGTTCCGCTTTTCTCAAGTAAAAGGCTGTACTTTCCATCGTATTTTGTTGTGCTGTCCAGCCTTACAGGATATGCCTTTCTCTGTGCATCGAAAAAAGAAAACAGCCAACCTCGAGGCATTCGGTTTTTATCCAATTCTTCAAAACTTCCATTTATTTTAAACTGTGAATGAATTTTGCACGATACTAATAGCAGCGCCAGGATGAGGTAAGGTTTCATAATTTAGATAGAGTGATATAATTCGACTATTGTAAATATAATCCCTCAACATTAAAAATTATAGCATTTCATGTAATATTTCTCATGTAGATACCATACTTTCGGCATGATTAGTTTTAGGTATCTTTATGCTATCCAATCTAACTACATATCTTTTAACTTTTTTTCTACCTTGATGCAACGTTTTAAAATCCCTTATGTCTTATAATCAGAATATTCAAAATTTTGGAGACCGTTTACGTAGATAAAAACCTAGAGATAGTAAAAGCATGCATGCAGGGCAGCCGGGCAGCGCAGTTTGATTTGTACAAACTGTATGCAAAGGCAATGTATAATGTCGCGTTGCGAATTCTAAATTATGAAGAAGAAGCTGAAGATGTTTTACAGGAATCTTTTTTAGATGCATTTACCCGAATTGTAGATTTCAGACAGGAAACCACCTTCGGACTCTGGCTAAAACAGATTGTGATTAACAAATCCATTAATTATCTGCGTAAGCGCAAGTTTGAATTTGTTGGAACAGATGAAATTGCTGAATTACCGGACGAAATATCGGCAGATGACTATGACGTAAAACTCCAGGCAGATGAAGTGAGGAGTGCGATTGCAGAACTGCCAGATGGTTACAGAGTGGTTTTGAGTTTGTATTTGTTAGAAGGTTATGACCACGAAGAAATTGCACATATTTTAAAAATTAGTGAAAATACAAGTCGCACACAATACATGAGGGCGAAGAAAAAATTAAAAAGTATTTTAGAACAGAAAGGGATGAGAGATGAATAATAGATTAGAAACTTTTGTTAAGGAAAACCGGAAGGCTTTTGACATTATGGAACCACCAGCTGGCCTATGGGCAAAAATTGAGCTGGAGCTAGATGCAAAAAAAACTCAGGAAGCGCAAAATAAAAAAAAGCCGATAAAGCTGTATTTATGGATGAGTGTGGCCGCAAGTATCGTAGTGGTTTTCGGTTTAGTTTGGTTGTACGCCGGAAGGTTACAAAACAAAGATTTAGAAATCGCTGATGTTAATGCAGCCTATGCACAAAAAGAAGTTCATTTTACCGGATTAATAACCGAAAAAAGAGATAGCCTGGCCATTTTCGCCTCGGCAAATCCTGAGCTTTATAAAAAGTTTACCGCTGATTTAGCCAAACTTGATGAGGAATATGAAAGGTTACGGTTAGAACTTCCAACATCGCCCAACCAAACATTTGTGGTAAAAGCAATGGTAAAAAACCGCGAAATTCAATTGCAATTATTAAAACAACAGCTTCTCATCATTAATCAGGTAGATGATTATAAAAGAGTTAACCAGATTTAGCAGGAAGTATAAAAGTATAAAGTATAAAGTAAAAAGTTTGAAGTTCAAGTGATTGAGATCTTAATACCTGATACTCAATACTAACTACTCATAGAATACGCTCATTACATTTCAGTGCAAACCGGTCGGCAGGTTAGCTTGTAAATGTTTAACAATTAACAAACATGAAAAAAATAAAAATATTTTTAGGCCTTTTGGCTCTTATCGCCGTAAAAACGAATGCCCAACAAAGCGTGGTGGTAAACGCATCAAATGATACTTATGCAGCAGTTTCAGTAAAAAGTACGGTTAGCGTCAATCAAGATTTTGAATCAGGAGCTGATGCAGAACGTTCGAAATCATTCTCAAAAACCTTTAATGTAGATAATAGTGATAAAGTAAACCTGAACAATCAGTATGGTTCTATCACGATAAAAACCTGGGATCGAAAAGAAGTGAAAGTTGATATAGATATCAAAGCTTTCAGTAACTCTGACAATGATGTTCAGAAGTTATTAGATGGTGTAAATATCGATGCCAACAAAAATGGTGATGTGGTTACTATTAAGACCAATCTGGCTGATCGTGGTGGACGTTGGGGCAGAGGCGTTAGGAATGGTGTAACTACCTGGAGAAGGGAAGTTAAAATCAACTACGTTGTTTATATGCCATCAGCTAATCCGCTATCTGTTTTACAACAATACGGAAATGTAGAGTTGGGCAACTTCTCAGGACCAACTTCTTTAAAAGTTCAATACGGAAATTTGGTTGCGGGCAATTTAAGCAATACCAATAATTACGTCAACGTACAGTATGGTAAATGTGATATTCAGGATTTAAATGCTGCAGTAGTTAAACATGAGTACAATGGTCCGGTAACCATTGGAGCTGTAGGTACACTGGAATTAGATGCCGAGTATGTGGGTGTGAATATCAACACCATTCGCAGATCAGCTGATATCAAGGTACAATATGGCAAGGGCTTAACTGTTGGAACAATAGGCGGAAATCTATTATTAAGTGCAGAATATGCCAAAGTGAATATCAATACGGTGAAAGGAAATACAGTTGTTAAACAAGCTTATGGCGATTTAAATATCGCATCAGCGGGAAAATTAGCTGTTAATGCCGAGTATTCAAATGTTACGCTGGGCACTTTGAACGGTGATGCAAACATCAATATGGATTATAATAGACTAAACGTGAGTGAAATTACGCCAGCCTGTAAAAACTTCACTTTTGGGGGTGAGTATGTGAGTGTCGGAATTGGTTTTGCAGATCGTTTTAATGCTAACTTTAATGTTTTAACTTCTTATGCGGGATTCAAGTATGGTTCGAACGTTACCTCTAGTTTGGTTAGCAAAGATGATGAAAACAAAAAATATGCTGGCAAAATTGGAAGTGGGGGTACCGCTAATGTAAGTGTGAAAACAGAATACGGATCTGTAACTTTTAAATAAGCCAATCACACTGAAAATCGTCAAAAGATAAAAATGGAAAGTCTTACCAAATTTTGCGGTAAGGCTTTTTGTTTTATACGGTCTTGTTAAATTTGCTTTATCTTTATCAACAGTAATGAAAATTTATCTTTCCATCGTCATTTTCCTTTTAAGTTTAGCAGCAACAGCACAGGAAGTTAAATGGGCTACTCAGGAAACTTTTTTTGAAGATTTGATAGGTAAAGATTTACCTGATTTTAAAGGATTAAAAACCAATCGAAAAGCGTTCTTTAAATCTAATTTGACAAATCAGGTAACTGTGATTAATTTTTGGTTTGAAAGCTGCCCTCCATGCATTGCAGAAATGCCTGAACTCAATAATTTAGCTGACAAATATGCTAAAAAAGGTGTACGTTTTGTTGGAATTACTCATGATTCACCAGCATTGGCAAAGCGATTTCAAAAGAAAATTGGATACCGATATGAAATTGTAAGTTTATCTAAAGCAGCCATTTCAGAACTTAATATTAATCATGGTTTTCCATCAAATATCCTAATCGGGAAAAACGGTAAAATCTTAATGGCAATGGCAAATTTTTCATTGGTCGATCCTGAGTTTAAAGAAAAATCAATTCTTTTTGAACAGAAACTATTAAATGAAATTAAATAACTGCTTTTATAAAATGTTTAACTTAGTTTTCTTAGCGTATTCCAACATTTCTAAACATGATTTCATCCCCCGCTTCAAAAACTTATGTCGCATTTGGCGCAGTCATCATTTGGTTTTCAATCCTATTGCAGTTTTATGTGAGTTTGCAGCAGGCTAATTTCCATTTCATAGAAACGCTTAAGTTATTTCTTTCCTTCTTTACGGTTACCACAAACATTTTGTTGGGATTCTGTTTGCTATCCCTTTGGTTGGCGAAAGAGAAAAATTTAGGTGTCTTTTTTTCCAAGTCATCCACCCTTACAGCGTTAACAGTATATATTTTAGTGGTCGGGCTGATCTACAATGTTTTGTTACGTGGTTTATTACATCCCACGGGCTGGGCCAGAATAGCCGATGAACTTCTACACGTTGCCAGTCCGCTTATTTTTTTAGGTTTCTGGATTTTCTTTGTTGATAAAACTAAGTTAGCCTATAAAAGTGCGTTAACCTGGTTAATTTACCCAATAGCCTATATTGTGTTTATTGTAATCCGGGGTTATCTGATTAATTTATATCCCTACCCATTTATAAATGTTGTTAACTTAGGCTATCCTAAAGCAGTTCTGAATGCATTTTTTTGTGTAGTGCTTTTCTGGTTGCTTTCTATCCTACTCATTTGGATTGGAAAGAAAACGGTTAAACACTAAAGAATATATTCTTCGTTAATGGGTTTAATTGGCTCCGGAATATCCGTTTCTTCCAGCATTTGCAACAGATTGATTTCTATTGTCCGGGTAATTTGATTTAGAGGAACGCCGGCCGAATTGTTTTCAAAAGGATTAACCAGACTCATTCCATTAATTTGCGTGGAGACAAACACAAAACCAATTAACCAGCCAAGAAATATAGATGCAGGTCCGGCATCCTGACTAATTACCAGCGTAAAGGTAACTACGAACAACCAGATAAATACTTTCGTCAGATACGTATAAGTTGTAGGGAAAATGGTGTTTTTAATCCGTTCGCTCATTCCCATCGAGTCAGAAAACCTCACTAGCATTTCATTAATTTCAATAAATCTGAAACCGTCAATTTGGTTGGCTTTGGAAAGCTTTTGTAAATCTCTCGATTGAATGTTCAGTATTGCGTTATGAACATTGGTATGCTTCGCAACTTCCTTTAAATCTTCCTCAGATAAATATTTTATATAAATTTCGTCAACTGCACCCCTTAAACTTGCTTTCAAAGCATATAAAAAAGCGATGTGGCGATAAATCATTCGTTTAGCCGAAACAGGATCTTCATCAATATAATTCAGCAAGGCCCTGGCGAATGATCTTGAATCATTTACGATAGCTCCCCAAATTTTCCGGCCTTCCCACCACCGGTCATAAGCTTGATTATTATTAAAACCAATGAAAAATGCAATTGCAGTACCCAACACAGTTGGGATAATAGTCGGAATAACAAAGTGATGTGCAATTAAATATTCCCTAATGAAGTAGGCGGCAGTACAGGAGGCGATCATAATCAGATCAACATGCCAGGTATTTCGTAAAATTCTACTGAGTCTAATGTTTTGTATTAAAAGCATATATGTTTATTGGAAAATGAAAATACAAAGCAGAGGCTGAAATGTTTGCAAACGTAACAAATTTAATCACAGACGGTGCAGGTTGCTGATTGTCATGCAAATGTTTATATTGGGAAACCAAATATTCCTAACATCTCATGAGCGAAACTTTACCGAAGAATAATATCTTTAAAGTGATTGGTGCATCATCACTTGGAACCCTAATTGAATGGTACGACTTTTACATCTTTGGAAGTTTAGCCGTTATTATTGGTCATCAACTTTTTCCTGAAGATGCAGGCGCTTCTGCGTTAATCAATACACTGGCTATATTCGCAGCAGGTTTTATTGTTCGCCCATTCGGAGCTTTAGTTTTTGGTCGTTTAGGTGATTTAATTGGAAGAAAATATACGTTTCTTTTAACATTGGTTTTAATGGGTGGATCTACTTTTTTAATTGGACTCATCCCCTCATATAAAAGTATTGGTTATGCCGCACCTGTATTAGTTTTGATTTTGCGTTTGGTGCAGGGTTTAGCGCTTGGCGGAGAATATGGCGGTGCTGCAACTTATGTGGCAGAACATGCGCCTAAAAACAAAAGAGGCTTTTTTACCAGTTGGATTCAAACCACAGCAACACTTGGATTATTTCTTTCTTTGGGTGTAATTGTAATTACCAAAAACATTTTAGGTGCAGAAACCTTTGGCGATTGGGGCTGGAGAATTCCCTTTCTGCTTTCTATTTTACTGGTAGTGGTTTCCATTTATATCCGGATGAAAATGCATGAGTCGCCGATGTTTTCCAAATTAAAGGCTGAAGGCAATGTATCTAAAAATCCATTAAAAGAAAGTTTTAATAACAAGGCGAATTTTAAAATGGTGTTGCTCGCTCTTTTTGGCGCCACTATGGGTCAGGGCGTAATCTGGTACACCGGGCAATTTTATGCCCAATCTTTTTTAGAAAACACTTGTAAACTTGATTTCAACGACTCGAGGTATATTTTACTTTGGGGAATTGCATTCGCCACACCATTCTTTGTGATTTTTGGTGCCTGGAGTGACAAGGTTGGCCGAAAGTGGATCATGCTGAGTGGGATGTTGCTGGGCATTGTTTTCTACCGCCCAATCTATCAGGCGTTTTTAGATGATACAGATTTCAGCAAAGTTGAACAAAGCGATATTTTATCTGCTAAAACGGCTCCTTCAAGTGCTGTTTTAATTGCAAATACTGCCGATAGTTTAAGAACGATCACCACAAAAGTTGAATTGAAAAATGGAGCGTCGTACAGTGTGGTGAAAACTGATACGGTTTCGGTTCAGCAAGGAATTCGTTCCGGTACCGAAATAGTAAAGGATAAAGTTTTACCAACACCAATATTCTGGAAATTTGTAGGCTTAATTTTCTTCCAGATTTTACTGGTGACTATGGTTTATGGACCAATTGCCGCCTTTTTGGTAGAACTTTTTCCAACTAAAATACGATATACCTCTATGTCGCTACCTTATCATATTGGCAATGGCGTGTTCGGGGGACTGGTGCCTTTTATTGCAACATTAATTGCAAGTTTTTCAGGCTCCACACCACTTTCTGGTTTGTGGTATCCAATTGGCATTGCAACATTAAGTTTAATTATTGGAACAATTTATCTGTCGAACAAAAAGGACGAAAGCATTAACGATTAATACTGCAAATATGAACACGATAAAGAAATTTTTAGGATTAATCTGGATGATTCTCGGGCCTGTTGCGATGACCTTTTTGTTTATCCAAGCTGTTGAAAAAGTCGGACTAACCCACACTGATATTGAAAGAACCAACACCATGTTGCAGTGGGGAATTATTCTTTTCATTTTCTTGCCAATTAGTCTAGGATTGATGATTTTCGGCTTTTACGCCTGGAGAGGTGAGTATGATCGCCTGCCTCAAAACTCGGAGGAGATATAAGTTAAGTGGTTAACACCGAGATTAATAATGAGCTTTCATGACTGCCGTGCTTCCGTGGTTATAATTGAAATTTTTCAAATCTTAATACTGAAGCCCACGCTCGTTTCTAACGAGCGTGTAAATAGCATTTCGTGTTTCACGAATCATTTACACTAGAATCGCTTTCGCACAAATGGAATTTGCCGCGGAAACACCAAGATCACGGAAAATTAAAAGCAAGTTTCCATGGCAATAACCGACATTTACAAAACCCTTAACAGCAATCCTTTTAAATATTCTCCTTCAGAAAATGAAATTCTAACAGGATGATCTTCCGGTTGGCAAAACTGTTTAATGATTTGAACTTCTTTTCCTGCATCGAGTGCAGCCCAGGCGATAATCTGTTTAAAAGTTTCAATATCTACAGCGCCAGAGCAAGAAAACGTAGCCAATAATCCGCCCTTTTCTAAAAGCAGCATGCCTAATCTATTCAAATCTTTATAAGCTCTTGCTGCTCTATCTAACGCAGAACGTGACGGTGCATATTTTGGTGGATCAAGAACAATCACATCAAATAATTCTCCCGCCTCTTTAAACGCTCTAAGTTGTTTATTTACGTCAGATTGAATGGATGTTACTTTCTTTGGATCGAATTTATTCAGGGTAACATTTTGCTGTAGTGTTTCTACCGCCAGTGCTGAGCTATCCACACTGGTTACAGCTTCCGCATCATTGGCCAAACTGTTCAAACTAAATCCGCCACTGTAACTGAAACAGTCCAGTACTCTTTTGCCTTTTGTATAACTGGCTAAAATTTTTCGGTTATCACGTTGGTCGCAATAGAAACCAGACTTTTGACCTTCAGCAATGTTAATGTTATAGGCAATTCCATTCTCTTTAACTTCTAAAAATTCAGGTGGATTTTCGCCCCAAAGCAAGCCATTTTCAATAGGCAAACCTTCGTGTGTTCGGGCAGTGGCGTCACTCTTATCAAAAATTCCTTTTGGTTTAAGTTGGGCTTTTAAAATATCAACAATATCATTTTTCACACTTTCGATGCCCGAACTCAAAATCTGTAAAGAAAGAAAATCAGCATATTTATCTACTATTAATCCGGGTAAAAAATCCGCTTCGCTAAAAACTAAACGGCAAGTATTGGTTTGTTCAGAAAGAATAAACTGGCGTGATGCGATGGCTTGTTTCAATCGGCTCTCATACCATGTTCTATCAATGATTTGGGTTTCATCCCATTCCAAAAGGCGAACAGCTACACGAGAATTGCTGTTGTAATAGCCGTAGGCCAGAAATTCGTGATCAAAAGCGAAAACTTTAACCACCTCACCATTTGCTGGTTTTCCTTTTATTTTTTCCAATGCGCCAGAAAATACCCATGGATGTCTTTGTAATGCAGCTTTTTCTTTTCCCTTTTTTAATACGATTTCTACCATGTTGCAAAGGTAGTAATTAGTTTGGAGTGTAAAATTGAGCAATTAGAATCCGGGATGATCAGTGAAGAATTTACATTTAAAAAGAGCTCAAGGCAAAAACGCCGGTTAAAGCATTTACAGAAATCTGTTTCCAAGGATTTTCTGCATTCTTACCAATTCAGTATCTAATATTTTGGTTTCAAATTCTGTAACGGGTCTTTTGGCTTCAATCATTGAGATTAATAGTTCGGTAGCTACCTGCCCCATTTCGAATGCCGGTTGCTTAACAGATGTTAGCGATGGAGAAAAAAGTTCTACCAGATTGGAATTGGTAAATCCTGCAATGGCGATTTTGTGTGCAATTTCTGGGTTTGTTTTTTTCAAGGCCATGATGCAACCGGTGGTTAGCCTGTCACTTGAAATAAAGATGCCATCAGGCTTATAGGGCAAAAGTTCTTTTACAGCCTGTTCCAACTCCTCACTGTGCATGCCACCATGCTGGCAGTATTTAACAAGTTCAGGTTTAAATTCGATATGATATTTTGCCAGCGCAGCTTTATAACCTTTTAGTCGCTCTCTTGTGATGGAAAGATTTTCCGAATTGGTGAGGTGCGCTACCGTTCTTTTCCCCGAAAGGATCAGATGTTCTGTGGCATCAAAAGCGCCTTTGAAGTTATTGGCAATTACTTTATGGGTTGCAAAATCTTCCGGCACCCGATCAAAGAAAACAATTGGCAAACCTTTCGCATACAATTCGCGTAGATAATTAATGTCCTGTGTTTCAGATGAAAGTGCAATCAGAAGACCATCAATGGAACGAGATGCCAAATGCTCTACGTTAAGTTTTTCCTGCTTGTACGATTCGTGTGTTTGAGATATAATGACGTGATAACCGCGATCATAGGCAATTGATTCAATGCCATTAATTACCTGCGAAAAAAAGTTGTTTGCAATTTCACTTACAATGATCCCGATGGAATAACTTCTTCTTTCTTTTAAACTGCGAGCAATTGGATTTGCCCGGTAATTTACCTTCTCCGCATAAGCTAAAACAAGCTTTTTAGTCTCTTCGCTAATTTCATAACGATCCCTCAAAGCTCTTGAAACAGTCGAAGTAGATAGTCCGAGTGCTTTGGCTATGTCTTTTATGGTAGAAGTTTCAAATCTCATTTTCTGGTAATGCGTACAAGTTACAAAAAAATATCTTTTAAGCCTGTTCCAAACGGCCTATTAATAAGCGTTAAAACAACGTTTTTGGGAACGTTTGCACAGTTTTTTGCCTAAAATCGGCTACAATCGATTTTAAGTTTGTAAAATTGTTATACCAATCTAACCAAATATAAACCCATAATAATCTGTTGAAATAGAATTAAATTCTATGTGCGAGCGATTGCGCAATTTTTTAAAAACCAAATATTTTATTTAATCCCATAATTTATGAGCAGAGTTTTACTCGTTTTTTCATTTCTATTTTTTTTTGGATTTTCCGTAACGCTGGCACAAACCAGGCAGTTGACAGGAACTGTAAAAGATAAGGCTGATGGACAACCACTCGTTGGTGTAAGTGTTACCGTTAAGGATTCCAAAACAGGTGCCAGCACAGATGCAAAAGGTATGTTCAAAATTACTGTCCCTCAAAATGGTGGCGTGGTTACCTTCACTTATATTGGCTACAAAACCAGAACCATCACTCTTACGGGGCAAACCAAACTCGATGTTTCGCTAGAGGAGGATGCCAATACCTTGCAAGAGGTTACCGTAAATATTGGTTATGGTGTAGTGCGTAAAAAGGATTTAACCGGTGCGGTATCATCAGTTGGTGCCGATGTGATAGCGGCAGCGCCAGTATCATCAGCATTAGAGGCCATTCAAGGTCGTGTGGCTGGTATCAACATTGCCTCTACTGAAGGATCTCCAGATGCAGATTTAGTGGTTCGCGTTCGTGGAGGCGGTTCCATCACTGGCGATAACTCACCATTATATATCGTTGATGGCTTCCCTGTGGCATCTATAGCCGATATTGCTCCGCAGGATATTGAAACCATCGATGTATTAAAAGATGCTTCTTCTACTGCTATTTATGGTTCACGAGGCGCAAACGGTGTGATTTTAGTCACTACCAAAAACAGCAAAGATGGCAAAACATCAGTAAGCTATAATGTATTTACCGGTGTTAAGCAACTGGCAAATAAGCTTGATGTATTATCTCCTTTGGATTACGTAACCTGGCAATATGAACGGGCACTTTTAGATAAAACCCCAAATGATTACACACAGTATTTTGGCAATTTTCAAGACATTGATTTGTATGGAAATGTGCCTGCGAACGATTGGCAGGAGATTATTTTCGGTCGTACAGGAACTACGTTTAACCAGAATTTAAACATCAGCGGCGGTGGCGATAAAACTAAATACAGCCTGAGCCATAGCTTCGTGAAAGATAAAGCAATAATGCAGCTTTCGGAGTTTGAAAGACAAAATATCAATTTTAAGCTCAACCATAAATTGTATAAAGGACTTACGCTCGATTTTGGTTTGAGGTATGCAGATACGAAGACTAAAGGTGGTGGTGCTAACGAACAGAATGAAGTTTCTTCAGCCGATTCACGCTTAAAAAATGCGATGTTATATCCATCTTTTCCGGTGCCGGGTTTAACCACTACAACAGAAACTGATGATGAGTTTAACCTTTACAACCCATTGATCTCCATTTCGGATAATGATCAATATGTTCACCGCAAAACATACAATATCAATGGTGCAATCAGTTACGATATTATTGAGAATTTAAGATTGCGCTCAGAAGTTGGCTATGATGGCTTTAGAAATGACATGGATCGTTTTTATGGCACAACAACCTATTATGTTAGAAATGTTCCTTCTGCTGAAAATCAAAATCTTCCTGCTTTGATTTTAACAAATACAAATAGAAACAGCATCAGAAATACCAATACCCTTAATTACAATTTCAGTAAGGTTTTAGGTAAAGATCATAACTTAAATGTGCTATTGGGGCAGGAATTTATCAAAACAGAACTGGGAATTTTAACCAATGTGGTTCATGGTTTTCCTAAATCATTTGGCTTTCAGGATGCCAGGGTTTTAACTACGCAGGGAAAAGCCAACGCTATTGATAACAACTTTTCTCCCGATGACAAACTACTTTCATTTTTTGGAAGAGCGAATTACGATTTTATGGGCAAATATTTGTTGAGCGCTACCTTCAGGGCAGATGGCTCATCGAAATTTTCTCCTGAAAATCAGTGGGGTTACTTTCCGTCTGTTTCCGGAGCATGGAGAATTTCTCAGGAAGACTTCATGAAAGGAACTAAATCATGGTTAACTGATTTAAAATTACGGGCAAGTTATGGTACAGCAGGGAACAACAATATTCCTCCGGGACAAATGAACCAAACTTTCCAAAACTCGGTTACCACCTGGGTTAATGGTTTTAACAACTATTGGGCAGCTTCAAAAACAATGGCTAACCCCGATTTGAAATGGGAAACTACAGTAACAAAAAATGTTGGATTAGATTTTTCGTTATTCAACTCAAAAGTTACGGGTACTGTTGATGCTTACCTGAACAGGACTAAAGATTTACTACTACAATTCCCTGTGGCGGGAACGGGCTATGATTTCCAATACCGCAACATTGGAGAAACCCAAAACAAAGGACTGGAATTCTCCCTAAACTGGAATGCCATTAGAAAAACCAATTTCGATTTAAGTTTCAGCGCCAACATTAACTTTAATAGGAACAAAGTTGTATCCCTTGGTTCAATCAAAAACATCAACGGCCAGTCTGGCTGGGCATCTACTGAAATTGGTGTAGATTATTTAGTAGAAGAAGGCGCTTCAGTAGGCAGAATTTATGGTTATCGCAGTGCGGGAAGATATGAAGTTTCTGATTTTTCAGGATATAACGCCACAACAGGCACCTGGACATTAAAACCAGGCGTTGTTGATGCCACTTCATTTATCGGCGCACTTCGTCCGGGATCGATGAAAATAGAAGATCTTTCAGGTGATGGTAAAATTGATTTATCAGATCGTACAGTAATCGGAAATGCAAATCCTTTAAACACCGGTGGTTTTTCGGTTAACTCCCGCATCTATGGTTTTGATATTGGTGCTTATTTCAACTGGAGTTATGGAAACGATATCTACAATGCCAATAAAATCGAATATACCTCAACCAGCAAATACAGTTCGCGAAATATGATTTCTACCATGGCAAGCGGCAGCCGCTGGAATAACCTTCGCCCAGATGGAACGATTAGCAACGATCCGGCAGAGTTGACCGCGATGAATGCAAATACCACATTATGGTCGCCATATATGAAAACCTTTGTACTTAGCGATTGGGCGGTTGAAGATGGCTCGTTTTTACGCTTATCAACCTTAACATTAGGTTATACCCTACCTTTAAAAATCTCGGAAAAGCTGAAAATGAAAAAACTAAGGGTTTATGCGTCCGCCTACAATTTATGGTTATTAACCAATTATACAGGATTTGATCCGGAGGTTTCTACCAGACGCAGAACTAATTTAACACCGGGCGTAGATTACTCTGCCTATCCAAAAAGCAAATCGTTCGTATTTGGATTGAATGTTAATTTCTAATTATTAAGAAGATGAAAAAGATTATATACATCCTGTTCATGGTTGCAGGGATTACAACTTTAAACAGCTGCAAAAAAGCATTGGATGCGCCAACAAAATCGTCGTTAGATGAATCGGTTATTTTTGCCACTCCTGGTTTGGCAGAAGGGGCCGTTGCCGGAATTATTCAGTCTTTTGGTGAAACCAATTCTTACCGTGGTCGTTTCCTTGTTTTTTATGGGATAAACAATGATACTGAAGTAAACAATGCCTTAAAAGCCACATCAGATGATAAATCGAGGTTATCAAATTACAATGCCAATGTGAACAACGGGCAAATGAATACCGATAATAATGCATGGGCGAAATTTTATGAAGGCATTGAGCGGGCAAATCTGGCCATCAGAGGGATTAGAACCTACGGCAAAATCGAAAGCAGTCCGCAAATGGCACAAATTTTAGGTGAAATTTTAACACTTCGTGCTGTTTTGTACAACGACTTAATTAAAGGTTGGGGCGATGTACCTGCCCGTTTCGAGCCGATTACAACGGCAACAACTTATTTAGCCAGAAACGAAAGAGATATAATTTACAAACAGCTTTTAAAGGATTTGGATGAGGCTGCAGGCTACCTGCCGTGGCCAAATGATAACGCCACAACAGCCAAAGTAGAGCGGGTAAGTAAGGCTTTTGCAAAAGGGTTAAGAGCTCGTTTGGCATTAGCCGCTGGTGGTTATGCTCAGCGCTTAGATGGAACAGTTCGCCTAAGCTCGGATGCGGAATTATCAAAAGATAAAATGTACGCCATTGCCAAAAAAGAATGTGTCGATATCATTAACAGTGGCAAACTACGCTTGCTGGGTTTTGAGGAAGTGTTCAGAAAATTAAATGAGGAAGCAGGTGCTGCAGGCCTGGAGTCTATCTGGGAAATTCCTTTTAGCGAGGGAAGGGGTCGGGTAATTTTTGATTTAGGTGTTAAACATTTAAAAACCGATAAATATACCGGACAAAATAAAGGAGGTACCAACGGACCAAACCCAATTATGCTTTACGAGTACGAAACTGGCGATGTGAGGAGAGATGTTACCGTTGTTCCGTATGAATGGGATGGTGGAACCGGCGATACTGGCGGCTATCAGGTACCTTCGAGTTTAGGACGTTTATATTTCGGTAAATACCGTTATGAGTGGATGAAACGAAGGGTAACCTCTACAAATGATGATGGTTTGAACTGGATGTATATGCGTTATGCTGATGTAGTTTTAATGGCTGCTGAAGCCATTAATGAATTGGATGGTCCAGCGGCAGCGGCACCTTATTTGAAAATGATCCGCGATCGTGCCTTCCCGGGCAATGCTGCCAAGGTAACCACATTCATGGCTGCTGCAACGGCATCTAAGCAGGCTTTTTTTAATGCTATTGTAAATGAAAGAGCCCTGGAATTTACTGGTGAAATGTTAAGAAAGGGTGATTTGATCCGCTGGAATTTATTAAATACTAAAATTGCGGAGGCTAAAACCAAGTTACAGCAATTGGAAAACAGGCAAGGCAAGTATGCAGCATTACCCTTGAAAATTTATTACAAAACGGCTGCCAATGGAGAAACCGTTGAAATTTATGGCTTGAATTATGGCGATACCGATGCACAGGGAGCGGCACTAGGTTATACTTCAAACAAAACCTGGTCGCTGGCTGCTTCAGGTGATGCCTCAACCTATTGGGATGCTTTAGCGGTTAAAGATCCGAATGCACAACAAGTTTGGCCGATTTGGCAGGTATTCCTCGACTCATCAAACGGACTGTTAAATAATAAAAACCTGAATCTATAATGAATTGCGCTATGAATAGAAATAATCTATATACCCTATTTTTCTGTCTGCTAACTGTTGTCGGTTTTTCTGGCTGTAAGGATAACATTACTGAAGAAATTACAAAGCTGCAGGTTGACAGGGCGTTCTCGCCAACAGGCTTAACCGCTACTGTTGTCGATAAAACAGGAATCCGATTAACATGGAAAGCGGTAAACAATGCCAAGACCTATACGATTGAGGTTTTTGAAACGCCTGATTTTTCAGGTACACCTGTAAAAACCGTTAGTGACATTACCTTCTTACAGGTTCCTTATACCGTTGCTGGCCTTGCGGGAGATACGCAATATGCGATTCGGGTTAAAGCAATAGGGGAAGGTGTTACAGACTCAAAATATGTTACCGCATCGGCAAAAACTGATGCCGAACAAATTTTCCAGGCGGTAAATACGGCAAAATTAACAGCAACTTCAGCGGTGCTTAACTGGCCCGCCGGGCAAGCGGCAACTATCATTACGCTAATGCCTGGTAATATTACACGCAACGTTACCGCTGCAGAAGTAGCAGCAGGTGAGGCGGTAATTACAGGTTTAACCGGAGAAACTTCCTACACGGCTAAATTACTGAATGGGACAAAAGTTAGGGGATCCATTACCTTTACAACCTTACTTGATCTGGGAGGTGCCATTGCGGTCACCCCAGCAGATAATCTGGCAACATTAATTGCCAATGCAAACGCTGGTGATGTTTTTGCACTTTTCCCGGGTACTTATACTGTAAATGCTGATGTGTTGGTTTCCAAATCTATTTCGATAAAAGGTGCGAGGCCAACAGATAAGCCCATTGTAAAAGGGATGGTTTTCAGAATGAAATCGAATGCCGGTTTATCATTAAAAGATTTAGATATTGATGGTACAGGCGCTTTGAATGGTAACCAAACAATTATATATGATGATGCCCTGGATGCTGCTTACGGAAATCTGGCCATAGAAAATTGTAACATCAGAAACTACACCAAAGGTTTTATATACGTCAATGTAAAAGCATTAATTGAATCGGTTTCCATCAAGGGCAACCTCATCAGCAATATTGAATGTAACGGTGGCGATTTTATTGATTTCAGGGCAGGATTAGCGAAAACGCTAAACTTCTCCAATAACACAGTTTATAACTCTGTTATAGCTAGAGATTTTTTCCGGATGGATCCAACAGGCTCTACCAACTTCCCGGCCTTCACATCAGTCATTACGGTAGCCACCAATACACTAAACGGTATAACCAATGGTGCGGCCAACAGACTATTTTATGTGCGTTTAGCTAAACATGAAATTTATTTTTCGAAAAATATTGTAGCCAATTCTGGTGGAATCTTGACTAACCAAGCTTCAACGATCATTGTACCGGCAAACTTTACAGGCAATAACTATTTTAATTCGGCAGCATATATTTCCGGAAGTGCAACAGCTGGTGCAAAGTATGATACAGGTACTTTCACAACTTTGAATCCTGGTTTTACAAATGTAGCTGCAGGTAATTTTACGATTAGCCAGTCAGATTTGAGAACAAATGGAGTCGGCGATCCCCGTTGGAGAAATTAGTCCCGTTATATATTCTACAGGGCAGATTTTATCTGCCCTTTTTTATTGAAATATAAATTGTAGGTTTTACATTTATAACATGATGCTATCCCACTCAGTTAAATATGCAGCTTTGACTTTATTGCTATTATTATTTAGTAAGGTTAACGCTCAGGATCCCAAATACCCTTCAGAAATTACGGTATCACAGCAAGGAAATGGAAATTACAAAACCATTCAGGAGGCCATAAACTCGATCAGAGATTTAGGTGAGAAAGAAGTTACCATTAATATCAAAAATGGAATTTATCGGGAGAAGATTGTTATCCCTTCCTGGAAGACAAAAGTAAAACTGATTGGGGAGAGTAAAGATCAAACCATCATTACCAATAATGATTATTCGGGAAAGGTTGTTGCTAACGGATTAGATGCGTTTGGTCTGGCAAAAATGTCTACCTACACTTCATATACGGTATTAATTCAGGGCAATGATGTTACGCTCGAAAATTTAAGCATTGTAAACTCAGCAGGACGGGTTGGGCAGGCGGTGGCGTTACAGGTAGAGGGCGATCGTTTTGTAGCAAAACATTGCAACATCCACGGAAATCAGGATACACTTTATGCCGCCACGGCATACAGCCGACAGTTTTACCAGGATTGTTTTATTGAAGGGACAACGGATTTTATCTTCGGCAAGGCTACAGCGGTATTCCAAAACTGCACCGTTAAAAACCTGAGCGATTCTTACCTTACGGCGGCTTCCACCTCGAAAAATCAGCCATATGGCTTTGTTTTTTTAAACTGTAAAATTGTTGCAGACAGCGCTGTAAAAAAGGCTTATCTCGGCCGACCCTGGCGGCCTTATGCCAAAACCGTTTTTATAAACTGCGATTTAGGAAAGCATATTGTTCCCGAAGGATGGAATCCATGGAAAGGCGACAAAATGTTTCCTGACAAAGAACAAACTACTTTTTACGCTGAATTTAAGAGCTCCGGGCCTGGTGCTTCTCCAAAAACCCGGCTATCGTGGACGAAACAGTTATCGGGAAAAGAAGCGAAAACCTATACACTGAAAAATATACTTGGAGGCACCGATCAATGGACTCCATTAAAAAACAACTAATATGAAATTTAAACTTTGCCTCGTTTTATTGTTTGGTGCAGCGATATTTAGTGCCTTTACTTTATCGCGAAAACAGACTACACTTTACATCATAGGAGATTCAACTGCGGCCAATAAATCTGAAAAAGCCTACCCGGAAACAGGTTGGGGAATGGCGCTTCAAGCTTTTTTTAAGGATGATGTAAAAGTAGATAACCGGGCTTTAAATGGCAGAAGTACAAAATCTTTCCGGAATGAAAATCGTTGGCAGCCCATACTTGATCAGCTAAAAGCTGGTGATTATGTTTTTATAGAGTTTGGCCACAATGACGAAAAAGTTGATAAACCAACTGTGGGTGTTACGCTGGACGATTTTAAAATCAACCTGGTTAACTATGTAAACGAAACCCGAAGTAAGAAGGCCATACCAGTTTTGCTTACGCCTATTTCTAGACGAAGTTTCAAAAACGGGGTATTAGTTGATTCTCATGGCGGTTATCCGGCAGTAACACGCAAAGTTGCTGATTCTTTAAAAGTCCCGTTAATTGATATGCTGTTGAAAACTGAAAGTCTGCTCAATCGCTTAGGCGATCAAGGTTCCATTAAGTTATTCCTTCATGTCGATTCCGGTCACGTAAATTACCCTAAAGGGAAGAAAGATGATACGCATTTAAGCCCGGATGGTGCCAAAGAAATTGCCGGCCTTGCGGTGCAGGGGATGAGAGAAAGTAAATTAGGTTTAGCGAAACATTTGAAATAAAGGTTGCCGTCTTTGCGTACGAGTTCGATGAGCAGCTCGAGCCGAGTTTCGACGAACACAATTTATAGAAAAAGCCGCAAATTCGCAGGTTTAATCTGCAAATCTGCGGCATTATTTATTGATACTTTTTCTAGAAAATATATTTTGTACTTAAGAAATTCGAATCATTTCCATTCACAATTTCATTCAGCAACTTTTTATTGTCATCTGTAAATTTAGTGGCCACTAATGAACGGATGGAGAATGAACGTAAAGCATCCACTACAGAAAGTGTTCCTTCCGCACTATCTTTACGGCCAGTAAAAGGAAACACGTCCGGACCGCGTTGGCACTGGCAATTGATGTTTACACGACTTACCTGATTCACCAAAGGGTCAATTAGAGATGAAATAACATTAGCGTTGCTGCTAAAAATACTCACTTGTTGTCCATGAGGTGAGCCAATCAAGTATTCAATTGGTTCTTCCAAATCATCAAAAGGAACCACCGGAACAATCGGACCAAACTGCTCTTCACGATATAATTTCATGTTGCTGTTTACAGGGTAAACGATAGCCGGGTACACAAAAGTTTCGAAAGTTTGTCCACCATTTTTGTTCACTACTTTTGCGCCATGTGAAATGGCATCGTCGATACAATCTTTCAAATATTCAGGTTTGTTCAATTCTGGTAGCGGCGTTAAGTTTACACCTTTTTCCCATGGCATACCGAATTTCAGCTTTTCTACTTCAGCAGATAAGCGTTTCAAAAACTCTTGCGCCAAACTACGGTGTACATAAACAATTTTCAGAGCGGTACAACGCTGACCGTTAAAAGAAAGCGAGCCTAAAACGGTTTCTGAAACAGCTAAATCCAAATCAGCATCTTTGGTGATGATCGCCGCATTTTTAGCATCTAAACCTAAAATTGCCCTTAAGCGGTTTACTTTTGGATGCAATTTTTTTAACTCGTTTGCTACTTTGCTTGAGCCAATTAATGTCAATACATTAATTTTTCCAGATTTCATCAAGCCTGGAACAATCGTATTTCCACGACCGTAAATCGTATTTACAACACCCTTTGGAAAGCTCGAACGGAAAGCCTCCAATAACGGGTAATGTAATAATGTACCATGTTTCGGTGGTTTGAATAAAAGCGTGTTGCCCATAATCAGAGCAGGAATCAACGTTGTAAAAGTTTCATTTAAAGGATAATTAAACGGACCCATACAAAGTACTACCCCTAGTGGTGAACGACGAACCTGTGCTACAATTCCCTGCTCAATTTCAAAACGTGAAGATTGTCTGTCAATATCTTTCAAAGCATCAATCGTGGCATAGATGTATTCTACCGTACGATCGAACTCTTTAATAGAATCGGCATAAGACTTACCGATTTCCCACATAATTAGCTTGGCAACAATTTCTTTTTGTTCCAGCATCTTGTGCGTAAAGTTCTCAACGCATGTGATGCGATCTGCAACACTCATGGTTGGCCATTGTCCACGACCATTGTCGTAAGCCGCTACAGCAGCATCCAATGCCTCAGTTGATTCTTTTTCGGTACATACCGGAAAACTACCAATCCGTTTACGTTTATAGCCTTCAGGCGTTTTCACGCAAACTGGAGAAAAGACCTCATTGAAAGGCCCGTTCCATGTTTTCATTTCTCCATTAGAGAGAAACTCTTTTTGATTGATTTCTTCTTTGAGCCGAAATTCCTCCGGAATTTGGCTTTCTTCAACGAAAATACTTTCGAGATTTAAAGTTGTGCTCAATTTGGTTGGTTATTAGGTTTATAATTGTGTTAATCCATAGTTTAACTATAGATTTATTTCAAAGCTTGAGATCCATAGCCAGTTAAGCCCGGATCTTCAGTTTATTTTATGCTAGCTCTATTACTTTATATTTTGGTACCAGTGTTTTCATCACCGTCCAGCCGATAAGATAACACACGGCACAAATCGAAAAGATGATGAAATAACCAGCTTCTTCACCCTTGAAGCCCATAAAGACAATTTCATTTTTGCCGGTGTAATCGAACAGCAAACCTGAGCCTTTATTGATGATGAATGAACCAATACCACCAGCCATACCACCAATACCGGTGATGGTAGCAATTGCTTTTTTAGGAAACATATCACCTACGGTAGAAAAAATATTGGCCGACCATGCCTGGTGTGCTGCACCGGCAATACCGATGATGATTACAGGAATCCAATAAGTAATGTGACCAAGTGGCTGCGCTGCTAAAGCTAAAAGCGGGAAAAAGGCAAAAATTAACATGGCTCTCATTCTTCCCTCATAAGGATTCATTCCTTTTTTATCAACAAAATAGGTTGGCAACCAACCGCCGATGATTGAAAGTAAGGTGATCATGTAAAGCACAAATAATGGCAGTGCGCTTTGAGTAGAATCCATTCCATAAACAGATTTTAAGTACGCTGGCGTCCAGAATAAAAAGAACCACCAAACACCATCTGTCATAAACTTACCAAAAGCAAAAGCCCAGGTTTGTTTGTATTTAAAGCAATCTACAAAAGATACTTTTTCTTTGGTTTCTTCCACATAATCAGCCAACTTTCTGTCGTTGATTACATCTTGCTGAATGTAAGCCAATTCTTCAGGACTAACTCTTTTATGCAATTCAGGTTTGTTATACACAAAAACCCAAAGGCCCATCCAAACAAAACCTAAAGCACCGATAATTATGAAAGCCATTTCCCATCCATAAGCTTTTGCTATAAATGGAATGGTAATTGGAGCGGCTAATGCACCCACCGTTGCACCGGCATTGAAAATACTGGTCGCAAATGCCCGGTCTTTTTTAGGAAAATATTCGGCAGTTGCTTTGATGGCTGCAGGAAAATTTCCAGCCTCTCCAACTGCTAATACAAATCTTGCAAAGATGAATAGCGTAACACTTACCGAAACCACCATTCCGGTATCGTTTATCCGTCCAATAACCTCTTTAGCCCCTTCAAAACCTACAAACCAATCGCCGGTAATAATTCCAGCGGTTGCAATGCCACAATAGGCATGTAAACAAGCACCCACTGACCATACCCCAATTGCCCATAAAAAACCTTTTTTGGTATCTAATTTATCTACCAAACGCCCCGCAAAAAGCATAGATACGGCATAGAATATAGAGAATAAGGCGGTGATATTTCCATAGTCGTTATTATCCCAGTGAAATTCTGGTTTAATAAAATCTGTCCATGTTAACGAAAGTACCTGTCGATCTAAGTAATTTATGGTGGTAGCAAGAAACAGGAGTAAACATATTGTCCATCTGTAATTGCCTACTTTGGGTTGGTTCATTTTGGTTAGGTATGTTAGGTTATTTACTCTGCTTTATTAAGTCAAGCGCTAGTTTGGTGTTTTCGGCTAATTCCTCGTAAAGGCCTTTTGTCATTACATCTTTGCTAATGAGTTTACTGCCCATACCAACTGCACAAACGCCGGCTTTAAACCAGGTTTTCAGGTTATCCAGATTAATTTCGACACCTCCTGTTGGCATAAATAATTGACCGGCAAAAAGATCTTTAATGGATGAAATGAACTCCGGCCCTAATATATTCGCCGGGAAAATTTTAATTAACATGGCTTTATGCTCTTGTGCAATGCTAATTTCTGTGGGTGTCATACAACCCGGAATCCAGAGCATTCCAATTTTATTTGCAATTTCTGCAACTTCAGGATTAACGATTGGTGCTACGATGAAATCGGTTCCGGCCTCGATAAATGCATTCGCATCAGCTGCTGTTTTAATCGTTCCAATTCCCAAATAAAGGTCAGGCATTTCGGCATCGCGGATTTCCTTTAATTTTTTAAAGTTTGGCAAAGCCGATTTTCCACGGTTGGTATATTCAAAAACGCGAACGCCGGAATTGTATAAAGTGCGTAATATTTCAATACTTCCTGCCTCACTATCCTGATAGAAAAGTGGAAGCATTCCTTGCTCTAAAATGGCATCTAAAATCTTGTGCTGGTTACTTATCATGGCGTATAATTCTTTTTTCTATGTCTGCTACGGTGCTGGTTGTCGCGTCGCTTGGAATGTATAACTTATCATATGCAGCTGCGGTTGCGAAGTTCAATGTTTCCTCAACAGGTAAATGATTGTAAAAACCATAAATTAAACCTGCCATGAAACAATCGCCACTGCCAACTTTATCTAAAATTTCTTCTGAAACATATTCTTCAGATACGGTGAGCTGATCTTCAGTATAAATTGCGGTGTAATACCTGATGCCTTTCCCGTGATCAAAACGGAAAGTATTGGCTACAGCCTTACATGCTGGAAACAAACTTAATATTTCTTTAGCCGTATCTGTTGCCTGTTGCAGTAACGTTTCCTTTGCATAACCTTCTGTTGGTAGCAAATCTTCATGAAGTGCCGTACCCAACATTTTATTAGCCGCCCACACGTTTCCCATAATCAATGTGCAATATTTGGCGAGTTCTGGTAAAATATCAATTGGATCTTTACCATATTTCCAAAGTTTAGCACGGTAATTTAAATCAAGTGATATGGTAATATTCCGTTCGCTAGCCGCTTTTAAAGCTTCCAGGCAAACATCAGCAATTGATTGATTAATGGCTGGGCAAATGGCACTAAAATGAAACCAGGTTACACCATTGAAAACTTCATCCCAGTTAATTTGGCCCACCTTTAAGTCGGCGTAAGAAGAATTTGCCCGATCGTAAATTACCCCTGCATTCTTTAAATCCTTTCCTTTCGGAAGATAATATAAACCCAAACGATCGCCATGAAAAACCATTGGCGATGTATCGATGTTACGGACTTTTAAGTAATCTTCAATCTCTCTGGTTACCGAATTATCGGGCATTGCTGAAAGATAAGCCGATGGAACATTCCAAAGTGCTAAAGCTGTGGCCACATTTAACTCCGCTCCACCTACATAAAACGGCAGTTTACTTTCCTTAAGCCATTGCCCATCCATATCCGGGCAAATGCGCAACAGGATTTCTCCAAAACTTAAAACTTTTTCTCCTTGTTTTGCTAAGGATGATATTTGGTCACTCATTTTTGTTTGCACGGCTTAATTATCTAATTTCCATTAACTGAATGAAAATTTTAGGAAATCGATTGAAACGATCGGATTCTAACAATTTCTTTTAAAAAGCCCTATTTTGGTTAAAAAGTAAAGTAATTTTTTGCGTTAAAATACGAAATATCCTGCACTATCTTGCCCACCCATTCGATATCATTTGGCAATTCCCCATTCTCAACATCTTCTCCAAATAGATTACAAACAATCCTTCTGAAATACTCGTGGCGAGGGAACGAAAGGAAACTACGTGAATCTGTAAGCATACCAACCAGGCGGCTCAAAAGACCCATGTTTGATAAGGCATTCAGTTGCTTAATCATGCCATCTTTTTGATCAAGAAACCACCAGGCAGAACCAAATTGAACTTTACCCGCAACCGAACCATCATTGAAGTTACCGATCATTGTAGCAATTAATTCATTATCTGCCGGATTAAGGTTATAGATAATGGTTTTCGCCAACTTATCCTGGTTATCCAAACGATTTAAGAATTTAGAAAGCATTCTCGACTGGCTAAAATCGCCAATAGAATCCCATCCTGTATCCGGCCCTAACTGGCGCAACATACGGGCGTTGTTGTTACGCAAGGCGCCCAAGTGATATTGCTGCACCCAACCTTTTTCATGATCCCACTCTGCAAAATAAATCAACATAGCTGATTTAAATTTCAGGTTTTCCTCGTAAGATATATTTTCTTTACTGCGGATCTTATCGAAGATGGTTGAAATCTCTTCGTCGGTGTAATCTTCAGCATAAATTTGCTCTAAGCCATGATCCGAAACCGAGCAACCATTTTCAGCGAAATAATCGTGGCGGCTTTTTAAAGCATCAATATAATCCTGAAAATTGGTAATAGTGGTGTTTACTACACCTTCTAATTTATCGATATACTCATTCAAGCCAGCAACATCGTCGCTGTTCATCGCCTTATCCGGACGAAAAGCAGGCAACATTTTTAAAGCCACGCCTTCTGCAGCTAACTGTTGATGAAAGTTTAAACTATCCAATGGATCATCAGTAGTACAAACGGCCTCCACATTCATTTTTGCTAATAAACCACGAACCGAATATTCTGGCGTTTGCAACTTCGCAGAACACTCATCGTAAATTTTGCGAGCCGTTTTTCCAGATAAAATATCCGTGATACCGAAATATCTTTGTAACTCTAAATGTGTCCAATGGTATAATGGATTGCGCAAAGTATAAGGCACAGTTTCTGCCCATTTCTCAAATTTCTCAAAATCAGAAGCATCGCCGGTGATGTATTTTTCATCCACACCGTTGGCACGCATGGCTCTCCATTTGTAGTGATCGCCCGCCAGCCAAACCTGCGTAATATTCTCAAATTGCTTATCGTTTGCAATTTGCTCAGGAATTAGGTGGTTGTGGTAATCGATGATGGGTAACGATTTTGCGAAATCATGATAAAGCTTTTCAGCTGTTTCGTTTTGCAAAAGGAAATTTTCGTCTAAAAAAGGTTTCATTCTTTAAGGTTTGAGACATTAGACGGGCGATTTAAATGTTTCAAACCGCCAATCTTTTATATCATATTTTTTTGATGTGGTTGTGAAGACACAGCCCACGAATTTTTTGTTTTAATTGTATTGTCGTCATTGCGAGAAACGAAGCAATCTCATTCAGTAATAAAGATTGCTTCGTCGTACCTCCTCGCAATGACGGACTTCAAATAGGAGGTTTGAACTTTAGACTCTAGACTTCGGACTCCTGACTCTGCACTCCCAGCTAAAGACTTACGCCTCTTTTCCAAGGAATAAAATCATCCTGATTAAGCAAAACAGCTTTTGGAATTACTTCGCCGCTCGCTGCTTTGATGCAATATTCCAAAATATCTTCGCCCATTTGTTCGATGGTTTTCTCGCCTTCAATTACGGGTCCGCAGTTGATGTCGATGATATCGCTCATGCGTTTGGTTAAAGCATTGTTGGTTGATACTTTAATCGTCGGACAAACCGGGTTTCCAGTTGGGGTACCTAAACCAGTGGTGAACAAAATTAAAGTTGCTCCTGAAGCTGCCTTACCTGTAGTGGCTTCCACATCATTTCCTGGAGTACAAACCAGATTCAATCCTGGTTTTGTAGCAGGTTCAGTGTAATCCAAAACATCTTCCACCGGTGAAGTCCCTCCTTTTTTTGCGGCTCCGGTACTTTTAATGGCATCAGTAATTAAACCATCTTTAATATTTCCTGGTGATGGATTCATGAAAAACCCTGATCCTACATTTTCTGCTGCCTGGTTATAAGCCGTCATTAACTGAATGAACTTACGGGCCGCAGTTTCATCTTTTGTTCGGTCGATTAACTGTTGTTCAGCACCACAAAGTTCTGGAAATTCTGCCAAAAGAACAGTTCCGCCCAATGCTACCAATAAATCTGAAGTATAACCAACCGCAGGGTTTGCGCTGATGCCACTAAAGCCATCGCTTCCACCGCATTTTACACCTAAAACCAATTTGCTTATTGGTGCAGGCTGACGCTCAATTTTATTGATTTCAGTTAATCCGATAAATGTTTTTCTAATGGCTTCTTTAACCAATTGTTCTTCGCTTTGCGATTGTTGCTGCTCGAAAATAAATAAAGGTTTATCAAAATTTGGAGAACGCTGTTTCAAGTCATCAACAAAATCTTTCACCTGTAAATTCTGGCAACCCAAACTTAAAACGGTAACACCTGCTACATTTGGATGATCGGCATAAGCCGCCAAAAGTTTACTCAACACTGCAGCATCCTGACGTGTTCCACCGCATCCGCCCTGGTGGTTAAGAAATTTAATGCCATCCACATTTTTGAAAACACGGTTTGCCGCCGGGCTTGCCATTCCGATGGAACCTGGATCAGCTTCTTCTAAAGTTTCGCCGTTTTTGTAGGCTTCTACTAACTGATGTGCGTAAGACTTGTATTTATCCGTCACCGCATAACCCAATTCATTGTGTAAAGCCTCACGAATTACATCCAAATTGCGGTTTTCACAAAAAACGGTTGGAATAAAAAGCCAGTAATTTGCTGTGCCTACACGACCATCGTTACGGATGTAGCCATTGAAAGTTCTGCCCTCAAATTTCGATACATCAGGCGCATGCCATTCGTAATGGTATGGACGGAATTCATAAGGATCTGATGCATGTTTGGTATTTTCAGTGTCCATTAAACCGCCTTTAAGGATAAAATGTTGTGCCTTACCTACCAACACGCCATACATGATGATGTGATCGCCAGCATTCATGTCTTGCATAAAAAACTTATGCTTGGCCTGAATGTCATCTTGTAAAGTATATTCATGACCATCGTGAATAATCGTTTCGCCCTTTGCCAGGTTTTGCAAGGCAACAAGCACGTTATCGTTCGGATGGATTTTTAAAATTCTCGTAATCATTTTAATTTGTTCTTTCTTCTGTATGCAAGGTACTCAAAGTTTCTTTTGCACCTTTATTTTGTAATAATTCAACATACGATTTAACCGCTGCGTTGAAGCCTGGATAGTTGTTTAAGTTCTTATCCCATAAGCGCCTGTCGCCCAGAGTACTGTCTACAACTGTTTCAGGGGTTTGCCAATAATTGTAAAGCACATCGGCAAATTCATCTTGTGCCGGGAAAGCTTTTCCATTTACATGGGAAATGTATTGATCGCCTTCTTTTTTAACGTTCATAAAAACGATGTATGCTGCCACACCTAAGGCGGTTAACTGTGGAACTTCATTTTTCAAGGCGTAGTATCTCCTGATCAAAGGCATATTACGCATCTGTAATTTTTGCGTATAGTTCAAAGTAATGGCATGCCATTGGTGAGCCAAGGATGGATTACTGAAACGATCGATTACGCTTTCTGCGAATGCTTCAGCTTCTTCTTTCGTGATATCGCCACTTTCTACAACAGGTACGATTTCTTCCTTCATCAATTTTAAAACATGATTGGAGAATTCCTCATCGGCCATTGCTTCTTTAACTGTATGAAAGCCAGCTAAAATTGCTAATCCGCAGCTAATGGTGTGCGTACCGTTTAGTAAGCGAAGTTTAAGTTCTTTGAATTTATCAATAGATGGAACAATGAAAACACCTTTATCAGCCGAGGCGAATGACAATACATCTTTCACTTTCTCACTGGCAGATTCGATGGCCCAAAGTCTGAATGGTTCAGCCATGATCATTAATCCATCGGTATAACCCAATTCAGCTTCAAGTGCTTTTTGTGAAGCCTCAGGAAGTCGTCCCGGAACAATTCTATCCACCAATGTTTTGCAAAAATAATTTGCTGTTCTCAACCAGTTTTCGAAATCCCAGCCCAATTTATTTTGAACGGCTAAATCCAGAACAATCTCCTTTAATTTATCGGCATTGTCGCTAATTAATTCTGTTGGCACGATAACCATTCCACTTTCTTCAGAACCATTGAATGCTTTATATCTTTCATGTAAGAAAGCCAGCAGTTTGCCTGGAAAAGATTGCGGCGGGCTATCCGTAATTTTATCTTCGCTTTTCACAATTCCAACTTCTGTGGTGTTTGAAATCACCACTTTCAGTTCTGGCTGATGTGCTGTTTTCAAAATTTCTGCCCACTCTGATGTGGCCGATAAAACACGACTTATTGAAGAGTTGATCATGTTTTCTTCCACTTCAACGCCATCCTCAATACCTTTAACACTGAGCGTATATAAATTATCCTGATCAGCAAAATCATCAACTCCGGCTTTAGATGTGGTTTTTACCACCACGATTCTGCCATTGAAAATACCCTGATGATTCGCTTTATCGATAAAATAATCAGGCAAACCGCGTAGCAAAACGCCGGTACCAAACTGAATTACCTTTTCTGGTAACTCCAACATTTCAGCAGTTGGTTTGATTACCTTTTCTCCGCTGATATTTTTTAAATTTTCCTTGTTTAAAAGCATGTTCTTGAGATTTCCGTCAATGACGAGTTATACTTTATGTTACTTCCCGTTTATGGTTAACCACTTCGGATATTCTTTTTCTATAATTTTTTGCCCCCAGTTACCGTACCAGGCATAACCATTCCGTCTTTCTGCACTGAGCTCTTCCAGTTTCGATTTAATACTGTTATCACGATCGCCAAAAATGGGAACGTTTTTCTCCAAATCGTAAAAACGGGCCCAGGCCATACTGGCATTATCAGCGATTAAGGATGCTGTTTTCCCCTTTTCTCTTACGAAACGAAAACCTGATATTTTATAAGTATCGAACCATTTTACTGCTGCTGCAACAGATTTTTTAACATCTGCTGATGGATTTTTAATCCCCATCAAAAAGCGAACAATGCCAGCTGATTCACCTGTAGCTAAAGATGCAGGTTCGAAGGCCCTCGCTTTTGCAGGCAACATCGAATCTTTATCATATTGCGCTGCCCAGATGGTTAATTCACCTTTTTGCTTTACCTGGGTTTTCAAAATACAACCGATGCCTTTTGTTACCGCTTTTTCTGCTTTTTTAATGTATTCCGGATTGACTACTTCAAAATCATTTTTCTTTGTGGTGATGTCCTGGAGGATATCTAAAACATTGATCATTGCATCATCATTGTAAGTGATTTCTGAACGATATGAAGATTGATCAGGATAATATTGCGGCCAGCCGCCATTTGCATATTGTGCTGCCAAAATATAATCCAAGCCTTTTTCTGCTGCTGTTAAGTATGCTTTGTTTTGTGTTTTCTTATAAGCTTTTACCAGGTAAACCACTTCTCTGCTGGTTGCTTTGTTGTCGAAAGTGGCATGCAGATCTTTGGTTGCTTTGATTTTTGCAAGCAATTCCGGTGTTAAACTGGCGCCATAATTCACCACGCTTTTGTCTTCCAGTTGCTTCGGCCAACCGCCATTTCCTAACTGATACACCAACATTTTTTCTGCGGTAGAATCTGTTGGGAGCTGGGCATAACAAGAAATCAGAAAGCTGCTGCAGGCGATGGTAAGTAATATTTTTATTCTAGTCATGTTTGTTAGCTCTTGTTATTATAAAGCAATATAAATTCCTTGAATCGGCGAAAATTTAAGTCAATAGCATAATTTTGGCTAAGCCGATATCCAAATCTTTTAAATAGGCAGCTAAAGCAGCCTGCAATGAATTCAAGTATTTATTTACATTGCCGTTGGTTTTAACCAACGGATTATTTTTATTTCTTTCCCGGAACCTGCTTAATCAGCCAGTTCACCAAATCATTTGTGGCTTTATAATTTTCCAAATCTTCCGGCAGTTTTCTGCCATCGATATATTCATTGTAAAACCATGGATCGCCAACCGCGAAAACGGTTCCTTTACCATATTTTGCTGTTGCGATAATCACATCGCCATTATCTGTTAAAGCGGAAACCGCAGGACTTTTGGCAACTATGGTCGATATCTCTTTGATGTAAACCTTTTTCGCTGTTTTAAAAATGGCATTTCCAGCAGGGATTTTAACCGCTCCCTGCTCAAAGTTTGAACCCTGAACTTTGTTGCGGCTATCCTCATTGAATTTAATTCCGAACAGTTCTGGCAAGGTATTGAATTTGGTAATCTCGCAATTGCCAGCATCATTTAACAGGAGTACCAAAACACCGCCAGCTTTAACCCATTCTGCAATTTGCTTGGCATGGTCAGCATTCATGAAATTGGGGTTAGCCGTTTCTTTTTGCGTATCCGGATCTACGATAATATAAATGTTGCTGCCTTTTAAGTTTGCGGTAGTAGGTGCTGATTTTAAGGTAGCCGTTTTTACACCGGCATCATTAAATACTTTGCCAAATAAAGAAAAACCATTGTTATCATCTTCCTCCCATAAATAGTGGAATGGAATTTTATCGCCTGTTGGGCCAGTCATGTATTCGTTGTTGAAGAAGTTATCAACGATTACCGTTAATCCTTTTCCCGGTTTTGGCAAAGCCGCAACTTCCATTTCGGCCGCTGCACAAATAAATGCACCCATTCCTTTCGGATCATTTGTAATTACTTTCTCACTGATGTAATACTCAAAACTTCCATCGCGGTATCGTGGTTTTCCGCCCAAGCCAGAAACTGAAACCGTTTTGGTAAGGTTGATGCGTTCGTTACCCGCCTTTTCAACAAATTCCTTTTTTAATCCAGCATAACCTTTATTTGCGGCAGCTATGAAAGATTGTGGCAACCAACCATTGCGAACACCTTTTGCCAGGCCATAAACAAACATGCTTGATGCTGAACTTTCCAGGTAATTTCCTTGTCGCGTTGGCATATCTAAAATATCCCACCAAACGCCAGATTTTGAGTCCTGGTATTTTACGGTCGCTGTTGCTGTGCGGTTTAAAATCGCTAACAACTCTTTATATTTCGGATGTTCTTTCGGAAAATTATCCAACACATCAACTAAAGCCATAATGTACCAGCCCATTGCTCTTCCCCAGAAATTCGGTGAAA
The DNA here is from genome assembly GCF_003860265.1 of Pedobacter sp. G11. NCBI lineage: Bacteria > Pseudomonadati > Bacteroidota > Sphingobacteriia > Sphingobacteriales > Sphingobacteriaceae > Pedobacter > Pedobacter sp. G11. Next base: position 1,117,429 of record NZ_CP034190.1, on the reverse strand, counting down.
GACCGGTTTTCTTATCGGCCCACTTCTCTTCCCTGCTTTCATCGTAGCCATGGTAAAGCAAACCTGTTTTGGCATCCCGGGCATTTTTTTCCATCCAGATAAACTGATTGGCGATATCATCAAAATCAGCATCCTTTTTCATCAGCTTCGCATATTCTGCATAAAAAGGCTGCCCCATGTATAATCCATCTAACCACATTTGGTTAGGATAAATTTTCTTATGCCAAAAACCACCTTCTTTAGTCCGTGGTTGGGTTTTAATTTGGTTGTATAATTTATTAACCGCTAACAAATATTTTTGCTGACCAGTAACTTTATATAACAATAATAAAGCACGGCCATTTTTAATGTTATCGATATTAAAATCTTCTGATTTATAGGTAGCGATGTTTCCTTCCTTATCCAAATAAGCATCCATTGAGCTTTGAATGTACTTGAAGTATTTACCATCGCCGGTATTGCGCCAAACCGCTGCAGCACCTTCCAAAACCACACCCATATCGTACGACCACCTCGGGCCTTTTGGCCCTTTTAAAACGGTAGTATCTTGCCACAAAGTTTCCATGGCAGTAAGTGTTAACTGATCAGAAAGTTTCTTTTGTGCAAATAAACTTTGAGCTGAAATGGAAAAACCCAATAATGCAACGGCTGTATATAAAAGTGATTTCTTCATGTTCTTATTTTGAAATTTCCAAAGCTTTTTTAGCTACTTCAGTACCAATATTTGATTGTTTTTTGGCTTGCGAAACATTCGTTCCTGAAACTTTAACAGCCTTGGTTTTTTCACCGGTAATATCAAACAATAATGCCGAACCTTCTTTGTATTTAAAACCATTGAAGTTGATGTTGTTTCCATTCTGGATTTTCACAACTGGATTGGTATCATCGGTAATCACGTTTACGTTTTTCAAATAAATACCTGTTCCCTCGATAATTTCAACGCCTTTTTTTGCCTGAATGGTAACATTTTCTAAGTAAATATCTTTAATATTCATTTCAGGCAATCCACGTACGAAAATTGCTTTTTCAGCACCATTGGCTACTACATCTTTGATATAGATGTTTTTAAACTGAGGTGTTGCCTCCGTAACAGGAACTACAACTGTTTTAATCGCTTCGCGTTTTTCTCCCGCCAAAACGATTGGATCAACTGCAGCATAATACATGTCGAACAAAATGGCCTCGCCCGGAATATCAATCATGTTGATGTTATTGATGTAAATATCTTCCACCACACCACCACGACCGCGGGTAGTTTTAAAGCGGATGCCGATATCAGTGCCAATGAATGAGCAATCGTAAACCCAAATATTTTTGGCGCCGCCACTCATTTCACTTCCCACAACGAAACCACCATGAGCATGGTAAACCACATTATTTCTGATAATTACATTTTCAGTTGGCTTGCCACGTTTGCGACCAGCTTCATCCCTGCCAGATTTAATGCAGATTCCATCATCACCAACATCAAAAGTGCTGCCTTCAATTAATACATTTTTGCAAGATTCTACGTCAACCCCATCGCCGTTTTGTGCAAACCAAGGATTTTTAACCTGTAGATTTCTCAACGTTAAATCTTCGCACAGTAAAGGGTGCAAATTCCATGCAGGTGAATTTTGAAAAGTTACGCCTTCTAAAAGAATCTGTTTGCAATTGGTTAACACCAACAAATTCGGGCGAAGAAAATCTTTAATGCTTTGTAAGTCTGCAGCACTTTGGCCTGCCGCAACCACGCCAGCGTTTTTGGTTTTCGATCCTTTAAAGGTTTTCTCTGATGGATACCACATTTTGCCGTCTTCGCTTACCAAACCACCAGATGAAGTTAATTTTTTCCACTGCGATTCGGTTAGTTTATCCCGTTTAACCATGCGCCAGGCACCACCATTTCCATCGATAATACCTGATCCTGTAATGGCTATATTTTGCAAATCAGTGCCAGAAATAGGACTTTGATTTCGCCATGCCGGCTGACCTTCCCAATTTCCTTCTACTAATTTATATTGATTAAAATCATCAGTAAACTGAAGCAAAGCATCGCGTTTCAAATGTAAATTTACATTGCTTTTTAATTCAATCGGGCCAGTTAACCATAATCCACCAGGAATTAAAACCACACCGCCACCTTTCTGGCTCACTGCCGCAATTGCCTTGTTAATACTTTCAGTATTCAATGAAACGCCGTCGCCTTTCGCACCAAAGCTTACAATACTTGTCGTATCAGCTTTAATATTTACCTGCTTTATAATAGGCATACTGGTTTTCTGCTGTGCCATTGCTGCACCAGCCGAAAACAAAAAAATACATGCGAGGGCTATTTTAGAACGGTATAAATGACCAGAAATATGTTTCATTATTTGCGCTGTTAAATTATACTTGGTTATCGTAATAACAAGTGTACGTTGTTTGCCGCTAAAAGCGAAGAGAAATCTATGCAAACGTTGCCGGAAAACTAAGCAGGAATGAATCTTAAATCAGCCATTTACCAATTGTAAATCAAAGAGTTGCCTTCATTATTTTCTTTCCGGATTCCAGCCCCGGAAAACGTTTTCCAAAATGTAACTTTTATACTCGTTTTCAGTAAGTTGATGAGACCAGGGAACCCTGTTTTTTGATTTTGCACCCTTGCCGCTGCTATTGTATTCAGCATAATAGGCCGTTTGCTCATTGCTTTCCTTACCCCAGTTGTTCCAGCCATCCGGGCGGATTAAATCTGGCAATTCACAATTTAAAAAAACAACTTTGGCGAAAGGTCTCCATGGGCGACCGAGGTAAAAACTATTTATTGGAGCCTCGCCTTTAATTTTACACTTGTTAAAAACGTAACCGTATTTGGTGGTATCGGCTGTAGAAGCTGCAGTAATATAGCCTTGTTTCTTGCAAAAAAGGATGCAATTTTCAAACCATGCTGTTGCGGCACCGAAGATAAAATCAACCGTTCCTTCAATGTAACAGTCTTTAAAATATTGACGGTTATTTGCACCATAGGTATAAAGCGTATCCTGAAAACCCAGAAACCGGCAGTTGGTAAAGGTTGATTTATCGCCACCAGCCCAAACGGCTACCGCTTGCCCTACCGGACCAGATGAATTTTCAAAGGTGATGTTTTCAGCAGAAAATCCTTCGCCATAAATGTAAAAGCTTGATGATCCTGATGTTCCTTTTTCCTCTCCGAAAGTATTTTTCTTTTGTGCCCAGTCGTCATAAGTTAAAATGGTTTCGTTTAAACTCTCCCCAATAAATTTCACATTCTTTTTTGACGCAGCAAGAATCAACTTTTCTTTATAAAGCCCTTTTTTAATAAAAATCGAAGTAACTTTATTTCTAAAATCAGGCACTGCATTAATCGCCTCCTGCATCGTTTTGAAATTTCCGGTTCCATCGGCTGCTACAACAAAATCGGCTTTGGTTTCAAACGCATTTGCGGTGAACGAGAGTATTGTTAAAAATAAAATAATTGCTTTCATAAATCTGGTTAGGCTTAAATTAACATCGCCCAAATAAAAGTATAAAACTTCGAAACGGAGTTATAGTGGAAATGATTTGATGAACAAGTTTAAGCACCAAGCCACAGTGAAGCAGAGAAAAAATTGCGCCAGAACCACGTAAACCATCACGGGAACGATTGCACACTAAAATTTTGGCGAAAGTTAAAAAAGGCTTAATCTTGTTAATAAAGCAAAAGTTATCGTGCTGCACAATATCTTGATCGCTTTTCTAACCAATAAAGATTGATCATGAAATTTCTATTATCTTATATTTTCACCTTTAGCCTTTGCCTAAGCTGTTTGGCGCAAGCACCTCAACCCAATTACGTTTCAGAAGTTTGGGTTGCTGATCAAGGAAATGGAACCTTCAGAAATCCGGTTATCAACGCTGATTATTCTGATCCCGATGCAATTCGCGTCGGAGATGATTTTTACATGATCGCTTCCAGCTTCGATGCCATTCCAGGATTGCCGATTTTGCATTCAAAGGATTTAGTGAACTGGAAAATTATTGGCCATGCTTTGAAACGTCAACCGCCTTTTGAGCATTTCGAAAAAACGCAGCATGGAAACGGTGTTTGGGCACCATCTATCCGTTACCGCAATGGCGAATTTTACATCTATTATCCTGACCCTGATTTTGGAATTTATGTTACCAAAACAAAAACAATCACAGGAGATTGGTCTGCTCCAAAATTGGTTGCTGCAGGCAAGGGTCTGATTGATCCTTGTCCGTTTTGGGATGAAGATGGAAAAGCTTATCTGGCTTATGCCTATGCAGGAAGCAGAGCCGGAATCAAAAGCGTTTTGGCCATCATACCATTATCTGCAGATGGTTTAAAAGCGACAGAAACCGGAAGAATTGTTTATGATGGACATGAATTAGATCCCACAATTGAAGGGCCTAAGGTGTATAAACGAAACGGATATTATTATTTGTTTGCTCCGACAGGAGGCGTTTCTACCGGATGGCAGCTGGTTTTGCGAAGCAAAAATATTTACGGGCCTTATGAAAGGAAAGTGGTTATGGACCAGGGAAAATCTGCTGTAAATGGTCCGCACCAGGGCGCCTGGGTAAATACCCAAACTGGAGAAGATTGGTTTCTGCATTTCCAGGATAAAGATGCTTATGGGAGAGTGGTTCATCTACAACCTATGAAATGGGTGAATAACTGGCCTGTTATCGGAATGGACAAAGATGGAGATGGTATTGGTGAACCCGTTTCCACTTACAAAAAACCAAATGTTGGTAAAATTTATCCAATTGTAACTCCTGTGGAAAGTGATGAATTTGGATCTGCTCAATTAGGTTTGCAATGGCAATGGCAGGCTAATCCGCAAGCTACCTGGGCTTTTACAGATGCAAACAAAGGTGTACTGAAACTTTATACGGCTAAAATCCCTGACGAAGCCAAAAATCTTTGGGACGTTCCTAACTTGTTAATGCAAAAGTTTCCCGCAGAAGAATTTTCAGTGACGACTAAAGTTAACTTCAAGCCCAATCCAAAGTTAGAAAACGAGCAAACTGGCGTGGTAGTGATGGGCAGAAATTATGCTAAAATCAGTATCAAAAGTAAAAAAGATGGCTTTTACTTAACTTTCGGTCTTTGCCAAAATGCTGATAAAGGGAAGGCTGAAAACGAGAAAGAAATGGCAAAGCTGAAATCAGGCAATGTTCAACTTAGGGTGAGGGTTTCCAACGGTGCAAAATGCCAGTTCAGTTATAGTGAAGATGGCATTAAATTTACCAATGTTGGCGATGAGTTTCAGGCAACTGCAGGGCAGTGGATTGGTGCAAAAGTAGGAATATTTGCAATCAGAGATACTCAAACCAATGACTCCGGCATTGCCGAATATGATTGGTTTAGGGTAGAGAAATGATGGTTAAAACCTCCTGGTTGGTGGGCCGCCAACCAGGAGGAGAAAACTGGTAACTAACCAACCATCAATTTAGACGTGATTGCAATCCTGTTCCAGGCATTAATGGTTACAATGGCCATAATAATTTGCGATAAAGTTTTTTCATCGAAAAAACCAGCAGCTTTTGCATAGGTTTCATCTGAAACATGGTTGCCTATTAACGTAACTTCTTCGGTTAAAGCCAGCACTGCTTCCTCTTCTTTTGTAAATAAAGTAGTTTCTCGCCAGGCATTTAGCAAATATAAACGCTGTTCTGTTTCGCCGATTTTACGGGCATCAGCTGAGTGCATATTTAAGCAAAATGCGCAACCATTTATCTGCGAAGCACGCATTTTAATCAGTTCTAAAAGGATAGGATCTACGCTACTGGCTGATAAATATTTCTCTAAACCATACATGGCTTGGTAAGCTGCTGGATCTGCTTTTTGGATGTTTATTCTATTTTCCATTTTATTGTTTTTTGATTACGATGTAAAGTTCTTCATCCTGATCATCAAAAAACTTAATGTAGTTTAAGAAATGAGTTTTACCCTAGAGTTTACAACATTTTCGCTTCGAAACGAAAAGCCGGGTGCAGCCTGGCAAGTAACTTAACGTTTTCTGTGCAGTAACCTTTTAGCGCCCTTTATGGTTAAACCTATTTTTTAGCCCTGATTTTGCTTAAAAACTCTGGTGTAAAGCCGAGATATGAGGCCAGCATATATTGCGGCACCCTTTGTACAAATTCGGGGAATAGCTTGTTAAAGTTGGTATAACGCTCCTCAGCAGTTTGGCTATACAAGTATTTGATGCGGATTTGCGAAGCCTGATGCAGTTTCTGATAAATCGACCTGAAGTATTTTTCCAGCTTGGGTATTTTTGCTAACATTTCATCATAGTGCCGATATTCAATTGCGATTACCTCCGTTTGTTCGGCAGCCTGAATATAAAAATCTGATGGTTTTTGAAAGATGAAATTGGTAAGGTCAGAAATCCACCAGTTTTCAATGGCGAACTGAGTAGTTTGTTCAGCGCCTTTAATGTCAACGAAATAAAGCCTTAAGCAACCTTTTATCACAAAATAATTTGCCCGGCAAATATCACCTACTTCGTGTAAATAAGCTTTCTTTTTAAACGAAAATGATTTGAGTAGCGATGCAAGAATTTCTTGTTCATCACTACTCAAATCGATAAATTTATTAATGTGATTGTAAAGTGCGCTATACATTTTGAGAATACAATTATGCTAAATTAAACATAATTATAGATCAAAAAGCTATAACGAAAAAGCTTTAAAAATAGGATGTGCGTATTCGCCCCAGTTTTTCATTGCTGAAAGCAAGATTGCTTTCAAGCCCTTATTATCTGTAGGTTTGCCCTTCACTGGCGCAGTTAAATCCTTTTCTGGCACCGTTGTTTCGGTAACTTTTGTGGCAAACCAGGTTACGTTTTCATGAGGTAAAGCCAAACCTAAAATCATCCCCGGCAAACCTGTAAAAGTTTCAGGACCACCAGAAACTGCGATTTGGTTGGAATAATAAGCTACAACGTAAACAGAATCCATAATAATGGCATTTGCCCGGCGACATTCGTAACCGGCGATGTCACGTGTCTCATCAGTTATTTTCCAGTTGATTTTACGTACACTATCTTTTACCAGATACACATCCTCATAAACATTTTTCTGTATGATGCTGCTCTGGGCATCAAAGTTTGTAGCAACGGTATTTTTTAAGTCGGCAAGTACATCTGTACTTAACCAGTTATTGTTCATGGGTTCATCAACAGTTGGCCATTTGTACAAGCTTTTATCTTTGTTAAAATTCAGTATGCTTTTCGTTACCTTAAACTGGGGATTGTTTTTTTTATATTGATCAAAAGCAGGATTCAGATACGTTTCATTATCCTTATTAATTTTCTTTTTGATCAGTGCATACATGTTCGACCTTTTTTCAAATTCGATGATGCCGTTTTGTACGAAATGCACATTTTGTGCCTGTAGTGTTTTGCTGATGAAAATAACAGCAAATAAAGTGATATATTTAAGTGTAGTTTTCATGATGATTATTTTTGAGTTTTAATACCGCCGCCCATTTTGTTGAAATCCCAAATTACCGAGAATAAAAAGTAACGCCTGATGGTGGTGTAGCTGCTCTGCGTAATATTTCCATTGTAAGCTGTTCGGTCGAAGCCAACGTTTTGATTCAGGATGTCGTTAACCGTCATCATCAATTTCAGATTTTCTGATTTGAAAAACTTTTTAGTTATTGAGGCATTCCAAAGAAAACGAGAGAAGGTTTCGTTGAAAGTTTGCGTGGTTCCACGGTATTCGTATTGTGCATCACTTGATAATTCGAATTTAGCCGGAAGTTGAACATTACCGGAAGCATATCCATTCCAGCCCCAACCGTCGCTATTTCCAAAGCTGCCAATACTAGCTCTTGATACATTGTAAGTTGGTCCGCTGTTGATATAGAAACTATACTTTTTCTCTACATACTTATTCAAATTAATACCCAGGTTATAGCTGTAGTTTTTAGTGTTGTTTAAATCCTGATTGATATAGTTGTATGATGAGCTACCATTTCCACTTAAACTAATACCTGCGTTTAAGTCTATGCCCTTTATTTTTCTGCTGGTTTGAGCATATGCATAAAAATTAGTAGCCATTTTATCATTGATGTTTACCGATCTGTAAGTACTTCTGCCAGTTAATGCATCTGTAGATACATCGCTTACAATTGGATTAGCTGTGAAACTGTAGGATGCATTTAACCAAATGGATTGATTGGTTAATACTTTGTATGAGTTAAAATTGGCGTTGATATTACTTCTAAAAGAAGGTCTTAAATCTGGATTACCCAACGAAATATTTAATGGATCGGTATTCACCCTGATTGGTTGAATTTGATCTAATGAAGGCTGATTCGTATTACCATTATAGCTTAAGCGGAATGATTTCTGTTGCGAGAACCGATACTGATAAGAAGCTTGTGGCATGTAGTTTACAAAATCCCGGTCGTAAGTTCTGTTGTTGTAAAGATCGGTTTGCTTAAAATTAACTCCACTAAACTTTGAACCGAAGTTGATAATGGTTTTACCTTTTTTGTAGTTAAAGATAGCGCCACCCTGATTGATGATTTGATCCAGTTCATAATCATTACTGAATTCTGTATCTAAAATATCATAATTGCCACTGCCCGATCTGTTAAACGATTTGCGGTCTGATTTTCCGTTCATCAAGCTTAAACCATAATTTACAATCACCGTTAAGGTTTTGGATAATGGTTCAGTATAAGCCAAATTAGATTTGAAAGCACTGTTGGTGATGTCGTTGACTTTATATTGATTGATTAAACTGTCTCTTCTGCCGGTGGTTTCAAAATAACTGTTTTCTGAATTTAAATAACCATCGCTATTGCTCTTCGTAATGGCTTGGTTAAAGTTTAATGATAAAGTTCTGCCTTTTTTTTGAAAGCGTTTTGTAAATAAGGCATTGGCATTAAACATCTGCTCATCCACTTTATTGGTAAGTGTTCGGTTAGTGGTATTCAGCAAACTATCGAGCCCGTTTCTGCTTGATGTATTGTATTGATTATAGGTATTGCTCTTTTTTAAAGTTCCATCAATGTTAACTTTTAAGGTTAATGTCGAATCTAACTTGACCTCATAGGTTGCATCCAATTTTTGTCTGAACATATCGTTGTCATTGTATTGATCAGATACGTTATTGATTACGCCCGAACTCAAGTTGTTTTGGCTAATGGTGTTCCGATTGCCACTAACCCTGATCGAACCTATTTTATAATTGGTATTTAATGATTCTTTATCTTTGTTCCATTTGCTATCAAAATGCAATCCCCCGGTTCGGGCCACTGGCAAACCCTGGCCATTATACTGACCATCGTAACTGTCAAAATCATCAGAGCCACCACTGCTGAAGTACATTCCACCATCATCGGTCATGGTCATACCGCTCGAACCACCATATTTATCTCGATCGTCCCAACCTAAACCCACAGTTCCAGTATTTCCGAAGATACCATAGGCAGAAAATTTCTTTTTACCCCAAAACTTATTGAACATCAATTGGCCGGTGTAAAAATCATCAGTTCCATAACCTGCCTGTGCTTTTCCGAAGTAACCGTTTTTCTTGTCTTCTTTAAGTTTAACGTTTAGCGTTTTTGTTTTTTCGCCATCGTCAATCCCCGTAAAGCTGGCCTGATCGCTTGCTTTATCATATAGTTGAACAGACTCAACCATGTCAGCACGAAGATTTTTCGTCACCAGTGTAGGGTCATCGCCAAAAAACTCTTCCCCATCAACCAATACTTTTTGAACAGCTTTACCCTGAGCAGTAATTTTTCCGTCTTTATCTACCTGTATCCCGGGAAATTGTTTAATCAAATCCTCTACTTTTGAGTTGGGCTCAATATTATATGCCTTTGGATCGAACTCTGTTGTATCTCCCTTAATTTTGATGGCATTTCGGTTTCCTTTAACAATTACATCAGCCAGAATTTTGGCCATGCCAGTTAGGTTTATTTTGCCATAATCTTTTAACTGTGTAGTAGAATCAAGTGTAAAATGATCAACAAAATCAGCGTATTTTGGATAAGAAACCAATAAGATGAATTTGCCGTTTTTAATGCCGTTGAGTTCAAATGTGCCATTTTCAGCTGAACGCGTAAATTTAACAAGTGTCGAATCTTTTGCGTTTAAAACAGCTACGGTAGATCCAGATAATAGTGTTGTAGATGCAGTGTCAATTGTTCTGCCTTTGATAATGTGTTGTGCTTTCACGTACGAAGAAAGAAAAATCAGAAAGCAGACTGAGAGTAATAGTTTGTTCATGGAGCGAGTTTGGATTAGTTTTGGTCTCCGAATATAGAACTAATATGTTAGTTGTGTGTTATGCTTTAACCTTTTTTAACAAACGTCTCTAAATCATTACAATTTGCTCCAAAATCCGCTATTATTTCCGCAGCATGTACGATGAAAATGAGCAAATTGCAACTCAGAAGCAGTATAAAAGCTGAAGTTCAGTCTCTTTTAGCAGCAAATCAAAAATTACTATGGTGATTAATACGGATTTATTAGAAAAGCTATTGAGTTCGCTTCCAAGTGAAACAAAAAGAGGTGCTAAAATTAAGTAGCACCTCTTTTTGTTTATGGGTTTGTAGACCAGACTGAAGCATCCTTTATAAAAACCCTTCTGTTTAGTTTCAGTTGAGAAACAATGAGTTCAGCCAGATCTTCGGGCTGCATCACTTTATCTGGATTGCCATCTGTCAATTTCAAATCGATGGCCATATCTGTAGCGGTGGTACTGGGTGCCAAAGCAGTAACGCGAATATTGTGTTTCCGCATTTCTTGCATTAAAGAAACCGACAAAGCATTAATCGCAGCTTTTGATGCCGAATAAGCACTGGTTACTGCTGCAGGACTAAATGCCGATGAGCTGGAAATATTGATAATATCTCCACTTTGCTTTTCAATCATTTCTGGCACCACCGCTCGGGTAACATAATAAGTTCCCAGTAAATTGGTTTGTATCACGTTTTGCCAGTCTGCTGGTTCCATTTCCATAAACTTCGCAAATTTTCCTACGCCGGCATTATTTATCAAAATATCAATAAAGCCCAATTCAGACTGTACCGATTTAACAGCTTCGTTTACTGAATCGATGTTGCCTACATCCATTGTGGCTACTGCAATTTTAACATGATATTGTTTTAGGTCTGCAGCCAGTTCATCCAAACTGCTTTTGGTTCTTGCAACTAAACCAACATTTACACCTTCTTTAGCTAAAGCAATTGCAATCGCTTTCCCGATGCCTTTACCCGCACCGGTAATCAGTGCATTTTTTCCTGATATGTTTTCCATTTTAATTTTATTTTTTAATCATCACGTCATTGCGAGGCACGAAGCAATCTTAATGCATTGGGATTAAAAGTAAAGCGATCATTTAAGATTGCTTCGTGCCTCGCAATGACGAATCTTTCATTACAAATCGAACTTTATGCCTTGCGCCAATGGTAAAGTATTTGAATAATTTATTGTATTGGTCTGTCTTCTCATATAAGCTCTCCAGGCATCCGAGCCACTTTCCCTGCCACCTCCTGTTTCCTTCTCTCCGCCAAAAGCACCACCAATCTCTGCTCCAGATGTACCAATATTCACATTTGCAATTCCACAATCAGATCCTTTGGCTGATAAAAACTGCTCTGCTTCTCTTAAATTCAAGGTCATAATGGCTGATGATAAACCCTGTGGCACACCATTTTGTAAAGCGATCGCTTCATCCAGTGTTTTATATTTAATCAGGTATAAAATTGGGGCAAAGGTTTCGTGCTGTACAATTTTAAAATCATTTTCAACCTCGGCAATGCAAGGTTTTACATAACAGCCGCTACTGTAATGATCGCCGGTCAGTACACCACCTTCTACTACAAATTTCCCGCCTTCGGCTTTACATTTTTGTATCGAGTCGAGATAGGCATCAACTGCGTCAGTATCAATTAACGGTCCTACATGATTATTTTGATCCAATGGATTACCAATGCGCAATTGATCGTAAGCTTTTACCAATTTCTCTTTAAAGGCATCATACACACTTTCGTGGATAATTAATCTTCTGGTTGTGGTACAGCGTTGTCCTGCAGTACCTACCGCACCGAAAACAGCGCCGATTAAACTCATGTCTAAATCTGCATGTTCAGAGATAATGATGGCATTATTTCCGCCTAGCTCCAATAAACTTTTGCCTAACCTTGCACCTACAGCAGCACCAACCTGCTTGCCCATACGGGTTGATCCAGTCGCTGAAATTAATGGCACACGACCATCGTTGGTCATTAATTCGCCAACGGTTCTGTCGCCGATAATCAGGTTACAAACACCTTCAGCCACATCATTGGCTTTAAAAACTTTAGCAATAATATGTTGGCAGGCAATGGCTGTTAAAGGGGTTTTCTCCGAAGGTTTCCAGATGCAAACATTTCCGCAAACCAAGGCCAATGCCGAGTTCCATGCCCAAACCGCCACAGGGAAATTAAATGCTGAAATAATTCCTACAATCCCCAGCGGATGCCACTGCTCATACATGCGATGGCTTGGGCGCTCACTGTGCATGGTTAAGCCGTAAAGCTGTCGCGATAATCCCACCGCAAAGTCACAGATGTCGATCATCTCCTGCACTTCTCCAAAACCTTCCTGTAAACTCTTTCCCATCTCGTAGGAAACCAAAGTGCCCAGGGCGTCTTTATTTTCCCTTAAAGCGTCGCCAAACTGACGAACAATCTCTCCTCTTTTTGGTGCCGGAACAGTTTTCCAGTCTGTAAATGCCGACTGGGCTTTCGCAATAATTGATTCATAATCTGCTGAAGTGGCTATTTTGCATTCGCCTATAAGCTTGCCATCAACCGGAGAAAAACTTTTCAACGTTTCTGCATTCGATTCGCCTTCCCAACTACTTCCAGTGCTGAAAGCGGCATTACTTTCTGCTATGCCAAGTTTGTTTAAAATGGATTGAATATCTGTATTCATATATCTAACGATTTACACAAAAAAACAAAAAATTACCATAAAGCAAGTTACATTTGACTCGATACTTTATCACAATTCATAATATCTTGCTTTAAACGCAACTGACTTATTAAATTAGAAAACATGAATAAAAAATTTTTGGCTTGTAGTGCAATATTTGTCTCTCTATTTGTGGCAAACACGCTATCTGCTCAGGAAAAAGCTGTTGAAAAATCAGCAAAATTATCTGTTTATCGTGTAACCCCAGCGAAAATAAACGACCTGGTGCATACCAAACTCGATGTATCTTTCGATTATGCAAAACGATATCTTTACGGCAAAGAGTGGGTGACGTTAAAGCCTCATTTTTATGCTACAGATTCATTAACGCTTGATGCTCAGGGCATGGATATTAAAACGGTTGCACTGGTTGGTACAAAGGGAAATACACCTTTGAAATATGATTATCGCGATAACAAACTTTACATCACGTTAAATAAAAAGTATACCAATACCGAAAAATATACCGTATACATTGCGTACACGGCAAAGCCAGATGAATTGAAAGTTCAGGGAAGTGCAGCAATTACGGATGCTAAAGGTTTGTATTTCATCAACCCTGATGGTGCAGATAAAAATAAACCAATCCAGATCTGGACACAAGGTGAAACGGAATCTTCATCGGCCTGGTTCCCAACCATTGATAAGCCAGATCAAAAGACAACACAGGAAATCTCGATGACGGTTCAATCGAAATATACCACTTTATCTAACGGAAAATTGGTTAGTCAGAAACCAAACGCTAATGGCACAAGAACCGACACCTGGAAAATGGATCTACCGCACTCGCCTTATTTATTTATGATGGCAGTTGGCGATTTTAAAATCACAAAAGATACCTACAAAGGCAAAGAGGTTAATTACTACCTGGAGCCGAAATATGCACCTTTTGCCAAACAGATTTTCGGTAAAACGCCAACGATGATGAAATTCTACAGCGATGTTTTAGGCGTAGATTATCCATGGAATAAATATGCACAGGTTGTAGCAAGAGATTATGTTTCAGGTGCCATGGAAAACACAACCGCGACACTGCATGGTGAGCACATCCAAAAAACTGATCGTGAGTTATTGGATGGAAACGAAGAAGGTACGATTGCGCATGAACTTTTTCACCAATGGTTTGGCGATTATGTTACCGCAGAATCATGGTCTAACCTCACCATGAATGAATCTTTTGCCACTTTTGGCGAAATCATCTGGCATGGATATGATGAAGGGAAAGATGCGGAAGATAAATCACGTTATGAAAAATTACAATCCTATATCAGCTCTACAAAAAACGGGGAAAGCCCACTATTAGCTCGTTTTTACTACAATGATAAAGAGGATATGTTTGATAATGTTAGCTATGCTAAAGGATCGGTGATTTTATATGCAATGAAAAATCAAATGGGTGATGCTGCTTTCTATAAAGGTTTAAACAAATATCTGACCACCAACGCTTTCAAAAATGGCGAAACCCATCAGTTGCGTTTGGCTATGGAAGACATCACCGGAAAAGATTGGAGTCCCTATTTTAACCAGTGGTATTATGCAGGAGGCCACCCGATTTTAGCAGTTGACTATGGTTATGAGAATGGAAAGGCTACCATTAGAGTAAAACAAACACAGGATGCAGCCGTGCAAACCTTTACTTTGCCTGTTAAAGTCGTAATTTATGCTGGTGGGCAAAAGGTAACTAAAGAGATAGTGATCAACAGCCGCGAGCAAACTTTTTCTTTTGAGGTGAGTGCCAAACCAGATCTAATCGACTTCGATGCTGATAAAATCATTGTTGGCGAAATTAACGACAATAAGGTTGCAGAAAACTATTATTTCCAGTATAAAAATGCACCGACTTATGCCAATAGGATTGAAGCTCTGCAATTTATAATGCAAAGTAAGGCTAAAAGCGGCCAGCAGATTTTGTTGGGTGCTTTAAAAGATAAATCTGGAGATTTAAGGGCATTAAGTATTGAGGGTTTGAATTTAGAAGACGCTGAAGTTAAAGCTGTTGCATTACCGGTATTGTTGCAAATGGCCAAAACCGATAAAGATACTGAAGCGAGGGCTGCGGCAATTACTAAACTGGCCGAAACTGGCGACCAAAATTACAAGGCACTATTGCTGGACGGTGTGAAAGACAGATCTTACAGGGTAATTGCAGCATCGATTGCTGGTTTAACCAAAGTTGCACCGCAAGAAGGTATGACGGCGTTATCTTCATTGGATCAGGATACGAAAGACCATATTGCTTCTTCTATCGCTTCGTTGTACATCAGCGATCCGAAAGATGAGCATCAGGCATTTTATGAAAACATTATGGCCAATGGCGATCGCAACAAAATTTTCGCAGTGATTGGCCAATATTTTCAATATTTAAGGGCCAATACCAATCCTACAGTTACGGAAAAAGGCATCAATGGAATTAGTGCAGCTATTGAACGTTTGAAATTGCAAAATTACTTGAATAAACAGCTTTCAGGTGCTTATGAAGCAACCGCTCAGGCCAAAACACAGCAAGCTAAATCAGCAAGCGGCGAGGTGAAGTCAAACCTAAATAAACAAGCAGATATATTTAAAAAAGCTGCGGCAGAACTAGGTAAAGAATAACCGAAAGATCTTTTATCAAGATAAAAGCGCTACAGGTGTAAATCTGTAGCGCTTTTTTTTGCTCGGAATAGCAATAGCTAGGGAATCATCGAACTGCAGTTATCCTTCCTTCTGGTATCAATCAAATAAACAATTTGCCAGCGATTATCCAATTTTGCCAGTTGAAAAGAATTCACACCACAATGGCTAAATTTTTCATCGATATAAAACTTGTAATCGGTCCACACCGTGGCAAGCGGTCCATCAATTAAAATCTTAGAAAATACAATTCGCTCATCAAATTTCTCTTTATGTGGCGAACCAATAAACTTTATAAAATCATCCAGTTGCTCAGTTCGAACAGATAATTTCTCATTTTTATTCACAATGGTTTGCATGATACAACTTTTTGCGAATGCTGATCTGCTAAGTGTACTATCTCCGGTTTTCATTCCGGTAAAAAGATGAGTAACTACCGTTTTAATTGCCTCCTCCTCATGCTGAGCCAGTAATTTTGTACTTAAAAAAATCAGGAAGAAAGCTAATATTGTCCAGTTTTTCATGACTTGTTGATTACCTTACTACAATAAATTTATATTATTTTTGTGAAAGAAGGGGAAAGGAACCGCGATGTTGATAAAATATTAGCTTAATTCACACATCTTAATCACTGCCGATAGGCTTTATTTTCAGCTATTTACGATTGTCTTAACAATTAATGTTAATAATTATTTATAAAAGCGATAATTTAAATCGGTAAAATTATAATGTGTTTTTCTGCTTAATGGCACGGTTCTTTAATAGTTATTAGATATGGAAGAAGAATTCTTTTTTGAATCCAACGAAGATGCACAACGCTCTGTAGAACGTTACGAAGAAATGCTCCGTAATCAGGATCAGTATTTTTTCGACGCTGGCGCTTTCGAATATATTGTAGATTTTTACATCGAGAAAAATGATCCGGTTAAAGCACTGCAGGTAGTTGATTTTGCCATCAGCCAGCATCCGTATGCCACTGTTTTTCTTATTAAACAAGCACATCTTTTCATTTTAACCAACAACAATGAACAGGCTTTTATTGCTTTGCAAAAAGCAGAGTTATTGGAGCCATCAGAACCAGATATTTATCTGTTGCGTGGTAATATTTTTCAAAATACCGAACGGTTTAGCGAAGCATTAGAAAATTATGATAAAGCTTTAGGTTTAGCTGAAAGTACAGATGAGATTCTTTTGCAAATGGCTTATGTGTACCAAAGCATGGGCGATTATGAAAGTGCGATTACCTATATCAAACTGAGTTTAGAACAAAACATGGAAAATCAGGACGGTTTGTACGAGCTGGCCTTTTGCTACGATGTTTTAGATAAACAGGAAGAAAGCATTAAGTTTTACCAGCAATACATTGATACTGATCCTTACTCTTATGCCGCTTGGTATAACTTAGGAAACAGTTTCCATAAACTTAATCTTTTTGAGAAGGCGATTGATGCTTATGATTATGCCATCTTAATCAAAGAGGATTTTAGTTCTGCTTATTTTAATAAAGGCAACGCTTTGGTTCAGCTGGATAAATATGATGAAGCCATTGAAGTTTACAAACAGACTTTTGAGTATGAGCAACCCAATGCTGATACTTATTGTGCAATGGGCGAATGTTATGAGAAACTGGAAAAGATGGATGAAGCCCGTTCTTACTACAAAAAGTCAGTAAAAATGGATCCAAAAATGGCTGATGCCTGGTTTGGAATTGGCGTAACATTAAACCATGAAGAACGCTATTTTGAATCGTTACATTTCTATAAAAAAGCAATCGATTTAGAAGCAGAAAACGCTGATTTCTGGTTTGCGATGGCTGATGCGTATTACAAATTGGGGCAGATTGAGGAGTCAATCGCTGCTTATGATAAAGTTCTGGAATATAATCCTTTAGATGTGGAAGCATGGCTGGATTTTAGTACCGTGTTGTACGAACAAGGAAAATTATTGGAAGCATCGGAAACGATGGCTGAAGCAATTAAAAATAATCCAGAAGCTGCAGAGCTATATTATCGCATGGTAGCCTATCTTTTTGCAATGGGCAATTATGCCGATGCATTGGGTTATTTGGAAACGGCTTTAACTACCGATCCGGATAAACATTATATTTTGTTTGAATATTTGCCACAACTTCAGGATAACAGTGCCATTATCAGCGTAATAAGTCGATATATCAGGTAACAGTCTTGTGAGAAAAATTTAACAAATAAATCTCAAAATTTTTTTCACTTTTGTACGCATATGAATTACCCATTATTAAACGTTCCTGAACGTCCGGAAAAACCACGCCAAAAGGGCTATACAATGGTTATGGACAAGGGATTAAGCCTGCGCCAGGTAGAAGATTTTATTGAAGTTGCCGGCGTTTATACAGATATCGTAAAATTAGGTTGGGCTACATCACACGTTACGCCAAATCTTAAAGAGAAATTAGCTTTATATAAAAGTGCCGGGATTCCAACCTATTTTGGTGGAACATTATTCGAAGCATTTATCATCAGAAATCAGTTTTCAGATTATCAGCGTGTTTTGGATCAGTACGGGATGGAATATGCCGAAGTTTCTGATGGGTCGATCGAAATAGAACATGATAAAAAGTGTAATTATATCAGCGAATTATCTAAACAGGTAACTGTAATTTCTGAAGTGGGAAGTAAAGACGCCGCAAAAATTTTCGCTCCATACAAATGGATTAAATTAATGCAGGCCGAAATACAAGCGGGATCGTGGAAGGTAATTGCTGAAGCACGCGAAGGTGGAAATGTCGGAATTTATCGTGGAAGTGGCGAAGTACGTGAGGGATTAGTTGATGAAATTTTAACGCAAATTCCGGAGGAAACCATTATTTGGGAAGCGCCACAAAAAGAACAACAGGTTTGGTTCATCAAACTTATCGGATCAAACGTAAACCTGGGGAACATTGCGCCGGCCGAAGTGATTCCATTAGAAACTATTCGTTTGGGCTTACGTGGAGATACTTTCGATTATTTCCTGAATCAAACAAAATAAAATATATCGTTATTGCGAGCCACGAAGCAATCTTACAATGTTAGTTGATTTACTACCGCTGTAAGATTGCTTTATGCTTTATAAAGAATCCTTGTACATATGAAAACATACGGTCTAATCGGATTTCCACTCTCACATTCATTTTCTAAAAAATATTTCACCGAAAAGTTTCAAGATGAGGGGGTAACTGATCGTCAATATGAACTTTTTCCAATAGAAAACATAAAATCACTTGCAGATTTACTCGCTGAAAATCAATCGCTTTGCGGACTGAATGTGACGATACCGCATAAAATTGGCGTTTTACCATTTCTAAATGAAATTGAAGAAGCTGCGGAAAAAATCGGTGCAGTAAATTGCATTTGTATTAAACGATTCGAGGGCGAAACATATTTAAAAGGATTTAATACCGATGCATACGGTTTTGAAGAATCGTTGAAACCGCTATTAACGGCTAACCATAAAAAGGCATTGGTTTTTGGTGATGGTGGTGCAGCCAAAGCGGTAAAATATGTACTGCAAAAGTTGGGTATTGAATATCAGGTTGTAGTGAGAAAGGCAACCGCTGGAGCTATTTTATACAACCAGGTTACACCAGAGTTATTAGAGCGTCACAAGCTTTTAATCAACACCACACCATTAGGCATGTCGCCTCATATAAATACTTTCCCTGAAATCGATTATACACAACTCGGAAGCGATCACTTAGCCTATGATTTAGTTTATAATCCTCTGGAAACGGCATTCCTCTCTAAAGCAGCAGAACGCGGTGCGCAAGTTAAAAACGGTTTAGAAATGTTGTATAAGCAGGCAGAAAAAGCCTGGGCCATTTGGAATAAATAATATTTATCTGTCGTTATTGCGAAAGCGAATGCCGACTTTCGATAAGGCAATCTGTTAAGCTGGTTATTTTATGAAATTGAAATCTTTTGTCTTTCTGCCATTTATGCTACTCTTGTGCTTTTCCGCTTGTCAGAATAATGACTATAGCCCTAAGCCTAAAGGTTATTATAGAATTGAATTCCCTAGGAAGGCATACGCAGCATTCTCTAAACCTGTTCCTTACCAGTTTCAATATCCTGTTTATGCCACAATTGAGCAAGATCAAAGTCGGGATGCGAGAGCAAATTGGTATAACCTGCATTTTAAGCAGTTTAATGGCTACCTGCACCTTACCTATTATGATGTGTCAGCCAAAGGTGAATATGATCAGATGGTAGAAGATGCCAGGAAACTGGCTTTCAAACATACCATAAAAGCAAGCGCAATTGATCAGCGAATTATCAATTATCCTCAGCAAAAGGTTTATGGAATTTATTATGCCATTGAGGGAAATACAGCATCCTCGGTTCAGTTTTTTCTCACAGATAGTGCGAAACATTATTTCAGAGGAGCGTTATATTTTAATGAGCGCCCTCAATATGATTCTATTGCTCCAGTTGTTAAATTTATCAAAACAGATATCGATACTTTGATTTCTACCTTTAGATGGAAAAATTAGTTATTACGATTATTCGCTATTAGGCATCACAAACTATGATTACCATAAAAATATTCACCTTTAACGCTTACAGCGAAAATACCTACGTTCTTTACGATGAAACAAAAGAGTGCGTTATCATCGATCCGGGCATGTATGAAGGCTTCGAACAGAATGAACTTGTTTCCTTTATCAAAGCGCAAAACCTTAAGCCGGTTTTGTTATTAAACACCCATTGCCACATCGATCACGTTTTCGGCAATAAGTTTATTTTTGATACTTATGGATTAAAGCCAAAATTCCATAAAGGAGAATTGGTGGTATTGGAAGCCGTTCCGGGATACGCTCCATCAATGGGATTTTATAAATATGAAACTTCGCCCCTTCCGGATGAGTTTCTGGAAGAAACAGGCACGATCACGTTTGGCAATAGCACACTTGATTTAATTTTTGCTCCTGGCCATTCTCCGGCACACTTATGTTTTTACAGCAAAGCTGATGATATTTTGATTGGGGGTGATGTATTGTTTTATGGTAGCATCGGCCGAACAGATTTGCCTGGTGGCAATCATCAGCAACTCCTCCAAAACATTTCCGATAAATTGTTTGTATTACCAGATGAAACGAAGGTTTATCCTGGCCATGGTCCGGCGACAACAATTGGTTTCGAAAAGCAAAATAATCCGTTTTTTTAGATCTAGGCTGTATCAGCTAATCTGGGCGTTTAACATGCCGTTTTACATGATACGTCTTACATTTTAGCTATCTTTGCAACTGTGAATACGCCGCTATATATTGCCAAACGCTACTTGTTTGCCAAAAAATCTACCAATGCCATCAATCTGATATCTGGAATATCAATGGCCGGCGTAATGGTTGGCAGTGCGGCCCTGATTATTATTTTATCAGTATTTAACGGCTTGGAAACAGTAGTGCTGGGTATGTTTGATACAATTACTCCTCAAATTGCAATTACACCTGCAAAAGGTAAAACGTTCGATCCCAATACGGCCTACTTCAATGCATTAAGGAAAAATAAGGATGTATACGCATTTTCCGAAGTTTTACAGGAAAAGGCTTTGTTAAAATATAACGATAAACAGGCCGTGGGCCTAGTTAAGGGCGTTAGTGCTGATTATCTGAAGAATACCAAATTAGACAGTACAATTAAAGAAGGTCGATTTATACTTCAAAACAAAAGTGGTTTTAGTAGCGTAATGGGATCAGCATTGCAGAGTTATCTGGCCGTGAATACTTTAGATCCTTTTACAGAATTAGAAATTTATTCCCCAAAAAAAACGATATCCGTAAGTTCTTTAAACCCTACTGATGATTTTATTGCCAAAAGCATTCGCGTAAGCGGTGTGTTTGAGGTGCAGCAAGATTTTGATAACGGCATCATCGTTCCCCTGGAATTTGCAAGGGAGTTGTTGGATGAGAGCAAAAATGTTTCGTCTATAGAAATCGATTTTAATCAAAATGTAGACGTCGATCAATACAAAAAAGAAATTGCAGAAAAGCTTGGTAGTGGATTTGTTGTTCAAAACCGGGCAGAACAAAATAGTTCCTTACATCATATATTTAATTCTGAAAAAAGTATGGTGTATATTATTTTAACATTCATTTTAATAATCGCTATATTTAATGTAGTTGGCTCCCTAACCATGCTTGTTATCGATAAAATTAAGGATATCGCTATCCTGAGCAGCCTGGGCGCCAGCAAAAAATTAATTAAACGCATTTTTCTTTTTGAAGGAATGATGATTACCATGTCTGGATGCGTGTTGGGTTTAATCATAGGTTTGCTTTTCTATTATGTCCAGCATACATTTGGGTTAATCAGCATGGGAGAAGGATCTATGGTAAATGCATACCCTATCGGATTAAAATGGCAGGATTTTGTTTTAGTGTTTATTACAGTGGGTATTTTTTCATTTTTGGCATCGGCTTTGTCATCAAATCTAAGTGTCAAAAAGATCGATCAAATTAATCAATCAATATAGAATGAAGTTATTTAAACAAGCAATTGTATTTGTTGTGCTACTTGGCGTGGCGGCTACCGCTTGTAATAGAACAGAGAAAGCTGAAGGCGAAAACAGTAAATTAAAAGTTGTTAAGGGGCTTTATAGTTTTGGTCCTGAAATGAAATCTTTTACTCTTTGTGAAGATGGTAGAGAATATTGGGTGACCGACAGTGTTAAAAACCTGGAGCTTTCTTACAGTAATTTAGGTTTTGAAAAGCCTTATGAACCCGTTTATGTAGAGCTGGAAGGTTATATTGCCAAATCTGATACTGCAACCGTTTCAGCTGATTTCGATTCGACACTGGTAGTTACTAAAGTGATCAAAATCAGTAAAGAAATTCCTGACGGGCCTTGTGCACAATAATCTATTTATTTTCAGGAACGGTTACCCACCAAACATTTCCCCAGGCATCTTCAAAGCCGGCACTTAAGCCATATTCTCTTTGAGCAGGTTCCTGTATAGAGGTTGCAGCATTTTTAAGAGCTTTATCGTAGAAAGTTATTGCATTTGGCGAATGTATAAACATTCCGGCTGGAAAGGGTAGAAAATCATCATTTGCATTGGCAAACATAATTGTTCCCCCTTCAAAGACGGCTTCAGCATGCATGATGGAGCCATTCTCCCTAGGTACGATTAACTTTATATCAGCGTTAAAAACTTCCTTTAAAAAATCTATAAATTTCTCGGCATCCTTTACCACGAGGTAAGGCATAATTGTCTGATAATAATCTGGTGATTTCATGCTGAATTAGTTTAGCCGTCATTTTTTCAACCCGCCTCCCGCTATATCCCCGGGAGAATCAAGGAATGTTGCAACTGTTAAGGCAATCTTAATATGCTGAGGTTGACCGTTTAATAAAAGTTATCAATTTTATCTCAAAAAAGATAAATAGACGCCCCTCAAACTTCGTCGTAAAGAAATCGTTCTTAACCCATGCTCGTTTCTAACGAGCGTGGAAATGGCCTTTCGTATTTTACGAATATTAATGGCGATTAAATCGCTTTTTTATTGATGCGCTCGTTTGAAACGAGCGCAAGCAGAAAAGTTTTCTAAAAAGGAAAGGCTTCCCGGTTTAACCAGAAAGCCTTTCTTTGCATTATGTTTTTATTTACCAGAAGATAGAATAAAGCGCTACCAGAATACCGCAAACCAATAAGGATCCTACGGCAAAACTAGGGTGAACTTTAAACATACTGGAATCAATTTCTAAACCATTTGATTTATCGCCTTTACTATTTTCGATCATGCTAATCGCAAACATCACCACGATACAAATAACGAAAACAAAGCCCATTCTATCTAAGAAAGGGATTTCGTAAATGCCTTCAGCATTTGCTACTGAGAAACCGAAATCGTGTAAGAATGATAAATCCATCATTCCAGGTAAAAATTTCAGTAAAACTGATAAACCAAAGCCACCAATGGTAGCAAATAACGCTGCATTTGAAGTGGTTTTTTTCCAGAAGAAACCTAAAATGAACATAGCAAAAATACCCGGACTTACAAATCCTGTGTACTCCTGAATAAATTCAAATCCACCTTTTTTATCAATACCTAAGAATGGAGAAATTGCGATTGCAATGGCCATGGCTACAATAACTACCAATCTGCCAGTTCTTACCAAACTTTTCTCAGAAGCTTCTTTTCTGATGTGTTTCTTGAAAATATCTAAAGTGTAAATGGTTGAGATACTATTTATTTTACCAGCAAGAGAGGCTACAATTGCTGCGGTTAGTGCAGCGAATGATAAACCTTTTAATCCGGTAGGTAAAATATTTAATAAGGTTGGGTAGGCACGATCCGGACGAAGTTCGCCCCCCGGCATCATTGAATTTACATCAATACCCGTTTTTTCCTGATATAACATATAAACGGCAATACCCGGCAAAACAACAATTAGAGGCATTAAAAGCTTCAAAAATGCTGCAAATAAAATACCTGCTCGTGCAGTTTTTAAATCAGCACCTAGAGCACGCTGCGTAATGTACTGATTACATCCCCAATAATTTAAGTTCACAATCCACATACCACCTAATAAAACCGTCATACCCGGAAGAGAAGCATAATTGGCGCTGTCCTTTTTGAAAATCATATGAAAATGGTCTGGAGCTTTTTCTCTCAAAAATGCTAAACCATCCAAAACACCGTCTCCGCCAAAGTGATCACTCACTAAATTAAGTGCGAGATAAGTTGTGGCTAAACCTCCAAAAATTAAGAAAGCAACCTGGATAACATCCGTATAGCCAATAACTTTCATTCCGCCCAGGGCAATAATAACTGCGAAAACGGCTAAACCAATCATACAATACCAGAAACCGATACCTGATATGCTACTTACGGCCAAGGCACCTAAATAAAGTATCGAGGTTAGGTTAACCACTACATATAATAATAACCAAAACACGGCCATAATCATGGCAACTGTACCATTATACCGCTGACTCAAAAATTGAGGCATGGTATAGATTTTGTTTTTGAGGTAAACGGGAATAAAAAATGTAGCCACAATAACCAGTGTTGCAGCTGCCATCCATTCGTAAGTAGAAATGGCTAATCCCATTTTAAATCCATCGCCACTCATGGCTACAAACTGCTCAGCGCTAATGTTCGAGGCAATTAATGATGTACCTATGGCCCACCAGGTCAGTGATCCTTCAGCAAGGAAGTAATCCTTACTGCTCATTTGCGCTTGCTTTTTACGGTGGTAAATCCAGAAACCATATATTGCCACAACAGCAAAATAGGCTAGAAAAATAATGTAATCTGTTACTTTCATTTAAGTAAGTTATTTGGTTTAGAAGGCTAAATGTAGTGAAATCATAAATTAAATTTTAATTTTTTTAACTTAAAAATGTTAAAACGACATTTATTATTTTTCTATGCTGCCAATTAGATATATCTGTTGATCAAATTCTCCAGATATTCCTGTTTTCCACTTCTCATTTCAGGTTCCCCGTTTTCGGCGGCGAAGTTTCTCAGGTCTTCTAAACTTAAGTTGCCTTGCTCAAATTCTGCTCCTTTTCCACTGTCAAAGGATGCGTAACGATCTGCTCTGATTTTTTTGTAATCTGACTGTTGAAGAATGGCGTCTGCGGTGATCAAAGCCCTGGCGAAAATATCCATGCCGCCAATGTGCGCATAAAATAAATCTGCAGGATCGGTGGAGTTCCTGCGAATTTTTGCATCGAAGTTTACACCGCCGCCCTGTAAGCCGCCGCCTTCCAAAATAATCAGCATGGACTCTGTTAATTCATTGATATCATTTGGAAACTGATCAGTATCCCATCCATTTTGGTAATCTCCACGATTGGCATCGATGGAACCCAGCAGTCCGTTATCAACT
The DNA here is from genome assembly GCF_003860265.1 of Pedobacter sp. G11. NCBI lineage: Bacteria > Pseudomonadati > Bacteroidota > Sphingobacteriia > Sphingobacteriales > Sphingobacteriaceae > Pedobacter > Pedobacter sp. G11. The sequence continues at coordinate 1,091,990 of NZ_CP034190.1, read as the reverse complement.
GCAACCTGTAGTTCATGTTGAAAGGTATGGCCAGCTAAAGTAGCATGGTTAACCTCCAGGTTAAGTTTGAAATCATTTAATAAATCGTACTGCTGTAAAAATCCTTTTACCGTAGCCGCATCATAATCGTATTGATGTTTAGAGGGTTCACATGGTTTAGGCTCAATAAAAAAAGTACCTTTAAACCCTTGCTGGCGGCCATAATCTTTTGCCGTATGTAAAAACTTAGCCAAATGTTCCTGTTCACGTTTCATATTGGTATTCAGCAAACTCATATAACCTTCTCTGCCTCCCCAGAAAACGTAATTTTCGCCGCCAAGAGCAATAGTGGCATCCAGCGCCGCTTTCACCTGTGCAGCTCCATGTGCCAGTACATGAAAATCGGGATTGGTTGAAGCACCGTTCATGTAACGTTTGTGACTGAATAAATTTGCAGTTCCCCAAAGTAACTTTACGCCGCTATCAGCTTGTTTTTGTTTAGCATATTCTACCAAACTCTGTAATCTACGTTCGTTTTCAGCTACATTATCACAATAATCAACAACATCAACATCGTGAAAACAGTAGTAAGGCAATTGCATTTTTGTAATAAACTCAAAAGCAGCATCCATTTTAGCTTTTGCCCTTTCGATCACATCATTTTTTTCATCCCAGGGAAAAATGTGCGTGGCACCACCGAAAGGATCAGCACCGTTTCCATTAAAAGAATGCCAATAAGCGCATGCAAATTTGAAATGCTCATTCATGGTTTTACCTGCAACTATCTTATTCGCATCATACCATCTAAAGGCTAATGGATTATTACTTTCTAACCCTTCGAATTGAATTTGGTTTATCCCTTTGAAAAATTCTTTTGCTCCTGTTACTACTTTTGTCATTGTATATTTTTTTGTGGTTCTATTTTAAAGTTTTCATTAGTAATGATTTCCATTTCTGGTAGATTGGTTCATAATCTGCAGAATTTTTTGGATCAAGTGTGGCGACTACCTCGTGATGCGTAAATGCGTCTTCCGCAGTGTTGAAAATGCCTGCACCAATGCCCGCTCCTAATGCTGCGCCAACACTACCATCATTTTCGTAAAGTTCTACCCGAACGCCGGTAACATCAACAAAGGTTTGCGCAAAAACCTCGCTAAGAAAAAGATTGGCCCTACCTGCCCGGATTACTTTCGGCTCCATTCCAATTTCACACATAATATCAATACCATACCTGAATGAGAATGCTATGCCCTCCTGAACGGCTCTAAAAATTTCTGCCTGACTGTGAATATTTAAATCGATACCTAAAAACTGGGCGCCTGTATACTGATTATTGAGCATTCGTTCTGCTCCATTTCCAAATGGCAATACGTTTAATCCTTTGCTACCAATAGGAGCTTTTGCTGCTAAAGTATTTAGCTCTTGATAATTTAAATGAGGTGCAAAGGTGTTTTTCGCCCAACGGTACATACTGCCGGTGCCATTAATGCAAAGTAATACACCAGTATTTTTTTCTTCGGGAGAATAGGTTACATGCGCAAAAGTATTCACACGCGACTGCGGGTCGTAACTTAGGCTATTGCTCACGCCGTAAATGACGCCTGAAGTCCCTGCCGTTGCAGCAACTTCACCTGGCTTCATTACATTTAGTGAGAGAGCGTTGTTAGGTTGATCTCCAGATTTATATGCCACCGGGATTCTTGCGGTCAAGCCTAAAAATAGGGCTATCTCCTCCGTTAGTACGCCATGTGAGGAGAATAATTCATTTATTTCAGGAATAAAATTATAATCTAAACCGTAATAATCCATTACAGCTTTCGAAATTTTGTCTTGTTGGAAATCCCAGAAAATACCCTCAGATAATGCCGAAATACTTGTGGTAATATTTCCGGTTAATTTCATTGAAATGAAATCTCCGGGAAGCATGATTTTATCTATTTTTTGATAAATATGAGGTTCGTTTTCTTTGATCCAAGCCAGTTTTGATGCGGTAAAATTGCCAGGAGAGTTGAGCAAGCTGCTTAATGCATTTTGGTGGCCAATCTGATCAAAAGCTTTTTCACCTATTTCTACGGCCCTGCTATCACACCAAATGATGCTATCACGCAATACATCTTGATTTTCATCAACCACAACTAAACCATGCATTTGATAAGCAATGCCTATAGCTGCAATATTTTTCGGGTTAAATAAATTTGTAGCATTTAGCTTAAGAATAGCCTGCTTTGTATTTTCCCACCAATCTGCAGGAGATTGTTCTGCCCAGCCAGGCTGAACAGATTTAATTTCTGTTTCGTCTTCGGGATATTGAACGGTTGCAATACTTTTTTGGGTTTCTACATCAACAACTGCAACTTTAATTGATGATGTGCCTATATCAATACCTAATAAATACATTTGGATGGTTTAGTGTATTTGGTTATGCAAACGGTTGCATAAATATAGGTCTTAAATTTAAATGCGCAAATTTTTGTCTGACAACATAAAGGTTGTAATGGAGTTAAATGCTTCCAAATTCAAGTCAACTTTGCTTAAGAATACAATTTATTCCGGATAACAATTGAAGCATAATTGATACTTTAGCGATATTAAAATCAAAATAAGAAATAATGGAAGTAATTACATGGGATGATTTTGAGAAGGTAGAGTTGCGTGTTGGAACAATTATAGAAGCCTTCGAGTTTCCGGAGGCCAGAAGGCCGGCGTATAAGTTAAAGGTTGATTTCGGGACTTTTGGAATTAAAACGAGTAGTGCTCAAATTACCAAACACTATACGATCGAGGAATTGCCGGGAAAACAAATTGTAGGGGTAATTAACTTTCCGAAGAAACAAATTGGTAAGTTTATGTCAGAGTTTTTGGTAACGGGTTTCGCTGATGAAAATGGCGATATCATTCTGACGGCTGTAGATAAAAAAACGCCCAACGGAAGTAAACTGGTTTAGATTGACACTAGGTATCAGCGCTGTAGCGAGGAACTGGTTTCTTGCTGATCCTTTGTTTTTAGCCCTGTTTGAAATGGCAGCCCCCGACTTCTCGGGGCTATAATGTAAAGCAGGAGGGCATTTTCCGATAAGCAGTAGCGCTCCGCTTCCTCATTTATTTTTAAACAAATTCAATATGCATGCGGCGCATTAATCTGCAGCAAAACCATTTTATTTGCTTGGATTAAACAGTAGTGCTTTCAGGCCTTTCGTTATCTTTGCACTATGAGTTTTTATAATTTCGAAAATACCAACCCTGAGGAAGAAGATATTCACTACATGAAACTGGCTTTGGAAGAAGCTAGGAAAGCACTAAGTGAAGATGAAATTCCGATTGGTGCAATTGTGGTGAGCAAAAACCGTATTGTTGGGAGAGGTTATAATTTAACCGAAAAATTTAACGATGTAACAGCACATGCCGAAATGCAGGCATTTACATCTGCCGCCCAAACTATTGGTGGGAAATATTTAAGAGATTGTACGTTATATGTTACCATTGAGCCTTGCGTAATGTGTGCCGGGGCCAGTTACTGGACGCAAATAAGCCGAATTGTTTATGGCGCCAGGGAAGAGAAACGTGGATTTATTTCGAAAAATGCAAACTTATTGCACCCAAAAACCGAGCTTAAGGGTGGCGTTTTAGCGGAAGAATCTGCCTTACTTATGAAAAATTTCTTTGCAAAGAAAAGATAGCCTAAAATGGCTTATAGCTATCCGACCTGATTTTAATTTTTCGCTGTTCCAATTTTTTATTGATCGCAAAGATTGAAACTTTTCATGAAAAAAGATTTGATGATAATTACATGAACAAATCTTAACCTACGAATGTTATATTTGCTATTAGAAACATTTTAAAATCTAAAAACATAATACTATGGCTTTTGAATTACCTGCGTTACCGTACGCAACCGATGCATTAGAACCGCATATTGATAAAACTACCATGGAAATCCACCATGATAAACACCATCAAGCTTACGTTACTAACTTAAATAAAGCTGTTGAAGGTAAGCCTGAAGCAAGTTTAAGCATCGAAGAAATTGTAAAAAACATTTCTAAATATCCTGCTGCTGTAAGAAACAATGGCGGAGGTCACTATAATCACTCTTTGTTCTGGAAAGTTTTAGGTCCAAACAAAGGTGGCGAGCCTACTGGCGATTTAGCAAAGGCGATTAATGAGGCTTTTGGTTCATTTGCTGAGTTAAAAACTAAATTACAAGATGCTGGTGCAACGCGTTTTGGTTCGGGTTGGGCATGGTTATCTGTTGGCGCTGATAAAAAACTTCAGGTTTCGTCTACTCCAAACCAGGATAACCCTTTGATGGATGTTGCAGAAGTAAAAGGTACCCCAATTTTTGGTATCGATGTTTGGGAGCATGCTTATTACTTAAAGTATCAAAACAAACGTCCTGATTATCTGGCGGCTATCTGGAATGCAGTAAACTGGGATGCAGTTGCAGAACTTTATAAAAAAGCTTTGTAAGCAATCCTTTTTATAAAATTTAGAAAGTCTCGGTGAAAATCGGGACTTTCTTGTTTTAAGATAATTAAGTAACTTCGCAACTATTAAAATGTTCAAAATGAAGCGGATTATATTTTTATTTTTAATGGTGTTTGGTTTAATTAACCTGGTAAATGCTCAGCAAAACAAAATGCCGACACCAGATGAGATTGCGAAGAAAAATGTAGAGGATCTGGATAAACGTTTGAAGCTAAATGATACGCAGAAAAGTGTAATCTATCGTTTCACTTTTAATCAGGCTAAAGAACAGGCAGATTTAATAAAAAGGCAACAAGCAGGTAATTCTCGGGAAGAGGATGTAGATAAATTTTATAAACTTCAGAACGAAACCTCTAAAAATATCCGCAACGTATTAAAAGGTGAACAACAAACCGAATACGATAGAGTAATTGAAGAGCGCCTAAGCGGAAAATCGAATAAAGACAAAAAGAAAAAGAAGAAAAAAGGTGAAGAAGAAGAAGTTGAGAGTGATATCAAAGGCTTGCTTTCCGCACCTCCGCTAGATCCTCAAAAACAATAAGACACTACTATGCCAGAGATTATCCTCGGTACGGTTATTATGGGCTTATTACTTTCACCTCAGTTACTGGCTGGTTTTTTAGCTAAACGCACTGGCAGAAATTTCTGGTTCTGGTTTCTGATTTCTTTTTTAATTCCAATTATTTCTTTGGTGATCCTCATTTTTTTAGAGGATAAAAACCCGAAAACAGCTGCTTATCAGTTGGCTGATCACGTAGATAAGAAATAGAAGATAAACGATCTTAGTTGTTAGATACCAACAATGTCTTTCTTTTTTTTCTGCTTCATTGTTTTCGGGATGATGGCTAAAATTTCTTCTTTTAAAGCATTTAACATTCTTTTTTTGATGAAATTTTTATGTGTTACCAGGCTAATTTCCCTCACCGGTTCAGGAGATTTAAAGTGACGGATTTTGTTGGTTTGTTTAGCATTTAATTCTGCAATAGCCAGCTCGGGTAATAAAGTAGCTCCACCGTTTAAATCAACCATCCTCACTAAGGTTTCTACACTTCCGGTATTATACTCTAAGCCCTGCAATCTGTTATTTTTAGTCGAACGGCAGATATTAAGAACCTGATTTCGCATGCAGTGCCCTTCGTTTAACAGCCAAATATTTTCATCGTTTAAATCCTCAGCATCAACTGCTTTCTTTTTATAAAGCTTGCTATTTTTGCTGATATAACTTACAAAATTTTCGTAGTATAATGGCGTTTCTGAAATGTTAGCATCCGTTAATGGAGTAGCTAAAATACCACAATCCAACACGCCGGTTTTTAAATGATGAATAATATCTTCAGTAGTGTATTCCCAAATCAGCAGTTTGAGTTCGGGATATTTTTCCAACATGGCCGAAATCACCTGTGGCAATAAATAAGGGGCTACCGTTGGGATTACACCAATTCTAAGTTCACCCAATACATCCTGCTGCTGGCTACTAATGAGTTCCTTTACCTTCCCGCTTTCTTGTAAAATAATTCTCGCCTGAGCAATAATTTGAGAACCGATCTCTGTTGGTGATACAGGCTGTTTGCTCCTGTCGAAAATTTTAACGCTCAGTAATTCTTCCAGTTTCTGAACCTGCATACTCAAGGTAGGCTGTGTAACGAAACATTTTTCGGCAGCGGTAACAAAACTTCTGTAAGTATCTACGGCAACAATATATTCGAGTTGAACTAATGTCATATAGTTAAAATTGATTTATCTTTTCAAATATATCAATTTTAACTATCACATTTTAATATCTGCTTTGAAAATCCTGATAGGCTAATTCAATACCTTCTTTTAACTCAATTTTATGTTTCCAGCCCAGGTTGTGCAGCTTGGTTACATCCATTAATTTTCGAGGTGTACCGTCGGGTTTTGTCGTGTCGAAAACGAGTTCACCTTCAAATCCTAATACCTCTTTTATCAATAAAGCCAAATCTTTTATGGTCAGGTCGTGTCCGGTACCAATGTTAATTAGGTTTGGCTCATTATAGTTTTGCATCAGGAAATAACAGGCATCAGCCAAATCATCAGCAAATAGAAACTCACGAAGTGGAGTTCCGGAACCCCAAACGGTTACGTGTTTTTCATCGTTTACTTTAGCTTCATGGATTTTTCTGATCAGTGCCGGTAAAACATGAGAGTTTTGCGGATGATAATTATCGTTATAACCATAAAGATTTGTCGGCATTACCGAAACGAAATTACATCCATATTGATCGCGGTAGGCATCACACATTTTAATACCAGCAATTTTGGCAATGGCATAAGGCTCATTGGTATGCTCTAAAACTCCAGTAAGCAGATAATCTTCTTTTAAAGGCTGTGGAGCTAACTTCGGATAGATGCAGCTTGATCCTAAAAACATCAATTTTTTAACCCCTGTTAAATAAGATTGATGAATGACATTGTTTTGAATGGCAAGGTTTTCATAAAGGAAATCGGCTCTGTAGGTATTGTTGGCGACAATACCACCAACTTTTGCAGCTGCAAGAAAAACATATTCCGGGCGTTCTTGTGCAAAAAAATCGGCAACAGCTTGTTGATTTCTTAAATCTAGTTCCTCGGATGTTTTGGTTAATAAATTCTCGAACCCTTCTTTTTGAAGCTTACGATAAATTGCTGACCCAACCATGCCACGATGACCTGCAATATAAATTTTGGCACTTTTTTCCAATGTGATGTTTCTTTAAATCGATTGCAAAAATACAATTGATAAACTAAAAACTGGCAAGATAAGCATGCAAAAACCTGTTTTCATAATTGATTTAATTGTAAATTTGCCGAAAAAAAACTTTTGGGTAAAGATAAACTTAGACGTTTCGCCGAGATAGAGACCTTTGCAAACGTATATCAATTAGATCAGGGGAAAACCCTAAAGGGTAAATGGGCTGCTGAACATTTTAAAAATTCAAATCCGGTTGTGTTGGAGTTGGCTTGTGGAAAAGGTGAATATACGGTGAACCTGGCCACATTGTTCCCCGATAAAAATTTTATTGGTGTTGATTACAAAGGAAACAGAATTTGGCGTGGGGCAAAAACAGCCATTGAAGATGGGATTGATAATGTGGCCTTTTTAAGAATTCAGATCGAAAACCTATTGGATTATTTTGCTGAAGGCGAAATAGATGAAATCTGGATTACCTTTCCAGATCCTCAGCCACAAGACAGCAGAGAAAAAAAACGCCTTACCTTTCCAGTATTTTTAGAACGCTATAAAACGGTATTGAAGCCTGGCGGAAAGGTAAACCTTAAAACAGATAATGATCAGCTTTATGCCTATACTTGTGAAAAAGTAGAAGCGCTTGGTTTAAAAGTTCATAAAAATACAGATCATTTATATACTTCGGATTTAGTTGATGATGTGTTATCGATTAAGACCTATTACGAAAAGAAATACTTGCTTCACGATAAAAACATCAATTACATTCAATTTTCGTTTGAATAAAGATGAATACAAACTTTTACGAACAGGTTTATGAGGTTGCCCGCTTAATTCCGAAAGGAAGAGTAACCTCCTACGGTGCCATCGCTAAAAGTTTAGGAGCAGCCAAATCATCAAGAATGGTAGGGCATGCAATGGCTTATGCAGGAACGGCCCATCCGAAAGTGCCTGCGCACCGGGTGGTAAACAGTAGCGGTTTGCTTACGGGAAAATTTCATTTTGAAACACCAGAAACGATGGTTGAACTTTTGTTCAAAGAAGGCGTTGAGGTTAAAAATGATAAGGTCGTCAATTTTAAAAAGGTATTCTGGAATCCAATGGAAGAAATTAATTTTGAGGATTAGTATTATAGAATTTTCGGGGTTAACGCCAACTCATTCACTCATTCAAAAATCATTCACTCAATAATTAATATGGGAAAACTAGTAGAAGAATTTAATAGCTATCGCGAAAAAATGAACGATAGAATCATGGAAACTGCAAATACCAACATCAAACGTTTTTTTGCGCTTGACACCACTTCTTATGCCGATGGTGCCCTGGATGTAAAAACAAAGGAAATGCTAGGATTGGTGGCTTCAATGGTTTTACGTTGCGATGATTGCATTAAGTATCATTTGGGTAAATGCCACGATGCAGGCGTAAACAGCGATGAAATGAATGAAATTTTTATGATTGCAAATTTGGTTGGAGGAAGTATTGTCATTCCGCACTATAGAAGAGCGTTAGAGTATTGGGATGAGCTGTTGTTGAGTCCAAAGTCTTAAGTCAGAAGTCATGAGTCTGTGATCGAATCTTATATTCGTTTTAAAATTATTTCGCATGGGAAAGTTCAGAGAATTGATTGCATATAAGAAAGGGTTTTCTTTATTGATGGAAATCCATAACCTAACAAAAGATTTTCCAAAAATAGAGCAGTATAGTTTGGTGGATCAGATTCGAAGGTCCTCAAGATCAGTTTGTAGTAGTATTGGAGAAGCATATAAAAAGAGAAGATACCCAAATCATTTTATCAGCAAATTAACTGATGCAGATATGGAAAATGGAGAAACGCAGGTTTGGTTAGATGTAGCACTTGCATGTGCATATATTTCAAACGATACATATAACTCACTAGATGCTAAGTGTGAAGAAATAAGCAAATTATTAAACTTCATGATTCATAACCCAGCTAAATTTGCATAAGGTGACTCAAGACTTTGGACTTACGACTCATGACTCAATTCGTTGCTCCTGGGCTGGATCCGATCCGCTCTACATCAAATACCATGATGAAGAATGGGGAAAGCCTGTTTATGATGATAAGACCTTCTTTGAGTTTTTGATTTTGGAAGGTGCACAGGCGGGTTTAAGCTGGATAACCATCCTTCGCAGAAGAGAGAGTTACAGGAAGGCTTTCGCAAACTTTGTGGTAGAGAAGGTAGCTGCTTTTGATGATCAAGATTTTGATCGGTTAATGAACGATGGAGGAATTATCCGGAATCGTTTAAAAATAAATGGCGCCATTACCAATGCTAAATTATTCATCGAAATTCAAAAAGAGTTTGGAAGTTTTTCAAAGTACATTTGGAATTTTATGCCCAATGGGAAACCCATCGCAAATAAAATTGAGAGAATGAGTAATGTTCCGGCCCGAACAGCATTATCAGATCAAATTAGCAAAGACATGAAAAAGCGGGGGTTTAAATTTTTTGGTACTACAATTTGTTATGCCTTTATGCAGGCTACAGGAATGGTAAATGACCACCTAATGACCTGTTGTGCCAGATAATCAAAAAGTGATTTTGTAATGAACAACCTTCTGAAGATTGATTTTAAAAAATCCTAGTTTATTTTTTTGTTGCATTATATTCCTTTACCCACTCAATCACCTCGCGGCTGTTAAAATCGGTACTGCTCTCAACTTTTGCTTTCAAACCAGCATTGTCTCCCAGTTTTTGAAGCAATATGCTTTTTACATTTGCTTTTTTATCCTCATCAGTTATGGCTTTCATAGGTACTTCCTGTAATGGTCCGGCGCCAGGTTTTTCAATAAAATAACGAATTACAGGTGCCCCGGCAGGGCGTTCAGGTGCTGTGCTTCTACCACCTCCAATACTAATTCCGCCGCCCATTCCCATGCCGCCAAAACCGCCAGTTCCGGTGCCAATGCCCACAGATGGCCTGAACTTCACCTTTTTTTCCTTAACTGCGGGAACCAACGTTCCGCCACCAAAAGAATAAAGATTTACGGTTCCCATCTCGATCAGCTTTACAAAACGGTATTCGAAATTTTTTCCGTTTGCGAATCCTTTGCTCACAAAACTGTTTCCATTCCAGAAGAAGTTTTTCACATCTTTTGCAGGAAGAATCACATCCGCTTCGTCATTTGCGCTGATGTAAACCGAAAAATAATCGGTGCCCTTTACAGTTCCGCGAATTACATCATCATTATTTTTAACAATAAAATCCTGGGTAAAACCCGAATTAGCGAACAGAAAAAGTATGAATGTTAAAAATCGAAATTTCATATCAATAAGGCTTAATACAAATAACGCAACAAATTTTTAAATCTTGCGAGTTCAAATTAATTTTGATATTTCCAACTTCTAAACCAGAATGGTTTTGCTGAAATTTTAAAAGATCTGATTTCATTTTGTCATCAGCGGATTGCAACGGGCGAAGTAAGCAGAAAATAATGATGTGAAACGTTTCATTGGGCGTTTTAGTTTAACGATGAAATACCAGAATGCAATAATTTAATTTTAGCTTTTTTGTTGAAAAAGCAATTTAACCTTATCGCTAACTTTAGCTACTTTTATCACATGAATAAAAAACTCTTTCTTCTAGATGGAATGGCGCTCATGTACCGGGCACACTTCGCATTAAGTAAAAATCCTCGTTTTACTTCAACAGGGATTAATACATCGGCAGTAATGGGCTTTACCAATACTTTGCTCGATGTGCTGAAGAAAGAAAAACCCTCGCATATTGCTGTCGTTTTTGATACTGAAGCACCCACTGAAAGGCATACTTCTTTCGAAGCATACAAAGCACATAGACAGGCGATGCCTGAAGATTTGGCTGCTGCGATGCCCTATGTAATTAAGTTAATCACTGGATTTAATATTCCGGTAATCACTTCAGATGGTTACGAAGCAGACGATATCATTGGTACGCTTGCAAAAAAAGCAGAGGCGAAAGGTTTTCAGGTTTATTGCATGACTCCCGATAAGGATTTTGCCCAATTGGTTTCTGAAAATATTTTTATTTATAAGCCAGCCCGAATGGGTAACGATATGGAAATTTTGGGAGTGAAGGAGGTGCTGGCAAAATGGGAAATTGAAAACGTATTACAGGTTATCGATATTTTAGGTTTATGGGGTGATGCGGTGGATAACATTCCTGGAATTCCGGGGATTGGTGAAAAAACGGCAAAAGCCTTAATTAAACAATACGGTTCGATGGAGAATATCATTGCGCATTCTCATGAACTTAAAGGAAAACAGCGAGAAAATGTAGAGAATTTTGCTGAGCAGGGATTAATTTCAAAAAAGCTTGCAACCATTTTATTGGATGTTCCCGTAGAACTCGATGAAGCAAGTTTGGAACTTTGCGATCCAAGTCGTGATTTGTTAGAACCGCTTTTTACGGAGCTGGAGTTTAGAACACTAGGGCGCCGGGTTTTTGGTGATGAGTTTTCGGTTACCACAGCACGATTTGGAGAAGGAACACAAACTGATCTTTTTGGAAATCAGTCTGGCGAAACCATTCAGTATACCAACACTTTAGAAGAAGAGCCTGCAGAAAAATTACCTGCCAAAACAATAGAAAATACAGCGCATGATTATGTTTTAGTAGAAACCGCAGAGCAGCGTGCTGATTTAATAAAACTGTTGCTTACGCAGGAAAAAATATCATTTGATACAGAAACTACGGGAACTGATGCGAATATGGCAGATTTAGTTGGGCTATCGTTTTCAATAAAGCCAGGAACCGGCTATTATATTCCTGTCTCAGCAGTCCGAGAAGAAGCTCAGGCTATTGTAGATGAATTCCGGGTTGTACTTGAAAATGAAAAAATCGAAAAGATTGGTCAGAATACCAAGTACGATATTTTAGTATTGAAATGGTATGGTGTGCAGGTAAAAGGCAAACTTTTCGATACCATGCTAGCACATTATCTGATCGATCCTGATACCCGCCATGGCATGGATGTGCTCTCAGAAAACTATCTGGGTTATTCACCAATATCAATTACCAAACTAATCGGGGCAAAAGGTAAAAATCAATTGACTATGCGTGATGTTCCTGTAATTGATGTAGTTGATTACGCCGCCGAAGATGCGGATGTAACCTTGCAATTGGCTCATGTCTTTGAACCAAAATTAAAGGAGTTGAATGCTGCTAAATTAGCTGATGAGATTGAAAACCCATTGGTTTATGTTTTGGCCGACATTGAAAAAGAAGGTGTTCGTATCGATATTGAAACATTAAAAGCTTATTCGAAGGAGCTGGAAACTGATATTATTAAGTTTGAACAGAATGTTTATGATAAGGCTGGAATCAAATTTAATTTGGCATCGCCGAAACAATTAGGTGAAGTTTTATTTGATAAACTTCAGCTCGATCCAAAAGCAAAGAAAACCAAAACCGGACAGTACCAAACCGGGGAGGATGTATTAATGGCTTTGGCCAGCAAAAGTGATATCGTTCAGGATATTTTGGATTTTCGCCAGTTGCAGAAACTCAAATCGACTTATGTTGATGCTTTACCATTGATGGTAAACCCTAAAACTGGTCGTGTTCATACTTCCTATAATCAAGCTGTTGCTGCTACGGGTCGGTTAAGTTCAAATAATCCCAATTTGCAAAATATTCCAATCCGTACTGAGCGTGGAAGGGAAGTGCGTAAAGCCTTTATTGCCAGAGACGAAAATCATATTTTGTTATCGGCCGATTATTCGCAAATTGAGCTGAGGATTATCGCAGAGATTAGCAAAGAAGAAAATATGCTGGATGCCTTTAGTAAAAACATTGATATCCACACCGCTACCGCTGCAAAGGTATATGGCATCGCTATTGAAGATGTAGATAGCACACAACGTAGAAACGCAAAAGCCGTAAACTTCGGGATCATCTATGGTCAATCTGCATTCGGGTTATCTCAAAATTTGGGCATTCCACGTAAAGAAGCGGCAGAAATTATTGAACAATATTTCGCTCAGTATCCAGGCATTAAGCGTTATATGAGTGATACAATGAATTTCGCCCGTGAAAATGGATTTGTAGAAACGATTATGGGTAGAAGACGCTATTTAAGAGATATCAATTCGGCCAATCAAACTGTTCGTGGTTTTGCGGAACGAAATGCCATCAATGCACCCATTCAGGGTTCAGCTGCCGATATGATTAAGATAGCAATGATTAATATTCACAGAGAAATGAAAGCACAAAACTTACAATCAACAATGACCATGCAAGTACATGATGAGTTGGTTTTTGATGTGGTAAAATCAGAAAAAGAAGTTATGAAAGCAATCATTCAAGATAAAATGGCCAATGCAATTAAATTAACCGTTCCAATTGTTGTTGAAATTGGTGAGGGAGAAAATTGGCTGGCAGCACATTAAAAATAAATTTATTCCTATCTTCATTAAAACTTCATCCCGATTAATCAATTTTATATTAACAAATTAAAAACGAGTATGAAAAAGTTATTGAGTTTAATCGCAATCGCAGCATTTGGTTTAACCACAGCATTTGCACAAACACCAGCAACAACAGCACAGGCTAAACAAGTTGTTAAAAAGGAAGTGAAAACAACTACTGCGCCGGTAAAAGCAAGTGCAAAACAAGAAGCAAAGAAAGTTGAAACAAAAACAACTACAACGGCTGCAAAACTGAAAGCAGATGGCACGCCAGATATGCGTTTCAAAGAAAATAAAACAAAAGCAGTAACCAAGGTTGTAGGTCCTACTAAAAAAGATGGAACAGCTGATATGCGTTACAAAGCAAACAAAACAGCTGCTAAAAAGAACTAGGTTTAGATTTATAGTTTTGGAAAAGGGGATGATGTGAATCAATCCCCTTTTTTTATTTTATAGTGCTATTGTTTCACCAATTTGAGGGAGCCACAAGGTTTTACTTTCTCGTTTAAACTTTGCCGTAGCATCTTCAGTATCAATACTAATTGGGGGGAAAGTATTGTAATGAACACCAATTATCTGATCACAATCAATATACTTCGAGGCAATAATCGCATCATCAACATCCATGGTGTAATGACCACCAATAGGCAAAATAGCGTAATCCAGGTTGTAAAGTTCTGACAGCAATTTCATTTCAACTGTTAAGGCTGTATCTCCGGCAAAATAAATTTGTTTGCCTGCTAATTCCAATACGAATCCAGCTGGATTTCCACCATAACTGCCATCAGGATTTGAGCTGCTATGCACTGCCCATACAGTACGAAGTTTGCCGAAAGATAATTTTTGCGTTCCAAAGTTGATATCTGTTACTTTATCTACACCTTGTTCTTTAATCCACTTGGCAACCTCTACCATTGCAATCACTTCCGCATTGGTTTGTTTGGCTAACTCAACCAAATCTGCAACATGGTCACCATGGCCATGGCTCACCAAAATATAATCGGCCTCAATTTTAGACGTATCCACATCTTTCGCCAATGGATTTGATTTAATAAATGGATCAAATAGGAGTTTCTTGCCATCAGCCTCAATTAAAAAGCACGATTGGCCATAATAAGTATATTTCATATTAAGTTTTTAAGATTGGATAAACGAATGCGCAAAGAAGGAATGCTTATTGACCAAACATTCCACCTAAACCGCCTAACATATCTTTTGCAGAAGCTTGCATTTCTGTTGAGCTTACTTCTTCAGCATTTGCCAGGGCTTTGTTTATCGCAGTTTGTAATAGTTCTTCCAACTCTTCTTTATCAGCATTTTTAAAAAATTCTTCATCAATTGAAACTCCTGTAATGGCTTTGTTAGCAGTAGCTGTGATCTTGATGGCACCGTTTTCAACCTCGCCAAATACTGAAATGGTATCTAAACGTTTCTTAATCTCTTCAGCTTTTTGCTGTGCCGCGAATAATTTATCGAACATAATTTGTTGTTTTTATTATAAAACGAATTTAGGCTAAATTGTTTTTTACTAAGCTATTTTTATGTAAATCAATATCATTTAAAAGAAGAAAACCTCGAAAATCAAGTCTTCGAGGTTTATCTTTTTAGTCTTCATCGCTTCCCGGCAGGCTTCCATTTCCATGGTAAGCTCCCTTGCGGATAATTGGCATATTTAAATGTTTATACAAATCATCGAGATGCATTAAACTTCCATTGGTTAAGTTACCCAAGAAAATTACGATAATGTTTTTATCTAAATCACGTACGTAAATATGGCGGAAACCATGCCACCAACCCGTATGGTAAACCACTTTATCCATTTTGTCGCCATCAAACATTCTCCAGCCATAACCATAATTAAAATGGCCATTCACAGGTTTGTTGCGGCCTACATAAGATGAATCTGTGCTTTTTTTGGTAAGTAAACGGGCATTTTTTAAATATTTATCGTAAAGTACCAGATCATGAACGGTACTGTAAATTCCTTTATCCCCAACTGGTCCATCCAGAAAATTTTGGGCTACTGAATACCTCCAGGTACGGTCATGGCCAACCACATCAACAGGAATTTTTTCATATTCGGTTGTGCTGTAAACATGAGTATGTTTCATTCCTGCTGGTTTAAAAATATGCTCCATCATGTATTGAGAGAAACGCTGACCTGTTACTTTCTCAATAATGGCGCCCAACACCATGAAGTTCGAGTTATTGTAATGAAAGCGGTTATCTGGTTTTACGTAAGGATTAGGTTTGCGTTCTGCAATTACATTCATTACCTCCTGGTTGCTTACGCCCTTTTTCATATTGCGTTTCTCTTTCCGCCAGATGTCATCAATAAAATAAACATAATTCATCATGCCACTACGGTGTGTTAGCAAAAGTTTCACCGTAATTCCATCATAGGGGAAATTTGGGAAAAATTTCTTCACGTTATCATTTAGCGAAAGCTTGCCTGCTTCTACCAATTGCATAATGGCCGTTCCGGTAAAAGTTTTGGTAATGGATGCCAGTTCAAATTCAGAAGTGATTTTTAAGCTATCGCGATGTAGATAATCGGCCCACCCAATCGCTTTTTCATAAAGAATTTTGCCATCTTTAGCCACGAGCATGTTCCCATTAAATCCGTACTTTTTATGAAGATTTTGAACGAAATCGGCGATCCATTTATCTCCTTTGGCTGGATCATAAGCTATTAAAAGACTATCCGCTTTGTCATCTTCCTTAACACGGATTTTGGCGTCAGCTGCCTTTTGCTCTTCTGCTTTTTTGCTGTTGCAAGCGGTAAAAATGGATACAGAGAGTGCTAATGCTGAACATATAAATCTAAAATTCATTAATTATATAGGATAGTGTATTTAAAACCCGAAAATTAAAGAATTTTAGACGGTTAAGTGGAAAGAGTTTTAAACATTTGCGCAATTTTGTTTGTACCAGCACTCAAACAAATGACCTTTACTTCCATAAACAGGGTCATTATCTGGATTTTTAACCTTTGCAATATCTTCATCAGCTTCCGGACGTTCCTCTGCCTTGCCGTATTTAATGTTATAATCTGATCCATTAGGGTAAGCACCAACAACGGTAAAATCATCGCTAGAATTTAATTTCATGTGTGCTACGCCAGCTGGAATGACTACAACGTCGCCCTTATCTAATTCTATGCAAACCCCATGATCGCCACCGAATTGCACATCAGCTTTACCGCAAAATACCCCCATCACTTCATGAGTGTTGCTGTGGTAATGCTGGTAATCAAAAATACCATCCACCCAGGCATTGGTATAGCCATTCTGAGCGAAAACTTTTTTAATCACTTCTTCGGTTTCATCGGGATGAATTAAGAATGCACCTTTGTAAATCATTAAAGGCAAATTCGGATTGTTGGGAAAATTTCCGTTCTCTTCTATTTTATGTGCAACAAGATAAGCTTCTTGTATTAGTTTTTCTTTGTCCATGATTGTGGGGTTTCCATAAGTAACAAAGAATGACAGAAAGGGTTTAGGATGTTTTTATCTTCCACGGATTATTTTGGACTAATAATAGTAAAGAATATTTTTTAACTGCGTAATTAACGTAAATCAGTGAGAAGTGATTTTTGATGGTTTCCCGCAGATTTAGAAGATTACCGCAGATTGTTCAGCCTAATATTATACATACTTTTACTTATATTAGAATAATCATCCGTAAAACTTAAAGCAATTAGCTATGGATGAAAATGAACTATCTTATAAAATTAGGGGTGCAATCTTTACCACTTACAATGCCCTAGGTCCTGGACTTTTAGAATCTGCATATCAAATCGTGTTAGCACATGTTTTAACCCAAAGCGGATTACAAGTTGAACAACAAGTTCAGCTACCAATAATCCTTGATGATATTGAACTAGATGCAGGATATAGAATAGACCTTTTGATAAATAGGCTGGTAATTCTTGAAATAAAATCAGTAGAAACTTTAGCAGCAGTGCATCATAAACAAGTATTAACTTATTTAAAGCTTTCCGGATTGAAATTGGGATTGCTCGTAAACTTTAACACGATAGATATTGTTGGTTCGATATACCGCAAAGTAAATGGGCTATAAATACCACTTAATAAGCATTTCAAATAAAATCTGCGTAAATCGTGTTAATCTGCGGGAGCTTAGTGTAGTAACTAAACCAAAAAAGCCACTCCTTTAATGGAATGGCTTTAATATTCATAATATCCTTCGACAAGCTTAGGATGATAGCTTATTAAGCTAATAATCTAATCGGCTCTTCTAGTAAACCTTTTAACGTTTGTAAGAATTGAGCTCCGGTTGCACCATCAACCACACGGTGATCGCAACCTAAAGTTAATTTCATTACGTTACCTGGAACAACAGCACCATTTTTAACAACAGGAACTGCCTGGATAGCACCAACTGATAAAATAGCACCATCAGGAGAGTTGATGATTGATGTAAATTCATCAATACCAAACATACCTAAGTTAGAAACGGTGAAAGTAGAACCTTCCCAGTCTGCAGGTTGTAGTTTTTTAGCTTTTGCTTTTCCACCGAAATCTTTTACTTCAGCAGAAATGTGTGATAAAGATTTACCATCAGCAAAACGAACTACAGGTACTAATAAGCCATCTTCAACAGCCATCGCCACACCAATGTTAGTATGCTCATTGAAACGGATTTTATCACCACCCCATGAAGAATTCACGGCAGGATGTTTTTTCAAGGCAACTGCAACCGCTTTAATTACGATATCATTGAATGAAACTTTTACCGGAGCAACTGCGTTGATTGCTGTACGGGCAGCCATTGCATTGTCCATATCAATACTTACGGTTAAGTAGAAATGTGGCGCAGTAAATAAACTTTCAGCCAAACGTTTTGCAATTACTTTACGCATTTGCGAAACAGGTTGCTCAGTAAATTTAACTTCACCAACAAATGTTGGAATTACAGGAGCAGCAGCGCTTGATTTCTCAGCAGCTGGAGCTGACTCTGATTTCGCTGGAGCAGCAGCCGGCTTGAAGTTTTCAATATCTTTTTTGATGATACGTCCACCTTCTGCACTACCTGCAACTTGCGATAAATCAATTCCTTTATCTTTAGCAATTTTCTTAGCCAAAGGAGATGCTTTCACTCTGCTATCAGAAGAGCTTTCTGCAACAGGCGCAGCGGCACCTGCATCAGCAGTTGTAGCTTGTTTTTCTTCTTTCGGCGCTTCTTCCTTGCTTTCAGCTTTCGCTGCTGGCGCAGAACCGCCCGCTAAAATTCCACTAACATCTGTTCCTTCCGGACCAACGATAGCAATAATACCGTTCACTTTAGCTGCCTGACCTTTTTCTACACCAATGTGTAATAAAGTTCCGGTTGCATAACCCATAACCTCCATAGTTGCCTTGTCGGTTTCTACGTCAGCTAAAACATCATCATCCTTCACCTGGTCGCCAACTTTTTTATGCCATTCAGCAATAACGCCTTCAGTCATGGTATCGCTCAACAAAGGCATACGAATTACTGTAACACCTTTTGCGGCTAATTCTTCTTCGCTTAAACCACCACCTTGAGCTGGGGCAGCTTCTTCCTTTTTATCTTCAGTTTTAGGCGCTTCGCCTTCAGCTTTAGGCTTTTCGCTTCCAGCTCCTTCAGCATCTAAAGCTGCCTGGAAATCTTCACCCTCTTTACCGATAACGGCCATAACAGCATCAACCGGAACAGCTTCACCTTCTTTTACACCAACGTATAAAAGTGTACCATCCCAATAAGATTCCATGTCCATTGTTGCTTTGTCAGTTTCTACTTCTGCCAAAACATCGCCGCTTTTCACTTTATCGCCCACCTTTTTATGCCACTTCGCCAAAACCCCTTCGGTCATGGTGTCGCTCATTTTGGGCATTTTAATTACATCAGCCATTATATCTAATTAATTGAAATCTTTTATAAAATTAGTCCATTACGTAAGGGTAGTTCTCAGTCATGTAAACATCTTTGTATAACTCAGATGCATCTGGCCAAGGAGACTCTTCAGCGAATTTCACCGCCTGATCTACCGTAGCCTTAACTTTAGCTTCTACCTCTTCAATCCAAGCCTGGTCTGCATACTTTTCTTTTAGAATAGTTTCTCTTGCAAGTTCAACCGGATCTTTTGCCTTATAATCTTCTAATTCTTCTTTAGTACGATATTTTGCAGGATCAGACATTGAGTGACCACGGTAACGGTAAGTTCTCATTTCTAAGAAAGTTGGTCCTTCACCTTTACGGGCACGTTGAATGGCCTCATCCATTGCATTGTGTACGGCAACTGGGTCCATACCATCAACCGGAGCACATGGCATATCAAAACCTAAACCAATTTTATAAATATCAGTCATGTTGGTAGTACGTTGTACTGAAGTACCCATTGCATAACCATTGTTTTCGCAAACAAAAATTACAGGCAATTTCCACAACATAGCCATGTTAAACGTTTCGTTTAATGCACCCTGGCGCACGGCACCATCGCCCATATAACAAATGTTAACGTTATCTGTTCCTTTGTATTTTTCTGCAAAAGCAACACCAGCACCTAGTGGAATCTGACCTCCAACAATAGCATGGCCACCATAAAAATTATGTTCTTTGCTAAACATGTGCATTGAACCACCTTTACCTTTAGAGCAACCAGTAGCTTTGCCATACATTTCTGCCATAATACTATCGGCACTAACACCTAAAGCTAAAGCATGAGCGTGATCACGGTAAGTAGTAATCATTGAATCGCCTTTTTGCATTGCAGAAATTGCTCCTGCAACCACAGCTTCTTGCCCAATGTATAAATGACAAAAGCCACGAATTTTTTGTTGTCCGTATAATTGGCCAGTTTTCTCTTCGAATTTGCGCATCAGCAACATCGATTCGAACCATTTTAACCAAGTATCTTTATTTATTTCTACTGCACTCATTTTAGGATATTTGTTTTTTTGCGACAGCAAATCTAATTTTTTTATTGTAATTTTTGGCACTTTTCAGTGTAAAAACATCATACACTTTCATACAATTGTAGAATTAACGGTTGTTTCATCGAAAAAACTTATTCGTCCTTTCTATTTCCCTCAAAACGTCGATTTCACATATTTTGATTTGACAGTTTATCAAGGCAATGGTTCAGGTAGATGATGAAATATAATTCTGTAAAATAGCCCATTACCGTAATTTATATATTTTTATTTGGAAGGCAATTTCAGTAGCTTCTATGCTAAAGCGGCCCCGCCATTTGCATTATCTTTTTTGTGAATTTCTTTTGTAAACAGAAAGATCTTAGCACAAAAAAGGATAAATGCTGCTGTCGGGCTTAAGTTAGCCTAGCTTTCTGCATTTGGTCACGGTTTTAAAACCACTTTTCCAATGTTAAAGCTCCGATATGATTAACTTCAGAAAAGTCATTGTGGGTTTGAGCCTGTAAAAAATCTTATTTCCACGCAAAAAACAAAATATGTCCTTCGTTTACTTGTGCTGAACTTTGGAAGTTAGGATAACAATATTTTTTTTATTTAAATTGAAGATATCATGGTGGTTAAAATTCCAAAGCACATTAAGCCTAATTAATTTAAACCTGATAGAACGAAAATACTTTTGAGGCAGATGCATTGATGTTTAAAATTAACGAACGCAAAAGATTGTAGGGATAGCAGGACTTTCGAAACCGATAAGCACAGAAACTGTTTTTCGAAATAATATTTTAATCTTAATCTCAATTCCTAACAAGTCGAAATCGTTCAAATGTTAATAACTTTCATTTTTTAACAGGTAACATTTGGATAACATTTGTATAATCAATACTTTTGGCAACCAACAATAAGCCCATGTGGTTTACGTTACTGTGTAAGTGAATACCCAAACATAACTGTATAACATGATTAAAAAATTTTTGTTTTCATCCCTAATCGCTATCTGCACGCTCTCAGCCGCATTTGCGCAAACAAAAACAAAAGAATCTGGTAAAGAATTAAATGATCCCGACAACCTGGCCTCTCAGTATTTTTCGCAAGTAATGGGTGTTGCCGTTGATGCAACTTCAAACTTGAAATTATATAAGTTTGTGTACGAATGGATCGGAACGCCATATAGCTACGGCGGATCGAGCAAAAAAGGGATTGATTGTTCGGCTTTCACTAAAGCGATTTACGACAAAGTTTTCAACACCACGATCAGAAGAAATTCACGTGATATTTTTAGTATGGTTGATCCATTAGCTAAAGATGATTTAAAAGAAGGTGATTTAGTTTTCTTTAAAATAAAGAGCAGAAGTATTTCTCATATTGGTATTTACCTGGGAGATAACAGATTTGCTCATGCATCCAGCTCACGCGGTGTTGTTATCAGTAATTTAAATGAACCTTATTACAGCCGCTATTTTTACAAAGGCGGAAGAATTTTAGAATCGTTTAAGAAAGAATTTACAGTAGAATAATAACAATCTACGATTGTAGATTTACAATTAGATTGAACACATACAATCCTCCTGAAGTAATTTTGGAGGATTTTTTTATACCTCATAAATTAATTAATGAAACTCTCCAGTAACTTACTTTTATCGTTTCTTATCATAATTATCGTTTTAAGTTGTACCAATAACAACGCACAGGTTAACACTCCGGCCGCGAAACAAGATACTATCGAAAGAAAGCTAAAAGATACGATTTCAATTACTGCTGTGGGCGATATCATGTTGGGTTCTGCATTTCCATCAAAAACGAATTTACCGCCGGATGATGCTGTAAATAGTTTTCAAGCGGTAGACAGTTTGCTTAAGGGCGATATTGTTTTCGGAAATTTAGAAGGCTGTTTTTTAAACTCTGGAAATTCAAACAAGTGCAATGGCATTAATCCGAATAATTGTTATGCTTTTAGAATGCCTGAACGTTATGCCGGAATTTATAAAAAGGCAGGTTTTAACGTTTTAAGTATTGCCAATAACCATGTTGGAGATTTTGATGCTAAAGGCCGGAAAAATACCGCTCGTATTTTGGATTCACTACAGATTCATTATGCCGGGCAACTGAACAAACCTTTCGAAATATTCGAAAAAGATAGCATTAAATATGCATTCTGTGCTTTTGCGCCAAATGAAAATACGGTTTCAATTAATAAAATTGATAGTGCCAAAGCTTTGGTTGCCCGCCTGAAAAAACAGGTAGATATCGTGATTGTTTCCTTCCATGGCGGAGGTGAGGGTGCCAGGTTTGAACATGTACCACGCAAAAATGAAATTTTTTATAAAGAAAATCGGGGTAATGTATATGCATTTGCCCATGCAGTTATCGATGCAGGTGCTGATGTAGTTTTAGGACACGGCCCGCATGTAACCCGGGCGGTAGAAGTTTATAAAAATAAATTTATCGCTTACAGCCTGGGTAATTTTTGTACCTATGGCATGTTTAGCCTCAAGGGTAACAACGGCATTGCGCCGCTACTTCAGTTGAAAATTAGTGCTAAGGGCGATTTCCTATATGCTGATATAGTTTCCATACAACAGGACAAAATCAACCGTTTAACCGTCGATGAAAACAACAGGGCTTTTAAGCGTATAAAAGAATTAACTGATATCGATTTTATTGGTCATCAGCTGAAGTTTGAGGATAACAGGATAGAAATGAAAGAAAATTAAACTCAATACCGAAGCTAAACCTCAATTTTAAAAAACATGAAAAAAGGATTAATTCTCCATTACATTATTGCCATTTCAGCGGCAATTTTAGTGTTGGTTGCAGCTTATTACATTAATGAAAATCCAAAAAATATCTGGTCAGCTGGTATTATAATATTGGCCGGATGCCTGGTGGCTTTCAGCCAATATCAAATTATAAGGCATAAGAAAAAGCAGTAATTTGCCTGTTAACTTTCATCCTTGGTATTTTTAACCAAGCCAATTCCCGATACGAAGAATATTAAACCGATTACACCGTACACAAGCAATCCTCTGGTTTGTTGGCTGTGATTAACAAAGCCCCAGCCTGCATAAATTAGCCCAATAATGCCTAAGATGGTAAGTACTGTTCCGAAAGTGCGTTTTACATTCATGATTAGATTTTTTAGTAGTATATAGACAAAAAATAAATCCTTTTGTTTGGCTGCTTGTTAAAGCGTGATGTTTGTATTTTATTTTTTATAACTTCATAAAAAAATCTAATTATGCAATACACTATTTACATTCTCGGTTTTCTCTTTCTTATTATCTTATTAAGCTCCTTTGTTACCGTTAAACAGGGCACTATAGCAGTGGTAACGGTTTTTGGAAAATACCGCAGACAACTTCGCCCGGGGTTAAATTTTAAAATTCCTTTAATAGAACAAATTTATTCTAGAATTTCGATTCAAAATCGTTCGGTCGAATTATCATTTCAGGCAGTTACTCAAGATCAGGCCAATGTTTACTTCAAGGCGATGCTTTTGTATTCTGTGGTTAATCAGGATGAAGAAACCATTAAAAACGTAGCTTTTAAATTCGTAGATGCTACAAACCTGATGCAAGCACTGATTAGAACAATTGAAGGCTCGATTCGTGCTTATGTAGCTACGCAAAAGCAAGCAAATGTATTGGCGCAACGTAATGAAATTGTATTACATGTAAAAGAGCAAATTGATCAGGTTTTAGATGGGTGGGGCTATCATCTACAAGATCTTCAATTAAACGATATTACTTTTGATGAAGAAATTATGCGATCTATGAGTCGCGTGGTGGCATCCAACAACTTAAAAGCGGCTGCCGAAAATGAAGGTCAGGCTTTATTAATTACCAAAACCAAAGGCGCTGAAGCAGATGGAAATGCCATCAAAATTGCCGCAACCGCCGAGCGTGAAGCTGCACAACTTCGTGGGCAGGGTATTGCTTTGTTTAGGGAAGAGGTTGCAAAAGGTATGACCAATGCAGCACATGAAATGCAGCAAGCCAATTTGGATACTTCGGTAATTCTTTTCACGATGTGGACTGAAGCGATAAAACAATTTGCTGAATACGGCGAAGGGAATATCATCTTCCTGGATGGCAGTACGGAAGGCATGAACAAAACCATGAAAGAGATGATGGCCATGCAATTGAGTCAGAATCCTATAAAAAAAGACTAAAATAAATTTTTCAATCAGAAAAAGACTGTTGCTATTAAGCAGCAGTCTTTTTTTTGCCTAAGTTATATGTGTTTTGGCTAAATCAAAACCAGATTAAGCTAAATTTCTACAATGAAATTGATTGAATTTTGTGTGGTGATCGGATGAGGCATGCAGCTTAATTTCATCCATCACTCATATTAATCTAGTTTAAAAATTAAAAGTAATCAACTATGAAAGTTTTTGTGACAGGGGCAACCGGATTTGTGGGGTCGGCAGTAGTCAAGGAATTGATTCATGCTGGTCATGAGGTTCTAGGCCTTGCCCGAAACGAAAAGGCTGAGCAGGCCCTCCTAGCAGCAGGCGCTGAAGTACATAAAGGCGATCTCGAAGACCTGGAAAGTTTAAGGCAAGGGGCAAAAGCTGCCGATGGTATTATACATGCCGGATTTATTCATGACTTTACCCGTTTTGCAGCGGTTTGTGAAATTGATCGTATAGCGATAGAAACGATTGGTGATGCAATTGTAGGAACTGACAAACCCTTTATTGTAACTTCAGGAACGCTTGTGGTTAATCCAGGCCGCTTGGCAACCGAAGACATGTTGCCAAATTATAACGGTCAAAATCCACGACTGGCATCAGAAAAGGCGGTAGATAAGCTTGCTGAAAAAGATGTTCGGGTAGCAGTAGTTCGTTTGTCGCCATCTGTTCATGGAGAAGGTGATCATCACGGCTTTGTTCCAATGTTAATCAATATAGCACGAGAAAAAGGTTCTTCCGCCTATGTAGGCAATGGAGAAAACCAATGGACTGGAGTCCATCGACTCGATGCCGCTAAGCTTTACAGGCTAGCTTTAGAACAGGCCACACCTGGTGCCCGTTATCATGGGGTTGCTGAAGAATCGATCACGCTTAAATCGATAGCAGAGGCTATTGGTGAACAACTCAACTTACCGGTGGTGGCTAAATCAGGGGATGAGGTAACTGAACATTTTGGTTGGTTTGAACATTTCGTAAGTGTTAATGGGCCTGCATCCGGGCAATTGACTCGCAAGCGCTTAAATTGGAAGCTTACTCATCCTGATTTGATTCACGACTTGGAGAATGGAGTTTATTTTCAGTAAATTGTATGATGGAAGTTTCAAACCGATATCGTTTTAAAACCATATCAGAATATCATAAACTCGCGGGACTGCCTAAGCCAGGGCATCCGCTGGTGAGTGTGGTAAATATGGAAGATGTGCGTATGCCGGTTACCGGCCGGTCGAAAACAATGATTTTTGATTTTTATTCCATTGCACTCAAACGTGTTCCCGATGCTAAAATTAAGTATGGGCAGCAAATAAGCGATTTTGATGATGGCGTGTTATTTTTTATGGCACCTGGCCAGGTTTTTACCGTTGAAATAAATGAAGATAAAGAACATCGCCCCACTGGATGGATGATTCTTTTTCACGCCGAAGTGCTGTGGCATACAACATTGGCCAGAACAATTAAAAATTATGACTTTTTTGACTATTCGTTATTTGAAGCTTTACATGTTTCAGAAAATGAAGAAACTGTTCTGAATTCAATTGCTCAATTAGTCAAAACTGAAACCAATAGCAATATTGATCGCTTTACTCAAAATGTGGTGATTGCGCAATTGGAACTCCTGCTCAATTACGCTCAACGTTTTTACGGGCGGCAGTTTATTACACGCAAAGCTATAAACCATCAGCTATTGGACCGATTGGAAGATATTGTGAGAGATTATTTTGAGCAGGATGATTTAGGTGAAAGAGGATTGCCAACCGTGGCTTATATTGCCGAAAAACTAAATGTTTCACCTGGGTATCTGTCCGGGCTTTTGAAAACATTGATTGGGTTAAATACACAGCAGTATTTACATCAAAAACTGATTGATTTGGCAAAAGAAAAACTATCGACAACAAATCTTTCGGTTAGCGAAATTGCTTACGCTTTAGGCTTTGAACATTTGCAATCCTTCACAAAATTATTTAAATCGAAAACAAATCTTACGCCTTCAGCCTTCAGGCAATCATTTAATTGACGACGTAGGAATATATTATTGTAAAAAAAAAGCGAGCCATCTATAATCAGATGGCTCGCTTTTTTTTATGAAGTATTGCTTAGAGTTTAGGTGCAGTTGCAACGCCTAAATTCATTACATAATTACCCGATTGCTGCATGAAGTCGCCCATTACTTTTAGCGATTCATCTTCAATAAAATCAAATGCATCTTGCTTAGTTACTTTTTCACCTTTTTTAATAGCTGGTAAACCTCGCAAAGCTCTTAATTCATTCTGCCTCGTTAAAGATTTTGCCTCCTGTGCATCCCGTTCTGCTTTTAATTTGTTCTCGTTTAAAGTAACAGACACTTCAGCATCACGTTTTTTCAATTCGGCAATATCTTGTTTTACATATTTAAAATCAAGTGAATTAGCGATACGCTGTTCACTATTTTTAATCAAACCTGCTTTGATAGCTGTTAAATTGGCAACAGCTTTAAAATTAGAACTTGGAATCACATCCCAAGGTAAGGCTGATGGTTCAGTATCTTCTCCAATTTTATCCATTGGGTAAAGTGATGGGAAAACAATATCGGGTGTAACGCCCTTGTGTTGTGTACTGCTTCCGGCCACACGATAAAATTTTGCCATTGTCAAATTGATCTGGCCAAGATTAATATCTGCAGGGTTAGCGGTACTAGGAGAAGTTCCGATAGTTTTATCTCTGGTAACCAAGCCGGCAATTTTCTGAAGCATGCCCGGGTTAACCAGTTTATTTAAATCAATAGAAGATTGCACGGTTCCTTTGCCATAACTCTGGCTGCCCATCACAATACCGCGGCCATAATCCTGAATTGCACCGGCGAAAATCTCAGAGGCTGAGGCACTTAAACGATCAATCATCACGCCAAATGGACCATCCCATGCAACGCCTGACGTTTGATCTTCATCTACTTCAATTTTTCCTCTTAAATCTTTTACCTGAACTACAGGACCTTTATCAATAAACAACCCTGTAAGTGAAATGGCTTCAACCAAAGAACCACCACCATTTCCACGTAAATCCATCACAATTGCATCCACTTTATCGATGTTTTTTAAAGAATCAACCAGCTTTCTTACATCACGTGTAGTGCTTTTGTAGTTTTTATCGCCTGAATTTGCGGCTTTAAAATCAGCATAAAACGCAGGTAGAGAAATGATGCCGATTTTGTAATCTTTACCATTTGTAGTTACAGTTTTCACTTTCTTTTTAGCTGACTGGTCTTCCAGGATAATCTTCTCTCTCACAAGCTCTATAATAACAGGCTTGGAAGACATTTCTTTTCCAACGGGAATTACCTTTAAACGAACCTTTGTACCTTTAGGGCCTTTGATTTTGGTTACTGTTACATCTAATCTCCAACCAACCACATCAACAAATTCTCCATCAGCTTGCGCAACCGCAATAATTCGATCGCCAGCGCTTAATTGTTTTCCTTTAAAAGCAGGTCCACCCGGAATAATTTCGGAGATTTTAACCACTTCATTCTCCAATTGTAACCTGGCGCCAATACCTTCGAATGAACGAGACATTTCCTCGTTGAATTCAGTGGCTCTTGTTGGCACAAAGTAATTGGTATGCGGATCTACAGATTCTGTAAAAGCATCCATCAGGATCTGAAATACATCCTGATTATTTGTTTTAGAAGTTTGTGATTGAAGGTTCTGATAACGTTTAGTGAGTGTTTCTACATTTTTATCCTGAGCTGTTCCTGCTAAATTCAAATTGATCAACTCATATTTAACTCTTTTTTTCCAGGTTTCGTTCAACGCTGTTGATGACGCTGCCCAAGGCAATTTTTCCCGATCATAAACGTAAGTATCGTTTTGATTGAAATCGAATTTGCTCTTAATTTGAGCCAATGAATATTTAAAATACTCATTCAATCGTTTAGCATAAACGTTATAAATGTAAAATGGCCCACTTAAATCGCCGTTTTTAAAGTCGTCATCAAGTGTGGTTCTGTATTTCTCAAACTCTTTTATATCAGAAGCAAGGAAATAATTTTTACCCTGATCCAGAGATTTAATGTATTTATCAAGAATTAATGATGAAATCGAATCATTAATTTGGATTTTTTTATAATTGTAACTCTCGATAAGATTTACAACTTCCTTAATCACCAACTTTTGTTGTTCATCAGGCATCACATTTGTAACGCCCTCCACAATTGGTTGTGGTTTAGGGTCAGCATGACAGGCAAGTACTGCTGCTGTAAAAATTACAAAAAATATTCTCTTCAACATCTCTTTAAACGATTTAAAATCCATTTTCAATTCTATATAGCCAATATGGTACCATTTTAACGAAAAAACAAAAAAGAGACAGCATTATTACCGTCTCTTGTTAAAATTTTATCAAATCTAGCTAAAAGCTTTTTATTTAACAATCCTGAAATTTAACGAAATATTATGGCTTTTGTTTTGAGAATATCGCTGTAAGGTATTCTGAAATAGAATATTACAATTACATTATTTAGTACTTAATAGATAGCGCAAATTTAATTGTAAATCCTTTTTTAAGATTTTTTTAGAGATGTTTTATTCGCGATAGCTTCACGGGCATCATTTATTTGGCCCTTGTACTGTGTCGATTTAATTGAACTAGCCAGCCATTCAGCGGTTTTCAAATCTCTCAATGCCAGGGTAAAATCTTTCTTTTTAATTTTTACCTGAACGATACCCAAAATAGATTCGATATATGAATTGTTGCTTTTAAGTTGTTTTGCCAAAATGCCTTGCTGGGTATAAAACCACATGGATTGAGTAGATTTATTATTGGCCAGATATACTTTTCCTAACAAACTGTAGGTATTCATTAAGCCACTCCTGCTACCCATTTTTGAATAGTTTTTAAGCGCAACATTGAGTAAGATTTGTTCGGCATCACTGTAGCGGCCCAACTGATAATGCATGTTACTCATTTTAATAATGGCCTGTCCGTATTTGTTAAAGTTTTTTGCAGCATTATATTCAAAAGCTGCCTTACCAAAGAGGGTAAGCGCCTCGTTGAAATCACCTTTCTTTTCTAAATCTTCGGCATCTTCAAAAAATGAATTTCCCTCTTCCAGATCGAACTTTGAAACCGAAATTGTAATCGCACTTCCCCCGTTTGGCTCCTGGAAATCAGCTTTATCAATATTTTGAGCTTGCAGTTGAAATGAGGCAAACAGGCTTACGAAAGCCAATACATATTTGGACATGCAACAAAAATAATACTTTATATTCAATTTTAGCTAAATACCTGTAAATTAACGTCGAAAGATGCCCAGACCATATATGGATGTGAATCGCAGTGATAAATTTCGCCTGTAGATGAGATGCCAACAACGCCAGCAAAACCATCAAAGGCTTTTAATTCTGTAAAAGTTTTATCGCAAGCCTCTTTCAACGAAAATCCATCGGTAACACGCGTTACTATTTTTGCAGCTGTGGCATTGCTTACAATATCTTCGCCGACGCCTGTGCAGGAAATACCTGCATATTGGTTGGCGTAATTGCCGGCAGCTGTAGCGGAATCGCTTACTCGACAAGGAATCTCAAAGCCTTTGCCACCTGTTGAGGTTGCAGCAGCGAGGTTACCTTCATCATCCAAAGCAACACAACCTACAGTTCCTTTATTATTACTTTGATTTAATTTTGCTTCGTATTCTGATTGTCGTTGAGCAGTTATTGGGTTAAAAAACGCATGACCATTTTTCCGGGCGAAGTTTTGTGCACCTTCGCCACTTAACACGCGGTCGTCGTAGCTAATTAAATCTTTAGCAACCTCAATGGGGTTCTTAATATCTTCCACATTGATCACACCACTAAATTTTTCAGTTTTACCATCCATCAGCGATGCGCTTAAACGCACTTTTCCATCGCTTTGAATTTGTGAACCCATCCCGGCATTGAAAAGTTCATTATCTTCCAATAGCGCAACGGTATAAACCACCGTTTCCAATGCCGTATGTGTTTTTAGATAGTCATATCCGAGGGTAACAATTTCAGCTAAAGCATCTTGCTTTGCTTTTTTTGTTTCCTGGTTTGTTGATGACTCGCTGAAAAAGCCACCATGTATAATTAGTTTCATTAATATTAAGATTTTCAGTAATAGTAAGACTTAAACACTTAACTAAAAACTGATTTTTTATCCTATCGGAACAACTTTTGGATGGTGAATAACCAAACTGTGATCTGTTAAATCATAAACATCTCCATCGCACATTACATGCACTACCATGTTTTTAATGGATACGGGCTGCCCCATTTCCACGTCGGTAAGGTTAGTATCGGCCATTTGTCGGCCATCAACTAAAATTACCATTCCAGATCCGATGGCTTCCATTACATGTCCATCAGAAATAAATAAACCGGTATCTTCACCTAAGCCAATTCCTAAAATGCCTGGGTTACTTGCCGCTGCATATAACAAACGGCCAATTCTTCCGCGTTGAACGAAGTGTGTATCTACAATCACATCATCGATGAACCCTAATCCACCAGTAATTTTAACCTCACCTTTAAGTAAAGCATCCTTACTACTGCCCTGGTAAATCATGTTTTTTGAGCTTGCAGCTGCGCCGGCAGATGTTCCGGCAATAACCACAGGCTCATTTTTGTATTTCTCTAATAAAATCTGATGGATCTTTGTTCCGCCAAAAATGGATGATAAACGCAATTGATCTCCGCCGGTAAATATAATTACTTCAGCAGCAGCTATTCTAGCGCAGTTTTCTTCAGAATTCGCTTCCTCACGATTGGTGATATTAAGCACACCAAGATTATGTACATCTAACTGCGCATAAGCTTTGATATATTCTTCTCCTACTTTTTCAGGCATTAAAGAAGCTGTTGTAATGATTTCAAAACGTGATTCGATGTCTCTTACCGACTCTGTTGTGATTCTTTTTAAAATCCCACGCTCAAAAAAATTCATGTTTTCAGGCAACCCAAATTGCGTTTCAGCAAAGCTGCCTGTGTTTATTGCTCCACCAATGATGATAAGTTTGCCCTTTGGAACCATTCTTTGTGTATTATTATTGTATCAAAAAGCCCAAATATATCAGCTTAAGATAAAAAACACGACTTTTTTTGTCAATAATTACGCAATTATTAACAATCGTTAAAATAATTATTAATAAAATCCTGTATTCTAAGGGCTGATACTAAAACAAATACCCTTTTATTTTGATTTAGCTATTTGTGATGTCACTTTTCAAAATAAATGTATAATTTACATTCATTAATTTCATTCTTTAAAAACTGATTTAAAAGGCCATCCCAACGCTTGTTTAACACTAAAAACGACAAAATATTACATGAAGATATCAAACATACAAGTACTAAGAGGGCCAAATATCTGGTCGATAAGTCGCAAAAAATTAATTCAAATGCGCCTGGATTTAGAGGATATGGAGCAACGCCCAACCAATACCATTGAAGGTTTTAGCGAGCGCATTGAAAAACTTTTACCGAGCATGTTCACACACCGTTGTTCTAAAGGTGTTGAAGGTGGTTTCTTCACTCGTGTAAAAGAAGGTACCTGGATGGGGCACGTTATTGAACATATTGCTTTGGAAATCCAGACGATCGCCGGGATGGAAACCGGGTTTGGACGTACGCGACAAACCAAAACCGAAGGCATTTATAACGTGGTGTTCAGTTATCTGGAAGAAAAAGTTGGTGTTTATGCCGCAGAAGCAGCAGTTCGCATTGCTGAAGCTTTGATTGAAAATCAGGAGTATGATTTAGAGCACGACATCAGAAGAATGAAAGAAATCCGAGAATTGGAAGCTTTGGGTCCAAGCACGGGATCAATCGTGCAGGAGGCGGTAAGCAGAAATATTCCTTGGATCAGATTAAATAAAAGCTCATTAGTGCAGTTAGGTTATGGTAAAAACCAGGTTCGTTTTAGAGCCACAATGACTGAAAAAACCAGCAGCATTGCCGTTGATATTGCCAGTAATAAAGAGGAAACAAAACGTTTGTTAACAGAGGCAGCCATTCCGGTTGCTTCGGGTGTTACCATTTCCAATCCTGATGATTTAGAGGCGTCAGTTAATAAAGTTGGTTTTCCATTGGTATTTAAGCCCTTAGATGGAAATCATGGAAAAGGTGCAACAATTAATGTGAAAACAATGGAAGCTGCAAAGGCAGCTTTCGAATATGCAAAAACCTACTCGCGTAGGGTGATTATTGAAAAATTTATTACCGGATACGATTTTCGTGTACTTGTGATCGATCATAAAGTGGTTGCAGCGGCACAACGTGATCCTGCGCATGTAATGGGAAACGGCATTCATACTATTCAGGAATTAATTGATAAGGAAAATGAAGATCCACGTCGCGGCTACGGACATGAAAATGTGCTGACTGAAATTTCTGTTGATCGTGATACCTTGGATTTGTTAGCAAAAAAAGAATATACGCTGGAAACCATTCCAGAAAAAGGGGAGATTGTCTATTTAAAATCTACGGCAAATTTAAGTACCGGCGGAACATCAATTGATGTTACCGACATTGTTCACCCACAAAATATTTTTATTTGTGAGCGAATTTCAAGAGTAATTGGCTTAGATATTTGCGGTATAGATATTATGGCGCAAAATCTTACCCAGCCACTTACAGAAAATGGTGGGGTAGTTTTAGAGGTTAATGCAGCCCCAGGTTTCAGGATGCACCTGGCGCCAAGCGAAGGCTTACCTCGAAATGTTGCCGCTTCAGTGGTGGATATGTTATACCCACAAGGCAGGTTATCGCAAATTCCAATCATCGCCGTAACCGGAACAAACGGGAAAACAACTACCACACGATTAATTGCCCACATCATTCGCAGTAATGGGAAACGTGTAGGCTTTACCACCAGTGATGGTGTATATGTTCACAATACCATGTTAATGAAAGGCGATACAACTGGTCCGGTAAGTGCCGAATTTATTCTTAAAGATCCGACGGTTGAGTTTGCGGTATTAGAAACTGCCCGTGGAGGTATTTTAAGGGCGGGTTTAGGTTTCAATGCCTGCGATATAGGAGTAGTTACAAACATTCAGGAAGATCACTTAGGTATTTCTGATATTCATAATTTAGATGATTTAACGCGTGTAAAGGCCGTAGTAATTGGCGCTGTGCGAAGAAAGGGCTGGGCGGTTTTAAATGCCGACAACGGTTACTGTGTAAAAATTGCCCGTGATGCCCGTTGTAATGTGGCTTATTTTAGTATGGATGAAAATAATCCGGTGATTAAAGACCATTGCAAAAAAGGGGGAATTGCTGCCATTTATGAAAATGGGTTCATCACCATTAAAACTGGTGATTGGAAATTAAGGGTTGATAAGGCGACACATATTCCTTTAACCTTCGGTGGATCAGTAAATTTCATGATTCAGAATGTTTTAGCAGCTACACTGGCCGCCTATTTATGGGGATACAAACCAGAAGATATTCGTTTATCATTAGAAACATTTATCCCTTCTGCAGCACATACCCCGGGAAGAATGAATGTTTTCAGATTCAAAGACTTTAAAGTGTTAGTTGACTTTGCGCATAACCCTGACGGTTTTAACGGTGTGAAGGCTTACCTTGCCAGCGTTGAATCTACCGAACACGTTGGGATTATTTCTGGAACTGGTGATAGAAGAGATGAAGACATTAGGGAAACAGCCCGGATTTCCGCTCAAATGTTTGATAAAATTTATATTTGTCAGGAAAAATATTTACGTGGCCGCGATCAGCAGGAACTGATCGATCTTTTGGTAAGTGGTATTAAAGAAGTGGATCCTAATAAAGAAATCATTATCAATAATAAAAGTACCGCTTGTTTGCAAGATGCAATCGACAATGCGAAAAAAGGCTCTTATTTAACAATTCTGAGTAATACAATTGATAATACCATTCAACGTGTTACCGAGCATTTAGATCGAGAACTGGAATCATAAAATACCCGTTAAATAAAAAAAAATGCTCCTGATAAATTTTATCAGGAGCATTTTTTATTTCAACCAAGGCTAGTCTTAAGCTTGTGAATCACGTAATCTTTTAATCTCATCATGCGATACTCTTAATGATGCTTTTTGATCAGCAATGAGTTCTCTGATGTTTGAAGGTAAATCTTCTTCTTCCAAAGCCATTTTATAAGCATTTTGTGCAGCATCTTCTCCAAACTCGCAGTTGTTTAATACCGTTTGACGATCGTGACCAGTAAATAAAGCTTTTACATCCATCCAGCCTCTGTAAATTTTACCGGATGTAGTGGTACCAGTTTCAATATCTTCACCCGAAGCCGCAACCTCAGTTGCTAAAGCCATTTTATATTTTTGGCTTTCTTCAATCATATTTAAGAATAACGATTTTAAATCTGCATCGCCATCTTTTAATTCTTTACGTGCTTTTTCGTAACCTTCAATACGGTCATTATTAATTTGAACCAGGTCGTTTAAAACCTCTGCTATTGCTGTTGTAGTTTTCATGTTTTTATAAGTTTTGATGTTATTATTCCAACATGAAGGCAGATGAAAAGGTTTGTCATTTTTTATAATAGATGATTTATTGTGAATCGTTAGAAAAGTTATGTGGAGATTATCATGATGTTTTCATACTGTTAGGGCAAAGTCGCAAATTTTTTACTCAAAATACATGCTCTTTTTTACTGTGTTTTTGTTTTATAAATGCAGATTGCACAATCAAAATATCTACCGATATGAACGCTTTTAAACAGAATCCGCCTGATGGTGGAACTACCTACACAGAAACAAATTTGGATAATTTATTTCCAGAGCCATTAAATACCATCACCAGTTTTTTCTTTTTAATGATTGCAGTTTACTGGACATTTAAATTATGGGGAAACTATAAAAAACACCCATTTTTAAGTGTAGCGTTGGTGCTTCTTTATATCGGAGGAATTGGCGGAACAACCTATCACGGTTTGCGACGATGGCCAATATTTATTATGATGGATTGGATGCCCATCATGTTGCTTTGCCTTTCTGCAGGAGTTTACTTTTTAGCTAAATTAACCAAGTGGTATTATGCTGTTCTAATCGTTGTAGTTTATGCTTTCTTTCAATTCTATGTCAGACGGCTTTTTTCAAACGGCGATTTTCAGATTTTCATTAACATCAACTACGCCTTTATGGCCGCATTGGTATTGTTCCCGGTTTTTGGCTATCTCATGAAAACAGAATGGCGTAACGGAAAATGGGTGGGCTTTGCATTATTGGCTTTTATCTTTGCCTTAACCTTTCGTATCGCTGATAAATGGGAAATTTTAGAAATCGGCACCCACTTTTTATGGCACACGTTTGGCGCAGTGGCTGCTTTTTGTATGCTGAATTACATTTACCTGGTTAATCATAAAATGATTGATCGATAATGTTTTTCTTCCAATTTATGTACTGTCTTGATTTTATCGCTTGTTCAATATGTTGATGACTGCAAATTCATTGCACATTGAAATATAGTCGTTACTTTTTCTGTCCTATTGCGTAAGTAATACCGCCATAAAGGTGTTTCAAAAACATTTCATCTGTCCAGGTTTCTTTCATGTGGCCCATTGATGTATAAAATGCCCTACCTCCATCATAATCATGATACCAGCTAAAGGGGTGGAAAGTTCCATTTTTACCCCCATCGTATGATTTTTCATCGATGGTTAACAACACATTGATATCAGGATTAATATCTTTAAAATTGTATAACTCGTCTTTGTGTATCCAAACAGAGTCAGTAAGGAACTTTGTTGATGGATGTTTTTTATCTTGTACAATGAATCGGGCTTCCTGTACAACTGGATGACTAATAAAGTATGCACCAGCTAATTTTCCGTACCAAGGCCAATCGTATTCCGTATCAGTAGCTGCATGTACACCCACGTAGCCGCCTCCGTTTTTAATATAATTTTCAAATGCGGTTTGTTGTTGATTATCTAAAACATCACCGGTTGTGTTTAGAAAAACTACAGCAGCATATTTTTTCAAAAGATCGCTGGTGAAAAGAGCTGCATTCTCAGTCGTATCTACAACAAAGTTTTTTTCTTTTCCCATTTTAACGAGCGCTGTTTTCCCTGCCTCGATAGAATTATGTCTGAAACCTTTAGTTTTTGAGAAAACCAAAACTCGCGGAACTTTCTTTAAGATGATATTACTTTGAAAGGTTATAAATGCTGTAAAAATTGTGCAAAAGAAAAGTAATTTCTTCATTATTGGTTAGTGGTTTGGTAATGGTCACTAACTTACGAAAGTTGTTTGATAATTTCCTTGCATCTATCTTCAATTTGTTTACAAACTGGCTGAAATAAGTGATTGTCCCAGTAGGGATCCGTTACTTCATCATCATCTAAAAAAAGCTTAACTTTTTCTCGCTCTTCAGCTGTTTTAGCTAGCTGTTTCACAGCAGTTAAGTTGTTTCGATCCATCACTAAAATAAGATCGAATCTCGAAAACATCAATTGATTGAACTGCTGCGCCCTTTGCTGGCTAATATCATAACCTAAAGCCTTAGCTGCAGCTATACTTCTATGATCCGGGGCTTTTCCAATATGCCAATTTCCAGTACCGGCAGATGCAATTTCCCAATTCAGATTTTCTTGTTTAACAAGATGACGCATCATGCCCTCTGCCAATGGAGAGCGACAGATGTTGCCAAGGCAAACCATTAAAATTTTCAATTTGTATTATTTTGCTTTATATACCTGCACCAATGTGTAGGTTGTGCCTCCAGATGTAAAAGTTGTCGTATGAGTGAGTTTATTTCCTTTAATTGTATATGGCGAGCCTGACATAGAAGAAATTATTATTTGGTTTCCCTCACGTGACCAGGTTGCAGGTGCAGCCTTCGGGTCGTAAAACCTATCGCATAAGGCACCATTTGCGCTTGATGTAAAGATGCCATCTTCCGAAAAGGTTAATGTTGTTGTGGCTGCACAACTCGCAGGACCCATGAGTTCCAAATAGTTGGTGCTTGATTTTGTTCCAATAGTCATGGCCGGATTAATTTTGGCCGACTCAATGTTCCAGTTATTTGTTGTAAGTTTTTTGTCTAAATCCTTTTTGCAAGAAAGTGTTAAACAGATGGCGAGTATTAATAATAGATTTTTCATTGATATCTTTTTTATGAAAACGGCTGAAATCATAATTTCGCTACAAGTAAAATTATAAAATCTTCATTAAAAGAAAAGCCTCCATATTTAATATAAGAGGCTTTATAAATACTTAATAAGTTTCACTGTCTGGGGGAATGCCATAATCTACAAATTTCTTTGCTTTTTGGTCTTTCTTTTTTCCAAACCAGCCTTTTACTGAATTAAAAATTGCTGAAAGATGTTCTGCATCAAGCGATTTACCAACTTTACCTGATACCAAACCAACGGCCGCTTTTGTTAAAAAGCCAGCTCCTCTGAAAAGTGTTTTATTCATAACCATTGGTAAAAGCAATGACATTGCTGTACCGCTGATGTTTAACTTTTCATCTGCCTTAAACAGGTTATTTGGCGTAGCATATTTTTTAATCAACGCACCCAAAGTAAATTGCTTCATAAATGATTTTCCGTCACTTTTGAGCATGTTTTGTTTCAGGGTATATTCTACTTTCAGCTCTAATTTTGCGGCTTTCAAATCTTCGAGAGTTCTGATGTTATATTTTCTCATCTTCTTCCTCCTTATCTGCAAGTTTGTCGAAATATTTTCTAATTGCTACGTTTATAATTGCCTTCTCAATGTATTTATCCTTTGTAAGATAAACGATAACAGCAAGTAAAAGGTAAATTCCCGAAACGCAACCAAAACCTCTGGTATAACTACCTAAAACATCTGATAGAAATAGTGCTAACGTTACACTACCAAATAAAAAAGCCAATATAAAACATACTATAACGGCAGTATTGGTAACTAGATCCGCAAATATTTTGGATACCTTTTCTACAAGGTAAAGTCTTGTATATTCGATTCTTGCTTCCAAAAAACCTTTGGCGTCTTCAACAAGATCTTCAATACTTTTATCTTTATTTTCTTGCATAGTTTAGATGGGTTTAACTGAGCACGTTAAGGTGCTCAGTTATAATTTATTTTTAAGCGTGCTCAACGTCATCACTGTATTCTTCTTCAACACTTCTCAATTTAGTTTTGATAGAGCTTACAACGTTATCTTTCAAACTTGATAGGTTATTGATTTCGTCTGCTGCTTTATCCTTAATAGAATCGCCTAAATCTTTTAGAGACTGACTTAATTTGTCGCGTGTTTCTTCACCTTTATCTGGTGCAAATAAAATACCTAAAGCGGCACCAGCAGCTAAGCCTGCTAATAGAGCAACTACAACTTTTGAGTTATCATTCATAATAATGTATTTTAAGGGTTTAACATTCACAATATAAGAACTACTATATTATTTTATTGTTAAGCTATAAATTATAACTCGTTATGCTCGTTATTTGTTTTAATTCTTTCCAATCTTTCTGACGCCAGCGTGCTGGTTTCATAAATTTTAACAAGCAAAATAAAATAAGATAAGAGTAATGGGCCAAAAACAAGACCCAAAATTCCGAATAAAGGAATACCAATAATTACGCCAATTACCGTAATTATAGGATGTATGTTGCCAACTTTTTTCGCAATGATAAATCTTAATACGTTATCAATATTAATAATCACCACGAAACCAAAAATTAACATTGCCCACCCTGCAAAATTATTTCCATTTGCTATTTGCAAAATTGCAGCCGGCACAAACACTACTGGAGGGCCCAGGATAGGAACAAAGGAAATGAATGTTGTAATTATACCCCAAAACACCGGGTCTTTATATCCTAAAACATAAAAAGATAAACTCACCAAAGATCCTTGGACCAGGCAAATCAGTCCCTGGCCGAGTACATTTGCATAGGTGGTATTCCGCATTTCATCCCCAAAACGAAGCGCATTTTGTTCTCTCAGCGGAGCATATTTTATTAGTGACCGTTCGAATACCTTACGTTCGATGAGCATAAAGTATAGTAAAAAGTACATCACCAGCAGGCTCAGTATAATATTTACCGCACTGGAAATTAATGAAGGAAATAAATCTGTTGCCCAGCTGCCTACCCTGTTTAATCCATCCTGGATAAGATCTTGATTAATTTTAAATGGAACCAGGTGTTGAAGTTTAACCAGTAGATTTTTAAAGAAAATTTCGTTGTTTTTAAGCTCTGATATTTTACTGATCACCATGCTGCTTAGCGCATAAAACGGCAGCACAATTAATACAATGCTTATTGTAATTAACAAAACAGCAACAAGTCTCCTGTTCCAGCCTTTTATTTCAGCTAAATGGATATAAGCAGGCCGCATAATGGTGTAAAGCACAAGCGTACTCAAAATGGCACTAAAGATTCCCTGTAATGAATAGGCAATTAATAGCCCAAGTGCTATTATAATAAGCAGATTAATATTATTACGCTGTTTGTACGAGAATACCGACATAAATAGATGTTTGGTATTCTTTTAATATTAAAACGTATGCTTTTGTTTTCTTAGTTGCCGAAAATATTGCTACTCGTCGAATTTAATAGCTTTGATCTTATTATAAAGCGTCTTTCTATCAATTTTTAAAATCTGAGCTGCTTTTGTTTTATTGAAATTAACTTCTTTCAATACCCGTAAGATAGTGTCGTACTCTGCTTCCTGAGCGGCATTTTTCAAGTCTTTTGGTTTATCGATTGCTTTGGGCTTCATTTGCTTTAAAGATTCCTCATTGTCGAAATCTTTAATATAATTTGATAACTCCAGAGGCAACACATCAACCTGAATCAAATTTCCGTCTGTTAGTAATGCAACTCGTCTGATTACGTTTTTTAACTCCCGAACATTTCCTGGCCAGCTATAGTTTAAAAAACAATTTTTAACACCATCAGAGAAGCCTCTGATGTTTTTATTTAATTCCTGGTTAGCCACGGCTAAAAACTTATCTGCAAAAATGAGAATATCATTTCCACGCTTTTTTAATGATGGAAGGTGGATTGAAAATTCATTAAAGCGGTGATACAAATCTTCTCTAAAGGTACCTTTTCCAATATTATCCACCAGGTTTTCGTTTGTGGCTACAATAATGCGAACATCTAAATCAATCTCTTTCGTACTGCCAATACGTTTAACTTTGCGTTCCTGAACAGTTCTAAGTAATGTAGCCTGTATTTCGTAAGAAAGGTTTCCAATTTCATCCAAAAACAGAGTACCTCCATTTGCCTGTTCAAAGTGACCTATTTTTGTATAAAGCGCACCTGTAAAAGAGCCTTTCTCATGACCGAAAAATTCACTTCCCGCGAGTTCTTTGGTTAACGAACCACAATCCATCGCAATAAATGGCTTATCTTTTCTTAAGCTATTGAGGTGAATCGTTTTGGCTACACACTCTTTCCCGGTACCACTTTTTCCTGTTAAGATAATACTGTAAGATGTTGGTGCAATTAACTGTATCTGTTTCAAAAGCGTAGCTGAGACCTCACTATTGCCATCAATGTATTCCGTAAAGTTTACATATTCAGAATCAGTTTCATTTCTTTTGCTTGAAGACCCTTTATTTTCATTTAAAGCCCTTTGTGTTTCCAGTGCCTTGTTAATGGTATTTAGAATTTCATCAGGGTATAATGGCTTGGTAATGTAATCGTAAGCCCCTAACTTGATTAATTCTACAGCTAGCTTGATGTCTGAATAACCCGTAATAATAATTACTCCGGTTGTAGGATAGTTTTCTTTTACCTTAATTAATATTTCCCGGCCATCGGTATCATCTAATCTATAATCGCACAAGATCAAATCAAAGGTTTCGTTTGACATGATGTCTAAAGCTGAGGAGCCAGTAATAGCGTTTGCCACTTCAAAACCATTCCTTGTTAGAAATTTTGAAAGCAATAAACCGATGTTTACCTCATCGTCGACTATGAGAATCTTCTTTTTCATTCAGAATAACCTATTAAATAAACTATAGAATCCCTTAAATCAACAAGATAATGCACTTTTTAGAGAGTTATATAGACAGCGCATAATTACTCAAATTTTTTGAAAATGGGAAATTTTTTCTACACTTATTTTTTTCGGATATAGAATTAATTAGACTTTATTATCACTTTCCGGAAAATTTCGCTGACCGTTTTTCCATAAAAGCGTTTACGCCTTCTTTAAAATCATCAGTTTCAAAGCATTTGCCAAAAGCCTTGATCTCAGTTTCAAAGCCATGATCAGTGTTTATTGATGCGTTTACTGCTTGAATGGCTGCGCTAATAGCCAGTGGTGCTCTCTGTTTCACGATATCTAAAATTTCTCTGGCTTTATTGATTAAATCTGCTTGGGGTACCGTATAATTAACCAATCCGATTTTTTCAGCTTCGACTGCTGAAATTGCGTTTGCGGTAGTGATAAGTTCGATTGCTTTACCTTTGCCAACAAGTTGTGTCAAACGCTGCGTACCTCCGTAGCCGGGAATCAAGCCTAATGTAACCTCTGGTAAGCCTAGTTTAGCATTGTCTGCCGCAATTCGGATATGGCAGGCCATGGCAAGTTCTAATCCTCCGCCTAACGCGAAGCCATTTATGGCAGCTATAAAGAGTTTCGATGAATTTTCTATTGCGTTGAAAACATTTTCCTGGCCTTTTCTGGCAAGTTCCTCTCCCTGCGTTCCGTTGTAGTTAGAAAATTCCTTAATATCTGCTCCTGCTACAAATGCTTTTTCTCCGGCGCCGATTAGAATTACGCCTCTAACTTCTTCGTTCTTTTCTGCAAATGCAATAACGTCTGCAAGTTCCTGAAGTGTTTCTTTATTTAGTGCATTTAATGCCTTCTCTCGGTTTATAACGATGTATAAAATGTTATCCTTTACTTCTGATAATAAATTCTGATATGCCATAATTTAAAAATTTCTGTTTTGTGCAACCCAATTCTGAATATAATCTACAATGCTCGCCATGGTTGTTCCGGGCGGAAATAATTCACCAACACCTAATGCTGCAAGTTTAATCCGGTCTGCCTCCGGAATAATTCCTCCACCGGTTAATAACACATCATCGAGCTGTTTTTCTTTCATAAAATGAATGATTTTGGGAAAAACCGTCATATGCGCACCTGATAAGATGGAAATTCCGATAGCATCCACATCCTCCTGCAAGGCTGTATTTACTACCATTTCTGGGGTTTGGCGAAGGCCGGTATAAATAACTTCCATACCCGCATCTCGAAGGGAAGTGGCAATCACTTTGGCGCCTCGATCATGGCCATCCAGGCCAACTTTCGCCACCAAAACACGTATTGGCCGGTTTAATACTTTGCTCATAATGAATATTAAGTTGATGTAAATGTATTGATTTTGATGCTCAAATTAATCATTAGGCAAAACAACCAGAATTGCACTAATATTTTTACATTTGCATTCCTAATTTACAGGTTTTTATGAGTGAAGAAAAGTCATTGAACTTTATTGAAGAAATTGTTGAGAACGACTTAAATAGTGGTAAGTATGAAACCTTGGTTACGCGTTTTCCGCCAGAACCTAATGGTTACCTACACATTGGCCACGCAAAAGCAATATGCTTAAACTTCGGACTAACACAGAAATACGGCGGCTACACCAATCTGCGTTTTGATGATACCAATCCGGTAACAGAGAAAACAGAATATGTTAACAGCCAGCAAGAAGATATTAAATGGTTGGGTTTTAACTGGAAAAACGAATTATATGCGTCAGATTATTTTGATGAATTGTATTCTTTTGCCGTAAAACTGATCGAAAAAGGTCTGGCTTATGTAGATGAAAGTTCTGCAGATGAAATTGCAGCTTTAAAAGGTACG
This sequence comes from Pedobacter sp. G11, assembly GCF_003860265.1. Lineage (NCBI taxonomy): Bacteria > Pseudomonadati > Bacteroidota > Sphingobacteriia > Sphingobacteriales > Sphingobacteriaceae > Pedobacter > Pedobacter sp. G11. The sequence goes on along the minus strand of NZ_CP034190.1, from coordinate 1,048,515 downwards.
CCAACAGAACCTGGTCAGGATAGCCCATACCGCAACCGCAGTGTGGAAGAAAATTTAAACATTTTCACCAGAATGAAAAATGGTGAATTTGCTGATGGCGCCTATATTTTACGGGCTAAAATCGATATGGCCAGTCCAAATATGTTGATGCGTGATCCGATTATTTATCGTATTAAACATGCAGAACACCATCGTACAGGCAACAAATGGTGCATCTACCCAATGTATGATTTTGCCCACGGACAAAGCGATAGCATCGAAAATATCACACACTCTATTTGTACGTTAGAGTATGTTTCACACCGGGAATTGTATGACTGGTTTATTGAGCAGTTGGAAATTTTTCCTTCTAAGCAATATGAATTTGCCCGTTTAAATCTTACTTCAACCGTAATGAGTAAACGGAAGTTGTTGCAATTGGTGAATGAAAACCTGGTGAGCGGCTGGGATGATCCACGCATGCCTACTATTTCAGGTTTGCGCAGAAGAGGTTTTACTCCAAAAAGTGTCCGCGAGTTTTGTGAGCGAATTGGTATTGCCAAACGCGAAAACCTTATAGAATTGAGTTTATTGGAATTCTGTATCCGTGAGGATTTGAACAAATCAGCAAATCGTGTGATGGCGGTTTTGGATCCAATTAAATTGATCATCACCAACTATGAAAAAGGAACGGAGAATTTAATTGGTGAAAATAATCCTGAAGCAGAAGATGGTGGCGGTACTCGTGTAATTCCTTTCAGCAACGAACTATGGATTGAGCGTGAAGACTTCATGGAAGTTCCGGCGAAGAAATGGTTCCGTTTGGCACCTGGCGCAATGGTTCGTTTAAAGTTTGCTTACATTGTAAAATGTGAGGATTTTGTAAAAGACGAAAACGGCAACGTAACCGAAATTCATTGTACTTACATCCCCGAATCAAAAAGTGGAAATGACACCAGCGGCATAAATGTGAAAGGAACCATCCATTGGGTGAGTGCACAACATGCAAAAACTGCTGAAATTCGTTTATACGATCGTCTATTTACATCAGAAACACCAGATGCTGAAGAAGGCGATTTTAAGGATTACCTAAACCCTGAAAGTTTAACTATCCTACCAAACGCTTACATTGAACCTGCTTTAACAGATGCAGATTTAGATAGTCGTTATCAGTTTATTCGCAAAGGTTATTTCTGTTTAGATAAAGATTCCACAACCGATAAATTGGTTTTCAACAGGACGGTTACATTGAAAGATACGTTTAAGAAACCAAATTAAACGGCACTGATTAGCAATAGATAAACACGGATGAATTTATGTTCATCCGTGTTTTTTTTGTGTTAAAGGTTTTGGAAGAAGGTTTAGCATTTTTTAACAAATGCTTTAATAGCAGTTGATTACCTTGCATTAAATAATCATTATCTATGAAAACCATCTCAACTGCCCTATTCCTATTTTTAGGATATGCTTGTTTCGCCCAATCGCAGCGACAAATTGAAAATCAAATGGCCTTTGCCAAATTTTACGGTTACGTACGGTATTTTTATCCAGGCGATGATGCGGCAAAACTCGACTGGGATAAATTCGCAATCTATGGTGCTCAGCAGGTAGACCGATGCAAAACAGATGAAGAGCTGAAAGAAAATTTAAACGCAATGGCGAAGGTTTTAATGCCCGGCGTAAGTATAGTGCCCGGCAGTGAAAAAATTGTTTTTCCTGCTAACCTGAAACCGAAAAATTTAAATGGCTATCAAGAGATAACCTGGCAGCATTTGGGCGTTGGTTTATTGAATGATAAAAGAAGCTTATATCAAAGCGCCAGAACAAATAGAAAAACTGTTTTTAAAAATAAATTTACAGGTTTTGGCAATTTAAGCACACTATTACCCGCCAAGGACATTACAGGAAAAAACTTCGTTTTATCAGGAAGAGGAAAAATGCTGAGTGATGATGGGCAAGGACAATTCTGGGTAAGGGTTGATAGAGAAAATGGGCAGATGGGATTTTTTGAGAATATGGATAGTCGGCCAATCAAAAGCAAAACCTGGCAAAATTTCGAAATTAAGGGCATAATTAATGAAGACGCAAGGCAACTCTTGCTTGGGGCTTTTTTGGTTAACCGTGGGAAGTTTGCTATAGACGACCTGATATTAAAAGTGGATGGGAAAGAAATTTACCATAGGGATTTTGAAGATGAAACAGTTGGCAGCGAGCCAAAAACAATTTCAGGTTCTACAGGTAGGTCGAGTGTCGAAAATGCTAAATATGTTTTTTCCGTAAATACAGAACAACAAAACAAGTTTGCTGAAGTTGCCAGTCCGGCGATCATTGAAAGCGAAAGTCTGGAAATAAAACCTTTTCAGCGGCATGCAAAGTTTGGTGAATACGTTGAGAAGCCAATTAGTAAGAATTTAAAAATATTTGTTCCAATTGTACTCTATGGTACTCAAAACCAAACTTTCCCCTTAACGGATAGTGTAAAAGTAAACAAGCAATTATCTGCAATAAATTCAATATCGGGAGATAAATTAACGGTAAATAATCTTTACTTGAGAATAGGAAATATTACGAATACATGGAACATATTCCAACATTTCTATCCCTATTTCGATGTGGCCAAAACTAACTGGACTGCTGATTTGGAAAAATCGCTAACGGAAAGCTACCAAAGTAATTCTGATGTGGAATATGCCAATATCTTGAAAAAGATGACTGCAAAATTAAAGGACGGGCATATAAGTGTTTGGTATACCGGGAATAAAAATCAATACTATCCGCCATTTGCATGGGATTGGATCGAAAATAAGTTGATGATCAAATCTGTGATGGATTCTACATTGAAGCTTAAAAAAGGCGATATTGTTGAAAAAATAAATGGCCAGGATGCCCGAAAATATTTCCAGAATATATACGAACATATTTCTGCTGCTACGCCTGGCTACCTTAATCACAGGGCAAAAACTGAATCTTTAATAGGAGAAAAAGATTCGCCATTTAATATTGTACTTGCAAATGGGCAACAAGTAAGTACATCTCGAAAAATTCATTCATCTTCTTATAGCGCTGATGCTTTTAAACAGGAAGCCATCAAATCATTAGGGAACGATATTACCTACATCAGTATTAGTCATGCAAAGATGAAAAAGATTGATGAATCGATTGAGCTGTTGAAAAGCAGCAAGGCTATTATTTGCGACCTACGTGGTTACCCGACTGACAATACTGGTTTAATCGAATATCTGATGGTAAGTGATGATACCTCATCTAAGTGGATGCAGATTCCTCAAATTATCTATCCAGATCAGGAGAAATTAATTACCTATCAAAACGAGCGGTGGCCACTAAAAGCAAAGTCTCCACATTTAAATGCCAAAATATTTTTCCTGACTGATGGCCAAGCAATCAGCTATGCAGAAAGTTACATGAGTTTTATTGAACACTACAAACTGGCTACAATTATTGGGCAACCAACTGCTGGCACAAACGGCAATGTGAACTCCATAACCCTTCCTGGTGGTTTTAGCATGTGGTTCACCGGGATGAAAGTGTTAAAACATGATGGTTCGCAGCATCATGGAGTTGGCATTATTCCCAATATTTATGTTAATCAAACAATAAAAGGGATAACGGAAGGTAGAGATGAAATATTGGAGCGGGCAATTGCGGAAGCTTCTAAATAACAAACAACGCCCTTGAATTATCTTTCAAGGGCGTTGTTTGTTTAATATTTTGTGTAAACATTATATAAAACTAAAATATCAACAGGTGTTAGTTTTGGCGTAATATCGGTTTGGATAAAATGTCGTTTAAAAGCTGTAATGGTTGCGCCAATATCACTGGTATCATAGCCCATTAGTTTCAGCGCATTTGTAGTGTCAAAATTCGCAGGCGGATTTTTTAAGATATCATCATACCAAAAACCAAAGCCTTTTAATGCCAGTTTTTTCCACGGAAATTTATTTGGATCAGGTTTACGCTTTGGCGCAATATCAGAGTGACCGATAAAATTTGCCGTTGGAATGTTGTATTTCTTTTTTAACGTGGTTAATAATTTGATCAAACTATTAATTTGTGCATCCGTCCAAATATCAGTTGTACCATTATTATCTAACTCTATCCCAATGGAGGAGGAATTCAGGTCCGTATCTTTACCCCATTTACTTACTCCAGCATGGTTCGATCGTAAATAATCATTTACCATTTGCACCACTTTTCCATCTCTGCTCACCACATAATGCGCACTGGTACCTGCTCTGGTAGAATGAAATGTTTTAACTGTTTGTGCCAAACTATCCTGGGCGGTATGGTGCAGAATAACGAAATTTGGTTTGCGTATCCCAAAATTTACAGAACCAATCCATTGTTGGTTTGTTGGGTTTAAAGTGTCATAAAGCTGTCTAACCGGGGGTGTGCTTGTTATAATTTTTGCAAACTCTTTAGTTTTTTCTTTATAGATTTTTTCCGTTGCTGCATATTTGCTCGAGCCGCAAGAAGAGATAACAATGGCCGATCCCAATAATAATATAGCTTTAAGGCTAGTGGTTTTAACTGAAAACATGTTTCGATTTTAGTTGATGGATTACAAAGTTAGGTTAAATTCATTCATTACATCAAACTTTATACAAAGCCTTCAAATTTTACTAATTTAGTCGCGATATACATTTATAATGAAGAAACTATACAAACCCCTTTCATATTTATCTGCATTGGCTATCTCGGCAGGGTTATTATCTGGCTGCACCAATACTGATAAAGCAGAAAATAATAATAAAGCAACAGTTCAAACCGATAGTTTAATTGATTACGTCGCACAGCGTTTGCCGATTTATGAGAAGGTTAAGCTTACCACGAACCTGAATCAACTTAGCATTAACGATAGAAAAATTTTGCCATTGCTAATACAGGCTGCCGAAATTATGGACGATTTGTATTGGAAACAGGCTTATCCGCAACGCGATAGCTTGTTGGCAACCATTAAAGATGAGAAAACCCGTGAGTTCGTGAACATTAACTACGGTCCATGGGATCGATTGAATAATGAAAAACCCTTTGTTGCTGGTGTAGGTGCCAAGCCAGAAGGCGCTTCATTTTATCCTTACGGGATTACAAAAGCAGAAATTGAAAAATCTGATTTAGCAGATAAGTTTGGTGCTTATTCGGTTATTCAGAAGGATACTGCAGGTAAATTAACGACCGTTCCTTACCATGTTTTATTTGCTGCAGAATTACAAAGAGCAAGCTCATTACTAAAGCAGGCTGCATTAATAGCTGAAGATGCTGGTTTAAAAAAATACCTGAATTTAAGGGCTGATGCTTTAGTTACCGATAATTTTACTGCAAGTGATTACGCCTGGTTGGATATGAAAACCAATGGTTTGGATATTATCATTGGTCCGATTGAAAATTATGAAGACAAACTTTTTAATGCCCGCACCAGTTATGAGGCGTATGTGTTGATTAAAGATAAGGAGTGGAGCATGCGTTTAGCGAAATATGTTAAAATGCTTCCTGAATTGCAGAAAAACCTACCTGTTGCGGCTAAATATAAAACTGAAACCCCGGGAACGGATTCAGAACTGAACGCATATGATGTGGTTTATTATGCCGGAGATTGCAATGCAGGTTCCAAAACCATTGCGGTTAACTTGCCAAATGATGAGAAGATTCAACAGGAAAAAGGCACGCGTAGGTCTCAACTAAAAAATGCGATGCAGGCCAAGTTTGATAAAATTCTGGTTCCCATTTCGAAAGAGCTAATTGATGCTGACCAACAGAAATACATCAAGTTCGATGCCTTTTTTGCCAATGTGATGTTTCACGAAGTAGCGCATGGACTAGGGATTAAAAAAACCATTACCGGCAAAGGATTTGTACGCGAGGCTTTGAAAGAACAATATAGCTGGCTGGAAGAAGGAAAAGCAGATGTTTTGGGATTATATATGGTTACAGGGCTTTTGAAAAAAGGAGAGTTAGCGGGCGATATTAAAGATTACTATACCACTTTTATGGCTGGCATTTTACGCTCTGTTCGTTTTGGAGTTTCTGAAGCACATGGTAAAGCCAACATGCAATGTTTTAATTATTTTCAAGAGAAGGGTGCTTTTGAACGTACCAGCAAAGGGACTTACAAAGTTAATTTTGAAAAATTTGCGACAGCCATGAATGAGCTTAGTGCTTTCATCATCACCCTTCAAGGTAATGGTGATAAGGTGGCTGTAGAAAAAGCACAAAAAGAGAAAGCTGTTATTTCTGCAGAACTTCAAAAAGATTTGGATAGATTGACCAGAAAGAACATTCCTGTTGATGTTGTTTTTGAACAGGGGGTTGATGTTTTAGGGGTGAAATAGAAATTATTTCAATTATAAAATAGCCGCAGATTCGCAGATTGCTCTGTTAGTCTGCGGTTTTTTTGTGCACGACCTTTTGTTCGATAAGCCTGACAGAAACGAAAATCCTTTTAAAAGGTTACACGACTTCGTTATCCCTCAAACGTTACCTTTTAAAAGATTGTAGTAAATGGCAGGACCACATTGGCCATTTTTTTCACTGACATCACCTTCCTAGTCATAAAAAGCTCTATCAAAATACCAAGTTTTCACTTTTTTCCATCCTGCTGTAACCTTTCCGAAAAACCATCGTCTTATTCATAACTAAACAATGGAAACCGTTCGTTTCCAAACTAAACTTTAAAATAAGAAGGCAAAATTTTAAAAGCGCTAAATAAGTGGCTATGGGATTATTTTGCCCAAATTTTAAACTATTTATACCAGGAAAGATGAAAACCTTTTACAAATTATCTCTTATCATATTAAGCATTTTTACTTCTTTTGAGGTTACAGCACAAACTACTCCCAAAGCAAATATTACCGGAATTATTCTGGATGAAAATAAAAAACCAGCCGATTATGTTACCGTTGTGCTTTTCAAAGCGGCAGATTCCAGCATTGTAAAAACAGCATTTACTGATCAAGCCGGGACTTTTGGTTTTACGGTGAATACGAAAGGCAATTATTTTTACAAGGCGAGTAGCATGGGTTATAAAACCTTGAAAAGTAAAGTTGTAACACTTGATGATAGTCAGAAAATTGATTTTGGTTCAGCTCAACTGAGCCCAACCAGTCAGAGTTTAAAAGAAGTTACCGTTGCGGGTAATGTTCCTTTGGTAGAACGTAAAATGGACCGGACGGTAATGAATGTGGCCAGCAGTTCAATCGCTTCAGGATCAACAGCGCTGGAATTATTGCAAAAAGCACCTGGTGTAAATGTAGATCAGAACGATAACATTTCGATGCAGGGTAAACAGGGTGTATTGATTCAGATAGATGGAAAACAAACTTACATGAGCAGCGGCGATGTGGCTAATTTACTTCGGGGCATGCAAAGCTCGGAGATAGAAACCATTGAATTGATTACCAATCCATCAGCCAAATATGATGCTGCGGGAAATTCGGGAATCATCAACATTAAAACAAAAAAGAATAAAAGCGGCGGCACCAACGGAAGTTTAACAGGTGCTTTTGGTCGTGGTACAAAGTTCAGATCGAGTGCCGGTGGCAATATCAATCACCGAACAAAGTCTCTGAATTTATTTGGGAACTATAACTATTATCAACGAGACCGGGAAACCTTTATGGAGATTGACAGGATTGCAACAGTATCGCCGAGCAACCGGTATTTCTCTCAAAGAAGTGATTTTAGTAAACGAAACCATGGGCAAAATTTTAAAGCTGGCGTAGATTATTTCATTAATAAAAACAACACAATAGGCGTTTTAGTAACCGGTTATGAAGGCAGCAATAAGGAATTTTCGGTTAACAGAACCCGGATTGGTGGATCGTTTGCTCAACAAGATTCTTCAGTGTTGGCCAACAATGTCATCAGGAATAAATACAACAACTTGTCTTACAACTTAAACTATAAATCAGTTTTGGATAGTGCAGGACAGGAATTGACCATTGACTTGGATTATGGGCGATACAAAGGCAACGATGATGCCGATTATGTGAGTGATTACTTTTTTAATAATGGAAGTATAATCCGACCAACGGTGATTACCAGAAATATTACACCATCTGTCATCAACATTAAAGCCTTCAAAATTGATTACGCACTTCCTCTAAAAAAGCAGATGAAACTGGAGGCCGGCTTGAAAAGCAGTTGGGTAACTACAGATAATAACTTAATCGCTGAGCAGTTTTTAAACAACAACTGGCAAAACAACCAATTGCTCAGCAATCAGTTTGTATACGATGAAAATGTAAACGCAGCTTACGTGAACTTTAACAAGCAGTTTAAAAAAACCAGCATTCAGTTGGGTTTACGGGCTGAGCAAACTACATCAAAAGGAAATTCGATTACCACCAATAAAGTGATTGAGCGGGAGTATTTAAATTTCTTTCCGAGTGTATTTGTTAATCAAACCTTGGATAAGAATAACGACATCAGTCTTTCATATAGTCGCCGGATTGACCGCCCGAGCTATGATGCGCTAAATCCTTTTGTTTATTTCCTTGATCAATACACTTACAGCCAGGGCAATCCGTTTTTAAATCCTCAGTATACGAATAATTTTGAGTTTACGTATTTGCTTAAAAAGAAGTATTCTGTAACCTTAAATTATAGCCGAACGATTGACGTAATTACAGAAGTAATTTTGCCTGATAATGAGAAGCAGGCTTTGTATCAAACCAATCAGAACATTGCTACGCAAAATGCCTATTCGATGGTGATTAATGTGCCTGTAAGTTTAACGAAATGGTGGAGCAGCAACAACAACCTGAATTTATTTCACATTGGTTTCAAAGCACCAGATATTGCCGGACAAAAGCTCGATAATAAGAGCACCTCATTTCAGTTTAAGTCGCAACATAGCTTTAAAATTCAGCCAGGCTTATCAGCAGAGTTAAATTTTAGCTATGATAGTCCGGTTACTTTTGGCGTAATGGAAATTGGAACGCGTTATGGATTTGATGCTGGAATCAGCAAATCGCTAATGAATAAAAAAGCCAGTTTAAAACTTGCGGCAAACGACATTTTCAATACGCAAATCAATAATATCAACAGCGCTTTCCCTGGGCTTTATTACACATTATACGGTGTTAACGACAGGCAGTATGTAAGTTTAACTTTTACTTATCGTTTTGGTAAGAATGAAATTAAGCCTGCCCGCAACAGGAGCACCGGTTTAGAAGCCGAGCAGGGAAGAATGAAAAATTAATTAAAGTTAAATCTCAAGCCACCAATAACCATTGGTGGTTTTTTTGTGGAATGTGATGAATGCTTTCATCTTAAATTTGAAAACAAAGTACAAACCGTTAACTTCATGCCATGGAAACCGATATAATCATTTCAGAAATTGATGTACTACACAAAAAGCAAGATATGGCTTTACAAGCTAAAGATTCAGATCACTACTTTTTAATCTTCGATCCATCTTTTCAATTCACTGGTTCCAATTCGGTCACCTTAAACTTAAGAGATTATAAAGCTGATATTCAGAGCCTTTTTAGAAATTCAAAAAGCATTGAAACAAGTCATTACCGGATAAAATCAGCCTTTGAAAACGAGGTGTTTACTGAAAAAATTGCCCGTAAATCAATTATCATTAAACCCAATTTGCTTGTTTTTTCTAAAAAGCAAACCATACAAACAGAAGAAGTTTACCAATGGAAAAACGTTGGTGGCGAATGGAAGGTGCTTGCTGTTGAGGTAGTTTTGGAAGAGAAATATTAAATTCCTGATCTTTTAAAGCTGCCATCGCGAAAATACTCATCGGCAATATCTGTACTAATCTTCCCCTTCGACAAGTATCTAACAGAGGAATGTCCGTTTCTTTAAGCAGTATCCTTAAATTATAATTGATTTAAACCCGTTCAAAACTTCATTAAATCTTCTTTCAAAAACTTTAAAACAAATTCGGTATTTTTGCCGCTTAATTTAGATTACAATATATGTTAAGAACAGTAACTTGTGGTGCACTTACCCTCAATAACTTAGGCGAAAGTGTAACCCTGTGTGGTTGGGTACAGAAATCAAGAGATTTAGGCGGTATGACTTTCATTGATATCCGCGATCGTTATGGTATCACACAGCTTGTTTTTAACATGGATGATAACCGTGAACTTTGCGAAGCAGCACGTTCGTTAGGTCGTGAGTTTGTAATTAAAACCACTGGTACTGTTGTCGAACGCAGCAACAAAAACCCAAAAATGTCAACCGGTGATGTAGAGATTAAAGTTTCTGCTTTAGAGATTTTAAACGCTGCAAAATTACCTCCATTCATGATCGATGATGAAACAGATGGTGGTGATGAGTTGCGCATGAAATACCGTTATTTGGATTTACGCCGTAACCCGGTTCGCAACAACCTGGTTTTACGTCATAAAATGGCACAATCGGTTCGCCGTTATTTAGATGCTTTAGATTTTATTGAGGTTGAAACACCAGTTTTAATCAAGTCTACACCAGAAGGTGCAAGAGATTTCGTGGTGCCAAGCCGTATGAATGAAGGTGAGTTTTATGCTTTGCCTCAATCGCCGCAAACTTTTAAGCAATTGCTTATGGTTTCTGGTTTCGATAGGTATTTCCAGATTGTGAAATGTTTCAGAGATGAGGATTTAAGAGCCGATCGCCAGCCTGAATTTACACAGATTGATTGCGAGATGTCGTTCATTGAACAAGAAGATATTTTAAACACTTTCGAAGGGTTAATCCGTACTTTGTTTAAAGAAGTTCGTAATTACGATTTACCTGAAGTGCCACGTATGCAATACGCTGATGCGATGCGTTTATATGGCTCTGATAAACCAGATACGCGTTTTGATATGCAGTTTGTAGAACTGAACGATTTGGTAAAAGGAAAAGGTTTCCCTGTTTTTGATAACGCTGAATTGGTAGTTGGTATCAATGCAAAAGGCGCAGCCAGTTATACCCGTAAACAATTAGACGAGTTAACTGATTTCATCAAGCGTCCGCAAATTGGTGCTACAGGTTTAATTTATGCTCGCCATAATGAAGATGGAACCATCAAATCTTCAGTAGATAAATTCTTTAACGAAGAAGATTTAAAGCAATGGAGCGAAGCTTTTGCTACAGAAAAAGGCGATTTGCTTTTAATCCTGGCAGGTTCTACTGATAAAGTGCGCAAGCAACTAAACGAACTTCGTTTAGAAATGGGTAACCGTTTGGGCTTACGCGATAAAAATACTTTTTCAGCACTTTGGGTGCTTGATTTTCCGCTGTTGGAATGGGATGAGGAAACCGAACGTTACCATGCCATGCACCACCCGTTTACTTCACCAAAACCAGAAGACATTGCTTTGTTAGATACTGACCCTAAAAATGTTCGTGCTAACGCTTATGATATGGTGATTAACGGAACTGAAGTTGGCGGTGGCTCTATTCGTATTCACGACAGAGAATTACAGGCTTTAATGTTCAAACATTTAGGATTTAGCGCAGAAGAAGCCCAAAAACAATTTGGTTTCTTAATGGATGCTTTCGAATTCGGCGCACCTCCACACGGTGGTATCGCTTTTGGTTTCGATCGTTTAACTTCGATTTTTGCTGGCTTAGACTCGATTCGTGATGTGATTGCTTTCCCTAAAAACAATTCAGGTAGAGATGTGATGATCGATAGCCCAAGTACAATTGATGATAAACAATTAAAAGAATTGAAGATCAAAACTGATTTGTAGTGATCTAATAAATGCTACTCTGAATTTATTCAAGGTATAAAAAAAGCGCTGATGATTGTCAGCGCTTTTTTTTTGTTCATTGGAATTCTTATCCATAAATATCATTCAGCATTTTCGCCAGGCGAACGCCACCTTTAAGTAACTGCTGATTTAAAGTTTCAACCCAGTCGAAATTGTAGCGATAGCTTAATTTCGAATCTGGTTTAGTGGTTTCGTAGATTTTATTGCAAACCAGATAAGATTCATAAACATTCTCTTTCAGGCTGGTGTTTTGCCAGTTATATAACTGAACAGCAGAAGGGTGATTAATGGCTTTTGCGTATTCAGTATAGCTTAATTGTTGATACTCGATCAATTGTTCATCCCACACGCGGTGTAAGTTCGATTTTTCGTTAAACCATAAAACCGAAACCCTATTTCCGCCTAAATCCTCTTTGCGGGCTACATGCATTGGTTGGCATAAATCGCCAGCCATGTGTACCAACATGCGTAAGGCCAATTTTTTCTCATCAGCTGTGCTGCTTGATTTTTTTAAAACAGCTGTTAATTCGATAATTTTGTTGTACAGGTTTGGCGATTTTTCTGTTTCCAAAAAATTGAAGATACCATCTTTGGTTTGCCCTGCGGGTAAGTTTACAAAGTGCCAGTTGTATAGGTAATTATAGGTAGAGTCTGATTTAATGAAATCGCCCCAGTTAGCCGACATCGCCAGGGTTTCTGAGCCTAAAATGGATTGGATTGCTTTGCGGGTTTTAGTTTTCAAATAACTATCGGCAATTTCGCCCACCACACGGTGACCAATCATGCCCCAGGCATTAGCCTGAATGGGCAAGTAAGCTAAAAAACCGATGGCCGCAACGGTGGCTAATTTCTTTTTAATTGATGTAAATTTCATTTTATAATTCTTTTTGTACGCAGGTAACTTTTTCTTTTAAGGATAATGTAATTTCTCGCTGATCGCTCATGCTTTCTAAAACTAAAGTATCTGCTGATTTTTTCTTGATCAGGAAATTTCTTTCGTACCGGCCAATGCGGTAGCAGCCTGAAATTTTTTGTTTGTAATTGGCATGAGTAAATGTAGCACCAACTATTAAAGTATCGCCTTTAACGCCATAAACACCTTTCGCGTATTCTTTCCAAATGCCATTGTTGTAGCAAGAATCTTCATAAAAATTCACTTTGCTGTGGGTTTCAAAATCGATGTAAACCGAATCGCAGGTGAACTTAAAACGGTGTTTGGTGTAATTGCTTAATTTGTTGCTATAGGCTACGGAATCTTGATTCCACACACCCTGCATAAAATCTTCTCCCTTGCCCTGAACATTTGGCAAGCGGGTACAGGCGCTTAAAAGAGGTAAAAGGTAAAGGGCAAAAGCCAAAAGGTAAAGATGTTTAAATTGAATCGAGTTTTCGATTTTTCCCAATTGATTAAACTTAATATTAGTGAGCATACTATTTAAACTCATTCGGTGGGAATTGCTTTGGAAAATTTTTATTCGCGTTTAAAGTATTGTTAACCAGCATGAATAAACCTACTGAAAAACAGATTCCTGCGAAAAAGCCAATCACTCCAGCAATCGTATAATAACTTGTCGCGTCGAGTATTGAAAGACCACTACTCTGCGTGAAATATGGCATCACAAAATGGTAGAATATTGTTAGTAACAACGAAATACCAGATCCAATAATCAATAGTATTGAATCGGCTTTTACCTGCTTCGAAATGTAATAGCAGCAAGCAATAAAACCGATTAGTTGCGGAACAATCGAAATTAAACTGAATAGTGTTGTGGTGAACGAACTTCCCATATTTTAAGTCTTTTCTCTATGCGCTACGCAAACTGAGTTTGAGTTGCTGTATTTGTTAAATAAACCCGATTGAGGCGGAAAGCTTTTTTTATTGCATCAACGTTGAATAATTGTTAGTATGACAGGAGTTTAAAAAAACTTGTAGCAAAAGCGGGGCTGTCGAATCCGAAGAATGAAAGCCCTGCTTTTCGCTAAATCCCTAAAGGAACTTTTCTCTATGACTATAATTGAGCCATAGAAAGAAGTTCCGCTTCTTAGGCTACTGGGATTATTTCAAACTACCAACCATATCTTCCGGACGAACCCATTCATCGAATTGTTCGTTGGTTAATAAGCCTAATTCAACTGCTGCAGCTTTTAATGTTTTATTTTCTTTGTGTGCTTTCTTTGCAATTTTAGCTGCGTTTTCGTAACCTACATGCGGGTTTAAAGCCGTAACCAACATCAATGAGTTTTGTAAATGTTTCTCAATTTCTGGCAAGTTAGCCGTAATGCCTTCCGCACATTTCACCGTGAAAGAAACACAAGCATCGCCAATTAAACGAGCCGACTGTAAAACGTTTGCTGCGATTAAAGGTTTAAAAACGTTCAACTCGAAATGGCCAGACATACCACCTACAGAAACCGCCACATCATTACCAATAACCTGGGCACAAACCATTGTTAAGGCTTCCGGCTGTGTAGGATTCACTTTTCCTGGCATAATAGAAGAACCAGGTTCGTTATCTGGAATTACAATTTCGCCAATACCACAACGCGGACCAGAACTTAACATGCGCACATCATTCGCCACTTTCATAAGCGCTACGGCAGTACGTTTTAAAGCACCAGAAAGTTCAACCATGGCATCGTGAGCCGCTAGAGCTTCGAATTTATTTGGAGCGGTAACGAATGGTAAACCTGTTAAATCGGCAATTTTTTGCGCCACTAAAACATCGTAACCTTTTGGTGTATTTAAACCAGTACCAACAGCTGTACCACCTAAAGCCAACTCAGCAACCATAACCAAAGCATTTTTAATGGCTCTGATGCTGTTGTCGATTTGCTGAACGTAACCTGAAAATTCTTGCCCTAAAGTTAAAGGCGTAGCATCCATAAAGTGGGTACGGCCGGTTTTGGTAATGCCCGAAAATTCCTCTACTTTTTTAGCCAAAGCGTTACGCAACTGCTCCAAGCCAGGAATGGTGTTTTCTACCGTTAATTTATAGGCTGCAATATGCATTGCAGTTGGGTAAGTATCGTTTGATGATTGCGATTTGTTCACATCATCATTCGGGTGAAGCACTTTTTTATCATCAGCCAATGCGCCGCCATTAATTACGTGAGCACGGTTTGCAATTACTTCGTTTCCGTTCATGTTACTTTGCGTACCAGAACCGGTTTGCCAAATTACCAACGGAAATTGGTCGTCCAAATCGCCGGCAATAATTTCATCGCAAGCTTTGGCAATTAAATCAGCTTTATCTGCGGAAAGTACGCCAAGCTCGGTATTTGCTAAAGCCGCAGCTTTTTTCAAATAGCCAAAAGCATGAATAATTTCTTTAGGCATTGAACCTTCAGGACCGATTTTGAAGTTGTTGCGTGAGCGTTCGGTTTGTGCACCCCAGTATTTATCGGCAGGCACCTGAACCTCGCCCATGGTATCGTGTTCTATTCTGAAACTCATTATAATTTGATTTTTGTTGTCGCAAATTTAAGTTTTTTGCCTATAAAGCAAGGTATTATATTCGATATTTACTAACGGTTGATGTAACTGTTTTTCTTCCGGTTCGACTAATCAGATTGATAAATCATGCAGATTTTTATGGAAAGGTGCTGAAGTGGTTCTTTTGTCAGGTTCGGCCCCGCTGATTCGCTTAAAGTTTTTGTGATTGTCATGTTGAGCTTGTCGAAACACGGCAACAAAAAGCTTTCCGCTGCCATCGGGTTTGGGGTGGCCTGGAAACTACAATCAATAAAGGAGCATAATGCAGATTTTGGCTTAAGGCCAAAGCGTTTAATCATTGTTCCGTTGGTCGAAACCAACGGCAAGGGTTAACAAAACAGAAAGTTCATTGCCGTTCGGCTTTAGCCAACGGAATCTAAATCCTGCCCGAAACCATTCAATTACTAAGTTAATGGTTTCATTTACTATTTTGGGGTTTTTTAAGCCAGATGTATCGCGGAGCTTTATGGAAATTAAAACTTAAATTATGAAAAAGATAATTCTTCTACTACTCATTTTCGTTTCAATAAAAGCTATTGCTCAATATCCAGAAGAAGTATATACCTACCCAAATGCCAATAAGATTAAAAGCATCTATTCCCACCCGATAGGAAATGGTAATTCGATTATTTTTGGCTCAGATTTAGCAACAAAGAAAATTAGCTCTTTAATTTCGAACCCAAATGACTTAAAATCCTCTTTAGTCTATTTAGATAATGCCAAAAATTTAGAAATTTTTTTGTCGGGTGAAACGCCGAAGCTCAGCAATCTAAGATATACTATTCTCTTAAATGACTCCATTTTTCTAGCTAATGATGCAATAGGTAAAGACATAAGTAAAAATGGAGATCATTTTTATGCCCATCTTGGAAGCTTTGATATTAAAGACAAAACAATTTCAATAATAATTTATGAAAAAGGAAAGCTCAACGATGCAAATAGAATAACATTTTTTAATAAAAAATTAAATCCTGCCGTGCTTTTAAATACCAGGTTTGTTGAGATGTATAATAATCCGCCTGTCAAAATAAAAAGAAATGAAAAAAATGAAATTATTCGAAAGGAGATAGTTAACAATAAAATACAAGAGATAAAATTTAATGGACGTGCATATTACAATAATAAATTAACGTATGCAGAGATAAGGGTGAAGCCAATAGAGAATATTTGGTTGTACAAAGTTAAAATTACCCGAAAAGATAGTGGAGAAAAAGAGGTTTTTCTTATTGATGAGCCATTTTGGAAAATCGATTGGCAAGGAAATTTTGTTTGTAAATTGCCCATTACCGATTTTGCTAATGCTGGAAAGTATGAAATTCTCATTTATCCGAAAATTGGTAAAATACCTTTAGGAGATAAGTTTAATCAAACTGCTTTCAGTTTTAAGGTTGAAAAAGAAAACCAATTCTCAACAAAACAGCTCATCATCTCAGGATTACTTTTTTCCTTAATAGTAGGCGCAATAACCGGAGGCCTAGTTGTTTATGTCAAAAACAAACAGATTAAAGAAAAAGTAGCTGAGCAGGCCAAACAAAAGGAGGTGGCTCAACTCAAACTTAACTCAGTCCGTTCGCAGCTCAATCCGCACTTTTTGTTTAACGCTTTAGCGGGCATTCAAAACCTGATGAATAAAAATGAAATCAATCTTGCAAACCGTTACCTCAGCAAGTTCGCCCGATTAACCCGCAATGTTTTGGAGAGCCGGGAATTGGTAAGTTTAACTGAAGAAAAAACCTTGTTAGATGATTACCTGCAAATGGAACAATTACGCTTTGGGTTTCAATACAAAATAAATGCTTCAACCTATTTAGACAAAGAAAATATAGAAATTCCAGCCATGCTTTTACAGCCTTTTGTAGAAAATGCAGTTAAACACGGAATTGCAGAAAAAGGTAATGATGGTGAAATTACAGTAACTTTTGAAAAGCAAGTGTCGAATTTAGTGCTAAAAATATCTGACAATGGCAAAGGTTTCGATACAACTCAAACATACAATGGCTTAGGTTTGGCTTTGAGTAAAAATCGAATATCTTTACTGAACACAATTCATAAAGAAACACCTTTCATTTTGGATATTCAATCTGATACCAACGGAACAACAGTTACTATAACTTTAACACAATGGTTGTAAAATGAGGGCAATTTTAGTAGATGATGAGCTGCCAAATTTAGAGAACTTACAGGTTTTATTGGCCAAGAACTGTCCAGAAGTTAAGGTTGTAGCTATTGCCAACAACATAAATGATGCTTTTGAAAAAGTAAAGCTGCATCGACCAGATTTGCTATTTCTTGATATCCAAATGGGCAAAACCACAGGTTTTGATTTGCTAAACTTGTTGCCTGAAAAAACTTTCGAAGTTATTTTTGTTACGGCATACGACAATTATGGCATCCAGGCCGTAAAGTTTGCTGCCCTCGATTATTTGCTAAAACCTGTTGATCCTGATGAGTTAATTGCTGCGGTTTCAAAAGCCAAAGAACGAATTACAAATAAGATGAATAGCGAGCAGCTCAGTTTTTTGCTGAATCAAATCAAAAGAAGCGAGCCTGCCGTTCCAAAAATTGCATTGCCACAGCAACATGAAATCCGTTATGTTTCGATTGATGATATCGTACGTTGCGTTGCAGATAATACTTATACATTTTTCTACTTATCCACAGATGAAAAAATCTTGATTTCCAAACCCTTGAAAGAATATGCTGATCTGCTGAAACCTCAGGGTTTCATTCGGGCGCATCAAAGTCATTTGGTAAATCCAAAATATGTAAAAAGCTGGCTTAAAGAAGATGGCGGAACTTTATTGATGAATAACGGGGATAAAATTCCGGTTTCGAAACCGAATAGAGAAATGGTAAAAGCTGTTTTGGGGAAGTAGTATTTTACAAATATTATTATATTTAAGTTATGAAAACGCTAAAATCGCTCTATTTAACTTTCTGTTTAGTTTGCTTAATAAACTTTGCTTACGCAGCAATGCTAGGCACTCCCGAAATAATCATACTTCTTGTGGTTTGCATTTTATTAATGGTCCCAGTAGGATTGATCGTTTGGTTAATTGTTTATCTTGTGAAAAGAAACAATCGTTAGCGTCTCTACCATAATTGCTACAGATAGTAGGAAATCCTTTCAATAAGAATTAAGTCATAGCGATCGCATGAAGATTGCCCCGTTCCTCGCAACGCCGACCGTTCTAATCTTGCAGTAAAACATATCCGTGGTTAATAAACCTTTTTGTACTTTTGCGGCTATGTCAGTTATTAAACCCTCGTTAGCAAAAGGTACACGCGATTTTACGCCTGTTGAAATGGTAAAACGCAACTTTATTTACGATACCATTAAATCGGTTTTCAGGAAATATGGTTATGCGGAAATTCAAACACCAAGTTTTGAAAACCTTTCTACTTTAACCGGAAAATATGGTGATGAAGGCGATAAACTGATATTTAAAATTCTGAATAGTGGTGAGTATTTAAAAGATGCAAAGAAGAAATCCTTTGATTTTACTGAGGATGATAACAGTAATCAATTGATTCCTTTAATTTCTGAAAAAGCACTTCGTTACGACCTCACCGTTCCTTTCGCTCGTTACGTGGTGATGCACCAACACGAAATCACTTTACCTTTCAAACGTTTTCAGGTGCAGCCGGTTTGGCGTGCCGACCGACCGCAAAAAGGCAGATACCGTGAATTTTACCAATGTGATGTAGATGTAGTAGGTTCTGAAAGTTTATTAAACGAGGCAGAATTTATCCTGATTTATAACGAAGCCTTAGGCAAATTAGGCTTGAAAGATTTCACCGTCAAAATTAATAATAGAAAAATTCTATCAGGCATTGCCGAGATTATAGGTAAACCTGATTTAATTATTGATATGACCGTAGCCATCGATAAACTGGATAAAATTGGTTTAGATGGGGTGAGTAAAGAATTATTACAACGTGGTTTTACTGAAGACGATTTAGAAAAACTTCGTCCGGTTATTTTGTTAGAGGGAACAAACGAAGAAAAATTAGCAAGCTTAAAAGAAGTTTTAGCGACCTCAGAAACAGGCTTAAAGGGTATTACAGAAATTGAGCAGGTTTTCGAATACGTAGAAAGTCTAATTTCTTATGGACTGCCATTAACGGCAAAACTTGAGTTAGATATTACCTTGGCTCGTGGTTTAAACTATTATACAGGTTGTATTTTCGAAGTTAAAACCAACGAAGTAGCGATGGGCAGCATTGGTGGTGGCGGTCGTTACGACGATTTAACGGGCATGTTTGGTTTGAAAGATTTAACAGGCGTTGGCGTTTCTTTTGGTGCAGACAGAATTTACGATGTGTTGGAAGAATTGAATCTTTTCCCTGCATCTGCAGAAGTTGGTACCAAGGTTTTGATTAGTAATTTCGATGTTGCAGCAGAAAAATATGCCTTGCCGATTTTGCAACAATTAAGAAGTGCTGGTATTTCCGCAGAACTTTATCCCTCATCAGCAAAGCTGAAAAAACAAATGGCTTACGCCGATGCTAAAAATATCCCCTATGTAATTTTAATTGGTGGCGATGAAATTGCAAGCGGCGAATTGACGCTAAAGGATATGCAAAGTGGCGAGCAAAAGAAGTTGACGGTTTTGGGTATTCTGGATGTATTGAAATAGGCCTAACCGCAAAGGACGCCAAGCTGAGATAGAAATTAAACCTTCAATTTTGCAGTCCTTTGCGTTTTTCTCTTCTATTTCTTTCGGTTAACAACTATCTTCCTATCCGAAGCAATATCGGGAAATGTACATCCTTAACAGCATCATTGCCCCAGGCTTCTTTCAATTCCGTAAACATATATTCTAAAGGGTTTCTTTCATTCGCTTTTTTATAATGCTGCAATGATGACCAGGTATTTAAATATCCAACCATCTGGTTAAAATTCCACGATGTTTTAATTTGAAAATGTGGTACAACAATCTCTTCAAAAGGAAACGGAATGGTTTTATAGCCTTCTTCAATATAACGACGTTCGCTATCCCAGTATTTTCCTAAAATGTCTTCATACAATTTATGAATCGCCTGATCAACTTTTTTATCAATAAACATCAGGCCGTAACCAATCACGGCGATCAAGCCATCTGGTTTAAGTGTACGCTTTACTTCTCCATAAAACGCATCAAAATTAAACCAGTGGATAGCTTGTGCAACTGTAATTAAATCAAAACTTTGATCAGGAACATTTGCTTTGTCTGAAGATTCTACCTGATAAACTATATTAGGCAGTTTCATCGCCTGATTCAATTGTTTCTCGCTGATATCGGTAGCATAAACACTTTGAAAATGTTGCGCTAAAACACGGGCAACCTGTCCGTTTCCTGTAGCGCAATCCCATGCGGTATCCTTACTTTTCACTAAAGAAAAAAGATAGTCATACAACTCTTGTGGGTAAGTTGGACGATAGATGGCATATTCAGCCGCCTGTGTAGAGAAGTTGTCTTTCATGTTTAATTTCGATAAGTAAGTGATTTTTTGAATACTTTTTTGCAAATCAGTTATGCTAATAGCTATCTTACAAATTAAACAAAAGTTATCAATTAGTGTTTAAATCACTTATTGAAAATCAATACTTCCAAACGCATGAATAATACCTTGAACGATTTTAGGCCAGAAGAAATGAATGATGTGAAATATAGGCTTAAATCTATTTTTGGTGGTTCGGTGGGTAATTTGGTTGAATGGTACGATTGGTACACGTATTCTGCGTTTGCTTTATACTTTTCGCCGATATTTTTCCCAAATAGTAATCCAACGGCACAATTACTCAATACAGCAGGGATTTTCGCTGTAGGATTTTTAATGCGGCCGATTGGCGGATGGTTGTTTGGTAGCATTGCCGATAAAAAAGGCAGAAAACAATCGATGGCACTTTCGGTACTAATTATGGCAATTGGCTCGTTGATTATTGGCTTAACACCAGGCTATAAACAGATCGGAATTGCTGCTCCTTTGCTATTAGTATTTGCCAGGTTAATTCAGGGTTTAAGCACCGGGGGTGAATATGGTACATCTGCCACCTACCTCAGCGAAATGGCCAGCCAGAAACATCGCGGTTTCTATTCGAGTTTTCAATACGTAACATTAATCGGTGGTCAATTATTAGCATTGGGGATACAATTGATTTTACAAAACTGGTTGCTTACGCCAGAAGAACTTAGTGCATGGGGTTGGCGAATACCTTTTTTTATAGGGGCGATTCTATCTTTCATTGCGTTATATCTTCGAAGGCACATTGCTGAAACATCAGCGTTTGAAAATAAGAATAAGGAAGAGAAAAAAGGAGGCATTGCAGTGCTCATGAAATATCCAAAAGAAGTTTTTACTGTTGTAGGCTTAACTTTGGGCGGAACTATTGCCTTTTATACATTTAGCACATACATGCAAAAATTTCTGGTCAATACGGTTCATCTGAGCAAAGAAACCTCAACAATGCTTTCATTTATTTCGCTCTTGGTCTTCGCCGTTTTGCAACCACTGTTCGGATTATTGTCAGATAAAATCGGTAGAAAACCTTTGTTGGTTGGCTTTGGGGTATTGGGTACTTTATGTACTGTTCCAATATTAACTGGTCTGGCAAGTGAAACGAACACCACAATTATATTCTTGTTGATGATCGGTGCATTAATTATTGTGAGTGGGTACACCAGTATTAATGCTGTAGTAAAAGCAGAATTGTTCCCTGCAGAAATCAGGGCTTTGGGTGTGGGGTTGCCTTATGCGCTAACCGTTGCCATTTTCGGAGGAACGGCAGAATATTTCGCTTTGTGGTTTAAAAACATCGGTCATGAAAATTATTTTTACTGGTATGTTACGGCCTGCATTTTGATTTCTCTAATTTTATATACCACGATGAAAGATACCAAACACCATTCGAAAATAGAGGATTGAGCTAAAATAATATGATTTTGGGATCTGCATAATTATCTCAAATTGAACCTGTAAATATCAATAGGAGAATTGCATAGATTAAGATTTTAAAGATTAAAAATCTCGTACGACGTTGAATATCACGGCTGAAATTTGTAGCAAAAACGCCTTTAAAAACCTCAATTTTTCTATCTTTACCATTATGCAAAACCAAGCTCCACTAGCCGAAAGAATGCGCCCTCAAAATTTAGATGAATATGTTGGGCAAAAACATCTGGTTGGAACTGATGCCGTTTTGCGTAAGGCAATTGAAAGCAGTCAGCTCCCATCGATGATTTTTTGGGGGCCTCCGGGTGTAGGCAAAACAACCCTCGCTTATATTATTTCTCAGGCTTTAGATCGGCCATTTTTTAACTTAAGCGCAATTAACAGTGGCGTAAAAGATATTCGCGAAGTCATTGATCGGGCAGCACAGCTTAAACATAGTTTTTTAGGTTTACCGATTTTGTTTATAGACGAGATTCATCGTTTCAGTAAGTCGCAGCAGGATAGTTTGCTTGGTGCTGTAGAGCGGGGGTTGGTAACACTGATTGGTGCGACTACCGAAAATCCATCCTTTGAAGTCATCTCCGCTTTGCTCTCCCGCTGTCAGGTATACATCCTCAAATCTCTTACTGAAGATGAATTGGCGGGGTTGCTTCAAACGGCAATAAAAAAAGACTCCGTTCTAGCTCAAAAAAACATTACCATTAAGGAACATGAAGCTTTAATTCGATTGAGTGGCGGCGATGCCCGTAAACTTTTGAACGTTCTAGAAATCGCGATCAATGGCATCGGTGGAGATGAAATTACGCTAACAAATGAGAATGTTCTGGCACATGCGCAACAAAATCTGGCGCTTTATGATAAGGCTGGCGAGCAACATTACGACATCATCTCGGCTTTTATTAAATCCATTCGTGGTAGCGATCCTAATGCGGCTGTTTACTGGCTGGCCAGAATGATTGAAGGCGGTGAAGATCCGCTATTTATTGCCCGCAGACTACTCATTCTATCATCAGAAGATATTGGTAATGCCAATCCAAATGCCTTGCTTTTGGCCAATAATTGTTTCACTGCAGTAAATGTAATCGGTTATCCCGAAGCCAGGATTATCTTATCTCAATGCGTTACTTACCTGGCCAGTTCTGCAAAAAGCAATGCATCTTACGAAGCCATTAATCATGCTCAGGCACTGGTGAGGCAAACAGGTAACTTGCCCGTTCCACTTCACATTAGAAATGCGCCAACCAAATTGATGAAAAATATTGGCTATGGAAAAGACTATAAATATTCTCATGGTTATGAAGGGAACTTTGAAGCTCAGGAATATTTTCCTGATGAGCTAAGTGGAACAAAATTATATGATCCGGGGAAAAACCCGGCAGAAGAAAAGCTGCGTGAAAAGTTAAAACAAAACTGGAAAGACAAATACAATTATTAGTGTAACATTTCGCTACAAATGGCTACTAATAAAAAGAACTAATACTAAACTTATAATATGCTGAGTACTTTTTTAAGCCACCAAAGGAAATCTTTCTGGCGTTCGAGAAACCGGGGTGGTAGTATTGCTGCTCAGGTTGTTCTGGGCTTTTTTATGCTTTATTTCTTGGCAGTTGCCGTGGGCGTGGGTTTTGGAATGTCGATTTTTTTGCCTGAAATATTTAAAGGTGTAGATATCCTTACCAGTTTCAATGGAGTTATTTTATACTATTTTGCGTTAGACTTTGTGATGCGTTTACAGCTTCAGGAGCTTCCAACTTTAAGCATCATTCCTTATTTGCATTTAAAAGTTCCGAAAGGTAAAATCATCAACTTTTTAAATATCAAGGCACTTTTTTCAGCCTTCAATATTTGGCCTATTTTTCTGTTTTTCCCTTTCATTTTCATGGAGATTATTGATGAATACGGCGGTTTTGCTGCTGTTATGTATATTGTTTCCATTATTTCAATTACTTTATTTAACAATTATCTCATCCTTTATATCAAAAGAAAATCAATTACAAATTTGCTTTTCACGCTGGGTGGCATTATCGTTATTACCATTTTTGCCGCCCTGGAGTATTTTAAAGTTATTTCGTTAATCAACGTATCTGACTTTGTTTTCCGTGCCATTGGAGAAAGGCCTTATTTTGGATTTGGTTTCACCCTAGCGGCTTTTGTGGTATTCTATGTTAACTCCAGTTTTTTACGTAGCAATTTGTATATCGAAGAACTCGGTTCCAAACAGGAGAAAAAAGTAAGTACAGACTATGCCTTCTTAAATCGTTTTGGAAAGGTTGGAGAGTTAGCGGCACTAGAATTAAAACTGGTTATTCGCCATAAACGACCTCGAAATTCGGTGCTTATGGGATTTCTTTTCCTGTTTTATGGGTTTCTTTTTTACAAAAAACCTATGATCGATGCCGATTCTTTTGGGATGATGATTTTTGCGGCGATCTTCATGACGGGTTTCTCAATCTTAACCTACGGGCAGTTTATGTTTGCCTGGCAAAGTGCTCATTTCGATGGCTTACTCACCAACAAAATTGATTTGAAAAATTTTATAAAAGCAAAGTTTTTACTCTTCACAATTGCCTCTATCATCATTACTTTGTTAGCTAGTTTCTACGGATTTTTAAGTCCAAAACTTTTGTTACTTCATCTGGCGGCCTTTTTATACAACATTGGTTTTGGAACGGTCATCGTGTTATACTTTGCAACGTTAAATTACAAACGATTAGAAATCAATAAAAGTGCAAGTTTTAACTGGCAAGGCGTAGGTGCCACGCAGTGGATATTGGGTTTTCCGTTCCTGTTGCTTCCCATATTAATGTATCTGCCATTTGGTTTAACAGATAAACCCTATTGGGGATTGTTTGCAGTTGGCATATTTGGATTAGCTAACCTATTGATGCGGGGTTTCTGGGTTAACCTGATCACAGCAAAATTTGAAAAACAACGTTATAAAATAGCCGAAGGCTTTAGAGAATAATTATGATACTTGAAATAAAAAGTTTGAAGAAAGTTTACGGCGACAAAACAGTTGTAGACATTAATCACCTACAAATTCAACCAGGCGAAACGATTGGTTTGGTCGGAAATAACGGTGCCGGAAAAACAACATTTTTCAGGATGTTGCTGGATTTGATCCGCCCGACAGAAGGTGCCGTTTTATCAAAAGGCGAAAACGTAATGAATGGCGACAGCTGGAAAGATTATACAGCTTCTTTTTTAGATGAAGGATTTTTGATCGATTACCTCACACCTGAAGAATATTTCACATTTATTGGTAGCTTAAATAATTTGAGCGTAGCTGATGTAGGGACTTATTTGACTCAATATGGGGAGTTTTTTAATGGTGAGATATTAAATAGTGGGAAATATATCCGCGATTTTAGCAAAGGCAACCAAAATAAAGTAGGTATTGCTGCGGCATTGATGCAAAAGCCCGAACTACTTATTCTGGATGAGCCGTTTGCCAACCTTGATCCAACGACGCAAATTAGATTAAAAAAATTATTGAAGGAATATCCTGGCAATATGACCACTTTCATCTCCAGCCACGACTTAAATCATGTAACAGACGTGTGCAATCGGATAATTCTGGTTGAAAAAGGCCGAATCATCAAAGATTTTGCAACAGATGAAAATACACTTAAAGAATTAGAGAGTTATTTTTCTGCTTAACATTTGTACTAAGAATGATACAATCTAAAAGAGCTTCAATTAACAGAAGCTCTTTTTTTGTGCTCAACAACTTTTTTGAGTAGCTCGCAACATTAAAATTTAATTAAAACTTCAACAGGATGTTTTTTGGCATTGTGTTTGAATACGTGTTGTAGAATTATAAATCTAGATTATTATGAGTATTTCAAAAGTAAAAATAGCAACATTAAGTATAGGATTAGCGGTAGGTTCAATGGCATTCCAAAGTTGTGATAGTTTAACTAAAACACAAAAAGGTGCGGGTATTGGTGCTGCTGCAGGTGGTGTTGTTGGTGCATTAATCGGTAAAAAAGCTGGTAATACGGCTGTTGGTGCATTAATTGGTGGTGCTATTGGCGGTACAGCTGGAGCTTTTATTGGTCGTAGAATGGACAGACAGGCTGCAGAAATTCAGAAAGCAATTCCTAATGCTGAAGTTATTCGCGAAGGAGAAGGTATCATTGTAAAATTTGATAGCGGAATTTTATTCGACTTTGATAAAACAGCGCTTAAAGATGCTGCAAAAACAAATGTTCAGAGTTTAGCTGCTTCACTAAATCAATATCCGGATACTGATATTAAAGTAATTGGACATACTGATAGCCGTGGTACTGAACAATATAACCAAGGATTGTCAGAAAGAAGAGCAGCAGCTGTTAAAGCTTATGCGGTTTCACAAGGTGTTCCGGCTTCAAGATTAGTAACAATTGGTAAAGGTTTTGCAGAACCAATTGCAGATAATGAAACTGATGCAGGTCGTGCAGCTAACCGTCGTGTAGAAATTGTAATCGTTGCTAACGATGCTTTGAAAAACACAGCAAAAACACAAGGATAATATTTGAAAATTCCCTCTACCTATGAGGTCATTATATATCCAACCCTGGTGCAAAACACCAGGGTTTTTTGTTTTTGGCAGTATACCAAGCTGTTAAAAATCAACTGGTCATTTGTAGAAAATGATTAATCAAGGGGCAAAAAATAAGGCATAATTTTTATCTTCGCATGCATAACGAAGGTTTCCAATGTCCGAAAATTATATCGCCGAGCAAACATTTGATAGAGAAGATTTCAGCATAAGGGCTTTGCCAAAGGCAGAATATGAAAACTGCAAGTTCATCAATTGTAATTTCGCTAATTCTGATTTAAGCGGCGTAAAGTTTCTTGATTGTGAATTCAATGCCTGTAACCTAAGTATGGCAAGCTTAACTAAAACTGCGCTAAACGATATTCATTTCAGCGATTGCAAAATGCTAGGCTTACGCTTTGAAAATTGTAATGATTTTGGCTTAGCCTTCAGCTTCAATAACTGCAAACTCGATCACTCTTCTTTTTACAAGCTCAAACTAAAAAAAACTTCCTTTAAAAATACGCAGTTGCAAGAAGTTGATTTCTCTGAGAGTGATTTATCAAACTCATCTTTTGAAAACTGTGATTTATCGGGAGCAACTTTCGATAGGACGATTTTGGAAAAAGTTGATTTTAGAAGCGCCAGTAACTTTTCCATCGATCCAGACAAAAACCGCATCAAAAAAGCCAGATTTTCGCAGGCAGGATTGGGTGGCTTACTGCACAAGTATGATATCGTGATTAGTCAATAGTGTCCTTAAACAGGTTTAAACGCTATTATCTTTCTTCCCTAAAAATGTTATACTTCTTTTGATGTAATCCTAAAATATTGTAAGTTTAGAGTTTTTTAAGCGGGTAGCTTATAAAAATTTTATTTCCCATCAATGTTACGCGTCGATAGTTCTAAAGCTTGTAAAGTGGTGTACTCCTTGTGCAAACATGAGTATTTAGGCTATTTAATTGAACCTCACATTGTTCAGTTAAATCCGCAAGGTGATTTTTCATTTACCTATCAACGAATTTTTACGCATACGGCTGAAGAATTCGGCGCCTGCCTGACCGATACCGATTATAAACTAATTAAGATTTTAGACGATATTGAACAGGATTCGATCATCAAAAAATATTATAAAAAGTTAATCAGGCCAACCGAGTTTTTTACAAAGATTTTCGATACCAAGTTTTATGAAAATGTACGGCCAAAAATCGAAAAGAAACTCGCTGAAGCACTTGAGATACTTAAAATAAAAAATGAACTTTATGTAATGGATAAAGACGGTTGGCCGGTGGAACGTAAAATAGAACTCGCAACCGAACCCGCGTCAATCCTTTTTCATTTTCGTAGAAATGAAACCGAAACCAGGTATTTTCCGACCATCAAATATCAAAACCTGCGGATCGAATTCATGTTCAAGGAAGCGCAAATCATTAGTAATAAACCTGCATGGTTATTATTAAATGATGTGCTTTACTTTTTTGATCAGGATATTGAAGGAAAAAAACTTCAGCCGTTTTTAGCTAAACGATATATTGCCATACCAAAATCAACTGAAGCAACTTATTTCGAAAAATTTGTAGCGCCATTGATTGAAAAGCACCATGTTTATGCCGAGGGATTTGAAATTAGAACAGAGCAGTTTGAAGCCACACCGGTAATTAAAGTTTTATATGTTGATGGTGGGCTATCGCAAATACAGTTATTCTTCAAGTATGGTGAATATACTTTTCCTGTAGAAAATGCACATAAGGTAACGGTACGTTTAGAAAAAACTGCTGATAATTATATTTTCCACCGCATTAAAAGATCGGCAGACTGGGAAAAGAAGCAGTTTAATTTGCTGTTATCATTGGGGTTAAAAAAAACAAGTTCACTTTTTAGCAATCTCGAGGTTGCCGCGGAGGAGGAAAATCCAAGTTATGCCGCAATTAACTGGGTAAACGAGCATATTGAAATACTGCAGGCTGCAGGTTTTGAAATCGAGCAATCAACAGGGCAGAAACGTTTCGTTTTTGGTGCCAATAAAATAGATTTAGAAGTTAAAGAAGGTAACGATTGGTTTGATATCAATGCCGTGGTGTGGTTCGGGAAATACCAGATTCCGTTTTTATCTTTAAAACAACACATTTTACATAAACGCCGTGAGTTTTTATTGCCCGATGGCGAGGTGGCCATCATTCCGGAAAAATGGTTTACGCAATATGGTAGTTTGTTTAGTCTTGCCGAAACAGGTGCTAACCTGAAGCTTAAGAAACACCATATTGGTTTAATTAACGATTTAGCTGAAGATAGCTTGGCAAATGTGACTTTAGAGCGTAAACTTCAACGTTTAACGGATTTCGAAGATATTGCTGATACACAAATGCCCGTCAATTTTAAAGGCAGTTTGCGTGATTACCAGAAAGCAGGTTATAACTGGTTTAGTTTTTTACGGGAATATAATTTTGGCGGCTGCCTGGCTGATGACATGGGTTTGGGTAAAACCATCCAAACTCTGGCGATGCTGCAAAAAGTGAAAGAAGATGACCAGGCTAAGGGTTTGCATGCAACGTCGCTAATTATCATGCCTACCTCTTTGATTTATAATTGGTTAACGGAAGCAAAAAAGTTTACGCCAAAACTTAAAATATATGCCCACACCGGTAGTAACCGAAATAAGGATGTGGCCAATTTCGCAAATTACGATATCGTGATTACCACATACGGCGTAACGCGGGTGGATGTAGAAGAATTGAAAAATTTCTACTTCAATTATGTCATACTGGACGAAAGCCAGAATATTAAAAATCCGGCTTCAAAGTCTTTCAAATCGGTGAGAAGTTTAAAATCCAAATACAGGCTAATTTTAAGTGGTACTCCGGTTGAAAACTCTGTAGGCGATTTATGGTCGCAGCTTACCTTCCTCAACCCTGGTTTATTAGGCACCCAGGCATTTTTCTACGATGAATATGTTCAGGCGATAGAAAAGAAAAAGGATGAGGAGAAAGCCCGAAAGCTTCAATCTATTATAAAACCATTTGTGCTTCGGAGAACAAAAGAACAGGTGGCAGCCGAATTGCCACCAAAAACGGAACAGGTGATTTACTGCGACATGAGTGAGAATCAGGCGGCCTATTATGAAAAAACAAAATCGGCATATCGAAATGATTTATTGCAAAGCATGGATGATGGCACTTTTGCTCAAAAACAAGTTCAGCTTTTACAGGGTTTAACAGCGCTTCGCCAGTTGGCTAACCACCCCGTGATGATCGATAATGAGTACGAGTCTGATTCCGGAAAGTTTGAAAATGTTATCCATACCCTTGATAATGTTTTGAAAGGCGGTCATAAGGTTTTGGTGTTCTCACAATTTGTAAAACACCTGGATATTTTCAAGAAACATTTTGAAGCCGAAAATATTCCATTTGCTTACCTGGATGGCGCAACCCGAAACCGTGGTGAAATTGTTTCAGAATTTCAGCAGAATACCGATTTGAAAGTATTCTTAATATCCATAAAAGCTGGCGGTGTGGGTTTAAATTTAACCCAGGCTGATTACGTTTTTATCCTCGATCCGTGGTGGAACCCGGCAGTAGAACAACAAGCCATTGACAGGACGCATCGTATCGGGCAGGACAAAAAAGTTTTCATTTATAAGTTCATCGCAAAAGATACGGTTGAAGAAAAAATTCTTGCGTTGCAAAACCGCAAAAAATCGCTGGCGAGTTCGCTAATTACCACAGAAGAAAGTTTCTTTAAATCGTTGAGTAAAGACGATATACGGGATTTGCTGAAATAAATTTTACTAAATCTTTATTAAAACTGTATTAAGATCAATTTGTTATTAGGTAAACATAAAATCTACCATCATGACAAATGAAAATTTAAATACAGCCCTTAACAATGTTAAAGAGGCATGGAAATATCCCGAATTATTTCAAAACACTTCAAGATCTGAAAGAATCCTTTCAGGAATAGTTGGAAGCTATTTATTATTTAAAGGTATTACCAGTGTTTTTTCGCATCCTGTAATTGGTGTAACCGGAGCAGCTGTTGGTGCCGGGTTATTATATCGTGGTTTAACTGGTTATTGTCCAATGCGTGATTTGGCAGAGCAACAAAAGGAATTAGATTTGGAACCGGAAGAGATCATTATCAAAGAAACGATCATCTCAAGCGATTTGTAGTAATAAATTCAATACGAAATCTCCATTTCTTAATAAACTGGTTAACTTTAAAAAGTTAAATACCAATTATGAACAAGTACGCATTACTTTTTATTCCAACATTATTTGGCATGTCAGCACTTGCACAGGAAAAGAAAACCGATCCGGCGAAAGAGGCAGCGAAAACAGAAATCTGGGAACCCGTTCCGAAAGTGGTCACCCCGGGAAATCTTCCTCAGGATGCGCCTTCAGATGCCATCGTGTTATTTAATGGAAGAAATCTGGATGAATGGCATTCGGTTAAAGATCCTTCAAAACCGGCTGCATGGACAATAGACGATGGTTTTTTTACCGTGAAAAAAGGAACCGGAAATATTGAAACGAATAAGAAGTTTACGAATTATCAACTACACATGGAATGGAGAATTCCAACCAATATATCTGGAGAAAGTCAGGCTAGAGGCAACAGTGGTGTGTTTTTAGCTTCTACAGGTGGTGGCGATGATGGTTATGAGATCCAGATTATGGATACTTACAATAATAAAACCTATGTAAACGGACAAACCGGAAGCGTTTATAAACAAAGTATCCCTTTGGCAAATGCGAGTAAAAAACCGGGTGAATGGCAATACTACGATATCATCTGGAATGCTCCCCGTTTCAAAGCTGATGGATCCGTTGAGAAACCAGCTTCGGTTACGGTATTTTTAAATGGTATTTTGCTTCAAAACAACTACGTTTTAAAAGGAGAAACCAGATGGATTGGCGCTCCGGAATACAAAAAACATGGTGCAGCCTCGATTAAATTACAAGATCATGGCGACCCAAGCCCTCCGATTAGTTTTAGAAACATTTGGGTAAGAGAATTATAAATCAAAACCTGCAGCGCTATACTCTGCAGGTTTTTTTATATAGGCTGTTCTTGCTGCAAAATTTCTAAATAAGCTTCATTGCTGATCATTTCTGCTCCCAAACTCATTAAATGATCATTCGGCAACTGGCAATCAATCAAATCAATATTCAGCTTGCTTAAATAAATTAATGCGGCTTTTGAGGCATTGCTTACATGGCTGAACATGCTTTCGCCGCAGAACACACTATTCATCTTCAAACCGTATAAACCACCAACTAAAGTTTTATTAAGCCATACTTCTATGCTATGAGCAAATCCTAATTTATAGAGATTAATATAGGCCTCCTGCATTTCATTGGTAATCCATGTTCCATCTTGCCCTTTTCTCGGCGTGTTGGCACAGTTTACAATTACTTCCTTGAAAGCCTTATCAATAGTAATTACAAAAGTCTCATCAGATAGTACCTTTTTCATGCTTTTACTGATCTTTATCTTATTAGGAAAAATCACACAGCGTTCAAGCGGGGCATACCATAAAATAGGATCTCCTTCACTAAACCAAGGAAATATTCCGTTGGAATAGGCATTTAACAATCTTTCTACACTCAAATCTCCGCCAATAGCAAGCAAACCATCGGCTTCTGCAAGGCGGGGATCAGGAAAAATAAGTTCATCTTCAGAGAGTTGGAAAAACATGCGCAAAAATAAGAAACAAAACAAACATTAAACCTAAGCGTTCTAATTAAGTCATACTGTTAAATTGTCCATTATGATTATGAGCGCTAAAGATAATTTTATCCAAGTAAAGCATCTTTACAACAGAGCCGGTTTCGGTATTTCATATACCGATTTAAGCAAACTGAGCAAAAAAAACATCAATAAAGTGGTGGACGCTCTGCTCCAAAATTCAAAAAAAGATGATCCCATTACGCTAGTGAATGATAGTGAATCCAAAAGGCAGATGCTCGTACAGGCTGGGCTTTATTCAAAAAAGGATTTGACAGATGAGGAGAAAAAAATGCGTCGGGAGATTGTTCAAATGCAAAATGAGGTTAGCCGAGATTTGAACATTGCCTGGATCAGTAAGATGATCAATACCGAAACACCCTTGCGGGAGAAGATGACCCTATTTTGGCATGGCCACTTTGCCTGCCGGAATAACAATCCGATGTATGCGCAACAGCTGAACAATATTCAGCGGCAGCATGGTTTAGGCAGTTTCAGAACACTTTTAATAGAGGTATCC
Organism: Pedobacter sp. G11; assembly: GCF_003860265.1. Lineage (NCBI taxonomy): Bacteria > Pseudomonadati > Bacteroidota > Sphingobacteriia > Sphingobacteriales > Sphingobacteriaceae > Pedobacter > Pedobacter sp. G11. Next base: position 1,015,624 of record NZ_CP034190.1, on the reverse strand, counting down.
AAATCGCCGGCGATGTTGCAATATCTCAATAACCAGCAGAATAAGAAAGGTAAACCAAACGAAAACTTTGCCCGTGAGTTAATGGAGCTTTTCACTTTGGGGAGAGGTAATTACACAGAAAAAGACATAAAGGAATCGGCAAGATCTTTTACAGGCTGGACCTACGATAAGGATGGAACTTTCCTATTCAGAAAAAACCAACACGATGATGGTACTAAAACTTTCTTCGGGAAAATTGGAAATTTTGAAGGTGAAAACATTATTGATATTATCCTCGAAAAACCTGAAACAGCTTCTTTCATCAGCAGAAAAGTTTATAAATTTTTTGTAAACGATAATCCTAACGAAGCCCATGTAAAAGAGTTGGCTGAACATTTTTACCAATCGAAATACGATATCAGTGAGTTGATGAAGAAAATGTTTACCTCTGAATGGTTTTACAGTCCGGAGAATGTGGGCACTAAAATTAAATCTCCTGCAGAATTTTTGATTGGTTTAAGCCGTGAGTTTTTTGTAACGTATAACAAACCATCAGTTCTAATTCAACTGCAAAGTAGCCTGGGGCAATATTTATTTAATCCTCCAAATGTGGCAGGTTGGCCAGGTGGTCAAAACTGGATTGATAGTTCTTCGCTCATGCTAAGAATGCGTATTCCTTCACTCGTGCTAAACGATGGAGAGATCGATTTCAGCGGCAAAGCAGATCCTGAAGATGAGGCCGTTATTGCTTTGAGTAGAACCGCCACCACTAACGCGAATAATGGCAAACCAAAATCCTATGTTAATGCCAATGCAGATTGGACGAAGTTTTTAGATACGCTTCCAAAAAGTTTAACACCACTCGAATTAACTGAATTTTTATTGCAACCTAAGCTGACAGATAAAATTGTTAAAATGGTGAGCGATAATAAGGGATTAAGAAGCACGGCCGTAGAAATTACCAGCATGCCCGAATATCAACTTTGTTAAAATAACATGATTGTAAATGGTCGTAGCCTATTATAAACTATTTACCAAACATCAGTAAAGAACTATTAAAATGGACAGAAGAAATTTTTTAAGAAATACTGGTTTCGTAGCCGCTGGCTCATTGTTCGTTCCGGCATTTATGAAACCGCTCGAAGCAATGGCTTTGGATGAGCTTAGCTTATATAAAAATTTGGTAGTGGTACAGCTTTCTGGTGGCAACGATGGGTTAAATACGGTTATACCTTTTGGAAACGACATTTATTATCAAAAGCGAAAAAGCATAGCAATTAAACCTGAGGAAGTAATTAAGCTGAATGATATGCAAGGCTTAAATCCGAATATGCAGGCTTTACGTGAAATTTATGATCAGGGTTGGATGACCATTATCAATGATGTTGGCTACCCTAATCCCGATCGTTCGCATTTTCGCTCAATGGATATTTGGCAAACGGGAAGCGATAGCAATCAGTTTTTATCAACCGGGTGGATTGGCCGATATTTAGATAGCAATTGCCAAACCTGTAAGTTTCCGTACACGGCTATTGAAGTTGATGATTCGCTCTCGCTGGCCATGAAAGGGCAAACCAAAAAAGGAATTGCCCTGAAAGATCCTGCAGCCCTTTATCGCAATACCAACGACCCGTTTTTCAAAGCCATGCTGCAAAGCGATAAAGAACATTTAGATGAAGATAATTTGGGTTATTTGTATAAAACGATGATCGAAACGCAATCTTCAGCCAGTTACATTCAGAATACATCAAAAATTTATAAATCACAGGCTACCTATCCTCAAACTGGTTTTGCCAATCAGTTAAAAACAGTCTCAAAGTTCATTTCTTCGGGATTACAAACCAGAGTGTACTATGTTTCTTTGAGTGGGTTCGATACCCATGTAAATCAGCTCAATCAACAAGGAAACTTACTTAAACAATATAGTGAAGGCATGGCTGCATTCTTAAAAGATTTAAAAACCAATAATAAACTGGAAGATACATTGGTGGTTACGTTTTCAGAGTTTGGACGTCGTGTAGAACAAAATGCCAGTAACGGAACAGACCACGGCACAGCAAACAATATGTTTGTGTTTGGTGGAAGATTGAAAAAACAAGGCATATTCAACCCCGCTCCGAACTTAGGCGATTTGGATACCGGAGATTTGAAATATCAACTCGATTTTAGACAGGTTTATGGAACAATTTTAGATAAGTGGCTCGATGTAAATAATGCCGATATCCTGAATAAGAAATTTAACACCCTGGATTTTATTTAAATTCTGATAAATTTAAGTTTAATCTGATTGAAATAAATAAGTGAAAATATGATAAACGCCAGCAATAAATCTATTGCTGGCGTTTTGCTTTAGATAGTTATCTTTTAAGTAGTTATCTCTAATTTCTTAAAAAAGCGCTGATTTATTTTCGTTTAAACACATATACTGGTCTACTATAATCAGCTCCTGCCTGCTCAGAAAAAACCTGAAATAACTCGAAATTATAGTGCTTTAAGCTATTTACAAACTGAAGTGCTGAATCAAATTCCATTCTTTTACCATTATCATCTTTCACATAACTATCTTCGATATGAGGTACGTTCTGACCGTATTCTAAGGCGATGAAAACCTTATCAGAAAATGTTCTCTTAACGCTTTTAACCTGAATGTAATCAGATTTGATTTCACTCAATCTTAAACCATTAACAGTTTGTGCTTTTGCATTACCCAACGCAAAACAGGCAGCTAGCGCTGCAGAAATTAACAATTTTTTCATAATGTGTTTCTTTTGTGTGTGAGGTTAAGTTAAAAAGAATTGGATAATGAAAAAAGTGAAATCAACTGCCTGTTTGTAACATTTATCGCTAAAGGCGATCTTAATTTAAAAACGAGATGAATTTTTTAGGCAACATTATCTGGATCATTTTTGGGGGAATTTTTATTTTTTTTGAATATATCATTGGTGGCCTAATCCTTTGCCTAACCATCGTGGGGATTCCTTTTGGCATACAATGTTTTAAATTTGCGATCGTAGGTTTAGCTCCTTTTGGCGTTAAAATAACCGATACATCTTCAAACACAGGTTGTCTGTCAACAATAATGAACGTTATATGGCTGGTTTGTGGCGGTTTCTGGATAGCTGTAACTCACCTGCTTTTCGGACTTTTATTCTGCATCACGATTATCGGAATTCCATTCGGTCGACAGCATTTTAAGTTGATGAACTTAGCTTTTACTCCTTTTGGGAAATCGATTTCTTAGTGCAGCATTAAGCGATCCTTCAATCCAGAACTATTGAATGAGACCGATTGACTTGGAATGCTCAATCGCTTCCGAACTGTCATTAAACAAAAGTGCGCTCACATTTTTAGCCTTCACCTTGTCAAGTAAGTTTCGAGTTTCTTCTTCCTTTTCAGGGCGAATATTTCTGATATAAACAGCCGCAATATTATCCGGATATTTTTCTACAATTGAAGTGTAAATTGTTGGATCCTGCTGTGAGTTATCGCCAAAAAATACAAATTTCTGATTTGGGAAAGCATCTAAAATTCGCATTACCCGTAGCAGTTTACCTTCATGTCCAGTTTTCCCTGTCTTCACCAAATCACTCCAACGTTTCAAGGTATTTAATAAAAAGGCACCATCGGGCAGTTTATTAAACCTGAATGTTTCAAGCAAATAATCGTAGAGATTCCATTCACTGCTGCTCACATAGAAAAACGGATTGGGTTGATTTCGGGTTGTATGCGACAGGGCCAGTTGCTGGTAATGCTTTGCGGCATCAGGAAAAGTTTTTCGTGTACGCGGATTTTTAATAAATAATTCCCTTAACCTTCTTCCAATTGTTGCCGAATGCGAAATCATTACGGTATCATCAATATCAGAAATAAAGGCATATTGTGTGATATGCGGTATGTATACTTTTCCTTCGCTCGAACTTAATACGTTGTCATTTTCATCTATGGCTTCAACCTTTACAAAGTGCCAGCCAGCTTCCACATCCTGTACTGCCTTCCATTCAAATTTGAAAAAACCGTCGTGCTCGGTTTTGTTATCAATTGTTTGATCAAAAAATTGCAGCCTTACCCTCACAAATGGATAGGGTTTAAGTACAAAAAGCTTAAAGAGATGAACGATATTAACGAAAATATTGTTGCTAAAAATCTGTGCTGCCTTAGCCTTGCGTTTAAAAACATGTCCATAAACCACCAGGTTGTTTTTGTGCCCGTAGCCGTGATAAATTTTTACACTAACAGATTTATTCATTGCCATTAAAACAGAGTGAATTAAAAGTTGTTTGTGATGTAACGCATTTATAGCCAAAACATGAAATTACTATTCATCATCAATCCAGGTTCAGGTAGTCATGATATTAATTTGAAGGAAGTAATTTCTACATATTTTTCAGATAAGGAAACAGCAATAGACTTATTTGAACTTCCTGACGACTGTTCTTTGGATAAGATCAAAGCAAAAATTGATCAATCGAAAGCCGACAGAGTTGTTGCCGTAGGTGGCGATGGTACACTAAAACTGGTTGCTGAATGTTTGCTACATACCGGTACGCCAATAGGCATTATTCCGGCCGGCTCCGCAAATGGAATGGCAAAGGAACTTGGAATACCAACAGAGATCGAGGATGCGTTAAATTTATTGGAAACCGGAAATCTTCAAAAAATTCACGTAGTTAAACTAAATGATGAAATTTGTATTCATTTATCCGATTTAGGGTTTAATGCCTATCTGGTTAAAAAATTTGACACACTTCCACAACGTGGAATGTGGGGTTATGCCAAAGCTACCTGGCATGCCCTATGGAACCATAAAAGAATGGAGGTAGAGTTAAATATAAATGGCGAAATCATCCGATCAAAAGCGGCCATGGTGGCTATAGCAAATGCAACCATGTATGGCTCGGGTTTAAAAATAAATCCAGATGGTAAATTGAACGATAATCTTTTCGAAATTATTCTGGTAAAGGATTACTCCTACCTTGAAATTCTTAAAATATGGCTCACCAGGCTACCTTTTAACCCTAAAAAAATTGAAGTTTTTCAGATTTCAGAAGTGAAGATATCTTCTAAACATCAAGCGCATTTTCAGGTTGATGGAGAATACATTGGTAAAATAAATGCAATTGAAGCGAAGATTTTACCTGAGGCCATTACGGTAATCATTTAGTTCAGCTCGTTGCGGTGGATCTGGATGGTAAAATACAATCTAAAAAATTCAGCAATGATGCAGACTTTAAATAGAATGTCAAACCACCTTTCGCCGAGATTTAAAACCTCAGGCAGGAAAGTAATGAAGCCAATAGAGAATATCCACACAATTAACCTGAATGGAAACTGGATATAATAAGTTATAAAGCCAAACTTTCTAAATAAGAACAAGCCGATTGCAGAAAGAAAAAGTGAAACGAATAAAGGTAAAGTCAAAATCACTCTTAGCTGAGAAAGCACCTGATCGGGAATTTCATTCAGATGCGTGATAATACCCCAGAATTGTTTATAAAGAAGTAGAATGCTAACAACATCAAGAAGGGCAAAAAGCTTGGTAGTAATTCTCATTTATTTGCAGTATTTGGCTAGATACTGGTCTGCTAAACTACTACCCATATGTTTAACAAACAAAAAATCTTCGCAGGCCCCTTGTTTATCGCCTTGCTTAATTTTCTTTAATCCGTTATTAATTCTTTCCTGGAGATATTCGTCATCAATACCCAGCTGATTTTTAATGGCTATAATCTGAGCTTCCTGGCCTGGTTTTGCTTTGTCGATATTCTTATAGAAATTAATTACCGAATTCGTCAATCCTTCTTCAGCCTGGTAACTTCGAATGGCATCCTGCATATCTTTGCTTGATTTACGTTCGCAGTTATAACCTGAGAGTTTAAAGTTTACCGGCACTACAACCGCAGTTGTGGTGTCATAACCTGCAGGTAATCTCCATTTGCCGCTACTCATGCGAACCAGTCTCAAAGCTTCTTCATCCAGTTCGCTTAAAATACTTTTGGTTACTCTCGAGGAATACACTCGCCCGTCTTTATCGAGCTTGAAACTAATGTTCACGGTACCCTGAACACAATTGCTTTTTGAAAAGGCAGGATATATAGTGTTTTCTCTTAAGAATGAGGTAAAACCATCTTTGCCCGTTTTAAACTGTAATTGCGCCATCACGGCCGAACAGCAAAAAATTAAGATTATGGTAATTAACTTTCTCATTTCACTAATTTACTAAAAAATGCTGACCGTAATTGAAAACATCTAAAACCTGGTGCTATGTTCGTTTTCAAAGGTAACCTTGAGTATTACATTTGGATCAGGGCAGTTGTTTAGATATTTTTCTCTTTCACTAAACTTACACACGCCCTGGTAATCGCCTTTTAAGCCGTACATGTTCTGTATAATTTGAAAATGGAGGTGTGGAGGCCAGCCACCATTTTCTTTTTGAATGCCAAATTCAGCAAATTTTGCACCTTTTGAAATGAACTGTCCGGGTTCAAGCCCTTTCAAAGAAGCTGCGCTTAAATGGCCATAAAGTGCATTAAATGTCAATCCATCAATTTCATAAGCCAGAATGATGGTAGCACCGTAATCACCAAAATGATTGTTATTTGCAAAACTGTGCACCCGGGCATCATAGAAATTGTATACAGGCGTTCCGCTTGGTCCCCAGATATCAACACCTAGATGTAGGCGGCGGGGTTCTTCCTCCGTATCAAAATGAGTGCTTCTGGAATAAATGGTTCGATGTTCATTATATCCGCCAATTCCATAACAAGCACCGCTATCTTTTAATTTCTGATTAATGAAATTGCTGAACAAATCCGTGTCATCTAAAATTTCATCAGTTAATTCTTTGTTATTGGATGTAAAATCCAACGGTAGAAGTTTGTCTTTTGTGGGATCAAAATCTACAACTTTTCCTATTGCTGGTGCATTTGAATCAATAATTTGCTCGAAGGGTTTCATTAACGAATTAATTGAAAATATAAACGTAATTATAAATATAATGAGATAATGCTCCGCCAATTACGAATAAATGCCAAAGCTCATGGCTGTGCATCCATCGGTACATTTGTTTATCCTTGGCATAATAATAAGTTCCGCCAATGTAAAATAAACCTCCAAAAAGCAACCAGAAAATTGCTCCAATGGGCAAGGTGCCCAGCATTTTTTGCAATAATGGAACAATCAGGCATCCCATCAAGATGTAAATGGAAAGTGAGATAGCGGTGCTTTTTAATTTGTTGAAGATTTTTAGCAGACAACCCGTAATGGCTATGATCCACACAATGGCAAATAATCCCCAACTTAACCAGCCATCAAATACCAACAAAGCTGTAGGTGTATAGGAGCCGGCGATCATGAGGTAAATGCAGCAATGATCAAATTTTTGCCAAAAGCGTATTCCATAATCCGTTGCCGGGTAACCATGATAGATTGCGCTTACGCCAAATAAAATGAAAGTCGCAATGCTATATATCCAGGCAGCAGTAAATTCAATTGAAGTATTACATTTTTCAAGCAAAAAATAACCCGCTGGTATCGCTACCAATGCGGGTATAAAATGCGTAACGAAGTTTACAGGTTCTCTTAATTTCCTCACGGTTATTATTCTTCGCCCTCTTCTTTTTGTCTCGGTTCTTTTGCTATTTTATCGAACAGATGATCCATGCGTTCTACATATTCATTTGTATCATCTACAAAAAATGTAAGTTCTGGCACCACCCTAACCTGATGGCGAATTCTCGCCCCTAATTTATACCTGATCTCGCCAGCATGAGCGTTTACCGTATTAATGGAAAGCGTTGTATTGTTTGTGTTGAAAAAACTCAAATATACCTTTGCCACCGCCAAATCTGGCGATACGCGTACGCGGGTAATGGTAACCAATGTATTTGGCAAGAATGCAGCACCCTCACGCTGAAAAACCTGTGCTAACTCCTCTTGTAGTACTCCTGCAAATTTTTGCTGACGTTTACTTTCCATAAATCTTATTTTTCGTCATTGCTTCGTACCTCGCAATAACGGTTTATTTACTAATATAATAAATTACTATCGTAAGGATACCTGGCAATATGTGCCGCCTTTACCTTATCGTATAACAAATTTTTAAACTCTTCTATATTCTCTTTTTCTGTTGCCGAAATGAACAAAACAGGCACTTTTCCATGACTCATCCAGCTTTTCTTAAATTCATCAATGCTCAGTTTTCCATCGTCATCCTCATCTTCAACCTCTGGCGAAACGTATGCATCAATTTTGTTAAACACCAAAATCATGTCTTTATCAATGGCGCCAATATCTTTCAATGTTTCATTAACCGTATTAATCTGGTCTTCGAAATTTGGATGCGATACATCAACTACATGAATTAATAAATCTGCTTCGCGAACTTCATCCAGTGTAGATTTAAAACACTCCACCAAATGATGGGGCAGTTTGCGAATAAAACCAACGGTATCTGAAAGTAAGAAAGGCAAATTTTCAATCACTACCTTTCTTACGGTTGTATCCAAGGTAGCAAACAGTTTATTCTCCGCAAATACTTCCGATTTTGAAAGCATGTTCATAATGGTTGATTTGCCTACGTTGGTATAACCAACCAAAGCTACACGAATTAGTTGACCACGGTTTTTACGTTGCGTTTCATTTTGTCTGTCGATATTTCTTAAACGCTCTTTAAGCAACGAGATTTTATTTAAAATGATACGTCTATCACTTTCAATCTGCGTTTCCCCAGGTCCACGCATTCCAATACCACCTTTCTGGCGCTCTAAGTGAGTCCACATACCCGTTAAACGTGGCAGTACGTATTGTAATTGGGCCAGTTCTACCTGAGTTTTCGCCTGAGCGGTTTGTGCTCTGCTGGCAAAAATATCCAGGATCAGGTTGCTTCGATCTAGCACTTTAACGCCCAATTCACGATCGATATTCCGCAATTGCGAAGGTGATAACTCATCGTCAAAAACAACGGTATCAATTTCTTCAGATTTAACGTAAGCTTTAATTTCTTCTAATTTTCCCGTACCTACAAAAGTTGCACGTTCAGGCTTAAGCATTTTTTGAGTAAAAACCTTTTCTACTTTTCCTCCCGCTGTATCAACCAAAAAAGCTAATTCATCTAAATATTCTTTTGTTTGCTCATCCTTTTCGCCTGGCGTAACTACTCCAACCAAAACGGCTCGTTCCTGCTTAATCGCAGTATCATAAAATTTCTGTTTTCCCATGTAATATGTACAAACTTAGATAAATTGCCAGTAATTATAGTAGCAAGAAAGCAATTTTATCGAACTGGCAGTATGCTATAATTAATTATTTCGGTTAGAAAGTTGATTGCTTATTAAAATAACATTACACTTTTGATTTTTGTTTGTGGCTTGTTTTGAACTCCATTAATAAATTATAGATTAGAACTTTGTTTAAAATCGGCATTCGACTATGGATTTTTTCAACACCCACAGTATCTTTTTCACCGTCTTAGGTTACCCAATGAGTTACCTGGAGTTTTTTGCCGTAGTAACGGGTGTTCTTTCTGTCATCCTCTCGGCTAAAGCAAGCATTTGGAGCTGGCCCGTAGGAATTGTAAATGTGTTTCTATCGGCTTTTTTCTATTACCAAATTCAGCTTTATCCTGATATGTTTTTAATGGCTTTCTTTTTTGTAACCAATATTTTAGGCTGGTGGCGATGGGCTAACCCAAAGCCTGAAGAAGAAGACAAGAGAAAGGAATTGAAGGTGAGTTTTATGCCCAGAAAGCAATTTTATACCTGGCTTTTAATCGGCATTGCCGGAACAATACTGATAGGCGCTTTGGCGAGTCAGTTGCACAACTGGTTCCCAATGTTGTTTAATTTACCAAGTGCATATCCTTTTGTAGATTCTTTTATTTTAGTGATGAGCGTCATTACCACGTTCTTGATGATACAGAAGCGAATTGAATGCTGGATCATTTGGCTAATGATTGACATAGTAGCCACCTATTTGTATTTTTTAAAAGGAGCGATGTTTTTTGGTGTGGAATATATCGTTTTCACCATTATTGCCGCTTTTGCTTTGTGGAACTGGATGAAGGAATACAAAAGTTATGATAAAGCCGCATGAAAAGAGGGCTCGTAATCGGAAAGTTTATGCCTATTCATAATGGGCATATTTCGCTAATTAATTTTGCCGCTTCACAGTGTGATGAACTCATTATTTCGATGAGTTTTACACCTAATGATCCCATTGAGGCCAAATTACGTTTTAGCTGGATTGAGGAAATTTTTAAAGATGAACCCAAAATAAAACCTGCAATTATTTGTGATGATTTTGATGATGAAACGCTCATGCTTGAACCCCGAACAAAGATTTGGGCGAAACGCATGAAAGAAGTTTATCCTAAAATTGACGTCCTTATCAGCTCGGAAGAATATGGAGAGCCCTTTGCGTTAAATATGAAGGCCAGGCATATTTTATTTGATTTAAAGAGAAACAAAACCCCTGTTTCTGCCACGATGATCCGCAATCATCCTTTCAGATTTTGGGAACATATCCCCGATGTAGTTAAACCTCATTTTGTAAAACGTATTTGCTTTTACGGTCCGGAAAGTACAGGAAAATCGACATTGGCTGAAAAGATGGCTTCCTATTATCAAACTGAATTTGTTCCGGAAGTAGCTAGAGAACTGATCACTTCAAATGATATTTCAGTTGATGACATTATTAAAATAGGAAAAGCACAAACTCAAAGGGTAAAGGATAAAACCAAAATTTCCAACAAAATCCTTTTTTGTGATACAGATTTGATCACCACTCAAATTTATTCAAAGCTATATTTAAATGTAATACCTGAAATTTTAAGCAGGCTCGAAAATGAAATTGTATATGACGTATATTTTTTGCTTGATATTGATGTAGCGTGGATTGCTGATGATCTTCGGGATTTCGGTGATAAAAGGTTAGAAATGTTTCACCTTTTTAAAGCTGAACTGGAAAGACGTAAGATAAGTTACATTTTGATTAGCGGAGATTATAACAACAGAGAAGAAATGGTAAAAGCAATAGTTGATTTAATTCTGGAGGAATAATTACAGACGTTAGAAATAAATGAGTTTTAATACTAATCTACATCAAATTGAAATTCACCTGGGTTTGGCAAGATTAAATCAAGTTGTGAAATATCTCCATCTACAAACCATTTTACAATTTGAGGCAAATCTTGACTTGAAATTTCACTTGAGTGTCTTGCATCCCAAACCTTTGTGTGTTCGCGTCTGGTAAGGAGTTTTGTAAACCAGCCCGCTTTCTCCAAACTATACCAGGAAAAAGTTACAATCAGGCTCAAGTTCTCTTCCAGTAAATTTCGCTCATCAATATAATTGCACGAAACATCTAAGTTGCGTTTGTTTTCTGGATCTGAAACATCTAAAAACCAATAGTCTTCATAAGGGATATATTCGCTACTTCGGTATGCGTGGTAATAATTTTTCCATTCTTGCAACCAATCAATTTCTTTACAGTATTTAATTACTTCCAATCTGTTTCGGTTTTGCAATTCAGTTTTTTTTCCTAAAGAAGATAAAAATTCAATGTTGAACATCATTAGATTAAATAATCGTTAAATAAAATTAGCAGAAATCTTTGAATCAGCATGAAAACCAGCTAAAATCTTCAGGCACTAGCCCGTGACTTTAAACCTTTAACTCATAACTTTCAAATTTTTCTCTTCAACTGTTTGATAATAAAAGTATTCTATCTATCTTTGCAGTCCCAAATTTAATGGGAATAAATAATTGTTTAATAAATTAAATACAAGCAAGTGAATACGTTAAGTTACAAAACTGTCTCTGCCAATGCGAAAACTGTTAACAAACAGTGGATTGTTGTTGATGCACAAGGCGAGATTTTGGGGCGCTTGTCATCGAAGATCGCAATGATCATCCGTGGTAAAAACAAGCCTGAGTACACCCCACACGTAGATTGCGGAGATAACGTTATTGTTATCAATGCAGACAAGGTTAAATTGACAGGAAACAAATTCAGCGAAAAGCAATATGTTTCTTACACTGGTTATCCAGGTGGTCAACGTTTTATTTCTCCAAAGGAGTTAATGGCGAAACACCCTCAACGTGTAATCGAGAAAGCGGTACGTGGTATGTTACCGAAAACTAAATTGGGTAAAAAACTTTACACCAATCTTTTTGTGTATGCTGGTGAAACTCACCCTCATGCAGCTCAATCTCCAAAAACCATTAAACTTTAAGAAATGTCAGTTACTAACACTTCAGGAAGAAGAAAAACAGCTGTTGCACGTATCTACTTAAAAGATGGTGCTGGAGCAATTACCGTTAACGGTAAAGATCACAAAGTTTATTTCCCAACTTTACCTTTGCAATATATCGTAAACCAAAGTTTAGAGGTTTCTGAGCTTACAGGTCGTTATGATATTACTGTAAACGTTCAAGGTGGTGGAGTAAAAGGACAAGCAGAAGCTGTTCGTTTAGCTATTGCTAAAGCGATTGTTGAACTAGATGCGGAGAAAAAACCTGCATTACGTGCTAAAGGCCTAATGACGCGTGATATGCGTATGGTTGAGCGTAAAAAACCAGGACGTGCTAAAGCTCGTAAGAAATTCCAATTCAGTAAACGTTAATCACAGGAGGCAAAGACAATGGCAAGAACAACTTATCAAGACTTATTGGATGCAGGTGTACACTTTGGTCACCTTACCCGTAAATGGAATCCAAAAATGGCTCCTTACATTTTCATGGAGCGTAATGGAATTCACATTATAGATTTAAATAAAACTTTAACTAAAACTGAAGAAGCTGCGGCTGCGATTAAACAAATCGTAAAATCAGGACGTAAAGTATTATTTGTTTCAACAAAAAAACAAGCAAAAGGAATCGTAGCTGAGCAAGCTAAAAAAGTAAATATGCCTTTCGTAACCGAGCGTTGGTTAGGTGGTATGTTAACTAACTTTGCTACAGTACGTAAGTCAATTAAAAAGATGGTTACCATCGATAAAATGACTAAAGACGGTACTTATGCTATTTTATCTAAAAAAGAGCGTTTGATGATTCAGCGTGAGCGTATTAAATTAGAATCACTTTTAGGTGGTATTGCTGATTTAAACCGTTTACCTGCAGCTTTATTCTTAATTGATGTTAAGAAAGAGCACATCGCAGTAACTGAAGCGTTAAAATTAAACATCCCAACTTTTGCGATGGTTGATACAAACTCTGATCCTTCAAACATCGATTTCCCTATTCCGGCGAATGATGATGCTACAAAATCTATCTCTTTAATTACTGATGTAATTATCAAAGCGATTGAAGAAGGTTTAGATGAGCGTAAACGCGAAAAAGATGATGAGGCAGAAAAAGAAGCAGTAGCGGCTAAAGCTGCGGCTGATGCGCCAGAGGTTAAAGAACCAAGACGCAAAAAAGCTGCTGAAGCAGAAGTTGAAGCATCTTCATCAGAAGAAACTAAAACAGAAGAATAATTTAAGTTATGAGTTATAGGTTATTGGTTGTAGGTAAATCCCGCAACCTGTAACCTGTAACTTTTAACATTTTAAGGAACTTATAAATTTTTAAAAATGTCTACAGTACAAATTACTGCCGCAGATGTAAATAAACTACGCCAACAAACTGGCGCTGGTATGATGGATTGCAAAAAAGCTTTAGTTGAAGCTAATGGCGATTTCGAAGCTGCTGTTGATTTATTGCGTAAAAAAGGTCAAAAAGTATCTGCTGCTCGTTCTGGCAATGCTACTTCTGAAGGTTTGGTATCAATCGCTGTTTCAGCAGATGGTACAAACGGCAAATTAGTTGCTTTAGCTTGCGAAACTGAGCCAGTTTCTAAAGTTGAGGATTTCCGTAATTTAGCTCAGGCTGTTTTAGCTGCTGCAGTGGCTAACAACCCTGCTACTATCGAAGAATTATCAGCTATCGCTTTAGAAGATGGACGTACGGTTGCGGAAACCATCACTGAACTTACTGGTAAAATCGGAGAGAAAATCGTTATTCAGGAATATGCAAATGTTTCTGGTGAGAAAATCGTTTCTTACATCCACTCTAACGGTAAAATGGGTGTATTGGTAGTATTTGAAGGTGCTAACGGTGCAGATATTACTGAAGCTGGTAAAGATGTGGCAATGCAAATTGCTGCAATGAACCCGGTTGCTGTTGATAAAGACGGTGTTGATCCTGCTACTATCGAACGTGAAATCGAAATTGCTAAAGACGTTATCCGTCAAGAAGGTAAACCAGAAGAAATGGTTGAAAAAATCGCTGCTGGTAAATTGAACAAATTCTACAAAGACAGCACTTTATTAAACCAAGAGTTTGTTAAAGACGGTTCTATGGATGTTCGTAAATTCTTAGATAGCACTGCTAAAGGCTTAACTGTAACAGCTTTCAAACGTGTTCAACTAGGTGCATAAGCACATATAAAATTATAGAAAACCGCCCGATGTATATCAGGGCGGTTTTTTTATGCTTATTATTTTTTAGAAAACGAAAGGTATGTTATCCTTCGGAAACTGCAGCCCCGCTATTATTTCAATCTTTTTGGCTTCATTTTTTTTTCCTACATCGTCATTGCGATTAGAAACGACGTGGCAATCTATTATGACAGTGCAACAAAAAGTATTTCCACGCTATCGGGTTTATGATTGCAGTTTCTGCATAAACACCAAAATTTCGCTACCAACTTAGTAAATTAGGCCCATTAAAAATAAATCTATGCTAAATCTATCAAACACAAAATTTTACCTGAACGATTCGTTACAAGAAGGAAAAAGTATAAATATTCAGGATGGTAAAATCGTGTCAATTGAAAATTCGGAATCTAAAAATTCATCTGATGTGTTGGTTGTTCCTGGTTTTATTGATTTACAAATCTACGGTGCAGGTGGAAGATTGTTTTCTGCAGAACCAACGCTTGAATCTTTGGCGATCATGGAAGATGATTTGCTAAAAAAGGGAACAACAGGCTTCCTTACATGTATGGCAACCAATACGCCGGAAGTTTTCAATGCCTGTATTGCCACGGCAAAACAATATCGCCAGCAGGCGAGAAACTTTTTGGGTTTACATTTGGAAGGTCCATTTTTAAACCCTAAACGTTTAGGCGCTCATGTGCCAGAATTTGTACGACGGGCAACATTAGATGAAATAAAAGCATTATTGGATTTCGGTGATGGTGTGATTAAAATGATGACCATTGCACCCGAGTGCAATGATGATGAAGTGATTCAATATTTGCTTGATCATGGCGTTTTGGTTTCACTTGGGCATAGTAACGCTACTTTTGAACAGGCTACTTCAGCATACAATAGTGGCATCCAAACCACAACACATTTATTCAATGCCATGAGTCCGGTTCACCACCGTGAACCGGGTATTCCAACGGCGGTTTTTAACCATTCTCGGGCAATGGCAAGTATTATCGCAGATGGCCAGCATGTGGATTTTGAAGTGGTAAAATTTGCGAAGAAATTATTAAAAGAACGTTTATTCTTAATTACTGATGCCGTTACAGAATGCGCATCCGGACCTTATCAACATGTGAAAAATGGCGATAAATTTGTAATGCCCGACGGAACATTATCAGGCTCGTCGTTGACGATGTTACAAGCTGTTAAAAATTGCGTAACGCATTGTGAGATCGAGTTAAGCGAAGCGATTAACATGGCCACTAAATATCCCGCCCGACTTATCGGTCTTGAGCATTTAACATCGGGTATTGCAGCTGGAAGTGAAGCCAATATTTTGATTTTGGACGAAGCACTAAACTTACAATCGACTATTTTTAAAGGGCAGAAACTATCAATCTAAATATTTACATCATTTGTTTAAAAGCATAGCCAGGTATTAAAAAAATGTTAATATTTTTGAAGTCATGAAATACAAACGCATCCTACTAAAGCTTAGCGGCGAATCGCTAATGGGCGATAAACAATATGGTATTGATAATGAACGCGTTAAGCAGTACGCTGAAGATATCAAGGCCGTTCACGATAAAGGTTTGGAAATTGCAATCGTAATTGGTGGTGGAAATATTTTCAGAGGCCTAAGCGCCGAGAAAAGCGGGATGGATAGGGCACAAGCAGATTACATGGGGATGTTGGCAACGGTAATCAACTCAATGGCGCTACAAGATGCC
The DNA here is from genome assembly GCF_003860265.1 of Pedobacter sp. G11. Classification (NCBI taxonomy): domain Bacteria; kingdom Pseudomonadati; phylum Bacteroidota; class Sphingobacteriia; order Sphingobacteriales; family Sphingobacteriaceae; genus Pedobacter; species Pedobacter sp. G11. Next base: position 999,508 of record NZ_CP034190.1, on the reverse strand, counting down.
CTGGAAAAAGTGGGTATTAAAACCCGTTTACTCACTGCGATTAAAATGGAACAGATTTGTGAACCGTTTATTCGTAGAAGAGCAGTTCGTCATTTAGAAAAAGGGCGTGTAGTCATTTTTGGCGCTGGAACCGGCAACCCTTACTTCACTACCGATTCTGCAGCTGCACTAAGAGCAATTGAAATTAAAGCTGATGCCGTATTAAAAGGAACACGCGTTGATGGAATTTATACTGCAGATCCTGAAAAGGACCCCTTGGCAACTAAATATGAAGAAATTTCATTCAAAGAAGTTTATGCTAAAGGTTTGAATGTAATGGACATGACTGCTTTTACGCTTTGTGAGGAAAACCAGGTGCCAATTATTGTGTTTGATATGAACAAACATGGTAATTTTATGAAAATTGCCAATGGTGAGCCAATTGGTACTTTGGTTAAATAACCTTTAGAAAAATATTATTTTTGTAGAAATACACACATTATGAACGAACTCATACAATTGCAATTAATGGATGCTCAATCTTCGATGGATAAGGCAATCGATCATTGTGAATCAGAATTAACGAAAATTAGAGCCGGTAAAGCATCAGCAGGTATGCTCGATGGTATTTTTGTGGATTATTATGGCGCTTCTACAGCACTGGCTCAGGTAGCGAGTATCAATACGCCTGATGCCAGAACTATTGTGATCCAGCCTTGGGAAAAATCGCTTTTAACCACTATTGAAAAAGCGATACAAGTTGCAAATATTGGTATCAATCCACAAAATGATGGAATTGTGATCCGGTTGGTGGTACCTCCACTAACTGAAGAACGAAGAAAGGATTTAGTTAAAAAGGTAAAAGAAGAAGCTGAACGCGGAAGAATTACGGTTCGTAACATCCGTAAAGATGCCAATACCAAAATTCAAAAATTAAAAGGTGATGGTGTTTCTGATGATGAAATTAAAACCGGTGAAGCAGAAGTTCAGAAATTAACCGATGCTTACATTGTAAAGGTTGATAAACATGCAGAAGCTAAAGAAAAAGATGTAATGACGGTTTAACACCATTATTAACATACCAAAGAGGAATAGGCAAAAACTTATTCCTTTTTTTTTATCCTAACTTTTTCCGCTCCGTAGATTCTCTGATATTTAAACTTGTAGAAAGCACCACTTGTTTAAAATGTTTACCGCTATCGTTCGCATTAAGTTTAGATAGTAATATTTTCATCAAATTTTCAGCAATTTCCTGCACGGGCTGAGCAATAGCGGTGATAGCAGGTTTATAAAATTCAAGCAATTCGAAATCATCAAAAGATACTAAAGCAAGTTTTGGCGCTAAACCATTAACTTCCATTTGTTTGAAGGTTCTTAAGCCATCCAAACAAATGTAATTCGCGGCAAAAATAACCGCATCAAGTTGTTTTTCGCTTTCGAAAAAACTCGTCATCTGCGCTATCGATCCCAGATCTGCATTTCGGTATTTAATTTTTTTAACTTTTAATGGCAGATCGTGCTCCTTAATTGCCCGCTCATATCCAATTTCGCGATCTACCATCTGTTGCAAGTCAGTATCAAGCGTAATGAAGCCAATATTTTTATAGCCATTATTGATTAAATGCTGTGTAGCATTGTATGTACCTTCAATATTATCAATCACTACGTAATCGGTTTCCAGGTCGGGCACATAACGATCGAATAATACCACAGGAACATTCGTTTGAATCAGGTTTTTGATTTCCTGTTCCAGTCCTTCTGGCAAAGCCATAATATATGCGTCTACATGCCTGTCTCTAAAAATCTGGAGTAGCTCAACCGCTTTATTGTGATTGTTATGCGTACTGCTAAATAAAATTTTATATCCGCTTTCTGAAGCTTTCTGATCCAGAAAATGTGCAATGCTGGAAAAAAAAGGCTCGGATATATCATCCACTAAGAAGCCAATTACATTTGTTTTACCTGTTCGCAAACTTTTAGCGAGGGTATTGGGTTGATAACCCCATTTCTCAACAAGATCGAGTACTTTTTTGGTAAGTGCTTTACTGATGTTTTTTTCCTTAGCCTTACCGTTGATTACGAATGATACTGTGGTAATGGATATATTCAATTCATTCGCAATATCTTTTATCTGGATTTTTTTCTTCATTAATAGCGCTACACATTCAACAACCGGAAATATAGGAATTATTTGAGTAAAATCGGGTAAGAAATAGGTTAAGCTGTGATTCGTGCTTTTTGGAATAAGCTTAAAAAGAAAAAGAGCAACCTATCCAGGATTGCTCAATTAACTAACTTATTATTCATAAAAAATGCTGTTGGGGAAGGAGTCGAACCTTCAAGGGGTAGTTAGCTACAGTTCAAAAAATTAATTGTGGTCAACCCAATAAACTGCGTTTGTCCCATTATTCCCCACCACCGAGACAAGGAGGCGTGTCTGCCAATTTCACCACCCAACATTTTAGTCCTTAGTCTGAAGTCTTTAGTCCATAGTCTAATCATGACTTCAGACTAAGGACTCCAGACTAAGCTGCTGTAGGGGAAGGAATCGAACCTTCAAGGAGTGGTTAGCCATTGCTGGTTTTCCCATTATTCTCCGCCACCGAGACAAGGAGGTGTGTCTGCCTGTTTCACCACCCTACATTATGTTAAACAATTTGTTAAAGAACGTTCCCTTTTTGTTAATTGCTTGATACAAATGTAAAAGAACATTCAATACCTTGCAAATATTTTAAACATTTAATTTTATTTTTATAATATTGATAAATATTTGTAAATTCGCTTATCATAATTCAAAAATATGCTTAAAAAAGACAATTCCAATTTAGAAATTGACAACCTCGACATCGACATATTAAAACAATTGATGCAGGATGCCACAAAGCCTTATACTGAAATTGCAAAGGATTTAATCGTTTCCGGAGGTACAATCCACGTCAGGATGAAGAAATTGCAGGAAATGGGTATTATCAAGGGATCTCACCTCATTATCGATCCGCAAAAGGCCGGTTATGACATCTGTGCGTTTTTAGGTATTTACCTGGAGAAGGGGATCCAGTATAAAGACGCTGTGGCGCAATTGAGTAAAATCAGAGAGGTAGTTGAGCTTCACTATACCACCGGATCTTACAGTATGTTCGCAAAGATTATCTGCAGAGATACCAATCATTTGAGACATGTGCTAAATGAAGAAATTCAGGCGGTGAATGGAATTCAACGTACAGAAACTTTAATTTCGCTTGAAGAAAGCATTAAAAGGCAGATTGAACTGGGGTGAGAGTGGGAAGTGGAGAGTTAAAAGTTCAAACTTGAAAGTGCAGAGTTGAAAGTGGAAAGTTTAAAGACTAAAGCAGAAAGTTAACAGCAGAAATACCGAACTTCAAAATTTAGGCGGTTAAACTTTTAATATTTGTACAATAGTTTCTTACTAGACCCGATTGCAGTGAGCACGAAGCCACAGCTTTTTCTGCTGTGAGCGGAGTAAAACGTAAAGCGGGTGCAAACGTTAATAGGTGCGGAGAAACCTGCTCTGCAACAATTATTTCAGTAACTGGTAAGCGATTAAGGCTGCAACATAAGCCATTGCCGTCATGTAACTAAGCTGAATAATGGGCCATTTCCAACCTTTTGTTTCGCGGTAAACGATGGCTACGGTACTCATACACTGCATGGCAAAGGCGTAAAAGAGCATGAGCGAAATTCCGGTTGCAAAGGTATAAACCGGCAAACCCGTTTTGCTGTTTACAGAGGCTTCCATGCGCTCGCGTATGGTCGACGTATCCTCATCGCCACCGTCTACGCTATAAATGGTAGCCATAGTACCCACAAATGCTTCTCGGGCAGCGAAGGAAGTGATTAGGCCAATGCCAATTTTCCAATCGTAACCCAACGGACGGATGGCTGGTTCAATCCAATGCCCTAAAATGCCAACATAGGAGTTTTCTAACTTTTCTGTCGCGATAAGCGTTTCGATATGTGCCGTATTTCTGGTAGTATCAGCTAATGCAGAAGCATATTTTTTATCGATATTTTCAAAACGATCGCCTGGACCAAAGGTAGCCATTACCCAAAGGATGATGGAAATGGCGATGATCACTTTACCGGCTTCGATGATGAAGGTTTTCGATTTCTCATACATGGTGTAGAAAACGTTTTTCCATCTTGGCATGCGATAGATCGGTAACTCCATAATGAAGTAAGAACGTTCTTTGGTTTTAATGATGAACTTCATTACCCAGGCCACAAGGACAGCAGCAACAATTCCAACCAGATACATAACCATTAATGCTAAGCCCTGCATATTGAAAATGCCAAAAAGGTTTTCGGAAGGTATAATCAGCGAAATGATCAGGATATAAACAGGAAGCCTTGCCGAACAACTGATTAACGGTGTAACCATGATGGTAATCATCCTGTCTTTCCAGTTTTCGATATTTCTGGCAGCCATAATTGAGGGTACCGCACAAGCTAAACTTCCGATCATCGGCACTACCGATTTACCATTCAAGCCTACTTTGCTCATGATTTTATCCATCATGAAAGTAACCCTCGCCATGTAACCGGTATCTTCTAAAATTGAAATGAAGGCAAATAATATCGCAATTTGAGGAATAAAAACAAAGATGCCGCCGAGACCAGCGATAACGCCATCTAAAAGCAAATCGGTTAACATGCCTGCCGGGAGATATTCATGCCCCACTTCAGTTAAAAAGCCAAACCCTCCCTCAATCCAATCCATTGGGTACGATGACCAGGCGAAAATAGCGTTGAAGATGATGAAAAGGATAAGCAGGAAAATCGCAAAGCCCCAAACTTTATGGGTTAGTATCGCATCCAGTTTATCGCTAAAAGAGAATTTCTGTGCTCTGCCGCTATCGGTTACTACATCGGCTAAAAGTTTACTTAAGTGCTGGTAGCGAACTACAGTTTCTGCCGCCTGAACTTTAGCGGATTCAAACTTGTGTGATTGTTCAATCTGCTCAATTTCTTCCTGCTCCTGATCAGAAAAGAAATTTAAATACTCGTGCTGGTGCAAAACCTGCAAGGCATAATAATCGTTATCTGAATTTAATTTCGACTTAATAGCATTGATTGCTTCTGGCGCTAAGCTATTTACATCAACATCCTGCAACTGTGTTGCTATTTTAGTGGTATTGGCGATTGCCTGTTTTAAGCGATCAATACCGATGTTATTTCTTGCAGATATAGAAACAACCTGAATGCCCAGTTTTTGAGCGAGCTTGTCTACATTGACTTCAATACCTTGCTTTTCAGCCAAATCAATCATATTTAAGGCCAATATCATCGGAATCCCTAAATCTGCAACCTGCGAATACAAAAGCATGTTTCGTTTAAGGTTTGAAGCATCTGCAATGAGTACAATCACATCCGGATGTGCGCTGTTTTTTTGATCGGCCAATACCTGGAAAACAATACTTTCATCGCTACTTTTCGGGTACAAACTATAAGTGCCCGGAAGGTCAATGATTTCGGCTTGTTTGCCATCAATCATTTTCATGAAACCTGTTTTCTTATCTACCGTGATACCTGGAAAGTTTCCTATCTTCTGGTTTAACCCGGTTAAACGGTTAAAGAGTGTAGATTTTCCTGTATTGGGATTACCAACTAACGCAACTTTAATATCCAAACCTGCCTATTTATTGTATGATAATAACATCAGCCTCACTTTTACGCAAGCAAAGCTGATAACCAGCAACACGAATAGCCATCGGATCACCGAGTGGTGCAAAACGTTCAACCTCCACCACTTCACCTGGCAAGCAACCCATCTCCATCAGTTTTACTGAAAGATCAAGATCTGTAAAAGATATGATTGTGCCCTTTTCTCCCACCTTGAGATTGGAAAGTTTCATATGTGTATTTTGTTTCGATGTCAGCTGGCTACCACAATGTTGAATTTCAAAAAAAGGAATGCAATTGATGAAATTTAAAACCTTTGCGGTTTCCTATAATTTAGGCGCAAGTTACCCTTTCTTTAGATTTATTCCAAATAACAAGCGCTAACATTCCTGATAGAAACAAGCTTTTACTAAACGATGATTTAATTTCTTTGACGGCCACCACCAAAGCCACCACCGTTCCCTCCTCGTCGTCTTTCGCCGTCTTCATTGCCTCTTATTCTATTTTTGCCACCCATTCGGTTTAGTGAATAAGTAAAGGAAAACATGAAATAACGTTGAAGTACATTATAACTTACATCCTGTATGGTATTATTATTTGCCGTTCGGCTGATCCCTTGATTTTCGTTAAGCAAATCGTTAACAGCGGCTTTAAGTGTGCCTCTGTTTTTGAAAAACTGTTTACTGAGGTATGAATTGATTAAGGTGAAATGAGTATCAAAAGCTTCACCACGGCCCGTGTTTTGATTATAATCTGCATCTACAGACCAACGAATATCGCCAGGGAAGAGATAACTTACACTGATATTGGGGCTAAAAGTATAAAACCGGGTATTAGAATTTGGCTGAACAGAATATGTTGCCCGATTAATGGAACCATTTACACCAGCCGTTAAATCCAGTTTATCCAGGTTCGAAACGAGGCGATAGCCATTAGTTACTGACCAACTGTTGGTGATGTTTCTTAATGAATTAGTGAAATTCACATCGCGATCATAATTTCCGGAAACGTTGATATGAAAATTGAGTTTGTTATCCGCCATTAATGGTAGGCTCAATGATGATGAAACGCTACCTGCATAAACGCCGTTTACATTCACCGGAGTAATGGCCAATTTACCCTGGTCTGGCCCACTTTGAATCAAGCTGCTGCTATTGGCTATTTTATTTGAAGTTTGAGTAAGGTTTAAATTCACAAAAAGTGATCGGTTTTTGCCAACGGTAAATGTATTGTAGGCTACCCTTATCGTATTATCAAATTCAGGTTTTAGATCGGGGTTTCCCATGGGAATACTTTGCGTATTGGTATTGTTCGGAATAGGCTGTAATTGCTGAATAGTTGGTTGGTTTGTTCTACCACGGTAATTAAAAACTAATCTTTTACTATTGCTGAAATTGTACCTGAACATGGCCGATGGCGTATAATTAAATACATTTTGTTTTAAAATGAATCCCCGGCTGATATTGTTATTGGTTCTGTCGGTATTTTGTACCGCCATGCCTGCGTTCCAGTTATATTTTTTAGCTGATTTATTGATGCTGAATCCTGCAGTGTTAGTGAGAATGGTATTTTCATACGAATTACTGAAGGTTTGATCGAGCAAATCATACTGCAATGTTGCCGGATTAAAATTATAAGTAAAACGATCAGAGGTATTGTGGTTATATCCATTCTGATAATTCAACTCAAAACTAAGTGTATTACTTAAAGGCTCGGTATAAACTAACCTGGTATTATGATTAATTGACTCACTTTCCTGGTCGTTTAACTGGTTGGTGAGTTTTTGGGTCGTGGTATTACCCTCAATCCTGGTTTCGGGATTATTATTGTAATTTTCGGCGTCGTTGTTATTGATGTTTGTATTTAAGTTCAATGACAAGGTACGACCGCGGCGCATGAATTTTTTGCGAAGTAAAATGTTATTACTCAGGGATGGTGAGGTGCCATGGTTGGTTAACGCTTGAGAACCGTTAATGCGATAGGTGTTGTAGTCTCTGGTATACTGACTGAAATTGTTGCCCTCATTATTGGTATAGCTCAAATTGGGCTGAATGCGTAATGACGTTAGCGAATCTATTTTGGTATCAACCATAAAGCCTAAGCGATGATTTAAACGCTCTGAGTTGTTGGTTTGATTGTTATTAAAAATGGTGGTTACATCACCTAAAAAGTTTTGGGTAACACTGTTTCGGAGAATTAAGTTTTCTGATTTATTCACAAAGTAGTTTACGCTAAACTCGGTTTGATCGGCATAGGTATCGTTGAAATTAAATCCGGCAGCCTTCGTATCCGTAATCCCTCCGCGACCGCCGTTGCCGCCACCGTTACCTCCGCCTAAACCGCCACCAAAATTTTGTTTGTTTACATTATTAAATTGCGCAATAACGCTTAATTTTCTATCCTGATTAAAATGATTGATGTTTGCGTTAACATCATAACGATCATCTGAACCATAACCTGCTGTAGTGTTACCGAAATATCCATTTTTCTTATCTTTTCGGGTAGTGATGTTGATGATCTTTGTCCTGGTTCCATCATCAATCCCTGTAAATTGTGCCTGGTCGGAGAGCTCATCAATAATCTGAATTTTATCAATCATATCTGCCGGAAGGTTTTTTGTTGCCAGTAATGGATCATTACCAAAAAACTCTTTTCCATCAACCCGCACTTTAGTAATGGTTTCGCCCTGAGCTTTCACCGTTCCAGCTTTATCAACTTCCACCCCCGGAAGCTTTTTTAATAAATCTTCCACAACTGCATTTTCCACCACCTTGAATGAACTGGCATTGAATTCCAAAGTATCTTTTTTAACTACTATGGGTGGAATTTCTGCTTTGATCTCAACGGTTTGTAGGTCGATCGAACCGCCTTCCAAAATGATATCACCAATGCTGGCTACTGGTCGATCGGCTGTGATTACAAAATCTTTGGTTGTATTTTTTAAACCAAGAAAGGCAGCATAAAGCCGATAATTGCCTGGTTTTAATCCCTTTAGAATAAACTTACCATCTTCAGTGGTACTTACTGCACCCACCATGCTAGAATCAGCAAGATTTTTTACCGCTATTGATGCATAATCTATTGGCTTTCTATCTTTTGATTGAAGCACTCTTCCAGCCACCGATCCACTATTTTGAGCGTATGCCAGACATGACCATACAATTAAAGTTAAGGTAAAGAGTTGTTTCATTTGGTTAGTTTTCTGGTTCTAAAATAAAGACTACTCCCCACTTTAAAGGTTTATTTTTGCTTAGGTAACAATTGAAATACATAACTGTCAGTTTGACGGTTATAAGCTTCTTAAATAAAAAAGTCCCGATGAAAATCGGGACTTGAAATTAGATTGGAAGATTACATTCTCATGCGCATTCCACCACCACCACCCTGGTTTGGCATCTGTACATCGCCACTCATGTTTCTTCCGCCAATGCGTGTCAATGAATAGGTGAATGAGAACATATAGTATCTCTTTAAAACATTGTAATTTAAATCGGTAATGGTATTATTGGTTGCTGTTCTACTAATCCCTTGATTTTGGTTAAAAGCATCATTAACCGCAATTTTGAACGTTCCCCTGTTTTTGAAAAACTGACGGCTGATGTAAGAATTTACCAAAGTGAATTCAGTATTGTAACCTTCCCCTCTACCAGTATTTTTAATATAATCTAAATCTACTGCTAAACGTATATTTCCAGGGAAAAGATAACTGATATCAAAGCTTGGATTTAACGTGTAGAAGTTGGTAGTTTGAGCTGGATTGGCCGAATAGGTAGCACGGTTATATGTTCCTGAAATACCACCTGTTAAATCGAATTTATCAAAGTTGGTTACAAAATTATAACGGTTTGTTAAAGCATAGGTATTGGTTACGTTTCTTACCAAATCAGCCGGGTTGTTATTGGCTGTAGTGAAATTCACATTTCTGTTATATGTTGCATTTAAAGATGCATTTAAGTTCAGTTTTCGCTCTGGTAAAAGTGGCAAACCAACATTTACACTTCCATTACCTGAATAAACGCCATCAACGTTTACGTAGGTAGTTCTGATTTTACCGAAATCTACATCATTTTGATCGGTAACTAACTGACTGCTATTACCAATTGCATTAAATGTTTGGCTCAGATTAATAAAAGCAAAGAACATTCTGCTTTTTGCAAAATCGAAATTGTTATAGTTAATCGTCAGATTATTATTAAAAGCCGGTTTTAACCCTGGGTTACCAACAAAAACGCTTTGTGTGTTTGTATTATCTGGAATAGGTTGAATCTGACTGATCGATGGTTGCTGTGTGTTTCCTCTGTATCGAACATTTAACCTTCTGGCATTGCTAAAATTATATCTGAAATTTGCTGAAGGTGTTAAGTTAATGAAGTTTTGCGTTCTGACTAAACCTGTTGTAACATTAGTATTTACACGGTTGGTTTGTTGTGCGGCTAAGCCGATATTCCAGTTATATTTTTTTTCGTTGGTGGTATAGCTTAATCCTGCAGCATTAGTTAGCGTTTGGTTTTCATAGATGTTGGTATAATCAACATTAACCAAATCGTATTGTCCGCTTGAAGAATTAAAATCTAAAACCTGGCGACCTTGGTTATCATGCGCATAGCCATTTTGATAGTTAAATTCTAAACTGGTGGTTTTAGAAAGTGGTTCGGTATAAACCACTCTCGATGTATTGTTAATTGAATTGGTATTTACCTTGTTCAATTGATCAATAAGTGATGGTGTAGTAACGTTATTTACCGTATTGCTTTCAGAAATGTAATTGTAAGTATCTGCATCATTATTGTTAATACTGGTATTTACGTTCAATGAAAGCGTTCTTCCACGTCTTTTAAATTTCTTACGTACTAACAAGTTATTTGAAATGTTTGGTGTGGTTGAATTACTGATGTAACGTTGATCACCTACGGTAGAAGATGCAATCAAATTCCTGTTATAAGAACTTATATTTGTGGCGTCGGATTCAGTAAAAGAAACATTAGGCTGTAATTTGATTGTAGTGGAAGAATCTAATTTGGTATCGATCATAAAGTTAAATCGATGATTCATACGGTCGGTATTATTATCCGCTACGTTATTCACCGTTGTAATCGAATTTCCTAATAAGTTTTGGGTAAAACTCGTTTGCTGGTTAGAAACATCTGATTTGTTGAAGAAATAACTTCCCTGAATTTGGGTGCCATCTTTATAGGTATCGGCAAAGTTTAAACCACCTGCGTTAGTGGTTGTAATGCCACCGCTACCGGCACCGCTTCCACCACCGCCAAAGTTGCCACGACCACCACCGCCAAAACCATTCCCAACGCCATTACCTTGTCCAAAGCTTTGTTTGTTAACGTTATTAAATTGTCCAATCACACTGAATTGCTGATCGTTATCAAATTTGTTAACATTGATACTTGCATCATATCGATCTTGTGTTCCATAACCTACGGTACTATTTCCAAAATAACCTTTTTTCATTCCGGCTTTTGTAGTGATGTTCAGGATTTTATTTCTGGTACCGTCATCAACGCCCGAAAATTGCGATTGTTCAGACATTTCATCAATTACCTGAATTTTGTCCACCATATCTGCCGGTAGATTTTTAGTAGCCAACAATGGGTCGCTGCCAAAAAATTCCTTTCCATCAACCTTAACCCGTGTTACAGTTTCGCCCTGAGCTTTAATGCTGCCATCTTTGGCTACTTCCACACCTGGCAGTTTTTTCAATACATCTTCAACCACTGCATTTTCACGTACTTTGATTGATTTTGCATCAAACTCCAGAGTGTCTTTTTTTACCACTACAGGAATGCTGGCGGTAACATTTACATCGTTCAGATCCACACCATCATCAGCCATTGGGATTTCGCCGGCATTCACCGATGCTTTTGCCACTTCAACATCCTTTGTTGCTGTTTTTAAACCTAGAAACGCTGCGTAAATGCGATATTTACCGGGAGCAATAGCTTTGAAACTAAATGTTCCGTCAGGGTTGGTTTGACCAGAGGCTACTACTGCAGAATCCTTCAGGTTTCTTACTGCGATGGTAGCAAAATCAACAGGTTTTTTATCTTTAGCACTGATTACCTTCCCCGTAATTGCGCCGGTATTTTGAGCTTGGGCGACGTAACCGCAAAATAGGAGAACAATGAAAATTGCCCTCTGAACGTTATTCTTCATTAGAAAAAATTGGATATATGAATGTAAAACTAAGCTATCAGACTAAGCTAAGTTTAAAAGGTTTGGTTAAGATGTGTTAAATGATAAGTAACATTTTAAATACAGCCTATGGGAGCAAGCTGCAGGTTGAGCGTTAACGGTAATTATTTTTGTTGAGCAGGATAACTTTTGTAATAAACTTTTGGGCAGTTACAGTTTTTTTTAAAAATACTGCAGCTACTTAAACTTAGCGTTACCAAAATCAAAACTGAACTAACTATTTTTCTCATCGAAATTGAGTTTGTGAAGTAAAATGTAGCTGAATACAGCCATTAGGCAGCCCAACATGTCGCAACCGAAATCCCACCATTCTGCTGAGCGATAGGTAAAAACTTTCCATTGCAATAATTCAATACCACCTCCAATAGCAATATTAATGAGGATGATCTTAAAAATGGTTAACGTTCGGAAACCGTAATTATTTTGGTATTTAATTTTTCCGTAGAACAATAGTACCGACAATACAAAGAAAAACCCGAGGTGGGTCATTTTATCGAAACCTGTGAAGAAGAAACCCTCGCCCTCTGTTGCAGGCATTTCGATATTACAAAGCACCAAAACAACAATTGTCCAAAAGATGGCCCATTTTTGTTGTTTTAGTGCTTTATACAAAATATTTAAAATTAGGCGCCTACTAAAGCTTGGTAAGCATCTGCGGTTAATAATTCTTCAACTTCAGCTAAATCAGATAATGAAACTTTAACCATCCAGCCTTTACCATAAGGATCAGAATTCACTAACTCCGGGTTGTCATTTAATTCAGCGTTAATTTCCAATACTGTACCAGTTACCGGCATATATAAATCTGAAACCGTTTTCACAGCTTCTACTGTTCCGAAAACCTCTTCTTTAGCCACTTCAGAGCCAACGCTGTTAATATCAACATAAACGATATCACCTAATTCGCGTTGTGCGAAATCAGTAATGCCGATAAAAGCTTCGTTACCTTCAACCTTAACCCACTCGTGGTCTTTAGTGTATTTTAATTCTGATGGAAAATTCATTTGTCTTAAATTAGTTTGCCAAAGTTAGCTATTATGTTGGAATGTTGAAATGTTATTCTTTCATTCTCTACACTCTGTTTTTAATTCAATGTAAACCTTAAACTGAAACCAAAATTACTAAATGCGGTATTAAATGTTTGCGAGGTATAAGGCTTGGTAATATTTGAATCGTAAAACAATTTGATGTTAAATTTCTGGTTCAAAACATAATCAACACTTGGCCTTAAGGTGATGTTTTTAGCTCCTGATGAGATTTCTGCTTCTGTTATATCAGCCCGGTAAATTACCGTTTTGTTATCACGAATGGCTACATCAAGCTTAAAATCCATATTGTTATCCATTTTTAGACTTTTAAACCATCCAAATGGAAAACGGAACTTATTCGTCCTGTAACCCAGGCCTAAAACCATATTGTTCTCGGATAACTGTGCCAGCTGACTATTTGCTAAGCTTAACCCCAATAACCTTGATCGGTTTAATTCAAATGTAGCACTCAAGTTATTTTTAAATCTGGTATCTACGCCAATTAAGGGTGAAAAATATTCAGAGATGGTTACCTGTGCAAATTGATATTCAGGCAGGAAGTTGTTATTGGCATCGCGGTTAACCGAGAAGCCGTTACTTTCCTGGTACCTCAGCAAAGAGTTAAATCCATTGATATTATATGCAGAACGGTAGCCATGACGAACATCAACCGAAGAAAACTTATCGGCAATAAAAGGGATTCGTGTTAAGCCGTTATATGTTAAACTCCAGTTAGGCAGAGGAATACGAGGAAAAGCATTTAGTTTAGTTTTGCTTGCATCTTTACCTGTGTAAGCAGCCATAAAAGCTGAAATAATTACATCCTGACTTTCCTTGCTATAACCATCGGCGTAACCACTATTCTGCCCCCCCGAATTTGGATTTTGTGCACCCAATCTTCTGGACACAATAATCCTGTTGGCCATAAATTGATTGAACAAAGTAGAAATGATGCTTGAGTTTTTTTCTTTAAAAGCTGTACCAAGGGCAATGTAAGATACGCTATAATCGCCAGTAGTAATTGCACTTAAATTCTCAAAAGAACCCACACTTGCCTCATACCTAAAGTTGGTAGAGAAGTTTCGGGTTTGCGCTTTATTGGCTCTTAGCGTTATCCTTAAATCTTTAAACGGTTCAATTTGTCCGGTAAACTGTAAATCTTCTCTTAACGTATTTACGTAAAGTTGATTCTGCAAGGTATCAGTAGTGAGCCAGCCATTGTTTAAAGCCATGTCTCTAATGTCTCGCTGGCTACCAAAAGCGAAGCCTAAACCTGGTGCACCGGTAGCATTATCTATACCGAAATATTTTGTTGTAGGCAGATAACCAGGCAAAAATATACCCTTGGTTTGAACATAATTGGCGTTCACATTTTTAACACTGGTTAACAGATTGATGAAGAAATTTTTAACTTTTGAGCCTTCTTCATTGTTGCCGGCATTTCTGATAAAGCCAAATTTGTTATACAGCGTAACCAGGTTTAAGCTAGGATTAATCTGTAAATTCCTGCTGTTCTGAATGGTGTTTCCTAAATTTATATTCGGATCTAACAATGTAGAAAGTGGTTCAGTTTGCCAGTTGAAATTGGTTCCGTAACGCGTTTTTACAACTACCCAGTTAAATCCAGGAATTTTATCAATGGGCAAATTATAGGTCACATTTAAATTGTGGTTATAATCAGTGGTACGGCCAAGGCGTTTTAGGTTTTGCCAAACTGTATCGCGTTTTAAACCTTCAATTCTGCCATTTGGTTCATCAATAATCGAGTAGTTGGTTGCATTAAAATCAAGTTGTAAGGAGCGGGTAAGATTCCAGGCGATGCCGTAAATTCTGCTCATTCTGAAGTTTTTGTTAAAAGTTGTTCCGAAGCCATTCTGATAAATCGGAATGGTGTTGTTCGGATCATTATTCCGTAAGGTGTTTTCAGAATACAATCGATCTACATCAATTCTAAAATTAATGGCACTTGGGAAAATACTGAAATTAAAATCTTTTAAAAGTGCTAACGTATTTGATTTGATAATTTTTTCAAAAGGAGCATACGTTTTTGCCTCTTTAGAATAACTATATTGCAATGAACCTCTGTAAGTATTCTGAATACTGCTTTGATTGATAAAATCGCGGTGATTATATTCAGTGAAAGCATAACTCACAGCAAAGTTTTCAATATCCCATAAACGAACCGGTTTGCTGTTATTGGTGCGCTCTTTACGTACGTTGGTAAAGTTAATTCCCCTACGGATTGTATAGTCTTGAGCAAAGTTTAAAATTGAATCTTTTTGTTCTCTTGTAGATTGATCAAGCGCATTTTTAAGTTCGATATCTGGTGTACGCGGATTGAATTGAGGCGTAGAAACCTGTTTCGAGTAATTCACGAACATCGGAATTTTAACACCAGATTTCTGAGGTAGGAACTTACCCAATTCAACAGCAGAAGAAACATCCAATAAAACATTATCTGCCCGGTTACGCTCACTTACTTTTGAATCGATGGTACCAAAACCAATAGTAGATTTACTTCCGGAAATGTTAACATCAGCAAAATCAGCTAATTTTAGGTTTAAACGTGCTGTTGCTGCCCAACCTCCACGTTCATCAAATTCTGTTAACCTCAATTCGTTGAACCAAATCAGCGCATCTTTATCCAGCCCGTCATCGCTTTCAGCATTGTTTAAGCCACGAAGTGGATTTTTAACGCCGAGCATATATACCCTAACCTTACTCATATCTGGCTGACCTTTTACTACAATGGTTCTGTCACCATCTGTGTAGGTAAAAGGAACATTGATTGGCCATGGTTGCCCGTTACTTTGTTTGGCAACATTACGGGCAAGTTTAGCATTCTGAAACAAAGTTAAATCGATATCCATTCTATTGGCTTCCGGCCAGATGGCATCCGGATCACTTGTTCCAGGAGGCGTAATTTTTAAAGGCATTACATACTCATAGTAGTTGTCAATATTATCCGTACCAATCCTTAAAAAAGCAGAAACATCTCTATCATTTAATAACTGGTTATTTACGGCTTCCGCATGAACAAACATTTCTAAACGCTTGTAGGATCTGAAATCGCTATAAGCGGTTTTAAAAGCCGAGCGTCCATAACCATCACGTAAACTTTTTACCGTTACTGAAAGTGATTGCTCATTTAACCTGGTATCGCCACGGTAGTTGCTGTAATCTCTTTCGCGAAGAATTCCCGGAGGAGTAACATAAGGAATCGGAGAACGCTTACCATTTTCTTCTATGTTTACTGTTGAAACCTGAACCGTAGAATTATCTGGTGTTAGTGCAGGCAAAGCAGGATCTACAATTACCTGATCAGCTTCATTTTTTGCATTAAACTCTCTCCATTCGCCGCGGATCAACTGTAATTTTGCAAAACGTAAAATGGTCGTATCGGCAAAATTCGTCATAAAAAGCCTGAAGAAACGAATGGATTTAAAATCCTGTATGTTACCTACTTTCTTTTCATATTGTGAAATCGGCACACGGAACTGATACCAGGTGGCAGGCTGCGTATTGCCATTGGCCAATTTAACTTGCGAAGTAACCTTATCAGTAACGAAGTTCTGTCCGACAACCAAATCATTTTGGCGCATCGAAACTTTGTACTGAAAATATTCATCGCTTTGCGTCATGTTGTTATCGCGGTTGATGTCTTCTCCATCAGGTAATGCTGTCGAAGCTGAATTTTCAATTCCGAGTTCTTCCTGCGATTGTTGTGATGTTTTAGAATTTCCTTCGGGTCCGTTATACTTCTCGTAACGTTTTAAAATACCTGCATTGATGGCATCAAGCTGGGGTCCACGGAAATAAGCATAATTATCAGATGATGGATCGGCGTCAATTGCGGCGGCTGCAGTTCCGTTTAACTGTGCTTTTATCTGGTTAATGGCTGACGCGAATTTTGTTTTTTCATTCGCATCCGATAAACCGTCCAAACCAACATCCTGTGCTCTACGGGCAGCAGGATCATTATCAAACGCTTGAATTACCGGTTGCAGTTTAGGAACTCTTCCCCAGTTGGTTTCATCATATTTTGAAGGATCTTCTCCGGCAGGCAAACCATTTTCTAATGATTTTCTTCCATCTTTTAAAATATCTTCTGAAATGTTACCTAGGTTGAAATAAAGATCTCCACCGGCGGTATTTGATTTGTTGTAGATAAATGGATCCAATACCCAAAATTCGATAAACCCAACGTTTAAAGCTTCAAAATCGTTCGTTTCTATTTTACGTTGAAAGCCGCCCCATTTGGTTCTTGGTGCGATGAATTTGCCATCAGGCTGGAAGCCGGTAGTGACATAGTTGTAAGGACCACGAACGGTTGGATAGTAGGCCACATCTAGTGTAGTGATATTTAATGCCTGGCCAGTTGCCGTTTCTTTAAAAGGAAAAACTTCCTGTTCAATTACTTCCCTCACATAGTGATTAGAAAGCTCATTTCTGTTATTTCTGATATTTGCAGGCGTAGTAGACGCTGCTGAATTGTAAAAAGTTGGGTCGATATTGTAAAATGCGATCCTTGCCCGGTTATATCCGTAGGCTAAATTATCGACCAACTGCGACTCAGGAAAATCTTGAGGGGTTCCTGAAAGTTGCCATGAAATAGCACTTTTTAAATCGATAATTGATCTTGAAGCCTCGAAATCATCCAGGTAACTTACACCGCTTCTACTTCCGGCAAAATTTAATGCCCTTGGATGTCCGGGAATAAGCTGGGCATACTCACCGTAAAAAGTGACACTCGATGGCGCTTTAGTAGAAATGAAAGGCAGTTTATCAACCAATTTAGTTAAAAACCTGGATGGCGAACTATAGTTAATATCTGCGCCCCATATTGTATTAGAAATGGGTTCTTCACCAAGGTTGACTTTTTGTGTAAGCGGTTTCTCGGTGAGATTCATGATCGTTCCGCCCAAATTTAACTTATTATTTACGCGGTAATCCAGTCGCGTTCCAAAGAGCGATCGTTGCTGTAGGCCAAATAACTCGTTATTTTCAGTGGTAATTCTAATAGGCTGACCAGATGTAAGTAAGGCTTGATTGATGATGCTCACTCTTCCGCCCTGGTAATCTACTGTAAAATCAACACCTTCGGTTAATGGCATGGTACCGGCAAAAACCTTTACAGAACCTTCAGGCACATTAATAGCGTTTAAGCTAAATTCTGAAGAGATTTCTGATTGATAATTACCTTTAATAACGTATCGGTTTTGATTTTGAAACAGCTGCCTTGCGATGGTTTGGGTAGAATCGTAAAGTGCAGTAAAAGTGTATTTATCAATCAACGCCTGTTCGCCTGGCAAAAATTTCGCTGCCAAATCATTCCCAAAAGGTTCAATCAAAGGGAAAATGATTCGACCGTTTGCAGGATCGATGGTGATATACCCTGTATTGGTGTTGTTGGTGAGCGATGCCAATCCAGTACTTGATAAATTTGAACCAAAAGGACTGTTAAGGTTTTGGCTACTGGATGAAAAATAAGATCCAAAAGCGTTATTGGCCGCAACAAAATCGAATATTCCATCTGGTTTTTTTTCATTTTGCTGATTTAACCTATCAAATTCAGTCAGGGCGATCCACTGCTTATTTGCCGTGTTTTGTCCTTCCGTCATGATGGGTTTTTCAACACCAGTTTCATTATCAATTCTAAAGATATCCAGTTTGAAATTTAAAGGACTAATTTGATATCCGCCGATAGAATAGATGTTTTTCATCATCAAATCCCAGGTAGGCAGATTGATTTTCATGGTTTCGTTCTTTAATAATTTGGCATAAAGAACTTTTGGGTTAGCCGCATCGAAAGTTACATCGGTAGAAAATTCTCCCACCTGATATTCTACGCCATTATAGGTGTAACGGTAAGCCACTGCTAGAACCTCATCAGCATTTAAAGGGTTGTTTAACGAGATATATCCCAGCTGTGGCTGGAAAGTAAATTCCCTATCAGTTAATTTTCTGGCATAGGTTAGTTTTGCGTATTGATCGGTTCCGCCATTTGCCTGGAAAAAAGGAATAATGGCATTTGAATTGGTGAATCTTGCATCCGCAGGCAAGTTCGCTAGTAAAGAGTTCGATTGCTGAGGGAAACCTGTGGCGGTTGTTCCGGCAGGTAACGCAGAACCTCCACCAGTGATTGGACCTGGATTAAATGGCTGATTTTCTCCAAGGTTTAGAAAACCCAGTACATCACGCGAATCGGTAGTGGTTCCAGCCTTATTGGTAATCCAAACTTCAATTTTGGTAATTTGAATAGGAGAGGTAATGATTGGCGCATTTGCTAAATGTTTGTTGTAATTGTTGCGAAAGTACTGCGCCAAAAAGTAGTGTTTATTGGCTTCGTAACTGTCTGCACTTACCCTGAATTCATTTTGCTGTGCACCATTGGTAATCCTAAGCTCACGCGATTCTGATTTTTGTTGCGTATACACACTCGTTACGTTCAACTTGCCAAACTGTAGCTGGGTTTTAAGACCAAACAGTGCTTGTGTGCCTGTAATGAGAGAGGTATTTAGCGGTAAACTTACGTTACCCGCTTCAATTTTTTTGATGATATCATCCGGACCACCGGTATAATCTAGCTTAATTTGATTCTCGAAATCGAACTGGGCTTCGGTATTGTAATTGCTCTTGATTTTTAATTTCGTACCGATGTTTCCAACCAGATCCATCTGTATCCGCTGGTTGAAATCGAAGTTGGTTTGAACACGTTGACGTTCGTTAAAAAGCGGATTTTCGTTTTTATTCACTCGACCCAAAAACGTCAGTTCAGCCTCCCCACGTGGTTGAATATCAATGGTGGTACCACCAAAAAGTTTTTCAAAAGCCTTGCTGTTGACCTGGATTTTAGGGATGATGCCAGTATTTCTATAATCACTTACCTCAGCGTTGGAGATACTTCTCCAATTTTCTCTTTTAATTTCGCTGTTAACTAAACGCGAATATTCATCAATGGTTAAGTATTGTGGTTGCGTTACATACCTGTCGCCAATAAGTTCTTTAACAATGTAACGTTTGTTTTTAGCATCATACTCCACTAATCTTTTCACATTGGATGGCAATGGGTAAAAAGGATTGGTTGATGAGCCCAAACCCAAAGTTTGTTTTTCACGTAAGCTGAAATTATTTTTAAGCGTAGCAGTATCTGTTTTGCTCAGAACAACTTGAGAGAAGGCGTTTTTTTTAGCAAATAAGAAAGGGAGGATGAGAAATAGGAGTGTAGAAATTCTCTTCAAAGGCCGTAAGATCTATAAATTTTTTAAAGCTTGTTTAATTAGTTGCTCTACCGAAAGCGTTCCTTCTGTTCCTTTTAAAATCTGATCAATAGTTTTTTCGGCGGTTTGTTTGGCAAATCCGAGCATTACCAAAGCAGATAACGCTTCATCTTTAACTGTATTGTGTTGAGGCATAGAAATTAATGAATCTGCGCCTTCTTTTTTTAATTTATCCTGTAATTCTAAAACCAAACGCTGGGCAGTTTTGGCGCCCAAGCCTTTAATGCGTTGAATAAGAGGTAAATCTGCTTTAACAATTGCGGTTTGAATTTCAACAGGTGTAATGGATGATAAAATCATTCTTCCTGTATTTGGTCCAATTCCTGATACCGATATGAGGTGTAAAAATAAACGGCGTTCGCCTTCATCGGCGAAGCCGTATAATGTGTGCGCATCTTCTTTAACATGCAGCCAGGTATACAATTTGCACCTTTCTGCATCGCCCAAAGCGCTGTAAGTATTTAATGAAATGTTAATGTGATAGCCTATACCACCGGCTTCAACCACTACATAAGCAGGGTTTTTGAATGTTAGTTTACCATCGATATAGGCGTACATTACTTAATAATTTTTACGTGACGAATTTAGATCTGAAATAAATCCTGGCGATTTATTTCTTGTTTGTTTTTGTAAATATACCTTTTCGTTTTGATGTTCCTGCAATTTCTTCTTTGGCCTGAACATCTACCACTGCAATAGTAACCATATTTACAATTTCCCGTACCGAACTTCCTAATTGAACAATATGAACAGGTTTGTTTAAGCCTAATAAAATCGGACCAACGGCTTCTGCACCACCCAGTTCCTGTAATAATTTGTAAGCAATGTTTCCCGACTCCAGATTAGGGAAAACCAGCGTATTTGCAGGTTCATCAGCCAATCTACTAAATGGGAAATTATCTTTTAGTAATTCATTATTGATGGCAAAGTTTCCTTGCATTTCACCATCAACAATTACCTCCGGATGGTTTTTATGCAGCATTTTTACCGTTTCTCTCACCTTATTTGGGGTAACGCCATCGTTTGAACCAAAGTTCGAATACGATAATAAAGCAATGCGAGGTTTAATGTTAAATTGCTTTACTGATTTATCCAGTAACAAAGTGATGTCTACAAGTTCCTCCGCCGTTGGATCAACATTTACCGTAGTATCTCCAAAGAAAACCGGACCCTTTTTTGTCATCATCATGTACATACCTGCCACACGTTTTACGCTTGGGTCTACACCAATTACACGTAAAGCAGGTTTAATGGTAGAGCCATAATCTTTAGTTAAACCAGAAATCATCGCATCGGCTTCGCCAAATTCAACCATCGATGCACCGTAGTAGTTGCGGTCTCTCAATAATTTAGTAGCATCATTCATGGAAATTCCTTTACGCTGGCGTTTTTTATAAAGTGCATCAGCATATTGTTTGGTTTTCGCAGGATTTTGCATCTGGTCGATAATCTCTACACCTTCCAACTCCAATGCATGCTCATCAATAATTGCCTGGATTTTTTCACGGTTACCCAGTAAAATCGGGATGGCAATGTTTTCTTCACGCACAATTTGTGCCGCCTTTAATATTTTGTAATTATCAGCTTCTGCAAACACCACACGTTTAGGATCTGATTTCGCTTTGGTCGTAATGGAACGCATAATCGCATCATCCAGGCCTAAACGTTTTCTTAATTCTTCTGTGTAAGCATCCCAATCGGTAATAATTTTTCGGGCTACACCACTTTCAATGGCGGCTTTAGCCACTGCGGTAGATACCTCTGTAATCAACCTGAAATCTACAGGTTTCGGAATAATGTAATCCTTACCAAATTTAAGGTTGCGGGCATTGTAGGCTAGGTTTACAGCCTCTGGAACTGATTTTTTCGCCAGTTCTGCAATGGCTTTCACCGCTGCAATTTTCATTGGCTCGTTAATGCTTGTTGCACGAACATCAAGCGCACCGCGGAAAATATACGGGAAACCTAATACATTATTTACCTGGTTCGGATAATCTGAACGGCCGGTAGCCATGATAATGTCCTTACGGGTTTTAATGGCTAAATCATAAGCGATCTCTGGATTTGGATTGGCCATTGCGAACACAATTGGATTTTTCGCCATGCCCAAAAGCATTTCTGGTGTAATTACATTGGCTGCAGAAAGCCCGATGAAAACATCAGCATCTTTCATGGCCTGGCCAATATTACCAATATCTTTTCTGGTGGTGGCAAAACCCATTCTAATCTCATCCAAATCGGTACGGTGAATATCAATAAGACCGTTAATGTCAAACATTACCAGATTTTCTTTCCTTACACCTAAAGATAAATACATTTTGGAGCAAGAAACTGCTGCAGCACCTGCACCGCTCACCACCACTTTAATTTTATCAATTTTTTTCTTCTGGATTTCGATAGCATTTAATAATGCCGCACCAGAAATAATCGCTGTTCCATGCTGGTCATCATGCATTACAGGGATTTTCATCTCCTGTTTTAGCCGTCTTTCAATTTCGAAACACTCAGGTGCTTTAATATCTTCCAGGTTAATTCCCCCGAAAGTAGGCTCTAAAGCCTTTACTATTTTCACGAAATCATCTACATTTTGTGTATCCAACTCTAAATCGAACACATCAATATCAGAGAATATTTTGAACAAAAGGCCTTTACCTTCCATAACCGGCTTACCGGCTTCCGGACCAATATTACCAAGTCCTAAAACGGCCGTTCCGTTACTAATTACTGCTACCAGGTTGCCCTTAGCCGTATATTTGTAAACATCTTCCGTGTTATTTGCTATTTTTAGACAGGGCTCTGCAACTCCAGGAGAGTATGCTAAAGTTAAATCCCTTTGCGATGTTGTAGGTTTTGTAGGTACTACTTGTATCTTTCCCGGACGACCTTGCGAGTGGTAATCCAACGCATCTTGCTTTCTATTCGTATTACTCATTAAGTAACTTATTAGTGACGCCGCAAAGGTACAATTCTTTTACTAGGCAGAAAAACAAATATCCCAGCAAAATATCTAATTCCCAATGCCTTTTACATCAGTATGTTTCAACAGAAAAGAAGTGTTTTCATTTGGCCATTAATAGTTAGTAAAACAAGGGCAGTACAAGCAATAATTGTTTGCCCTTCTTTCCGCTTAATCTTTTTGTTCATTTTTTTAAGCACAGTACAATGTGGCTGCAACAAAAAGGATATCGCTGCAATAAGGTTTAATAACAAAGGTTATTGCCATTAATTGCGAAGCGCAAATCAAATTGCCTATACTCTTCCCATCAGTGGATCAGTGTAAGTTTCTTTTCCAGTTTCCATTCTGCCAGCAAACCTTTGTGCAAATAAACTATTGGCGGCAGTGGTGATCTCAAAATCGTACCAGCCGAAACTCGGTTTCAAATTTAAAATAAGAACCGCTTCGCTGTTTGCAGCTATATTTTTTTGGACCGCATTGGTTTTATATGCCAAATCATTCACCTGAATGTTTACTGCATTTTCACCACTATTTTTAATCAAAACCTTAATGTTTCCTGTAGGCGCTTTCGTTAAGCGATTGAGTTCATGTTCCGTTGAAATGGATAAAAGCGGATCGTTTGCCGTACCCATAAACTCCCGGTAAAAACCATTTGGTCCATTCAAACGAAGGTGGTATTTTCCATTCTCGAAAGATTGAAGTGGCCAGCTGTAAGTGAGTTCATCATCCGCTTTTACTGCGAACGACCAGTTTCTGCAAACTTCTTCAAGTTTTTCATCTTTAAATTTTGCCGGAGCGTAAACCGTAAAAGGCGCACCAGCAGAAGATTTCCCAAACAAGCTGGTTTGCGCAGCCATTTTGATTTCGAAGTGCTGTTTATCTTTCTGCAACATCCCTATACCTGACAGCTGATAAGGTAGTGCACAAGCTTTACGGATGCCTTTTTCCTGCTGCGACATCACCGAAGCAAAATTCGATGTTTTGGTTAGCTCTTTTATTTCATTATCAGATAAAGCCCTTGATGTTGTGGGCTCTTCCTTAAATTTCGCATTGAAAATGGTTTCTACAAAAGCATTACGCTGTAAAAATGGTAATTTATCTGCTGCTGAATCAAATGGTGTAAAGGCAGAAGTTAAATTACCGCAAATGGTTCTTCTCCATTCGCTAATGTTTTCAAGGCGAATATTTTTATTGTATTTGCGGTTCACAAATTCTTCCAGGAACTGAAGGGTAGACGTGTGATCAAAAACCTGTGAATTCACTTTTCCTCCACGGCTCCATGGAGAAGCAATGAGCATAGGCACCCTGAAACCTAAGCCAATTGGCGCTTCTCTTGCGCCTTTCTCCGGTACGCCTTGCTTTAACTCATTTGCCAAACGCACATGCTCCACTTCGGTTTCAATCCCTTTAGAAACCTTCCCGGTTTCGGGTTTATTGTTATCCGGAATTGAAAATGGCACAACGTGATCATAGTAACCATCATTTTCATCGTAAGTAACAATGAAAATGGTTTTTTTCCACACTTCAGGATTTTGAGTTAAAATATCCATCACTTCCGAAACCAGCCAGGCACCGTACCAGGGAGCACTCGGATGATCGGAAAAATTTTGAGGACCAGCCAACCAGGAAACCGTAGGCAACTTTCCACTATTTACGTCTGCCCTAAACTGGTGCAATACATCACCTTTGGGAACAGTTACTTCTCTTTCTTTGCCGTTATCACTATATTTTATTGTAGAAACGCTTCTGTAATCCGGATCATTTTTATTCACTACAAAAGCACGATAAAACAAGCTTTTTTGCTCATCGGTTAATTTGGCGAAGTTTTTTTCATTCCACTTTTCTAAATCAGCTGTTGCGTCATCCAGGGCCTTCATTTTGTTTTTAAGGTCGTTCTGAATTTTCTTCGCAGCAGCATCGCTCGAAGGACTTTCCTCCTGAAGCTTATTAATCTCTCCCGGTAAAGTATCAACCAGCTTTTGAAGGTTTTCTATGTATTTATCTTTAAACTTAACATTGTAAGCTTTAAAAAACTCCAATAAATTGCAACCAAAATTGGCCAGCCATGCTCTTTCTTCGCCTTTGAAACCACCGCCGCAACTCGTTTCATTTTGATAAAACTTCCAGGCAATTTTATTTTCTTCCAGCAATTCAGGGAAGGTTTTCCAAACATGTTTTCCGTAAGCAAAATCATCATTTCTGATATTCGCTTTTAAAATTCCATTTTCCTCATGGGTAATTTTTCCGGTCCAGAAGAAAGACCTGTTTGGGGTGGTACTGGTCATGCCTGAACAAAAGTTCTGATCGCAAACGGTAAAAGCATCGGCCAGGGCGTAGTTAAAAGGCAAATCTTCGCGTACGTAGTGACCTAATGTTAGCGGCATGTGGGCGTAACTTTTATTGCCCGATTTTTTGGCGATGAGCCATTGATCGTATTTGCCCTGGTTATAAGCATCAACCTGACTGGCTCTTGAATGTGGCAATGAGCCCATCCAGGTTACTTTTGTATCTTTAATATTTAAACGAAACGGCGCATAGGTTTTTCCAGTGGCATCAGTTTGAAACCAAACAGGCTTTTGATCGGGCAGGCTAACCGCTCTTGGATCATTAAATCCACGAACGCCTTGTAAACTGCCAAAGGTATGGTCGAACGATCGGTTTTCCTGCATCAAAATGACTACATGCTCCGCATCAAGAAAGGTGCTACCTGGAGCAGGATCAATAGCAAAGGCTTTTTGAATTGATGAAGGCATCACAGTTGCCAACCCTGTTGCGCCTGAAAGCAGTAAAGATTTACGTAGAAATTCTCTTCTGGTATCCATGTTCTGTTAAAATAATTTAAAGCAAATAAAAGTTATTTTAACACAATTTAAATAAACCGAAAGTTAATTGTATGTAAATCGATGATAATGTTACAGAAAAAGAGCAGTTAATTACACTTAGAAAAATTTGGAATTTTCCCTTTAAAGAAAGGTAAATTAACTATCAGTCGATTAGCCAAAGTATATTTTCTCGCTTTCTTAATAAATTATATTTAACCTCTACTTTAACGGGCAACGGGCTGTTCCTGATTCTTGATAAAGATCTTGAGTTCATGATCGAATGTCCTAAAACACAGGAATTACTATAAGTTCTTCCATTAACGGAAAAAACATAAATAAATTCGATTTTATCCGACACTGTGGTATTTCCTTGTGTCCCACTTTGGATATTGGCAGAAAACTCTGTTCTTGCTGTGATTTCACCAGTAGTTTTACCTGATTTGCCGATGCTATGCCAAAGCATTCCTATAAAGGAAAGATTGAAACAAATAAATAATATCAAGAAAAAGGAAATAATGAATCCAGAAACCTGAAAAATTGATTTCCAATTGTAAAAATAGATATTGCTAACTTTTTTCAACTTACACTACTATACTCGTTACCCTTTGCTAATTTTCAAAACCATTCCAGCCTGTAACCCAGCTTTGCTTAACTTGTTGTCTCGTCTGATACTCTGCACTGTTGCGCCGTTAAATTTCTCGGCAATTTCTGATAGGGTATCTCCGGTTTTAACTCTGTAACTTAAAAATGAGGCAGGTGCTTTAAGTGGCATCCTGTTTTTTGCAAAAACTTTTAATTTCTGTCCGGGAACTATGGTCTTGCTTTTTAGTCCATTCCAAACACGCAAGTCCTGCACTTCTACGCCATATTTGTTAGCTACCGCAGTCAGGTTTTGACCGGACGTAACTTTATGATAAACTACTGTGCTTGATGAAAATGGCTTTACTGCTTTTTTACGTAAATCTCGTACATCATCGGTACTGGCCTGGATGACCTGCATGCTTACATCAAGATCAGTATTGTACAAAACCTCATAAACATTGGCGTAATCAATATCTTTGAGTTTAGGCATTACAATACGCTTAGGTTCATCTTCCGTTCCATTTACGATCTTTTTCTTATATGCAGGGTTGAGCGCAAAAAGTGCAGTTTCATCAACATTTAAAGCCTGGGCCAAACTGGTTAGTGAAACAAATCGGCTGGTTTGAACCGTATCAGTCTTCAGAAACATGTTACAAGCCTGTGAAGTAATCTGGTGATGTTTGGAATAATTCATTACATACACCGCAGCAATAAAGGCCGGAACATAATTCCTGGTTTCTTTAGGCAGAAATTGTCTAATCTCCCAAAAATCTCTGGAGTTGGCTTTAATCATCGCCCTGGTTACATTTCCCTTACCGCAATTATATGCAGCAATAGCCAAAAGCCAATCACCAAGTTCTTCATAAGCATCTCTGAAATATTGTGCCGCAGCATAACTTGCCTGAATGGGATCTTTACGTTCATCAACAAAATTATCCATCTTTAAGCCATAAGCTTTACCGGTGCCAAACATGAACTGCCAAATACCTGTGGCACCCACCCGCGAGATAGCGTGAGGATTCATCTGTGATTCAACAATCGTTAAATATTTTATTTCCTGCGGAATATGGAAATCATTTAATGCCTTTTCAAAAATGGGAAAATAGTAATTAGAAAGCCCCATCATTTTGCCAAACATATCCTTGCGTTTGGCATAGATATCAATGTACTGCTGCACATATTCGTTATAGGGCAAAGGAACCGTTTTCACAATAGAATCCAATCTTAGCTTGTAGATATAATTTTGCCCCATCATTAATGGGTTTTCGTAAATTAAGGGAACAGCTATGGTATCCGTATTGATAAAAATATTGTTCTGCTTTTTAGCAAGACTATCTAATTTTAAGATTTGTTGCGCATTTGAAAAGGAAACATTAACAAGGAAAGCACAAATAGAGGTAAAAAGTAGTTTTTTAATCATGGGCTATTTCAATGATGATTTCGGATCCCAGACTTTGGACTCCGGACTAGCTTAATAAAAATGCCTGAGAAAAAGCCAGAAGCTTATCTTCCTCAAAATGTTTGGCTGTAAATTGAATACTTAACGGCAAACCTTCCGAATTATTGCCTAATGGTAACGCAATCGCCGGATTGCCGCTTAATGAAGGCAATACTGTAAAAATATCGGCCATATACATCACTAAGGCATCTTGCACATGATCGCCAATTTTGAATGCAGGTGTGGGTGCTACCGGAGATAAAACCAAATCACAATCCATAAAAAGGTTATCCATTTTTTCTCTGATTAACCGACGCACTTGCTGCGCTTTTTGATAGTAGGCGTCGTAATAACCAGCACTAAGCACAAATGTTCCAAGCAAAATTCTACGCTTTACCTCTTCGCCAAAACCTTCGGCACGTGATAATTTGTAAAGCTCGGTTAATGATTTTGCTTCCGTATTTCGGTGCCCATAATGCACACCATCATAACGCGATAAGTTCGAAGAAGCTTCTGCTGTGGTTAAAATATAATAAGCAGGAACGAGGTAATCTAAAAGATCAAAAGAAACATACTCGACAGTATGGCCATCGGCTTTTAAAGCCTCAATTGATTTTAAAATAGCTGATTTAATTTCAGGATCGAGCGCATCGCTTTCGATCGTCTCTTTTAAAACGGCAATTTTTTGTTTTTCCTTTTTTTCAAGAAGCGATGGGTAGTCTGGAACTGCTAATGGTGAAACAGTTGAATCGTTTTCATCTGCGCCAGCTAACACCTGTAAAAGTAGTGCGGCATCTTCAACAGATGATGTAATAGGACCTACCTGATCAAAAGAAGACGCGTAGGCAATCACACCATATCTTGAAATTCGGCCGTAAGTGGGTTTTAGACCAATCTGACCACAAAAGGCAGCAGGCTGCCTTACCGAACCGCCGGTATCAGTACCCAAAGCAGCTAAACACATATCTGCTTGTACCGCTACAGCCGATCCACCAGAAGAACCACCAGGAACCAATTCAGGATTGGCTGCATTTTTTGCAGCTCCGAAATATGAAGTCTCATTAGAGCCACCCATGGCAAATTCGTCACAATTTAAGCGGCCGATAATAACCGCATCTTCTTGTAATAACCTTTGCACAACAGTTGAAGAATAGGGTGAAACAAAACCATCAAGCATTTTCGATGATGCTGAGACAACATGGTCTTTGTAGCAGATGTTATCTTTGATGCCAATAACCATCCCGGCAAGTTTCCCTGCCGTACCATTTTCTATCTTTTGCTGTACCGCATTAGCCTGAGCTTCTGCCGAATAAAAAAACACCTCGTTGAATGCATTGAGGTGTTCATTTTCTTTAATTTGCTTAAAATAATAAGCCAATAAATCGGTTAAAGTTAGCTGCTTTTGCGAAATGAGCGTTTGTATCTCTTTAAGAGAGCTGTATTTCTTCAAAACTAAAAATTATTGAAATTAAATGGTTTTATCACGGTTTGAAGGATCAACCTGATCGCCATCAACACCATCTTTACCATCTTTAAATTCTTTAACACCTTTTCCTAATCCTCTCATCAGTTCAGGAATTTTTTTACCACCAAACAATAACAAAACCACTACAGCGATAATGATAATTTCTGGTGTTCCAAGCATTGCTGCTATTGTTGTATTTAACATAACTTTTTTGTTTAAACTTTTTGATTGTCAGTTACTGTTTCATCAATGGGATTAACTGAGGGATGAGGTTTGCTCAAATCTGGCCCCACTTTTTCATCAACCGGCGTTTCGTCGGTTGGATGGTGGCGTTGATTGTTATTATTTGCAACAGTCTCTTCTGCTTCTTCTTTGTCTAAATCCATCGCATTGATGTTTCTATGGATTTCACGCTTCACACCATCAGATGCATCTTTAAATTCTCTGATCCCCTTTCCTAAGCCTCTCGCTAATTCAGGTAATTTTTTACCTCCAAATAACAAAAGAACCACCACTAAAATGAGTACGATCTCTGATCCACCCATGTTTAAAAATTCTAATAACGTGCCTTGATACATCACTAATCTATTTTATACAAATATAAACAATTTATAACTGTCTGTTTTATTTACTAATCCAGGCTTCAGGGTTTAAAACGGCATTTCCTCTTCTTACCTGGAATTTTAAAATGGCATCATCACCTGTATTGGCTACAACTCCAATGGTTTGTTTTGTATCTACATTACTTCCCGTGCTCACCGAAACATTTCTTAAGTTTTGATAAACCGTAATGTATTCACCATGCATAATAATCACTACCCCACGGCCCTGGATATATTGAACCAAAAGTACTTTACCTGCAAAAACGGCCCGAACTGCGGCCCCATCGGCAGTAGTAATATCTATTCCATCGTTTGTATAAGAAGCCTGATCTACTTTATGTAATCCGAAGCGCTCTGTAACCGTACCTGTAGCCACGGGCCATGGTAACCTTCCTCTATTTCCTTCAAAACCGGCAGATAAACGGGCAGCTTCTGGTGTGGCCGTCAATGCTTCACTTGTGGTTTTTTCTCTAACAACCGGCGCTTTTGTTGCTGCAGGTGCAGGTCTGTTTTCAGCTTTAGCTCTTTCGGCAGCTGCTTTTTCTTCAGCCGCACGTTTCGCTGC
This sequence comes from Pedobacter sp. G11, assembly GCF_003860265.1. Classification (NCBI taxonomy): domain Bacteria; kingdom Pseudomonadati; phylum Bacteroidota; class Sphingobacteriia; order Sphingobacteriales; family Sphingobacteriaceae; genus Pedobacter; species Pedobacter sp. G11. The sequence goes on along the minus strand of NZ_CP034190.1, from coordinate 968,944 downwards.
GGCTATCCTTGCTTCCTCCGCTGCTTTTCTTTTTGCCGCTTCAATTGCCCGCTGAATGGCTGCGCTGATGGCGGCATCAATTTGTTTCTGTTGCCTTCTTCTCGAAGCAATATCTTGCGCAAACTGTTTTTCCTGCTTGCTGAGTTTACCCAGAACAGCAGACTGCTGATTTTTATCTTTACCTAAACGCTCGCGTTCTTTTTCCTGCTCTCTTAAAAGCTCACTTTTTTCACGAAGGGTTTTATCTAAGACCTTAATTTTGCCATTCAGATCTTGCTGGGTGTTTTCAATGTAACCCGCCTGCTTTTTACGGTATTGACTGAATTGCTGTAAATACTTGATCCGTTTATAGGCCTGGTTAAAATCTCTGGAAGCAAAAACAAACATCATTTTATCATATGAGTTTCTGTTTCTTTGCGCAAAGCGGATCATGCCTGCGTATTCCTTTTTAAGTTCGCCTAACTGGCCTTGTAATGTATGTACGGTATTCGTGTTCTGAGAGATTTGATTATCAAGATTTTTAATTTCGGAATTGATGGTTCCGATTTTTTCCTGACGCAGACGAATTTGGGCATTAATGGTGTTGATTTGCTGTAAAGTTAACTTTTTACCACTTGCAGCTTTATTCAAATTCTTTTGAAGCTGTTCAATTTCACGTTGTATAGCTTCTTTTTTTCTTCTTAATTGACTTTCAGTTTGCGCTATGGCAGAAAACGCAAAAACGCTTAAAAACAGGATGAATACGAGTTTATGTAGCTTCATTGAGCCAAAAGTATAAAAATTTTACAGGAAAAAATATTAAAATTGAGATACTTATACCTTAACAGCCTAATCATTAATGATCTTCATTCATTCTTCATCAAGCCGTAGAAAGCTCAACCGTAAATAGCGAAATCATTAAGATATTATTTAATTACCGTATATCTCTTTGGAACACTAAACGGAAAATCAACCGGAACATTGCCGTCTATTTTTACATATTGTAAATCGATGTTGATTTTTTTTGTCCCAGATAACGTATTAATTTGCAATGCACTTGGAAAAAGTGATTCGTTTAGTTTCTGATAGTCGTTATAATTAACTTTTAATGCCTGTCCGTTTCTAGAATCGTTAAGGTTTGTTTCCGAAACTTTTAACAGCGTGTTGAAAAGCAAACGGTAATCCAGTTCCTGCTTTCTTCCCGAAACTACCCAAACCCCGTTTTCCTGCTTCACATCAGATTGAGCAGTTAAAAAATCACCCATGGCATTTCCAGTTAAAATGCTCTGTAATGTATTGAAGTTTACCTGTTTATTGGTGAAAGTGTAAATGTAGCTAAATGGTTTTTTTACATATTCGCTTTTTAACCTGTTCATAATTTTAATGCTGTCAGGTGTAATTAAAGCCCGGGCTACTTCTGCTAAACCGCCCAATGCGGTAATGCTTACCCAAATGGTTTCCTTGTCTTTCATCTTGAAATTCATGGTAACTTCATTGGCATCGCCAGAAATATTTAAGTTTGCTTTTGCCTTTAACGATAGCGTATTAAACTTTAGCTGCTTGCTGTTAAGCGTAGCCAAAGCCTCTGCTTTTGTATTATCGGCAGGTGCTTCAGTAGGTTTTGTTGGTGCTGTAACAATTTCTTTTTTTGGTTTACAAGCAGTTGCAAAAACAATTGTTCCTAAAATTAGAGCGCTATTTAAAATATTTCTTTTCATTAATTTTTTTATTTAAAACTTCAGAATGGTTGCCTGCTTCTTTTGCCTTTTGCCATTGTAACAGTGCGGCATCTTTTTCACCTTTCATGTACAGGATATCGCCATAATGCTCCAGATAAACACCATTCTTATAGGTATTGTTTTGAAGCGCTTTTTCGATCCATGTTTTGGCTAAATCGTACTTCTGTTGCTTGAATAATATAAATGCGTAAGTATCAGTAACAGATGAATTTGTGGGCATTGCATTAGCAGCAGTTTCGGCGTATTTTGCAGCTTTCGTTAAATCATCATTCTTTAGTGCCAGATAATAGGCATAATTATTCATGATGAGGTAATTATCAGGTTCGATACCAATTGCTTTTTCAAAAGCAATCTTCGCCTGATTGAAATTATTTTGATTGATAAAAATATCTCCCTGAAGGGCATAAACCTGAGCTTGCAAACTTTTGTTATCCGCATCTAACTGCAATGCTGTTTTTAAATTGTTTTGAGCCTGATCCAACTTATTGGTTTTATATTGTGCATAGGCCATGTAATAATATAAACTCGCTTGGTTCGGATAAATGGTTAGCGCTTCATCGCCAACTTTTACCGCTTCATCATAATGACCAATAAGCGTTTGGATGTTAATAATCTGTTCCAAAACCACATAAACCTGATCGTTTAGCTTTAACGCCTGCTGGTATTGCAATAATGCCTCTTTCAATTTATTTTGCTGGTAAAGTACATCACCGTAAAGGGCCAAAGCTTTTGCATCTCCCGGATTTTGAGTTGCCACGATTTTACTTAACTCGGTTAAATTTTTAGCGACAACGGGTTGATCTATTCTCGGAAATAATGCAGCAACAATTTTTACCTTTTCAGTTAAGGGCATATCATTGCTTTCGAAAGCCATTTTTAGTGCTGAAAATGCAGCATCGTCATTTTTTTGCTTACGATAAATATCAGCCAAAGCAAGATTTACCTCAAAGTTGTTGGGTTCTAATTGCTGGGCTTTTGACAACACTTTCAGCGCCTCAGGATAGTTTTGTTTTTGCAACAGCAAGCCAGCGGCATAGAGATAATTTTTAACATCGGCCTGATTACCTTCGAGCAACTTTACAATATCACTTTCAGAAGCTGATCCATTAGATTGTAATCGCTTCCGGGCCGTTGCAAGATCCCTTGATTCGCCAAATTTGATTTCAATTTGATCATAGATCTTTTTGGCTTCCTCGCTCTTATTAGACAGGAAAAGTGCATTCGCCTTATCAAAATAATATCCATCATTTTCAGGATTGATGCGAATGAGTTGTGAAAGCACTTCTACCAATTCAGGCATTTTATTATTGCGTTTGTAAACTTCGCCCAGCAACCTATAGTACCATTGATTATTGTTGTTTAATTTAATGGCTTGTTTAATGTTTTCTTCAGCTTCAGGAAGTTTATCCAATCTGATATTTGCATTAGCCAACTCATAAAAAGCAGCGTGGTTATTCGCATCCATACCCACAATCTTACTAAAATTGCTGACCGCCATTAAATAATTGTCAGCCATTTTCTCTCTCAAGCCTGCAAAAAACAACTGCTTAACCATGTTGCTGTCTCTGCTTGCAGTTGAAACCACAGGGATTTGCCCAAAAGTTTTTAGGCTAAGGGTTATGGCGATGAGAAAAATAACTGCTTTATTCATATTTTAAAGAAATGAAAAAATGAGTAATTAACCGAATGAGAGAATTCAAGTTTGCATAAACATCCACTCATTTAAACTCATTTATTCGAAATTTAACCTTTCCCGGTGTGCCCATAACCGCCTTCACCTCTTGCCGTTTCACCGAGCACATCAACAGCCGCCCACTCAACAGTTTCGTGTTTAGCCACAACCATTTGTGCTATCCTATCTCCATTAACGATTTTGAAATCCATATCTGATAAGTTTACCAATAAAACTTTTAGCTCTCCACGATAATCTGCATCAATGGTTCCAGGAGAATTGACGATGCTGATTCCATGTTTATAAGCCAAACCACTTCTCGGACGGATTTGTGCCTCGTAACCCACTGGCAATTCAATAAACAAACCAGTTGGTACCAATAGCCTTTGTAGCGGTTTTAAGGTAATATCTTCTGAAATTGATGCCCTTAAATCCATTCCTGCAGCATGAGCTGTTTCGTACTGTGGCAATGGATGGTCGGATTTATTGATGATTTTAATCTTCATGTGGGTTATCATTCTTTAAAAAGTGCTACAATAAAAAAGATGATTTATAAGTCTCAAACTTTATAATACTAGGATCCTTTTTTTAGCAAGTTTTTTATATTGTCTTTCTCGAAATAAATTATTCCTGCCAAAAATACGATTAGAATGGCGTTGCCAATGTAAGTATTACGATGAAATATCCAGAAAGATAAACCAACAAAAATGACAGAAATTATGATATAAGCACTCATTGATTTCAGTTTATAGGGTATTGGGTAGTGTTTTTGTCCCAACCAGTAAGAAATGGTCATGATAATAAAGTATGCGAACATTGATACCCATGCAGAGCCCATGTAACTGTATTTGGGAATGAGTATAATGTTCATCACAATTGTGAATACAGCACCTACCAAAGAGATGTATAAGCCATATCTGGTTTGATCTGAAAGGCGATACCAAACTGATAAATTCATGTAAATGCCCAGGCAAACATACCCGAAGAGCAATACAGGAACCGCATTTAAACCTTCCCAATATCTCGAATCAATAAAATGTTTTATGATTTCAATATTGGCAGTTAACCCAAGAAATAAAATAGATAATGCCAATACGAAATAGTACAAAATGGTGGCGTAAGTTTGCTTTGCATTCTCGTTTTTAGCGTGACTAAAAAAGAAGGGTTCGGCACCCAATCTGAATGCAGTATTAAAAATGCTGATGAAAACGGCCAACTTACACACGGCGCCATAAATACCTACATCATGATTGGCAATGCTATTCGGTAAATATTTACCTAATAATATCTTATCAAGATTTTCATTTATGATGAAGGACAAATTCGCAACCAAAACTGGCCAGCTATAGCCAAACATATTGTAAAACAAACTTTTACTAAACTTTAATCGAAGCTCCAAAAACTGCGGTATAAGCATAACAAGTGTAATTACACTTGCAATTAAGTTTGCTACGAATACATAACCAACCCACCTGCCTCTATACCAGCTAGCTAACCAGTCGGCTAAAATGTGATGTTTAATGAGTAGGGGTAAAACAAATATGAATATTAAATTGAAGCCAATAAATGTTCCTATGTTTAGAAATTTTATTAAACTATATTTAAAGGGTTTTCCATCGGCTCTTAACTTGGCAAAAGGAATAACACTTATAGCATCTACGAATAAAATCCAAGCAAAAAAATGTATATATGATTTTTGATCTGCAAGGCCAGAAATGTTGCCATTTAGGGTGTATTTTGCTAAGAAATCTGTGAATACTAATGCCGTAATTAAAAACAATGTTGAGATGAATGCAATAACTAAAAAACTGTTATTGTAAACCTCTTGTTTTTTGTCTTCGTGTTTATTTAAATATCTAAAAAAAGTGGTCTCCATCCCGAATGCCAATATGGGATTGATGATAGAAACATAACTAAACATCTTAGTGAAAACACCATACACGCCTGGAGCAAATACTGTGGTGTAAATAGGTGTTAAAATGAAGTTAAACAAACGTGAGAGAATGGTACTAATTCCATACACCATTGTTTGACCCAGAAACTTTTTATATACTGACAAGAGGATTTTTGGTTTTAGATTTACGATTGTAGATTGGCTCGGCCAATTTATAATTTTAATCTGTTAATTTATTTTACACGATCTCGCTATTGATTGATTTTAGGTATTGAAATCGTAAATTTTCAATCTAAAATCGTAAGTATGCTTACCACAGCAGGTTTTTTTTCACCACTTCGAAATTTTGGAAATTTTTAAGTTCGCCCTCGGTCACTTCTACATTTTCCACTATCGATTTATCCGGTCCTTCTTTACACCAGTCTACAAAGGGCTCCAATATAAACGGTTCAGCTTCTGCTTCAATATGAACAGACCCATCTTTTTCATTTTTCACAAATCCTTTTATACCCATTTGATCGGCCACTGCTTTTGTGCTTGCCCTAAAAAATACGCCCTGCACTTTGCCTACTACTTTAATATTGAGATGTTTCATTGATAATGAGGTTTAACACATTTTATGTTGCAAAGTTACTAAACCCATACGCATTAAATGGTCACATCGTATAAATCTCTAAATGATTTTAATCCCGATAGGTATTCCTGCCAAATTTCCTGTAATATCTCTCTGGCTGGTTTAATTTTATTCAGCATGGCTGATACCTGACCAATTTCAAGTTCGCCATTTTCCATATCCCCCTCAAACATGCCAAGCTTTGCTCTGGCTCTGCCCAACAACTCCAGTAATTCAGTTCGATCAGCTCCCGCTGCTTCTGCCTGGGCGATGGCATCGGCAAATTCATTTTTTAATAATCTTACGGGTACAAGCTTTTTCATGGCCAGTTTTGTATCGCCCTCGGCTGAAGAAATAATTTTATTTTTAAACGATGGGTGTGCCGATGATTCCTCTGCGACAGCAAAAGCAGAACCAATTTGAACTGCATCGGCTCCTAATGCAATGGCCGCCAACATCGATTTTCCACTTCCAATTCCACCAGCAGCAATTACGGGAATATTTACGGCAGCTTTAATCATGGGAATCAAACATAGCGTGGTGGTTTCCTCGCGTCCATTATGGCCGCCGGCTTCAAAGCCTTCTGCAACAACAGCATCAACGCCTGCCTCCTGAGCTTTTAATGCGAACTTGGTGTTTGCTATGACATGAACTACTGTAATTCCTTTTTCTTTAAAAATTTTGGTCCAGGTCGCAGGATTGCCAGCAGACGAAAAGACGATCTTGACGCCTTCTTCCAATACCACGTTAATGATTTCCTGAATATTTGGGTACAAGAGCGGGATGTTTACCCCAAAGGGTTTATCTGTTGCATGTTTACATTTCTGGATGTGTTCTCTTAACACTTCCGGGTACATGGAGCCCGCACCGATAATGCCTAAACCACCAGCATTTGAAACGGCCGAGGCCAGTTTCCAACCGCTACACCAAACCATTCCGGCCTGGATAATTGGATATTTGATATTAAAAAGTTTGCAGATAGGGTTCATAAGCAATTGCTTATTTAAAGAAAATGTGCTCTAAGAGAATGAACAATGATAGTCTCATCCTTAAATTTTCCATACATTCAAAACTACGTAAAACTTATCGTTGAACAAATAGAATATCTTTTGGCTTGTTAAACCAGTTTAATCACTTGATCACTTTCAATTTTAAAATCTTCTGATAGCTGGATAAGGTTCAAACCTGGCTTTTTACCAACTTCGATACTACCAAACAAGCTAGTTAAACCTAAAAATTCTGCTCCGTTTATGGTTGCCCATTGCAAAAGCTTTTCAAAGGATACATTTTTATGTTGCTGCAATGTTTTCATTTCTGATAGAATATTCAGCTGCTTATTACTGGCTAGGCTATCTGTTCCCAGCGTGATTTTAACTTCTTCGTCAATGAGCAGATCAACATCAGGTAACAAGTTTTCGATATACAAATTAGCCTGAGGACAAAGGCACCAATATAAATCCTGATGGCTTTGTTTTGCGAATATGATGTCTGCTTTGCTTGAAACAGTATTGTGAACTAAGAGTGTTTTTTGTTTTTTGATAAATGGCAGCCAACTCTGCAAAGAAGTTTTGCCTGTAGGTTTAAAAAATTCGATATCTAAACCAAGGAATTTATAGAGCGCTAAAAAGCCACCCGATTTATCCTGAAAGAAAACATTTTCATTGGTGGTCTCCTGATTATGAATGCTGATCAAAGCGTCCTCTTTTTCTGCCGCTTCATTTATTAAAGCAAAAAGTTGTGGCGAAACAGAATAGGGTGCGTGTGGCACAACAGAAGCAGCCAAGGGCGTGAACTCGTTTTTTATTCCAGTGGCATACTCCATTATTACGTTTGCCCTTTGCGGATTAAAACCCATCGCCTCTACAAAAGTGTGGTAATAAATTTTACTACGTTGTTTAATTTCTTTCGATGCAGTTTGATTGGAGATATCAGCGACTGCAACAATGCCATTTTCGAACATTTGCTTATCAGCGTTTCGCATGGCCATATCTATTTTTTCGGCATCTGCTTGCCTGCTGCTAATAATTTGCTGTACAAAAGCCACCAAACCTGTACGCTGTGGAATTTGGGCTAACATGTGCGAAAGTTCCAGATGGCAATGGGTGTTGATAAAACCTGGAACAATAGCGCCAATAAATTTCTCAACGATTACATTAAGTTTTTCAACTTCATCTGCGGTAAAAATTTCTTTTATTTCACCGTCGTGATCAACAGCAATTGCGCCGTTTTTTATGGGTAAATTATTTACCGGAAAAATCCAATCGGCAGCTAGGTATTTAAGCATGAAACAAACTTAAGATTTTTGATTTGTAACGCAGCAAAGAAGTAAAATGCTTAAGGAATTTTAGATATGATTTCAATCTACAATCGTAAATTAAAAAGAGCCTCCTATCGGAATCGAACCAATGACCTACTGATTACAAGTCAGTTGCTCTACCAGCTGAGCTAAGGAGGCTTTTAATCGGGCTGCAAGTATAGAAAAAATTATTCTTTTGATAAAAATTTTTTAAAATTTTTTTATCTAAGCTGATGATTTCATTGCTCGTAATCATCGCTAACAGCCATATTGATCGAATATTCCAGCCTAATATACAAGCCGCTAAACAAAAAAAGCCACCATTAGAGGCAGCTTCCTGTATATTTAAAATCGGGATGATTATTTTGCTAATGTCATTGCCGTTTGATCTGCTGTCGTTAAATCATCAGTGATGAAAGATTCAGATTTGCGGCTGGCAAAATCGGCTAATTTCACGTTTTTCATATTGCTGGCAATCATTGTGCTTTCCACAGCTGTACCATTCAATTTCAATACGGCATCTTCTTTAACAACTGTGTACAAACTTGCAGCAGTGGTTTTAATTTTTGCGGTAGCGCTCTGATATAAGAACAATTGCAGGTTTTTTACTGCAAAATTATTACTTGTAACCACCATCGATTGGCCATAAGCTTCCACTCGTTCGAGGTCTTTAACGGTGATATTCACTGTAACTTGTTGCGACTCCATTGACTGGATGTAAAGCGTATGTCCGTTACTAAATACCGAAGTTTTAGTAGCATCATAATTTTCAGAACCTTTAATGTGCTCTTGATCACCCTGTGTTAATACTACTTTTACATTTCCGCTTACCCAAATGCGTTTTACATTTTTAACGGATGTAGTTTTTGCCAGCGGAGCTGAATCGGCCGCATATGTGGTGGCTACTGATGAAGCAAATAATACTACTGTTAATGCTGTTGCGAATAATGTTTTGGCTAATGTTTTCATGACTTTATATTTTAAGTTTCTTAATGTTTTCTGATAATAAGACGGCAACAGGTACCAAACGTTTCAGTCAGAAACGCGGTAATATACCAGTAGCGTAAGCCTGTAGACCAACGCCTGTAATTTCTCGACGAAAAAGTGTTGGTAAAGGAAAGATCTTAATAAAACAGTAGCCTGAAATACTCTCAAATCTATTCAAAGGGAGAAAAACTTGTAGTAATTACCCCCAATGTGTGGAGAAAGTCTACAACTAAAGAATTTTGGCACATCTTTAATCTACTGAAAATAAATGAATTAAGCTTTTGTGCCCGCTTTGGCACCATTATGAAACCATAGCAAGTATTGTTACAAACATTAAATTTTAAAATCATACTATGAAAAAGTTCATTTTATCAGCTACATTTTTAGCGTTCGCAGGATTCTCAGCAGTACAAGCAAGTGAAGTAAATACAATTAAAAATACTGCAATTGTTGCAGTTCAAGATAGCGCAGTTAAAACTCCAGTTAAACTGGAGGAATTACCCGAGCCAGTTACAACAGCATTAAAATCTGACGCTTATAAAGGTTGGGAAGCTACTGAAGCCTGGGCTGTTAAAGAAGGTACAAAAGAATACTACCTTATCAATGTTAAAAAAGAAGCAGAAACTGGTTCTGTGAAAATTGATAAAGACGGTAAACCAGTTCAATAATAATCGCCTTTAAAGGCATAATTAACCAAAGCGTGGCTTCGGCTGCGCTTTAAATCAAGTAGAACCACGAAATTGTTTCGGCAGTTTCATTTTAAATCAAAATACCATGAAAAAGTTAATTTTATCAGCTGCGTTTTTAGCCTTTGCAGGTTTCTCAGCAGTACAAGCAAGTGAAGTAAATACAATTAAAAATGCTGCAATTGTTGCAGTTCAAGATAGTGCAGTAAAAACTCCAGTGAAATTGGAAGAATTACCTGAGCCAGTTACAACAGCATTAAAATCTGATGCTTATAAAGGTTGGACTGCAACCGAAGCCTGGTCGGTAAAAGAGGGCACAAAAGAATATTACCTTATCAATGTTAAAAAAGAAGCAGAAACAGGTTCTGTAAAAATTGATAAAGACGGTAAACCGGTTCAATAATCCCCAAATATTACATCTACCTAGTATAAGAAAAGCCAGTTTTTAACTGGCTTTTCTTATTTTTGTTGTATGGCGAAAATCCTGATTTTAGAAGACGATACAACATTTGCTCAATTACTTGAAGGTTTTTTAACTAAAAACGACCATGCGGTTACGCTCGTAACCCATATTAAGCAATCTTTTAAACTCATTGAAAGTGAAGCGTTTGATTTGTTTCTGATTGATTATCGCCTGCCCGACGGAATTGGTTTTGAGGTAATTACACATTCCAGAAATCTGGGGCTTTCTACGCCTATCATCATCATGACCAGTTTTAACGATGTTCGAACAGCAGTGAAATCCATGCAAATGGGGGCCTTTGATTACATTACAAAACCTGTAAATCCGGATGAACTTTTGATGGTGATTAAAAATTCACTCAGCAAAAAAGATCATAAAGAAATTAAAATTGAAGCAACAGATACCGATTTTATAAAAGGTAAAAGCGCTACGGCAGATAGGCTCTATGAACATATTGCTTTGGTTGCGCCAACAGATATGTCGGTTATTATACAGGGCGAAAGTGGAACGGGAAAGGAATTTGCGGCCAGAACCCTGCATCAACAAAGTAAACGGGCCGATAAACCTTTCGTTGCAATTGATTGCGGGGCGCTATCAAAAGATCTGGCAGCAAGTGAGTTGTTCGGGCATGTAAAGGGAGCTTTTACAGGTGCTTTAAATGATAAAAAGGGCCAGTTTGAAGCCGCAAACGGCGGAACATTGTTTTTAGATGAGGTTGGAAATTTAAGTTACGAAGTGCAAATTAAACTACTCCGAGCTTTGCAGGAAAGGGTAATCCAGCCTTTGGGCAGTACCAAACAAGTTGCTGTTGATGTCCGGATTGTCGCGGCGACAAATGATGATTTACTGAACAGTATTTCGGGTGGAGAATTTAGGGAAGACCTGTATCACCGTTTAAATGAATTTAAAATTCAATTGCCAGCTTTGCGAGATCGGGGCGGCGATTTGGAACTGTTTATCAACCACTTTATTACATTATCAAACCGCGATTTAGATCGCAATGTAAAGAGCGTTTCTACCGAAGCAAAATCATTGTTGTTAAATTATGACTGGCCGGGTAACCTGCGTGAATTAAGCAATGTGATTAAAAGAATGGTTTTGCTAACACCTAGTGATGTAGCCCAGGTATCGGCGTTGCCTGATGAAATGATGATTTCGGTAAACCAGCAAACGCTACCCGGAAGTTCATCAGATTTAAAAGCCGTTAACGAACAAAACGAAAAGACGTTAATTGCCGAAACCTTGATTAAAGCAAAACATAATAAATCTAAGGCCGCCAAAATGCTAAACATCGACCGCAAAACGCTTTATGCGAAGATGGAGCGATACGGCATTGAATAATGATATCATGCATTGTCTACCCTTAGATTAGATGATGATGAGCAAGGGCAAATTATTTTTCCCCAATCGGTTCCATCTCTTCCATCACCTGAATTAGAGCATCGAGTTTTTTCAATTGATTTAAAACTTCGTACTTAATTTCGGCAAGTAATCCTCTTTCGGCAATTTCAATTTCTAGTGTTCTGAAATCGTGGGCTAATGTTTTAGAACCCATTTGCGCAGTTCTACCTGCAAGGCGATGTACGATCAACCGGCTTTTATCCTGATTACCTTCATCCAAATGTTTTTTCAACTCCGCAGCATCTTCGATACAGTCATGTTTAAATCTGTTCAGGATTTTTTCGAGCATTTGCTGATCACCAAAAGTCATTTTTTCAATGGAAGAAAAATCGAATTCTGGTTGCGCTGATAAAATTTCAGTTTTTTCAAAAATAGAAAGGAGATCTGCAGCCTGGAATGGTTTCATAATTAAGCCGTCGAAACCCTCACTTAATACCATTTCACGTTCTTCTGGTAAAACCTGGGCTGTAATGGCATAAAATTTCACATTTGCAGGAAGTTTTTTCTTCAACAGATGGCAAAGTTCAATGCCGGTCATCTCGGGCAGGCGCATATCAACCAATACATATTTCAAATCCGGAACAGGGGTTTGATGTAAAATGTCTGCCACTTGATTAAAGGTTTTATACGGGATTTTATTGCGCTCGAAAATCAATCCACATAAATCGAGAATAAGTTGGTCATCATCAATTACCCAAACTGTTCCCGGGTTAACAATAGCATAATGGCTAAGATCAAGCGGGTCGATGATACGTTCTGAGGTTTCCTGATAGGTTAGATAAATATTAAATGTAGTACCTTTTCCGGGTTTGCTTTTAACATGGATCCTTCCACCCTGTGCCTCAATGAGTGATTTCACGATGGGCAGACCTAATCCGGTACCCGTTTGGTTAAGCACATATTGCTCAGGAGATTCAATTTGCTCAAATTCATTGAATATTCTGGTCATGTCTTTCTCTTCGAAACCAATGCCGGTATCTTTTATAGTGAAATGGAAATGGAGATTATCCATTTGTTTCTTGCAGGAAACATTTAAGTTAATTTCTCCTTTTAGAGTGAATTTGACAGCATTTCCTAATAAATTGAAAAGAATCTGCTTTAACCGGAAAGCATCGCCTTTCACCACTTCTACATCACCCAAATCTAAATGAGTAACCAGTCGCAATGATTTTTTTTCTGCCAGCGGGCGAACAACCGCCGTAACTTCATCGAGAATTTTTCGCACACTAAAGGCTTGGTTATTGAAACTGAATTCGCCTGAAATGATGCGGTTATAATCGAGTACCTCATTCACAATTTGCAATAAATGGATGGATGATTGATAGATGGCATCAATATCTTTTTTCTTAGGATGATCTTGTTGTGAAATCACCTCTGCATAGCCTAGAATAGACTGAAGCGGCGTTCTTATCTCATGGCTCATGTTCGATAAAAAACGCTGTTTGGCTTTTCCATGATATTCTGCTTCATCTTTTGCCAGCTCCAACTCGCGGCGATAGCGATTACTTTTGGTAATATCGGCCAGGATAAGGTAAAGCAAAATTACAGTTAACAGAAAGAAAGTGATGATGATGGCGGTAATTTGTGTAATGCCATCATTAACCACCTGCTTCGCCTGAATGCCATTTAAATCTACCTGTGCCACCGCCTGGCCTTCAACCTGTCTTAAAATCTGAAGGATTTGGTTGGTTAGTTTGTTGCTTGCACCAGAAAGTTCCGCTTCACGCCTGATGAATTTTTGACTTTTCTTTTTTTGTTCCAGTTCGATGTTTTTCAACGAACCTGTCATGCTTTTCATAATGCTGTCTTCCGCTTTAGCATTGAGGGTATCGCGTTTTACTTTAAATTCTTCATTGATAATCTTGTAAACATCGGCCTTCTTTTTTCCAAAGAGTTTACTTAAAAAACCTCTGGATTTTTCTTCTTCCTCTGGCGCAACAGTGGTGGTAGAAGTGGTGGTTTCAGTAGTTAAAATCGCACTGTCGGTTTGCAAACTGCGTGATGCCACCAGCTCGTTCAGTTTTTTTACCTCATTAGAAAATGATTTTGTGTTTACCAAAGTTTCGCGGACCTGCAGGTAGGAAACAAATTGCTTATCGCGTTGAGCTAGCAGGTTAATAATAGATTTAATTCGACCCAGCTGTGCAGAATCTCCCTTGTATAATTTACGAAGTGAATCGAGGCTTACCCGCACCCTTCGCGATTCTTTCAGAAAATTATAATCTCCCTGTTTATTAAATGCTTCGTCTCGCTGGAGTTGATCTAAACGGGCTATTTTATGCGATAAATCATTCACAAGCCGAAGCCTGTCGTTAGGTGCCGAAATAACTTCAACAGTATTTAGCATTCTGGTAAACGCAAATTTGCTGATACCCCAGGCTAAAAGTAAAGCAAAGCAGGCAAATAGAAACCCGATAATTACTTTACTTTTTATTGCCCGAAAGAAACGCTTTTGTATTGCGGCTGCCATGAATGGGGAGATTTTATATCCTTATTAAACGAAAATTTTCGACGAATAGACACGTTCAGGTGAGTTATACAAATAATGTACCAATGAAGTTTTATTTTTTAACGATATAAGATCGTAAATGGCGAGTTTGGATTGCCTGGTGCCATATGAAAATTAATATCGCGATTTCAATCTGATCAGGAATTGTTATTATAACCGATTGATAACTCACTGAGTTTTTTGCCCGTCAATTATTGAGAAAAGCCTTTCATAGTCTCCAGTAGAAATAGCTTTGCAACGAAACTGTTATCAATTTCAGTATTAAGCTTAATTTTCCATATCCATAAAAATTTAACTATTTTAACCGAGGATTTGGTAACGTCTTTAAATGAGAGAAGCTTTATTTGTTAAAAAGAATACGGAAAAGTGGCAGCAGTACGATCGGATGCAGCAGGCAAATCCTGATGAAGTGGCCAATCAGTTTATAGAAATTACCAATGACCTAGCTTACGCGAAAACTTTTTATCCGAAATCAAACACTACCGCTTATTTAAACGGACTGGCTTCCAAATTGCATCAATCTGTTTATAAAAACAAAAAAGAAAAATCTAACCGTTTTGTTCACTTCTGGAAAAGCGAACTCCCGCTTCTGTTTCTCGAACACCGTAAGCAAGTTATTTATGCCCTGCTATTTTTTATCTTATCATGCGCAATAGGCGCAATATCTGCTAAATATGATGATACATTTGTGCGCCTGATTATGGGTGACGCGTATGTAAACATGACCAATGAAAATATTGCCAAAGGCGATCCATTTGGAGTTTATAAACAATCGAACGAATTTGTGATGTTTATCCAGATTGGACTAAATAATATTTACGTTGCCTTGTATACATTCGTTTTAGGGATTATTTTTTCATTTGGATCTATCGTTTCACTTTTTAGAAACGGCATCATGCTGGGTTCTTTTCAATACTTTTTTTTTAGTAAGGGCTTAGGCATACAGTCAGTTTTGGTGATATGGATCCACGGAACACTTGAAATTTCGGCCATTGTATTGGCAGGCGCAGCCGGGCTTGTTTTAGGGAACAGTTTTTTATTTCCAAAAACCTATACCCGGATGGAATCGATTATTAAGGGAGCGAAAGATGGTATCAAAATAGTTTTAGGATTGGTGCCCATATTTATTGTCGCAGCATTTTTCGAAAGTTTCATTACCCGCCACACTGAAATGCCATTGTTCTTGAGTATAGCTATTTTGGGCATATCTGCTGCATTTATCATTTGGTACGTATTCATCTACCCCGTAAAAATTATCAAGAAGCTAAATTAACATGATAGGAAAAATCGAATTTAAAAGACGTAGAGATTTCGGCCAGGTAATTAATGACACATTTACTTTTATGCGTCAGAATTTTAAGGCTTTAATAAAAACCTATTTTACATTTTGTGGTCTTTTCGTATTGGCCAGCATGTCTTCCATGCTTGTTTATCAATATAAAATGGTCAATATTATCAATACCATAGGCAATGGAAGAACAGCCAGAGGTTTCGGCTTTGGCAGCATTTACGGGCTCGAATATTTCCTTTCTTTACTCTTTTCGCTGGCAACCTATGCCAGCATGACGGTGGCAATCTTATCATTTATCTCGCTTTATGTTCAAAAAGGGAATCAGGCACCAACTACCGAAGAAGTTTGGGGTTATTTCAAGTATTACTTTTTCAGGGTTTTTGGTAGTGCGATTGTCTTAATCCTGATGTTGATCGTCGCATTTATCTTTTGTCTGGTTCCAGGGTTTTACTTATTTCCATTTGTTGCCATGATGTTTCCAATAATGGTAATTGAAAATGGCACATTCGGCTATTCTTTTAGCAGAAGTTTTAAAATGATTCAGGAAAACTTTTGGGTAACTTTCGGCACTTTAATCGTTGTGTGGATTATTGTTTATGCCTGTATGAGCATGGTGGTTTTGCCAACCACATTGTTCAGTATGATTGGCATGTTTACCAGTAAAACGCCACACATGTCATTACCGTTAAGTATGGCTACAACAGTTTTGCAATCGCTTTGCCAGGTATTTACCATTATACCAATTATTACCATTTCACTTTCTTACTTTAATTTGCTGGAGCAAAAAGAAAACACCGGCTTAATGGAACGCATCACCAATTTCGGGAGCACAGAAAAACCAATTGATACGCGACCAGAGGAATATTAAAATGCACAAACTCTTTTTTAGATATGCTTTAGTAATCCTGCTGTTTTTTCTTTCGGCAAATGCTTATACCCAAATTGTGGTACAGCCTAAACAAGAAAAGCCTGTTGTGCAAACAGACAGCAGCAAGCTTGTGCCCGCAAAGTTTGATAAAGAAGCCATCAGTAATTATAAAGATCAAAAGGAGTTTCAATATGATGAACTTCAGGCCGGGCAACTTTCGCTTTGGGATCGGTTCTGGATGTGGTTTTGGAACACCATAATGAAATTGTTTGCCAGTGCGGCATCCAACACGGTTTCAAGATACTTCTTTATTGGCTTGGGTGTTGCTTTGGTTCTATATTTCATCTTCAAAGCAATTGGCACTGAAAATATCTTTAGCAAAAAATCGAAAGAAGCGGCTTTACCTTATGATATCATTTCGGAGAACATTCACGAAATTGATTTTGAAACCGAACTGCAGCGTTTAATTGCAGCGCAGAAATACCGGCTGGCTGTACGATTGCTTTATTTGCAAGCTCTGAAAAAGCTGAGCGATGCAGAAATTATCTATTGGCAGCCTGATAAAACGAACTATAACTATTTAACAGAAATCACCAGGCCGGAATTAAAAGATGATTTTAGCAGGCTTACGCTTCAGTTTGATTATATCTGGTATGGCGATTTTCCTGTTGATGAACATAAATTCGAACCGATTAACCAATCATTTAACCAGTTTAACAACAAAATTAAATGAGAGGGTTTAAAATTTACTTCGGTTTAGGGGTTGTCCTGATATTGGTTTACCTTGTGGCACAATACAATAAGCCTACCCCAACCAATTGGGCGCCAACTTATTTATCATCTGATAAAATTCCTTATGGTACGTTTATTTTACATGATAGGATAAAAGATATTTTGCCGCAGGCAACAAAAATCGATTCGAGAAGAGCTGTTTATAACACACTAAAGGACAAAAACTTTAGTCACACAACATATTTCATTGTTGCGCAAAAGGTAGATGTTTCCAAAACGGATTTTGAGCAAATGAAGAAATTCATGCAGGCTGGGAATACGATATTTATTGCCAGTTACGACTTTGGGAAACTGGAGAAAGAACTCAAAATTGCCACATCAACAACGATGTCAGCCGATCGCCCTTCGCTTAACTTTACCAATCCCAGTTTAAAAACTGATGCCAATTATGGTTTTGAGCGTGGGATAGGGACACAGTTTTTTAGCAAAATCGACTATAAAAAGGCAATTATTTTAGGTATTAATAATGTACAGAAACCAAATTTTGTTAAATACAATTATGGAAAAGGTGCGCTTTATTTAATTGCAGAGCCTGGTTTTTATACAAACTTTAACCTGTTAGATAAATATGGCGCTGAATACGCAGCCAAAACGCTCAGCTACGTTCAAAATAGTAAACAAATTATTTTCGACGGTTATTTCTCTGCTCAGAAAAAAGATAGCACAGATGTTTTAAGAGTGTTTTTTAAGCATCCCGAACTTAAATGGGCTTATTATCTTGCTATTTTTAGTCTGATTATTTTTGTGCTGTATGAAATTAAACGCAGGCAACGCATTATTCCGGTTGCCGATCCACTTAAAAATTCGTCTGTAGAATTTGCCAATGTAGTGGGAAGTGTATATTATCACGAAAGGAATAATTTAGATATCGCCAAAAAACAAATCAATTATTTTTTGGAATATCTCCGAAGCAGATACTATATCAAAACCAATGAAATTGGTGCTGATTTTGTAACGCTATTAATGGAAAAAACTGGTATTAATGAACCCTCTGCAAAAACACTGACCAGATATTTTACGCAAATACCAACAATGAGTGAATTGAGCGATCATGAGCTCATCAACTTAAATCAAAGCATAGAAAATTTTTATCATAACACACAGGCCCATGGAGCAAGAACAATTTAATCAGCGTACAGATTTAAGTGCTTTAACCGAAGCAGTAGATCAAATTCGAAATGTACTTGGGAATATCATCGTCGGACAAAAACAGGTTATCGATTTTTTAATTGTGGGTTTGCTTGCCGACGGGCACATCCTGATTGAGGGGGTACCCGGCGTAGCCAAAACACTTAGCGCAAAACTACTGGCGAAATCTATTGATGCCCAGTTTTCAAGAGTTCAGTTTACGCCAGATTTGATGCCTTCAGATGTTTTAGGAACACCAATTTTTAATACAAAAACCGGCGATTTCGAATTTAGAAAAGGACCAATTTTTGGGAACATTATTTTAGTGGATGAAATAAACCGGGCCCCGGCCAAAACCCAATCTGCATTGTTTGAAGTGATGGAAGAGCGACAGGTAACCATTGATGGAGAAACTTACATCATGGAAGAGCCTTTTATGGTGTTGGCTACGCAAAACCCGATTGAACAAGAAGGAACTTATCGTTTGCCAGAAGCACAGCTAGATAGGTTTATATTTAAAATTGAAGTCAAATATCCATCTTTAGAAGAAGAAACGGCTATTTTATTGGCGCAACATGGTTTAGTAAATAAGACTTTAGCCAGCGATGTTAAACCTGTTCTATCAGTGCAGCAGATTCAATCAGCCAGGGCGATAATCCGCAATTTGTTTGTAGAGCCGAAGCTGTTGGAATACATTGCGAAAATTGTAAATGAAACACGCAACAATGCATCGCTTTATCTGGGTGCATCACCAAGGGCATCATTGGCTATTGTGCATAGCGCCAAAGCATTGGCAGCCATCCAAAACCGGGATTTTGTAACACCAGAAGATATCATTACCGTTGCTATACCGGTTTTAGCACACCGAATTTTATTATCTCCTGAAAAAGAAATGGAAGGTTTAACCACCAGTGACATCGTTCATCAGATTATTAAAAAAATAGAGGTACCAAGGTAGATCGTTGGCAGTTTAAAGTTAGCAGTTTTCAGTTGGCAGTTTTCAACGGACAATTTGGAAAATTACCACCTAACAATTAACCAATTAACCAATTCCTACAATTGACCAATTAAACAGTTAACCATTTTTAATAATTAACCATTTGAAAAAATTCTTTCAGCAATATTACATCAATCTATTTCTCAAGGATCGGTTTTTTGCCGCTTTGGGGTTTTGTGTTGTGCTTTTTCTACTGAAATTTTTCTTCACCTGGCTTGGCGACATTCCCGAAATTGCTACAGTTGTGGTGTTCATCCTGTTATTTGTTGATATTTTTATTCTTTACCGGATTCCAAAGGGAATTGATGCGCAACGGTTTACTTCAAAACGGTTGAGCAATGGCGATGAAAATCCCATTCAAATTGAAATTAAAAACAGGTATGGCTTTGGCGTAAACGTAGGGGTTATTGATGAAGTTCCTTACCAGTTCCAGTTGAGAGATAAGGATTTTCGGCTGATTTTGAAATCAGCTGAAGTAAAATCTATCCATTATAACTTGCGGCCAACCAAACGTGGTGAATACGAATTCGGATTTATCAGGGCGTATATTGGGTCGCCGCTGGGTTTCATCAGCCGGCGCTACAATTTCGATGGGGCCAAAGTTCTCCCGGTTTATCCTTCATTCATTAATCTTGGTCAATACGAATTAATGGCCGTTTCCAGGCATCTGACAGAAATGGGCATCAAGCGGATCAGAAAAATCGGAAATAGCAGCGAATTCGATCAGATTAAAAATTATGTTGGAGGAGACGATATTCGTACCATTAACTGGAAAGCCACTGCCAGAAAAGGCGGTTTAATGGTAAATAATTATACTGACGAGAAATCACAAAACATCTATTGCATTATCGATAAATCAAGGGTAATGCGAATGCCATTTGGAGGGCTAAGCTTATTGGATTATGCCATTAATGCAACGGTGGCGCTAACCAAAGTAGCCATGCTGAAAGAGGATAAAGCAGGTTTGATTACTATTTCCGAAATGATTGGCTCAATCGTTCCGGCCGACCGCAAATCTGCTCAACTTGGCAATATCATGAACGTGCTTTACAAAGAAAAAACAAGGTATCTGGAAAGCAATCTGGAAGCTTTGTATAGTAGTGTCCGTGCGGTTGTTAAACAGCGTGGATTATTGGTTTTCTTTACCAATTTCGAAAGTTTATCGGCCTTGGAACGGCAGCTACCATACCTGCAGCGACTTTCGAAATATCATTTATTACTGGTAGTATTTTTTGAGAACACAGAATTGAAAACCCTTAGCCATGCGCCGGCGAAAGATGTAGAAGGCATTTATCATAAAACCATCGCAGAAAAATTTATTTACGAAAAGAAATTAATGGTTAAAGCCCTAAATAAACATGGCATTTTATCCATATTGACATCGCCTCAAAATTTAACACTAAATGTGATCAACAGATATCTGGCTTTAAAAGCACAACAGCGGATTTGATTGGTTTTTGAGCGTTTGGTTAAATGTCTAATTGTTTAAGTGGTGAATCGTTCCTTGAAAACGGCCAATTACCAACTGAAAACTGAAAATCGCCAACTGCTAACAAAAAACTATTCCTCTTCTCTGAAGTACACTTTGTAAAAGTTCATCGATTTATCGTCGTCATAACCCTTTTCAATCATGTCTTTGTTGCCATGAATATAGATGTGAAAGTTTTTATCCAGTTTTAAAACACTTTTATAAGCTCTGGCCTGTTTTTTTACTGCCGATTCTGCAATTTCGAAATGATCAGCAATAGGGCTTTCAAATTCCTCTTCGTAGCTTTTTTTGTAATTTTTAAAAGATTCAATTCCTTCTGCATTACCAATTACCTCATTGCCGAATTCTTCAATGTCGAAGGTTTCCTTCTCTTTAAAATATTTCATTGAGCGGTTTAACAGATCAATTTTATCCGCTTTGCTGATTTCGTAATCGTCATCCAGTTTCTGCGTTACAAAGTTTTTGTAAACGCCTAAAACGTTATTGGTTTGGTTGTAGCTATCATTTCTAATCTTCAGTTTTAAAAATTCATCCTTCCAGTAAACGGCAGATTCATTACTGCTTTTGGCCTGATCGAGTACTACTACTTTGTAACCTTCTTCTTTATCGGTATTAAAAATCAAGCAACCTTTATCTAGCTTATTGATACTTATGGCATCTTGCTCATAGCTCATATTAAAGCCGTCATCCTTTGGGAAAACTTTCAGGTAAGTATCTTTTGTTTCGGATTTGAAAATGCCGATCACATCCAACTGCTCCCCTTCAATTTGCACTTTTTCAAAATACGCTACATACAGTTCTCCCGATTTTATCTTCGGATGATTGGCCACATCATATAAGTATTTAGCCAGTTGCTGCGAATCTTCGTGAAAAAGCTCATTGTTTTCAAAAATTTCATGCGCAAAATGATAAACCTCATTCAAATTCAGGTTGTCGTTCGGATGAAAAAAACGATACACCTCATTTACTTTTTCGAAAGGCTTAAGGAAATATTGCATTAACAAATTGCCCAACACCTCATCATCAATATTTAATGGCGCATCAGATAATTTGTAGTATTCCTCAACTAATTTGTTTCCGGTATGATGGATAGAAAGTTGCTTTAAGTTTGCCTCGAAAAATGAAATCATGGCGGCAAAAGTAAGTAAATAATCAGCGATGTTTAACCAAATTAAATATCTTTTGTAAATCAAAAATAGTAGCCGATAGGTTAAAGTAGTCCTGCTGTTTGCTGTAGCTCCGATAGAAAAAATCGGAGGCTGTCGCGTCCATCAGGTTTATAAAATCTGCTAGTGCCTGTAGGGAAACTGAGCAAATTGCCTAACTTAACGTATAAATTTTTCAATAGATGAGAGTTGTATTAACCACTGTATTGTTAACAATAAGCAGTTATGCCTTTAGCCAGAAAGCGTTTGAATTTGCCTATTATTATGGCAAAACCAAAAATTTTGAGATTAAATTATCCTTAGCTAACGGTTACATTTTAGGCAGCGAAATTATCAAAACCGACATCAAAACAGGAAAGAAGGTAAAGTATCTCCCGAATGAAATTCCAAGTAAAAATGGTCACAGCCTTGTGTTTTTGCCAGACAGTAATGACAAAACCGTTAGAATAAGAAAGCGTGATAATATTATCCTTCACAAGATAAAAGAGGCCTATGAAAGTCTGCCTGGTAAAATTAATGGGATTTATGGCATTGATTTAAAAACATACAGCTTTAAACTACATCGCCAATCCGCTAATCACTAACTTTTAGTTTATTTAAAAAATCGACAATCTTTTTATCGGCATAATTAGCAATTCCTTCATGCCTAAATGATAACCTTCCTTGTTTATCGAAAATAACAGTTGTAGGTAGAGCACCTGAAAAAATTTGATCGGGAATGCTACTCGTCACCTTAAATACAGGCATTTGATACTTCCGGTTCGCCATAAATTTTACCGACTTTTCTAGATCGCCATCTGCATCGGCAAAAATAAATACTACATTTTTATCATCCTTAAACTGGGTATATAATTTATTAATTGAGGGCATTTCTGCCCGGCAGGGTGGACACCAGGTGGCCCAAAAATTCAGGAAGATTACTTTACCTTTTAACGCTCCTAAATCGACATTTTTTCCGTTGATATCCTGAAACCTGATTCCGCCCAAATCCATTGCTGTTTTACTGGGCTGATTGACAGAAGGTGAATAAAGTCCAATTTCCATCAGGCCTCTGATCAACAAAGCTTTTGCATCGGGTACAAAAACAATAATCAAAAGAAGAGCAACGAAAAGGGCATTGAATATGTTTTTTCTTATAAATTTCATTCTCTTTTAATTTTCGTCATTGCAAGCACGAAGCGATCTCTCCAGCCAGATTGCTTCGTGCCACGCAATGACGATATCTTATAACTTCAATCCCAACCTAAATTTTCTGGCGGTATCTTGTGCGATATCATAACCCGCGTCAGCATGGCGGATTACGCCCAAAGCCGGGTCGTTATGTAAAACTCTTTTTAATCTGGCTTCGGCTTCAGCGGTTCCATCGGCAACAATTACCATACCTGCGTGAATGGAATAGCCGATACCCACACCGCCGCCATGATGTAATGATACCCAGCTTGCTCCGCCGGCGGTATTCATCAACGCATTTAAAACAGGCCAATCCGCCACCGCGTCTGAGCCATCGAGCATCGCTTCAGTTTCCCGGTTTGGTGAAGCTACCGAGCCTGTATCCAAATGATCGCGTCCAATTACAATAGGTGCTTTAACTTTACCCTCAGCAACCAGTTTATTAAAAGCTACGCCTGCTTTTTCGCGTTCTCCCTGGCCCAGCCAACAGATCCGGGCTGGTAAACCCTGAAATGCTATTCGCTCTTGAGCCATTTTAATCCAGCGTTGCAAGCTTTCGTTTTCCGGAAATAGTTCTAAAATCAGCTTATCCGTTTCAAAAATATCCTGAGGGTCGCCACTCAAAGCTGCCCACCTGAATGGACCTTTACCCTCGCAAAATAACGGACGGATATAAGCAGGGACAAAACCAGGGAAATCAAAAGCATTTTCTACACCAGCCTCTACAGCTCTTCCTCGTAAATTATTGCCATAGTCGAATGTAATGGCACCACGTTTTTGTAATTCAAGCATTTGCTTCACATGCTTTGCCATGGTGGCGTACGATTGTTTTATATACTCTTCGGCGTTATGCTGCCTTAATTCGGCGGCTTCGGCTACAGTCAATCCTTCAGGGAAATAACCAATTAACGGATCGTGAGCAGACGTTTGATCAGTTAACGTATCGGGAACAATATTTCGCTCGATTAATCTTTGCAATAGCTCAACAGCATTGCAAACCACACCAATAGAGATCGCTTTGCCTTCATTTTTGTAAGTTACAGCTTGGTCTATTGCTTCATCAATATCATAACTGATTTCATCAATGTAGCGGGTTTCCAGGCGTTTTTTGATGCGCCATTCTTCCACTTCTGCAGCTAAACAGACACCTTCATTCATGGTAATGGCCAAAGGCTGCGCACCACCCATTCCGCCTAAACCAGCGGTAACGTTTAATTTTCCTTTTAAACTTGACCCGAAATGCTTTTTTGCCAGGGCTGCATAGGTTTCATAAGTACCTTGTACAATACCTTGCGAACCAATGTAAATCCAGGAGCCGGCAGTCATCTGACCATACATCATTAGTCCTTTATCTTCTAATTCATTAAAATGTTTTTGCGTTGCCCATCTGGGAACCAACTGCGAATTGGAGATTAAAACCCTTGGTGCGTCAGCATGAGTAGGTAAAACAGCAACTGGCTTTCCTGATTGGATCAATAAGGTTTCATCATTTTCCAAATCTCTCAAAGCTTTTATAATCAAACTTAATGATGCTTTATTTCTAGCCGCTTTCCCTCGTCCGCCGTAAACAATTAAATCTTCAGGGCGTTCTGCTACTTCAGGATCAAGATTATTTAAAAGCATGCGTAATGCCGCTTCCTGAATCCATCCTTTGCAATTTAATTCAGTTCCGTTTGGGGTTTGTTTTTGGCTTAAGTTTAAACCATTGGTTAGATTTTGGCTCATAGATAAAAGCAATGTTACTTTCCAAAGATATAGAATTGAACAACATTTGCTACTTTTGACACATTGAAAAAGCATAGGCAAAACATCAGAAAATATTTATCGGCATTTATGCTGATTGTGTTTGCTATTGCCTTAACACCCTGGAGTGTGCTTCATCACCACCAGGAAATACCAATACCCAAAAAAGAAATTCACTGCCATCACGTTAGTCACGTACAGTCGCATGGCGATACCTGTTTAATCTGTAGTGCAAGTTTTGAAAAAGACTATGTGCAGGTTCATCACATTTATAGAATATTTCTTTCTGCCAAACTCATCAGCCCAAAGCAAACCATCTTAAAAAGTTCTTATGTTGAGCTTTTAAGCACTGGTTTGCGTGGTCCTCCTATGGTTTAGTTTTTTCAAACTTATTGTCCGTTTACCGGAAAACCAATTATTTTATTTGTCAGATCTGAAACAAGGCTTGTAAGCTTCTGTTTTGGCGTTCGACATCATTTCTATTCATTATAAATCATGAAAAAATTACAGCTTATTGGCTTAGTAATTCTATATACATTATTGAGCAGCACGGCTTTTGCATCTGCTTTGAAAGATATTAAAGGTAAAGTTACTGATGCGAGTAACAGCCAGACTTTGCCTGGTGCAAGCATTTACATTCCCGATTTAAAAGTTTCTGCTGTAACCAATAACGACGGAGAATTTACCCTAAACAATCTTCCTGCAAAAGGAAGTTACCTGGTGGAAGTACATTACATTGGTTATAAAACAGCAACAAAAATCGTTAACTTTTCAAGCACAGTAACGCTGGATTTTGCCTTGCAGCCTACAGCCATTGAAACTAAAGAAATTGTAATTACAGGCAGTTTAATCAGCAGTACCAGCAAGCGAAACAGCGCTTCATCTGCAGTGGTTGGGAAAGATCAATTGTTGCAACCTTCTACCAATTTGATTGATGCATTGACGAGGGTGCCTGGCGTTTCCCAAATTACAACAGGACCGTCCATTTCAAAACCAGTCATTCGCGGCTTGGGTTATAACCGAATTGTAACTTTAGATGATGGAATTAAACAACAGGGACAGCAATGGGGCGATGAACATGGGATAGAAATTGATCAGTTTAAATCAGATCGGATTGAGATTCTACGTGGCGCTGCCTCATTAATGTATGGTTCTGATGCTTTGGGTGGAGTAATTAACATTCTGGAGCCGAGCACTGCTCCCGAAGGGCAGGTAAAAGGGGAGTTTATTACCAATTACGCTACCAACAATGGCTTAACAGCAAATTCTTTGATGTTGAATGGAAATCAAAACGGTTTTGTATGGAGAGCCCGCGGTACCTATAAAAATGCTCATTCATTTAAAACACCTACAGGTTACTTTCCAAATTCGGGCTTTAATGAAACTGATTTGAGTGGAATGATTGGCTTGAACAAAAGCTGGGGTTATACTCATTTGAACGTGTCGAGTTTCCGTAACAATATTGGGTTTTACGAACCTGCTTTAGATGATAATGGAAATTTCCTTAAAGAAAGCGGTGAAGCATTTCTTAAACAGGATTTCAAAAATCGTGAACTGGATTTTCCACGTCAGGATATTCGCCATTTCAAAATTGCCCTGAATAACAACTTTATTTTGGGCAATGGCAATTTAAAAGCTGATTTTGGATACCAGCAGAACCAGCGCAGGGAGCTCGAAGAAAGTACAGAACCGGCTTTGTTCTTTGATCTTAAAACGTACACTGCTGATTTAAAATATTATATCCATGAAATCAATGGCTGGCAGCCTGTTTTTGGATTAAGTGCCGATGCAGGCAATAGTGAGAATAAAGCAGATGATGAGTTTTTAATTCCAGACTACAATACTTATGGAATCGGTGTTTTTGCCTTTGCAAAAAAGAACTGGGAAAACAGTACGTTTAGCATAGGAGCCCGTTACGATTATCGTAAAAATGATGGGAAACAACTTATTAAAGATGGTGAAGAGATTTTTGCACCCTTCCAAAACAAGTTTTCAAACGTAAGTGGTGCACTGGGTTTTACTCATCAGTTTAATGAAGAATGGAACTTTAAAGCCAATGCAGGTTCTGCATTTCGTGCGCCTAATCCGGCAGAATTGGCTTCCAATGGAGTACATGAGGGAACGTTCAGGTATGAAATTGGCAATTCGGGTTTGAGCCCGGAAAGGAGTTACCAGGTTGATGCTGCTTTAGAATACGAAGGTAAAGTGGTAAGCGCAAGTGCAAGTATCTACAATAACTATGTGCACAATTTTATTTATGCTTCAAACAATGGAGAAATCATCAACGCTGAGGGTGACGATTATCCGGTTTACCGTTATGGCCAGGTAAACGCTAACCTTTATGGAGCTGAAGCTACTTTAACCATCCATCCGGTTCCTTTTATTCACTTCGAAAATACTTTTGGGTATGTTCATGCGCAAAACACCTCATTAAATAAGCCTCTAGCATTCATTCCAGCGGGAACCTTGCGCAACGAATTGCGTTTCGAACCAAAACTTAAAGGAACAAACGATGCCTATTTATCAGTCGGAATAAATTCGGCCTTTAAGCAAAACCGGGTTGATGACGTTTTTGAAACACCAACTAGCGGATATACTTTGCTAAATGCTGGTATTGGTGCAACTTTTAACTTAGGCAAACAGCCGGTGAAGTTATCTGTTTCGGCAAACAACGTATTAAACCAGAAATATTATGATGCTTTAAGCAGGTATAAGCCTGGTCGTTTGGATTACGAAAATCCAAATTTTGGAATTTATAATGTTGGAAGAAATATCACTTTCGGCTTATATGTTCCCTTTACTCTTGTGAAATAACGAGGAAAATCCCCCTATCTACAAAAAGCCTCCTGGAAATTATTTTCAGGAGGCTTTTTGTTTAAATGATAAATCTATTTTTTAAAAGTTTCTCTTTTTGCCCTTACATACTGATTAGGCCATTCGATATCATCGCCTAAAATTTGAGCGGCATGTGTAGGGAAATAGGCATCGCGTAACGATTCGCGGGCGATGAAGATTAAATCTGCTTTATCTTCCTGCAAAATATCTTCGGCCTGTTGCGCATCAACGATTACGCCAACTGCTCCTGTGTAAATACCAATTTCATTTCTGATTTTATCAGCGAAAGGAACCTGATAATTGGGACCGGCAGGAATAAAGGCATCCGGTACATTTCCACCCGAGGAGGTATCAATTAAATCAACGCCTCTATCTTTTAAAACCGCCGCCAACTGAAGGGAATCATTTTCATTCCAGCCATCTGCTGTCCAGTCTGTTGCAGAAATACGCACAAAAACAGGTAAGTTTTCTGGCCAAACCGATTGAACGGCTTCCACAACGTCAATTACCAAACGAATGCGGTTTTCGAAACTGCCACCATAAACATCGCTGCGAGTGTTACTGAGCGGACTAAAAAACTCGTGTAATAAATAACCATGAGCAGCGTGCACTTCGATCACTTTATAGCCAGCATCTAAAGCTCGTTTTGCAGCAGCTCTGAAAGCAAAAACAATATCCTGAATCTCCGATATACTCAATTCATGAGGTGCAACCTGTTCTTTTTTAAAAGGTATAGGCGATGGGCCAACGGTTTGCCAGCTATTTTCGCCTTCGGTGAGCTGTTCTCCGCCATTCCATGGCAGGTCGCAACTTGCTTTTCTGCCAGCATGCGCCAATTGAATACCAGCAATTGCACCATTTTCGTGAATAAAAGAAACAATCTGCTTCAACTTTTCTACATGCTCATCTTTCCAGATGCCCAAGTCGGCATGTGTAATTCTGCCTTCCGGAACTACTGCTGTAGCTTCCTGAATAATCAAAGCGGCACCACCAACGGCTCTGCTGCCTAAATGAACCAAATGCCAATCGTTGGCAAAGCCATCAATAGCTGAGTATTGGCACATTGGAGAAATAACGATTCTATTTTTTAGGGTTACATCCTTTATGGTAAAAGGAGAAAATAATTTTGACATATATTTTTGTTTAACTACAAAGGCAATTCAGTACTTTTTTGAAAAGTAGTGTCTTAGCTATTATTTGGAGATTAAAAACCAGCGTTCTTTAGTTCTGTGTTGATGAATTGAATTTCATCAGCACTTAATTTTACATTTATTGCTTCGGCATTTTGGATGGCTTGTTTTTCATTTCTCGCCCCAACCAAAGCAATTGTAATTCCTGGCCGTTCGATGGTCCAGCGTAAAACCAATTGGGATAAGGTTGCATTTTTCTCTTCAGCCAAAGGCTCAAGTTTGGCTAAAAACGCATTGGTTTTCTGAATACTTTCCGGAGTAAAGAATTTATTTCCCTGGCGATGATCACCTTCTTCGAATTTATAGTCGGCAGTCATTTTACCGGTCAACAAACCTCTTTCCATCGGGCTGTATGCTAAAACCGATTTGTTGTGTTCAAGGCAAAAAGGAATTATTTCCTCTTCAACAGCCCGATTAACCATGCTAAAAGGAATCTGATTGGAAATAATCTCCAAAGTATGATCAGCTTCTTTCAACTGTGCCACATCATAATTGCAAACTCCAGCGTACCGCACCTTCCCTTGCTCAATCAATCGGCTAACTGCTTCGAAAGTTTCAATAATTGGAGTAGTCACATCCGGCCAGTGTATCTGATATAAGTCGATATAATCTGTTCCTAACCGCTTCAAAGATTGTTCACACTCGAAAATTACACTTTCCTTTCCGGCATACTTATAAACATCAATGTTTTTACCATCATTGTTTTTGGTTTGCATAGCCAACTTCCCTTTTTCTAAATCCCAGCGCATGCCAAATTTGGTTACCAGCTGGATTTTGTCTCTTGCAATTCCTTTAACTGCTTCGCCAACAATTTCTTCACTATCTCCTTGTCCATAAATTGGAGCAGTATCGATGGAAGTTACCCCTAAGTCGTAACCCGCCTGAATAGCTTTAATGGCATCGTTTCGATCTGTGCTACCCCACATCCATCCACCTGCCGCCCAGGCGCCGAAAGTAATTGCTGAAAGTTCTAAATCAGAGTTTCCTATTTTTCTGTATTCCATATTATTTTTTAATGATTTGATCAACCGCATAGGTATTATGCGGTAAATAAGCTAATAACACGGATAAAAATGCCACATGAATTAACTGAGATGGTAAGGCTTCCCAATTTTCGATCATTGTTGTTCCAAAAATTAGAGCTAAAGAAACAAGGCCTGCAAGCAATAACCCTTGTCGGGTAAACAGGCCGATGATGATCAATAGACCTGCAATGAATTCAGCAAAAGGTAAAATATAGCTAAAGGGAACTACTAAAAATTCTGGTAGTAATGATTTGGAAAACTGGCTAACCATCCAATTGCTAAAGCCGGCAAGTTTTGGTAAACGCACCAGGCCGTGTCCGAAAAAACTTAAGCCAATTGCTAACCGACTAATTAAGTAAGCCCAGTTTTTATCCATTATTTATCGTGTTTACACAAACATACAATCCAAATGTTAAGGATGTTTTAATGCAACGGATATTAAACTCAAGTTTTACAAAGGCGTTATAAAAAAAAATGTACTAAAAATTTGGATGTAAAGAAATAACTCATACTTTAGTGTATTATTTAACTAATACAGTAAACATGATTCAAATTAACAATCTTAATTTTGGTTACAGTAAGCATAAGCCATTGTTTAAAAATATGAGTTTGCAATTAAATGCCGGACATATATATGGTTTGCTCGGTAAAAACGGAGCGGGTAAATCCAGTTTGCTTAAAAATTTGGCTGGTTTGGTATATGCGCAAAGCGGAAAAGTAAATGTATTGGGTTTCGATCCGAAAAAGCGTCAGCCGGCATTGTTGGAACAAATTTGTTTCATCCCGGAAGAATTTTATTTGCCTGCCGTTAAAATTGATGCTTACCTCAAAGCCAATGCACCTTTCTATAAAAAATTTAATCATAACTACTTTGCCGAGCTATTAAAGGAATTTGATATTCCGGTTTCGCAAAAATTAATTGATATGAGTTATGGCCAGAAGAAAAAGATCATTATCGCTTTTGGTTTGGCTACCCAGGCGAAGCTGATTATTATGGATGAACCTACAAATGGATTGGATATTCCTTCAAAGGCACAATTCAGGAAAATTATGGCTTCTGCCTTAACCGATGATTGTTGCATCATTATCTCCACGCATCAGGTTAGGGATTTAGATAATTTAATTGACACCGTAATTATGCTGGATGAAAATGATATTGCTTTAAAAGCATCCGTTGAAGAAATTACCGAAAAACTCACTTTTAAAAAAGTGAAAGAAATAGATGCCAGTATTATTTATGCCGAGCAATCACTTTCCGGCTACAATGCCGTATTGCCAAACTATCATCAAGAAGAGAGCAAACTGGATATAGAATTACTCTTCAATGCCATTTTAACTGAGAAAACAAAATTTAAACCTTTATTTGATTAAGCCATGAACAACACATTTAATATTAATCGATTTGGCTTATTGCTCAAAAGACAATGGCTGGATTTTGGGAAAGTTTATTTAGGAACGCTGGTTGTACTCACTGGAATTCTGATCATTTGTTATTGGTTTTTAATGCCCTCAACAGACAGAATTTACTTTTCTGATAAAAACAGGCCTGACCTACAATTCAGATATCTTCTGTTTATGTTTTTAGGATTCTTTTTCACCAGCATCATTGCAAGCAATTATTTTAATAATCTTGGACAAAAAGCAAATTCGATTTTAGAGCTGATGACACCTGCGTCTACTTTCGAAAAATTTTTGACGGCTATTTTTTATACCTCAATAGTTAGTGTTTGCAGTTTTTTACTGGTTTTTTATCTGGTCGATTTAGCATTTGTTACCTTATTAAACGCCAGTTTAAATCCGGAACAGACTGCGGCTATACACAGCGGGCAAGCGAAGCCAGCTCAAAGCATGCTTTCGGAAATTTTGAGAGACCAAACCGCTCTTCGCTATTTTGGATACAACCTGATTTCACCCTTCACTGTTACCAGCATATTTTTACTTGGATCAATCTATTTTAAACGATTTCATTATATCAAAACGGCTATAGTAGTGATATTATTCACAGTTTTGTGGGTATCACTAACCTTTTATTTCATGAATTTAATGATCGCTGATACGGTGTGGATTGGTAATCAATACTGGCATAATGATAGCCATATTTTTTTAATTTTCAGCCTGGTTGCACTGGTAGTTACAATTGCATTCTGGATTACAACATACATTCGATTAAAAGAGAAGGAGGTTTAGATGGATTTTAGTAATAACAAAGCTATTTATTTGCAAATAGCAGAATATGTGTGTGAACACATTCTTCTGGGGAAATGGAAACCTCAGGATAAAATACCATCGGTACGGGAGTTGGCAGTAGATATGGAGGTGAACCCAAATACAGTGATGCGTACTTATGAACTTTTACAAAAGCAAAACATCATCACCAACAAAAGAGGAATTGGTTTTTTCTTAGCTGAAGATGCCATTGCAAACGTAAATATTTATCGTAAAACTACTTTTATCGAAGATGAATTGCCACAGCTATTTAGAAACATGTATTTGTTAGAAATAGATTTTGAGGAATTGAAAAACAGATATCAAACATTTGTAACAGAAAATTTTAACGCCTAGAAAATGAAAACAAGTAATAAAATTCTAATTGGTATGGCTGCTACTTTACTGATTGTGCCACTAACCATAATGATTTTGGTTGCCAAAACAAACAGAATAACTACGCAACAATACAATCAAATTATTTTAGGAGAGGAAGATTTAGATAAAGAGGGTAGCAGGTATGTGAAGAAATATGATACCGAACCTTTTGATAAAATCTCCATCCACGGAACTGATTTTGTTAGTTTAAAAATTAAAGTATTTAAGAGCAATAAGTTTGCGGTTAAAATCACTAAAGATCTTTCAGAAGAAGTTTTAAGTTTCAAAAACGTCAATCAGCAAATCGAAATAAAACTCCCTTCTGCTAAAATATATGGAGGTGGCACCATTATCGTATTTGCTCCAAACTTAACCCAGATTAAAATTGATGATGTTAACCTCAATCAGTTATTTGTGAAAGATGGTGACAGCTTAACTTTGGACTTAGGTAAAAATGCGAGTTTTAGCATTTCAGAAGGTACAAAAATTAAACACTTATCCATCACCAACAAAAATTTGAAGGCCCTTAATGAATATTGGATCGATAATAATATTTACAGTTCAGGCATCACAAAACTTGATGTTAGCCTGAACAGGTCGACGCTAAATATTTATAATTCGGCGATCAGCACGTTAGACTTAGATGTTAATACTACGAAGGTTAAAGTAAGCAATGAGCAAGGTAAAACGCATGACGCGATAGAAAATTTGGTGCTTAAAACGACTGGAGAATGCAACGTAAATTTTGAGAATATCAAAATTAACAATGCAGAAGGGGATATCTCTAATTCAACTTCCATTCAGGTGCCAATTGCTAACCTGAAGCAAATGTTGCAGAAGTAAAATCTAAATTTTAACATGATGAAACTATTCATAATCAATGCCTTACTCATTTTGGCTTCCTTCTCCGCTAACGCTCAGAGCCTATCTGCCAAGCTAAAACAAGCCTTTAAAACAGATGATGTAAGCTTGTTTAATTTAGCGCTTAAAGAAGACAAAATCGTGATAGATTCCTGTTTACTGCTTGAACAGAAGCCGTATTCCTTATTTGCGATCAGCATCAGAAGCAAGTCAATTAAGGTTTTACAGGATTTAATATCAACTAAAGCAGATGTAAATAAAATCTGCGACGATAAAAGCCCATTGATGTATGCCGCGAAATATGGTGAATTAGAAGCCGCCAAGGTTTTAGTCAAGGCTGGCGCAGATATTGGGTTGAAAAATCGGGAAGGAAAAACTGCTCTTGATTACGCCCGAAAATACGAGAAGAAGGAGTTGATCGACTATCTCATGAAATAATCCTGCGAAGCTTCCGCTTAGGAAGCTTCGCTTTTAGTGTTGTTGTATAAATTGTACTGATTTTCTAATATCCTCTGCTAGTATTCGATCTGCATTATTAAAACTTACTACCGTTCTGTACGCAGAAAAGAGTGCCTCAATTTTCGGAGAAGATTTTAAAGGCTTTCGAAAGTCTAACGCCTGGGCAGCAGTAAGCAGTTCGATGGCCAAAATATTTTCGAGGTTATTTACCACCCGCAAACATTTCGTTGCACCATTGGCGCCCATGCTTACATGATCTTCCTGGCCGTTGCTGCTTACAATGCTATCAACAGATGATGGTGTGCAAAACTGTTTGTTTTCGCTTACAATTGATGCAGCGGTATATTGTGCGATCATTAAGCCCGAATTTAACCCTGCATCTTTAATTAAAAACGGTGGCAGATTTCTCTGACCTGAAATAAGTTGAAACACTCGCCTTTCGGAAATAGAGCCTAATTCTGCCAAAGCGATACATAAAAAATCAAGACTTAAAGCCAAAGGCTGTCCATGAAAATTTCCTGCAGAAATGATCCGGTCATCCTCAGGAAAAACGTTTGGATTATCTGTTACGGAATTGATTTCCGTTTCAAATACGTTTCTTACATATGCTATGGCATCTTTACTTGCTCCATGCACCTGCGGTACACAGCGAAACGAATACGGATCTTGAGTCTGTTTTCCGCTGCGGTGAATTATTTCACTACCATGTAATAAATCTTTAATCTTTTTTGCAGTTTCCAACTGCCCCTTATGCGGCCTGATTTGATGACTTAAATGATCAAATGGATCAATTCTACAATCAAAAGCATCAATAGACATAGCGGCAAGCTGATCGGCCCAATCACTTAAATTTTCAGCTTTCAGCAAAATATGAATACCATAAGCGCTCATAAATTGAGTGCCATTGATTAAAGCCAATCCTTCTTTAGATTGAAGTGATAAGGGCTGCCAGTTTAACTGTTCATAAAGTTTAGCGGTGTTAAGCCTTTGCCCTTTATAAGTTATTTCGCCTTCGCCAATTAACGGAAGTGCCAGGTGTGCCAGTGGTGCTAAATCGCCTGATGCACCGAGCGACCCCTGTGTGTAAACGACAGGCAAAATATCGTGGTTGTAAAAGTCAACTAGGCGTTGTGCAGTAGTGAGTGCAATGGCAGAATAACCGTAACTCAAAGATTGGATTTTTAAAAGCAACATTAACTTTACAATCTCTTGTGGTACCATTGTTCCGGTACCGCAGGCATGAGAAAGCAATAAATTGTGTTGTAGTTTGGTTAAGTTCTCTTCCTCAATTTTTACATTTTGTAGATATCCAAAACCGGTGTTAATTCCATAGATTGGGTCTTCATGGCGTTTTAGCTTGTTGTCAAGGTAGTTTCTGCATTTTTGAATGCGCTCAACAGATTCCTGGCTTAATGCGATTGGCTTGTTTTTCAGAATAATTTCTTTTAAAACATTTAATGTTAGCGGCTGTTCGCTAATATAAAAAACAGGCATATTTAAATTATTTGGTTGCTCAAAAGTATAAATAAGTATTAAATTAGGCCGATTCGCTTTTTATCATCGCATAAAATATTTTACTCATGAAGAAAATTTTCGTTGTACTTGCACTTACCATATTTATTTTAACTACATCAAGAGCACAAAGAATAGATACGCTTTCTATCACTCTAGAAAACGTGAAATATCCATACCCCGTAAAATTTTTGCCGCTGAGCACTGAAGGTCAGGATATAAAAATGGCCTATATGGATGTGGCGCCAACAATAGCGGCTAATGGTAAAACAGCGATTTTATTTCATGGTAAAAACTTTGGCGGTTACTATTGGGGTAATGTAATCAAAGCATTAACAGCTATTGGTTATCGTGTAATCGTTCCCGATCAAATTGGTTTTGGCAAATCATCTAAACCTTTTATTCATTATAGTTTCCACCAGCTGGCGGCCTGGAACAAAAAATTACTTGATACCCTGGGTATTCAGAAAACGGTGGTACTTGGCCATAGCATGGGCGGCATGTTGGCCACGCGTTTTGCTTTACTTTATCCTAATACAACTGAAAAGCTGTTACTCGAAAACCCTATTGGGTTAGAGGATTATAAAACATTTGTACCTTATGTAAATACCCTACAGCAAAATCAAACCGAGTTAAAAACAACGGCAGAAAGCGTTCGAAAATATTATCAAACCTCGTATTTTACTTATTGGAAACCAGAATATGAATATTTGGTCAATATTGCCGGAGGGGTTACATTCAGTGCAGATTATCCACGTTGGGCAAAGGTTGCTGCCATGACATTTACGATGATTTACGAGCAGCCTGTGGTTTATGAATTTCAAAATCTGAAAGTGCCAACGGTTTTATTTGTTGGAAAAGAAGATAAAACAATTGTTGGCAAGGGGCTTTTAACGCCTGATCAGCAAGTGCTACATGGGCAGTATAGATTTTTAGGCAAGCAAACTGCAGCAAAAATTCCAGGCGCAAAAATTATAGAGTTCGAAGCCTGCGGTCATATTCCCCACATCGAAATACCCACTGAATTTTTAGTGGCACTTACAGGAAGTTTATAGCGGAATTTCTTTACCAACAATTTTGTTAATGCCCTGTAACTCAAAATTAATTTTTTGTCCCATTGCAGTCATTGTGCCAGTCATTTCCATTCGCAGATGACTTTTAAGGATTAAGCCACTTTTTAAATCGAGTTCGGCGTCGCCATTGTTGGTTCCTGTTAAATCCGTTTGCATTTTATTGCCCATGGTTTCAAAATCACCTTTAGAGGTTAGTGTTCCTGAAATGTTCAGGTAAGCGATGCCATTTTTTACTTCTTTAAGCGTGTATTTTGTAATCGTTTCGATGGGCATCGTCATTTGCATCTTGGTATCAACAGTCCAGCTATCGCCAACCTTAACAGGTTTTTCCGGATAAACTTTTAGCGACGACTCCATGGTTTGTTTCATGCTTTCAGAATTAAATTGTTTGGCCAATGATGCCTTTACACTATTCATCACAACAGAGTCTTTAGACATTTTAGAAGCCATGCGGGTTAACATGGCATCAATTCCGGTTAATGATTTTATGGAGCCATCTGGTGCCATGACCATTCTGAAAGATGCGCCTTTTATTCCACGGAAAGGATTTTTTTTGGTCGTATCCGAATCATCCGAATCCATGGCCATCGTATTTCCCATAGCCGACGATTTCATAAAAATACGATCGTAAACGACATCAATATCCTTATCCAAGTCACTGCCATTTCTAATATCGAAAGTATAATCAGTTCCGATGGTTTGTGTAAGGTTTATCTTCTGGCCGGAAATTTCCTGATTGATAATTTGATCAGAAGCCATTGAGAAATTATATTTTTTTCCAATCGGTAGATTTTGCTTTAGTACATATGGCTTCTGTGCAAAAGCGCCAAATGAAAGGAATAAAAAAGAGAGAAGAAATATTTTAAATGTTTTCATTTGGGAGATTGGTTTAACTTTTTGGAGATTAATGTGATAATTACTTTCAGCCAGCTGGTTGTTGGGAAAATATTCTTGTTAACTGATGATACAAATCCGGATGTTTATCTTTTAATAAATCTGGTTTTTCAAAGAAATATTCAGAAACGACTGCAAAAAACTCTGCCTGGTTGGTAATGGCATAGGGGTTAATATCTGACTTGTTATCCTCAATTTTCTGCATTTCCTCGTGCATCATTTTTATCCATGGCAAAGTATATTCGTGAGCCATTAAATTTTCCGGTACACCATCGGTAGCGCCATCAGATTTATCTAGAAGATGCACAAATTCGTGTATTGCTGTATTTTCTTTTCCAGCACTTTTAGAAAAGCCGTGTCGCAAAGCCGAGCGAGATAAAATCATTTGTCCGTTCATGTAACCACTCCCTACCATGCCCATAATTTGCCTTTCCCCACCTTCAAACTGAAAATCTTTATTAAAGGTGTCTGGATATAACAACACTGTGCTGAGGTTTTTATATTGCCAATCTGTGAAACCGAAAATTGGAATTACAGCACTCGAAGCGATCAGGAGCTCATCTAATGTGGTCATCTCTAATCCCACAGGTTCAATTTTAACAGTAGCAAAAAATGTGGCTACCTTTTCTTCAAACCTTAATTTATCAGTTGAATCTAAATTGTGGTAATAAGCTACATAATCATCCAGAATCTTTTTATCGGTATCAGTTAGAGGATCAATTTTTGGCTTCTTTTTTTTAAGGATCAGATAAAGGGCAATTATACATATAGGAATAAGGTACGCAAAGGGCAGTGAATTCATATTTGGTTTATTGATGTCAGATTTAGTTGGTTTTGCAGAACAGAGACGACTTGGAAGGGTGAATTGGCTTTGAGTGCAAGCAATAGCCACAATCAAAGCCAACTTACGCTGGTTTAACTTTCCAAAATTTCCAACTGGGTAATAATGTCTTCTCTGGTAACCGGATAGGGTTTTTCATGGGTTAAGGCCAGGTATGCGGCATCAAATAATGGTAAATAACTTCCCAGTTCCGAAGGAATTACTTCTTTTGTTTTATTTCCCTCAGCATCAATTGTAGTTAATATGCCTTCATTTCCCTTGAGTTCTACTCCGTAGCCCTCATCGTTAAGTTTCATGCCGGCAAGCAATTGTTCTTCCTGAATATCGGCCCGTTGTTTGACGAAACTTCCATTTACGCCATGTAAAACAAATGCCGCCTGCGGATTAACAACCAACATACTGGAAGTAACAAAAACAAAAATACTATCAGGATAAGTGAGCTGGATGCTAAAGTAATCATCAACAGCTGTGCCCACTCTGTTTTTACCCAGAATTTTATGATAATTTAACGGTTTTCCGAAAATGCTGATTACCTGGTCTAAAAGGTGTGGACCTAAATCGTAAATTAAGCCGCTTGCCTCGATGGCTTGTTCTTTAAATGCTTTAGGGCCAATAACATTCCTGTAGCGATCATAACGCAAATGCATCTCATTCAGCTTTCCAAGCTTTCCACTTGCCAAAACTTTTTTAACTGATGTAAAGTCGCTATCCCAACGGCGGTTTTGATAAAATATGATTTGTTTATTAACCTCATCGGCCAGTTTAAACAACTCTTTAGCCTGTGCAGACGTAGCTGTAAATGGTTTTTCAACCAGAATATTTTTTCCCTTTTGTAGCGCCGCTTTCGAATGTTCGTAATGAAGGTTGTTAGGTGTATTCACTATCACTAACTCAATTTCTTCATCGTTTAAGAGCTCATCTACACTATTATAACTTGTTATTTGAGGATAATCATTTATAGCATTTTTTTTGCTGCGCTCCACAACTGCCTTTAATGAAAGTCCTTCATGGGTATCTAAAAACGGGGCATGAAATACTTTTCCCGACATACCGTATGCCAATAAGCCTGCTTTAATTGTTTTTTTTGAATCTGTGCTCATAAAGATAAATGTAGCCAAAAATACTTTTTAGCGGGCTATTGGAAACGTTGAATGATAAAAGTTTTACTTTTTAAAGTCAAAGTTTCGGCTTTCTGGTTTCATCTTTTAGCTTCGTTCTTTTTAACCTTATCTTTGCAGCATGAAACCATCAGAGATTAATGCCAAGTGGAAAGTTTTACAAGAGCGAATTGCTCAGGAGTTTGATTCTGATTTTCCAGACCTGAAAGTAATGCTGTTTTTAATTGGTGTGCAGGAGCTAGGGAAAGGCCCGAAGAAATATAGCAAAAGGCAAAAGGAAGAGCTGATGCATATTGCAACTTGTCGTTTGCTCAGTGAGATGGATTTTTATGAATTGGAAGGTGTAGATCAGGATGGCTGGCCGCATTGGAAACTCGTTAAAGCGATTCCTCCTTATACCATGCTTGAGCAAGAGATGCTAATGAAATCTTTAGTGGTAAGTTATTTTGAAGATATCTATTCCTGATAATCGCCTGTTGATATAAACGATAAAATCTTTTTAAAAACGCATAAAAAAAACCTCCAAATTTATTTCGGAGGTTTTTTTTATGATTTAGTTACCCGTTGTTACTCCAGACATGATCCAGAAGGCTAAAGGCAACCCATTAATATTATTTTGTAGCGTACATCACTTCTTTAACCGCTTTAATTACTTTTTCAGCATTTGGTAAGCTGGCAGCAATTAAGGTTGGTGAGTATGGAAGCGGAACATCAGCACAAGTGATACGTAAAACTGGCGCATCTAAATAATCGAATGCTCTTTTTTGTACCATGAAAGCAATTTCGCCTGAAAGCGATGCCAATGGCCAGGCTTCTTCTACAACCACTAAACGGTTCGTTTTCTTTACTGATTCGATTATGGTATCATAATCAATAGGACGAACAGTACGTAAGTCGATCACTTCAACGTTGATTCCTTCTTTAGTTAATTCTTCAACAGCTGGATTAACCACACGGGTTAACATTTTACCAAACGTTACAATGGTTACATCAGTACCTTGTTTGGTTACGTTTGCTTTACCGAATTCGATATAATATTCTTCCGCAGGAACGTCGCCTTTATCACCATACATTACTTCAGATTCCATGAAAATAACCGGATCCGGATCAATGATAGCTTGTTTTAATAAACCTTTTGCATCGTAAGGGGTTGATGGAACCACCACTTTTAAACCTGGCGTATTTGCAAACCAGTTTTCGAAGTTTTGAGAGTGTTGTGCACCTAATTGACCAGCATTACCTGTTGGGCCGCGGAAAACCATAGGGCATGAAAACTGACCACCACTCATTGATAAAATTTTAGCAGCACCGTTAATGATTTGATCGATGGCTACTAATGAGAAGTTAAACGTCATGAACTCCACAATTGGAATAAGGCCTGCAGTTGCAGCACCAGTTGCAATACCAGCGAAACCTAGTTCGGCAATCGGGGTATCGATAATACGTTTCGCACCAAATTCATCAAGCATGCCCTGACTTACTTTGTACGCTCCATTATATTCTGCTACTTCTTCACCTAATAAAAAAACGCGGTCATCTTTACGCATTTCTTCGCTCATGGCTTCGCGTAGTGCTTCTCTAAATTGGATTTCTCTCATTGTAAATTTTAATAACGGTGGCAAATATAATTATTAAAAGCATTGAAACCAAAGGCAATAATGCGTGTATTTTGTAATAATTATAGTTGATTGGAGACCGGTTTTCAGTTGATGAATTACAATAACTTCCGACTTTATTTAATATTCGAAAATTATATTGCGGATATCACTTGGTGACGTTGTAATTGTATCAGTGTTTAAGACTTTTCCGAAATATTCTCTCCAAAATGGATGATATTGCCGTTGTTATCCAGGATCGAAAACTGGCGCATTTCCCAGGGCATATCTTTTATTGCGCCTTCAGGATGAATGACATTTTGGATTTTATATTCTTCATAAAATTGATCAACTTCGGTTACATTGAAGTAACAGCCTGTATTTTTAGGATATTCGGGATTATCGGTAGACCAGAAATGTAAATCTATGCCATCTCTACTAAAAATTAAATAACCATCCCATTCAGAATGAAAAGTGAAGCCTAATTTTTCGGTGTAAAATTTTACGGTTTCTTCGGTATTAAGAGATGCTAGAATTGGTACTGCTGCTTGGAACATATTTTAATGATTAGGATTAATCAACCCATAAATTTCACTATCTAAAAATTGCCCCCTGAAATAATAATCTTGTTTAAAGAGTGCCTCTTTAACAAAACCATGTTTGATAAGCATCTGCCTTGATGCATCGTTCTCTACATTAATATTCGCTTTGATGGTGTGCAGATTCATGTCTTCGAACCCAAAATCTATCGTCCGTTTGAGTGCCTCGGAAATAATTCCTTTTCGCCAGTA
Source organism: Pedobacter sp. G11 (assembly GCF_003860265.1). Classification (NCBI taxonomy): domain Bacteria; kingdom Pseudomonadati; phylum Bacteroidota; class Sphingobacteriia; order Sphingobacteriales; family Sphingobacteriaceae; genus Pedobacter; species Pedobacter sp. G11. The sequence continues at coordinate 927,284 of NZ_CP034190.1, read as the reverse complement.
ATCAGGGTGAAGCATGTAACCAATTTCTGCCCGATGATTTGCATAATCTGTTCGCCAGTAACCGATGGAGCCAATCATTTGATTTGGATTTTTTTTTAGGGCAATAACCCATGCCAAATTATCGCCGTTTTCAAATCCTTCGTTAAATGTGCTGATGAAGGTTTTAATTTCTAACAAATCTCGTGGTCTTTCGCGGTCGATATATTTCATCACCGTTTCATTGGTACGCATGGCAAATAATGCATCTGCATCAGCAAGCGCATGCTCACGAAGAATTAGTCGTTCGGTTTCAAGCGTGGGGAAATTGGTGAAATTAAGGGTAAGCATTTATAAATTTAAGTGATTAATCGCAAAGTGCACAAAGTTTTTCGCAAAGAAATGAAGCTTAAGTAACCACAGAGCACACGGTGTTTACACAGAGAAATTGTTAGGTTTTGGTTTTTTTAGTCGGTCGTCATTGCGAGGTACGAAGCAATCTTAAAGCGCTTTATTAACTCAAAGTATTAGGATTGCTTCGTGCCTCGCAATGACGATGAGTTGATGAATGGGCTTTAAGTTTGGCGTTCTTTGCGCTTTTTCTCTCCTTTCTTTGCGGTTAAATAACTCTACTTCCCAAACAATGTCTTATAAATAGAATACTTATAATTATCAGGAATCTCACTTGCTTTAAAATATGGAGCCCCAAAAAGTTCAGTTAGTTTCTCTTTCAGCCGGGCTAAAAACAAAGGTTTAATTTCTTCCAAAAAGTCGCCACGTAAAACCTGGCGATTAGATTTAAACCAAACGCCGCCGTAAATCGGGTCGTTCATGGTTTTTACGATATACAAATTCGGCTCAACACAAGTTTTATTAGCCGATTGCTCATATGCATAGGTATAAAGCAATGTTTGAATCAACGCTTTATTAATATGCTTTCCATCCGAATTGAAAAGTTCATCAACATCCTTAAAAGCTAACTTATCACTGCCGGTTTTATAATCTACAATTTTTGTAACGCCATCCTTTACATCCACCCGATCAATGTATCCGAAAATTTTAACACTTTCTTCTTTTCCGTTTAGCGGGAAACTGATTTCGGCTTCTACTTTTTGCTCTAAACTAATAATTGTAAAAGGCGTTTGCGTGATATCCTGATTGAGAATAATGTTTACATAAGCATCAACAATAGCAAGAATCACTTTTTGCATGCCTTTATATTCCATTACCAAATCAGGATGATTAAACATTACCGCATTGAAAGCTTTTTGAATGAGTTGAGGTACTAATTTCTTCTTTTCTTTAATTCTCTCTTCAGTAATTTCTGCATTTTGTAAATCCTGATAGAAATATTCCATCACCTTGTGTAAAATCGAACCAATTTCATTTGCTTCCACAACGGCACTAATTTCTTTAGGTTCTTTAATGCCTGCGATGTAGTTAAAGAAAAAATCAATCGGATTGGAAATATATTGTGTTAAAGCTGATGGTGACAATATTTTTCTTTTGTCGAGGTATTTTTGCAGGGTTTCCTGAATAAACGCATTACCTGTTTTTTCAATATGCACTTCTTTAAATTGCTCAGTTTTTACTTCGAGATTCAATTCATTATAAGTGAAGTTAAAACCACTTTCATACTCCAGTTGCTTTAAAATTCTGCTGGCTTCGCCTGAAGTTGATTCATCCGTTAGGCTATTATAAACAAAGTTGATGTTTTTTGCTCTTTGCATCAACCTGTAAACCATGTAAGCAGAAATGGCATCTAAATTTTCTAAAACCGGCAAGCCATAAACGCGGCGGATGGAATCGGGAATGAAACTGTTCCCGATAGAGGATTTTGGAATGATCCCCTCGTTGAAACCTAAAATCACTACCTTATCGAAATTTAAATTCCGGGTTTCGAGCAAACCCATTACCTGAATACCATTCAGTGGATCGCCGGATAACGGTACCGCAATAGCCTGCAAGGATTTCTGAACCAAATAAATAACAAATGGAATTTCTTCCTTGCTGATGTGATTGCTGAAGGTATCGTGTAATCGGTTTAACTCCTGAATGGTTTTTACAAATAATTCTGCATCGATTTTCTTCAGCGTTTTTGCATTAGATAATCGGGTTAAAACGAAGTCTAAAACCTCCAATAAATTGGTAACCACAAACTGTGGATTTTCGATTTTCTTGTAGAAAACCTCAAATAAACCACTCTGTCTAAGCAAACGTTTATGGTCAATTTCAACCTGATTTTCGGCTAACAAGGCAGTCAGAATCTTATCACGCATTTTTTGCGTTAAGCCTGTTAATGGATGGGTTAAAAATGCTTCAACATTTTTATAAGTCACTTTGTCGCCTTGCAAAATCTCCAGCTGACTGGTCAACCACAAATCTACCAAACCAAAAATACTGGAGGTTGATAAGGCAAAACCCATGGTAACATTCAGGTCGATTGCCGAACCCTCATAACTCGTAGGGATAGTCTGCAAAGTTGGAATGAGCAAACTTTCATCGGCTAAAACCACTACTGTTTTGCCGACTGCTTCTGCATTTTTATAATCTTCCTCTAAGATATTATTGAGGATTTTGGCCTGAGCCGATTGGCCTTGAACCTTGAACACATTGACATCATGTTGCTGCGTTTTCATTAAACTTGCTTGTGCTGCAAATTCGTTTTTCAAGCCCAGGAGGTTTAAGTTTTTCCTTAGGAACAAACCTGCCTCCTGCGAAACATCATCTAAATAGTAGCTGTCAGCATCAAAATAAAACAATGCTTTTTCAGATTCCTGCAACTGCGTGAAAATCTTAGCTTCGGCACTGCTCAGGGCATTAAAGCCAACAAAAATAATTTTCCCCTTATCGAAATTTGAAATGAATTTCTCGTGACTGGCGATGTCTCCCGCCAGATGGCGATAAACTGAACCATTGGTTAAATATCCTTGCTCTTTCAGCGTAGCATGAAATTTATGGTAAAGTTTAGGCATTCTGCGCCACATTTTGATAAAAAGCTCCTGCTGTTTTTTATGTTTTCCTTCGGAATAAGATGTCCAGAATTGAGTGAGAAACTGATATTGCTCCGGACTTAAATAGTCAAAGTCTTGGTTGATCACAGAAATATCTTCTAAATCGCGGTATAATTTTTCCGCATCTACTAAATCTGCATCAATCTGGTTAAAATCACTTAGAATAATTTTCGCAAGGGGGAAAAACTTATGACTGGAAATGGTTTCCAGTTTTTCTTCGGCCAATAGCTGATTATATATTCGATGCAAGGTGAAAAACTGCAGATAAAAATCGGCAATTTTATAACTCGTTGAACAGGCAAAAAATTCCTGTATGGTAAAAAATGAAGGGCTGAAAAACGGCTTTCCAATAATATTGGCAAAGTGTTTTTGCAAATACGCGGCGGGGCGTTTGTTGTTAAAAACAATCGCACAGTTTTCCAGCTGCTTTCCAAATCTGGTAACTAAATCTTCGGCAACTTCCTGTAAAAATGGTTTCATCTGCATATTATACTAATTTCAATTTGCCTTTAACTGCGTAAAAAAGATAGGTTTTGATGTTTTGGTAACCCATTTCTGAAAGCAGATTCCGATAATTGTCCACTTGCTGAATATGTTTGTCGCTTTCCTCAAGCGTGAATTTATAATCCAGAATGATTACCTCGTTGGCATTAATCAATACCCGATCTGGCCGATGAAGTTTTCCATTGGCATCAACAATATTTTTCTCAGTGATGCTTTCAGTGGCCTTACTTAAAATCTCTTTAAGTTCGGGGTGATTTAAAACTTCTAGCGCCGAATCAATGAGTTTTTGCTTTTCTTCATCCTTAATCACTCCCTGTAAAACGAGGTTGTTGGTGTAGTCTTCTACTCCTTTTTCGGTAGTTGCACTGGCCAGAATATCATGAAGCAAAGAACCTTTTCTTCCTGATTTCTCGATGTTAACCAAATGTTTTAAATGCTTCTCTTCTGATGGAATGTAAAGTTCAGATAATCGGGAGGTTGTTGGATAGCTTTTTAAATTGATGAAATTTAAGCCCTCAGATTTGGTTTCAATAGATACATAATCTACAATTTCATAAACCCCATTTTCATCAAATTTACCATCGAAAGTGAGATTAATCACATCACCCATATTTGATAAGCTTACTTCCTTATTTCCTTTCGGTTCTGCCTTTCCCATCGTAGCGATATAAAGGAAGTCTTTAGAACGTGTTGTAGCAACATAAAGCATGTTCAATGCATCCATATTGTTGTAAAGCAATTCTTCATAATAGGCTTTCGCGATGGACGAATCGGCTAAATCTTTATTGTATTTTAACGGAATGCCTCGAAGTTCTTTGTAAACGGTATCTTCTGATGAAACCCAGAAAGTTGAGTTTGTTTTGCCTTTCACTTCCCAATTGCAGAATGGAATAAAAACCGCCCTAAAAGCCAAGCCTTTTGATTTATGGATGGTGATAATCTGTATCGCATCTGCACCTTCCGGAGATGGAAGTGATTTTTTAACGCCATCTTCATCCCACCAGGTTAGAAATGAAATAATGCCTTTTTCGCCCAGTTTCCCAGCATTTGCCGTTAAATCTCTAAAAGCTAGTAAATAGGGCAGGTGCTGGGTAAGATCTTTTAAATCGTAAGCCTCGAGCAAAATTTCTACTAATTCTGGTAGTGGTAATTGTAACCACGACTGCCAATTTTCACAAAGCGATTTTGGTAAAACCTTAGTCAACGTGCTTAATGAAACGTTGTTTAAATTTAGATAATGGTTTGCGTTAGCCTCCTTTTCATGTAGCGAATGGTAGAACGCAATGCAATTGGCCTTGTATAATGCGGTTTGTGAATCTAAACCAATTAATGCTTTTAATGTATTAATGATGAGTTGAACCGCCGAGTTATTGGAAATTAACAAGGCATCGCCAGACAATACAGGCAGATTTTGCTCCATCAGTTTCTGGACCGTGAGCATGGCTTCACTATTGGAACGCACCAAAATGGCGATGTCTTTCAACGCGTAGTTCTGCTCGTTTTTTAAATAAAAAATTTCCTCAATTACATCATTTAAGGCAATGTCGCGATAAACGGTTTCCGAAAAACGAGCTTCGTCTGGTGCATGGTCTTTGCCGAATTTTTTAATTTTTATGGTTCCACCTTTAACGGTATTGGTGGCAAAATTTTGTTTTGAGCCTGCGTAAATATCAGTGATGATAGAATGGTAGTGATTAGCCTGCCACCAATCTGAAATACTTTCAGGTTTCGTTTCTAAATTCTGATTCAGCTCATTTTGTAAGGTAATGGGAATAGAACGATAAAGAAAATTGTTAAAGGAGATAATGTTTTCCGTGCTGCGATAATTTTCCTCCAGGCTATCTTCAATTACATTGTGCGCCCCAAGATCTGTTCTGGCATGTTTGTGTAAAATGTTCCAGTCGCCATTTCGCCAGCGATAAATGGATTGTTTGGTGTCGCCAACAATTAAATGGTCGGTTAAATCAAGGCTAGGCGTGGCAATGGCATTGCTTAAAAGCGATTTAAAACTTCCCCACTGACTGGTTGATGTATCCTGAAATTCGTCGAACAAAAAGTTACGGTATCGGTTACCCACTTTCTCCCAAATGAAGGAAGGATTATCGCCTGCATCTTCCGTAATTCCAGAGATTAATTTTTGCGCATCGCTGATTAAAAGATTATCATTTTCTGCCCGATATTCTTTCAACAAAACAGCAATTTCTTGCATTAATCGCAAATAATAAAGGTTTTTATTGAAAGCGATAGCAAGCTGATAATTTGGTAAATGCGATTGATAATGCATTTTAATCTTCCGAAGAATCGGGTTGATCGTATCATAGGCTTCAGCTACGCCTGCATTTTTTTGAAACCATTCTTCAGGTTCATCGATGATATTAAAAATCGAATCTATTTTCGAAAAATCGCCGCGGGCAATAACGATTAGCTTAGTAAGCGGACTTCTAGATTTTCCTTTCAGCTGGTCGGTTTCTACACCTAAAACCTCTAGCGCCTCATGCGCATCTTTAGCCAGTTGAATAATTTCACTTTCGAAATTTTTGATTTCATCCCTGGTAACGCTGATATATTTTTTGAAGAGTTCATCAATGTTCTCTAATCCTAATTCTTCCACAGCTGTTTCGAAAATCTGGAAACGTTCGGAGAAGATTTCACCGATTAGGTTATAAAGCTCAATTTTATAATTCCAACTTTTGTTATCACTGATGCGTTCAATGGCCAAATCGATAATCCACTGTAAAAGCTGTTTATTATCATTTAATGCTTCATCAAGTTTATTAACCAAATCATCTTTTACCTTATCATAATTCATTTCTAAATTATAATCGGCGTTTAAACCTAATTCAAATGCAAAACCACGAATTACTTTTTGCACAAAACCATCAATGGTACTTACCGAAAAGCGACTATAATCGTGAAGGATTTTTCGGTAAATTTTATCTGCTTTGAGTTTTAAGCTTGCAGCTTCCAGCGCCGGGTAAGCTTTTAAAATCAGTTTACGATAATCTTCTATTTTATTCGAAGGATTTCCCTGCGCTAAACCAACCAAAACCTCTAAAATTCTGGATTTCATCTCTTCAGTAGCCTTGTTGGTAAAGGTTACGGCTAAAATTTCGCGGTATTTATTTTCACCAGAAAATAGCAGGGTAAGGTAATGGGCCGTTAAGCTGAACGTTTTACCGGAACCGGCAGAAGCTTGAAGAATTTTAAGGGGTTGAGGCATAAATGATTTCGTTTCGGAATTTTAAACTTACAACAATTTAAAATTTTCCCGAAATCAGGATATCAACAATTGGCAGTAGGCTACTTTGATTTCTCTTTTCTTTTTACTAAGGTTTTATGGCTAATTCTTGCAGGGCGTTCTGCCATTTCTATTTTTAAACCCAATAAATCGCGAATTACAACAGATGCACAAGCACCTCCGAAAGCTGCCGGTAAGTAAGAAATGGTTCCGTAGGCAGAACGTTTGAAATTGCTTCCATCTGTCATAATCATCGAACTTTTATCTGTTTCCTCTGTAGAAAAAACTGCTTTTATTTTATCGGCGCCGACCAGTTTATTTAACCGTTTCCGTACATAACTTGCAAATACGCATTGGTAGGTATTTGGGAGCAAAGTTATTCTCAGCTTGGTTGGATCCATTTTACCACCCGCACCCATGGAACTCACAATCGGAATATTTTTCTCCAGAGCAGTAGAAAGTAGAGTGATTTTCGGCATTACACTATCGATACAATCCATAATGTAATCAAATTTCGACTCCAGAATTGCCCTGCATTTCTCTGGAGTTAAAAAAGTATTTACCACATGAAGTTTTAATTCCGGGTTAATAGATAACAAACGCTCTTGCATAATTGCCGCTTTACTCACCCCGTGATTGGTGGCCAGAGCCGGCAACTGTCTGTTTCTGTTGGTTGGGTCAACCACATCACCATCTACAATGGTCATTTCACCAACACCAGCACGACAAATAAATTCGGCTGCGAAAGAGCCTACACCTCCTAAACCAATCACTAGAACGTGTTTTGATTGAAGTTTTTCAATTCCATCATTTCCTACTAAAAGTGCAGAGCGTGAAAGCCAGCTTATATCAGACATTGTTTTAAGTCAAAAGTGTAAAGTAAAAAGTAAAAAACTGAAGGTAAAATAGTTATGGCAAACTCAATTTATTCCAGTTTGCAAAAATAAGTGCTTTCAGTTCATCAACCGAACATTTTTTCAAATTAGCTGCAGTTTCATAGATTTCTTCAATAGAGGTTTCAGCATCATCAGTTTCAAGAAAAAAATCATCATAACTTTTAAGCAATTTTGAAGCACCGGAGTTCTCTTTCAAAATTGCGGTTCCAAAGGAAAGTAAAAAGCCTTTTGATATTAGCTGTTTGCCTAACTCCTCATTTTTATTAAAACCGTGAATAATCATTGGCACTTTAACTTTTAATCTTCCTTTTAACTCCATTAGTTCGGAGAAAGCTCTAACGCAATGTAAAATCAAAGGTTTATTCAATCGCTCAGCCAATGCAACCTGATGTTCAAGAATAAGGATTTGATTTCTCACACTTTCACCTTTGAGCTTGTCCAAACCACATTCGCCAATCAATTTAACATTTGTCTGTTTGGCCAACACACTCAAATATTTTAACTGAATTTCTAATTTTTCGATTGATGCATACCAGGGATGTAAGCCAATAGAAATTGGTTTCGTTTTCGGCATTGCCAAAAATATATCACTTGTTAGCGATAAACTTTGGATGCTTTCCACGCCTTTCCGCTGAGCACTTTTATGCGTATGTATATCTAGAAAGTCCATCAAGACGCAAAGATAACTTTTGTAAAATGTATTTCTTCTGTAAAGAATTTGATGGTAATCTATTAAGTTAGTCGACTTTATTATTTTTGTTTCATCATTCTTAAAATCATGAAGAAATTATTCACCATATTGGCGGCCATATTGATAACAACAGCTGCATTTAGCCAGACTAAAACCGGAGGCGTTCACATTTACAATCCTGAGGCAAATGCCATGGCCGACTTAAAAACTGCCACTGAAAAAGCCGCAAAAGCAAATAAACATGTTCTTGTTCAGGTAGGAGGAAACTGGTGCACCTGGTGTATTGCTTTTCATAATCTGGTTGATACTACAGCCGTATTGAAGCAAACTATTAATGATAATTATGAATTTGTTTTGGTTAACTGGGATAAAGATCATCACAATGATGAGGCAATGAAATTTTTAGGTTTTCCTAATCGTTTTGGTTACCCTGTATTTGTAGTTTTAGATGGAAAGGGAAAAGTATTGCACATCGAAAATTCCGCTTATTTAGAAACCGATGAAATTGGTGCCAATGGGAAAAAGAAAGTTGGTCATGATGTGAAAAAAACCATTTCATTTTTGAAAGGATGGACAGTAGCCGCTGTTAATCCGGAAACTTATAAGGCGAAGGCAAAATAAGCTGAAACTATTGCTTAATTGAAAAGCCGAAAATTCTCAGATACAAATCTGGAAATTTTCGGCTTTTTTTCAATCATCTGAATCGTCTTCATCATCTTTCAGGTCATCTACATTTAATTCGTATGATGATCTTGAGGCCTCATCAGCTTGTTCCAACATATCTTTATCGTGTTCAATGTTGGTATCATCGCCATCCAGTTCATTGATGTTTTCGGTATCATCCTCTCTGCGTAGCGCATCATTTGGGTCGTTCGAATAATCTTCGTCTTTTGGGTCTATCATAATATTAAGTTTTATAAATAGATAATGACTCAAACTGTAGAATTGTTTTAAATTTTACCGACTACTATAAAGTCGTCATTTTCATTTCAAGCAAAGCCCGGAATCTTTGAAATTCTAAAGTCTGGCACAAAAACTTCTTTGCCAAAGCTTCGGGCCCACACTTCATTTGAAAAGACGAGTGGCGAAATGCAATAAAAAATGCCAGACGAATAAATCTGGCATTAACTTTTTCTCTAGAATTTTTTGAATTTTGCTAAGCCCTTCCCTTTAGGGGAGGGTTGGGAGGGGCTTACATTCCATCGCCAAACTTATAATTTGGCAAAATGCTTACTGGTAATTTTCCTTTTGGTACCAGGCGATTATTAATCACGGCAGCTGCCGAAACCTGCATGTAATCTTCCTTTTGATAAGCCACTACCAAACCTTTGCTGTTTTCTAAACCTGGCAATGCCGATAAGTTATATGGGTTTGCAAACAATGAAAATACAGTATTTTTTGTGGATAGCTCTTTGATGAAATTTTTAACTCCAGCATTCAAAGGGATGTTATTTCCTGGTCTGGAGCGGCTATCGTGAATACCTACAATAATTTGATCAAAGGCGCCAATTTCACGGGCAACATTTGAAATTTGCGTGGCGGTAGCATCTTTATCCAATACGTAATAAACAGAGTTATAAAATCCTTTTGAAATCTCTTTCTGAAATCTGGTTACCGTTGGTACGCCAATACTGATGATGGCGGTTCTTCTAATCGGAACCATATTTTTGATATAATCTTTTCCTCTTAACATCGTAACCGAAGCATTTGCCAATTCCTGCACTAAAGCATTGCTGCTGCTGCGGTTAACTCCTGCAATAATGCCTTGTGTTACCACGGTATCGCGATTTGCTAAACCCGCCCAATATTTTGCAGTCAAAATTTTTCTAACGCTTGCATCAATATCTGCAATGCTTATCCTGCCTTGACGAATGGCTCTTCTAACCAATTTTACGGCTCTGTCGCTGTTTTCCGAAAGCTCCAAAATATCATTCCCGGCAACAATACCCATTACATCAGCTTCGCCATCCTTAAAAAACTTTACTACACCTTTCATATCCATCGCATCCGAAATAACTAGACCTTTAAAGCCTAATCGCTGCTTTAAAATGCCCGTAACAATCGGTTTGGATAAGGTAGATGGTAAATTTGGAGTATTATCCAACGAAGGAATGTTCATATGGGCAATCATTACACCAGCTGCACCCTGCTTAATTAACTCTTTAAAAGGATACATTTCTAAGCTATCTAAACGGGCAGCACTGAAAGTAAGTTGTGGCAAATCGTAATGCGAATCTACATCGGTATCGCCATGACCTGGAAAATGTTTTAATGTCGTCAGTAAACCACCATCTTGCATACCCATCATATAAGCAGCCGTTTTTGTGGCAACATTAAATTTGTTTTCGCCGAATGAACGATAATTGATTACCGGATTTTTAGGGTTGTTATTGATGTCTGCATCGGGAGCAAGGTTCATTTGCATACCCAAACGTTTAAAGTCTTTTGCAACTTCCTGCCCCATCCTGTAAATTAAATCCTTATTCTGAATAGCACCTAAAGTCATTTGGTAAGGATAAGAAATGGTGCTGTCTAAACGCATTCCTAATCCCCATTCGCCATCATTTGCCACAATTAAAGGTACATGACTTACTTTTTGGTAAGCATTAGTCGCACGAGCCTGTCTTACAGGTCCGCCTTGAAAAAAGATTACACCACCCAGCTGTTCTTTTTTAATTACCAGACCAACAGAGTCGATATATTTTTGACCTAAATTTGTATGCGCCCGCACAAAAAACATTTGTGCAATTTTTTCCCTGCGGTTTAATTTTTTAAAAACGGAGTCAACCCATTGAGGTTGGTTGGCCAGCATTTGTAAATAGGATGGCTTTTGCGCATGCGCCGAAAAGGTAGCAATGCATAGTATTGCAACCAGGATTAAGTTCTTTTTCACGTTGTTTTGTTGTAACGGCTAAATTAATAAGTAATAATCGAATAAAACAAAAACCAATCCAAGTAATCGATTTAATACAATTTAACAGGATGAGTTGTGAAATTCTTAATTATCATTTATGCTGAAAATAATTTGGAAAACGGACGTTCAGTAATACGATCACAACAGCAGTCCTGCTTTCTGTTACAATCTTTTGCAATACTGCCATTCTCGTATTATCGTCATTGCTGTAACAAGAAGACGTAACGATCTTTTTCGTTATTCATCAAAAAGTATTTTCACGGCAATCAGGTTTATAAACAAAGGATTGTGTTTTAAATAGCAAGTCCGGATGAAAAAGGCTGGGAGCAAAAAAATTAAAACATAATCTAAAATCAAAAGTTTATACAATAACGCTTTGAATAATGTTTAACTAAAATTTATAGCCATGAAAAATGTAAATACACCGAAGAACAATCCAACAACACAAGGAAGTTCAATAGCAGACAGAGCAAATCACGATGTTAAAGTAGATAAAAAAATTCAGGGAATAACCAATGGCGGTGGTCAACGTTCTGATCAGACTTCAAACAAAGATAATCAGCGTAAATACGATAATAAGAAATAGTTGAGATGTAAGGTGGAAAATGTAAGATGGACCAGTGTTCCATTCCACATTTTCCATCGTACATTTTCTCGATCACATCATGCCTCTTCCCTCTTACATCCTCCATTTTCCATCCCTAAGACGGCTCATTTGCCAATGCGATAATATCTTTTCCCTCTAAAATTCTTCGTTCGCTGTTATGACTTAAAGTGTTGATCATTGCGTCACCCATTTCGGTCATCGTACAAAAACCATTAGCGAAAAACTTTCTGCCGATTGGAAAAATCCAGTTAATATATTTATAGAAATTATGGGCGTATTTTTGTCCTTTAATAGGCTTAATAAATCCCGGGCGGAAATGATAAACCTGCTCAAAAGGTAATTTTGTAAGGTCATTCTCAGTTTTCCCTTTTACTTTTTGCCAGTTTAACCGACCATTTTCGTCTGTACCACTTCCAGAAACATAGCAGAAAGTCATCTTATTATTCAGTTTACTCAATGTTTCTGCTACATGAAGCGTTAAAGTGTAAGTCATCCGGTAGTAAGTATCATTATCTACGCCTACCGATGAAATTCCAAGGCAAAAAAAACAAGCATTATAACCTTTCAACTGATCTTCAATTGATGAAAAGTTAAAAAAATCCTGATGGATAATTTCTTTGAGTTTTGCATGATTATACCCGCAAGGTTTTCTGTTAATTACTAAAATAGCATCTATTTCTGGACTATTCAGGCATTGTATTAATACGCCCTCACCAACCATTCCGGTACTTCCGGTAATAATCACATTATTTATTGCTCTTGTTTTTCCCATTAAAATTGATGTTTAAATAATTAACTGATAAAGTTAATCTTTGTTTGTTTTAACAAACTCAGCATAACTTTTCTTCACATACATCAATATCTCATAATCATTCATTTTTCTTATTTCTGCTGATGAAGGACGATATCGATCAATAAAGCTTTGTAATAAATCATCTTCTAATTTAGTAATAGCGTTGATTTTTTCAGGCGAAAATCTATTATTGATGTAATTGGTTTCTTCATCTTTAAGCTGAACTTTTTTAAGCTTTGAAATAGATGATTGATTTTTATTTAATAAGCCAATGGTTTTTAAAACATCAAAACTTAATATAGATGAGGTGGAATTCGATACCAGGTTAGAACCGAAAGTTGGATAACGCAAACCTTTTTTTACCAAAACATCTTTAATTGTTGGGGCTTCATAGGCAAAAACTTTGGCAAAATCTTCTCTCATTTGAAGGGAGTCTTTAAGGTAATCTCGTTTAGAATAAATGGTAACATCATCTAAACTAAATACAGTAGATTTTAAAAGTACCACTACATCCTTAAAATTATTGTTCAGGTTTAGTTCGTAATCTTCGTAGCCGAGCTTTTTGATTTTAATCATTTGTGCTGATGCATTTCTTGAGAATGAAAATTTTCCAGTACCCGAAGTAATGTTGACCTGATTGCCATAAGTGATTACTGCGTTTTCTACAGGCAGTTTGGAAAGATGATCCAACACCTGACCATTAATTTGCTGTTGTGCAAATAATTGATTGGATGTGATGATTAGCGTAATGATGAATAAATACCTCATGTTAAGCTAAGTTAATTGATATCGAATTACGGCGTAGAAGTTTAACAAAGCTTAACTTTTCTATTCATAAAAAAGGGGCTCGACTGTTGATCGAACCCCCTCTTTTTATCTGATTACAGTACCTTGCATTTTATAATCTTTCGGTGGCTCTGCACCCAGCAAATGTTGTACAAAATAGTCCCATCTTCTCCTCATCATATATGGAGAATAGGCGCCATATCCATGGGCACTGTTTGGGAAAATAACTAAATCAAAAGATTTATTTGCTTTTTGTAATGCTTCAACAACCAACAAAGTATTGTATGGTGGCACATTATCGTCCATCATTCCATGAACCAACATTAGCTTTCCTTTTAGATTTTTAGCATAAGTTTGGTTGGCTTGTGCTTCATAATCTACATTTTCTGCTAAGCCATTGTAACGTTCGCCCCAATCATCCTCGTAGTTTCTGTTGTCGTGATTTCCTGATTCAGAAATTCCAACTTTAAAGAAATCAGGGTAACGGAACATGGCTGCTGCAGTGGCAAATCCGCCACCCGAATGTCCCCAGATACCAACTTTTGTTGTGTCAATCGGATATTTTTCCGAAAGTTGTTTGATGGCTGAAATCTGATCTGGCAGTGTGTTTTCGGCCATATTACCATAATTCATGTCGTGATAGCTTTTGGAGCGACCGGGATTACTTGTTCCTTCAATTACCACTACAATAAAGCCTAACTCAGCCAAAGCCTGATGATCGCCACGTGATGCTGAAAAAAACCAACTGCCCATACTTCCGCCCTGCGGACCAGGATAAATGTAATCAATCACCGGATATTTTTTGCCGGCTTCCATTTTGTTTGGCGTAAAAATTAAGCCATAAATATCAGTTTTACCATCATTTGCTTTTACTGAAACAGGTGTTGGGGCTTTCCATCCTGTAGCGCTCAATCTGGAAACATCAGTTTTTGCCAGTTCGGTAATTAACTTTCCGTTTATATCTCTAAGCGCTACAACAGCAGGAACGTTTGGTTGTGAGTAATTATCTATAAAATATTTTTCAGAAGGAGAAAAACTCACCATGTGGTTTCCTGGCTCAGGAGTAAGATCTGTAAGTTTTTTACCATCGAAACCGATTTTATAAAAGTGACCGAAGTACGGGTTTAATTTATCCTGACCGTTTGCCATAAAATAAATGGTACGTGTTTTCTCATCAACTTTTATCAAGCGGGTAACTGCCCAATTTCCTTTGGTAATCTGATTTTTTACTTTTCCTGTAGTCGCATCATAAAGATAAAGGTGACCCCAGTTATCACGCTCCGAAAACCAGATAATCTCTTTGCTTGCTGGGAGGTATCTCCAATTAATAGTTCCCTGTCCGGATTCGAATTGTGTTTTTACGGTTTCTTCAAAAACTTCACGTACTGCTCCGGTTTGAGCATTTGCAATACGGAATTTTTCGTTTTTATGGTCACGTGAAGTCGAAACAAATGCCACTTCCGAACCATCTGCTTTCCAATCAATATCATCGAATGTTCCACTGCTCGAAATATCATCGCTCAAGGTGCCACGATGTTGATCAGGCGCAACATTGATTGCAATCACTTTTGGATTTTCTACCTCAATGATTACTCTTCTGATGGTAACAATCGATTTGTCTCCGGGCAAAGGATACTTCCAGGCCTCTAATTTTGGTGCACCTACATTTGTGGTTACCAAATACATGTCTTTTGAGTTTCGTTGATCCTGCTGAAAAGTGGTAATCTTTTTCGAATCCGGCGACCAGCGCAATATTGGGGAATCGCTATGTTTCCAGCCAGCATTGTCAGTAGCATAACCGTAATCTTTTATTCCATCTGTGGTTAACTGCGTAAGTTTTCCCGATGCAACATCTTTTACGTACAAATTGTAGTCTTTGATCAAGATTGCCTTTTTGCCATCTGGAGAAAGCACCTCACTTCCGGAATTCCTTCTTCTATTAGGCGACGCTGGTGCAGATGTGCTACTGCCATAGTCAGTAGTAATTGTTTTAGTCTTTTTTTCGGGATCTACCAAGAAAGTTTGGGTTCCGGTAGCATTCTTCAATGTAAACCAAAACTTATCTCCTTCCAGCCAGTTTGGAGAAACGCTGCCATTATCGATGTATTTTGCAGTGTTGTAAGCCATAAAGCTTTCAGCATGTTCATAATCTTTCGCAGTTAAAACTTTTTGCTGCGCATTTGCGGTAGCAGCAAGTGCAAAGGCTGATAAGAATAGCCAATATTTATTCATAATAGTTAGTTGGTTGATCTTTGGGATAAAATTAATACTGTTTTGGCAGATCAGCTTAATTTAGCAAGAATAATACAAATGATAAAGGCCAAAATGGAGCTCGGAAGTATACCAACAAAAATGCCATCCTTTTTCAAGGTGGCATTTTTGCGGAGAGGGCGGGATTCGAACCCGCGGTACCGTGAAGTACACACGCTTTCCAAGCGTGCTCGATCGACCACTCTGACACCTCTCCGGAATGGATTGCAAAAATATATTTTTTATTCAAAAAAAATGCTTCCAAAATAAATTGGAAGCATTTATTATTTTAATGATGTTGAAATTAATCAACTACCGTAATTTTTAACATATTGGTTTTACCTTTAGCCTCAATTGGAATAGCAGCGGTGTTAATTAAAATATCACCTTGTTTAACCAATTTCTTACTTTTTAAGAATTCGTTAACTTCAATAATGGTGTTATCTGTGCTTTCCCACTTATCATAGTAAAAACCTCTAACTCCCCAAAGTAAGCTCACTGCATTTAAAAGTGCTCTATTGCTTGTGAAAATGAATGTTAAGGCCTCTGGTCTGTGACTAGAAATTTCAAAAGCTGTATAGCCACTCAATGTCATCGAAACAATACCAACTGCATTGGTTTGCTTAGCTAAGAAACAAGCAGAGTCACAAATTGCATCGCTTAAAAACGAAGGTGATTTCGGTTTAAGGAATTTATCAGGATTGAATGGATAGTTATTCTGCTCAATGTTTTGAATAATTTTTTGCATCGTTTCAATCACGATCAATGGAAATTCTCCAACTGAAGTTTCACCACTTAACATCACAGCATCAGCACCATCTAAAACAGAGTTAGCCACATCGTTTACTTCAGCACGAGTAGGGCGAGGTGTCGTGATCATGCTTTCTAACATCTGTGTTGCCACGATTACCGGTTTTGAAGCCGCTCTACATTTGGCAACAATCATTTTCTGTAACAAAGGAACTTCTTCCATCGGACATTCTACACCCAAATCTCCACGGGCAACCATAATACCATCCGTTACGGCGATGATTTCATCGATGTTCGCAATGGCTTCTGGTTTTTCAATTTTTGCAATTACACGAGCTGTTTTGCCACGTTCAGCAATAATATTTTTAAGTTCGATAATATCTTCAGCTTTACGAACGAAAGACAAACCGATCCATTCTACATCGTTTTCAAGAACAAATTCTAAATTTTCACGATCCTCTGGAGTTAAAGATGGGATAGAAACTTTAGTATTTGGAAGGTTTACCCCTTTTCTTGAAGTTAAAATTCCACCGTGAACAATCTCACAAACCACTTCATCTTTAAGATTGGTTGATAAAACTTTCATTTGTAGCTTACCGTCATCCAAAAGAATGATTTCGCCTGCCTGAACGTCCTGAGGGAAGTTTTGATAAGTGATATAAATACGCTCTTCATTACCAATACATTCTTGAGTAGTGATAATGGTAGTTTTACCGTTAATCAGGTTAATTCCACCTTCTTTTACTAATCCGATACGAATTTTCGGACCTTGTAAATCAGCAAGAATACCAACATTATAATCGTATTTCTTATTTAAATCGCGGATGGTGTCTAAAACTGCCTGATGATCTGCCTGAGAACCATGTGAAAAATTCAGACGGCAAACATCCAAACCTGCGTTAAACATACTATATAATACATCTGGTTTTGCTGATGCCGGGCCAAGCGTGGCTACAATTTTAGTTCTGGAATGAAAAGGTTTCATTTAATTAATTGATTTTAGCAATGCAGTTTCAGAAAGCGCTAATTAATTATCTAAAGTAATTAAACTGCATTAAATTTTATATATTTTGTTTTTTTGTTCGTTGTTTATAACCCTCAAATATAGTGTATTTAATACACCAAGTATATAATTTTTATATTACCAAATTCTCTTTACTTTTTAATTTAGTAGGGTCTATTTTTGCAGCTACCTGAATATCAGGCAGTTTGTTTAATCCATTTATCAAATAATTGAGATCTTCCTTATCGATAAATTCTTTAATTATAATAAAAAAATCAACATTTCCCATCTCCGGAACCAGTAATCCATCGCTGCTTCTGTTACTAATCAGATAATATTCAACTTCTCCCTGCTCTACAAAAAAGTAATATTTCGAGAAAGACCAGGCAGGTTCATCAATGTTAAAAAATATTTCGTGGTCATCAATTTTCTCAAATTGCGTATTTAACCTCGTATTAATTTTGTGGCAAAGCACATAGTCTTTCAGGGGCGCAGTAATCGCAATTAGTATAAAATCAAGGTCTAACGTTAATTTCAGGTAAGTTCTGTTCAAATCGAAATAAATTATTTACAGAACGAAATTAAAAAACTAATTCTATATTCGCTGTGTTATTAAGACACCAAAAATACGTGTCGAAATAAAAACATTTGAAAATTGTAAGAATTTATTTTTCTTTGCACAGAATTATTTAACCATTAAATTATAAAATTATGTCTGATATTGCTTCAAGAGTTAAGGCTATTATCGTAGAAAAACTAGGTGTTGACGAAAGCGAAGTTACGCCAGAGGCTTCATTCACCAACGATTTAGGTGCAGATTCTTTAGATACCGTAGAGTTAATTATGGAATTTGAAAAAGAATTCAATGTAGCTATTCCTGACGATCAGGCTGAAACCATCGGTACAGTTGGTCAAGCAATCGCTTATTTGGAAAAAAACGTTAAATAGAATTACGCTTTTTCAGTATAAATGGAATTAAAAAGAGTAGTAGTAACAGGGTTGGGTGCGCTCACTCCTATAGGCAATAATGTTCCTGATTTTTGGGAAGGATTGACTAACGGGGTGAGTGGCGCTGCTCCTATTAAAGGTTTTGATACTGAGAAGTTCAAAACCAAATTCGCATGTGAGGTAAAAAACTTTAATCCGGAAGATTTTTTGGAGAAAAAAGAAGCTCGCAAGCTTGATCCGTTTGTACAATATGCGTTAGTTGCAACAGAAGAGGCTGTAAAGGATGGTGGTTTTGATTTCGAAAAATTAGACACCAACCGTATTGGCGTAATCTGGGGTGCTGGCATAGGTGGATTGAAAACTTTCTTAGATGAAATTTCGAATTTTGCTAAGGGAGATGGTACGCCAAGATACAATCCATTTTTTATTCCGAAGATGATTATTGATATCGCTCCAGGGCATATCTCTATCAAATATGGCTTACGTGGGCCAAATTTTGCAACTGTTTCGGCATGCGCTTCATCTACCAATGCGATGATTGATGCCTTTAACTATATCCGTTTGGGTATGGCTGATGTGATTATCAGCGGTGGTTCTGAAGCCATTATTAATGAAGCAGGAATGGGTGGTTTTAATGCCATGCATGCATTATCTACACGTAACGACGATCCTCAAACAGCATCTCGTCCTTTTGATAAGGATCGTGATGGTTTTGTGGCTGGTGAAGGTGCAGGAACTATTATTTTGGAAGAACTTGAACACGCAAAAGCAAGAGGTGCAAAAATTTATGCAGAACTTGTTGGTGGCGGAATGAGTGCTGATGCAAATCACATCACCGCTCCGCACCCGGAAGGTTTAGGTGCCAGAATGGTAATGACCAATGCTTTGAAAGACGCTGGTTTAACTACTGCCGATATCGACTACATCAATGTTCATGGTACTTCTACGCCGCTTGGCGATATTAGCGAAACCAAAGCCATTGCTGATCTTTTCGGTGAAGATGCTTACCGCTTAAATATCAGTTCTACAAAATCAATGACTGGTCACCTATTGGGTGCTGCCGGTGCTGTTGAAGCGATTGCCGCAATTCTTTCTGTTCAAAATGATATTGTACCTCCTACAATTAATCACTTTACAGATGATCCTGCCTTTGATCCTAAACTAAATTTTACTTTCAACAAAGCTCAAAAACGCGAAGTTAGAGCTGCATTAAGTAATACTTTCGGTTTTGGTGGTCACAATGCTTCAGTGATTTTCAAGAAATACGAAGATTAAATACTCAGCTTTGCTATATAATTTTGTATGCTAATTAAAAATAGATAACTTAGTTAAATATGCTAATTAGCCGCTAATTGTGTTATTTATTTAATGCCGATATTAAAATTATATAAACTTTATCTCTCTCCTGAAAAGGAGTTTGTAAAAAAGCTGAAGAATATTTTGGGCTTTGTACCTGGTAATGTTACGCTATATAAAATGGCGTTCAGACATCGTTCCGTGGCGAAGGTTTTAAAAAACGGTAGCAGAAGTAGCAATGAGCGTTTAGAGTTTTTAGGCGATGCGGTTCTGGGTTCTGTAATAGCAGAATTGCTTTTCAAACACTATCCTTACAAGGAAGAAGGTTTTTTAACCGAAATGCGTTCGAAAATTGTGAACCGGGCAAACTTAAACCAGTTGGCAAAAAAAATCGGATTTGATAAGCTTATTCAATTCGATCAGCGTTCGGTAAGTATTCAAACCAAGCATAATTCGATGTTAGGCGATGCTTTTGAAGCCATTGTCGGTGCTATCTACATGGATAAAGGGTACAATTTTACCAAAGAATTTTTATTGCGTAGAATTGTTAAACCGCACATTGATATTCATACTCTAGAACTTACCGAAACCAATTTCAAAAGTAAATTAATCGAATGGTGTCAGCGCCACGGCAAAGATGTGACCTTTGAACTTGTACAAAATGGAGAAGGTGAAAGTGCAAAACTGTTTACCATCAGTGCCATAGTTGATGGCGAAAAACATGGTACAGGTAGAGATTACAACAAAAAGAATGCAGAAAAACTGGCTGCAGAAAAGGCATGTGAAGCACTTTCTATATAAGCTTGATCGCTTATTAGCTTATCTTAGTTAATCGGGTAAAGTGGTCAACTGAAAAATGTAAACTTACAAGCTGAAAATTGCAATTTGCAGATTGCCAATTTAAAACTATTTTCCTTTTCCTAAAGTATCTGTAAATTTCTTTGATGATTCTTTTATGTATTTGATATAATCGTAACTATTCCAGTATTGCGCTTTGTCAAATTCCGGACGACAATCCAACATGTACCGCTCAAGTGTATCGCCAGTTAGCTGCGTATTATTCTTGATGATGGTTTGATTAAAATATACATCAATCTGCGACTGTTTCAGTTCATTATCAGCATATCTACCAAATCTTCTGGCATTTTTTGGCTCCTTGCCAATCAAATTGTAAAGACCGTTTAAAGGTTGGAAAATAGCAGACAGAAAGGTTGATTTACCACCATTGTACACACCCTTATTCTGAAACTCCCGCTTTAGATCTTCAAGATCCTGTTTTTTTGTATTGCCAACAATGGTCACTTCATTTAGCATTGTACTTTCCCTAACCAAATAAATCAGGATATCTTGCGTTCCAAGCACAACAATCCGTTGATCGGTTAAGTTCCGTTTGGTAATTAAAAGTGTATCTCCAACCCGGGCTTTAAGCTGAAAAAAACCAAGGTCGTTACTTCCAACGCCCATTTGCGTACGTTCATTGGTTATTTCTGCCAGTGCTACGCGGATGTTAGCCCCTTTCTCAAAAACCACGCCTTTAACAATAAAGTCCTGGGCCTTTAAACTGAAGCTAATGAGGATTAATATTAGCGGTAAGATTGCAAGTTTTAAAAATTTCATTCGTATTAATTTTTTAAAGTATCTGCGAATTTTTTAGCAGATAACTTTATATAATTTACAGCATCGTAATTGTTCCAATGTTTCACCATTTCAGCTGTAGGTGAATATTCAAGCATAAATTTGTCTAAATTTTTTCCTTCCAGAGGCGTATGCTTGCTAACCAGGGTTTTATTAAAAAAATTATCAACTTGCATCAACTGCAATTCTTTATCATAGTACCGTTTAAAACGTCGTGCTTTAGCTGGTGTTTTGCCGAATAGTTCATAAAAGAAAGTCAGCGGACTTCCGTTTAAAGGATTAAGCAATGCTAAGGGTGGTTTGCCTTCGTAAAAAGAACCCTGGCGCTTGAATTCTCTCCTGATTTCTTGCAGGTCTTCGATTTTTGTTTTCCCTTTTACTGTTACTTCATCCAGGGTAACGCTTGATCTAACTAAATAAATCAAAATATCTTTATTGCTATTCACCACAATTTGCTGGGAAACAAAGTTTCTCTTTTCTATTAATAGGGTATCTCCCAAATTAACTTTGAGATTAAATATGCCTAAATCATTACTGCCAACCGCTTTCCCCGAATGCTTATTGGTTATAACACCTAAAGCGATCCGAATGTTCGTACCTTTCTCTATGATTACTCCTTTGACCAAAACATCTTGTGCATAAATTCTGCTGCCAATTGTCATCAGCATGAAGACTAACCATAACAGAAAAAATGCCCTCATTTTAGGTTTAATTTTCCTGTAAAATTAACATTTGTTAACCTTTAATTTGTTAAATAAACGTTAATGCCTGTACCGGATCATCCAGTTTATTCGCTATGATATATGCGCAAACCTCATCAATAAACTCTAAACTAATTTTTCTATCTTTGCGCATGATAAAATCCATGACAGGATACGGCTTAGCAACAGCCGATTATGCAAATGCAAAGTACAGTGTCGAAATCAAATCACTCAACAGCAAATTTCTTGAGCTGAATTTAAAATATCCTAAAGCTTTTTCCGATAAAGAATTAATTCTACGCAACGTTTGTAGCAAAGATATCGAACGTGGTAAAGTGAGTTTGAGCATTAACGTAGAGCGATCGAGTGGAGAAGTTACCGGGGCTACTATTAATACTGCTTTATTAAGTCATTATTACAATCAACTGGTTGCTGTCAATTCGGAATTAGGGGCAAATAGTACTAACCTCCTGCAAACGGCTTTAACTTTTCCTGATGTAATTTCTTACAAAGAAGAAAGCGTGAGTGAAGATGAATGGAATCATTTATATCAAATATTTACTCAGGCCCTGGCCAATTTTAACAGATTTAGAGAAGATGAGGGTGCGGTTTTGAAAGCCGATTTAGAGTTAAGAATCAAAAATATTCTTGCTTACTTCAAATCAGTTGAGGAACTGGAACCTAAAAGAATTGCAGCAATCCGCGATAAATTTTCTCAGTTTTTAGAAGATGCAGTAGGTAAAGTTAATATCGATCAGAACCGTTTTGAACAAGAGCTGATTTATTATATCGATAAGATTGATATCACAGAAGAAAAAACACGTTTAAAAAGTCACTGTGATTATTTTTTGCAAACCTTGGCCAGTAAAGAAGCAAATGGTAAAAAAATGGGTTTCATTTCGCAGGAAATAGGAAGAGAAATTAATACAATGGGTGCAAAGGCAAATGATGCACAAATGCAACAATATGTTGTTGGCATGAAAGAGGAGTTAGAAAAAATTAAAGAACAGTTATTAAACGTATTATAAAAAGCTTAAAGCTTAAAGCTCAAAGACTAAAGCTTTGGACTTTTTGCTTTTGTCTTTATGCTTAAGAGAATGAAACAAGGCAAATTAATCATATTTTCAGCGCCATCAGGAGCAGGTAAAACAACTATTGTACACCACTTATTAGCTAAGTTTCCTGAACTAAGCTTTTCGATTTCAGCAACTACACGCGAATCAAGGGGCGCAGAAACTCACGAAAACGATTATTATTTTATCAGTAAGGAAGAATTTCTTCATAAAGTTGCCCGCCAGGAATTTGTGGAATTTGAGGAAGTTTATAATGGAACTTTTTACGGCACCCTACGTTCTGAAATTGAGCGCATCTGGAACGATGATAAACATGTAATTTTCGATATTGACGTAGAAGGCGGCCTTCGTTTAAAAAGAAAATACGAAGAAGATGCGCTGGCTATTTTTGTTCAGCCACCATCGTTAGAGGTTTTAAAAGAACGTTTAAGCGGCAGGGGAACTGATAGCCCTGAAAAACTGCAGGAACGTTTTGTTAAGGCAGAAAAGGAATTAACCTACGCTGATAAATTCGATGTAGTTCTTAAAAACTATGATTTGGCTACGGCTTGTGCTGAAGCAGAAGAGTTGGTGAGAAGCTTTTTGCAGCGTTAACAAGTCCACTTCTAGGTCGTCATTGCGAGGCACGAAGCAATCTCATTTTGACGATCTAAATTTGAAATTTCAATAAGATTGCTTCGTGCCTCGCAATGACGAATTTGGTTTAAACTGAAAACTGTAACTTGAAAACTGGTCTATTCTTCGGCTCCTATAACCCCATACATACCGGGCATTTGATTATAGCCAATTATATGGCTAATCATACTGGTCTTGATGAAGTTTGGTTAGTGGTTTCGCCTCATAATCCTTTAAAAGATAAAGGTGGTTTATCAAACATGTACGACCGCCTGGAAATGGCAACTCTTGCTACCGAAAAAACGGAAAACATAAAAGTGAGCGACATTGAATTTTCGTTGCCTCAACCATCTTACACTATTGATACATTAACACATCTTCACGAACGTTATCCTACCAAAGAGTTTGTTTTGATTATGGGAGCAGATAATCTGGTATCATTTAAGAAATGGAAAAACTATGAGGTGCTTCTGAAGAATTATCAAATTTATGTTTATCCACGCCCTGGAGCAGATGTGAGCGAATGGCAAAACCATCCGGCAATAACTTTTACCGATACGCCTTTGATGGAGATTTCTTCAACGTTTATTAGAAAAGCAGTTAAAGAGGGAAAAAATGTACAATTCTTTTTGCCGGATAAAGTAATTGATTTTATCGACAGTAAGGGTATGTATAAATGATTTACGATTTTAGCATTAAGATTAGGGAATCAATTATACTCAATCTCTAAATTCTTTTAAATCTAAAATCGTAAATCATAAAATCTAAACTCAATTAGTTATTTCCAACCACCACCAAGGGCACGGTATAAATTAACCACCGACTGTAGTTTTTGTAATCTGTCGTTTATTCCACTCAACTGAGCAGTTAATAAACTTTGCTCTGAAGTTAAAACGTCAGTATAGTTTGTTGCCGAACTGTATCGCAATAATTCTTTAGTAAAATCAACTGCTTTAGTTAACGAAGCAATTTGCTTGGCTCTGGTTTCTTCTTTTTCAGCAGCAGTTTGATATGCATACAAAGCATTTGATACTTCTTGTCCGCTAGTTAAAAGCGCTTGTTGAAAGGTATAAAAAGCAATTTGTTGATTGGCCTGTGCTGTAGTTAAACGAGCTTTATTTGCCCCTTTAGCAAAAATAGGCTGCGTTAATCCGCCTACCAGATTGTAAAAGATAGAATTATCGAAGAAGTTACCCAATTGTAAACTGGTTAAGCCACCGGTAGCGGTTAAAGTTAAAGCAGGGTAGAAATAAGTTTTTGCTACGTTTGTATTTTCAAAAGCAGCTCTAAAACCAAAT
Source organism: Pedobacter sp. G11 (assembly GCF_003860265.1). Classification (NCBI taxonomy): domain Bacteria; kingdom Pseudomonadati; phylum Bacteroidota; class Sphingobacteriia; order Sphingobacteriales; family Sphingobacteriaceae; genus Pedobacter; species Pedobacter sp. G11. Next base: position 902,296 of record NZ_CP034190.1, on the reverse strand, counting down.
TCAGCGGCGATTACATCCGGACGGTTTTGTAAAAGCTGTGCCGACACACCAGTTTGTAAGTTTGTATACGGCAACTGTTGATCCAGCGTAGTTCTGTTTATTGTTCCTGGTGCTTTAGCCAACACCACACTTAAAGCGTTTTCAGCTTCTTTAATACTTCTTTTTAAATCAGGAATTGTTACCTGAGCAGCGTATAAATTTGCTTCACTCTGAACAACTGCAGCTCCATTTACAACCGCACCCTCTTTCAGTGCTTTCATGGTTTCAACATCTTCTGTTCTGATTTTAATCGTTTGTTCTGTAATCGCCAATTGTTTATCTAAAGCAAGCAAAGTATAGTAGCTATTGGCAATAGTGGCAATCAACTGTGTTTGAACGGCTCGTTTTGTTGCATCACTCTGGAGCAAAGTTGCGAAGGCACCGCGTTTAGCACTGCTCAGTTTCCCCCAGATATCGGCTTCCCATGCTGTACTTAAAGCGGCTCGGTAGGTTTGCGTTTCCAAGTTAATGTTAATCCCGGCAGGAAAATTTAATGCCGCTTGTGATTGTTTTGCATCAGTAACCGAAACATCAGCCTGCAAACTTGGTAAAAATGCTGCACGACTTTGGCGCAGGGTAGCCTCAGAAATCCTGATGCGTTCGATAGCCTGTTTCAGATCAAGATTTTCATTTATCCCCTGTTGAATTAAAGATTGTAATGTCGTATCAGAGAACAGGCTTTTCCATGGCAAATCTGCCATGGTTGTTGTATCGGTGGTATTAATATCTCGGTATAAACCCTCATTCTTAACCTGTGGGCGACTGTATTTTTGAGTTACACAGGCGCTTAAACTAAGGATGGTAAAACCGATAAAAATGGAATGCTTATATGTGAATTTCATGTTCGATTTAATTAATGTTTACTGTTAGCCGTTGCTAATTCGTATTCTTCTGGCGTTTGCTCTTTCTCAATTCCTTCATCGAAAGGCGACTTGTTACTTATTCTTTCCTGTAAAGATTGGAATACGATAAATAACGCAGGAATAACGAAAACTCCGAAGATGGTACCAATTAACATCCCGCCAACCGCACCTGTACCAATTGATTTATTTCCTGATGCACCTACACCAGAGGAAAGCATTAAAGGCAATAAACCTAAAATAAAGGCGAACGAAGTCATTAAGATTGGACGCAAACGGGCGGTTGCACCATCAATGGCGGCATTAACAATACTCATTCCTTTGCGGCGTCTATCTACGGCATATTCTACAATCAGAATGGCATTTTTGGCTAATAAACCTACAAGCATAATCAGTGTAATCTGCGTGTAGATGTTGTTATCGATACCGAAAATCTTGTCGAAAATAAACGTTCCGGCTAAACCAACAGGAAGAGATATTAAAACAGCCAGAGGTAAGATATAACTTTCATATTGAGCAGCCAGCAAAAAGTAAACGAAGATCACGCACAATAAAAAGATAAAAATAGTTTGACTGCCACTGCTCATCTCCTCACGGGATAAACCTGAGAATTCATAACCATAACCTGCAGGTAAATGTTTTGCCGCTTCTTCCTGAACAGCTGCTAATGCATCACCCGAACTGAAGCCAGCATTAGGGTTACCCGTAACAGCAATAGATGTAAATAAGTTGAAACGGGAAATTGCTTGCGGACCGTAAACTTTTGATAACGTGATAAACTCTGAAACCGGCGCCATTTGTCCATCTTTGTTTCGCACAAAAATACGGGTTAGCGTTTGCTCATTCGCACGATATTGGGCATCTGCCTGATACATTACCCTAAACTGTTTACCAAACTTGTTAAAGTTTGAGGCATAAACACCACCGTAATAACCTTGCATTACCCCTAAAACATCGGCAACTGTTAAACCTGCCTGTTTCACTTTAGCAACATTTACATCAATTTGATATTGTGGAAAGTTAGGATTAAAAGAGGTAGAGGCATATTGGATTTCCGGACGCTGACTCAATGCGGCTAAAAATGTGTTACCTACCTCATTAAATTTCTTGATATCGCCTCCGGTTTTGTCCTGTAACTGAAATTCAAAACCACCGCTCGTACCAAAACCCTGAATGGTTGGTGGAGCAAAGAAAATGATTTTTGCACCCTTAATAGTTGCTGTTTTGGCGAACAATTCACCGATAATAGCTTTCACATCACGTTTACGCTCATCCCATGGAGATAAACGGGCAATTACCATTCCGTAAGAACTACCCGAACCCGAAATCATACTACGGCCTACTACACGTAGTGAGTTTTTAATTTCAGGGATTTTATGTGCAATACTATCAATTTTGGCAATTACAATACTGGTTTCTTCCTGCGATGTTCCTGCTGGTAATGAAATGTCAGACATAATGGTTCCTAAATCTTCATTCGGTACGAAACCTTTTGGAGTCGTATTCATTGTCCAAACTAAAACAACAGTAAACAAGGCAATTCCTAAACCAACAATCCATTTCTTTTTAGCTAAAAAGCCGATTGACTTTTTGTATTTACCTGTTACCGCATCAAATGAAGTATTGAAGGCGCCATAAAAACGCTCAAGGAAATTTTTCTTCTTACTGTGATCATCTTGATGAGGTTTTAAAAATAAGGCACACAAAGCCGGACTCAACGTTAGGGCATTAATCGCAGATAAAATGATCGAGATGGCTAACGTTAAACCGAATTGTTTATAGAACACCCCAGATGAACCTTGAATAAAACTCACTGGAATAAATACCGCTGCCATTACGAGGGTAATCGAGATGATTGCTCCGCTGATATCGTCCATGGCATCAACAGTTGCTTTTTTAGCATCCGTGTAACCTTCATCGAGTTTGGCGTGAACCGCTTCTACTACCACAATCGCGTCATCCACTACGATACCGATGGCAAGCACCAAGGCAAATAAAGTTAATAAGTTGATGGTGAAACCAAATAAACTCAGGAAGAAAAACGTACCCACAATTGCCACCGGAACACTAATCGCCGGAATTAAAGTAGAGCGGAAATCTTGCAAAAAAATGAAAACCACCAGGAACACTAAAATAAAAGCTTCGATTAAGGTGTGGATTACTTTCTCAATCGATGCATCAAGGAAGTCGTTTACGTTAACCAAAGTAGCATAGTGTACTCCTTTTGGAAACGATTTTTGCGCTTCATCAAGGGTAGTAATGGAGTTTTCTATTACCTCTTTCGCATTAGATCCAGCCGTTTGGTTAATGGCGATACCTAAAGCAGGTTTTCCATTGAATCTCACTGAACTGGCATAACTCTGTGCACCGAGTTCGATTCTGGCGATATCTTTCAGGCGAAGGATCTGCCCATTGGCATCTGTTTTAATGATGATGTTGCTAAACTGAGCTTCATCTTTTAACCGGCCTGTATATTTCAAAGTGTACTGGAAAGCCTGATCTCCCTGTTCACCGAACTGGCCCGGCGCAGCCTCAACGTTTTGATCGGCCAGGGCAGTATTTACATCGCTGGGTACTAAACCATAAGTTGCCATTACATCTGGTTTTAACCAAATACGCATGGTATAGTCAAGCGTACCGAATGCACTCGCATCTCCTACACCATTAATACGCTTAATTTGCGGAATGATATTGATGTTGGCATAGTTCTGTAAAAACTTTTGATCATAAGATGGATCATCACTGTATAAACCGAAGATTAAAACGTTACTGGCCTGTCTTTTAGCGGTGATTACACCCGATCTTGTTACCTCTGCAGGTAGTAAACTTGTTGCCCTTGCCACCCTGTTTTGAACGTTTACGGCAGCTAAATCGGGATTGGTACCTAATTTAAAGTTGATGGTTATGGTTGCAGTACCATCGTTACTTGCGGTAGAAGTCATATAAGTCATGTCTTCTACACCATTAATTTGTTCCTCTAGCGGAACAACTACGCTATTCATAACCACATCAGCGTTCGCACCCTGGTATGAAGTAGAAACCTGCACCGTTGGAGGCGCAATTTCCGGATATTGTGAAACCGGCAACGTAGCTAAACCTAAAACACCGAGAATAACGATGATGATGGATATAACAGTTGATAGAACCGGTCTTTCTATAAATTTCTTAAACATAATATTAAATTATCTCAAAGGGATGCCTTTGGCTCAATTAGCAATAAAACTATTTTTTAATATCAGCATAAACTGAATCGGCACTTTGTTCTTCGGGTTTGATTTTTGCACCATCTTTTAAAGATTGGAAACCCTCCAGCACAATTTTATCGCCGGCTTTTAAACCCTTTGTTACCACATAAAACTTATCCTTAGCCAAATCCATAATCTGAATTTCAGTGCTAATGATTTTAGACGAATCGCCCAAAATATAAACAAATTTCTTTCCCTGTAAATCGATAGTTGATTTCTGCGGTACAAGAATTGCGTTTTCAACTTTTTGTGGTATTCTAACCGAAGCACTTGCGCCAGATTTTAAAAGAGAAATTGGATTTGGAAAAGTAGCTCTCAAACTTGCTGAACCAGTTGCGGTGTTAATTTGACCGTTAATGGATTCGATTTTACCATTTTGAGCATAAACATTTCCATCAGCCAGAACCAGGCTTACCGCTGGAATATTCTTCATTTGCTGAGCCAAAGTATTTCCTTTATAGGTTTTTGAAAAGTCTAAAAGTTGTTTCTCATTCAATGAAAAGTAAGCATAAACCTTTGAGGTATTGGAAACCGTAGTTAAGGGCTCAGTGCTTGAACTGCTTACCAAACTACCATTTCTGAATGGAATACTGCCCACAACGCCATCAACCGGACTGGTGATGGATGTATAGCCTAAATTAACCTGTGCATTAACTAAAGTTGCACGAGCTTGAGCCAGTGCAGCCTTTCTGCTTTGTAAAGTTAATTGAGCTGCATCTAAATCATACTTGCTAATAATATCTTTTTCAACCAACGGCTTGGTTTTGTTTACCTGCAATTGTGCGGCATTTACATCAGCTTCGGCGCTGCTAATGGCTGCTCTGGCTGTTCTCACTTCTTGTTCATATTGTGGCGCCATGATGGTAAACAATAATTGCCCTTTTTTAACAACCTGACCTTCATCTACCAATATTTTCTGAATAAAACCATCAATTTTTGGGCGGATATCAATATTTTGAATTCCTTCAATGGTAGCAGGGTAATCTGAATTTAATTCTGTTGTTTGTGCATTAACCGTAAAAACAGGGTAGGCTTGCGGGCCAGCTGCCGCGGCGGCCGCTGCCTTCTTTTGTTCATCATTATTTCCGCATGATGCTAAAAGCATAGCGAGGCTCATGCTAAAAAAGAGAGTTGTTACTTTTCTCATGGACTGTTTCTGTGTGTTTAAATTTAATTTCCGGAGTTTGAAAACGTTGTTAAAATTTGGTTTTTAACCTGCCGATTTCTGCCCAAAAATAAAGCCTAAAAAAAAATATGTCTGTCCAAATTCTGTCATTTAATCAATCGATTGATTTATTTTTCAAATTAAAATGCCATTAGATTGGGTTAAACTATTGTTATAGAGTATTTTGGTTGATATTTTACAACTTTATGTTGTGTGTAAATATCTTGCGACACATTGTTAAAGCCTGTTAAATCGGTTTAAATCAGAATAAAATATTGTTTAGCTGACGCTTAAAATAGCCAGTTTTTAGGATGCTGTTAGTGTAGATTATACACTTTATGGATTTTAAGATCTTATTTAGAAATCAGACAAGTTTAAATCAACTTGCTAAAAATACAATTTTTGTTAAAATGGCGAAGAGGTAGTTCGGCCATTTACAATTGCCCTTCGAAAACCAATTTAGCTGGTCCGCATAAAAATACATTTGTAAAGTTTGCCCCATCGTAATCAAATTCGATTTTAATATCGCCACCCAAAACTTTAATGTCTGTTTTAATGTGGCCCGTTTGCGATTTGTGTTTCGCCATCGCCATTGCAACTGCAGTTACCCCTGTACCACAAGCGTAAGTCTCATCTTCAACACCGCGTTCATAAGTTCTTACGAACAAGTGGTCGCCCATATCTTCCACAAAATTTACGTTAATGCCTTTGGCGCTGTAAATCTCGTTATAGCGGATTTTCTTGCCTTCGGTAAAAACGTCAAAATTCTTTAAATCTTTCTGGAAGGCAACATAGTGAGGAGATCCTGTATTTAAAACAAAGGCATCAATATCATTTGTGATGTGATCCACATCAATCATTTGTAGTTCTACCCAATCACCAGATGCTGAAATTCTGGCATAATGCGGACCATCTACTGCCAAAAAGTTTGTTTCCTTATCAATTATGCCAAGGTTTTTGGCGAAAGCAACAATACATCTTCCACCATTGCCACACATACTTCCTAATTTACCATCGGCATTGAAATAATGCATCTCGAAATCGAAATCAGGATGTTTTGTTAAGAACATAAGGCCATCTGCACCAATACCAAATCTTCTATCACAAAGCTGCGCTATCCAATTATTGTCAATGTCTTTTAACGGACTTAGCATATGATCTATCAAAATGAAATCGTTACCTGCGCCTTGATATTTAAAGAAGTTAATTTTCATTGGATATTATTGAAAAGAGCCTAAGGGATTAATACATGATGTAAATTTGTCAGTAAACTCAATAAAGCATTTGCCGGATTTCATGAAACCTTCATTTTTAAATGCAATATTTGAGTTGCAAAAGTTACTTAAATGCAGCCGTTAATTGATTTAACATTTTTTAACACGACATTAAGTGCTTTAGCAATACAAATATCGTTTATATGGTATTAAATTTGAATAAACTTACGAAAGAAAATTTGAGCAGATAAAAACTGCTGGAGCATTCTGCTTAAACAAAGTGAATAAATGCTCTCGCAAATTTGAAAATAATGAATTATCATAAGCAAACAAATCGCTAGCAATAAGGCTTATCATAGTTCATGACCATTAAAAAACAATATACAAACACATGAAACCATTAAAAGCTAACCGCAAACAACAAAAAAAGCTTTTAATAGCTTCATGACCATTAAAAACAATATACAAACACATGAAAAAAATATTAGGAATTACCGTGTTAGCTGCTTTTATAGGTGGGGCAGCAGCAATTGGGGGTTACAAACTATTTGAGCGTAACCAAACTGGAAGTACAATTTCTGAAAAACAGAACCTATACTTTGCCAACAATCCTCTAAAAGTTTCTTCGGCTGGTACAGCTGATTTTACACAAGCTGCAGCTGCAGTTGCTCCTGGAGTTGTCCATATTAAAACAACTTATGAAGCGAAAAGTGGTGGTGGCAGCAGAAGTTCTTCGCCATTTGATATGTTCGATGATTTCTTCGGTGGAGGAGGCCGCCAAATGCAGCGCCAACCAAGGGCAGCATCTGGTTCAGGTGTAATTATCAGTCAGGATGGTTATATCGTAACCAATAATCACGTAGTTGAAAACGCATCAAAAGTAGAAGTGGTTTTAACTGACAGACGTAAAGTTGAAGCTACAGTAATTGGACGTGATCCTAATACTGATTTGGCCTTAATTAAAGTTAATGCGACAGGATTACCTGTAGTGAAAATGGGTAATTCTGACAATGTTCAGGTAGGGGAATGGGTATTGGCAGTGGGTTTCCCGCTTGATTTACAAACTACCGTTACTGCTGGTATTGTGAGTGCAAAAAACAGAAGCATTGGTATTATTGGTCGTGAGCAGCAAGGCAATGAAATCACTGAAGAAGAATATCGCGAATATCAACGTACGGGTAAAAGACCACAGGCTCCTGCTAATACCAGTATCGAATCATTTATTCAAACAGATGCTGCGATTAACCCTGGTAACAGTGGTGGCGCTTTAGTTAATGCGAATGGCGAGTTAGTGGGTATAAATTCTGCAATCGCTTCACAAAGTGGCTACAACCAAGGTTATGGTTTTGCTATTCCAGTAAACCTAGCCCGTAAAATTGTTGATGATTTTATGAAATATGGATCGGTTAAACGTGGTTATATTGGCGTTAACTTTTATCCATTAAGTGGAGATGAGAAACCAGAAGGAATTACTACTTCTGAAGTAAGTGGTTTATATGTGAGTGATGTTGTTGCTGGTGGCGGTGGTGCTGCTGCAGGAATCAAAAAAGGTGATATCATTAAGAAAGTTGATGGCACAGTAATCAATGATTCGCCTGATTTGCAGGAAAGAATCGGCCGTTTAAATCCGGGTGATAAAGTGAAGTTGAGCGTATTAAGAGATGGTTCACTAAAAGATATCACGGTAACCTTAAAAGGCGAATCAAGTGTAGGCTTAACCGCAAACAATACTGCTGCAAAAAGCGTTGAAGTTTCTAAATTAGGCGCAACATTTGCACCGGCGACTCAGGCACAAAAAACCAAGTTTGGAATAAATGGTGGTGTTGTGGTTACTTCAGTAGTTACCGGAAAAGCTTTTGATAATATAGGCGTAGAAAAAGGTTTAATCATTACTAAAGTGAATGGTCAGCCGGTAAATTCAGTAGCCGATGTACAAAAAGCCTTGCCTCAGGGAAGAAATAATATGATCAGTATTTCTGGTGTAAGCGAGCAAGGGACTTACAATTTTAGCTTCCCAGCTCAATAATAGCATTTAGATTTACAAAAAATGTCCCGATTTTCATCGGGACATTTTTTTTGCAATTAATCTTGCGCAATAGGTTCGTGATTGGCGTGGCATGCATCAGCACATTCTTCACAGGCCACTGCACACTGTCTGCAATGTTCATGATCGTGATTTCCGCATTCCTCTGCACAAAGGCGGCAAATTTCTTCACACAACAATAAATACTGGCGTCCAATAACTGAATCACGTTGTAGCAACCTGGCAGCCTGGGTGCAGATATCAGCACAATCTCTATTTAACTTGATGCATTCAATCATCATGTTAATATCCGTTTCTTCTTTTAAACTTGATGACCCGCAATGCTCACAGGCCATAGCGCAATCTAATAGTGCCTGAATTAAGGCATGGTTGTTCCTTGTTTCCATATTGCTCATTTTTAATGATATATATTGCTTTGTTACTGATTTAACCAGTGAGGATATAAAGTGTTTTGATAACTTGTGATAAATAATTTAAGTTTCGCTAATACATAAAAATTACAGCACTCTCGAAAACGATCATGAGAGGAATTAGGTAAGCTATTTAGATGACCTTGTGCAACTGACATTACGAAGATTTTCTTGTTAGATTTAAAGTTTCCTGCAGGTATCTGAGTTCTCGAAACTAATATCAGCGGTCATCCTAAATTTTTCCAAATAGAACGGTTGGCAGGACTTTAATGACCGAAAATTGCTTTTCAAATCATTTTTATTTTTCGCTAATGAAGCGAATTTGCTATTTCACTCGTTTTGTTAAACAAGACGTGTTCATTTTAAATTCATGATCTCCGTCTAGTTTCGCATTTGCCGATTGATAATCAGCGTTTACCGATACTTTGTCGATTGACATATTTTATTATTTCATATTTGAACCAGCAATTAAAACCGAATTTTATGGCTTTAGCTTACATCAACCTTAGTGCTAAGCAGTATTTCAATTTCATGTGCAAAACAGATTTTGAACGCAGAATTTTTCACGATACTTACAAAGAATTTCAAAAAAAATCGAAACCATATAACCCTGAGCAAAGTTTGCATACCTTCTCGGAAATGTGCCAGGCAAATAATAAAGCAGTTCATCTGCATCAACAAGTTTATTATGCGGTGATGGATACGATACAGGCCTTAGATAATAAGATGCCTGTGTTAAATGATACGGCCGGGAAAGCCATATTGTTTGATTGGGCTGAATTGAATATTTATCAATCTGATTTGCTAAACAAAGCGGCCCATGTAGTTACGCTTACCTATACAAGCCCGAAATTAGTTTTACACGAAATGGTAAATGATTTATTGATTTTAAGCTATGATATTAAAGGGCAGTTTAACGAAACTTTTATGCTTAAAATGACAGATGATTTGATTATCAATGATCAGCAAAAAAGGCAATTGCTGTATAGTTAAAAGTATCGTAGCCAAATAGCCTAAAAATATTATTAATTTGTAGCATGCAACACTTTAAAACGCCAACTTTTATCATTCACGTAGCAGGTTGGCTTTTGTTTTTAACTTTTCCTTTAGTGTTCATGAATAATGAGCAATCTGGACAAAGTAGTTTGCTGTTATTGGCTTCACCATATTATTGGTTGTTTTGCCTTACCTACATGCTCATGTTTTACTTAAACGCATGGGTGTTGGTGCCCTGGTTAATGTTTAAGAAGCGATATCTGGCTTACAGCGGTGTGGTTTTGCTGTTATTTGCATTTGTTTATTATGCCAGGCCTTACGATAAGTTATTAGGGCATAACAAAAATGTGATGGATATTATGCCCCGACCATCAGATGCGCCGCCTAGAGGACTCAATCAGGCGCTACAATTTGGTACGGATACCAGTAAGAGGCCCCATGCTGAGATGCCATTCGGCCCACTACCAAATGAACATTTACGCATGGAGGAACCCGGTTTCGGAAGGATGGATCCTTTTTTTGATTTCCGCAGACCGATAAGAATTGACGTGATTAGTTTATTTATTTTTTTCATGATCATGGGTCTAAGCATTGCCACCAGTACGGTTCAGCGTTGGCAAAATGCAGAATCGAAAGTGGTGAAGGCTGAAGCTGAAAAAGCAATGGCAGAATTATCTTTCCTTAAAGCGCAAATTAATCCTCACTTTTTGTTCAATACGTTGAATAATATTTATATGTTATCAATGATGAACAGTGAGCATACTTCTGAAAGTATAATGAGACTTTCGAACATTATGAGATATGTAACTGATGATGCTGTACAGGATTTTGTGCTGTTAAAAGATGAGATTAACTGTATACGCGATTATATTGAATTGCAGCGGTTGAGGCTCGGCGCTGATGCTGAAATCAATTTTAAGGTTACCGGCCAACCGGGGCAGAAGAAAATCGGACCTATTATTTTGATGACTTTTATTGAAAATGCATTTAAATACGGCGTAACTAAAAAGGAAAAAACGGTCATTAATATCAGCTTGATTATTGAGGAAGACAGCGTTCATTTCTTATGCGAGAATAAAATTTATCCCAATACCACAAAGTTGGAACGTGCTGGAGTGGGAATAGATAATACACAACGGCGATTAAAACACTTATATCCAAATAAGTTTGAACTAAATATTAACCAGAATAATGAGCTTTTTTCGGTAAGGCTTTCATTAGATTGCTAATTCCAGAATGATGATTTTAAGATGTGTTGCCATTGATGATGAGCCACTTGCGCTTCAGTTAATTCAGACTTATGTTGCCAGGTTTCCTGGGTTAGAATTGGTTCAGGTTTTCGAAGATGCACTCTCCGGCGTAGAATATTTAAAACAAAATTCAGTTGATTTATTGTTTGTAGATGTTAATATGCCCGATATTACCGGAGTAGAATTGGTGCGAAGTTTAGTGACACGGCCTATGGTTATTTTTACAACCGCGTACCGCAATTATGCTTTCGAAAGTTATGAATTGCAAGCTATCGACTATCTTTTGAAACCAATTGATTACAGCCGTTTTGCGGCAGCGGTAGAACGAGCTATAGATTTTCACAAATATAAAAACGCTACACAGGAAGCCATTAACGATGAAAGTATTTATGTGTATGCTGAATACAAAATGATTAAGATTCTGTTGAGAGACATAGCTTATATAGAAAGCATGGGCGATTATTTGAAAATCTATCTTGCGGGCAGTGAGAAGCCTATTTTGACTTTAATGACCATGAAAAAAGTTTTGGAAAAGCTACCTGAAACGCAGTTTGCCAGAATCCACCGCAGTTTCATTGTGGCTTTGGGCAAAATAAAATCCATCCATAACAGAAAGGTGAATTTAAACAATGCAGAATTACCTATCGGAGATGCGTATAGCAGTTTTATCAACCAACAAAAAGGAAACGTTGGTTAGTACCTATGGCTACCTTTCTGTTGCCTATAAATTCTATCTGAGCATTTTATCCTCAACCAAAAGCTGTTTGTTATTTTTTGTTAAAACACATCCTACTATACATTCGGAGTGATACATTTGAATATAATTTGATAATGTATTTAGATTTAGCTATTTACAATATTCAGTTTACGATTGTCCGATATGAAATTTTTAAAACCGCTTACCGTATTTGCAATTTTAAGCTTATCAGTGTTTCAACTTAGTGCGCAAAGTAATTTAGCTTTACAAAAGGCATTTCAAGATAGCTATTACGAGGAAAGTAAAAAGAATTACAACAAAGCGATCAACCATATTATTCCATTTTATGAACAAGGAAATTATGAAACTAATCTTCGGATAGGTTGGCTGTATTATTTGGCTAAAAACTATCATGCTTCTCAAAGCTATTATACTAGGGCAGTAAATCTCCGTTCAAATTCAATTGAAGCTAAATTTGGGCTCGTTAAACCACTATCTTTTTTAGGTAGTTGGGATAAAGTAATCGATCAATATAAAGCCATTCTGAAAATTGATCCACAGAATAAGCAGGCAAATTATTGGTTGGGGGTAATGATGTACAATAAGAAACAATATGCAACATCGGCAAAATACTTTGCAAAAGTTGTTAACGCTTACCCGTTTGATTTTGATGGAAACCATATGTTGGCCTGGTCGTTGCTTTTTTTAGGAAGAAAAGCAGAAGCCAAAGCTAGTTTTGAGCGTGCTTTACTCGTTAAACCTGGCGATTTCTCAAGCAATGATGGATTTAATAAGGCATTGAAATAGGGCTTAATGTCCAATCAGTCAATATATTTAGAATTAATTTAAATAATTAAAAATAAAAAATTGATCTATAGGTATTTAACCATACCTTTGGTTCAAATTAAAATACAATATAATGCAACAAGGAACAGTAAAATTTTTTAATGAAACTAAAGGTTTCGGATTTATCACTCCATCTAATGGCGATGCCGAAATTTTTGTTCATGCTTCAGGCTTAATCGACAACATTCGCGAGAATGATACCGTAAACTACGATGTAGAAGAAGGTAGAAAAGGCCTAAACGCGGTAAATGTAAAAGTAGCTTAAGAAAACTCGAACACATAAATCGTAAAAAGTCCCAACGCAAGTTGGGACTTTTTTTATGTCCTTAAATTTTGATGGTAGTTACAAAAGTTGGAAGATAACTATAAACTAAGTCCACAGAATTACAAAACCGCTTTAGAATGTTTCTAAATAAATGTTTTATCGATGTTTTGTCATAATCGTTTATAAATTAAACTCATAATTAGATACTTTTGCAAGAAATTTAGATATAAATCCTAATCAAATGAGTGGTTTCGGAAATGCTCTTTCTTCATCAATAGGAAAGAAATTCATTATGGGTGTTACAGGAATATTCCTGATACTCTTTTTAATTGTACACGCTGGTATAAATGCCTTGATCTTTTTAGATGATCAGGGATTAACTTTTAACATTGGTGCTCATTTTATGGCTACCAACTGGATTATCAGAGCAGGTGAGGTAGTATTAATGTTGGGTTTGTTAACGCACATTTTTCAAGCCTTGAGGTTAACTTTACAAAATCAAAAAGCCAGACCTGAAAAATATGCTGTTTATAATGGCTCAGCTAACAGTAAATGGTACAGCCGTTCAATGGGCTTATTAGGTACTTTGCTGCTTATTTTCCTGGTTGTTCACTTAAAAGATTTCTGGGTGGTATCTCGCTTTACAGGTATTCCAACTGTTGATGCAAATGGTCACGAAGACTTATTTCAAGTGATGAAAGTTAAATTTCAGGATCCGGTAAGGGTTGGAGTTTACGTATTGGCAATGTTCTCACTATGTTATCACTTGTTACATGGTTTCGCTTCGGCATTCCAAACCATGGGTTGGAACCATTCAAAATACAATGGAATCATCAAAAATACAGGCGTTTGGTATTCGATCATTATTTCGATAGTATTCGCAGCAATGCCGATTGCAATCTATTTCGGTATTATTCAATAATTTTTAGCACAAAAGAGATATGTCAGATATTAATTCAAATATTCCAGAGGGCGAATTAACAAGCAAATGGACTAAATATAAGTCTTCTGTGCCTTTGGTTAACCCATCGAACAAAAGAACTATTGAAGTAATTATTGTAGGTTCTGGTTTGGCAGGTGCTTCGGCAGCTGCAACTTTGGCCGAAATGGGTTATAAAGTTAAATGTTTTTGTTTTCAGGATTCTCCACGCAGAGCGCACTCTATTGCAGCTCAAGGGGGAATCAATGCAGCAAAAAACTATCAAAACGATGGTGATAGTACCTACCGTTTGTTTTACGATACGATAAAAGGTGGTGATTACCGTGCCCGCGAAGCTAATGTGCATCGTTTGGCCGAAGTAAGTGCTAACATTATAGATCAATGTGTGGCTCAAGGTGTACCTTTAGCTCGCGAATATGGTGGCTTGTTAGATAACCGTTCATTCGGTGGTACACAAGTTCAACGTACTTTTTATGCTGCGGGTCAAACTGGTCAGCAATTATTATTGGGTGCATATTCTGCTTTAGAACGCCAGATTGGTATGGGTAAGGTAGAAATGTATACACGTCATGAAATGCTTGAGGTTGTAAAAATTGATGGCAAAGCACGTGGTATTATTGCCCGTAACTTAATTACAGGAGAAATAGAGCGTCACTTCGGTCATGCAGTTGTGTTGGGTACAGGTGGTTATGGAAACGTATTCTATCTTTCTACCAACGCCATGGGAAGTAATGTTACAGCAGCCTGGAAAGCGCACAAACAAGGTGCATATTTTGCTAATCCTTGCTACACGCAAATCCACCCAACTTGTATCCCGGTTTCTGGCGATCATCAATCTAAGTTAACTTTAATGTCTGAATCGTTGCGTAACGATGGACGTATCTGGGTTCCGAAAAAGAAAGATGATAACCGTAAAGCTTCAGAAATTCCTGAAGAGGAAAGAGATTATTATTTAGAGCGTCGTTACCCTGCTTTTGGTAACCTGGTTCCTCGTGATGTGGCATCTCGTGCGGCCAAAGAACGTTGTGATGCCGGTTATGGCGTGGGTGCTTCAAAGCTTGCTGTTTATTTAGATTTCAAAGCAAATACTGAGCGTTACGGAAGAATTGAAGCTTCAAAATCTGGTATTCATAATCCAGATAAAGAAACTTGCATGCGTTTAGGTACCGAAGTAATTAAAGCGAAATATGGTAACCTGTTCGATATGTATGCGCAAATTACGGGTGAGAATCCTTACGAAACGCCAATGCGTATTTATCCTGCGGTTCACTATACCATGGGTGGATTATGGGTTGATTATAACTTAATGACCTCAGTTCCGGGTTTATATTGTACGGGTGAGGCAAACTTTTCTGATCACGGTGCAAACCGCTTAGGTGCATCTGCGTTAATGCAAGGTTTAGCCGACGGTTATTTCGTACTTCCTTATACCATTGGTGCTTATTTATCAAAAGAAATTTCGGTAAAAGCAATTCCAACTGATCATCCTGCATTTGCAGAAGCTGAAGAAAGAGCTGTAGGTATTTTAAATAAACTGATTAACATCAAAGGAACAAAATCTGTTGATCATTTCCATAAGCGTTTAGGCCACATTATGTGGGAGAAGTGTGGAATGGCTCGTAACGAAAAAGGCTTAAACGAAGCTATCGAAGAAATCAGAGCCTTACGTGCTGAATTCTGGAGTAATGTTCGTGTTCCTGGTGCAGTTGGTGAACTTAATCCTGAATTGGAAAAAGCTGGTCGTGTTGCAGATTTCATTGAGTTAGGCGAGTTAATGTGTATCGATGCATTAAACCGTAACGAAAGCTGTGGTGGTCACTTCCGTGAAGAATATCAAACTGAGGAAGGTGAAGCATTACGTGATGATGAAAACTATGCTTACGTTGCCGCATGGGAATTTAAAGAAGGTGTAAACTTCGAGCTTCATAAAGAAGAATTGAAGTTTGAAAATATTAAAGTAGCACAAAGAAGTTATAAATAGCAGAGGGCACTGTGCATGGAGCTTTCAGCCCTATGCCCTATGCTCCCCGCCTAAATCTCAATATCATGAGTACAGGAAATATGAACTTAACGCTAAAAGTTTGGCGTCAAAAAAATAACAATACCAAAGGTGCTTTGGTTGACTATAAATTAGCTGGTATTTCGCCAGATATGTCTTTCTTGGAGATGTTCGATGTGTTAAACGAAGAGCTGATCAATAAAGGTGAAGAGCCAGTTGTATTTGATCACGATTGCCGCGAAGGGATTTGCGGTATGTGTTCAATGTTTATCAATGGTCGTCCACATGGTCCGAAAGACTTGGTGACTACTTGCCAATTACACATGCGTTCATTCAACGATGGTGATACTATTGTTGTTGAGCCTTGGAGAGCAGCAGCTTTTCCGGTGGTGAAAGATTTAACGGTAGATCGTTCTGCATTTGACAGGGTTATAGCCGCTGGCGGGTTTATCTCTGTAAATACGGGTAATGCACAAGATGCAAACAATTTACCAATTCCTAAAATGCAGGCAGATGCGGCGTTCGAAGCTGCTGCGTGTATTGGTTGCGGTGCTTGTGTAGCTACTTGTAAAAATGCTTCAGCTATGCTTTTCGTATCTGCTAAGATCTCACAACTGGCATTATTGCCACAAGGTCAGCCAGAGCGTTATCGTCGTGTGCAAAGCATGGTAGCGCAAATGGACGCAGAAGGCTTTGGTAACTGTACCAATACTGGCGCTTGTGAAGCTGAATGTCCTAAAGGCATCTCATTAGAAAACATCGCCCGAATGAACCGCGACTTCGCTTCTGCAAAATTCATTTCAGAAGAAACGGTTTAAAAAATATACTGTGCATTCCAATTTATTGGAATCTTGAGCCTCCACGTTGTGGGGGCTTTTTTGTTGAAGCATATTTTCAGATAATTGGTTGATATGACCAAAAGTGAAAACATTTGAAACACTTTTCCATCTTTTTGAAATCATTATTAACACTATTTTGCAAAATAAAAGTTTGCAGAATTTATTATTTTTCTATGTTAGCATATTAAAAAGATTCGTAAATAGAAATTTTATTCTGTAATATTTGTATATACTTTAAAAATTTTATAAATTTAGTCTTCCGAGACAGGAGAGAAAACATAAAACCCCGACTAATTTTTAGCTGGGGTTTTGTGGTTCATTAAGCATTATTTATTAAGGTTGAAGTTAATATTGATATTATATTTAACCCTTACAGGAACACCAAAATGAATACCTGGATTCCAATTTGGTGAAGTTGACAACACCCTTATGGCTTCGTCGTTAATGTCATGGCTCAGGCCTCTTGTTACTTTAATGTTAGTTAAGCTGCCATCTTTTTCAACAATGAAGGATAGGAAAACCCGTCCTTGAATTTGCCTTTTAGCCGCTTCTTTCGGGTATTTGATGTTTTCGTTTAGGAAACTATAAAACGCTTTAATTCCTCCCGGAAATTCTGGCTGTTTCTGTATAACAGTAAACTCAAATGTACCATTGGCGATTGAATCTCTTGATGGTTTAGCAGGCGCAGGTGCCTTTACAGCATCGGGTTTAGTTTTAAAATTGATTTTTGAAATTTTCTCTTTGATTAACCGATTTTCAGCACTATTCATTTTGGCTTTGGTGATTACGATTACAAGTCCTGCTTCGTCATTTACGCCAAATATTGTTTTATGTTGTTTCTCTTTAACAATGGTGAGTGTTTCGATGCTGTCTCTGTTAATTCTGGCAACATCACTTTTGGAGATAAATTTTCCATCAACTAAGAACAGTAAATTCTGGCTAGGTGCTTGAGACTGCTGTGCGAGTAAGACCTTTCCAAAACACAACAGTAAGAGTAGTGTGAATGAGCGCTTTTTCATTCGCAAATATATCTCTTCTATTCACAAAAATAGAAAAATCGCAAATCCTTAACATTAAGTTAAAGATATTGCGATTTTAAAAAGATTTGAGAACGAATGACTAACTAGCTCATGGTAAAGTTCACTGCCATTTGGTATTTTACCTTAACGGGATGGCCATCCTGATCAATTGCCGGATTCCATCTTGGAGCCGATTTCATCACACGAACCGCTTCTGCATCTGTTTCTTTTGATAAACTGTTAATCACCTGAACATCTGTTAAAGCACCATCTTTTTCTACATTAAAAGCAAGCATTACTTTGCCTTGTGTGTTATTCTTTTTAGCTTGTTCAGGGTATTTAATATTTCGGGCTAAATAGCTATAAAGCTTATTTGTACCACCAGGAAACTCCGGTTTTATGCCACTTTTTACAGCAGCCTTTTTCTCTGTTCCTGAAGACAAATTGAAGTTAACGTTTAAGTTGTATTTTACTCTTACTGGTTTGCCATCAATTAAACCTGGATTCCATTTCGGGGAATTTTTAATTACCCGTACAGCTTCTGCATCTGTTTCCTTAGTTAAACCTTTTGTAATCACTACGTCTTCGAGCTTGCCGGTTTTTTCTACGGTAAAGCTTAGAAATACTTTCCCTTGTGTTTTATTCTTTTTGGCAACTTCAGGGTATTTAATTTCCTTTCCCAAGTAATCATAAAATTTTCCAATCCCGCCTGGATATTCTGGTTGTTTGTCAACAGATACAAAGTCGTAAATTTTTTGTGCTTTTACCGAACTGGTAAACATGGCGATGCCCGTTAGGGCTAAAATCATTAGCTTTCTCATAGTTAAATGTTAATAAATTGTTATTTAGTTTTTCTTTTGAAATTCTTTTTTAGGGGCTTTCGTCGTAATAATCACGACTCCGTTTTCTGCTTTATCTCCATAAAGCGATTTTCCAGCTGCATCTTTAAGTACACTAATCGATTCGATAGAATTTTGGTCTATACTTTCAATGTTATCTACTTCTTTTCCATCAATAATATACATAGGCTTAGCATTTGGATCAATGTCTTTTTGCAGTAAGTTCCTGAAAACAACCTTAGGATCAGACGGCTTTCTCTGTAAATCCCTTACATTGCCTTTTGATAAGGACGGGCGGATAATCAAACTTGTTACTTTTCCGGTTAAATTTAAACTGCCTGAATCTATAGGTTTATTATAAATCCCTTTTAAACCATTTTTGGTTTTAATTTCAATCACGCCTGCCAAACCATCTGTTCCGTATTTTGTGATGCTAGAGGCATCTTTCAATACATTAATCGATTCTATATTGTTAGGATCAATACCATTCATAGCTGAAGTTCCTCTAAAATATTGCTTGTTTCCATCAATTACAATAAGCGGTTCTGTAACGATTGATGGAGAATCGCGTAGCGTTATTCTCGGGGTTTTTGTACTATCAGTCTTTTGGGCAAAGCTACTTAAGGCACAACCCAAAACAGTTATTAAAATCATTATGCTTTTCATAATCAAATATTTATCTAATGCCAGTAATCGGTGAACTTTTATCTAGTTTAAGCCCGGTATCTTCAGCTTTCCTGAATAGATTATTTTTAGTGCTAATAATCATTACTCCCTTTTTTCCTTTATCTCCATATAGGCTTGTTGCCGCTACATCCTTTAAAACGGAAACGGATTCTATATCTTGATTGTTAATTTTAGTAAAATCAAAGCCCATGCCTGCATCTTTACCATTTAAGATAACTAAGCCATCAAATTTAGCTCCTCTAAATACCAGACCTGGAATTTCCTTATAGGTAACTTTTGTTTTATCCGTTTTCAGGTCCTTATGTGTATCGTTATTTAATGCGAAATTAACATTGATGTTGTATTTTACCCTCACTGCCTTGCCTTCCGCAAGACCAGGATTCCATCGTGGTGAACCGCTAATTACCCTTACTGCTTCCTCATCTGTGCCACTTCCCAAACCTCGTGTAATTTGTATATCACTTAATGAGCCATCTTTTTCAACAACAAATGATAGAAATACTTTTCCCTGTACATTATTATCTAATGCCGCTTTAGGATATTTAATGCTTCTTCCTAAATACTCATAAAACTTGGTAATACCTCCCGGAAATTCTGGTTGTTTTTCTATTGAAACGAAGTCGTAAACCTTTTCATTTTTATAATCTTCCTGGTTTGCCGATGCACGGAATGCGATAATTGTAATGTCTGCAAGTTTTTGATGGTTTGGCAATGTTGCGATTTTTGCTTTTGGTGAGCTCGCTTCATGGCCTGATAACTTAAAGTTAACATTAAGTGAGTACTTTCCATTTGGTAAATCTTTAAAGCCTTTGTAAGATAACAATACTCTCATTACCTCTTCATCGCAGCCGTCGCCTAAGCCCGATACAGTGCTAACGTTAATTACCTTATTGTTTTGGAGGGTGAACTTTACCTGAGCATTTCCTTGCAAACTGTTTTTAACGGCTTCTGCAGGATATTTTATTGATCTGCCCATGAAACGATAAAAATTATCCCAATTTGGATCAGATTTCTCCGTTACTGTAGAGATTTCAGTTTTTGATAATTGCTTATCAACCAAACTATCTTTTTGAGTAACCATCTCCTGAACAACATCAATAGGTTTTTCTAAGGGTATTTGTTCCGATATCGAAATCAATTTTTCGTTTTTTCGAACTGTTGCAGATGAAAAAATGATTAGCAGTGCAAATAGTGGAATAAAGATGCCGTATTTCATGATTGCAATCTTTTTCGATCTTTCTTTCTGCAGCATATAAATCCGTTTTTTTATTAATGATTTATCGAAAAATCCATTGGTTAACCGATTTGGTGAGATACCAAATGACTGACTTAAAATGAGCATCGCATATTCTGCTTTATCGCCCTGAAACCGGGCTGCATGCTCATCTGCTAAAAATTCGTGAATATTTTTAATTGATTTTTTATAGAAATATATGGCAGGATTTAGCCAGGTGAAAATGCCTAAAATCTCAAAAAATAAGATATCAGCACTGTGCCATTGTTTAATATGTGCTTCCTCATGCACATCTATCACTCCAATCAGGGGCAAATCATGGTCGACAACTTTGTTTTTGAAAAAAGAAAATGCAGATCCTGCCTTGGCGTTTTTAATTAATTTTTGAACAGACAATAAATTGTACACTAACCTGCCAAAGCAAAACAATACACCTATCATATAAATATAAACCAGTGCAGTTCCCCAATTCAAGCCTTTTTCATTTTCAGTAACTATAGTGGCCTGCTGGAGTATTGCATCCCAATTAACGGTGGCATAAACCTGTTGGGCAGCTTTTTGTTCGGTAAGCCATTCTAACCGGATAAAAGGTATTGAAATGGATAACAAACCGGCAGCAACTAGATAAACACGGTTTAGCATGAAATAGGTTTCCTTATCCAATAGAATTTTATATACAATATAAAATACAATTAGGTATAAGTTTACTTGAAGTAGGTAGTGTGCAAAACTCATTTGGGTTTATGTTTAATTTTATCAATCATCTTCAAGATTTCATCCACATCACTCAAGTCTAATTTCTCTTCTTTCACAAAAAATGAGAACATGCTCTCCACTGAGTTTTCGAAATAGTTACCCAATAGTTTTTCTGTTGCGTAACGTTTGTACGCTTCTTTGCTAATAAGTGGATGGTATTGATGGGCCTTCCCAAAAGCCTCATGGCCAATAAAGCCTTTTGTTTCCAAAATCCGGATAATTGTTGAAACAGTGTTGTAAGCGGGTTTAGGTAAAGGGAGTTCGTCAATCACATCTTTAACAAATGCTTTTTCTAGCTGCCATAGCACCTGCATGATCTGCTCTTCAGCCTTGGTTAAATCTTTAATTTCCATTTTTATTTTATAATAAGGATACGGGCAAAGCAATTGCCTTAACTAAAGTTAAAACTAATAATTTAGTTATCCAAATTTTTATAAAAATATTTGTGTGTTAAAAACTATAACACAAGGAATTATATCACTATTAAGCCGTTCTTGATGCCATAGACCACCAAGCCTGTGCGAGATCTGATATTGAGTTTGGCGAATAAAGATTCACGGTAATTATCAACGGTTCTATGGCTTACGTTCATAAGCTCTGCTATTTCTTTGTAAGTATGCTCTGTACTGCAGTGCTGAAGAAATGTGAGCTCTCTGGCGCTGAAGATGGGTTTTGCGTCTCCATCTTTTAATGCAACAAGCAATCTGCCTGAAACCAAATCATTTACAAAGAATCCTTTTTCCGTCACTGTTTTGATTGCTGTTAACAATTCATTAGGGGTAGATTCCTTTAGCATATAACCACTAGCACCTGCTCTTAGCATCCCGATAATGGCTTTTTCATCCTCAAGCATGCTCAATGCCAAAACATTCACATTGGGATGATATTCTTTAATCCATTTGGTAGCAGCAAAACCGTCCATTACCGGCATATTAATATCCATCAGGATAAGATCGACATCGGGCTGATTTTTAATTTTGGTTTGAAGGTCCTGACCATTTGTACCCTCGAAAAGTATTTCAATTTCATCAAATTCATCAAGCAAGCTGGCTAATCCTGAACGGAAAAGCGTATGATCATCTACAATAGCAATGGAAATTTTTTCGGCTGACATCTTCTATGGATAAGGTATTTCGATTAATATGGTGGTTCCGTTGTTGGGCGACGAATTTAGCGCTAACTTTCCATTTATCATCTCTATTCTTTTATAAATGGAGTTTAATCCCATGCCCGTCCGCCGGCCTCTGGTTTCTTCAACATCAAAGCCTACTCCATTTTCTTTTACATTTAAATATAGCGTATTCTCCCTGAAGTAGCCTTCTACCTCAATTACTGAAGCTTTTGCGTGCTTAATAATGTTATTGATGATTTCCTGAAGTAAGCGTAAAATAATAAGATCCTTATCAGGTGAGGTATAATTTAAATCAATTAAGTTGTTGCTTACAATGAGTTGATGTACGCCCGCCTTGTTAAGCCAGTTTAATTCTTGTTCGATCGCATGCCCTATTCCATTTTGAACAATCTGTTCGCCGTGAAGAAGTTTAGCTAATTCTCTTAGTTCTTTAATGGAGTCATTTACAAGTCCTAGGGAGTTGTCTATTTTCTTGCCGGCTTTTTCGGTATTATTTAAGTCGATGGAATTTAAGGTTAATGTTGTTAAACTCAGTAGCTGGCCAACGTTATCATGTAATTCAGTAGCAATACTTTGCATGGTTTGCTCCTGTACTTCAAGTTGTGTCTTTAACAATTCTGCATCAAACTTTTGCTTCATGGCAGTTTTTTCGAGCACATGATTTTTTCTATACTTAATGCTGATTTTGATATAAAATACCAAAAATATGGGCATGAGCAAGAATATCGTTGTAGAAATGATTACTAAGATTGTAATCTGCGTTGTTTGATCCTGCATATAAATGAGTATGCCCAAAGGCTGTAAAATATCACATTGAGTACATTAAAAAGATGACCACGAATAGAAAATTTACCTATTACAATTGAAGTAAATAACTCGTGGAACAAATTACCTGTAGTGCTACCAAAGTAAAAAAACAGCACTGCTGTCATCCACCAGAATTCGGGGCTGGTGTTAATCTCCATTAGTTCGTCGGCTGAAATTACCAGATAATAGTAATAGAGGCAATATAACACAAAAATAACCGCCAAAATTGATGCAGCCCAGGTGTTGTAGGGGCTGATGCCATGAGTTACAAAGAAAGCGATGTATGTCACGTAAAAAATCACCAATCCGATGGTGATGATTTTCGTCGGATTGATATATTTTTTAAGGCATTGATAAATTCCTGCTGAAATAAAGCCAGCCTCAAAAAGCGTATAAATATTATAAATAAATATGTTGTTATGGAACTTTCTGGCTGCCCACCTGCCCAGGATAACTTCAGTTAAACACACAATCAATAAAAAAATGAGTGTATTTCTCCATAAAGGTTTCTTATCACCCAAAAGTGTAATTAGCCCTAGAATGAAGCATAATAGTTCTACAACGGTTATTATGGATAGGGAAATAAACATTATAATTCAGTTCCATCGCACTCTTTTGGGCAGAGGCTACCTTTATTTCCAATATCTTCTGTATCATCTTCATGCTCACCAGTGATACCACCTGAGCTTTTAATTTGACCTGCAGCAAAAGTTGGTGTGAGTAAAACCGTGTTTCTGCCTAAATATTCGCTAGCTAAACCATCAAGCGTGTTAGCAGTATATTGGCCGAAATAAATCCTAAGTCCATCATGTTTCCCATCCTGCAAGGTCTTTGCAATTTCAATTATCTGTTCAGCAGGAAACCATACGGCTTTAGTATAAGAAGGATTTTTACTTGATTCTTTAGCATAAGCTGCTACCATTTCCTTTGCAATATCCGCAGGAACATTCGTAATTGTTTTTTCTTGACTCATGAAATATTAAATAGTTTGTTTGTTATGGCTAAAATTCGAAAATAAATAATAGTTCGGCAAGTATTTTACGAAATTATAATACCGTAAAAACACCTCTTTATTTAGGGTGATTTATACTACTCATATATCAGTATGAGGGCTTACTTTTGAAATGCAATAACAAATTAAGGTTTGAAATTGTGTATCCCAAAGTTGTCTATCCCAAAAATACCACATTCCTAACAATCGTTTAGGATACCTAAGGTAGCCGCCTTTGTTTACAAAAAGAATATTTACCCTATTAATAATTTTTTTGACATGATAAATAATATCCTTCTGCAGGAAAATAATAATTCGATAACCGAACGGGAAGTTGAGATTGTGAAGTTATTATCAATGGGCTACAATAGCAAAGAAATAGGCGACAGGCTTTTCATCAGTGAACATACCGTAAATACACACAGACGGAACATGGTAAGGAAACTCGACCTCAGAAATTCGTATCAGCTAATCGTTTGGGCGTTTAAGCAAAGAATACTATCTAATTAGACTCAAAAAATACACAAGTTAACGCAATACTCTCTTTTAAACTACAAAGCCTGCTTTTTGATTTTTATATCAAAAAAGCAGGCTTTTGTATTTTATGGTATTTATGGTCTGGCAGCTTGGGCAGCTGGTAGTTCTTTTCTAGGAATTTGCGCTTCGCGTTGAGAGGTGTTATAAACAAATGATGCAACAATAGTAGCTGATTGTTTTAAATCATCTTCTACCAATCTATCGTAGGTATCCATGTTGCTGTGGTGTGTGCGTGTATTGTAATCTGCCGGATCTTGAATAAACTGAAATCCAGGAATTCCGACCGCGTCAAAAGCCTGGTGATCGGTACCGCCGGTATTGCTGACAGTTACGGTTGTTGCGCCTAGATCATTAAACGGGGCTAACCAGCTCTGAAAAATTGGTCCGGCGGCTGCATTTCCCTGTAAGTAAATGCCACGGATTTTTCCGGTACCATTATCCAGGTTATAGTAAGCTGAAATCTTCTTTTGATCAGGAGTTAAAACCATTGTTTTTGGATCTCCGAAATGCTTGGCCACGTAACCACGTGAACCAAACAATCCCTGCTCTTCTGAACTCCAAAGTGCAATGCGAATAGTGCGTTTTGGCTTAAAGTCGATAGCTTTTAAAATGCGCATGGCTTCCATCATTACGGCTGAGCCAGCAGCATTATCTGTGGCACCTGTAGCCGCATGCCACGAATCAAAGTGACCGCCAATCATAATTACTTCGTCTTTCAGTTTTTTATCAGTTCCCGGAATTTCGGCAATTACATTATAGCCCTGTGGATCCTGATCGTAGAACGATGTTTTAATATCGGCTTCAACCTCAACAGGTTTGCCTGCACGAAGCAAGCGAAGGATATGTAAAAAATCTTCTGCTGAAACTTCCAGTTCAGGAGAAACTGGCTTGGCATCTAAAGCGTAAGATGCACCATTGCTGGTAAAAAATGTTCCCTGTCCGCCGCGGGCATAAGTTAAAATAAGGGCAACTTTTTCTTCCACTAACATGGCACTCATCGCAGCACGTACTTCACGCATTTTCATCATTTGTGCCATACGATCGGCCATTGGGCCACCCGTTGGGCGTTGGCGGGCACCTGCTGCCATTGGCTTTGCTGCTACCATTTGTGCTAGTGTAGTATCGGCATAACGGGTAAAATCAGGTTTTAAGCCGCTGGTAAGCGGTGCGCCCTGATCCATCATTACAATTTTGCCGGCAAGCTTACCTTTGTATTTTGCTAAATCATCAACACTGTCTGCCTTAATTAAAATTACTTCAGATTTGATTGGGCCATTTGTTCCCGGTGTCCATGCTTTAGGCGATGCAATAATTGGATGATAAAAAGGAGCGGTTGTGGCTGCATAGTATTTATCTACCTGCCATCCTTTACCAAAAGTTCCCCACGCTTCAAGATGTGCATTTTTCAATCCCCATTCGGTAAGTTGTTTTACAGCCCATTCCTGTGCTCTTTTTAAACCAGGAGAGTTGGATAATCTTGGACCTGATACATCGGTAAGGTTGAAAGCAATGTCCATCACTTTCGAATTGTTTAAACCTGCTTTGCGGATTTTTTCTACCACAGCTGCATCTGGAGCACCCTGTGCAAATGCAGATAGGCATAGGCTAAATGCCAATGCCGTCATTGTAAATCTTTTGATCATTTTAAGAAGTTGGTTGGTTGTAATGGCTAAATTACACTTAAACACAATGTTAATCGCTTTACCATGATATTTTTACAAAGGATTTTCCCGTTTGTATGGTTTTCTTCGTTCTGTGCACTCACCTTAGTTAACTAAACCTTATTGAAACGGAAAGCCCGCATTCCAATAGGTACTGATGATTCTGATAAACACTTGCTTTACTGTAGCACAGGATTTTTGAAGCGGACTTGGAGTGTAAAGAAGGGCTGACTTCAAAACGAAGGCGGAAATTGCTTTTCAAATAATTATTTAATGCTTTTTCTGGTTACAATAAAATAACCGGCAATAAATAAAACAGCTGCATAGGCTAAACTTGTCCATATTTCGCGTGTAAATATTTCGAAATTGAGCGGATCTTTCCCTTTTTTTAATTGTGTAAATTGTAAGGCTAAAGATGGAAGGCTGTAAGGGATTAAGTAGGCATAAGTCCAGTTGAGCATTCCGGTTACAATACCCATTATCGTACCTACAAAACCAATACCGATGGGTTTTAGGAAATCGCCCCAGATTAAGCTTAAAATAAACTGAATAGATAAAATGCCCAGTGATGATAGAAATAATTTGCTGTATGAATTGATTAGAAAATTGGAAGGATTGTATTGGTTGAAAGTATATTGAGGTACCAACGCCTGTAATAAATGGCCGAAGGCGAAAGTGAGGGCCGCAAAAAGAAAAAGGCAAATAAAGATGAGCAATACCGAAAACAGGTATTTGGCGGTATAAATGGAAAATTTATTTAGTGGTTGTGCGAAAAGGGTTTTCCAGGTATCGTTTTTATGTTCGATGTTGTTAACCGAAAAGGCCATAAACATGACATAAAACGGCATCACCAACATACCCATTACATTTAAGGTAGCGCCTGCATACCTTACCCAAAGCATCATCCCGGGTGCATTAAGTTTTAATACCTTTTCTGAGCCGGAGTAAAAGCCGAAGCTAACCAGGCTACATATTGCTACAGGAAGTAAAATTGCAGCCCAAAATGCGAGTGTTTTTCTTGATTTGTAGAATTCTGAAACTAAGGAAATAAATATGGAGCGCATTTTAGTTGTTTTTCGTGATATCCAGGAATAGATTTTCTAAATCTTTGCGTTGTTTGGAAAGGCTGCTTACCGTGAAACCGTTTTTGATGAGTAGGGTATTAATTTTTCCGCTTTCTGTTGATGATGAAAATGGTGTCGTAATTTTTATTTCACTTTTTGAAGTGATTTCATAACCCGCACTTGCTAAAAATTTAGCAGCTTCTTCGGTTTGATCAACCTCAATTTCGACCATAGGCTTACTTAATAAGTGAAGCTCATCGATAGTTCCCTGAAACAGCAGTTGACCTTTATTTATAATGCCAACATGCGTTGCAGTACGTTCAATTTCAGCCAGTAAATGGCTTGATACCAGAATGGTTTTATGGTGTTTGGTGGCCAGCTCAATCATCAGGTTTCTGATTTCGATGATGCCATTCGGGTCCAGACCATTACTAGGTTCATCTAACAATAATAGTTCTGGATCTGAAACCAGTGCCAGTGCAATTCCCAGGCGCTGTTTCATGCCGAGCGAATATTTGCCTGCTTTTTTATCAGCTGCTTCAGTTAAGCCAACCAGGGCTAACATTTCGTCGGCTTTGGTTTTTTTTAATCCCAATAAAATACAGCGATTGATAAGATTTTCTTTACCCGAAAGATGTCCGTAAATAGCGGGTTGCTCTACCAGGGCTCCAATTCGCTTTAATGTTGCAATGCGATTGCTGTTAATTTCTTTTCCGAAAACGAAAACCTGATCTGCCGGCGACTTTAATAGGTTCAGCAGGATTTTAATGGTTGTTGTTTTCCCAGCGCCATTTGGTCCTAAAAAGCCATATATACTGCCTTTGGGTACTTGCAACGAGAGATCTTTTACAATGGATTGGTTACCAAAGTTAAAATTTAATCCTACGGTTTCGATTGCGTAATTACTCATTCCTATTTGAAAATAGCAGTTGCTTGTTTTACTATAGTGTTTGAGCTGGTTGCAGGTTTAACTACAACTTCCGCATCATTTTGATTAGTATTAATAGTAAGAGTTAAAATGATCATCATAAATACCGGAACTAATAATAGTAAGAATGGCGACGTGTTTGCTAACTTTTTCATAATCTGTTTCTTTTTGATGATTCAAAGGAACAGCATTCAGATTGCCTGCGAAAATGTATTATACCAAGGGTTAAAGATTCTAGATCAACGGGCATTTTCGGCGTTGATCGATAAAATTTGGTGTTTGTCGATGAAATAATCCTTTTTGCCTGTTGGTAGAAAAAAAATGCCCGTTCGTAGATTCTGTACTTTTAGAAAAGAAAGTTTATTTATTTTGGATGCACAAAAAAGGAACTGGTGATTTAGCCAGTGATACGTGTTAAATAATGAAAAAAAGTAAAGGACCTTTAGTACTTCATTCTATTTTCTGGGGATTAATCTTATTGTTCATCATTGTTATCGTGATGTTTCGAGGCAATTCCGCTACGCTGAAAGACTATCTATTGTCGTTTGGTGTATTTGGCATTATCAATGTTTCGATTTTTTATATCAACTATATTTTTCTGATTCCGGGGCTGATTAAAAGGCGTAAAAAATACTGGTTATACATCCTCTCGTTTTTTGCACTAATTGCCATCGCTGCACTGTTGAAAACAGCAATTGCTGTATTAAATCCTGAGGAGTTGTTGCACTATACGATGGAAGGAAAAGCCCACGAAATGTCGGTAAATAATTTTGCAGTAAATAGTGCATTTTCTACTGGTTTTTTTCTGGTTTCAAGCTGCATCATTAAGTTTACAATTGACTGGTTTTCAAGTGAACGTATTCAGCGGAATTTAGAAAGCGAACGTCGTGAAATGGAGTTGCAATTCTTAAAATCGCAACTCAATCCGCATTTTCTTTTCAATTCATTAAACAACATTTATTCACTGGCTTATCAAAAATCTGATAAAACAGCTGATGCAATTATGAAGCTATCGGAGATTATGCGCTATATGATTTATGAAAGCAATACGCCAACGGTAGCCTTAAACAAAGAGGTTGATTATTTAACCAATTATATCGAGCTGCAGAAAATCAGGTTTAAGGATGGTGCTTTCATTGAGCTTACGCTAAACGGGGAAATCGACGATCAGAAAATCGTTCCATTAATGTTGATCTCATTTGTTGAAAATGCTTTTAAACATGGGGTGGTTAACGATCCAGAAAACCCTGTTAAAATTAACATCATTGCGAACCAGAAGATTTTACATTTTAGCGTGATTAATAAAAAAAATCAGCAAAATAAAGATGCACAAGGCGGCGTCGGCCTAACCAATGTAGAAAGAAGGTTGCAGCTCGTTTATCCTGACAGATATAAATTAAATGTTGTAAATTCGGCTACTCATTATACCTGCGAACTGATGATAGATATATAATTTGTGAACCATTTTAACGAAATCTATACCTATCAATTACTAACACTAAACCTAAAATGAACTTAAATTGTATTGTTGTTGATGATGAGCCTTTAGCGCTTGATATCTTGGAGGATTATATTTCTAAAGTTCCGTTTTTAACCCTGGTAAAAAGATGCGAAAATCCAATCGAAGCACTTCAGGTTGTTCAGGGCGGGGGCATAGATTTGGTTTTTTTAGATATTCAAATGCCGGAATTGACAGGGATTCAGTTTTTGAAAATCGCAGGCACCAAATGTCACTACATTTTAACAACAGCTTACCCGCAATATGCTTTAGAAAGCTACGATTTGAATGTATCTGATTATTTGCTGAAACCTATTGCTTTCGATCGTTTTTACAAAGCGGTAGAGAAGGTTCACAAGCAGCACAAACCTGTAGATGTACCTGCCAGCGTAGCACAACCAATCATTACCCCGGCAGCCTTTTCAGCGCCTGCAAACCCTATTCAGGATTATATCTTCGTAAAAACGGAGCATAAAATCCAAAAAATATATTTGCACGATATACTTTACATCGAAGGGCTGAAAGATTACATTTCAATTTTCACCAAAGAGGAACGAATCATTACGCTTCAAAGCATGAAAAAGATGGAAGAAGCATTACCTCAAAGCCAGTTTATCCGGGTGCACAAGTCTTATATTGTAGCGGTTGATAAAATTGAAAGTATTGAGCGTAGCCGCATTACCATCAATCAGAAAATTATCCCGGTAGGAGACACCTATCGCGATGAATTTTTTAGGGTAATCGGAAATAAAAATATTTAGATCGTGAATGTAGAATCACCAATTAAAAATGTAATCGGTTAAAAATCTATTACGTGAAATTATCTTAATACTTAATATGTTATCTCGGTACTATTATAAATCCTGCCCTAAAACCTTTCTGATCTCTGTTTCTACCGCTAGTGTAATTTCATTAGCAGTCTTTTCACCGGGCTCAATTGGCTTTAATACTGTCCATTTCAATGCATTGCCGGTAGTTAAAGGGAACATCCCAAACCGAACGATTTTCCATGAATTTTCAATAGCAATTGGTACTACTAATGCATTAGGAACAGCTTTTAAAATGGTGGCAATTCCGCCGAACTGAAACTGTTTCACCTGACCGTCTTTTGCCCGTGTTCCTTCCGGGAAAATTACCGTACTCCAATTATTTTCTTTCATTCTGCGGCCGAGCTTAATGATTTCAGAAATGGCCTGTTTGTTGTCTTTTCTATTAATGTTGGCTCCACCACCTAAGCGCAAATTGATAGAAATAGATGGGATTCCTTTCGTTAGTTCGATTTTGGAGATGAACTTTGCACTGTATTTTCTTAAAAACCAAATCAACGACGGAATATCATACATGCTTTGATGGTTGGCTGCAAATATGATTGGCCGATCAGTGGGTAAGTTATAATCGTTTTTGAAACTAATCGAATTGAAAAGAAATATCTGGCAATAAGTCAAAAAGAAATTAAGAATATCAACAGAAACCTTGTGTGCTTTATAACCAAAAAATTTATGGCAAATCCATTGAATGGGATGAAAAATGCAAAGCATCAAGCCAAAGAAAAAGTAAAATATTGGTGTAAGGATGTATCCGAAAAGTTTGCTCATTTGGTTTTAAAATAAAGCAACAAAGATAATGATTACAATTCGCCGTTTAAAATCAACAGTTTTGCTTTTAAAATAGCAGCGACACTCATGGAATCGGTAATTTCATTGTTTAGAACCATCTGATAAACCTCACTGAAAGGAAGTTTTTTAACTACCAGTTGTTCAGTTTCTTCTGGCATGGCGATGCCCTGAATTAAATCGGTAGCGATATAAATGATGCTGAGCTCATCACTTACAGAGTTTGATAAATGCATACGCTGAATTTCTTTCCAATTCCCGGCACTCATGCCAGTTTCTTCCAGCAATTCTCGCCTGGCACTTTCTAGTGGGTCTTCGCCCAATGGTCCGCCACCTTCAGGAATTTCCCAGCTGTATGCTTTTAAAGGAAAACGGTATTGCCCAACCAGCCAGGTGTTGTAATCTTCATCCAAAGGCAAAATGCCGATGGCTAAGTTTTTGAAATGTATTTCACCATAAATCCCCTTTCCACCCGACGGATTAATCACCTGGTGTTCAGTTACGCTAATCCAATTGTTATCATATTTTAGATCACTTTCAAGTGTTTTCCAGGGATTTATTTCTTCCATGCTGCAAATTACAAATATCCATTATGAAACGAAACTTATTATGGCTTTGATACCGGAGGCGGTGGGATTTTCTTGGCAATTTTAGTAAACCGGTAATTCAGACTGAAAATAAAGTTTTGTGTGTTGTTGGTTGAAAAGCTTTGAAGCCTGAAATTTTCACCCTCATTATAAACCGTATTGTTTCGGTTGCCAAAAATATCATTCAGGGTTACTCTTAAGTTTAATCTATTACTGAAAAACAACTTTCGGGCAGAAAAACTTGATGTTACCGAGCCTTTGTTTCGTCCTTGAGCACTCACGTTATTGGCATAATTCAAGTTCGATTCGAAAGCAGTTTTCTGCGGCAACTGCATAGAAAAACCAAAGGTTCCGCGAACACTAATCCCATCTCTGTTTAATGCGCTATTGAGTTTTGAAGTATATTTACTTTGAATTAAGCTGAAATTTCCATTGGCTGATATTTTATTTGTTGGTCGGTAATTACCAATTAAAATTAGTGCCAAAGAATTGTTCGTTCCCACATTATCAAACGTACTTTCAGATCGGGCAGTAGTTGAACCTGGAATCAAAATTACCGTTCTGAAACGTTCGATCACACCTTGACTGCTCGAATAGGAAAGTCGAGGTGTAAATGACCATTTCTGTCCGAACGCCCCAAAACTAATATCCATTTGATGCGTATAGGATGGTGAAAGATTCGGATTTCCATAGGAAATATTTAAAGTATCAACATTATTCACCTGAGGATTTAATGTATTTTCTCTCGGGCGGTTGATTCGGATACTGTAGGTTGCGCCCAGGTTGTATCGCTTTCTAAAAAACCTGTTAAGCGAAAGGTTAGGAAATACGCTCAAATAAGGCTTTACGTTATAATTTTCACCTGTTGACAAATCAAAGGCCACATCAGTAAGCTCTGTTCTTACACCCGTTTTAACTCCCCAGCCTGCATTACGATAATTGTAAGAGGCGTAGCCAGCGAGAATATTTTCATTGTATAAAAACTGGTTGCTTAACCTGTTATTGGTTACAAACTGCTGCGTTTGGAAGTTGAAATTCTCGACTAGCAAATCGTTATCATTTTTGCGATAATTATAAGCCAAACCAAATTCTACCCGATCTCTTTTTTTAAATACGGGTTTATCATAGTCGAGGTTAAAAGTTAGGCCATTATTGCCAATGTCGTTATTGTTTTGTTGCAGTGTTGCCCGGGATACGCCCAGCGGTTGATAAGTGGTATTAAAACTCCGCAAATCCAAACTTCCGTTTGTATTAAAAGTTAACCCTATTGATAAGCTTCCGCCACTGGTATCGGTTTGCAATTTATAATCTGCATTCAAAACGAAATTATTGCTCTTCCCATCGCCCGTATTGGTTTGATTTCTCAAGCGGTTTTGAATGAGTTGCTCGCTTAAATATCTTAAATCGTTTGATGAATTGGATGAAGATTTGTTGTCGTTGTAGTTTGTTGATACCCGAATGTTTTGCTTTGGTGTGATATCCCAATCGAAGCCCAATCTAAAATTTGCACCACGGCTTTTGCTTTTGCTGGCGCCTTTTTGATCATAATAAAAAGTAGTATCGGGAAGGAAATTTTCTCGGTAACTGTTGCTTTCGCCTCTGCCAACATTGTAACGATAGGCTGCACTTCCGTTGATGGCGTAGTTTTTTCCTCTGTAAGATGCATTTGTATTGGCATTCCCATTTCCTTGTATCCCGCCGGCTATTCCAACATTTCCATTGAAACCAACTTTAAATCCTTTTTTCATTACAATGTTGATGATACCTTCTCCATCGCCACTGTACTTTGCCGGAGGGTTAGTCAACACTTCAATTTTTTCGATTGCATCAGATGGCAGCACGTTTAAAAGATCAGCGATGTTGGAAGTCATATAGTCAGAGGGTTTTCCATCAATAAAAACCCGGGTGCTTTTTTTACCGGCAATGGTTGCGTTTCCATCGATATCCACCTGTACCATTGGAACATTCTTCAACACATCTGTTGCCGTACTTCCCTCGGCTAAAACCGATGAGCCAACATTATAGGTTACACCATCAGCACCGAATTCTATTGCAGGTTTTTGAACCGTAATGGTTACTTCCTGTAAGGAGTTTTGTTCAGAACTTAATTTTAAGGCACCTAAGTTACGGTCGGAATCTTTTTCTGTGATGATGATCCCATTTACGATGAGCGGCGCATAACCTACAAAACTAATTTTAATTCTGTAGTTTCCTGGTTTTAGGTTTTTAATGCTGAAAAATCCGTCTTCATCGGTTGCTGAGGTGGTTATTGGTTGCTCTGTACCGTCAATGTACACCGCAACAATTGCTGATGGGATAGATAAACCGCCAACCTCTTCTACAACTTTACCGCTAATTGTTCCTTTTTCAGCCACGAAAGCAGTGGTCGCTAAAAAAAGGACCAATAAAATTAGAATTGATATAGGTAAGCGTTTTTTCAATGTTTGGTTAGTGGTTGCAAAAAAAAAAGGCGTTTAAAAATATATTTTCAAACGCCTTTTTCAAAATTAAAATGATCCTTCATCAGGACGGTTATCCTGCTGCTCTTCTTTCTTTTTAGTTTTATTTAAGTTAAATGTTGTTTTTCCAAAACGGTATGAGAACGTTAAATTACCCATTGTGCCCTGCATCTGACGTTCAAAATCAACAATAGTAGCTCTGTCTTCGGTAGTCATGCTCCATCTTCTGGTGTTAAATACATCTCTCACATTGAAACTTAAAGAGGCCTTTTTGTTAGGGAAATCATATTTCGCACCGCCATCGATTCCGTACATCGCATTGCGCTTTCCTTGCGCCATTACTTCAGGAGCACGATAGTCTCCACGCAATTGTAAGGAAACGTCTTTAGCAACCGTTAAGTTCGCTGTAATATTGGCGTTCCAGCTAAATCCGCTGCTGGTTGGAATGTCAAATCTGGTATCACCAGCAAATTTAGCCTGGTATAAGTTTACGTTAGTGGTAAAGTTTAAAGCTTTAACCAAATCAAAACGGCCAATCAACTCTAAACCTGTATTGATTTGATTGGTTAAATTTTGAGGCGTTGAGGTAATGATACCATTAACGGGGGTACTTCTAACCCGTTGGATGACATCATTGGTTTGGCGGAAATATAAGCTCGAAGTTAAAGTAACT
Source organism: Pedobacter sp. G11 (assembly GCF_003860265.1). Taxonomy (NCBI): domain Bacteria; kingdom Pseudomonadati; phylum Bacteroidota; class Sphingobacteriia; order Sphingobacteriales; family Sphingobacteriaceae; genus Pedobacter; species Pedobacter sp. G11. The sequence continues at coordinate 867,002 of NZ_CP034190.1, read as the reverse complement.
TTCTTGAAATATTTACTGTAACCTAATTCAAAGGAGTGAACATCTTCCGGTAATAAATTTGGGTTACCTTGTCTGTAGTTAAATGGTTCAGAAACATCTAAAAATGGGTTAGTATCCCACGGACGAGGACGGTTTACACGACGGGTATAACTTAACTGCACCTGCTGCTCACCTTTTAATTTTTGTGTTAAAAATACACTTGGATATAATCTTCTGTAACGGATATTGCCATCGCTTCCTACCAGAACATTGCCATTATAACCCTCCAAATGTGTATCTAAACGGGCATCTTCGGCTCTTAAACCCAGTTGATAACCAAAATCTTTAATTTGGTTCTGATAATTAAGGTATAAAGCATGAACCTGATCTTTGCTATTAAAATCGTTAATCAATTTATTGTTTCTGATTACGATTTCCGTATTGGTCAGCACAGAATCGGCATATTGATTATTATCAGCCAAACGGATCTGGCTGCGGTATCCGGCTTCAATTTTTCCTGTTTTGCCCACAGGTAAAGTATAATCGGCCTGGATATTATAATTTGAGTTATCGCCAGTGTTATAAATGCGTTGTAAACTTGGATTGATATTTACATCCGTACCGTTTCTATTGGTAATGGTTGTATTATACGCTTGATCATTATCGTTGTAACCCGAAGAATAACCAAAGTTAAAGGTTAACTCTTCTTTTGGTTTCTTAAATTTCTGAGAATAATCCAGGTTTAAATCATAACTGCTTCCACTTCCCTGGTTAACATTATTTCTGTTGCTATAGGAAACAGGACTTAAATTTCTGGCCAACTGTCTGATATCGATGTATTCATTTCTATCGTTTTCCCTGGAATTAAATCCACCTGAAAAACTTACGACACTTTTTGGCGCCAGATAATAATCAATACCCGCTTTAACGTTATGGCCTTTATCTTGTGAGGTAGATTTCGTGTTCTGGCTTAAAAATGCCGTTCTGCTGGTATCACTCTTATAGGTGATATCTTGAAAACCGCCACCAATTCTGTTGCCGTAGCGGTAGCTATAGTTTCCATAAATATTCACCTTACTGTTTTGAAAACTCAAATTGGTATTGGCATTGTAGTTATCTCTATTTCCAGCAGTTACCGCCGCAGAACCATTAAAACCTAATTTCGTGTTTTTCTTCAATACGATATTGATGATACCTGACTGCCCTTCAGCATCATATTTTGATGAAGGATTGGTTATTACTTCAACACTTTCAATTGAACTTGCAGGGATGGACTGAAGAATTTGCGCAACATTTCCACCTGCAATTAATGAAGGTTTTCCATCAATTAAAACCCTTACACCGCTTGATCCGCGTAGGCTCACGTTTCCATCCATATCTGTAGAAACTGAAGGAACATTTTGCAATAAATCACTTGCCGATCCACCTTCGCTGATTACACTCTGATCAACTGAGAAAATCTTTTTATCGATACCCATCTGCATGCCTTGCTTTTGACCGGTAACAGTAACCTCGCTTAAAATATTTCCTTTTGCAGTATTCATCTTAATATCGCCAAAGTTTAGTGTGCCGGTTGCTGCGGTAATGGCTACATTATCTCTAACCATTGTTTGGTAACCCACAAAGCTGATTTTGAAAGTGAAAGTACCTGTAGGTAAATCAGCCATTGTAAAGGCTCCGTTCACATCAGTCTGTGCAATTTTTACATTTTTAGCAGTTGTTTTATCAATTAAAACAGCCGTAGCAAAAGGAATGGTTTCTTGTGTTTTAGCATCTTTAAGTACACCTGTTATTTTGGCTTTCCCGCCAGTTTGCGCAAAAAGATTAAAAGATAAACTTAGTAGTAAAAGGGTAATTTGTATCGTCCTCGATTTCAAAATTCTCATTAAAATATAATATATGTTGTGTGTTTTCTGTAAAGGGAGACAAAGTAACGGCAACTAAGTTTAATTAAGGAGGCGTAACTATTTTATTACAGCCATTTTATAGTAATATTTTTGTGGGCATGTTTTAAGCAATTTGCTGTTGTATTGAGGTGATAAGGTGGTTAAACAGAAAACAATCACACAATACTAACATGCTGCAATACCTAAATTGTTACTTTTGCTTTAGATGAAAAAAATATTAATCGTTGATGATTTACATCCGGCTTTTAAGATGCAAGCCATTGCAATGGGTTACGAAGTTGATGACGAACCGAAAATTACCCGTGAACAGACTTTAGCTAAAATTAAAGATTACGTGGGCATAGCAGTTAGAACCAAATTTCGAATTGACTCAGAAATTTTTGCTGCAGCAACGAACCTGAAATTTGTGGCCCGTGCTGGTGCAGGTTTAGATAATATTGATGATACAATTGCTTTCGAGCGAAATATTGCGTTGATCAATGCACCTGAGGGAAATTGTGATGCCGTAGGAGAGCATGCCACAGGTTTGCTTTTATCGCTGATGAATAATTTTCGCCGGGCTGATCTGGAAATTAGAAACGGGATCTGGGATCGTGAGGGAAACCGTGGTTATGAGCTAAAAGGCAAAAAAGTCGGTATTATCGGCTACGGTTTTATGGGGCAAAGCTTTGCCAAGAAGTTAGCTGGTTTCGAAGTGGATGTGATGGCTTACGATAAATATAAAACTGGTTTTTCTGATGCGTTTGCCCGCGAAGTAAGCATGGAAGAAATTGTAAAGCATAGCGATGTGTTAAGCCTGCATATTCCATTAACTACAGAAACCCGGCAAATGGTTGATGATGAATATTTTTTCCATTTCAAAAAAACAATTTTCTTCATCAATACGGCACGGGGAGAAATTGTAAACACGAAAGCGGTTTTAAATGCGATTGATTCTGGAAAAATTTTAGGTGCCGGCTTGGATGTGTTGCAAACCGAAAAATTTCCTGGCTTAGATGAACAGCCTTGGTATGAGGAATTGAAAGAGAATGATAAAGTAATTTTAACCCCGCATGTCGGTGGTTGGACCTTTGATTCTTACCGTAAAATTTCGGAGGTGTTAGCCGAGAAGTTGAAAGGACTATCTTTCTAGGTTGTTGCACTATGGCTATCTTAATCTTATTCTAAATAAGAAACAATTGCCATTTCTTCTCGTAGTTTCCATCCTATTTTGCTAAATTGGAATACAAATTCTAACTAAATTACATCATGCCGAAAGATCATTTATATTCAACAACCGTAACATGGACAGGAAATAAGGGCTCTGGAACAATGGATTATCGTTCCTACGACCGCGATTATGTTATATCTGTAAAAGGAAAAGCTGATATCTCAGGATCTTCGGATTCTGCCTTTCTTGGTGATAAATCCAAATATAATCCTGAAGATTTACTGCTGGCTTCCATTTCGAGTTGCCATATGCTTTGGTATTTGCACCTGTGTTCTAAAAATGAAATTGTTGTAATCGATTATAAAGATGAGGCAGTGGGAACGATGGAGGAATCGGCTGATGGAAGTGGTAAATTTAAAGAGGTAACCTTACATCCGCAGGTATTAATCGCCGATAAGGCACATTTTGAACTGGCAGAATCATTACATGCGGAAGCCAACAAAATGTGTTTCATTGCAAATTCATTAAACTTTCCTGTAAAACACGAAGCGGCTTGCAAAGCGGAGAATAGCTTTTAAGCAGAGAGTAGAAAGTAAAAAGTATAAAGTAGGAAGTAAAAAATTAAAGTTGGCAGTTTTCAATTTACAAACTGCCAACTGAAAACTGCCAATTACCTCACTGTATAAACATTATCGTTTGGTGTCGCATCTACGTAAATGCCATTGTCCAACGCTATTGATTTGATTTTGCGATTGGTAGTGATTGTCATCGTAAACTCTTTCTGATTTACTTTCCAAACTGCAGGTGTTCTATGAATTGTTTCCGTTTTTCCTTCCGTATCTGTAACTAAAATATCAAAAGGAATTGCAAAACCTCCTATGTTTTTAATTACAAAAGTTGCCTTTCCCGAAGAGATTTCAGTTTTGCCAATGGCCAGATCAAGATAATTGTTGGTGAAGAACCAATTTTGGAAAAACCAGTTTAAATTTTGACCCGAGCCCGTATTCATCGAATTAAAATAATCCCATGGGATGGGATGTTTGCCGTTCCAGGTATTCATGTAATGGTGTAACGCTTTTTTGAAAAGGTCATCGCCAAGCATATCCTTTAATGCTAAATAAGATAAGGAAGCCTTGCCATAAGAGTTGTTGCCGTAACCCGCACCCGAAACCTGATCAGACATCGAAATTACAGGTTGATCTTCCTCTGCAGATTTATCATTGATGTAGCTATTCACCCTGAACTTTTTGTAAAAATTATCTGCAGCTTGTTTGCCATGTTCGGCAATGCCGATTAAATATTCGAAAGTAGTTGCCCAACCTTCATCCATATAAGCATAACGGGTTTCGTTAATGCCCATAAAGAAAGGGAAATAAGTGTGCGCTACCTCATGATCTTGCACCAATTGAGCGAAAACCGGATCTCCAAAGTTGGAATCGTTAACCATCATTGGATATTCCATATCGGCAAAACCCTGGAAAGCTATACTTTTTGCGTAAGGATATGGAATTCCAGGCCAGTTGTTAGAAAACCAGGCCAAAGCATTGATGTTATACTTTACAGAGTTTAAAAAATCTTTCCCCGTGGTTGGGTTGTAAGCCGCTTGCGCACTTGCCCGGCGACTAGTTTTAGCATCAACAATTACACTTCCGCCATCCCAAACATAGTGATTGCTCAATGCAAAAGTCACATCAGGAATATGATCTGCTTTAAACTTCCAGGTGTTCCAGTCTTTTTGAGCAGTTACTTTACCGTTTTTTAATTCATCTGCAGTAGCAATGTTTACCACGCCATCTGTATTATACGATTTTTTTAAACGAGCCGAAATTTCAGGCTGTAATACTTCATCAGGATTTAGAAAATCGCCTGTGGCATATACCACATAATTTTTCGGCGCTTTAACTGAAAAAACGTAATCATTAAAGTCATTATAAAATTCTGCCCTATCGGTATGTGGAATGCGATCCCATCCGTTGTAATCATCGTAAACAGAAATACGCGGATAACTATAAGCTACAAAAAAGGAGTTAGGATCAATCTGACCTTCACGACCGCTTTCTTTTGATAATGGATAATCCCAACTGATTTTTACAGTCGTTTTTGATTTTGGATTTAAAGGCTTTTTCAGGCGAACATTTCCTACTGTTCCCCAGTTTTTCGAATCGACTTTATAAGTTTCGCCATCAACTGAAAAAGAAGAGATGTTTAAGCCTGTAGTGAGAAAATCTTCACTAACAGCACCTCCACGAGGAGAAGTTGGTTTGTGCAGGTTATTTACAAAACGGATGGCCAGCGTTTTTAAGGTATCGCTGCTATTGTTGCTGTATACAATTTCTTCTTGCCCGCTTACCACTTTACTTTCAGCATCTACCTTAATATCCATGGTGTAGCGGCCGTGATTTTGCCAATAATTTGCACCAGGATTTCCATTCATGGAGCGTGTGCCTTTTTGGTAAGCAGCTTTAATATTTCTGGGCATGTACAGCTCTTGCGCTAAAAGCTGATAACTGCCGAGCACAACCAGCATTGCTATTGAAAATAACTTTTTCATTTTTAAGAATAATTTTGGCTAAAAATATAATTATAGAATGAATTTTGGATGATGATATCAAGTAATGTTGATTTTCATTTTAATTTGATTCGAAATGGCCATCAAATAGTATATGACCAATGTGGCGATGGAATGATATTTATATCGTTAACTCATGTCCTTTAAAGCTTCAAATCATAAAAATCCTTTGTATTTATTTGCTTTTGTAATTTCCACAATTTATCTTCGTTATAATTGAAGCAAGACTATGTAGCAAACCAACTATATAGTCTTGTTTGTTTTTTATAGCGTTTGAATAATAATTAATAGAGCAATGACAGAGGTAACGTATTACACACAAGAGGGGTTAGATAAATTAAAGGAAGAAGTTCATTATCTAACTACAACCGGCCGTCAGCTAATATCTAAAGCAATTGCTGAGGCGAGAGATAAAGGTGATTTATCGGAAAATGCAGAATATGATGCGGCAAAGGAAGCACAGGGTTTGCATGAGGCGAAAATCGCAAAACTAAAAAATACATTGGCGAATGCCCGTTTAATTGATGAGTCGAAATTGGATTTATCAAAAGTTTTGGCGTTATCCATCGTTAAAATTAAAAATGTTAAAAACGGTGCTACCATGACTTACCAATTGGTGGCAGAAAGCGAAGCTGATTTAAAAACAGGAAAAATTTCTGTGAAATCGCCAATTGCACAAGGTTTATTAGGTAAATCTGTTGGTGAATTTGCTGAAATCGAAGTGCCGGCAGGTAAAATGCAATTCGAAGTTTTAGAAATCTCTAGATAACAGAAGTTACAAGTTATGGGTTACAAGTTGGGAGACTAAACCTATAACCTTTAATTCATAACGTACAACCTAATTATGACTATCTTTTCAAAAATTGTTGCCGGCGAAATACCTGCGCATGTTGTAGCAGAAACCGTTGAGTATTTAGCTTTTTTAGATGTTCAGCCATTAACGGCTGGGCATGTGCTGGTTATTCCGAAAATTGAAGTGGATTACATTTTTGATGCCGATGAAGATTTATATGTTGGTTTATGGATGTTTGCCAAGATCGTTGCAAAAGGGTTGAAAGTTGCCTTCCCTTGTAAAAAAGTTGGCGTTTCGGTGATCGGGTTAGAAGTTCCACATGCGCACATTCACCTCATACCGATGAATAGCGTTAGCGATATGAACTTTGCTAAAGAGAAACTCAAACCAACACAGGAAGAATTAGCAGAGGCCGCGGAGAAAATTAAGCAGGCTTTGCTGGAAGCTTAAATAAATTTAAAATAAAAAAATGCCCGACAGCAATGCCGGGCATTTTTTTTACGATTTTTTTAGGAACTGCTAATAAGATAGGAATTCTTGGTTGCACGCAGAATGACAGTGATATGAGTGTGAATCTTAAATATCCTTACTTTTTCAAATGGGGATTTTGATTCGGTAACGGCACAAAATCAGTTTCTCCGGGAACGGGCTTAAACTTCTGTTCCAACCAGTCCTGTTTAGCTTTTTCAATCAGGTTTTTATCCGAAGCAACGAAATTCCAGTAAATAAATCTTTCTTCAGGAAAGGGCTCACCGCCAAAAATGTATACGGTAGTATTTTCCAGCATGGTAAATTCACAAAGTTTGGCGTCGTTGGCAATGAGGATCAACTTAGGTTCGAATAAATGGCCATCGCTTTCAATGCCGCCTTCTAAAATGTATAATGCACTTTCGCCAAAAAGATGATCGCCAATATTTAGCTTTTGCCTTTTTGTGCTTTTAATTTCAATAAAATACAGTGGGCAATAAACCGGAACCGGCGATTTTGTGCCAAACGCTTCACCGGCAATTAACTTAATATTCACGCCATTTTGCTCCCAGCTAGGTATATCTTTTTCCTCAACATGAAAAAATTCCGGTTCCATTTGCTCCAGAGCTTTTGGTAAGGCTACCCAAATTTGTAAACCATGAAGTATTTTATCAGTATGGCGCAGGTATTCGGGCGTTCTTTCCGAGTGGGCAATTCCACTTCCTGAAGTCATCCAGTTTACTTGCCCAGGTTTAATAATGATGTCGGTTCCTAAGCTATCACGATGTTCAATTTCTCCATCAAAGAGAAAAGTTAAGGTTGATAAACCAATATGTGGATGAGGGGGTACGTCTAAATTCTCATGATCACTCATTGCCGCTGGCCCCATATGATCAATAAATGCAAATGGACCAACCATTCTTTTTTCTCTGAAAGGCAGTAATCTACCCACCATAAAATTGCCAATATTCGCTGGTCTTTCTTCGATAATAATTGAAATGTTCGACATGAGATTATCTCTTATTTAAAACGTGAATTTAATAAAATTTATTTCAATTAGCTTCGGCACCACATATTAGCGGCACATTGTTATCTCAGTCGACTTGGGGATATTTAAATGTTCAGTTTTTTGATAAGAGCGATTAAATCGCTCCGCTATTTTGCGCTCGTTAAAAACGAGCGCAGGCAGCAACAAAAATAAATAAAAAAAAAGCACCTCATTGCTGAGATGCTTTTGAACTATATATTAAAAAGAAAAATTATACCAACTCCGCTAATGCTTCTTTGCTGAAACCTTTCAGTTCATCCATTTGGTTGTTTTTGATTTTTTGAACCCAGTTTGGATCTGATAATAAAGGACGACCCACAGCGATTAAATCAAAATCTCCACGATCCATTCTGCGTACCAGTTCGTCTAATGAACTTGGCTCTGAACTCTGACCTGCGAAAGCGCCAAAGAAATCACCGTTTAAGCCAACTGAACCTACGGAAATTGTTGCTTTACCTGTAATTTTTTTAGCCCAACCCGCAAAGTTCAAGTCCGATCCTTCGAATTCTGGTTCCCAGAAACGACGTTGCGAACAGTGGAAAATATCAATTCCGGCATCAACCAATGGAGTTAACCACTGCTCCATTTCCGTTTCGTTTTTAGCCAGTTTAAAGTCGTAAGCAGCAGGTTTAAATTGCGATAAGCGAATAATTAAAGCGAAGTCTTCGCCAACACGTTTACGTACCTCTTTAATCACTTCTACACCAAAACGTGTACGCTCAGCCAATGTTTTGCCTCCATAAATGTCTGTACGATTGTTGGTGGCATCCCAAAAAAACTGATCAACTAAATATTGGTGTGCACCATGAATTTCAACCGTATCGAAACCCAAGGCCTTTGCATCTGCTGCAGCCTGACCAAATGCAGCGATGGTATCTGCAATCGCAGCATCGGTCATCGGAACGCCGTTTTCAAATCCCGGACTGTTAAAACTCGAAGGACCTTCGAAAGGTGTGCTTGGTAGCCAGCCAGAAGCATGATTGGCTGAAATGCCCTGATGCCAGATTTGCGGGCCCATCTGGCCGCCGGCACCATGCACATCATTAATCACATTTTTCCATCCAGCCAGTGCCTGGTCGCCATAAAAATGCGGAATGTTCGGATCGGCAGATGAAGAAGGACGATTAATTACCGTTCCTTCAGATAAAATTAACCCAACTTCGCCTGCGGCTCTTTTTGCGTAATAGTCTGCCACTGCATCAGTCGGAACGCCATCAGGAGAAAACGACCGGGTCATCGGAGCCATTACAATTCTATTTTTTACGTTTAATGTTTTTAAGCTAAATGGCTTAAATAAACTATCTGTGTTCATATTATTCTGTTTTATAATTCTGTATTGATTATTTCACTTAATTTTTCCAGGCCCTCTTTGTTGCGTCTGTAGTAGGTCCATTGCCCTACGCGGGTGGCACAAACCAAATCTGCCCGTTGCAAAATGGAAAGGTATTCGGAAATGGTACTTTGAGACAAACCAGCTTTCATTTGAATTTGACCCACACAAACCCCAACGTTTTCAAAATCGGCATTTGGCTGATCAGGAAAGTTTTCTGCCGGTTGTTTTAACCAGTTTAATATTTGTAAGCGTGTTTTATTTGATAAGGCTTTGAAAATCTCTACTTGATCCATGACGCAAATGTATATCGACTTTTCCCGATATACCAATTATACGCTTCAATTTTACAATACTATGTAAAAGTGCCTGATAAGCGTTTGTAAAACGTTTTTTCATAAAATTGATTATTAAATTTTGTTAGGATTTAAGCGAAACTATTTCTTACATTCGTTTAATCATTCTAACCAAATGTCCACTTGTCAATCATTAACGGATCATGAACTTTTCGTCCTCATGCAGGATGGAGATAAATGTGCTTTCGAGGAAATCTACGAGCGCTTTAATGGCTTGTTATATATCTACGCTTGCAAAATGGTTCCCGATCGGGAAGATGCTAGGGACATTGTTCAGGAGATTTTTGTTTACCTGTGGAGCAACCCCAACATTCAAATTAAAACCCAGCTTTCCAGTTATTTGTACACTGCAGTGCGTTATAAAATTTTCGATTGGCTGGATAAAAATAAATCCCGGACAAATTATCTACAGTCGTTAGAAGATTTTTCTGAAAAAGGAGATTATGTTACCGATGATTACATCCGGGAAAAAGAATTTGCTGCTTTGATTGAAAAAGAGGTGAGTTTGCTGCCATCGAAAATGCGTGTAATTTTTGAAATGAGTCGCCGGCAGCATTTAACGCAGAAAGAAATTGCCGAAATTCTCCACTTGTCTGATAAAACCGTTAAAAAACAAATGAGCAATGCGCTTAAGGTTTTGCGATTGAAATTAACTTCATTTTTGTTATTGGCCATCATCTTATTAATTAAATAATTTTTTGAAAAGCAAATTCCTGCTTATCGGTTTCTTTAGTCCCGCTTTTGCTTTAATCTTTTTGTCAAAGTTGGTGCTTCATTAAAATTATTACAACAAAAAGTATGATCGCGACAATCGGGTTTAGGAAAACTGGGTCTGTGCACATCAGATCATTTCTAAACCTGACATGGCGGATACCGGCCCCTGCGCTTAAGGCCTGAAGGCGTATGAGCATGTGGCAGGAGCAAACATTAAAATGAAATGCAAGCCCTGCTTTTCTGAAAATAAAAAAAATAAAAATTATTTTCATTTCATCTACTACCTGGGCATTCCTCAGCCTACATGTATTTAATAGCCAAATATTTTGAAATGAATAAAGAGGAAGTTGCAAAACTTTTAGAAAGATACAGCGCCGGGCTTTGTACGAAAGCGGAAATGACTTTGGTAGAATCATGGCACCTGAAAGAGCTTTCAAAACAAAATTCTGACGTTGACCAGGCGGAATTAACAGATGCCCGTGAAAAAATTTGGTTGGCCATTCAGCAAGAGACCAACATTAAAGCTGGAAAAAGTAAGATGCTTTGGCTTAAAATAGCTGCTGCTGCGGTTGTGCTTTTCGTTATCGGAATTGTTATCAAACGCGAAGTTCAAAAAGATGTTCAAAGTGAAAATTTAGTGAATCAAATTCATCAAAAAGTTATTCATCCTGGAGGTAACAAAGCAACTTTAACTTTAGGCGATGGCTCGAAGATTTCACTTACCGATGCCTCAAATGGCGTAATTGCTAAGCAAGCTGGAATAAATATCACTAAAACTAAAAACGGGGAGCTGATTTACACTGTTGCCACTGCATCAGCAGGTAAAAAGGACTTATACAATACCATTGAAACGCCGCGAGGTGGTCAATACCAAATCAATCTTCCTGATGGAACCAAAGTTTGGCTGAATGCAGAATCATCATTAAGATATCCGGCAGCATTTGATCAAACAAAAAGATTGGTAGAACTGAAAGGAGAAGCTTACTTCGAGGTGGCTAAACGTTTGGATAAAAAAGGGAAACGGGTTCCGTTCAAAGTTAAAACAGAATTGGGTGCAGGTCGAAATCAAGAGGTTGAAGTGTTGGGTACGCACTTCAATATAAATGCTTATCGCAATGAACCGAGTAACAAAACGACTTTACTTGAAGGGAGCGTTAGAATTAAAAATTTACAATCGAACAAGGTAGGGTTACTTAAACCTGGTCAGCAATCTTCAATCAGTTCGTTGTCGCCTTTAGTATTTATTTCTGAGGCGGATGCGGAAGAAGCTGTAGCCTGGAAAGAAGGATTCTTCAGTTTCAATGAAGAAAACTTAACAACCATTATGAATAAAATTGCCCGTTGGTACGATGTTGAAATTGACTATCGGGGAAATAAAATCAATAAAAATTTCGGTGGGCGGATATCACGGTTCAACAGCGTAAACGAAGTTTTAGACATGCTTCAAACAACAGGAGCTGTACATTTTAAAATTGAAGGAAGGAGGATTTTAGTTATGCCTTAACTCTACTTTCTTCATCTTTTTTGATGATTTATTAGAATATGCCTAACTAAAAAACCGGAAGCGCGGCAACGCTCCCGGCCATATTTAAGGCTTTATTCTAATCGTAAAATTGTGAGATACAACTATTCCAAACCTAATAACCAAATATATGAATTTTTATACTGAATGGTTGCCCCAACCTAAAGGGCGCCTGTTTAAATTTCTGTTGATTATGAAATTGACTTTTGTCTTGCTAATCACTTCTTTTCTACAGCTCAGTTACGGGGCTGCCAATGCACAAAACGTAACATTATCAGAAAAAAATACGTCACTACTTAAGGTTTTTCGCAAGATCAACAAGGATGTAGGCTACAATTTTCTGTATGATCTTGATTTATTAAAAGAAGCAAGACCCGTTACCATCGAAATTAAAAACACAGATATTAAAGAGGCCTTAAAAAGAATATTTAGCGAACAGCCTTTAGGCTATACGATAAAAAATAACACCATTATCATCCATCGTAAAGCCATTGAGGGCATGCCTTTAATTATCCGTTCTTTCGTTGATATCAGAGGGAAAGTGGTAGATGAAAAAGGAGCACCAATGGCGGGTGCGAGTGTAAAAGTTAAAGGCTCTACTTTAGGAGCGGTAACCGATGAAACCGGTTCATTTACGCTAAGAGATGTAACCGAGGGCGCAACTTTAGTGATTTCCTACATCGGCTACGAAAACAAGGAAGTTACTGCCTCAAATGGCTTAACCATCACGTTAAGTCCGCAGGCGGGTTTACTGGCCGATGCAGTGGTAATTGGTTACGGTACGCAGAAGAAAAGTGTGGTAACCGGCGCTATCGCTTCGGTGAAAGCCACTGACTTAAAAGATATGCCGGTAGTTCGAATTGAGCAATCATTACAAGGACGTGCTTCTGGTGTTACCGTAACTACAAGTTCTGGTCAGCCGGGCGATGGTGGAACCATCCGTATTCGTGGTACTGCTAACATTAACAACGCGAACCCATTATACGTTGTTGATGGTGTAGTGATTTACGGTGGTATTGAGTATTTAAATCAATCAGACATCGAATCGATTGAGGTGTTAAAAGATGCTGCATCGGCCGCCATTTATGGAACCCGGGCTGCCAATGGAGTAATTATCGTTTCTACGAAAAAAGGTTCAAACACAGGCCGGGTGCGTGTGGAGTACAATAATTACATTGGTACACAAGCTCCTTCCACCCGGTTAAATTTATTAAATGCGACACAATATGCTACGATTTATAATGAATCGCAATTGGCGGATGGTGTGACTGCTGTACGTTTTCCTAATCCGGCACAATATGGCGAAGGAACTAATTGGCAGGATGCGGTATTTAATAATAAGGCAATGATTCAGAACCACGATTTAAACATGAGTGGTGGTAATGATAAATCGATCTATTATGGATCATTCAGTTATTTTGATCAGGATGGTATCGTGGCTACATCCAACTCGAAATTTAAAAGGTTTACCGCCCGATTTAACTTTGAACATAAAATTACCAAAAACATCAAATTTGGAAATTCGATAGGTTATACCAGGATCAATTCTATCGGTGTGAGTACCAATACAGAATATGGTTCGCCATTAAGCAGGGCAATTAATATGGATCCGATTACTCCGGTTGTTGAAATGGACCCGGCTAAATACGGTTTGCCAAAATATTTAAATAACCCCGTGGTTAGAAACGAGGCTGGTTTCCCTTATGGAATTTCTGATTACGCACAATCTGAGGTATTAAATCCGGTTGCTGCTTTACAGGTAGCGCAAGGCAATTCTTGGAGTGATAAAGTGGTAGGAAATGCTTTCGTTGAAGTTGAATTTTTAAAAGGTTTAAAATTAAGAAGTACAGGTGGTGTGGATTTGGCTTTCTGGGGAGGACAATCTTTCCGCCCGATTTACTACCTGAACTCAATTAATCAATCTACTTTAACAGCCTTTACCAGAGATAGCAACAGAGGTTTATTTTGGTCGCTGGAAAATACATTAAGCTATGACAAAACCATAGGTAAACATGTCATCACGGCTTTAGTGGGCTATTCTGCTCAAAAAAATAAAGGCGAAACCAACGGCGGTATTAAAGAAGGTATTCCGGTAGATAACATCAGAGATGCATCATTACAGTTTCCGGTAGCCAGAACCAATTCTGATTTTTATGGTGGGGAATATCAAAATACATTAAATTCTATTTTCGGAAGGATTATTTATAACTATGATGAAAAATACTTATTCACGGGTATCGTTCGTAGAGATGGTTCATCACGTTTTGGTCCGAATAATAAATATGGTTACTTCCCTTCAGGTTCTGCTGGTTGGGTAGCTTCGAGAGAAGATTTCTGGCCGAAAAACAACATTGTTACTTTCTTAAAATTCAGAGGCTCTTACGGTATCAACGGTAACGATGCAATTCCTGATTTCAGTTATTTGGCAACAGTTAGTGGTGGTCGTAATTATTCTTTAGGAACAGCATCTGGCCAGGCTTTAACCAATGGTGTTAGCCCAAATGCACTTTCTAATCCTGATTTAAAATGGGAAGAAACTTCATCGTTTGATTTAGGTTTTGATGCAACTTTATTTCAAGGAATTACTTTATCAACCAGTTATTTCAATAAGAAAACTTATGGTATGTTGTTACAGCAGGTCGTTCCTTCTTATGTAGGTAATTCTGGTCCGTATGCCAATACAGCCGATTTATATAACCGCGGTTTTGAGATTGAACTGGGCTGGAATAAACAGGTTGGTGAGGTGAGTTTCCGGGTAGCAGGTAATGCATCATTCATTAAAAACGAAGTAACCTTATTAGGAGCGGATAAGGATTATCTGCCAAGCAGACAAACCATTACACCTCAAAGTTTAGAAGTAACACGTGTGGCGGTTGGACAATCTGTTGATTCGTTCTTCGGCTATCAAACTGCCGGATTGTTTCAAAACCAGGCAGATATCAATAATTATAAAAACAGTGCCGGAGCGTTGATTCAGCCTAATGCAAAACCTGGTGACATTAAATTTTTGGATTTAAATGGCGATGGTTTGATCAGCGATGCTGATAGAACTTTCCTTGGAAGATCAAATCCGAACTTCACTTACGGCTTAACGTTCTCAGCAAAATATAAAGGCTTTGATGTTTCGATTTTCGGTCAGGGCGTTTCAGGGAACATGATTTTTAATGGTTTGAGGAGATTTGATTTAAGTCCATCAAACTACACCACCAATATTTTAAACCGTTGGACTGGGGAAGGAACAAGTAACACTGTTCCTCGTGCTACCTTGGCTGATGAAAATAAAAACTACAGTCGTGTTTCAAGTTTATTTCTGGAGAGCGGCGCTTATTTCAGGTTAAAGAATGTTCAATTGGGTTATACATTGCCAAAAACGTTGGTTAACAAAGTAGGAATTGATAATCTTAAGTTTTATGTAATGGCCAATAACCTGTTTACTTTAACTAAATATAATGGTTACGATCCTGAAATCGGTGGTGGAAGTTTAGGCGTCGATCGCGGTTTCTATCCACAGGCAAGATCATTCTTTGTAGGTGTTAATGTTGGATTTTAATAATACTCATATGAAAATTAAACATATAAAATATTCGATAGCCATTTTGGCGATCATGCAGTTAACAGTTTCCTGCAAAAAAGACTTTTTGGAGTTAACACCAAAAGGTACCGCGACAGAAGAAAATTTTTATCGCAACGAAACGGAAGTATATCAGGGTTTAGTTGCAGTTTACGATGTAATGCAATGGGGCACAAGTGGAGGTTACACCATGAAGCAACCTTTGTTAAGTGCAGCGTCTGATGATTGTTGGGCTGGTGGTGGAAACGCTTCCGATCAGCCAGGTTGGGTAGCCTATGATAACTTCAATATGGATTCGAGGTTAGGGCCTCAGGTTGGATTGTGGTCTAAAAACTTTACTGGCGTAAATCGTGCCAATATCATTTTAGAAAAAATTGAGAAAGCAACTACTTTAAGCGCCACCTTTAAATCAAGGGTAACTGCTGAAGCAAAATTTTTGAGGGCTTATTTTTATTTCGATCTGGTTCGTTTTTTCGGTAACGTTCCATTGATTACAAAGCAAATTCCAACTGCCGATTTGTATACGCAAACACAAGCTGCACCTGCCGCAATTTATGCTCAGGTAGAAAAAGATTTAAGAGAAGCCTTTCCTAATTTGCCAGCTACTGTAGCTTCGAATGAAAAAGGTAGAATCTCAAGAGGAACGGCAAAAGCGTTATTAGGCAAGGTTTTACTTTACCAGAATGATAATGGTAAAATTGCTGAGGCCGCAACACTATTTAATGATGTGAATAAAGCCGGCAATGAATACGGTTATGCATTGCTGCCAAACTATGCAGATATTTTCCGTCCGGATAACAAGTTTAACGCAGAAGTTATTTTAGAAATCCCTCATTCTACATTATCTGCGTGGGGCGATTGGGGTTGGGTGAATGGTGGTGAAGGTAATGTTGCACCACAATTTATTGGTATGGATAGCTATAATGGCGATACCTATTCTGCTGGCTGGGGTTTTTGTCCGGTAACCTTAGATTTGGTAAACGCCATGAAGGCCGATCCACGTTTTGCTACTTCAATTATAGATGGCGCAGCCTTGAAAGCTGCTGGCGGAACCTACAATGCCCGTTATCAAAACACCGATTATTTCATCAAAAAATATGCACCACTAAAGGCCTATCGCTCAAACAGTGGTGTTGCTGAATTAAACTGGCCGATTGATGAAATTGAAATCCGCCTGGCTGATACCTATTTAATGGAGGCTGAAGCTTTAGTAAGATCAGGTGGAAATGCCACACGAGCCTTGGAATTATTAACTGCAGTTCGGGCAAGAGTTGGTTTAGCGGCTGTGCCTGCAACACTAGATAATATTTACAACGAGCGCCGTTTAGAGCTTGCGTTTGAAGGCCACCGTTTTTTCGATCTGGTGCGTTCGAACAGGGCAGTCGCCACCTTGGGTTCAGTTGGTTATAAATCTGGTAAAAGTGAATTGTTACCTATTCCACAGCAAGAAATCGACTTAACAAAAGGTGTTATTAAACAAAATCCAGGCTATAATTAATTAGAAGTATCATGAAATTAAATTATATCATTAAACAAACAGCCGGATTTTTATGCCTGCTATTTGTAATAAGCTTCAGCGCTTGCAAAAAAGAAAATACAGATAAGGATTTGGACGCTGCGCCAACAGCAGATCAGGTGAAATTTACGGTTACGCCAACGGCTACAAATGCCAATATTGTTACTTTGGTTAACCAATCACCGGGTTTTAAAGCCATTTGGGATTTTGGCAATGGCGCCACTGCAGATGGCAATACGGTTAGTGCATCCTATCCGCTGGCTGGAACTTATAACGTAAAATTAACCATTGTTACTGCTGGTGGTTCTGTATCAAGCACCAAAGCCGTAACAATTGCGGCAACTAATCCTGCCATGTTAACTGATCCGGCTTTTACGACACTCTCCGGAGGTTTATCAAATGCAGCGGGGTTTACCTGGGTAATCGATCAGAAGTCTGCCGGTCATTTAGGTGTTGGTCCGGTAACTTCTCAGGGGCCAGATTGGTATCAGGCTGCGGCTGACGAAAAAAATGGTCTGGGATTTTACGATGACGAGATGACCTTTAACATGAATGCGTTAAAATATACCTACGATAATAAAGGAACAACTTTTGCCAATGCGGCGAATGCGCCGGGTATCGGCGGACCAGCAGCATCGAGCGATCCGACCGTAAATTATACACCGCCAACCAATTTAACCTGGTTGGTAACTGAAACCAATGGCGTGAAATACCTGACCATTTCTGGCGGAGGTTTTATCAGCTATTATTTAGGCGTGTCTCAATACCAGATTTTATCGTTAAATGAAAATGAAATGTGGTTGCGTTGCCTGGATAAAGCAAATGCCGGTAATGCCTGGTACTTAAAACTGGTGAAAAAAGGATATGTAAGACCAGTGATTCAAAAACCATTGCAGGCGGCCAACCTAAGCGATGATTTTCAAGCTACTGCTAATTTTACCTGGACCGCTGAAAATGTGGATTTTGTAAGACCTTACGATAATCCTGCAAAGTTTCCGGTAAATACGTCAGCAAAAGTGGGCTACTACGAGAAAAGAACCGGTGCTGACGGGCAGTATGGAAACCTAAATGTTACCCTTCCATACCGTTTCAATCTGACTTCCACCAACAAAATCAGGCTTAAAGTTTTCTTCCCAAGCGGAAATGATTTTACTAAAACACCTGCAACAGTTTCTGTAAAATTACAAAACTCTTTATTGGGTGGTAATGCATGGCAAACACAAACTGAAATTGTAAAAACACTCACTACAGTTCAGTATAACACCTGGACACAACTCGAATTTAATTTCTCTGGCATCAGTGCACAAACATTGTATGATAAAATTGTGGTTCAGCTTGGTGGCGAAGGTCATCCAAATCCGGGCATCTTTTACATCGATGATTTCGAATTTAAATAGAGTTGCTTTAAGATCAGTTTATCCAAAAAAG
Source organism: Pedobacter sp. G11 (assembly GCF_003860265.1). NCBI lineage: Bacteria > Pseudomonadati > Bacteroidota > Sphingobacteriia > Sphingobacteriales > Sphingobacteriaceae > Pedobacter > Pedobacter sp. G11. The sequence goes on along the minus strand of NZ_CP034190.1, from coordinate 848,651 downwards.
GATAAGCTGATCGTTTAAAATTTACCTTATGAAAAGATCAATGAATGAATTAATGAAGAGGGGTTTTGCGGCATTGGCAATTGTTATGATTGCATTGAGTTCATGTTCGAAAAAAACAGGAGATGACGGGCCAGTTTATGTACCGCCTACTCCCGCAGGTCCGCCGGTTGATAAGGGCTGGACATTTGAAACTACACCAACCTGGGCTGATGAATTTACGAATACAGGGGCACCATTGAGTAGTAATTGGGATTATGATACCGGTGGAAGTGGCTGGGGCAATAACGAACTGCAGTTTTATACCAATACTACTAACAATGCCCAGGTTGCTAACGGTATTTTAACCATCACGGCTAAGAAAGAAAACATGGGCGGCATGGCTTATACATCTGCCCGTATGGTTACCAGAAATAAACTCGATGCTTTGTATGGCCGTTTCGAAATTAAAGCAAAACTGCCATCGGGAAAAGGTACATGGCCGGCCATTTGGATGTTGCCAACTGATCGTTTTTATGGCGATTGGCCAAAATCAGGAGAGATTGACATCATGGAGCACGTGGGTTATGATCAGGATGTGGTTCACTTTACTACGCATACCGAAGCCTACTATTTCAAAATCAATACCCAAAAATCGAGCACAAAAAAAATAGATGGTGTAAGTACAGCATTCCATCTTTATCGTGTGGATTGGACTCCTTATGCGGTACGGGGCTATTTTGATGATGTTAAAGTTTTTGAATTTGCCAATGAAGGAACGGGTTACAAAGTTTGGCCATTTGACAAACGTTTCCATTTGCTTTTAAACATTGCTGTAGGTGGCGATTGGGGTGGAGCGATGGGTGTTGATACCTCTATTTGGCCACAAAAAATGGATGTAGATTATGTTCGTTATTATAAAATGATAGATAAGTAATTTGCTGGTTAAGTTTGATTGTTAAAGTCGTTCCATCTGGAACGGCTTTTTTCATTTTCAGACCATTCGAATTTGATGATAAATATTGCCAAAAAAGAACGGGGATAAATCATACCGACCTATCCCCGTCATCTAAATTAACGCTCTCATATATATAAACAACCAAAAAGGTAATTTATTATACAGGGCTGAAAATTTTTTTATTTTTTTGCAGCCGGCTTTTTTGCTGCGGCTTTTGGTTTCTTTTCTACAGCTGGTGCTTCTTCATCACTAACTATCTTTTTCTTAGCAGGTGCTTTTGCCTTTTTTACTTCTGCAACAGGTTCCTCAACTGTTTCAGTTTTCTTTTTTGCTGGCGCTTTAGTTTTTTTAGTTTCAGCAGGAATAGCCTCTTCAGCAACTACCTTTTTCTTAGCAGGTGCTTTAGCTTTTTTAGGTGCTTCTGCAGAAGTTTCTACAGCGGCCTCTTTTTTAACTTCAGCTACTTTCGGAGTATCAACATTTTGCAAATAGATGGCTAAAATCTGCTTCAAATAAACTTCCGGCTTTGGCATATTAATCACATGGCCAGGCTCTTTATCCTGCGATTGTTTAATGTAAGCTGACTTAATTTTGCCCCAATCTTTCGAATAAAGTCTGATAAACATTTCTACGAATTGCTCGTCTGTATATTTTTTAGGCAACCTACCCAACACTGCCTGAATTTTTTCTTCTTTTTTATGTAATACTGCCATCGCTTCTATTTTCTGCAAAGATAACCGATATTACAGATAATCATGTAAATACAAAATTTAAACTTTATAAGCACATAATGGATGCTCGTCTGTGGTTAGATACTGATTTGGGAAGAATGATGGGAAAGGTTAAAAACTAGCGCTCAATATCTTCTAAAACGAGTTCAGTTTTTCTGCTAGTCACCAATCTTTCGCGATGTTGCATGCCCCAACTCCTCAATTCATTAATCACTTTATCCAACGAGCCACTGTATTCTGTCAGTTCGTAAGTTACCGTTACTGGTATAGTAGAATACACTTTTCTAATCACAAACTCATTCAACTCCAGGTCTTTTAGTTCTTTTGACAGGATTTTGGGAGTAATCTCTCCAAGTGACTTTTGAATTTCATTAAATCGCTTTGGTCCATCTTGCATGGAAATGATTAAGGGTAATTTCCACTTCCCGTTTAAAACATAAAGTGCATCTTTAACTGCATTTAAACTAGCGTTGCAGGTTTCTTTTGTGTGATGTTCTCTTCCAAATGCCATGACGTAAAGATAAAGGCTTTCCCAAAGGATACTGCTATCCTTTGGGAAAGTAGTATCTATTTGATAGTTCTGTGATATAAATTTGTATAAAAAAAACATGAACACAAAAACCATCAAGATTATCTATTGGATTACAACTGGACTCGTTGCGCTAATGATGATTTTCTCCGCTTATTCTTATTTTGTAAATCCTGAAGTTAAACAAGGGTTTCGACATTTAGGCTTTCCTGATTATTTCAGGATTGAACTTGCTATCGCAAAAATTTTAGGTGCAATACTACTTATTGCCCCGATTAAGACACAGTTTAAAGAGTGGGCTTACGCAGGTTTTGCCTTTACTTTTATCTCTGCTTTCATTGCACATCATGCATCTGGCGATCCGACAAGCAACCAGGTAGGACCAATTATATTTTTGCTCGTTTTGGCCCTATCTTATTTTACTTATCAGAAAATTAAAGTGGCTAATTAATATTATGCCTAACTCGAAATCCTTAAAAAATGGATTTCGAGTTAGGCTTCCAGATCTTCGCTTTGCTACAACTTCAATGAAAAATTGGTGCTAACTCTTGCAATTCCTAACGTTTGATGAAATACCAGGTGCCTACTTTTTCTTCCAGCCTTTTTGCATTTTCTTATAAGCTTTTTTGCTAATCTTCGATTTCTTTTTAGAACGAGACTTACCCTTCTTTTTGCGGGCATTGATGTTATTTACCAACGAGTTTTTAACGCCAAGTTTGTTCTTTTTGCCGCTCTTTTTCTTTTTGTCTTTTTTCTTACTGTCTTTCTTTTTCGCAGTTTTCTTTTTTTCCTTTGCCATTATTTAATTATTAATCAGTTCTGAATAATAACATCAAATATTCGCCAAAGTTCAAAAATTTGCATTTTGTAGTGATTCATTCATTTTATGATCGCAACACTCCCTGATATTTTTTTATTTCCTCCCTCCGTGATGATGAGATAATAATAAATACCAATAGGCATCGGCTTTCCATTTGATGTGCCATCCCAGGGGTTTTCATATCCAATAGCGCTATAAACAACACCTCCGTTTCGGTTAAATACTTTTACCAAATCCATCACCCCAACGCTGCTCACTTTCCAGTAATCGTTAATTCCATCACCATTCGGACTAAAAGAATTCAACGCAACAATTTCGCAATCATTTCTGATGGAGGTTTTGATCACATTTGAGTAGGCGGTCTGATTAGTTAAACAGTTTCCATTACTTTTGATCATACAACTTACTTCGTCGGCATCATTTAAACTATTAAGCGTGATTGATGCGCTATTTAAATTTAAATCGAGGCCGTTAACAAACCATTCATACGATTCGACGAGATTTGCGTTATCTGTTATTGCATTAAAGGTTATCGGTCTGCCGAAACATACTGCTCCTATGGCCGACGATTCGATACGAACAGCCGAAACTTCATTCTTTAAAATGCTCATTTTGATAACATTCGATATGCCTGAAGCAACGGGGATGCAATAGTCATTGTTGATAATCTGAAGCGTAACCTGATCTTCATCCCTTAATGTTGTACTTGTAAATGTTGGCGAATTATTGGCATTTTGAACACCATTTACCATCCAGATGTATGTGGGGTTACTGCCGATATTATCGGTGGCGGCATTAAAAGTTACGGCGGTGTTCTCGCAAACGGTGCTGGTAATTGTGCGAATTAAAGCATAGGGTAATTGATAGCCGGAAACCACCAGAATTTGTTCTTTAGTTTCAACACCGTTAGTTGCCGTGATGGTGCTGGAGCCTGTTCCATTAATATGGATGCGTCCATTTATAATTTCTGCAACCTGTGTATTTGAACTGGTGTAAGTAATTGGTAAAACACTGGATGCTCCAGGATCAAAATCCTGATCGCAAGGCGTTTTTGCTGGTAATTCAGGGAAAGCAATACTATTAACAGAAATGACTTGAATTTTTAGAACAGTGCTACTACTGCCAAAAAGGTTATAGGCTGTAATTGTGTAATCTGTTAGGGGTGATGTGGTGATTGGTGTGCCTGTAATTATTCCTGTTTTGGCATCAAAGGCAAGTCCTGCAGGCAAATTCTTGTCGATGGTATACCCTGTAAGTGATATTTTTCTAATCAGGTTGTTCTGAAAATCGGTAATAAAAAGATTACCCTGAACATCAAATGCAAGCATAATTGGTCCGTTAAAGCTACTGTTGGTGCCGACACCATTCAAATTTCCTGCTGAACCATTTCCCGCCAATGTAGTTACCACACCTGATGGGCTGATTTTACGAATTCGGTTATTCCGGTAATCTGCTATGTATAAATTATCTAAGGGATCTATTGTAATCCCTGTAGGATAATACAACCGGGCATTGGTCCCTGTTCCGTCAGTGCTGCCTGCAGTGCCATTACCTGCGATGGTAGAAACAACACCTGCAGGTGTAATTTTTCTGATTTTATTATTGCCAGCATCGGCAACATAAATATTGCCTGCACGGTCAACCGCAACGCCAGCAGGATTGTTAAATGTTGCAGATGCCGCATTTCCATCTAAACTGCCTGTAGCACCCGATCCGGCAACAGTGGTTACGAAACCAGTACTCGATATTTTTTTGATTTTATTGTTTTTCTGATCAGCAAGGTACAGGTCTCCAGCCAAGTCAAAATTCAATCCTCCCGGACTGCTAAAATTACCCGAAGCGCCTACGAATACCGAATTTACCCCCGTTGTACTGATCTTGTGAATACTGTGATTGTCAAAATTGGAAATATACGTGTTTCCTGCCGCATCAGCTGTTAATCCGGTTGGCGTACCTACATATCCAATGGTGCTCACCAAACCAGAAGGCGTTATTTTTCTGATAGCACCACTGCCATAGTCACAAACATAAATATTGCTTTGCGCATCCGAGCCAATACCCGACGGCATATTAAATCCAGAGGATAAGCCTGTTCCATTATAAGATGAGGCAGCTCCGCTTCCGGCAAAAGTTGAAACCTGCTGATAAATATTTGCAGGAACCAAACCGCCTGTATTGCTTGGTGCTGTTGAAACAATATTTACACCGGTAAAATAAGTTTGGGGAGAGGTATAACTTATTATTGGCGCTTGGGCCAGCACATTCTCTCCGCCTAAAAGTAGGAGGAAGAATAGTAATCTAAATAATGTTATTTGGTTGTTCACGAGGGCGATTATTCGTAGTTGTATAAAACTACACAAAATGTAGATTTTCTTTAAAACTATTTACTGCCCTTGCAACTTATTGTTTACTAATATTCACATGTCTAAAATAATGTGTTGGGTTTACTGTAACGCCATGGCTAAAATGGGGTAAGGTTTGCCTGCTGCATCTTCAGCGAAACGTTCTGATATCGCAAAACCCAAATGTTTATAAAAACCAACGGCTTGCTCATTTTGCTCATTTACATCCACTTTCTTTGCCTGCTTTTTTGTTATTGCAAATTCAATGAATTTTTTCCCAATGCCTTTGCCTCTCTGACCAGGGTGAATGAATAACATCTGTATGGTATCACCTGCTAAACCTAAGAATCCTGCGATGATATTATTTTCCTTAATGGAATATAAATCAACCTGATCAAAGTATTCGTTTAAAATCAATTCTCTGTAGCCTAAAATATCATCATCGTTTAAGAAATCATGTGTTGCTCTAACTGAAGCTTCCCAAACTTGAATAAGTTCCGGATAAGTTTCAGAAGTAACTTTTATAATGGCGAATTCTTTCATAGATGAGGTAAATAAACTTAAATCGGGTAAGCAGTAAAATTAAATGAATTCAAAACTAACAGCTTATTCAGTTCGCTGATGCTTAGCATCATCCAATTATCTATACATTATTTGAGATGAATTTTCGAGTAAAAAAATCTGTATTAACGGTTATTTGAATAAACCCTGCGAATAATAATTTGTTCGGTACGTATTTACATTTCGGGTTAAATACTTTGTAATTGGCGTTAAACTTGCCTCCTGATATTGTACAGAATCAATAGCACTCATTTACATGGCTAAACAAATTAAAGCAATTAAGTGTCCGCATTGCGGAAGTATTGGTAAAACGGAAGTCAAAGCCGATCATTTTAAATGCACTAGCTGCAATACAGAATATTATCTGGATAATGATGACATCAATATCAACCATAATATAAATTTCAACTCTTCCACACCGTTTTCTGATCCATCTACAGCAAAAAGAATCGGTTTGGTAGTCGGTGGTGTGGTAGCGGTATTCATTCTTTTTACGTTCATTATACCTTCATTATTTAGCAGTAGAAAAAGCTACCCGGCGAAAGAAAATGTGAGAGCGGAATATAGTTGGTATTCTACTGATGTCAGCGCTTATGCCAATAAGGATGGTCGGCCAATCGTAGTAGTTCTGGGCGTAAGAAGGTATTCTGGGGATGATCACGAAAATGAAACAGGTGAATATATAAGTTTTTATGATCTGTTAACAGATAAAGAGCTCAAGACACAAAAAACCGGAACTTTTAGCCTATCGAATGGGAACAATTTTGAATTAAAGCAATTCAGCGATAACAATTTTTACGGTATAGCGAATAAAGAAAGGGTTTATAAAATTGATAAAGAAAATTTATTGGCAAGTGATGTTACGCAGTCTTTATTTAAGGATCATGCAAAATTGGCTAGTGGAATTGCAAATGCAGCGTTTGCTTATGATAGTTATGGCGAAGCTTTTAATGTAATGAGCAATGAAGGCACAAACGTTTTCTTTTATCCATTGGTAAATAAAATATATACCATGGATGAGGTTTATGTGGAAAAACGCAAATTAGAAGTTGCGGTGCCTAACGAAGTGTTGCAAACTAGATTTGAGTTCTCCCATAAATCAGATGACTATCCGGAAGAAAAAATCCAGCTTTTTAAATACACCAAGCGTGATACCAAAGGTGGGCCAGATGATAACGTGATACTGGAATGGCAGGAATCTGCTTCAACTCATGAAAAAAATATAACTTTTGGAACCAATATCATGCGCAGTTATGTCGATTTAACGCCTGGAAGATTATATTTTAACCCTAAAGTATTGTACAGTGATGATAACTATGTCATCATTACCTCCAATAAAACTGCAGCAGAATCGGCGCCGACTAACATTCAGTGTATTGATGCCAGAGATGGAAAACTGATATTCACTTATCCTTTTCCCACGAATCAAAATTTTAGTGAATGTATCAAATACAAAGATGGATTTGTGGTGGGTTCATATAATTTTTTCCTTGCCATTGGATTGGATGGAAAACTCATTAAAGAATTTAAAATCAAGTAAGTTATGGGAATTATAAAATTTTTTAAAAATCAATTATCTCAAGTTATCGAATGGGATAATCAAAATCCGGAGATTTTGGTTTATAAATTTCCGTCTGCAAATGATGAGCTTAAAAATGCGAGTAAGTTAATTATTGGTCCCGGTCAAGGTGCTCTTCTGGTATATGAAGGAAAATTAACCGACGAAATTACCACTGAAGGAATTTTTGACCTTGAAACAGACAACCATCCATTTATAACCACCTTATTAAAATTGCGTACTGCTTTCGAAAGTGAACATAAGCTTAAAGTTTACTTTTATCGTACTTCTGAAAACGTAAATCAGGGTTGGGGCACGGCTCAAGCAATAAAATATGTAGATCCTGTTTATAAAATTCCGGTAGAACTTGGTGCAAATGGTTCATTTTCATTTGCAATTACTGATGCAAAGCATTTATTGACCAACGTAATCGGTTCTGCCGACAAGTATTTGGTAGCAGATGCAAGACAAATGTTGCAAAGCAGATTTCCGCAGGGGATAGCAGCTACACTTGCCCAAAGTGGTGTTTCTTATCAAAATATTGATGCGCAATTACCTCAGCTATCTCAAATGATCAAAGACCAAATAAATGGTGAGGTAGCCAAACTCGGTTTTATGTTAACTGATTTTAAGCTTAACGGAACTATGTTTGATGAAGGTACCAAAGAGCGAATTGATAGAATTGCCAATATTACTGCTGATAATTTAGCCGCGGGAGAAGGTGGATTAACTTATGTGGAACTTGAAAAATTACGGGCGCTAAGAGATGCCGCCCGAAACGAAGGAGGTTTGGCTGGTGCAGGTTTGCAGTTTGGCGTAGGGATGGAGATTGGAAAAACCTTTGATACCATTAGAAATGATCAGATCGATTCCTCCTCCACAGATCCCGTATTGAAGTTACAGCAACTTAAACTTTTGCTGGATGAAGGCATCATTACGCAAGATGAGTTTGATCAAAAAAAGAAAGATTGGTTAAGTAGATTTTAAAGATTGGTTATGAAAAAAATTATTGGAATTATTATCGTTCTGTTGGTGATTGCCTTTTTAGGCATACTGGGATTACGGATTTGGGGAATAGAAATCGTTAGCCTGCAAACCATATTGAAGAGCAGTGCCACCTTAATTATTTTAGGGGTTGCAATCGTGATTCTTATTATTTGTTATGGATTTTATTTTAAAGATCCTTCAAAAGGATATGACAGATCTGTAGGGAATCGGGCGCATCCCAGAATTGATCAATAAATATTTAAGGTGGATTGCTGTAAATAAAAAAAGCGATTTGAATTTTCAAATCGCTTTTTCGTAGCCCGTAGGGGAATCGAACCCCTGTTTCCAGAATGAAAATCTGGCGTCCTCACCCCTAGACGAACGGGCCATTTTCAATTTTAGAGTTTAGATTTTAGAATTACGATTGTTTCAAATCTAAATTCGTAAATCTACCATCGTCAATCTACTTGGTAGCGGGGACACGACTCGAACGTGCGACCTTCGGGTTATGAGCCCGACGAGCTACCAACTGCTCCACCCCGCACTCTATATCTTCAAAAGATTCTTCGTTTGAAGGAGTGCAAAGGTATATATTATTTTTAGTTTTCAAAAGACTTCGCCAATATTTTCGAAATATTTAAAGTATCTGCTTGATTTTAAGTAAATTATTTTTGCTAAGGCTGATTTTTTATTGGTCTTGCAAAAAGGGGGAAGATATAGGGGAAACAAAACTCTAGATTGGTACGATACCAAACAATACCCGTAAACGAAAAAAAGTTGATCGTCAGCGGTATCGCCTTAAATCAACTTTTTGTTATTCCTGTAGCCCGTAGGGGAATCGAACCCCTGTTTCCAGAATGAAAATCTGGCGTCCTCACCCCTAGACGAACGGGCCATTTTCAATTTTAGAGTTTAGATTTTAGAATTACGATTGTTTCAAATCTAAATTCGTAAATCTACCATCGTCAATCTACTTGGTAGCGGGGACACGACTCGAACGTGCGACCTTCGGGTTATGAGCCCGACGAGCTACCAACTGCTCCACCCCGCACTCTATACAACTCGTTTATTACAATTGAATTAAATCCTTAACTCTGTTTCCGAATTGGAATGCAAAGATATAATTCGTTTCTTTGTGCTGCAAATTTTTTTTAAAAAATATTTCAATGGCGCATAAAGCAGGTTTTGTTAGTATAATAGGTAAACCAAACGTAGGTAAATCCACCCTAATGAATGTGCTTGTAGGCGAGCGACTTAGCATTATCACACCAAAGGCGCAAACTACAAGGCATCGCATTTTAGGAATTGTAAATGAAGAAGAATATCAGATTGTTTTTTCTGATACACCAGGCATAATCAAACCTAAATATTCTTTGCAAGAGAGTATGATGAGCTTTGTAAACGGATCTTTAACTGATGCCGATGTACTTTTGTTCGTTACCGATATCAATGAAACGCATGATGAAGATGATGTGCTGGATAAGATTTTAGATAGAGACATTCCAACAATTGTACTCATCAACAAAATTGATAAAGCTTTACAAGAACAGGTTGATGAGAAGATTGCCTATTGGCAGGAAAAGCTTAATCCGGTTTCTATTTATGCTATTTCTGCTTTGCATAAACATAATGTTGATGGAATAATGGCACATGTTTTAGATTTATTACCAGAGCATCCACCATATTACGATAAAGAAGATTTAACTGATCGCTCGGAACGTTTCTTCGTTTCTGAAATTATCCGTGAGAAAATTTTTCTGAATTACCAGAAAGAGATTCCTTACAGTACGGAGGTGATTGTTAAAAGTTTTAAAGAAGAAGCGCTTAAAAATGGTAAAGGTGCCATGGTTCGCATTATGGCAGAAATTGTGGTGGAGCGTGATTCTCAAAAAAACATTTTGATTGGAACAGGTGGAAGTATGCTCAAGAAAGTAGGTACAGAAGCACGTTTAGAGGTTGAGAAGTTTTTAGATACAAAAGTATTTCTAGAACTGTTTGTAAAAGTAATTCCAGATTGGAGAAGTAAAAAGAATTACCTGAAGAGCTTCGGATACGATAATTAATTTCGAAATTTAGGTATGAAAAAAATTTTAATAACGCTCTTATTGTTTTCCGGCTTTACTGCTTTAGCACAGGAATCAAACAACGGTAAAAAGCTTTGGGCAAAGTCAGTTTTAAATGAACAGGCGCCAAAGCTTATTGTCGAACAGTGGATTTCCGAACAACCGAATACGAAAGGTAAATTTGTTTTGGTCGATTTCTGGGCAACCTGGTGTGGACCATGCAGGGCATACATTCCAACACTAAATGAAATTCAGAAAAAATATGCCGATCAACTGGTGGTTGTTGGGATATCTGATGAAACATCAGATAAGGTAAAAGCTTTTGCTAATCCAAAAATTGAATACTTTGAGGCAATTGATACTAAGGCACAGGTGAAAAATGCACTTGGTATAACCGGTATTCCGCATGCTATTCTAATCGATCCGAAAGGAATAGTGAGGTGGGAAGGTTTCCCGTTGCTTCAAAATAATCAGCTTACAGAAGATGTGATCAAAGGACTTCTAAGTAAGTATAAAAATTAATATTAATACAGGTTCCAAAAATTAACCATACCTTTGCAGCCCGAAATAAATCGGTTAGTAGTTGATAGTCAATGGCTGATAGCCAAATAGTTTAAGCAGCTTGCTGAACATCCAGACCGTTAACTATAAGCCATTAACTATCAATAATACACGAAATGAGTAATATTATCGCCATCGTAGGCAGGCCAAACGTAGGCAAGAGCACCCTTTTTAATAGATTAACCGAAAGTCGTAAGGCTATTGTAGATGATATGAGCGGCGTTACCCGCGACAGGCATTATGGCGTAGGTGAGTGGACCGACAGACAATTTACTGTAATTGATACTGGAGGTTACGTGGCTAACTCCGAAGATGTTTATGAAGCTGCCATCCGTGAACAGGTAATGATTGCCATTGAAGAAGCCAGTGTTTTGGTTTTTATGGTTGATGTAACTACCGGCATTACTGATCTGGACGATGATATTGCCCAGGTACTACGCAGAAGTAACAAACCCGTTTTTGTTTGTGCTAATAAAGTAGATAATACCGCATTGTACAATGAAATTCATACTTTCTATGGTTTTGGTTTAGGTGAGGTTTATCCTTTATCATCCATGACTGGGTCGGGTACAGGCGAGTTATTGGATGAGATCGTTAAAAACTTTGAAGATATTCCGGAAGAGGAAAATCAATTGCCAAAAATTACCATCGCTGGTCGCCCAAATGTAGGTAAATCATCCTTGGTAAATGCTTTAATTGGTAAAGAACGTAACATTGTAACGGCAAATGCCGGTACCACCCGCGATTCGATTAAAATTCACTACAACCAGTTTGGACATGAATTTATGCTGATTGATACCGCTGGATTGCGTAAAAAAACAAAGGTTAAAGAAAACCTTGAATTTTATTCCGTAATGCGTACCATCAAAGCTTTAGAAGAAGCAGATGTTGTTGTATTAATGATTGATGCTGTTGAAGGTATCGAAAGTCAGGATATCAATATTTTCCATCTTGCGGAGAAAAATAAAAAGGGTATTGTTATTTTAATTAACAAATGGGATTTGATTGAAAAAAATACTCAAACCATGAAAGCTTTCGAGGAGCAAATTCACGAACGCATTCGCCCGTTTACCGATGTGCCCATCATATTTACCTCGGTATTGAATAAACAACGTATTTTCAAAGCAATTGAGGCTGCCTTAGAAGTTTATAAAAATCGTGGAAAGAAAATTCCTACATCAAAATTAAATGACGTGATGTTGCCATTGATTGAGAAATTTCCACCACCAGCATTAAAAGGAAAACACATTAAAATCAAATACATTACGCAAATTAACGGCACTTCGCCAATGTTTGCATTTTTCTGTAATTTACCACAGTATATTAAAGATCCGTATAAACGTTTCATTGAAAATAAGCTAAGAGAGAATTTTGATTTTTCAGGCTCGCCAATTCAAATTTTCTTCAGGCAGAAATAGCATTCTGCATTTCAATAATAATATTTATAAAACAGGGCTTGTATTTCATCAGAAGTACAGCCCTGTTTTCGTTTCAAATCCCGATGAAAATCTGGATATTTCCAGGTCAAGAGATTTGGTTAACTCAATATCTAATTCCATATCTTCGCTTTATGCAAATTGAAGTAAAAAACAGCCAGCCAAGTGATATAGATGCCATTTTTGATTTTTACGACATTGCTATTGCGTATCAAAAAAAGGTATTTAACAAACATTGGCAAGGCTTTAGCAGACATTTGGTGCAAACCGAAATTGAGGAAGACCGGCAATATAAAATTTTAGTGGATGGAAAAAGTGCATGTGTTTTTGCCGTTACCTTTGCCGATCAACTTATTTGGGGCGATCGCGATTTTGATTCCATTTACATCCACCGGATTGTAACGCATCCTGATTTCAGAGGTTACTCTTTCGTCAAAGAAATTATCAAATGGGCAAAGAAGTATGCGGCTGAACATCAAATAAAATATATCCGGATGGATACTTGGGCAGATAATGAAAAGCTTTTGAAATATTACACCGGTTGTGGTTTCACTTACGTTGGAGTGGTTAGCCTCCAAAAATCAGAAGGTTTGCCGAAACATTATGAAGGCATCAGTTTAAGTCTGTTTGAAATTATTGTGTAGGTTTAGAAAGTGATTTTCCAGCTGAGCATGTCATCTACTTCTCCAATATGAAGGAAATGGTTTTTCTCTAATATGGAATATGAAGCTACATTTTGCTTCTCTGTAGTCGCAAAAATTGATTTTACTTTAGGTTGCAATTTGGCCCATTCAACAATTCTGCCTACGGCTTCAGTCATAAAGCCTTTACCCCTAAACTCTTCGTAAGTTCCATAGCCTATCTCAATTTCTCCTTCTGCATCAGGTTCGCCTACGAAACAAATATCTCCTACCATCCTGTTGTCTGGCTTAGAAATTATTGCCCAAAGGGTATGGTATAAATAATCCTTATCCCGATCAGAAACATTTGGTAAAATCGTCTGCGCTAATGCATCATGTAATGATGTGGAAATATTTTTCTTTGTAGGTAAAAGATTTAATTCCTTTTCAAGTGAATGATCATCCTTAATATATTTTAGCAGTTGATTGTGTGTAAGAGGCTTTAAAATAAGGCGATCGGTTTCTAACATATGAGGCACTAGTGGTAAGCAATTTGTTTGATATAGCTAAATTACGAGATAAAATTTCTCAGAAATGCATTTGGTAAGGCTATTGCAAATTCACCAAAGCTTGCTTCACCGCATTATCATTTTGATTTGCCGAACGGTAATAGCCCACATCGCCAAGATAATACCGGCAGAGCAACGCTTTTAAGTCGTTAAGAATGACTGATCTGGAATTGTATAACTGAAAACGATCAATCTGAACATTTTTACGTTGCAGATAGCCGATAAAATCTTTAAAGTCGTTATCGCCAAGAGTAAAAGAATTGATGTTTTGCTCTACAAAGCCGGCATTATACTTATTGGTTAATACGTTAAAAACATAGTCTGAAAGAATTTTTTTGCTAACCAATGTCGCATAGAACCTGTTATATCCAGCGGTATCGAGCTTAACGAAAACATCTGGTTGGATTCCCCCGCTTGGCTTTTGCTTTCTATTGTTTTGAATGGCTACACCTTCAGCTTTTTCAATTGAATCCTGAAAAGATGTACGGTCGCCAGTTAATTCACCATCCATCATTCGCTCATCGAGCTCGTGTTTATAGGCATCATAACCCTTTTTGTAAGATTTTTGGATGCTTCGTCCTGATGGGGTGTAATATCGAGCAATCGTTAAGTTCAATGCAGAGCCGTCTCCAAAAGAAAATTGTTCCTGTACCAGTCCTTTACCAAAAGAACGGCGACCAATGATAATTCCGCGGCCTAAATCCTGAATTGCCCCGGCAACAATCTCACTTGCAGAAGCCGTATTTTCGTTGATCAAAATAGCAAGCTTACCGTTTTGAAATGAACCTGAGCCTGTAGAGAAATAATCTGTTCGGGGTTCGTGTTTACCTTGCGTGTATACAATCAGTTTGTTTTCAGGTAAAAACTGATCGGCCAGGCCCGTGGCTGCAGAAAAATATCCACCGCCATTATCACGCAAGTCGAGAATCAGCTTTTTCATTCCCTTTGCTTTGAGGTTATTAGCAGCACTAGCGAAATCATTATCAGTATTGGCACCGAATTTACTAATCCTCACATATCCCGTTTCAGCATTAATCATATACGCCGCATCTATGCTGCTGATGTTTACTTTGCCTCTGGTCACCATCAAGCGGCTTTGCACCTGCGTGCCACTGTGCAATAGTGTAACACTAACGCCACTACCAGCTTTACCCCTAAATCGACCAGTGAGTTGTTCTTTGGGTAAATTTCTTCCGCTTACTGTCGCAGTATCAATCGTTAGTATTTTGTCGCCCAATTTTATTCCTGCCTGGTAAGCCGGACCATCTTTAACAACCCCGGTCACCATCATGGTGTCGTTGAGCATGTAGTATTCAATCCCGACACCTTCAAAGTTTCCTTCGAGGTTATCGCTCATGTCCTGAGCATCTGTTGGAGGTAAATAAACACTATGGGGATCCAACTGATGAAGAACACTATCTATTGGAAGGTTTTGAAATGAATCTGTGTTAATGTCATCAACATAATTTTTGTTGATGATATGGAGAATTTCCTCCAGTTTTCCATCGCTGTTAACCGCTAATTGTGAACTTCGTTTTACGCCAAAGCCCTGATCTTTGATGAACTTAATACCCAAAATCATACCCACTATTAAAATCACAGAATAGCTTATTGCAATAAGTATGTTATTTCGGGTATTCTTTTTCATTAGCGTTATGCAAATTTATGAAATTTAGCGGTTTACTATATTTTTTAACTGCATTTTCCTGTCTTTTGTTTCTAATATTTAACATAAATTAACGGTGTAAATAGGCAACTAGAATTTTAGCAGACATATTTTTAAGTTTTTAGGATACTTTTTAAAAAGAATTTACCGAATTTTATCAAAATTAAATTTATGAACAGAGTTACCGAGCAGGAATCTAACTATAATAATATCGATCAAATGTCGGTATTGGAGGTTTTGCAGGGCATTAATAATGAAGATAAAACTGTTGCTTACGCAGTTGAAAAATCTTTGCCTCAAATAGAAAAACTAACTTCGGCCGTTGCCGAAAGAATGAAAAAGGGAGGTCGTTTGTTTTACATTGGCGCAGGTACCAGTGGCCGCTTAGGCGTGGTTGATGCATCTGAATGTCCACCGACGTATGGCGTGCCCTTTGATTGGGTAGTAGGTATTATCGCAGGTGGAGATACAGCGATTAGAAAAGCTGTGGAATTTGCAGAAGATGATGCTATTCAAGCATGGAAAGACCTCGAAGAATTTAACATTAATGAAAAAGATTGTTTGGTTGGTTTAGCCGCTTCAGGAACCACACCATATGTAATTGGAGGTTTAAATACCGCCCGTAAACATGGTGTTTTAACTGGTTGCATTGTTTGTAATACTGGTGGTCCAATTGCTGCGGAATCTGATTTTCCGGTTGAGGTGGTAGTAGGCCCTGAGTTTATTACCGGTTCTACACGTATGAAATCGGGAACGGCCCAGAAATTAGTTTTAAACATGCTGAGCACCACGGTAATGGTGCAATTAGGGCGTGTTGTTGGAAACAAAATGGTTGATATGCAGTTAACTAATAATAAACTGGTTGATCGTGGAACACAAATGGTAGCCGACGAATTAAACATTGGTTATGACGAAGCAGCTGATTTGCTTACTCTACACGGAAGTGTTCGTAAAGCTGTTGAGGCTGGACAGCATGGCGTTAAAAGCTAAGGTAATACGTTTAAGTCTGGGTGCAGATAAAAACCTTCGCAATACTAAAGTTTGGATAAATACACATTTAACTTTTAACCTGCAACTTTAAACTTAAAATGCACGAAATCGAGCCTTATTACCAGTGGAGAGATGATTATGTTTCGGCAGAAGATGAGCGCTCACCTTTTTATAATACCGAATATTCAGAAATTTATTTCGATAAGCAGATCTACAATTTTTTGCTACATCCCCAATGGGATGAATTTGGATCGAATACGCTTTACATGAAAGTGTTATATGCAGATTACGATCGAAGTTATGCAATAATTGAGTTCATAGGGGAGTGGAACGATGCGATCAATAATGATATCATGTTGTTGAAACGTGATATTCTGGAGCTGATGATGGACGAGGGCATTAATAAATTTATTCTGATTGGAGAAAATGTATTGAATTTTCATGCTTCTGATGATAGCTACTATGAGGAATGGTTTCAGGAAGTTGAAGATGGCTGGATCGTGGGCGTTAACTTTCAGGAACATGTAATTGCTGAGTTCAGGGATAATAATATTGATTACTATATCAATTTTGGTGGCGCATTTGATAATTTACCCTGGCGAACCTTAAAACCCTTACAGTTCTTTAAGAAAGTTGAAGAACTGCTGACAAAAAGATTGAACTAAATTGTTATTTTTAAAATCATTTAAATACACAAATTAAAAAATGGAACAACAAAATTATAATTATCAAACCAATAGTGTTTTCGTACAGGAAAGTTCTGTGTCGAAGAAATTTTTTGCGAACGTCTTTTTGTGGATGTTTGTGGCTTTAACATTATCTACCTTATCGGCCTTTTATATTTCAAATACTGAATCGGCACTTAGGGCATTAATCAACTTCGAAACTGGTCAAAGAACAGGTTTAGGTTATGTAGCCATGTTTGCTCCACTTGGTTTAGTATTGGTTATGGGCGCTGGTTTTTCAAGATTGTCTTATGCTGCATTGCTGGGTGTTTTTGCACTTTTTTCAGTTCTGCTTGGCGTAAGCTTAAGTTTTATCTTACTAATTTATACTGGTACGTCAATTATAACCTGTTTTGCAGCAGCAGCTGGTATTTTTGGTATTATGGCCGTAATGGGTTATACCACTAACATTGACTTAAGTAAATTCGGGCCGATTTTAATGGTAGGTGTTGCCGGATTATTCATTGCAAGTATTGCTAACATGTTTATCAAAAGTGAACAATTTAGTTTGGTAATGGCTTTCATTGGTATTGCCGTTTTCACTGCTTTAACCGCTTATGATGTTCAAAAAATCAAAAGAATTGGTCAAGGTTTAGAAGAAAGTGGCGAAGCAATTCCATCAGCTGATACCAAAAAGTTGGCTATCATGGCTGCTTTAAATCTTTATTTAGATTTTATCAATATCTTCCTTTTCCTACTACGTATCTTCGGAAGCAGAAAATAATCTGGTAAAAATCTGATCCATCAGATTACAATTTTTAATTCAATACAAAACAATATTCTTAAGGCCGTGCAGTTTTGCATGGCCTTTGTAATTTTATTTGGCTACGGGCTGATAATTTTTGGAATTGATGTTGCTTTGTTGCATTTTTGTATGCTTATTAAGAAAGACGGAGGGATTAGACCCAACGAAGTCTTAGCAACCTGTGCCAACAAGGTGCTACATTCTAATCTCAGCAGTGGCGAGAGCAGATAAGTTTTAGTGGTAATTTACACGCCAACTTTTAAGATAAGCCTTTTTAAGTATCAGGTATTAAGTATCAAATATCATGACATGGTAGTCTGATGTTTTTTGCCCATTACCTGCAGTTGGGTCGATGTTAAGAATCTTTATACTCGATACTAACTACTTGCTACTAGAAACAACAAATGGGTATAAGAGAAGAATTAGAAAAACGTATTTTAGTAATCGATGGTGCGATGGGTACCATGATTCAGCGTTATACTTTAACCGAAGAAGATTTTAGAGGGGAAAGATTTAAAAATCATCCTTGTGATGTAAAAGGCAATAATGACTTGCTTAACATTACACGGCCTGATATTATTAAAGCCATACATCTTGAATATTTAACGGCAGGTGCCGATATTATAGAAACCAACACTTTCAGTACACAAAGAATCTCGATGGCTGACTACCAGATGGAAGATCTTTCGTATGAAATGAGTTATGAAGGTGCCCGTGTGGCCAAAGAGGCTGCTAATGAATTTATGGCCGCTAATCCTGATCGTAAATGTTTCGTAGCAGGTGCAATTGGCCCAACCAACCGTACGCTCTCCATGTCTCCAAATGTAAACGACCCAGGTTTTAGGGCGGTTTATTTTGATGAACTGGAATCTGCCTATTATGAGCAAGTTCGCGGCTTGGTAGATGGTGGTTCGGATGTTCTTTTAATTGAAACTATTTTTGATACGCTAAATGCTAAGGTGGCCATTGTAGCGATAAAAAAATACGAAGAAGTTATTGGGCGTAAACTGGAAATCATGATTTCAGGAACCATTACCGATGCTTCTGGAAGAACTTTGTCCGGACAAACTGCTGAAGCTTTTTTAAACTCCGTGATGCATGCCAAGCCTTTAAGCATTGGTTTTAACTGCGCTTTGGGAGCAAAAGAAATGCGTCCGCACATTGAAGAACTGGCGAATAAAGCTGGTTGTTACGTTTCAGCCTATCCAAATGCGGGTTTGCCAAATGAGTTTGGTGCTTATGATGAGCAACCGCATGAAACAGCACATTTGGTAGATGATTTTATTCAATCCGGATTTGTAAATATTGTTGGCGGTTGTTGTGGAACTACGCCAGATCACATTGGTTGTATTGCTAAAAACGCTAAAAAAGCATCTCCCAGAAAATTGCCTGTTATCGAACCTTTTATGCGTTTAAGTGGTTTAGAGCCAGTTACGATAAAACCAGATAGCATATTTGTAAATGTTGGAGAAAGAACGAATATTACAGGTTCTCCAAAGTTTTCTAAATTAATATTGGGCGGCGATTACGAAGCCGCTTTGGCCGTTGCTTTGCAACAGGTAGAAGGTGGGGCACAGGTTATCGATGTGAATATGGATGAAGGTATGCTTGATTCAGAAGCTGCCATGACCAAATTCTTAAACCTTATTGCTTCCGAACCGGATATTGCCAAGTTGCCGATCATGGTCGATTCATCGAAATGGTCGGTTATTGAAAATGGTTTAAAATGTTTACAGGGCAAGGGAATTGTAAATTCAATTTCGCTTAAAGAAGGAGAAGAAAAATTCCGCGAAAGCGCCCGTAAAATTATGCAATATGGCGCTGCAGTTGTGGTTATGGCTTTTGATGAACAAGGCCAGGCCGATAATTACGAGCGTAGAAAAGAAATTTGCAAAAGAAGTTACGATATTCTGGTACATGAAATCGGTTTTCCTCCTGAGGATATCATTTTCGATCCAAATATCTTAACAGTTGCAACAGGTTTAGAAGAACATAATAACTATGCTGTAGATTTTATCAATGCCACAAGGTGGATTAAAGAGAATCTGCCATACGCAAAAGTAAGTGGCGGTGTTTCCAATATTTCATTCTCCTTTAGAGGAAACAACGTTGTTCGGGAAGCAATGCACTCCGCATTTCTTTATCATGCCATCCAGGCTGGTTTAGATATGGGAATTGTAAACGCCGGAATGCTCGAAGTTTACCAGGAAATTCCACCTGAGCTTTTAGAAAGGGTAGAAGATGTGTTGCTGAACCGAAGGGATGACGCGACAGAGCGATTGGTAGAATATGCAGATACGGTTAAATCAAAAGGAAAAGAGGTTGTTAAAGATGAAGAGTGGAGAAAGGGATCTGTTGAGGACAGACTATCGCACTCGCTGGTAAAAGGTATTGTTGAATACCTTGATGATGATGTTGAAGAAGCACGACAAAAATATGCCCGCCCGATTCAGGTGATTGAAGGTCCGTTGATGGATGGAATGAATATCGTGGGCGATTTGTTTGGTGCAGGAAAAATGTTCCTGCCTCAGGTAGTAAAATCAGCAAGGGTGATGAAAAAGGCCGTGGCTTATCTACTTCCTTTCATTGAACAAGAAAAGTTGGATAACCCTGACCAGGATCAAAATTCTTCTGCAGGAAGAGTGCTGATGGCTACCGTAAAAGGCGATGTGCATGATATTGGAAAAAACATTGTTGGAGTGGTGTTGGCTTGTAACAACTTCGAAATTGTAGATATGGGCGTGATGGTTCCTGCACAGGAAATCATCAAAAAAGCCAAAGAAATCAATGCAGATATCATCGGTTTAAGTGGCTTAATTACACCTTCATTGGATGAAATGGTTCATTTTGCCAAAGAGATGGAGCGTGAAGGTTTTACCATTCCACTGATTATTGGTGGTGCAACAACCTCTCGTATTCACGCCGCGGTTAAGGTCGCACCAAATTATTCAGGGCCTGCGATTCATGTTTTAGATGCCTCTCGAAGTGTTACCGTTTGCAGTACTTTAATGAATCCGGAAACCAAAGATGATTACGTTGCAGGAATTAGAGCTGAATATGATAAAGCCCGTGAAGCGCATTTAAATAAACGTTCTGACAAACGTTTCAAAACCATTGAAGAAGCTCGTAATCATAAATTTAAAATAGATTTTAAATCAGATCTTCCGGTTCCTGAATTTACCGGAACAAGGGTATTCGATAACTATCCTTTAGAAGAATTGGTTCCTTATATTGACTGGACCCCATTTTTCCATACCTGGGAGCTTCGTGGCAGTTATCCTAAAATATTTGATGATAAAAATGTTGGCGATGAAGCTAAAAAGTTGTTCGATGATGCACAGGCTTTATTGAAACGAATTTTGGATGAAAAACTGCTTACTGCTAGGGCTGTGATTGGCTTCTGGCCAGCGAATGCGGTTGGCGATGATATTGAGTTAGAAGTCGGAACTCAGAAGTCGGAAGGCGGAAGTTTGAGTAGCGACTCAGTACTCTCGACTCCAGACTCCAAACTAGTTACTATTCACACCCTTCGGCAACAGGCTGAAAAAGTAGATGGACAGCCATATTATGCCTTATCTGATTTTATTGCTCCAAAAGAGAGCGGCATTCAGGATTATTTTGGCGGCTTTGCGGTAACTGCAGGTATCGGAATAGATGAATTGGTGGCTGAATTTGAGGCTAACCATGACGATTATAATAGCATTATGGCCAAAGCATTGGCCGATCGTTTGGCCGAGGCATTTGCAGAACGGATGCACGAACGTGTCCGCAAAGAATATTGGGGATATGCTAAAGATGAAAATTTAAGCAATCAGGAGTTGATCAAAGAAGAGTATGCAGGTATCCGTCCGGCTCCCGGTTATCCAGCTTGTCCGGAACATACGGAGAAGGGAACTTTGTTTCAGCTGCTCGATGCTGAAAATCAAATCGGCTTACATTTAACAGAAAGTTATGCCATGTATCCAACAGCTGCGGTTAGCGGATTCTATTTTGCACATCCAGAATCGAGGTATTTTGGCTTAGGGAAAATTACCAAAGATCAGATTGAAGATTATGCGGTTCGTAAAGGTATGTCTGTTGAAGAAGTGGAAAGATGGCTGAGCCCGAATTTGGCTTATTAAAGTTGTAGGTTATAAGTTGAAAGTTATAGGTTTGGGAGTATAATTAGCATAGGCCATTCATAACGCTTATATGGATAGAGATAAGAAAAATTGTATTGATTTAGATGTTTGGAAAGGAGCAAGAGTACTCTCAAAGGAAGTATACTTAGCATCTTCGCAATTTCCTAGTGAAGAAAAATTTGGTTTAACAAGCCAAATAAGAAGAGCTGTTGTATCAATTCCATCAAATATTGCTGAAGGATGCGGTAGAAATTATCCAAAAGACAGCATCCAATTTTTTTACATTCCGAGAGGATCTATTTATGAGGTTGAAACACAATTATACCTTGCTTTTGATTTAGATTTTATTTCTGAAACCTACTTGAGCGTACTATTAGAAAAACTTGAAACAACAAGGAAATTGCTTAATGGATTTATAAAATATTATCAACGCTGGTTAAATAGGCATTCAGGCCTTTAACTTTTAACTCACAACATTTAACTCAAATGAAGATTACAGATCATATAAAAAACGCAAATGGCAAAGCATTATTCTCTTTTGAACTATTGCCGCCGATTAAAGGGCAAAGTATTCAGTGGATTTACGATGCCATTGATCCGTTATTAGAATTTAATCCGCCATTTATCGATGTCACTTCGCTAAGAGAAGATTACATTTATAAAGAGCAGGAAAATGGTTTGCTGCAAAAAGTTTCTTACCGCAAGCGTCCGGGAACCATTGCCATTTGTGCAGCAATCATTCATAAATATAAAATCGATGCCGTTCCGCATTTAATTTGTGGTGGTTTCACCAAAGAAGAAACTGAAAATGCACTAATCGATTTACAGTTTCTGGGAATCGACAATGTTTTGGCGCTGCGTGGCGACGCCCGAGCTGCCGATACTGCCTTTATTCCAACTAAAGGCGGACATTGTTATGCTACTGATTTAATTGAGCACATTAAAAATCATAATGAAGGCAAGTTTCTTCATGAAGATATCGAGACATTTAAAAGTGATTTCTGTATCGGCGTGGCAGGTTATCCGGAAAAGCACTTTGAGGCACCTAATTTGAATGCCGATTTCAAATATTTGAAAAAAAAGGTGGACATGGGTGCTGAATTTATTGTAACCCAGATGTTTTTCGATAATCAGAAGTATTTCGACTTTGTTAAAAAGTGCCGTGAGAACGACATTAATGTGCCTATTATTCCAGGATTAAAACCAATTAGTACACTTACACAACTAAATGTTTTGCCTAAAATATTTCATATTGATTTGCCAGATGAATTAACTGATGCATTAGCTCATGCAAAAAGTAACGCTGAAGCAAAGGAAATAGGAACCGAGGCCATGATTAAACAGTGTAAAGAATTAATAGATTTTGGTGCCCCCGTTTTGCATTTCTACACTATGGGCAGGCCAGAACAAACGCGTCAAATTGCCAGAGCGATATTTTAATCTTAAAAAATGAAAATTTTTAAACCTGTTTGTATAAAACAAATGGGTTTTTTCATTTTGTTACAGAACATTAACACTCAATGTTTGTTATTTAAATCGTACAACTTATATTTGTAACAATGAAGTGTAATGGTTTTAAATATATCTTAATTCTTTGCCTGGCAATCGCTTTATTTTTAAAGCTGGGCAGCGTTTTATCGTATTTAAGTTATGCTTCAGTTGATATCGAAAACGTATCATCAAATGATGATGCTACAGAAAAAGAAGAAAAGAAAGTTGAAACAGAGTATTTTGCTCAAGATTTTTTGATGATTGATAATGCTGTTTCGGTATTCGAAATGCCTGCTAAAGTGATTATTCCCAATCACTTTAATAAATTAAGCTATTTTCCTGAGGTTTTAACACCTCCTCCTTCCATTTAGAAATTACTTTCTAAAATCATCCCTTATTATAGGGTAATCCATTTTTAATCTAAATATATAATCATATGAAACGAGCAATTTCATTCGGTTTTGCAGTATTTTTAATAGCTGCATCCTTAAAAATCAGTGCACAAGAAGTGGCACAAACAAACGTGAAACCCGTAAATAATTCTTTAGAGATGGTTTCTAAATTACAACCCGTAAGCTTTAATTATGATAAGGCATGGGCAGAAAAACTCAAACTACCTTCCACCTCACAATATGGGTTTGTGGGTGCTGATGCAAAAGCAGCAGTTCCATCTGTTGTAGCGGTACAGGCAAAACAATATCCGGCAGGTAAAAACGCTTATAATTCGGCAACGCTTACTAAAGTTGATTATGAAAGTTTAATCCCTTTGTTGGTAGGGAGTATTAAAGAACAGCAACAGCAGATTGAGGAGTTGAAAAGTGAACTGAGATCATTAAAATCTCAAGCTTCAAAATAATTAGGTTTAGTTTTATAGTTGAAAGGTTGGAGTTTAATAATTCCAGCCTTTTTTTATTTTGCCAAACCTAAAAAAGATGAGAATTTAAAATAATTTTAGGCTGAAAGACATAAATCCAGTATGTTTATCACTCAATTTTAATTTATGTTCAATAAACATCTACTTCTATTGCTGACTTTATTAGTTGGTTTTTTTTGCACAAAAGCTCAGGTTTCAGTTCCACAAATTCCAACTCCAGAACGAGAATTTAGGGCAGCATGGGTGGCTTCAGTTGCCAATATAAACTGGCCTAGCAAGCCTGGTTTATCGACGCAGCAACAACAAGATGAAGCTATTGCTTTATTAGATCTATTGAAGAAAAATAATTTCAATGCGGTTATCTTCCAGGTCCGGCCACAGGCTGATGCCTTATATAAAAGTAATATAGAGCCCTGGTCATATTTTCTGACAGGCGTTCAAGGTCAGGCGCCAAAACCATATTACGATCCATTGGAATTTTGGATAGATGCAGCACATGAACGTGGATTGGAATTGCATGTCTGGTTGAATCCATATCGGGCACACCATATCTCCGGTGGGCAACCTTCGGAATCATCGATTGTTAAAAAATATCCAGAGCTGGTTTATAAACTGAAGCAAGGTTATTGGTGGCTTGATCCATCAAAAAAAGGCACTCAGGATTTATCTGCGAATGTGGTGAAAGATATTGTAAAGCGATACGATATAGATGGCGTACACTTCGACGATTACTTTTATCCGTATGCGGAATACAATGGCGGAGCAGATTTTCCGGATTCAGCAAGCTACGCTCAATACCAGCAGGAGGGAGGCAAGCTGGCTGTTGGAGATTGGAGGAGAGCGCAGGTAAATATCTTCATCCAAAGGGTTTATAAAATTATTAAAGACGAAAAAAAACATGTCAAATTTGGTATTAGTCCATTTGGTATCTGGCGGCCAGGATTTCCAGAATCTATCAAAGGTTTTGATCAATATGACAAATTATATGCTGATGCTAAGCTCTGGTTAAATGAAGGCTGGATAGATTACTTTATGCCTCAGTTATACTGGCAGGTAAATAACATTCCTCAAAGTTTCCCGGTGTTGTTGGGCTGGTGGCAATCAGAAAACACCAAACAGCGCCACCTTTGGCCCGGAATGAACAGTGGCATTGGCGGAGGAGACAAAAATAGCGACGAAATTATCAACCAGATTATGATTACAAGAGGCATTTTACCAAAATCACCTGGTGCTGCCCATTGGAGTATTGCCGCGTTGGTAACACATGAAAGTTTGCGTAGAGACTTATTGAAAGGTCCTTACAAAAACGAAGCATTGGTGCCTGCTTCTCCTTGGTTAGATGATGATAAGCCCTTGTCGCCGAAAGTGGAAACCGAAAATAGAGAGGCTGACTTATACATCAAATGGAAGCCTGCTAATAAGAAAGATGACTTCAAATATATTGTTTACACCAATTATGGTGGCAAATGGAGTTACACGATTTTAAATTATAAAAGCAGGTTTCTACAAATTCCAAAGGTTTTATTTGCCGATGCGGCTAAATTAATCAAACAGGAGTTACAAAGTATAGCTGTTACAGCAATTGACAGGACTGGCAATGAGAGTGAAATTAAAATTGAGCAAGTTTTATAAAGGATTAAAAGCCAGATGCTAGTCAGGATTTGTCATCCCGACTAGCATCTGGATGTGTTGGCCAAGATCTGCAACCTCGACTAATTTCCATGAATTTCAGAGCTAAGCTTTGTTCAATAGGTAATTTTTAAATCCTTCAAAATCGATACCCAATTGATCAGCATGCTGTGGCTTGCTTTCTAACGCGGTAACCTGCTCTGGAATTTCGATTTTGGCAGCAATATCCACCGGAAAAATATCTGGGAATTTGCAAGCATGAGCCGTTGATAAAAACACCGCGGCACTTTCATCTTCAGGGTTTTCTTGCCTGAATTTTTCAATGGCTAAATAAGCAATGGCGGTATGCGGACAAGCAACGTAATCAAATTTCTCATCGATTTCTTTGATGCCGGCTAGTGTTTCTTCATCGTTGAAGCGATAAGATGTAACCACTTTTTTTAAGGATTCAACATCTTCATCAAACAAATCCATAATGCGAATCCAGTTGCTGGGTGCGCCAACATCCATTGCATTTGAATAGGTTTGGGTTGATGGTTTGGTTTCATAAACACCGGTTTCCAGAAAACGAGGAACGGTATCATTAATGTTGGTGGCAGCAATAAATTGTTTCACTGGTAAGCCAAGTTTGTAAGCCAATAAACCTGCGCCAATGTTTCCAAAATTTCCACTTGGAACGGAAAAAATCACATCATTCAAGCCCTGTCTTTTTAGTTGTGCATAGGTATTGAAATAATAGAAAGTCTGCGGAATTAACCTCGAAATATTAATTGAGTTTGCAGAAGTTAAACGGAAGTTCGCGTTCAGTTCCTCATCAGCAAAAGCTTGTTTCACTAATGCCTGGCAATCATCAAACGTTCCTTTAACTTCAATCGCCCTAATGTTTTGTCCGTTTGTAGTTAATTGCAACTCCTGTATCGGACTCACTTTTCCCTCTGGATAAAGAATAGTTACTCTTGTGTTTGGCACCCCTAAGAAACCCAAAGCAACTGCACCACCGGTATCGCCAGATGTGGCCACCAATACGTCCAATAACTGCTCGCCATCTTTAAGGAAATAAGACATTACACGACTCATAAAACGAGCACCAAAATCCTTAAAAGCTAAAGATGGTCCGTGGAACAGTTCAAGCACAAAAGTTTTATCATCAAGCTTTACGGCTGGCGCCTCAAAGTTAATCGCATCATCAATTAATGCCTTTAAATCATCCGCTGGAATTTCATCCTTCAACAAAGTTGAGACAACCTTATAGGCAATTTCTGGTAGAGAAAAGTTTTCAATGTTCTTAATAAAATCTGCATCAAGATGAGGAATTTCTACAGGCATATACAAGCCTTTATCCTGGGGCATACTGTTAAAAACGGCTTCTTTAAAAGAAACACGTAAATTTTTATTATTGGTTGAATATAGTTTCATTGCTGGTTCAAGGTTTAGAACTTAAGGTTTAGGGTTTCGGTGCTTTAAACCTTGCCCTTTACTTTAAGCTTTTACTCATTTAAATTACTCTTGGTCCTTCGGCGTTAACCGATGAAACATAAGCTTTGCTGTTAATGTTAATCTTGTGAAGATGTTGTTGTTGTGCTTTAGTTATTTTCCTGGCTGTTTCTTCATCTTTGGTTAAGGCAAAAACGGATGGCCCTGAACCTGAAATACCGAAGCCAATTGCACCATTTTCCATGGCAATGTTTCTCATTTCTTCAAAACCTGGAATGAGGATGGAGCGGGTTGGTTCTACCAAAACATCTTTCATACTTCGGCCGATTAAATCGAAATCATTCATAAATAGTCCGCTAACCAAGCCTGCAACATTTCCCCATTGGGTAACTGCATCTTTTAAAAATACTTTGCTGCGAATCATCTGGCGGGCATCTTTAGTCGGTACATCAACTTCGGGATAAACAATTGCCGCATACATTCCAGCTGGTGTTGGTAAAGAAATTACATCGAGTGGTTCGTAACTTCTAACCAAAACAAATCCACCTAAAATGGCGGGTGCAACATTATCTGCATGGCCATAACCACAGGCTAATTCTTCACCTTTCATAGCAAAAGGAACCAGCTCTTTTGGTGTTAATAAGTCGCCCATTAGCTTATTGATGGCAAATAAACCGGCAACGGTACTTGCAGAGCTTGAACCCAATCCGCTACCGATTGGCATCTTTTTATGTAACTCGATTTCAACGCCTACATCCAAGCGGTTAATGTGTTGTAAATAGTGCTGAACGCTTGCGCTAACTGTATTTTTCGCTGCATCTAAAGGCAAGCGACCGTCATCGCCAGTGATTTTTTTAATAACTACTCCTGGTGTTTCCGTTAAACGCATCTCGACTTCATCGCCAGGTTCATTTACAGCGAAACCTAGGACATCGAAACCGCACACAACGTTGGCAACAGTTGCCGGAGCGAAAACTCTAACCCCCAATCCCCTAAAGTGGTCTTTTGGCTTTCCATTGTTCATATCCAATGTTTCAACAGGGTTTGTATTATTATTTGACATGATTATTTATTTTTTCCAAAACTGAGGTCTTGGGCTATTTTGTTAATTTGTTAGGTTACTTTATCATTCCCCATTTCCATCTCGCCTGTAATTCGCCCTTTAGAGGACAGGGGATTGTTTATGGATTTTGCCCAACATTTATAATGTCAGCGAAAACACCGGCGGCGGTAACTTCTGCACCTGCACCCGGACCTTTTACTACCAATGGGCGAGATTTGTACCTGTCTGTTGTAAATGATATGATATTATCACTACCTGAAAGCATATAAAACGGGTGGCTGTCATCAACCATTTGCAGACTGATTTCTACATTACCATCTTCGAGCTTTCCAATGTACCGGAGCACTTTTCCGCCATTTGCAGCTTGGTTTTTTAAGTCTTCAAAATAAGCAGCGTTTTTCTGCAGTTCAGTGTAAAAATCCTCTACTGAAGTGGCATTTAAACAAGCCTCGGGCAAAATATTATCGATTTTAACATCGGCAGCTTCCAAAGGATAACCAGCATCACGAGCCAGAATTAACATTTTACGCATGAAATCCTTTCCGTTCAAATCATCACGTGGGTCTGGTTCGGTATAGCCCAATTCCTGCGCTTCTTTAACCGTTTCATAAAAACCGGCATCACCTTTAAAGTTATTAAAGATGTAAGAAATCGTTCCAGATAAAATCGCCTCAATGCGGGCAACTTTATCACCACTCATCATCAATTCTCTTAAAGTACGGATGATTGGTAAACCTGCACCAACATTGGTTTCATAATAAAAATCTACACCAAATTTGCGGGCCGTATCTTTAAAAGATTTATACTGAGCAAAGTCGGCCGAGTTTCCTTTTTTGTTACAGGTAACAACGGAAATGCTGCTTTCGAAAATGCTTTGGTAATATTCAATTGGCGATTCTGCTGCAGTATTATCAACGAAAACACAGTTTGGCAAATTCATCGATTTCATTCGCTCTACAAAAAGTGACAAATCAGCTGTTTCGCCGTTGCTATCTAAATTGTTCTCCCAATCTTCAAGCGATAACCCTTCTGCTTTGAAAATCATTTTACGGGTATTGCTAATTCCCGCAACTTTAACTTGTAAATCATTATTTGCCGCAAGAAATGGCATTTGCTCTTTCAATTGGTTGAATAACGTTTTACCGATATTTCCGGTTCCCAAACAGAAAATATTCAGGGTACGTTTCAAATCAGTAAAAAAGGCATCGTGAACAGCATTAACGGCTTTTGATAAATCATCTTTACTGATAATCACCGAGATGTTGTACTCGGAAGATCCTTGTGCAATAGCCCGAACGTTGATACCGTTTCTGCCTAAAGCACTGAATAATCGTCCGCTCATACCTGGTGTGCGTTTCATATTTTCGCCAACTATGGCTAAAACGGCAAGATTATTTTCAACCTCTGGTAAGGCCAGTTTGTTGGCGTCCAGTTCCAACTCAAATTCTTTTTTAATTAAAGCAATTGCCTGCCCGGCATCAGTTGGTTTAATTGCAAAAGTAATACTATGCTCTGATGAAGATTGTGTAATCAGCACTACATTAATTTGCTCGCGAGAGAGTAAAGAGAATAATCTCCCACTAAAACCAGCTTTGCCAACCATACCACTGCCAGTTAAATTAATGATGCTGATGTGGTCGATGGAAGAAATACCTTTTATGGGTAAGCTAGATGTTTTTACATCGCTTTTAATATAGGTTCCTGCAAAATCAGGCTGAAAAGTATTCTTAATAACAAGCGGAATTTTCTTCATGAAAGCCGGAATCATCGTTGGCGGATAAATTACTTTCGCTCCGAAATAACTCAACTCCATTGCCTCGGTATAACTCAATTCGGGTAAAGAAAATGCTTTTTTTACAATTCGAGGGTCGGCCGTCATCATGCCGTTTACATCGGTCCAGATTTCGATTTCTTCTGCATTTAAAGCCGCACCCCAAACTGCAGCTGTGTAATCAGAACCACCACGACCTAATGTAGTAACGCGGCCAGCGGCATTGCTGGCGATAAAACCAGTTACGAAAAGTACCTTTTCTTTATGAGCCTGGTAAAAATCATTAATCAACATTTCAGTCAATTCGGTATCAACCTTTGCCTGCCCGAAATTGCTGTCGGTTTTTATAAATTCTGAACCATTAACATACAAAGCTTCTGGCAATTGTTGCGAGGCAATGTGTGCAATCATGAAAGATGAGCAGCGTTCGCCATAACTTAAAATCTGATCTTTCGTTTGCAGACTCAGCTCTTTAAGGTTGGTTACAGCCTGCAACAGATCTTCTAGCTCATTAAAAAATATTTTTAAGCGGGTAAAAACCGGGTTTTGCGCTGCTGCTGGTAAAAGTGAACGGATTACTGCAAAATGTTTTGCCTCAATCTCTTTTAGGCCGGCATCGTAACTTTCACCGCGTTCGGCTTTCTCTGCCATGTCGGTTAGCAAGTTGGTTACCCCACTCATTGCCGATAATACAACTACCGGATTGCTTTGTAATTTTTCTTTTGCTACTATGTTTAGCAGCGTTTTAATGTTCTCGGCCGAACCTACGGATGTGCCGCCGAATTTTAATACTTTCATCAGTTTTTAGTTTTAATGAATCTTACACTTTTGCTTGTTAATTATTTTGTAAAGTTTCAATGGGTTTTGGTTTAAAAAAAAAGCGCCCCGATTTGTGTCGGGACGCTTTCTGTGTTTATCTTTTTTCAATTTACAACAAATTAGCCTCCCTGATTTTCTCCGGTGGTAATAATAATCGTTGTAATAATTGATGTGTTAAAATTCATGTTCTTGGTGTACTTTGTACACCGTAAAGTAGAAGATTATTTTTTTAAAATGCAAATGTTTTTGAAAATTATTTAAAAATATTTTAATAAAACGATTAACCAGATGAAATGATAGCATGTTTTGAACCGAAAACTAATATGGGTTTTCATAAGTTGGACCAAACTTCCATCCTTTTTTCAAGGAGGTGTGCCCGCAGGCGGAGCGGTTAATTCAATGGAGATAATTTTAGAAAAGCTGAATCAGTAATCTTCGGCTGGAGCAGTCCTGCCATTTGCTACAATCTTTTTTTAACTTCCATCAGGCTGAGGCAGGGGGAAACCAATTCATCGGCTACAATGCTTCGTGCCTCAGCCTGACAGTTTATTAATGGCTGCTGCTAAAAAAAAGTATTTCCGCGTCTGTCAGGTTTAATTAAACCTGGTTTGTGGAATTATTTGAGTTTTATCGTTCTAATGGTTAGAAATTTAGATTTTCCTGAGTAAGACAGAAAGGTTAAGTCGGTAGTTATGGAATAGCAAGCAATTGAGAATCATTAATAAAAAAAATTACATGAAATTCATTTTCTTTCTCTTATTCCTTTTGACTTTTAGTATCCATACTTATCCTCAATCCACACCAGTAATAAGAATGAGGTGTTATGCAACAATCTCAGAAAATCAAGCACTTTGGATCGTTGTATTAAAAAAGAAGAGCTATATTTTAAATCATTCACAAGAAAGATTGATTAGACCTGAAACAGTCGAAGACATAAAAATTTTAAAAAATGCGGAAGCAACGGCGCTATATGGAGTCCGGGCGGTTAATGGCGTTGTGGTTGTAACCATTAAGAAATCTAAATCCAGAGAAGAATATAAACGGTTAAAAACTTATTTCGAAAAAGCTTAGGCTTAACTTCTTACCCCAATATAAATCTCCACTTCAGATGCTGCTCCTAGTTGAGATTTCGCTCCATAAACTTCAAAATCTGCATTATAAGTTCTGTATAAAGCAATGTCGTTTGCCCAGATTTCCTGCCAGGTTTCTACAACTGCTTGAGGCATTTCACCTTTCGCCGTATATTTTATAAGTCTATCATTTTTAATTTCTCTACCAACCAAACCATCAGGAATATCCGCTAAAGTAGTTACCCGATGGCCGATAATGGTGCTGTACTTTCCTGTGTAATTACTTTCGTAATCAGTATAGATAGCGTAAACATCGTTGCTTTCTTTATTTGGAATTTTATTTGAGATTTCTTCAGTGTAGAATCGTTGCCAAAGCTTACCTAGATCTGTTGATGCCTGATTATTCTGGTTTGTTGTTTCAGTAGAGATGCCAATAATTTTGAAGTTTTCCATGGGATAGGTTTTTAGCGAAGATAACGTTTTCAATGATGTTGTCAGTCTGAGCTTGTCGAAGAACTTTTTATATTATTACCCTTCGACAGATCACGATGATAAATTGGATGAGACTTGTTGCAAAATCTTTTGTTTCTAAACCTGATTGTAGCGAACACGGAGCGCAGCGGAGTAAAGCGAAAAGCAGGACTAACGTTAAAATGAAACATAGGTTTTGCTTTCCAAATCATTCTAAATCATCTTCTACTTTTACCGCCTACATCTTCCATCCTTTTCATACCTTTGTTTTCAAATATGCAGGGCTTAATTATTAAATCTACCGGGAGTTGGTATAGCGTTTTGGCCGATAATGGCAAACGTTACGACTGCCGGATTGTTGGCAAATTCAGAATTAAAGGAATTAAAACGACCAACCCGATTGCAGTTGGCGACCGTGTTAAATTTGATCTGGAAAAGGACAGTAATCAGGGTTTGATAAACGAGCTGTTGCCCCGTAAAAATTACATTATCCGCAAATCAATTAACCTGAGTAAGCAGGCGCAGATCCTTGCTGCCAACCTGGATATGGCGATTTTGCTGGTCACACTGGCTTCGCCAAGAACTTCATTAGGTTTTATAGATCGTTTTTTAGTTACGGCCGAAGCTTACGATGTGCCGGCAGTTTTGGTATTCAATAAGCTGGATTTATTTAGTAAGGAAGGTTTAGAAATCCTGCAGGATTTTAAAGAAATTTATGAGAAAATCGGTTATCCGTGTTATGAAGTTTCGGCCTTAAAAGGCATTAATATTCCCGTGATTCAAGAGTTAATAACCGATAAAATTACTTTAATTTCAGGGCATTCAGGTGTTGGAAAATCGAGCTTAATTAATGCGTTATTGCCTGATCGTGATTTGCGTACCGGCGAAGTTTCTGACTGGAGCGACAAAGGGCAGCACACTACCACTTTTGCAGAAATGTTTGAATTGCCGCAAGGCGGTTTCATTGTGGATACACCTGGAATCAGGGAATTGGGAGTAATCGACATCGAAAAAGAAGAATTAGGACATTTTTTCAGGGAAATTTTCGAAACTTCTCACCACTGCCGTTTTAATAATTGCAGACACGTAAATGAGCCTGGCTGTGCCGTAATTGAGGCAGTGAATGAAGGAGATATTGCCGTTTCGCGTTATGAAAGCTATCTGAGTATTTATCACAATAACGATACGCGACATTAAGCTTAAAGCACAATTAAATTTTTATAACTTTTAAATCTTTGTGTACTTTGTGCCTTTGCGGTTAAAAATAAATTATGAAATTTAAACTAGGAGATTTTGTTCGTTTTGTTGATGAAAAACGTGAAGGATATGTAACCAAGATTATCGATAGCCAAACTTTGGGCGTTACCGATGAAGATGGTTTCGAGATTCCTGTTGCAATTAGCAATTTAACTTCAGTTTATGGACATGGTGTATCTGCCAAAGAAGTTGATGCGCCCAAACCAATTGAGGTTAACGTTCCTTCTATCAGTAAAATTGAAAATGGAATTTATGTTGCCGTTGCTACTGATCAGAAAGCGGGTAATGTTGTTCATTTCCATCTTCAAAATCAATCGCCCAATGTGCTTTTGATTAGTTTAACAGCAGAGAAGAAGGAAAAATATTCAGGTTTGTTTCACGGTATAGTTGAATCTTACCAATCGAGTTTAATCTATTCTGCATCATTAGCTGATTTAGATATCTGGCCAGAATTTACCTTTCAGATTTTAGTTTTTAGCAAAGCTGATGTAAAACCCGTTGATCCTTTAGTGATTCAGAAAAAATTCAGGGCAAAAGATTTTTCTACAGAGCAGAAGGAGTTGCCACAATCGAAAAACAAAGGTTGGTTAATTCGTTTGGATGATCTTGTACCGATTACCATTGATGCACAAAAACTGAAAGAAAGCTTCTTTAAATCACCTGCCGAGAAACGAACTGTTGAAGCACCATCAAAGGAAATTGATCTTCACATTGAAAAATTGAGAGATGACCATCATTTTTTAGAAGCTGATGAGATTTTACAAATACAACTGAATCATTTTCAAAATGCATTAGATGCTGCAGTGGTGCACCATTTTGATAAAATGGTTTTTATTCATGGTTCTGGAAATGGAACACTTAGAGATAAAATCCATAAGTTAATTAGTAAAAATCCGCATATTAAAACCTATATGGATGCACGTAAGGAAAAGTTTGGTTATGGGGCAACCGAAGTAGTTTTTAAATAATGGCGTAATGTTTTTAGCTGTTTAATCGGTTAACTGCTAGCTGTTAATCAAAAACTTCATTACTATAATCTGGATTGGCGCCTGGTTGAGACGCGACAAAAGCACCAACTTTGCAGGCCCTATCTAAAATAGTATCTATAGGGAAACCTTGTAAATAACTGGAGATAAAAGTAGCCAGAAAAGAATCTCCTGCGCCTACGGTGTCTGCCACTTTAACCTGATAACCTTTGTGATGGTATAATTTGCCATTTTCCAATACATAGGCACCTTTTTCGCCAACAGTAAGGCAAATAATTTTTATTGTAAACAACTGGCTCAGTTGCTTAAGCAGCTGTTCATCAGTATTTCCGGTTAGCGAAAGTTCGTCTTTTAAATATACCAGCTCGTGTTCGTTCACTTTCAGAATATCAGCTTCGCTAAGCAATGATTTTAAAGTATCAATATTATAAAACGGCGGACGAAGGTTGATGTCGAAGATTTTAAGCTTTGCCTGCTTTAATAACGCTAGAATGGTGTTTTTACTTTTTTCATTTCTGCATGTTAAGCTGCAATATACAAAGGCATCTGTATGGGTTACAGCTAATAAAGCTTCTTCCGATAATTCAATAGCATCCCAAGCCACAGGCTCTACAATGGTATATGTCGCTTGGTGTTGGTCATCTAATTTTACCTCAACGGTACTTGTTGGCAAGTTGTTGCCTTTTTGAATTAAATCGATCGGATAATTTTTTGAACTAAGGAAATCCAGGAGTTCCTTTCCATTGTCATCATCTCCAATTGCGCTGATAAATTGGCTGTTGATATTTTGTTTATGAAGATTTAAAGCCACATTCATTGATGATCCGCCTGCTTTTTTACCTTCAGGAAAAACATCCCATAATATCTCGCCAATGGCCACAACTGATTTTTTCATAGTAGATTTTAAGTTTCGCAAGGTAGCAATTTTGAGAAAAAAACTTTAAAAAGATCAAGATCTCACCTGATTTTCACTTTTTAATGTTTTTCTGCGGCGTAACTTTTTGTAAGCCAATAGCATTAACCAGCTTAATAGCGATGCAACTGCTAGATCACATATAAAGTTTAGCGTATCAAATTCAATGCTGGTACCGCCTTCCATGGTTATCTCATTGTAGCCAGTTACTTTAGTGTAAAAGTTAAGCGGAAAACCATATCGATCGGCACCATCGGCATCATAATCTAAGCTCGTGGTAGCTAGTGTAATTATGCCAAATAATAAAACTCCACCCAGTAAAATTTTAATACCATTTTTCATTTTTTTAGTCGAAATCGTAATAGATCCTGTATTTATTGCAACAAATACATTGAAAGAGATAGCCTTGACAAGAGCCATTGTCTCTTAAATAATTTGGTAATTCTGTTAGTTTGAGTCCTCCGGCTTTTGCTAAATCACTTTCTATATCTGCGAACTGATCGAGCAAAGGTTCAATTTCCTGCCAGCCGACATAACCTTTAAAAGCACAGTAATCATTGCAATGCGCTAACCAATACTCTTGCTGCCATCCATTGTAACCCGGAGTGCGTTCCACTAATTCCTTCAATTTTTCTGGGTCATTTATATTATCAACACTGATATCATCCTGAAAACTACCTTCAAATTTCCTGGCTGCTTTACCATCGGCTATGCACCATGGACAAAGCGCTTCAATCTCATCGACAGCGAAAAATGGATTAGTATAGTAAATATCAGTGGGCATTTTACAGCAATCGCAAGTCACTACCGTACCTGTTTCAAAAGCACCGGTAACTGTTGGTTCCGGGTGATATTTAAAATAAGGAAGCGCTCTTTGAAGCGAATCACTTTTGGTTGTTTTTACCTTTGCCTTTGGTTTCGGAACATCCTTATGTTCCATTAATTCTAGTAACTGGGTTTTATCTTTCTGTTTATTTTCCAAAGCAATTACTTTTTCTAATGCTGTGATTGCTTCCACATAATCCATGGTATAGGTTTTAACGTTGCAAAGCATTCGCCAGAAATTGGTATCGGTAGGATAATCTTTTAAGATGGCATTTAACTGTGCTTCGGCTTTTTCAAATAAAGGCAAAGACATTTGCGAAGGCAACACATGCTCAAACCAGAATTTGTTGCTTTTAGAAATTGCACTCGAAATTAAAAGGTTAATCTCCTTCAATTTTTCAATCCTGTCATCCATGATTAAGCTAGTAAATTTTTCCTGCTATTATCTAAAATTTCCTGTGCATCTTTCTCAATCAAACGATCTAAAAGTGCATTGTAATTGTTGGCGATTTTGAACTCGAGTTCATTTTTATAAAGTGGAAATAAACTGTAAATATTAATTGAATTCTCTCCAGCTTTAATTTCCGTAAATTCTTCATCAAACGTTACTGAAGGCAATACCACCAACCCCACAAAATCGGTTTCTTTGCTATACGTTTCCATATCAGCAGTACTTTGTAAGGTGTGCCCAATGCTTAACCAGGTATCATAATGATGTGGAAAGCGAGCAGTATCTTTAATCATTTCTAATATCCAATCGTTTTCATTCTTACTTGGAAAGGTTTTTCCAAATTCGATTGACTTAGGTAGTAAGATCATCAGCTCTGCAAATTTATACAGTTCAGGCTCTTCAACTGATTCCGGAACAGTCATTTCCAGTAAACTCATGCCTGAAGTTAGTAAAATATTAAAAGCGTGTTTTTTAGAGTTGATGAAATAAACATCTAAATGAATATCAGGTGAAACCATTTCATGAAATACTGTGATTTCGTTTGATTCATAAAACTGATCTAAATGATCGGCAATGGATTCTGGATGATGGTCAAAATAGGTTCGGTTGCGAAACTTCTCGTAGAATTCATTCATATTTCTAAATTAAAAAGAAAACTAAATTATTGTTGCGTTTAAATTCACTGCAAATCTTAATCCATTTAATCAATTGAAGAGAATCTTATTTTTCAAAGGTTTTATTCATTTAGTTGCGGATGTATTTCTACATTTGAGTATAGAAGTAATTCATTTTTCTCATTTAATAAGCGCAACATGACTAAATCAATTTTCACTTTAATTTTCTGCTGTATTGTTTCATTTGCTTCAGCACAAACGGCAAGTGATAAAAAAGCAATCTTAAATGTGCTTGAAACACAAAGACAAGCCTGGAACAAAGGTGATGTAGAAACGTTCATGGAAGGATATGTTAAAAGCGATAGTTTACTTTTTGTGGGTAAAAGCGGACCAACCTATGGATGGCAACAAACACTTGATAATTATAAGAAAACTTATCAGGGAAAAGCAGGAATGGGCATTTTAACTTTTGGAATAAAAAAGGTGGAGTTTTTGAACAAAGACGTGGCTTTCGTTTTGGGTAGCTGGCATTTAAAACGCGATAAAGATGAACCGCAGGGTTATTATACTTTATTGTTCAGGAAGATTAATGGAATCTGGAAGATAATTGTTGACCACAGTTCCTAGTAGATGAAAAGATATCTTTTTAGCATTTGCACTTTAATCATTGTGATTTCGGCTTGTAATCCGTCAGCTGAAAAGCAACAGAACTCAATTTATAGTAAGGATGGACTGAGTTTTAGCTTACCAAAATACTGGAAAGTTAAAAAGGATCGCACCATTGATGGTGTTGCGAATAGCCGTTTTATTTCAATAAGTGACGAAGAACCTTTTTCAAAAGATGCTTATCTAATTATCACCTCGATGGATTCTGTAAATCTAGATAAGACTTTAAAAAATTTGATTACACAATCCAGAGCGAGTTATGGAAAACGCAATGTGGAGTTCGGGATGTTAAATGAGCCAAAGACAGTTAAGATAGGAAAATATGATGTTTTAAAGGCTGATTTTGAAACAAGGATTATTGCCAACCGCAATAAAGGAAGTTTAGCTGTGATGCATCACAAAGGAAAAACCTATTCTTTCATTAGCAGTGTTGATATTAAGGATAAAAAGAAAAACTTTAGCGTAGCCGATTCGGTAATTAAATCTTTGCGTGTGAAATAAACTTCCTGTTAAAGTAATACAGTGAATAGATGGTCAGCAAGCAGCCAATTATCGACAATAAGATTACGCTGTTGGAGAAAAAATTTACCCAGTTTAATTGTACCTTAAATATCTCTTTGCTCAGCAAAACACCTATACTCCCCACATAACCGAATGAATCAGCAATATAAATGAGGAAACCCACATTGCCTGTTTGTTTGAAAGTAGCTATTAGCCGATCAAAAAACACCGCATTAAAGGGAATGTAAACCATATAAAGTCCTAAGCCTACCAAGGTCATCCACCAAACAGGAGGAATGAGGCTTGCCTTAAACATTAGTGTACATGCACCGGCTAATAGAAATCCCGACAGGATAAAATAATGTGCCGTTTTTAAGGCAGTAAAATTATTTTTGATGAGAACCATACTGCCAATGAGCACGAGCACGATTAATGTGATTGGCGTTTCTGTTTTCGCGAATATGGCAGGTTGATTTAAAAAACCCATTTCCTTCCACATTTCTGCGCCAAAGTTGTCTCGGATATCTCTGAAAATAGTTGCAAAGCAATAAATGATCACACAGGCGATCAGTCCTCCAAAAAATTCTTTAACAAATAATTTCCGATCTAGATCGATCATTGGTGTTCGCTCTGATCGATATTGAATATCTTCAGTGTCTGGTGGTGGAATTTTTTCCATCAAAAAGATAAACAGCAATAGGGGCAATGCAAAAACTAAACCTGTGCTAAAAGGAATCCAGAATTCTGAAAGATGAAAAGTAATGGCCAACCACGAGCCAACAGACTTTACAAATCCTGACGCGAAAATAAAACTTACGGCCAATGTTGCCCCAATGAAATCGGTACTTCGCCTGCCTTCAACATAAGAGAAAACCACTCCCCAAAGCATGCCAAGTGGAAAACCATTAATGAAAAGAAAAACAATATTGTACGGCAAAGGCACAATGGCAAAAAACAGCCAGCTTAACCAGGAAATTGCAGTTAGAACGATAATTATTTTTCCTCGACCGTTGCGTTTTAATTCGGAAATATATTTTATACCGTAAAATTTTGCCAATAGATAACCCAGCATCTGGCAAATGACCAGCACAGTTTTATAGCTATAACCTCCAATAGTGAGCCCATCGAATGTGGCAACCGTGAATGATTTTCTAAAACCAAAAATCATTGTATATGCTAAGAAAACCACTATTGAAGTATATAATCCTGTTTTGAGGTAGTTATTGAACTTTAAGGTTTTAGGCATCAGTATTTCCAAATGTTTGGTTTTGGAAATATAAATAAAAGTTAAGATATGTTCTTAAGTTCCTACGAACTTAACATTGCTGAAGGTAAACTGCGTTGAAATATCTGATTTGGTATTGTTATAAAATGGAGAAAACATTTTACCAGAAATGGTGCCCTGTTTCGTATCAATTTGCAGCAATCTTAAATAACCACCTCCGCTATCTTCGCATTGATAATTTTGTAGTATGGAGTAAATGGTATTTCCATTTGTTCCAAGATCTGACCGTTGCGCAGCATAACATACATGACCGCTTAAAACCATCAACAGGTTTTTATGATTCTTTAAATACTTGTTAAAAATATCTGAGCATTTCATGTTTCCATAGCCAGCATTAGTTGTATTTATTTCGCCGGTTGGGGTTAAATGATAATGGGTCACTACGATTGTATTAAAATCCGGGTATATTGATATAATACTGTCGGCCCATTTTACAGCACTTTCTCTGGCACAAAATTCAAGGTTAATCACCATCCATTTTTTATTGACGGCTGTAAATTGATGAAAGGCATTATCACTTTTATTTGCTTCGAAAACGCCTTTTTGAAGTTTGAATCGACTTGTTGGGAAAAAGGAATTGAATTTTGTGGTATTCCTTAGGTTAGCATTTACATTTCCGGGTGCCGCACTTCCGCTGTTAGGTAAAACAGCTCCGGTATCATGATTTCCGACGGCGATAACATATGGTACATTGCGATCGTCCAAACGTTTCATAATATTACTGGCCGTTTGGTATTGCGGAATCGTATCGAAGTTTACCAAATCTCCAACATGGAGCGCCAACGGGATATTTAATGAATCCTTTACTCTTGCTATCCAATCGCATTGCGT
This sequence comes from Pedobacter sp. G11, assembly GCF_003860265.1. Lineage (NCBI taxonomy): Bacteria > Pseudomonadati > Bacteroidota > Sphingobacteriia > Sphingobacteriales > Sphingobacteriaceae > Pedobacter > Pedobacter sp. G11. Next base: position 807,742 of record NZ_CP034190.1, on the reverse strand, counting down.
GGTAAACATCGCATTGTTTCGGGTAACGGCTTCCTGTGTGTCAGGAAAAATTGGAATAACAAAGGTTGTACTGACCGTTTCAGGCGTAGCTATAGCCGGTTCAGTATGCTTTGAGCAGCTGAATAAGAAGAGTAAAACAAAAATATTAATTAAGTTTCTCATCTCGTTTATCCAGATAACGATTATGAATTTGTTTTAGTATTACCAGGCTATCGTAAAGATTATTCTCCGAGCTTAAAATCTTTATAATAGAAATCTTTGTCAGCATCAGTAAGCTGTCGGATTACCCTGCAAGGATTTCCTGCCGCGAACACATTATCAGGAATATCTCTGGTGACAATGCTTCCTGAGCCAATAACCACATTTGAGCCAATTTTAACGCCAGGATTAATCACGACATTTCCACCAATCCAAACACTGTTGCCAATGGTAATTTCTTGTGCCCATTCCCATTCCTGATCACGTAGATGTGCATGAATAGGATGACCTGCGGTATAAATGGCTACATTTGGAGCAATGAAAACGCTGTTTCCGATACTCACCTTTGCGCAATCTAAAATAACCAGGTTAAAGTTTGCATAAAAGTTGTCGCCTATTTCAATGTTGTAACCATAATCACAACGGAAAGGCGGCTCGATGTAAAACATCTTTTCGGTTTTGCCGAAAAGTCTTTTTAACAACTCTTTTCGTTGCTTGATAAATTTGGGCGCAAGGTTGTTAAATTCGAAAACAATTTCGCGGGCTTTTAATCTTTCTTTTGATAATTCGGCATCTCCAGCTTGATACGCTTTGCCGGCAAGCATCTTTTCTTTTTCGGTAAGTAAATTAATTTCCATAAAATGATTTTGTTCTTAGCTGATCCGGAAAAGTTATAAAATAAAATCTTTTTACTGTGAAGAATTACCAGAATAATTTATCAACGATGTTAACATGGCGAGGTGCGAAGCATTTCATATATGTACAAGCAACAACAAACACCAATCAGCAAATTGAAATTGCGTTTTGTTTCAAAAAAAACGGGGCTATCGATACATCGATTCCCCGTTGAAATTGCTTTCCCCAAAATCCTTAAAACGGATTTTGTTATCATTTATTTTAAGGCTTGCCTTTCGCTAACGCTTTTTCGGCAATTTTAATTGCTTTTTTCTCTCTCCAGTGGGCATACTTTTCTTTGAAAGTCATTTTAATTAAACTATCCACAGCACCGTGTGTAAACAAACTCCATACGCTTGCAACTTTACGCGAAATCGATTGATCCCAGGCTCGCAAGCTTAATGAGAATGAACCATCTAAATATTTCATCCAATGCCACATTCCTGTAGGCATAAATAAAGTATCACCATGCTCTAGGAAAACTTCGTAACCTTCTACACCTTTTAAGGCAGGGAATTTTTCGAAATCCGGATTTGCAACATCGTAATCTTCCAAGGCATAGGTCGCATTTGGAAGGCAATATAACCGGTCTTTCCACTTGTTGTCAAAAAGAACAATATGCTTTCTTCCACCAAAATGAGTGTGAAAAATATGAGGTAAATCGATGTCGTAGTGCAAAAAGGTAACTGAGTTCGAACCACCAAAAAACATCGCTGGCATACTTTCGATAAAACCGCCCATTAAATCTTTGGGAATTTTAACGTCGTTAATTAAACTCGGAACTTTTTTGAATAAATTGAAAAAGAAGATCCTCAATTCAGTAGGCTCACGTTTAATTAGATCTAGGTAATCGCCGAATTTCATATGTGCCGTAGCAGCATTAATTGGCTTTGAAGGATCTGCTTTAGAGTTGTCGTACAAAGGAACTTCCAAATCGCCACCAATTTCTTTCAGATATTCAGTAGTCCATTTTTCTCTCGCTGGCCAATCTTTTGTTAAGCCCCGAATCACTAATGGTTTTTTTGTTTTCAGGTAGTTTTTCTTGAAATCCTCAGGAGTGATATTCTCGACGATGTCTACTGGTTTTAAGATGAAACTCATGCGTTTTATTTTGGTTTTTGTTGCCGAACAACAAATGTGTAAATTTTATTTTACAAATAATATATCTCAAAAGAAATGTGACGAAAATTACTTAATTCTAAAGTATCGTTCCCTTAACATTTCCGTAATGTTAAGCGGGGATCTTTCTTCCTACGATTTCTGCATAAGCAGCATCCCACAAATCAATACGTTTTTGCAGCGCTTGCCTGGTCGTTTCTTCAGCTTCAGCCCAATAACTTTCATCTTTTTCGCATAGCTTTTCGGTCATGGCCAAAGCCAAATGACTGTGATGGTCGCCATCTACCTCGATATGGCGTTCCAGGTAGTATTTAAAAATCGAAACACGATCAGGTTGTGTGCTGTTTAAATCGTTCACCATGCTGAAAAACATGTTCGGAATTAAATCTTCTCTACCAAAAGTAAAACTTGCCGCCTGTAGATGTGTTTTGCCACTGTTAATCGTGTCGAAGGTAGCTTTTACAAAATCTCGGGCAGCTTGAGGTACTTGTGCCAGTTCAAAAGCCATGTCAAAATCTCTGCCTTTTTGCAAGGAGCTTAAAAAGTTTTTAACTGGTAAAACATTTGCACCACATTGCGCCATGGCATCCAGGTAGAGCTCGAAATGACTTTTAATCTTACCATCTGCATCTACATCACTTTCTTCGCCGGCAACAATCTCATTAATGAGCTGCCTGGTAACAGCGTCGCCAACCGGAAACCAGGGCAATGTGGTGCAGGTTAAGTTTATTTGTAATGCCTTAAGTAGCGACATGAAATCCCATACGGCATAAATATGGTGTTCCATAAAGACCTGAAGATCTTCCAATTCACTGATCGCTGAATAAACTTTATGATTTATAATTTGCTGCCTAAGCGGCTCAATGTTCTCTTGAATTTTTAAAATGTTGGGATGCATATTCTAATTGTGGATTGCAGATTAATGAGTGAATGTTTTATAGTGCTGATCTTCGCTCTAGAAATCATTCAATCTTTTGTTATTTTGGTAAATTATGTATAAGTGATTTCTTTGCTCGTTTGATGGCTAAATTCTCTTTCCAACTCATGTATTTCTCTCGGTAGTTTGCTTTCATAAAGTCGTCAAATTTGCGCTGTAGTGTTAAATTGTATAAGCTTTTTGCTTTCACCTTCCAGCTTTTATCCCAGGCCCGTAAACTAATAGAGAATGAACCATCGAGGTATTTCATCCAATGCCAATAACCTGTAGGCATAAAAAGTGTATCACCATGTTCAAGAAACGCTTCCACACCTTTAACACCTTTCAACGCCGGGAATTTCTCAAAATCCGGGTTTTCGACATCATAATCTTCTAAAGCATAGGTGGCATAGGGAATCTGATAAAGACGCTCTTTCCACTTGTAATGAAATAAAATTACCTGTTTTCGACCATTAAAATGTGTATGGAAAATGTGCGCCAAATCAATGTCGTAGTGTAGGAAAGTTACTGATCCTTTTCCTCCAAAAAACATATTAGGATATCGGTCTAAAAAACCACCCATAAGCTTTTTAGGAGCGATATAATCATCGAGTAGTTTAGGCGCAAATTTTATGGGATCAAAAAGAAAAATCCGTAAATCTGTCGGTGTTTCTTTAATTAAATCAATATACTCAGTGAATTTCATTTCCGCTGCTGCGGCATTTATGGGTTTGGATGGATCGGCTTTTGAGCTGTCGTACAATGGAATAATTTTCTCTCCAACTACTTTCTTCATGTAATCCATTGACCATTTTTCGTACGCAGGCCATTCTTTTGCCATGTTTTTTATAACCAGCGGTTTGCGTGGAATAAGATAATTCTTTTCGAAATCTACTTTAGAAATATCATCCACCACATCAATTGGAGATAAATCGAACTTCATGTTAATAAACTGTTAATGCGTCAAAACTAAGGAGTTAAAACTGCAATGCCGATAATAGGTGAAAACTTGAAATACTACTGACAAATAACTTAGCCATTGATTAACAAAAAAACGCTCCAGCTACCAGCTGGAACGTTAATTAATTATACGGGGACGTGATATGTTTCTTTAAATATGGATGATTTTTCAACCAACATCTATATTTACGAATAAAAAAAACAGCTGGTTTTTAAGTGCTGCATTTTTTTTAAAAACATCTAAATAACTTTAGCCTCACGCACCTTTTTCGAGAAGATTTTTGGGAAAAAGCGTTTGAGCAAAACGGCTCTAGTCTCTTTTCCGCCGATGTAGACTTCTTCTTTTTTGGCTTTTACTGCTGTTACAATTTCCGAAGCACAATCTTTTGCCGACATGGCTGTTTCATGGGCTTCGCCCATTACGTTAAGTGGTTTTCCATCCCCGGTAAGGGCGTTATAGGTAACATTTGTTTTGATAAATCCAGGGCAAATAATTGTTATATTAATATTTTTATCGAAAACTTCTGACCGCACTGAGTCGAAATAGCCATGCAACGCGTGTTTTGAGGCTGCATAAGCCGATCTTAATTTTGTTCCGAATTTGCCTACCAAACTGCTGATGATCACGATTTGACCGCCCCCATTTTTGATCATATTTGGTATAACAGCTTTGCTTAAAGTAACTGTTCCCCAAAAATTAGTGCTCATAATTTGTTGTTCGGTCTTCAAATCAGTTTCAAGCGCCAAGCCCCGCTGGCTAACGCCTCCGCTATTAATTAACAAATCGATTTTGCCGAAGATTTTAATTGCGTCCTGAGCCTTGCTTTCCAGAATTTCTGTTTCACTTAAATCGAACGGAAGCACGTGTACATTAAACGAGTTTTGGCAATTTCCCTTTACCCTAAACAACTCATCGCGGTTGCGGCCCGAGAGGATTAACTTGTCTCCGGCTTTGAAATATTCATAAACCAGGGCTTCGCCAATTCCTGAGGAGGCACCCGTTATCCAAACAATTTTCGACATATACTTTAATTATTAAATTCTGAGTGTTCAAATATTGATCTCAATTATGCTTCAACTTTGTTCCTCATCATTGAGTTATCCGAACTTACTCCTTAATGATAAACAATTCAGCGGCAATATGGTCAGCAAAGAGCTTTCCATTTTGGCTTAATTTAATGGTATCCTTCTCGAGGATCAACCAGTCTTTATCTTCAAAACCTCGAAGGTTTTGCATGGTTTCCTCAAAAAAATCCTTCCCAAAGTCGTTGGCGATTTTCGTTAAATCTATACCCCACATTGTTCTCAAGGAAGTCATCATATATTCATTGAAACTATCTTCTATGCTAAGCGTTTCAATAACTTCCGGCAACTTATTTCTTTCCAGGGCATCTATGTACATGGCGTTGTTTGCCGGGTTCATATATCTGTTTTGCCCATCAAAACCATGTGCTGATGGGCCAATGCCGATGTAATTAATGCCTCGCCAATAGTTGGTGTTATGAATCGCATAGCAGTTTGGCTTAGCAAAATTTGAAATTTCATAATGATCAAATTCTGATGCCGTTAATTTGTTCATTAAGATTACAAACTGCTCGGCACTTTGATGATCGTTAACGGGTATTTGCTTTCTAGTTTTAATGGCATGAGCCAGAGCTGTTCTGGGTTCAACAGTTAACGCGTAAGCGGAAATATGTGGAACATTTAACTCAATCGCTTTGTCGATATTACTGAGCCACTTCGTATCCGTTAACAATGGGTAGCCATAAATCAGATCGAGCGTCAAATTTTCAAAACCGGCATCTTGACTTCTCTTTATAGCATTTTCCCCTTCACTGGCATGATGTGCCCGGTTCATCCAGGTCAAATCCTCATCAAAAAAAGATTGGATGCCAACACTAAACCGATTCACGGGTAACTGCTTTAGTTCTTTTAATTTTTGTGCAGTCAAATCATCAGGATTGGCCTCCATGGTAATTTCGGCATTCGAATCTATCTGATAATTTTGAGTAATAGTATCAAAAATCTTTTGTAGTGCAGCCTGCGATAAAATAGATGGGGTTCCTCCTCCAAAATAAATACTACCAACCTGCCCCGGTATTCGGTTTTTCTTCATTTTGATTTCTTTACAAATGGCTTCAACCATCTCATCAGCATATTTTAAAGATGTACTGAAATGGAAATCGCAATAATGGCAAGCCTTTTTGCAAAAAGGAATATGGATGTAGATACCGGACATTGCTGCAAAGATACAGCATATTCTAAATCCATTTATTTTCTTTAGGTAAACAATGATTATTCAACTACTTTTGCAAGCTTAAAGTTTTGATTCAAAGCATGCCGAAATTCGCTTTCATTTTATTTACGTTTTTATTGTGGGGAAATATAACAGCTGCACAACAAACTCCCGTGAATATTGATTCTACGTCGGTAGTGAAGTATCAATATCGAAGATATCGCCTGGATTCGGCAGCACTTGCCCGCCAAAAATTTGTAACAGATTCTATTGTAAAACACACCTGGGCACTGTCAGACAGTTTAATTAATAAAACTATTCTGTTGGATAGTGTAGAGAAAGAATATCTTTTTCCTTCACTCGATTTAATAGCCTGGCATAAAAAATATCAACACCTAAAGAAAAAGGCAAATCCTTACCAGTTAGGTTCTCAAATTCCTAAAGGCAATGTAGGTTTGCTGGGCTTTATTTTTGCCATGCTTGTGATTTTTGCCATTTTGAAAAATGCATTTTCAAAGCAATTGTCGGCAATTGTGCAGTCATTCTTCAGTAACCGTATTTTAAATAATATAAACAAAGAGGATAACCTATTTAGTTCCTGGCCATTCTTGTTGTTGTTTGTTCAGTTCGGGTTTGTATTCGGAATGTTTTTCTTTTTGGTGGCACAATGGCGGGATATGTACCAGGCAAAAGAAGGATTTCGGTTTTTCTTTACAATTTCACTCACGATTATTGGTTTTTATGCGTTGAAACTTGTCGTTTTAAGGTTTCTAGGTTTTCTGTTTAATGTACAAAAACCAGTTGGAGAATACATTTCGATATTGTACCTCAGTTACTTCAATGCATCTTTACTTTTTATTCCTTTAGTAGTGGCATTTGCGTTATCACCCCTTAAATATGGCGAGGTATATATTGTATTGGCGGTCTTATTGTTAGGGGTTATTTTTGCCTTTCAACTTCTCCGGGCTGGAGTTACTATACTTTCTAATAATAAGTTTTCTAGAATGCATTTAATTTTGTACTTTTGCGCCCTCGAAATATGTCCTATTTTAATACTAATTAAAACGATAGGATTGTAGCTGGAAAAAGGAAAATGCAAGAAAAGAACGACTCTAGAATTCGCAAAGTGAAAAGTATTTTGGTTACTTTACCAAAACCTGAAACAGAAAAATCTCCTTATTACGACTTGGCCAAAAAGCACAATTTAAAAGTTGACTTTAGGTCTTTTATCCACGTTGAAGGTGTGCCTGCAAGGGACTTCAGGAAGGATAAAATTAATCTTGCCGACTTTACGGCTGTTATTTTTACAAGTCGCAATGCTGCAGATCATTTTTTCAGAATTTGTGAAGAAATGCGTTATGATGTTCCGGCTGAATTAAAATATTTTTGTCTGTCTGAAACTATAGCTTTGTATTTGCAGAAATATATTCAGTATAGAAAGCGCAAGATTTTCTTTGGAAAACAAACGGCTGCTGACTTAGCAGAAGTATTGAAGAAGCATGCAAATGAGAAGTTTTTATATCCTTGCTCGGATGTAGCAACAGAGGATACCATGAAGTTCCTTGAAAAAAGTGGTTATGATTTTACTCCAGCTGTGCTTTTCAGAACCGTAGTGAGTGATTTATCGGATTTAGCGGAGGTTTTTTATGATGTAATTGCCTTCTTTAGTCCTTCAAGTATTCAATCGTTGTTTAAAAATTTCCCTGACTTTAAACAGAATAATACACGTATTGCAGCTTTCGGAGTAAACACAAGTAAAGCTTGTACAGATATGGATTTGATTGTTGATATAGCAGCGCCAACCCCCGGCGTACCTTCTATGACCATGGCTATTGAAAACTATATCAAAACATCTAATAAATAATACATTCAATAATTTATTTTCAGTCAACACAATAAAAGCGTAACTTTGCTGTTATAAGAAGGTTACGCTTTTATTGTAACAGAAATATTAGGCGAATTTGTGCTGATAACTACAGCTATTTGCTTTAAACAAACGATTTAACTTAAAATATTTGCAATTGTTGATAATTTCAATGATTTTTGATAAAATTGCTCCTAACGTGCTTTGCACACTATATTTAATATGAAGAAAATCTACCTTCTAGCTATTGTGGGTATAACTGTATTGCTAGCAAGTTGTGGTCATGGTGGCCAGGGCGAGTTAGTTGGTGCATACAACCGAAAATTCAAAAACAACAGAATTCCTTTAGGCATGGTTTATATTCCGCCAGGCCACACTCCGCTCGGTGGATCTGATGAAGATATTACTTTTTCGCAAAATGGTCCGAGTAGGATGACTACCATCCCAGCTTTTTTCATGGATCAAACTGAGATCTCAAACGCAGAGTATCGCCAATTTACCAATTGGGTTCGTGATTCAATTGCAATTGCCATGATGGGAAATCCTCAGCAGTTTATGATGACACCGAGAGGTAATGCAGCGGCTCAGGTTGGTGGAGAGAAATACATTGATTGGAAAAGGGTTGGTCAAAATGGCGCCAATATCTGGCGCAACAGAGGCAGAGGAGCTAACGGTGCTCAGGCAAGCCAGTTAGACGGCATGTATTATTCTGGTTTAGATGCATTACCTGGCAAAAAGGAAATCGATGTACGCAAGCTGGAGTATTCATATGCGGAATTAAATATGGATAAAGCTGCTTTAGGACATAAAAATCCGAACAGCAAACGCCAGGATTATATTGATAGGTATACTGTTGCCATTTATCCTGATACAATGGTTTGGAAAACAGATTATTCTTATTCAATGAATGATCCGATGGTACGTGCTTACTACAGTCATCCATCTTATGATGATTATCCTGTTGTAGGTGTAAGTTGGGAGCAGGCAAAAGCATTCTCTCAGTGGAGAACAAGATTGTATGATGGCGTAGCGCAAGCGAGAAAAATGCCGGTAGGCTCTAGATCTGATTACAGATTGCCAGCTGAAACGGAATTTGAATACGCAGCAAGAGGTGGTAACACTAAAACAAAATATCCATGGGGCGGACCTTACATCAGAAATACCAAAGGATGTTTACAGGCAAACTTTAAACCGGGTCGTGGAGATTACTCTAGCGATGGTGGAATTTACACAGTAGGAGTAAGATCATATTTTCCAAATGATTACGGTTTATATAACATGGCTGGAAATGTTTCAGAATGGACGATTACTGCTTACAATAAAGGTGCTGCACCGTTACTTCATGATTTAAGTCCGAACTTTACTTACGATGCCAGTGCTGGAGACAGTAAATACAAAAAACGTAAAATAGTTAAAGGGGGCTCCTGGAAGGATACAGGTTATTTCTTACAGAACGCCGTTTCTACCTACGAATATCAGGACACCCAAAGATCATACATTGGTTTTAGATGCGTTTCATCTTACCCAGGTACCGATTTAAGAAATTAAACCAAAGAAAAACTAAAACTAAAGAAAAACATCAAAATTTTATGGCAGCAAAGAAACAACCAAGCTGGTTACACGTAGCGATTTCATGGGGAGCAAGTATTGTAATTGTAGGGGCTTTATTTAAAATCCTTCATATAGGGGGAATTGTAGGTAACTACATGATTGGTATCGGTCTTGGTGTAGAAGCGATATTATTCTTCTTAACAGGATTTTTTCCGCCAGAACCAGAACCAGCATGGGAAAGAGTGTACCCAGAGTTAAAAGAAGATTACAAGGGCGAATTGCCAACCGTATCTGCAAGACCAGTTGCAGCACCTGTTTCAGCAGGAAATACTGCAGCATTGGATAAGTTATTAACTGATGCTAAGATTGGACCGGAATTAATCGAAAGTTTAGGATCAGGTTTGCGTACGTTTGGTGATAAAGTAGCTACTATTTCAAATGTTGCTGATGCATCAACTGCTACAAATGAATTTACAAGCAAAGTAAAAACGGCTTCTGCTGGTTTTGATAACTTAAGTGCTTCTTTTGAAAAGGCAACAGCTAATTTAAAAGCAATGGGTGAAAGCAACGTAGATTCTCAGGCTTATCACGATCAGGTAAATAATTTAGCAAAGAATTTGTCAGCGCTAAATGCAGTGTATGAATTAGAATTACAAGATTCTAGCGCACACTTAAAATCGATGAATAAATTCTATTCTAACCTATCTTTAACCATGCAGAACTTCAATGAATCGATGGAAGATTCTAAACAGTTTAAAGAAGAGGTGAATAAGTTGGCTAAAAACTTAGCTTCACTTAACTCGATTTATGGCAATATGTTATCGGCCATGAACGGCCCACGTGTATAATTTATCTAGTTTTTAATTTTTAGAAAAAAAAGCTACATAAAATATGGCAGGCGGAAAAGAAACAACAAGGCAGCGGATGATCAATATCATGTATTTGGTATTGTTGGCTATGCTTGCCTTAAACGTATCAGATACAATTTTAGATGCATTCAAAAATATCAATGATAGTTTGGATACTTCTAAAAACAATGTAAATACAAGTATAAATCAGCTTTTTTCTGCATTCGAAAATTCGAAGTTGAAAGAAGAGCCTGCTCGAGCACAGCCTATTTACGAAAGGGCTAAGCAAGCACAGGCTGCTGCTGATGAGTTAAACAACTACATTGAAAGCATCAAAAAAGAGTTTACAACAGCTGGCGATGGAATTGATCCAGAAACGGATGATTTAGTAAACAGATCTAATCAGGATATTGCTCAGAATATCATGATTAACCAGAAAAAGGCTACACAGCTTAAGGACAAAATTAACGCGACAAGAGAGAAATTAATTTCATTGTTAGATCCTGCGGATCGTGCAAACGTTGCCTTTTCTCTAGAGGCCAAAGATCCGGTTAGAAAAAGAAAAGGTAATTGGCAGGAAACTTATTTTGGAGAGGGAACGCCTTTAACGGCTGCAATGACAATTTTAACAAAACTACAAGCTGATACAAAAAATGCGGAGGCGGAAGTGGTTAAAAAGTTGTTTGGAAATATGGATAAGGCACAGGTAAATTTAGATCAGTTTGCAGCGGTTGCTGTGGCACCTACATCTTATGTAATCCAGGGCCAGCCGTATACAGCAGAGGTGTTTTTAACCGCAAGTGATTCGAGATCTACTCCTGATATCTCGGTTAACGGAAATAAACTTTCTATCAAAGAAGGTAAAGGAACTTACACAGGTGGAACAAGCAGTGTTGGTGAATTTACATGGGTGGGTACAATTCGTGTTCGTCAAACTGACGGGCAGGTTAAAGAATACAAAACCCAGCCACAAAAATATCAGGTAGCAAAACCATCTGCAACGGTTTCATCAACAAAAATGAATGTGATTTATGCAGGTATTCCGAATCCATTTACAGTTTCGGCAGCAGGATTTCCGTTAGAAAGTGTTCGTGCTACTATTTCAGCTGGATCAATGTCTGGCTCAAATGGAAATTATAACGTTAACGTTTCAGGTGGTCAGGTTGGAAGTGAAGTGTCTATTAACGTAAGCGCAACAAATGCGGGTAAAACGGTTAGTCTAGGTGCTCAGAAATTCAGGGTAAAAGCTATTCCTAAGCCGGTTGCAAAAGTTGGTGGAAGAGCGGGCGGCGATATCGCGTCAGTTCAGTTAAAAAGCGAATCAGAAATCGAAGCAGATTTAGATGATTTTCCTTTTGATGTTAAATTTAAAATTCAGCGTTACAAGTTAACGGTAATTAAACCACGTTCAGACGCGGTGACTATTTCTGGTAGTGGAGGAAGTTTTGCAGGTGCTGTAAAAGCTGCAATCAATTCTGTAACGCCGGGCACCAGAGTATTTTTTGAAGATATCGTTTCTGTGGGTCCTGATGGCCGCCAGAATGTTTTACCTTCATTAGCATTCAATGTTAAATAAGAAGAAGATGAAAAGGATTGTAAGCATCATTGTTTTAGGTTTATGTACATCACTGGCTTTCGCTCAAAAAAAGCCAACGAAGCTGGCACCTAAAAAAGCTGCTGTTACTACGGCACCTGTTGCAGATACGGTAGCAGCTCCTGTTAAAGTTGCTAAGAAAAAGCTAAAAGTACCGCCTAAAGATGGTTTTTATGCTCGTAGAGATATTGATAGCACAGAGATGGTGCCACTGGCCGAGGTGCGTGACGAGGACGTATTTTACGCAAAACGTATCTGGAGAGAAATTGATTTAAGAGATACTGTTAATTCTGCGTTGAAATCTCCGAAATCGAGATTGATTGATGTATTATTATCGGCAATCAAGTCGGAAGAACTAACTGCGTATGCCCCGATTGACAGTGTTTTAAATGAGGATGATGCATTTAATACACCTATGACAGCTGATTCTGCAAGAATGGCTGCCGCAGGAACTGTTGAGGTTACAGATGCTAAAGCAGGTACAGTAAAAACCGTAGCGAATGATCTCAATCCAGAATCATTTTTAAAATTCAGAATTAAAGAAGATTGGATTTTTGATGTGAAACGTTCCATCTTCGAACCACGTATCGTTGGTATTGCTCCAATGAAATATAACGAGGTTTCGAAACAATGGCAACCGGTTTTCTGGGTATACTATCCTGAAGCCCGTGAAATCTTAACTAAAAAACGTTTAATTAACACCAATAACGATGCTTCTTCTTTGAGTTTTGACGATTTCTTTATTCGTCGCCTATTTAGCAGCTACATTGTAAAAGAATCTAATCCAGGAGATAACAAACTTAGAGACATTATTACGGATCCTAGACAAAGATTGTACGAATCAGAACGGATTAAAAAATCTGTTCTTGATTATGAACAGGGACTTTGGGAATATTAAAAAAAAAAAGCTTCGATTTTTATCGAAGCTTTTTTTTGCTCCATTACACTGTTGTGATTTAATTTATTACAAAAACCTCCGCTAGTGGATTAAAAAGATAGATTCGTTTATCATCAAGGCAAACACAGCGGTAACGTTTTCTAATACGTTCGCCTTTGGTGAAACGGCGGCCATCCTTGATTTTGAAAATGGTATTTACAGGAAGTTGTTCTAAATGCAACGTTTCAGTTTGATCAGAATCATACTTCTTTAACGCTCTAGACAAATGCAAATCAGAACAGCTTGAAGCTGCTGGATTAGACATGTACTTATCAATAGCTTTATGAATATCATCAGGAAAAATGTTCATTTCAAAAAATGGAACCATCATCCGCTGGAAGTTTTTCTTCCATTCTCCACCATGTGGTTTTACTTTGTTCTTGAAATCGTTCCAGGTTAAAAGGTGTGCAAATTCATGAACTGTAGTCACCAGAAAAGCATAATGATTCAAATTAAAATTTACTGAAATCCGATGTCCTTTATCGCGGTAAGGATGGCGGTAATCTCCAAGTTTGGTAGAACGGGTTTTAGCGATTTTAAATTCGCACTGAAAATAATCTATCCATTTTGCAATTAGCGGCGCCGCCTGAGCCGGCATATATTGCGCTAATAAATCAACTTTCTCCATTTAACCGCAAAGTTCGCAAAGTTTTTCGCAAAGAAACAAAGAAAAGTTACAGGCCATTAGCGATACGTTTTAAACCATCCTTTAAAAGAGTAACATTGAAATTCATTAACAAACCCAACTTATAATTTCCTAGTTTCATATAAGTTAATGTTTGAGCCAAGTGCACATCATTTAAAGCTTCAACGCTTTTCAGCTCAAGGACTAATTTCCTTTCTACTAAAATATCAATTCTATAGCCACATTCCAACCTCACCTCTTCAAATATCAAAGGCATTATCTTTTCCTTTTCTACAAATAATCCAGCTTTAGCAATTTTGTAAAATAAGCATTCTTTGTAAGCACTTTCTAACAAGCCTGGCCCTAATGCATTATGTACTTCAATTGCTAAACCGATTACAACTCTTGATAATTCATTCTCACCCATAATTTTAATTTAGCTTAGTGTTCTTTGCGCCTTTTTTCTTAGCGTTCTTTGCGGTTAAACTAATACTCTAATCCTCCGATGGAAATAACGAAGCTAATACCAGCTTAATCTCACCAAAAGAATAATCCTTGCCTAGAAAATCCCGAATCGTTGCCATCGATTTAGTTTTTTGGCTTTCAACAGCTTCGCTAATGTTTCTGATTTTATTTGGTTTAACCAGTTTAGCTACATCAATTTGTTGCGTAGAAACATAATAAGCCAAATGACCTTCGATAGTTGTAACTGACAAACCTCGTTCTTTTGCAATCTCCGCTAGAGTTTTTCCTTGCTCGTAAAGTTCAAAACTTACCAGTTTGGTATCTATTTTTGGCTCTTTTTTCTTTTTCTCTACAGCCGATTTCACTTTCAAAACCTGACCTTTTAGCTGAATAGCTTTTTGTAATTGTTGGTTCCGTTCAGAAATGTTTAACAATGCATCAGTATCTGCTTTGCTAAACTCCTTTCCATCAATGATGGCTAGCAGTAAGGCCTTGCCTTTGTGCATCTTTTTAAGCTGCTCATAAACCAGTATCTCCAGTTCAAGCAATTCGGTCAAATATGTCTTTATTCCCTTTTCTTCCTTCACCGCTTCAATTTGGGCTAGAAACTTATCCGAAACCGCCTTAACTAGCGGATTAAAATATTTCAATGCCGCTTCAACCCTTTTAGAAACATTAAATAAAGTATGCTCCGTTTGATGTGCGAAAAGGTTTTTAAGCTGATTGACAAATGAATCGGCAGTGGCCGTAATTTTTTGGAAATCCTTGTATAAATCCATTGTCCAGCTATCGTAACGCTGCTTCGTAGATTTTGCCTCGCTCTTATCGAAAGTTTCTACATGCTCTTTCATATAGTAGCGAACGACGTTTAAATCAAAAGCGGCCAACAGGTAAGTTCTAATGAAATCGTAGCTTTCCAAACTAATCTGGGCTGTTAAAACTTCAGAAGGTTGTTTGGTACTCGAAAAATAATGGATGTTTTGATCTTGCTGCAAACCATTTTCACGCAGATGCGAAGTTAAAACCAAGCCTTTTAGGGAGCGTAAACGCGAAAGCGCAACATAAGCTTGCCCAGGGGCAAAAGCATCGCCAATATCAATAATTGCTTTATCAAAAGTTAACCCCTGACTCTTATGCACCGTAATTGCCCAGGCCAATTTGATCGGATATTGTACAAATGAACCTGCAACATTTTCAGCAATTTCGTTTGTGGCCTCATTCAATTTATACTTCACATTTTCCCATGTATAGGGTGAAACAGAAATTACGGTTCGTTCCTCAGGAAGTTCAATTTCAATCATATCCTTTTCGATATGATGTACCACACCGATTTTTCCATTGTAATAACGTTTTTCGGCAGTCATATCATTTTTAATGAACATGACTTGTGCCCCAACTTTAAGTTCTAAACTTTTTTCATTTGGGTAAGCATATTCATTAAATTCACCGGTAACCTTTGCATCAAAAAAGTAAGATTTGGTTTTGAGTTGGGTTAATCGCTCACGATTAATGGCGTCAGCTTTATTATTGTGAGTGGTTAAAGTGATGTAATTTTCATCCGTTGCAGGCTTAAAATCTTGCTTAAAGTGTTGTCGTAGTAAAGCGGTATCTTCAGGTGTAATTTTATTGTTCCTTAAATTATTCAACAAGTTAATAAACACGGCATCATCCTGGCGGTAAATTTTATCCAACTCAATATACACCGGTGGATTATTCTGCAGCGCTAAAGCATCAAAGAAATAAATGCTTTTATAAAAACCGGCCATTATACGCCATTCATCGTTTTTGACCACGGGAGGCAGCTGATGTAAATCGCCAATAAATAATAACTGAACACCACCAAAAGGTACGTTTCTATTTCTTCTGATATAACGCAAGGAAAAATCAATGGCATCGAGCATATCTGCCCGAAGCATACTCACCTCATCAATAACGAGTAATTCTAGTTCCTGAATCATACGCCTTTTGTTGCCCTGCATATTTAAATGCTTCACAATGGTACGTGGCGTATTGAAGTTAAAATTGATATTCTGATTGATTAAACTTCCTGCCGCATCCGGAAAAAATGCACCAAACGGCAATTGAAAAAGTGAATGAATGGTAACGCCAGAAGCATTAATTGCTGCAATGCCAGTTGGAGCACAAATCATCGCTTTTTTATGCGTAAGCTGAATAAGTTTGCGTAAAAAAGTAGTTTTACCTGTTCCCGCTTTCCCGGTTAAGAAAACATGTTTAGAGGTATAATTAACAAACTTCGCCGCAATTTCTGCGGGCATAGAAGTTTCTTCTAATTCTGGCATTGGCAAATAAGATTTTAGTTTGCTTAATTCGGAAGGGATGATTAAAGCTAACAATTTTAGCACAAAAATAAGTATGATTTATAAGATAATGGCGCTACTTAATAGAAATTGAGGATTTATTTTTGGAAATGGACGTTCCGTTTATCATAGGGAAGTGTAGTCCTGCTGTTCGCTTTACTGCGTTGCACTCCGTGTCCGCTGCCATCAGGTTTACTTAACAAAGTTTGTTGGTCTTCGGATTTAAACCTATAAATGAATGGCGGGAATAACTCAAACCGAATAACTACTACTATTGCTTTTCAAAAACGCTTAACCATTTGGTTTTCAATTAAACAGTTAAGCGGTAAAAACAGTTCATCAAATTTCTTATCTTTGCAGCCTGATGAAACAAAATTATTCAAATCTAATCGCAGTTAAATTCCTTTAACCAGGTTTCATCGCCATTTTTTACCCAAAATTTTATTATGCTTAACCCCGAAATAGAAAAACGTAAAACCTTTGCCATTATTAGTCACCCCGATGCGGGCAAAACCACATTAACAGAAAAATTTCTGCTTTTTGGTGGTGCGATTAACACAGCTGGTGCAGTGAAACGTAATAAAGCAAATCAAAGCAATACGTCCGATTTCATGGAAATTGAGAAACAACGTGGTATCTCGGTGGCAACTTCGGTAATGGGTTTTGAGTACAGTGGTAAGCGAATTAACATTTTAGATACGCCTGGTCACAAGGATTTCGCGGAAGATACTTACCGTACTTTGTCGGCAGTAGATAGTGTGATTTTGGTGGTAGATTGTGTAAAAGGTGTGGAGGAACAAACCGAAAAACTGATGTCGGTTTGCCGCATGCGTAACACACCGGTAATTATTTTCGTTAATAAAATGGACCGTGAGGGTAAGGAAGCTTACGATTTATTAGATGAAATTGAAGAGAAACTGAATATCAGTTTGTGCCCGCTTTCATGGCCAATTGGACAAGGACATACTTTCAAGGGGGTTTACAGCATTTATAACAAACACTTAAATTTATTTAATTCTGATAAAACCAAAGTAACCGATTCGGTTGTGGCGGCTAACGATTTGAATGACCCCTCATTACTGGATTACCTAAAGGAAAACGAAATCAGTACCCTGAAAGATGATGTTGAATTGGTTGATGGTATTTACGGCAAAATTGATAAAGATTTGTACACCGATGGATTGGTAGCACCAGTGTTTTTTGGCAGTGCGATTAACAACTTTGGTATAAAGGAGCTTTTAGATACATTTATTGATATTGCTCCAAGTCCACGCCACCGAGAAGCCGAAGAACGTGATGTATTGGTTGAAGAGAAAAACTTTAGTGGCTTCGTGTTTAAAATCCATGCCAACTTAGATCCAAAACACCGTGATCGGATTGCTTTCTTGCGTATTTGTTCTGGCAAGTTTGAACGTAATAAATTTTACTACCATACCCGCCAGGATAAGAAACTGAAATTCTCCAATCCAATGGATTTTATGGCCAATGAGAAAAGTATTGTAGAAGAGGCTTGGCCGGGTGATGTGGTTGGTTTGTACGATAGCGGTAATTTTAAGATTGGCGATACGTTAACCGAAGGTGAAAAATTGCAGTTTAAAGGTATTCCAAGTTTCTCTCCATCTATTTTTAAGGAGGTAGAAAACATGGACCCAATGCGGACCAAACAGCTTGAAAAAGGTATTGAGCAGTTAACAGACGAAGGTGTGGCGCAATTATTTGTGATGCAGCCTGGAAACCGAAAGGTAATCGGTGCGGTTGGTGAACTTCAGTTTGAGGTAATTAACTTCCGTTTAGAGCATGAATATGGTGCTAAATGTCGTTTCCGTACCTTAAGCTACACCCGTTCGAGCTGGGTAACATCAGCTGATAGAAAAAAATTAGATGAGTTTGTAAAGCGTAAACAACAGCATATCGGTTTCGATAAAGAGGCAAATCCGGTTTATTTATCAGATAGTGAATACATGATTAATTTAACCAAACAGGATTATCCTGACATTGATTTCCATAAAACGAGCGAGTTTAAGAGCTAGAATTTTCTTGCAAAACCGTGATTAATTTCGCTGAAATTCTGCTTTCCTTTGCGCTATATTTTACAGCAGTATTATGGTTAATTACAGCGAAATTTTCAGTGAGCAAGGCATGGATTATCAAACCTATCGTGCCTTGGTAGATCAACTTTTGTTAGAAGGAAAAGCTACAGGAGATGTGACTTATGATTTGCACTACACCAAAATGAATGTGCAACGTATGAGTCGTGTTGATAAAACCGCTAGCCTAACGGAGGAACTAACTGCTACAATAGATCAGCTTAAAACTAGCTATAAATTCTTGGTCATAACGGAAGGTTGGTGTGGCGATGCCGCACAGATTGTTCCGGTATTCAATAAAATTGCTACAGCATCTTTAGGTAAAATTGATTTGAAATTTGTACTCAGAGATAAAAATCTGCCCTTAATTGATGCGCATTTAACAAACGGTGGTAGAGCGATACCTGTTTTAATCATTTTGAATGAAGAAGCAGATCAGGTTTTGGCAACCTGGGCACCACGACCTCAGGTATTGCAAGAATTGTTAAAAGAGTGGAGGCAAGAAACGACAGAAATGACCATTCTGGCAGAGAAGCTACACAGCTGGTACGCCAAAGATAAAACGCTGAGTACACAAGCAGAGTTAAACGAGGTTTTGAAAGGGTTGGAAAAGTAATTTTAATAATTCGTAATCGTCATCCTAAGTTCGATTCAGTGTATTATAGGCTTGATTAAGCTTAAAAATATTGAATCATAATCAGCATGACGAACTTTCAAAAAACAATTTAATCAACCGAAACCGTTAATCCTTCTTGCTGTAAAATCTTGCGGTAAACTTCCATCTCGGTAAAAGATCCTTCAAGAACTGGGCATTTGCCGTCATTATGCACTTTCCATGCAATTTTTTCTGCTTGAGATTCGTTATAATCCAGATATTTCATCATGCAATAAATTACATGATCGAAAGTATTTACATCATCATTCCACAAAATAAGGCGGTGTACGGTTTTTAAGGAAGTTAGAATTTCTTCGAGCGTAAAGGTCTCTTCTTTGGTTTCTGTAGACATGTTGCAAAAATAACTAATTTTATGGAAGATGTAATAGGTTAAATGGAAGATGATTGTGATTATTGGGGCATGAAATAATATTTTGGTGTTCACATTACATTTTCCCGCTTACCTCACACATGTTCCATCTGTTTTAATACATTTGTTAACCAAATAATATGAGCATGCATCAATCTAAAATAGCAGGAATAGGTTACTACGTTCCTAAAAATGTATATACCAATACAGATTTAAGTCGTTTTATGGATACCAATGATGAGTGGATTCAGGAACGAACAGGGATTCAGGAACGTCGCTTTGCCGATCGGAACGAAGAAACTACCACCACGATGGGGATTGAAGCTGCTAAAATTGCCATCGAGCGAGCTGGCATTACTGCAAAAGATGTTGATTTCATCATATTTGCGACCTTAAGTCCGGATTACTATTTTCCAGGTTGCGGTGTTTTGTTACAGCGTGAAATGGGCATGGGCGAAATAGGCGCTTTGGATATTCGTAACCAATGTTCTGGATTTGTTTATGCACTTTCTGTGGCGGATCAATTCGTGAAAACAGGCATGTACAAAAATGTTTTGGTAGTAGGCAGCGAAAAACATTCTTTCGCAATGGATTTTGAAACTCGCAGTCGCAATGTTTCGGTAATTTTTGGCGATGGAGCAGGAGCAGTTGTACTTCAGCCTACTGATGAAAAAGGTAAAGGTATTTTAAGTACCCATTTGCATAGTGATGGTGCAGATGCGGAAATTCTGGCCATGTATTATCCGGGTTCTCATGCTAATAAATGGATGAAAGATAAACCTGATTTTCCTGACCAGGAATTGGGCGGTTTGTTCATGACGCCAGAAATTCTTGAGAGTGGAGCCGCATTACCTTATATGGATGGTCCCTCGGTTTTTAAAAAAGCAGTGGTAAAATTTCCGGAAGTAATTAAAGAAGCTTTGGCCGCGAATAACTTAACCGAAAAAGATATTGATATGCTGGTGCCGCACCAGGCAAATTTGAGGATCAGTCAATATGTTCAAAACCTGTTGGGTTTAAGTGATGATCAGGTTTTTAATAACATTCAAAAATACGGAAATACTACTGCAGCATCCGTTCCTATCGCTTTATGCGAAGCATGGGAAGCCGGAAAAATCAAAGATGGTGACTTGGTTTGCCTCGCCGCTTTTGGTTCAGGCTTTACCTGGGCAAGTGCATTAATCAGGTGGTAAGGAAATAATGAATTAAGGATGTTTAGTTAACACTTTACATCCTTGATTTTTTGCCTTAGATGATTAATTTATCATCTGCGGAACCTTAAATATTTTTCTTTGCTCAATAAAGAAATCAGGCCAAAAGATAGGAAAGAGGCACTCATGAATGAAAAAATGATAAAAGATGAAGTGAATCCACGGCTGATGCCATAATTTTCATCGTAATATATCAATTTCTTCAAACCCACGCTATTTTTCATAACATCGCCGCTATCGTCTACAACCTCAACGGTTTTATTTTTGTAAATAAATTTAAATACGGGGTAATATACGTAAGTGAACCGTTTATCGTCAACACGTTTGGTAGCAACAATTGTCGCTTCAGTTTTTACCCCAAATATCATCGGTAAGGCAGAACCAATCATACCGTATGCTAAAAAACCTCCAAGTAAAATTAATATTATTCCAAAAGTTCGGATTATTGCCATTTCATTTTTCTCAAGCGATTACCACTTTAAACTTTATTTTTTCGCGATAAAATCTCCCAAATAACTGCATTCTCCAGCTGCCACCTGATAAAATGGCGTCTTACTGTATTTCAATTTCAATTCCTTGAAATACGGATTGTTGTAATTCGCATTGATGAAATTTTGATACTTCACATCATCTTTATTCCAGTAACTGAATGAGTTTAATTTCGAATTCAGAATAATTTGCTTTTGAGCACATTTTGCAAGCATAAATGTACACTTTGCCTTAAAATCTGCATTTGTACTTAGCGATCTGGCTTTCAAATACCATTTTTTGGCAGTTTGTGCTTTTTTATAATCTACATCGTAACCATATCTTGCCGGGCTAGCATTAGCATAAGTAGACCAATCATAGCTAATCAAAAACCAACTATTTCCATAATAACCTGTTTGATAAACAGCATTAGCCATTTTGTAATAATAAAGGGCAGCATTTTTCTTATCGCTGGTGGTTAGTTTTTGTAATCGAAACATCTCAGCTGCAAAATCTTTCTTAGTTATCGATGCCTTGGCATTTACATATTTTTTAGGGAAATCATTAATGGTTTGGATAAATGGATTTGCATAAAGCTTTGAATTGGCATCATCAGCATACCAGTTTTCTGGATTGAAATAGTGATAATCTGGCGATACTTTTGCAAACATTTGCACCGCTTTTCCATATTGATGTGTCCTCAAATATGTTGTTCCAAAAAGTTCATAAAAATCATCATTTTTAAGTTGATTTAAAGCTTTAGACAACATAGCCGTAACATCGCTTCCAGCTGCTTTCTTTTTGTAATTTAACAAACCTTGCATGCTTTTCGGACTTAAATATTGTTGCCAAAAAGCAGTCGTTTGATAGCTCATATTTTTAAAAAGCGAGTTGTCTTTTACAATTTTGTATTCCAAATCTCCTTTAACCATTGCCAGGGCGGCCTTTGCAGTATCGCCTAGTTTTAAATATGCAGGTGCCAATAGTTGTTGGTAAAAGTTTCTGGTGGTTCTGCTGAATCGTTTATCTTCCTGATCTGCCCAATCATAATATTTGTCTCCCGGATGTGATTTGTTCTCTGCAAACCTTTTTTCGTCCAGCCATTTCAGGTTTGGCAATAAATCGTTTTCGTTAAATGGATTTCCTTTTTTGATATTTTTAGCCTTAATCAATAAATCAGTAATTCGGTACTGATCACGCAATTTTTCCGGAAGTTTTTCAGGATTTAACCTGTTTAAATAACTGGAGGCTACTGCATCTTTGTTCTCCATCCACGATAAATAAGCTGCCGTTAGAGTGCCAAGTTCTGGTTGCGGATATTTTTTTTCTGCCGCCAGTTTTACCGCAAAATTTCTGATTTCATTTAATTGTTTCAGATTTACATTCCTAACACTGTCTTTGGATTTTGACCGGTCGTTGTAGGAGAAATAATAATCAAATGATATTTTAGCGATATCATTCGCTTCGATTAGCGCCTGCTCCAATTTATTTACTTCCCTAACCAGCAGAGTGCCGGTTAACTGGCTTTTTGGATCGTATTGATAAACTTTGTTTAAGCTTTCGATATCGAAATCTGAATTTCCGAAACCATTTATTGCCCAGATATTGGCTTTTTCTTCATCTGTTTTAGCGTATTTTAGCGCACCGCTTACTGGAGCGCTATTATAATAATAGTTTTTGTAGGCTTGCACTCTTCTTTCTGGATTGGAAGCAAACACTTTCGAAAATAAAAATGCAGATTCGTCAGGATTGCCCAATCTTCTAACCGATCCGGCATAAAGGGCAAGTGCCCAGCCTTTCACGGCGCTATTTGATTGATTTGTTTTAATAAATTTCTCAAAAACATTTTTGCTATCGTCATGCTGTCCGGCATAATGAAACATTCTTTCCGCCTGATAGGCATACCGTAATTTTAAAAAAGCGTCTTTCTCAGATTTTGTTAAAGTCAATGCCTCTGTTGCAAGCAAACTCATGCCTGCTGTATCTCTTGGTTTCGGATTCCAAAGGTCGAAATCTACATTGGCAAAAGGCTCACAACTTTTGGCGAAAATGTAATATTTCAGCGCACTTTTATGCTTGTTCAAGCCTTGTAAAAAAGTGTTTTTTTGCAAGCTATCCGGTAATTCTGATATTTTTCCATCATAAAGCTGAAGTTTAGCTTTCATGGCACTGTCAGCCTCGTACATAATCTGATGCACATCTTGCGGCTTAACATCTAAATATTTTCCCCATTCCCGACTGTTGATCTCTGATTCGCTCTCCGTATTTTCCTCACTATTTAAATACGCCATTTGATTAAATGCAAATGAGGTGTAGTCATCGCCCTGAACGTTATTGTGAAAATAGGAAATGTAATAATCGTAAGGATCAACTTCGCCACCGCAGGCAATATTTACGGCAATTTCGCCGAAAAATGTAATTAAGAAAATGCTAGAAATTAGCGATAACTTTTCGAAAATCTTCATCAGTAAAATGTTTTAAAAGGTCGGTGTCGAGATGATAGAAAACGAGATTTCGTTCTTCCGGTTTTAAATATCGGGATAAAAAACTGGATGTTGCAAGTAAATCTTCAGTAGTAATTTCTTCCCACCGGATTACATCGCCACGTTTTAATCCCGCAGCAGGATAATCCATTAACAGATCATACAAAATGGAGTTTTCTCTCTGCTTGAATAATTTTTTATCCTGAATTTGTCCTTTGTTGATCCGTTTAGAAATTCCAGCATATTTCTTACTCCTAAATACTACCGCCCACTCAAATGTTGGTAATGCAACATCAAGTTTCAAGGGGTAATTTTCCAAATAATCTTTTAAATAAAGATCCATTTCGTGTTGATCGAGAATAGAATTTTGATTTCCGTATTTCCGTAGATTTCCCATGTTGTAACACATCAGCATTGCTTTTTCAACCGGAGGAATTCCGCTTGTGGCAATGTTTTTTACCTGATGCAAACGCAATGTAACGGAGATGGTTTTATCTTTAAGAAGAGGATGTTTTTTCAACTGATTTAAAAATTCAAAGTATCGATCTCTGCTTGTTTTAGTCCAGTCACAGTCGATTTGAAGTTCGCTATAACTTGATTTTCCGGATTGTTTCACTTTAGCTTGCACAAAAACCGCGATGTGATCGGCAAGCAATTTTATTCTGTTTGAATCTATCTCATTAAAAATACGGTTAACCAAAAATACCACAGGAATGATATTGACTTGCGGAGGTAAAGGATCGGAAAATTTTATAGGAGAAACAGGAACGTCTTGTTGAAAATCTGCATTAAAATCTACATCCATAATGCGGACATAAAGCGACTTCGATTTAAATTTGCTGAGTGCTGCGGTTTCTGCTTTATGGTTATGGTAATCTGTTTTCCAGAAATAAAAAGTTGGATGAACAACAGATTTTTGCTTACAGCCGAATAAGAAAAACACGAAAATCACTAAAATACTTATCTTGCGCATATCAAATTTATCAATCAAAAGTAATATAAAATGCGAGCGGTTTTACAAAGAGTTACACAAGCAAGTTGCGCTGTTAATGGAAACATTACCGGCCAAATCGAAGCTGGGTTTTTAGTTTTGTTAGGTATCGAAGATGCGGATAACAGTGAAGACCTGGATTGGCTTGCTCAAAAAATTGTAAATATGCGTGTTTTTAGTGATGAAAATGATTTAATGAATAAAGCATTAGCAGATGTTGATGGCGATATTTTATTAATTAGTCAATTTACGTTGTTTGCATCAACAAAAAAGGGGAATAGACCAGGTTTTACCAGAGCGGCAAGGCCTGAGGTAGCCATTCCACTTTATGAAAAAATGATAGAAAAGTTAGCTTCATTAACAGGTAAGAAAATTCAAACCGGGATTTTTGGCGCTGATATGAAAATTACCCTGGTAAATGATGGGCCAACAACCATTTTGATTGATACAAAAAATAGGGAATAGAAGATGACCATTAACGAAGCACAGGAAACCGTAGATCAGTGGATTAGAACCACTGGTATTAGATATTTTAACGAGCTAACCAACACCGCCATTTTAATGGAAGAGGTTGGAGAAGTTGCCCGAATCATGGCCCGAAAATATGGCGAACAATCTTTTAAAAAAAGTGATGAGGATGTAAACCTTGCCGATGAAATGGCTGACGTAATGTTTGTGTTGATTTGCCTGGCCAATCAAACCGGGATTAACTTGACCGAGGCGCTGGAAAAAAATCTCGAAAAGAAAACCATCCGCGATGCGGACAGGCATAAGAATAACGAGAAATTGAAATAAGTAATTTAGTCTACATATTCCATTAACGTTCGGTATGCCACAAATCGGTTTTTAAACTTCTCGTTTAACTTTTCTTGTAAAACCGGGGCATAAGTTTTTTGGTATTCATTGTAGTTTTCTAAGGTTTCTGCGATATATTGGGCACAATAGGTAACCCCTTCATTTGGCGAATCCACAACTTTTAACAAACGGTTAGAAACAAACATGCCAGTTGCCAATACTTCCGGAATGTGAATTTCCTGCATCCACTGCAACCATTCTTCAGCAGCAGCATCATCTAAAATCAAAGTAACATTGTATAAAAACATGCTGCAAAGATAATAAATGTGTCTAAGTAAAATGGAGGTTCGCAAACGGATTTCTTATATTCGGCTTTTACTACTTTTAGCATACAAATGATTGAAATTTTAACGTCAAACTCAACGAAAGACCTGGAAGGGATTGTTGCGCTTCAGAAACAAAATTTAAGAACTGATTTATCTCCGGAAGAAATTAAGGAACAGGGTTTTGTGACCGTTTCGCATTCGCTTGATGATTTGGAAAAGATGCACCAGCATGAGCCAAACGTCATTGCTAAAGATGGAAATCAGGTTGTGGCCTACATATTAGGAATGACGGAGCAATCGAAAAACGATGTTCCTCGATTGGTAGAAATGTATGAAAGTTTTGACCACATTGAATACAAAGGTAAATCTGTTGCCAACTATCAATACATCGTTGTTGGACAAGTTTGCGTGGATAAGAATTATCGTGGACGAGGGTTATTTGACAGATGCTATGAGGCCTATAGAGCGTATTTTAACAAAAATTATGAATTCGCAATAACAGAGATTGCCAGCATTAACTTACGTTCAATGAAAGCCCATGAACGTATCGGTTTCAAAACTATTTATAGTTATACGGATGCTTCAAATACAGAGTGGAATGTGGTAATTTGGGACTGGATATAGTTTATTTGTTAAACCCCATCACCTCTTAAGTTTCTAAATCTTTTTCTTGCTTCTGCACTAAACATACTTCCGGGATAATCCGTAATCAGTTTTTGAAAATAAAGCTTTGCCTGAACGATGTCATTTAATTTTTTCTCATACAAATCGCCCAGCGTAAAAAGGGCATCGTCCGTCCAAATCCCATCTTTAAAATTTTCTGCTAACTTTTTAAGGATGTCTGCAGCACTTTGAAAATCATTTGATTTTATTAATATTTTCGCTTTCGTCATCAATACGGCATCTTTTAATCCATTTTCAGGAAAAACAACGGCAATGCTATCTAATTTACGAATGGCTTGTGCAGGTAAATTTCTAAAAACGAGCATTTCTGCATCGGCATACATCTTCAAAGCATTGCTGTCGGTTGGTGTTTGAATGTTGTCTGAAATTAATAAGCTTAAATTCAACGCGTCGTTTGCAATTAACTGTGAAGTAGCGGCCTTTAGCACCTGGCACTGACCGCTGCTGTAATCAAAATTACCTTGATAAAATGAAAGTTTAGCGCTGCGAAAACGGGCTTCGTTGCCTATAGGCTGACCTTCAAATTGTTTGCTTACTTGCTCATAAACTAAAAACGCCTCCCAGGGTTGGTTGGTTAAAATGTATATATCTCCTAACTCAAGCTTTAATTGCCCGAGATCTTGTCCATTCAATCCGGGCATTTGTAACGCCTCTTCAAGGCCTTTCTCTGCCTGTGCCGCTTGATTTAGATAGTATGCTTGCAGGTTTGCCAACCTTTTAATGGCAAATAAGGTGTTTTTATTTTTGCCATTTTCATCCAGTAAAACCTGAAAGTCTTTTGCCAACAGATCGAGTGCTGCTGTGTTGTATTTTCCAGCAGTTTGGATATTATACTTGGTATTTAACAGCTCTATTTTCGATGGAAGATAATATTGATTCTCTTTACCCTTTGTTAACAGGTATTCGTAAGCTTTAATTGCGGTTTCATAAGCACTGTTATCTACAAAAGTATATATGGCATTAAAAAGTGTGCCTCCATCAGCTTTTGTTCTTTTATCGAAGGCAATTAGCTGGCGCAACGCCATATCGTATTGCTGCTGTTGAATATAATTCCAGGTTAGCAGCTGTATATAGATTTCGGCATCAGGATCTTTTTGTATTTTTTTAAGAATTCCAACCTGAAAGGTTTGATAATCTGCTTTGTCATCAAAAATCATTGGCAAAACAGCCTGAGCTTGTGGTAGCAGCTGAGGGATAGTGGCTAATGCATCCAGGTATTCCTGCATTAGCATGGGCTTATCTTTTTTAAAGCGATAGATATTTAATAATTCATAGGTAAATAATTCATTGTTTCCCAGAATTTTTCTCCCCTGTTTAAACGTTTGGACTGCAAAATCGTAGTTTTCAAATCGATAAAAGTTATTGGCCAGGTTTCGGATTTTAAATTCATCTTTGGGCAGTTTATTGATAATATCACTAAAAATCTTATTTCCATTTTGAACGTCTCCCTTTTCCTGGTATAGTTTTCCTAAGGCAATAGGATAAGCATCGTTTTCCGGATGCTGCCTCATTAGTTTTTTAACTGTTTTTTCGGCAACATCATAACGTTTTAATTTGAGCAATGAATTAAAATAAATATCGAAATACCCTTCGCTATTGGCACCAGAAAACATCTTCTCCAACAAAACAACTGCTTTTTCATATTCCCCGTCTCGGTAGTACTGAAAAATCAATGGCGTATCATCTGCAGCGATTGAGGAGTTGGAACGTAGAACCTGTGCCTGTACGCTTAAAGTAAATGCAAAAAAGACTAGGATGATCAATCTATTCATTATCCTCATTATAAGCTTTAAATGTAACTAAAAAGGATGAAAGCGAAAACTTTGAACAACTAACGTTGCCTAAATGGATTTAGTTTAGAGCAGAGTGGTGCCATTTTAATTCCAATAATAATGTTACCTGCATTTTATTTTGTCTCCATTTTATAAATACTAAATTGAGCCGCAAGCTGATTTCAATCAGTAAGTAACATTGTTGGTGTAATGCGTGGTTAACTAACCGGGATATTTATTTTTGTCATCCCGTGAGAAAATTGTTTATGTTGAGAAGAATTATTTTATTCGTATTAGTGGCTTCAATTTGGGGGTGTAAAAGTTCCCGGAATGAGCAAACTATACCTGTAGATGATTTTTTTAAAACTTTTGATAAGGCTTACTATCACATTTCTCCAGATGGTAAAAGTTTATCGTACCTGAAATTGCAAGACCGGAAACTAGATCTCTTTGTAGAGGATCTGGCCACCGGAAACAGTGTGCAGCTTACGCACTTAACCGAAAAAACAATAAGTTTTCATTTCTGGACCAGCAATAACGAACTGATTTATTATACAGAAGATGAATCCAAGGACCGCCGGTCAGACATTTTCGTTATCAATAAAGATGGCAGTAAACAAGTGCAGCTAAGTGCGAACGAGAAGACGCGGCTGCGGGTAATTGAAGATCAGCTGATAGATGATAAATACATCGTAGTTGCTTCGAATAAAAGAGATTCTACGGTTTTTGACGTATACCGCCTGAATGTACGTAACGGACAAATGGATATTGCTGCCAAAAATCCGGGTAATATCACAGAGTGGATGACCGATCATAAAGGCGTATTGAAAATTGCTGTAGCCAGTGATGGCGTGAATGAAACCCTTTTATACCGCGAAAATGAGACGCAAACTTTTAAGCCGGTTTTAACCAATAACTTTGAAACTACTTTTCAGCCAATTGCCTTCTCAGAAGAAGAACCGAACGTACTTTATGCCATTTCAAACGTAAATCGTGATAAAAATGCTTTGGTAGCTTTGGATTTAAAGAATGGGAAAGAAAAAAAGGTATTGTTTGCAAATGATACACTAAATGTTGTTGATGCAAGGTATTCGCGTACGCAAAAAAAGATGTTGTTCGTAACCTGCGAAACCTGGAAGAAGAAAAAATATTATCTCGATGATCAATCTAGAAACACTTACAGTAAGATCGATCAGCTTTTGCCAGGCTCTGAGTGGCGCATCATGGAGAAGGATAAAATGGAAAATGTTTTTGTCATTAGAACATTTACAGATAAAAACCCAGGTTCATATTATCTGTACACCGCCAGCCAAAATAAACTCAGAAAACTAACAGATATTAATTCTGCCATCAATGAAGAAATGATGAGCGATATGAAGCCCATTAGTTTCAGAAGTAGAGATAGTTTACATATCAATGGCTATCTCACCTTACCACGAAATAAAAAAGCAACTAATTTACCGGTTGTGGTTTTGCCTCATAATGGCCCCGGCGGGAGAAACAGTTGGGGATACAATGCTGAAGTGCAGTTTCTGGCAAGCCGTGGTTATGCTGTTTTGCAGGTTAACTACAGAGGATCAACAGGCTATGGCAAATCTTTTTATGCAGCCGGGTTTAAGGAGTGGAGTGATAAGATACAGGAAGATGTGAATGATGGCGTACGTTGGTTAATAAATAAGCAAATCGCGAATCCGAAAAAAGTAGCCATTTACGGAAATGGTTTTGGTGGTTATATTGCACTAAATTGTTTGTATAAAAATCCTGATCTTTATAGTTGTGGCGGATCAAATTCAGGCGTAATCAATTTATTCAGTTACCTGAAAACGATTCCTCCGTTTTTGAAGTCGAACCTGCAGATGTACTATGAAATTTTGGGTAACCCTGTTACAGATACTGACTATATGCGTTTCGCTTCGCCTGTTTTTCATGCTGATCGTTTTAAGTCGCCCTTATTTATCGCACAAAACCCAAAAGATCCGAGGGTAAACGTAGCAGAAGGAGTTCAGTTTATTAAAGAATTGAAAAAGCGAAATGTACCTGTTACGTATATCGAAAAAGAGGAAGGACCCAATCCGGTATTACGCCAGCAAGGTAGAACGGCTTTGTATAAAGCTTTGGAAGAATTTTTAAAAACAAACTTGAGTAAGAAATAGGTTATGGCCCTGGATAAGAAAAGTGGTTACCGGAAAAATTCCTCGCTTGGCGTTACCTTCATTATACTCATCTCCATTCTATTCATCCTCTCTTTATTTTTAGCGTTTAACTACAGTAAAAAATCTATTGAGAACGAATTTGTATCTGAAAAGGTGAATGTTTTAGAGCAAAGCATCAAAGCCTATAACGATTTCTTTCAGAATAAAATGCCCGAAATATCTTATTATAATGGGTTTTTAGATTCGGCAACTGCTGCAAAGTTTGTTGATACGGTAACCATTAAATATCCATTTATTGCAAAGGTTACTTTTTACGATACCGAAGTGAAAAATATTCCGGTGAAGGATGGGATGAATGTTGGAAGTTTGTCCATTGGTCCTAAATCGATATTTCAGTTTGGTAAAACCGTTTCACCCGATTCGGTTAAGCTGTTTTCAGAGTACGATACGCGTTCATTTAAAGTTGGCGATGATTTTAATGCCATGGCCTACAAGCTGGTTACTTTTGTAGATCAGTTAGATACCGCTGCAGTTCCCACTCAGGAAGAATTGTTCACTAATTTTTCGGTAGTTAAATCAAATAAGATTACCTATCTCAATATACCGAGACGGGAGGATTTGAAGATTTATAAGGATATGATGCGCCGTAAGCTTGATCCTTTGCCGGTTTATCAGCAAGACATGCTGGTTTTTCAGCTTGATCCGAACAAAATTAAAGTAATCAATACGAGACCTTTATTGTATCAAAAGATAGAAGTAGAACCTTTAACTTATGATCCGATTGATACTTCGGACGAGAACATGACCACCGAAATAGCACTTCCGGGTGCATTTTCTGATTTCAAACTTTATTTCACTTCATCTAAATCATACATCAAAAAAGAAATATTCATTTATTTCATGCCAATTGCGTTGGTCTTGTTGCTGGTTTACGGTGTGTTGCTATTGGTTGCTTTTTTGATTTACCGCAATTTGAACATCAATAGCAAAATGTTTAAGCTCCAGTACGATTTTGTGAATAACCTTACCCATGAGTTTAAAACACCCGTGAGTGTGATTAAGATTGCAGGAAACAACATTAAAAGTGCCACAGCGCTAAGCCAGAAAGAACAGCAGCTTTATGGTAAGATTCTGGATGAGGAGGCCGACAAACTGAATGGTTTGATGAATAAGCTGCTAGCCTTTACACAGATTGAGAACAAGGCAATTAAGTTAAATCAGGAGCAGGTTAATATTGAGGATTTTATTGAAAGTACAATTGAATCGCACACCTTGAAACATCCTGATTTCAAAATCACCTACGAGGTACTTGGCTTTAAAAGTTTTATCACCGATCCGGTATTGTTAGGCAGTTTGTTTGATAACCTGGCTGAAAACGCTTATAAATATTCAAAACCTGCAAACAAAAAGCTGCATATCAGTGCTAAATTAATTAAAGGTGTTTTGGTCTTTCGTTTTACTGATAAGGGAATTGGCATTCCATCTTCAGAATTAAACAATATCTTTAAAAAGTTTTTTAGAATACAGAATGAATACAACCAGATGGGAAGTGTGGGCTTGGGTTTGGCTTTCTGCAAAGAACTGGTTAACTTTATGCAGGGAGAAATCTCTGTAAAAAGTAAAGTGGGCAATGGTACAGAATTTAAAATTGTGCTGCCTTATAACAAGTAAAATTGAAATAATTTAAAATGTCGTAAAGTTTAAGTGTGATAATATTACCTGGCAACTTGAAATATTAAACCTTAAAACGATTCAAAATATAACAACACACAAATGTCTAAAGAAGTAAAAATATTAATTGTTGAGGATGATGAAAATCTTCGCTTTTTAGTGGCCCATCGATTGAAGAC
Source organism: Pedobacter sp. G11 (assembly GCF_003860265.1). Taxonomy (NCBI): domain Bacteria; kingdom Pseudomonadati; phylum Bacteroidota; class Sphingobacteriia; order Sphingobacteriales; family Sphingobacteriaceae; genus Pedobacter; species Pedobacter sp. G11. Next base: position 775,591 of record NZ_CP034190.1, on the reverse strand, counting down.
TGAAGGCTATAATGTATTGGAGGCCAACGATGGTGAATCAGGCGAGCGAATGATTATTGCCGACCAGCCAGATATTGTATTGCTGGACTGGATGATGCCAGGCAAGCAGGGCGCAGAAGTTTGCGAAAATGTGCGTAAGCAAGGTTTCGAAAATCTGATTATCATGATGACTGCGAAGGCGCAGGATGTAGATAAAATTGATGCGTATAATTTCGGTGCGTCAGATTATATCACGAAACCATTCAATATGGATGTTTTGGTGGCGATGCTGGAAAGCAAGGTGAAGTTTATTGTAAATAAAGATACTGCTGAAATTCACCGTTTTGGTAACATGGAACACCACCCGAATATTCATACTTTGTTCAGAGATGGGAAGAAAATTGAGTTGACGATCTTAGAGAACCGTATTTTACTCTACTTCTTGCGTAATCCGGGTAAAGTGATCAACCGTGATGAATTAATGCTGGTGGTTTGGGGTTATAACTCTGATGTGAACACCCGTACATTAGATATGCACATTGTTCGTTTGCGTAAGAAAATCGAATTGAATCCAGATAATCCTCAATTGCTGCAAACCGTAAGAGGCGTGGGATATCGCTTTAATGCAGGATAACGAATTAGTGAATTATTGAATGAGTGAATGATTGAATAAGTGAATGTTCTTGCGTTTGGCAGACAATTTTCACTCATTCAATCATTCAAAACTCAATCATTTTTTTAAGCTCTCTTCAAAGTGAAAACTGTGATCTCCGGCAAAACCCCAACTCTGCCTGGGTAGCCTAAGAAACCATAGCCAACATTAACATACAATTGTTGTTTCTGTTCCTGGTATAAGCCAGCCCATTCTTTATAAATATATTGAACCGGGCTCCATTGGTACTCTTTTAAGCGAACACCAAACTGCATGCCGTGGGTGTGTCCGCTAAACATGGCGTCTATCTGTGGGTATTTTTTCAGCACCTCTCCACGCCAGTGCGAGGGATCGTGACTCAATAAAAGTTTAACAGGCAAATCATCGGTATTTTGTACAGCCAATTCCATTTTGCCATATTTTGGAAAACGACCCATACCCCAATTTTCGATACCTAAAATGCCAATTTCCTCTCCATCAACCTTAAGCCTGCGGTTTTCGTTCATTAATAAATCGTAACCCATAATCTTATGTACATCAACCATGTCCTTCAGGTTTTTAACCTTTGCAGGTGATGATTCTTTACCAAAATAATAATCACCATAATCGTGGTTGCCTAAAGAAGAATAAACGCCTAAAGGTGCTTTAACTTTCGAGAAAATATCCTGATAATCTTTCACCTCATTGGTTAGATTATTCACCAAATCACCGGTGAAGAACACAAAATCAGGTTTCTCTGCAAGCAGCATCTCTACGCCACCCTTCACCGCTGTTTTGTTATAGAAACTGCCGGAATGGATGTCAGAAATTTGTGCCATGGTAATTCCGTCAAAGGCTTTTGGGAGATTTGGAAGAATGAGATTTACCTTTCTAATCTGATAATCATATGCGCCTGAAATAATGCCCCAGCTCAAAGAAGTTAAAGGAACTGCCGCCGCCACTAAACCAGCTTTAACCAAAAATTCTGAACGTGATATTGATTCTTCGGTTTTTAAATTGTTTGGTTGTGGAGATGTTGCACTGTCAGGTTGAGCTTTGGATGGTTTTCTAAATAACTTAATGAAAAGCCTGCGTAAATCATCAATTAATAAAAAAGGCAACATAGCCATTTTGCAGGCTACGGTTAAAAAGAAAGCCACTAGTATAATAGCCCGAAGAGTTAAAAACAGATTTAGGAATATCCCAGCAAAAACACCTACAATTAATAAAACGCTGAAGGTCCAGTAGAAAATCCCGAAAACTTTCTTTGTTTTTGGTTTCCAGTTCTTAAATACTGCCATCAAGGCATTGAAGCAATAAATATCGAAGGCGGTAATAAGTATGCAAGCAGCAATAATGAAGGGTAATCTTCCCATTTAAATGTTATTAAAATAAAAAAGCTTTAATATTTCTCTCTTATTAGAAAGAAATATCAAAGCTAGTAAAATGTATAATTTAATTGCTATCTGAAATCGTCTTCATCTTCTTCCTCGTCAAATTCAGCATTGAATAAACTGCCAAACATATCAGAAAATCCGAAACCGCCATTCAGATAATTTTTACTCAATTGAGAATATTCTGCCAGGCCATGCAGTACAAACTCCATCAGTAATAAAGTTTGATTTTCGCTTAACTTCGGGTGGAATTTTTTAACGGTATCATACAAACTTGGCACCAGCATCAAGGCTTTTTTGTACTGCGAATTGGTTAAAGTATCTGTTATATCAACATTGTTTCCTTCTGTAAACCACTCTGTAATTTCAGTATAGGGATTGGCCGTTTTAGTTTTTTTTGCTTTTTCCGGATCAGGAAAATAACGGGCAAACAAAGTTTTTACCGCTTTGCCGATTAAGGTAGTGGCTACATGAGCCGGGCCTTCCAATTCACCTTCGTAAACCAACTCTATTTTACCGGTAATGGCAGGGATAATTCCAGCCAAATCAGATAACCTAACGAAAGTGTTTTTCTCCCCAGAAATCAACATTCTGCGTTCAGCGGTGCTGATTAAATTCTCGAAGGCCGAAATGGTTAATCGAGCCGAAACTCCTGATTTTTGATCAATATATTCACTTTTACGGGCTTCAAAAGCGATTTGCTCAACTAAATCTTTTACCAGTCCGTCAGCTTCGATATTTTCTTTTTGGGCTGCGGTAAGTTTCGCTTCCTGGAAAGTAATTTTACGCGAAACTTCTATGCTTTTTGGGTAATGCGTTAAAATCTGGCTTTCAATTCTATCTTTCAGTGGGGTAACAATGCTGCCCCGATTGGTGTAATCTTCAGGGTTTGCTGTAAACACAAACTGAATATCTAAAGGTAAACGTAACTTGAAACCACGAATTTGAATATCCTTTTCCTGAAGCATGTTAAATAATGCTACCTGGATACGGGCCTGTAAATCTGGCAACTCATTGATCACGAAAATACTTCGGTGCGCCCTGGGAATTAATCCGAAATGAATTACCCGTTCGTCATTATACGTTAACTTTAATGTTGCCGCTTTAATCGGATCAACATCGCCAATTAAATCGGCAACGGTAACATCTGGCGTAGCCAGCTTTTCTGTATAGCGTTCGCTGCGATGCAACCAGGCGATTTCAGTTTCATCTCCTTTAGTTTCAATCTCATGCTTGGCATACCACGAAATAGGATTTAAAGGATCATCAAAAATCTCGCTTCCGGCAACATAAGGAACATATTCATCTAATAAGTTGACCATTAAACGGGCAATACGCGTTTTCGCCTGCCCACGTAATCCTAAAAGTAAAATGTTATGTCGGGAAAGAATTGCGGTTTGAAGTTCTGGAATAACGGTTTCATCGTATCCAATAATTCCTTCAAACTCCGTTTTTTTATCACGTAAAACTTTGATGAGGTTTTCGCGAAGTTCTTCTTTAACTGATCTTGATTTATAATTTGTGGCCTTTAACTGGCCTAGAGTTGTGTTTTGCATATATCTGTGTTATGAGTTGCCAATTGTAGGTTGCAAGTTTGGATATTTAAACCTAAAACTTTTACCTTCAACCTTTAACTTATTTACTTTTCAATTTCTTCATAAACTCAGCAATGGCTGGTTGCAATTCTTTGAAAAGTTCATTATCTCTGTTTTTTAGAATCACCTCAGTAAACATTTTCAAGCCGATGGCAAATTCGGTACTCTGATTTTCATCTTCAAAAATAGCTTTGCTTTTTACAACATTTATAATATTGAAAAGATTATCATGATTGTCAAATTCCAATTTTAATGGAGCATTTTTTACCTCATCTTCTTTTGCTAAAGATATTTCTTCTAATGTTAACTTGTATCTATTTGTGCGTTTTGCCATTAATAATATCTCTTGTGATTTCAATCACTTAACTATTGTCTTAGTGTCCTATCTATTCAATTTCAGCCAAAAACTTCCGACTATTTAACTGTTTTTCTTCTATTCTTAATGTAATCTTCAAAAATGTATTCACCCAAGCCGTTTAAAGAGCTATAGAATGCTCTGCCGCCATTAATTTCAGTAAATTGGCGCACAAACTGTTGTAGGTATGGATCTTTAGCAATCATGAAGGTGGTAATGGGAATCTTCAACCGTTTGCATTGAGCGGCCATATTTAAGGTTTTATTAATTACCTTTCTATCCAGGCCCATACTGTTTTTGTAGTATTTTCCATTTTCTTTCAAGCAGGTTGGTTTACCATCGGTAATCATAAAAATTTGCTTGTTATGAGTTTTTCTGCGGCGAAGTAAATCGGTGGCGAGTTCCAGGCCTGCGAAAGTATTGGTATGGTAAGGCCCAACCTGTAAATAAGGTAAATCTTTCACGGTAATTGGCCAGGCATCATTTCCAAAAACAACAATATCCAATGTGTCTTTTGGATACTTGGTTTTAATTAATTCGGCTAAAGCCATAGCCACTTTTTTAGCTGGCGTAATTCGGTCTTCACCGTACAAAATCATCGAGTGAGAAATATCGATCATCAACACTGTTGAAGTGAGGGTTTTAAAATCCTTTTCTTCCACCTCCAAATCGCGGTCGGTCAGGGTGAAATTATTAATTCCATGATTGATCTGAGCATTCTGAATAGATGCAGTCATGTCGATCTGATCCAGACTATCTCCGAAATTATATTCCCTGCGATCGGCATTTTTCTCTTCTCCAATACCCGATTGATTGCTGTTATGATTTCCCCTTCCCGATTTTTTGAGCTTGCCAAAAATTTCATCTAACGCTGATTTTCGGATAGTTTGCTCTGTTTTGGCTGTAATCTTAAATTCGCCAGATTGATTATCTTCGGTGAGGTAACCCTTATCCTTTAAATCATCAATGAAATTACCAATGCCATAATCATTATTGGTTAATTTATATTGTTTGTCGAGCTCATTTAACCAACTCAATGCCTCTGCCGCATCTCCTGCTGTATAATTTAGCAATTCGCTAAATAATTTCAGCAACTCATCAAACCCACCTTTTGGCGTATCGCCAGGCTTATAATCAGAAAAACGAAAACCTCTCATGTGCTTGTATTAACGATTTATCGAAGATAAAAGTTTCGATTTGGATTAATTTAAGTAGGATGTCATATTTGGTGAGGGGAAGAAGGTAAAAGTTGAAAGTGGAAAGTCAAAAGCGGAAAGTCGAAAGTCAAAAGTGGAAAGTTAAAAAAAAGTCAAAGGCAAACTGCCAACTAAAACTGTAAAGTAATTTGGGCGTTCCCCAAGCTGCGCAAGGGGCGGGCTTTTCAGGGCTCCGCTTCGCTGCGGTACCAATGAAAAATTGGTACTGAACCCTTACAATCCCTAACGCAAAACCCATTGCATCAAAATCGGCTATTCATGCTTGCGCTCGTTTCTAACGAGTGCATTAATAGCAATACGACTTTGTCGTAATAGGTGAAAAAACATAACTCTTTAATCAAGAAGTAACTTTAAAAAATTAAAAATGTTCCAATACCAGAACAATAGCATTATTGCTTAACGCTTCCAGCTCAACCTTTTTAACATCCCAAAGTGCCAGTCCATCTCTGGCATGCATCAACCTGCCTTCAATTTCAAAAGCACCATCAATCACCAAACAAAAGAGCTTATGATCAGGGTTATTTAAGGTATAAGTTGTCTCCACTCGACCATCAAAAATACCCGCACTTAATTTGAATGATAATTTAGGTGTAGAAACGATTTCAATGAGCTGATTCTTGTTTTGATCAAAATCGAATTTAAAAAGCATTTCGCTCGCTCGAAGTAAAAACAGATCTGTGGTCAGCCCAATTTGAATATAGTTAATTACATCATTAGGGTAGGGGTTACTAATTTCCAAAACCTCACCTTTACCCAAATTAAGTATTTGTACTTGTCCGGTATCAACAGCAAATTCCTTTCCGCCCTGAACAATATCTAACCCACCTGTAATGGGAAAAAATATTTGGTAGGAATCTTCCTTTGATAGGAAAAAAATTAACTTTCCGGCAGCTATAGATTCGTCATTGCAAACAAACAGCGTTCCCGATGGTGCCCTATGTTCATCGTTATATTTTTCAAAGTTAAAGGTGCTGTATCTCCTTAAAGTATTGCTTTCCGTTAATCCCCGTTGATCGGCTAAAAAAATCTTTCCAGGTGTTGGGCTCATGCTAACTTATTGTTTTAATGGAATGGATACTTACAAAAGGTTGAATTTGGAAGAGATTAGTGAATGTTTCATCCGTTTCAGCTCCAGTGAACTGGGAAACCAGCAAATGATTATCGATACGCTCATGCCACACCAATGGTTTCGAAAAAAAATTGATAGCCACCTTATGCTTTTCAATGTCATTAAAATCCGAATTAATGATTTCGAACTTAAAATTTTCAAAAGTTAGAAAACGCCTGCCCAGGTTATCTAAAATATCGGGTATAATGCCATTAAGCTGCCGCAAGTAACCTGTAATGGCAGCGCTTACCAAAAAATGAAGTTTATCTGCCCCCGGAACATGCATCAGTAATTCTGCAAATGTGCCATATTTTCCATCTTGATTGTAAAATTGAGACTGCATTTTAAACTCTAAAAAGCTATCTTCATGAACAAACTTATCCCAATGACTGGAATTAGAATCATCAATGATTTTCCGATAACAAAGCGTAATTATTTTTTGGGACATGGCATAAAATTAAAAAAGACGTCAGGATATCCTAACGTCTGTGTAAAATAAAAAAAATAGGACGAATATTATGCTCTTACGTTAAGTTTAAAAGTTAAATCGAAGCCAGCAGCTAAAGTTCCGCTAACTTTTGCAATCTCAATGCCCGTTTTGTCATCACTAAAAACATTATCGGCATTATTATAGGTATAACCAGTCAGGCCTTTTGAATAGCCGTTTACCAATGCAACAGCACTTCCGGCACCTTCAGGAAAAGCAATTTGTGTTACACTTAATGATGTTCCACTGGCACTATAAACATGTACGTGAATATGAGTTGCACGCCCACTGTACCAACCAGGAAAAATAGAAGTAAAGGTTACCAGGCCATTTGCATCAGTGGTTTGGCGGCCACGTAAAAAGTGAACAGATTGATAGTTGGTTGATTGCATGCCCGTGCCCCCGTATTCAGAATAATTACCTTCGGCATCGCAATGCCAGATATCTACAATGGCACCTGCCAAAGCAGCACAACTATTATTGATATTACCTATGGAAATCTTCGCTGTCATTTTATAACCGCTTCTGCCATCGGTTATGTCGCTGCGTACATATGATGCCGGAACTTTTGTAGGAAATGGACCTTCGGTTTCCGTTGGCGCAACGGTACAAGTTCCATTTGTTCCAGCTGAGGTATTTGCCGTCCCCGAACCTGAGGTAGTATTACTTTCTGTAGTGCCGGCTTTTTTGCAGGCTTCGATAATTACCGGAGTGGAGATTGCCCCAATCATTAAACTCCTGATGAAATTTTTTCTTTCCATGGCTACACTGTTTTGCTTCGTTAAAATAAAAGTAGCAAACCTACTGCTGAGTAACAGCGATGTGACGATGTACGGCGATTTTGTATCGTTAAATGTTAAAATTGATTGAATTTAAAGAGTTGTTTAGGTTAAAAAGATATCAATTAATACAATTGGAAATAGAGGTATGGTTTTTGAGCATGCGTAATTTCATTTTGTAAAAGATTAAAACTAGCTTTGCCGCAAATTAATGAAACACCTCGTTACCATATCACTCGTATTTTTTAGCTTAACACATTTGGCGAAAGCCGAACGCGTTGAAGGGCTAAAACTGTTAAGTGAATATTGTAATGAACATAAAATCAGCGTTAATAATGTAGGGAAACCAACTGTTCAGCTTAACGACGAGCATAATCCTTATTTATTATCCTACACTGCACTTGCTTTAAGCGGCACCCAGGTTCCATCAAAAGTTGTTAAGTATGTATGCGTTAATCAGCTAATCTCTGATTTAACCATTCGGAAAAAACCGAAAAACAATAGCCCTTAGGTTTCTTTTTGACAAATCTTATTGAAGATTTCAACCCCCCCCCAATTATACTATAAGCAGCCAAATTGACTTAGATAAGCCAATGGATTGGTTGTTGTAATACACTTTTTATTAATACAAATACGATTTAAAATATAATGTTAGGATTTTTAGCGAAGATTTTCGGAAGTAAATCAGAGAGAGATATAAAGGCGATTCAGCCATTGGTTATTGCCATAAATGAACACTACAGTAAACTTTCAGCTTTAAGCAATGATGAGTTGCGTGGGAAAACAATTGAATTCAAAGAGCGCATTTCTGCATTTTTGACTGAAATTGATGGAAAAATTTCGGCCTTAAAAACCGAGGCAGAAAGTGAGGAGCTAGACCTTCATCAAAAAACAGCTATTTATGATCAGGTAGATGCCTTAGGCAAAGACCGTGATACAGAATTGGAAAAAGTCCTTTTGGAAATTCTTCCAGAAGCATTTGCTGTGGTTAAAGAAACTTCCCGTCGTTTAAGTGAAAACGATTATTTAGAAGTTACTGCCACACAGTTCGACAGGGATTATGCAGCCCGCAAAAGCAATGTGAAAATTGTAGGCGATAAAGCACAATGGGCTAACCGTTGGGATGCTGCCGGTACAGAAGTGGTTTGGAACATGGTTCACTACGATGTACAGTTAATTGGTGGTATCGTTTTACACAGTGGTAAAATTGCTGAAATGGCTACAGGTGAGGGTAAAACTTTGGTTTCTACCTTGCCTGCTTATTTAAATGCACTTGCCGGACAAGGGGTTCACATCGTTACGGTGAATGATTATCTTGCCCGTCGTGATAGTGAATGGAACGGACCTTTATTCGAATTCCATGGTATTAGTGTAGATTGTATTGATAAACACGAGCCGAACTCTGAAGAGAGAAGAAGAGCTTATGCCGCAGATATTACCTACGGAACCAATAACGAATTTGGTTTCGATTACCTGCGTGACAATATGTCGCAAACGCCTGACCAGTTGGTTCAGCGTAAATTACACTTCGCCATGGTTGATGAGGTCGATTCAGTGTTAATTGATGATGCCCGTACGCCATTAATTATTTCGGGTCCGATTCCTCGCGGCGATGAACACGAATTTTATGAATTGAAACCACGTATCGAACGTTTGGTGAATGCACAAAAAGCTTATGTTTCTCAAGCTTTAAATGAAGCTAAAAAATTAATCAACGCTGGTAATACAGGAACTGAAGAAGGCGAAGGTGGTTTAGCATTATTACGTGCTTACCGTGGTTTGCCTAAAAACAAAGCTTTAATCAAATTCTTAAGTGAAAGTGGCGTTCGTGGCTTGCTGTTAAAAACAGAAAACTACTACATGGCCGATCAATCTAAGAATATGCCTAAAGTTGATTCTGAGTTGTATTTCTACATCGATGAGAAAAACAATCAGGTTGAATTAACAGAAAAAGGTATTGAATTGATTACGCAATCTGGAGAAGATCCTAATTTCTTTGTATTGCCTGATGTAGGTACTGAAGTTGCTGATTTAGAAAAATCGGCGCTGCCTTTAGAAGATAAGGTGGTTCAAAAAGATGCTTTGATGCGTGATTATTCTGTAAAAGCTGAACGTATTCACTCTGTTAACCAATTATTAAAAGCTTATACTTTGTTTGAAATTGATGTAGAGTACATCATCGATGAAGGAAAGATTAAAATTGTTGATGAGCAAACGGGTCGTATTATGGATGGCCGTCGTTATTCTGACGGGTTACACCAGGCGATTGAGGCAAAAGAAAATGTAAAAGTTGAAGATGCCACTCAAACTTATGCAACGGTAACCTTGCAGAACTATTTCCGTATGTACCACAAACTTTGCGGTATGACGGGTACAGCGACTACAGAAGCAGGTGAGTTTTGGTCGATTTATAAATTAGATGTGGTTGAAATTCCAACCAACAGAAATATTTCAAGAGCTGATCAGCAAGATTATGTTTACCGTACAGTACGTGAAAAATATAATGCTGTGGCTGATGAGATCGTAAAATTAACCGAAGCAGGTCGTCCGGTATTGGTGGGTACCACTTCTGTTGAAATTTCAGAATTGTTAAGCCGTATGCTTAAACTTCGTGGAATTAAACACAACGTGTTAAATGCTAAGATGCACCAAAAAGAGGCTGATATTGTTGCTGAAGCTGGTCAGGCAGGTACTGTAACCATTGCTACCAACATGGCTGGTCGTGGTACGGATATTAAGTTAGGCACCGGAGTTAAAGACGCTGGAGGTTTAGCCATCGTGGGTACGGAACGCCATGAGTCTCGTCGTGTAGACAGACAGTTACGTGGTCGTGCTGGTCGTCAGGGAGATCCTGGGTCATCTCAGTTCTTCGTTTCACTAGAAGATAACTTGATGCGTTTATTCGGTTCTGAAAGAATTTCAAGCATCATGGTGCGTATGGGAATTGAAGATGGTGAAGTGATTCAACACTCAATGATTACCAAATCTATAGAACGTGCTCAGAAAAAAGTAGAAGAAAACAACTTTGGTATCCGTAAACGTTTGTTGGAGTACGATGATGTAATGAACTCACAACGTACGGTAATTTATGCTAAACGTAAAAACGCCTTGTTTGGCGAACGTTTGGATGTAGACATGAACAACATGGTTTACGATGTTGCTGAAGATATTGTGAGTGAGTACAAACAAGAGGCAAATTATGATGGATTCAAATTAGAAGTAATTAAAAACTTCTCTTTAGATACCGCCATTACTGAAAAGGATTTTGCTTCTACGAATGCAGCTCAGTTAACCGAAAGATTATTTGAAGAAGCTGAAGCATTTTATGCCCGCAAATCAGATGCGATTATTCAACAGTCGTTACCTGTTTTAACTCAGGTTTACGAAGAGCGTGGGCAACATATCGAACAAATTGTAGTTCCTTTTACCGATGGAATTCGCGGTATTCAAGTAGCTGTTGATTTGAAGAAAGCTATTGAAAATAAAGGAAAAGAGGTGGTTCGCTCATTCGAAAAAACAATCGTTTTAGCCTTGATTGACGATAGCTGGAAGGAGCATTTACGTGAAATGGACGATTTAAAACAGTCTGTTCAAAATGCAGTTTATGAGCAAAAAGATCCATTGGTGATTTACAAAATGGAAGCTTTCAACTTATTTAAAAACATGCTTAATGCGGTAAATAAAGAGGTAGTAAGTTTCTTGTATAAAGGTGGTATTCCGGTTCAGCAGGAAGCTGAAGAAGTTAGGGAAGCACCAGCCCCGGTAAAACAACCAAAATTGCAAACCACTAAACAGGAGTTTGGTGCAGAGCAACCAGGTGTTGAGTTTGGAGATACCCGTGAAGCAGTACCACAACAACCAATTCGCAAAGAAGCAGCTATTGGCCGTAATGAGCCATGCCCTTGCGGAAGCGGCAAAAAATACAAAAACTGCCACGGCGCAAATCTGTAATTTGATTACTGAAGTTTAAAATCATATACAAGGCCACATGAAAATGTGGCCTTTTTCATTCCATTTCAACTTAGAGTCGGGATCCGGATATCAACATAGCCAAACTACCATTTGCACAACCCATAAAGAATGCCGATTTTTGCAGTGAATTCGGCATTCTTCTTTTTAAACAATTTCGGAATGCTCTTGGTTACTTACAAATGAAAATAACAATAACTTTTATATTTAGCTTTTTACTATTTACTGCATCTTTTGCGCAAAGAGGAGAAGTAACTGTTATAAAAGACCCGTTAATTGATAGTTTAATCGCTAAACGTTCTGCTGTTTACAAGACTCCTGGCGAAGTGAAAATTGGCAAGCCCATTGTTTCTGCTTATGGATACAGGGTTCAGGTTTTTTACGGTTCCGATCGCCGGGAAGTATTTAATCAGCAAGCTCGCTTTAAAAGTCTTTATCCGAAATATAATACCTACCTGGTTTACAAGGAGCCGAACTATTATATCCGCGTAGGCGATTTCAGAACCCGTTTGGAGGCGCAGCGTTTAATGAGCGAAATCCGGCCGGCCTTTCCAACACTATTCATTTTTAGGGAAAAAATTAATGCCCCACAATTAGATACGACCACTACTGATGATCAAAGATAAAATTCAAGAACTGGCTGCTACTATTTTCAACGATGTAGTAGGCTACCGTCAACATATTCATGCTAATCCTGAATTATCCTTCAAAGAATTTGAAACTTCAAAATTTGTAAAAGAGAAATTAACAAGTTGGGGAATAGAGTTTACCGACTGTGCAAACACAGGCGTAGTTGGCTTAATTAAAGGAAATTTACCATCTGATAAAGTGATCGCTTTGCGTGCTGATATGGATGCCTTACCAATTTTAGAAGATAGCACTAAGCCTTATGCCAGTAAAAACCAGGGGGTAATGCATGCCTGCGGCCATGATGTTCATACTTCTTCTCTGTTAGGCACAGCCTACATCATCAATCAATTAAAGGATGAATTCGGCGGTACCGTTAAACTGATTTTTCAGCCGGCAGAAGAGTTGCTTCCAGGTGGAGCAAGTATCATGATTAAAGAAGGTGTACTCGAAAATCCAAAACCAAATTATATTGTAGGGCAGCATGTGATGCCCTTAATCGAATCAGGTAAAGTGGGTTTCCGTTCTGGTATTTATATGGCTTCAACCGATGAATTGTACGTTACGGTAACCGGAAAAGGTGGTCATGGCGCACAGCCTCATCAAAATATCGATCCGGTTTTGATCGCTTCGCACATTATTATCGCTTTGCAGCAAATCGTATCGCGTAATGCTGATCCTCGTTTGCCCTCAGTGTTATCTTTCGGAAAAGTAACCGCAAATGGTGCTACGAATATTATTCCTAACGAAGTTAAAATTGAAGGCACCTTTAGAACTTTAGATGAAGACTGGCGGGCAGAAGCGCATAAACGCATGAAAAAAATGGCCGAGGGTATTGCAGAAGCCATGGGTGGAAGCTGCGATTTTGATATTCACAAAGGCTATCCGTTTCTAATCAACGAAGAGCAATTAACTGCCAATGCTAGATCGTTTGCTGAGGAGTTTTTAGGCAAAGAAAATGTAGTTGATCTGGATATATGGATGGCTGCAGAAGACTTTTCTTTTTACTCGCAGGTAACAGATGCGTGTTTTTACCGTTTAGGTACTGGAAACGCAGCAAAGGATACGCAGTATTCTGTGCATACTCCAAAATTTGATATTGATGAAGATGCGCTGAAAATTTCGACCGGTTTAATGGCTTACATTGCCTTAAAGCAACTCGGAAACTAAAGATAGATTTGAAGAGCTATGACGCAAGATGGAATTTGAATTTCAGGCTTAATTAGTGCGTGGCCATCTTACATTTTCCCAATACCATTTTTATATATACCATTCTACATGAAAAAAATACTTTTGCTATTCATATCATCCGCTTTCATCTTTAGTGGTTTTGCCCAGGAGATTCCACGTTTCAATCCCGATACCATCAAAACGATTACTTTGGATTCGGTTGTAAATATTAAAGCAGAGCGTTTAAATATTGAAACATTTATCAATAAGGTAGTGAATGACACCTCATTTTATGAATCTTTCAGAGATATGAAACGTTATAGTTTTATTGCTGAAAACCGAATTTTTAGCTACGATAAAAAAAACAAAGTTGATGGTAAAATATACCGCAAAATCAAACACAACAATGCGGGTAAATATAAAATGGAGTATCTGGTAAAGGAAGAAAGTGGCAACCTTTACAAAAGAAATGGCAAGTACCAGCTTTATACCGTCGAAATGTTCGATTATATTTTCATGAATGCTTATAACACAGATTTTGTTCCAAATGCTCCGGCAGGAGATGGTAAAGGAGGAACAAACGAAGGTTATAAAAGTAAATTGAAAACGCTGATTTTTAATCCCGGTAGACCGGTAAAAGTTCCTTTTATTGGGAGCAAAACTGAAATATTTTCTGCCAATATGCGGCAGTATTATGATTATGCTTTTACCAGTGGTATCTATCTTGATTCTATTCCGGTTTATCGCTTTAAAGTTTCTGTAAAGCCAGATTTATCAAGCTGGACAAAAGATGGTATCATGATTAAAGAATTGGTTACCATTTTCGATAAGCGAAACTTTAATATTCTGGGTCGCTATGTAGACATGAAATACGGCAATATGCTTTTCGATTTCGATGTAAAAATGAACATCGAAATGGGCTATTTTGGTGACGACAAATTGCCTACAAAAATCACCTATCAAGGCAATTGGGATTATCCATTTAAAAAGGAAGAACGAGCCAGCTTCTTAATCGTTCACAAAGATTACAAGCTGGAAAAGGGTAAATAAGTTTAAAAACGCTTTTGAAAGATTTATTATCTTTAAACGATTATTAAACCAACCTCAATGCCATTAATTTCCAATTTTTTGTTCAGGATAACTGCCTGCTCCTTAATTTTCTGTAGTATAAATCTACAGGCACAGGTACTAACCACCAAGCAAATTGATAGTGTTGCCGAGAAAACTTTAGCAGCTTTCGATGTTCCTGGGCTTGCAGTTGCTGTGGTAAAAGATGGCAAGGTGATTCACTCCAAAGGATATGGTGTTCGCTCCCTGAAAAATAGTTTAAAGGTTGATGAACATACACTTTTTGGTATCGCATCAAATACAAAAGCCTTTACCGCTGCCGCATTGGGTATGTTGGTTGACGAAAAGAAAATCACCTGGGATTCGAAGGTTACAGACATTATTCCCGAATTTAAATTATATGATGCTTACGTTACGTCGCAATTCACCATTCGCGATTTATTGTCTCACAGAAGCGGATTAGGTCTTGGTGCCGGCGATTTAATGATTTGGCCAGATTCCTCAACGGTTACTAAGAAACAAATTATTCACAATCTAAGATATCTTAAACCTGTTTCCAGTTTTCGTACCCAGTGGGATTACGACAACTTGCTTTATATTGTCGCCGGCGAAGTTATTGAAAGAATTTCTGGTCTTAAATATGAAGATTTTATCGAAACACGAATCATGCAGCCTCTAGGGATGACCAAAAGTGCTTTATCATACAATCGTTTAAAAGATAAAACCAATATTATTGATGCGCATGCTCCTGTAAATGGAAAAATAGCCGTGATTCCAAAAGACTTTACGGAAAACAGCAACGCTGCAGGCGGTATGAATGCCAGTGTGAGTGAGTTAAGTAAATGGGCGTTGGTACAACTCAATGGAGGGAAGTACGGTGAAAAACTCGACAAGACGTTGTTCAGCAAAGCGGCCCAAAATCAAATGTGGACATTGCATAGCATCATTCCTGCTGGAAAAGGATCTTACAACAGGCACTTTTTTGGGTATGGCTTAGGCTGGTTTTTAAGTGATGAAAAAGGTTATATGGTTGCCGAACATACTGGCGGACTTGCCGGAATGGTGAGTGAAGTGACATTAATTCCTGATTTAAAATTAGGCATTATCGTATTAACCAATCAACAGGCCGGCGGTGCTTTCACGGCAATCACCGAATCTATCAAAGATGGTTATTTCGGTATTACCGGAAAGAACCGGATTAAGGATGCATCTGATAATGAAAAGCAAGAAAAAAGTTACGGTAAACAAGTAACCGACAAAGTTTGGGCTGATATCGCTACCGCTCAAAAAAACGTTAACAATAAACCAGCTGTTAAAAATTATCTGGGTACCTATCAGGATGAATGGTTCGGGGTGGTTACCATCAGCGAGTTGAATGGCAAAACGCATTTTGAGGCTAAGAATTCTCCGAAATTAAAGGGTGATATGGTATATTATAAAGGCAATACTTTCATTGTAAAATGGTATGATAGGAGTATGGATGCGGATGCATTTGTTAATTTTTCGCTTGATTTTGAAGGGAAACCCACTGCCATCAAAATGGAAGCCATTTCTCCTTTAACCGATTTTAGTTTTGATTTTCAAGACCTCGACCTCAAAAAGGTTGATTAAAATAGCTAACCAAATCCATTATGAAAACATTAATTAGAACAAGTATTTTACTGAGCTTTTGCTTAATTGCATTTACTTCAATGACATTAAAACCAAAACGAATCATATTTTTCGGCGATTCCATCACTCAACAAGGTGTTTCGAAGAACGGTTACGTTACTTTAATCAAAAAATCACTGGATTCTACCAAATATGAAGTTCTAGGTGCAGGAATTGGCGGCAACAAAGTTTATGATTTGTACCTGCGTTTAGAAGATGATGTATTAAATAAAAAGCCCGATTTAGTGGTGATTTATGTAGGTATTAACGATGTGTGGCATAAGCAGTCTTCTCACACCGGAACAGATTATGATAAATACCTGAAGTTTTATCAGGCACTAATCAATAAAATTCAGGGGGTTGGAAGTAAAGTGATTTTAGTTACGCCATCTGTGGTAGGGGAAAAAAAGGATGGTACCAATGAACTAGATGCTGACTTGAATAAATATGCTGCAGGTATCAGAGAACTGGCAAAGAAGAATAATCTTCCGCTGTGCGATCTGCGAAAAATATTTACCGAATATGAAGCTAAAAATAATCCGGAAGATAAAGAAAAAGGCATTTTAACCACCGACCGTGTGCACTTAAACGAAACTGGAAACAAATTGGTGGCTGAACAATTACTGCCATTGGTGAAATGATGTCAAAAGTTATCGGTTATAAATTGTAAGTCTGAATGCTTATCGTTTATAAAATTCATCCGTAACTTATAACAATCAACATGTAATCCAAAAATGATAAACCGCGAAACGATAGATAAGATAATGGATACCGCCCGAATTGAGGAGGTAGTAGGGGATTTTGTGCATTTAAAAAAACGCGGAACCAGTTTAATTGGCAACTGTCCTTTTCATGGAGAAAAAACACCATCCTTTCACGTATCTGTAACCAAAGGAATTTATAAATGCTTCGGTTGTGGTAAAGGTGGCGATTCAGTGCGTTTTATTATGGATCACGAAAAATATTCGTATCCTGAAGCGCTTAAGTTTTTAGCCAATAAATATAATATTGAGGTTGAAGAAACCGAGCTCACCCCACAAGATGCCGAAGCCCAAAGTGCCAAGGAAAGCTTATACATTGTTTCTCAGTTTGCAGCCACATTTTTTGTAAAACAACTTTGGGAAACCGATGAAGGCAAAAGCATTGGCTTAAGTTATTTTAAAGAGCGTGGTTTCAGGGAAGATATTCTTAAAAAATTCGAGGTTGGTTATTCTCCTGATGTTTGGGATGCCTTAACCCAAAGCGCTACAAATGCAGGGCACAAGCTTGAATTTTTGGAGTCGACGGGTTTATCTATTAAAAATGATAATGGCAAAATTTACGATCGCTTCCGCGGTCGTGTAATGTTCCCTATTCATGGCTTCACAGGGCGGGTAATTGGTTTCGGGGGGAGAACGCTTAAGACTGATAAAAATGTTCCCAAATATGTAAACTCGCCAGAAAGTGAGATCTACCATAAGTCGAATGTATTGTATGGCTTGTTTCATGCAAAAAAAGCCATCCGCGATTTAGATAATTGTTATCTCGCAGAAGGTTACGCAGATGTACTTTCCGTACATCAGGCGGGCATTGAAAACGTGGTAGCTTCTTCCGGAACTTCATTAACAGTAGAGCAGATTAAGCTTATTGGTCGTTTTACACAAAATATTACCATTTTATTTGATGGCGATGCCGCGGGGATAAAAGCCTCACTGCGTGGTTTGGACATGATTTTGGAAGAAGGACTGAATGTGAAAATTGTATCTTTTCCCGATGGTCACGATCCTGATTCTTATATGCATCACGTGGGTGCAGGTGCTTTCAAAACCTATTTAGAAAATAACCGTAAAGATTTTATCCTTTACAAAGCCAATGTTTTACTAAAAGATGCCGGCGATGATCCGATCAAACGGGCAGGCATTATTCGGGATATTGTAGAAAGTATTGCTAAAATTCCTGATCCAATCAAAGCTTCGGTATTCGTTCGTGAATCGAGTAGTTTATTGGAAATTGAAGAAAAGATCCTAATGAGCGAACTCAACAAAATGCGCTCCGGTAAGGTGAAAAAAAACTTCGAGAGCAATCAGAGAACACAAAGCAATTTTTCGAATAATAAAGCCAATTCCTTTTCTTCCGGTCCGCCTGAGCCGCTTGGTCCGCCAGATGATTTATGGGACGATAACGCCGGACCTGGTCATGTACATACACCAGCAGAAACAGATGAAAATCAGGAAAAGGAAATTGTGCGTTTATTGTTGGCCTATGGCCATGAATTTGTGAACTGGGATAAAATTGATGACATGTACATTGGCTCTTTCATTATGCAAAACCTGGCCGATGTAGAATTCGAAAACATTCTCTGTAAAAAAATTATAGATCACTATAAAACGGAAATTGATAATGGGCGCTTGCCTACTGCAAACCATTTTATCAAACATGAAGATAGGGATATCGCTGACTTAGCCATTACCCTTTCCACATCAGAATATGCTCTAAGTGAGAATTGGTTAAATAAACATTTGATTTATGTGAAGGACGAGAGTATGAATCTCAAAGCCACAATTTTGGGTGGGATTTTTCATCTGAAAAAGCGTAAAGTAGATAAGATTCTGACCAATTTGCTAAAGGAGATCAAAGAAGAAAAAGATACGGATAACCAGATGATTTTAATGCAACGTTACGGGGTGATTAAAGGAGTAGAACGCGAAATTTCTAAATTTTTGGGATCCGTAATTGTGAAATAAATACTGTAGCGTTTCAGGCATTTGAGGTTGCCTGGATTGATATTTGGAAAAAGTAAAATACATTAGGTATTTAAACGCGTAAACGAGAAGTGAAAACTGTAAATTGAAAAACTGAAAAAATGGCTTCTCATAACGAATTAGGTAAAACAGGAGAAGATATTGCCAAACAATATCTGGAAGCCAGTGGTTATGAAGTGCTGGACGAAAACTGGACATTTGGTAAAGCTGAAGTTGATTTAATTGTTTACAAAAACGGAATTATGGTTTTTGTGGAAGTGAAAACCCGAACATCAGTTGCATTCGGTCAACCGGAAGAATTTGTGCATAAAGCCAAACAGAAACAGATGGAGTTGGCCTCAGCTGAATATATTGCGCTGATGAATCATCAGAATGATATTCGTTTTGACATCATAGCCATTACCTTTGAAAAAAATAAAAATTATAACTTAAATCATATTGAAGATGCTTTTTGGCCTGAAGATTAATCAAATCAAAAAACTACTATTTGTTGGAATTATTGTTGCTTTTATAAGCGCCTGTAAGGATGATAAACCGAATGTTTACCGAAACTTCTTATCGCCGATGATTGGATTAAATGTTCCGGTAGGGAATGAGTTTGAAACAAAAATTCAATTTGGCAACGAGAAAAAGGTAGATTCAGTTATCTATTTAATTGATAGCACAAAGGTTGCTACGAAAACCGATACTTCGGCGATTAAACTAAAAACGGAAGGCCTTAAGTTAGGAAGCCATATCATCACGGCGAAAATTTATGAAGGTACAGATGCCGAGGATTTAACCACTAACATTAATGTCTTAGCGGCTCAGGCACCGGTTGAGTACATTTACAAGGTCATCAAAACTTTACCTCACGATACCTCATCGTATGTAGAAGGCTTGGAATATCATGATGGATTTTTCTATGAAAGTGCTGGTGATTACGGGCATTCTAGTTTACGTAAGGTAGAGCCTTCAACAGGAAAAATAGTGCAATCTACACCTGTTGATAAGCAATATTTTGCAGAAGGTATTACCATAATTGGTGATAAAATTATTCAGCTTACCTATCGTGAAAAAGTGGGCTTTGTTTATGATAAAGCAACGTTAAAAAAACTTTCTGAGTTTTCTTATACTACCGGAAGAGAAGGATGGGGTTTAGCTTTTGACGGTGAGAAAGTTTTAAATACAGATGGTTCGAATACCATATTTTTTCTGGATAAAGATAAATACAACCGGATTGGTTCAATTGATGTTTATGATAACAAAGGGCCGGTTCAGAATTTAAATGAACTGGAAGTGATTGACGGGAAAATTTATGCAAACGTTTATACCACCAATGAAATTCTAATCATCAACCCTGAAAATGGTGCCGTAGAAGGTCGAATTAATCTAACTGGCATATTTCCTTCAGATTATTTCAAAACCGAAGATCAAAGAGCAAATAATGTGTTAAATGGAATTGCTTATGATCAGGCAACCAAACGACTTTTTGTAACAGGAAAAAAATGGCCACATATTTACCAGATACAGATCAGCAAGAAATAACTAATTCATTCAATTGTCATTCTGAGCTTGTCTGAAGAAATTATTAATCGTTTCGACAAGCTCAACCTGACAAATGAAGAGCTGCATATCATTCCCCACGTTTTCGACTGTAGTAGAGAAGGCTTAAAGGAATTACTCTTCCTTTTTCTTTGGTTCCTCTAAAACCCCATTAAATGTAATGGGCTGCTTATTATTTCCACTTGCAATTAATGTGGCATAGCCGTTTTTCGATACACTTAAAGTAAAGCGATAGTTTTCCCTTTTAACATCTTTAGTGTTAATTTGTATAGTGTAGTTGCCTTTTTTGCTAATGGTTTGATTGTAGGTGAAATCTTTAGACGTGAATTTTATGCCTCCTTCATTAGGATTGTAGGGCGCAGTAAACGCTCTGCCATAGAAAGGCAGATAAGCAACAACGCTATCTTTAGTCACTCTAAAATCGTAATTAGAACCAGTCAGATTTATTGATCCACCACCGCCAACATTGCCAGGCATTCTTTCCAAAATTCTTGAAATATCCATATTGGACATTGGAATGGCAGTATTTGCGATGAAGACATAATTTTTATCTTTTACAATTTTATCTGTTGTTTCCTTATCTGTCTGGGCAAACAATGGCAAAGCCGATGCCATCAAAACCATGCTTAATAATACTTTCAATTGTTTCATAATGTGTGTTTTAATCGTATAACAATTTAAAGATGTGCAAGTTTCATTGATTCCATAAACAAATACTAATAAAAGCTATCTGCTTCAATGGAAAAGGCGCAAGATGACATTGCGCCTTTAAAAATAAATTTTAATTGTTCCTTATTCGATGCTTCAATGCATGATCAGCAGATCAAAATTGAGTGAGTTATTATTTTAACCCTACTATATGTCCGTAAACATACAACCTTGAATCTGCAGTCGCTTCGTCTTGAAAAATCGCATTACCGTCCTGATCAACTTCTAAAAAAACGGTTTTGAAAAAGTCTCCATTTTTAATTTTATAGGTAATGATGGTCTTGTTCTTTTTTTGTTTAATCGACTTCACTTTAAACGCCGGAGTAGTGAGCAATTGATAATCGATCTCCTTGTTGTTTATTTTACCCAATCGCAAGGTCGATTCATTTTGGGCCAGGAAAACTTTCCCATCAAGCGCTAGCTTTTTATCTCTTGAGATTTTATTATTGATATTATAAGCTGTGAAGTAACTTCCATCTCCACTTGCTAATCGATAGTAACGATCTGTCTCTGCTACAGGGAATCTTCCATCCTGAGACGTTATAGACAAGCTAGTTTGTATGCTCGCTGTACTAGGATTCACATTTGAATAATTCGGAACATCAAAGTTGTAACCACTACTCCCATTTGTGCCTGGTTTTTTCTCGACTTTCGTCGCTAAAAAGGCGAATTTTTGACTTTTCAAAACTTGTTGGATATCCTCAGACATCTCTTTCTGTGCCATTGCAACGCCTGCGTATGCAATTAGGCAAAACATTAGTAATTGTTTCATTCTTGTTTCATTTATGTGTACAACAATATAACAATTACTAAGTTCATTTGGTTACGGATCTGATTAATAGATTGTAACAATTGCGAAGATTATCTCCAGGCTTTATATTGATTGATCAATCCGTTGGTTGAGCCATCGTGGCTCTCCACCTTTTGATCACCTTCCAATTCAGGAAGAATCTTTTTTGCCAGTTGTTTGCCCAGTTCCACGCCCCACTGATCGAAGCTAAATATATTCCAAATTACACCCTGTACAAATATTTTATGCTCATACATGGCAACTAAGCTACCTAGCGTGTAAGGTGTAACTTTTTTTAAGAGAATAGAATTGGTTGGTCTGTTCCCTTCAAAAACCTTAAACGGCGCTATTTTGGCAATTTCATCTGCTGATTTACCATCTTTTTTCAGTTCTTCAGTTACCTCTTCTTCCGTTTTGCCATTCATTAAGGCCTCTGTTTGAGCAAAGAAGTTAGATAATAAAATTGGATGATGATCGCCAAGCGGATTTAAACTTTGTGCTGGTGCAATAAAATCGGCAGGAATAATTCTGGTTCCCTGATGAATCAGTTGGTAGAAAGCATGCTGGCCATTGGTACCTGGCTCACCCCAAATAATGGGTCCGGTTTCGTAATCAACTTCGTTACCGTTTCTATCTACATGTTTACCGTTACTTTCCATATCACCTTGTTGAAAATACGCCGCAAAGCGATGCATGTATTGATCGTAAGGTAAAATAACCTGTGTTTCGGCATTGTAAAAATTGATATACCAAACTCCGAGTAAACCTAAAATAACAGGGATGTTGCTTTCAAATTCTGCTGTGGCAAAATGTTTGTCGGTAGCATGTGCGCCTGCTAAAAGCTCTTTAAAGTTATCGAAACCAATACTTAATGAAATTGATAAGCCAATTGCGCTCCATAAAGAGTAACGACCGCCAACCCAATCCCAGAATTCAAACATGTTTTCAGTATCAATTCCAAAAGCCGAAACATCTTTTGCATTGGTTGATAAAGCAGCGAAATGTTTCGCAATATCATCTTCTTTACCACCTTTCTCTAAAAACCATGAACGGGCAGAATGGGCATTCGTCATCGTTTCTTGCGTGGTAAACGTTTTCGACGCCACTAAAAATAAAGTGGTTTCAGCATTTAATGCTGATAAGGTTTCAGCTATGTGGGTACCATCGATATTCGAAACGAAATGAATATTTAAGTGGTTTTTATAATGTTTCAGTGCTTCCGTTACCATTACCGGACCCAAGTCAGATCCGCCAATACCAATATTCACCACATCGGTTATGGCTTTACCGGTGTAACCCTTCCATTCGCCGCTGATAATACTGTTGCTAAACTTTTCCATTTTGGCTAAAACAGCATTAACTTCAGGCATCACATCTTTTCCATCCACTAAAACAGGTGTGTTGCTCAAATTACGTAAAGCTATATGAAGTACCGAACGATCTTCGGTTTCATTGATTTTATCACCTGCATACATCGATTTTATCGCTTCATCCAATTTGCATTCGCGAGCCAGTTGCATTAAAAGCGCCAGTGTTTCATCGCTTATTCTGTTCTTGCTATAATCAAGCAAAATGTCTTCAAAAAAAACAGAAAACTTGTTGAAACGATCAGCATCTTCAGCAAAAAGATCTTTAATGCTTTTCTGATTAATATCGATAAAATGATCGGCCAAATATTTATATGCCGCTGTTTCAGTAAAATTTATTTTAGGTAACATATCCTTTGTTTTTTGTAAAAGTAATAAAGCAAACTTTTAAAACTGTCTTTTTAATGTTCAAAATCATTAAGAATTTTTATTCTTGAATTTAGAGCGTAACTTTGAGGCAAGTCCCTATTGATACTGAGCATTCAACATTATTAATCATAAACAATTATGTTAGAAAATTTAAATCAATTGGTGCGTGAAAACGTACAGGATACCGTTGTAAACAACAGCGAAGTTCCAAACGAACAAAATGAAGAGGTTATTCAAGCAGCTTCGGGCTCAATTTTCGACAGCTTAAAAGACCAACTTGCATCAGGAAACGTAGGCGGTTTAGCCGAGATTTTCAATTCGGGCAATGCGGAAGGTTCGGCCGTAACTCAACAGGCTGCAGGTAATTTTACGGATAAGTTAGCAGGCTTAGGTATTAACGCAGAAACCGCTAAAAAGTTGGCTGCCACTGTAATTCCTGTAATTATCGGTAAGCTCACGCAAAAAACAGCTGATCCAAATGACAGTTCTTTCAATATCAAAGACGTTTTGGGAAGTTTGGCTGGCGGAAGCGATGGCAAGTTTGATGTAAGTGACGTGATCGGCATGTTTAATGGCGGTGGACAACAATCTAATCAGGCAGGTGCAGCTCAAGGCGAAGGCGGAATCCTTGATAAACTCAAAGGAATGTTTAATTAGTCAACGATTATATTGTATATCAAGCCATCTCAACGGATGGCTTTTTTTATTAATTTTGAAACAACTAATTCACGTATCTCATGATTAAAAAAATCTTTTTCGTTTTTGCTTTAGCACTCATGTCGCAGCTTATTGTTGCTTGTGTAGATTGTAATTGTTTGCCTGTTAAAACAATTTACTATACCAATAAAGCCCTTTTACTTAGAAATATGGATTTTTCCTTGGCTGAACCTAAAATTTCCAATGCTGCAATGATTTCGGGCGCAAATTATGGCATTCAAGTTCAATTGCAAACTGAAATCATCGTTTTAAATAAAAAACAGAACAGATTTGGCTTGATGCAATCTGCCTATGCCTGTAGTTGCCCTGAAGATGATTTCATTGCTAAAGATAATATTGCATCCTTAAAAATATTTTCCAATAATGATTTTGATGCCACTCATCCAAAAAACACTGATCTAAGTTTGTATTTTAAGGCAAAAAGAAATAACGCCATGGTGGCAATAACTGATTATATCGCTGCTATCAAAGATCAGATCTATGCTTATCCGAATAATTTTTATGAGGGTATATTTTTACAAACCGCACCAACCTTAAATAAAAAGCACAGATTTAAGATCGTTATTACCTTAACCGATGGCAGGGTTTTGGAAGCCGAAACAACAGAGGTAGAATTAACTTAACGCAATATTAAATTAAGTAATTTTTAAGCCATGTAATTTATTGCATGGCTTTTTTGTGTGAGTAGAGCCTGAAAATTCTTAGATTAGTACATCCTTAAATCCAAACAGAAATCATGAAAAAAATTTACCTCGCTGCATTTTCTTTGTTATCAATTAATGCCTTTGCACAAAAGTCTGATTTACGCTCAGCGGTTACAAAAAAAGCTGATGCAATAGAAAAGAAAGTAATCGAATGGAGGAGAGATTTTCATGAACATCCTGAACTTGGGAATACCGAAGTAAGAACAGCTGGGATAATTGCCAAACATTTAGAATCATTAGGCATTAAAGTAACCACTGGTGTAGCTAAAACAGGCGTGGTTGGAATTTTGAAAGGTGGCAAACCTGGTCCGGTTGTAGCGTTAAGGGCCGATATGGATGGTTTGCCTGTTGTCGAGCGAGTGAACATTCCTTTTGCTTCAAAAGTAAAAACTCAATATAACGGGCAGGAAGTTGGTGTAATGCATGCTTGTGGGCATGATAGCCATATGGCCATTTTAATGGGCGTTGCAGAAGTGCTGGCCTCCATGCAAAAAGATATTCCCGGAACAGTAAAGTTTATTTTTCAACCTGCTGAAGAAGGCGTTCCGGCAGGAGAAGAGGGTGGAGCGGCATTAATGATTAAAGAAGGCGTTTTAGAAAACCCAAAGGTAGAAGCTATATTCGGTTTACACATTAATGCGCAAACGGAAGTTGGAAATGTTACCTATCGCCCGGGTGGAACCATGGCTGCGGTAAACGATATGAAAATTACGGTTACAGGCAGGCAGGCACATGGTGCTTATCCCTGGAGCAGTATTGATCCGGTGGTAATTTCTGCCCAGATTATCAATAACCTTCAAACCATCGTAAGTAGAAACTTAAATGTAACTGAACATCCTGGCGTGGTAACCATCGGTGCCATTAACGGTGGCGTACGTTCGAACATCATCCCTGAAAAAGTCGAAATGCTGGGCACTGTCCGCAATTTCAGCAAAGAGGATGAAGCCATGTTTATCGAACGGATTAAAACCATTGCTACAAAAACTGCTGAAGCTGGTGGTGGTACTGCCGAAGTTAAGATTCCTTACAGCAATCATTATCCCGTAACTTTCAATGATATCGCTTTAACAGAAAAAATGCTTCCAAGTATGCGGGCAACAGCTGGTGCTGATCACGTGATGCTGAAACCACCTGTAACCGGTGCAGAAGATTTTTCTTTCTTTCAAGAGAAAGTGCCTGGTTTATTTGTGTTTTTAGGCGGAATGCCGAAGGGAAAAGATCCGCTTAAAACTGCTTCACATCATACGCCGGATTTTTACCTGGATGAAAGTGGATTTACACTAGGGGTAAAATTACTTTCAAATTTAACCCTGGACTATATGGGGCTGAAGAAATAAACCTTAGGCATGAACCGCATTACATTAATTGAAGTGCTTATGCCGGTTGATCAACCCAATTTTATATATTTGCCATTATGACCAAAGAACAAATTCAGGATTTAAGGGACAGAGTAACGTCCCTGAGGAGGCATCTTTGACGTCGATGAGCTACTATACGCCATCCGTGAAGAAGAAAAATTAACGATGGCGCCCGATTTCTGGGATGATCCAAAAAAAGCAGAAAAAATTCTTGCTGAAATCAGTTCGAAGAAAAAATGGACAGATGGTTTCAACCAAACCAATAATGCGGTAGAAGATGCTGCAGTGATGTTTGAATTTTTTCAATCTGGCGATGCATCAGAAGCCGAACTACAAGAACAGTTTGAGTTGAGTAAAACTTCAGTTGAAGAGCTGGAACTGAAAAACATGCTTCGCAATAAAGAAGACCAGCTTTCGGCAGTGGTGCAAATTACCGCTGGCGCCGGCGGTACAGAAAGCTGCGATTGGGCTTACATGCTCATGCGTATGTACATGATGTGGGGCGATAAAAACGGCTACAAAATTACCGAACAGGATAGTCAGGAAGGGGAAATTGCCGGTATTAAATCGGTAACACTTCAGTTCGATGGCGATTTTTCTTATGGTTATTTGAAAGGCGAAAATGGCGTTCACCGATTGGTGCGTATTTCACCTTTCGACTCCAATGCTCGCCGCCATACTTCATTTGCATCTGTTTATGTTTATCCTTTAGTGGATGATACCATTCAGATTGACATCAACCCAGCTGATATTGAGTTCGAAACTTTCAGGGCAGGGGGTGCCGGCGGACAAAATGTAAACAAAGTTGAAACGGCAGTGCGTTTATACCACAAGCCATCAGGGATTATTATTAAAAACCAGGAATCAAGATCTCAACTTCAGAACAAGGAAAACGCGATTCGTTTGCTTAAATCTCAATTGTATGAAATTGAAGAACGTAAACGTAATGAAGCCATCGCTGCAGTGGAAGGATCGAAGAAGAAAATTGAATGGGGATCGCAAATCAGAAGTTATGTGCTGGATGATCGAAGGGTAAAAGATCATCGTACAAATTATCAAACTTCAAACCCTGATGCGGTTTTAAATGGCGATATTAACGACTTTTTAAAAGCATATTTAATGGAATTTTAAAAATAAATCATGGCAAAATCATCCATCCTTTTCGTGTTGATATTTATGACGGTTCAATTTTCAAAAGCGCAAGAAGTTATACCGCTCTATTCCGATAGCATTCCTGGTGCTAAACCAACACCATCATCGTATGTTGAAAATACAGAAACGCGGACAAACGGAACTTTAAGTGTAACGAAGGTTTCTATACCCACATTAACCGTTTTTGAAGCGCCTAAAAACATTGCTACAGGTACTGCTATAATTATCTGCCCGGGTGGTGGATACGGAGCTTTGGCATTCAGTCATGAAGGAACCGATGTAGCCAAGCGATTCAATGCCATTGGGGTAACGGCTTTCGTTTTAAAGTACCGCTTGCCGAGTGATCAGATTATGGTGGATAAGACTTATGCATTATTACAGGATGCGCAAAAAGCCATTTATCTGGTGAGAAAGGATGCGAAAAAATATGGCATCAAAAGTAATAAGGTTGGTATTATGGGTTTTTCTGCAGGTGGTCATTTTGCTTCCACCCTGGCTTCACATTACAGCGATTTAAAAATTGCGAATCCTGAAAAGATTGATCTTCGCCCGAGTTTTGCGGTATTGGTTTATCCGGTAATCAGTTTTGAAGAATCTGTGCATACGGGGACTATGAAAAATCTTTTAGGACCAAATCCATCGGATTCATTAAAGAAATACTTTTCTGCAAATGAAAATGTAAACAAGAAAACGCCGCCAATGTATTTTGTTCATGCTAAAGATGATAAAACGGTGCCAGTTGCTAATAGTGAATTAATGCATCAAGCTTTACTGGCAGCTAAAATCCCAAGCAATTTAATGTATTATGAAAAAGGGGGACATGGTTTCGGCCTGATCAATAAAACCTCTGATATAGATTGGTTTAACTTGATGGCTGGCTGGTTGAAAGTTCAAAAGTTTAAAGTAAAGGGCGATTTTTAAAATTAAATCACAAAATATTTAGAAGCCACAATTCTCATTGTGGCTTCTTTTTTATTTTGCCAAAGTTTCGTGGATAACACTAAGCAATCCATTTGAATAAGCATCATCTGTTAATTCCCAAAACATAATGCCGTTCAACTGATGATCAACTACATATTTGGTTTTTAGCGCTATTGATTTGGGATCATCAAAAGTAGCCAATTGCTTAGTTGCAGCATTATAGTAATAGGGCGCTTTAGCCGAATCATCCCAGTAATATTTAAATCCTTTCTCTTCCGTAAATTGATCAGAAAAGTGCTTATAAGAAACGCCACTTAAGAATTTTGTAGGCTGATATAAACCTTGGTTTGCATCGGTGGTATTTTGAAAAATTCGGGCATAAAACGCAGCACCTAAAGCTATTTTGCTTGCCGGAACGCCCTTTTTGATCATTTCTTTAATGCCATAATCAGCTGATAACATAAGTTGAGGCGTGGAGAATAAGGCCGTATGATGCCCGCTTTGGGTAGCATAACCACTTACCAAATCATAGCTCATTAAATTTACCCGGTCAACAAGCGGCATTACTTTTTTCCATTCGAAACAAGAATCAATGCAGTTTTTCGTTCCGCCTGCAGCAAAGCTGATTTCTGCTTTTTTACCCAGTTTCTTGCGGAGTTCCTGAATTAACAAGGTGAAGTTTTGTTTATCATCTTCCGTATATCGGTGCCCGGGATAACCTGCCACCGCAGGATATTCCCAATCGATGTCTATTCCATCAGCATGGAAATAATCAAGTAATTCTTTAGTGGTTTTTGCAAAGGTTTCTCGGCCGTTTTTTCTGCTGAATACCTCCGAGCAAGGGCCGCAGGCGCTCCAGCCGCCCATGGCAATCATTACCTTTAAATCTTTGTTGCGGCTTTTTAAAGCCACCATTTTTGCAATTAGGGCAGAATCTTTTGCGCTATTGATATTCAAGCTATCGCCCTTCAGGTGGCCGAAACTATAAATCAAATGGCTTAACTTTTCAATGGGATAACTTTCAATTTCTGTGCCGCCGCCACCTGTATAGTATGCAATTACATTAGGCTTTGTGGTTTTTTGCGCCTTGAGATTAAATCCAAATAGAAGTAACGCTGCTGTTAAGATTAAAAATCGCGAAGAAAGTTGGGATAGGGAGTTTGTTTGGTGGTTCAAGGTTGATTTGTTTTTATGGTTCAGCAATTATTTTTTGTAATTCGGTGAGCTCTGCAACCTTTTCAGTAGCGCCGGCATTTTCATAAGCAGAAATTAAATTTCTAATTACGCGGCGGATAATATCTGTATTGCTGCAGGGACGATAATATTCTGGTAATGATTCGAGGTTTAGCTGACGTAAAAATTGATCTACATCGTGTTTGCCAAATATATTTCCTCTGTTGAAGGCGTTGATGTAAAACAGTACACCATATTCTGTGCCCTCCTGTTTGCTCTCATCAATAAAACCTAAAATGAAGTGTTGCGGAAGGTTAATGCCATAAATAGGCAAGTCAAGTTTCTGCGCCAGCGTAGAATAAATAATCGCCAATGAAATTTGATTACCCTTTTTACTTTCTAAAACCTGGTTTAGATAGGAGTTTTGAGGATCATGGTGGTTTTTCGTATTCCCGCCAAAACCGTATTGCTGATATAAAATGTGGTTAATCAGTTTCACTTTTTCAACTGAACTCATTTCATATTGTAGGCCCAACCAGATATCGCGTTTAATTTCCTCTATTTGGTTGATGACTTTTTGTTCATCCAAATCCGGATACTGATAGCGGTTGATAATTAAGGCACCCTGAAGCAAATCGAAAGCACCACTTAAATACCACAGATGTAAATCTTCCTTAACGGTATTAAATTGAATTTGATGAACGATATTTTCAATTCGCTCTTGCAAAAGACCATCAAAAGATTGTTCCCATGCGTTTTCAAGGTAATGGATTACCTCGCCACCATATTCAAGCAGTTTTTGTTCCACGTGTTGATAAACTTCCTCATCAGGATCATCCAACAATTTTACCAAAGCACTTATCTCAGCGATATTTTCCATAAAACATACACACGTTTGCCGCGTTTAATTACTTTTGCAATATTATGCTATTTCAATTTATTACCGACTATCTTAAACACCGTTTAACAGCGAAAACACGTCATGGGACGCACTCACCATTTGTGTACAAGCTAGCTGATGAGGTAATTTACGATTTTACTGATAAATCTCCATACCAAAGCATCGAACAACAACGAAAAAAACTTTTTTCTGACGATTCTATTATCACTGTTACCGATCTGGGGGCAGGTTCTCATCTCAATAAAAACCGCACTAAAAAGGTAAGTCAAATTGCAAAAAACGCATTGAAAAGTCCGCGGTTGGCGAAGTTAATTTACCGCTTAGCTCAAAATACTCAGCCAAAAACGGTCATTGAATTGGGTACCTGCTTGGGCATTACTTCATCTTACCTGGCAAAAGCTTGTCCTGATGCTGAAGTTATTACCATTGAAGGTTGTCCGCAAACGGCTGAAGTAGCCAAACACAACTTTCAGGATTTAGATTTAACCAACATTGAGCTTCATGTAGGCAATTTTGATTTGATTTTGCCTGATATCATCGCAAAGCAACCGACGCTGGATTTTGTTTATATTGATGGAAACCACCGAAAAGAGGCTACTTTAAATTATTTCAAGTGGTGCCTGCCAAAAGTAACGGAAAATTCTTTGCTGATTTTTGATGATATTTATTGGAGCCAGGGAATGAAAGAAGCCTGGGAAGAAATCAAAAACCATCCCGATGTTACAGTTACTATTGATTTATTTTGGATCGGACTGGTGTACTTTAAGAAAGGCCAGGCCAAAGAACATTTTAAGTTGAAATTTAATCAATAAACTTTTATGAAATATGCAGGATGAAAATTGAACCTAAACTTGATGGCATTCAAAAGCTATCTGCCTTATACATTCTGCTAATTAGTCTTTTCGCCGGGATTTTAGCCTATATTATTTCATTAACAATAAACATGGATGTACTGACACATGTGATGTTTGGCTGGGATATTTTCTGCTTATTACTCATTTCCCTGCATTGGTACATGTTTTTTAATACCTCAGCATCCGAAACTTACCTTAAGGCAAGGATGCAGGATGAAACCCGTGGAGAAATTTTCGCGATCGTTCTGGTATCAACCTTTGCCGGATTATTGGCTGTAGTTTTATTGCTGATAAATAAAGATATCGAGCCTGTTGACCTCATCGTCGCTATTTCTGGAATGTTTCTGTCGTGGTTTTTGGTGCATACCACTTTTGGCATGCGTTACGCTCATCTTTATTATGGTGATAGTGAAACCAATAAAGGTTCAGGTTTAGATTTTCCAGGGGATGATGAACCTGATTTCATTGATTTTGCTTACTTCTCTTTTGTGTTGGGCATGACTTTTCAGGTTTCTGATGTCGAAATTTCCTCTCGAAAAATCCGGCGGCTTTCCCTTTTGCATAGCCTCATTGCTTTTATCTTCAACACCGTGATTGTCGCATTAACGATAAACGCTCTGGCTGGTTTGAGCAAGTAATACTTTCTACTAAATTGAAGTTTACGATCGTTTTTGGAAATTAACGGTTCTGAGTGAATGGCGGTCTGCCGTCCCGCTCCCGTTTCTGCCACAATGAAAAATTGTGGCATTCACTTCGATCGCGTTTAGGTACAGCGGGTGGTGCTTATCGCCTGCTCGTCATTACAAAAACGATTTTTCATGGTTTATGGTAGTTTTATCTGCCTGACTCGAAATTCCGGAATGAGGTTATGATGTTTCTCGACATCCGACAGAAGTTAAGTGCTACTTATGAAACCATGGTCAGTCTGAGCCTGTCGAAGACCTTTTTTAACATTCACAAACAACAAATTTGTCATCCTGAGCTTGCCGAAGGATAAATATTTTTGTCTTCGCCATAAGTTAATTGGTGAAACAAGGGGGTGGGCAAACAATCCTAAGAATTCCCTACTCAATTTTTAAACCCGACAGCCGCGGCAGCCCCGAGTTTTCACGAGGGCTATAGCAAATGGCGGGGCTTTCGTAGCCAAAAGCTACAAGCTTTCATTTTCTAAATAAAATTAATACTCTGTAAATCAAGTTATTGAATATTAAAACTGAAAAATAAGTTATATAACTGCTTAATTAGTTGTGTAACTGAAAAATAAGTTATAAGTTTGAGTATGGAAGAATTAACCAAAACAGAAGAGCGCATTATGCAAGTCTTATGGAAACTTCAAAAGGCTTTTGTGAAAGACATAATCGATGAGTTGGATGAAAACCCAAAACCACCTTATAATACCATTTCATCAATTGTGAGGTTGTTGGAAAAAAAGGGCTACATCGATTATAAAGCTTACGGAAAAACTTACGAATATTTCCCAACAATAACGAAAGACGAATATACCAAAACTACCTTTTCGAAAATGTTTTCAGGCTATTTCGACAGCTCACCGGCAAATCTTTTGTCGTTTATGGTGAAAGAAGAAAAGTTAAGTGAAAAAGATATAGAAGAAATTAAAAAGCTCATCAGTGAAAATGCTAAATCATGATTTTAATTTATTTATTAAAGGTTTCAGCCTGTACAGTTGTTTTCTTCGCGGTTTACCAGTTTCTGCTATCGCAACTTACATTTTTTAAGCTCAATCGCTTATACCTGCTGTCGGCACTTTTCTTTAGTTTTTTGATTCCTACTTTAACTATAGAAAACAAGAAAGAGGTAGTGGTACAAAAACAAGCGTTAATTACCCAAGTGGCTTATGCTGAAGGCGAAATTGCCGAGAAGGATTTTGACGGCATCGGTACTACTCCAAATCATCCGATAGATTGGAATCAAACTTTTACCATTCTCTATTCTTTTATTGCGGCAGGCTTAATGGTACGGACATTATGGAGTATCGGCCATGTTAGCTTTTCCATCCGGAAAAATGTTTCCTCGAAGGTCGGACCTTTGTTGTATGTTCCAGCGGATTCAGCCATTAAAAACTGCTCATTTTTAAACAAAATTATTGTAGATGAATCTCTGGAGGAGCGTGAAAAGCAATTAGTCATTAGCCACGAAACGGCCCACTTGGGTCAGGCCCACGCCATTGATAAATTATTGATCAATTTTATTGTCTGCATTTTATGGTTTAATCCAATCATATATTTCTGGAGAAATGCGATAGCACATAACCACGAATTTTTAGCAGATGAAGCTGTTTTGAAATCAGCAGATCGAAACTTGTATGCATCTCTTCTGCTGAATTTAGCCACGCCAGCAACTCACCTACTCGCAAATAGTTTTAGCAAACTCCCACTTAAAAATAGAATTACCATGATGTACAAAAAGCCGAATTCCAATTTGAGCAGGTTACTTTATTTCTTAGTGGTTCCTGTTGTTTTGCTTTGTTCTTTAGCCTTTGTTAACCGCAAGGAAATTATTGTGCAGCGAAATGTGGATGAAGCTCGTCAATCTGTTTCAACTCTTACGGGTTTCCAGGATAAATTCTATAAAACCAGCATTGTGCTGGATCCAAATGCTAAACCCGCATTTAAAGCTGCTGATATGGTTTTAGTTTTAGATGCCGGACACGGTGGTAAAGATGCCGCATCGGTAGCGTTAGACGGCCAACTGGAAAAGGATATGAACCTGAGAGCGGTAAAAATTCTGCAACAGGAAGCCATTAAAAGAGGTATCAAAGTACGCCTGACCAGAAGCAGTGATGAATTTGTATCGCTTCGTGATCGTTTGCCACTTCAGGCAGCCACGGCTTTTATTTCCATCCATCATAATGCCACAGCTAAAGGTGCCCCGGTGGTTTTCCGTGGGATAGAAGTTTATGTTTCTAAACTGAACAGGAACATTAAAAATGCAGAAGAACTGGGAGCGGGTATCCTGAGTAAGCTTAAACAAGCGAATGGAATTGCTGTTCAGGATTCCTTAAAAAATGCTAGCCTGCTTCTTTTACGAGAATCTAAATCACCTGCAGTTTTAATTGAACTGGGAAATATTACTGATCAGAAGAGTTTGGATTTTATTAAGCAAGAGGCTAACCTGCGTAAAATCAGCAATTTGATTTTGGATGGTTTTGTAAGTTTTTCTAAACGTGGCTGCTAAAATATAAAAGATGGAATGGTTAACCTATTTGCTTAAAGTTAGTGTCTGCACGGTTTTTTTCTTTGCGGTTTATCTACTGGTATTGAAGAAACTTACATTCTTCAAATTCAACCGGTTTTATCTACTGGGATCCTTGGTTTGTAGTTTAATTATTCCGGCTTTGCAGTTCGAGATTAAACGCGAAATAATGGTAATAGAAACTAGGGAATGGAGTGAGAAGCCTCAACTTGAGAAACTAAGTGACGAACCTTCCAATATGATGCAGCCTTTGGCAGTTGAATACGAGCCGAAACAGGCAACTGAAATAGACTGGAATATGATCGGTTTTTACGCTTACCTGAGCATTACTGCAATGCTGTTATTGGTTTGTTTCTGGCGTTTGTTTGCTCTGTTGAAATATGCGAAAGGTTTTAAACAAATTGATGGGTTAAAGTTGATCTCGAAAACTGAAGGTTTTACCAATTGCTCATTCTTTAATTACGTTTTTATTGATGATCAGTTGAATGAAAGCGAATTGCAAGTTTTATTAAGGCATGAAAGGGTTCACGTGCAACAGTTTCATTCAATAGATAAGATGCTATTGATGCTATTTAAAGTATTGTTTTGGTTCAATCCTGTAATCTATCTTTTTGATAAAGCGGTGGAGCAAAACCATGAATATGAAGCGGATGAAATTACTTCTTCAGGTTGTGGTAGTGAGACTTATGCTAATTTACTTTTAAAGCTGGCTGTTGCTAAAAGTGATATGCCGTTGATTCACAATTTTGTGAAAAGCCCGATTAAAGATCGAATAAAAATGTTGTTTAACTCAAAATCTAAAAACATGAAGAAATTAACGTATTTGTTGGCATTACCAGTAGTATTTGGATTGGTTTGGCTATTTGCAGTTGAGGTAGTTTATGCACAATCAGAAACAAAGAAAGATGTTTTTACTCCAGATGCGTTGCAAAATAAAGCAACAAAATATCATGAATTGCCTTTGCCAAATGTGAAACAAACCGATTCTTATTTTACTTCTAAAGAATATTTGGAATTGAAGGAAATCTCTGAACTTGCAATTGGAAAAACCTTAAATGGTATCTTAAATGAAGATTATAAGTCGAAGTCTACAATTGGTTTCGATAATGGTAAATTATTTAAATCGCAAGGCATAACTTATATTCTGCCAAAAATGTATTTAGGGCAGCAAGCGCTAAACCTTTTAAAAACAGGTGATGAATTGAAAATTGTTGTTGCTTCAACCGGTTTTACCAGAGGAGAGAAATTTGTTTATCTCAATCCAAAACAGGTTTTCTCCGGCGATAAACTTATTTATCAAATGCCAAAACCTAAAGTCTATCCATTTTTGTACGAAGCGAATAGTGTGAGGTTTAGTGATGGACTAATCTCAAGTATAACACCTTCAGGTGCTAAAAAGATTTTTAATGTAATTTCGAATGGCTACAGTTTTAAGTTGATAGTTGATGAATCGCAGACGGCGTTAGCCTATTTAAATAATTTTAAAAAGGGTGATAGTATCAGATTGAGATTTGTACATGAAGTAAAAACAGGAGCTAAATCTTATTTGGTTAAAGATTGGATTTCCATTTCTAAAAATGTAAAAACATTTGGTGTTCAAAATAAGAAGTTGTTCTATAAATTTTATAAGGAAGATGGTCATCAAAAGATGGCAGGTTTAAAAACCGATACTTCAAAAAAGGCTGTGGTTCCAAAGATTATGTCTTTTACGAAACTTAATGTCGATAAAAGAAATAATATTTCTAAAATGGAGGATGCTGTGATTAAAATTAAATCAGACGTATTAAGTGCGGAAAAGGTTGAGTGGGATACAAACAAAAATATCCTTACTGCAAAAGAGGCAACCCTGACCGCTTTCGACGGAACAAAAATGGTAGCTAGTTTAGTGGTGTTTAATTTAAATAAAGGAAACTTTAAAGCATATTCAGAGAATGGAAATTTTAGGGTAGATAATTTGGATATGATAAATTACGACAAAACTAAAACTCCAAAAGTTGAATACAGGGCAGATTCTGTGAAATTTAATAAAAGTAAATCAATCATTTACATGTTCGGAAATGCGAAGGTTGCTTATGATGATGTTAATCTTTCCGGATCTAAAATTATTTATGATGCTGGCAGGGGGTTATTCCAGGCAACGAACGCCATCATTTATCATCATAGCAAAAATGTTAAGGCAGATAGTATTTACTACGATGTACGAACTTCTAAAGCCAAACTATTTGGCGCTGACTTAGATCGCTAATGCATAAACTATTATTCGCAATTACATTATTGTTCATCCTAACTTTTTCAGGCGTTCAGGCTCAATTCAAAATCGTCGGAAAATCACTTGGCGACAATAATATTGGTCAGGCTTTGATTTCTATTAAATTAACCAATGCAAGTAACAAATCAGTTTACACCCAATCAGATAGTCTAGGGAATTACATTTTCTTAAACTTACCATCCGGTAGTTACAATATCTTTTTTTCGGCGATCGATTACGTTAGTCAGCAACACAATTTTCAATTGCGAAGCGATACTTCTATTAACATCCAATTAATGGAAAATGCACAAAAGCTTGCTGATGTTCAAATCAACTCAAAAAAGCCTTTGGTGGAGAAAAGAATTGATCGTACAATTTTTAACGTAGAAAACAGCATTTCGGCAATTGGTACCGATGCACTTGAGTTGCTCGCCAAAGTTCCTGGTGTTCGCGTGATGAATGATCAGGTTTCATTAGTGGGGAAGGGTGCTGTAAATGTGATGATGAACGATAAACTCATTCAGCTTAGTCAGGATGATTTATCAAATTACTTGAAATCAATTTCCAGTGATCAGATTTCAAAAATTGAAGTGATTATAAATCCCCCTGCTAAATATGATGCCCAGGGAAACAATGGATTGATCAATATTGTCCTGAAAAAGGTTACTGCTGAAGGGATTAAAGGATCGGTAAACACGGTATTTACGCAAACTACGCACCCCACAGCTTCTGTAGGAGGAAATATCAGTTATCGAAAAGATAAAATTACTATAAATTCTACCTTAAATGTTCGTAAAGGTTCAATTGTGCCCTTTGAGCAAAGTACTATTTTTTATCCCAACCAAACCTGGAATGTGATTAACAAGGACCGGAATTTTAGAACTGTACCGAGTGCACAAGTTGGATTGGATTATCAGATCTCGAAGCAAGCCTTGCTTGGTTTGTCTTACAATGGGGGTTTAACTAATTTCCATTCTGAAGAAAACATTAAAACGAAAGTCTTTAATCATCAAAGCAGTTTAGATTCCCTTTTAAATTCTGATGCGAATGCAAAAATCAGATCGAATTTTCATGCGACAAATTTGTACCTAAATCAGTCGCTGGATTCAACAGGAAAGCAACTTATTATCAATGCCGATTGGTTCAGATTTGCCGATGATAAAACCCGATTTTTTAATAATCAAAGTTATCTAACGGATGGGGCGCTTATTCCAAACTCATTTGCTGAATACTTATCAACCAGTAAGCAGAATATAAACTTGTATACGCTTAAGGCAGATGTTGATTTACCTTTTAAAACGTTCAAGTTTGCTGTTGGAGCCAAACTGAGTTTCATTAATAATGAAAGTGATGTTGCTTTTTATAAAAGACGAAATACTATTTACGAACTCGATGTAAACCAAAGTAATTTGTTTAGTTATCGCGAAAACACACAGGCCTTATATGTCAATCTCAATAAAACCATTCAAAAATGGGATTTCCAGATTGGGCTAAGAGGAGAGTATACTCAAATTGATGGTGTGTCTGTTAACCAGCAAAATAAAAACAGCTACTTTCAATTGTTTCCAACGCTATATGTGGTGTATCGGGCGACAGATCAAAGTGCATGGAATATAAACTATGGAAGAAGAATTAACAGACCTGCTTACCGGAAATTAAACCCTTTCCGTTGGTACAGCAACCCGTTTGTGTATGCTGAAGGCAATCCGTTTTTACAGCCATCATACAATAACAATGTCGAAATTTCACATACCTACAAAAGTTTATTCATCAGTACTTTCTCCTTTAGCAATACGCAGGATGGATTTAATGATGTGAATTTTATTGATGCGGGTTCGAATACACAAGCGTCGAAGCCTGTTAATTTCATCACAGGTTATCAATATCAGTTCAGCAATTCGGCTGTATTAAGTCCGTTTAAAAACTGGCAAACAACGAATCAGTTTAATGTTTTTTACAATGTTTCAAATTCAAGTATTGTCCAAACCTTATCAAACTTAAAAGGCGCTGGAGCGTATTTTTCTACATTAAATCAATTCACCTTTACCAAATCGAAAACTATTTTGGCCGATATTAATTTCTGGTATCAATTTCCAACAGTTGATGGCCTGAATGAAAACAAAAGCCAATGTAACCTCGATTTTGGCGTGAAAACTTTGCTGCTGAATAAAAAACTTCAGTTATCGCTGAATGCAAGTGATGTTCTAAAAACAAATAAATATCGGTATAATAGTTTGATCAATAACATCGGTCAGCAATACAATAATTACTACGATTCGAGACAAATCCGTTTTACCGCCCGGCTTAATTTTGGTAATGAGAAAATCAAATCACAAGAAAGAAAAACTGGAAATGACGAGGAGCGAAGGAGAAGTGATTGATTTGAAAGGTAAGGTGGATGATAGAAAATGGACTATTTGCCCGTCATTGCGAAATCAATTTGATCATTGATTGAAGCAATCTCATAGTGAAAACTATTTTTTTAAGGGAGATTGCTTAGTGCCTCGAAATGACGACCGCTCTAAAAATACACTTATATCTATAGATTATCTTTTAGGATGATTGGACTCTTCCATCAAAGATCTTTCATCATTTAAAACGCTTCAGCAATACTGATATAAAATCCGCTTTGTCGTTTTTCATTTGGCCTTTTTTCACCAATTCCATAATCTAAGCGGACGCTGATTCCTTTTTCAGGATCGAAGAAATACCGAAAACCTGCCCCATAGTTGGGTTTGAAAGCATCTTTGGAGAAATCATCAACTCCCCAGACTGTTCCTGTACCGCCAAAAACAGTGGCGCCAAAACGGCTGCTATAACGATAACGCAGCTCAGCTTGAAAGGCCAGTAAATTTTTATCGCGGTAACGTCCGCCATAATAACCTCGCATCATTTCATCATTGCCCATTTGTGGCAACAAATAAATTGGGGTATTGTTGCCAATTACAGTATTGTAGAGTCCTTGCACACCGACAGCGAAACTTCTGTTTAATCTCCAGAAATTTCGGGCATCAATTTTTATCTGACTGCCGGTAAAATTACCTGCTGAAAAAATATTTGGCGCATATTGGTAGGTTCCCCTGATAAAGAAACCTTTCGTTGTATAATTATTATTATTTCTTGCATCATAGCTTTGCGAAACGCCGAGGTATAAAACGCTTCCGGTTCTGTTGTTGTAATATGGATCTTTACTAAAAATCCCATCTGCAACCACATCATTATATTCATAGTTTTCGAAACCTAGTGATACTCCGGTATAAGCTT
Organism: Pedobacter sp. G11; assembly: GCF_003860265.1. Taxonomy (NCBI): domain Bacteria; kingdom Pseudomonadati; phylum Bacteroidota; class Sphingobacteriia; order Sphingobacteriales; family Sphingobacteriaceae; genus Pedobacter; species Pedobacter sp. G11. The sequence continues at coordinate 735,537 of NZ_CP034190.1, read as the reverse complement.
TTGGCAATAACTGTTTTTCGGCTTGTAACAAAACTTTAATTTGTTGCTGGATCAGCTTGTCTTCATTCCCTTCATCTGTACTGTTACCAATTCCGTAAAAGTTAAAAGGCATGCGTTTGAAACGCAGTTCGCCAATGTAATGAAGCTTATTCCCTTTACCCCAAATGTCAATCAGCGAGCTCATGTTATAGGCTTTCAAGGTAGAATAATTCAGGTTAAGTGTTAATGATGAAGGTCGGTTGGTGGTATCCAGCCGATCTGCATAAAAACCTACAATTGCGCCAACTCCGAATTGAAAACCTGTTTCCTGAGCATAACCAAATGATGGAATGGGTAAAAAGCTGGCCTTACGCAAAGTGTCTTTTTCATTAGAAAGCAGTTTTTTAATCAACTTCATTTGAGCATATGAGCTTCCAGATAGTACAACAAATAACAGGAGCAAGCAAAATTTTTTCATTGCCGCAAATTAACTGAATTTTTATTGAAGATTTATTTCCTGCAAGTTGGTCGTGTGTTTTATGACGGTAGATTGGAAATCACTAACAGCGGTAGTGTCCATGCCACCTAAACCGGATTGACGGGGAAAGCGCCCAATTTTTCATTGGGCCTTGAACCAAAAAGCCGGACTAACTTTAATAATTTTAGAACAACTGCTTTCCAAAAAAAGATCCTTCGACTATACTCAGATGAAAATAGCGTGGAGAATTTATCAATTATTAAAATTACTTAATCAGTTCACAACGCTAAGCCCCAAACTCCAAACACTATTAATGTTTTATCCTTTCGGGCTAAATGCCTACTTTTGCGCAAAACAATACAAAACAAAATGAGCAATACAAGAGGACCAATATCTCAGTTCATGGAGCGTAATTACCTCCATTTTAATGCTGCGGCAATGATGGATGCGGCTAAAGGTTACGAAACGCATTTAGATGAAGGTGGTAAAATGATGATCACGCTTGCTGGTGCAATGAGTACTGCTGAATTGGGAATTTCACTTGCAGAAATGATCCGTCAGGATAAAGTGGCGATTATTTCGTGTACAGGTGCCAACCTTGAAGAAGATATTATGAATCTGGTAGCGCACTCACATTACAAACGTGTGCCTAACTATCGCGATTTGAGCCCGCAGGATGAGTGGGATTTGTTAGAAAACCATTACAACCGTGTTACGGATACCTGTATTCCTGAAGAGGAAGCTTTTCGTCGTTTGCAAAAGCACATTCATAAAATCTGGAAAGATGCAGATACCGCAGGCGAAAGATATTTCCCGCATGAGTTTATGTATAAAATGTTGTTGAGTGGCGATTTAGAGCAATACTATGAAATTGATCCAAAAAATTCATGGATGTTGGCAGCTGCTGAAAAGAATTTGCCAATTGTTGTTCCAGGATGGGAAGACTCAACAATGGGTAACATTTTCGCTTCTTATGTAATGAAACAGGAGTTAAAAGCAACAACGATGAAAAGCGGTATTGAATATATGGGTTGGTTAGCCGATTGGTATATTGCTAACAGTGGCGGTAAAGGTATCGGTTTCTTCCAGATTGGTGGTGGTATTGCCGGCGATTTTCCTATTTGTGTAGTGCCAATGTTGTATCAGGATATGGAAATGGAAAATATTCCGTTTTGGAGCTACTTCTGCCAGATTTCGGATTCTACAACCTCTTATGGATCGTATTCAGGTGCAGTACCAAATGAGAAAATTACCTGGGGTAAATTAGATATTCACACACCTAAATTTATTGTAGAAAGCGATGCAACAATTGTAGCGCCGCTAATGTTTGCGTGGATATTAAAACAATAATTATAAATCTTAGTAAAACCAAATTGGTTTTCTTAATGCCCATTGGAGATAAATTCAAAAATGGGCATTTTTCTTAGCTGGCGAGCCCGAATGGGCATTTGTTTAGAATGATTATAAATTGTATTTCACGTCAGTATTATGTCATGGGATTTATTAATAAGTTATACTTTTGTTCAAGTTTTGATGGGGCTATATCAGTTCAGGCATCAATTTCACAACAAAAAGTAAATTAAATAAGTATAAAGTGTTCATTATGAGAGATATCTCGATGATTTTAAAAAGCGTTTGGAAGTCGTTATTCGTATTTTCAGCAATTTCCGTAATAGCGGTTTCAACCGTAAATGCGCAAGATGCTAAAGAGGGGAGAACGCTTTTCAGGGCTAAATGTTCATCATGCCATGCGTTAGATGCCAAATTAATAGGTCCTGCTTTAACAGGGGTGAGCGATCGCCACTCGGAAGAGTTCCTTTTAAAATGGATTCCTAATTCACAAGGTATGATTGCTGCCGGTAATCCGGAAGCTGTGAAATTGTTTAACGAAAATGGAAAAGTAGCAATGACTTCTTTCCCTGAGTTAGATGAAGAAAAAGTAAAAAGCATCTTAGCTTATATCAAGGAAGGTGAGCCAAAACCAGCTGCTGGTGCTGCAGGCGCTGCTGCTCCGAAAGATGACACTACTTCAGGTTTATCTATCGCTGGTATCATTGCTATTGTATTGGTAGGTATTGTCATTTTAGTAATCTTAGGTCGTGCATCTAAATTATTAGAGCGTTTAATTCTACAAAAACAAGGTATTGAAATTGAAGAAGATGTGCCTTTAACGGTAGGCGTTCGTAAAATGTTCAAAAACAAGAAGTTCGTGATGTTCTTCATCTTATGTTTGATCATTTGTTTAGGTTCGTTTGGTTGGATGGGTATGTGGGATACAGGTGTTCACACCGGTTATCAACCAGTACAGCCAATTAAATTCTCACACGAATTACACGCAGGTATTAATCAAATCGATTGTCAATACTGCCACAACGGTGCGTTTAAATCTAAAAATGCTACAATTCCATCATTAAATGTTTGTATGAACTGCCACAAAGCTGTTCAGGCGAGAGATAATTATGATGGTGAGATTTCTCCAGAGATCAAAAAAATCTACAATGCGTTAGGTTACGATCCGGAAACTCAGCAATATGATAAGAGCAAGGAGAAGCCGATGGAGTGGGTACGTGTACACAACTTGCCAGATTTTGCTTACTTCAATCACTCTCAACACGTAGTGGTTGCAGAAGATGCAATTCGTAAAGCAAAAGGTTTACAACCAACAGAACCTGTATGTTTCGCATGTCACGGTCCGGTTAATACCATGGAAGAAATTTATCAATATTCTCCATTAACCATGAAATGGTGTATCAACTGCCACAAGGAAACAGATATTTCTGGTCAGAAAAATAATGCTTTCTACGCTAAGGTTATCGAAGCGCATGAGAAAATTAAAAAAGGCGAGAAAGTTACACCAGCGTTATTGGGTGGTTTAGAGTGTGGTAAGTGCCACTATTAATAGATAGAGTTTAGTAAGAACGTTCGAATAAACAGTAATATAGCTTAAATGGAAAGCAACAAAAAATACTGGAAAGGCTTAGAGGAGTATAACAATACACCCGATTTTGTTAAGAATAACAAAAACGAATTTGCCGAGCCACTTCCAATAGAAGATGTTTTAAATGAAGCAGGGTTAAGTACCGTTACCCCACGCCGCGACTTTTTAAAGGCGTTAGGTTTTGGTTTAGGTGCAGTTACTTTAGCTGCATGTCAAAGTGCCCCTGTTCATAAATCTATTCCTTACCTGGTAAAACCTGAAGAGGTTACTCCAGGTATTCCTAACTATTATACTTCGAGCTTTAACGGCCAGAGTATTTTAGTTAAAACAAGAGAAGGTCGTCCGATCAAAATTGAACCAAATCCAAATGCAGGTGAGTTCAATTGCGGTACAGATGCAAGAGCGCAAGCTTCAGTTTTAGATTTATATGATGTATCTAAATTAAAAGCACCGGTTCTTAAAAACGAAGAAACAACCTGGGCTAAGCTAGATAGTTTTGTGAAAGGCGAACTGGCAAAGGCACAAGCGGGTGGCAAAAAAATCCGTGTTGTGGCTTCTACAGTTAATAGTCCTTCAACAAATGCAGTTTTAGCACAATTTATTACTAAATATCCTGCTGCTAAATTGGTTCAGTATGATGCTGTTTCTTATACAGGTATTATTCAAGCCAACCAAAACAGTTTCGGTAAAGCGGTATTACCAAAATACAATTTCGATAAAGCTGATTTAATTGTAAGTTTCAGTGCAGATTTCTTAGGTACCTGGATTAGTGGTGAAGAGTTTACAGCTCAATATACAGCTAACCGTAACTATAAATCTTTAGAAAATAAAAAAATGAGCCGCCACATTCAGTTCGAAAGTGGAATGAGCTTAACAGGTACTAATGCAGATACACGTGTTCCTGTGAAATTATCTGAAGAAGGTCCTGCGTTAATTGCTTTATATAACGCCATTACTGGTCAGTCTTTAGCTGGTGGTACTTTAGGAAACAACGCAACTGCTGATAAGGTAATCAAATTAGTAGCTAAAGAATTACTACAAAATAAAGGTAAAGGCCTTGTTGTTTGTGGTTCTAATGATGTTTCTACGCAGATTTTGGTTAATGCCATTAACTCCGCTATCGGCAGTTATGGTACTACCATCGACTTAGATAATCCTTGCTATTTATACGCTGGTAACGATGCCGAATTTAATGGCTTGGTTGCTGAAATGAGTCGTGGCGAAGTTGGTGCGGTGTTCTTCTTGAACAGCAACCCTGCTTACGATTTCATGAATGTTAAGGCTTTTACTGATGCTTTAGCTAAAGTTCCTGCAAAAGTTTCATTCTCAGATCGTGCTGATGAAACGGCTTCACTTTGTGATGCCATTGCCATCAACCATAACTATTTAGAATCATGGGGTGATGCAAATGCTTACGAAGGATATTATTCAATCGTTCAACCTACCATCAATCCGGTTTTCAACAGTCGCCAGGCTGAAGAGAGTTTATTGGTTTGGGCTGATGCTCCGGTTAAAGATTACTATCAGTTTGTTCGCAGCAACTGGGAAACCAAAATGTTGCCTGCACTTGGTTTAAAATGGAATGACGTTTTAGAAAAAGGTGTAGTTGCAGTAACTCCAAAAACTGCAGCAGCTTATTCTTTCACACAATCTGTTGTTGAGGTAGCTAGCAAAATTGTTTCTGCAAGCAAAGCTTTAGCCAAAGGTGGTGATCAAATTGAATTACAGGTTTACGAAAACATCCCAATGCGTGATGGTAAAAATGCAAACAACGCATTTTTGCAAGAGTTACCTGATCCGGTTTCTAAAGTAACCTGGGATAACTATGTTGCCTTAGCACCAAAACATGCTGAAAAATTAAAGATTAAAGAATTTGACGTAGTTACTGTAAAAGGTAGCAACGGATATTCAGTTGATCTTCCTGTATTGATCCAGCCAGGACAAGCACAAGGAACTGCTTCTATCGCATTAGGTTATGGCCGTACCAAAGTTGGTAAAGCGGGTAACGATGTAGGTAAAAATGCTTTCCCTTTTGTAACGTTCGTGAATGGAACCATGCAATATGCCTCTAATATAACCATTACTCCAACAGGAGGTTACTATGAGTTGGCTCAAACACAAACACACCACTCTTTCGAAGGCCGTGCAGTAATTAAAGAAGCTACATTCAAAGAATATTTGAAAGACGCTTCTGCGGGGAACCACAAAGGCGAACACAAAGATTATGATCTTTGGGATCAATATGAGAAACCAGGTAACAACTGGGTAATGGCAATCGATTTGAATGCTTGTACAGGTTGTGGTTCTTGTATCGTTGCATGTAACGTTGAAAATAACATTCCTGTTGTAGGACGTGATGAGGTTCGCCGTCGTCGTGAAATGCACTGGATCCGTATCGATCGTTACTATAGCTACGAAACTAAAGATGGTGATGTAACTAAAGAAAAAGAAATTGCTAAGTTGGAAGACTTAGATCATGTTTCTGTTGTTCACCAGCCAATGTTATGTCAACACTGTGATCACGCACCTTGCGAAACAGTTTGTCCGGTATTGGCAACTGTACACTCATCAGATGGTTTAAACCATATGGCTTACAACCGTTGCGTAGGTACACGTTACTGTGCGAATAACTGTCCATACAAAGTTCGTCGTTTCAACTGGTTCAACTACTGGAATGATTCTCGTTTCGATAACTACTTAAATAATGAGTTTACTCAATTGGTGTTAAATCCTGATGTAACTACACGTTCTCGTGGGGTAATGGAAAAATGCTCAATGTGTATCCAACGTATTCAAGGTGGTAAGTTACAAGCTAAATTAGAGAAACGTCCATTAAAAGATGGCGATATCAAAATGGCTTGTCAGGAAGCTTGTTCAGCAAATGCGATCATATTTGGTGATTCAAACGATCCTAATTCAGAGGTTTCAAAAGCACTACGTTCTGAGCGTATCTACTACGTATTGGAAGAGATCAACGTGAAACCGGGTATCGGATACATGACAAAAATTAGAAACACAGATACAACAGTACAAGCGTAAGCTTTAGTATAAAGAAAATACAAATTATGTCAGGACATAACGAATCAATACTTAGAGAACCATTAATTACCGGCGATAATATCACGTATGCAAAAATTACGGACGATATTTTAGGACCGGTAGAAAACAAGCCGAACAAGGCTTGGTGGATTGGTTTCATCGTTTCAGCATTAGGTGCTTTACTTTGGGTTGTAGCTGTGAGTTACACCTTTTGGAACGGTATCGGATCTTGGGGCTTAAATAAAACAGTTGGATGGGCATGGGATATCACCGGTTTCGTATGGTGGGTAGGTATCGGTCACGCCGGAACGCTAATTTCAGCGGTACTATTACTCTTCCGTCAAAACTGGCGTAATTCAATCAACCGTTCGGCAGAGGCGATGACTATTTTCGCCGTTATCTGTGCGGCAACTTACGTTGTATCACACATGGGCCGTCCTTGGTTAGCTTATTGGGTATTACCATTACCAAATCAGTTCGGATCACTTTGGGTTAACTTTAACTCGCCATTGGTTTGGGATATGTTTGCCATCTCTACTTATTTCTCTGTATCATTATTATTCTGGTACACAGGTTTATTGCCAGATATTGCAACCATTCGCGACCGTGCAGTTGGAACACGCAGAAAAATCTATACCATCTTTTCTTTTGGCTGGACAGGCGGTGTTAAAACATGGCAACGTTTCGAAGCAGTATCATTAATCTTAGCTGGTATTTCAACTCCTCTGGTACTTTCTGTACACACGATTGTGTCAATGGACTTTGCAACATCAGTAATTCCTGGATGGCACACCACCATCTTCCCTCCATATTTCGTAGCAGGGGCGATCTTCTCAGGTTTTGCGATGGTGTTAACCTTATTATTGGTAGCACGTAAAGTATTAGGTCTTGAAAACTATATCACCATGTTCCACATTGAGTCGATGAACAAAATCATCATCTTAACAGGATCAATTGTAGGTGTGGCTTATTTAACGGAGTTCTTCATCGCATGGTATTCAGGTTCTGAATATGAGCAATATGCATTTATCAACCGTTCTACTGGTCCTTACTGGTGGTCATACTGGATGATGATGACTTGTAACGTAATCTCTCCACAATTACTGTGGTTCAAAAAAATCCGTTTAAGCATTAAAGCTACCTGGATTTTATCAATCGTGGTAAACGTGGGTATGTGGTTCGAACGTTTCGTAATTATCGTGACTTCACTACACCGTGATTATATTCCTTCAAGCTGGGCGATGTTTTATCCAACTTGGGTTGACGTAAGTGTATTCGTTGGTTCAATTGGATTATTCTTTACTTTATTCTTATTGTTCTTAAGAGTATTGCCATCAATTGCTATCGCAGAGGTTAAATTATTATTGAAAACTGCAAGTGAGCAATCTAAAATGAAACAGATTAAAGAAGGACATGAGAATAAAGAGTACGTTGCAGAGTACGTAGAGTCTTTACAGAAATTTGATAGTGTTAAACAAGAAGATTACGCAAAAATATAACAATGAGTGATATCAAATATATTTTAGGCAGTTTTGGTGATCCTGATGAAATGATGCATGGCATCGAAAAGCTTCAGGAAAATGGTGTAAGCATTTACGATGTTTATACGCCAATGCCTATACACGGAATAGAAGCCAAATTAGGAATTAAAAGATCGAGAATCGATATCGCAGCATTTTGCTTTGGTATTACCGGAACTTGCGCAGCTTTTGCTTTAATTTATTTTTGCGCAGTAATCGATTGGAAAGTAAACATTGGTGGTAAGCCATCATTTGCATTACCGGATTTTATTCCGATAATGTTCGAGCTTACCGTATTGTTTTGTGCTTTCGGTATGGTTTTAACTTATTATGCCTCTACGCATTTATTTCCAGGAAGAGCACCAAGAGTAATGGATCTTCGTGCAACTGACGATCGTTTTGTGATTGCAGTTGATGCAAGGGAAAATGCAGCGCACACTGTTATTGATGGTTTATTAAAAGATGCAGGTGCTTTAGAAGTAAAGTATAATGAAAGGAAGTACATTAGCTATGAATAAGAATAAATTTGTTTATACGGCGTTTTTAGCTATCGCTTTCGCAGCTACAGTATCCGCTTGTAGAGATAAACGCAGTACTGGTTTAGAATATGCCAGAAACATGTATGATGCATTAGCATTAAATCCGGATCAGCCGGTTGATACTACTAATAAGTTATTGGCTAGTTTCAAAGGTCATACCGCACAGGTGCCACCAGCAAATACAAAGCCGGTTGGTTTTACAGAGTATGATGAATATCCTAATACAAAAGAAGGATATGAAGCTGCAGGTGTGAGCATGGTAAATCCATTACCTGTTGATACTTTAAATTTAGCAGAAGGAAAACATTTATTTGGTGTTTTCTGTAGCCCTTGCCACGGTGAAAAAGGTGATGGTCAAGGTCACTTAGTTAAAATTGAGAAATTTAGTGGTGTACCGGCTTATCAAACAGGCGCTTCATCACGTGGTGGAAATATGGTAGATCTTACACCTGGTAAAATTTATCACACCATCACTTACGGTGTAAATAACATGGGCTCGCATGCTTCACAAATTACGCCAACAGATCGTTGGAAAGTAGTGATGTATGTTCAACAATTACAAAAAGGACAATAGTAAAGCAGAATATAAATGGGAACTCACAATATTAATTTTAGTGAACAGTTTGAGTTTACAGGTAAAGTAAAAACCTTAAGCATTGTTGGTATCATATTAGGTGCTATTGCTATTGGTTACGGTTTTACTGGAGATAAAGTAATGCATGAGCGTACTTTTGCCAACCTGTTACTTATGGGATACTACTTTGCATGCGTTTGTATGTCAGGTATGTTTTTCCTTGCTGTTCAATTTGTTGCGCAGGCAGGATGGTCTGCATCAATTTTACGTGTACCACAGGCATTGGCTAAAACATTGCCTATCGCTTCTATAATCCTAATCGTGATTATTTCTGCTGGTTTATATACACACAACTTATATCACCACTGGCATGCTGATGGATTAACTGATCCGAACAGCCCTAACTACGATTCCTTAATTGCAGGTAAATCAGTATTTCTGAACGTACCTTTCTTCTTAGGTCGTATGGTAGTGTTTTTGGGTGTTTACAGTGCATTTGCAATCAGTTTTACTAAACTATCATACAATGAAGATTTAGCTGGTGGATTGGTTTCTTACAGAAAGAGCTTTAAAAATGCTTGTATCTTCTTGGTGATCTACGGTTTTACTACGCCGATCTTCGCTTTCGATACGATCATGTCATTAGAAGCACACTGGTTCTCAACCATGTTCGGTTGGTATAACTTTGCTGCAATGTGGGTAAGTAGTTTAGCAACAATTGCCATCATCATCATCTTATTAAGAAGAGCTGGTTATATGCAATGGGTTAACAATAGCCACTTACATAACTTAGGTCAGTTTATCTTTGGTTTCTCTATCTTCTGGACTTATGTATGGTTCGCACAGTTCTTGTTAATTTACTATGCAAACATGCCAGAGGAAACGGTTTATTTCTACAAACGCTTTGAGTATTACAAATTCTGGTTTTTCTTAAACCTTGCAATGAATTTCTTAGCTCCGGTTCTATTGTTAATGGATAGAGATAATAAAAGAACAGATGTTAAATTGTTATTTGTTTCTATTGTAGTTCTGCTAGGTCACTGGGTAGATTATTATCAAATGATTATGCCAGGAGCTGTTGAAGATGGCCACAATGGTTTTGGTATTGTTGAGATCGGTACTGCATTAGGATTTGTAGGATTGTTTACCTTTACGGTTTTAAGCAACTTAAGCAAGAAACCTTTAATTGCAAAGAATCACCCATTATTACAAGAAAGTTTGCATCATCAACTTTAGTAGATGATATATAGGGCAAATATTTAATTATTATTATAATAGAAGTACAGCGTACTACTTTTAAGAAAATGAGTTTAAGAAAGTTTATCACGAATAAAACGACCGCGGCTTTAGCAGTATTACTTACTGTTTTTGCAAACACCAGCGCATTTGCGCAAGAGGCAGCAGCAGGAGCTGCAGCGGCACCGAAAGTTGATATGGGCGAGGTTTATAAATCAGTAATATTTTATATTCTGATCTTTCTTGCCGTATGTTTATTCATCGCAATTATTGGTAAATCAATAAAAGTATATGAATTAAGCCGCGAAGCACAAGGCAAGCCAGTTGGTATTAACTGGAACAGAGTTCATGCAAGTTTATTTGCATTGTTTCTTGTTCTGGGTTTGTACGGTGTGTATTGGGAGTATACGGTTCATGGCTCGATGTTGTTACCTGATGCTGCATCTGAACATGGAAAGAAAATTGATGAAATGTTTAATTTAACATTGATCATTACTACAATCGTATTCATTTTAACCCACATTTTATTATTTGGATTTGCTTATATCTACAAATATTCTGCAAAAAGAAAAGCATACTATTACCCACACAATAATACAATCGAAAAAATCTGGACAATTGTTCCGGCTTTAGTATTAACCGTTTTGGTTTTGATGGGTTTTTTAACCTGGAGATCGATTTTCTTCAAAGTTGAAGATCAGAATAACAAGCCACTTCAAATCGAGGTAACTTCTGAACAGTTCAAATGGTCTATCCGTTATCCAGGTGCCGATGGTATTGTAGGTAAGAAAAACTATAAATTAACTACTTCTTCGAATACCTTAGGTATCGATTTCAAAGACCTAAACTCTCGTGATGATGAGATGGCTGATGAAATGGTGATTCCAGTTGGTAAACCAGTTAAGTTAATCTTAAACAGTAAAGATGTTATCCACAGTTTTTACATGCCTCACTTCAGAGTGCAGTTGAATACTGTACCGGGTATGCAAACGATTTTCGAATTCACTCCGACTAAGACTACCCGTCAGATGCAGGAGGAAACAAACGATCCTAACTTTAAGTTCCTTTTCTTCTGTGCTAAAATTTGTGGGTCAGGTCACTGGAACATGCAGAAAGATGTGCGTGTAGTTTCAGAGGCTGAGTACAAAACCTGGATTGCAGAACAGAAAACATACTTAAACGACGATTTAAGAAAACAATTTAATTTGCCTGTGGCACCTGCGCCTGCTAAACCAGCAGCAGAAGGAGATTCATCAGCAACCGATTCGGCAGCTGTGAAAGGTAACCAAATGGCTTTAAATAAATAATATTAAGCAGGAGCGAAAAGAATTATGTCAACAATAGCATTACACGACGAACACAATCACGACCACGCTGATCACGGTCACCACAAGGAGACGTTGATCTCGAAGTATATCTTCAGCATGGATCACAAAATGATTGCTAAGCAATTCCTAATTACGGGTATCATCATGGCCGTAATTGCGATGGGTTTATCAATTTTATTCCGTATTCAATTGGCTTGGCCAGATCAAAACTTCCCTTTCTTAGAAACTTTTTTAGGAAAATGGGCTGAAGGTGGTCGTATCAAACCTGATTTTTATTTAGCCTTAGTTACTATTCACGGTACCATTATGGTATTCTTTGTATTAACTGCAGGGTTAAGTGGAACTTTTAGTAATTTACTTATTCCATTACAAATCGGAGCAAGAGATATGGCCTCGCCATTCTTAAACATGCTTTCATACTGGTTCTTCTTTATGGCTTGTGTGATCATGATGTCTTCGTTTTTTGTTCAAACCGGACCTGCTTCTGGTGGATGGACGGTTTATCCGCCATTATCGGTTGTTGCTAAAGCAATGCCAGGTTCTGGTATGGGTATGACATTGTGGTTAGTAAGTATGGTACTTTTCGTGGCATCATCTCTAATGGGTGGTATCAACTATGTGAGTACAATTTTAAACATGCGTACTAAAGGTATGGACCTTTGGAAAATGCCGTTACCGATCTGGGCTTTCTTCTTAACTGCTATCTTAGGTATCTTATCATTCCCTGTACTTGTAGCAGGTGTAGTGTTAATGGTATTCGATCGTAGTTTTGGAACAAGTTTCTACTTGTCAGATATTGTAATGGGTACTGACATTTTACCGAACGAAGGTGGTTCGCCAATTTTGTGGCAACACTTGTTCTGGTTCTTAGGTCACCCTGAGGTATATATTGTAATTATGCCGGCATTAGGTATTTCATCAGAAGTTATATCTGTAAACGCCCGCAAACCAATCTTCGGTTATCATGCGATGGTTTATTCATTAATTGGTATTACTGTACTTTCATTCATCGTATGGGGTCACCACATGTTTGTGACAGGTATGAACCCATTGTTGGGTGGTGTATTTATGATTACCACGTTGATTATTGCCGTACCATCAGCCGTAAAAACATTCAACTACCTGGCTACACTTTGGAGAGGTAACATCCGTTTCACTCCTGCGATGTTATTTGCTATAGGTTTGGTTTCATTTTTTATCTCAGGTGGATTAACTGGTATCTTCTTAGGAAATGCTTCATTAGATATTAACTTACATGATACATATTTCGTTGTTGCCCACTTCCACCTGGTAATGGGATCTGCAGCTATCTTTGGTATGTTGGCAGGTGTTTATCACTGGTTCCCAAGAATGTTTGGTAAAATGATGAACGCTAAGTTAGGCTACTTACACTTCTGGTTAACTTTCATTGCAGCTTACCTGGTATTCTTCCCGCTTCACTTTTTAGGTTTAGATGGTGTACCTCGTCGTTACTATGCTTTCACAGAATTTGAATTCATGAAAAAATGGTTAACTGTTAACGTTTTTGTAACCTGGGCAGCTATTTTTGCAGCCTTGGCTCAAGTAGCATTTTTGTTTAACTTCTTCTATTCAATCTTTAAAGGTAAAAAAGCACCTCAAAACCCTTGGGAGGCCAATACTTTAGAGTGGACAGCACCAGTTGAACACATTCACGGAAACTGGCCAGGAGAAATTCCTACCGTTTACAGATGGCCATATGATTATAGCAAACCTGGTCATGACGTGGATTTTATCCCTCAAACAGTACCTTTCTCTCAAACGATGAGTTCAAACTTACCTCATGATTTTGAAGGAAATGCTGAGGCAGAAAAAATTCAACAGGATTGGGAATTGGCTAATCCGGTTAAAGAAAACTAAGATAAGCGCAAAGCTTTAATACAATTTTAAAAGGGGTATCTGATTAAGTTTCTGCTTATCCGGATACCCTTTTCATCTTAAAAGATATATGGTCAGTAGATCAGAACAACGTTTCATCAAGATAAACTTTATAACCATCATAGTTACGCTATTGGTTATTCTTGCCGGCGGTATCGTACGCAGTACGGGTTCCGGCATGGGCTGTCCTGATTGGCCGAAATGTTTTGATCGCTATATTCCACCAACTGATGTATCGCAACTTCCAGCAAACTATAAAGAAAAGTATGTAGCCGGAAGGATTAAAAAGAATGAGAAATTTGCCAAATATTTAGAAAGTATGGGCAAAGTGGCGTTAGCGGACAGTATCAGGAATGATAAAAGCATTACGCTTCCCGAAGAATTTAATCCAGCCAAAACCTGGGTTGAATATTTAAATCGCTTAACTGGAGTATTTGCTGGTTTGTTTTTGCTTTTGACGGCTGTTTATTCATTTACTTACCGGAAAACTGCAAAGCGAATTATATTCTTAAGCATTCTGAACATATTGGTGGTGGGCTATCAGGCCTGGCTAGGTTCGATTGTAGTATCTACCAATTTGGCACAGTGGGTAGTCACTGTACACATGCTTTTAGCGATTGTAATTTTAGCCATTTCTATTTACACCTATAACTACGCAAAGCAACTTGGAAAAACACCTTCTGTAATCATGTATCGCATATTATGGCTGAAGGGTTTTTTACTATTTACGCTGGTAATTAGTATTATACAGATTGTTTTAGGTACCGAAGTAAGGGAATCGGTAGATGTAATTGCAAAGTCTTTGTCTTATGGATTAAGAGGTACATGGATTGATAAAGTGGGTGACATATTTTCTTACCATCGCGATTTGGCCATATTGGTGGTGGTTTGTAATGCCATCGTTTATAAAATGGTAATTGATCGTTTTAGTGGAAAGGCAGCACCCTTATTAACTGCCCGATTCATATTAATTACGCTTCTCATACAATTATTAAGTGGCTTCGCATTGGCTTACATAGCGTTTCCACCTGCAGCGCAGGCAGTACATATTTTATTTTCTACGCTGTTATTTAGTTTACAGTTTTATTTGTACTTGCTGGTTTACAGAACAAGTACTTACAAACAATAATAAAAAGAGAATTGAAACAAGTTATTTCAGATTTTTCTAAACTCATCAAATTCAGGCTATCGTTTACGGTGGTGTTTTCTGCGTCGATTTCGTTTTTGATCGGTCAGAAAATGCAAGTAGGCAGAGGGCATATTCCATCAATAGATTGGGGTAACTGGGGTATATTAATAGCCGGTGGTTTTTTAGTTACTGCAGCGGCCAATTGTTTTAATGAAATCATAGAGAAAGATCTGGATAAACTAATGTCTCGAACGAAAGACCGCCCTATGCCAGCTGGGAGAATGACCACCGGACAGGGCTTGATCCTTGGGGTATTCATGGCTTTTCTAGGAACATGGTTATTAGGACACTTGAATCTTGAAACAGGTTTGTTATCAGTGTTTTCAATTTTACTATATGCATTTGCGTATACGCCATTAAAAAGAAAATCGCCTATTGCAGTTTTCGTTGGTGCTATACCTGGTGCGTTACCACCGCTAATCGGTTATTTAGCTGCATTTGGTAGCTTAAAATCTGAGATGTTTTACGCAATTGATTATAACATTGCAGTTATTTTGTTCCTGATCCAGTTTGTATGGCAATTTCCTCACTTCTGGGCCATTGCATGGGTATTGGATGATGATTATAAAAAAGCAGGATTCAGGTTGTTACCTACTAAAAAACGTGATAAAGCAACTGCGCTGATTACTTTCATCAGTACATTAATTTTGATTCCTGTGAGCCTAATGCCAACTATTTATGGTTTCGGAGGCTATTACATTGCAGGTTTATCACTAGTAGCTGGGATTATATTTAGCTGGTTAGCTTTAAAACTTTTGTTAAACAGAGAGTTGATTGATGCAAAACGCGTGATGTTTTGCTCGTTTTTTTACATTCCTGCTGTACAGTTGGGATTATTATTAAATTTTATCGCAAAATAATTTATGGTTCTAACAATGGAAAATATCCAAGATACATTTGATCCAAAACCAAGGAAGTTCATCGTTTGGTTATTCGTGGTTTCATCAACCATTATGTTTGGTGGATTTACCAGTTATTATCTGGTTTTTTCCGCGTCGAAAGGAAAAGGCCATGGGTTGGTATTACCTGATGCATTTATCTATTCAAGCTTGGTGATTATAGCCAGCAGTATCACGCTTTTCCTGGCTTCGAAAGCATTACGCAAACTAAAGTTTGGTATGCAACGGAATCTGCTTTTAATTACTGTAATTTTGGCCATAGCGTTTGGCGTGATGCAGTTTAGTGCATGGGGAAGCATGGTGAATACAGGTGCAACATTAGTGGGTAATAATGCGGCAATATCATTTATTTACGTAGTAAGCTTTATTCACCTGTTGCACATTATTGCAGGTGTTTTCTTAATAATCAGCGCCTTAGTGGGTAGCTATAGAAATATTCCGTTAGCGAAAAGCCAGTATCGCATGGAAATCGCATCTATTTTCTGGCATTTTATAGATATATTATGGATATATCTGTATGTTTTTTTACTTTTGAACCGTTAAATTTGTTAACAAACTATTATACTATTTCCAAATGAATTCAGTATCACAATTAGATCAAGTTAAAACCGGACCATGGAATGGTGGTCGTTCTCCGTGGTCGGTAGAATATGGTAAAATCATGATGTGGTTTTTCCTTTTGTCAGATGCTTTTACTTTTTCATCGCTATTGATCTATTATGGCGCTCAGCGTTTTTCAAAATTAACATGGCCAGATCCTGATTTGGTTTTCCAGTCAATCCCTGGTATCATGGATCATGGTGCACCTTTGGTTTTCGTGGGTATCATGACTTTCATCTTAATCATGAGTTCGGTTACAATGGTATTAGCCGTAGAAGCCGGACACAGACGTTCGAAGAAAGAAGTAATCTGGTGGATGATTGCCACAATCATTGGTGGTTTTATGTTCTTAGGCTGCCAGGCTTTAGAATGGACGCACTTATTCCATGAAGGATTTGGATGGGGAGAAATTCCTTCCGCTGAAGAATTAAAACACTTATTCTCTGGTGATGTATCATTAGTGGCTGCACAACAGTTTTCTAACTTATTTTTTACCATTACAGGTTTCCACGGTTTCCACGTATTTAGTGGTGTGGTAATTAACATCATCATCTTGATCATGACGATTAATGGAACTTTCGAAAAAAGAGGTCACTATTTAATGGTTGAAAAAGTTGGTTTATACTGGCACTTTGTAGATTTAGTGTGGGTGTTTGTATTTACATTCTTCTATTTGGTTTAATTTATCATATCTAAAAATATTATCATGTCAGAACATCATTCACATACAACAGAAGGGCACGAGCACGAAGAACATGCTGGTTTAACCAAAAGTAAAATTTGGCAGGTTTTCGGTATTCTATTGTTGATAACAGTTATCGAATTTATCATTGCTTTGGTGGTTTTACCTAAAGGGTATATGTCACACGGGGTAGGGAACTTCGTTTATATCGCCTTAACATTGGTTAAAGCTTTTTATATCGTTGCCTATTTCATGCACTTGAAATACGAAAAGTTAGGTTTACAACTTTCATTAACAGTTTCATTCATTTTCATTGTTTACTTTATTGTTTTGATGTTAATTGAAGGCGGTTTCTTAAACCTCCACATGTTAAGCCATTAATGAAAAGAAACCCCATAAAAAAGGTAATAATCCTGGTAAGCATTTTAGCTATACCAGGATTTTTGTTTTTTTACTTATTGCCACAGTTCGCTAAAAACCGGTATAAGAGCTTACCAATCTTTGGCGAGAAAATAGTGGCTTCAACTTTCCATTCGGTAAAAGGAAAAAAAATACCCGATACCATTTATCACCAGATTCCAGATTTTAGTTTAAGCAATCAAAACGGCGATTCAATCAATTGGCTATCCCTTAAAGATAAAATTGTTGTGATGAACCTTTTCTATGCCGATGCCAGCAGTAATAACGTCATTCAGTATATCAAGCAATTATCTGAAGGCTACGAGAAAAAACCATTAGTGCGATTTTTAAGCTTATCAGTAAATCCTGATGACAAAAGTAAGGTAGATGGTTTTGCAGCAAAGCTTAATGCCAAGCCCGGGAAATGGGATTTGCTTACAGGTGATACCGCATCTACATATCCGCTCATTCGAAAAGGTCTAATGCTCGACGTGATTCAGGATGATACAAAAGATAAACCGAACTTTATTTTTGGTAATAAGATTTTGCTGATTGATGTGCAACATCGCATCAGAGGCATTTATGAAATTGATAATCCGGAGGCAAGAGGCAGGCTGGAAGATGAAATTAAGGTATTAATTGCTGAATATCTGCGAACAGTAAAAGACGGCAGGTAATTTAGTTGCAAAGTACAAAGCTGAAAGTTTAAAATTAAAACATAAGGTTGAAAGGTAATTGGAGCCAATTGACATAGCGATTAGAATCAGAATGAAATCATCAGTTGAACAAAAATATAATAAATGGATTGTTGTTTTATCCATTGCTATTCCATTGGTTGTCGCTTTATTGTTTGGCGTTAATTTAAGAAAGCTAGGCTATGACGTTAAACCATTATCTTTTTTACCGCCAATATATGCTGCCATTAACGGAATTACAGCTATTGTGTTGGTTATAGCTGTTTGGGCAATTAAAAACGGTAAACAAAAGTTGCATGAAAACCTCATGAAGTTTGCTATTTGCCTCTCTGTTGCATTCCTGGCCATGTATGTGGCTTATCATATGACATCAGATTCTACTAAGTTTGGCGGAGCGGGTATAATCAAATACGTTTATTACGTAATTTTGATTACGCACATCTGCCTGTCTGTGATTATTATTCCGTTTGTATTGGTTACCTATGTTAGGGCATTGGCGCAACGGTTTGACAAACATAGAAAAATTGCCAGGATCACTTTTCCAATGTGGCTTTACGTTGCTGTAACTGGCGTAATCGTTTATCTGATGATTTCTCCATATTATCACTACTAAACCTGTAAACCTACTGCTTTACAAAAAAGCAAATACTTTCTGTCACTTTTTTGAGCATTAATTTGTATTATTGATTTGATATTAGCAGATCAACGCGTGACAATTAATGGATGTAGCAGAAATAGAAACGGGAAGTGATTTAATTACTTTAATTGAGAAAGGTCAAACTTCGATCTTTACCCGTTTTTATACGTCGTACTTTCAAAAACTGCTATTGGCAAGCGATAAGTATTTAAAGGATGTTTATGCAGCAGAGGAACTTGTACAAGATGTTTTCTTGAAAATATGGGAAAATCCCTATCAATTAGTTGAGGTTAAATCGCTTAAATCATATCTCTATAGAGTGGTAATAAACGCTTCCATCAATCACCTCAATCGCCAGAAAAATATTGAGCAGCATCATTTAAAACTTGCTTCTACATTAACAGATGAATATTTGACTGAATTAGATGAAGAGCACGAGATTATCGTGTTGCTTAGAATAGAAATTGAAAAGCTACCCGCTCAATGCAAAAAAATCTTCAAACTGAATAGGTTTGAAAATTTAAAATATAAGGAAATTGCTCAGCAACTCAATATTTCTGAAAAAACTGTAGAAAATCATATTGGTAATGCATTAAAGATTTTAAGAGAGCGGTTTCTAAAAGATTCACACTTAAATAAACGGGCTAAATCTTATTTGATGCTGATAAATACATTTTTATATTAGAATTAGTTGTGCTGAACGGCATTTTCCATAATAATCTTCTTTTTTTTAATTTTTTTTAGGATCGACTAGGGGTTTTGTAAAAGTTATTTGTCTATATGATACAAACCCAAACTAACTAATGCTTAACCAACCTGAATACCTGGACTTAATTGTTCGGTATTTAAATAATCCGCAGGATGAAAAACTTCATGCTGAAATAATTTCTTTTTGCGCTGAATCTAAAAGCAATGAATCCTACTTTAAGGATATCGAACGTGTATGGAAGTTATCTTCGAAGTCTGCCCGTTTAGATCATTTAAAAGAAGAAGAAGCAGTTGCCAGTTTCCAAAAGGCTTTAAAGAGAATTTCAGGTCGCCCGGCAAGTTTTGCTAAATGGATGAGTGCTGTGGCTGCTACAATTTTGCTTGCTGCAACATGTTATTGGTGGTTTGATAAAAGTAACGATGTAGAGTTACTGAGCTTAAAAACCGATAGCAATATCGATTCAGTTAAGCTTGCAGATGGATCAACCGTAATACTGGCTGAAAATACCATCGTAAGTTATCCTAAAATATTTAGTGGGGCATCGAGAGAAATATTTTTACGCAAGGGAAGGGCTTTCTTTAACGTAACTAAAGATCCTCACCATCCTTTCAGTATCGCCATGGGTGAATCGAAGGTAAGCGTTTTAGGTACCTCCTTTAATATCGACTATTCTCCAGGCAAGATTGATCTTGATGTAAAGACAGGTAAGGTTATATTTTCGCCATATTCTAATGGTGCATCTTCAATTTTAACAGCAGGACAGGCGTTAACATATAGTATTCAGAAACGGGAGTTTACTACCCGCTTATCGCAAAATGCCGATTCATGGTTAACCCACGAACTGATTTTTGTTGATACGCCACTTGGAGAAGTTTGTAAACAGTTAAGCCATTACTATCATAAAAATATTAAACTCGAAGCCAACCACCAGGTTATCGAAAAATTCAATGCAAAGTTCCAAAATAACAGTTTAGATGAAATTTTGGACGTGCTAAAAGCCACTTACAATGTAAAAATCAAAGAAACCAAAGATCATATCACCCTAACTACCTTTTAACTAATCAAACAAACAAACAATTAAACTATGGAGAGAAATTTCTACCAAAGAAATGCGGCAATGGGTTTGCGCCGAATGGCACTGCTTCTGTGTGCAATCTTTTGGACGGTTTTAGCCAGTGCTGATACGCAGCAAGGCAAAGCCAGGCCCGAAAGATTAGACAGCTACTTAAAGAAAATTGAACAAACTTACAGTGTAAGTTTTGTTTATGATGCCGCTGAAATTAACAAGACAATGATTTTAGATGTTCCAACCAAATTAACATCGATCACTGAATCATTAGACCAGTTGAAGCAGAAAAATATTGCATACAAATTGGTTGGCAAACAGGTTATTCTAAAAGTTCAGGAATCGCCAAAATCTAATCAAAAAGACGTAATCATCAAAGGCCGTGTAAAAGATAAAAAAGATGGCTCGCCAATGCCGGGTGTAAGCGTTCGCGAAAAAGGAGCTTCTAATGCAGTTTCTACCAATGGAAATGGAGAATACCAAATTCGTGTTAAAGATGGCGCAACTTTATCTTTTGCTTCTGTAGGTTACAAAACCATTGAGGTTGCTGTGAATGGCAGAACCACTATCGATGTTTCTATCGAAGAAGATGCTGCTCAACTTAAAGAGGTGAATGTGGTTTCTACAGGTTATCAGGAACTAAACAAGAAATTATTTACAGGTTCGGCAACAGCGTTAAAAGCATCTGATGTAAAGCGTGATGGTATCACGGATGTGAGTCGTATGCTAGAGGGTCGTGTGGCCGGTGTGTCTGTACAAAATGTTTCAGGAACTTTTGGTGCTGCTCCTAAAATCCGTGTTCGTGGAGCTACTTCAATTTCTGGCGATAATAAACCGCTTTGGGTGGTTGATGGAATTATCCTGGAAGATGTGGTGAATATCTCTAACGAACAATTATCGACAGGAGATCCATCTACTTTGGTAGGTTCATCTGTTGCAGGCTTAAACCCTGATGATATCGAAAGTTTCAATATCTTAAAAGATGCTGCTGCAACTGCACAATATGGCGCAAGAGCAATGAATGGTGTGGTAATCATCACAACTAAAAAAGGAAGAAATACTGATGGAAAACCATTAATTTCTTACACAGGAAACTTCTCGAGTTACATGAAACCATCATATAATAATTTCGATATCTTAAATTCAGCTGACCAGATGAATGTGTATATCGAAATGCAAAATAAAGGTTGGTTAAATCATTCAAGCTCATCCAGAAGCGCAAACGGTGGTGTTTTTACGAAGATGTATAATCAAATGTATATCTATGACCCGGCTACCAATAGTTATGCTTTGAGAAATGATGCCCAAAGCCAAAAACAATTTTTACAGCGTTATGCTGATGCCAATACCGATTGGTTTGATGTATTGTTCAAACAATCATTAATGCAGGAGCACTCTCTAAGTGTGGCTACAGGTACGCAAAAATCTAAAATATATGCATCAACCAGTTTCCTTCAGGATAACGGATGGACGGTTGGTGACAATGTAAAAAGATTTACCGGAAACTTTCGTGGTAACTTCGAAATCAGCGACAAGTTGAGTTTTGAGTTAATCACACAAGGTTCAATCCGAGATCAAAAAGCGCCTGGTACCTTAGGCAGAAACGGGAATCCGGTTTATGGAACATACGACCGAGATTTTGATATCAACCCGTTTAGTTATGCTTTAAACACCAGCCGTACATTAACACCGTATGATGCAAATGGTAACCGTGAATTTTTTAGCCAAAATTATGCACCTTTTAATATCTTAAATGAGCTGGAAAATAATACCTTGGAATTAGGTCTTATCGATTTTAAAGTTCAGGGTGGTTTAAAGTACAAAATCACCAATAACTTAAAGTATTCATTTGATGGTGCATATCGTTTCGCAAAGACGACTCAAGAGCATAAAATCACTGAAAACTCAAACATGGCACAGGCTTACCGTGCTGGTATAAGTCCGGATGATGCAACCATTAGAAGGAGTAATAAATTTTTATATCGCAATCCTGATGATCCCAATGCACTGCCTGTTTCGGTTTTACCTTACGGAGGTTTCTATAAAACTAATGATGATAACATTGTTAACTACTATGTTCGTAACAGTTTAGAATACGATAAAACTTTCAACGAAGATCATCTTTTTAACGTATTCGCCACTCAGGAGATGCGTTATATTAATCGTCAAAACAAAATTTTTGATGGCTATGGATATCAGTATGACAAGGGAGGTGTTCCATTCATAGATCCAAACATCGTTAAACAAAATGTAGAGGGTGGTTTTAACTATTACAGTATGAACTATCGTTATGAGCGTTATTTAAATTACTCTTTAAGAGCTGCTTATTCATATAAAGGAAAATATAGCCTTAATGCTACTGGTCGTTACGATGGTTCTAACTTACTGGGTGAATCGCCTACAGCAAGATGGTTACCAACCTGGAACGTATCAGGTGCCTGGAATATTGATACCGAGAATTTCATGCAAAATGAAAGACTTAGAAGCATCATCAGCCGTGCTACTTTAAGAGCAACTTATGGTTTAGTTGCAAGTATGGGTTCGGCAACTAACTCTAGCCTAGTGGTACAAAGTATGGGTACCCGCCGGCCTTATCTTGGAGAAAAAGAGACAAAACTATACATTGCGGGTCTTGAGAACTCTGAGTTAACTTTCGAAAAATTAAACGAGTTAAATATTGGGTTAGATTTAGGCTTATTTAAAGAAAGAATGACCTTGACAGTTGATGCTTATAGAAGAAAAAGTTTCGATTTGATTGGTGCATTCAGAACTTCTGGTATTGGTGGTGAAGCCATAAAACAGGCAAACTATGCCGATATGAAATCGGAAGGTATAGAGGCAGCTTTAGGAGCAAAAGTAGTTACTTCCCCAGGTTTCAACTGGTCTACCCAATTAATTTTTGGCTATAACCGCAATGAGATTACCAACTTAAAAAATCAGCCAAATATTTTTGGATTAATCGGTGCTGATGGTGGACCGCTTGAGGGTTATGCGCAAAGAGGCTTGTTCTCTCTTGATTTTCAAGGCTTAGATCCTTTAAACGGATCGCCAAGATTTATTAATGACGAAGGCATTGTAAGTGGTGATGTTTACCTTCAAAGTGATGTGGTGAAATACCTGAAATATGAAGGACCAATCGATCCGAAATATACAGGTGGTTTCTCTAATACATTTAAATACAAAGATTTCACATTATCTGCATTGGTAACATTTGCTGCTGGAAACAAAGTTCGTTTATCACCAGCTTTTAAAACCAGTTATACCGATTTAGACGCTATGCCAAAGGCCTTCTTAAGCCGTTGGGAACAACAAGGGGATGAATTGTTAACCAATGTGCCATCAATTTTAGATGTTTTAGAAGCACAATCATTCGGTAGTAATTATGCATACAACAATTATAATTATTCTACGGAGCGTGTAGCAGATGGTGGTTTTGTAAGAATGAAACAAATTATTTTAAGCTATAACATCCCAACTAAATTTACGAAGAAGCTTGGTTTAACCAACTCATCGATTAGTGCTGTGGGTAATAACTTGTTTTTAATTTATTCGGATAAAAAATTAAACGGCCAGGATCCTGAGTTTTTTGGATCTGGTGGGGTGGCCTTGCCAATCCCTCGTCAGTTTACATTATCTTTAAAGGTGGGATTCTAAATATAATATCATGAAAAAAATATATATATCGATAATTGCTTTAGCACTCATATCGACAACTGGTTGCAAAAAGTTCTTAGAGCAGGCGCCAGATCAAAGAACTCAGGTTAATACAGTTGAAAAGGTTGCAGAATTATTAACCAGTGCATATCCTGAAGGCAATTACATTGCTTTTACCGAAACTTCATCAGATAATGCTGAGGATAAAGGACCTGGAATTGGTAGTGAGGGTAGAACAATAACCCAACCTTTTTACTGGCTAGATAATGATGATGATGGTAATGATACGCCTACTCAATATTGGAATTCTTGTTATGAAGCCATTGCAGCAGCAAATGCAGCTTTGGAAGCAATTGAGGTAAATAATTTGGGAGCAGCAGCATTACCATATAAAGGTGAAGCTTTAGTTGCCAGAGCCTATGCTCACTTCATGTTGGTAACCTTATACTCGAAAGTTTATGATCCTGCAACCAGCAATGATTCTCCAGGAATCCCTTATGTCACGGCGCCAGAAAAGATTGTATCTGCTCAATATACACGCGGTACAGTTGCTTCTGTATATGCAAATATCGAGAAAGACTTATTGGCTGGTCTTCCGCTAATCAAGAACACTTCTTATAAAGTTGCTAAATACCACTTTAATGTAGCTGCAGCAAACGCTTTCGCTGCAAGATTCTTTTTATTCAAAAAAGAGTATGAAAAAGTGATTCAATATGCCAGTGCAGTTTCGCCGGGTAATGCCTTTGCCACAATACTTAGGCCTTGGAATACAAGATATAACACATATACGTTAGATGAGCAGGTAATAAACTTTACACAGGCGAATGAACCCTCTACATTGTTATTAATCGAAACTGCTTCGTCATGGGCGAGAACAACCTCTCCAAGATATGGTTTTGGTCAGATTCAAAACAATGAAATGTTCTTAGTAAATGTTACTGGAGCACGTTGGGCGTATAAATCTGCTTATTATGGTGTTCCGCATTATACCATGTTAAAGTGGAATGAATATTTTGTTAGAACAAGTCCTAATGCCACTATTGGTTTCCCTTACACTATTGTGCCGGTACTAACTGCTGATGAAGTATTATTAAATAGGGCAGAAGCTTATGCATCATCAGGACAAAATGCTTTAGCGCTTGCTGACTTGAATACTTATTGTAGTACAAGAATCTTAAACTACAACGCTACAACGCATGCTGTAACGCTAGCTAAAATCGCTGCTTTTTACGGTACCACCGATCCTAAAGCGGGTTTAATTGCAACAATTTTAGATTTCAAAAAGAAAGAATTTACACAAGAAGGTTTGCGGTGGTTTGATATTTTAAGGTATAAACTACCTGTTCAACACCGAGTTTTTGCAGTGAACGGTTCCTTTACTACAAATACACTAACTGCAGACGATCCGCGTAAATTATTTCAACTGCCAAATCAAGTTACACTTTCAGGTATTGCTCAAAATCCAAGATAATAAAGATGATTATTATGAAAAAAATATTTAATAAAGGCGTTGTAGCATTAGGTATGCTTACAATCCTGGCATCTTGTAAAAAAGAAGGCACCTTAAATGCCAATCTGGATGCTATTGATCAAAATATTATTACCAATAAAAATGCAACTGATTTATGGTTAGATCAGAATTTTTTAAATCCATATAACATCGAAACCAAGTATCGTTTTGATCGTTTTGAACTTCCATCTGGTAAAAATATTACACCTCCTTTGGTTGGGCAAGTTATTCCGGCCATGGAGATGGTTCGTGATGTCTGGATCAGACCTTTTGAAGCTGCAGGTGGCAGCGATTTTATTAAAAGGATATCGCCAAAACAATTTGTTTTAGCAGGTAGTGCAGAATATAACAGCAATGGAACGATTACCTTAGGAACTGCCGAAGGTGGGCGCAAAATTGTACTTTATGTAATCAACTCATTTGATAAAACAAATCTGGGGTCGGTGAAGCAAATGATTCAGGTGATTCAACACGAGTATACACACATCTTAAACCAGACGGTTGATTTTTCTCCTGAATACCAAACGGTTTCTCGTGGCGGATATGAAGCAAACTGGACACAAAGACCGCTTACAGAAGCCTATTCATTAGGGTTTATTACACAGTATGCCCGGGTATCTCCTGGAGAGGATTTCGCAGAACAATCTTCGAACATGTTAATGATGGGTGGCGTTCAGTATAATGGAATTGTAGCTTCGGTTCCTGCAGATGCACAAATTAAATTGAAGAAAAAAGAACAGTTTGTTGTGGATTACTTCAAAACAGCATTTAATATTGATTTTTATAAGTTGCAAAAAGAGGTGCAATTGGCTCTGTTCAAAGTTTCAGCTCCTGTACTTTCGCGTATGATTGGTTTAGGCGTGGGATATACTACGCTCACTTCAAATCCTTCTACTGACCCAAGTCAGTCTGCAGAATTTTTAGGCTTGTGGAATGCAGCAAGAACTTCAATGACAGCTGGTGGTTTTGTGCTAAAAGATTTCAAAATGACTTTTAGAGCATCCAATTTGATGACTTTAAGATATACGTTTACAAATGCTGCCGGTACGACTACTTATTCAGCTGATGCGGATTATACTGTAGCCTTAAATACAACTACTGGTGTAACGACTTTTACGTTAAATGCTACGCAGCCTACGGCAACCGTTCCGGCTGTAGATCCTGTACCTTATTCAAACATGGGCGTCATTAATGCAAGAATGGCTGGCGTGAACAGTTATTTTACTTCGGGCTCATTCAGGGTAAACTGGATTAACCAGATTATACCGGGCGAGATCGGTTTTGTAGGTTCACTAGGTGCTTTTTACAAAACTACTAATGCCAATTCATATTTTTACGGAACAATGGGCCATTAATAAAAGGAGAAATTAACATGAAAAAAATATTTTTATATTCATTATTGTCTCTTGCTTTTTTTGCAGGTTGTAAAAAAGAGGAAGTTTTAATTGATGGACAAAGACCAGAGGAAAGGATTACCGAAGCGGTAACAAAATACACCAATGCTTTAACTGGTAGTACAACAGGCTGGAAAGCTTTTTTATATCCCGATGGTGGTGGCGGCTACTCCTTTTTTCTAAATTTTAACAAAGAAAACAAGGTAAGCATGTATGCCGATTTGGATTATGCTCCAGCCTCAGATATTATGGAAAGTACTTATAGGGTTAAGGCTTTTCAAAACCCAACTTTATCATTTGATACCTACAGTTACATGCACATTCTCGCCGATCCAAATCCTAATACTTTTGGTGGTGTGGCTGGTTGGGGTGTTTATTCTGACTTCGAATTTACGTTTGATAAGCAGGTAGGAGATTCAATTATGCTTACCGGCAAACTCCTTAAAAGCAAGTTGGTTTTAGTGAAAGCAACAGCTGCTGAAAAAGCATCTTACGATGCAAAAGGTCTGTATAATTCTGTTACTACTGCAGTAGACTACACTACATTGAACAAAAATTTATACGCATTGATTGGTGATCAAACAAAAGTTCAGATCAGCATTGATGTTTACAATAAAATATTCAGTTTAATCTGGGATAGCAATGGCGAAGTAAATACGGCTACCACTGGCTTTGCTTTTACGCTTACTGGCATCGTACTAAAAGAGCCATTGTTTTACAAAGGCAAGAAAATAACAGAATTGACATGGGATCCGGTAAAGAAAGTATACTACACCACTATCGACGGACAAAGAGTTGAAGTTGTAGTGTCTTCGACACCAATTCTTCCATTGCATTTATTGATGGGGCTAAATTATTCGAGAATTGTGGTTCCGCAAGCAACTACAAGCCCGGGATGGGGGGCAGATTTTATTGCCCAAAGAGCAAGTGCTGCAACCGGCGTGGCAACTTTTAGCGTAGGCGGAAGTAGGTTAACATTAGGTAGCATGACCTACATATTTAACACAAACGCTCAAACCATGACGCTTAATGTGATTACACCGTATGCAGCAACAAGTTTAACACTTACTTACCCGTACACCTATACGAAAACCACAGCTGGAACCTATAAATTTACAATAGGTGCTGCTGGTGGAAACGCAGCCGCACTGGCTGGTGTAATGGCACCACTACTTGCTCAACGCATTAACGTAGACGAATTCACTTTGGATTATTTTACAAATCCAACAAATGGTGCAACGCTGGGGCAGTTCAAAAGTGTTCAACACCCAACATTTACATTTACCGGTACTTTACAATAATTAACAATCTCTCCTTAAAACCCCGCCTCATCAGCGGGGTTTTTTTATGACATAATTTTTGCCGGCCGGCGTTCGTTTAATCTTATATTTGCAATGATGAAAAAGACATTCACTTTTATCTTATTTTCAATCGCTTGCGTATTTTTGTTTTCGGCAAATGTACAAGCACAATGCGCCATGTGTAGCATCAATGCTGAGCAAGGCGTAAAAAATGGTAATACAGTTTCGGCAGGTCTAAACACCGGCGTTTTGTACCTTTTGGCTATTCCTTACTTAATGGCAATAATTGTTGGTGTGGTTTGGTATAAAAAATTCCGTAAGAAAAATGTGGAATTGAATATGAAAAAAGAGCCGTTCCATTTAAATTAAGAATGTCAGGTAAAACCTCAAAACTTTCGGCAATTATTCATTGCAAATGCCCACATTGCCGTAGGGGAGATATTTTCACAGGCAGTATGTATGGCTGGAACATCCAGCATACCAAAGAAATTTGCAGTTATTGCGGCCAGCGTATAGAAATTGAACCAGGCTATTTTTATGCAGCCATGTACGTCAGTTATGCAATGAATGTGATTGAGATGCTTATAGTAAGTTTAATTACCTATTTAATTTTTGGGCCGTTAACTGATGCTACCTTTTGGCATTACCTAATTGCCATCTTTTCTGGCTGTTTTATTTTATACCCATTCAATTATCGTTATTCCAGGATAATCCTGCTTCACGTATTATCGCCTAATATAAAATACAAACCTTATTACGATAAATAGTATCTTTAATCAAAAACTAATTATGATTACTAACCATTCATCGTTTACGAAAAATTTATTTTTTGTTACCTTAATAACCTCAATTTATTTTGTACTTGCATTTACAGGTATACTGGCTAAGTTACAAACGATAACGTTAATTGGTGCGGTTTCAGAGTTAATTACCATTCCGCTTATAATTTTACTGGTAATTATTTTCTTGTTTTCATTGTATCAGTTATTTGCCAAACGCAATCGTATTTCAGGTTATTCAATAGTAACGCTATCGCTATCCTTTAGCATCATCGCTTTAATGTTCATCATTAACTAGCTTCAAAAACTCTATCCATATTTTACGAATGTTAAAAAAAGAAACCCTAAAATTTATTAAAGATGTTGCGGAGAACAATAACCGTGAATGGTTTGCTGAACATAAGGACGAATATGAAGAAGCGAAGCAGGATGTTTTAAATTTAATTTCTGTCATCATTCCTGAACTTGCCAAAGTTGATCCATTAATTTCTGCCGATACAGATCCAAAGAAAAACTTAATGCGCATTTACCGCGATGTTCGTTTTAGTAAGAATAAAGATCCATACAAAAATAACTTCGGTATTTGGTTTTCAGCTAAAGGTAAGGGCGTGAATGAGCCCGGATATTACCTGCATATTCAGCCAGGCAAAAGTTTTATCGCAGGCGGTTACTGGATGCCGGAAGCTGCGCACTTAAAACTTATCAGGCAAGAGATCGATTATAATATCGATGAATTTAAAGAAATTATATCTGCTAAAGATTTTAAAAAACACTTTACGCTGGGTACCAGTAATGCACTTAAAAATGCACCAAAAGGTTATGATCCCGCCGATCCAAACATTGAATATTTGAAATTGAAAAGTTTTGAAGCCACTACTTCATTAACTGATAATGAATTTTTTGATCCCAAACTCGTTAATAAGTTAATAAGTTCTTTTGGAGCAATACAGCCATTAGTTGCATTTTTACGAAACGCAATCAGTCAGTAATCAAACTCAAATTTATCGGGTTTTGATACCTGTTGCTAAAATCTTGATACTTAAAATATGAAAAATACCTTTTTAACTTTTGCCATTCTTTTATTTATTTCATCCCTAACATCGTGTGTTGTATTGTCTCCAAAAAAGTATAAAGCTTTACTTGGAAGCAAAGATTCTTTGTACACTGCGTTTAATGAAGGTTTGGTTAAAATTGAGAATCTGGAAAATGAAGTTAAAAAACTGAAGAAAGATACCTCGATGATGGCTGAAGAGTTGAGAGATTTGCAGAACAGCTATAATGAAGTAGATGCCAGCTATAAAAAACTTAAAAATAATTCAACTACAGAAATTACAAAATTATCAGGCGACCTGGCCGCCCGCGAGAAACGCCTGAAAGAAGTGGAAGAGGTGCTGCGCAAACGCGATGAAGCCACCAATTCTTTAAAAGAGAAGTTGCAGCAAGCGTTACTTGGTTTTACAAAAAGTGGCTTAACGGTAGAAATTAAAAATGGCAAGGTATACGTTTCCTTAACGGATAAACTGTTATTTCCATCAGGAAGTATCATTATCGATGATAAAGGAAAACAAGCCTTAACACAATTGGCTAACGTACTGAAACAACAGCCTGAAATTAATATCGCTGTAGAAGGTCATACCGATAATCAGAAAATAAATAACCTAGGCCAGATTAAAGACAACTGGGATTTAAGTGTGTTAAGGGCTACATCAGTGGTTCGCTATCTAACAGAAAATGAAAAGGTTGAAAGTGTGCGGATGACGGCAACCGGTAAAGGCGAATTTCAGCCTTTAGGTTCTAATGCAGGTGCCGATGGAAGGAGTAAAAACCGCAGAATTGAAATTGTACTTTCTCCAAAACTGGATGAACTTTACAACCTGATTAAATAATTAGAACTCACATCATTAATGTCCTGCTGTTTCACACTGCAGGACATTTTATTTTTTATACGATTTTAGCACCTTAAAAGTTTGATCAAATTCAAAGTTATTCAGGTTGGTATATTCAGGCAATGAGATTTTATGCAGCGATAAGAAATTAAAGAGTTCTTTAATCGCATTTGAAACCTCTTCCGGTCGGTCGCAATGTTTTAATGAATCTATTTTCAGTAACTGTAAGGCGATCTCATAAATTTTAAAATCATCCTGGCTTGCCATTTTTAGTCCTGTTTCTGTTTCTGCAACAGCCTGTTCGTAGTTGTGTGTGCAGTTGTAAAAATTTGCTTTGAAAACACTAAAGCTCACAATAATAAAGTTGGTATAGTAAGTATAATCACATTCAATTATCTTTTCTACAAACTCAACAATCCGTTTAGCTTTTTTGTAATAATTAAGCTTCAAGTAAGTTTGTCCGAGCTGAAGCAATAAGAAAGGGGAGAATACCGAGTATCTGACATAAAAAATATTTGGATACCTATTTAAAATCGCCATGATGAAACGGTGGCACTCCGCATAATTTTTCTGTGCAAAAAGAGTAAGCAGCACCATCCGGTATGCTAAAACTTCGGTTGTGGTGATTTGACTATTTTTTAAAGGCTCACTTTTATCTATTTGATGGCAAAGGCTGATGATTTTCTCTTCAAGGGTTTTGCTTTCATTTGGTTTACCAATCAGGTTATTATGAAAGTATAATATTAAGTCGTAAGGGTTAATCGGAAATAACTCACTCAATCTTTTGTAATGCCTTTTTAACGATTGCATAGCATTTACCAAAAGCGTTTTGTCGATATCAATCAATGCAATATTGCACTCAATAACCAGCAGCATAATTTGCACATCTTCATTGAGCACATTATCTGAAATCGCTTTCACGGTTTCTTTGTACAAAGGGCTCATCGTTCTTCCGTTAGCCAAAATATCAATAAAATCCATATTGATACTTTGTTTATTGAAATTGGAGTTCGGCTTACTTATTTCATACTTTGATACACTACAGATAAAATCAAATGAATCGTTTTTCTCCTCATTTGTAAAAGGCAGTTTTAAAATGTTTTTTAATTCTGAAATCTCATTTCTATTGATACAAAACCTGATGGACCAGTTCAGAATGTAATTTCTAATTAAGGTTCTAGGGGTGTAGTTTTCGAGAATGTATTCAAAAAATGCTTTACTCGGTTTATAATTAAATTTTTCAGTGATTTGAATGAACAGAAAATAAGTGTAAATGTCATCGTTCAGGAAGCGAACAACTTCTGTTGGGATGGCTGTGCTTAGGCGTTTCTCCTGAATAAGGATGCCGTCATACAAAAGTTCTTCATACGCATCAGGATAGTCATTGATATAGGTTAAGATGGTCTCTTTCGCTACGCGAAGGCCTTTATTACCTTTAGAGATGTTTTCACTGATTTTTTTAAGCAAAAATATCTTCTCAGTACTTTTTTTGGCCAGAAAGATTTTTTTCTCCAGAAAATAATTGATCTGTTCATAACATAAAAGTGGATCATTTAATTCAAGAGAAAAATTTTCATTCTTTAGCTGAAAATACACCTGTAGCCAGAAGGGTGATTTTAACTGTTTCAATAACGCGGGGTGAACATCTTCCTGGGTTACATCTTTTTCTTCAAGACGACTAAGTATACCTAATATTTCTTCGGTATTTAGTGGTGGAACGTTGCTAAGTACATCGATGTCATAAAATAATCCATTATACCAGTTCTTTGTTAAAAAAGCCGAGCCAGTTATAATAGGCTGTAAATTTACCCAGCTATTGGTTCGAAGGCCAAACACCAGTTTTAAAAAACTATTTTCTTCAATACTATATAGAAAATCAACAAAGATTTTAAAAAAATCAGTTCTGGCCAGAAATGTATCAATTCCGTCAACAACTATAACAATTTTTCCTTCTTTTTTATCTGGATGCTTTTTAAAATAGCTCACTAAAGCGCTCAGACTCTCAAACTTAAATTCTTTTAGAAACCAATCTTTTAGCGAAAGTCCGTTTTGGATGATGTTATTGATGCTATTCACATTCAGGAGCAAAACAATATCATTCTTATATAAAGCATGCTCAGAATAAAAAAAGTGCTCTACCATGTGCGCAATTAGTATAGACTTCCCTTGTCCGGGTTGTGCGCTTATCGTAGTAAACTGGTAACTGTTTTTTAAGAAATAATCGAAATCCGGATAGTAAAAATTCCGGTTGGCAGTAAAATTAAACGGAACGCCAGAATTATTTTTTTTAGTAACCAGTGCCAGTTCTGTAATCGACTTAGCCGTTAACTTTATGGTTTGCCAAATGCTTTGTGACGGTAAAATTTGGTTTTCTTTTTCCTTGCAGAAAGCATTCCAATCGGCATAGCCGATGTATTGCGAGAGACTGTTTAATGTAAAAAGAGAGAATTTGTGCAGCGTATTGGCAAAACCAAAAAACCTTTTTATAGTGGTTTCACTAACGTAGTTTTTTGTTTCCTGGAATACATACTCAGAGATTACCTTACAATGGGCTGGATCAATGTTTCTTAATCCTGATTTTATAAGTACAAACTTCCTGAGTTCAATAAGGAGTTCGTTAGCGTTCATTAATTTATGGGATGACTACGCTAATGTCATCAAATTTTCACAATACCGGAAATGAAATGAGTAACAATTAGCTGTATGAATAAAATGAATGAAAGTACTGGCCAAACAATGAATAGGAATGGATGAAATAGAAGTCTATTCGAAATGTAGATTTGTCATTGTAGTGTTTACCAAATCTCCTTAGTAAATAACTGCGACAACTATAAATCGTCCAAATTACGCCTGACATGATGAAAAATTTTACCTCTCGTTTCCTAAACGGAAAAATCTGCAATTATCTAATATTTGCACTCATCATTTTATTAACGTTCTTAAATTCCAAATCGTATGCGCAAAATACAATTTATGCAAATAGTGTTAGCGCAAGTTCAAACGTAACCAATCCCACTAATGCCACTAATGCTGATGAAACGAGCTTTGCCCAGGTAAATTCGTACGGAGGACTATTATTAGGTGGTGGCCGCTTTGAAGGAGAACTGGAGTTAAAGTTCCCATCCAATGTAGCGGCAAACACAACTGCTTACATCAGAATAGATTCTGACCCGGATTTATTGAACGCATTATTGGGCGGTAACTTAGGCGGTTTACTGGCTAATGTTGTAGGCAATGTGGCTTTAGGAAATCACAGTTTTACCGTTGGCGCAAGAAATGCTTCAGGGCAAACAGTGTTGGAGGGTTCGAGTGCCGGGCAGTTTTCGAGCAATAATATTCGTTTGATAAAAGATGCTACAGGCAAATTTTATGTAGCCATCACCCCGAGCCAAATTTACGATCGCATATTTATTCGCGATGCTACTAGTGCGTTATTACTTGGTACATCTAATAATACCAAAGTATATTCTGCCCTTCATTTTTCGGGAAGTGATCCTTGTGCACAAGCTTTTGCAACCAGTTATGAAGGCACAGGCATTTCACTAGATGCTTTAAAACTGGGCAATTCAGGAGGCATTAATACTGAACGGGCCATTGATGCTGATCCTGGTAATTTTTCTCAGTTGAGTTTAGGTATTTTGGCAGTTGGTGGCACCGCCAGCCAGGTTTTTTATTTTTCTGGCTTATCTAATCCAACTGATGATGTTAATTTAAGATTTAAAACAACACCCTCGTTATTAAACCTCGGTTTACTGAATAATATTATTGTTACTACTTATAATGGTACTCAGGTAGTCGCTACTCAAAATATAAATCCAAATTTATTGAGCCTTGATTTACTTGGCTTACTCAACAACGGATCTATTGTTACCATTCCTTTTTCTCCGGGAGGCGCTTATGATCGGGTTAAAGTTACTCTAAACTCGCTTGTAGGAGTAAATGTATTGCAGGCCATAGATATTTATGGTGTTACGCGTTCTGCCGGAAGACCAACATTTAGCGGTCCGAATGGTAATACTTTCCAGGCATGTTATAACGTGCCTGTAGGTTTAACGGCAACAACAGCAAATACC
Organism: Pedobacter sp. G11; assembly: GCF_003860265.1. Classification (NCBI taxonomy): domain Bacteria; kingdom Pseudomonadati; phylum Bacteroidota; class Sphingobacteriia; order Sphingobacteriales; family Sphingobacteriaceae; genus Pedobacter; species Pedobacter sp. G11. The sequence goes on along the minus strand of NZ_CP034190.1, from coordinate 700,537 downwards.
AATGAACTCCTTTGGTATGAGGCGGCAGAGGGTGGAAATCCACTGGCTACCGTTGCATTTAACGGTGTTTATCAAACGCCTGGTTTAACAGCAAACAAAACGTATTATGTTGCGGCAAGACGATTAACCTGTACAACGGAATCGGCCAGAGTACCAGCGTTAGTGACTGTAAATCCTTTAATCAATTTCAGTGGTGCTACGCTAACGAATGCAACGAGCGGAACCAATTATAACCGGCAAATTGCGCCTGCAACGGGTGGAACCCCAGGTTTTACCTATGCTCTGGCGTCTGGTAGTTCATTGCCTGCTGGCCTTACACTATCGTCAACCGGTGATATTGCTGGTAGACCAACTGTGCCAGGTGATTACAATTTTTCTATTGTGGCTACTGATAGCAGGGGATGTAATCTTACCGCAGCTTATACACTTACCGTAACAGGCCCTTTAACCCTGGTACCTGGTGCTTTGCCTGATGGAATTACAAATGTTTTGTATCCAACGCAAACAATTCCTGTTGCGGCCGGAGGCACCGGGCCATATAGCTATGTTGCGACAGATGTTCCTGCAGGGTTAACATTTAATCCAAGCACAAGAGAGATTACAGGAACACCAACAATACCTGGCAATTACATTGTACGGGTAACAGTAACCGATGCGAATGGTAATACGGTTACTTCAAATTATACACTAAAGGTTACTGATCCTTTGGTTTTATCCGCTGCAGCTTTAGCAAACGGTACGACCGGACAAATTTATACACCACAAATTATCCCTTCGGCTACGGGCGGCACCACGCCATATAGCTACTCGGCTACCGGCTTGCCTCCGGGATTAACCTTTACACCTGGTACCAGAACAATAGCAGGAACGCCTACACTGGCAGGTACATATCCTGTTTCGGTTACTGCAACAGATGCTGATGGAAAAACGATTGCTGCTACTTATTCGATAACCGTACTCGATCCATTGACATTACCACCTACAGCGCTCGCAGATGGAAATGAAAAAGTAACTTATCCTACACAAACAATTCTTCCGGCAACAGGAGGTTCAGGCCCATATACTTATATAGCTTCCAATGTTCCTGCCGGATTAACTTTTAATGCCAGCACCCGTGAGATTACTGGTACACCAGCTCAGGCCGGTAACTATTCCATCTTAGTAACGGTAACTGATGGTGGAGGAAGAACAGCCAGCCGTTCATATCCTTTAAAAGTGATCGGTGCGCTTAACTTGCCATCAACTACTTTAGCCGATGGAACGGTTGGAGCAACTTATCCAAACAGAACTTTACCAGCAGTAAGTGGCGGAACACAGCCTTATACTTATGTGGCTACGGGTCTTCCTCAGGGAATGACATTTAATCCGGTTACCCGGGAGATTTCAGGTAGACCAGAAGTTGGGGGTACTTTTGGAATTTCACTTACTGCAACAGATGCAGCAAACAATAATGCCACCACCACCTATACGCTCAATGTAAATGTTACTGCACCAGTTGTGGCATCAACAACTGTTTGCACAGGCTCTGGCGCAACCCTGGCAGTTAGCAATAATCCACAAAATATTTCGCTTACTTATCGCTTGTACGGTCCAACTGGTGATAGCCCGATACAAACTAATACCACAGGGAATTTTACCACCCCAACTGTAAACGCACAAACTACGTTTTACGTTGATGCCATTTCCGGTACTGCCGTAAGTGCAAAAACGGCTGTTACGGTTTCGGTAAATCCACCGGCAGCATTGCCAACAGTAGCTGCCAGCAATATTGCGATCAATGCTGGTCAAACCGCGACCTTAACTGCAACTTTTGATGCGGGAAACAGCATTGCCTGGTTTGAGGCTGCAACAGGTGGCACACCGGTAAGTAACAGTGCTTCATTTACAACACCACAATTAACAACAACAAAAACTTACTATGCTCAAACCACGAGTGCAGCAGGTTGTGTTAGTGCATCCCGAGTGCCAGTTACCGTTACAGTTATTCCGCTATCAGGTGCTACTGCATGTAACGCCGCAGGAAGCCAAAGCACAGCCATAAATGGAATTTGTATTTTATGTGGCATCGCCGGGGCTGGTAACTCTACTGATGCTGATCCTAACAATTTTACAAGGTTAACATTAGGTGTAGGCGTTGGTGCCTCAGGAGTGCAACAACTTATTTTCCAGAATCCTGGCGCAGCTACGGATAGCATTCGTTTAAATTTAGGATTACCGGGTGGCCTCGCGGATGTGAACGTATTAAACAATATCACCGTAAGGGTTTTGAACGGAACCACTCAGGTGAAATCAGTTCAGATTAGTGGCGGATTATTATCACTTACTGTATTGGGTGGAGGCAGGTTTGCATATACACTGGCTGCGGGCGGAAGTTACGACCGCGTCGAGGTGAGTTTCGGCGGCGTAGTTTCTGCATTAAACAGCTTAGATATTTATGGCGCAATTCAAATTTATCCTAACCCAACTATTATTTCTGGTGCACAATCTATTTGTGCGGGTAGTTCAGCTAAATTATCGGTTACACCGGTTACCGGAACAACCGTTAGCTATTTTGATAGTCCGGTAAGCGCAACAGTATTAAATCCTGATGGTGGAGATTTTACAACACCAGCGCTTTCAGCAACAACAACCTATTACATTCAGGTTAATAAATTAATCAACGGCACTATTTGTTCAAACCCGACGAGAACTCCGGTAACCATCACCGTAAATCCTGTTATCGTATTCAATGGAACAACATTAAGCAACGCCAGTATTTCATTCCCTTACAGCAAACAATTACCGGCTGCAACAGGTGGTACACCTGGTTTTACCTATGCTTTAGCCTCGGGTAGTACTTTGCCTGCAGGTTTATCTTTATCAAACACGGGTTTGATTACCGGAACGCCGACTGCTACCGGCGATCCAACATTTTCAGTTATCGCAACCGATACGAAAAACTGTTCAACTACTGCAATTTTTACTTTAGCCGTTACTCCAGCATTGGCATTGGCTCCAGGCGCATTGCAAGATGGCGTTACCGGAACTTTATATCCAACTCAAACCATTCCTGCAGCCACAGGTGGCACTGGTCCTATCAGCTATTCTGCTACTGGTGTACCTCCGGGATTAAGTTTCAATCCAACAACCAGAGAAATTTCGGGCACTCCTACACAGCCTGGAAATTATATAATCCCGATAACTGTTACTGATGCCAATGGATATTCTATTACTTCAAACTATACTTTAAAAGTTACCGATCCTTTATTGTTGCCGCCTGCTACGCTAGCAAACGGAACAAACGGTCTGGTTTATCCAACACAAACTATTCCTTCTGCAACTGGCGGAACCACACCATACACCTATTCAGCTACTGGCCTGCCAACGGGTTTATCATTTAATCCAGCAACAAGAGAGATTTCGGGTACACCAACACAATCAGGTACTTTCCCTGTTCCGGTAACCGTAACTGACTTTACAAATAAAACAGCTACTACAACCTATTCCATTACCATTATCAATCCGCTGGCATTGCCAGCAGCTACTTTAGCCGATGGTACTGAAAAAGTAAATTATCCGGCGCAAACCATTCCATCTGCAACGGGTGGTGTGGGTCCATACACTTATAGCGCAATTAATCTTCCGCCAGGATTAAATTTTGATAATGCTACCAGAGAAATCTCAGGCATACCTACTCAAGCCGGAAATTATGTGGTTACCGTAAATGTATCTGACAGTGAGGGCAGATCAGCAACAGGTAACTATTCGCTGAAAGTGATTGGCGCTTTAAATCTTCCATCTGCAACATTACCAAACGGAATAGTGGGAACTACTTACCCTACCCAAACCCTTCCTGCGGTTACCGGTGGAACTGGTCCTTATACTTATATAGCGACTAATCTTCCTCCAGGATTAAGCTTCAATACCAACACCAGAGAAATTACAGGTGTACCAACACTAGGTGGCAATTATACAATTTCAGTAACAGCGAGAGATGCCAGTGGCAATGTAGCCACAACTGGTTATAGTATTGCGGTAAACGTTAATGCTCCCGTAGTGGCGAATGCGACCGTGTGTTCTGGTTCACCTGCAACCTTAACCGTAAGCAATTTAATTTCCGGTGTTACTTACAATTGGTTCGGTGCTACAGGTACAACACCTTTAGCCACCAACAACAATGGCACGTTTATCACTCCGGCTGTAACCAGTGAAACCGTCTTTTATGTAGAAGCCGTTTCTGGAACTGCAGTAAGTGCAAGAACAGCGGTAACAGTTTCTATAAATCCGCCAGCTACTTTGGCAACGGTTACCACCAACAATCAAGTCATTAATCCAAATCAATCTACTACGCTATTGGCAACGGCCGATGCAGGCAATGCCATTACCTGGTTTGACGCAGCTACCGGGGGTACACAGGTTGGATCTGGAACATCTTTTACTACACCAGCATTAAGTGCAACCACAACCTATTATGTAGAAACTACAAATGCAAACGGTTGTATCAGTGCAAGCCGCGTTCCGGTAACAGTTACCGTTATTCCTACCGGAAGTGGTACAGCCTGTAATGCGGCCAATAGGCAAACAAGCGGTATCACCGGAATCTGTGTATTATGTGGAATCACAGGAGCAGGGAATTCAACTGACACTAATCCAGATAATTTTACCAGAATTACGTTAGCTGTTGGTGTGGCATCAACAGGATTTCAACAATTAAGGTTTCCAATTTCGGGTACCGCAACCGATAGCGTTCGTTTAGACTTAGCCTTACCAGGCGGTTTATTGGATTTACAGGTATTAAATAACACCACAGTAACAATTTTAAACGGAACAACGGTTGTTAGAACGGTGCAACTGGGTTCATCATTGGTTAACCTTCAACTTTTAAGTGGAAACCGTTTTGCAGCAAGTCTTTTAGGTGGAGCGCCATTTGATCGGGTAGAGATACGTTTCGGCGGTTTGGTTTCTGCGGTAACCAGCTTGGATGTTTACGGGGCAACCATTACTTACCCGGCACCAACTATCACTGCGGGTTCACAAACAGTTTGTTCAGGTGCCACCGCGACGTTAACAGCAACTGCCAATGGTGGTACTGCTATTGCCTGGTATGACGCCGCTGGTACTCAATTGGCTACCGGTGCATCATTCACTACTCCGGCCTTAACAGCTACTACTGTTTATTATATTCAAGTATCGAGAGCAACCTGTGCCAATCCGTTAAGGATTCCAGTTACCGTAACCGTTACACCAGCATTAGCAACTCCCGCGGTTGCAACCGTTACTGCTAGTTGCGCAGGAAGTCCGGCTACATTAGCTGTTACCAATCCAATTGCCGGAGTAACCTACAATTGGTTTACTGCGCAAACTGGCGGAACTCCGGTTTTAACGGGTGCAACGGTAACTACGCCAGCGCTTACGGCTAGTACAACCTATTATGTAGAAGCAGCTCAAGGCAATTGTGTAAGCGCTAGCCGAGCAACGGTATTGGTGCCGGTTAACCCAGCTCCAGTTTTACCTACATTAACTACAAGTTCATCATCTGTAGCCCCAGGGCAAACTGCAATTTTAACTGCTAGTTCATCTGAAGCCAATGTAACCTTCAACTGGTATAACTCGGCTACGGCGACTACGCCAGTTTATGTAGGCCCAACTTATGTAACGCCGTCATTAACTGCTACAACCACTTATTATGTGGAAGCTGTTTCTGCAAATGGATGTGCTTCGTTAGGCAGGGCTCAAATTACAGTGACCGTAAATACGGGTGGTTCGCCAAATCCTGTTCCATGTGAGGCAGCAACCGCACAAACCAATGGCGTTGTCGGTTTGGGTGTGCTGGCAGGTGTATTTAATCCAGGTTTAGCGATTGATAAAGATACCCAAACAGGGTCATCATTAATTTTACCTGTAGGCGCCTTAGGCGGATCAGTTTTCCAAAGAGCAAGTTTTGGGTCAGTATCCCGCCTAGGCGATACTGTTAGGGTATTGGTATCCTCTCCGGGAAGATTGCTATCATTAAGTGTTTTAGGAAATACTCAAATCACAACATACCTTGGAACAACCAGCAATGGTGATGCTAGAACGCTAAATAGTGGTTTGTTAAATGTTCAACTCCTAAGCGGCGATACTCAGGCCTTAATTACTTTTGTACCAGCGACAACGTTCGATGGGGTAGAGGTTAGATTAAACGGTGGCGTTGCAACGGCTTTAAGTTCACTAAACTTTAATTATGCACAACGCATTTTGGTTGCGCCAACTGTTGTTTCTTCAAATGTAATAGCTTGTGAGAATCAAACAACTCAATTGACGGTTAGTAATCCATCATCAAGCTTAACTTACAGATGGTATGATGCGGACGGAACTTATTTAACAGGTAAAGACGGTATTATTTTTACCACACCAGTTTTAACAGGGGATACGAAATTCTTTGTTGCTGCAGTATCTGCATCAGGTTGTGTGAGTTATAGAACGGTGGTGAACGTAACCGTTACTCCAGCTCCTGTAAAACCAGAGTTATTGGTTCCGAATGTAGAAACCTGTATCAATACTTCAGTTGTATTCCAGGTTAAAAATCCAATTGCTGGAACAACTTACAGATGGTATGATAGTGCAAATGTTTATCAGGCAGGTTTTGATGGCCCAACTTTCACGGTATCAAATATTACAACGAACAGTACTTACACTGTAGAAGCTGTAAACAGCTGTGGTTCTGCATCTGCCAGAACAACAGGAACAGTTACTATTGGTAACATTCAGGTTCCTGTAATTACGCCATCTTCGGTTACCATAACCGAAGGATCAGTAGCTTCCTTAACAGCTACTTCAAGTACAGCGGGTGTAACCATTAATTGGTACACTACTGAAACTGGAACTACTCCGGTATTTAGTACAGTTGATTCGAGTACAAGTAATTACATCACGCCTCAATTATCAAGTGCCACAAGCTACTTTGTTGAAGCAATAATCCCAGGTGGATGTACATCAACCAGGGCCCGTGTTGATGTAACAGTTATCCCGGCAGGAACACCTGTACCAACACCATGCGGAGCAGCAATTGCACAAACCAATGGCGTAACAGGTGGTATTTCGATTGGAGCTGGAGTAATTAATCCGAATAATGCTATCGATGGAGATATTACTACAGGCTCTACACTGGTAATACCTGTAGGATTATTAGGATCATCAGTATATCAAAGGTTAAAATTCCCATCTGCATCTAATGTTGGTGATACATTAAGGTTAAAAATAACTACTCCTGGTCAGTTGCTGTCATTAGCCTTATTGCCAAACGTTTCTGTTACCACTTATTTGAATGGAAACAGCAATGGTGATGTGACTACAGTTTCAAACCCATTGATTAGTTTAAAATTATTAGCAGGGAACAATACCGGTATATTAACCATTATTCCAACCAGTCAGTTTGATGAGGTGGAATTGAGATTAAATGCTGGCTTATTGGGCGCATTAACATCAGTTAACTTTGATTATGCACAACGAACAATTGTTGCACCTGCTTTAACTACAGCTACGGTAAGTGTGTGTCAGGGTTCAGCTGCTACTTTAAGTGTCCAAAATCCTCAACCAGGAATTACCTATAAGTGGTATGCGGGAGGCGTATATCAAGCAGGAAAAGACGGACCAACATTTACAACAGATCCAACTTTAGCGCCAAATGCTTATGAATATTTCGTTACTGCCAATGCCAATGGCTGCGAAACAGTGAAGGTTGGGGCAACTGTCATTGTACTTCCTCCACCTACACCACCGACAGCAAATCCAGGCAATCCGTTAACAACATGTTTGAATACCCCAGTGGAGTTAAGTGTTGTTGCAGTAGCTGGAAATACCTATAACTGGTACGATCAACCTACTGGTGGAAATATGCTGGTAACCAACAACAATAAATTCTTAACCCCGGCAAACTTACCCGTTGGAACTACAAACTACTATGTTGAATTGGTTAATGCAAACGGCTGTTCAAGCTCTACCAGAACAATGATTTCTATTACGGTGAACGATTCAGCTTTAGCAAGCGATATCACTGTAACGGGTAACACCTCATTGTGTTCGCAGGCAACTACCACCTTAACTGCATCGAGTTCGATTGCAAATGCCGTATTTAACTGGTACAGCGATGCAGCACTTACGCAATTGGTTGCCGCTAACACTGCAACATTTACTACACCGTCCCTTACCGCCGCCACAAATTATTACGTAACGGTTAGTGGAACAGGAAAATGTGCAAATACGGCAGGGAATGCAAAAGAGGTTAGCATCTTATTCAACCCAATTGCAGTAGCAACTGATATTACATTAACGGGTCCTACCTCGATCTGCGCTGGTGCACCAGTTTCACTACGTGCACAAGCTAATGGGGTAACTGATCCCGTATTTACATGGTACAGTGATGCCGGTTTAACCACCATTGTAAATACAACAGATACTTATTCGCCTACTATAACTGCAACAACAACTTATTATGTTACAGTTAAGGGAAGTAACAGATGTGAAAACACAGCCGCAACAGCTAAACCAATAACGATTACTGTTAATCCTTATGCAATTGATTCGGATATTGCTTTAAGTGGAATCACATCAATTTGCAAAGGAGCAAGTACAGTATTGTCAGCATCATCTACTACAATTACCAATCCAGTATTTACCTGGTATGCTGATGCTTCACTTTCAACAACGCCAATTTATACAGGTACATCATTTAATACCGGTGCGTTGACTACAAGTACAACATTCTACGTAACGGTTAAAGGAGATAACAAATGTGAAAATCAACCGAATACTGCAAAAGCAATTACAGTAACGGTTAATGAATTTGCAACATCTGCAGATTTAACCGTAGCAAATACCCAGGTTTGCTCAGGCTCTTCAGCATTATTAGTAGCCTCAAGCTTAACTGTTACTCAACCAGTATTTACCTGGTATAATGATCCATCGTTAACCAGCGTAGCATTTGTTGGTCCGATTTTTACCGTTAATAATTTAACTGCAACTACAACTTACTACGTAACGGTTAAAGGAAGCAACCGATGTGAAAATTCAGCTGCTGATGCCAAAGCAGTTGTGGTTACCGTTAACCCGTTGGCTACAGCTACTGATATCATAGTGAATGGAGGAACCACTGCTTGTGCCGGAGCTTCAGCTACGTTAACCGCAACTTCTCCGAATGTAATTAATCCAATATTTACCTGGTATAGCGATGCTGCTTTAACCAACATCACCTTTGTTGGCAGTACATTTACTACACCAGCTTTAAATACAACTACTACCTATTACGTAACCGTTAAAGGAGATAATAAATGTGAGAATGCTGCTGGTAATGGCAAAGCAGTGGTAATTACGATCACACCGTCAGCCAATGCAACAGATGTTATGGCTAGTGATGTTACGATTTGTGGTGGGTCATCGGCTGCGTTAGTAGCTACCACTACAACGGTTAACGATCCGGTTTTCACCTGGTACAACGATGCTGCTTTAACATCGGTTGCTTTTGTTGGTGCAACATTTAACACACCAACATTAAATGCAACTACCAGATACTATTTAACTGTAAAAGGCAGCAACAGGTGTGAAAGTTCAGCATCAGCCGCTAAAGTGGTTACGGTGACAGTGAATGAAGTTGCTACGGCAGCAGATATCACGGTTTCTAGTCCGGCAATCATTTGCGGTTCGGGAACAGCAACAATTAATGCCAGTTCAACCACGGTGACAAATCCGGTGTTCACCTGGTATAACGATGCTTCGTTAACCAGTGTAGCCTTTGTTGGTCCGATCTTTACCACACCGAATTTAACCACAAGCACTACCTATTATGTAACCGTAAAAGGAGCTAACAAATGCGAAAATAGCTCTGCCAGTGCTAAAACGGTAACGGTTATCGTTAATCCAAGAGCAGTATCAACTGATGTTGCTGTATCTGGTTCAACTACGATTTGTACAAGTGGCACGACAACACTAACGGCTACAAGCACTACCGTAATCAATCCAGTATTTACCTGGTACAGCAATGCTGCGCTCTCAACAGTAGTATTTACCGGAGCCTCATTTACAACACCTGCTTTAACAAGTAATACCACTTATTATGTAACTGTTCGCGGAGATAATAAATGCGAAAATACTGCAGCAAACGCATTGGCGGTAGCTATTACAGTAAGTGCCATTCCAAATAGCCCGGTTGTGGCCACAACAGGAACCAACATTTGTGCTGGCGAGCCTACCACGCTTACCATCACCAATGCCCAAGCAGGTGTAACCTACGAATGGTACACTGCGGCAACAGGTGGCAGCTTATTATTTACGGGAACAACATATACTACACCTGTAATCAATACAACCACAGATTATTATGTCCAGGCACTAGGTGCAGGAGGTTGTAATAATAATGGCGGCAGGGTTAAGGTTACCGTAACCGTAAATCAAAAACCGAATGTTCCGAGTGTTGCAGCTGCTAACGTAAGTGTATGTATTGGAAGTTCAGCTGTGTTAACTGTTTCAAGTCCTCAGGCAAATATTGTTTACAACTGGTACACCTTACCAACTGGTGGTACAATAGCGGGAACAGGAAACACTTTTATCACACCAGCAATAACTACTAATATTACTTATTATGTTGAAGGAGCTAACGGATCATGTTTATCATCATCAAGAACCCCGGTTAACGTACTTGCTTTACCAGTTCCAGTGGCTCCGCCTTCAGTAACGCCGGCGAACGGAATCATCTGCGCCGGCAGCAATACCATACTAACTGTCAATAACCCGGTAGCAGGATTAATTTACAGATGGTATACTACAAGCTCAAACGGAACTTCAATTGGTGAAGGCGTTACATTTACTACACCAAACATCAGTGCAACAACAATCTTCTACGTAGAAAGTATTGCAGTTGGTGGTTGCGCAAGCCCTACCAGAACCGGAGTTACTGTAACTGTACTTCCTGTATTAACAGCGCCATCAGTAGTTGTTCAATCTACAACCCCAAATAGTGTAACCTTTGCCTGGGCGGCAGTAAATGGCGCTACAAGTTATGAAGTTTCAACAGATAATGGATTAACGTGGCAGGCTGCGGTGGGTACAACCTATCTCGCAGTAGGTTTAAAACCAGATCAGGCGGTTACGATTATCGTAAGAGCTAAAGGTCAGTTAGATTGCCAAACCAGCGCAAACTCAACACCAGTAACAGGTAAGGCAAGCAATCCGCTGGGCAATCAGATATACATTCCAAATGCATTCACACCAAATAACGATGGTAAAAATGATGTTTTCTTAATTTATGGAAATACCATCGCAAGTGCTAAAATGTCTATCTACACGCAATGGGGGCAGTTATTATTCCAATCTGATAATGTAGCAAACGGATGGGATGGAACTTTTAGAGGGGTTAATCAGCCAATTGGTGTGTATGTGTACATGGTAGAAGCGCAGCTTACAGATGGAACAACTGTGGTGAGAAAAGGTACTGTTACCTTATTAAGATAGATATGAGCCGGTTAATTTATAAACAGAAAAAATCAAATTCCATGAAAATATTATCGATTTTAAAAGTGTATGCAGTTATTGTGGGCTTGATGATTTGCTCAGCTAAATCATTTGCGCAAACAGATCCGCACTTTTCGCAATATTATGCCTATCCGCTTTGGCTTAACCCTGCCTTAACAGGAGTGGTAGATGGCGATTACAGGGCCAGCGTAAATTTTAAACAGCAATGGGGCGCTTTAAACAACTCTTTCCTTACCGGAGGCGCTTCGTTCGATATGGCACCTAAAAAGAATTTCGCTTTTGGTGCAACTGTACTGAATCAAAGGGCAGGTGAATTGGATTTTAATTATCTAACGGCACTGGTATCGGGATCTTATCGGTTAAGATTTGGTTTTGAAGGCTTGCAGATGATTAGCTTTGGCTTGCAGGCCGGAATTATTAACAGAAGTTTCGATTTTTCTCAAGGTCGTTTCGGAAACCAGTTTAATCCCATTTCTGGTTATGATGGAGGCATGATGAGTGGAGAAACTTTCCAGTCGCAATCATCACTTGTTCCAGATGTAAATGCCGGGATCATGTATTTTGACGGGAACCCAAATAAAGGTGTAAATGTTTTCTTAGGTGCAAGTGTTGCTCACCTCACCAGGCCAACTGACCGTTTTTCAGGAACAGATTCCCGCATTCCGATGCGCTTTACCGGACATGGCGGCGCCAGAATCCGGGCCTCCGAACTATTGGATATTGTGCCGAATGCTTTGGTAATGTATCAGGGAAATACCAATGAAATTTCTTTAGGCGCCTACGCTCAGCTAAATGTAAATCCTTCTTCAAATATTTTGTTTGGCGGCAATTACCGTGTAAAGGATGCGGCAATTGCATTTGTTGGTTTGCAGTTACGTAACATGGTTTTTGGATTGAGTTACGATGTAAATACCTCATCTTTCAGCAGGGCTTCAAACAGTAATGGTGGTTTGGAACTATCAATCTCACTGATTGGTAGAAACGGCATCATTGGTCCAAACTTCTTCTGTCCACGTTTATAATCGATATTCAAAATGAAAAAAATATTACTGTTTTTATTATTGGCACCTTTTGGTTACGCAAATGCACAGTACGTGGTAAATTATAAAAGAGTTGCCGATACTTATTTTGAAAACAAAGATTACTATGCGGCGTCTACATTTTATAAAAAAGCCTTAAAAATTACTGGTGATAGCACCCTTGCACTTCTTCCATATGGTACAGAAAGAAAATCGGCAAAAGATGAAAAGGTGATTGAAGATTATGAAGGTTCGATCTACAATCTGGCAGAATCGAGCCGTTTATACCGGGAGTTTTCTGAAGCAGAAAAGTATTATGCGGTGGCCATTACTTTTACCAACACCCGTTACAGAAAAGCACAATTTTATTACGCGGAATGCTTAAGGGCAAATAAAAAGTTTACGCCTGCTATTGATGCCTTTCAGGTATTCATTAGAAAAAACCCAAATGATCCATTGGTTAAAGAGGCGCAGAAAGAAATTGCTTCCTGCAAGTTTGCTTTAGAGGAAATGCGTTTTCCACGAATGGTGCAGGTTAGAAAAATAGCCAGTAACGTAAACGGACTGGGTTCTAATTATGCTCCTGTTAAAGTCGGTAACGATTTTTACTTTACCTCTTCTCGCCCGGTAGCCACTGCAGGCAAAAAAGATATTATGAAAACAGATGCCGGTGAAGTGCAGATTTCTACAAAAGCCAATCCCTTTATCAATAATTTATATACCACCAAAACCGATCTTGGTGTAGCTGATATTTCAGTAAGGATGATGGATCTGAATTTACCAAGAAACGTAGAGACTGCCGCGGCAAGTTTTAGCCCAGATGGCAAGAGGGTTTATTTTACCTATTGGAGAGAAAGAGAAAGATATTCGATTTACACCGCTACAAAGATGGATGATAAGTGGTCGGATCCGGTACAGGTAGGTTTAGAAATCAATAGCAAGGATTTTAATTCGAGCCAGCCATTTGTAACTGCCGATGGAAAGTACCTGTTGTTCTCTTCGGATAGAAGCGGCGGATATGGCAAATTTGATTTATGGTATTGTACCATCCGTGAAGACGGTACGCTTGGGCAGGCAGTGAATTTGGGGCCAACTATAAATACTGAAGATGATGAGCGGGCTCCAAACTATAATACAATAACCAAAAAACTTTTATTTAGTACCGATGGGAGAGTAGGTTTAGGCGGAATGGATTTTTTTGAAGCCGAAGGCGATTTAATTACCTGGAGCGAACCGAAAAATCTTGGCTATCCGTTTAACTCATCGAAAGACGATTTGTATTTTACTGCAACAAATGAACAGGGCACAAGGGGTTATATCAGTTCCGATCGCGAGTCATCATGCTGTTTAGAGGTGTTTGAAGTTAAAAAAGAATCATTTAACATAAGCGGTATCCTCACAGATTGCAAAACAAAATTGCCATTGGCTGGTGCAACAGTTACTTTTTCAAATGCAGAAAGCAATAAAAAAGTGATCACCGGTGTTGATGGCAAATACCTGTTTAGCGTAGATTCAAAACGGCCAGTTAAATTGCTTTTTGCAAAGGATAACTATTTTTCCATCACCAAAAATTATCCTTATGAGGAATTGGCGAAGGCCGATACCATGATTTACAAAGATTATTGTATCAGTCCGTTCAAGTTGGGTATTCCAATTGCGTTAGATAACGTTTACTATGAATTTAACAGCGCTGAGCTTACAGAACCCAGTAAGAAAGTATTGGATTTTTTAATCCCGATTATGGAAGATAATCCGGAAATGGAAATTGAATTGGGTTCTCATACTGATAATATTGGAACCGATGAGTACAACCTGGATTTGTCGAATCAAAGAGCGAAATCATGCGTTGATTATTTGGTGAGTAAAGGAATTTCCGAATCACGCCTGACATCAAAAGGATACGGTGAATCGATGCCAATTGCACCAAATGAGATTGGAAAAGGTAAAAAGAAGAAGGATAATCCGGAAGGAAGGGCAAAAAACAGAAGAACAGAATTTAAAGTTACCAAGAAATAAACACTCAAATAAGTCCCGTTGAAAGCCATCTTCAAATGTTGAAGGTGGCTTTTTTAGTTGCAATGAATGTTTGTTTTAAGATTAATCTTTGTAATTTTCGCCTGATAATTGATTTCCATGAAACTTAATATCCATCCCTCTATCATTTTCCGAACGCCTAAATTTTCTTATCAAGCTGATCTTGCTTCCTGTTGGGATGAACTTAAAGAAGCAATTGCGTTATCATCATCCGCTTTTTATGAAACGATAAAGGATGTTCAGGCTGATGATTTAAATAATCTTCCTTCAAAAGTAAGTTTCACCATTTGGAAATATTTTAACCGGGCGAAATATCGTTCCACACCTTATGGTACATTCGCCAGTTTCAGCTTTTTAAATCAGGCATTTCAAACAGCGGAAAGCAAAATTATCATCAATGAAGCGCAAGTTGTTCATCGTTTCATCGACTGGCCTTATCGCAATGAACTCCATTTTGATTTTGAGCGTTTACTGGCGGATAATGTTGAATTATTTAGCAATAGCAGCTATTATACTACAAGCGATGGCATCCGCTATATCGCCTGTACCGATGGTGTTTTTGAACTGGCAGAAATCGATCAGCATGATTTAGTTGAACGAATTCTTAATATTTGCATTGAGCCGATAACGGTAAAAGCATTGTTTGCAAAACTTGATTTGGATGCAAATGCAGAAACAGATGCACTTCGCCTCATCGCAGATATGCATGCCTTACAGCTTATCTTCAGTGATCGGGATCCGAATATCGTAGGGCAGGATTACTTCGAAAGGATCGGGATTGCAGCCACTGCAGATAAACCTCAGTATCTCATCGCAGAGCGAAAAACAATTAGTGGGGGACTAGATGAAAAACTGCTTAAACCTTTGCCTGGCTTGATACAATTATTGAGCAAAATTTTAAAGTCCAATGAGCGAGAGGCATTAACAAGTTTCATCAGAAGGTTCAGGCAAAAGTTTGATCAGCAAGAAATTGCACTCTCTGTAGCGCTAGATCCGGAAATGGGCATTGGTTATGATGAATTGGAACAAGCAGGCGAAGATGATTTTGTAGCGCAGTTTAAGGACAAGAAAAAAAGTGAGAAAAATAAAAATGATTTAAAGGCGGCGTTAAAAGCTAACCTCTTAGCGGAGCGTTTTAAGGTTGATGAGCCTATTTTCCTGAATCAGTTATCGTTTGATACGAATGAAAAGGAAAGTATCTTGCCAAACTCATTTAGTTTATTGATGTCTTTGGCTGATGATTTAATCTGCATTGACCAAATTGGTGGAGCGAGTGCAAATGCCTTAACAGGTCGGTTCTCTATCGCTGATGCTGCGGTAGAAGCTTACTGCAAAGAAACTTCGGCAATTGAACAAAATGCAAATCCTGAAGTCATGTTTTTCGATGTGGCCTACATGGTTGAAACGAATGTGGATAATATTAATCGTCGGAAACTGATTTACGACCATCAGTTATCCATCCTCAATTTTGATACTTCCCATGCGCCGCTTTCGCTCCGCGATATTTATATTTCTGTGAGAAATAATGAAGTGGTTTTAAGATCCAGGCAGTTAAACAAACGCCTGATTCCACGTCTGGCTTCTGCTTATAATTATGCCCGTTCTGATCTCTCTGTATTCAGGTTACTTTGCGATTTACAACATCAGGGTTTGCAAACCAGCCTTTCACTCCCGCTTGATGGCATTTTTCCTGACTTAGCTTTCTATCCACGCTTTCAGTATTATAATGTTGTTCTGAGCGCTGCAAAATGGCAGGTAAATAAGGAGAATTTTTATCCGGGTAAAACGGCAATAACCGTTGAAAACTGTCGTGTTTTTTTGAAAACACGAGGTGTTTGCAGATTTTTCAAAACCGGTTTGTCCGATCAAACGCTTTGTTTTGATTTAGAAGCTGATGAAGATCTAAATGTCCTGATTCTTTTTATGCAGAAACAAACCAAATTGTATCTGGAAGAAGTGATTTTTTCATCTGTAAGTACGGTGGTAGATCAGCAGCAAAAACCATATCTGGCTCAGTTTATCCTTAATCTTAATCATAGTGATCGTATTTATAGGGGTGTAGATGATTTAGATGTTCATAAAATAGGGATTCAAAGTACTTTTTTGCCGGGAAAAGAATGGTTGTATTTCGAAATCTTTTGCCATCAGCAACGCTCAGATGAACTTTTAATTGGCGTTGTTCCTGCTTTTTTGGCTGATTTTTCTTCCTCCATCAAATCATGGTTTTTTATAAGGTACAATGAGCATGGTAACCATCTGCGCTTTAGGGTTTTGCTGCATAAGGAAGCGGATGGGCAAAAATTAATTTCTGCTTTTGGCGACTATCTCCAGGATTATATTAATAGCGGTTTGGTTTCAGATCTTCAACTGAAAACCTACAAAAGGGAAATTGAACGTTATGGTGCAGACTTGATCTCGGAAATAGAAGCACATTTTTCGGTCGACAGTGAGTTTGTATTATCGGTATTGCAAGATCAGACTGACGCTTTCACAAAATACAAATGGTGCTCAGCGTTGGTAAATGAACTGAGAGACGGTGGGGCATTCGATGCGAAAGAGATGATTAAGATTATCAAACTAATGTCTGATTCTTTTAATGCGGAACATCATTTAGAGGCTACTGATTTTAAAAAACTCAATCAACAATATCAGTTGTACCGAACTACTCCTGAGTTAACTGATGATCGCCTATGCGATGAATTTAACGTATTTAAAAATTCATTTATAGCAATATTAAAGAGAACTGAAGGAAGCCGGAGAATAAAACTGTTTAGCGATTTAATGCACATGCATGTAAACCGCTTATTCAGCAGAGACCAGCGTACAAATGAAATGGTAATGTATTATTTTTTACTAAAAGATATGCAACGTAAAAATGCTATTGGTTAAGATTTAATTTTGCCATTGGGTTTATTACCGGAACGTCTATTTCAGTAATATATCGATTCAATGGATCTTTATAGTATCTGAAAATATAGTCGTCTTTGTAAAAATTAGCCAATCGCTTATTAATATTGTCAATACCCACATGATGGCTTTCATGCTCCTTTCCTTTCACATCATTCACCATATTTATGGTGCTAATGTTTAGGTTATTGTTATCGTAATCTATCTTAATAATTGCAGTTTGCGTAGAGTGCGTAACATTTCCATGTTTGAATATGTTTTCGATCAGCGTTAGCAAAATAAGTGGAGGAAACCGTATGCCGAATAAATCTCCATTTACTTCCAGTTTCAGGTTGAGTGTGTTTGCCGTTCGTAGCTGATGCAGGTTAATCAAGTGTTCGATCTGTTCCACTTCTTCACTTAAAGGTACCATTTCTGATGCTTCTGGTCTTTTTAGCGCATATCGCATCATTTCAGCTAAATTCATGATTGCATCAGCAGCCATAGGTGCCTTCTTGCGGGCATCATTATAAATGAAATTTAAGGTGTTAAATAAAAAATGCGGATTGATCTGACTGCGAAGAAAATTATTTTGAGATTGTACCAAATCATTCTCTAAGGCCTGCTTTTCTATCTGTGTAACAAGACTTTGACGTTCAAGAGCCTCTACTTTTTTCCTATCTTCAAACGATTTTATGACATAAACATAACCAGTAGCATAGCCAATGTATAGAATGGCTCTATATACTGCATTTAAAACAAATAGCTGATTTAGTTTTCTTTTAGGAGCACTGGCTATAAGATTCAGATATTCAAAAAAATCAACTAATAAATAACTGAAAACTGTATAAACACAAATAACCAATATTACGAGTAATGATATCTGTATGTTTCTTATTAAACCGTTTTCATGACCTAAGATTTTTTTTAATAAAAAAGCATAAATGTAAAATGCCAGGATATTTGTGAAATAAACAATCACGTAAACCCCTGGCTCTTTGAATTCATATGCAAAACCTAAAATAAATACATCGGCAAGGATGTATAAGCTCCAAATAAGAAGGTGAAATTTGTAATTTCTGTAAAGATTCTGAATAGTAAAATAGGTCATTTTTCGGCGTTATATCTACTTAAATGTTGTTTTGATCCCCTAAAATCGATGTTTTGTGTAAAAAAATGGTTGAGGTTGATTTAACACTGCACCTTTACAGAAATAAATAACAACAAATAATAACTTAAAAATTATATATCATGAAAGCTCAAAACACTACAACTAAAATCGCTAAAAAAACTGTCTTCGTTTACAAAAACGTTAAAGCTAAAACTAACTTCGTTACTAACCCAACTGAAATGGGACATACTCAAGCAACAAGTTTTATTTTTGAATTTTAGTTTGTTATCGTTATATATTATGAAAGCTCAAAACACTACAACTAAAATCGCTAAAAAAACTGTTTTCGTTTACAAAAACGTGAAAGCTAAAACTAACTTCGTTACTAACCCAACTGAAATGGGACACACTCAAGCAACAAGTTTTATTTTTGAATTCTAGTCTTTTATTGTTATATATTATGAAAACTCAAAACACTACTGCTAAAATCGCTAAAAAAACTGTTTTTGTTTACAAAAACGTTAAAGCTAAAACTAACTTCGTTACTAACCCAACTGAAATGGGTCACACTCAAGCAACAAGTTTTATTTTTGAATTCTAGTTTTTTATTGACTTCTGTTAGATTTCAATAAGCTACTTTGTACATAGGCGAAGAAAGCTTCTTTATAGCCTTCGCCAATTTGGATCATTTCATTATTTACCAGGCGGATAATATTTCCATCTACCTTTTTGATCGCAGTTTTAGCCACAATATTCGATTTATTCACCCGGATAAAAGCGTGGTTTTCTAAAGCTTTTTCAATTTCCTTTAACGTAAGGTAGGTGGTATGCGTTTCAGTTTTAGTGATGATCTGTATATAATTTTGAAGCGCTTTGATATAAAGTATTTCATCGATAGCGATGTTAGAAAAAGCGTATTTGTGGTCGCCTTTAATATAAAGTGC
Source organism: Pedobacter sp. G11 (assembly GCF_003860265.1). Classification (NCBI taxonomy): domain Bacteria; kingdom Pseudomonadati; phylum Bacteroidota; class Sphingobacteriia; order Sphingobacteriales; family Sphingobacteriaceae; genus Pedobacter; species Pedobacter sp. G11. Next base: position 681,059 of record NZ_CP034190.1, on the reverse strand, counting down.
CGCCACCTGATCGGCATCTTTTGAAGCAGCCTTGGCATTATTTGCTTCCTTCTTCAAAATTCTGTCAATACCTAATGCAAATTTTGCAAAGGAAATAGGTTTGAGCAGGTATTGATCTGATTGCACGTCAAAAGCTTGCAGTGCATAGTCAGGATGTGCAGTAGTAAAAACTAAGTATTTAGCTTTCTCCCTGATGTTTTTAGCCAGCTCTAAACCGTTAATTCCAGGCATATCAATATCCATGAAGAGGAGATCGATCTCATCGTCAATACTAATTTCAGTTAAGGCTTGAACTGGACTCGTAAATGTCTTGAACACCGTTAGGCCTGGCATTTCTGCTATATGGTCCGTAAGTACCTCAATCGCATGTTGTTCGTCATCAATAACGACGCATTTTAGATTCATGATATAGTAAATATGATATTGGAATGATTTTAACGCAAGTTAAATAAAAAAATATTTGATTTTGCCTGCCACATTAAAAAAAACTGGGCCTAATTTTCACCGTAAAAAACTTTCCGGTTTCGTGTAATAAACTCACGGGTTCGTGTAAAAAAATAACCTCCTCATTTAATTTTAATAATCTTTATACTGTTTGCCAAAAACAGATAATTAATATGATTTGCCGTAACAGGTAAATAAATTAATTAACCCTTTACATCTGCCTGCCCATGCTTGTGTAGCCTGTAGATAAGTAATTAAAAACAGGCCATACAATACTGGGTTTGGCAAATTTTAAATAAGACACAAATACAGTAAAATATTAAAATTGTAAAACCATTATTGAAATAATACCATTTAAAACATCTAAAATCTATATCACATAATCATGGAACTTAAAGACGAAATCGGCCAGTTTGCTGTTAGAATTAAGAAAATGCTTCCGCAAGTTCAAACTGAAGATTTGACGAGAAACGCATTAGTTATGCCTTTTATTCAGATATTAGGATTTGATCCATCTGAAGTACAATCGGAGGCGGTTTTGGATTTCGGTGTTAAGAAAAGCAAAAAAGTAGATTACACCATTATGAAAGATGGTGAGCCTACAATTTTAGTAGAATGTAAACACCATGATGATAACCTGGATATTCATGATTCACGTTTATCTAAGTATTTCCGTAAAACTAAAGCTAAATATGGTTTGCTAACTAACGGACTTGTTTATCGGTTCTACACCGAAAAAATGGTAAAATCTAAGAAAAATCAGGAGCCATTATTTGAGTTTAAACTTACTGATACAAAAGCGGCTACTATTGCGAAGATGATTGAAGAGCACAAAGATTATTTCAATGTGGAGCAAAAATCAATTGCCAGCTAAACATATTTATTTTAATCTAAGAGTCCCGAAATTCTATAGAGATTAAGTCCTAATTCATTAGGGCTTTTTTTATGCAGAAAGAATTTTTGGGTTTAGAACTCAATAAAAAAGGGAGAAATCTTTCGATTCTCCCTTTTCTTATTTGTTTTATTGTTCTTAGATCAACTCAACGCTTCTGCTCACAAATGCAGTAAGTTCTGCGCCAGTTAACATCCCTTGAGCCAACAAAGCCAAATCTACAGCTTGCTTAGCCAAATTACTTTGCTCTTCGCCTTCTGCTTTTAAAATTTTGCTTACCAGCTTATGATTTCCATTAATCGCTACTTTATAGCTATCAGGCATCTGACCATAAAAGCCCATGCCGCCACCCATTGCTGCCATGTCTTTCATGCGACGCATAAATTCATCCATAGTGATGGTTACCGGAAGTTCATCTGGATTTAAAGCCACAACCTCAACCTGCATACCAGGTTTGGTGATTGCTTTCTCGAAAATGGTGGTTACTTCTTTAACCTGATCTTCACTTAAAACATGTTCGTTAACTTCATCTTTCTCAATTAACTTATCAGCAACGCTAGAATCAACACGTTTAATAGAAGTTTTTTCTAATTTTTGTTCTAGCTGCTGAATGAAATGATTATCAATTGGAGAATCTAAAACTAAAACATCATAGTCTTTTTTATTCGCCGATTGGATAAAGGCATCTTGTTTAGAGGCATCATTTGAATACAAATAAACAACTGTTCCGTTTTTATCTGTTTGTAATGGGGCAACTTTCTCTTTGTACTCGTTTAAAGTATAAAGTTCATTTTTAGTATTGCCAACCAAAGCGAAATCTTTTGCTTTATCGTAAAATTTTTCTTCGCTGATCATTCCGTATTTAACGAACAAGCCAATGTCTTTCCATTTATCTTCGAAAGATTTACGGTCTTTTGCAAAAAGCTCAGCTAATTTATCAGCTACTTTTTTAGTGATGTAGTTGTTGATCTTTTTAACGTTGCTGTCGGCTTGTAAGAAACTACGGGATACGTTTAATGGAATATCAGGAGAATCAATTACACCATGCAACAACATTAAAAATTCTGGTACAATATCTTTTACTTCATCAGTAATAAATACTTGGCGAGAATACAATTTAATTTTATTGCGTTGCATTTCGAAGTCGTTTTTCAACTTAGGGAAATACAATACGCCCGTTAAATTAAATGGATAATCAACATTCAAGTGAATCCAGAATAATGGTTCTTCGCTAAAAGGATATAACTCACGGTAGAACTTTAAATAATCCTCGTCTGACAAATCTGCAGGTGCTTTAGTCCAGACCGGTTTGGTGGTATTGATGATGTTATCAACTTCTACGTCTTTATATTTTTTCTTTCCCTCTTCGTCTTCGCCATCTTCTTCTGATTCTGTTTTGGTACCAAACTTAATTGGAACAGGTAAAAATTTAGCGTATTTATCAAGGATTTCCTGCAATTTCGACTCTTCTAAAAATTCTTCTGAATCTTTGTTAACATGAAGAATGATATCAGTACCTCGGGTCGTTTTGGTACCTTCTGTAATCTCGAATTCAGTACTTCCATCACACACCCAACGGGCAGGTTCTGCACCATCCTGGTATGATAGCGTATTAATTTCAACTAAATCGGCAACCATAAAGGCTGAGTAAAAACCCAAACCGAATTTACCGATGATTTCGTTTGCATCTTTCGCATCTTTAAATTTTTCTACGAACTCACTTGCGCCAGAAAATGCAACCTGGTTGATGTATTTTTTAATCTCTTCGGCAGTCATACCCAAACCATTATCGCTAATGGTAATGGTTTTTGCTTCTTTATCAACTGCAACCTGCACTAAAGGCTGACCCACTTCGCCATTAAACTGACCTAATGAACCTAGTCTTTTGATTTTCTGAACCGCATCTACCGCGTTAGAAACCAACTCACGAAGAAAAATCTCGTTATCTGAGTATAGAAACTTCTTAATTATCGGGAAAATATTCTCGGTGTGTATGGAGATATTTCCTTTTTCCTGTATGCTCATATGTAAATAAATTGTTTAATCTAACTCTTGCATATCAATGCTTGTTCCAAACGATTTTTTTGCCAAAATGACAGATAGGAGCAGTGGTAATGCTGAGTTCACTTATCAGTTTATACTCTCAATAGCTAAAATATAATCTTAATTGTACAGCTGGTTATTCGATGAGATTTATAGATCAGATGAAAATTGGAGCTTGAAATAACAAGGGGATAGAAATGGCGCTTATAGCATTATTAGGTTGATGTTTTTAAGATCAAAAAAATCCTAGTTCCTGTAGCTTGTTTTCTCACCAGCGAGCATGGTGAATCAATAACGCACAAAGTTTTGAGGAATAAAAAAAGCCAAAAAACAATTAAGTTTTTTGGCTTGAAATATTATATGTTGTTGTATTAATTTAAGAGGAAACTTGGTTCGCTTTCTTCCAGATTAAGAATTTTGGTAATTTTTTTCAGCAACACATCCATTTGGAAAGGTTTGGATAAGAAATCATCCTGGCCATAATTTAAAGTAGTAAAGTCTTTCGCATCGTACAATCCGGAAATCAATAAAATAGGAATTTTCGAAGTACTTTCTATCGATTTCAGTTGTTCGCACAAAACCCTACCATCAATATGGCCTAAAGAAATATCAAGTAAAATCAAATCAGGATTGAATGTTTCAATTCTGTTAAAAACCTCTTCGCCATCGTTCAGTGCCGAAACCTTGAAACCGCCAATCTCGAGTATTAATTGTATGGTTTCTAAAACCTCAATGTCATCGTCTACTACTAATATTCTCTTCATATTCTATTGCGCAATGTATGTGCCTCCAAAATTATAACAAAATGTATGTGGTTATGTTTACAATCTTAAAAATATTTTAACAATAAGTTTATAAGGCGATAATTGCCAAAATTAAATCGCCTGCCTTACAATTCCTTCTTTTTGAAGGATGAAGTTAAATAAATCATCAATTGGTTTTTGCAGGATTTTGCCTGGCTCAATTCCATTTGCCTGTAAAACTTCAATTAGGGCTTCCTGATAATAGTAAGCAATTGAACCTACAAAATGGCAAGGTACATTTTTGTGTTTCGGATAATCTTTTACGTTCGTATCTACAAATTCTTGAAATCCGGTTTTTAAAATATTCTGAATAAAAGAGTGGTCCTTGTGATCGGCCATGAAACGGCTAAAACCAGCTAAATAGATATTAGGGAAAGGCTTTTGATATACATTGGTAATAATCTGCTCTTTTTCTGCAGGAAAAGTTTTTTTAAATTCAGCAGCCAGTGCAGCAGGCATTTTGTTGTATAAATATGCCAAAAGAACCTTTTTTCCGAAAAAAGTGCCAGAACCTTCGTCGCCTAAAACATAACCTAATCCATGATGACCGTCGTGAATTTTTTTACCGTCAAAATAGCAAATGTTTGAGCCTGTGCCTAAAATACAATTTAAACCTTCCGCATTGCCACATGTAGCGTAAACAGATCCTAAAAGATCATGGTCAACCGAAATAAAAGCGTTTGTAAAAACCGCAGATAAGCCGTTTGAAACCACTTCATGCTTATCAGGAGAGGAGCAACCCGCACCAAAAAAGTAAATTTCTTTTACCTGATCGGCATATAGCATCATCGTTTCGTTTTTAGCGATCAATTTGCTAATATCTTCTTCACTTAAAAAATAAGGATTGATTCCAGGCGTATTAAATTTAAGGGTTTCGCCATTAAGATAACCCATCCAATCTGTTTTTGATGAGCCACTGTCTGCAACAAGTATCATGGAATAAATATAAAAATTAATTGGATAAATCTATATTTCCGCTGATTTCTTTGAGTGTCGTTTCAGCAATTTTAGCCTGGAACTGCATCTCAATAAATCGATTCTGTGCATCAATAGCATTACGCTGAGCCTCCCTAAGCTCTAAAGGAGCAATACTACCCAGGCGATATTTGGCCATGGTAATGTCGAGATTTTCTTTCGCAATATCTACGTTACGTTGTTCGAGCTTAATTAAATCCAGGTATGTTGCATAATTTTGGTAAGCGGTTAAAAGTTGTGAGTTTACATCCAGTTTGGTTTTGCTCAAGTTTAACGTAGAGTTTTCGATATCAATTTTAGCATTCCGTTCCTGCTGCCGCTGCAAAAAACCATTAAATAAATTAAGGCTTGCGGTAACTCCATAAGTAAATCCATTAGCGGCAAAGCGCTGGTTAAAGCCCGTCGGACTTGTGCTTTTGGCTCTACTGTAACCAGAGTTTAAAATAATTACCGGATATCTGGCACCTTTAATAGATTTCAGATTCAAAGCTGCTATTTTTTGATTGATAAAGGCATTTTGAACATTTGGGTTTTGCTGTTCAGCAATTTCTGCCTGTTTGCTAAATAATATTCCTCTATCTACATCAATGCTATCTGCAACGGTAAAACCTGTGCCAATATCTCTAACCATTAATTGGTTTAAGCGCACCTTTGCAATCTGCAAGAAGTTTTTAACCTGAATAAAGTTTGAGGTGTCGGTATTATAATCTACCTGAGCGGTCAAAACATCGAGCTTCGAGCCGCGGCCCAGCTCTAATTTAGTTTTTGCAATATTGGTGCGCCAAACAGAAACATCAATGGCACTATCTGCAGCTATTAGTAGTTGCTGCTGTCTTACCACATCATAATATGCTGCAATCACATCCGAAACAGTAGTTAAAATGGTTAACCTGGCATTTACTTCACCTTGTTTTTGCAATTCTTTTAACCGATCGTAATTTGCAAACATGGTGAAGCCGTCAAAAATAGTCCAGTTCAAATCAGCACCATAACTATTATTTGTACTTCTGGCTCCCCTGATCACGCGATCTTCACCGGTAACCGGCGTTTGCCTGGTATTTTGAATACTTCCACCGTTAGTATAAGTACCATCAATTGTTGGCAACATGCCTGCATTTCCGATATTGGCATTATTTTTTGCGATGTCAATTTCGTTTTTACTAATCTTAATATCGTAGTTATTCTGCAATGCGATGGAAATTGCTTCCCTTAAGCTGAGTTTTTCCTGTGCAAACCCTGAAATGGATAAGCTGAATAGGAATATAGCTATTTTAAATTTCTTACTCATCTTATTCTGCTATGTGTGTTGCTTCATGTTCAAAACGATCGGCATTTTTTAGTTCTTTATTTGGTTTATAAGGTTTGGCCCAGTAGGAGTAAATCGCCGGAATTACAAAAAGGGTTAACACCAATGAAAACATCGTTCCTCCCACAATTACAGTTCCCATGCTCATTCTGCTTTTTGCCGCGGCACCTAATGCCATAGCAATAGGCAAAGCACCAATAGCGATGGCCAAACTCGTCATCAAAATAGGGCGCAAGCGTGAAACCGATGCTTCGCGAATGGCCTCGGGGATAGCCACGCCTTTTTCTTTCAGCTGGTTGGCAAATTCTACTATCAAAATACCATTTTTAGTTACCAAACCAATTAACATAATCGTACCAATCTGGCTAAAGATATTCCAGCTTTGTCCGCATAACCAAAGTGATAAAAATGCCCCTGCAACGGCCATTGGTACCGTTAAAATGATAATAATCGGATCTTTGAAACTTTCAAATTGTGCTGATAAAATCAGATAAACCAATAGTAAAGCTAAACCAAAAGCAAAGAAGGTATTTGATGAACTTTCCTTAAAATCCCGTGATTCTCCACTTAAATCAGTAGAAAAGGTTTCGTCCAGTACTTTATCAGCGATTTTATCCATCGCATCGATACCATCGCCAATACTTTTACCCGGCGATAAACCAGCAGAAACTGTTGCTGAAATAAAACGGTTGTTCCGGTATAATTGTGGCGGACTGCTTTCTTCTTTTGCGGTAACTAAATTATCCAGCTGAATCAGTTCTCCCTTATCGCTACGCACATAAACCGAACTTAAATCAAGCGGATCTTTACGGTCGCCACGATCAAACTGGCCAATTACCTGGTATTGTTTTCCATTCATAAAGAAGTAAGAAAAACGCTGCCCGCTTAAACCCAAATTTAAAGTTTGCGCTATCGCGGATATCGAAACACCAAGGTTCTTAGCCTTATCACGATCGATAGTTAAATTAATTTCTGGTTTATTGAATTTTAAGTTAACATCAGAAACGGTAAAAGTTGGATCTTTAGAAACCGCATCCATAAACAGAGGCACTTTCTCTCTCAGTTTTTCGAAATTTTGCGCCTGGATAATATAACTGATGGGCAAACCTCCTCTACGGCCAACAGAAATGGTTGGCTGCTGATTTACGATTACTTTTCCCTCCGTATATTTTTTGGTGATTTTAGTCAGCATATCGGCAATTTCTTTTTGCGAACGCTCACGGTCTCCGGCATCAATCAGGCCCATACGTACAAAGCCTGAGTTGGTAGAACCTGCACCTCCAAATCCTGGAGAAGTAATGGTAATATTCACATTTTTCTCCGGAACGGAATCAATTACCATCTGGTTCAACTTCATGATGAATTTATCCGTTGAAGTAAATGATGCACCTTCAGGCAAGGTTGCGGTCATGTTAATCGCACTTCGATCATCGTACGGGGCTGTTTCCTTTGGTAAAAGTTTCCAAAAGAGAAATATCAATCCCATACAAACCACGATTATTGGAATGGAAAGCCAACGCCTATCTAAAAATTTGTTCAGGTTGGCTGCATAAGCATCATTCAGTTTTATGAAGTAGGGTTCTGTCCAGTTGTAAAACCGCGAAGGTTTATGTCCGCCCTTTTTCATAAGGTATGCGTTTAACATTGGCGTTAACGTCAACGAAACAAAGGCAGAAATTAAAACGGCTGCTCCGATTACAACGCCAAATTCCCTGAATAATCGGCCTACAAAGCCTTGAAGGAAAATAACCGGTAGGAATACGGCAGCAAGTGTAATTGAAATGGAAATTACGGCAAAAAAGATTTCGTTAGAACCCTTTATAGCGGCCTCAAATGGCGACATGCCTTCTTCAACCTTTTTGAAAATATTTTCAGTAACTACAATACCATCATCAACTACCAAACCAGTAGCCAATACAATGGCCAGTAAGCTTAGTACGTTGATCGAGAAACCAAAGGCGTACATTACAAAAAATGTAAATACCAACGATACCGGGATATCAATTAAAGGTCTGAAAGCGATTGCCCAATCCCTAAAGAAAAGGTAGATGATCAAAATAACCAATACTAGTGATAACCCAATTGTTTCGGCAACTTCCGTAACCGATCGTTTAATAAACAAGGTATTATCCAAAGCCACCTTCAACTTAATGTCGTTCGGCATGTCTGCCTTCAGCTTATCAAAGCGATTGTAAAACTCTTTACTAATATCCAGGTAATTTGCACCGGGCTGAGGGATAATGGCAACAGCAACCATGGGTTTACCTGATTCCCTTAAAACCGTTTCTTCATTTTCTGAACCCAGGGTAGCATAACCAACATCCTTCAGTTTCACCACCTGGTTGCTGTCTGACTTTAGAATCAGATTATTGAATTGATCTTCATTAACCAGCTTTCCTAAAGTTTTTACCGTTAGCTCTGTGGTTTCTCCAGTGATTTTCCCTGATGGCAATTCTACGTTTTCATTATCCAGAGCAGTCACAATATCCTGCGAGGTCAATCCATAGGCACTCAGCTTATTCGGGTCCATCCAAATTCGCATGGAATATTTCCGTTGGCCCTGAATTTGGACGCTACTTACACCAGGTATGGTTTGAATCCGATCGGCAATTACGTTTTCGGCAAAATCGCTCAATTGCAAAGTGTTCCGCTTATCACTTTGAATGGTCATTGAAAGGATAGGATCGGAGTTGGCATCAGCCTTACTTACCGTTGGCAAACCATCTATATCTCTTGGTAAATTTCTTGCTGCCTGCGAAACCTTATCACGAACATCATTGGTTGCTTCTTCAATATTTTTATCGAGGTTAAACTCAACTGTAATGTTGCTTGTTCCTTGATTACTGGAAGATGAAATATTCCGGATACCGTCGATGGAGTTTATTGATTTTTCCAGCGGTTCAGTAATCTGCGATTCGATAATATCAGAGTTTGCCCCAGGATAAGATGTTCTCACCGAAACTACTGTTGGATCGATAGATGGATATTCGCGAACACCAAGAAATGTGTAACCAATTATTCCGAAAAGAACAATCAGTAGGTTCATTACAATGGCAAGAACGGGTCTCTTTATACTCGTGGTGGAGATGCTCATAACTATTCTTTAACCAGGTTAACTTTTACCGGGGCATCTTTTTTCAACGCCATTGAGCCTGTAGTCAAAACCGTGTCGCCTGCTTTTAAGCCTGAGGTAATTACAATATTTTCGTCTGTTCGCGTTCCGGCTTCCACCTTAACTTCCTGTGCTTTTCCGTTTTTCTGAACATACACTATTTTTCCCTTTAACACCGGAATAATAGCTTGATTAGGAATAAGGATGGCATTTTCTAAAGTATTTAGCGCAAGTTTTATTTTGGCAAAAGATCCAGGTAGTAGCGCATTGTCGGCATTTGGTGCCAAAGCCCTAATTTGCAGTGTCCTGGTAGCAGCATTAATTCCAGGTTCAATCGCGTAAACCTTTCCGGTATTTTGCTTTGAAGAACCATCAGTGGTAAATGTGATAGATGAGCCCATTTTAATTTGTCCTGCGTATTTCTCGGGAACTGAAAAAGTAACCTTTACCGGGTTCGTACTTACCAAATTTGCAATTACTGTTGCCGGTGTTAAATATGTGCCTGCAGAAATGCTGCGCAAACCAACCCGCCCTGAAAATGGTGCCCGAATGGTTGTTTTTGCAAGTTGCGCCCTGATCAATTGCGTTTGAGCTTTAAGGGAAGTTAAATCAGCAAGTGAAATATCATACTCTTCCTGGCTAATGGCACCTTTTTCTAAAAGTTGTTTTGATCTGTTTTCGGTGGTGCCGGATAATTTTTGTTTAGTCAAAGCTTCTTGTAACTGCGCCTGTATATCTCTGTCATTTACTTTTACCAACACAGCACCTTTGCTTACGTTTGTTCCTTCGGTGAAATAAATTCCTGTTACCAAACCCGAAACTTCGCTTTTTAACACCACAGATTCATTGGCGTCTATCGCTCCGGTCACTTCCAGGTCTGTATCGAAAGAGGTTGGCTTAACCACAATGCCCTCTACAACCATTGGCGCCCCTGCACCGCCGCCTTTAGCACCACCTCCTTTTGTTTGAGCACCGCCTGCTCCACCTTTACCTTCCAGTTTTTTGTTTGCGTTGATCCTGTAATATACTAAATAGGCCAAGCCAATAGCCAAAACAGCATAGATGATATACCTTTTCTTCATGTTTATATTTGTGTCGTGCTTATCTGAACGTTAAAATTAACGCCGATATTAGAGTGTAAAAATATTCAATTAGTTTAGTCCTAATTTTGTTGTATTAAGGATGTTACTTTGTAAATCTGAAGTTAGTGGTTTGGAGTTCGAGGTAAGCCATGTAATTTAATAAAATGCTTTTTTGAATAAGTTACCCTACTTTTTAGGTAAAAGCCTACCAGTACAGTTTGTATAAATGAACTCTATCTTCCGCCGTCGACATCCAACTTCGGACTTTTGTTCTTCTAACTCTCGACTAATTTTTCCAATTAATTCAAAAACACCGTCAATAAATATAATTTTGTAGGCAAAACACCCTTAACATGTTTATTAAAAAATCAATTTTAAGTTTAGTTTTATTACTAACGAGTATTATGGCAGCAGAGGCGCAGGTAAAAATTGCTTTTGAGGTTTCTTTTAAAGAGCCGCAGGCACATTATGCTGAAGTTCAGATGAATATTTCTGGTTTGGCAAAAGATTATGTTGACGTTAAAATGCCAGTGTGGACCCCGGGATCTTATCTGATCCGGGAATTTGAAAAAAGTGTAGAAGAATTTAAGGCTACAGCAGGCGGCAAACTGGTTAAAGTAGAAAAAGTTAGAAAAAATACCTGGAGAATATTTTCAGCAAAAGCAGCTAACATTAAAATTAACTATCGCGTTTACGCTTTTGAAATTTCAGTGCGTACGCCTTTTATTGATGATTCTCATGCGTTCTTATCACCAACCGGAATTTTTATGCATCCTGATGGAATGATTAAATCGCCAAGTACGGTTAAAATTATTCCGTTTAATACCTGGAGCAAAGTTTCAACTGGTTTGGAGCCGGTTGCAGGAGAGCAGTTTACCTATAAGGCAACTGATTTCGATATTTTATATGATAGCCCTATTGAGGTTGGAAACCAGGATGTTTTTGAATTTATGGCTGCTGGTGTTCGCCATGAAGTGGCCATGTTCGGCGGGGGTAATTACGATAAAGAAAAGTTAAAAGTAGATATGGCTAAAATTGTAGAGGAAATTACTGCAGTTTATGGCGAAAATCCTAATAAGCATTACACTTTTATCGTTCATAATTTTTTACGTGGCGGCGGTGGCTTAGAGCATTTAAACTCTACTACATTAGGTGCAACCAGAAATGCTTACAATACCGAAACAGGTTACAAAGGATTTTTAGCTTTGGTAGCTCATGAATACCATCACCTATGGAATGTGAAACGTTTACGCCCGGTAGCTTTAGGTCCGTTTGATTACGATAACGAAAACTATACCACCAACCTTTGGGTGGCAGAAGGATTCACCTCGTACTACGAAAACAAGTATATGCACAGGGCTGGATTTAACGATGATGCCACATTTATAAATGATCTTGCCGGTGCAATTGGTACAGTTACCAACACACCTGGTGCTAAATACCAGTCGGCGGCCTCATCCAGCTATGATGCCTGGATTATTGGTTATCGCCCAAATGAAAATTCTAAAAATAATTCCATTTCTTACTATAGCAAAGGCGAGGTTATTGGTATTTTGATGGATTTGGAAATTATTAATGCCACAAAGGGTGCGAAAAGTTTAGATGATGTAATGAAAGCCATGTACCTGCAGTGCAAAACATTGAAACGCGGTTATACCGATGCAGAGTTTAAGGCAATGGTTGAAAAAATATCCGGAATCAGCTTCACTAACTTCTGGGCGAAGTATGTAAATGGAGTAGATGATGCAGAATACGTGAAATATTTTGGTTATGCCGGTATCGATGTAGCTACTGAAAATGCAACACCTGGCAAACCGGTAAGCGGTGCAAGCGGACAGCTGACTAACAACGGAACCATTTCGGTATCTTCCATCACCAGAAATTCTGCTGCATGGATTGCTGGCTTAAATGTTAATGACGAGATTATTTCTTTAGATGATGTAACGGTGAGTGATGCATTGGCGAACATCAGGTTAAGAAGCCCGATGTTATCGCTAGAAACTTTACCAGTGGTGTCAAAGAAAAGTATTGGCGATGTTTTAAAACTTAAAGTTAAACGCGATGGATTAGAAAAAGAGATTTCTTTAACCTTAAAAGAAAATCCAAGTGTGCGATTAAAAGCTACGATTAATGCAACTGCAACACCAGCACAAAAAGCGGTGTTCAAAAAGTGGACAGGTAAATAAACTCAGCAGTTTTGAGTCATTAGTCCTAAGTCAATAGTCAATAAAAAATCCCGCTGGAAGTTTTCCAGCGGGATTTTTTGCTTTAAGCTTTCTGCTCTTCGCTTAAAAAGTATATCTGAAGCCTAAGCCAAATCTTCCTGCGGTTGAACCAATAAAGTTATTGTCGCCAACATAAATTCTAGGTCTCCAATCTAGCGCAAGTGCTAAAGGTGCTCCGCTAAACTTATAGTCTAAACCAACCATTGGAACTAAATAGAAAGCAGTGAAGTTGTCATTATTTAAAAAGGCATTTCCATTATAGATTTGAACTCTTGGCCCACCACCAACATACCAATCTAAACCTTTAGCGCCTGGGATGGAAGCATTGTATTGCAGAAAAGCTTGTAAAACTGTTGAGTTTCCTCCAAATAAAACCTCACCTTGTAGAGCTGTATTTCTGCTAAAATGATGTCTGATTGACGGGCCAACTTGGGTTGATCCATCACCAAAGTCAACGCCTAAGCCCAAACCTGTTTTATAGTTCTGCGCTTTAACAGTCGTGGTTGTTAGTGCAAATAACGCAATGCATCCTAAAATCGTAAATAACTTTTTCATAAATTTTTAATAATAATAAGTGATGTTTTTTAATTATTTAAACTGCTTAACAACTATGGTGCCGTTTATGTTTTTACAGTCAAAATCTTATTTTTATAAAAAACAATGCTTGCATAGTAATATTGGATTTCTTAAGTTTATTCCAAATATTTTATCCCGAATAGATTTTGGTATTTTGGAAAAGAGCAAAATTTTTCGAACAAAAAACGTAAAGCATCGCACATCTTTATGTTTGATTTTTTAACTTAACCAAATAATATATTAGATATGGCTGCAGAAATCACGAGAGTCTTTGATCTATTAAGACATAATCAGCAGAATCCGAAGCAAGAGTTTATCAATGGTAAAATTAATGGCAAATGGGTTAATTATAGTACGGAAGAATTTTGTGCAACTGTAGATCATTTAAGCCGGGGATTAATTAAACATGGTATACAAAAAGGTGGTCGGGTAGCGGTAATGTCGCACAACCGGCCCGAATGGAATATTGCTGATTTTGCAGCCAATCAAATCGGTGCCTACCAAATTCCCTTGTATCCTACTTTAGCTGAGCATGACATTCAGTTTATTTTAAAGGATGCTGAAATTTCAATCATTTTTGTTTCCGATCTGGATTTATATAAAAAAATAAAGCCTTGTGTTGATACCATTAATCCGGCTATAAAAATTTTCAGTTTTAGCGATATTGAAGGAGTAACCTGTTGGGAAACGCTTATTGAAGATGGTAAAAACAGTCAGGATATTAACCTGGATGATTATCGATCTAAAGTTGAGCCTGAAGACATTTTAACCCTCATTTACACATCAGGCACAACTGGTACACCAAAAGGTGTTATGTTAACACATGATAATCTGGTTGCGAATTTCGTAAACTCATCTGTTGTGATGCCTGATGGGGTGAATAAAAGCTTAAGCTTTTTGCCGCTTTCGCACATTTTTGAACGCATGATCATTTATCTTTATTTGTTTAATAAAACGAGTATTTATTATGCAGAAAGCATGGATACCATCGTTGCAGATATTCAACACGTAAAACCAAATGCATTCTCAACTGTGCCTCGTCTCCTCGAAAAAGTTTATGATAAGATCATGGAAAAAGGCAAGTCGCTTACCGGTATTAAAAGAGGGATTTTCTTTTGGTCGGTGGCTTTGGCAGAAAAATATACAACTGATGCCGGTGCTTGGTATAACTTTAAATTGGGTATTGCCCGAAAATTGGTTTTTAAAAAATGGCAGGAGGCCTTAGGCGGAGAAATTGTGGTGATTGTATCTGGAGGTGCTGCATTGAATCCGCGGTTGGCCAGAATTTTTTGGGCCGCCGGGATGCCTGTTTTTGAAGGCTATGGCTTAACAGAAACTTCGCCGGTAATTACAGTGAATCATTTTGGTGGAACCATGTTTGGTACAGTTGGTGAAGTGATTAAAGGTGTGGAAGTAAAAATTGCGCAAGATGGTGAAGTATTGACCCGAGGTCACCAGGTAATGAAAGGCTATTATAACCGCCCCGATTTAACAAAAGAAGCTATTGATGCAGAGGGTTGGTTTCACACCGGCGACATAGGGGAGTTGATAGATGGAAGATTTCTCAAAATTACCGATCGTAAAAAGGAAATGTTTAAAACGGCTGGCGGCAAATATGTTGCACCTCAAATTTTGGAGAATAAATATAAAGAGTCGATATTCATTGAACAAATAATGGTTTTGGGAGAAAACAGGAAATTTCCATCGGCCTTGATTGTTCCTAATTTTGAAACGCTTAAGACCTGGGCGGCTAAAAAAGGAATCAACTTTACAACAAATGAAGAAATTATTAAAAACGAGCAGGTTTTAGCCAAATTTAATGAAATTATCGAAGCTGCTAGCATCGATTTCGGTAAATGGGAGCAAGTAAAAAGGTTCGCATTGTTGCCTAAAGAATGGAGTATTAACGGTGGTGAACTTACACCAAAATTGAGTTTGAAAAGAAAAATAATCACCGAAAAGAATCAAGACATCATTGAAAAAATATATAAGGATGCAGAAAATTATAAAGCCCCTAATTAAATTTAAAATCACTTCAATTTTAGTTGTTTCATTTGTAGTGTTTACCAGTTGCGTAACCGGCCAGCTTGGTAAGCGAAATAATAAAGACTTTAAAAACGGAATGGTGGTGTCGGCGCATCCGGAGGCATCAAAAGTTGGCATTGAAATCCTGAAAAAAGGAGGCAATGCAGTTGATGCGGCGGTAGCGGTTCAGTTTGCTTTAGCAGTGGTTTATCCAAATGCCGGGAATATTGGTGGAGGTGGTTTTATGGTATACCGCTCGGCAAAAGGAGAAGTTAATGCGCTAGATTTTCGCGAAAAAGCTTCAGCAGCAGCGAGTAGAGACATGTATTTAGATGCCGCTGGAAATCCAATTGTAGAAAAAAGCCTATATGGACATTTAGCTGCAGGCGTTCCTGGTTCGGTAGCGGGTATGGTTGAAGCGCATAAAAAATATGGCAAACTCTCATGGAAAGAGGTTGTTCAGCCTGCTATCGATTTAGCAGAAAAAGGTTTTGAAATTACAAAACGCCAGTCAAGCGAGCTGAATGGTTTACATCGCAAATTGATGGATATCAATGTGAATGGAACCGCTTTGGTTAACCTTGAGAGTACTTGGCAAGAGCGTAGTCTGTTAATCCAAACAGAGTTGGCCAATACTTTAAAACTTATCCAGCAAAAAGGTAGAGCCGGTTTTTACGAAGGCGCTGTTGCTGATGCTATCGTTGCCGAAATGCAGCGTGGAAAAGGTTTGATGACCAAAGAGGATTTAAAAAATTATCGGGCCGTGTGGCGTAAACCAATAACCGGGAATTATCGTGGTTATAAAGTGATTACCATGCCGCCAACTTCCAGCGGCGGTATTGCATTGATTCAGTTGCTTCAATCTGTCGAACCTTATCCATTAAATAGGTGGGGGCACAATTCCGATTCTACGGTACAGGTTATCGTGGAGGCTGAAAGAAGAGTATATGCTGATCGGGCAACCCATTTAGGCGATCCGGATTTTTATAATGTTCCGCAAAAACAGCTTTTAAATTTGGATTATAATAAAAAACGAATGGCTGATTTTAATTGGTCAACTGCTACGCCTAGTGATAAAGTTTTAGCAGGTGTCATCAAAGGAAAAGAAAGTGAAGAAACTACACATTTTTCCATTGTAGATCATGATGGTAATGCAGTTTCAATCACCACAACCCTTAATGGTTTTTACGGGTCGTTAGTGGTGGTTAAAGGTGCTGGTTTTCTCCTTAATAATGAAATGGATGATTTTTCTGTGAAACCAGGTGCGCCGAATATGTACGGTTTGGTGGGTGGTGAAGCCAATGCCATTGCCCCAAATAAAAGAATGCTCAGCTCAATGACCCCAAGTATTGTTGAAAAAGATGGACAATTATTTATGGTCGTTGGAACTCCAGGAGGCTCAACAATTATTACGTCTGTTTTTCAGACCATCATTAACGTGATAGATTTCAACATGGATATTCAGTCTGCTGTGGCTGCAAAGAAATTTCATCATCAATGGTTACCAGATGAAGTTTATGTAGAAAAGGATGCTATTGATAGCTTAGTTGCAGAAAAATTAAAGGCAAAAGGATATAATCTTCTTTACCGTGGTCCAATTGGGAGGGTTGATGCCATTATAAAAACTAAATGGGGAAGTTATCAGGGTGGAGCCGACCCTAGGGGAGATGATTTAGCAATTGGGTATTAAATGTTAACGTGGATAAATAATTTATAATTTCGACTTTTTTGGTATAGCAATTGCATAGGGTGGTCAACAACGCTTATCAAACGTTAATTCAAAAGAATATGAAATCAAATTTATTTAAGTCCCTACCGCTAGCTTTAGCCGGGCTGTTTGCCGGTACTGCTGCAATGGCTCAAGAGCCAGCTACTCCAACTTCTACATTTAGAACTTGGTCAATTGGTGTTAATGCAGGTGCTTTAACGCCTCTTTCTCCGCTTGGTGGAAGAAACGACTTTAGTAACAACAAAACTAGTTTTGGATATGGTTTATACGTGAAAAAACAATTCACAAACTATTTTTCATTACGTTTAGATGGAACAATGGGTAAATTAAAAGGTGATAATTCTGAGCCTTTTGAAAGTGGAGTGGTAAATACAAGTACTGTTTCTGCATTTGATACTAAGCTAAACTATGCTGCTAGTTTAAACGCAGTTGTAAACATGTTTAACATCGATATGTTTAGAAAAGAGGATGCATTACAATTATATACTTCGGTAGGTGCTGGTTTAGCCGGTTACAAACCAACAATTACAACTGCTGCCGGAACATCAGCTTATGCTGGAGGTAAAACCATTAGCGAACTAATTATCCCTGTAGGTGTTGGTGCAAAATTCAAAGTTTCTGACGGTATAAATATCGATTTAGGCTGGACAATCAACTTTGTTGATGGTGATAACCTTGATGGATTGTATAAAAATGGAAACAATGATAAATACAACTATGCTTACGCTGGTTTAGAATTTGCATTAGGTAAAGGAAAACAATTGGCTTTCCACAATCCTGTTGCCGCAACTTACGATGAGGCTTTAGCCGCAAAAAATACAGCTAATGCTTTAAAATCTGATCTTGATGCTCAAAAAGCTGAGAATGCTAAATTGCGTTCAGAAATGGCTGATCTATTAAAAGATACAGATGGTGATGGTGTAGCTGATAAATTTGATAAATGTCCAGGTACGCCAGCAGGTACTGTAGTTGATGGTTCTGGTTGCCCGTTAGTAGCTCCAAAACCTCAGGTAACTGTTATTACTGAAGAAGACCGTAAAGTAGTTAGCGAAGCTATCAAAAACTTAGAGTTCGACTTAGGTAAAGCGACAATCCGCTCTAAATCTTATGCTTCATTAAACAGAGTTGCTGGTTTATTGGTACAGAAAAATTTCAGCTTAAAATTAGCTGGTCATACTGATAACACAGGTTCTAAAGAATTAAACTTACGCTTATCTAAAGAAAGAGCTGAATCTGTAAAAGCTTACTTAGTTTCTCAGGGTGCTAATGCATCTCGTATTGAAGCTACAGGTTACGGAATGGGTCAACCAATTGCAACAAATAAAACTGCAGCTGGTCGTCAGCAAAACCGCCGTGTAGAGTTTACTTTATACTAGATATTAAATTAAATATACCGAAAGCCCCCGATGAAAATCGGGGGCTTTTTTTATTGCAAAAAATATCCGTTTGGTATTGCAATAACAAAATACATTCATTAGCTTTGTTATGCAAGCATAATAAATTACATAATGAAACAACAGCAAACCATTGATTACCATGTTAAGTTTGCATGGCAAAACATGTTTAACAAGTATAACCAAATGGCGTCAAGTTTTGGGATTACTCAGGCTATTGGTTATATGTTGATTAACATTAATGATGAAGAAGGAACTGCTGTTTCGAATTTAGCCGGTTTGCTTGGTGTAAAGGCCACAAGCCTTTCACGCATGCTAAATAATATGGAAGATGCTAATCTTATTTACCGTGAAACTTCAGCTGGAGACAAGCGTTCGGTAAAAGTTTTTCTTACAGATTTTGGCAAAGAAAAGAAACAATTGGCTAAAGGTGTTGTTCGAAAATTTAATGAATATCTCGACGAGCATTTCTCGAAAAAAGAGAAAGAAACATTCATTAATCTATTGATAAAACTTAATGATATAACTGTAGCATATACTGTTGATTAACATGAAAAGAAGCATAAATAAAGTTGCTGTTCTAGGTTCGGGGATTATGGGTTCGCGTATAGCATGCCATTTTGCCAATATTGGTGTAGAGGTTTTGCTTTTGGATATCGCACCCAAAGAACTGACGCCAGAGGAACAAGCAAAAGGATTGACTTTAGATAATCCAGTGGTGAAGAACCGGATTGTAAATATGGCTTTGCAAACAGCTGTAAAAACAAATCCCTCACCAGTTTATTCAAAAAAAGTATTGAATAAAATTAAAACCGGAAACTTCGACGACGATATGTCGAAAATTGCCGGCTTTGATTGGGTGATAGAAGTAGTTGTTGAAAATCTTGATATTAAGAAAAAAGTTTTTGAGCAGGTAGAACAGTTTCGCAAACCAGGTACATTAATTACCTCAAACACTTCTGGTATTCCAATTCATTTAATGGCAGAGGGCAGAAGTGAAGATTTTAAAGCACATTTCTGTGGTACTCACTTTTTTAATCCGCCACGTTATTTAAAATTATTGGAAATTATTCCAACGCCGCACACCAAGCCGGAAATTGTAGATTTCCTGATGCATTATGGTGATAAATTTTTAGGGAAAACCACCGTTTTATGTAAAGATACGCCTGCATTTATTGCCAATCGGGTTGGCGTTTATTCCATTATGGCGCTGCTTCACTTGGTAGAGAAACTGGATTTAACAGTAGAAGAAGTAGATAAATTTACAGGTCCTGCTTTAGGCAGACCAAAATCGGCTACTTTCCGTACTTCTGATGTGGTGGGTTTAGATACCATGATTAACGTGGCCAAAGGACTCTACGACAATTGTCCTGATGATAAAGCACATGAGTTATTCAAACTTCCTGAGTATGTGCAAAAAATGGAGGAGAATAAATGGCTGGGCGACAAAACGAAACAGGGTTTCTATAAAAAGACTAAAACTGCTGACGGCAAAACAGAAATTCTAGCCTTAGATTTAAAAACACTTGAATATAAACCTCAGCAAAAGGTAAAATCGGCTACGCTAGAAATGACTAAACCAGTCGAAAATCTCCGCGAACGCATGAAGATTTTTGCCAAAGGAAAAGATAAGGCAGGCGAACTATTCCGTCATTCTTCCTTTGGGTTATTTGAATATGTTTCAGACAGGATTCCGGAAATTTCTGATGAATTGTATCGCATTGATGATGCGATGCGGGCAGGCTTCGGCTGGGAACTTGGCCCTTTTGAGCTTTGGGATGCCGTTGGGGTAAAAGAGGCGATTGAGGGAATGGAGCAATATGGTAACAAAGCTGCGGCTTGGGTGCATGAAATGCTTGACGCCGGAAATACTTCATTTTACAAAGTTGAAGGCGGCATTAAAAAGTATTATGATATTCCATCTAAATCTTATAAAGCTTTACCTGGAACGGATGAGTTTATTATTTTAGATAACATCCGTGAGAATAAAACCCTTTGGAAAAATTCTGGTGTTTCGATTATCGATTTAGGTGATGGCATTCTGAATGTGGAATTCCATACCAAAATGAATACCATTGGTGGTGATGTCATTTCTGGAATTAATAAAGCCATTGATATGGCCGAGAAAGATTATCGTGGTTTGGTTATCGGTAACGATGGTGCAAACTTTTCTGCTGGTGCCAATGTGGGGATGATTTTTATGATGGCGGTAGAGCAGGAATGGGATGAATTAAATATGGCCATTAGAATGTTCCAGAATACTTCAATGCGTATCCGTTATTCTTCAATCCCGGTTGTAGTGGCACCGCACAATTTAACTTTGGGTGGTGGTTGTGAATTTAGTTTACACGCCGACCATGTACAGCTTTCTGCTGAAACTTATATGGGTTTAGTTGAGTTTGGCGTGGGTGTTATTCCAGGCGGCGGCGGAACAAAAGAGTTTGCTCTACGTGCTTCTGATGAATACAAAGATGACCAGATTGTTCAGAATGCGTTGAAAGAACGTTTTTTAACGATCGGCATGGCGAAAGTTTCTACTTCTGGTTACGAGGCTTTCGAACTGGGATATCTTCAAAAAGATAAATTCTCTATTTCAATGAACCGCAACCGTTTATTGGCTGATGCAAAAGCTAAAGCGATAGAATTGGCTGATGCCGGTTACACTAAACCAGTGCAGCGTACTGATATTAAAGTGCTGGGGAAACAAGGTCTGGGAATTGTTTATGCAGGTGCTAACAGCATGTACGCAGGCCATTTCATTTCCGAACATGATAAAAAAATCTCTGAAAAATTGGGCTATGTAATGTGTGGCGGCGATTTATCTGCTCCAACAGAAGTAAGCGAGCAATATTTGCTGGATTTAGAAAGGGAAGCATTTTTATCGCTTGCAGGAGAAAGAAAATCACTAGAACGGATTCAATCAATTATAACCAAAGGAAAACCGTTGAGGAATTAATCTGAGTATCAAGATTGAAACGAATAATGGTAGAGTTTATAAGAGTTTGTCTAACCACCTCGTCATTGCGAGGTACGAAGCAATCTTTGAACTAAGGGTTTTTCTATTGCATTAAGATTGCTTCGTGCCTCGCAATGACGGCAAGAGTCAGTAAAATGCGTATAATAAAAAGATAATATTGGCTAGCGCCATAAGAAATACTAAATAAAATGGAAGCATACATTATAGCCGGATATCGTACAGCAGTGGGCAAGGCGCCCCGTGGCGTGTTCCGTTTTACAAGAGCTGATGATTTAGCTGCAGAAGTGATTAGGGCCTTAGTGGCCTCGGTTCCGAATTTAGATAAAGAACAAATTGACGATGTAATTGTGGGTAATGCGACGCCAGAGGCAGAACAGGGTTTAAATATTGCCCGGATGATTTCGCTAATGGGCCTGGATACCGATAAAGTTCCGGGTGTTACGGTGAATCGTTATTGCGCATCGGGCTTAGATACTATTGCGACTGCGGTTGCGAAAATTAAAGCCGGAATGGCCGATTGCATTATTGCGGGCGGTGTGGAAGTGATGAGTGGAATGCCATTTGGCGGATGGAAGTTAGTTCCAAATGCAGAGGTTGCCAAGAACAATCCGGATTGGTATTGGGGCATGGGTTTAACCGCCGAAGCTGTGGCAAAAGAATATAACGTGAGTCGTGAAGACCAGGATGCATTTTCTTTAAAATCTCATGAGAAAGCGATTCATGCGATCAAAAATGGTCACTTGAAAGACGGGATTTTACCCATTACAGTAAATGAAAATTATCTGGATGAAAACCTGAAAAAGAAAACACGTTCTTATGTGGTGGATACAGACGAAGGTCCGCGAGCGGATACCACTTTAGAGAAACTGGCAAAATTGAAACCCGTTTTTGATGCGGTTGGAAGCGTGACTGCTGGTAATTCATCGCAAACATCTGATGGTGCAGCGTTTGTTTTGGTGGTTTCTGAAAAGAAAATGAAGGAGCTCAATGTTAAACCCATCGCCAGATTAGTGAGTTACGGTGTGGCAGGTGTTCCACCGAGAATTATGGGTATTGGCCCGATTGAGGCGATTCCGAAAGCATTGAAACAAGCGGGTTTAAAACAAGATGATATCGATTTAATTGAATTGAATGAAGCTTTTGCGTCACAATCTTTAGCAATTATCAGAACGTTGGATTTAAACCCTGATATCATCAATGTTAATGGCGGAGCGATTGCATTAGGCCATCCGCTGGGTTGTACGGGTGCTAAGTTATCAGTGCAAATGTTGAACGAACTGAAAAGACAAAACAAAAAATATGGCATGGTTACCATGTGCGTAGGCACAGGCCAGGGTGCAGCAGGGATTTTTGAGCTTTTGTAGGCAATTTATTCGTTATATCGTCATTGCGAGGCACGAAGCAATCTTAATGCTTTGGTCTGGTAATAGCGATAGGAATAGGATTGCTTCATGCCTCGCAATGACGATCGCATTTGACAAATGAAATGGCCAAAAAATAAAATTAAGCGATTTACTTAATACTCGCTACTAGATACTATTAAAATGGAAACAACTGACAAAAAGACAATTAAAGGCGGAGAATTCTTAATTAAAGAAACTGCTTATCAGGATGTGTTTATCCCTGAAGAATTTGATGAAGAGCAACAAATGATTGCGCAAACTTGTCGCGATTTTTTGGAGGCTGATGTTTATCCAAACTTAGATAAAATTGATAAACAGGAAGACCCGGAATTAATGCCAACGCTGTTAACCAAAGCCGGTGAATTGGGTATTCTTGGGGTTTCTGTACCAGAAGAGTACGGCGGTTTCGGTAAAAACTTTAATACTTCGATGTTGGTTGCCGACGTAGTGGGCGCTGGTCACTCTTTTGCGGTGGCACTTTCGGCACATACCGGAATTGGAACCTTACCAATTCTATATTATGGTAATGAAGAGCAAAAGGCGAAGTACATTCCAAAGTTAGGTTCGGGAGAGTGGAAAGCAGCTTATTGCCTTACTGAACCAAATTCTGGTTCAGATGCAAATTCAGGAAAAACCAAAGCCGTTTTAAGTGCTGATGGCAAAAATTACATCATCAATGGCCAAAAAATGTGGATTACCAATGGTGGTTTCGCAGATATTTTTATCGTTTTTGCCAAAATTGATGATGATAAAAACCTAACTGCCTTTATTGTTGAAAAGGATTTTGGTGGGATTACTATGAATCCTGAAGAGCATAAAATGGGTATTAAAGGCTCATCAACCCGTCAGGTTTTCTTCAACGATTGTGAGGTTCCGGTTGAGAATATGTTGAGCGATAGAGAAAATGGTTTCAAAATCGCGGTTAACATTTTAAATATCGGCCGTATAAAATTATCTGCTGCCGCAATTGGTGCTTCGAAAGCAACATTGAGCACTGCAATTAATTACTCCAACGAGAGAAGCCAGTTTGGTCGTCCAATTTCTAAATACGGTGCCATTCGTTTTAAAATTGCCGAAATGGCGTCGAAGCTTTATGCTGTTGATGCTGCAAATTACAGAGCAGGACAAAATATTGATGATACATACGACCAATTGGTTGCGGGCGGGATGGAATCTGGCAAAGCAAGATTAAAGTCTGTTGAGCAGTTTGCAGTAGAGTGTGCTATTTTAAAAGTTTGGGGTTCTGAAGCATTGGATTACACCGTTGATGAAGGCGTTCAAATTTATGGCGGAATGGGCTTTAGTGCAGATGCACCGATGGATAGAGCTTATCGCGATGCCCGTATCAACAGGATTTTTGAGGGTACAAATGAAATTAACCGTTTGCTTACGGTAGACATGATGCTTAAACGTGCCATGAAAGGCGAATTGGATTTAATGACGCCTGCCACTGCCGTTGCTGCTGAATTAATGAGCATTCCTGATTTCGGTGAAGAAGATACTACGCTATTTGCTGCCGAGAAAAAGGTGTTGGCAAACCTTAAAAAAGCAACTTTGATGGTTGCAGGTGCTGCGGTTCAAAAGTTGATGATGACTTTAAGCAAAGAACAGGAAATTCTGATGAACATCGCCGACATGGCCGGTTATGTTTATGTATTGGAATCAGCTTTGCTGAGAACTGAAAAATTGGTTTCACTACGTGGAGAAGAAGCATCAGCCGGACAATTAGATTTATTAAGAATTTATATGGTTGAGGCAGTTGATGGCATCGCTAAAGCTGGTAAAGAAGCACTTTGGGCATTTGCTGAAGGTGATGAACAACGCATGATGTTAGTTGGCTTGCGTCGTTTTACCAAAGTAGAGCCATTTAATGTAAAAGATGCCCGTCAAAGAGTTGCCCAGCAATTAATTGAAGCGAATAAATACATCTTTTAAAAGGTAAAAAGTTTAGGGTTTAAAGGTTTAAGGTTTGGGTGTTGAACTCAAATTTTAAACCTTTTTTGTTTTAAAGTAAAAGGTTATTGATTAATTTCCTTTCGTTTGAGGTTAATGTTTTACTTTTGATAATGTTAAAACTTAAACTGCTGGCTTTTGCCCTATTATTTGTATCTGTACTATCATCATGCAAAAAAGATGAAGATTCGGAGAAACAGATCACCGAATTTATCGCCCAAAATAAAATCAATGCTGTTAAAGATCCGTCAGGGCTTTACTATCAAATTATAAAGCCAGGATCAGGGAATTTTACTTATCCGGGTAATACAAGAATTACAATTAAATATGAAGGCAGGTTGTTAAGTGGGGAAGTATTTGATAATGGTGGCGGAACAGAACAAACGTTTATTTTATCACAATTAATTGAAGGCTGGCAAATTGGTATTCCGAAGATTCAAAAAGGAGGAGAAATCCGACTAATTATTCCTCCAAGTCTTGGATATGGCAGTAGTGCTGCAGGTTCTATTCCTGGAAATTCCGTTTTAGATTTTACCATTCAACTTTCGAATACACAATAAAACTTTTAGCTTTTTGTTAAAATTGGTTAAAAATTGTAGCATCCGTATTAAAAGCTTATTTTTGCGGATGATGCTAAAATACAGACATATATTATTTTTGGTGTGCATTGTAAGTTTCTTTGCCGCCTGTAAAAAAGATGAGGTTGTAGAAACTTACGATCCTGAACCACAATTCAGGGCAGACACTACAGCGATAAGAGCGTTTATTAAAACAAACAATATTCCAGCCCTGAAAGATTCTTACGGTATTTTTTATCAGATATTAGAGCCAGGAACCGGTAGCGTAACCTACACCACTGCCACAAAAATTACCGCTGAGTACGAAGGGAAATTATTAAATGGAACCGTTTTCGACAGCTCAAAAGGTACTCCAGTCTCCTTTACATTAGGAGGCGTTATACCAGGTTGGCAAATTGGTATTCAAAAAATACAAAAGGGTGGTAAAATCAGATTGATTATCCCATCATATTACGCGTACGGAACAAGGTCTCCCTCGTCATCAGTGCCTGCAAATTCCATCCTTGATTTCAACATTACACTTACAGACGTTACAAACTAAATGAACAAATTTACCAAACTTAGCCTTTTAACCATCTTATTGGCTACCGTTCTTTTTTCTGCCTGCAAAAAAGAGTACGAAACGATACAGTCGATTGATGAGAATGCTATTCAGTCATATATTAAGGCCAACAATCTGAATATGACAAAAGCTTCTACTGGCTATTATTACAATATCATTACTCCCGGCAGTGGCGCAGAGATTAAAAATCCTGATTCGGTTTTTTACTCTTATACTTTTAAATTACTAAACGGCACTCAACTTACAAAGTCATCAACAGTGGTGATTCCTAGCACATTTTTAGGATATACTGATCGTTTTACTATTGGTGGAAGTTCATATGTTTTTACACCAATCAGGGAAGTATTAACAATGCTAAAAAGAGGGGGAACTGCCAGATTAATTTTACCTTCCAACATGGCTTTCGGTCGTAATGGCTTGGAATCTGTTGGCGTGGGTCCTAATGAAAATATCTTAGTGGAATTGGGTGTTTATTCTCAATCAAAAATACATCAAATAGATGAATTGCAAATGGATAACTTCCTGTCGGCCAATTCACTAACTGCAGTTAAAGATCTTTCAAGAGTGCGTTATATTGTAACGCAGCAGGGAACAGGTGCCCCTATATTTGCCAAAAGTACATTATCTGTTAATTATACGGGTAGGCTTTTAACTGGAACTATATTTCAGGCATCAAGCGAACCCACTTCAGTAGACTTAGCCGATGCAATTAAAGGATGGTTAGTTCTTCAGAATTTTAAGGTAGGTACTAAAGTGAGGTTATTTATTCCTTCAGATTTAGCCTATGGACAAGCTGGGCGTTTGGATGATACAGGTTCATACTATGTTGTCCCTCCGAACTCGGTATTAGATTTCGATGTGGAAATAGTAAGCGTTACCAATTAGGATAATGCTTCTTTAAAAACTTTTAGCACCCTTTCTCGTGCAAATGTATGCTCAACTATTGGTTGGGCATATTTTTTTGTGCCATACTCTGGTACCCATTTCTTAATGTATTCAAACTTAGCATCGAATCTTTTGGTTTGAAGCTCAGGGTTGAATACCCTAAAATAAGGTGCGGCATCATTACCAGATCCGGCAGCCCATTGCCATCCACCAACATTGCTGGCCATCTCATAATCCAGTAGTTTTTCTGCAAAATAGGCTTCTCCCCATCTCCAGTCAATGAGCAGGTGTTTTGATAAAAAGCTGGCTGTAACCATACGTACGCGATTGTGCATCCAACCAATTTCATTTAGCTGACGCATACCTGCATCAACAAGCGGATAACCCGTGTTTCCCTCGCACCAGGCTTTAAACTCTTGCTCGTTATTTCTCCATTTGATTTTATCATACTGCTTCTTAAATGAATCAAAGGCAGCATAAGGAAAATGCCAAAGAATCATCATGTAAAATTCTCTCCAGGCCAGCTCTGATAGCCAAACATTTGACTTTGCTTCAATAGCATCTGCAGCTGCTTTACGTATACTTAATGTTCCAAATCTTAAATGTAAGCCAATCCGAGTCGTACTTTCCAATGCAGGAAAGTCACGCTCCTTCGCATAATCATCAAGTTTATCTTTGTAGCTGATTTTCGGGAACTCAATATTGCTTCTTTCAAATCCCATTTCTTTGAGTGTTGGAAGCGTTAAATGCCTGGTATTAAATAAGTTTTTAAAGTATTTTTTAGTCGGGTATGGCTTGATGTAAAAATCATTCAACTTGGCGTGCCACTGTTTATAGTAAGGAGTAAAAACTGTATAAGGGGTTTTATCAGCCTTCAGGATTTCATCTTTTTCAAAAATAACCTGGTCTTTAAATGTGTGGAAGGCAATTTTTTCACTTGTTAAAAACTCAGCCATATTATCATCACGTTCCCGGGCATACGGTTCATAGTCATGATTAGTAAAAACCTCCTTCACTTCATATTCTTTCAAAATTTCCGGCCATATTTTCTCAGGCTTCCCATATTTTACCAGCAAATCTGAAC
This sequence comes from Pedobacter sp. G11, assembly GCF_003860265.1. Lineage (NCBI taxonomy): Bacteria > Pseudomonadati > Bacteroidota > Sphingobacteriia > Sphingobacteriales > Sphingobacteriaceae > Pedobacter > Pedobacter sp. G11. The sequence goes on along the minus strand of NZ_CP034190.1, from coordinate 653,011 downwards.
CTTTCTTTTGCAATGTTTCTTTTATATCCTCAATAGTTTGGTAGATAAAAGTTACACGGGCATCATTTTTTGGCAGCTTGTCTAATATATTTTTGTCGAAAATAAAAAGCGGGATGACAGGATTGTCGCCTTTTAAAGCATGATATAATCCGGCGTTATCTTCTAAACGTAAATCGCGGCGGAACCAAAAAATGTTAATGGGTTTCTTCATTAAAATTGTGATACTTGATAATAAATATTTCTCTTACTTTTTATAAAGATCAGCCAAAGCATCATCTAAATCGGTAAATCTGAATTTAAATCCCGCGTCTAAAATCTTTTGTGCTGATGTATTATTGCTCATTAAAACTGCCTCTGCTCGTTCACCCATAAGCAATTCTATTGCCTTTTTGGGAACCTTAAATGGCCAGAACGGGCGATGCAAATGTTTGGCGATAGATCTGGTTAGCCCCTCGTTAGTAACGGGAAAGGGCGCACAGGCATTGTAACAGCTTTCCATCTTTAAATTTTCAAGGGCGTGGATGTACATACCAACCATATCATCAATGTGAAGCCAGGGTGTCCATTGTTTTCCGGAAGCCAAAGCAGCGCCAGCAAATAACCGGACTGATTTATCGAGTTGTGGCAGTGCGCCTCCATCATTACTGAAAACAATACCTGTTCTAAGTTTAACAATTCGCAAGCTTAACTTTTTTCCCTGGTCTACCGCTTGCTCCCAAAGCTTACAACATTCAGCTAAAAAGCCGTAGCCATTTGGACTTTCTTCACTTAAAATTTCATCTCCGCAATCTCCATAAAAGCCTACTGCAGAAGCAGAAATAAATGATTTAATTTGATGATCTGGTTTCGATCGGATGGTTTCGAAAAGTAATTGTGTTGATTTTACCCTACTGTCGATAATCTGTTTTTTGCGTTCATCCGTCCACTTTTTTTCGGCAACAGGCTCGCCAGCTAAATGGATAATGGCATCCACTCCATCGATACATGCTGAGTCAATTGTGCCCTTGTAAACATCCCACACGAAATTATTTGGATCATTAGTTTTTTTTCTCGAGAGCGTATTTACATTATATCCGTCGCTTAGCAAACGCTTTTTAAGTTCACTGCCCACTAATCCAGTTGCGCCCGTAATCAGAATCTTTTTCGCCATATTTTTAAAACACGAAAGATACGAAAGGGTTTTTTTAGAAAGTAGAAAGTAGAAAGTAGAAAGTAGAAAGTAGAAAGTAGAAAGTAGAAAGTGGAAAGTAGAAAGTGAAAACAGAGGGTAGGAAGTAAGTTGGCCTTAGCTAAGCGTTAAGACCAACAATGTATTTAAAGCCCTGCGATAATTTTGTTTTTTGGCGCCTTAACGGCATAACTCAATTTAATGGTTTTTGTTTCATTTGGCGCAATCTTCAACTGCCAAGAAAGCATTCCGGTTTCTTTGTTCACTTCAGCGCCACTGCTTTCCAGTAATTCAATTTCGATGTCGCTTTCTGTTGACAAGGGATATTGGTCTTTTAGTGATAAATCAATTGGCTCTTTTTTGGTATTTCTTACTTTAATCAGATAGGTATAAAGTTGCTTTTTGTTGGCACCTATAAACTTTGTGCTACTAAAATCTTCCTGTTTCTCTTTGGTGATGATGATTTTTTTATCTCTGCCCATGCTTAAACTTAAGGTGTCGAGTATGTTGGCCGGATTGATGTAAGATTTTCCCGTATATGTGCCCTCGAATACAATGTTCGCATTCCCGGCCTGAAGATTTAGTTTTTCCCAATTGGTAACATCAGCTAATAAATAGGCATCGCTACTTAATTTTGGAGCTGCATAATATTTATATTTTGCGGGCACCGCATATTCTTTAAAAGAAACTGTATGCGGTTTATTGTCACTATTAATATCGTAGGGGATATCAATATTAAAAGTAACGCCTAACTGACTCTCATTAACCGAAGTGTAATTATTTATTGTTGATGCTGATGCGGTTAAGTTTTGCTGTTTTGCTTTACCATAACCAACCATCATCACCTCATCTAAGCTTTTTTCTTCTTTAATTGTTGACAATGCAATACCTCTAATTCTTATTTGTTGTTGATAAGTTGATACAAACCATGGATTTAAATTTGGTGCAGTAATATTGTAAATCGGGTTTCCGGTTGATAAGGAAAGCTTAACTTTTTTCCAGTCTAAACCAGTACTCTGCGTAATTGCAGCTTTATAAATAATATCTAATGGTTTTGCAGTGCTTTCAGCCTTAATGTCATAGCTGGCTAGCCAATTGGCGGCAGGTGTAACATAAGAGATATTGTAAGCAGCTTCAGTACCTTCTTTTGTCAACAACTGAAGCACCAGTTGCCCCAATTGTTGGTTAGGATTGTTTCTTAATTCAGCAATTTGTTGTTGCAAGGCGCTCAGTCGTTGGTTTTGTTTTTCTTCAGTTAACGCCAAAACTGAAATTGCAGTTCGTACTTCGGCGCTTTTGTTACGATAGTATTCTGCGAGCTTTATCAGTTCTGCTACATTGGTGCCATTATTGGTTCCTCCAGATTTTCGATTTTCATCCAATAGTACCAACGTTTGTTCTTCAATAATTTTGGCATTTTTGGTCTTCGTCAATTCAGCAGATACACGTTTTACGCTGTCGTTAAGTTTTTTAATCTCTGGGTTTGCATCATCAGTATTTAGAAAATCTTTATTAAATTGAACTGATAAGATCGTGACGCCGCTACTTACACCAACTTGAATTGAATTTTCATTTATCCGTCCGGAAATGTTATTGATCACAATTTCTGAAGTTCCGGAAGGAAGATTTACCTTGCCGACATGGTTGAGTTGAGCTCCATTATTGTAAACGGTTACGCCCGCTAGCACGGCCTTGGTTTTTATTTGTTGTGCAAATACACTTAGTGGAAATAGCAAAATTAGAAATCCTTTTTTCATTTATTTATTTTTATGATATATTGAAATAAATTTGAATAAAGGATGTACAACCGCTTCATATTCCATAACAGAATATTTTTTGTTGTATAGATGTAAAGAAATAACCAGCTTTTTGATGCGGAGAAAAAATAAGATAAATTTGTAATTGCGTTCTTCATACCCTTTTCGAAAATAAAGATGTCCAAAAAAATTTTAGTCTGGTTTAGAAATGATCTTCGTCTGCATGATAATGAAATGCTAGTGGAGGCTATTTCCAAATCTGATTCAATTTTGCCGGTTTATATTTTAGATCCCCGATCATTTGGCGAAACAAAATATGGAACACTTAAAACAGGCAATATCAGGGCGCAGTTTATTCTGGAAAGCGTTTTAGGGCTTCGGGCATCATTGAAGCAAATCGGCGGAAACTTACTTATTGCAGAAGGAAATCCTGAAGACATTATCCCCAGTTTAGTTCAGGAATACGAAATTACCGAAGTTTATCACCACCGGGAAGTTGCAAGAGAAGAAACGCATGTTTCAACACTTGTAGAAAATGCTTTATGGAAACTCCGTGTTAACTTAAAACATTTCATTGGCCATACCTTATACAATAAAGAGGATTTACCTTTTCCAATAAAAGATATTCCTGATGCATTTAACCAGTTTAAGAAAAAGATTGAGCGAGATTCTATTATTAAGCCTTGCTTTTTGGCTCCCGATCGCATCAACGTTGCCGAAGTAATTGATTGGGGAACGCTTTCCTCCTTAGAAGAGTTGCATCTTTCGCCGCAACAGAAAGATCAGCGTGCTGATTTTGAATTTACCGGCGGCGAAGCTGAAGGTTTGGTACATCTTCAAAAAGTTATTGTAGCGATGCAACAGGCCGCCACTGCTAAAAATTTAATTCTTGCATCTAAACTTTCGGCCTGGCTTGCCATGGGTAGTCTTTCGCCGAGAAAAGTTTACTGGGAAATTAAAAAAATGGAAGGTGTTCCAAATACAAAAGCCATGTTTAATCACATATTACTAGGCTTATTATGGAGAGACTATTTTCGTTTCATGTTTAAAAAATACGGCAATACCTTCTTCAGTCCTAATGGTTTCGGAAGTCAGGGTTTGGTTGATGCCGAGAATGAGCAGGAGAATTTCAATAAATGGAAAACCGGTCAAACGGGTTTTGCAGTGGTTGATGCCGTGATGACTGAGTTGAACCAAACCGGTTTTATTTCGAACATTGCCCGTCAAACGGCAGCGCTTTATTTAATTAATAACCTCGAAGTAAGCTGGGTTTTCGGAGCTGCGTATTTTGAAGAAAAATTAATCGACTATAATCCTGCAAGCAATTGGGGCAACTGGGCAAATGTTGCTGGCGTCGGAAACGATCAAAAATCTAAAAGTGTTTTTGATTTGGATAAAAACATTAAAAATTTAGATCCCAAAGGAAATTACGCACTCACCTGGGCTTCTTAAAAAAAGAATATCCGATTGAATGAGCGAATTATTTCTGAGGATAGGCGATCTTAAATCATTTGACCATAATTAAATTCAGTCATTCCGTTAATACTGGCTTGTGTTTTGCTCTAGCTTTCGATAAATCTTTCTCTTCTGTCAGATGAATTATTTCTACTGAAAGTCAGAATGTTTCTAAATATATTTTTTTGTGCAATTAATCCAGTTTTTTACCATTTATATAAGGTAAAATTCTAATTTTGTAACGCTTATAGTAAACAGTTAATAATGGGTAGTTTATCTTATCTTAGTGGCGAAAACGCCGAATATATAGATTCTTTATATCAGTCGTATCAGCAAGATCCTGAATCAGTTGAGTTTGGTTGGCAGAAGTTTTTTGAGGGTTTCGATTTCGGAAGAAGTGCAGAAGCACCGGCAGTAACGGCTGAAACTCCGGAACAATTTTTAAAAGAGGTTAGTGTTTTAAATTTGATCGACGGTTACAGAAGTCGCGGTCATTTATTTACGCATACCAATCCTGTTCGTGAAAGACGTAAACATCAACCAAGTTTAGAGCTATCTAATTTCGGTTTGTCTGATGCGGATTTAGATACAGTTTTCAATTCTGGCGTTGAAATCGGAATTGGCGCAGCAAAGTTGAAAGATATTGTTGCGTTTTTAAAACAAACTTACACCAGCTCTATCGGAGCAGAATATAAATTTTTACGTACGCCTGAAGTGTTGAACTGGATTCAACAAAAAATGGAAAGTGCACGAAATACGCCCAACTTCTCTATCGACGAAAAGAAACGCATTTTAAGAAAACTAAATGAAGCAGTAAGTTTCGAAAATTTCTTAGGAACGAAATTTTTAGGCCAAAAACGTTTCTCTTTAGAGGGAGCGGAAGCCTTAATTCCTGCGTTAGACTCGGTAATTGAAAAAGGAGCAGATTTAGGAATTGAAGAATTTGTAATTGGTATGGCACACCGCGGTCGTTTAAACGTGTTGGCAAATATCATGCAGAAAACTTATAAGGATATTTTTGCTGAATTCGAAGGCAAAAGCTATAACCCGGATACTCCATTTGGTGGCGACGTAAAATATCACTTAGGGTATTCAACTGATGTAACTACAGTTGCTGGTAAAAGTGTTCACTTAAGTCTTTGTCCTAATCCGTCACACCTGGAAACAGTCGATGGGGTGGTGGAAGGTATGAGTCGTTCAAAAATCGATTTCAAATACGGCGGCGACAATAGCCGTTTAGCTCCGATCTTAATTCACGGTGATGCTTCGGTTGCTGGACAAGGTATTGTTTACGAAGTGATTCAAATGGCAGGTTTGGAAGGTTATAAAACCGGTGGAACGATTCACTTGGTGATTAATAACCAAATTGGCTTTACTACTAATTACAAAGATGCCCGGACCAGTACTTACTGTACAGATATCGCAAAAGTAACCTTATCACCGGTTTTCCACGTAAATGGAGATGATCCTGAGGCCTTGGTTTACGCCATCAATTTGGCAATGGAATATCGCCAGAAATATAAAAACGATGTTTTCATCGATATTTTATGTTACCGCCGTTTCGGGCACAATGAGTCTGATGAACCTAAATTCACGCAGCCTTTATTGTATAAAACTATTGAAAAACACCCTAATCCAAGGGAAATTTATATCGATCAATTAACCAAAGAAGGTAAATTGGAAGCGGGCTTGGCGAAAGAGATGGAAAAAGATTTCCGTGGCATTTTGCAAGAACGTTTAAATGAAGCTAAAGAATTCGTTGCCGGTAATGCTGAAATTAAATTTGGTGGTGCATGGGCAGATTTACGTATGGCTACTCCGAAAGATTTCGAAAAATCTCCGGTTACGGCAGTTAAAAAAGCTACATTATTGGAAATTGGTAAACGCATTACCACGTTGCCATCAAATAAAAAGTTCTTCAAAAAAATTGAGAAATTGTTTGCTGAACGTACTAAAATGGTTAACGAAACCAATGTTTTCGATTGGGCAATGGGTGAACAATTGGCCTATGGTACTTTGTTATCAGAAGGCAAACGTGTTCGTTTAAGTGGTCAGGATGTAGAACGTGGTACTTTTTCACATCGCCATGCGGTATTAACTTTAGAAGATAGCGAAGAAGAATATGTACCATTAGCTAATATTTCCGATCAACAGGCACAGTTCGATATTTATAATTCACATTTATCAGAATATGGTGTTCTAGGCTTCGAATATGGTTATGCAATGGCTAATCCAAACGCTTTAACCATCTGGGAAGCACAATTTGGTGATTTCTTTAACGGAGCACAAATTGTTGTCGATCAATATATTGCAAGTGCTGAAACCAAATGGCAACGTGAAAACGGTTTGGTCATGTTATTGCCTCACGGTTACGAAGGTCAGGGACCAGAGCATTCATCAGCACGTATCGAACGTTTTATGGAGCTTTGTGCAGATTATAACATGCAAGTTGTAAACTGTACTACACCTGCAAACTTCTTCCATGTTTTACGCCGTCAGTTTAAACGCGATTTCCGTAAACCATTAGTAGTATTTTCTCCAAAAAGTTTATTACGTCACCCGGCCTGTGTTTCTAAACTAGATGAATTTACAGAAGGTGGTTTTAAAGAGGTAATTGATGATACAAACGCAAAACCTGCTGATATTACCCGTATCGTTTTCTGTAGTGGTAAAATTTACTATGAATTGCTGGAGAAACAACAAGCAGATAAAGTTAAGCATGTAGCATTGGTTCGTGTGGAACAACTTTATCCAACACCAGTTGATCAAATGGAAGCGATAAAGACGAAATACAAGAATGCCGACGAAATCTTCTGGGTACAGGAAGAACCAGAAAACATGGGCGCATGGCCTTATTTATTCCGCCGACTTTACAAAACCGAACTTAAAGGTATTGATGTAATCTCAAGAAAAGAAAGCAGCAGTACGGCAACCGGTTTTGCAAAACAACATGCAAACCAGCAAGCTTACATTTTGGCAAAAGCTTTAGAGCTTCCTGTTAAACAAGAGGAAGTAAAAGAAGCCACTAAAAAGGCAAGCAAAAAAATGGCAGAAGCCGATTAAATAAGTGTAGGGTTGAAAGGTTTAAGGATTAAGATTTATCATCCAGAATGTTTAAACATTTCATCTTTAAAACATAATAACAACAAAAATTACAATTTTAAAAAATATGAGTTTAGAAATAAAAGTTCCACCTGTTGGTGAGTCGATAACGGAAGTTGTTTTATCACAATGGTTAAAAAAAGATGGCGATGTTGTTGAAATGGATGAAGTTATTGCTGAATTAGAATCAGATAAAGCTACTTTCGAATTAACAGCTGAACAAGCGGGAACTTTAAGAACCATAGCTGCTGAAGGCGATACTTTAGCCATTGGCGCAGTAGTTTGTAAAATTGAGGATGGTGGTGCAGCACCTGCAAAAGCAGATGCTCCTAAAGCCGAAGAGAAGGCAGTTGTTGCAGAAGATAAAACATCGGCTCCTGTTGCTGAAAAATCATCTGGCGAAAGCTACGCAACCGGAACACCATCTCCTGCAGCAGGAAAAATTCTTGCTGAAAAAGGTATTGATGCTGGAGCAGTAAAAGGTACTGGTATTGATGGCCGCATTACTAAAGATGATGCTGTTAAAGCGGAAAGCGGAAAGGCTAAAGCTGAAAGCCCTAAGGCTGCGGCTCCTGAAGTTGCAGCTCCGGCTGGTGCTCGCTCTGAGCGTCGTGAGAAAATGTCGCCATTGCGTAAAACCGTTGCGAAACGTTTAGTTTCTGTTAAAAACGAAACGGCCATGTTGACCACCTTCAACGAGGTTAATATGAAGCCGATTATGGATTTGCGTTCGAAATACAAAGATTCTTTCAAAGAGAAATTTGGCGTTGGACTAGGTTTTATGAGCTTTTTTACAAAAGCGGTAACGGAAGCCTTAAAAGATTTCCCAGCGGTTAATGCTCGTATTGAAGGTGAAGAAATTGTTTACAATAATTTTGCTGATGTTTCTATCGCAGTTTCAGCTCCAAAAGGTTTAGTAGTTCCTGTTATTCGTAATGCAGAAAGCATGAGTTTGGCAGAAATTGAAAAATCTGTTTTAGCGTTAGCGTTAAAAGCACGTGATGGAAAGTTAACCATCGAAGAAATGACTGGTGGAACATTCACAATCACGAATGGTGGGGTATTTGGTTCTATGATGTCAACTCCGATTATCAATGCGCCACAATCAGCTATTTTAGGTATGCACAACATTATCGAGCGCCCAATTGCTGAAAAAGGTGAAGTGGTGATTCGTCCGATGATGTATGTGGCTTTATCTTACGATCACAGAATTATCGACGGACGTGAGTCAGTTGGCTTCCTGGTTCGTGTAAAACAATTATTAGAAGACCCAGCGAGATTATTATTAGGCGTATAGTCTTAAAAACTATCTCAAGATATAAGGCCTCAACCATTTTGGTTGGGGCTTTTTTTGTGTTCGACTATCGTCATTGCGAGGCACGAAGCAATCTCAATACGAAAATATTCTAATTATTGCCGTTGCAGGATTACTGTGTACCTCGCAATGACGAATACCTTAGTTTTGCTTTTTTGTGAGTATTAGTTATTTTAGAATCCATGAAATTAACCTTCAATTTAAAGTTTCTCATCATTTTCATAGCGATTTTTATTGTAGAAATCTTAATTGCCAAATATGTGCATGACGCTTACATACGGCCATTTGGGGGCGATGTTTTGGTTGTGGTTTTGATTTACGCTTTCCTGAGAATATTTTTAAAAACAAATTATAAGAAACTTGCTTTTGGGATATTAATTTTCTCTTTTATTATTGAATTTCTGCAGGCTTTGCATTATGTAAATTGGTTAGGTTTGCAGGACAGTAAGTTTTGGAGTATTGTATTAGGTACTTACTTTTCTGTGTATGATTTACTGGCTTATTTTTTAGGCTATTTAATTTGTTTGTTGTTTAAGGATTGAAGAATGTGTTCATTTTGCTTTACCACCACGTCATTGCGAGGCACGAAGCAATCTTAATGCTATCGCGATTTAATTCAAAGTTTTAGGATTGCTTTGTGCACCGCAATGACAAATGTATTAGAGTTTCAACTTCAAAAGCTCTTCATAAGGATCTCCCTGTAATCCCAATAATTTAGCAAAAGCTGGCTCGGTTTTATAACCTTGTCTTTTTAATTCAATAACCCGCAACCTAAAATCCTCCCCTTTTTCCAATAGTATTTTATATTCAATGAGCATATGGCGGTAGGCATTTTGTTGTTGCGTTGGAATGTTTTGTCCGAATATTTCGATTTCAAAATCATTGATTACGAAGTTAGATTTTACCGCATTAAAGTTTTGAGTTTTAGAAATCTCAAAAGTCTTTTTATTTTGAAAGTGATTTTTTAACGTATTGACAAATGCTTCTTCATCATTCACATCGCAGATAATATCTAAATCGCTGCTTTCGATATCGATGTTGATTGGAATGGTGCCAACTAAAATAGGAGTGAAGCAATTAAGTTTCTCCAAAATACCGTTTTCAGTTAAAACTTGATAAGCATTCTTTTGCCGTTCGTTTCCATTTTCTAAGTAAGCGATATCGAGGAAATTTAGGTTTGGCACCATACAACTTTTGTTTCTTGCAGTATCCAAAGTTAATAAACCCGACAGTATGAATGCCAATGCGTTTTAATTCTTTCTTTGTTTGTTAGCAGAACAGTAATTAATATACAGGTTTCATTGGCAGTAAGGATAGCGGCAAGCGATATTAATTTATGCAGAATTTTGCTTTTCAAAAATTACTATTTCACAATCGTCATTGCGAGGCACGAAGCAATCTCATTTGTGGATTTGTTATAGGATTAGGATTGCTTCGTGCCTCGCAATGACGAAGTTTCGAAAAAAAAAAGCCCATTTCAATTAAGAAATGGGCTCTATACTGATAGTCAATATTCTTCGACAAGCTCAGAATGACAAAAACTTAGTCTTCTACAATTTCACTATTGATGCCGACATCGTCTTTCACATCTTCTTTAAAATAGTTTTTTTGGAAGATTAAGATCAAAATGACACCGACAGATATCGCAGCATCTGCAAGGTTAAAAACCGGTCTGAAGAATATAAATTCATCTCCTCCCCAAATTGGAATCCAGCTTGGGAAATGCCCTTCGGCGATTGGAAAATAAAACATATCAACCACACGACCATGAAACCAGGTTTCATAGCCATAAATCTTGCCATAGAATACCGAATCAATGATGTTGCCAAGCGCACCGGAGAAGATTAAAGCTACATTCAAAATCAGGCCACGATGATATTTGTGCTTAATTAAGTAATGTAATCCATAACCTATTCCACCAACTGCTGCAATGCGGAAAAGCGATAAAGCTAATTTTCCAAATTCTCCACCAAATTCCATCCCGAAAGCCATTCCATTATTTTCAGTAAAGTGGATAATGAACCATTTACCGATAATATTGAATTCCTGACCAAGGTACATGTTGGTTTTAACCCAGGTTTTAATCAGCTGGTCGGCCAATAAAACCAAAAAGATAATAATTAAAGGTTTTGTATAGCCTTTCATTAACTCTGCTTTAATTTAGCTTCCATGCTTAAAGTAGCGTGAGGAACCGCACGTAAACGTTCTTTTTGGATTAATTTGCCCGTTTCGCGGCAAATACCATAGGTTTTGTTTTCGATACGAACCAAAGCATTCTCCAGGTTATCAATAAATTTTTTCTGACGAGCAGCTAATTGATTGATTTGCTCTTTCTCCATGGTTGCTGAACCATCTTCTAGTGTTTTGTAAGCTCCCGAAGTATCTTCTGTGCCATTTGCGTTTGGGTTACTTAACGATGATGTTAATGCGTTAAGTTCTTCTTTCGCCATGCGTAATTTATCTTGAATTAATTCTTTAAATTCCTGAAGTTCACTGTCTGAGTAGCGTGTTTTGTTACTGTTTTCCATGTTTTTAATTTAGTTTTCTAATATATGGATTTATATTTTAGTTACTGAAATGCTTAACTCAACATCATCAATGGTGATTTTGTTTGCATCTGTTACAGTATCTATTAATTCTAACTCCTCTGCCAAAATTTCTGCGCAAATGTATGCCTTGTTTTTAGCAACTGCAGTAGCAACGAGGTTATCGTTTTGTAAACTAACCTTTATCTTGTCGGTTACTTCAAAATTTAATTCTTTGCGCAAATTTTGTATCCGATTTACCAGCTCGCGGGAAATTCCTTCTTGTTTCAGTTCTTCAGAAATGGTTACATCTAAAGCAACAGTTAGGCTGCCTAAATTTGTTACCTGCCATCCTGGGATATCTTCAGCAATAATTTCTACGTCAGATAATTGAACATCGTATGTAATACTTTCTCCAAGCTTTGGATCTGTTTGAATACTGATTTGACCTTCTTTTTCCAGTTCGAAGATTTGCTCCTGAGTAAAGTTATTAATTGCATCAGCCACTGCTTTCATACTTTTGCCAACCTTTCCACCTAAAACTTTAAAGTTTGGTTTTACCTTTTTCTTCACGATACCTTGCGTATCGGTGATAAATTCGATATGCTTAATATTCGTTTCTGATAAGATGTAATCGGCTACTTTGCCAATTTTTTGCTCGAAATCACCGTTTAAAGATGGAATTAAGATTTTTGCTAAAGGCTGACGGACGTTGATGCTTGATTTTTTTCTTAATGATAAAACCATCGAAGAAATATCCTGAGCGTAAACCATACGTTCGTTCAAATCATTGTCGATTAAACTTTCATCAGCTGCTACCCATAAAGTTAAATGAACCGACTGCTCCGCATTTTTATCGGTTACAGTTAAGTTTCTATATAACCAATCTGCAAAGAAAGGTGCAACAGGGCTCATTAACTGCGCCAGTGTTTCTAAACAAGTATAAAGCGTTTCGTAAGCAGCACGTTTATCATCAGTCATTTCACCTTTCCAGAAACGGCGGCGACTCAACCGAATGTACCAGTTGCTTAAATGCTCATCAACAAAAGCCTGAATTGCTCTGGTAGCCTTAGTAGGCTCATAAGTGTTGTATGCCTCATCAACTTCGTTAATTAAGTTTTGCAATAAAGATAAAATCCAACGATCTAATTCGGTTCTATCTGCAACCTTGCTTAAGTTGTCTTTATCAATTTCGAACTTATCAATATTAGCATACAAAGCAAAGAATGCATATGTATTATAAAGCGTTCCGAAGAATTTACGACGCACTTCCTCAATTCCGTCGATGTCAAATTTAAGGTTATCCCATGGATTGGCATTTGAAATCATGTACCAGCGAGTAGCATCGGCACCATATTTATTTATGGTTTGAAAAGGATCGGCAGCGTTGCCTAAACGTTTAGACATTTTCTGCCCGTTTTTGTCCAACACTAATCCATTTGAAACCACGTTTTTGTAAGCGATCTTATCAAAAACTAAGGTAGAGATGGCATGCAAGGTATAAAACCACCCACGGGTTTGGTCTACACCTTCGGCTATAAAATCTGCCGGGAAATCTTCATTTCCATCAATACTTTCCTTGTTTTCAAAAGGGTAGTGCCACTGTGCATAAGGCATGGCGCCAGAATCGAACCAAACATCAATTAAATCACTTTCACGCGTCATTGGTTTACCTGATGGAGATACCAGCGTAATCTGATCCACTACATTTTTATGCAAGTCGATTAAATCGTAATTCTCTTCAGACATGTTGCCAATTTCAAATCCTTTAAACGGATTTTCTTTTTGGAAACCAGCTGCTATAGATTTTTCGATGGCATTGTAAAGTTCTTCAACAGAACCGATTAAAACTTCTTCTTTTTTATCTTCAGTTCTCCAGATTGGCAAAGGAATGCCCCAATATCTAGAGCGTGATAGATTCCAGTCGTTCGCATTCTTTAACCAGTTACCAAAACGACCTTCGCCGGTAGATTTTGGTTTCCAATTAATGGTTTCGTTCAGGTCGAACATTCTGTCTTTAACATCTGTTACCTTAATGAACCATGAATCTAAAGGATAATATAAAAGCGGCTCATCAGTTCTCCAGCTATGTGGGTAACTGTGAACATATTTTTCTACTTTAAACGCCTTGTTTTCTTCTTTTAATAAGATGGCAATTTCTACGTCAACTGATTTTTCAGGTGCGGTACCGGCATCATAATATTCGTTTTTAACATATTTGCCAGCGAATGGACCAACATGTTTAGTGAATTTCCCTTGTAAATCTACCAGAGGAACAAGAATATCGTTATCATCCAATACCAACATTGGTGGAATTTCAGGGACTGCTTCTTTTGCAACTTTAGCATCATCAGCACCAAAAGTTGGAGCGGTGTGTACAATACCGGTACCATCTTCAGTCGTTACAAAATCTCCGGAAATTACTCGGAAAGCATTTTCAGCATTATTGTATGGTAAAGCATAAGTTAAAAGTTGCTCGTATCTAATGCCAACCAATTCAGTTCCTTTGCATTCGGCAAGAATTTGGTAAGGGATTTTCTTATCGCCTGCTTTAAAATTTGCGAAATCATCCACATCATTACTTTCGAAGAAAGTTTTGCTGAATTGCTTTCCAACCAGGTTTTTGGCAAGAATAACATTCGTTGGCAAAAATGTATACTGGTTAAAGGTTTTTACTAAAACATAATCAATTTTTGGCCCTACAGTTAAAGCGGTATTCGATGGTAAAGTCCATGGAGTTGTGGTCCAGGCAAGCAAATAGATGTCGCCAAAGCCTTGTAAAAAGGCCGGCAAAGTATCGTTTAATGCCTTAAACTGTGCAACAATTGTGGTATCGGTAACATCGCGGTAAGCACCAGGTTGGTTTACCTCGTGCGAGCTTAATCCTGTTCCTGCTTTCGGTGAATATGGCTGGATGGTATAACCTTTATAAATTAAGCCTTTATCGTAAATCTGTTTCAGTAACCACCAAACCGATTCCATGTATTTCGATTTATAGGTGATATATGGGTCGTCCATATCAACCCAATAGCCCATTTTTTCAGTCAAATCGTTCCACACATCGGTGTAGCGCATTACTGTTTTTTTACACGCTTCGTTATAATCTTCAATAGAAATAGTTCTACCGATATCCTCTTTGGTTATACCTAATTCTTTTTCAGTACCAAGCTCTACAGGTAAGCCATGGGTATCCCAACCGGCTTTACGTTTAACCTGATAACCCTTAATTGTTTTATAGCGGCAAAAAATATCTTTAATAGCACGAGCCATTACGTGGTGAATCCCCGGCATACCATTGGCAGACGGAGGTCCTTCGTAAAAAGTAAACGGATTGGATTTTGGGCGTGAAGAAATGCTCTTTTCAAAGATGTTTTCTTCTTTCCAAAAATCCAGTATATCTTGCCCTATTTTGGCAAGGTCTAATTGTTTAAATTCGTTATACATCAATCAAGTACCTCAAAAAATTAAGGTTGCAAAGTTAAAATTTTTCGCTCAAATTCGGTAGTTTAGATGTAAATACTTTTGAGGTGAAATTATTTAATATCGGACTTTTGTTAATGATTACAGCCGTAATTGCACTGCCAATTGTAGCAGTTATTAATCCTGCCAATCGCGATTTCGTACTGTATTCATTTTATTTCTGTGGTGCATTAGAACTAATTGGACTCATCTTTGTTTTAGTTCATATTATCAAACTTAAACGAATGAATCCATGATCAAGTTACTTAAATTACAAAAAGCCGTTTTGGTGCTTATACTTGGCGTGCTATCGTTTATTGCCTACCGCATTTTAAGCGCTTACGAAGTAAGCTGGGCCCGCTATTTACAAGTTTTAGCAGGCGTTTTGGTTATGGTTGGTGCGTTGTGGATGTTATACCCTATACTGTTCGCCAAAAATGATGGGGACGGTAAAGCAGAAATCATTACCGATCCTACAATTCCTGTACCGGTAGACGAAGAAGATGAAAAGCCAGCCAAGGAGTAAGTTGGTTGATTATTTGATAGTAAACTCATATTTCCTCAAATCTGTTTAACAGCTTTCTAAATAAAAGATTCTGAAAATCATGACCTGCATTTCATTTTAATGTTCGTCCTGCTGTTCTCTTTACTCGTTCAATGAAAAATTTCACTCGTGTTCGCTGCCATCAGGTTTAGATACTCAAGTTCGAATAATAAATTCAATTTCTAAAGCTCAAGTTATGCCAAAATTATTTCAGTATCTCCCTTTGAAAGAAAAACTCTGAAATAAATTCAGGTAACTGCAGATTAAACTAAATCAGTTTCAGCAGTGGTTAGTGGTCAAACTCTTCCGCATTTTTAGCCGATTCTTCATCAGAAACCATCTTCCTAACTTTCTTTTTATCTAACCACAAAACCAAAGCTGGTAATAAAGTTAAGTTGAAAATTAACGCAACAAATAAAGTTATCGAAAGAAGTAAACCTAAAATAACTGTTCCGCCGAAAGTGGAGGCCGTAAAAATTCCAAAGCCAAAAAATAAAATTAAAGCAATATGGGTCATGCTTACGCCAGTTTCGGTAATCGTATCTGTAATTACTTTCGGAACGCTAAAGTTGGTCAGGTTTAATTCTTGCTGGTATCGGGTTAGAAAATATATGGTTTGATCGGATGCCAATCCAAAAGCAATGGTGAAAATTAAAATGGTTGATGGTTTTAGAGAGATACCAAAATAACCCATAATTCCAGCAGTAATAATTAACGGAACAATGTTCGGTAACAGGGAAATAAACATAATACCCAAACTTTTGAATTGGGCCAGGCGAAGAAGCGAGATCAGAACAATCGCCAGTCCGATACTTTCAAAAAGGTGTTTGAGCATATAATCTGTTCCTTTTGAAAAGATGATGCTGGAACCTGTCAACTCAACATCAAATTTATCCGGAGGTAAAATGCTATCAATACGAGGTTTGAGTTCAGCCATAATTGCATCTAAACGTTTCGAACCCACATCGGCCATCTGGAAACTAATTCTTGTGCTTTGATTGCCCTTGCTTACAAAATTAGTTAATAAGCTTGCGTTTCCTTTTCCACCACTGGCAATGTAAGCCAGGATGAAGTTTTTCTCCATGTTATCAGGTAATCTGAAAAAAGTGGAATCATTATTATAAAATGCTTGAGTAGCATATTTTAAGCCCATATTTACGGAGATCGAACGGGAAAATTCAGGATAAGCTGCAATCATCTTTTCCATTTTCTCCATGCGTTTTAGGTTAGTCAGGTTGAAAACACCATTTTTTTTCCTGGTGTCAACGCTTACTTCCAAAGGCAGTATCCCTTCGAAATTTTTCTCAAAGAATTTTAGGTCTGCTAGTATTGTTGAGCTCTTAGGCAAGTCATCAACTACATAACCATTTACATTAATTTTCATCACGCCAATAAAAGCAATAATGGAAATTACAATTGTGCCTATATAAATCAGACTACTTTTCTGCTGAACAAGGCGATCGGTTTTAACCAATAACTTGTGCAGAAAACCATCTTCCAAATGTGTTTGCGCTTTTAATTTAGGAGCAGGCAGGTAACTGAAAATGATCGGGATTAAACACAGGCACATTAACCAGGTAATCATTACATTTATCGATGCCACACTACCAAACTGCATCAATAATTCGCTGCCTGTGAAATATAAAACACCAAAACCGATAGCTGCAGTGATGTTTGCAATTAATGTAGTAACGGCAATCCTTTCAATAGTAACGCTTAAAGCCCTTTGTTTGTCGCCATCTTTCCGAAGTTCGTTTTGATACTTATTGAGCAGTAAAATACTGTTCGGGATACCTATAATAACAATTAGCGGTGGAATCAATCCGGTTAATATTGTCAGTTCATAGCCGAATAAAACCAAGGTACCAATACTCCAGATTACGCCCATAACCACCACCAGAATCGGGTAAAAGACTGCTGAGAACTTCCTGAAAAATATCAATAAAATGAGTGCTGAAACGAGAATTGATAAACCTAAAAACAACACAAATTCATTGCTAACCAACTTACTTACTGCCGTACGGATGTATGGCAAACCGGAGATGTGAACTTGTATTTTTGTTTCCTTTTCGAAGGCTTTCGCTTTTTCTTCAATTTGTTTTAATATTGGATTTCGTTCCGCAGAATTCAGGATTTTTGTATCGAAGGTAATTGCCATCAATGTGGCATTTTGTTTATTATAAACTAATCCTTCAAAAAATGGCGTGTTGTATAATGTGCTTTTAATCGAATCCATTTCAGCATCCGTTTTCACCAAACCATTTGGAATGGCCTTTAAAACAAACTTTTGCTCAACAGTATCTTTTTCCAGCTGGAAAATCTTACCAGACGATAGAACGGCCTTTATTCCTTTTAGCTTCTGAATGTCATTCGATAACTGAACCCACTTGTTGTAAATATCTTTCTTAAAAATACCAGGCGATTGAATGCCAACAACCATAACGCTTCCATCCTCACCAAAAGTTTTTTTGAAGTTATTATATTTCACAAAGGCGCTGTCGGTTACGGGGAGGATTTTGCTTCCGGTATAAGAAAGTTTGACATTTTTGGCCTGATAAGCCATGAAAACTGTACCAAGTACGAAAAATACAATAATCGCAATACGGTTCTGAAGAATAAACCTCGATAGCTTAACCCACATGTGTTGTCTAGTTTTAATAATATGATAAGGGCAAAACTACTCTTATTTATAAATTGGCATGCTTTTTTGCTCAATTTATTTTGCACAAATAACATACTTTTGAAAAAAATGTTTTAGCTAGATGTTGCACAAAGTCAAGGGGATTGTTTTGAAAACCACCAATTACAGTGAAAGCAGCGTAATTGTTCAGGTGCTTACCGATAAATTCGGGATGCAATCTTACCTAATCAATGGGGTAAAGAAGCCTAAAGCAAAGATTAAGATGAATATGCTGCAATCGCTGCATCTTTTAGATATGGTGGTTTACCATAAAACAAATACCAATATTCAGCGGGTTTCGGAAATTAGGCAGACGCCTGTTTTCAAAAGTATTCCCTATGATATGGTGAAAACCAGTATTGTTATTTTCTTGAATGAAGTGCTTTACAAAAGTATTCGACAACAATCAGCAGATGATAGCTTGTTTGATTATATCTTTAATGCCATCGCCTGGTTTGATGAAACTGAAGAACTCAATCCAAATTTTCACCTTTCATTTTTACTTAAACTCACTCGTTTTTTAGGCTTTTCTCCAAATGAAAAGAGAAGGACGGATCAAAACTACTTTGATTTACAGGAAGGAGAATTTGTTTCAAGAGTTCCCATTCATTCCAACTATCTTCAGTTAGAAGATGCTTTAGGCTTTATTTCTCTTTTTAAAACACCACTTGAAAAAATTTCTGAAATAAAAATGAGTAACATACAAAGGCGTTTTTTGTTAGATAAGATATTGGTTTTCTATACCTTACATACGGCTTCGTTTGGGGAAGTTCAATCGCACAAAATATTAGAAACTTTGTTAAGCTGAAAAAAAATAAAAAAGATTTGCGAAACAAGATTATAGCGCTATATTTGCATTCCCAAAAGGAAAGGGAAATTAGCTCAGCTGGTTCAGAGCACCTCGTTTACACCGAGGGGGTCGGGGGTTCGAACCCCTCATTTCCCACACTAAGCCTTTCAGGAAACTGAGAGGCTTTTTATTTTTTGAAATAATCTGCCGGATAAAACTTCTGACCATACTTTTCTCCAACTTCACTTACCTTGGCTATGGTTTCTTCATTAATCTCAGGAGTGGGCAAAAACGTATTGGTTTCAACTGGTGTCCCAATTTCTTCAAACATTTCTTCCATACCAGCAGGAGTAACAATACAAATCATATGTGCAAGATTCTTCCTCAGGTTTTTAAATTGATGAATCATGCCTCCCTTTGGGATGTTCACAAATGAACCCTTCTTTGCTGTATAATTTCCTTCCTCGGTCGTAAATTCAATTTCGCCATCTAAAATGTAGAATGCTTCCTGAATATCTGGATGTGAATGAGGACCAGGTCCGCCTAGAGATGGAACAAGCATGTCTATTACCGCATATTCGTTATTGGTATGCTTGCCGGAGATAATCGTTTTATAATTATTTCCTGCAACCGAAACAGTTTTGCCATCTTCTGTATTAACAGTAGTAAGCTTGTTGAATAAATTTTTCATCTCTATCGTTATGTATTATGCTAACATTTCAATTCTCCACTTGTTTGATTGTTATTAATTTACTCCGTATTTAAATAATATATCCGAAATTGGCTCTTAAATTCACGATGCACTTCAGAAGTAAATGGATAAAATAATTAGGTTTATATTTTTTGGAAATTACTTCGTAGGTTTTCTTGCAGTGGCTTTAACTGTCGAGGCAACTCTGCAATTGCGTTTGCCTTTCAATTCATTAAACTATTATCTTTTGCTGTTTTTAGCACCTACCATTTATTATACTTACGCCTATAACAAAGTTTCAAATCAGCCATTGGCTACAAACCCCAGAGCACAATGGTATTTTAAACACAAAAAATTAATCAATTGGAGTCAAAGTATATTATTTACAGTTTGTACTTCGCTAATTGTTAATCTACTTTATGATAATTTTAATAACCTATTAAAACTTCCAATCAGCTATTGGGCTGCCATTGTCGTAGTTGTAGTCGCGGCATTGTTGTATTATGGTTTGTTGCCCAAATCTTTTTTAAAATTTAACTTGCGCAGTACAGGTTGGCTAAAAGCTTTTGTTATCGGATTTGTTTGGGCATGCTGTGCAAATGTGCTACCACTAATTATGCTCAAAATCGAAACCGGAATAGGTTATCACGATTCTGTTTTGTGGACGTGGCTATTCATAAAAAACTGGATGTTCTGCACCGTCAATGCCATAATTTTCGATATCAAAGATTATCCAACAGATGCCAATAAGCATTTGCGAACTTTCGTGGTGCGTTATGGATTGCGCAAAACTATTTTCCAAATTCTCATCCCTTTATTAATTGTAGGATTATTTTCATTAGGAATATTTGCAAATTACAAAGGATTTGGCCTTCCGCAGGTATTGTGTAACGTTTTGCCATTTGTTGTAACCATTTACGTGGCCTATTCCATGCACCGAAGAAAAAATATTCTCTATTATTTGATGGTTATTGATGGTTTAATTTTATTTAAAGCCATTTGTGGTATTATCGGGATGCAATTTGTAACTAGCTAGCAGATTACCATGAATTTTCCAGTTAACTTTAACGTTCTTGATCAATAACTACGATAAAATAGCCAACTACTACGATTCCTTAAGCCGTTTGGTATTTGGGAAATCGCAGCTCAACGCCCAAATTAATCAGCTGAAAAATATTACGAAAAATAGTTCTATACTGATTGTCGGTGGGGGTACGGGCTGGATTTTGGAAGAAATAGGTAAACGTCATCCTTCAGGCTTAAAAATTACTTATGTGGAAATTTCTGCTAAAATGCTGAAACTCTCTAAAGATAGAGATTATGGAGCAAACAGCGTTTTGTTTATTCATTCCAGTATCGAAGATTTCAATCTAGAGGATCATTTCAATATTATTTTAACGCCATTTTTGTTCGATAATTTTGCTCAGGAAAGATGTCATTTAGTTTTTCAAAAATTGGACGTCAGGTTAAATAAAGATGGACTATGGTTTCTCGTTGATTTCACAACTCAACCCAAAAGCGGAAAGTGGTGGAAAAAACTTTTTTTAAAGGTGATGTATAAATTTTTCGGTTTGATAAGTGATGTTGAGGCAAGTAATCTGGTAGATATGTCACCATATTTCAATGATGCAGGTTATAAAATAATTGAAGAGCGAAGCTATTATGGTCAGTTTATTAAGGCATTGATCTATCAAAAATAAAATGACATTTATTTAATGCAACTATATTGCATTTAAAAAATTTTTGCTGAATTTTGTTTCAAAGAACTTGATATGGATTTTGATGTAATTATAATCGGCGGCAGTTATGCCGGGTTATCTGCGGCCTTAGCTTTAGGTAGGGCTAAAAGAAACATACTAATTGTTGATGCTGATAAACCCTGTAACAGGCAAACGCCACATGCTCACAACTTTTTAACTCATGATGGAGATCGGCCTGCGGAGATTTCCGCCCAGGCAAAAGCAGAAGTGCTTCAATACCCTACTGTAAAATTCATTGATGGAACGGTGAACGCAGCCAAAAAAATAACAGGTGGTTTCAGTGTTGTAGTAAACGAGCTTATAAGTTATTCAAGCAGAAAATTGCTGATTGCAACCGGTTTGAAAGATGTATCTCCAAATATTAAAGGCTTTGCTGAATGTTGGGGTATCTCGGTTATTCACTGTCCATATTGTCATGGCTATGAAGTAAGTGGCGAAAAAATCGGCTTACTTATGAATGGAGATATCGCTTATGAAATGGCCAAAAATGTTAATCATTGGAATAAAGATTTAACGCTTTTAACCAATGGCAAGTCAGAATTGACTGCTGAACAAACCAATAAGTTAAAATCTAAATCAATTAAAATCATCGAAACAGGAATTGCGGAATTAATACACCATGATGGCGAATTGGAGCGTGTTGTTTTCGCCGATGGAACGATTTTGAAATTAAAAGCCATTTACGCTAAAACTGATGTGGAACAACATATCGATTTTCATCAACAACTAGGCTTTGATCTCACAGAATTTAAAACAATAAAAGTAGATGAGCAGCAGCAAACAACTGCTAAAGGCGTTTATGCCGCAGGAGATTGTACGACCCTGATGAGATCGCTATCAGTAATAACAGCAGCTGGAACTATTGCGGCCGTAATGATCAATAAAGAAATGATTGCAGAAGATTTCTGAAGAATCATTAGAAACTAAAATAAAATAGCGCCAACAATTGTGGCAATAAGCATTGTAGCCATTACAATTCTATCTGCATTAATCCACTGTTCTCTGGTTAATGGTATGTCAGCTTTTTTTACTTTTTCAGCTTTTTCTCGGCTGAGTCTGAAAACCGATGTGTCTAATTTAATAATCATAGGAAAATGTTTTTACGGGTTATTTTTTTAATTCAAATCCTAAGCCAAAAACCCATAAAATTGTTTAATTGTGGATAACTTACAATATTTTGTGAAATATTGATGATTTATAAAAGCGTTATGTAAAATTATTGATAAACAAGTGGTTAGTTCTGTATTTAAAAAGAAACAACGATTGATTTTTAATATGTGATAGGTATACAGATTGCTTATATTGGATTGATTTTTTTAAATAAGTTTATCCTTATGAAATCTATATATTTCTCAATGGTATTCCTTTGCTTGTTGGCAAAACCCTCTTATTCGCAAGATGCGAATCCTGCCCGATTTGTTAAAGCAGCCGATCTGACGATAATTGGTAAAATGATTCAAACCGGGAATATTTATCAAAGGTTAGATACTATAGATTATCCAAGGCTTCCCGCTGCAGTTAAAAGATTACTGACTATGTCGGCAGGGATTGCGGTTTCTTTTAAAACTGATAGCAAATTTTTAAAAGCAAAATGGTGTAATTCTAAAAGTAAAGTGGGTAGCAATATGACTGCTATTGCTCAAAAGGGACTTGATTTATATGTTAAATTAAATGGGAAGTGGCAGTTTTGTGGTGTAGGTAAACCTTTAGAACAGTGTACTGAAGCATCGCTGGTAAACAATCTGATGGAAGGGCAGAAGGAGTTTTTGCTCTATCTTCCTTTATATGATGAGATTAATGATTTAGCAATTGGCATTAGTTCTAACTCAACGATTACAGCCGGCACAATTCCATTTAAGAGCAGGATTTTAATTTATGGCTCTAGTATTTTGCATGGTGCTTCGGCGAGCAGATCAGGATTGGCCTATCCGGCAATTTTGTCTCGACAAACAGGTTTAAACTTCATCAATATGGGTTTAAGCGGAAGCGCTAAAATGGAAAAGGAAGTCGCCGATTTGATAGCTAAAATTGATGCCGACGCTTACATTTTAGATTGTGTGCCTAATTCATCGCCCGAGCAAATTAAAAGCAGAACGGATTATCTGGTTCAAACCATCAGAAACTTACATCCGAAAGCGCCTATTATTATCATGCAGAGTTTGATTAGGGAAAGTGGTTATGTAGATGCGGCTATTGGAGATCGGGTACGGTTACAGAATGAAGAGATCAAAAGTCAATTCCTCAACTTGCAAAAGAAAGGTGTTAAAGATTTATATTTTATTTCCGCAGAAAATTTTCTGGGAAATGACCATGAAGGAACTGTTGATGGCACGCACCCAAATGACTTAGGATTTTATCGTTTTACGGAAGATATTCGGCCAAAACTCTTGAAAATTTTGGCCAAATACAATATCAAATAATTAGCCTTCACGGAGTTTGCTATTCTTTTTACCGTAAAAGAAATAAATTGCTAAACCGATAGCTAACCACACTACTAAACGTATCCAGGTATCGGCAGGTAAAAATACCATCATGGCTACGCAGGTTAAAATACCTAAAATCGGAATCAACGGAACCCAGGGCACTCTGAACGGACGTTTGGCATCCGGATCAGTTTTTCGTAGAATTAAAATACCGACACATACCATCAGGAACGCTAGCAAGGTCCCGATACTTGTCATTTCACCCACTACATTCATCGGAACGAAGGCTGCGAAAAGTGCAATGAAAATACAGAGAATAATGTTTGATTTCCAGGGCGTTTTAAATTTTGAATGCACATCAGAAAACATTTTTGGCAATAAACCATCCTTACTAATAGAGTAAAACATTCGCGATTGTGCCATTAAATCTATCAAAATTACAGAAGTATAGCCGATTAAAATGGCCAAAATAATGGCCTGGCTTAACCATCCGTAAGGTGTTTTTTCAATCGCAATGGCAACTGGTGCACCACTATTTGCAAATTCTTTATAATTTGCTAAGCCCGTCATTACATGGCCGAACAGGCCAAATAAAACTGTACAAACTAATAGTGACCCAATAATTCCGATTGGTAAATCACGGCCGGGGTTTTTGGTTTCCTGAGCAGATGCGGCCACGGCATCGAAGCCGATGAATACAAAGAAAACCAAGCCTGCACCACGCAAAATTCCACTCCATCCAAACTGCCCAAACGTACCCGTGTTTTCCGGAATATATGGATGATAGTTTGCTGGGTCGATGTACTGCCAACCGAGTGCGATGAAAATCAGAACCACGCCAACTTTTAAAAATACAATAATTCCATTTACAATTGCTGAACCTTTGGTTCCACGGATTAAAATGGCTGTCATTAAAACTACCACTAAAGCGGCAGGGATATTAATAATTCCATTTACGGTTGAACCATCGGCTAGTTTTGCAGTTTCGAAAGGAGAGAGGGTAAGTTGTGGTGGTAAATAAATCCCTAAACTTCCTAAAAAGCGTGTTAAATATTGCGACCAGCTAATGGCAACCGTGGCACAACCTACAGAGTATTCCAAAACCAGATCCCAGCCAATAATCCAGGCAAAAAGCTCGCCCATGGTGGCATAAGAATAAGTATAGGCACTGCCTGCAACTGGAATCATCGAGGCGAATTCGGCATAACAGAGGGCTGCAAAACCACAGCCTAATGCCGCTATTACAAATGATAAAGTTACCGCTGGTCCGGAATGATTGGCTGCCGCCAGACCTGTAATGGAAAATAATCCGGCACCGAGGGTTAAACCAACGCCAATTAAAATCAAATTAATCGGACCCAAGGTTCTTTTGAGCGTTCCCTCGCCGCTTTCGTTTGCTTCAGCAACAATGCTGGCAATTGATTTTTTCATGAATGAAGTTATAATGCTGCAAAATTATTAAAATATATTTAGCCTACCTAATTTGTAGTGATTTGTTTGATGGTTTATACTTTCTATTGAACAAAGTATTGACTTGAGAAGATTTTTCAAAGGATCACTTTATTTCTTACACAAGCCTAACTATATAAACCCGATAAAGCCAAATAGCTCCCGATTTCTTTTTTAAAATCGGGACTATGGGCGATAGCGGGACCGCTGATACCGAAGCATTTCTGGCATTCCTTTCCAACAAAACCTTAAAAAGATAATCCTAATGAGAAGAATAAAAATTTCACCATAAAATTAATTATCTGACTATCAATGCTTTGATTCAAAAGTTTAATATATTTTAGTACTATGTATTGCATAGTACAATATAAAACATATATCTTTGTATTATGATAGCAGAAAATACGCAAACACAAATGCGGAAGGGAATTCTGGAATACTGTGTTTTATCAATCATCTCACGTGGCGAAATTTACGCCTCGGATATTATTGCTGAATTAAGGTCGGCAAAGCTATTGGTGGTTGAAGGCACACTATATCCATTATTAACCAGGCTTAAAAACAATGGTTTGTTAAGCTACAACTGGGTAGAATCTACCTCAGGCCCGCCCCGTAAATATTATACCTTAACAGAAGTTGGAAAGGATATTTTATCTCAATTAGATCAAACCTGGCAAGAACTGGCTTATGCTGTAGGTGTTTCACAAGAAGGAGCCAAATCATAATTTTAAATAGAAATGGAAAAGACCATCATCATAAATATAGGCAACACAATTATTCACATCGAAGAAAGTGCCTACGAACTCTTAAAAGTTTATTTAAACGAAGTAAAGCAGCATTTTATTAATCATGCCGACGATTTAGAGATTGTAACCGACATCGAAAATCGTATCGCTGAATTATTAACGGAACAACTTGAAGCGCAAAAGAAACAGGTGGTTGATGTAAATGATGTGAATTTGGTAATTGCACAAATGGGGCGTGTTCAGGATTTCGACGGTGTGGAAGAGAATGAAGAAGAACCTGTACTAAATACGAACTATCAATTCCAAGCGGATAAAAAATTATACCGCGATATGGATGAGCGTGTAATTGCAGGTGTTTGCGCCGGAATTGCGCATTATATCAATACTGAAGCGAAATGGATTCGTCTGGCTGCCTTGCTTTCGGTGTTTTTAGGTGGTGCTGGCTTTTTGGTTTATGCCATCCTTTGGATTATTATGCCAAAAGCTAAATCACGTATCGAAAG
This sequence comes from Pedobacter sp. G11, assembly GCF_003860265.1. Lineage (NCBI taxonomy): Bacteria > Pseudomonadati > Bacteroidota > Sphingobacteriia > Sphingobacteriales > Sphingobacteriaceae > Pedobacter > Pedobacter sp. G11. Next base: position 626,644 of record NZ_CP034190.1, on the reverse strand, counting down.
AATGGAAATGAAAGGCGAACCTGCGAATTTGCAAGGTTTTCAAAAGAACTTAGATGAAGAATTGCTTGCGTTAAAACAAGGTTTGGCCATTGCTGGCAAACATACCGGATCTATTTTCGGGCAAATTGGTATTTTCATCGGCGAATTTTTCGAGTGGCTGGGCCGTTTCATTTCAGGAACCGGAAAGGTAGTTTTTAAAGTAATTGCAGGACTGATCGTACTATTTGGTGTGCTGTTTATGCTTTCGCTAATTGTTGGTTTTGCAGCATTTCAAGGATTCTGGGATTCGAGTGTTTATGAATATTTCCCTTTTTCTATTATTGATGAAGGCAACCGGGGGGTAATTTTATTCAGTGCATTCATCGTATTTTTTATTCCGGTGTTGGCTTTGGTATTGTTTTCCATTCGTTTTGCTTTCAACAAGCAGGCTATTAACAAAACACTTTCGTTTCCATTGTTAATTATTTGGTTGGCGGGTGTAGCAACAGCTGGTTATCATGCGGCAAAGATTTCATCGGAGTTTAAACAACATGCAGAGCTTACACAAAGCAATGATTTAAAATCGTATAAAACCTACATTATTGATATTGACAGAAGTAAATATTTTAGTAAAGAGGATAGCTTAAAATATAATATCAATCCGGATAATCGCAGGCAAATTGTAACAGATGATTTTGATAACGGTCCTTTTGTAGCGCCATATAATATCCGCATCAATGTTGAAAAAAGTGAAAACACGGCTAGTCGATTAATTCAAAAATATGAGTCGCAAGGTAAAACGTTTCAAAGGGCCTTACAAAATGCACAGAATATTGATTATAACTATCACCTGAAGGATTCCACCATCTTATTTAATCCGCGTTTTCAATTACGAAAAGGCACCATTTGGAGAAACCAGGAGGTTTGGCTGAATCTTGAAGTTCCGGTAGGAACGAGATTAATCTTCAAAGAGGATGCATACCGTTACATCAATAACTGGGGAACCTGGGACTGCTCAGATAAAGAAGGTGATGACAATGGTTACAGTACCTGGATCATGACGGAAGAAGGTTTAAAATGCATTGCTCAATTGAAAGAGGAGGCTTTGAACAAGAAAAAATTACAATTAGAATTACGTGAGCTGGAACTTTCGAAAAAAATGAGAACTACAGATTCCACTTTTCAAGATTCTGTATTAAGTAGAATGAAAGAAGTTAAAGAAGAATTAGGCATCAAGCCTGAAGAAAATACCGATAATCAATAGAAGTAAACGCATAATCTTAATTGAGTGGTTGCAGTTAAGAAATTTCTTGTCTAAAATGAGTACGCTCCGTTGTAAAATGCCGCGGAGAGACTAAAATGAGTTAAAGAAAAAATCATGAAAAAGTTATTAATGCTCTTGACATGCCTAATGGTGTGTGGGGTTTCCTTTGCCCAAAATATCTATAAAATTACAGGTAAAATTGTTGATGAAAAGGCTGTGCCTGTGCCGTTTGCGATTGTTCGTGTTCTCAATTTTCCAGATACAAGCCTGGTGAAAAGTGTTTCTTCGAATCAGGATGGTTTATATGAAATCAATCAGCTAAAAAGCGGAAGTTACCTGTTATCGGTGTCAGTGGTGGGATACAAGGCCAAAAAAACGGAAAGATTCTCACTGAATGCAGATCTGAAAATGTCCGACATCAACATCGAGAGTTCAACGAAACAGTTAAAAGAGGTGAGCATTTCTGGTAAAAAGCCTTTTATCGAACATCAGATAGATAAAACCGTTCTGAATGTTGAAAACAGTATAACCTCAACCGGTGGAACGGCTCTTGAAGTTTTGGAAAAAGCACCGGGTGTACAAATCGATCGGCAAAGTGACCAGATCAAGCTGAATAATAAATCTGGCGTGCTGGTAATGATTGATGGTAAAACCAACTTTCTATCCGGTGCTGATGTGACGGCCCTGTTGAGTAATATGAGTGCGGAGCAAATTTCTACTATTGAATTGATCACCAATCCATCCTCAAAATATGATGCAGCCGGAAATGCAGGGATCATCAATATCAAACTAAAACGAAATAAAGCCTACGGTACAAACGGAACAGTTTCTTTTAATGGCGGCCAGGGAATTATGCCAAATTCGCCAACAGATTTATATCGGGGCGGCGTTAACCTGAATTTAAATCACCGTGAAGGGAAATGGAATATTTTTGGTAATGGAGCCGTAGCACGGAAATCAAATTTTAATAATACCTACCTCAACCGAACCACTTTATCTAATGGATTGGCCAGTTACTTAACCCAAAATTTTAACAGGCAAAATAAAGGTGTTGGTTTTCAGGGAAAACTAGGCGCAGATTATTACGCTTCGGAGAAAACTGTATTCGGTGTGATGTTAGATGCAAATACGATAAAAACGAAACTGACTAATTTTAGTAATACCAACATCAGTGCCGTTCAAAATGGGGCAACTAATTTGAGTTCGATTTTACAAGATGCCTTGTCTACTTCGCCAATTGGTAATTTAACCGCGAATTTCAACATCAAACACGATTTTGACAAGAATGGAAGGAGCTTGACATTTGATGTGGATTATTCGGGCTTTAGCAATGAGAAGCAAGAAAATTTTTTGGCGAACTATTTGAATGCTTCAGGTGATGCAACCAACCAAACCAGTTTACGAAACACTACCGACGCTAAAATTAATGTTTACGCAGCCAAAACAGATTTAACGCTTCCACTTTCCAAAACCATGAAAATTGAAACTGGCTTGAAGAGCAGTTATGTGGTTACCAATAATGATTTTCTTTCGGAACAATTTTTATCTGGTGTTTGGCAAAATGACTTTGGGAAATCCAACTATTTCGTATACAAAGAGAATATTAATGCCGCCTATGCAAATTTCTCGAAAGATTGGAAAGTATGGCAAGTTCAGGTAGGTTTAAGAGCGGAGCATACGCATTCGAATGGAAATTCAGTTACAGATAATAAAGAAGTAGACAGGAACTATCTTTCACTTTTTCCCACGGCATTCCTAAATCATAAAATTACTGAAAATCATAATATTCGTTATTCATATAGCAGGAGAGTAGATCGCCCGAATTATCAGCAGCTCAATCCATTTGTTTTCTATATGGATCCGTTGGCTGTAGATCAGGGAAATCCATATTTAAAACCTCAGTTTACTGATAATTTCGAGATCAATTATAGTTACAAACAGGCTTCACTATCATTAGGCTATTCTGATACCCGTGATATGATTACCCAAATTAGTCAACAAAATGATGCGACCAGGGTAATAAGCGTCATTCGTCAAAACCTAGGTCGGTTCCAGAATTTTTCGGCAGGTATTTATGTGCCCATTAAAATTGCAAAATGGTGGAATTTGCAAAATAATGCCAGCGTCTATTACAGCAAATTTGAAGATGGAAATTTAGAAGGTGCGGCTTACAGCGCTGGAAAAGCCGCTGTAAATTTGTATAGCTCGAGCAGTTTCACATTACCGCAAAATTTTTCTGTAGAAATAAATTTCTGGTTAAATACACCCCGAGTTTCGGGAGTAGAACGCACCACTGTTACGCAATATGCCATTAACGCCGGTATACAGAAAAGCATGCTCAATAAAAAACTTAAGTTAAGATTAAATATGGATGATATCTTCCTGACGAATTACTGGGCAGGAAGCCTGATTTATCAAAATGTGAACATGAATGTAACGAACCGCTACACCAGCCGACGAGCCAACTTCAACATCAGTTATAGTTTCGGAAATCAAAATGTGAAATCTGCCAGATCAAGAAATACGGCGACAGATGATATTAAAAACAGAGCCGGAGGAAGTTAATGGTAGTTAGTTTATAGGCAATGAGTCGTTAATGCATCGAACCAATTAACCATTTCAATTAATCAACTAAATAAACATCATATGAAAAAAATAGTATATGGAATAGTTATTTTCCTTTCTTCTCTTGGTTACAGCTGTAAAAACGGCCATGGTAACTTATCTTTAAATACAATAGATACTGAAACCGGGTTCAAATTTATTGCAGACTATGATAAAGATAAAGCCGGAAAAATAGAAAAATACTTAGATAGCGCTTTAAACAACGAACGCCCACTTGATCAGAATATCGATTTGTTGGTTAACTTAAACAGTACAGAAAAGTTTAATTTAAAAGCTCAAAAAGGCAGGCTGGAAATTAATTTTGATAAAAGAAACAGCTCTTTAGCTGGATATATGAAAGTAAAAAAACTGACAAAAGGTATTCAGAAAAGGCTGCTGGAGCAATAGAGAAATATTTACTCAGTTGAGATTAGTTTATTGATTGAGTAATTTCCTATACATACTTGCTTTTTTGAATATAAACTCATCAGCATGAGTGGGGTAGGGTTTGCCATGAGGCCCGGCATAAACATGGTCATGATGTGTTTTTTTATCGTATTTAGCATCATAAACAAACAGCCATAAATTAACATGATCTAAAATATCCAAAAATTCGTTTGGCATATGATCAAGTAAGTGAGATTGAGTCATAATGATTCTTTTGATCTCTAAATTATTTGGATACCAGATGCTTTGTTCGATAAATTCCCTTTCTCCCGGAATGTGGTTAACGATTTTTTGAAATCTTGTAAATTCCTGCTTATTCACTTTTGATAAGATCTCCAGGGGCGCAAAAATTTTTTCCAATTGTTCCCTTTTGCTTGCGAGCAATTTGTTCCGTTTATCGAAATACCGATTAATAATAATCGCTAAAATGGCACCAAGAATACCTATGGTTCCGGGAATGATTATTGGCAGCAGTTTGTCCATTTTACATCAGTTTAATATTTATAATAGATATTTTTTTTTGAATTAATCGATTAGTATCGAGTATGTTATGGATTATCGAATATAATCATTCAACGTTATTTATGCAAAGCATTATGTTGCTTTTAATTTCTGCTATTAATCCGTTACATTTTTAAATAGTTTACTAAACTGATCCTCCTTATCTTGCAGAATTCAAATATGATAAGCATGAAAAAAATATTCTTAACCTTTTTATTTTCACAACTTATACTTTTAACCGCTTTTGCACAATCAAAACCAAACTTTTGGGATGATGTACAAACCATTAAAAAGTACGATAAAATGTTTCAGCCGCCCGCTAATCCGGTTTTATTTGTGGGCAGTTCATCGATAAGAAAGTGGGATGATTTGACACAGGTTTTTGCAAAATATAACGCTTTAAACAGAGGCATTGGCGGGGCGGTAATCAATGATATCACTTACTATTTAAATGATGTTGTTTTCCCTTACAACCCTCGTCAAATTGTGCTTTATGTTGGTGAAAACGATCTTCCTGATTCGAAGACTACCGCAGATAGCGTATTAAACAGAACGATTAAGTTGTTCAACTCCATCAGGGCGAAGCTGCCAAATGTGCCCATCGTTTATATTTCCATAAAACCAAGCCCGAGCAGAGATCAATTTCGGGACAAGGCTGTCGCATCAAATGCTTTAATTAAAGATTTTCTTTCCGGCCAGCTTAATACCAAGTTTGTAGATGTATTCAAACTGATGCTGACCAAAGATGGGAAAAACCGCCCTGAATTGTTTGTAGGCGATATGTTGCATATGAATGCTGCGGGCTATGCCATTTGGAAAAAGGCTGTAGAGAAACATTTGATAAAATGATAGCACTTTCAAATGTGTACCTTTGAAAACCATCTTAAAAATCAGATTATTTTAGCATGTCGATAAAACAATATTTGCTCCTCCTCCTTTTTTTTACTTCAACCTCCACATTACTTGCTCAAAATAAATTTACGCTAAGCGGTACTATTCGCGATGGAAGTTCAGGTGAGACGCTTATCGGTGCTACGATTAAGATTTCAGGGCCAACTTCTGCAGGAACACAAACCAATAATTACGGGTATTTTGCATTAACCCAACCTGCCGGTAACTACACAGTCACCATCAGCTACTTAGGTTTTATTCCGGTTACGAAAAACATCTACCTTAACAAGGATACAAAGCTGAATGAGGAACTCAAGGTAGGAAACGATTTGGGTGGAATCGTAATCCGTGCCAAAAACCGCAAAAATGAAAATGTAAAAAGTGCACAGATGGGTTTGGAGCGCATTGATATGAAAGCTTTGAATTCTATTCCTGTTTTGTTGGGAGAGAAGGACATTTTAAAAACCATTCAACTTTTGCCTGGCGTAAAATCGGGTGGGGAAGGAAATACTGGTTTCTACGTCCGTGGTGGTGCTGCCGATCAGAATTTAATCATTTTGGATGAAGCTGTGGTTTACAACTCATCGCACTTGTTAGGATTCTTTTCTACTTTCAATGCCGATGCCATCAAAGATGTGAGTTTGTACAAAGGCGGAATGCCTGCTCAATATGGTGGTCGTTTATCATCAGTTTTAGATGTGAAGATGGATGATGGAAACAATAAAGAATTCAAATTCCAAGGTGGAATTGGTTTAATTGCCTCTCGCTTAAAAGCAGAAGGGCCAATTGTGAAAGATAAGGGTTCGTTTATGGTGAGTTTCAGAAGAACCTATATTGATCTGTTTTTACAGGCATCTCCAGACTCATCTATCAATGGCAGCACTTTGAATTTTTACGATATCAATGCAAAAGCCAATTACAAAATAAACGACAAAAACACCATCTATATTTCGGGTTATTTTGGTAAGGATAATATTGGCGTGAAAGATCTTTTTGAAAATAACTGGGGGAATGTAACCACAACTTTTCGTTTGAACCATATTTTCAACGACCGCCTGTTCTCCAATACCTCTTTAATTTACAACAACTATAATTATACGGTCAGGCTGCTGAATGATGTAACCAATTTCAAAGCGACATCCTTGGTTCGCGATTTTAACTTTAAGGAAGATTTTCAGTATTTCAGCAATAAACATACATTGAGGTTTGGCCTTAATGCTACCCATCACCGCATCTCGCCAATTGATATTACCACTTCGCAAGAATCGCAGGTTAATCCGTTAACGCAGGAAAAACGGTATGGATTGGAAACGGCGGTTTACGTTTCTGATGAGTGGGCTGTAAATGAAAAGCTAAATTTCCTGTATGGTGCAAGGTTGGCGGCCTTTTCACTTTTGGGGCCAGGAAATTTTGGAAGTTATGATGCAGATGGAAATGTTTTATCATCAGAAAAAGTAACCAGCGGGAAATTTTATAAAAATTACCTTAACCTCGAACCACGCTTTTCGGTAAGTTATCTTTTTAATGAGGAAAATTCCGTAAAAGCTTCATACAATCGGAACACACAAAACATTCATATCTTAACCAATGCTACGTCCAGCTCACCAACGGATCAGTATGTATTGAGCAGCAACAACATTAAACCAGAAATTGCCGATCAGGTGGCAGCAGGTTACTTCCGGAATTTCAATGAAAATAACTATGAATTTTCTGGTGAAGTATATTATAAATGGATGCAGAACCAAATTGATTACCGCGATGCTGCTGAACTTTTGGGCAATGCGAATGTAGAATCAGAGCTTTTGTACGGAACGGGCAGGGCCTACGGATTAGAACTGTTTTTTAAAAAGAAGTTTGGTAAGTTAAATGGATGGGTTGGGTATACTTTATCTAAAACAGAAAGAAAATTTGCGGAATTGAATAACGGAAATTATTTCCCGGCAAGGCAAGATCGAACGCATGATGTATCGTTTGTAGGAATTTATAATTTGAACAAACGCTGGACTTTTTCATCGAGTTTGATTTACAGCACCGGAAATGCTGTAACTTATCCGGCAGGAAAATATATTGTTGGCGGGCAAACGGTTTATTATTATACCCAAAGGAATGCAGGCAGAATGCCCTACAATATGCGTTTGGATTTAAGCGCTACGCTTGAAGGAAAAAATAAAGGTAAATTTCAGTCGAGCTGGAACTTTGGAGTATATAATGCGTTGGGTAGAAAAAACCCTTACTCAATAGAATTTATCAATGATCCGAATGATCCTGGTAAAACCGTTGCCGAACAAACCTCGCTATTTGGAATGATTCCTTCAGTAACCTGGAATTTTAAATTTTAATGCCATGAAGAAACTTATCATATATATCGCAGTAATCAGTTTTTGTTTTACTTCCTGCAAAAAAATCATTGAGGTAGATACCACTAATGCCGAGCCACAAATTGTAATTGAAGGAAAAATTACCGATCAGGCGGGTGGTGCATCTGTAATTATCAGCAAAACGGTTGGTTATGATGAAAGTGGTGTTTATCCGAAGGTTTCAGGGGCAACAGTTGTTGTTACAGATCCCAGTAACGGAATGGTGGTTACCTTTTTTGAGCAAAGTCCAGGGGTTTATTCGCAAACTTTGAAGGGGATCCCCGGCCATACTTACAATTTAAGTGTTAAGGTAGATGGCAAAACTTATACGGCGAGCTCAACCATGCCGAAGCTTGTAAAACTCGATTCTATTGGCGTAGTAAGCAATTCATTTTTTGGCAATGAAAGGAAAACAGCAGCTGCTTTTTTGGTTGATCCTGCAAATGAAACCAATTTTTACCATTTCAACTTATACGTAAACAACGTTTTTTCTAAAAGAGTTTACGTTAATAACGACCGATTAACCAATGGAAATAAATTGCGTATTCAGTTATATTATGAATCGAACGATGATGATGACGATGGTTTGAAAACAGGTGATGCAGTTATTGTTGAGATGAAAGGAATAGATTCTAATATATTCGACTACTGGTATACTTTGAGCCAGCAATCGGGGCGTGGGCCAAACCAGGGCACAACGCCGGCAAATCCTCCATCAAATATTTCGAACGGTGCGTTGGGTTACTTTAGTGCGCACACCTATCAAAGGCAGTCGATTACGGTAAAATAATATTTGCAAAACCCGCATGGCTTTTAGCTGTTAACCTTAGATGAAAGTATTTATTAGCGGTAACATTGCTCCGGCTGCTTTACAGCGGCTGGAAGAAAATAATATTTCCATTACCCAATGGAATGAAGATCGACAAATTACAACCGATGAGCTAATTGAAGCTTGTAAAAACCAGGATGGTTTTATCAGTGTAGGCCCGAATAAAATTAATGCCGATTTTTTAAATGCCAGTAAGCACTTGAAGGTAATTGCACTACATTCTGTAGGTTTTGATCAGGTTGATATTGAAGTAGCCAAAAAATTAAATATTCCCGTTGGAAATACGCCGGGAGTTTTAAGCGCTGCAACAGCCGATACGGCCTTTCTGCTGATGCTAGCAGTTTCAAGAAAAGCCTTTTTTGGTTATAGAAAAATAACAGATGGCAACTGGGTAAAATATGAGCCTGCCCAGGAACTTGGAATCGAACTAAATGGCAAAACACTTGGCGTTTTTGGCTTGGGGAAAATCGGATTGGAAATGGCAAAAAAATGTAAAGCTGCCTATAACATGAAGGTGGTTTACCATAATCGTTCAAGAAACGAAGCGGCTGAAAAGGAAATCGCGGCTGAATATCTTTCATTCGATGAACTTTTAGCGCAAAGCGATGTGTTAACTGTGCATACGGCACTTACTTCTGAAACTAAAGAGAAATTCTCAATGGAGGTTTTTCGGAAGATGAAATCCAATGCTATTTTTATCAATACAGCTAGAGGTGGCATTCACAACGAGCAGGATTTAATTAAGGCGCTTGAAGAGAAAGTAATTTGGGGAGCCGGTTTAGATGTAACCAATCCTGAGCCTATGGATAAAAACAATCCGTTATTATTTATGGAAAGTGTTGCTGTTTTACCACATATTGGTTCGGCAACCGAAGAAACCCGGGAGGCGATGGCAGGATTAATTGTCGAAAATATTCTGGCAGGATTAAATGGCGAGAAGATTCCTTATCCGATTTATTAGCATTTCTTAAAAATTACAAAGGCATATGTTTTTTAAACCTATGCCTTTGTAATTTAGTTCACTTATTTTTTGCCATTGGTCGAGATTTGCAATCTCAACCTTTAAAATGTGGATGCGTAATCCACATCGAAACAAATTAAATTTTATTTTACCAAATACCTCAGCACCGACCGGCCCAGGTTGCCGTTACCATCAATCCCTTCAATAATTACTTTGTACTGCCCTTTTCCATCAGCATTATAAAATTCAAAAGATGAATTCCCGGTAGCATCGGTTACAATTTTAGGATTCCAGTAAATCGTGGTTCTTAAGTCGTTTCTGTTCATGTTTGCAGCAACATCGTAACGTGGGGAATAAAATTCTTTCTCTTTATTGTAACCTTGCGGTGAAAATGTAAGCTCATAGCTTTTAGGCAACATGTCTAAAAGTTGGGCCTTCGATATTTTTTGACCTTTTGGTGCTTTCTTCTGATTAATTACAATCACACCATTAACATTATTGGCTCTATTCACTAAACCTAACTGGTCTCTTAAAAATATTTCAATTGATTCGATGTCATTTGCGTTTAATGTGTTAATCTGATTTACATCCACATTCATCCCATTGATAAAAACACCCATAGGTACCCTGTTTCCCTGATTATAATCTCTGCTTACATAGAAAACATTATCTATAAAGGTTACCCCAGGCATCAAAGTCTGTAAACAATTAATCAACAAATTACAGCCCTGTAATCTATCTCCGGTAATTTCGTGATCTGCAATTTGGCTTAAGCCGCTTAAGGCAGGATAATCTTTATGACTAACTTTTGGGATGGTTGCCGCTTTAATGGTTACATCTTTCAAAGTATGCAGGTAAGCGTACTGCCTTTTGCTGTTATCCAGGTAAGTTGTTAAAGCACTGTCGATATTGACAACCTCTTCTGCTGCACTAAAGTTTCTGGTTAATGCCGGTACCGGCGATCCGTTTAAACTAATGGCCATAGCTTTGTAGTTTACATTGTACTTGGCAGAAACAGTTACTTTAGATGAATCGTTTAAAACCAGATTCTGCACCCTGAAGTTACCCACCGGGTCTGTAGTAATCTGGGTATTGAAACGTTTGTCAGGAATAGTTACCAAAAGTGTTCCTTTTCTTACGGGGATACCATTGTTCATTCTTAATACCCCCGATAGTTCGATGCCCTGCTCAGGTAAGAAGCTTATTTTCGGCAATTGTCCGCTTAAAATATCTGTGTACTTAAAACTACGATAGCCTTGTGTTAAAAGAAGCGCATCTAAATCAGCATTTTTCTTGGCATCTGGTGAATTGAAATAATAATTTGGTTTTTCAATATAACCTTTCAAGTCACTGCTCAATAATAACCCGGTTAAAATGGTAGTTGTGCCATCTTCGCTGGCTGGAACTTTACTTTCGTCGATTACTGCTACAGAAAATGTACCTTCTACAGGTGCGCCGTCTTTTTTAGCGGAAACATTAACTTTTACTTTTTTCTTAATTCCAGATGTAGGCGTAGGCGTTGACAGCGCTAAATTTAACGTGTTTTTGTTTTGCACAAAAACCAAACGTTCGCTTAAAGGTTTACCTGCATCGGTAAATAAAGTGAACTGTGCAATGCCCATCGGGAATTTTGATTTCGGAACAGTTGTACTGTATTCTTTAGTTGATAAAGCCGTTTGCGCACCATAGCAGATTACGCCTTTACTTTGTGCAACCAGATAAAGTTTTTTAGTGCGGTTTTGATCATAAAAAGCATCGTTGGAAACAATTTTTACCAGCACATTTTCTGCGTTACTGTTATCAATACTGATGGTAATTCCAGAGGCTTTGACTTCAGGTAGATTGTAGCTTCCGGTAGTTCCATCTGAATAGGTAACGTTGGCTTTATAAGTTTTGCCACTCTCTGCAAGCAGGTTGAAACTACCCATACCCAAATGCTGAGCTGTAAAAGTAGCCACTTGTTTGCCATCATTATCTGTAACCGTTCCTTTCGAGTTAATGCCCAATCCATCGCTTTTAATGGCTTTAAAAGCTACCTTATTGGTTAATCCGGCAATCAGGTTTCCACCTTCAGGAAAAAGTTGAAAATCCTTTTTAACAATGGCGGTGTTTAACGAGAAATTATTGTAAACGATATCTTTTTCAGTAGTATTTAAAGAGGTAATTAATTCGCCTTTGTTTAACTGATATTCTGCCTTTTGATTGGCTGACATGCTAATGGTTAAATAACCATTGGCATCAGTTGTTCCACGCCCTTTTGCTATTACCGTGAAGCTGGTAACCACCTGCCAACTCACATTTCTATTGGCGTATGGTTTGTTATTAGCATCTTTAAACTGTACACGGGCATCAATTTTTTCAAGCTTATCTGTAGAGGTGTTTTTGTAGCTGATATGTGTTTTTACTTCTTTATCAATGGCTTCACCAACAAAAAATGTTTTGTTGAAATAGCTTGGGTCTTCAAAATTCATCATCCACATGGTATAAGCCCGTATATGATAATTGCCCTGTTTGTAGTTTACCTGATCTAACGGAAAACTTCCGTTTGCTACACCACCGGTAATGGGTAGTTTTAAAGTTTGAATAAGCGAATCCTTTTGATTGATCACATCAACATACACGATTTTGCTTAATCCGGATAAAAAATTTTGATTTTCTGTAATGTAAGCTTTAAACCAAACTGTATCTGCAATGGCGTAATAAGGCTTATCAAAATGAAGATATATTTTTTCAGTAGGGTAATCGTTTAAAACCTTATTGGTTTTCGCGATTAAAGTGTTTATGCTAACGGTATCGGTTTGTGCCGAGGAAGATAAATTTAGTAATGATAGGATGGAGAGTATTAAAAACGATAATCTAAAAATCTTCATGAATTGGAAATTAAATACTAATGGGTAAATATATCCAATTAAAAATAGAGCGCCTAAATTGTAACAAGGTTTAACATTTTTTTACAAAAAGAAACTACTCCTTTAAGTTATCAGCACAAAAAAAAGCGAGCTAATTGAGGTAGCCCGCTTATAATTTTTTAAGATTTCGAATACTTATTTGTACTCAATTACAAATTCGTTTAATGGCTTACGTACCTTTTTAAGGTTAACCAACCAGTCACCAGCTTCATCTCTGTAACCTAACGGCAATAACGTAACGCTCTTTAAGTGCTTTTCACCTAAACCCAATAATTCATCAAGTTGAGAGGCGTTGAAACCTTCCATTGGAGTGGCATCAACTTTTAGCGAAGCAGCTTCAGCAAGTGCAATGCCAAAGGCAATATAAGCTTGTTTGGCCGCATGGTTGAAGTTTTCTTCTGCTGATCTAGATAAAATCATGCCTTTCAACTGGTTCTTATAATCATCAGTAGTTTCTAAAGGCAAACCACGTTCCGTGTTCATTCGGTTGAAAACAGCATCTATTCCCTCTTCGGTATAGTTTTCTTGCGCAGCAAAAACCAATAAGTGCGAGGAATCGATCACTTGAGATTGGTTGAATGCAATTGGTGCAATTTTTTCTTTCAACTCCTGATTAGTGATCACGATTACTTTGAAAGGCTGTAAGCCAGACGAAGTAGGAGCCAACGAAGCGGCTTTTATAATTTGATCAACCTTTTCTTGTTCTACCGGCTGACCATTCATTTTTTTAACGGCGTAGCGCCAGTTTAGTGCATCTATTAAACTCATGGGATTATTTCAATTTTATAAGTCAAATATGTACATAACAATTTTTTATAATGTTGATGTATGGTAAGAAAACCACTTACTATCGAAAAAGATAGTCCGGGCAAATCAGGGAATAAATCTTAAATCACTCCTCACCGGAAAATGATCGGATAACTTGGCCTCGGTAATGTGATAATTTAATACTTCGAGTTTTTTCGAAGTCAGAATGTAATCAATTTGAAAATTAGGGAATTTGCCGTTGTAGGTTTTACCCATGCCCGAACCTTTTTTAATAAATGCGTTATTTAAATTTTCTGAAATTTGGGTAACAACGTACGAAGCTGGGGTGTCATTAAAATCGCCTGCAATTAAATAGGGTGTTTTGCAGGACGCCATTTCTTTTTTCATAAGGTCAACCTGTCCGCTTCTTTTTAAAAATGCACTTTTAAGCATCCTCAAAATGCGTTTGGAAGGCTGAAGCTGGGTATTCATCTCTTTCACCTTATCCAAATATTCATAATCCTGTTTCTCAAATGAAATGGATTGGAAGTGCACATTATAAACCCGTAAAGTTTTTCCTTTGATGTTCAAATCAGCATATATGCTCATGTTCCCGTTATAATCATCAACAAAAGGAATTTTACCGCTATTTACTACCGGATATTTGGAGAATATCGCTAAACCATAAGCTTCATAGTCGTTTCTGTTTGTCGGAACAAAATAGAAGTGTTTAAGTTTTAATGTGTTTTTTAAGCTATCGATGATATCGAAATTGCCTTTGTATCTGGTGTAAAATTCCTGAAAGCAGATAATATCAGGATTTTGATCTTTCACCACTTTTAGCATTTTTTCCTTCACCGATTCATCGTTTTCACCACCATAAAGCTTAAAGGTGTGCACATTGTAAGTCATCATTCTTACACTACCTTCCACCTTTTCGGGGCCACCTTTATCACCGCCAAAAGCGAAAGTGGCCTTAAACGTTCTTAACCCAATTGCGATGACTACGATGCTTGCCAGGGCGAAAAGCCATTTTTTGCTGATGCACCACCAGGCCAGAAACACAATATGAAAAAATAATACATAGGGATAAGCTAATCCAAAGAAAGCAATAATAGCATGTTTGCGTGGGTCCATATTGCCTGCAACTGTACCAAGTATTAACGCTATAGCCAATAGAATTGCAATTGGCAATAAAAGTTTATCCAAGAAATTGTATTTCTTTTTTGCCATTAATCTTTACTTGCTTTAAAAAGTTTTTCCTTTTCAGTTGCCGATAATTTATCATAACCTGAGGAAGATATCTTATCTAAGATGGCATCAATCTCCTGCTGAGAAACACTGTTGAATATCGGCTTTTTAGGCGCAGGTTGTTCATTTCTTACCACTTTCAGCTTTGGTTTCCGCTCGAAGATACCGCTCCAGTCGTTACCTCTTTGTAAGCTTTTGATAAAGATAAATCCTAACAATGCACCGCCAATATGTGCTAAATTTCCTCCGGCATTTGCAGATGACAAGCCTAAAAATGAAATGAGAAAGTAAGCAATGGCCACCCATTTAATTTTTACTTCGCCAAATAACAGCAATACAATACTGTAGTTAGGTACTAATGTAGCCGTTGCCACTATGATTGCCATTACGGCTGCCGATGAACCGATTACAGTTTGACCAATTAAACCACCATTGAAAACCGGTATGAGATTTAAGCCAGCAATATAAATAAGCGCACCAACTAAACCTCCGGTTAGGTAAACAAAATGAAATTGGCGGCTCTTTAAAAAATTCATAAAAATATTGCCAAACCAAAATAGTCCCAGCATATTAAATAACAAATGCAAAAAGCCTTCGTGGAAAAACATGTACGTAATTACGGTGTAAAAACGCGTTGGTAATGATTCAATTCTGGCAGGTACACCAAAATAGTTCCTTACCCAATCACTCATGCTAAAATCTGTTTTCCCTAAAAAGAGAATTACAGCAATAATAGAGGTTACTAAAAAAATGATCACATTTAACCCGATATATAAAAACAGCGGATTACCTGATTGAAAAATTTTAAATTTTAAATCTCTAACCGTATTATTCATAGTAAGTATAAAAGTTTGTGTTTTTATCCTTCCAGATTTTCACTAATATAAATCCAATTAAAGCACCGCCCAAGTGAGCGTAATGCGCAATGGAGTCTCCTTCAAAACGACCAACACCTAAAAATAGCTCAACTAAAATATAAAATGGAATAATATATTTAGCCTTTACCGGAACGGGAATAAACATAATGTAAAGTTCGGCATTTGGGTATAACATACCAAAAGCTACCAGCAAACCAAATACCGCTCCTGATGCTCCAAGCATTCCGCCACCATAAATCTGCCCAATGGTTTGGTAATCGGCCTGGCTTTTAATTTGGTTCTGCCAACCTTCAAACAAAGTGAACTGACCGATAATTTGTTGTACTTCAAAGGCCTGTACCGCCCACTGAAGCAATAAGGCGCCTAAACCAGTAATCAGATAAAATATTAGAAATTTTTTGCCACCCCAACGGGTTTCCAATAAACTTCCAAAAGAATAAAGGGCAAACATGTTGAAAAAGATATGTGCAATACCACCATGCATAAACATATAGGTTAGCACCTGCCAGCCACCAAATTTTGGAGAATCAAAGTAGTAAACCGCCAGCATATTTTCCAAATCAATGGTCGATCTCAGAAAATATGTAGCCACGAAAAACAAGATGTTAATAATCAGTAGGTTTTTAACTATTGGTGGGATATAGATGTTGTTCATTTAATTTTTGTTGTCTGTAATCAGGTTTTTATTCCTCGTTATTTGCTCCTTACTCCTTACGCCTTGCCCTTACGCTTTGCTCCTTACTCCTTGCTCCTTACGCTACTTCTCAAACTTCTTATCCAATTCTCCTAAAGTAATGGTTTGAATAATCGGTTTCCCGCTTACACTAAAATTTGGTGTTTTGCAGGCGAAAAGTTCATCAATTAAAGTATTCATTTCTTCCTGTGCTAAAGCAGTTCCTGCTTTTATCGCACTGTTTTTGGCCAGTGTTCTGGCTAAACTATCACGCTTAGTTAACTTCAGTTCTTGCTGAGAGTTTTTAAAACCCTCAATTAATTGTTCAAATAACTGTGTTTCGTTGATATTGCTACTGCCCAGATCAACCGGAACACCTTCTACTACCAATGTGTTTTTTCCAAATTCACGAACATCAAAACCTAAACTTTTTATATCATCCAGTAAACTTTTAGCCAGTTCAAAATCATTGGCATTTAGGGTAATGGTTTGTGGAAATAAGCTTTGTTGCGATGCGCCTTTGCGATCATCTAAATGTACGAGAAATCGCTCATAAAGAATACGTTCATGTGCCATTTGTTGATCAATAACCATTAAACCTGATTTAATTTGTGAAACGATATAGCGATTGTGCAACTGCATATATTGCTTCTGTTTCGTTTCCAAAATAGGCTCGTCGGCATAAAAAGTCGTTTGTTCTACAATCGGTTGCTCCACTATCTCATACAATGAACCCCAGTTTTTTGCACTCGGTTTGGCCTCATAGTTTCTCGGTGATGAAGCATAACCCGAACTTGAACTGCTATCGTTAGCAAATGGATTGAAATCAGGATTAAAATTGATGCTTGGTGGAACAATATCCTCAACCGCTTTTTGCGTAATCATATTGCTAAAGCCCGTTTCCTGATCAAAATCTAAAGTAGGCGAAATATTATACCGACCAATAGAACGTTTTACCGCAGATTTCATGATTGCATAGATAGATTTCTCATCTAAATATTTAATTTCTGTCTTGGTTGGATGAACGTTTACATCAATTTTGGAAGGGTCAATTTCGATGAATAGCACATAAAGCGGATAACTGTCATCAGGCAAAAGATCTTCGAAGGCTGAACTTACCGCATGGTTGAGGTAGGGGTCTTTAATGAAACGATTGTTTACAAAAAAGAATTGTTCACCTCGTGTTTTCTTCGCGAAAGCTGGTTTACCAATATATCCTTTTAGGTTAATAATGGTAGTTTCTTCTTCAACTGGCACCAAACGTTCGTTGTAGTTGTTGCCAAAAAGATGCACAATACGTTGTTTTAAATTACCTTTCGGAAGGTTGAAAATCTCGGTACCATCATGATGCAAACTAAAAAATACACCCGGATGAGCCAAAGCAACCCGCTGGAATTCATCGATAATATGACGCATTTCTACCGGGTTGCTTTTTAAAAAGTTCCGGCGGGCAGGCGTGTTAAAAAAGAGGTTTTTAATGGCAATCTGTGTGCCGGCTGGCGTAGCAACAGGTTCCTGAGCCGTTACCATGGCTCCTTCAATTGAAATGCAGGTTCCGATTTCATCTTCATGCCTGCGGGTTTTCATCTCTACCTGCGAAATTGCGGCGATGGAAGCCATGGCTTCACCACGAAAACCCATGGTGCGGATGGCAAACAAATCTTCTGCTTTCTTTACTTTTGATGTTGCATGGCGTTCAAAGCACATTCTGGCATCGGTAACACTCATTCCACAGCCATTGTCTATAATCTGAATCAATGCTTTTCCGGCATCCTTTATTACCAGTTGAATTTTATCTGCGCCCGCATCAATTGAATTTTCGAGCAGTTCTTTTACTGCAGAAGCAGGTCGTTGAACAACTTCTCCGGCGGCAATTTGATTGGCAACAGCATCAGGCAATAAGTGAATAATATCAGTCATGTATTAGGGCAAAGTGAATTCGCTAAATTATGTAAAATAAGCTTAAGGATGTCGATTTGTTTAAAACTCAACATGTAAATGACTTGAGGATTTTGCCGGAAGTTGGCAGCCAGAAGTTTGCAACGGTGATGCAATCTCACTTGTTAACCCAGTTTTATTACTTACATAAAAGTTTAGTACGATAGGAAATTTGAACAATCACAAAATTTCCGGCAGCAACAAAGTATTACGCTTATCTGGTTGATCCCGTATTATCCTGTAGAAACAGTGCGTGTAAGTCATCTTGATTTTACGATAGCAAATGATTTCAATTTTCTATCTTTAACAGTATGAAATCCCTTTTATACATCCCATTGTTTGTTGCTTTATTTACCTCCTGCGTCAAAAAAGAACAAACCGATCTAATTGTTTACAATGCAGTTGTTTACACTGTTAACAATAGCTTCGATACCGTTGAGGCCTTCGCCGTAAAGAATGGAAAGATTTTGGCTACAGGGTCATCAAAAGATATTCAGACAAAATATCAAGCCAAAGATGAAATTAATGCTGAAGGGAAGTCAGTTTATCCGGGGTTCATTGATGCACATGCGCACTTTTTTGGTTACGGACAAAGCTTGCAAGCTGCAGATTTACGGGATACCAAATCCTGGGAGGAGATTTTAGACAAATTAGCCAAATTTGCTAAAACACATCCTGATGGCTGGTTAATTGGCAACGGCTGGGATCAAAACGATTGGGAGAATAAAGCCTTCCCTACAAATGAAAAGTTAACCGAACTTTTTCCTAACCGACCGGTGCTACTGAACAGAATTGATGGTCATGCTGCTGTAGTGAATCAAAAAGCTTTTGATGCTGCAGGAATAAAAGGCGGGCAAAAACTCATTGGTGGAGATATGCTTACCCAAAACGGGAAACTAACAGGTGTTTTAATTGATAATGCTGTGGGGTTGGTCGACAGTAAAATTCCATCACCTGATGGTAAGTTGGCAGAGAAAATTTTTACCGATGCGCAAACAAACTGCTTTGCTGCAGGATTAACCACTATTGATGATTGTGGTTTGCCTTTTCAAGCCGTTGATTTTATCGAAAAACTGCAAAAGGAAAACAAGTTGAAAATGCGTTTATATGTAATGCTATCTGATGCGCCACAGAATTATGATTACCTGTTTAAACGCGGAGCGATAAAAACTGATCGTCTGAATGTACGCTCATTTAAGGTTTATGCCGATGGTGCATTAGGATCAAGGGGTGCTTGCTTGTTGCATCCTTATAGCGATATGCCAAATAAGAGCGGATTTCTATTAAGCACTCAAAAGCATTTTGAAGAAGTGGCCGAAAAAATTGCTGCACATCATTTTCAAATGTGTACCCATGCCATAGGCGATTCTGCTAATCGCGTAATGCTGAATATCTACAATAAAGTACTGAAAGGTAAAAATGATAAACGTTGGAGAATTGAACATGCACAGGTGGTGAATCCAAATGATTTTAACCTGTTCGGGAAAGCAAATGTAATCCCATCCGTACAACCCACTCATGCTACTTCGGATATGTATTGGGCCGGACAGCGATTGGGTGTCAGCCGCGTTAAAGATGCTTATGCTTATAAACAGTTGTTAAAGCAAAATGGCTGGATTCCGTTGGGAACTGATTTTCCGGTAGAAAACATTAATCCATTATTAACGTTTTATGCTGCGACAGTGAGAGCAGATGCAAAAGGTTTCCCTAAAGGGGGTTTTCAAATTGAAAATGCTTTAACACCTCAAGAGGCATTGAGGGGAATGACCATTTGGGCTGCAAAAGCTAATTTTGAAGAAAATGAAAAAGGTAGTTTAGAAATAGGAAAATTTGCCGATTTTGTGATCCTTGATCATGATATTTTGAAAGCAACACCTCAAAACATCTTAAATACAAAAGTTTTAAAAACCTATTTGAACGGAGAAAAAGTATATGATGCGAAATAGATTATTTATTCTGGCAACGGCTAGTTTCTTTAATATTTTATGTTTAATGGCTTGTGCACAAGAGCATGCAGCAAATGAAAAAAAATTATCGATAGCGAATAGTATTGCACAAACTACCATTTTGCTAAATAATCAGGATGCTATTATTCCATTAAAATCACTGGAGAAAAAAAATATAGCATCGGTTAGTTTAGGTTTTTCATATAGTTTGATCTTTGATAGTTTGGCCAATAAGTACGATCAAGTTACTCCGTTTTCTGCTGCAATGTACAAAGACAGCGTGAATTTGAATAATCTGGAAGATGACTTAAAATATTACAATACAGTTTTGATTTCCATTGATGATCAAAATTCTAATAATGCAAAATACATCAACTTTATCAACAGTATATCTAAAACGAAAAAAGTAATCGTATCGCTTTTCGGCAATGGAACGGCATTAAAATCCTTCGATTTATTGCAGTCGCCGATTATTTGGACAGCTCAAAATACAGCTGATGCTGCAGCCATCGTTCCACAATATATTTTTGGAGGTATTGCAGCTGAAAATAAATTAACCAAAGCTTTTTCAGCAAAATATACTGTCGGATCAGGTTTTACGACGACTAAAACACGTTTAAAATACACGGTTCCGGAAGATGCCGGGGTAAATTCAAACAGCTTAAAAGAAATTGATGCGATAGCCGCAGAAACCATCCGGGAAAAAGCAGCACCGGGTTTGGTGGTTTTGGTAGCCAAGGATGGCAAAGTCATTTTTAACAAAGCTTATGGTACACACACTTATGATGGCAATTTGCCTGATAAAGTAACTGATATTTTTGATCTGGCTTCGGTAACCAAAGTGACAGCCACTACACCTTCGGTAATGCGTTTATTCGAAGAAGGTAAGTTAAAATTGGATACAAACATTGGTGCTTACATTCCAAAAGCCCGAACCACACCCATGAACAATATCAATGTTCGAGAGGTGATGCTGCATCAGGCAGGATTTATTCCCTATATTCCTTTTCACAACTATGTAAAAACAGGAGATTACAGTGTTGATTCTACAGCAGCTTTCCCTACTAAAGTTGCTGATGGCTATTATATCAAAAAAGATTTCTTTAAAGATTTTATGTGGCCTAAAATGCTCAATTCGCCTATCAAAACTCGTGGACAATATGTATATAGCGACATCAGCATGTATGTGATGAAAGATATTGTGGAGCATATTAGTGAAGAGCCGTTAAACCAATACACCTACGAGAATTTTTACAAGCCGTTAGGGATGCAAACCGCAGGATTTTTGCCTCGGAACCGGTTCAGCAGAGATCAGATTATTCCAACGGAACAGGATACTTATTTCAGGAAAACACTTTTGGTAGGTTATGTCCATGATCAGGGTGCGGCACTTGCAGGTGGTATTTCTGGTCACGCCGGTTTATTCTCCAGTGCAAATGATTTAGCTATTATTTATCAGATGCTTTTAAATCGGGGTACTTATGGCGGTACGCAATATTTTAAGCCAGAAACGGTTGATATGTTTACCTCTAAACAATCGAATGTGAGCCGTCGTGGTTTGGGTTTCGATCGCTGGGATCCGGATAGCACTAAACATTATCCATCAAATTTAGCCTCACCACAAACTTATGGCCATACAGGCTACACCGGAACTTGCGTTTGGGTCGATCCATCAAGAGGTTTGGTTTATGTTTTCCTTTCCAATCGTGTAAACCCAGGTGTTAGCGAGAAACTGGGTAACTTAAAGATCAGGGGCAGAATTCAGGATGTGATTAATAAGGCAATCGATGAATCGAAGAAATAGTGTAGAATAATATATTTGTTGTTAGGTAACGTGGCGTCATTATGAGCTACGGAGCAATCTATTTAGCTTCGGTTTGTTTCTTTATTCGTAATAATGAACTTTAATTACTCATCATCTAACAAGGTGATGCAATCGCCAGCAAGTTTTTTAATTCTAACATCAAAAGTTTTCAGCGCTTCATTATTTTTTGAAGTTTGGTAGAGATAGGTAATGATGCCTTTGGTCGAATCATCTGGGTCGCAGGCGTAAGACTTTTCTAAATAGGCTGCGGTTTTGGTTGATAGCTTTTTATAGTCTTCTACCATTTTGCCATAAATTACCACACTCTTTGCATCAACTGCGGCATTCATTTTTTTAATCATCGCCTGACAATCTTTGAAATAGTGATTGCCTAGCGCAAGATAAGGCACATAATAACCAGGTGTTAATTTAATACTCTTTTCATAATATGGAATCGCAAGATTCATCTGATCGGTTTCTTCATAAAGCCTTGCTAAGTGATAGTTCACACTTCCCGTTTGCTTTTGATTTAGTTCAGATGATCTTTTAATTAATGCTTCTGCTAAATTAATCGCTTTGCTTTTTTCACTGGCTTCCAATCTGATTTGCAGGAAATCCCAATAGAGATCTTTAATGTCTTGAGTTTGCGAGAAGCAGAATTGACAGGCTGATAATATAAGGAAGAGCGTTAGGAAGCGTTTTTTCATGATTTAAATTTTGGCCGAAGATAACAATTATGCCGCTAGAATTTAAGCTCAGTTGGCAAAGATAGCAAGTGATAAAAAAGCGAAAGGGCATTATTTTTTGTGTACATCTTTAAATCTGATCATATCAAACAATCTTTGCTCTTTTTCATTGTCAAATCCACATGTGCTCTTGAATTCTTTAGGATTTTCATAAGTGCCAAATAACATATCCCACCAAACAATATCGCCGTAGTTATTGCTGTGTTTTTCATACTGATGATGAATTCGATGCATCTCTGGTCGCTGGAAAATATAGCCAATCCATTGGGGCGTTTTCACATTGGTATGATAGAAAAATTCACCTAATGCTGTGCATAAAGTATAAATTGCTCCAGCTTCAGGATTTAATCCTAACAATGTGTAAACCAACAGACTTCCAATGATGGAATTTACAGTCATTTCCAAGGGATGTTTATAGAACGATGTAATGACTTCTAAACGTTGCGGACTGTGATGAATTTGATGAAATCCTAACCATAAAAAATCTACCGTATGCCTCCACCGATGCCACCAGTAAAAAATGAATGTTGCAATAAAATAAGCAATAACTCCTCCGATCCAATTGGGCACAAATTGAGATAACTTAAACATAGATACAGAAGAGAACCATTTCTCCCAGGTGAAGCCTGCCAAAACCACAATGCTAAGTTGGATGAAATTAACACCTAAAACCCTGATGGTCCATGTAGAAACGTTTGGCAATTTCCAGCCGGGTTTAATTCTTTCAAGTAAAAAGCAAAATCCGAATACAATAAAAATGATGACTAACATAGATTGAAAATTTATTCATCAAATCTATGAGGAGTTGTTTGGCTGGCTTTTGACAAAAGTCAAAAAATCATTTTTGCTTTCTGATTCTGCTTAAAGTTTCTTGTGTGACCCCTAAATAAGAAGCAATGTGTCCTAAAGATACCCTTTGAAAAAGCTGTGGGGTTCTTTCCAATAACTTATGGTATCGTTCTTTAGCGCTGAACATCCGCAATTCGTTCGCCTGGATTTCATTACGCATGTGATAAAATTCGGTTAATTTCCTTCCAGAAAAGTTGAATTCCAAATACTTCAAGTATAATTCATCCAATCTATCTTTTTTCACAGCGATGAGTGTGCAATCTTCGAGGGTTTCTATGTACTCGAAACTAGGCTTGCCGGTGTAAAAGCTATAAACAGAAATCAAAAGCTCGTTTTCAAATAAAAACCAGGTATTTGTCTCTTTGCCATCCTTATCAAGATAAAATATTCTGGCTGCTCCTTTTAAAATAAAATAGATGGTATTGCTCCGTTCGCCTGCATTTAGAAGCTTTACTTTTTTGGTAACTTTAATAACTTCGCTATTGGCGATGATGGCTGTTTTAATTTCTTCTTTTAACGGGTAGAGATTATTGAAAAGGCTGAATAGATTTTCGTAATCTGAAGCCGGCAAGTGATTGACCATAAAAAATTCGCTATTAAATTGACAATCCTATTTTGTAAATCACTGTTTTTAACTCCGCTGTATCCCGATCTTCACAGAGCAAAAATTCTACGCCCGAACTGGTTTTCTGGTATAATGAAATTCCCTCAAATTTATGCGATCCCGAAATTCTATGTGAAAAATTAAGTGTGAGCGATTTCAAATCAATACTGCCAATAAAACTTCCTAAAATTTCACCATCTGCATAAGTAGACTTAGTATCTTCTGCTGTCGAGATGAAAAATATGGCATCGTTCACCATTACGGCATCTGTAAATGTTGATTCAACATGATTAATATTGGGCAGTCTGATTGGCTTAAACTCAATTTTTGTGGCTTCTGCCAGATCATCATCGAAAATACGGAACGTTCCATTTTTGCCATCACTTCCATTTCCCCGGTTAAATAATACCCAATCTTTACCGGTGAAAACAGCTCCTTCAATATTTAGATTGTCATCATCGAGGTTTGCGATTGCCTTCATTTTACGATAAGTATCCGTTAAATCTTTGCGCATAATCCGCCCTGATTTTGGTTCAAATTCAATTAATGAATTTCGTTTTGCCGTAGATCCTGAACCTAGAATATAAAACTGATCGGCATATTGGCAAAGCACTTCAAAATCTGGCTTTTGTGCTTTAGGAATGTTTTCCAGGCCATGAAATTTATCATCAGATAAAATCTGGATCTTTCTTAACTTATGGTCTTTTATATTGTATTCGTTTAAAAATCCACTATTGTCGCCAATAATATAAAGTAAATTTGGCTGATAGATAATTCCTGAAGCAGAACCAATGCCTTGAACTTCTCTGAATATTTCCAAATGGACTGAATGCATAATTTAAAGTAACAAAAAAAGCATCGAATTAATCGATGCTTTTTATTTTAGAATCTGAACTTTAGTCTCTAGACTTAGGGCTATTGACTTCGTCCGCCCGACTTCTAACTATTTTTTTAATCCAATTTCTCTTAATCTTTCGTCCAGATATTCACCTGCAGTCATATCGCTATAAGCCTTTGGATGATCGGCATCAATGGTTGATGGCAAACTTGTCAAATCCATATCGCTACGTGGATGCAGGAAAAACGGAACCGAAAAACGAGAGGTTTTCATCAGTTCACGAGGTGGGTTGACTACCCTGTGCGTAGTTGATTTTAACTTGTTGTTGGTTAAACGTTGCAACATATCGCCCACATTAACTACGATATCCGTATGATGTGCTTTTATTGGCAGCCACTCATTGCTGCGGGTTAACACTTCTAAACCATCAGCGCTTGCGCCAATTAAAAGTGTAATGAGGTTAATGTCTTCATGTGCACCGGCACGAACGGCATCATCAGGAATCAACTCCGGATTTTCAATAGGAAAGTAGTGAATACCTCTTAAAATTGAATTTCCATTATGTACATGTTTATCAAAATAATCCACAGGCAATTCCAGATAAGTTGCGATGGCTCGCAATAAATGCGTTCCGTTTTCCTGTAATTTTTTGTAGATGTCGCCTGTAACTTTGTTAAATTCTGGTAATTCTTCCAAAACTTCGTTGTCAGGGTACTCATCCTTCACAGGGTCGCCATCCGTAACCTCCTGGCCAATTTGCCAGAATTCTTTCAAATCGGGTGTTTTGGCACCTTTTGCAGTTTCTTTACCTGCACTGGTATAACCGCGTTGGCCAGCCAATTCAGGTTTTTCGTATTTCCGTTTGGTTTCTACAGGAAGTGAAAAAGCTGCCTTTATGTTTTCGTAAAGTTTATCAATTAATTCCTGACTTAAACCATGGTTTGTAATGGTAACAAAACCTGAATCGTTAAAGGCCCTGCCTAACTCATCAGAAAATTTTTTGCGTTCTTCTTCAGTTCCATTGATGTAAGAACCCAAATCCAAACAAGGAATATACGGTGTAGACATAATTTTATTTTTAATGTTGTACGAATTTAAAAAAGAATTGTTAATAAGTATGGATGAACCAAATATTATGGCTTTAAAAAATTAGTTAGCAGTAGTTTAAGTTATTAACATCAACAATTAAATTCACAAAATGTTAGGTTTGTCATCCAAAATCCATTATTATTCGGTTAGAAACTATGCAAGGTATATTTTCGTAATATTAGTACAGAAAGCATTTTTTGCTTCAATAACCTACACACACACATGAAACGAATAATTTTAATTTTATTATCTGTTCTGGCATTGAACCAGGCACAGGCACAAGGCAAAAAAACAGAAAAAGCAACTTTTGGTATGGGATGTTTCTGGTGTACAGAAGCCATTTTTCAAAGGCTAAAAGGTGTTACAGCAGTAAAGTCTGGCTATGAAGGTGGGCGTTTGGCCAATCCAACATATGAGGAGGTTTGTACAGGCGCTACTGGTCATGCAGAAGTTTTGGAAATTACGTACAACCCAATGGTAATTTCATATGATGAATTATTGGAAGTTTTTTGGAAAAGCCATGATCCTACCACTTTAAATCGCCAGGGTGCAGATTCAGGAACACAATACAGATCTGTTGTTTTTTATCACAACGCAGAACAAAAAGCTTTGGCTGATAAATACAAAGCAGCGCTGAATAAAAACAATGCTTTTGGAAAACCCGTAGTAACTGCTGTTGAAGCTGCAAAACCATTTTATGTAGCAGAAAACTATCATCAGAATTATTATTTAAAAAATGGTAGTGAGCCTTATTGCAGGGCGGTCATTTTACCTAAAATGCAGAAGTTAGAAAAGATTTTCAAAGCGAAGCTGAAGAATTAATCCTTCAATTATGATGATAGTTAGTAAGATTTTATAATAATCAATTTTTCTATAAATTTTGTCACGTTGAGCTTGTCGAAACGACCTGGTAAGCTAATTTTAAAAGTCCTTCGACAGGCTCAGGATGACATCCGTAACTAATATAGCTAATTATTTTATTGTTAATTTGAAGTTCAGTTAATTGCCGTACCCTTTTTTAATAAACCGTATTGAAGCGATATCCCCGATTCTTTCTTCATCGGGGATTTAGCGGAAAGACGGGCTGCATTTTCCGATTAGCATTACAGTACCTTTCCAAAATTGCTTTTTTTGATTTAAGAATTGTCAATTATCCGATTGAGCAATGAAACAATGAAGCATTCCTGAAACTTTACGTTGGTAAATATTACATTTGCAGTATGAATACTGGCTTACAGCTTTACAATACGCTTTCACGTAAAAAAGAATTTTTCCAACCACTAAATGCCGCCCATGTGGGGATGTATGTTTGTGGTCCTACCGTATATAGCGATGTGCATTTGGGCAACTGTCGCACTTTTATTTCTTTCGATTTAATTTTTAGATACCTTAAATATTTAGATTACAAGGTGCGTTATGTGCGTAACATTACCGATGCCGGCCATTTGGAAGGCGATAGGGACGAAGGAGACGATAAGTTTGCAAAACGGGCAAAGTTAGAGCAGTTGGAGCCGATGGAAATTGTACAGAAATACACTTTAGGTTTTCATGATGTATTACGCATGTTTAATACTTTGCCACCGAGTATTGAACCAACCGCTACCGGACATATCATCGAGCAAATTGAGATGATTAAAGTGATTATTGCCAACGGTTATGGATATGAAGTAGGTGGGAATGTTTATTTCGATGTAGAGAAATATAGCAAAGAATATAATTATACCATCTTAACCAATCGCAACTTAGAAGATATGTTAAACAACACCCGTGAATTGGGTGGACAGGATGAAAAACGTGGTCGATTGGATTTTGCGCTTTGGATTAAGGCTAAACCTGAAACTTTGATGCAGTGGCAATCGCCCTGGGGAATGGGTTTCCCAGGTTGGCATATCGAATGTTCGGCCATGAGCGCTAAATATCTGGGCGATGAATTTGATATTCACGGCGGCGGAATGGATTTGGCGGCTACGCACCATACCAATGAAATTGCTCAATCAGAAGCTTGCAGCCATAAACAGCCTGCCCGTTATTGGATGCATACGAATATGCTTACGGTAAACGGAACACGTATGTCGAAATCGGCAGGAAACGGTTTTCTTCCTTTAGAATTATTTACCGGTGCGCACCCGCTCTTGAGAAAGGGCTATAGCCCGATGACGGTTAAATTTTTCATGTTGCAGGCACATTACCGCAGTACTTTGGATTTTTCTAACGATGCGCTTGATGCTTCGGAAAAAGGTTTTCGCAGATTAATGGCGGCAGCCGGTTTACTGGATAAGCTGACCGTTTCTGAACAAAATGATTTTGATATTGAT
This sequence comes from Pedobacter sp. G11, assembly GCF_003860265.1. Classification (NCBI taxonomy): domain Bacteria; kingdom Pseudomonadati; phylum Bacteroidota; class Sphingobacteriia; order Sphingobacteriales; family Sphingobacteriaceae; genus Pedobacter; species Pedobacter sp. G11. The sequence continues at coordinate 598,224 of NZ_CP034190.1, read as the reverse complement.
GCATTGAAAGAAAAATGTATTGCTGCAATGAATGACGATTTTAATAGTCCGATCTTGATTGCCGAACTCTTTGAAGCAGTAAGGATTATCAATACGGTTTATGATGGCAAAGCAAAAATCTCTGCTGAATCATTAGCAAAATTGAAAGCATTAATCAATGATTTTGTTTTTGATATCCTCGGGTTAAAAGATGAGGATGCCGGCAGCAATGACTTGAACGGTGTTTTAGAAATGGTGATCGACTTGCGGACCGAGGCTAAGGCCAACAAAGATTATGCTACATCAGATAAAATTAGAATCGGCTTACAGGAATTGGGCATTCAATTGAAAGATAGTAAAGAAGGAACTACCTGGAGTAAGGCGTAGTCTGGTTTTTGAAGCGGACTAAAATGATACTATCAATCATTTTTGAGTACTGATTGATTCATTCTTTTAAGGGGAAACGCCACTACAAAGTAAGGGATAATCTTCTGATAGGCTAAGTCATTAAAGTTGTTGGCAGAGTTGCCACACTCCTTTATTATCTCTATAAGAACAAAATTTTACAATGAACAAAAAACTTTTATTCCTGTGCTTAATCTTATTAATAGGGTTTCAAGCTTGTAAAAATAAATCAAGTCAAACTACAGAAAATGACACAGATGCTGTTGTTAAATTAGTATCTCCAGATTTTAATGCCGATAGTGCTTATGCCTATGTAAAGGCTCAGGTTGATTTTGGTCCGCGAATTCCGGGTACAATTGCACATCAAAAGTGTGCTGATTATTTGGTTTCAAAATTGAAATCATTTGGTGCGGAGGTGAAAATTCAAGGAGAAAAAACCCAGACCTATGATGGAAAAACTTTCCAGCTTAAAAATATTTTAGCCAGTTTTAATCCTGAGATTAAAACCCGCGTGTTAATTAGTGCACATTGGGATGCCCGTCCTTTCTCAGATCAGGATGCCGATCCTGCGAATCAAACAAAAGCATTCGATGCGGCAAACGATGGAGGGAGTGGAGTTGGAGTGATTTTAGAAATGGCTCGTCAGATCCAGCAAAAGGCCCCTAATGTGGGTATAGATTTTGTATTGTGGGATTTAGAAGATTATGGCAAATCGAATGACGAAACGCCTGAAGAAACCACCTGGTGCTTAGGTTCACAGTTTTGGGCTAAGAATGCCATCGCAACCAGATATAAAGCTGCTTATGGTATCAACCTCGATATGGTTGGCGGTGGAAACGCACAATTTACGCAAGATGAAATTTCCCGTCAGTCGGCGCCAGAAGTTGTTAATCGTGTTTGGGATATCGGAAACGAAATTGGTTATTCTTCGTACTTCGTTCGTATTCCAAGTGGGAACGTTGTTGATGATCATTTCTGGATGAATAAAGCCGGGGTGCCGTCAATTGATATTCTGCACTATAATGATAACAGTGGCTTCTACATCAACTGGCATACGCAGTTGGATAACCTGGCCAATATTGACAAAAATACGTTGAAAGCAGTCGGACAAACCGTACTCGAAACCATCTACAGGGAAAAATAAAATGTGTAATTGTTAATTACTTTTAAAAGCACAACCTTCAAAAAATTTTATATTCGCCAAACATATATCTATAACTCATAATGAAACAATTATTTTCTACTGCAATATTATCTCTTTTGGCCATTGGTGCATTCGCACAGAAGAATGATGGAACCACAAAATCACTGGTAAACGCAGAAAAAGATTTCGCAAAAGCTATTGCAAAAAATGGAGATAAAGAATCTTACCTTGAATATTCATTAGCAAGTGCTTTGGTTTTCAGACCGAATCCGGTAAATGTAAAAACTTTTTATAACGCACAAAGCAAAGGTGAAAATTCAGTAAGCTGGGAACCAAACCTGGCGAAAGTTTCCCGCAGTGGAGATTTGGGTTTCACTACTGGGCCTTACGCTCTTGATGGCGCAAAAAAAGAATACGGACAGTACTTATCTATCTGGAAGGCAGAGAATGGTAAATGGAAATTGGCAATTGATGTTGCTACCTCAAGTAACAAACCGCTAGATAAAGTAACGCCGAAATTTGTAGAACCTAAAGATCATGTTGCGCCGAAATTCTTAAACGAAAAAGAACTTAAAGCAGGCAAAGATATCATTACCACCACTGAAAAAACGCTTAATACATTGCTTAAAACACATGGAATTGCAGCGTTTGGTGGTTTCTTAACTGAAGATGCCCGTTTATTGTTTCCTGGCAATGAAGCCATTAACGGTAAAGGAAAAATCATCTCGTTTTACAATGGAATGATTAGTAAAATTAACTTAAAAACTACTGGTGTAGATAAAGCAATTGGAAGTGATTTAGCTTATACCTACGGCGTAGCCACTATTGATTATAAAGCTGACTTACGCGAAAGCTTTAATTATGTTTTTGTTTACGAAAAGGCTGCTGATGCAAGCTGGAACTTAATTGTACAGGCATTTGTACCTGCTGAAAGATAAATTAACAATGTGAATTAAGAAGGGCTCTCTGTAATAAGAAGCCCTTTTTTTATGTGCTTTATGATTGTATTGCAGTTCGGTTGTTTTTAGCCCCGATTGCAGCGGACACGAATCCCGGTTTCTCGGGAGAGTAAAGCGAAAAGCGGGAACAAACTTTAAAATGAGCAAAGTTTTTGCGCTTCAAAAAATATAAGAATTAACCATTTTGCGTTTTATGTTTATGAATAAAAAATTACATCTTTTACTCGTTTTACTGTTTATTATTTTTCAGGTTTCTGCCCAGAGGAAAAAGTTTGATATACAAGGAAAAGCCGGTGCCCGTGGCATAATGCCCGAAAATACCATTGAGGGAATGCTTAAGGCGTTAGATTTAGGGGTTACAACTTTAGAAATGGATGCCGTGATTTCGAAAGATAAGAAAGTGGTTTTGTCACAAGAGCCTTATTTTAACAATGAAATTTCATTAATGCCCAATGGAAAACCCATTTCTTTGAAAGACCAAAAGAAGTATAACATCTACAAAATGGATTATGAAGAGGTTAAAAAGTTTGATGTGGGGAGTAAAGTTCATGGACGTTTTCCAGGTCAGGTTAAATTTAAAGCTTACAAACCTTTGCTTGCAGAAACCATTGATGCAGCAGAGGCTTATGTAAAGGATAAAAGGCTACCAAAACCTGTTTATAGTATTGAAACTAAAACGATCAAGAATGGCGACAATGATTTTCACCCGGAACCTGCTGAATTTGTGGAGCTGATTATGGAAATTGTAAACGCAAAAAAGATTACTAAACGTGTAATTATCCAATCTTTTGATATGCGGACATTACAATATCTGCATGAAAAATATCCGAAGATACAGACTTCGCTGTTGATTGATGAGAAAGAGCCTTTTGAAGATTATATTGATAAATTAGGATTCAAACCGACAATTTATAGTCCATACTCGGTTTTAGTTGGAAAGGGATTGGTTGATCGCTGTCATGCGATGGGTATTAAAATCATCCCGTGGACGGTAAACAGCCTGAAGGATATTAAATACTTCATGAGTTTAGGTGTAGATGGTGTGATTACCGATTTCCCAAATTTAATGGGGCAATTAAAATAGCTACTTCAAACAAAAAGCGTTACAATGTTAGTTGTAACGCTTTAGTATTTTTTTCGACCTGTTGAAAACAATAAAATTTTCAACTTTGCACATTTAGCTTAATAATTAATGGTGCGATGATTCTGCTTCTTCAGCTTTTGAATGTGGTTTCTCTGTTTCGTGATGACCTGAACCTTCTGGTGCATGAACAAAGATTGGTCTAGTGAAAGCCACAAGAAGGATTAAAACAATAATCCAAGCTGTTAATGGTAATGCCCAAATGCCTTTTGTTTGCTGAACTGGTGCGTGTGAATCGTGAGCTGACATGTTAAATATTTTTGTTTTGAAATTATGCTTTGTAATTGCCATAAAGATAGCAACTATTTTAAAATTAACATATGGATTTGTGTACTTATTCCATAAACATAGGACTTTACCGCTAATCGCTGAATTGAATCAAGGCTTTTTCAATTTGGCGCCTGTGCCGTAAAACATGAACAATCGCATGTTCCATCATTTGTTCTACATCGTATTGTTGGCCCCATCTGGTATTTATTTTTTTTGAAGAATCAAACTCTTCTAATTGAATATTCGGGTTTTGAACAAAGACATTTTCTGTATAGGCCATAGCTTCTTTTAGTCTCGAAATGTATTCATCTACATGAAGAAAAAGCATCCTTGGCGGTCGTTCAGTTTTTAAGCCAATAACATTTTCGATGTAAACGGCATAACTGAAAATGGATGACGTGACGTGTGTTAAAATGGTTTGAATAGAAAGGCAATCTGGGTTTTCACTTTCAGGCGCAATAGTCTTCATGAGATGCGCAGGTGAAATCAGCTGAATAACTTCAATCAGTTCGTTTGTTGCTTTGTGATACTCATCCATTAAAGCAGCAAATGCACCAGAAAGTTTATGATTGTCAGACATTGAGTAAATATAGATTTTTTACTTTTCGTTTTTGTTGTATTTGATCTTGGGCTAACTTAAAACTGTTTAGGTTTTAATTTTTGACTGGCCAGATCAACTACTTCTGCAATTCGTTTGGCTTTAGTTTCCGGTCGTTTTGCGAAAGCGATCCATTGCAGAATCGCTTTTCTGATGGATTTACTCAAGGTTAGAAAAAATGCCTTTGCTTCGGGTTGCCTGCTAAATTCAACTTCCAAATCATGTGGTATAACCAGTTCTTCCACTTCATCTAAAATCGTCCACGAACCGTTCTCTTTCGCCCGGATAATACTTTCGTGGCCAGCTGTAGTCATCAATCCAGCCTCTATCAATTCCAAAACCTTCGCTTTATTAATTTTAGACCAGGTACTTCTAGGTTTTCTTTTGGTGAAGAATTGAATATACCTTTCATGATCTATTGATTTTCTAATGCCATCAATCCAACCAAAACATAAAGCTTCTTCAACCGCTTCGCTCCAGGATATTGTTGGAATATTTGCACTCTTTTTATACTGAACAAGCCAGACCGCTTGCTTCGAAATATGATGTTCGCTTAACCATATTCTCCACGCTTGTCGGCTTGCTGGATAGAAAGTTTCAATTTCTTCACTTATCATAGCTTTTTAGGCATTGAATTGTCTCAAATGATGATCAAAATGTTTCCACTGCATGGTTGCCCATTCTGTTGGTGTAAGTTTACCAAAAAATGCGTGAATATTGGTCGTGCATTTTTCCGGGCCTCCCTCCGCAAATTGTTTAACTTGTTTAATCACCTTAGCTTTTTCCGCTTCAAAATCAGGATTTCCGGTAATGATATAAGTTTGGTCCGTAGCGGAATTTTTAGGGAAAGGTTTTTCGCCAAAAAAAGTTGGTTTTAATAATATACCAAAGAGCCTTGCTACTATTCCAACTCTTTCAGATGAAGTGATGCCCATCGCTGTTTCTAGTGATGCATTACAATGCGCCAGCATCTGGTTAACATTCATTTTTCCCCACTGCTTTGTTGCCTCCGGTGATAGTTTTTCCAGTCTGGATAGGATTTGAGCAGAATCGCCAGCATTAAATAAATTGTTCATTTTTTAATTGATTTACGTTTATACTGCAAAGTTAAAACGCCCATTGACAGCCCTGTGTCAGGGGTGTGAACAATTAAGAAAATTTATCGAAAAATTGCTGCAAAGTGAGTGGGTGAGGACTGAATTTTTCGTTCATTAGCTGGAGTTTCTGGATGCGATCAAGACGAAAATATCTGAATTCTTTACGTAGACGGCACCACGCCACCAGCAGCCAGTTTTGAGTGCTTAGTAAAGCAAATGGTTCAATTAACCTGATGGACGATTTACCCGTTTCATTCACGTATTCTACTTCAACCAAAAGAAAATTTGTAAGTGCGAACTGTAAATCAGACAAGTTGTTGCTGCTCCGTTCATTATTGAAGTTTTCCGCAAATCTCGTTCGCTCGGTAAGCAAATTGGCTTTATCTTTCTGACTATGCTTCAGCACCGCTTTTATTTTATCTATCGCTTCCGAATAATCTTTGATGAAAGAGGTGTCCTTATTTTTCAAAACCAATTGTTCGGCAAGAATAAGTGCATTGGCCTGGTTTTCGGTAAACATGATGGGCGGGATACGATATCCTTCCATTAATGAATATCCTTTGCCATCTTCCATTAAAATGGGTACGCCAGCCTTTTCCAGGGCTTTTATGTCTCGATAAATAGTTCGGATACTTACGCCGAATTTTGTTGCCAATTCTGGTGCAGTGAGAAGCCTTTTAGTTTGAAACTGCGTTACAATAGCAGTCAATCTGGAAAGGCGTTTGGTGTCGTGATCAAGCATTACCCAAATTTAGCTAAATGTGATCAATCTTAATTAATAAGAATAGCGGTTGAAAATGGAATTATAACAAATCTTTAATGATCTTTTCTATCGATAATCCTTCTGCTTCAGCACGGTAATTTCTAACGATACGGTGGCGAAGAATAGGTTCGGCAACCGCCTGCACATCTTCAATATCAGGCGCATATTTACCTGATATTGCAGCATGACATTTTGCGCCTAACACCAGGAATTGTGAAGCTCTTGGCCCGGCACCCCAGCTGATGTATTTATTTACCGCATCAGTTGCAAATTCGCTGTTCGGACGGGTTTTTGAGGCCAGTTTAACAGCATATTCTAAAACGTTATCTGTTACCGGAATATCACGAATCAGCTTTTGAAAAAACTGAATATCATCCGCATGAATAATTTTTTCAAGCTGAATGGTTTTGTTGCTTGTAGTGTTTTTTACAATATTCAATTCATCTGCAAATGCAGGATAATTTAATTGAATATTAAACATGAAACGATCCAATTGTGCTTCAGGTAAAGGATAAGTTCCTTCCTGCTCAATCGGATTTTGTGTAGCCAGAACGAAGAAAGGTTTTGGTAGCGCATGGGTTAATCCAGCTGCGGTAACCGATTTCTCCTGCATGGCCTCTAATAGTGCTGCTTGGGTTTTTGGAGGCGTACGGTTAATCTCATCAGCCAAAATAATGTTTGAAAAAACAGGCCCCTTGATAAACTTAAAGTGCCTGTCTTCTCCTAATATTTCCGCACCGATAATGTCACTCGGCATTAAATCGGGCGTAAATTGAATCCGGTTAAAATCTAAATCCAGAACCGAAGCAACCGTTTGAACGAGTAGTGTTTTTGCCAGCCCGGGTACGCCAACCAACAAACAATGTCCGTTGGAAAAAATGGCGATTAAAACGGATTTAATGATATCATCTTGCCCAACTACAACCTTACTAATTTCGGTTTTAATTTTATTAAAGGTAAGATGTAAGGCATCAACGGCTTCTACTTCGTTTTTATACTGCATTCGTATTATTTTGCGGCTGTGGCGGTTTTAGTCCAAATTTTTAATTCATCGCAGGTATTAAATTCGTCGTCAATTTTAATATAAGTGCTTTCACGACGTTTTTCAAACCATTCGCTTAAAGTACGATTAATTTTATCACTTTGTGCTGCGTCTCTGATTTTTGGAAAATCCTGAGCCATATTTGCTTTGTGTGGTGGTATTTTCGATTTTAAATAAAGCAAGCGATAACCTTGTTTACCATCAGCCGCAGTGTATAAATCAGGTTTAGAAATGCCGCCAATTTTCATGGTATCAATTACCAAAAATACAGATGGATCTAATTTATCAATTGGAATAAACGTGGTTCTGGCCTGAACATTCTCTGCGTTTAACATCATACCACCATTATATTTAGACTCTTTGTTATCTGAATAAATGTTTGCTGCGGCAGCGAATGATAATTTGTTAGCAATAACTTTATTGTAAACACTATCAGCATGCAGCTTTAAACGCGTTAAGCTTTCTGGTGTTGTTACGGGTCTGATTAAAATATGGCGGGCGTGAACCTGTTCACCACGACGTTCAATTACCTGAAGGATGTGGAATCCAAATTCAGTTTCAAATACAGGAGAAATCTCACCAGCTTTAAGTTTAAATGCCCAAGCTGTAAATTCTTTCGCCATCATGCTTCTGTCGAAGAAACCTAAGTCTCCACCATCTGCAGATGATCCCGGATCTTCCGAATAGGTTTTTGCTAAAACGCCGAAGTCATCACCACCCTTAATTCTCAATCGCAACGCTTCAATTTTATCGCGGAACCTTTGTTTCTCTGCTCTTGATAATTTCGGATCCAATATAATCTCCCCAACTTCAACTTCTGTGTTAAATTCAGGAATACTATCGCCTAATGATTTGAAGTATTTTTCAACTTCCATCGGCGTTACGTTAATGTTTTCTGTGATTTTAGCCTGCATTTTTTGAGCGATTAAACCATCTTTAATAGTTGGTCTCATCTCATCTTTATATTGCAAAACCGATTTGTTCAAAAACTGTTCTAGGCGTTCTTGTCCGCCGGCACGCTGCATCATCGAGCGCATACGTTTATCAACCTCATCATCAACCTGTCCGTCTTCAACCATTACAGAGTCGATTTCAGCTTGTTGTTTCAATAATTTTTGTGTTAAGGTATTTTGTAAAATTCTACACTTGATACTTTCATTAGGTGGGTTTCCCTGATAAAGATATTGTGTGTATTCCTGGTTCAGATCAGAAAGCAGGATAATATTATTACCTACCACAGCAGCAACTTTATCAATGTTATGTTTTCCTGGCTGGGCATAACTGTTTAAAAATAAGCAAATTAATGCTGTTGCTACTAAAAAAAACTTCTTCATTCTATTTATTATATTTTGCAAATTTAATACTAATCTTTAATCAATGCGCTTTACTGTTTGGCGAGTTTTCGTAACTCATTTTCATTGATTTTAATCTGGTGTTTTTGTCTAAGCCCGTTAAGCCAGCTTTCTTCAAGGGTTTGCTGATAATCTGCAATAACCTGACCTCTGATTTCACTCAAGGGTTTATTATAGTTATTTTGGTTTTTATTGTAAAACTCATTTATCGCCTGCTCATCTTCTTGTGCCTTGTTCCAGATTTTTTGTTCTGATACATTAAACATCAATACACCTTCCCGGTATTCGTTAAGCAAAAAATCCTGATCTTTATGAGCAGTATTTGCCTTTTTATGGTGCATCAATGCCGTTTCGTAAGTCTTTACTTCTTCCTGGTAAACTGGATTTTTATCCAAACCCATTTCTCTGGCATCCAAAACCTTAAGTTTAAAATTTATATAGAGATTTAAATAGTTCTGTAAATTGGCGTAGTCAGCACTCACATTTCCATTATGACTCTTTTTGTATGCCCACAAAAATTCTTTTGCACTTATGGATTTTCCATTAATTACGGCTACGTTTTGACCAAACGAGCAACCGAAAATAAAACTGAAAATTAAGAAGCAGTAAGCCTTTTTTAAGCAGAGCACTCTATAAATTTTAAAGGATAAAAGTAACAATTAGCGGCGCTATTATAAGATATTTAACTAATTTTAACAGAAATTATTATCCGGCAAAAATACGAATGGAAAACCAGGTTACCAACAATGCGAATGCTTTACGTTTATTTTTCACTGACGATGTTTTTTTAGTGAAAGATGAAACTGTTGAAATAGCGGCTGTTGATATCAAAAATGCCGTTTCAGAGAACTTTTCAGCTGAAGATCATTTAGTTCAGCAAAGTGCTTTACAACCAAAAGTTGAGTCAATCGTGGTTGAAAAACCTGAAGAAGAAGCTAAAAGTTACGTTTCTAGTGTGGAAATTCCTCCTGTTGTAGCTGAACCTAAGACGCCTAAAAACTTTAAATATTTGGGCGGAAACAAAAAATCGGTTTTGATTTTGGTAAACGATCAGCTTAATGAGGTAAGTACTGAGCAGGGAAGGGATTTGCTTAGAAAAATTGTGAAGGCGGTAGATCTTGGCACACCTGATTTTGCGATCGTAAATTATGCCCAATACCGGGGAACAGATTACGTAGAATTTCATGCGTTTTTCAAGCCGGTTACAATGCTTTCATTCGGGGTAGAAATCGCTGATTTGAAATTAAATCTGGTGTGGCAGAATGAGATTATTAACCATGGCAATACAAAAATCATCTTCGCACCAAACCTGCACCAACTAGATAGCGATCTGACAGCGAAAAAGCTACTTTGGGCAAACCTGCAGAAAATTAAGTAGTTTATATCAAAATTTAGGCGCACGTCTCTACCTAGATTCCATTTCCGACCATCCATCATGAAAAAACTTGTATTTGCAACAAACAACGAACATAAAACAGCAGAAATCCGCCTAGCACTTTCCGGAAAATATGAGGTGCTAAACCTTCAGGATATTGGTTGTGAGGAGGACATTCCGGAAACGGCCGAAACGTTTGAAGGTAACGCCAGTTTGAAAAGTAAATATGTTGTAGAAAATTTCAAGTTAGATTGTTTTGCTGACGATAGTGGTTTGGAAGTAGCGGCTTTGAATAATGAGCCAGGTATTTATTCAGCAAGGTATAGTGGGAGTAGAGACAGTTTAGAAAACATCCAGCTAGTTTTGCAAAAACTCGAAGGACAAAATAACCGCAAAGCAAGGTTTAAAACAGTCATTTCTTTAATGTTAAATGGTGAAAATCATATTTTTGAAGGCGTGATAAACGGTAAAATCACCGAGGGTCTATCTGGCTCAAAAGGTTTCGGCTACGATCCCATTTTTCAACCTGATGGTTATGATATTACTTTTGCAGAAATGGATATGTCAGAAAAAAATAAGATCAGCCACAGGGCAATAGCATTAAATAAGATGATTGAGTTTTTAAATAATTTACAATTGTAATCTCCAGCAATTCATCTAAGGCGGTTAGCAAAACCATATCCCCCGCTGCAATTGAATCTACAATTTCTTAATTTCTTTTTTTAAAGAATCCGCCTTAGGTAAAATCGGTTTAATACCAAAATTTACAGTATCTAAAGGGTTAGCCAAAGGCACATTTTTATTGAGGTTAAAGTTTGTTTTTCCAGTTGTGTTCACTTGTTTTTTGGCAGCTGTAATTCCTGATGTATTTTTAGTAGCCGTACCAGGTTTTCCGGCAATAACATTTTTGGCGGGCGGTGTTTTAGGCTTTGCCTTTGGTTTAGCTCTGCCTGATGAACCTACAGCATCCTTTTTTGTTTTAGGTCTTTCTTTCGGCTTCCACGAAAATCCTTTCAATACATTATCTTTTGCTACTTTATTTTCCGGGTTCAGCGCACCTTCAACTCCCTTAATGTAAACGATATCCTCAATATCATTTTCATTATCCTGGAAAATAAACTTGATCCTGCTACTTAACGTTTGGTTCATTTCCTTATAAACCTTCGTGCTGTCATCCTGGGTATAATAAATGCTTTCGGCATTACCGTCTACATACATCGTTTTAAGCTTGCCATTTCTGAAAAATCCAGTCATCAGTCGGCCTTTGATCTGATTAAATCGCAAAGAATCTTTTGGTGTATTAACTAAAAATGCATTTTTAATGGCTTGAAGATTATTCAACTTTTTGTTCTTAAACTGAACATAAATGGTATCGGCAATTTGCTGCGAACCTTCTGACCAAATGATTGGATTTATATAACAGCGTAGGGTAGAATCGGCGCTTGTATAAAAAAGGCTATCCGTTTTTGCCTGGATATTTGTCTTGAAAATTTTTACCCCATGATAAGCCTTAATAATACGGGCCTGTACAGTATCCGCAGGATTAAATTTGGCCGTGTCATTTTTTAACCCAGGTTTTAAACCAGCTAAAGACTTATCTTTCGCAACGTTCTTAATCAAGTTTTTTGCTAAAGTATCTGCTTTTGATGGCTTGATATTTTTTAAAGCATTACCCGCTTTGGCAGTTAGTGCTTTGGCTGAACTGTCTGTTTTTAAATTAGGTAATTTTTTTACAATAGAATCAGCCTTTAACTTGATTGCATTTTGAGTGCTATCAGCTCTTGCTTTTGAAGGCAACTTGCTCAGCGAATCAATATTCAAACTATCGAAATCCCTCTCCAGAAATTGACTTTTAGTGTCTGTGGTTTTAGGCTCATCCTTCAGTTTGTTTTTAGCTTTTCTATCATTCTTAGTTTTAGCTGCAGTTTTTTTATCAACAGGAGAGCTGGTGGTTGATGATGGTCTAGCAGGATTTTCCTGGGTTTCTTTTGTTCCGCCCTCTTCCTCATCATCTTCGCCTATTTCGTTATCCGCTTTGACAGATATTTTTGGGATGAGTTTCAAAGATTTTTGTAACACCATTTGAGTTTCCAAAGTATCGGCTCCCATCCATAAACTATCCGGGCGCTTCTTGCCTTTCACCAAAACAGAATCTTCAGTTCCAATTCCTAAATAGGCATTTCTGGTAACCAATGTGCGTTGATCAGCCTTATAGTAATAACCCAAATCGCCAAACATCTTCATTTTATCCTTCGTATCGGAGAATACGATGTTTTTAACGGCTTTACCGTAACCAATCTTGCCAAAATAATAAAGACTATCGCCTCTTAAAGACCTTGTTCCTTGCGTATACAGATTTTTTTTTCCGAAATAAGCATCTTCAGTCATGGTATTGTAGGCACCATTTTCCGTATATAAATTGTCGTCTTTACCTTTAATATTTGTCGGACCATAAAAATAAGTCCACTTGGTTTGCGTATTGTAACGCAAAGTGTCTGATTTTATCGTTACCTGAGGCGTAACCACCACTACATTGTATCTAAAATAAGCATCGCTGCTTGTGCTGAAATAGTAACCATTTTTACTGGTAAGCGTAACACTCTCATTTACAATTTTTCCGCCACTGGTATAAGTGCCAATTTTACTAAGGGTATTATAATCTAGTATGTTGGTAGTTAGCGTTGATGTAGGATCTTTCATCACAACATTTCCCGTTAAATGGGCGTGTTTTTTATTTCCGTCATACTCCAGCTGATCAGAATAGATATCAGTTGTTAACTGATTGATGTGTACATTTTTAAACGCTTCGAAGTAGTTCCTCTTACTATAAAAGACAGCACTGTCACAGGTTAAGGTGGCATTATCTTGCTGGAAAACAGGGTTGTTTAGCAGCGTTTTATTTTCTTTAGTGATTACAAAAATTTTCGAAAACGAAACAATTTTAATCTTCGTGGCCTGTTGTTGGCCAAAAAGAAATACCGGAAAAAATATTGAGAATAAAAAGACAAATAGTTTTTGCACTTTACAAAGTTAGTTTTTTGTTCCGAACGTTCGGAATACCAGTTAAAATTAAATATTTTTGGTGGATGTTACCCGTAAAACAATTTCAGGATTTTGTAGCGAAGCACCAGCTCTTTGCTCAGGGTAACAAAATTCTTTTAGCCGTTAGCGGGGGGAAAGATTCGGTATTGATGTTGCATTTGTTTAAAGCAATAGGCGTTAATATTGGTGTGGCACATTGTAATTTCAACTTGCGTGGCGATGAAGCACAGCGTGACGAGCTTTTTGTAAAAATGCTGGCCGCTAATTTTGATCTTCCGTTTTACATAACGCATTTTGATACAAAAAAATATGCTGCCGAAAATAAAATTTCAACCCAAATGGCAGCCCGCGATTTACGCTACAACTGGTTTGAAGAAATCAGGTTAGCAGAAGGATTTGATTATGTTGCATTGGCGCATCATCAAAATGATGGGGTAGAAACTGTGCTCATCAACTTAACAAGAGGTACAGGGATTAGTGGTTTACATGGTATTTTGCCTAAGCGAAACCATCTGATCAGACCATTGTTGTTTTTAAACCGGCACGAAATCGATGAAATTATCCATCAGATGAATTTCGACTTTGTGGAAGATAGTTCCAACCTGAGTGCAAACTACACCCGAAATAAAATCAGGTTAAAGGTCATTCCTCACTTGCAGGAAATTAATCCCCAATTAGAAAAAACTTTTGCAGAAAATGCTGCCCGCTTTGCTGATATTGAAATGCTGTTGAATATTCATGTTCAAGTACTTGCTGAAAAAATACTAAACCATCGAAGTGATGGTATTTATATTGCTTTGGATGAAATTTCGAAATTAAATCCGCAGAAGCTTCTGTTATTTGAGTTATTAAAGCCTTATGGATTTACTGAAAGCGTGATTGAGGAAATGCTGAATCATTTGCATTCATCTAGCGGAACACATTTCTTTAGTTCCAGCCATCAGGCCATCATTAATAGAGCTTATCTGGTAATTGCCGCAAAAAATAGTAGTGAAATAGCTAATCAGTTTATTCATCCATCCACTACACATGTTTTGTTTGGGGCAGATACACTCAACCTATCCTTCTCAACAGTAATTGAGTTCGAAAGCAATTCTAAAAAGGCCTTTGTAAACGCAGATAAGTTAATTTTTCCTTTGATATTAAGGCATTGGCAAAACGGAGACAAGTTTGCGCCATTAGGGATGCGGCAGCTGAAAAAAATCAGCGACTTTTTTATCGATGAAAAAGTGCCGCTGCATTTGAAGACGACCACACCGATTTTAGTAAATGGCAACGGCGATATCATTTGGGTTGCAGGTATGCGTCAGGATAATAGATATAAATTAACTGCTGCAACAAAAAAAGTTGCTATATTCGAACTCAAAAATTTGTAAGTGGAAAGCAAGTACGCCTATATCGAAAAACAATACATCGGTCGTGATTATGTTCGCATTTTCATCAGGTTGATTATGGCTGCGTTTTGTTTTGCGGCCTATGTTTACGAACGAGATCGAGATAATACACAAGATTTATTTTTAGTAGTTGGTTTTGGAATCATTGGGGTTTCCATGTTATTGCTTTTTTTAATCCAGTATAAAATTATTGTTGATAATGGCAGCATGATTTTAGATGGCCTGTGGACAACAAAACGTGTTAAAATTGATTTAAATAGTATTGTAGATGTTAGAAAGGCGACTTACAGCCGTTATTTTTTTAACAACCCGGTTTACAATCTTCATACTAAAGGAACCATTCGGTTCTACTCATCGGGTAAAGATGCTGTTGTACTCACAGATCGCGACGGGCTGGAATATTTTATAGGTACCCAAAGACCAAACGAGCTTTTCCTTGTGATTAAAGAAGAAATGAGAAATCTGAAATAAACTTCGGGTATTTTTTTTCTCAAATGTCATCGTCTTAAATTCCGTAAATTTTATACTTTCTTTAAAATAATGCTTTAGAGCGTGTTTTTGGCATTGGGCATTTTTATTGATTTGGCGTAAGCAAATAATGATCATGAAAAAATTAATATTTGCTTGCGTGCTGATTGCCGGTTCTATCTCTGCAATGGCTCAAACCTATAGTCCGAAAGTTTCAAAAGATTCTTTAAGCACTTTGAGTGAAAAAGTAGATGTACTCAAACAGCACATGAAAGTTTTGGAGCTTAAGATTAAGGAAGCGGAAGAAGAAACAAATGTGGAGAAGATGCGCCTGAAACTTTTAGAAATTAAAGGCAATGCGAAAGAATCTGCTGATAAGGCGAGCCGAAATATTGATAAGACTGATGCTGGTTCATCGGTTGACTTAAAAAATATGGCGAAATTGTCTAAGAAGGCAAAAAGTGACGCCGATGAATCGCAAAAGGCTCTAAGCCGTTATAACAAGCAAATTTCGAAAGTAGAAGATATTCGTACACAAATACAAGGAGCAGAAAGAAAACTGGGATATAAAAAACCTCAGCTGGTATACGATTATAAATAATAAAAATTTTGGTCTCGGTTTGATTACGTCCCAGCAATGGGGCGTTTTTTTTTGTCAATTTTTGGAGCACCAGCTTAAACCTATCGTATCACTTTTTAATTATTTGATACTGCACTCGCTATTCTTTCGCTTAGGTTACCTTTCGGTTTTAAACCTGACAATAGCGGCAGCCCCGAATTTTTTATGAGGGCTATAGCGAATGGCAGGACTTTCCTAGCCGAAGAACTACAGCAATTGCTTTTCTAATTGTGGTTTATAACTCGAAAGCAAGTTTTTTTATTGCAATTGCCTTACACGTATTTTAGATATAAATGGGCTACATTTGTAGTAACAACAACGCATTTATAAATGAAAATAGGAATTGTTTGCTACCCCACTTTTGGCGGTAGTGGAGTGGTTGCAACAGAGCTTGGAAAAGCACTTGCAAACGAGGGCCATCAAGTTCACTTTATTACCTACAGTCAGCCAGCCCGACTTGATTTCTTTTCGGCCAACCTATTTTATCATGAGGTTTCGGTAAGAGATTACCCGCTTTTTGATTATGCGCCTTACGAATCGGCATTGGCAAGCAAGCTGGTGGATGTGGTTCGGTTTGAAAAGTTAGATGTGTTGCATGTGCATTACGCTATTCCTCATGCATCTGCCGCCTTTATGGCAAAACAAATTTTGGCCAGTTATGGCATTCATATCCCGGTTGTAACTACTTTGCATGGTACCGATATCACTTTAGTGGGTAAAGACCCAACGTATAAGCCTGTGGTTACTTTTTCGATTAACCAAAGTGATGGTGTAACAACGGTTTCGGATGATTTGAGGGAAGATACTTATAAGCACTTTGAGATTACTAAGGAGATTAAAGTGATTCCGAATTTTATCGATTTTAGTCGTTTCAGTTTGCAGGCAAAAGATCATTTCAAAAAAGCAATTGCTCCCAATAACGAACGCATATTAATACATACCTCTAACTTTAGGAAAGTTAAGCGTACTGCTGATGTGATTCGTATTTTTGAAAAAGTACAGGCAGTAATTCCATCAAAACTTTTAATGGTAGGAGATGGACCTGAACGTGCTTACGATGAACAGCTTTGCCGCTCTTTGGGTATTGGTGATCATGTTCGGTTTTTAGGCAAACAAGATGCTGTTGAAGAAATTTTGTCGGTTTCTGATTTATTCCTGATGCCATCTGAATCGGAAAGTTTCGGCTTGGCCGCATTGGAAGCCATGGCTTGCAAAGTTCCGGCCATTACATCAAATGCTGGTGGTTTACCTGAGTTAAATATCGACGATTTTTGTGGTTACATGTGTGATGTTGGCGATATAGACGACATGGCCAATAAAGCAATCACGATTTTAACTAATGATGAAACACTGAAGTATTTTAAAGAAAATGCCTTTAAAAGGGCTCAGGATTTTGACTTGAAAAAAATACTGCCTTCATATATCAACTATTATAAAGAAGTAATTGAAAATTCTTTGCAAGTGAAATATTAGTGTCAATTTGCTCGGAATGTTTAGTTTAGACTTTGGAAGGGTCATGTTAAAATTCTATTTTAAACGGTTAGCTAGCTATTTCATAATAAAAGAAACTTTCTCAAAATCAAACGATTATAAATCGTATCTTTGCGCCTTTGAAATCGGCGATCATCAAGAAGATCATCGACTTCATGAAGAAAACTAAAAGAGGTTAGCACAAATGAAAAGAATAGTTGATTATAGAAAGCTTTTAAATGTTGATAAAGAAGCTGAATTAAAAGAGCTTAAGTCGGTATACCGTACCTTGATGAAAGATTGTCACCCAGATAAATTTCAGCAGGAACAAGAAAAATTAGATGCAGAAGCAAGAAGTAAGGAAATTATTGAGGCTTACCACTTTTTAGTAAGTATTGCGCCTGAAACTCGCGAGCAGAATATTGAAACTTATACACAAACCATCACTTTATCTAACATTCAGGATTTTGAATACAAACAACAAGTACTGAATATTCAGTTTTATGATGGCAGTGCTTATGAGTATTTTGATGTGCCTAAAGCAATTTACGTGAAACTGGTGAATGCCGACTCTCCTGGTCGTTTTGCCCGCAGACATATTTTTAGTGAGTATCCTTACCGCAATGTGGCGAAAGTTGCAGAACCAGCATAAAATATTTGATTAAAAAGACTTGCCTTAGGGCAGGTCTTTTTTTTTGGAATCTTTGTTAGCGTACTTCAGGATTTGTTTAATATAATCGTTA
The DNA here is from genome assembly GCF_003860265.1 of Pedobacter sp. G11. NCBI lineage: Bacteria > Pseudomonadati > Bacteroidota > Sphingobacteriia > Sphingobacteriales > Sphingobacteriaceae > Pedobacter > Pedobacter sp. G11. The sequence continues at coordinate 580,363 of NZ_CP034190.1, read as the reverse complement.
TTGCGAGGCGCAAGCAACTATCATTGATAAAACATTTTGCGCATTATGGTGCAAATATCAGTTCCCTCTTAAGTACTTCAATCGATATTAATCTCTTAACCATTAATTAAATACCAAGCAAACCGGTGCGCCAACATCAATCTTTTTTCCACTATCCGTTAATTTGCCTGTGGTTTTGTTTCTGTTGAAGATGATCACATCGTTGGTGTATTGGTGGCCAACCAATACATACTTGCCACTCGGATCAATCGTAAAGTTTCGTGGGCCTTTTCCTAAAGTGCTTACGGTTTCAACCAGTTTTAATTTACCTGCCGGAAGTATCGCAAATGTTGAAATGCTATTTGCATCACCACGGTTGGTTTCGTAAAGGAATTTTCCATCTGCAGAAACATGAATATCCGCGGCATCTATTTTTCCAGTGAAGTCTTTGGCTGAGGTAGCAATTTCCTGGATTTTGGTTAAACTGCCGTTAGAGTAATTAAAAGCGGTAATGCTTCCATTAAATTCATGTACTAAGTAAGCATTTTTACCATTCGGACTAAAAGTAATGTGCCTTGGACCTGTACCTGCATTTGTTTTTAAAACTTTTCTGGCAGTTAATGTCTGATCTTTTCCTGTTGGATTATAATGGTAAATATAAGTTTGGTCTTCTCCCAAGTCATTAACAATTAGATATTTATGATCAGGCGTAAATTTTACCATATGCACATGGGCACTTTCCTGCCTGCCTTTCGGATCAATGCTTTTTCCAGTGTGTTTAATCACTTGAACCGCTTCGCTTAATGATCCATCCGCGTTGCGGGCAAATACGGCCAAACTTCCTCCAGAATAGTTTGCAACGATTACATTCTTCGCATCAGCAGTAATAAAACAAGGATCGGCGCCATGGCTGTCCACTTTGTTTAAAAAAGTTAAGGTGCCCGTTTTTGCCTCATATTTAAAAGCACTAACCGTGCTTGTATTGCTAGTTTCATTCACCGCATAAACAAATTTGCTGTCAGGAGAAAGGGTTAGATAACTTGGGTTTGCCGTTCCTTTAGTAACATGCTTTAAACTAGATTCTGCATTGTTGGTGTTGAAATTATAGGTGTAAATACCTTCACTTTTTCCAGGAGCAGTATAAGTTCCGATTAAAAGATTATAATTTGTTTTCTGCGCAAACGCGATGGGAGATATTAATGTCATTAGCAGTATAGCGATGTTTCTTTTCATTTTACGTTCTTGTTTAAACAAATATGAGAAAAAATGTTTTGGCTTAATCCATTTTAAAAATGGATGGTAAAACATACTTCAATAAAAAAGGCAACCTTCCGATTGCCTTGAATATTATTTAATTAAGTGTTTAATCTGGATCAACTCATGATCTTCCAGGTACCTCCATCTTCCACGAGGTAAATCTTTTTTAGTCAGATTGCCATAAACTACGCGATCTAATTTTTCTACACTGTAACCTAAATGTTCGAAAATACGACGAACAATTCTGTTTTTACCACTGTGAATTTGAATGCCGATTTCTTTTTTAGTTCCACCTGCAACATAAGAAATGTTATCGGGTTTAATCAAACCATCTTCCAGCTCTAAACCAAAAGCAATTTTGTTTAAATCACCTTGTGATAAAGCCTTATCTAATTCTACGTTGTAAATTTTAGTGATGCCATTTTTTGGGTGTGATAATTTATCTGCCAAATCGCCATCATTCGTCATTAACAATAAGCCAGTTGTATTGCGATCTAAGCGGCCTACGGGGTAAATACGCTCACGACTTGCTTTATCAACCAACTGCATTACCGTACGACGTTCCTGCGGATCATCGGTTGTGGTGATGTAATCTTTCGGTTTGTTTAATAACACATAAACCTTTTTCTCACGCTTTAGTAACTCGCCGTTGTAACGAACTAAATCTTTCGCCGGGTCTACTTTGTGGCCCAGTTCTGTAACGGCTTCGCCATTTACGGTAACTACGCCTGCAGCAATTAACTCATCGGCCTTGCGGCGAGAGCAAATACCTGCATTTGAAATATATCTGTTAAGGCGAATTAAGCCTTTATCTTCATTCGTTTTACGGGCAGGGGCAATAACAGTTCTTTCCGGACGGTTGAACTCTGTATCTCTCGGCTGCGCTTCTTCACGTTTTCTAAACGGACGAGAATCACCTTCTCTGGCTTCTCTAGGTTTTACATCTCTTGAACTTCCAGCACTTGGTCTGAATCCATCAGATTTTCCTTTTGATTTAAAATCTTTGTATCCACCTTCTCTAGGCTTAAAGTCTCTTGATCCGCCAGTTTTCGATTTAAAATCTCTCGAATCTCCATCCTTAGATTTGAAATCACGTTCTCCTGTTCTTGGTTTATAATCTCTTGCACCACCTTCTCTTGGTTTAAAATCTCTATCTCCTGTTCTGGGTTTGAAATCACGTTCGCCAGTTCTAGGTTTGTAATCTCTTGATCCGCCTTCTCTTGATTTAAAGCCGCGATCTTCCGATCTTGCTCCAGAATCTTTTGATTTGAACTCACGATCGCCAAATTTAAAGCTTTGAGGTTCCGCATCTTTCGATTTGAAATCGCGTCCGCCTGATCTGGGTTTGAAATCTCTTTTATCTCCGAAAGATTTTGATTTGAAATCCTTGCTTTCTGAACTTCTAGGTCTGAAGTTATCTTTTGAATCGGATGATTTTTTGAATTTGTTGTCTCTGTCGTCTGATTTTCTTCTGTCAGACCCGGCATCATTACTTCTGCCTTCTGTTCTCCGGTTGCCCGATTTGGACTTGTCATCCCGACTGTTCCTGTTGTTTTTATTTATCATGATACGCTTTTAACCGCATCCTAAAATGCGGGCTGCAAATTTAGGAAAAATTGATGAACAATACAATTGTGAAGAGGCGAAAATTTATGTCAAAAAATAGCCTCTAAAATAGAAAAAATTGATTGAAAATCAAAATTTAAAACCCACGTTTAAAGCACTTTAGAGGCTGTTTTTTTAAGCTTTCGGCGTAACTATTTGATAATGTGCTTATTATTTTTTAGCTTTGCCGACGTTTTTATATAAGTTCACCAAAAAAAGGAGGAAGATGTTAAAGAAACACAGCGTACCATTTGCGGTAGTGGCAACACTATTTCTTTTGGCAAAAGTGTTCACTTACCAAATGCCCTTAGTACCACAAAGTCTTTTAAAAGAAGCAGAATTAAACACTAAAATAGCACTAACTGATAGCGTAAAAGTTCAAGAGGAAGTTAAGCCTCAATCTTTAATGGCTCAGTTAAACTTCGCGGATGAAACCTTGCCATTGGGCGATAAAAGGGTAGAAAGAAAAATGAAAAAAATTCTTGCCGCACACACTTTCCAGAGTATGCAAACAAATGTGTTGCATCAAAAAGCAGCAAAATGGTTTCCGATTATCGAACCCATCCTTGAAGCTTACGGAATTCCAAACGATTTCAAGTATTTGGCATTAGTTGAATCAGGAACGGCAATGGGAGTTTCGCCAAAAGGTGCAGCAGGAATTTGGCAATTTATGCCAGGTACAGCACGTACTTATGGCTTAAAGGTAAACGGCAAAGTTGATGAACGTTATAATTTACGTAAGTCAACCATCGCAGCCTGCAAATACATTAAAGAAATGTATAGAGGCTTAGAAAGCTGGACCCTGGTTGCCGCCGCTTATAACGTTGGCGATGGTCGCTTACGCAAGCAAATCAATAATCAAAATCAGGATAATTACTACAAAATGAAATTAAACCGTGAAACCGGTGGCTATGTTTATAAAGTAATTTCCATGAAACAGATTATGGAACATCCGAAACGCTACGGATACAAAAAAGAGCGTGTATTATTGGCCTATAACGGCGAATAAAATAATTAAGGTAAAAACAAAGCATTTGGTAAGGCGTCTCGATTTTATATCGGGACGCTTTTTTACTTTCAGGCTGATTACACTGAGGGATTACACTGATTTTATGTATTCAACTAACATTTTTTTGTGGTTTTTGGCTTTAGTCATTCAGCTTTTCTTTTAAACTTTTCATCTCTAGAGGATCGACTTCGGAGTCCTAACTTCATACTCCCGACTTTTTTCTTTATTTGTTCCTTGTCATTGTTCCTTTATCTTTGATCTTTATTTTTCACTATGTTTAAACTGCGCATCAATAAAATCATAAACCAGCCGGGCGATAATATTACTTTTCAATTTGAAGATGTTGATGGCAATTACCCCACTTATCTGGCCGGTCAATTTATTTCGTTGATTTTTGAGGGTAAAAACCGGGAGGTGCGTAGGTCTTATTCCTTTAATAGTTCGCCTGATGTGGACGAACCTTTAGCCATTACAGTTAAAAGAGTAGAGAACGGAGAGATTTCCAGATTCTTGCATCATAAAACGGCGGTAAATGATGTATTGATAGCGCAAGGACCTCAGGGATTATTCAGTTATCTTCCTAATGAATATCTTGAAAGAGATCTCTTTCTTTTCGCTGCCGGCGTAGGCATTACTCCGCTTTTCTCTATTTTAAAAACAGCACTGGTTCGGGATGAAAACTCGTTAGTTACTTTAATATATAGTAACCGATCAAAAGAAGAGGCTTTGTTTTACAATGAGCTTTTGGAATGGCAGCAGAAATATCCTGAAAGATTAAAAATTGTTTGGGTATTTAGCAATAGTAAAAACCTGTTGACTGCTCGTTTAAATAAATTTTACATAGAGCAATTGCTTAAAGAACATTTGCGTTTCGAAAGAGAAAACGCTTTGTTTTATACTTGTGGCCCGATCATTTATATGGATTTGTGTAGAATCACTTTGCTTGGTATGGGCTTCGATATTCAACAAATTAAAAGGGAAACCTTTGTTTTGCCTGAAGATGAAATAGACGAAGATGACAGTTCAGAAAAAGTGGTAGATAAAAATACCTATTCTGTGATCTTGAATTTCCAGGATACCAGTTACAATCTTGATATTCCATGGCCAAAACGCATTTTAGATGTTGCGCTTGAAAATAAAATTAAACTTCCTTACAGTTGTCGAGGTGGTGTTTGCAGCACTTGCGTGGCCAACTGTATTAAAGGTAATGTAAGGATGGATTACAATGAAGTACTTACGGATGATGAAATTGAGCGTGGAAGAGTGTTGGTTTGTACCGGGCATCCTACAGAAAATGGAACAACGATTGAATGGTAGAAATTTACCTATTATTCTTAGGGAAGTAAAAAAAATCTCCAGCCGCTCCAGTATTGGTCGTAGTAATAGGAGAAATCTTGATATTTAACATTCTTGTTTAACCCTTTCGAAATGAGATAAGCATTAAATGCCGTTTCATTTTCAAAATTTTCAATACGGCTCAATTTTAAGTCGAAAACAAAATAGGCAGTCTTTCCGTCTTCTGGTAATCTATCTAAAGTACCGTAAACAAAATCGTCAGTCACAACAAAGTTGTCTATGTTGTAAGTATTGCCTCTTTTATCTTCAATATATGCACTTGAATCTATTTGATACAACATGTTATGATTAGCTATCGGAATTCTAGAGCTATCTCCAAGCCCATGATTTCCATAGTAGCTAAACATATAAACAAATAATATAAGGCAAATAATAGCCCATGTGGTAAACCATAACACAGTTTTATTTACGTTTGAAAAAAATTGATAAAAGGTGCTGTTCTTGTCAAAAATCCATCTTATTGCAAAATATATCAGTGTTGTGTATATCGCACCTAAGATAGAGATTTTAAAAATCTCGAATATAAAATGAATTAATGTCATATTATTAAGGGTTATTGTGAGCATTTGTAGATTTTGCTAATCTACCAAACCAACCACCATCTTACAACGTTTATTTGCTATGGTTAAAACGTTACTTTCTCTTTTTATCATTTTGTTTAGTATGCAGGTTTTTGCTCAGGATTCCCTTATCATCAAAAGAGAATACGCTAATAAACAATATGTTAATCTGTATAAAGAAAATGCTGATTTTGCCTATACTTCGCCTTATGGCGAATTGGGAGCGCCATCTAAATATGTCATTAACGGTCGTTTAACCACCACTTATATGCTGTTGGGCAGTTACAAATCGCCAATCGCATTTTCCATCATTCCAGATTTCACAGTTAGGGTGAGAGATGAGTTTTCTGCCGGAGTTCGTACGCCAAGCTATCGTTTAGGTTTTGCAGCCTATGCCCGTTTAAATAAAAACCCAGAAAATTACGAATACGCTGAGCTGGCCTTTACACACCATTCTAATGGGCAGGATCAGAATGCACTCAATCAAGATGGTTCGGTAAATACTTTAACAGGGAATTTTAATGCAAATTATCTCACTGCATCATATCGCTTCGGTCATCTTACGCCAACCCGGGTTGATGAAAGCTTTTATTCTTTTAACCATCGTTTGGGTTTGCAATGGTATAAGTTTTTTAGGTATGAGCCTGCTTTGGATTTAGGTTTTGGCTTTACCAAATTGCTTTACAATTTCTCCTTGCGCAAATATGATCAGATAGAAAGAAATGCCAGAAGTATGCCGAAAGTTAAAACTGAAAAAGAAACCTGGCGTTTAAATACAGAGGTTTCCTATGCGGTAAATAAAATTCCTGCGAAGAATTTGGCGAATCTTCAAAAGCGTTTAAATGCCGAAATTAATTTTAACTACAGTTTTCCTTTTATGAATAATGTATTTCTGATGGCTGCGGTTGGTTATTATGGCGAAGATAATTACAACATATATTTTCAAGATCGTTATGGCTATTTACGTTTTGGTTTGTCGTCAGGTTTTCTTAGAAATAGGAGTAAACATTATGACAATTAATCCTTAATACAGATTGGTTTAGACTTTCTTTTTGATAAAATTTTTAGCATTTTTGCGGATTGAAATCTGCTGTTTTTACAAGCCCGATTTCTCCTCAACTTTTTAATAAAATATGAGCAATAAATCTGTCGACCTCGGCGAGCAAAAAGATGTAGAAGTATACGGTGCGAGGGTACATAATTTAAAAAATATCGATGTGAGTTTCCCGCGAAACCAGCTGGTGGTTATAACCGGTTTAAGTGGTAGTGGGAAATCTTCATTGGCTTTTGATACCATTTATGCTGAAGGGCAACGTCGCTATATGGAAACATTTAGTGCTTATAGTCGCCAGTTTATGGGTGGCATGGAGCGTCCGGATGTTGATAAGGTTTCTGGCTTAAGCCCGGTTATTGCCATTGAGCAAAAAACGACAAGTAAAAATCCTCGTTCAACCGTTGGAACCATTACTGAAATTTACGATTTCATGCGTTTGCTTTATGCTCGTGTAGCCGATGCATACTCGTACAATACTGGCGAGAAAATGGAGCGCATGAGCGAAGACCAGATTCTTCAAAATATCTTTAATAAGTTCGATGGACTAGCTGTAAATATCCTGGCGCCAGTGGTGAAAGGTAGAAAAGGGCATTACCGTGAGCTTTTTGAGCAAATCCGTAAACAAGGTTATGTAAAGGTTCGTGTTGATGGAGAGATAAAAGATATTACCGCTAAAATGCAGGTCGATCGTTATAAAATCCATGATATTGAAGTGGTTATCGATCGGTTAATTGTTGATGGGAAAGATAAAAAACGCCTTTTGGATTCTGTTCAAACAGCCATGAAAATGGGTAAGGGTGTAATCAAGATCAGCGATAAGGATAACAATGTTGCGCATTTCAGTAAGTTTTTAATGTGCCCAACTACAGGTATTTCTTATGATGAACCGCAACCCAACAGCTTTTCGTTTAACTCGCCTTATGGTGCTTGCGAACGTTGTGATGGTTTGGGCTATATCTTTGTAGTGGATAAGGAATCGGTTATGCCGAACCCAAAATTGAATATTCTAAATGGTGGATTGGCGCCACTTGGTGAATACCGCGATACCTGGATGTTTCAGGTGTTAAAATCTTTGGCAAAGAAATATGCTTTCTCTTTATCAACTCCGATTGAGAAATTGAGTGATGAAGTGATCAATATTATCTTGAATGGTTCTCCAGATTTAATCAAGGTTGAGGTAGAATACAACAAATGGAATGTTCAGAATTATAACATTACATTCGATGGCATCATTAAAATGCTGGAAGAGCAGAACGAAAAGCGAAGCGAATCTGCATCTGATGATATGGATGCTTTCCGTAAGCTGAAAACCTGTCCGGAGTGCCATGGAGCCCGTTTGAAAAAAGAGAGTTTACACTTTAAAGTTGATGGTAAGAATATTTTTGATCTTGCCTCAATGGATATCAATAATCTTCATGCCTGGTTTGAGCATGTTGATGATCGGCTTTCTGATCGCCAGAACATTATCGCTAAAGAAATTTTAAAAGAGATAAAAGCCAGAATTGGCTTCTTAACCGATGTGGGTTTAACTTATTTAACATTAGATCGTACTGCCCGGACCCTCTCCGGTGGCGAGGCGCAACGTATTCGTTTGGCTACCCAAATTGGATCTCAGTTGATGAATGTAATGTACATTTTAGATGAACCTAGTATTGGTTTGCACCAACGCGATAATGAAAGATTAATCAATGCCTTGAAAAATCTTCGTGATTTAGGAAACACCGTTTTGGTGGTTGAGCACGATAAAGACATGATTTTGGAAGCCGACTGGGTAATCGATGTTGGTCCTGGAGCAGGTATTCACGGAGGTACAGTTGTTGCCGAGGGAACTGCAAAGGAAATTCTGAAGTCGAAAACTTTAACCGCTGCCTATTTAAACGGAGATAAAAAAATCGAAACCCCTAAAGTTCGCAGAAAAGGTAATGGTCATAAATTATCCATTATTAAAGCTTCCGGACATAATTTAAAAGAAGTTTCTGTAGATTTTCCTTTAGGAAAGTTTATTGCGGTAACTGGCGTTTCCGGTTCAGGTAAATCGAGTTTGATTACCGAAACCTTATATCCAATTTTAAATCATCATTTTTTCCGGGCGAAGAAAACACCACTTCCTTACGAGAAAATAACCGGATTGAAAGAAATTGATAAGGTTATTGAAATTGATCAGGCGCCAATTGGTAGAACGCCACGTTCTAATCCATCCACTTACACAGGTGTTTTTTCTGACATCAGAAATCTTTTTGTGCAATTGCCAGAAGCAAAGATTCGGGGTTATAAACCGGGTCGTTTTTCTTTCAATGTTAAAGGTGGAAGATGTGAAACCTGTCAGGGTGCAGGTTTGAAGGTGATCGAAATGAATTTTTTACCCGATGTGCAGGTACCTTGTGAAGAATGCGGCGGCAGAAGATACAACAGAGAAACTTTGGAAGTTCGCTTTCGCGGAAAATCAATCAGCGATGTGCTGGATATGAGTATTGAAGATGCTTGTGTTTTCTTTGAAAATATTCCGATTATTTATAGGAAAATCAAAACACTTAAAGATGTTGGTTTAGGCTACATCACTTTAGGTCAATCCTCGGTTACGTTATCTGGTGGAGAGGCGCAGAGGGTTAAGCTAGCGACTGAACTTTCGAAAAAAGATACTGGTAAAACTTTTTATATTTTAGATGAACCTACCACCGGATTGCATTTTGAAGATATCAATGTGCTTTTAGGTGTGCTGCAAGAACTTGTTGAAAAAGGGAATACCATTTTGGTGATTGAACACAACTTAGATGTTGTTAAAGTGGCTGATTGGGTAATAGATTTGGGCGAAGAGGGTGGAGCTGGAGGTGGAAGAATCCTTTTTGAAGGTACGCCTGAAGGACTGATTCAAAACCCTATAAGTTTAACCGGTAAATTCTTGAAAAAAGAAATGGAATGGGAGTTGGGTAGTCAGCCCATAGTTGATAATCCGAAGTCTGAAGTTAAAAAAGCAAAGGTCACCAAAAAAGTGAAACAGAAAGATTAGACTATCGTCATTGCGAGGCACGAAGCAATCCCTGTGATAAAATAAAGGCCTTTCGCTTTTAGATTGCTTTTTGCCTTGCAATGACGGCCAGTTAAAAATTTTACATCATACATCATCATCAAATGCTTTTTACCGATACCCATACCCATTTATATTACGAGCAAGATGCCGAAAAGCAAGCAGAATTAATGGAGCGTTGTTTTGAAAACAACGTGAATCGATTGTTTTTGCCCAATGTTGATGTAAAATCCATTGCCATGATTGATGCTTTGGTTAGTAAATATCCAGAGAATTGTTTTGCCATGGCTGGACTCCATCCTTGCGATGTAAAAGATGACTATCGATCGCTTTTAGATGAAATTTACAAAAGCATTTCAGTTAGAAAAATATACGCCATCGGTGAAATCGGTATCGATTTATATTGGGATAAAACCACATTGGACATCCAGCAAGATGCTTTTCGTAAGCAAATTGCATGGGCAAAAGATTTAGGTTTACCCATCGTTATCCATTGTCGCGAAGCTTTTGATGAAGTTTTTGAAGTTTTGGAAAGCGAGCGGGATGAAAAACTTAGAGGTATATTTCATTGCTTTACCGGAAATGTAGTGCAAGCCAAGCAAGCCATCGATCTCAATTTTTATTTAGGTATTGGTGGCGTAGTTACCTATAAAAAAGCTGGCTTGGATGTCGTGCTTTCAGAAATTTCTTTAGATCATCTTGTCCTTGAAACCGATTCGCCCTATTTAGCCCCTGTTCCGTTTCGTGGAAAGCCAAATGAAAGCAGCTACTTAATCTATATTGCCCAAAAATTAGCGGATATCTATGGGGTATCAGTTGAGGAAATCGCAAGGGTAACGACAGAGAATTCCAAAAAGGTGTTTGGAATTTAAGGCACCTTAAATCGTCATGCTGTACCCAATTTCAAAATCAGTATCTATAGATAAATAATAATTAATTTATATTCGTTCATATAACAGTTATAATTATAATTTCACTTTTAATAGTTTATTTTGTCAATTTCATAATTTAAGTTGCCATTTATGTTAAATAATTATCAATATTAAAATTATCCCAAATCATTTATATTTTTTTGCTTTCTTTGCGTTGAGCAACCAACCAACCAAATGACCAAGATCCTTATAATATATACCGGTGGCACCATCGGTATGGTTAACGACCCCAGCAATGGAATGTTAATTCCTTTCGACTTCGAGCAGATTAAACAGAATGTTCCGGAATTGAGCCGTTTAGATTATGAGTTGGATGTTCATTCCTTTAACCCGGTTTTAGATTCATCAAACATGGATCCCGAGATATGGAAAACTTTAGCTGAATTGATTCGGGATAATTATGATCAATATGATGGTTTTGTAATTCTTCATGGTTCCGATACTATGGCTTTTACCGCTTCTGCATTGAGTTTCATGCTAGAGAATCTGGGTAAAGCGGTGGTTTTAACGGGTTCACAATTGCCAATTGGCGAAATCAGAACCGACGCAAAAGAGAATTTAATTACCGCACTGGAAATTGCCGCTACCAAGGAAAATGGTAAATCACTGTTCCCGGAAGTTTGTATTTATTTCGATGCCCAATTATTCAGGGGAAATCGGTCTATAAAATATAACAGCGAAAAGTTCGAGGCTTTCCGATCGCCAAATTACCCGGTTTTGGCCGAAGCGGGTGTGCACTTACAGTTTAATACCAACTATGTGATGAAAGCGCCTGAAGGTGAGTTAACGCTTCACACCAACTTCAATCCAAACATTGGGGTCTTAAAATTATATCCAGGAATCACGCCTCAGGCGGTATCTGCAATCACTGATTCAAAAGTCGATGCCATTATTTTGGAAACTTTTGGATCAGGCAACACCACCACTGCGCAATGGTTTTTAGATAGTCTTCGCCAGGCGATATTAAGTGGGAAAATTATTCTTGATATCTCCCAGTGCAAAAAAGGTTCAGTTCAATTGGGTCGTTATGAAACCAGTCGTGAACTATTAAAAATGGGGATTATTAGTGGATACGATGTAACTTTTGAGGCTGCGGTTACTAAGCTGATGTATGTTTTGGGGCTTAACCTGCCGCTAGAGCAAAGTAGGAAATTGATGGACGAATCGCTCAGGGGTGAGTTGACCAAAGATTAATTTTTTTGGAAAGCAATAGCAGTAGCGTTTTTTAATGTTCGTCCTGCTATCCGTTCAATCTTTTTTATGAATGGCAGCATTAACCTGATTGATTTACAACAAAAAAGGATTTCACTGCTATCAGGTTTAATCACACAGAAACTGCCTGCTACGCCTTGCTAAACAACCGTTCGGCAATAAACCCGACAGCAACGTAAATTCTTTTAATCGGTACAACTTCTAAGTATTCGGTCTCAAAGGCCATGAAATAAACTGCCCTAACAACTTGCTGCAGCTATTTATTAAAAGATTGTAGTGAATGGCGGGACTGCTGGAGCCACATTGTTGAAACGATCGTTTTCAAAAATTACAACAATTGTTATCATGTATTAATAAGTAAAACTTCTGCAATTATGACTACAATCATTTCGGTTTTTATTAATTAGCCCTATTTTTGCTAGCAATGAGGATAAGTTAAGTCTCAAATTTGATACTTTTTACTCGATATTTTGAAAATGAAAATAGAACAAATATATACCGGTTGTTTAGCTGAAGCTGCATATTATATAGAAAGTAATGGCGAAGCTGCAATTATAGATCCGCTTAGAGAAGTTGGAACTTATTTAAAGAAAGCTGAAAAAGCTGGGGCAACAATCAAATATATTTTTGAAACACATTTTCATGCTGATTTCGTTTCGGGTCATGTAGATCTGGCTGAAAAGTCTGGCGCTAAAATTATTTACGGTCCAACCGCAAAAACTGAATTTGAATCGCACATTGCCAAAGATAGAGAGCAATTCAAAATAGGCAATCTCACCATCACTGCACTACACACACCTGGACATACCTTAGAATCTACAACCTATTTGCTTACTGATGAAAATGGAAAAGATCATTGCATTTTCAGTGGCGATACCCTTTTTATAGGCGATGTGGGCAGACCGGATTTAGCGCAAAAAGGAAATTTAACCATGGAAGATTTAGCAGGAATGCTTTACGATTCGTTGAATGAAAAAATTAAGCCCTTGGCAGATGATGTAATTGTTTACCCGGCTCATGGTGCAGGGTCTGCTTGCGGAAAGAGCATGAGTAAAGAAACTTTTGATACTTTAGGCCATCAGAAGCAAGTAAATTATGCATTAAAGGCACAAACCAAAGAGCAATTTATAAAAGAGGTTACAGATGGCATAATGCCGCCTCCACAATATTTTGCTAAAAATGCCGCAATGAATAAAGGCGGAGTGGATAGTATTGATGACGTTTATGAAAAGGGGTTAAATGCCTTAACACCTCAGGCTTTTGAAGATACAGCGAACCAAACGGGCGCCATTTTACTGGATACACGTGATCCGCAGGTTTTCGCAAAAGGATTTATACCAAATTCAATCAATATTGGTTTAAATGGCCAGTTTGCACCTTGGGTAGGCGCCCTGATTACAGATTTACAACAACCCATTCTTTTAATAACCGATGAGGGCAAGGAACAGGAAAGTATTACCCGATTAACCAGGGTAGGTTACGATCATACCATTGGATATTTAGATGGAGGCTTTGAGCGCTGGACGGACGCTGGAAAGGAAATTGATACGATTGAAACCATTTCTGCGGAAACCTTTGAATTGGCTGTTCAGGACAATGAAATCATAGCCTTAGATGTTCGTAAACCGGGCGAATATGAATCAGAGCATTTGGAATTTACTTTAAGCAGACCATTAGATTTCATTGATGACTGGATGGGAGAAATCGATCCTGAAGCAACTTATTACATTCACTGTGCAGGTGGTTACAGATCTATGATTGCGGCCTCTATTTTAAAATCGCGTGGGGTAGAAAATGTGATAGATGTTGCCGGAGGTTACGGAGCCATTAAAAATACAGGCTTAAAAAGAACCGATTTTGCTTGTCCAAGTAAAGCAATGAAAGTTTAACGCTATCGTGATTGCGAGGCACGAAGCAATCTCAATCGATAGATAAAACTGAAATGAAAGATCAAAATCATTACGATGTATTAATCATTGGCGCTGGTCCGATCGGGATGTCTTGTGCAATCGAAGCAAAAAAAGCCAATCTAAGCTATCTCATTATAGAAAAGGGCGCTTTGGTAAACAGCTTATTCAATTATCCTGTTTTCATGACTTTCTTTTCCACCTCCCAAAAACTGGAAATTGGTGGTGTGCCTTTTGTTACAATTAGTCCGAAGCCAAATCGAAATGAAGCCGTGGAATATTACCGCAGGGTGGCTGAAAAATTTGATTTGAATATCAATCTTTTTGAGCGGGTAATCGAAGTTGAAAAGAATGAGTCTGCTATTTTCAAAATAAAAACTGCTAAGGAGAATTACACTAGTGGAAATGTAATCGTGGCAACTGGTTTTTATGATGTTCCCTTGTTAATGAATGTTCCGGGAGAAGATTTGCCAAAAGTTACACATTATTATAAAGATCCACATTTATATGCCTTTCAAAATGTTTTGGTGGTGGGCGCAAACAACTCAGGCGTTGATGCAGCTTTGGAAACATACCGTAAAGGAGCCAATGTTACAATGCTTATACGTAGTGAAGAATTGGGCCCGCATGTAAAATATTGGGTGCGACCTGATATAGAAAATAGAATTAAGGAAGGTGCTATCACCGCTCATTTCCATTCTCAATTACTCGAAATCCGAGAAGGTGAGGTTGATATTCAAACGCCAGAGGGAATTAAAACTATTCCTAATGATTTCGTAATTGCCATGACAGGTTACCAGCCAGATTTTTCAATGCTAAGAAAGTTTGGAATAGATTTGCCAGAAAGTTTATGTCCGGTTTATAACGAAGAAACCATGGAAACAAATGTAAAAGGATTGTATTTGGCGGGTGTAGTATGCGGTGGATTAGATACGCACAAACTTTTTATTGAAAATTCCAGAGTACATGCAGAAATGATCGTGAAAAATATTGTCGGATAATAGCATAATCAGACTGGCAAATAGTAAAGGTTTTTAAACACGCTCTAAAATTACAGACTTATCTCTTTGCGACTTACCCCAGTTGTAACCCAGTTTTAATAACAATGATGCTATGATCACTTGCACAAGTATCATCAAATATTCCAGGATTGTATACAGTGACACAGTGCTTTGAGGCGCAGGTATTTTTAAATTTGGCAATGACGGATACACCTTCCAGCCCTTGGCAGTTGACTCATTTTGGCTTTGACTCTTATAAGCGGCTTCCATTCCTTTGAAGGATGAAACAACCTGGCTAATGCGGGTAAGTGAAACAAGAAATAGCAGCCCCAAAATGATGGTTATTAAATTTTGTGTTTTTCTGCTAAATTTTTTTCGAAACTCTTTAATGTAATAAATGATAAAACCTACAATGATGAATAATGTTACATATACGGGTATTGATGGGGTAACAAAATAAGTATCATGAAGGTCGATACCAAGATTTTTCTGAAAGGCATCTTTTCCAAACATTAATGTAAGTACTAATATGGTAATCAAAGCAGACAGGAGTAGCCAGCTAAATTCAGTCAAAAAGGATTTCGATTTATTCATCATTTATAGGACGGGTACTTTTAAAACATTATCAACAAAATTATCAATTGCGGTTGCTACACTGGGTAAATCTTTTGAAGTAATGTAAGAACCCAAAACGTGGTTTCCTGCGTTTGGAATAGCTATTTTTCTTTTTAAATCTTCCGGAGTGCCTAATTCACCGAACATTTTGAGCATAGCATCAACACGAACAACCGGATCTTGCTCCAATTCGTTTTTATAATAGTAAAGCATTAAAACGGGTTGTTTCACTTTTTCGAAAACAGATTTTTGCATGGTGCTTTCTACAAATTCCTGTAATTCAACCAGTGATTCAATTCGGTAATTGGTATACCAGTATTTCTTATATTCTGCTGTTCTGCCATCAACTTTACGTTCGTCGCTGCCCAAAACGGAACGGGCAATTTGCAAGCCCCAAGGATCGTTTAACAGCCAGGCATTTTTATCATTGATGGCTACATTTGGAGAAAGCAGGATTAAGCTATTGATTTCAGGATAAGTGGCGGCTAATTTCAAAGCGGCAGTTCCACCGGTTGATGTACCGACCAGGATTACCTTTTTGCCCAATTTTTGACCAATGGCATAAGCCAGTTTACTGCTTTCCCATAACCGATCGGCAGTAAAAAACTGCATCGGTGCAATGGTATCTACACCATGATCAGCCAACCGGGCTAGATATAAATTGGCATGAAGTGCCTTCGCCAAATTCAGGTGGACTGGATTTCCTTCGGTTTTTGATGCGGAGAAACCATGCAAGTAAACTACTGCATATTCAGTTTGTTGCTTAAGTATTGGGTCGGCCCAAATAATTTCTGCTTCGTTTTCGGGCTTAATTTTATTTAAACTTTCAATGTTTTGTACATAGCCATCCAAATCTTGTAAATCAGGAACTTTTACTAACTCTGCATTGTACAATGGTTTTTTTGGTTTTGGACCAAGCAAATAACTCACAACCAGCAGTGCTGAAATTCCAATTAAGACTTTGTAACGCTTTTTCATTTAAAAACAAACCTGCAATAAATTTAAACTTTTGCATGATATAAAAAAGAATATTTCTGCATTACGGTTTTGAATTTGAGGGGTTTTTACTTGCAACAAACATTGTTAATAAACCTGATCGAAGCGAACATAGCCGTTCTTTGCCGAACAATCGGCACTGACTTACACGGGTATATAGCGTAGAGCAGGACTGAAGAAATTAGGATTGTTTCCTTTCATTTCCAAAACCCTAATAATGACATTAAGCATTACCTTTTTATGGGAAATTAAGTTAAGTTTGCAGTCAAAATTTTTCGACTTAATGCCGGGAATCGATCAGATAAAAAAACCTATAGCAGCCGATATTAAAGCGTTTGAAAAAACCTTTAAAGAATCTATGCACAGCGATGCGCCATTGCTGGATAGGATTACCCATTATATTGTAAAGCAAAAAGGCAAGCAAATGCGGCCAATGTTCGTGTTTTTTGCCGCGAAGTTATGCGGTGGAATTACCGAATCTACCCATCGCGGGGCTGCATTGGTAGAGCTTTTGCACACTGCAACCTTAGTGCATGATGATGTGGTAGATAATGCTTACGAACGACGTGGGTTTTTCTCCATTAATGCGTTATGGAAAAATAAAATCGCTGTTTTAGTAGGCGATTATTTATTGGCTAAAGGTTTATTGCTTTCGGTAAACAATAACGAACACCGATTGTTACAAATAGTATCTGAGGCCGTGAAACAGATGAGTGAGGGCGAGTTACTGCAAGTAGAAAAAGTGCGCAAGATGGATATTTCTGAGGATTTATATTTTGATGTGATCCGTCAGAAAACAGCTTCGTTAATTGCCTCTTGTTGTGCTGCAGGTGCGGCATCGGCCGGGGCTAATGATGAAACGATTGAGCAGATGCGCTTGTTTGGTGAGAAAGTGGGTATCGCCTTTCAAATTAAGGATGATACTTTTGATTTCGGAACAGACGATGTGGGTAAGCCTATAGGTATCGATATTAAAGAAAAGAAAGTAACCTTGCCTTTAATTTATGCGCTAAATAAAGCAGAAAAATCTGAACGGAAAAAGATCATCAATCTGGTTAAAAATCATCAGGATGATCCGGTTAAGATTCAGCAAATTATTGACTTTGTAAATGCACAACAGGGTGTTTATTATGCCAACCAAAAAATGCTGGAATACCAGAATGCCGCGTTCGAAATTTTGCATCAATTTGATGCCGGAGAGGCGAGAACCGGTCTTGAACAATTAGTACTTTATACTACCGAACGTAAAAAATAATGAGCAGCGAATTACTCTTCAGTTTAGGTTTCCTTTTATTTATTGTACTTATTTTGGCCTTAGATTTAGGCCTTTTTAGTAAAAAAGAACATGTAATTAGCTTAAAGCAAGCTGGCATCATGAGTGTAATTATGATCGGACTTGCGCTCGGTTTTTACTTCCTGTTACTTACCGAAGGGCACCAGCTGCATGGCATAAGAGATTTTGCACATTTGCAAGAAATTGTAACCAATCATCAGCATCACATTAAACTTATTCCTGATGATTTCGAAGCAAGTTTAGCAGTGTACCGACAGAATTTAGGCTTAGAATTTTTAACCGGTTATGTTATTGAATATGCACTTTCAGTAGATAATATCTTTGTTATTGTACTCATTTTCTCTGCCTTTGCCGTTGAGGAGAAATACTACCATCGTGTACTGTTCTGGGGTATTTTGGGTGCCATTATCATGCGTTTCATTTTTATTTTTGTGGGTGCGGCTTTAATTGCAAAATTTGCATGGATCCTTTACATCTTCGGTGCTTTCCTGGTTTTTACAGGAATAAAAATGTTTTTTAGTAAAGATGAAGAAAAAATCGATCCTGAAAATCATCCGGTAGTGAAGTGGGCGTCGAAAATATTTTCGATTCACCCAAAGTATGAAGGCAAAAATTTCTTCGTAACCATTAACCATAAAAGGTATGTTACACCGTTATTCCTGGTTTTATTGATTGTAGAATTCACCGATTTGCTTTTCGCAGTCGATTCCATTCCTGCCATTTTCGCGGTCACGAAAGATCCGTACATTGTGTTTTTCTCCAATATTTTTGCCATCATGGGTTTACGTTCCATGTTCTTTTTGCTGGTAAATATTATTCATAAATTCCATTATTTGAAAACAGGCCTGGCTATTTTGTTGGCGTTTATCGGCGTGAAAATGTTAGGACATACTTACCTCGAAAAAATTGGTTTTACCACTGAACATTCGCTAATTGTGATCTTAAGTATTTTGGTAATTAGTATTGTCGCATCGCTTGTTTTCCCGAAAAAAGTGGCGCATCAATAAAGGATTTTAACCACTTAAGACATATAAGAACATCTTAGCTTGTGTTTTTTTTGTTAATTCTTTTTATGACTTAGAAAGCAAAAACAGTAATTTATTTTAATGTTCGTCCTGCTTTTCGTTTCAATCTTTTTGCTCAATGGCTGTCATGCTGAAGCATGAAGCATCTGTTTCATCGGCTGCAGATGCTTCGTACCTCAGCATGACGGGTAATTAAAGTTTCTGCAAACAAAAAGTATTTCCACTACAATCACGTTTATAAACTTCGGTTGGTTATACTTCAGTTGCTTTGAATTTCTCTCGCAAATTTTCGCAGATTTTTGAATTATTAAATCTGCGGAGATCACCTTAAATCTGCGTGAATATATATATGTCGTAAAGCAAAATAAACGTTACAGCTTAACTGCTCAATGTAATTTTTGTATTTTCAGCAATTAATTCAGTAACCTAAACCCATGAAATACTTCTTTTCCACCGCACTGATTTGCAGTGTGCTTTTCGCTAATGCGCAAGATCAATTCGGCAATGTTTTCTCGAAAATTAATGCTGATGTTCAGCAGAACTCCAAAGCCTATCAAACCCTTAAACACGAAACGGAAACGATCGGTCATCGGTTAACAGGATCAGCAAATGGAGCAAAGGCAGAACAGTATGCTTATGATTTGCTAAAATCTTATGGCTGCGACGTAAAGTTCCAACCTTTTGAAGTGGAGAGCTGGGCAAGAAAAACAGTTGATGTATCGATTGGTACCGATAAAAACAGTTTGACTAAAGTTAAAGCAGTGACACTTGCGCATTCTCCGGTTAGTGCAAACATCACCGGCGATATTGTTGATGCCGGCAACGGGATGGAAGTTGATTATCAAACCAATCCGGCAAAGTTTAAAGGAAAAATTGCGTTGATTTATTTAGGTGTTTTGCCGGGTTCTCCAGCTGGAACAAAATCACTTCACCGTTCGGAAAAGACAGCTATTGCAACCAAATATGGTGCGACTGGTGTAATCATCATCAATACGGTAAAAAATGGTGTGTTGTTAACCGGAACAGCATCGGTTACAGGTAAGCTGATTCCAATTCCTGCAGTTTGTATCGGTTTAGAAGATGGAATGGCGCTTAAAGAAAAATTAAAGAGTCAAGCACAAATGGCGCATATCGGCATGACTAACTTTTCGGGTTTAATTAAAGCGAGAAATGTAGTAGCTACTTTTAAAGGGACTGAATTGCCTAAAGATAAAATCGTTGTAGGAGGTCATTTAGATAGCTGGGATTTATCAACAGGTGCAATTGATAATGGAATCGGTTCCTTTGCGGTGATGGATATGGCCCGGACTTTCAAAAAACTCAATTTGAAAACCAAACGCACTGTTGAGTTTGTATTATTCATGGGCGAAGAGCAGGGTTTATTAGGCTCTAAAGCTTATATCAATCAGTCTAAGAAAGATAAAAACCTCGATCAGGTAAAGTTTATGTTGAATTACGATATGACGAATGATCCGAAAGGATTCTCAACCTCGCGAGCTGAAATGAAAGAATTATTTACAGCCTGGGGTGCAGATATTGTAAAAATAGATACCGGATTTAAAAACCTGTTTAACGCTGGCGCAGGTTTGCATAGCGATCATCAGCCATTTATGTTAGAAGGTATCCCTACAGGTGGCGGAGCAGGCGGTAAGTTGCCAAATAACTCAGGCCCATTTTATCACTCAGATGGCGACAGTTTCAAGCTGGTTGATGAGCAAGGCCTAAAGAACACAGTCCGTTATAGTGCCATGCTTACCTACGCGTTGGCAAATACACCGAAAATTCCGGTAGGTGTGCAAAGCGAAGAAGAATTGAAGACATTTTTAGAATCGCAAAACTTGAAAGAACCATTAACCATTGCTGGCGAATGGAGATGGAAATAGTTTTACATTAAAATACCTTACATCATTTAACACGTCATTTCGATTGAAGCAGTGAAGCTTTTTACGCTTTGTTTATTGAAATGACGGGTTTAACTTTTTTACTTTCTACTTTAAACTCTTACCCACTTATATAGCTTTCCAGCTGGGTAATTGTTTGTTTCTGATCGGCAATTATAAACTTCACCATATCTCCGATCGATAGCATACCTATCACTTCCTCATTCGCTACGATAGGTAGATGACGAATGTGTTTTTCGGTCATCAACTCCATACAATAATCAATCGAATTGCTTAGGGTGATGGTGATCGGGTTTGGCGTCATCACTTCGTTTATTAAGGTATCTTTTGAAGACTTACCCTGAAGAATGATTTTCCTGGCATAATCACGTTCAGTAAAAATACCCGAAAGCTTTTCATTCTTCATTACCAGTACAGCGCTGATGTTTTTATCAGTCATTACTTTCAAGGCATCCAGCACAGAAATGGTTTCAGGCACTGCGATAATTCTTGGCTGTTTGGTGTCCAATAAATGTTTAACGGTTTTCATAATGGTTTATTTGGTTAAATCAATTTAAGAAATTATTAGCTGCAAATCAAATTTGTTTTGAAAGGGTTTACCAAGCAGTTTTGAAATAAACCTGATGGTACGAAAAGCCTCCAATTTTTTCAATTGGAGCTTGTAGGGACAGCAGGACTGAACTAACCGAAGAAATGCAGGATATGCTTTGCAAAATCTTAATATCAATATACACTATTTTACATTCCGTAAACCTGTGTGCGCTTTTAAATATTTGGCTTTCACAAAGCTATGCCGTAACTTTGCAGCACATTTAAAACAAATAAAATATGTCATCAGTAGAGACAACTTATATCCCTTACAAAGTTAAGGACATTTCACTGGCAGATTGGGGCCGTAAAGAAATCGAATTAGCCGAAGCAGAAATGCCAGGTTTAATGAGTTTACGTAAAGAATTCGGTCCAACTCAACCGTTAAAAGGTGCTCGTATTGCAGGTTGTCTGCACATGACTATCCAAACGGCTGTTTTAATCGAAACATTAGTGGCTCTAGGTGCTGAAGTTACCTGGTCATCTTGCAATATTTTTTCTACACAAGATCATGCTGCTGCTGCTATTGCTGCTGCTGGTATTCAGGTTTACGCTTGGAAAGGCTTAAATGAAGAAGAGTTTGACTGGTGTATCGAACAAACTTTACATTTCGGTCCGGAGCAACAACCATTAAACATGATTTTGGATGATGGTGGTGACTTAACCAACATGGTTTTTGATAAATATCCTGAGCTAATTGCAGCAATTAAAGGTTTATCAGAAGAGACGACTACTGGTGTGCACCGTTTATACGAAAGAATGAAAAACGGAACATTGCACTTACCTGCAATTAACGTTAACGATTCTGTAACTAAATCTAAATTCGATAACAAATACGGATGCCGTGAATCATTGGTTGACGCCATTCGTCGTGCAACCGACGTAATGATGGCTGGTAAAGTAGCCGTTGTTTGTGGATATGGCGATGTAGGTAAAGGTTCAGCAGAATCTTTAAGTTCACAAGGTGTACGTGTAATCGTAACTGAAATTGATCCAATTTGTGCTTTACAAGCAGCAATGGAAGGTTACGAAGTTAAAAAATTCGCTACGGCCGTTAAAGAAGCAGATATTATTGTAACTACAACTGGTAACCGTGATATCGTTCGTGGCGAGCATTTCTTAACTATGAAAGATAAAGCCATCGTTTGTAACATTGGTCACTTCGATAACGAAATCGACGTTGCCTGGTTAAACGCTAACTATGGTTCAACTAAAGTTGAGATTAAACCACAGGTAGATAAATATACTATCGAAGGTAAAGACATCATTTTATTGGCTGAAGGTCGTTTGGTAAACTTAGGCTGTGCAACGGGTCACCCAAGTTTTGTAATGAGTAATTCATTCACCAACCAAACTTTAGCACAGTTAGAACTTTGGACGAACACAGATAAATACGAAAACAAAGTTTACGTTTTACCTAAGTATTTAGACGAGAAAGTTGCTCGTTTACACTTGGAAAAAATTGGTGTAGAGTTAGATGTTTTAGATCAACACCAGGCTGATTACATTGGCGTACCGGTAGAAGGTCCGTTCAAATCAGACGAATACCGTTACTAATCGCTTCTCGTCATTGCGAGGAACGAAGCAATCTCATTCTTGAGTTGCTTAAAGGGACGTGCAATTTGCATGTCCCTTTTTTATTTTGCTTGTCATCTTGAGCGGGTTGAAAAGTTTAAACTTCCGTGTTTCCGTGGCAAAAAAAGGAATATTTTGAAAACGCTGGCTTAGTAATTCTCCGGCAATTTCAGCCCTGCTGTACACTTTACTCCTCCCGATGAAATATCGGGATCCGTGTTCGTTTCCATCAGGTTTATTTTACAAAGGATTGAAGTTCTTTTGCTTCTCAAAACCTACATTTGAAAAAAATAATACAATGAAAACCCTCGCCATTATCTTACTTTTTTCAGCTTTTGCATTCACGGGCAAAGCACAAACTGCATCTAAAAAATCAACTGCGGATCAGGAAATTACTAAACAGATTGTTGATATTGCCTGCGGCGAATGTCAGTTTAAAATGAAAGGCAAAAGTTGTGATCTGGCTATCAGAATAGATGGTAAATCTTATTTCGTTGACGGAAAGAATATTGATGATTTCGGCGATGCACATGGAAAACATGGCTTCTGCAATGCAGTAAGTAAAGCAGAGGTTTCAGGTAAAATTGTCAACAACCGATTTAAAGCCAGCAATATCAGGTTGCTAAGTAAATAAATAAAAATATTATAGCAAATTGAGCCTTTCAAAATATTGAGAGGCTTTTTTATTTAAAAAAAGTAGTCAGGTGCTGTCACATTTTACTTTTTATGGTGTCTTATATCTGAGTTGAGGGTAAAAACTCAATACCAAACAAACAA
Organism: Pedobacter sp. G11; assembly: GCF_003860265.1. Lineage (NCBI taxonomy): Bacteria > Pseudomonadati > Bacteroidota > Sphingobacteriia > Sphingobacteriales > Sphingobacteriaceae > Pedobacter > Pedobacter sp. G11. The sequence continues at coordinate 556,695 of NZ_CP034190.1, read as the reverse complement.
ACAAAAATAAATTTCAGATATGAAAACCTATTTATTGATATTGCTGTGTGTTTTATCTACGAAAGTCTTCGCACAAGAGAGTGTTAAGCTCAGCGGTAAAATCATCGAAGAAAAAACAAACCAACCCATAGAATACGTTGGCGTTATTTTAATGAACAAAGCTGATACAACTAAAAAAGTTGGGGTAGTAAGCGATAAAACCGGACTATTCTTTTTCACCGGTTTAACAAACGGCGATTATGCCATCAGAATATCGGCAATGGGTTACGGCCTAATGCTTAAAAGTGTAAGCATCAAAGGGAAAAGCATTGATTTAGGAACCATAAAAATGAAAGAAGATGCCATTGCACTAAAGGATGTTTCTGTAGCCGGTCGATATGCATCTGCAACAATTAAAAAAGATACAGTAGAATTTAATGCCGACGCCTATAAGACACAACCCAATGCTGCAGTTGAAGATTTGTTAAAGAAACTACCTGGTGTAACCATTGATAAAGATGGCAGTATAATGGTTCAGGGGCAAAAGGTAACCCGCTTAACTGTAGATGGAAAAGATTTCTTTGGCACAGACCCGAAAACAGCTACCAAAAATCTTCCTGCCGAGGTGATCGCCAAAGTGCAGTTAATTGATAGTAAAACTTTAGAGGCTAAAGCAACGGGCATTGATGATGGACAACGGGAAAAGGTGCTCAACCTAACCATTAAAGAGGATAAGAAAAATGGCTGGTTTGGTAATGCCAATTTATCGGGAGGAACTACTGATCGCTATAGTGGTTATTTGAGTGCCAATCATTTTACCAAAAAGATGCAGTTTGCAGTTTTGGGTATGAGCAATAACGTAAGTAACGCCAGTTTTCAATATGAAGATTTAAACAGCTTTACCAGTGGAAATATCGGGAATCTTTTTGCCACTCCGGGTGGTGGCGGTTTCTCGATTAATGTAAATAATGGCCGTACAACCATTGGTGGTTCGGGCGTCTTCGATAACAGTGCCATGGGAGAAGTGACCACGAATAGTGGCGGGTTGAACTTTAGCAATAGCTGGGGAGCAAAAGATAAACTGACGTTGAGCAGCAGCTATTTTACTTATTTTAGCAAGGGTTTGGGTAACCGATTTTCAAATGTGCAGGATATCAATCAGGACGATGTGCTGAGAACCAATGAAATATCAAATCGAAATTCAGATAATCAGGCACACCGTTTTAATTTTAAGGTTGAATATCACCCAGATTCATTAACGGATCTTACTTTCCGATCGAACGCTATTCTGAACTATACAACCAATATCAATAACCGGAATTTTAATACAGCTTTTGATCTGACAGGAAAAATTAATGATGGTAATCAGTTGTTGGATCAGCGGAATTCCACCCCTTCATTTTTTGGAGAACTTTCTGCAACACACCGTTTAAAAAAAGGTTCAATCATTATTGGTTTAAACGGAACTCAAAATACATTTAATTCCAATTGGTTAAATCAATCGGTGATTAATAACTATAGTGGAGGTATTGTTGACATTACGGATTTAAATCAACAGGCAGAACAGCAGAATAAATCACAAAATTACAGTATCGCGGTGAATTACATTCGTCCTATTATTGATAAAAAGCTAAACAGCAATATTGCCTACATCCGGAATGAGGGTAAAGTAGCTGCTGAGCAATTAACCTTGAGCTATAATCCTTTAAACAATACTTATGATACAGTAGTTCCTGATTTTTCAAATACGCTTGAGAACCATACCTGGACACAAACCGCCAGACTCGGACTTGTTTATAACCGCACCGAATGGACTTATAATTTTGGGTTAGGTTTTCAGGAAACAGGCTTAGATGCTTCTACATTCAGCAGTGCGGGAATCAATACCAATAATATCGATAAAAAATATTATAACATTTTGCCTCGCTTAAATATTAGCTTCAGAAATAAAAACAAACATACGCTACAGCTTAACTATAATGCAAATGTGAATCTGCCATCGGTAAATGATTTGCAGCCAGTTCAAAATAACAGCAACCCACTTTACCAACGGGAAGGCAATCCTGATTTAGAAGCGAGAAAAAGCCATCGCATGTCAGTTAACTTTAATACTTTCAGTGCCGACAATAACAAATACTGGAACGGTTACTTTTTGGTTAACTATGCTTTGGATGATGTTGGGAATAGCATCAATTATATTGATGGTGTACAATTTGTAAAACCTGTGAATGTTGATGGGAACTATTATATCAATGCGGGAACATTTTTTGGGCAACCGACAAAATTAAAAGGAATGCGTATTGGCTATGGTCTTAACGTATCAATGTCGCATAATACCTCTTTCATCAATAGTGAAAAAAATACCACAAACAGATACAATTTTGGCCCAAATACGAACTTAAGTTATGATATCGATGATAAATTAAATGCTGGAATTTATCTTGGTGTACAATATAGTAAAGTAAATAACTCGCAACCAGGTGCGCTTGATAATAAATACTTTAATTTTTTTAATAGTGCAAGTCTAAGTTACGAGTTTATTAAAAACACCAGGATTAATGCAGAGTTAAATCATAATGGAGCAGCAGGCAGGGCCGATGGATTTAACAACAATGTTTTTTTGTTGAATGCAGGCCTGGAGCAATATTTTATGCAAAGGAGAATTACTTTGGCTTTGAAAGGATTTGATATTTTGAATCAGAATACTAATATTGATCGAACGGTAAATGGCAGTAGGATAGAGGATATCCGATTTAATACAATCACAAGGTATTTCTATGTTTCTTTAAATTATAAAATTACTAAAGTTGGCGCCAAGAGCGAAAGAAGTAATCCAAGAAGTACTGTTAATTAGGTGCAAAAAAAAATGCTCACGAACATTATCAAGTCTTCGGGCATTTTTTATTCTTTAATAAATTCTATCTTTAATTAAAAATTCACGCTCATATGAAAAAACATATTCTATTCATTTTTGCTGCTTTTTGCCTTTTTCTTTTTTCAAATTGTAAAAAGGGAAAGATTAATAAGTTAGATAGCATCAGCTATGGTACATCTTTTGGAATGTGCACAGGCTATTGTGCCCAAAGTATCGTAATCAGCGATTCGAAGCTTACTTTTTCAAAAACTAAAAACGGGTCCACGCCAGATACGAAAACATGTTCTAAAAGCATTTCTGCTACTGAAATTAATGAAATCAAAAATTTATTAGTAGCAAACCAACTTTCTAATTTACCTGAAAGGATTGGTTGCCCGGATTGTGCTGACGGCGGAGCGGAATGGGTTTCGGTAACGGCAGACGGAAAACAGTATAAAATAACCTATGAATATGGTAAAGCACCGAAAGAATTGGCAGGAGCAGTTGCCAAATTAAAGGTTCTTAAAGATAGCTTTAAGGATTGTAATTAATTTAATTATTTGGTTGGTGGAAACACCAACCGATAATTTATAACAAAAAGCTTTGGCTAGATCTTGAACAAATTCAACATGCTGATCTTTGTCCTAACTTGACAAATACCAACAACCAATGTTTTCGCTGCCACCTAAACCCGACCTAAGCGGAGGTGTTTGTCATGCTGAGCTTGTCGAAGCACAAAATCGTAGTACTAGCGTAGAAAATGTACCATTGAGTTTTTTTTTTAGAAAAACAATCAACGCTCTTACATCACTGAAACATGTTCAGGATGATGAAGGTAAATTCTGGATTATCTAAAATCCGCAACTCCCTATCCTTCAAGTTAAATGTTATCTTCTTAACCATAAAATTTTTTCTCCTAACCCCTTGATTTATAAAAAGAATTGTTCTACTTTTGCAGTCCGTTTTATGGGCTATCTGCGAGGATGCCGGGGGAGCGGTAAATTTTTAATAAAAAACATAAAAAAGCACAATGCCAACTATTCAACAATTAGTTAGAAAAGGTAGAGTAGCACTGGAGTTCAAGAGTAAGTCTCCAGCGTTGGACAGCTGTCCACAGCGAAGAGGTGTATGTACACGTGTGTACACCACTACCCCTAAAAAACCAAACTCAGCAATGCGTAAAGTAGCCCGCGTTCGTTTAACGAACGGTAAAGAGGTGAATGCTTACATTCCTGGAGAAGGTCACAACTTACAAGAGCACTCAATCGTTTTGATTCGTGGTGGTCGTGTTAAAGATTTACCAGGTGTACGTTACCACATTATCCGTGGTGCATTAGATACATCAGGCGTTGCTGGTCGTAACCAACGTCGTTCGAAATATGGTACTAAACGTCCTAAACCAGGTCAAGCTGCTGCTGCACCTGCTAAAGGAAAGAAAAAATAATCGGGAGGAAATAAGAAATGAGAAAGTCAAAACCAAAAAAGAGAATTATTCTTCCTGATCCAAAATTTAATGATGTTCAGGTAACTCGTTTTGTGAACAATATGATGTACGATGGAAAAAAATCTATCGCTTACTCTATTTTCTATGATGCTGTTGAAATTGCTGAGAAAAAAGCAGGTGAAAACGGTTTAGAAATTTTCAAACGTGCTTTAACTAACATTATGCCAGCTGTAGAGGTTAAGTCTCGTCGTGTTGGTGGTGCTAACTTCCAGGTTCCAACTGAGGTTAGACCAGAACGTAAAACAGCTTTAGGTATGAAATGGTTAATTTTATACGCTCGTAAACGTGGTGAAAAAACCATGAAAGAGAAATTAGCTGGTGAAATGGTAGCTGCTGCTAAAGGTGAAGGTGCTGCTGTTAAGAAGAAAGAAGATACGCACAAAATGGCTGAGGCTAACAAAGCGTTCTCTCACTTCAGATTCTAAATATTAAAATGATTGAATGATTGGATTTTGAATGAGCGAGTGGTTTTATATCATTCTCCTATTCTCTAATTCAATCATTCGCTAATTATAAACAATGGCAAGAGATTTAAAATTTACAAGAAATATCGGAATCGCAGCTCACATTGATGCAGGTAAAACTACAACAACTGAGCGTATCCTTTATTATGCTGGTGTGAGTCACAAAATTGGTGAGGTGCACGAAGGTGCTGCAACAATGGACTGGATGGCACAAGAGCAAGAGCGTGGTATTACCATTACTTCTGCTGCTACAACTGTTGGTTGGAAGTATAGAAACCAGAATTATCACATTAACATTATCGATACACCAGGACACGTAGATTTTACCGTTGAGGTAAACCGTTCGTTACGTGTATTAGATGGTTTAGTGTTTTTATTTTCTGCTGTTGATGGTGTAGAGCCTCAATCAGAAACTAACTGGCGTTTGGCTAACAACTATAATGTTGCCCGTATCGGTTTCGTTAATAAAATGGACCGTTCTGGAGCTGACTTCTTGAAAGTTGTTAAGCAGGTTAAAGATATGTTAGGTTCTAACGCAGTTCCATTGCAGTTACCTATCGGTTCTGAAGATAACTTTAAAGGTGTGGTTGACTTAATCAACAACCGTGGTATTGTTTGGAATGAGCATGATAAAGGTATGACCTTTACTGAAGTGCCAATTCCTGATGATATGTTAGACGAAGTTGCGGAGTGGAGAGAGAAATTATTAGAATCAGTAGCTGATTATGATGAGACATTGATGGAGAAATTCTTCGATGATCCAAACTCAATCACTGAGCGTGAAATTTTAGATGCTTTACGTGCTGCGGTACTAGATGCTAAAATTGTTCCTATGGTTTGTGGTTCATCTTTCAAAAACAAAGGTGTACAAACCATGCTTGATTATGTAATGGAATTATTGCCTTCTCCTTTAGATTCTGAAGGTGTTGTTGGTACTAACCCAAATACAGATCAGGAAGTTTTATTAAAACCATCAGAAAGCGAACCATTTGCAGCATTAGCATTTAAAATTGCAACTGACCCATTCGTAGGTCGTTTATGTTTCATCCGTGTTTATTCAGGTAACTTAGAAGCTGGTTCATACGTTTACAATACTCGTTCGAACAACAAAGAGCGTATTTCTCGTATCTTTCAAATGCATGCTAACAAGCAAAACCCAATTCCTAACGTAGGTGCTGGTGATATTGCTGCGGTAGTAGGCTTTAAAGATATCAAAACTGGTGATACACTTTGTGATGAGAAAAATCCAATCGTTCTTGAATCGATGGTATTCCCTGAGCCAGTTATCGGTTTAGCTATTGAGCCTAAAACTCAGGCTGACGTTGATAAATTAGGTATGGGCTTATCTAAATTAGCTGAAGAAGATCCTACATTCAGAGTACAAACAGATCAGGAAACTGGTCAAACTGTTATCTCAGGTATGGGTGAGCTTCACTTAGATATCTTGATCGATCGTTTAAAACGTGAGTTTAAAGTAGAAGTTAACCAAGGTGCGCCACAAGTAGCTTACAAAGAGGCAATCTTCGGTTCTACGCAACACCGCGAAACATACAAAAAACAATCAGGTGGTCGTGGTAAATTCGCGGATATCCAGGTTGTAATTTCGCCAATCGATTCTGATTTCGAAAAAGGTGGTTTACAATTCGTAAACGAAATTACAGGTGGTTCAATTCCACGTGAATTTATCCCTTCAGTAGAGAAAGGTTTTGCTTCGGCAATGGCTAACGGTGTGTTAGCAGGTTATCCGCTTCCTGATATGAAAGTACGTTTGATTGATGGTTCATTCCACGCAGTCGATTCAGATGCTTTATCATTCGAGCTTGCTGCCCGTATGGCATATCGTGAGGCTTTACCTAAATGTAAGCCAACTTTGATGGAGCCAATCATGAAAATCGAGATCTTAACCCCTGAAGAAAACATGGGTGATGTGATCGGTGATATGAACCGTCGTCGTGGTCAGTTATTAGGTATGGATACTCGTAACGGATCTCAGGTAATTAAAGCAACTGTGCCTCTTTCTGAAATGTTTGGTTATGTAACGCAGTTACGTACAATCACTTCAGGTCGTGCAACTTCAACGATGGAATTTGACCACTATGAAGCAGCACCTAAGAACGTACAAGATGAAGTAATTGCTAAATCTAAAGGTAGAATTAAGTCTGAAGACTAGTTAGTCGCAAGTACTTAGTATCAAGTATCAAGACAGGTTTTCAGTCTTGATACTCGATACTTTTGTCTTGATACTAAAAATGATAAATCCGATTTCTGTTGTTAATAGCTCTAACAGGAAATCATAATTAAAAATAAGATGAGCCAAAGAATCAGAATTAAATTAAAATCTTACGATTACAACTTAGTAGATAAATCTGCTGAGAAAATCGTAAAAACTGTTAAGCCTACGGGTGCAGTTGTAAGTGGACCGATTCCACTTCCTACAGAGAAAAAAATCTTTACTGTATTACGTTCTCCACACGTAAACAAAAAAGCTAGAGAGCAGTTCCAATTATGCGCTTACAAACGTTTATTGGATATTTATAGCTCTAACTCTAAAACAGTTGATGCTTTAATGAAACTTGAATTACCTAGTGGTGTTGAAGTTGAAATCAAAGTTTAATTGATTTTAAATCGTATTGAAAAGGTCTTGATGCAAATCAAGGCCTTTTTTGTTTAACCTGTTTTGAAACAAAAGTGGCTTCGGAGGGTTTAATCAATATGAAAAAGCCCATCAAAAATGAAGCAAATTTACCCGTTGAAGGTCAGGATTTTGCTGATCCTAAAGAAGAGTTAAATGAAAAACCTTCATCACACGGTGAAGTGGGAAATCAGAAAGGCAGCGATTTTTCTGAACTGGAAGAAAGCCGAATGGAGCATCCGCCAAAACACAGAGATGAAAATGGGTCTAGTAAAGATGATCTTGACAGTTCCACAGATATTAATCAAAGTAAAGGAGTGAAGTAAAAACTAGTCGATTATTCCGTTTCTAACCACAAAGTTGATTAATGATGCGGTATTTTTTTTGCCAGTTTTGTCTAGCAAATTTTGTCGGTTTCCCTCAATAGTACGTTTACTGGTAAACAGCTTATCCGCAATTTCACTATTGGTGTAACCTTCGGCAATTAATGTTAAGATTTCGAGTTCTCGTTTTGAAAGCTGGATGTTTGCCTTCAGGTTTTTTGAGTTTAACGTAAACCGGCCTTGTAGGTGATTAAGTAATTTCATCCCAATTGCAGTACAAAGGTGCCTGTAGCCAGCGGCTAATTGTTCTATGGCGAAAACTACTTCTGCAATGTTAACATTCTTTAATAAGTAGCCATGAGCGCCAGCGGTAAACGATGAAATAATAAATTCTTCCTGATCAGCAGTAGTGAGGATAAGGATTTTTATGTTTGGAAAGTTTAGTTTCAATAACTCTGTGAGTTCTATCCCGTCCATTTCTGGCATAGCGATATCGGTCAAAATAACATCTGGTGCTATTCCACTTTGTAAAAGTCTAAGTACTTCTAAGCCATTTGCAGCCTGGGCAACAATTTCTATGTTTTCTTGTTTTTCAAGTAACGAAATTACACCATTTCGTACAATTGCATGGTTGTCAGCGATTAATACTTTTATCGGGATTTTCAAATTTTCAATTATTAAACTATTGCATCAAAATCAAATATCGAAATAAATAAATTGTAGAAAATATGTGTTAATACTCAAAATAGGCGTATTAATACTCTTTTTGATTACGCCTTTGAATGGGAGTTATTTCGAAGCGTAATTGATGAAACAACGGCTAAATAAAGTGGGGGGCGGAAATTTTTAAATGGTCAATCCATCATTTGCTAAACGCTGTTCTTCAATAATGATGCCGTGAAAAATCATGGCTTTATTATGCTTCCTTTACCCATATTGAATGCTAAAAAAAATTAAAATCTTTAAACCTTCTTTCGATACAAACTGTTATTAAAAAAGGTATTTATTAAATTAATAGCGATGAATAAGGAAGCCAATAAAAACGAAGAAAGTCAGCAAGGGAAAAAGAATGATCAGAATATTGAGTGGGATAATGGTGAAGTTACGTATGGACATAGCATCGCACATTCAGAATTCAGACGAAAAAATGCACCAAGCGAAGAACATATTGCCAAGGCAGAAGAAGGTAGTGATGATCACACTATTTCTGAACTAAAAAATGAAAATCTGAGCCAGGGAGAAGATATTGGAAATAGAAACAACGCTGAAGAAAAGGGTGTAGGTGGTAAAGATTTATAAATAGGGATTGCGTAAAGGAATCCCTATTTATCTGTAATGAATTTTCCGGTAGATGGAAAAATTTCAAAACTCAACAACAGTTGAAATACTATAAGAACTGGTTCAGTTCTGATAATTAGTTTAGCCAATGAAGGTAAAGTTTGCGCTGCGAATCTTGATCAGGCTGCAAAATTGATAACTTCTGAGCTAAATGCAAATGAATTTTTCAGATAGCTATTGATATATATCAAAATCACGTGTCTTAATAAACATTCTGCCCTGTCAGTAAAGTTGTGTGGTTTGTTGATAGTCTAATTTTACTTTTTCTTTATAATCTTTCATTTTATCAAACAAGTCGTTCAGATGATCACTGAAATCATTTATTATAGATTTATCATCAAGCGATCTTTTCTTTGTGAGGTATTGTAAGCCATAAACTGTAATGGCTCCTACAATCGCATATTTTAATATACCCATAGTCTTACATTCTTTAAATCCCACTATTTAAAACGTCATCTTCATTTCTTTGCTTAATTGGCTGTTCAAAGTCTTTAGAGGAACTACCTGTGCCGCTTTCTGCACTTTCAACGGTATGATTTTTATCCTTGCTGTTGTAAGCATCGTCACTCAATGAGTCTTTACCTTGTGTACCCGTATTATCCAGGCCATCTTTCGCAACAATATTTTGCTCATTGAAGCCATGCGCATTCTTCTCAGCAACGGTCTCCTGTCCAAAACTGGTTACTACATTTCCATCATTGCCTTTCTCATATTCTTTTTGAATGTCCGATTTGCTATCATCATTTCCTTCTCCTACGTAACCTTCAGTATGTTCTTTCTTGTTATAAATACTTGTTTTCATAATTAAGATTTTAATAAAAACAGATCAGGTAAGAAATGGTTTGACCTCATTTTCTCGATTTATTAAAGATGATTTTTTCCTTTTGATTAACTTGCGCCAAATTTTTAATATTTCAATAAATGGAGTGGAAACATTTGCTTTCAAATAAACGATTTGGTCAGGAAAGCTGGACAGGCGATCGGGATAAGGCTCGTTCTGATTTTCAGAGAGATTACGACAGATTAATTTTTTCTTCGCCTTTCAGACGCCTTCAAAATAAAACACAAGTGTTTCCACTGCCTGGAAGCGTTTTCGTTCATAATCGTTTAACGCATAGTTTGGAAGTTGCAAGTGTTGCCCGTTCAATGGCCAACATTTTTTTAAATAATGTTGAGGATAAAAACCCTGATTTGATCAAAAGTGTTCCGCTAATCAGCGAGGTTGGTAATATTGTTGCGGCAGCCTCATTGGCACATGATTTGGGAAATCCAGCTTTCGGGCATTCAGGAGAGGCGGCTATTTCAAGATATTTTACCGATGGTGATGGCCGGGTTTACAAGGATGAAATGAATGACTCGCAGTGGCATGATTTGATAAATTTTGAAGGAAACGCCAACGCGATCAGGATTCTCACACATCCGCTAAAAGGTAAAGGAAATGATGCCTACGCACTTACTTATTCTACATTGGCCTCCATAGCCAAGTATCCATGTGCTTCCATTGCCGGAAAACAAAAGGGACTTCTTCACCGTAAGAAATATGGATTTTTTCAATCAGAAGAAGAAACGTTTAAGAAAATTGCAAATGAACTTCATCTGGAGAGAGAAGAAAATGAATATCTGATCTATAAACGCCATCCACTGGTATATTTGGTAGAGGCTGCTGATGATATCTGTTACAGCATCATTGATCTGGAAGATGCACATCGTTTAAAAATTCTTTCATACGAAGAAGTGAAAAATTATCTTTTACCTTTTGCCAATTCAAATACCATAGAAAAGCGGCTTCAGAACGACTATGAAGATGATGATGCAAAAATCGGCTTGTTAAGGGCGAAAGCGATTAACACATTAACCAATATTTGTGCAGATATTTTTTACCGCGAGCAAGAAAGTCTTTTAAATGGAAATTTAAACAGCAGTCTTACTGATTTAATTCCTGAGCCATATCTCACGGCCTGGAAAGCAATAGAAAAGGTTTCTATCGAACGCATTTACAATTTTTCATCGGTTATCCAAAAAGAAGTTGCCGGCTACAAAATCATGGCTGGATTACTAGAAGAATTTGTTCCTGCGTTAATTAACAACAATACGCACTATTACAAAAAGCTGGTCAAGCTAATTCCAAAACAATACCATACTGATTTAACTGATATTTATTCCAGGACACAAAGTGTGTTAGATTTTGTTTCTGGTATGACTGATCTTTACGCCGTTGATTTGTATCGAAATATTAAAGGGATATCTTTTCCTTCAGAAACGTAGGGCTAATTCAAATGTATTCTTAATCATACGCAAATATGATTTGTCAATACAGATCAATTGGGCTATTTGAGCTTAAATAGGCTATTGATGTAAAAAACTATATACAAGCACTTTTGTAAATACTTGATTATCAAATTTTTACAAAAAAGTGAGTATTATAAAAAAGTCATTTGTGTAAATCGATTACCAAGGGATATACTAATTATTAGATTTGAGAGTTGAGGCATGCTTAACTTGCAAATGTCTTACTGATTAGATCATGTCCCTATTTATGAAAAAAACTTTACTTACTGCTTTGCTGGGCTTTTGCCTGGCATTTGCTGTAAGAGCACAAGCTCCACAGCAATTTAACTATCAAGGTGCAGCCCGGAATTCTAATGGTAGTCCGCTGGCTAATAAAAATATCTCTTTAAGAATAAGCATCCTTGATGCTTCTATTACTGGAACGACGCAATATTCAGAAGTGAGAAGCGTAACCACATCTGCTAATGGATTGTATGCGATAAGTATCGGCAGTACAGGAGCAAACTCAAGTACAGGATCCATCTCAGCTGTAACCTGGGGTTCAGGTTTAAAATTTGTTAAAGTTGAGATCGATCCCGACAATGGTTCGAACTTTAGTTTGGCCGGAACCGCACAATTGCTTAGTGTGCCTTATGCATTATATGCTGCAAATGGTCCAACAGGTCCTGCCGGGGCACAGGGCCCCGCCGGACCAGCGGGAGCAGTAGGGGTTCAAGGTATCCCAGGTGTTAAGGGTGATAAAGGGGATAAGGGAGACACTGGGCCAGCTGGGCCATCTACCGGTGCAGCAGGTGGTGATTTAAGCGGAAGCTATCCAAATCCTACCATTGCAAATTTTCAGGGCAAAACGCTATCGGCTTCGTCACCACAAAATAATCAGGTTTTGCTTTTTGATGGAACTGCCTGGAAACCTGTAACATTGGATGTTAACCAGCTTGCTGGCGCAAAAGCAATTACTTCTACCGACTTAAGTATTAGCACCAATGGTTCAACCGCTGTTTTGAAGGATGTAGTTATTGATATTAACGCTGGTGCAGTAACCACAGTTAAGCTCGCAGACGGAGCCATCACCACGCCGAAAATTGCTGATGGAGCAATAACCTCGATAAAAATTGGAAACAAGGAAGTAAAAAATATCAACATTGCAGATGCAGCCGTAAACACCCTGCAACTAGCAGATGGTTCAGTTACTACTCCAAAATTGGCAGATGCTGCTGTAACTTCACTTAAGATCGGGAATAAGGAAGTGAAAAATACAAACATTGATGATTTAGCAGTAAATACATTGCAACTGGCCGATGGCTCGGTGACTACGCCCAAATTAGCTGATGCATCAGTAACCATTGCTAAATTAACAACTGCCGGGGTGAGTGATGCAAATAAAGTTTACGCAACTAATGCGATAACCGGCAAGCCGGAGTTGATCAGTTTTACGGCACTTACCAACGCAAATGCCTGGTCATTAAAAGGTAATTCTGGTAATGTAGATCAAAGCAGCAACTTTCTGGGAAACACAGATGACATTGCCATTAATTTTCTAATCAATGGGCAAAAATCCGGTCGTTTAGGAACATCTTCCGATACCAATATTTCATACGGATATAAAACTTTAACAACGAATATCACGGGGTTTTTTAATAGTGCTTTTGGTAAGGAAGCGCTTTCTGTCAATATTTCAGGTTACGAAAACAGTGCATTTGGGCATTTAGTGATGCAGCGAAGCTTCAGCGGCATTCATAACAGCGGTTTTGGTTCTCAGGCCCTATCGTCCAACACTGTGGGTTCAAACAACACGGCTATCGGTACACATGGCTTAATGGCGAACAGCACTGGTATCGCCAATACGGCAGTTGGAAGTTTAGCATTGGAAGCAAACAATGGAAATAGCAATACAGCACTTGGTTTTTCTGCAGGCAATAAAAATAACGGAAGTGGGAATATTTTTCTTGGAAACAATGCTGGAAGTGTGCTAACCAATGTTAGCAACACGTTAGTTGTTGCCAACTCCAGTACAATTTATCCGCTGCTATCTGGAAGTTTATCGACTGACGGAGGTGCTTTAACCATTAATAATTCATCAGCAGGTACTTCTACCGCTTATGCGCCAAGTGGCTCTAGCACTTTGAATGTTAACGGTTCGGTTTCCGCAAGCATTCTTACCCATACATCGGCAACAGCACTCACTTTAGATGCTTCACATTATACTGTACGGATTAAAAATGTTGGTCTGGCGCTTAACGTCAATTTACCAGCGGCAGCAACTTGTAAGGGGAGAATTTATGTAATCGTTAAAGCGGCATCATCGGGGAATATCACTTTTAATAATGCCATTTTATTGAATGATGATACAACTACCACAACGATGATTGGAGCCAAAACCTACACCCTTCAGAGTGATGGTGCAACATGGATCTCTTTAAATTAAGCATATGAAAAATACCTTTTACCTGATATTATTCTTGTGCCTGCTTTTTTTTAAGAAAGATGTTGTTGCACAAGATTTACCGTTTACCCTAAACACTGCGGGTGCTTATGGGAAAATCAATAACCAATTGTATGACTTTAGTATTGGTGAAATGGTTTTGGTGCAAACCTTTCAGGCCAACAGCACCACGCTAACCCAAGGGTTTTTACAACCGTTGCTACTGATGCAGGCAATTGCCGATATCGCAGTTGTGAATAATATTCTTACGCCAAATGGCGATGGGAAAAACGATTTCTTCTTTATCAAAGGATTAGAAAAATATCCGGCTAACAAGCTAACTATTTTCGATCGGGGAGGACGAACCATCTTTTCAACTTTTAATTACCAAAATGATTGGGATGGCTACCTCAACGGCCGGCCGCTGATGGAAGATACTTATTATTATATTCTCGATTTAGGCGTGGATGGAACTATTAAAGGATTTATATCAATTCTATATAAAAAATAACAATGAGAAAGATGAGATTTTGCTTATGTGGCTTGTTGTTATTTTCCTTTACAGTGGCCTTTAGTCAGTTAAACCCAATGGGGAGTATTTATTATCAAAACCAATTTTTAGCAAATCCTGCAATGGCTGGTGTAGATGACGGCGTAACATTAAACGGAGCTTTCAAAACCCAATGGGTTGGGGTAGATGGTGCACCCAAAATACAATATTTAACCGCAGATTATGGTCTGAAGAATAATAAAGTAGGCTTAGGCGCATTGCTTTACAGTGAAACTGCAGGTGCAATTAGCCGGTTTAGAGCAACGGTGAGTTACGCTTATCACATTCCTATAAATAACGCCACCAATTTTATTGATTTTGGCCTGTCAGCAGGTATCATGAATGAATACGTGAATATGGGAAAGGTAAAAGGTGATTTAACTGATGAGGTACTAAATAGTTTCAATGAACGGCAGCTTTATCTCGATGGTGATTTTGGCATTGCCTACAGGATGGACAAACTGACCTTACAAGCAACTTTGCCAAATTTAAAAAGGTTTTTCAAACGAGATATACTAAGGAACGTTGTCGATAGATCTATATATTTTATCGCAGCGGGGTATAAATTTACCACTGATAAAGTGGTAAACAGCATCGAGCCTAAATTAGTTTATCGAGGCGTTCAAAACTATGATGGCATTTTCGATGCTGGTGTAAATCTTCAGTTTTTAGAAAATAAACTAATGTTAAATGGCATTTACCATAGCACCAATAGTTTTACTGGAGGTTTCGGTGCCAATTACAAAAACCAATTCGCCCTTCTATTTCAATACACTACCAATACTGCTCAAATGAAAAATTTTAGCAACGGTGAATTTGAAATTGGGTTAAAGTACAGTTTCAAAAACCCATAACAATAAAAAAGCCATCTCTCATCGAAATGGCTTTCCTGTTATTTTATCTGCCTCGGGCATCATCCCACTTATTTCTTTCGTCTTGAAGTTCCCTGGCCAGTTTCATTTCTTTATCTTTTGCCTTTACTTTGTGTGCCTGAAACTCATCAGCAACTTCCTGATAGAGCTGTGTTCGATAAGTAGCTTCTTTCCTGTATTTACCAGATTGAAAAATAACGATTGCCAATCCAGCCGCTAACACAATAATAATTACCCAAACGATTGTATTATATGTTCCTTTATTAAAGGATATGCCTAAAAACTTAATTTCATTTACCGATGCTGTTGCATCAGCTAAAGAACTTTCTTTACCAGTAACTTCGCCCTTTAAGATAGAGATATTTTGTGCTTGGGCTTTAATTTCTTGCCTGGCCTCCTGAAGCTGTTTGCGCTCTTTTCTCAACGTATCATTCACACTTTTCCACAAACCTGTCAGCCTCGATGGATTAATCAGCTTTGCACCGTATAGGCTTTTTGATTTTTTTAACATAAACTGATATTGTCCATTTAAAGATGGATCAGTATTTTTTGTGGTGTCTGGTAAAACCTGGCCAAACGCCACATTTAAAAATAGCATAGCGCCTAAAAACATTAGGGTGTGTTTAATTTTCTGCATAGTTTAAATATAGGTGTTAGAATGTAAAACTACATTTTTATCTATTTCTTATTCAATATATTTTAACTAATTATTGAATGCTAATAGATAAAAACATGTTTTATGAACTTGTTAAATAACAAAATTATCTAAGTTTTATTATGATTTAATTCATGATAGATTACATTTGTTTCATGCAAATAGGAATTATCGGTTTAGGCGATATGGGCAGATTATATGCACTATCGTTCATAAATGCAGGTTATAAAGTATGTGGGGCGGATATGCCATTACGTTTTTCAGATTTAAAAAATGAGCTGGAACCGAAAGGAATTGAGGTGTTGGTTGATGGGCATGAGGTTGCCCGGAAATCAGACTTCATACTCTACTGTGTTGAAGCCGAGAAAATTGATGAAGTGGTGGCCACATTTGCACGGTCAACAAAATTTGGTGCCATCGTATCCGGACAAACTTCTGTGAAGCATCCGGAAATTGCCGCTTTTGAGAAACACCTGCCAGCCGATACTCAAATTGTAACCTGCCACTCTTTACATGGGCCGGCTTTTAGTCCTGAAGGGCAAACATTGGTTGTTGTTCGCCACCGTGCTACAGATGAGGTATATGCCAAAGCACTGGAGATTTACAAGTCGTTAAAATCGAATATCATCGAGATGGATGATTACCGGGAGCACGACCGCATTGTAGCCGATACGCAGGCTGTAACACACATGGGTTTTGAAAGCATGGGCTCGGCATGGAAAAATGCCGGTTTCTTCCCCTGGGATAATCCTGCCTATGCCGGCGGAATCGATAATGTAAAGATTTTAACAACCTTGAGGATTTTTAGTTATAAATCTCACATCTATGCGGGTTTAGCAATCTTAAACCCTTACGCACAAAAGCAGGTAAAATATTATGCTCAGGCTGAATCAGAACTTTATAAGTTGATGATTTGCGAAAGTGAGATAGAATTTAGGGAGAAAATTTATGCAGCCCGCGACTTTGTATTTCATGAAAGCAGGACGCTCTTGCTTTTGGATGATAACATTATGAAAGAGTTCAGCCTATCAGATGCTGAACATAAACAAAAACCAAATTCTCATTTAAGTTTATTGAGCATGGTTTATGCCTGGTATAAAATGGGCGTTAACCCTTACGATAATTTGATTTGCCAAACGCCACCTTTTAAATTAAGATTGGGCATTGCCGAGTATCTGTTTAAAAATGACGAGATGCTGGAGGAATCAATTCATACAGCGCTTTATGATAAATCGATACGCGGCGATGATTTGGAATTTCATACTGCCGTTCATGAATGGGCCTCAATTATAGGATATGGAGATTTGAAAGGCTATAAAGAACATTTTGAAGCCGCTAAATCTTTCTTTGCTAACCGCTTAAATGATGGCAGGGATCTGAGTGCCGAGATGATCAGAAGATTGGGTAAGTAGCATAGTAGGGAAGATGTAAAATGGATGAAGTTTACAAGAGTTTAAAATGGAAAGCCGATAAGTGATAGATTTGAAAGCACTCATAATCCTTATCGTAAGAAAAGTTTTATATTTTTTGGCTTGTTGATGATAAATGAATTTTCGAAGAAAGTTCATCAAAGAGCGAATTGCTTTTGTAAGCAGTATGTTGAAGGTTGTGATATAAACCCTACATGTTTTCAATCAGGCGATTCCCTAAAATTCAATGATACCGTTGCCAGACCATTTTACATCATCCATATAATATATAGACTTTATTTTATTCGCCAAATCCTTCGTTTAGCCAAAATGTGTGCCTTATATTTGCCCGCATGTCGGTATTGCTTTTTACCATTATCGTTTTATTGGGTGCTTTTTTAGCAGGTTTACTAGGTTCGCTAACTGGTTTAGGTGGCGGCGTAATTATTATTCCGCTATTAACACTGGCACTTGGTGTCGATATTCATTATGCCATTGGCGCATCCATTGTTTCTGTAATTGCTACATCGTCTGGCTCAGCAGCAGCATATGTAAAAGAAGGCATCACCAACATTCGAATTGGTATGTTTCTGGAAATCGCTACAACAGTTGGTGCCATCTGTGGTGCAATTGTAGCGGTATATCTCAATGCAAATTATATTGCGATCATCTTTGGTTGTATCCTGATCTTCTCTGCGATCATGACTTTGAAGAAAAAAGTTGACCATACCACTTTAGACGATACAGATAAATGGGCGAAATTTTTTAAATTAAACAGTAGTTATCCTGATAAAGGTGTGGATCATCCCTATGCGGTGAAAAATGTTCCGGGTGGCTTTGTGATGATGCTTTTTGCAGGAACACTTTCTGGTCTGTTAGGGATTGGAAGCGGGGCGCTGAAAGTTATTGCCATGGATAATATCATGCGTTTGCCATTTAAGGTATCAACAACTACCAGCAATTTCATGATGGGGGTTACGGCGGCAGCTAGTGCGGTGGTCTATCTGCACCGCGGACAAATTGATCCGGGAATTGCCATGCCTGTTTGTATTGGCGTTTTAACGGGAGCCTCTGTTGGTGCAAAGGTTTTATTGCGCACCAAAACCGATAAGTTAAAAATTGTATTTGCCGTAGTGGTTACTTTTTTGGCATTGCAAATGATTTATAAAGGAATAAGCGGATTGTAATGAGTACAGCAAAAAAACAAAATATTAATGATAAGGATATTCAGGTTGTTTTGGGTACTCTTTTACGTGCGGGTGTAATTATTTCGATGAGTATTGTTTTAATCGGCGGTGTTGTTTTTCTTATTCACAACAATGGCGTTATTACAGATTACAAGGTTTTCAAGCCTGAGCTTTCCAAGTTCTCATCTATTGCGGCAATTTTTAAAGGGCTGTCTACCTTTCATGGCGATGCCATTGTTCAGTTCGGCATCCTGATGCTTATATTTACCCCAATTGCAAGGATTATATTTGCAATTTTTAGCTTTTTCCTGGAGCGGGATTACCTTTATGTATTGATTGGTTTTATCATCTTAGCGATCATAACCATCAGTTTAAATGGAGGATTGGCACATTAATCCGGTAATTAATCTTAAACTCCATCATATCAGCAATTTATTTGAAAAAATATTTTGCTAACTATTTGAAAATTAATAATTCTTATCTATCTTTGCCGTCCCTTTCGGGGGATTGTACAACCACCTTGAACGAAGCCCTACTGCTTCGATGGGTGTTAAAAAGAAAAGATAAAATGTCAGGAATTATTGGAAAAAAAGTAGGAATGACCAGTATCTTTGATGCCGAAGGAAGAAACATTCCTTGTACGGTAATCGAGGCTGGGCCTTGTGTAGTTACACAAGTAAAGACCGAAGAAGTAGATGGTTATTCATCAATCCAGTTGGGTTACGATGAGAAAAAAGAGAAAAACACAACTCAACCATTGAAAGGCCATTTCGCGAAAGCAAACACAACTCCGAAACGCAAACTTGTTGAATTCGATTCGTTTACTACTTCACTTAGCTTAGGTGATGTTGTAACCGTTGATGCATTCGCAGAAGGCGATTTTGTTGATGTTGTAGGTACCTCAAAAGGTAAAGGTTTTCAAGGTGTTGTAAAACGCCACGGATTTGCCGGTGTTGGTATGCAGACTCACGGTCAGCATAACCGTTTACGTGCCCCAGGTTCATTGGGAGCATCATCATTTCCTTCACGTGTATTCAAAGGAATGCGCATGGCAGGAAGAACAGGTGGAGACAGAGTAAAAATTCAAAACTTACAAGTTTTGAAAGTTTATGCTGAGCAAAACTTATTAGTAGTTAGTGGTTCCATTCCAGGAGCTAAAGGTTCTTACGTAATCTTAGACAAGTAATCAGATGGAAGTTAAAGTATTAAACATTTCAGGTAAAGAAACAGGTGCCAAGGTGCAACTTCCTGAATCGGTATTTGGTATCGAGCCTAACGACCACGCGATTTATTTAGATGTAAAACAGTATTTGGCTAACCAACGTCAAGGTACTCATAAATCTAAACAACGTAATGAGATTGCTGGTTCAACTCGTAAACTATACAAACAAAAAGGTACAGGTGGTGCCCGTGCTGGTAGCATTAAATCTCCGTTATTTAACGGTGGTGGTCGTGTTTTCGGTCCTCAGCCACGTGATTATAGCTTTAAATTGAACAAGAAATTAAAATCATTAGCACGTAAATCTGCTTTAGCTTATAAAGCAAAAGATAACAGCGTGGTAGTTTTAGAAGATTTCAACTTCGATACAGCTAAAACTAAAAACTATACAAGTTTATTGGCTGCGTTAAACGTAGGTACTCAAAAAACTTTATTGGTTTTACCTGCACAAAATAATAATATCTATTTATCAAGCAGAAACGTTCAGAAAACTAAAGTAATCTCGGCAGCAGATTTAAATACTTATGATGTATTAAACGCTGGTGTACTTGTGTTAACTGCAGATTCTGTTAAAACTTTGGAGGAGGCATTTGCCAAGTAATATGGAAATTTTAAAAAAACCAATATTAACCGAAAAAGCTTCAGCTTTAACTGAGAAATCTAACCGTTTCACATTCGCTGTTAGCCACAAGGCTAACAAAATCCAGATCAAAGCTGCTATTGAGAAATTGTACGGTGTAACCATCGTTGCAGTTAACACAATGGTTGTTGATGGAAAAGCGAAGTCTCGTTACACTAAAGCAGGTTTTGTTTCTGGCCGTAGCCCGAAATTCAAAAAAGCAATCGTAACGTTAAAAGACGGCGAAACAATAGATTATTACGCAACTCTTTAATTTAATAATTAATTATAACTATGGGCTTAAGAAAATTTAAACCAGTTACTCCAGGTACCCGCTTCAGAGTTGGTGCTAGTTTTACGGAGATTACAGCAACCAAGCCCGAAAAATCATTGGTTGTATCATCAAAAAAGTCTGGTGGACGTAATAACACAGGTAAAATGACTATGCGCTACATGGGTGGTGGTCATAAAAAATCATATCGTTTAATCGATTTCAAACGCGATAAATTCGATATTCCTGCAACAGTAGCTACTGTTGAATACGATCCAAACCGTACTGCCCGCATCGCATTATTACATTATGCAGATGGCGAGAAGCGTTATATCATTGCTCCGGAAGGTTTGCAAGTAGGTTCGGTAATATTATCCGGCGATACTGCAGCACCAGAAGTAGGTAACACTTTAAAATTATCGAACATTCCATTAGGTTCTATCATCCACAACGTGGAGATTCACCCTGGAAAAGGAGCACAATTGGCTCGTAGTGCAGGTGCTTACGCACAATTAGCTGCCCGCGATGGTAAATATGCTACTTTGAAAATGCCTTCAGGCGAAACCCGTTTAATCTTGACTACTTGTCTTGCTACTATCGGTGCAGTATCTAACTCAGATCACGCAAACGAAGTATTAGGTAAAGCTGGTCGTAAACGTTGGTTGGGCCGTCGTCCGAGAACTAGACCGGTAGCGATGAACCCAGTAGATCACCCAATGGGTGGTGGTGAAGGTAGATCATCAGGTGGTCACCCACGTTCAAGAAATGGCGTTTTAGCTAAAGGCTTTAAAACCAGAGAACTTAAAAAATATTCTAATCGTTACATCATAGAGAGAAGGAAGAAATAATGGCTCGTTCGATAAAAAAAGGACCTTATATTGACCATAACGTAGAGAAAAAAGTAAACTCTATGAATGATTCAGGCAAAAAGTCTGTAATCAAAACTTGGTCTCGCAGATCAATGATATCACCAGATTTCGTGAATCATACATTTGCTGTGCACAACGGAAATAAATTTATCCCTGTGTACGTTACAGAAAACATGGTTGGTCACAAGTTGGGAGAATTTGCTCCAACCAGAACATTCAGAGGACACGCTGAAAAGAAAAAATAATTAGACAATGGAAGCAATAGCAAAATTAAACAATTGTCCAACCTCACCGCGTAAGATGCGTTTGGTTGTAGATCTTATCAGAGGTGAACGTGTAGAAAAAGCATTAAGTGTTTTAAAGTTTACCAATAAAGAAGCAGCAATAAGAGTTGAGAAATTATTATTATCTGCAATTAACAACTGGGAAGCTAAAAATGGCAAAACTTCTGATGGAAGCGAGTTATTTGTTAAAACAATTATGGTAGATGGTGGCCGTCAACTTAAACGTTTACGTCCGGCACCTCAAGGTCGTGGATATAGAATTCGCAAGCGTTCAAACCACGTTACACTGATTGTAGATAGTAAAAACACAGAAACAACTCAAAACTAATTTTAGGAAATGGGACAAAAAGCAAATCCAATAGGTAACAGGTTAGGTATCATCAAAGGATGGGATTCTAACTGGTTCGGTGGCAACAACTACTCCGATAAATTAGTTGAAGATGAGAAAATAAGAAAATACCTTTCTGCTCGTATCGCTAAAGGTGGTGTTGCTAAAGTTGTTATTGAGCGTACGTTAAAACGTATCACAGTAACGATCCACACAGCTCGCCCAGGTATTGTAATCGGTAAAGCAGGTGCTGAGGTTGATAAAATCAAAGAAGAATTAAAGAAATTAACTAAAAAGGAAATTCAAATTAACATCTTCGAAATTAAACGCCCAGAACTTGATGCACAATTAGTTGCAGAAGGTGTTGCAAAACAATTAGAAGCAAGGATCTCATTCCGTAGAGCAATGAAATCTTCTATCGCATCAACCATGCGTATGGGTGCTGAAGGTATTAAAATCATGACTTCTGGTCGTTTAGGTGGTGCTGAGATGGCACGTACTGAGCAGTACAAAGAAGGAAGAGTGCCTTTGCATACATTCCGTGCTGATATCGACTATGCTTTAGCTGAAGCTTTAACCACTTATGGTAAAATCGGCGTTAAAGTATGGATCTGTAAAGGTGAGGTTTATGGAAAACGTGATTTGTCTCCAAACATTGGTTCAACAAACAACGGTCCAAAAGGCGCATCAGATAAACCAGCATTCGGTGGAAGAGATAACCGTGGCGGAAACGATAGACGTGGTGGTAACGACAGACGTGGTGGAAACCAAGGTGGTGGTCGTGGCCCAGGTCAAGGTGGCCCAGGTGCAAATAGAGGTGGTGGCGCAGGCGCTAACAGAGGTCCTCGTAAATAATTGATTTATTAACATCGTTTAACGATTAGAACAAAATAAAATGTTACAGCCAAAAAGAACGAAGTTCAGGAAGATGCAAAAAGGCAGAATGAAGGGTTTAGCTTCTCGTGGAGCTGAATTAGCATTCGGATCTTTCGGTATCAAATCTTTAGAAGCAACTTGGATTACAAGTCGCCAGATAGAGGCTGCCCGTATCGCCGTAACACGTTTCATGAAACGTGAAGGTCAAGTATGGATCAGAATTTTCCCGGACAAACCAGTAACTAAAAAACCTGCTGAGGTACGTATGGGTAAAGGTAAAGGTGCTCCTGAATATTGGGTAGCAGTTGTAAGACCTGGACGTGTAATTTTCGAAGCTGAAGGTGTGCCTTTAGAAGTAGCTAAAGAAGCATTGCGTTTAGCAGCTCAGAAATTACCAATCCAAACCAAGTTCGTAGTACGTAGAGATTACGTAGAAGCATAGTAAAGTGTTGAGGTGAATGTTGTAAATACTTGTTTATTATAACCGCTACACTCAACGTAAAAGAAAAAGAAAAATGAAAAATTCAGAAATCACAGGGCTTTCAAAAGAAGAATTAGTAGCTAAGATTGCGGAAGAAAAAGAGAACTTATCAAAATTAAAGTTCGCACACACTATTTCAGCTATCGAAAATCCTTCGCGTATTGCAAAAGTAAGGAAAGACATAGCCCGTTTAAACACTGCGTTGACTCAAGTAAAAAACACTGAGTCAGCTACTGAAACTAAATAATTTGAGAGTCGACATGGAAAGACAATTAAGAAAAACAAGAACGGGGTTAGTGGTAAGCAACAAGATGGATAAATCTGTTGTAGTGAGCGTGGAACGTAAAGTGAAACACCCGATTTATGGTAAGTTCGTTAAGAAAACTACCAAATTTATGGCTCACGACGAGAAAAACGAATGCGGTATCGGTGATACAGTATTAATCATGGAAACTCGTCCATTGAGTAAGAACAAGAACTGGAGATTGGTACAAATTTTAGAAAGAGCTAAATAAGATGGTACAACAGGAATCGAGATTAAACGTTGCTGATAACAGCGGCGCAAAAGAAGTATTGGTAATTCGCGTGCTAGGTGGAACCGGCAAACGTTATGCTTCAATTGGTGATAAGGTAGTTGTTACCGTAAAAAGCGCATTACCGTCAGGTAATATTAAAAAAGGTACAGTTTCTAAAGCAGTTGTTGTAAGAACTAAAAAAGAAATCCGTCGTAAAGATGGTTCTTATATCCGTTTTGACGATAATGCTGCTGTATTATTGAACGCACAGGATGAGCCAAGAGGTACACGTATCTTTGGCCCGGTTGCGAGAGAACTACGTGAAAAACAATTCATGAAAATTGTATCATTAGCACCGGAGGTATTATAAAATGGGAAACAAAGTAAATACACCATCAAAACTTAAAATCCGCACAGGAGATTTAGTTAAAGTAATTGCTGGCGATTCAAAAGGTCAACAAGGAAAAGTACTTTCAGTACAAATAGATAAAAACAGAGCCATTGTAGAAGGCGTTAACTTAGTGTCTAAACACACTAAACCAAATGCTGCAAATCCGAACGGTGGTATTATTAAAAAAGAAGCTGCTCTTCACATTTCTAACTTGATGTTGGTTGATCCAAAATCTGGTAAAACTACCCGCGTTGGTCGTAAACTAAACGCTGATGGTAAAATCGTTAGAGTTGCTAAAATTTCAGGGGAGGAAATTAAATAATGGCTACACCTAGATTAAAAAGCAAATACAAAGAAGAAGTTGTAAATGCGTTAAAAGAGAAATTTCAGTACAAAACTGTAATGCAGGTTCCAAAATTGGAAAAAATCTGTATCAATCAGGGTGTGGGTCGTTTTTCTGTTACTGATAAAAAGATTATGGATACGACAATCGTTGAATTGACTACTATTACTGGTCAGCAAGCGGTTCCGGCACAATCTAAAAAAGATATCTCTAACTTTAAATTGCGTAAAGGTATGCCGGTAGGTGTACGTGTAACATTACGTGACAACAATATGTATGAGTTCTTGGATCGTTTGATCTCTGTAGCTTTACCACGTATTCGCGATTTCAAAGGTATTAACGATAAAGGTTTTGATGGAAAAGGTAACTACACTTTAGGTGTTACTGAACAAATCATCTTCCCAGAGATTAATATAGATAAAATCAATAAAATTTTAGGGATGGATATAACTTTCGTAACTTCGGCAAAATCTGACGTTGAGGCGCTTGAGTTATTGAAACAATTCGGATTACCATTTAAAAATCAAAAAACAGCAGAATAATGGCAAAAGAAGGTGTAAAAGCACGCGAAGTTAAGCGCCAAAAATTGGTAGCTAGATACGCTGAAAAACGTGCAGCATTAAAAGCTGCAGGAGATTTCGAGGGTTTAGATAAATTACCTAAAAACTCCTCTCCGGTACGTTTACACAACCGTTGTAAATTAACTGGTCGTCCTCGTGGATATATGCGTACCTTTGGCATTTCAAGGGTAACGTTCCGCCAGATGGCATTAGACGGTAAAATACCAGGTGTTAAAAAAGCATCTTGGTAATATAGCTTAGAGCTTAAAGCTTAAAGTCTAAAGCGAATAAATCCGCTTTAGGCTTTAGTCTTTTTGCTTTTCGCTTAAAAAAGAATTTTAACCGATAGAAGGTCCCACAGCTGGGTAGCAGAAGGAAACCACTATCAAAAACAATAAATAATGAATACAGATCCAATAGCAGATTATTTAACAAGAGTAAGGAATGCCATTAAGGCCAACCACCGTGTTGTAGAAATTCCTGCATCAAACCTTAAAAAAGAAATTACTAAAGTTCTTTTCGACAAAGGTTACATCGCGAACTACAAGTTTGAAGATACTACAGTTCAAGGCACCATTAAAATTGCTTTGAAATACAATCCAATCACTAAAGTTCCTGCTATTCGTACATTAGTGCGAGTAAGTAAACCAGGTTTGAGAAACTACGCTGGTGTTGAAAATATGCCAAGAGTATTAAACGGTTTAGGTATCGCAATCTTATCTACTTCTAAAGGTGTAATGACTGATAAAGAAGCAGCCAAATTAAACATTGGTGGTGAGGTATTGTGTCACGTTTATTAATATTAGGAGAACAGCACAATGTCAAGAATAGGAAAAGCCCCAATTACAATCCCTGCAGGAGTTACAATCACGGTATCAAATGATAACGTTGTTACAGTAAAAGGCCCTAAAGGTGAATTAACACAAGCAGTAGATTCAGATATCACTGTAAGTCAAGAAGATGGAATTTTAACAGTTCAACGTCCATCAGAACAAAAGAAACACAAAGCATTACACGGTTTATATCGCTCATTGCTTAACAACATGGTTGTTGGTGTTACAGAAGGTTATAAATTAACTCAGGAATTAGTAGGTGTTGGTTACCGTGCGACAAACCAAGGTAATACACTTGATCTAGTTTTAGGTTATTCTCACCACTATGTATTCCAATTACCAGAAGAGATTAAAGTAACTACATCTTCAGAAAAAGGTCAGACGCCTAAAATCATTTTAGAAAGTATTGACAAACAATTGATCGGTCAGGTAGCAGCGAAAATCCGTTCGTTACGTGCACCAGAGCCATACAAAGGTAAAGGTATCAAGTTTGTAGGTGAAGTGTTAAGAAGAAAAGCAGGTAAATCAGCATCTAAAAAATAGTAATCATGGCAGGTAAAAAATTATCAAGAAGAGATCGTATTAAAAAAGGGATCAGAAAAAGACTTACCGGTTCGGAAGAGCGTCCAAGGTTATCTGTATATAGAAGCAATAAAGGGATTTATGCGCAGGTAATTAACGATGTAACCGGTACAACAATAGCTTCAGCATCATCATTATCGAAAGATTTTGCTGGTACTGGAAGTAAATCAGACCAATCAGTTGCAGTAGGTAAATTAGTTGCCGAAAAAGCAATTGCTGCAGGTGTTAAACAAGTTGTTTTCGATAGAAATGGCTATTTATACCACGGTCGTGTAAAATCGTTAGCAGAAGGTGCTCGCGAAGCTGGTTTAGTATTTTAATCTGAAGAAAAAGTAAGATGTCAACTATCAATATAAAAAGAGTTAAAACCACCGATATCGAATTAAAGGATCGTTTGGTTAGTATACAACGTGTTGCCAAAGTAACCAAAGGTGGTCGTACTTTCAGCTTCTCAGCAATTGTTGTTGTTGGAGATGAAAACGGTGTTGTTGGTTTCGGTTTAGGTAAAGCGAAAGAGGTAACTGAAGCAATCGCTAAAGGTGTGGATGATGCTAAAAAGAACTTGGTAAAAGTTCCAATTTTAAATGGTACTGTTCCTCACGAGCAAATCGGTAAATTCTCAGGTGGTTTTGTTTTAATCAAACCAGCTGCAGTAGGTACTGGAGTAATTGCAGGTGGTGCGATGCGTGCTGTATTAGAGAGTGCTGGCGTTCATAACGTACTGGCAAAATCTAAAGGTTCATCAAACCCACACAACGTGGTAAAAGCAACTGTTGATGCATTAACAAAAATGCGTGATGCTTATACAGTAGCTCAAACTCGTGGTATCGATTTAAACAAAGTATTTAACGGATAATATCATGGCTAAGATCAAAATAACACAAGTAAAAAGCGTTATCGACAGAAGCGAGCGCCAAAAAAGAACCGTTCAAGCTTTAGGTTTATCTAAAATGAATCAAAGTGTTGAGGTAGAAGCTACACCGCAAATTATCGGTATGGTTCGCAAAGTGAATCACTTAGTAGCTATCGAAGCAATTTAATAAAAGTTTAAAGCTAGTAGAGGATACACCTTTGCTAGCTTTATATATGTTTAATCGTTGTACCTGTTTAGTGAAAGCGAAGGGCAACACAAATTCAAAAAAATGAATTTAAGTAATTTAAAACCTGCAGTAGGTTCTACAAAAAACAACAAAAGAATTGGTCGTGGTACAGGTTCTGGTCGTGGCGGTACTTCAACTCGTGGTCACAAAGGTGCGGGTTCTCGTTCAGGTCACTCAACCAAAATCGGTTTTGAAGGTGGTCAAATGCCTTTACAACGTCGTGTGCCTAAAGTTGGTTTCAAACCAATCAACCGTACAGAATATGTTGGCGTAAACTTAGATGTATTACAAACTTTAGCTGAGAAACACAGCTTAACAACTATCGATTTCGCTGCTTTACAAGCACATGGTTTAGCTTCAAAAAATGACTTAGTTAAAATCTTAGGTCGCGGTGAGGTTAAAGTAAAATTAGAAGTTACTGCACATGCATTCTCTGCAACTGCTCAAAAAGCTATCGAAGCTGCAGGCGGTTCAATTGTAAAATTGTAATTATTAAATGAAGAAGCTATTTACTACTTTAAGTAATATCTGGAAAATTCAAGAATTAAAAGAGCGTATATTGTTTACGCTCTTAATTCTTTTGGTATACCGTTTCGTATCTCACGTGGTTTTACCAGGTGTAGATCCAACTGCTTTAGGCACTAACGAAAAATCAGGACTTTTAGGCATACTAGATATGTTTGCCGGAGGTTCATTCTCTCGTGTGTCTATTTTAGCATTAGGGGTAATGCCTTATATCTCTGCATCAATTGTGGTGCAACTATTAGGTATTGCTGTTCCTTCTTTCCAAAAAATGCAAAAAGAAGGCGAAAGTGGTAGAAAGAAAATGAACCAGATCACTCGTTATCTAACGGTAGCGATTACAATCGTTCAATCTGTAGGTTACGTTAAAACGCAAGTTCCGGCAGAAGCTATTTTATTACCAAATACTTTATTTTTAGTGTTATCTACGTTTGTATTAACAGCAGGTACATTATTCGTAATGTGGTTAGGTGAAAAAATTACTGATAAAGGTATTGGTAACGGTACATCACTAATCATTATGGTTGGTATTATTGCCCGTTTACCTATTGCAATTTCTCAAGAGTTTAGTGCACGTGTGGGTTCTGCCAGTGAAGGTGGAGGCCCGGTTGCTTTGGTTTTAGAGATTGTTGCACTTTTTGCTGTAGTAATGTTTACCATTTTAATTGTTCAAGGTGTACGTAAAGTACCTGTACAATACGCTAAGAAAATTGTTGGTAACCGTCAGTTTGGTGGTGTTCGTCAGTACATTCCTTTAAAGGTTAATGCCGCTGGTGTAATGCCTATCATCTTTGCTCAAGCCTTGATGTTTATTCCTGGTGCATTAACGCAATTTGTTCCTTCATTGCAAGGATCATGGTTAATTCAATTTAGCAATACAACTTCATTGGCTTATAGCTTAACGTTCGCGTTTTTAATTATTGCATTTACTTTCTTCTACACTGCTATTACAGTAAATCCAACTCAAATGAGTGACGATATGAAGAAAAATGGTGGTTTTATTCCAGGTGTTAAACCAGGTTTTGCAACATCAACTTTTATTGATGATGTGATTTCAAAAATCACTTTTCCAGGTGCGGTATTTTTAGCGATCATTGCTATTTTACCTTCCATCGCTGTTAAGTTTGGTATTAAACAAGAGTTTGCTCATTTCTTTGGTGGTACATCATTATTGATCTTAGTAGGTGTTGTTTTGGATACTTTACAGCAGATTGAAAGTTATTTATTAATGCGTCACTATGATGGATTAATGAAGACGGGTAGAGTTACCGGCAGAACAGGAGTTCCTGCCGCGAGTAGCAATGCAGCGTTGTAAGATAAACTATTTGATTTTGAATGGATAGAATGAGTGAAAGCTTGGCTAAGTGGTTTACTCATTCATAATTCACGCATTCAAAACGTTAAATGAATGTCTAAAATTTATTACAAATCTCTTGAAGAGATTGAGCTAATAAGAGAAAGTTCCATGCTTGTTTCTAAAACTTTAGCTGAAGTAGCAAAAGTGATAAAAGCAGGCATGACTACTTTAGCCCTAGACAAGCTAGCTTATGAGTTTATTAATGACAATGGAGCGATTCCTGCATTTTTAAACTACAACGGTTTCCCAAATTCTTTATGCATTTCGCCTAATGAACAAGTTGTTCATGGTTTTCCAAGCGAGTACATTATACAAGAAGGTGATTTAATTTCAGTAGACTGCGGCGTAATTAAAAACAATTATTTTGGCGATTCAGCCTATACTTTTTCAATCGGAGAAGTTGATGATGAAAAGCAAAAGCTGGTTGAGGTTACTAAGCACTGCCTGGAGTTAGGCATTGAGAAAGCTGTAGTTGGGATGCGTACCGGAGATATTGGCTTTGCCATTCAACAATACGCAGAGGGAAATGGATTTGGTGTAGTAAGAGAATTAGTAGGACATGGTGTTGGCGTGAAACTTCACGAAAAACCAGAAGTTCCGAATTATGGAAAGCGTGGGGCAGGACCAAAACTTGAAGAAGGAATGGTGATTGCAATAGAACCCATGATCAATGCCGGCGTTGCAGGTGTAAAGTTTCATAATGATGGATGGACGGTTACCAGTAAAGACAATAAGCCATCAGCTCATTTTGAACACACAGTAGCAATTAGAAGGGGAAAAGCAGATGTTCTATCTACGTTTTCGATGATAGAAAAAGTTTTACAACAAAAAAAATAAATAATTAAAATTTTTTATTTAATTTTGCAACCCTGTTTAGAAGCAGCTAATTAAGTAACAATCAATAAAATATGGCTAAACAAGCCTCAATTGAACAAGACGGAGTAATAAGAGAAGCATTATCAAATGCGATGTTCCGAGTAGAACTTGAGAACGGACATGAGATTATTGCTCACATTTCAGGTAAGATGCGGATGCACTACATCAAAATTTTACCTGGTGACAAAGTAAAACTAGAGATGTCTCCTTATGATTTAACAAAGGGACGCATCACTTATAGATACAAATAAAATGAAAGTTAGATCATCAATTAAAAAACGTAGCGCTGATTGTAAGATTATTCGCCGTAAAGGTAAACTTTACGTTATCAACAAGAAAAATCCGAAATACAAGCAACGTCAAGGGTAATTAGAAAATATTGTAATATACCGTACAACGGTGGCCCGCCGTTCGGAATTACGTAAAAAATAAATAAATATGGCAAGGATTTCAGGTATTGATTTACCAAGAAACAAAAGAGGAGAGATTGGTTTAACTTATATCTATGGTATTGGTAGAACTACTGCACAACGTATTTTAACTACTGCAGGTATCGATCTTAACAAAAAAGTGCAAGATTGGTCTGATGATGAATTATCAGCTATCCGTACAATGATTAACGATGAAATTAAAGTAGAAGGTGCTTTAAGATCAGAGGTTCAGTTAAACATCAAACGTTTAATGGATATTGGTTGTTACCGTGGTTTACGTCACAGAAAAGGTTTACCTTCTCGTGGTCAGCGTACTAAAAACAACTCACGTACTCGTAAGGGTAAGAGAAAAACAGTTGCTAACAAGAAAAAGGCTACTAAGTAATAGATAGATGTGAGATGTGAGATTTAAGATATGAGTACCATATCTTTAAAATCTGCTCGAAATCTGGAACATAAGAAAAAGTAGGATACTGAGTATCGGGGTAGAGAAAGTCTCATATCTCAAGTCTCATATCTAAAATCTAAAAGATAAAATGGCTAAGAGTAAAAAAGTAACAAAAAAACGTATCGTTGTAATTGAGCCTGTTGGTCAGGCACATATCAATGCTACTTTCAACAACATCATCGTTACGTTAACTAACAACAACGGACAGACTATTTCATGGTCTTCTGCTGGTAAAATGGGCTTTAAAGGTTCTAAAAAGAACACGCCGTATGCAGCTGGTCAAGCAGCTTCAGATTGCGGTAAAGTTGCATTTGATTTAGGTTTACGTAAAGTTGAAGTTTTTGTAAAAGGTCCGGGTTCAGGTCGTGAATCTGCAATCAGAACTTTGCAAGTAGCAGGTATTGAAGTAACATCTATTAAAGATATTACTCCACTTCCACACAACGGATGTCGTCCTCCTAAAAAGAGAAGAGTTTAATTAATTTTAAAGCTAAGAATCTTCAGTTACAGGCTGAATGATACTTTAAAAACAGAAAAAAAATGGCAAGATATACAGGCCCAAAATCAAAAATCGCCCGTAAATTCAGAGAACCAATCTTCGGTCCTGATAAGGTGTTAGACAGAAAAAATTATCCTCCTGGCCAACATGGCGTTTCAAAAAGAAGAGGAAAACAATCTGAGTATGCGATCCAGTTAATGGAGAAACAAAAAGTAAAATACACTTACGGTGTATTAGAAAAGCAGTTCAGTAACTTGTTTAAAAAAGCATCTTCACGTGCAGGTATCACAGGTGATAACTTACTTCAATTGTTAGAAGCACGTTTAGATAACACAGTTTACCGTTTAGGTATTGCAACAACCCGTTCTGGTGCACGCCAGTTAGTTAGCCATAAACACGTAACCGTGAATGGTGAAGTTGTAAATATCCCTTCATATCAGTTAAAAGCTGGTGATGTGGTTGCGGTTCGTGAAAAGTCAAAATCTTTAGAATCAATTAGTAACTCAGTTGCAGGCAGAACCATTAACAAGTTCGCATGGTTAGAGTGGAATGCTAGTGAATTAACTGGTAAATTCTTAACTTACCCACAACGTGATGAGATTCCTGAAAACATCAAGGAAAACTTAATCATCGAGTTATACTCAAAGTAATAAATAAGATAGTTAATTACCTCGAAAGGGTAATTAACTTTTTTCTTGTTACTATATATTCAATAACGAATTTAAAAAAATATAAATGGCAATTTTAGCATTTCAGAAACCTGACAAAGTGATCATGCAGAAATCAACAGATTTCGATGGCACATTTGAATTTCGTCCTTTAGAGCCCGGTTTCGGTGTAACAATTGGTAATGCCTTAAGAAGAATTTTACTTTCTTCGTTAGAAGGTTATGCTATTACTACTATTCGTTTTTCAGGCGTTTCGCATGAGTTTTCTACCATGAAAGGTGTTGTAGAAGATTTAACTGATATCATCTTAAACTTAAAACAAGTTCGTTTTAAGAAAACAGGTGATTCTGGTGATGCTGAAAAAGTTTTCATCATTGTTAATGGTCAAGATCAATTCAAGGCTGGTGATATCACTAAATTCTCTAACAACTTTACAGTATTAAACCCTGAGCATGTAATTTGCAATATGGATAAATCTGTGACTTTAGAAGTGGAATTAACCATCAATAAAGGACGTGGTTATGTACCTGCTGAAGAAAATAAAGTTGCTGATGCTGTTGTAGGTGTTATCGCGATCGATTCGATCTACACGCCAATGAAAAACGTAAAATACACAATTGAAAACTTCCGTGTTGAACAAAAAACGGATTATGAGAAATTGGTATTAGACATTTCAACTGACGGTTCAATTCATCCGGAAGAAGCATTAAAAGAGGCGGCTAAGATTCTTATCCAACACTTTATGTTATTCTCTGATGAGAACTTGGTGTTAGAATCTCAGGCAAAAGAAGAAACTAAAGAAGTTGATGAGGAAATTTTACACATGCGTAAAATCCTTAAAACTGAATTAGTGGATATGGATCTTTCAGTTAGAGCATTAAACTGCTTAAAAGCTGCTGATATCCGTACTTTAGCTGATTTGGTTTCTTACGATGTTGCTGACATGTTAAAATTCAGAAACTTCGGTAAAAAATCTTTAACAGAGATTCAAGAACTTGTAAAATCAAAAGGTTTATCATTTGGTATGAACCTGTCTAAATTCAAATTAGACGAAGAATAATTCAATCTTCAGTTGATAGTTTTCAGTTTGGAAATTTGAAATTGAGATTTGAAAATTAATTAATTTTCACTGTGTATAATTCCCTCTGAGACAGAGACGGTATACACTTAATTTAAAAACAATGAGACACGGTAAAAAAGTTAATCACTTAGGCAGAACCGACAGCCACAGAAAAGCGATGTTAGCTAACATGGCTACTTCACTAATCAAGCACAAAAGAATTTCTACAACTTTAGCTAAAGCTAAAGCTTTACGTACGTATGTTGAGCCACTTATCACTAAGTCAAAAAATGATACTACTCACTCACGTCGTACAGTTTTCTCTTACTTACAAGATAAAGAGGTAGTAACTATTTTGTTCCGCGAGGTTGCTGAGAAAGTTGCTAATCGTCCAGGTGGTTACACTCGTATCATTAAATTAAATAATCGTTTAGGTGATAATGCTGAAATGGCTTTAATTGAATTGGTAGATTATAACGAAGTTTACGGTAAAGATGTAGAGGCTAAAGAAGAGAAGAAAACAACTCGTCGTGGTAGAAGTAAAGCTGCTGCTCCTAAGGCTGCTGAAGCGAAAGCTGAAACTGCAGAAGAAGCTGCTCCAGAAACTACAACTGAAGAAGCTCCAGCTACTGAAGAGCCAAAAGGAGAATAAGTTTTTCCCCTTTAAAATTTTAGAAGTCCTGTGCGAAAGTGCAGGACTTTTTTTGTTTATATTTAATTTTATTCTAACCTTAAAAAATGGCCAGATCAATCTTTTTTATTTTAGCCTTCTTAAGTTTTTCGGCTTCAGCTCAGCAGAAACCTATTTCAATTATAAACAAAGTTATTTCTATTTATGGTCGGGAATTAGAAATCAATGCCGATGGTTTTCCAAAGCAAATAAAGTCTTATTACGATTGGGAGTTTAACAAATTTGGTTTTAAGCCAACAAATTTGCTTTATGAACCCATCCATTTTCATTATTTCACTTCTCCCAAAACACAGGAGAAATTGGTGATCAGTACATTCGATATTATCTCGAATACAACCGATTCTGTGGTTTGGCATGCTACGAGTTCCTCTGACAATATTTCTCAATATGTACGGGCTAAAATGAGTGAAGATGGATTTGTGGATCTCCGTGTACGAATCAAGGCATTAAAGGCTGTTGTGTTTTCAACGATCAACTTTCACATTCCGTTTGAAAAGAATGCTGCCAAATATTTGACTGGACTAGGAAACCATGGGTACTTAAGGCCGGATACCGTAAAATGGAGCTGGAAACTGGCTGATAAAATCAGTCCAGCGGTGTTGATAGGGAATGACAATGCTGCCTTGTATATCAATATAGATCAGTCAAAAAAATCGGAAACCTTATCAGCTCAAAATGGCTGGAGAAATGATGATAAAGGAACGATGCAAGTTAACATTAAAGGTAGCTCAATGTTGACCGAGTTTTCTACCGGAGTTGTTTCATTAAGTGCAGGTGATGAATTGACTTTTAACTTTAGCTTGCTTGTAACGCCAATCGATAGGAAAGACGGCAGAAGAGATCTTCAAAAAAGATTTAATAAATATCATTCGAGATAAATACCTGAAAGAAACTATCGCCTATATTCAATGAAAACAGGCAATAGCTAATTTAGTTAATGTAATCAGCGATATATTTTTGCCAGTCTACATTAAAGGGGATGACAACGTATTTTCCTTGCGGACTAACTAAAAATTTCGATGGCCAGGAGGAAACATTATATTTTCTTTCAATCTGATTGTCAGACATGACAACCGGGAAAGTATAATTTAAGTTCTTCATATATTCTTTTACAGTAGGCTCCCGATCGTTACTCGCAATGGTAATGATATTTAAGTTTTTCATTTCTCCTTGCATTGTATTAAGATAAAGTTTCTGCAAATCAGGATGCTCCTGTCTACATGGCGAACACCAGGTACCCCAAAAATCAATTAAAGTCCATTGTTCTTTGTTTTTCCCTGAAACGTATTGATTACTATCGATTTGAGTTAAAGAAAATAATGGTGCTTGTTGGAACTTCTTATTAAACTCATTTAGCCAATAATCACCAAAATTGATTTTACCTTTATACAATGCCTTTGCCTTTTTTTTAAATGAGGGATTATTCATAGACATTGCCATAACCGTTTTAAATTTTTCTTCATCACTTCCAAGAGCAGACAAATAATCCTCTTCAAAAGAATATTTTTCATTTCCGAATAGAAAAATCATATCATAAAAGTACGCATGAGAAACCGTCTTGTCTAAAATATCAGGACTATGTTCATATGCCAGCTTCAAATATCCTAGCTTTTGATCTTGAGTTAATTTTGCATCCTGTGACATAATAAAGTTGCAGTAGGCAAACATATACCTGTACCAGGCTCGTTTCTCATTAATAGATCTTTGGATGGTAGTCAGATCTTCATTTACTTGATGATCTTGTAGGTTGTTATAAATGAGTTTAATGACCTGATCTGCATCTGGCCGAAGTTTATCATTATTGTACATTAACCTAGCGATCATCAAAGCATATCTTGCTTTGCGTTGAGTATAAAAATTGTTGGTTCCTTTCAAATAACTTATATAAGCTTTTCCAATTTCTTTTAGGTTTTCTGGATTTGAAAAATTCTTTTGCGCTTGTATCCAATAAGAAATAGGAAAAACCATCTCTTTAATGAATTGACTTGTATCATTTTCTAACTTTTCCAGAATAATATAGGCGTTTTTTACCGATTCCCGAGTTATTTTCAGTGCAGAGTCTACCGTCATATTCATCCGTTTTAAGCTTGCTAAAAAAGCAGGATCGGTTCGGTATTTTTCCTCATCACGAGGGATGAACGATTGAGCAAAACTTTCATGAAGTAATTCTTCGGCAGCATCTGGCCGAATTGTGGCTAATGCCTGAAGATACCTGATTGCCGAGTCTGGATACTTATCGCGAGCTCCTTGAAAGCCATTGAAGTTTAAGGCATAGTCTTCCATAGAAGCTTTATTTTGTGCGGAAGCCAGAACCGCAAATAACAGGCAAAAAGATAAGAGCGTTAATTTTTTCATTTTAGTAAGTAAGTAGAGGGTTAAACTTTCACATTTTCCATTCCATATTGTTTCAATACATCCTGTGGAACGCCCGTCCACTGGTTTGGCGCATTGCCTGCATAACCAATATCTTTTACACCAATTTCTGTTGTGTAAAAGCCAGAAGCGGTTAAATTTCGCATTCTATTAAAGAAGGTAACTCCTGCCTGAACCTCAGGTTTCGCTTTTTTAGGATAGGCAATTTCATCGATGATCGAAATTTGTTGATCTGAAGAGGCATCGATAAAAGACTTACTAAACTTGTTGAAACAATAAACATCGAGCCATTTTAAACCACCACGCATAGGTACTTTGTGTTCTGGAATATCTTTTACTATAAATTCAATAAATTCTGGCACTTTAGCATCTGATGCACTTCCAGAAATATCGTCTTTCGGGATAATAATATCTGCCAAAACCGTGATCGTAGCCATTTCATGTTTGGTAAAATAAGTTTCAGCTTTCAGTCTTTTATCCCGGTCAATTTCCCACTGTTCTCGTCCAGCTTCTTTGTTTGTTTCATCAGGAGTTGTTGCAACTTCTGTTTTTGTATCGGGTTGTTTGCAAGCCTCTAACAATACCGCTGTACTTACTGCAGTTAAGCCAATTGCTTTTAGGGAATCACGTCTGTTCATATTGCAATTCTTTAAATGTTTTGTTTTTTCTTTTGAGCTAAAATATATTCAGCGGTGCGCATCGAGAGTGCCAGGATTGTCCAGGTCGCATTTTTATCGCCCTGTTGTACAAATGGACCAGCATCAACTACGAACAAATTCTTGCAATCATGCGCCTGACAATATTTGTTTAAAGCAGATTTTTTAGGATCGTCGCCCATACGTATGGTTCCCACTTCATGGATAATTTTGCCGGGAGGGAGTAAACCATAATTGGTTTCAGGGCCTTGAATTTCAGATGTGACTACGCCACCCATTTCTTTCATCATGTTTAAGAAAGTATCCTGCATGTGTTTCGCTTGCAATATCTCTTCCTTTGCCCATTTATAATGGAAACGCAAAACCGGAATACCGAATTTATCAACCGCATTAGGATCTATTTCACAATAATTGTCTTCACGGGCAATTGCAGTTCCCCGGCCAGCCATGCCCACCGTTGTACCATAAAAACGGCGGTAGTCATCTTTTAATGATTTACCATAACCTCCCGCATCTTTCATTTTCCCATCCCGGCCTGGAACCATACCGTTCATTTGCGCCACGCCGCCGCCAAAGCCATAAGCAGGCATTCCCATTCCACCCCAGTATTCGATATGATAACCGCGTGGGAAATTTAGTTTTTTATTATCCAGCCACCAGGGTGAGTAAATGTGAACACTGCCTAAACCATCTTCATTATACCGTTTGCGATCCATTAACTGTGGAAGAAATCCCGACACACTTACTCCTGTAGAGTCGTGAAGATATTTACCAACAACACCACTACTATTGGCTAAACCATTAGGATGTGCTGAAGATTTTGAATTCAGTAAAATACGGGCAGATTCACAGGCACTGGCACCAAGGATAACCATTTTTCCATTAACCTGGTATTCTTGTAAATCTTTTCTATTTACATAAGAAACACCTTTAGCTGAACCATCTTTGTCAGTAATCACTTCACGCACCATAGCCTCGGTAATCACGGTTAAGTTCCCTGTTTTTACCGCCGGGATGACCAGGCAGGATGACGAAGAAAAATCGCCGTAAACTTTACAACTTCTGCCGCATTGGCCGCAATAGAAACATGGAGCCCTATCGCTGTTGTTGGGTAATGGTTCAGTAAGTACGGAGCCACGACCGGCAATTACTTTCACTCCGGCTTTATCTGCTCCTTTTTTTATAAAAAGTTCCGTTAAACGAGGCTTTGGCGGTTTCATGAAAATCCCGTCGGGTTCATTAGGCAATCCTTCTTTGGTTCCGTAGATGCCAATCATGCGATCAACTTTATCATAAAATGGTTTTACATCATCGTAAGTGATTGGCCAATCATCAGTTAATCCATCCTTCGCCTGAAAGTCCAATGGCCCCATTCTCAGAGATATTCTACCCCAGTGATTTGTTCTACCACCCAGCATTCTTGAGCGGAACCATTCAAATTCAGTTTTGTTTTTAGTGGTATAGGGTTCTCCCTCTAATTCCCAACCTCCATAGGAAGCGTCGAAATCTCCAAACGGACGAACGGTACTTGCACCTCTACGGGGTGATTCCCAAGGCCATTTCAATTGGTGGGCATCTAATCTCGGATCGAAATATTGCCCCGCTTCAAGCATTAAAACTTTTTGTCCGGCATTTGCCAAAACATAGGCTGCCATACCACCACCTGCTCCCGATCCAACAATAATAGCATCGTAAACAGTTGGCGATTTTTTTATCTGAAAGTCACTCATGAAAATTGGTTAGAAATGAATTGATATTCTAATCTAAAGCTAATTTTTTTGAAATAAAAGCGATCGGTGATTTTGGAATGATTACAGATAATATCTTGCATAGTGATATTCCTAAATCGTATTAGCTGAATCTTTTCCCAACCGATCGAAAATCAATTTTTAACAGATTTTTTTAGTCAGATTCTGATATCTCCGCTAACAAAAAGTCGCTCAATTGTTACATTCGATTCTACAGTCGGTTCTGCAGATAAATTGGTTTATCTTTGTGGTTTAAAATTTATCGATGGTATTTTCAGCACATTTAGAACAATTTACATCGGCTTTAACACAAAGCCTCAATGCCCAAATTTTTGTTAAGGTTTCGCTAGGGAATTATAAAGGGAAGGAAAATGCGTTGAAGCAAATTCATGTTCGTAAAGTGACTATCAAACGCGAAGATAGACTGGCTTTTACCTATCGCTACCAAACGCGTGATGTTTTTAAAAACTATAGTTTACATGAAGGTATTCGCCTGATTTCGGAATACCTGAATACGGGTTTTAAAATAGGTACGTTGTTTACTACTGAGAAAGATTTAATCCTGGAACAGTTAAATAATGGTAAGGTTGTATTACGGGAAGCAAAAGCTTCTGCGAAAGAACTTCCTGCTGCGAGCCATGATAAGGAAAAATCAAGACTAATCACAGCTGATTCAAAATCATATTTAACCGAATTAAAAATTACAGATGCCGATGGAAAAGTGTTTAAAAACGCACAGGATAAATATAGGCAGATTAATCATTACATCGAAATTTTAAGTTCCCTGATTAAAGAATTACCCAATGGTACCATTAAAAAAGTTGCGGATATGGGTTCGGGAAAAGGCTACTTAACTTTTGCTTTGTATGATTATTTGCATTCCGTTCTAAAACTAGATTCTGAAGTTGTTGGTGTGGAATATCGTCAGGATATGGTTGATTTATGTAACGATGTCGCCAGGAAATCAAGCTTCAGTAAATTGAACTTTGTTCAGGGAACAATTGAAGACTACCATGCGGATGACGTTAATTTATTAATTGCACTTCATGCATGCGATACGGCTACTGACGATGCGATTTTTAAAGGTATTAAAGCTAATGCTGAATTAATTGTGGTTGCTCCTTGCTGCCATAAACAGATCCGTAGGCAAATAGAACAGCACAAAGTGAAAAATGACGTTTCTTTTTTAACCAAATATGGCATCTTTTTAGAACGTCAGGCCGAAATGGTGACGGATGGAATTAGAGCCTTGATTTTAGAGTATTTTGGTTATAAAACTAAAGTATTCGAATTTATTTCTGATGCGCATACCCCAAAGAATGTGCTGGTAGTTGGGATTAAGAGAAGTCCTAAGTCGTTAGTCGGAAGTCAGATAAGTGAGGAACAGAAAGTATTGCTACAAAGAATTAAAGATAGTAAAGCCTATTTTGGAATTGGGTATCATCATCTAGAGCGTCTGCTCGGTTTATAAGTTGGGCTTAGCCGAATGAATCTGGTCGATATTATAAAATATATATATGCATTTATAAATGCAATAAAATGATTGCTACCAAAGCAGGAATGGATTGAACATAAAGAATTTTCTTGCTAGCGGTGGTAGCACCGTAAATGCCGGCAATAACTATGCAGGTTAAGAAAAATATCGCAACATATAATCTCCAGTGATGATTGCTAATACAAAGTGACCAAATTAAACCAGCCGCCAGAAAACCATTGTACAAGCCCTGGTTTGCCGCCAATGTTTTTGTTGGTGGGAATAAATCTTTAGGGATGGTTTTGAAAACTTTAGGTGCTTTTGTCGTCCATGCGAACATCTCTAACCACATGATATAAATGTGAATGGCGGCAACCAGGCCAATCATGATTTGTGCTGCTAACTGCATTTTAACTTGTTTTGGTGCTTTGAAGATACAATAAATAAGGCAGTTCTGCTATTGGATAACTGTACTGATTCTTTATACGGATTGTAGAAAAGCAAATCTCCTACCTAAAAATCTCCTCTCATTGCTTTAATATTTAAAAAGCTATATCTTTCAGAAAATTTCTGTAAATATTATCTCTTTGGTAATCAGCGGGATAAGTTTGTTTTAACTTTTATTTAACTTTTTTTACTTACTGATGCAACCAATGTTTGTAATCTTCCATCTTCTATATACAAACACACAATGAAATTGACGCGGAGCTATACGATAAACGATTTGATGGAGGGCTGCAAAGCAGGCGACCGGAAGATGCAGGAGTTGCTTTACAAGCAAACTGCATCGAAAATGCTGGCGGTTTGTATGCGCTACGCAAAAGATAGAATGGAGGCTGAAGATGTATTACAAATGGGTTATATCAAAGTTTTTCAAAAAATTAAAGAGTACCGGGGTGAAGGTTCCTTTGAAGGATGGATTAGGAGAGTAATGGTGAATACTGCCATTGAAAGCTACCGCAAAAATTTAAGGAGCCTGAATGTGGTAGAGATTGACGAGGCCTATGAGCAACCATCAACAGGGTTTGATTTCGGAACATTGGGCATGCAGGATTTGATGAAAGTGATACAAAAATTGGCTGATGGTTATCGCATGGTTTTTAATATGTACGCCATAGAAGGCTATTCGCACAAAGAAATAGGAGAAACATTAGGTATCTCTGAAGGCGCTAGCAAATCGCAGTTGTCGAGAGCCAGAGCAATTTTAAAAGAAGAAATTATAAAAATGGAGGGATTTGGTTATGCAACCTATACAGGATAAGGATTTTGATAAGTTATTTAAAGATGCTTTCGAAGAGGCAGAGATTACGCCATCGAGAAACTTATGGACTAATATCGAAAGCGAAATTGAACCAAAGAAAAAAAGGATTGTTCCGGTTTACTGGTTAGCTGCAGCAGCAGTTTTGGTAGTGGCAACAGTTGGAATGTTAGTTTACCAACAGCAAGATGTTGAGCCAAAACAGTTTGCAAATAATGTTGAACAAAGTACAAAACCTATTGTTGAAACGCAACCTGTTCAAGATTCTGTGGAAGTTGTTGAAGCCGTAACGCAGAGAGTTGAACCAGCTTTACCAGTTACTGCGAAGCCCGCTCAGGCTATTGCAAAAACCGAGATTAAAGAAATCGTAAAACCTGTAGAAAAGCAAAAAATAATTTCTGCTCCTGAAATGCAGAAACAGGAAACCATGATGGCTCAGGTGGAAAAACCTAAAGAAGACATCAAGGCAAAAATTGAAGATGCGGTTTCAAGAGTAACTCAAGAAACTGTAATTGCATCTACTGCTACAGCTGTTAAGGCAGATGAAGTGACAGGAGAGGATAACCAATCAGATAATAAAGGCATCCGAAATGTTGGCGATGTGGTAAACCTGATTGTAAATAAGGTTGATAAAAGAAAAGATAAATTTATCCAATTCCGTACGGATGATGATGATTCTTCCATCTCCTCGATCAACATTGGGCCGTTTAAGTTTGGTAAAAGGAAAAAGTAATCAGATTCAAAAATTAAAATCAAGCATCTAGCGCTATCATTCGATAATTCATTCATTCAAAATTCAAAACATAAACACACAAAATATGAAACGTCTAATATTTACAACACTTTTAGTAAGCGGACTTGCTAGTGTTATTGCTCCGGGAGCTTTTGCTCAACAAGATAGTACCAAGAAAAATAAAAAAGATTTAAATTATGGTATTGTTACCATTACCAGAGGTGATAAAGACAGTACTCAAACCGATCCAAAAAAAGGTAGGTTCATAGGCGGGGTAACTTTTACCCGAATTGATTTAGGCTTCTCGAGATTAATTGATAATGGAAGCTTTAATCTATCTCCAAATAACGAATTTTTAGATTATCGCGGCGGTAAAACCAGTACTTTCTCTTTTGATGTTTTACAATTCGGCTATCGTTTTAACTCTAATTTTAAACTTTATGTAGCTGGAGGTTTCGACTGGACATTGATCAGATTGAGAGATAATGTTACCATTCA
The DNA here is from genome assembly GCF_003860265.1 of Pedobacter sp. G11. Taxonomy (NCBI): domain Bacteria; kingdom Pseudomonadati; phylum Bacteroidota; class Sphingobacteriia; order Sphingobacteriales; family Sphingobacteriaceae; genus Pedobacter; species Pedobacter sp. G11. Next base: position 513,654 of record NZ_CP034190.1, on the reverse strand, counting down.
AAAAAACCTGCCTACGTTAACTGCGCTTCCAGAAAATGTTGATTTTTCTAAAAATCGTTTTTCAAGCAGTTATGTGCACATCCCGCTAAATTTTGAGTTCCGCACCAATGAAACTCGTAAAGGAAAAAGATTCTACTTTATCTTAGGTCCAGAAGTAAGTTTCTTATTGGGTGGAAAGGTTAAACAAATCAGCGAGGAGTTTGGAAAGCAGAAACAATATGATAACTATCACTTTCAATCGGTTCGTTACGGCGGTTCATTCAGATTTGGTTACGGCGGGTTAGGCTTATTTACTAAATACTATTTTAACGATATGTTCGATACAGCGGCTCAGGCAGGCCTGAAAAACATGAGCTTCGGCGTAACATTCGGTTTAAATTAAAATATAACAACACACAAATAAGTTAAATCCTGTTTCGGTTAGGCGAAACAGGATTTTTTTTGTTTAAAACATTTTCTTTAAAGCTTTAGTCTTTCTGCTTTAAGCTTTATATTTACCCTGTGAGCGATACGATAATCAGTGTAAAAAACTTAACAAAACAATACCAATCAGAACAGGCTGGGGGGATAAAAAATATTAGTTTTGACATTAATAGTGGTGATGTGGTTGCCATTATCGGCGAAAGCGGAAGTGGAAAATCGACCTTGTTAAAATCGATTTTCGGTTTGTTGAAAACCGATGAAGGGGATGTTTTCTTTGAAGATAAGCGGGTTTTAGGACCTGATGAGCAACTCATTCCCGGGCATAAACAAATGAAAATGGTTACCCAGGATTTTTCATTGAATATTTATGCAAAAGTTTATGATAACATTGCTTCACAATTATCCAATACCGATTTAAAAACCAAGGCCGAAAAAACTTTGGCCATTATGGAGCATCTGCGCATACTTCCTTTACAAAATAAAAAAATTATAGAGCTAAGTGGCGGTGAACAACAACGTGTTGCTATTGCCAAAGCCATGGTTGCCGATACGAAGGTTTTATTGTTAGATGAACCTTTCAGTCAGGTAGATGCCTTACTTAAAAATCAATTGAGAGCCGATATTAAACGTGTTGCGGCAGAAACAGGAGTAACAGTTATTTTGGTTTCTCATGACCCGGCTGATGGCTTATTTCTGGCCGACCAGTTATTGATTTTAAGAAACGGCGAACTTTTACAAACGGGTAAACCATCTGAAATTTATCAGCATCCGAAGCATATTTACACGGCACAAATTTTAGGTAATGCTGTCGTTTTATCTCGTGGCGATGCCGAAAAGATAGGACTTAAAACTTTTTCAGGAAATGTAGTTTTCTACCCGGAGTGGGCAGAGATCAGCAGCAACTGGAGCAGCAGGCGTTTTGAGGTAAAAGACGTCTATTACAAAGGTTTCTATGATGAACTGTTATTGGAAAGAAACGGCGTAACCGTTCGTGCTTTACAATTGAATAGGGGAGAGCATAAAAAAAACGACCACGTTCAATTGAACATTAGTCGTTTTTTAGAGTTTTAGAATGATTTTTTATAAGTCATTTCCAACGAGTACGATCTTTACTCTTACGGTTGAAGTCGGCCTACGTGGCTGAAGTTGAGAATCGGCACTTTGTACATCAATTGCTACTCCTCCTCTATATACTTCATAGCTAAAAGCATCAATATTATAAACGAATGGCAATGCGATATAGCTTGCACCATTGTTATAAGAAATGTAAACTAGTGTTCCCTCATTATCTATGTGAAATTGGTCAATCTCTGGAACAGAAATTTCAGCGCTATAAGTTTTGTTGTCGCTACTAAGTGCCCAGGCAGTTGTTGGAATATCTTTAACTACAGTTAGGATAGTGTTTGAACTTTGAACTACAGTTTCTTTCTTGCAAGATGCCAAACCTAGTGTGACGATGCAAAGCATTAGGATAGTAAGTTTTTTCATTGTGATTAGTTTTTATTTGTGTGTGTATTGGGCGTAACACAAAACAACTGCCAAAAAATCAGTAAACCAGATTATGGATTAATAATTGTTTATTCAGTAGAACACAACATTGAAAATTGAATTAATATCTTATAAAATGAGAGTGATTTTTAGAGTTTTACCTTGGTTAATTTTATTGGTTGCAGGCTACTTTTTTATTTCAAAAAAGTTTAGTATCAACACTTCAGTAGAGAGTAAACATCAGCTATTGGTCGAAAAAATCGAGGCTATGGGCAAATTAGAGCTGGTTCGTTATCAAATTAGCGATGTAATTGAGCATAAAAATAAAACAGATTTCCTGCCCGAAGCCAGTGTTTTACTTATCGTTAAAGCAGAGGCAGTAGGCTGCGTTGACCTTACTAAAATTACGCGTGAAGATATCAAAGTTGAAGCGGATACCGCTGTAGTAAATTTACCACAGCCAGAGATATGTTATGTAAAAATTGACCATGAAAGCTCACGGGTTTATGATACCAAAATGGCCTATTTCAGAGAAGCAAAACTGGTAGATGAGGCTTACAAAGCGGCAGAACAGAAGATATCTTCAGAAGTTAAGAAGTCGGATATACTGGCTCAAACTAAAACCAATGCATCAAGTGTGTTGAAACCTATCATTGAAGGATTAGGCTATAAAAATGTTCGTTTGACTTTTAACTAAAAAACTAACCACAAAGGGTTAGAAGAAAAATGTTTTCTAGTCTTTGTGGTAAATCTATTTTAAAAAATCCTCACGGTGCGGATTGAAAATATCAATTAACAAACCATCTTTTAAACAAACCACACCATGAAATACATTTGATGGCGCAAAGAAAACATCGCCTTCGTTAAGTATTTTCTTGTCATTGCCCATACTCACTTCAAAACTGCCTTTTGCCACATAACTTAACTGTAAATGGGGGTGATTATGGATGGAACCAATTGCATCTTTTTCAAAGGCAACTTTAACCAGCATTAGGTTGTCATCAAAAGGCATTACCTTTCGCTTTACACCTCCACCTAAATCATCCCAATCGAGGTCGTTATCGGTAATTAGTGTTCTATTGGTTAAATCTTTGAAGTTCATTTTTTGTAGGGTTAAGTCATGTTGAACCTGTAGAAACCTTTTTAATGTTTTCGACAGGCTCAGGCTGACAAAGCTAACTAAACCAAATACTCAAATAAAGTCTGGTCTTGGTTTAATTCTATAATTTCAAATTTAAAATCTTTCATGCGTTGCAGTAAGCTTGCATAATCATCTTTATTGGTCAGCTCAATTCCAACTAAAGCCGGCCCATTTTCTTTGTTTGTCTTTTTAATAAATTCGAAACGGGTAATGTCATCCTGTGGGCCTAAAACCTCATTCACAAATAACTTTAAAGCTCCCGGACGCTGCGGGAAACGAACAATAAAATAATGTTTTAAACCCTCAAATAGCAAAGATTTCTCTTTGATTTCCTGCATGCGTTCAATATCATTATTCCCACCACTCACCACGCATACAACCGTTTTACCCGAAATTTTGTCTTTTACTTGCTCTAAAGCCGCAACGGATAACGCACCTGCAGGTTCTACAACAATGGCATCCTCGTTGTAAAGTTTTAAAATAGTAGTACAAATTTGCCCTTCCGGAATCAGGTAAGTGGAGCTTAGCAATTCCTTACAATACTGGTAAGTAATCCAGCCCATTCTTTTAACTGCTGCACCATCAACAAAACGTTCTATATTTTCAACCGTAATCGGCCCACCATTTTTAAGTGCCTCACTTAATGATGGCGCACCCATGGGCTCTACACCGAAAATTTTCACATCAGGTTTTACGGTTTGCAAATAAGCACTCACGCCAGATGCTAAACCACCACCACCAACTGGTACTACAATCACATCTAAATCCGGCAAATCTTCAAAAATTTCCATCGCAACAGTCGCCTGTCCCTCAATCACTTTTTCATCATCAAATGGCGGAATAAATGTAGATGACTTTTCTTCACAGTATATTAAGGCTTCCTTTAAACAATCATCAAAAGTATCGCCAACCAATACAATTTCAATGTTATCGCCGCCAAACATATTTACCTGTTTAATCTTTTGCTTTGGCGTTATTTCAGGCATAAAAATTACACCTTTAATGCCTAACTTTTTACAGGAATAGGCAACACCTTGGGCGTGGTTACCAGCGCTTGCACACACAATGCCATTTTTTAGCGCATCGGCGGGTAAGGCACTTATCTTGTTATAAGCACCACGCAATTTATAAGAACGCACAATTTGTAAATCTTCTCGTTTGAGATAGATATTTGCGTTATACTTTAACGATAATCCTGCATTAAATTCAAGAGGAGTGCGTTTTACAACGCCAGCCAAAGTTTTAAAAGCGCTTTCAAAGTCGAAAGTGTTTTTTATTGTATCGTTCATTTTTTTACCCCAAACCCCTAAAGGGGCTTTTAAAAATCAGGTGTATATTATGCAAATTTCTTTGCGTTATTTTTTTGGAAAGCATGTTCAGTGCTTTTCAGTTATTGAAGTCATGCTATTCGTTGCTCCCGATTTCATTCGGGATCCACTGCTATCAGATTTATTTAACTCAGGTCATTGAAAGGTAAGAGCCAAGCTTTCTTCTAATAAGTTGCTTCCTACCTCGCAATAACGGTTTTGCGCATAAGCTTTCAGCTTTTAAGCCAAATGCAAAGCTACCAATTGGTTCAAGTCAACATCATTTATACCTTGTTTGCTATCTGCTAAAACCAGGAATTGTTTATACACGATGTCTAAATGTTCTTTTTCTAATTTGTGTCCTAAGCGGTCTAAATGATGTTTCAATGCAGCACGACCACTTCTTGCAGTTAATACAATTGTTGCATCGGGGAAACCAACATCTTGTGGTTTAATAATTTCATAATTTTCACGGTTTTTTAAGAAACCATCCTGGTGAATGCCAGAACTGTGAGAAAAAGCATTACCACCTACAATTGCTTTGTTAGGTTGTACCGGCATGTTCATTTGATTTCTCACCATGTGGCTCATTTCGTAAAAACGAGTCGCATCAATTTGAGTATTCAAACCTAAAACTTTATGCGTTTTTAAAATCATCACCACTTCTTCCATTGAAGTATTGCCGGCACGTTCGCCAATTCCGTTAATGGTACATTCTACCTGACGGGCACCATTTTGTAAACCAGCAATTGAATTTGCAGTTGCCAAACCTAAATCGTTATGGCAATGAACCGAGATAATGGCGTTATCAATATTTTTTACGTTTTCTTTCAAAAACAAAATTTTCGAACCATATTGGTCTGGCAAACAGTAACCATTTGTATCCGGAATGTTCACCACAGTTGCACCGGCAGCAATAACAGCTTCAACCATCTTCGCTAAAAATTCAATATCGGCTCTGCCTGCATCTTCTGCATAGAACTCGATATCTTCAACATACTTTTTAGCATATTTTACGGCATCAACAGCACGCTCTAAAATGTCTTCGCGGGTGCTGTTAAATTTATGTTTAATGTGAAAATCTGAAGCGCCAATTCCAGTATGAATACGAGGGCGTTTTGCATAACGCAAAGCATCAGCAGCTACATCAATATCGTTTTTATTTGCACGCGTTAAAGCACAGATAATTGGATTGTTAACCGCCTTAGATAACTCAATTACGCTGTTAAAATCTCCTGGACTAGAAACCGGAAAACCAGCTTCGATAACATCAACACCTAAAAGCTCGAGTGATTTAGCGATTTCTACTTTCTGGTTTGTATCTAACTGGCAGCCTGGTACCTGCTCACCATCACGTAACGTGGTGTCGAAAATATAAACTTTGTTTGGGTCGTGAATCATAATCTTTTATTTAGGAATTGATTAATTTTTGTGATAAGAATTTTAATACCAATTTTCCCATTTCGGCAGTGCCTAAAACTTTAAATCGGTTGGTGCTTTGGTCGGCAATATCGTGTGTTCTAAAACCATCTTTTAAAACTGCATCAACAGTATCAACCAGTAATTTGGCTTCTTCTTTTAGTCCGAAACCAATTTCGAGCATTAAAGCAGCCGATAGGATAGAGGCCAAAGGATTAGCTAAATCTTTACCGGTAATATCGTGTGCCGAACCGTGAATAGGTTCGAAGAAGCCTGTACTCTCGCCTACAGAAGCTGAAGCCAGCATACCCATCGAACCTGCAATTTGTGAGGCTTCATCCGTTAAGATATCGCCAAATAAATTCGCGGTTAAAACGACATCGAATTTCTTAGGGTTTTTAATCAACTGCATCGCAGCATTATCAATGAACATGTGCTCCGTTTCTACATCAGGATATTGCTTTGCAATTTCCTGAACAGTTTCACGCCACAAGCGAGAACTTTCTAAAACGTTTGCCTTATCAACAGAACATAGCCTTTTGTTACGTTGCTGAGCCGCTTGATAAGCCTTGTGCGCAATACGTTCTACTTCATAACGGTGGTAAATCATCAAATCTGAAGCGGTATTTCTATCCTCAGAGCGAGATTTTTCACCAAAGTAAACGTCGCCGGTTAATTCCCGGAAAAATAAAATATCGGTTCCTTTTAATATTTCAGGTTTAATACTTGATGCCTGAAGAAGCTCATCAAATAGTAATATCGGACGAAGATTTGCAAATAAACCAAGTTCCTTGCGGATTTTCAATAGGCCTTGTTCAGGTCTAACTTTCAAACTTGGGTCGTTATCATATTTGGCATGGCCGATGGCGCCAAAAAGGATTGCATCGCTTTTTCTTGCCTTTTCTAAAGTTTCATCAGGTAAAGGTTCGCCTGTAACTTCAATAGCGGCATGGCCCATTAAAGCCTCATCGAAAACAAATTCGTGGCCGAAAATTTCTGCAATTTTTTTTAATGCTGCTTTTCCCCACGTGGTCACTTCGGGTCCAATACCGTCTCCAGGTATTACTAAAATGTTCTTCTTCATTGTATTAATATTGTCGTCATTGCGAGGTACGAAGCAATCTCTTTTGCTGTACTTCTTAAACGAGATTGCTTCGTGCCTCGCAATGACGAGTTTGGGTATTTAAACTTTCGACGACTTTTACCTCGCCTTTTTCTAATAATATTCTTTTCTCTATGCAGGTTGGCAGCTGCGATTCAAAATGGCCAACATAAATTAAGGTCATCCCATTGCTGCATAGCTCATCAACCAATCGGTTAAAATGTTGCGTTTGCAGCTGGTCTAATCCCTGGCAAGGCTCATCCAGAATCAACAATTCTGGATTTTTAATGATGGTTCTGGCTAGTAAAACCAATCGCTGTTTCCCTAAGGGGAGTGAGGTTAACAACTCATTTTTATTGTCGGTTAATCCAAAATATTCAACCAATTCATCAACTTGCTGGCTTTTGCTGTACGGCAATTGCTGAAATAAACCAACGGTATCATAAAAACCGGAGGCAATGCTCTGCCAAACTGTTGCCGAAGCATCAAAATACCAATGAAATTCAGGAGATATTAAACCGATATGCTGTTTGATATCCCAAATACTTTCGCCACTTCCACGTCTGTTGCCAAATAAATAAAGCTCGTTGGCGTAAGATTGTGGATGGTCGCCGTTTACAAGGCTTAATAATGTTGATTTTCCAGAACCATTATGTCCTTGTAATAACCATTTTTCACCTGCTTTAACTTCCCAGTTGATATTTTTTAAAACCTGTTTTTCGCCATAGTTGATATTTACATCAACCATTTTTACAATTTCTTCTGATGAGTAAAGCGGCGATTCTTTTAAGAAATCTGGAATTTCTTTCAAATCTTTTTCAACAGAAACTGATGTTGCCGCTTTTGCATGTGACATACTAATTTTGCCATCTTTTATCTCCGCAAAGCGATTAATTGAAGTGGGTAATTCGATGTCATTTGAAATCAAAATCAGCTGAACGCCATCTCCTGAAACTTCGTCCAATAAAAGATTAAGGTTTTTACGTGATGCGGCATCCAAGCCTGTGTAAGGTTGGTCGATGATTAACAATTGCGGTTTTAGCCAAAGCGCTTTAACCAATTGCAATTTTTTATGTTCCCCGCTTGATAATTCAATCAGTTGTGAACTGGCAAAGGAAGCAAAGTTTAACGCCTCCAAAATTGGTTCAACCTGATCTAAATGAAGACCTTTCTCTTTTCCATAACTCACCAATTCAGCATGAACCGTTAAGGTGTCTTTTGCCTGTTGGCTGGTATAACGCTGCTGATAGTAGAAGTTTGCAACACCTTCCAAATTTTTAAACTGGTACCAACTTTCTACAAATAGAACCTCTGCAGGTAAATGGCTGTTGTTATCGAAATTAACTTTTAGTTCTCCGATAGCACTTAACTGACCCGATATAATTTTAGCCAATGAAGTTTTTCCACTTCCACTTTCACCAAATAAAACATATTGCTCACCAGTATTTATAGTCCAGTTCAAATCCTTTAACACCGACTTTTGGTGGTGTTTTAGGGTTAAATCTTGGATACTGACGAAACTTTCTTTCATGTTTTTATTTGTTTTTACCTTCAGGGTGATTTCACAGTTTTTATGGTTGGGTCGTCATTGCGAGGTACGAAGCAATCCTACAACTCTAGCAAGGATTTTAACCCATCACTTTAAGATTGCTTCGTGCCTCGCAATGACGGGTGTGTTTGCTTTTCGCTTTAGTCTTTCAGCTTTGGTCTTTAGTCTTTCTACTTCTTCTCAAATTCCTCAATCAAATCCTTCTGAGCCAAGATGAAATCAATATCATCATAGCCATTAATCAAACATGATTTTTTGTATGGGTTAATTTCAAATGATTCTTGTGCTCCAGTTTCAACGATGGTAACGGTTTGATTTTCTAAATCAACTTCTAATGGCGAATTCGCATTGTTTTCCACAGCTGTAAAAATTTGAGCTAAGAATTCTTCGCTTACCTGTATCGGCAATAAGCCATTATTCAAGGCATTGCCTTTAAAAATATCAGCAAAAAAACTACTGATCACTACATCGAAACCCGCATCCTGAATAGCCCAGGCAGCATGTTCACGACTACTTCCGCAACCAAAGTTTTTTCCGGCCACTAAAACTTGTCCATTGTAAGTTGGGTCGTTTAATACGAAATCTGCTTTTGGCTGATTATCGTTTTCATAACGCCAGTCGCGGAATAAGTTTTCGCCAAAACCTTCACGAGTTGTCGCTTTCAAAAACCTCGCAGGAATAATCTGGTCGGTATCGATATTTTCTATATTTAATGGCACAATAGCCGAGGTCAATTTTGTGAATTTTTTCATTTTATTAGTATCAAGTAGCGAGTATCAAGTAGCAAGACTTAACTTTCGCAATTTTATATTTTGCTTTTAGCTTTAGTCTTTTAGTTTAAGCCTTCGGCTTAAATGCTTTAATCCTCAATCTTCTATAATCTGCCACCCATTCTCCATTGATAAAATAATTGGGTTTCAGTATATCTACAGCTAAATTTTTAATAGATTCAGCTTGTTCTTTTGTTAGGGTTTTAAATGCATGTTGTGCAAATTGGTTTATCCAAACGTACATCCCTTCTTCGCCGATGAGCTTTGTTGGTCTATCGAATAACCAAACTTGCTCCACTTCAAAGCCTTTAGATTCTAAAAGCGATGAATAAATGCTAACTGATGGAAAGAACCAAAAATTCGTCAGCACTTTATCTGCAAGGCCTAATTGTTCGGCAGCAGCTGTTATGGCATCGGTGATGCTTTTAACGTTGCCTTTTCCACCAAACTCTGCAACTAATCTTCCGCCGGTTTTCAGGCTTTTAAACAAACCTTCAACTAAAGCATCTTGGTTTTCAATCCAGTGGAAAGTTGCATTACTGAAAATGGCGTCAAATTTTTTATGGTATGGAAGCTGCGTTCCATCAACCACTTCAAAATTTAAATTTGGGTAAGTTGTTTTTGCATTTGCAACCATCTCTGCAGATGCATCAGTTCCTAAAATTATAGCGCCACTTTCAGCAATTTGCGCAGCCAGCTGACCAGTTCCGCAACCGACATCTAAAATGTATTCGTTGGCTTTAGGCGCTAACCATTGCAAAACATCCGCACCGTAATCAGATACGAAGTGATGTTGTTTGTCGTATAATGTTGCATCCCAAACTATCTCTGGCATTTTTACTAATTTTATTTTTTTACCATCTAACAAACTTAAGATCATCTAAAGGTTTTTCCGCGTTATCGTCATTGCGAGGTACGAAGCAATCTATTTCATAAAGAGATTGCTTCGTGCCTCGCAATGACGGGTGTATTAGCGTTCCGCTTTATTCTTTCCGCTTTAATCTTTCTGCTTTTAGCTTTCAGCTAATAACTCTCTCACATCCGTAATCACACCAGTTACAGCAGCAGCGGCAGCAGTTAACGGACTAGCGAGTAAGGTTCTTGCATTTTGTCCCTGTCTGCCTTCAAAGTTTCTGTTTGAAGTGGATACACAGTATTTACCTGCCGGAATTTTATCCTCATTCATACCTAAACAAGCACTACAACCAGGTTCACGTAATTGGAAACCGGCTGCCTCAAAAATTTTATCCAAACCTTCAGTTTTTGCCTGTAGCTCTACTTGTTTCGAACCAGGAACAATCCAGACGGTAACGTTATCCGCCTTGCGTTTGTCTTTAACAAAGTCAGCTACTTCTCGTAAATCTTCAATACGAGAGTTGGTGCAACTTCCAATGAAAACATAATCAATCGGTTTGCCGATTAAAGAAGCATCATCATCAAAGCCCATGTAATCTAAAGCCTTTTGATAAGAAAGCTTCTCTTTCTCAGGCTGAGCATTCGTTGCTGGTATATTTTCCTGGATTCCCATTCCCATTCCTGGATTGGTTCCGTAAGTAATCATTGGCGCAATATCTGCTGCGTCGAAAGTTAAAACGCTGTCAAATGTTGCATCAGCATCGCTGTATAAAGTTTTCCAGTAAGCTAAAGCTTTATCCCACTCTTCCCCTGCTGGTGCAAATTCTCTACCTTTAATATAATCGAAAGTGGTTTGGTCTGGCGCTATTAAGCCACCTCTTGCACCCATTTCAATACTCATGTTGCAAATCGTCATCCGGGCTTCCATGCTCAAACTTTCAATTGCCGAACCCGCATATTCAATAAAATAACCTGTTCCACCAGCGGCTGAAATCTGAGAAATGATGTAAAGGATAATATCTTTTGCACCAACACCTTTTCCAAGCTCGCCATTTACCTCAATTTTCATTGTTTTAGGTTTCGACTGCAATAAACATTGCGTAGCGAAAACCTGCTCTACCTGCGATGTTCCGATACCGAAAGCAATTGCTCCGAAAGCGCCATGCGTAGAAGTGTGACTATCGCCACAAACCATCGTTTTTCCTGGTAGGGTAATACCCAATTCCGGACCGATTACGTGAACAATTCCTTGAAATGGATGACCTAAGCCATAAAGCTCAATCCCAAATTCTGCACAATTTTTAGTCAGCATATCTACCTGGTAGCGAGAAAGCTCTTCTTTAATTGGCAACAACTGGTTTAAGGTTGGCACATTATGGTCGGCCGTTGCCACCGTTTGCTGTGGACGAAAAACAGGCAAGCCCCTCTTGCGCAAGCCATCAAAGGCCTGCGGAGAAGTTACCTCGTGTATTAAGTGTGTATCAATGTATAAAATATCAGGAAACCCCTCTTCACTTTTTACAACGTGTGCATCCCAAATTTTTTCTACTAATGTTTTTGACATTTTACCCCCTAACCCCCTAAAGGGGGAATTTAAAGTTTATAATTTTATTTTTTTAACCGTCCAAAAAGCCCCCTTTAGGGGGTTGGGGGTTATGCAGTTTTAATCGCTTTCATTGCAGTCATCGCTTTACGCAGTGTTGCACCAATTTGTTCAACTTCATGAGAGCGGATTGCTTCGTTAACATCAATTAATTTTCTGTTATCAACAGCGCCATCTTTGCCTTCGTTAAAGTTTTTACCCACTAAATCAGTATCTACTTTTTTCATGAAATCAGCCAATAATGGTTTACAAGCCTGATCAAATAAGTAACAGCCGTATTCAGCAGTGTCAGAAATTACGCGGTTCATTTCGAACAATTTCTTACGGGCAATCGTGTTTGCAATAAGTGGCGTTTCGTGTAACGATTCGTAGTAAGCAGATTCTGGTTTGATACCTGCCTGAACCATTGTTTCAAAAGCCAATTCAACACCAGCACGAACAAAAGCAACCATCAATAAATAGTTATCGAAATATTCCTGCTCACCAATTTTAACATCACCGGCAGGTGTTTTTTCGAAAGCAGTTTCGCCTGTTTCAGCTCTCCATTTCAGTAAGTTTTTATCGCCGTTGGCCCAATCTTCCATCATTGTGCGACTAAATTCGCCACTCATGATATCATCCTGATGTTTTTGAAACAACGGGCGCATGATGTCTTTCAATTCTTCCGAAATTTCGAAAGCTTTGATTTTGGCAACATTGCTCAATCTATCCATCATTGCAGTAATACCACCTTGCTTTAAAGCTTCCGTAATTACTTCAACACCATATTGAACCAGTTTAGAAGCGTAACCCGCATCAATTCCTTTTTCAACCATTTTATCGAAAGATAGGATAGAACCTGTTTGCAATAAACCACAAAGAATGGTCTGCTCACCCATTAAATCAGATTTAACCTCCGCAACAAAAGATGATTTTAAAACACCAGCTCTGTGACCGCCTGTACCTACACAATAAGCTTTAGCCTGTGCTAGTCCTTTTCCTTGTGGGTCGTTTTCAGGGTGAACCGCAATTAAAGTAGGTACACCAAAACCGCGAACATACTCTGCTCTAACTTCGCTACCTGGGCATTTAGGTGCCACCATAATAACCGTTAAATCTTTACGGATTTGCATGCCTTCTTCCACAATGTTGAAACCGTGAGAGTACAATAAAGTGGCGCCATCTTTCATCAAAGGCATAATTGCATTTACAACTGCAGTGTGTTGTTTATCTGGCGTAAGGTTAATTACCACATCAGCAGTAGGGATTAATTCTTCGTAAGTACCAACTTTGAAGTTGTTTTCAGTCGCATTTTTCCATGAATCTCTTTTGCCTTCAATTGCCTCTTTGCGCAACGTGTAACTTACATCTAAACCACTATCTCTTAAATTTAAACCTTGGTTTAAGCCTTGTGCGCCACATCCTACAATCACTAGCTTTTTGCCTTTCAAAGCGCTAACGCCGTCTAAAAATTCGTTGCTATCCATGAAATCGCATACGCCTAATTGGTTTAATTTTTCTCTAAGAGGTAATGTGTTAAAATAATTTGACATCGTTTTTGTTATTTATTTTATGGTTCTATTTTCTAATTAGTTGTTCTTTTGAAAAGCAATTTCCAGTGCTTTTCGGTTATTTCAGCCCCGCTTTTCGTTTCAATCTTTTTTAAACGCTTGTCCTTCTATTCCATTTTCGTCACTGCGAAGAGGAACGACCTGGCAATCTTTTTCGTCAACCATCAAAAAAGTATTTCCACTCCAATCGGGTTTATTTTATTTAGGTTTGGTGTTTTCCCTAAACCCTTTCCACACCTTTTTTCAGCGCCCATGCATATCCATAATGCACATTATCATGCCCGACAGTTGTAATTAATACTTCCTCAATACTTTTCATTTCAACGCCGTAAGTAGAAGTTGAAAATGGCGTTATGTTTGCAAATACACCGTTTGCATAATCTTCTTTTATTTTTTGGATGCTTTCTAAGGCAATTAATTTTAGTTCTGCAACCTCTTCCGTTGTTACCGTATAAGTCGGGCGAGTGTCTTTCTTATAAAAGTCATTAAATTTTACTCCATGGGCATCGGCTAAAATTCCTGTGCGTACATAACAAAGTGTTTGCGTACTTACCACAATATGCCCGAAATTCCAGATGATATTATTATTGTAACCATCAGGAATTTTATTCAATTGTTCAATAGTTAAGCTATCCACCAATTGAATAAAAGCTTTGCGGGAGTTTATTATAAAATCAAATACTTCGTTCATCATTTTAAGCTTCTATTTCTGATTCGTCCAAAGGTTGGTTAAAAGTGATCTTATTAAAAAACGGGTCATTTACCGTAACGGCCCAACTTCCATAAAATGTTCTTTCCAAACCTGGTCTGTTATATTTATATTTTTTATCGATTAGCACTTTATGAAATTCCTTCAATCCAGAACAATCGATATGAATATGCGCACCGGGAGAACAATCGCCATGATGCTCACTTAAATGTAATTCAATTCCACCCAATGAAATTTGCATATAAATAGGAGTGTTATCGTCAAAACGATGCTCCCAATCTACTGTGAAACCCAACCAATTCACATAAAACTCGATTGCTTTGTGATAATCGAATATTCTAAGAATGGGTTTTACATTATTGCATTTCATCTTTCTTGAATTTTCATCATTGCGAGGTTCGGTTCATTCGTACCTCGCAATGATGACTTAATTTTTTTGTGCTTCGACAAGCTCGGCATGAAAATTCACTTTAGTCTGTCGGCTTTTGGCTTTCAGCCTGCTTACATAGTAAATATCTTCTCGCCTTTATCTAAAAACTCATTTTCTACCAGTTCTTCTCCAGGTTCAAATGCCTCAAATTCTTTTAATTTTTCATGGAAACCAGCGCTGTCTTTAATAATGGCAACCCTAGCCGAACGAACGAATTCAATCAGTTCATACGGTTCCAATGCTTTTACCAAAGCATCGGTTTCTTCTCTGTGACCTGTTACAGCGAAAACGGTATAATCTTTACGAATTACCACTGCACTTGCACCATATTGTCTTAATAACCTTTCTACAGTTACCTTTTCAGCAATTTCATCTGTAGAAACTTTGTATAAAGCCAATTCCTGCCAGATTATTTCATCATTGGTATTAAAATAAACTTTCAATACTTCGATTTGCTTTTCAATCTGACGGGCAAGTTTCCTCACCACTTCATAACTTTCGTTAATAACGATGTTGAAACGATGGATACCATCAATTTCAGAGGCCGAACTGTTTAAGCTTTCAATATTGATTTTTCTTTTCGAAAAGATAATCGCAATCCTGTTTAATAAACCAATGCGGTTTTCAGCATATACAATAATGTTGTATTCCTGCTTTCCCTCTAAATCAGCTTTATCTATTTTATGTTCTAATGTGTTTTCAGTACTCATGTTTCTTGTGGCAATTATTTATTTGAATTGACTTTCTATCGCTTTAAGATTGCTTCGTGCCTCGCAATGACGGCCCAGGCTAGGCAGTGGGCTTTTAACCTTTAACCTTCTACCTTAACACCCTCAACCTTACTTCAACCTAATCTCGCTTACGCTCATTCCTTGTGGAACCATTGGGAAAACATTATTTTCTCGTCCAACCATTACCTCAAGTAGATATGAACCTTCATGGTTAATCATCGTTTCCAATGCTGCCCTTAAGTTGGCACGCTCATCAACCTTATCAGCTTCGATATAATATGCTTTAGCTAAAGCCACAAAATCGGGGCTGGTAATGTTCACAAAAGAATAGCGTTTATCATGAAATAATTGTTGCCACTGGCGAACCATTCCTAGGAAACGGTTGTTTAAAATCAGGATTTTAACAGCTGCACCAAACTGCATGATGGTACCTAGTTCTTGCGGCGTCATTTGAAAACCACCATCGCCGATAATGGCAATTACAGTTTTATCTGGCGCACCATACTTAGCACCAATTGCTGCAGGCAAGCCAAAGCCCATTGTACCTAAACCACCAGAAGTAATATTGCTGCGGGTGTTGTTAAATTTAGCGTAACGGCAAGCCACCATCTGGTGTTGGCCAACGTCTGTTACAATTACAGCATCGCCACCACAAATCTCATTGATGTTGCGCAATACCTCACCCATGGTCATCTCATCACCTTCAGGATAAAGTTCGGGTGTAATGACCTGGTCAATTTCCTGCTGATTATAATCTTTGAATTTTGCTAACCAATCGTCATGTTTGTTTTCATTAACTAAGTTGGTTAATAGGGGTAAAGTTTCTTTACAGTCTCCCCAAACGCCAACTTCAGCCTTAACATTTTTATCAATTTCTGCCGGGTCAATATCGAAGTGAATTACTTTAGCCTGTTTCGCATATTTATCTAAACGGCCTGTTACGCGGTCATCAAAACGCATCCCGATGGCAATTAACACATCACATTCGTTAGTTAAAACGTTTGGTCCATAATTACCATGCATACCTAACATACCAACATTCAGCGGGTGTGAGGTTGGAATGGCGCCATCGCCCATAATCGTCCATGCAGATGGAATTCCGGCTTTTTCTATAAAGGCTTTAAATTCTGCTTCGGCTTTACCTAAAATAACACCCTGGCCAAATAACACGAATGGTTTTTTCGCTGCATTGATTAATTCGGCAGCCTGTTCAATATATTCAACCCTAACTTTTGGTTTTGGACGGTAAGAGCGGATATGGTTACACTTTACATATTCGGGAAATTCCTCCACTTGTAACTGTGCATTTTTGGTAATATCAATTAAAACTGGTCCTGGTCTTCCGCTTTTAGCAATGTAAAAAGCTTTGGCTAAAACTTCAGGAATTTCCTTTGCATCGGTAACCTGATAATTCCATTTGGTTACTGGTGTAGTAATGTTAATTACATCGGTTTCCTGGAATGCATCAGTTCCTAATAGATGTGCAAAAACTTGCCCGGTGATACAAACCAGGGGAGTACTATCAATTTGAGCATCTGCCAAACCAGTTACTAAATTTGTTGCACCAGGTCCGCTGGTAGCAAAACACACCCCAACTTTACCACTTGTTCTGGCAAAGCCTTGGGCAGCATGAATACCACCTTGTTCATGGCGGACCAATATATGTTGTAGTTTATCTGCGTAATCGTAAAGTGCATCGTAGATGGGCATGATTGCGCCGCCTGGATAGCCGAAAATGGTGGTTACACCCTCTTCAATCAATCCATTCAATAAAACCTGTGAGCCAGTTCCTTTGAATAAGGTTTTTGAGGTTTCTGCTTGTGCCTCCGTTTGTATTTCTTGTGCAGTTTCCATAATCTCTATTCTATATTCGTTTTACCGAATTGTTGAAATATTAGTTTAAGTTTTGGACCGTGATTTTATTTCAGACCCAGATTAATATTCATCAGTTACGCAACCACTAGCTGCATCTGAAACTGTTTTGGCATATTTATAAAGCACACCTTTGCTAACTTTTAAAGGAGGTTGAATATAGTTTTTTCTTCGCTCTGCGATAATCTCCTCACTGACTTTTAAGTCAATGGTATTATTTACCGCATCTATTTCAATCAGGTCATCATCTTGTACTAAGCTAATCAAGCCGCCTTTGTAAGCTTCAGGAGTGATGTGCCCAACAACGAAACCGTGTGTTCCACCCGAAAAACGGCCATCAGTAATCAATGCAATAGATTTACCCAAACCTGCACCGATAATTAGTGAAGTAGGCTTTAACATTTCAGGCATACCTGGAGCGCCAACCGGACCTTCGTTTTTAATTACTACAACATCACCTGGTTTGATTCTTCCAGAGGAAATACCTTTAACCAAATCCTTCTCACCATCAAATACACGTGCAGGTCCTTCAAACTTTTCACCTTCCTTACCAGAGATTTTTGCAACTGAACCTTTCTCCGCTAAATTTCCATAAAGAATCTGTAGGTGGCCAGTCGCTTTAATAGGCTCACTTAATTTTTGAACAATTTTCTGGTCGTAATCCATAATCGATTTTACGTCAGCTAAATTCTCCGCTACGGTTTTACCGGTTACTGTCAAGCAGTCGCCGTGTAATAAACCTTCGTTCAATAAAAACTTTAATACTGCAGGGATACCACCATACTGATGTAAATCCTGCATCAGGTATTTTCCGCTTGGTTTAAAATCAGCCAATACAGGCGTAACATCACTCATCCTTTGGAAATCATCTTGCGTAATTTCTACACCGATAGCTTTTCCCATTGCAATAAAGTGCAACACCGCATTAGTACTTCCTCCTAATATGATGATTGAGCGAATGGCATTCTCGAATGCTTTCCTCGTCATAATATCAGATGGTTTAATGTCTTTTTCCAATAAAACTTTGATGTATTTACCAGCGTCTAAGCACTCTTGCTTTTTCTCTGGACTCACTGCTGGGTTGGATGAAGAATAAGGCAAGCTCATTCCTAAAGCCTCAATCGCTGATGCCATTGTATTTGCCGTGTACATCCCGCCGCAAGCCCCTGCACCCGGGCAAGTATGTTTGATAATGCCCTGGTAGTCCTCATCTGATAGATTACCGCATATTTTCTGTCCTAACGCCTCAAAAGCAGAAACAATGTTTAATTCTTCACCCTTGTAATGACCAGGAGCAATTGTACCACCGTAAACCATAATTGATGGACGGTCTAAACGAGCCATGGCCATGATTGCACCCGGCATATTTTTGTCACAACCAGGAATGGAGATAATTCCATCATAATATTGTCCACCGCAAATAGTTTCAATACTATCAGCAATTACATCGCGGCTTACCAATGAATAACGCATACCATCGGTTCCGTTGCTCATTCCGTCACTCACCCCAATCGTATTGAAAACCAAGCCTACTAAATCATTTTTCCAAACCCCTGCTTTAACGTCTTTTGCAAGGTCGTTAAGGTGCATATTGCAGGTGTTACCGTCGTAACCCATACTCGCAATTCCGACCTGCGCTTTAGCCATATCTGCATCGGTTAATCCGATTCCGTAAAGCATGGCCTGCGCTGCAGGTTGTGTTGGGTCTTGTGTAAATGTTTTACTGTACTTGTTTAATTCGCTCATTGTTAAAATATATTGTGGTTCTGTTAGTTGTTGTTAAGTTTAGTGTTAAAACTGTCCTGATACTCGATACTTAGTGCCTGTTACTAAATAATCACCTCATAATTAACTTTCTCAAGGACAAGATTTTTATAAGCACGTTGTATCGTATAGCCAATCGATTCTCTCCAAAGGGTGCGGAAAACGATATCATCAATTGAAGCTATCCCAGCAATTTCCGTAGCTGTTCCACATAAGAATGCACTATCTGCTTGTCTTAAATCTTCTATAGTCAATTTTTTTTCGATGCATTCAATATCCAGCACACTGCAAAGTTCTTTAACTGTAGCCCGGGTAATGCCAGGTAAAATATTTCCTAAAGACGGGGTGTAGAGTTTGCCATCTTTCTCCAGGAAGATGTTTGCTCCAGATGCTTCGGCTACAAAACCATGCATATCCAATAATAAAGCTTCATCATATCCTTTGATATTGGCCGCAGTTGTTGCCAAAATTGAATTCACATAATTTCCACTCAATTTCGCTTCCATTGGGGTGGATTTTGGATTCGGTCTTTCGTAATCGGAAATGGTTAATTTCAATAATTTATTTCCCGAATAGGCATCCCAATCCCAGGCACAAATTAGAATTGAAACACCGCTTGGTTCATTCAATTTCATATTTGGGTGGCAAAATACTAAAGGGCGGATGTAGGCATCTTTCAGTTTATTTAAGGTGAGAAGTTTATAAGTTTCTTTGATTAATTCTTGTTTATCCCATGGGAAAGGAATATTTGCCAGTTGACAAGAGCGTTCTAAACGATCAAAATGTGCAGCAGCTTTAAAAATGCGATTGCCATTGTGTGTTTTGTATGCTCTTATTCCTTCGAAAGCTGCATAACCATAATGCAAAGACTGACCATAAAGATCCGTGCTACTATCTACAGCTTTTTCAAACTTTCCATCAAGGTAAATAATCGTGTTCGAATTATAATATTTCATCACGTTTTGTTATTTAAAAAAAGCGTCCTGTTTGTATCAGGACGCTTTAGGTATATTTAATTTCTTTTAAATCTATTATAAGCAGTCCGTCTTCTTCCCTAAAATATCTAGGAGTAGCAGGTTAAGTAAAATGACAGGCAATAACACAACATTTCCGGCTGCAATTGCAGTAGAGTTGTTTAAAAATGTGTTGCCTTGATTAGTCATTATTTCCTTAGTGTTTATAAATACCAATTTAGTTTTTGGTTCATTAATTTGCAAGAGAAATAAGAAAAAATTAAAATAAGAATATAATTCGTTATTTAGAGCACAAAACAAAATGTTGTTCGTTATGATGATGGGATTAGTGATTTAATGCCGCTAGCCGTAGACCGAATATCAAAACGGTATACGGTATGTTTATTATGCTTGCATTATAAATTTTCTGTTTTTCTTCTTAAAATGGATTATTTCATGCGAATTCTTATAAATTCCTGATTTTTGCAAGGGAAATAAAAGGTTGGGTTTTTCTTATTAATCGGTTTATGTTAGTAAAAATAAAGGTTAACAAAAAAGCCTTTCCGAAATTAATCGAAAAGGCTTCTTTTGAATGCTGAATCAATCAGCATGAAGAATTTTAATTAAGCAATACCTTCTGCTAAAACAACAATCTTATTATGGATGGCTTCAACTACACCACCTTTAATAAAAAAACGTTGTTCTTCATCTTTGCCTGCTTTTATAATAACTTCTCCATCTTCTAAAGTTGAGATGATCGCCGCATGGTCTCTCAAAATTTGAAAAGAACCTAAAGTCCCCGGAACCGTAACAGCTGTTACTTCACCTTCGAACACTTTTTTATCTGGAGTTAATATTTCTAAATTCATTTTTAAAGTTTTACGTTCTACGTTTTAAGTTTAAAGTCAACCGACTTGCATTTAAAACGTATAACTTATTACGTACAACGTACTAGTTAGCTTCTGCTAATAATTTTTTACCTTTTTCGATCGCATCTTCAATGCTACCAACTAAGTTAAATGCAGCTTCAGGATATTCATCAACTTCACCATCCATAATCATGTTGAAACCTTTGATGGTATCTTTAATGTCAACCAATACACCTTTTAAGCCTGTAAATTGCTCTGCTACGTGGAAAGGTTGAGATAAGAAACGTTGAACACGACGAGCTCTTGATACTACTAATTTATCTTCTTCAGATAATTCGTCCATACCTAAGATCGCGATGATATCTTGTAATTCTTTATAACGTTGTAAAGTTTCTTTAACACGTTGTGCAGTGTTATAGTGCTCATCACCTAAAACAGCAGGAGAAAGGATACGTGAAGTAGAATCCAATGGATCTACCGCAGGGTAAATACCTAACTCAGCAATTTTACGAGAAAGTACTGTAGTTGCATCTAAGTGGGCGAAAGTTGTAGCCGGTGCAGGGTCAGTTAAATCATCCGCAGGTACGTATACCGCTTGTACCGATGTAATTGAACCGCGTTTAGTTGAAGTAATACGCTCCTGCATTAAACCCATCTCAGTTGCCAATGTTGGTTGGTAACCTACTGCTGATGGCATACGACCTAATAAAGCCGACACCTCAGAACCTGCCTGAGTAAAACGGAAGATGTTATCAACGAAGAAAAGGATATCTTTTCCAGCGCCTTCACCATCACCATCACGGAAATATTCTGCAACTGTTAATCCTGATAATGCTACACGAGCACGTGCACCAGGAGGCTCGTTCATTTGACCGAAAACCAATGTTGCTTTTGATTCTTTTAATTTTTCAGTATCCACTGATTTTAAATCCCATCCACCTTTTTCCATTGAGTGTAAGAATTCATCACCATAGTTAATAACGCCTGATTCGATAAACTCACGAAGTAAATCGTTACCCTCACGAGTACGCTCACCAACACCTGCGAATACTGACAAACCAGCATAAGCTTTAGCGATGTTGTTTACCAACTCCATAATTAATACTGTTTTACCAACACCAGCACCACCGAACAAACCAATTTTACCACCTTTTGCATAAGGCTCTAATAAATCGATTACTTTAATACCTGTAAAAAGTACTTCAGTTTCAGTTGATAAATCTTCGAACTTAGGAGGAGTAGCGTGAATCGGACGACCGTCAGCTTTATCTACTGCAGTGATTCCGTCAATTGCGTCACCAACTACATTAAATAAACGACCTTTGATTTGGTCGCCAACTGGCATTTTAATCGCTGAACCAGTATCAAGTACCTTCATTCCACGAACTAAACCATCAGTAGAATCCATAGAGATTGCACGTACGCGGTCTTCACCTAAGTGCTGTTGAACTTCTAAAACAATTTTTTGTCCATTTTCTTTTGTTATCTCTAACGCATCGAAAATTTTAGGTAGATGGGCATCATCAGCAAAGCTAACGTCAACCACTGGGCCGATAATTTGTGCTATTTTTCCTAAGTTAGGCATATCTGTTGTGAGTAAATTTATTACAGTCAATGAATTAAAGCTGTTTGCAGGGGCTCCAATTCGGTTGGCAAAGTTAAGTTATTATTAGTAAATTTTAAATATATATTGGAAATTTTTCTTAGGTGATTTTAATCGGTAATTTAGGGGCGTAAAATCAATCCATGAAAACCATTTTAACCACAGGTAGCAACGGCCTTTTGGGTCAAAAAATAACAGAAAAAGTATTAGCGGAAGGAAGGGTGAGGTTGGTCGCCACATCCAGGGGGTTCAATCGTTATCCTGTAAGCCATGGTTATGAATATGCAGAGATGGATATCCTGGATGTAGATCAGGTAAGGTCCGTAATTGAAAGATATCAGCCAGACGCAATAATACACACGGCAGCAATGACAAATGTAGATACTGCCGAAGCCAGCAAGGAATCTTGTTATGAGTTGAATGTAAGCGCTGTTCAAACACTATTATCGCTTTGCGAAGAAAAAAATATTCAATTAATACATTTGAGTACTGACTTCGTTTTTGATGGGGCAAATGGACCTTATAAGGAAGAAGATGCAGTAAATCCTGTAAGTTATTATGGTGAATCGAAAGTTTTGGCCGAAGAATTATTGAGAAAATCAACGGCCAATTGGGCAATCTTGAGGACAATACTGGTATATGGCATTACTAATGATATGAGTAGAAGTAATATCGTACTTTGGGCCAAAGGTGCATTGGAGAAGGGCCTCCCGATTAATGTTGTGAACGATCAGTGGCGTATGCCAACCTTGGCAGAAGATTTAGCAGAAGCCTGCTTGCTGGCGGTAGAGAAGAATGCGCAGGGTGTTTATCACGTATCAGGGAAAGATTACATGAGCATTGCAGATTTAGTGAGAAAAGTTGCCGATTATTGGTCGCTCGATAAATCGATAATTTCTGAAATAAGTTCTGAGAGTTTAAATCAAACTGCAAAACGGCCGGTAAAAACTGGCTTTGTGTTAGATAAAACAATTAGAGATTTAGATTATAAGCCACATAGCTTTGAAGAAGGTTTAAAGCTGGTGGATGAGCAGATGAAAAGTAGAAAGTAGAGAGCGGAAGGTAGAAGGTATTTAGTATCAAGTATCCAGACTGGATGGTAATTTGCACTGGAAATGGATAACAGAAATTGGTAAACAAGCTAGTTTTTTTTAAAAACTTTGTGTTATGATTAAACAATTAACCAGTCAAACAATTTAACAATTACAACAATTTAACAATATAATATATGTCACTACAAATTGGCGATCAAGCCCCTGATTTTAAATTATACAGCTCGGATTTAACTGAAGTTTCTTTAGCCGCATTTAAAGGTAAAAAAGTAATTATTCATTTCTTTCCAATGGCTTTTACCGGTGTATGTACCGAACAGTTATGTGCCATGCGTGATAATTTTAGCTTTTACGAGGGGATAAATGCACAGGTTTTAGGAGTCTCTGTCGATTCTCCATTTTCATTAGCGAAATTTAAGGAAGTTCAAAACTATCAGTTCCCGTTATTATCTGATTTTAACAAGAATGTGTCTGAAGCTTATAATGCTTTATATCCTGAATTTGTATTTGGTTTGAAAGGAGTTTCTAAAAGAGCAGCGTTTGTGATTGATGAAGAAGGGAAGATTGCTTATGCAGAAGTTTTGGAGGATGCAAAGGATTTGCCTGATTTTAAAGCAATTGATGATGCCTTAAAAGCATAAACAACATGCAGTAAGATTTTTTTGAATATTTTTTTTCAAAATTATTTTGAATTTAAATCTCAAACCTTACCTTTGCAGTCCGTTAACGAACGGAAATGCATTTGTAGCTCAATTGGATAGAGCATCTCACTACGGATGAGAAGGTTTGGGGTTCGAATCCCT
Organism: Pedobacter sp. G11; assembly: GCF_003860265.1. Classification (NCBI taxonomy): domain Bacteria; kingdom Pseudomonadati; phylum Bacteroidota; class Sphingobacteriia; order Sphingobacteriales; family Sphingobacteriaceae; genus Pedobacter; species Pedobacter sp. G11. The sequence goes on along the minus strand of NZ_CP034190.1, from coordinate 489,661 downwards.
ACAAGTGCACTTGAAGGGAGGATTGAAAAATCTTCCCTTTTTTTATGCACAATCAATACGCCTAATTCTCTCATTTTAAGATGTTTAGATGATAAGATATTCATCATCGTGGGTGTTCGATACATGCCGTTTTCGTAATAGAGATTCGAGTCGAACACCAGATCTATAAACTCCCGTTTTTCTAACGTATCAAACTTGTGATAGATTGATTTTAAGTCTGTCAATAATTCTAACTCCTTATTGAGTATTTCATATGCTTCGCTATGATTGGTATTTAGCCTTTCTATTGTAATCTCTAAATTGTCTATAGTGGTTTTATATTTGTCGTGCCATCTTTTGTAGGTCTCCTGATCGATTTCACTTTTAATCCATTTTTCTTCAACTGCATATAACAGATCCCGTTCTTTTGTTAGTTCTAATTTTTTTTCTGCTATTACTTTACGATTATGTTCGAGCTCTTTCTCAATTTCTTTTTTTGAACTGTCTTTTATTATTTGAATTGATCTTGCAGGTAGGCTCATTAACTCAAGTGCTGCGTCAAATTGCATATGGGCTTTCTTGGCACTAATATTATTGTGTTTCGAAAACCTGCATTTGTAATAATAAAAATATTGTCCTGATTTGCCACGAGAAGGTGCTCCGGTCAACAAATTACCACAGTGGCATTTTAAAATACCACGCAAGGGTAGGGAATCATCAACTATTGTACGCGGTTTAGATATGCTTTTAAATTTGCTTTGCACCATTTTCCAGGAAATCATATCAATGATGGGCTCATGGATAGCGGGAAATAGCCCTCCAGGGTGTTCCTTATATGCCTTGGCGTATACTAGTCCTGCATATACAGGATTATTTAAAACCCTTTCAACCGCCATGTTCCCCTTTCTATCAAATCCTATTTCTTCAGCCTTTTGTTTAATCAGGTATAGCGGAACGTTTTTTAAATAAGCATCGTAAATAAATCGAACAATTTTTGCTTGTGGCTCATTGATGATTAATCTGCGATTACGCGGCTCACCAATTTTGTCGTATCCAAATGGTGTAATTCGAAAAACGAATTTTCCCTCCTTCGTCTTTTTGGAATATATGCCTGAACGTATTTTGATGCTGCGATTGATGTTATCCTCCTCCGCTAATAAAAGTTGTAGACCTGCTCTGAAAAAACTCCCGGGCTTATCATAGTCAAATTCGATGCCCTCAGAAACACTTATAATCTGTATGCCATATTTTGATTGTAAAGTTTTAACCATTCCCATGGCTTCACCGGCATCCCTGCTGAATCTGTCCATCTGATCAACCAAAAGGTAATCAACATTCTTGTGATATAGGCTGATAAATTCCTGCAACTTAATAAAATCAGGTCGGTCAAATGTTTTAGCGCTTCTCCCTCGATCGATGAAAGTGTCTATGAGGTTTATTTTGTTCAATTGGATATAATGATCCGTAACTACCCGCTGACGCTCGATCGAATTTTCACTCTGTTTTTTGTCGCTGAATCTTAAATATCTAATAGCTTTCTTTTCCATACAACTGTTCCAATGTCGACTTAATGATAACTTTTACTATTAAATTTAGTAATTTAGTTTCTTTTTCTCGAGATATTTTTTCAATATTATCATAACTTCTTTCCACATTTTCTTTGGCTTGTATGGTGTTCTTTGGGTATGGTTTGGAGATACTATTTTTTGAATTTATTATTGATGGTTTTGGTTGTAATTTTCGGTATCCCTTTGTGTGACTTTTATCAAAATCTTTCGCTGATGATTGTGGTAGAAAATGCTTTCTTTTCTGTGGGATGTTGCTAATTTCTTCTTTATTTTCCATACATAAGACTTTTGGTATCCTAGCTATTATTTCATGATTTGCCGGCTGATTCTCTATCAACCGTAGGTCCATTTAAGGTTAATAATCAGAAGAAAATCTATGATCAACTGGGTATCCTGTTAAGGATTACGCAATATTTGTCAAATGCGAACGATTTCTGATTCCTGAAAAGATCTTCAAATCTTTCATTTGAAAATCATTATTACCTGAAACTTCTTTCTAGTACTTCCCTTGATAATAAAAATATTATAGCTAATTTTCAGTTATCTAGCTTGACAGCTTTGGGGATTTGAAAAAGGAATTTATTTTTGCGGCATGACTATAACTGTATTGGCAATACTGGAGACCGATTTTAAGCCGGAGAAGAATCTTGCGAAGATGATGAATGATCGGTTGGTGCGTGTAGCAAAGGAATTGCAGGAGCAGGTATAGATTTTTATATTGGTATGACCTAGGTATTGGCAACCTTTAGACCCCATAATAGAAGCAGAGAACGACGGGCGGAGAGGCCCTTATGATATAAATATTATTTATTGAGGTTGGCCAAAGAACATATTCATGTAATGCCTCATCAGGGATTTTTATTACATTCAAACATATTGTGATGAAAAGTAAAATGATCCTTTTATTTTTGAGTGGTTTTGTTACCCTTAAATAATTACCAGTTAAATTAATGGATTCGATCATTATAAAACCCAGGAATGAATTGTTAAAAAAATATGTCCAATATTTTTTGTTCTTCAGGAAGTCATCTGCCGGGCTTGTGCGTTATTCCACCTTTCCGAATAACAACCTTTGCCTTGCCATTTATAAGGAAAATAAAATCGATTATACCAGCCATTCCAAATTAAATCATTGCCTGGTTACTAAGGCACAGGTGGTTTCAAGAGTAGGCTATTCGGCTTTCATAAGATGCCTTTTCATGTTGATGTCCATTCAGCCCTGGATCAGATTTGTATCTTATTTGAACCTGCGGCCCTGACCGCTTTTACAGGTGAATCTTATCATGATCTGTTGGAATCAGATCATGTGTTTGATATCTTCGGGCGCAACAGTCATTATTTACTGGAAGAAATTTTTGACGAGGAAGATTTTTCTACAAGGGTAGAGAAATTGGAACATATCCTGTTGGAAAACCTAAAGGTCAGTGAGCCTGAAAAGCTCAAAGAAGCTTTAGCGCTCATCACAACAGGTGGTGAAGACCTCAGCGTTGAAACGCTGGCTAAGAAACTTGGCATTAGTCCACCCACATTATTTCGCCTGTTCAAAAATCATGTTGGGTTGAATCCTAAATCTTACATTAAGACCAATCGCTTCAGGAATATACTGAATGAAATTCTTCAAAAGCGACAAACCTTAACGAGTGCTGCTCATGCAAACCTGTATTACGATCAGGCGCACTTTATAAAAGATTTTAAGGTATTTTCTGGTTATTCCCCCAAACAGCTTTTAAATAAAATTTCCATAGAACAGAACAATCTTGCCTGGATTTATGGAAACAACAATCATTGCTGAACGATTTTTACAATTTTTAGCTCTTTCTCATGGGTTTCTTTGTGAAAAAATTACAGATGAAATACCTTTTTCTAGTTGTTTTCTCTTTTCTCGTGGCTGAATGCAGTATTGCTAAAGCTCAGGATAAGCTTAAGGAGAACTTTCCAAAATTATCTTATGCAGAGATGTTAAGCGAGTATGATTCGCTTGTGTCCTATATCAAACAGACAAGCCCCGTGATCTATTACAACAAAGAGGTACGGGGTATTGACTTTGGCCGATACGCCAACGGACTGAAAAAAAAGATCACGCCCAAAACTACCATGGGTGAATATCTGCAAATTATTAAAAAAACACTAAATGTTGCACAGGATGGCCATATCAGTCAGCTAAACACCACTTTGCTGGATATTGTAAAAAGGTACTGGATACCCGCTAAACTGGTGTCCTTTGACAGTGCCAGCACCGCTAACATGTACCGCTATGTCAAATATTTAAAGGATGCTTTTTATGCCAAGCCAGAACTAAATCTAATCTATACATCAGGAGAATATTATAATTTGCTTCCTTTTAGTTATAAGTGACATCACTATCCTGCCGGAATGAAACTCCTGAGTTGTAATGGCAAAAGTATTCATCGTTTTGTGCATACACTTACCGCATTTGTTTCACCCTTACGTTGGGACAGGGTGAGAAATAGGGTGTATGATGAAAATTTTTACTGGCCGGCAGAACTCTATAAAAATGGCACGCTTAAACTTGTTTTTTCCGATAAAAACAAAAACAGGTACCTGTTAAATATCGCTAAACAGGATACAGTTACTTACCTAACCAAGAAAAGTAATGAATATGGCTATTTTAGCCAGACAGATACTGTGATAACCCATTATTTTGAGAAAGCAGGTATCTTCTATGCCAAAATTCCTGCCATGAGGGAAGAACTTGGCGACACCGTTAAACGCCGCTTGGTGGATGTTTTTCGCGACCACCAGGTGAAAAGTGTAGTGATAGATATCAGGGGGAATGGTGGGGGAAGTGATAATACTTATGGGAAATTCCTAAGTAAGCTGGTTCAGGATACTTTAAAGAAAAAGGTAGTTGTGGCCAGAAATTTCAGCCCTTATATCCAGACCCATTATCATATCAACAAAGATTCTGTTTTGAATAACGCTACTCAAACTTTCGATCCGGGTATACCGATATTGAAATCGCAGGCTATGTATTACATCAGGCAGGATTTTAATTTTGTTGTACCAGACAGTGTAACCTTGCCTTTTGAGGGGAAGATATATGTGCTTCAGGATAAATTTATTTATTCCTCGGCGAGCAACCTTTCCAGTCTGGCAAAGAACAGTAAGCAACTGGTCAGTATTGGAGAAACGCCCGATTTACTTGGTGGACTTCAGGCAAGCACACTCATGATCATGTTGCCTTACAGCAAATTTATTTTTAGGGTAGAGCCTCAGATCGATCTGACAGACATTAAAAATGTGGATGATATCTTTCAGAATCACGTCGAATACCCAGTTCAGTATTCTATTGACCATTTATATCTGCGAACGACAACTCAAGAAGACATTTATGGGAAAGATTTTCTGCAAAAGCATGACCCGATGTTTGGAAAAGTGGTTGAACTTGAGCAACAAAAATAATGCTAAATCCCGTTAAATTGCAATAGTTGGCAAAGAGTGGCGCTGCTTTAAGATAGATTGTGACTGCTTTCTCTTGAAATAATTTTTTTTAACAATGATGGAGATTTCAGTAGCTTTGACCACATCGTTTCGAAATTGCAGATCAGTATTTTTCGGTCAAAACCGACCATCCCAATAGACTAGTAGAGAATAGGTTAAGAATAAATCGGGTTTTTCTTAAACTGGTCAATCCTACACGGAATCAATTGGTCAACGGAGCCGAAATCTCCACTCTGAATCCAGTAAATAATTTGCTGGAATAAATCTTATTCCATATCACATTGTTACAGTTTTACCTGTAAATGGTATGAATTTTATAAAGTGCACATTTCCATCAACCTGTTCGCTATTAGTTTGCGACTATTAAATTCACTAGTCACTTTTGACGTTGACTAATAAAAAAATCTACAAAAATAGGTAGATCGGTCACGTACATAGATATATTCTTTAGTTTAGCATTAACTTTTTAGTATTATGTAAAGAAAACAAATGGAATTAACGACTCAACAATGCAATGAGAGTATGTCTGCTGCAACTAATGTCTTACTTTTTGAAGATGACTATTTAGAGATTAAAAACGCAATTGAACGGCTTCACTCGCTTTTTGCCGGCGTAACGGGTATAAATGCGGGTAACATTACAGATCAGGATATTTATCTGCCAAGCGGTAAAGCAGTTTCAACCATTAAAGCTGCACATTGTCTTAAAGAATTGGAGCGCACACGTAGATTTGTTAGAGGCATCTATCATGCGATTAATCATTTATTAGATACAATTCCCGGGCATATCATCAATATATTATATGCTGGTTGTGGTCCTTACGGCACATTGCTTACACCCTTAACATCTCAATTTACCGCAGCGCAAGTCAATTTCATTTTATTAGATATCAATCCTGATTCGTTGGAAGCAGCAAAAGTTCTTTATGAAAAATTAGACCTTTTAGATTATGTGGTTGATTTTGTTTGCGCCGATGCAACAACTTATAAATTTCCTGATGGTGTGCGTATTGATATGGTGATTTCAGAAACGATGCTAAATGCTTTACGGAAAGAACCTCAGGTGGCAATTATGAATAATTTAATTCCGAAAATGCGTCCGGAAGCTATTTTTATTCCGGAAAAAATAGCTGTCGAAGCGGTATTAACCCGTTGGGAAGAAGAATACAAGCATTTTACCGTGCTTGATTATCAGCCGAAACGCATAAGAGTTGGGTTGGTTTATTGTGCGAGTCGTGAATTTAAGCTACCACAGCCAGTGGTTATAGAGGTGCCTGCTTCTAAAACTCATAACCGGCTAGATTTATTTACAGAAATCAAAGTGTTTGGTAGAGAGGTACTAACAACGTATAACTGCAGTTTAACAACGCCATTTGCCGTGTGTAAATTAGAAAATCAAAGTGATAGTATCAAGATTGCATTTGAATATATACTATCAGATGATCCGGGCTTTACATATATGATTTAAAATTGGGATTATGACCAGTTGATACACCTTCTTAAGGTGTATCAACAATTACAATATACTTAATGCCAAGTTGATTGCGATCACTTCCTAGTGATGGACTTGTAATCTCTGATATCTCAGCCGGGCTTTGGTATGGTAATATATTGTTTGCCGGAGGTAGTTTGTTAGTTACTATACAGGATTGGGTAATCGCAGGATTGATCTGAGAAACGGAAAATATAACCTGTCGTTGTCCTAACTAAGTATCAGATGATAGATTATTATTGTAGCAGAATCAATTGGAAAAGCGTTTTCCTTGATTTTTAAAACTAGATAAGCAGAGCTACTTATGCTGATAAGCCATAAAAGCGTCTGGCTCAGTTAAGTTAAGGCACATCCTGTTTTTGATACTGTATACTTTATTCAGAATATTAACAGCAATGCGGGTACAAGCCATTTTTTGAAAACAATTTACCATTGATGCCATTATCATCAGATAGATTATTTACAAAAAAGCTTCCTGAAGGCTCTTTTTATGATAAAAGCGGCGATATTTATTTCTCGTTATCTATTATGATATTATCAGCAGTTACGACAGTACTTATTCCTTTAATACCGATACTGTTTCCTTTGGTCCTGTTTGTCACAGTTACCCATACCAAGCTGCAAATCAATAAAGCTACACGAGATATCAACTGTCCATACACTGTGTTATACTCGCGATAAGGCACCTTCGTTACCCATTGTAATTTTAAATGCAGAATTGAAAATTGCCATTTTTCGATATAATTATGTTTTTACTTTTACCAGGCATGTAATTGAATTTCATCCATACCCAACTAGGACGGCGGTTATGTTAAGATTAATGAGCGCATTAACGGCCTGTTTTCAAATTTGCATATTATAAATGAAATAATATCGTTGTTCATGAACAGGTTATCTCGAATATAGCTTTATCCTTTTTAGGTTAGCATACTGATATATTAAATGAAGTGAAGATGTAATAATTAAATTTTATACTATTGATTAAATTTAGCAACATGATATCATGACCTACATCCACCTCTTCTGAACCGTAAAATCAGCAGGTTGATAGTTGATATATTGCACAAATCGCGGTTTTGTCGAAGTATTTGGACTACTACCATGGGGTAAAGCCTGATGCCAGATAATAAAATCTCCGGCCTCGGCAGCGATTGGTAAGCTGCCCAGCGCATGCAGGTCCTCTGTTCTTGGATTGGCGCCCGCAGGAAGGGAGGGAAGCCATGTAGAAATACGATGATGAAATCCGGGAACTAATGTAAAAGCACCTTGATTTGGCGCCGTATCAGCAAGGTATAATAAGCCCTGCAGGTTAAATGGAATAGGCAAGTCCAGGCTGCAATCCCAATGTAAATCCGGACCAGGAAATTTCCATTTTTCTGTTTCCGGAGGATTAAAACCCACGCGATCTGTTGTTACCCATATATCGGTACGCTGCCATAGCTGTTCATAAGCCATCCTAATACGTGCTGATTGCCTGTTTTTTTGTAATAAAGGATGCTGAAATAATTGGACCATAATTCCCTGCCTTGAGGTATTGGATCCATACCAGGTGTTAGCATCCTGAAGATTTATTTTTAGAAAATCACAAATTACATTAATAGTGGCCTGGCAATCTTCTTTAGGAATCGCATTTTTAAGAATCAGATAGCCATTTTCTGTCCAAAATGCAAGTTCTTCCACACTGATTACTGATGGGATGGGTTGGCTAATCCTTGGTGTCTCGCTAAATAAGCTATTAAATCTATTGATCTGTTCGCTTGTAGGAATGCCTGAGGTTTGCACGATCCATTGTTCAAATTCTTCAAATGCCGGAGCATATTGAAAAACATAAGTAAGCGTTTGTTCAAGGCCTAGTCCTAGCACACTCAATAAGGTTTTGTCCAGCTCCCATTCTTTTTTCCAAAAGTCCACATCTATCTGGTTCGTCCTTTTAAGCATAACTTTGCTCCAGAAACGCTTCACATGCATCAGGCCAAAAGCGCTAGTGTCTGTTGATGGTGATAAAGAAAAATCTGATATCATCGCTATTCCTTTGTGTAGTTGATATGCATGTTTTTTTTACAGGTCCAGTTGATCATTTGCGGAAAAGCCAGCTGATCTTCCTGACCTGAAGGATAGGTCATCCCGTTCCATTGTAATAAAGGAACCCCGAAAAAATGACCCTGTGTAAAGTTCTCCACAAGATTTTTGCCCCCACCTTTATATCCGTCATCATGGAAAACGATATGAGGATCGATACCTAAATGAACAGATGCGGCATATGACCAGGCAATGGCCATCATTTCGCCGCCATTGTTAAGGTCATTGATCGGTAGCGAATCGCTCATCCCCATGCGTATTTCAGGAGGCATGCAGGCCAGGTGCCCGGCCTCATGTAAAATATCGCCTGGATATAATAGTTTTTCCGGATCTACAATCAATATGCCACCGCTAAGTTTAAGGCCTGGCAAAAATGTTTCTTCGGTTATAGATTCCAGTTGGTATTGTAAACCAATTTCGGAAATAAAATCGAGCAGTTTGGCCGTCAATTGATTAATTTGCAGTTCTTTTTCCATCTGATCGGCCAGGTGATCTGAATTTGTTGTATTTGCCATTCTCAAGCTTTTAATTACCTGGTGCGTAGTTTCTGCATCTTTTTTTAGAAAAACTGTTTTTTTCATGCCAGTAGCAATTTGCTTGGTAAGCCATTTATTTACTTTACAATCGATAACCAGATGTATTCTATCGGTTGGGCCATTATTTGTTACACGATGTTTTATATTGGCATTAATGTACCAACAGTCGCCTTCATTCATCACTACACGGTCTTCAGCTACAAAAAATTCAACTTCCGGATTGGTAAATATGGGAATATGCAGGCGTGCCTCGCCCTGTTCAAAGGCCAGCTCAATATCTCTGTGTGCTTTAATCACTGAGCCTGCATGAAGATTGAGTAAGCGGACGGAAAGTTTTTCACATTTAAATTTTTCCAAAAATCTGCTCGTTTCAGGAAGATTGATCAGTAAAGCTGTATTTTCAAAATGCTTATGGCTTAATAGATCAGCGAAAGGATTGTCGCTGTTTCCGCCGGGAGTGCGCAAAGGCAAAACGTGCCAGTTACCTGTATAATCGGTAGTGCTGTAATGTGGCATCCATTGATTACCGGTTAATAAATCTTTCAACTCATGCTGGAGCAGCTGAACGTTAATGTTGAGGTTTAATTTAGAGAAGCAAATCATGATGTTTGCAAATTATGAAATTATTTAATACCAATACATCTATTGCACCTGATAAAAAAAGCGATAATGCTTCAGCAGGTGTTTCTACTATAGGCATCCCTTTACGATTGAGAGATGTGTTTAATAAAACGCCAATACCTGTTATGGCTTCAAAATCGCTGATGAGCTGATAGAAATCAGGATTAAAGGCGCTGGTTACGGTTTGTACCCGGCAGGTACCATCCCGGTGAACGATTCCATCAAGCTGATTTTTCCATTCGGGCTTTATCTCATCTATCAATATCATATAGGGGCTTTCCCATCCATGGATAAAGTATTTTTGCACATCATCAATTCTTACAGATGGGGCAAATGGCCTGAAATCTTCCCTGAATTTAATTGCGCTATTAATGTGGTTTTTGATGTCTTTAATACGCGGATCTGCCAATATGCTCCGATGCCCTAATGCTCTTGGTCCAAATTCGGCGCCTCCCTGAAACCATCCTACCACTTTGCCACGGCCAAGTTCTTCAGCCGTAAGCGCTACAAATTTTGTCGTTTGGTTGATTGAAAATGCGGTATTTCCAATAATGCCAGCATCTGATAGAGCCTTTTCCACATCATCATTGGAGTAACTACGGCCGAAAAAAACATGGTCGGGAATGCTTGCTTTCTGCTGGCCCAAAATTTCATGCCAACCATAATAAGCACAGCCAATGGCGATTCCGTTATCTCCCGCTGCGGGTTGGGTGTATAAATTTTTTACAATGCCCGAACGCCGCAATTTGAAGTTGGCTACAGCATTTAAGGCTACTCCACCGGCATAAGCAAAGTTGGCATGCGGATATAGTTTAGACCGCTCTTTAAAGAGATAAATAATAGCCTTTTCAGTTTCATCCTGTACCCAACGTGCCATGTCGGCATAGTGTTTAAAGTCATTTTTAAAAGTATCATAACCTGATGAGGGTTTATTGAAATACGCATCAACATTTTTGTAAAGTACTTCGATGATGCCACTCTCTAATTTAAATAGGGGTGGTTTTCCATTCAAAATGCCAAAGGGAGCCAAACCCATCAGTTTCCCAACATCATTCATGTTGCCAAAGCAATACTGACTGGCTGCGTGATAAAGTCCTCCGATGGAATGATAATTAGTTGGCAATTTTAAGGAGTGACACTCTTGAAACAGCTTAACTTCGGAGAAATCTTTAAATAGTGGAATCAACGTTTTTCCGTTGAAGTGATAAAAACTATCTTTTTCACAATACATGCCATTACTAAATGGATACGACGGTGTTGTCGTACCTTCGAGATCTAAACACTGCGCATAAGGGCTACCTGCACCATCAACTATCATTACATTACATTCTTCGAACGGAGACATACCCACTGCACTCCAGGCATGTGCCAGATGGTGTGACAGGGTAATTACGGGCGTTTGAATATATCCGTCGAAATATCGACGTCCGGCATATTGGCCTGGTGAGATGTTGTTTTCGAAGTTTGACGCTTGCACAATTAATGCCAAATCGCTGGCTTTGATTCCTGCAAAATCCAAACAATATTGAACAGTATTAAAATCGTTACCTCCATCATGTTTTACACGGGTAAGCCTCTCCTTTTCAATAGCGACTAAGATCTTACCGTTCTTTAATAAAACTGTTGATCCGTCGTGTGATAAACCTGTTCCTAAAATATAGGTGTCCATTGGTACTTTATAATTTGAATGCGACTAATGCCAGTATAAACATATAAAGAATTTTAGAATGATTTAGGATTATGGGTGTATGTCTGTTTAGGATTATAGGTCTATGTCTGTTAAAGTAGACTGCCCATTGGGAAAAGTTATTGATTAATGTCAAATATTTTAGCGGTTATTATATCAAATTTTAAAAGTTATTATTAAATTTACACTTAATCTAAATCGCCCTCTTCAATGAATGCTCAGTTTGTAACCGCAAGTGAAAAAAATCAGTGTATTTTAAACGGTACCTATCTGTATATAAAAAAACTCCTCAGCGAAGAAGAAGTCAATCATATTAATTTCCTTTTTAAATCAGGTGCATTTGATGATGGCAAATTAACTGCATACAGTGCTGCAAAAGAAGTAAAAAGCAATTTGCAGCTCAATAATCAGACACAAGAGCATGCTGTCATTCAACAACGTATTTTAGAAGCGCTTAATCGCAACGCTTTATTCAGAAATGCTGTCTTGCCCCAAAGTGTTCATCCCTTTATCATCAGTAATTATAAACATGGTATGCATTATGGCTGGCATGTAGATCGTCCGGTGATGGGTAATATGATCCGTACGGATGTTGCCATTACGATTTGCCTGAATGATCCTGAAGAGTATGATGGAGGCGAACTGGAATTACAAACTGCAAATGGAAACGTATTGTATAAACTGAATAAGGGGGATGCCATCTGTTATCCATGTACTCAGGTTCATCGGGTGAGGGAAGTTACCCGTGGCGAACGGAACGTTGCGGTAACTTGGGTCCAGTCGCTGGTCAAAGAAGCTGTACACCGAAAAATGTTATTTGACATTTTCCAGATCACTGAAAACCTCTTTAATAAAGAACTGATGGAGGAAGAATATCTTTTATTGCAGCAACATTATAGTAACCTGTTGCGGATGTGGGCAAATTAATTAGAATTAATGGAAACTAAAAAATTAACGGTGGGCGTTTTGCTTTCCAACTCAAGTATTCTGCCAATGGCTAAACAATTTAGTACAGGGCTAAAAAATGGCTTAAAGGAATTAAGCCAGGAGGTTGAATTGGAAATTGTGCCAGAATTTATTGGCCAGGGATCGCGTGATCTTGCTGAAGCCGCTATCACCAAGCTGGTCAGCTTTGACGATGCAGATGTGATTACAGGCATCGTTTCTAATAAAGTTGGTACTGATCTTTCAGAAAAAATAGCAAATGTAAAACGGCCGTTCATTATTAATAACATAGGTGAGCATTTGCCGGAACCTGGAAAGTTTAATGATTACATGTTTCTCAACTCCATTCATACCTGGCAACAATTGTGGTCTGTTGGCCAATGGGGGGTTAAGCAATTTGGGAAAAAAGGCATGTATGTTTCTGGTTTGTACGACTGTGGCTATTCATTTCAAAGTATGTTGAGCGCTGGTATGGAATCGGCAGCGGGTGAAGTAACCATGCCATTTGTGATTGCGCCAACACCCAATCCTAAAGAAACTGGCGATATTGCCGCCGTATTTGAACATATACAACATTACAAACCGGATTTTATTCTGGCTACTTTTTGCGGAAAAGAAGCTACGATGTTTTTAACGCAATATGTGGAGCAAGGCTTACATAAAACTATTCCATTACTTGGTTTGCCGTTTCTGTTGGAAGCATTTACCACACCTGAGCCAATTGAAGTTTACACTACATTATCAATAAATCGTGAACTTAAACCAGAGCAGTTGGATGAGGTGAGTAATGCCATGGCAAATCCTTTTTCCCAGTTTGGGTTTGAAACGGGTTTACTGATCGCCCAGGCGGTTAAAGATCAGGGTGGAAAATCTCTACAAAAAGCCATTGCCGAAGCAGCCATCGAAACAGCGCGTGGCTGTGTTGAAATTACACCGGAATCAAATGCCTCGCAAAGCAGAGTTTACCTGGTTAAAAATACCTTTACCGGGATTAAAAGTGATATATCCAGGGAGCTGATCAGTGAACTGGAAACCATTGATATTCATCATGAAGATGTGCAACGTATTAGCAGCCAAGCTTCTTCATTTTGGATGAACCCTTACCTTGGCATATAATGAAGAAAATAGCAGTTATCTGCAATTCAGATTCGCTTGCATTTCCAACAGTCCAAGCATTGGACTCACGAGCACTTTTAGGTGGTGTGGCTATTCTGGATCGAAGTAGCAAAGCGCTGCTGAAACCTTTGCAAGCCATGGGTTTATCTGGAAATCAGATATTGCAATTGAATCAGGGGTCATGGGAGCATGAACTAAAACACTGGTTGACAAGATTGGATGCAGATGCCGTATGGGTATTTGGTTTTCCTTGGATGATTCCTGATCACCTGCTACAAAGTGTACGCAGTGGTTACCTGAATTTTCATTTTGGTGAATTACCTAAATACCGTGGTGCCGATCCTATATTCTGGCAACTCAGAAACAATGAGCCCTATGCAAGCCTGACGGTACATCAAATGACCGAAAATACAGATGCCGGACCCATTGTATGGACAAAGCAACTACCTATTATAAAAGGTGAGAATTATGGGCTGCTTTGCCAGCGATTGGGGTTTTTGGCTGTAGAAGCGATAGATAAGCTGCTGAATAACACGCAGTACTTACCTGTTGTGAATGAAAATAATTTAGCGAATACGGCTTGGGAGAAAAAACCTGGCAATAAAGAATTAGCAATCAATTGGCGGGAGCAATCTGCCGATGAAATAGAATGTTTGATTAATGCAGCCAATTCAAAATATGATGGTGCAACTGCCTGGATTAAAAACACAGAAGTACGCATATTAGAAGGATCGCCAGCAGAAATTCAATTGCCGGAAGGGACGAAGCCAGAACCCGGCACTATAGTTTACGCTGATGCACTTTATGGATTGATTGTAGCATGTCTTGAAAATCGTTTTTTAAAGATTAATATTTTACACATGCGCGAAGGCTATTTTTCAGGAAGTAAGCTTTTTCAGATGGGTATAAAAGCAGGGGAGAAATTTATAAACCTAAATTAAATTATATGGAAGGAACAATTGCAGAAGTACGGATTTTTGCCGGCGATTTTGCGCCGAAAGGCTGGGCTTTGTGCCAGGGTCAGCTATTAAACTTAAACAGTAACCAGGCGGTATATGCCATCCTGGGAACTTTATACGGTGGAGATGGGCGCACTACATTTGGATTGCCAGATTTGCGTAGCAGAACTGTAGTGGGTGTAGGAGCGGGTGCAAACTTGTCTGTTTATACACCAGGGGAAAAAATAGGTGTAGAAAAGGTGCCGCTTAACATAAACCAAATACCTGCGCATACACATATTGCAGCTATTACGCCGGGCACGGGCAACGGCATAGGGAATGCTACATTTTATGGTAATCCTAGCGAAAGTACGCAAGAAAACGGGCAAAATGCTTTTATCAGCAAGGATGCTTCAAACCAGATGGCAGTTTACGCTAAAAGTGGTACAACAACTGCTTTGAGTGATAAATCCATTCAAATAAGTAATGTTAACATACCCAATCCAAGTATTGCCCTAGAGAGTGCCGGGACTAGCGGAGCGCATAATAACATCATGCCAAGCATTGCACTCAATTATATCATTTGTATTCAAGGATATTTCCCATCACGGAATTAATTACACAACCTAAATTAAGATAAAAATATGGAAGGAACAATTGGCGAAATCCGTGCTTTTGCAGGCAATTTCGCACCAAGAACTTGGCTTTTTTGCCAGGGACAAAATATGCAGTTGGCGCAATATCAGGCTCTTTTTGCAATAATCGGTACTAACTATGGTGGTGATGGCGTAAATACTTTCCAATTACCCAACATTGCCAGTCGGATTGTGGTAGGAGCAGGCCAGGGTATTGGCCTTAGTAACTATAATCTGGGCCAGGTTACTGGTGAGGAGAGTCATGCGCTGAATTCATTAGAGCTGCCGGTTCATACACACCAAATAACCCCTGATTTTAGTACAACTGCAGCTTCAGTAAACATTTCATTAAATGCTGTTGCATCTTCTGGTACTGAATTCGGCCCGGTAGGCAATTATTTGGCACAAGACTCATCAGGTACTAACAATGTTTATGCTAATCCAACTAATTCTCCAAATCTTGTTGACCTTAATAGCAATGCTGCACAGGTGAGCAACCTGTCGCCTCCGATACCGCAGGTAGTTATTGGTATAGCTGGGAATAGCCTGCCGCACAATAATATACAACCTGTACTTGCAATAAATTATATTATTTGCGTAGATGGGATTTTTCCCTCAAGAAACTAAAATTAATTAACACTAACTTTTATCACAATGGAAGGAACTATAGGAGAAATAAGAATGTTCGCAGGGACGTTTGCACCAATGAGTTGGGCTATATGCAACGGGCAAACTTTAGCAATACGTACTTACACCACATTGTATGCTGTAATTGGTACTTACTACGGTGGCGATGGTACAAGCACTTTTAAGCTACCTGATCTTCAGGGACGTACTATCGTAGGCGCAGGTCAGGGCCAGGGATTAACAGCGTACAGTCTAGGCGATGCAGAAGGTACTGAAGCAGTAGCTGTTGGCATGTCAGAAATGTCGGCACACACTCACAATTTAACATATTTACCAGCTGCAGGTTCAGCAACTGTAACGATTAAGGCATCTGCAGATCAATTCGATGAGCCAAGTCCTGCAGGTAATCTTTTAGGTGCACCAAGTGGATTGGGGGAAATGTTATATGGTGTAGCGCAACCGCCGGCACAACAAGCGCCTATGGCAAATGGCACACTGAGTATACAAAGTGTAACCGGACCACAGTTAACTAGCCTGGCTATAGCAGCTTCCGGCTCAGCAACACCTGCTATCCATGAGAATAGGCAGCCTTCAATGGCACTTAATTACGTGATCTGTATGGTAGGACTTTTTCCTTCGAGAGATTAAAATCTGGGGCTTATGATAGCCTTTTTATAAGTATAACCGGTCTTCTTCAATCCCGGTTATACTTTTTATTATCTACCACAACGTATCGTATTGAAGATTTAGAAAGGTTATTTATATGAAGAAATTTTACAAAAAAGTATTTCGTTTTTTATTCATTATCCCATTGCTTTTAATCAGTATATTAAATGCCAGGGCAGCTTTATCTAAGGGGGATCTTGCGGTAATTGGGATGAATAGTGACCCTGATGCCGGAACAACGATACGTAGTTTTGCGATAGTGGCACTTAATAATATTGCGGCGAATGAGGTGATTTATATTACTGATCGTGGATGGGTAAACACCTATGGCTCAACCCCAGGACATTTTGTGGGTGCAATAACAACACCACAACCATCGATTGTTACGACAAATGAGGGGACTTTGCAATGGCAACCTTCAGTAACTATATCTGCAGGTACGGTGATCATTATCAAGCTTGACTTAGCCATCAGGAGTGCATCAGGTCTAAAAGGTGATGGTAGTGTACTTCCTGCTGCAGATTTTTCAATACTTCCAGGCACATGGACAAATACTACGCTTTCTGCCAACCCATGGCCTACAGCAACAGGTGATCAATTAATAATCTATCAGGGGGCTGATACTAACCCATCATTTATTTTTGCATTTAATAATATCAGACTAAATGCTACGAATGTTTCAAACGGATGGCATATAAATTCCACCAGTACTGAGCCTATTAATCAGCTTCAGGCTTATAGCGAATTACCATCTGACTTAGGTACGACTTATTCTACCGCCTTTTTTACTAATACAGCTAATTCACGCTATCCCAATGAAAAATATAATCCCAGTTCGTCAAGCGGGTCCAAAGCCACAATTTTAGCGGATATTACCAATACGGCTAACTGGGTCAATCCAACTACTTCTGGCACAGCATATAACTTTAGTCTGGGCTTCGGCGCTAACAGTACAACACAATTCAATCTTGATAATACGACGGTGCCAACGGTAACGGCTTTGAACCCAACCAGCGGGCCGACTAATGGAGGCACTAACGTGACCATTACCGGCACCAACTTCAGCGGGACTACCGCGGTGAGCTTTGGCGCTACGGCGGCTACAGGCTTCACCGTTAACTCGGCAACACAGATCACCGCGACCGCACCGGCAGGAACAGGCACCGTTGATGTCCGCATCACTACAACCGGGGGTACCAGCGCGACCAGTGCCAGCGACCAGTTTACCTATATCGCAAGACCAGCGGTAACGGCCTTGAGCCCAACCAGCGGGCCGACCAGTGGAGGCACTAGCGTGACCATTACCGGTACCAACTTCATCGGGGCTACCGCGGTCACCTTTGGCGCTACGGCGGCTACAGGCTTCACCGTTAACTCGGCAACACAGATCACGGCGACCGCACCGGCAGGAACAGGCACCATTGATGTCCGCATCACTACAATTGGGGGTACCAGCGCGACCAGTGCCAGCGACCAGTTTACCTATATCGCAAGACCAGCGGTAGCGGCTTTGAGCCCAACCAGCGGCCCGACCAGTGGAGGCACAAGCGTAATCATTACCGGCACCAACTTCACCGGAGCGACCGCGGTGGCCTTTGGCGCTACGGCGGCTATAGGGTTCACCGTTAACTCGGCAACACAGATCACGGCGACCGCACCGGCAGGAACAGGCACAGTTGATGTCCGCGTCACTACATTAGGGGGCACCAGTGCGACCAGTGCAAGTGACCAGTTTACGTATGTCGCAAGACCAACGGTAACTGCTTTGAGCCCAACCAGCGGCCCGACCAGTGGAGGCACAAGCGTAATCATTACCGGCAATAACTTCAGTGGGGCGACCGCTGTGACTTTTGGTGTTACGGTGGCAACAGGCTTTACCGTTAACTCGGCAACGCAAATCACGGCGACCGCACCGGCAGGAACAGGCACAGTTGATGTCAGCGTCACTACTTTAGGGGGCACCAGTGCGACCAGCGCAAGTGACCAGTTTACGTATGTCACAAGACCAACGGTAACTGCTTTGAGTCCAACCAGTGGCCCGACCAGTGGAGGCACTACTGTGACCATTACCGGTAATAACTTCAATGGGGCGACCGCTGTGACCTTCGGTGCTACGGCGGCTACAGGCTTTACTGTTAACTCGGCAACGCAAATCACCGCGACCGCACCTGCAGGAACAGGAACTGTTGATGTCCGCATCACTACGACAGGAGGCACCAGTGTGACCAGTGCGAGCGACCAGTTTACCTATGTCGCCGCACCAACAGTTACAGCTGCACGAATCAACATCAGCGGCGCAAACGGTACAGGTGGTGCATACAAAATTGGTGATGTAGTAACAGCTACCTGGAATAATACAGCAAGTGGTGATAATAATCCGGGTGTTACAGCAGTCACAATAGACTTCAGTCAGTTTGGTGGAGGTGTTGCAGTTGCAGCAACTAACAGTAACGAAACCTGGACAGCTACTTACACTATTGTAGCCGGAAATATAGCTGCTACCAGTAGAAATGTGGCTGTAAGCGCCACAAATTCAGTTGGACTAACCACTGTTACAGATGATGCTAATGTTACCGTAGATAATGTGGCACCGACAGTGGCGATCAGCAGTACGGCTGCTCCCTCGGGTGGATCGACAAGTACTTCACCAATTCCGTTTACAGTTACCTTTTCAGAATCCGTAACCGGATTTGTGACAGGAGATATTACATCTGGAAATTCCACTATCAGTGGATTTTCGGGCAGTGGAACTACCTATACTTTTAATGCAACACCAACCGCAAATGGTGCAGTGACGATGAATATTGCAGCTAATGTGGCGCAGGATGCTGCGGGCAATGGCAATACGGCTGCCAGTCCGTTTTCCATTACCTATGTGCAAGCCAATCAAGTCCCTATAGTTACCGCCACCGGTGGTTCAACTGCATTTACAGGTTCGGCTATAGCAATAGATAACGGGTTAACGGTTACCGATGCTGATAATATCACATTAAGTTATGCTACGGTCGGTATCATCGGAAACTTCATTGCCGGAGAGGATATGTTAACCTTCATGAATAATTCTTCATCGCTATATGGCAATATTATCGGTAGCTATAATGGCGGTACAGGTGTACTAACATTAACGTCAAATAGTGCTGCGGCAACGATTGCACAATGGCAGGCTGCTTTAAGATCAGTAATCTATAATAATACGGCGGGTTCACCAAATACCGCAACAAGAACAATAAGTTTTAGCGTAAATGATGGTATGGCAAATAGTAATACGGCTACCAAAAATGTAACCGTTATCAACCCGGCCACAGTAACTTCAATTGTTCGTGCGGCATCAAATCCAACTAATGCTGCTGCAGTAACCTATACCATAAGTTTTAATAAATCGGTAACAGGTCTGAGCATAACTAATTTTTCCATCACCACAAGTGGTACCATAAACGGTATTTCGCCTTCCGTATCTGGTTCAGGTACTACTTATACGGTTACCATTAATACGGGCACAGGTTCTGGAACGATTAGGCTAAATCTTGCTAATTCTACCGGTATCTCGCCTGGCCCAATTACTAATCTGCCCTTTATTGGAGAAACATATACCATAGATAAAATTGCACCTTCCGTTACCTCGGTAGCTGTTCCGGCTAATGGTACTTATACCGCTTCACAAAATCTTGATTTCACGGTTAATTTTTCAGAAGCGGTTACGGTAGATGCCACACTTAATACACCCTTTATTGCTCTAACATTAAATACTGGCGGTACTGTACGCGCAAACTATATTTCAGGTAGCGGCACCTCTGCACTTGTATTTCGATACACAATTGCCAGTACAGACAGAGATTTGGATGGCATTGTTTTAGGTGCATTAAATATCAATGGTGCTACGATCAGAGATGCGGTAGGTAATAATGCAAATACAATCTTAAATAATGTGGGCAGTACTGCCGGTGTACTGGTAGATGGAACTCCGAGCACTTCTCAAACGATTACATTCAATACCTTGCCTCCAAAAACTTATGGTGATGTAGACTTTGATCCTGGAGCTACGAGCAATAACTCAGGCATTCCGATTACCTATACCAGTAGCAATACCAACGTTGCAACTATTGTAAATGGTAAAATTCATATCATTGCTGTTGGCTCGTCAACAATTACGGCCAGTCAGGCAGGAGATGCCTCTCATAATGCAGCAACAGATGTGCAGCTGACACTAGTGGTTAATGCAAAAACTATCACGGTAACGGCTGCAGCGCAGAGCAAGACCTATGGAGATGCTGATCCTGCGTTGAGCTATACCTTTGCTCCGGCTTTAGTTGGAACAGATACTTTCACAGGAAGTTTAACCAGAATACCAGGTGAAAACGTAGGTACATATGCGATCAACCAGGGTTCATTGGCCTTGAGCAGCAACTATACCCTTACTTATGTTGGTGCCGACTTAACGATTGGTGCAAAAACCATCACGGTAACAGCTACAGCAAAGAGCAAGACCTTTGGAGATGCTGAACCTGCGTTGACCTATACCTTTGCTCCGGGTTTAGTTGGAACAGATACTTTCAGCGGAAGCCTGACCAAAATACCAGGTGAAAACGTAGGTACTTATGCGATCAACCAGGGTACATTGGCCTTGAGCAGCAATTATACCGTTAATTATGTTGGTGCTGATTTAACGATTGCAGCGAAAACCATCACGGTAACGGCTGCAGCAAAAAGTAAAACCTACGGTGATACCGATCCTGCGTTGACCTATACCTTTGCTCCGGCACTGGCTACAGGTGATACTTTCACAGGTTCACAGGCTAGGGTACCTGGCGAAAACGTAGGCACTTATGCAATCAATAAGGGAACACTCTCTTTAAGTGGTAATTATGCATTGACTTATGTTGGTGCTGACTTAACGATTGCAGCGAAAACCATTACGGTAACAGCG
>NZ_CP034190.1:467364-468038 GCF_003860265.1 Pedobacter sp. G11 | reverse complement strand
TTACTTATGTTGGTGCTGACTTAACGATTGCAGCGAAAACCATTACGGTAACAGCGGCAGCGAAAGGCAAAACCTTTGGTGATGCTGATCCTGCGTTGACCTATACCTTTGCTCCGGCACTGGCTACAGGTGATACTTTCACTGGTTCACTGGTAAGAGTACCAGGCGAAAACGTAGGCACTTATGGAATCAATAGGGGTACGCTTTCATTAAGCAATAACTATGCATTGACTTATGTTGGTGCTGACTTAACCATTGCAGCGAAAACCATTACGGTAACAGCGGCAGCGAAGGGCAAAACCTTTGGTGATGCTGATCCTGCTTTGACCTATACCTTTGCTCCGGCACTGGCTACAGGTGATACTTTCACGGGTTCACTGGTAAGAGTACCTGGTGAAAACGTAGGTACCTATGCGATCAATAGGGGTACGCTTTCATTAAGCAATAACTACGCGTTGACTTATGTTGGTGCTGACTTAACAATTGCAGCGAAAACCATTACGGTAACAGCGGCAGCGAAAGGCAAAACCTTTGGTGATGCTGATCCTGCTTTGACCTATACCTTTGCTCCGGCACTGGCTACAGGTGATAATTTCACTGGTTCACTCGCTAGGGTACCAGGCGAAAACGTGGGTACGTATGCAATCAATAGGGGTACGCTTTCATTAAGGCAA
>NZ_CP034190.1:0-467262 GCF_003860265.1 Pedobacter sp. G11 | reverse complement strand
CTGACTTAACAATTGTAGCGAAAACCATTACGGTAACAGCGGCAGCGAAAGGCAAAACCTTTGGTGATGCTGATCCTGCTTTGACCTATACCTTTGCTCCGGCACTGGCCACAGGTGATACTTTCTCGGGATCACTGGTGAGAGTACCTGGCGAGAATGTGGGTACCTATGCGATCAATAAGGGAACACTGGCTTTAAATGGTAATTACCTTATTAATTACATTCCGGCTAACTTAATTATAAGTTCGGCCACCATTACCGTTACAGCGAATAATGCGGTGATGTGTCAGTCAGATGGCTTCCCAAATTTTAGTGTGATTTATAGTGGCTTTAAATTAGGGGATACTGAGAATGCATTAAGCACGAAAGCAAGCGTTAACACCAATGCAGATAGGAACATCCCAGGCACTTATACACTTATTCCTGCTAATGCAGTTTCAGGAAACTACCGTTTCGTGTATGTTAATGGATCGCTCTTGATTAATGCTTTACCAAATGCAAATGTAAACAGCAGCAAAGGAACTGAACTCAGTAAAGGAGAAACAGCGGTATTGACAGCAACGGGTGGGACAACCTACAGGTGGTCAGCAGCAAATGGAATCCTATCTGGTCAGAACACCGCTGTGTTGACTGTCCGTCCTTCGCAGACCACTACCTATACGGTAGAGGTTACGGGTACAGGGGGTTGCACGGCAACCAGATCCATCACCATCAAAGTGGCTGAAGATTATAAGCTAATCGCCAATAATATCCTGACGCCAAATGGTGATGGGGTAAACGATACATGGATAGTTCAGAATATCGACATGTATCCAAACAATGAGGTAAGGATCTTTGATCGGAATGGAAGAGAGTTATATAACAAGAAAGGTTATGATAATGCCTGGGCAGGAACCGTTCGAGGAAGCGATTTGGCAGAGGGCACTTATTATTATGTGATTACTTATGGGCCGGACAAACTTGTTCAAAAGGGATTTATTACCATTATCAGAAACCGTTAATCATTATGAAAAGCATAAAAAATAAATTATTTATACTGGCCGCACTGGTCGGGATGACGAAGGTGAATGCTCAAACCAGTCCGCTAATGAACCAGTACTTCCATAATACCTATCTGGCCAACCCGGCTATGGCAGGCGTCAAAAAAGGAGCAGCGGCAGATTTAGCCTTCCGCTCACAATGGAATAGTGTTCCAGGTGCACCGGTCATGCAGAACTTAAGTGCAACTTATGGCTGGGAGCGTGTAGGTATTGGCTTAAACTTGAATCTTGACAAGGCGGGTTTGCAGAGGCAGACAAGAGTCTTGGCCTCATATGCCTACCATTTGCCATTAGGTGAAGAAACAAAATTGCATTTTGGTCTTTCCGCTGGTTTTATCAACCAGCGGATTGACATGCAGGATCTGATTGGAAATCCGAATGATACCCAGGTGGGCATGTACAATACAGATCACCGGACTTATTTTGATGGTGATTTTGGTGTGGGGATGACCAGTAACAGACTAAACCTGGATTTTGCAATGGTGAATCTAAAGAATTATTTTAAGCGAGACAATTTCAGGCTGATCAATTCGCCGGTCTTGTATGCTGCTGTTGGCTATCAATTTGATCTAGGCGAAAACCAGTTTCAACCAAAGGTTGCATACAGGTCTTTCCAGGAACTTTCCGGGATCTTTGATATTGGTGGGCAGCTTGCGCTGGCAAATGAACAATTACTTTTGACAGCCATTTACCATACCAGCCGGGCGGCAAGTTTTGGGGTTGGGATGCATTACAAAAAAAAATACACCATTAACACTTCTTATACAACCCAAACGGGTGCGCTGAGCGGATTCACCGCCGGTAGTTTCGAGATTAACCTTGGAATTAACTGGTAGATAATATTAAAGGACTGTATCAATTCAGTTTCATGATACAGTCCTTCAATTGCCCTACAACATACGTAAATGATCAATCTGACTAGATTTTACCTACCGGCTAATAGGTTTTTTATGTTTGTTTTAAAAGATAGATTCTGGTATTTACATCTTCTTATGCAGTATTAAATTACTATTCCAGACGAGAAGTTGTTTACGCGTTGTTAGTGAAGTCTCATTAATGCACTTGCTTGTAAAAATTTCCGACAAAAAATAAAATTTCATGTTTTTTCATGATTCACAATTTTCGTCAGAATCATTACATGAACAATTTTATAAACCAGCAACTGCGTTTTCTGATGATCCGTTGAGAATGAGAGTCATGAAAGATTACGATTTCAAGAAATTTGAAAGAAAGATGTTGGAGGGCATGTTGTAACTGCTTGATGAGCTGAAAAATTGCTATTCTTAATTAGTTAAACTTTGATTTATCGAAATCAACTAACGCAAATGAAAGGTTGCTTACAGATAAGAAGATAATGCTAGCACCGATCATAAAAATGTAATTAGTTTTGTTGTGACCTTATAGTCAGTTCCTTTTACCACTGACTGTAAGGTTACTAATTAAGTTCAGGATCCTATATTGTCTACGGATTTAAAGGTCAGTTCAAGCCAGAACCAATATGAAAAGCGTTCACTACCATCCCTTGCAGATCTTAAATTGGTGATTTCATAATTTGCTGGTATTTTAATTTCCTGATACTTGAAAAGTTGCTTATCCTTCGACATTGCAGTTTCACTCTCACTTCCGTCGCTGTAAACAAAATTGATTGACTTTAATGGTGCTAAACTGCTATAAGGCTGTAAATAGTAAAACCGCAAGGCAACAAGCTCCTTGTCAGGATCAACTTTAATCGTTTTTGTCTTATCGCCACCAATTTTAGTGGCTCTCTGACCATCATGACTTTCAAAATTTACCTGGAAACTGTCTAGACTGTCCCCGAAGTTATATACTATCTCTTTAATCTTCCCGCTGGGCTGACTTTCGTTTGCCGGTCGCAACGGACGTAATTCATTTTCGCTTCCCGGTGAAAACGGTCCTATGGTTATTCTGTTGAAAGCCGGATCGATAGCTGGTGGTGCAGATTCTAAACCAGGCAAAAGGCGGTTAGTATAAAAAAACGAAGCATAAGACTGCGCAAAATCTGCTATCCAAAAAGACATCCATCCTTCTTTGATTTTCATCAACTCGTCCTTTCGATAATCTTTACCATCTACAAATCTATAGCTCTTTTTGAACGATCTCTTCGCAAAAGTGTCGTTCACTTCGATATCAGTATCCTTTATCAATTTACCTGTGGTGACGCTTTCGTAAATAATTTTTGAGGATCGCCATTCAATCAAAGCCGGGATTTGCTCAGTAAAAAATGACTGGTAGTTTTCAATCTGCCGCTGCAAATCAATTACCCAAGCTTCATCAAATTCACCATAAAGGGCCTCTCCAGAATCCACTCGTTCTTTGAGTATAGCAAGATGTACCAATGAAAACGTAACTGTAAATGGTATAAGTTTCTCTTTGTTATTGGATTTGATTAGCTTGAAATACATTTCCGTGCACCTACTAATAAGTGTATTGAGTTGCATGGCCTGTTCAGATTTGTTTTTAGCTACAACATAGGATACCATATCACTTTTGATAGCCATCAACTCGCTTCCATCACGGGTGATCTCGAATTCAAGAATTTTTAGGTCAACCATTTTGGAAACATTTTCACTAACCTGAGCCCAGATATCGGCTTTAGCTTCCTGCCAGAAACTTTTGATTACATAACTAATTGCACCTCCGATATAGGGTGCTTTGGATGCCAATGAGATGACTACTGTTCTTGCTTTGGATTCCCAACTTGATTTTGGTGAAGGTGTAGGGTGCGGAAAAAAATCGTTGCCGGATAGAATCAGGCGTTCATAATCAGTAGGCGTAGGTTTAAATAATGTGGACATAGCTATATATTAAATTGTTTATAAGGCAATGAAGTAAAAAATCATCCTGGATATTATTATTCCTAGCGGAATGAGCGTTAACCATGGATTCCTTTTCTATCAAATCCCTAATATAAAAAAAAATAAAAATCAAAAACAGTAAAGATCACAAAATGGAGTTAATGGATTGCCGTCTAGTAGCTTTCAAATACATTGCAATTTTGACATCCTTGATTGAAATGCATCAAAAGAGCTGGTCTATTTTTTACCACGGAAAAGTTTAATTTTTCAAGATCAAAAAGCCACGATCCCTAATTCAACCTGATTATGCAACCCTATCAAATTAGCATTTTTGCGTTAACGCAGTTTTACATTTATTATACTGCTGGTTCTGAACATATATTTGACTATTTAAAAACTAGATTCTGATATGTTATTTACGATGGGTTGTTTTTATGATTTCTGAATTGCGCACCAAATCACTGCCATTTAAATTTGTGTAACATATTAATGAATCCGCCGGTTAAAGAAAGTTATTTTTCAAATGGAATGAAGCATATGGATCTCGCTTTTGGTATGTAATCATAAAGGTTTCTCAGTAATATATGCTGTAAGTGTACACCTATTTTCTGCAAACATACGCGTCTGTTTAATTTCTTCTAATGAGGTGAAAAACAAAATCACCGTTTTCGACATTGTAGAAAAAATAAAGATTACATGAATGGCCACCTCAGCAGATAGACATAGTAAAACGCAAAGTATAACAGAATCTACCATCTCCATCAAAACCTTTTTGATTTCACTCGCTGTGAGTATTCTAATCATTCTTTCGCTTTGGGTATCGAAATCAATCGAGCGGAAAGCCATTATTGAGAAGAGTCAAAGGCAAAGTCAGCTATATAAAAGAACAATTTCTGCTAGGTTGGATACTACTTTAAAAAGCCAATTGTTGGTATTTAGCAAGCCGTTGGTTTGGGCAATCCGTACTGAAGTTTTGAAAGGGGATAAGAAGGCTGTAAACACCTATCTTAATCAACTTGCGACCATGCGAAATTTTCAGGAGGCATCCGTAATCGATAACTACGGAGTAATCATAGCTTCAAGTAAAAAGTCGGAGATCGGACATCTGTATTCCACTTTTTATAACATCAACTTCCTCTCAACAGATTCTGCCAGATTGAATCCCCAAGGCGGTAATAGTATCATCATCACCAGTCCAATTTTTGAAAGGGACCGTAAAGTGGCCAGCCTGTCCATTCATTATCAGCTGGTAAATATAGATCATTATTTCACGCAATAACTGACAGCCTTTATTGTGTCGACTATATCCTCCAGTTTCGCACTTATTTTAGGATTCAAGCCATATGTTGCTTCTTAGAATAAACCTTTCAGCAATGCATTTTTGCTTGACATCTTCAATAATAAATGCGCTCATCATGCTTACGTGCGCACTTGATCGTGTTCTTTCTATTTTCAGTTCCACAATATGGGTCTCTCACAAATGTAAGCTTTGATATCAATTATCAGAAAAGCACCTCCTAAATAGGGTTGGTAGGGATGAAAAAAATAGGGTGTATCGGCTAGTGAACCATCCAAAAGATTGTTTGCGCCACGATCTCTCATTAGGAATTTAATATCCGCAGATCATTATGTATTGGGTACGTAGGATAACTATTTACAAATCTGAATGAAGATTGTAAACGGTATACCAAATCCGATATGCTCCACAGTCTCATATAAGTTATTGAAAACCAATAACTTAGATTAAATTCTGCCTCGTAACTCTGACACAAGTCTGCCACTAAACGAATCGGGAGCCAAAAATTCACCCTGTCCGGCACGGCGAAAAAATCAAAATTCTTCTGAAGAAAAAGAAAAAAACATTGGGTATTCCGAACGTAAGTTCCAGGGAAGAACCCCTCGTGGCCCTAATTTTGACCTCATGGAGATTCCTGAGCTACCATATACTGTCCCCCGCGTCGTAAAGGGAAGGAGCATAACGAGGGTTCCTGTAGGAAGTAGCATGGAAAAAGAAGTGGCTAAGCAAAGTTGGTACGTGGAGTTCTTTTTCCATAATGCAGCAGAAGAACGGATGGAGCGTATCAGGGTTACCCGGAAGCTCAACCGGATTAAAGACCCAAGGCAAAAGCTTAAAAACTTTAATAATCTGTGTGAAGCTTACCGAATTGCCCTCGAAGGTGGTTGGAACCCCTTGATGAGCATGCCAATGCTCGACTGAAAAAGGAACTCATTGGCATCGACCTTAATGAAGCATTGGTTCTTTTTGAATCCTATCACAAAGCTAAAGGAACCAGGCCAAAATCAATCAGTACTTACCGTTCAACAGTCAATTCGTTTATCAAATATTATGGTGGAAATAAAAAAGTGAATACTATTGGTGATTTTGAGATAACCGATTTTCTTAATTTCAAGGAGAGGGAGGAAAAGTGGGCTGGGGTAACTTATAATAATTGCAGGATCGGGCTCAATAATTTCTTTCGTTATTTAAAGGTCAATAAATATATTCTGGAGAACCCTGTAACTGATTGTGAGACGCGGAAAAAAATGCCGACTCAGTCCCATCAGGTTTTTACAGAACTTGATTTTAGGGTTATCATGGACTGGCTTGATAATCATGATAAATATTGTCAGCTATTTGTGCGGATGATTTATTACACCTGTATCCGCCCAAAAGAACTCAGATTCTTACAATTAAAATATATCGATCTGGAGGAAAATACGATTACGGTCCCTGGTACCGTGTCGAAGAATAAAAAATCAATCCCAGTAAATATTGATGTGAGCCTAAGAGTTGAACTGGATAAACTACAGATAGAGAAATTCAACAAAGAATATTTTCTGCTCGGTTCTGCCCAAACATTTATCTCACGAAGTATGTGCTCAGAAAATTATGCCTATAACAGATTCAAGAAATGTTTGGAGGCAACAGGTTTGTTGGACAAAAACTATACACTCTATTCTTTCAAACATCTGTCTAACGTGAGGAAGTTCCAGGCAGGATGGAACCTTGCAGAAATTTGTTCGGCCAATAGGCATGGCAGTCTTTCGGAAACGGAAACTTATCTGAAAGAACTGCTGAAATTGGTAAGACTGATAAAGCAATTCCAGCCATTTAACGTTACTTACGCTTTCTTACAGAGCTTGTCAAGATCTCCGTAAGAAACTTTTGTTTTTGATTTTTACGCTTTCTTAATTGTTCTTCTGAAAAGTGTAAACGATGGATATCATTGACCTTTCTAACTAGATCTGAGATAACATCGAACAGTTCTTGATTGCTAACTTCTAGATTTGGAGACTTATCTTTACTTGTCATAATATTCATCTTCATTTAATAATATAAAATTATAGACCATACACAAAAATAATCTCCCTTACTCTAGGGATACCTAGAGTTTTTGAAGAAGCCGATCCCAATCCCTACAGTGCAGGGGAAATCATTTGAACACCTTTCTAATAAGTTGGAGAAAGAACTCCCAAGATTCCAAAAAAAGGTTAGAAATATTATGTTCTAAAAATGTTTCTTTTTCGTAGTTCGGGAGGTTTTTTGAACAATCATTAATTAATCATATTACTCAGCCGATCATTGGTTGGAATTTCCAATGGAAATTAGACGATAGGAAATGAATTTGTATCAAGATGTTTTTTTAATACTTAGGTGTACTTTTCAAGGGCCTTTTTCAAATGCTTGACAATAGCTTGGTTGAAAATCGTCCGATGCCTTCTGATCTGTTTTCGTATCGAATCATCTTCCATATCCTGAGCTGCGCGGTTGACATAACTGAAATAGTTGCTAGCAAATTTCTTCTTTTTCGAAGTTGTCTGCACTACAGAATAACCATATCTCCCCGGGACCAGTGTTCTGAATCGCCTGTTAGATAACTTTTTATCCAAATTCACGTTGGTATACAAGCGAAAAAGCCTGCGTTTGTAAATCGCCATACTCAAGCCTGGATTATTTTTTGCTGACAATACCGCCCGTTTTGTGCGGCTCTTCACCGAATCAATCATCCGGCGATAAAACTTGGAAAGATTAGCCGATTTGATCAGAGTTTTATGACCATAAAATTCAAAACCAAGGTAAGTTAATGGAATATTTTTAACGAGTGAACCATTTCTAAAAACATGACTAAGTGGTTTCCCACTTGCCTCGTCCAACTTAAAGAAATATTGCTCAGTTTTTTCTATACTTGCATTGACTTTGCTAACCTCCTTTAATGCCTTGGAGACAAAATCGATGAGAAATTCTTTGTCAGCACTGCCACAAATCACTATAATATCATCCGAGTATCTCCTGTAAAAACCTTTTCGGTTAATCACGACCTCTTCAAACATCAATTTATCAAACTCCAAGAGGTAAATATTTGCAAGGGTTGCACTTATCGGAAGTCCCTGCGGAATGCCTATCATCTCATCTTCGTCATTGCGAAAGGTGTTTTTATAGATCCTCAGTGTTTTTTCAGCCAATCGTTTGCGGAAGGCCTTAGGATTGTGGAAAAATGCATTTGTTCCTTGTTTGCGGTTTTCACTCAGCAGTTTCTCATCAAACCCTTCGCGGCGCTTAAACCGGGATTGACGGATACGTAAATCATCTTTTAGAATAAACGAAAACTTCGTTGCTGCTTTGAATACATTGTAATGATCATCCGGCAATGTTGTTTTCTGTAATAAAGTTGCCCAGGATTGTTTCAGGACCCGATGATCCATTGAACTGAAAAAGCTATCAACATCGAATTTCAATACCCAGCATTCCTGAGACGCACGACTGCTGACTTCCTGGAACACCTCGTGCGCAAAGTGAACCGTATTCATTGAGGTATTCAAGCGACTGGGGTGCAAAATTCTCCGATAGGCAGTAATGCAGGCGGCCAATCCAGCGGTGCGCTCAAGTTCGGTCAAATAAAGATTCTGCAGGAATTCGGAATAATATCCAAAAATCATCGAATCGATATGCGTGGCGTAATGTAAAGGCCTGAGTTTTGCATGTGTCTTCCCATTATAAG
Organism: Pedobacter sp. G11; assembly: GCF_003860265.1. Lineage (NCBI taxonomy): Bacteria > Pseudomonadati > Bacteroidota > Sphingobacteriia > Sphingobacteriales > Sphingobacteriaceae > Pedobacter > Pedobacter sp. G11. Next base: position 458,406 of record NZ_CP034190.1, on the reverse strand, counting down.
AGTGTTTACGCTTATGCGAACCTTCTGCCTTTTTATACCTTCTCAACTTAACGTTGGTATGAATCAGCGGAAAAAAAGCATGCCGTTCGACGAACGCTGTGTTTTTCACTTTCGCGAGTATCTCATCACGTCGCGAATTCACGTCTATGTGATCGGTGATGTGTAAATATCCCCTGTGTTTCAACCAAGTTTTTTTTCGTTTCTGTTCCATCAAAATTGGGACCCTGGACCGCTTGCGTATCGGATGATAGATTGCATACTTCCTAAAGAGGGGGAGACCGTTACCCAAATTCTTGAGTCACGCATAAAGTCCTGATAATAAAGCTAATCATTACATCCAAATATTATCAACAATGAAAACACTATTGAGAAACATCAGAATAATTGCTATATTTGTATACTGGCTGACTACAGCATTCCACACAGTGAATGATTTCACTATGGGAGAGCTTAATACTTATAAGCAGTATACGGTGTCTGACACCGTACCTATTTATAAGGGCAGTCATGCTAATTTACAGCCTTCGTGCACTGTTTCGCACAAAGTAATTTCGGTCCAAACCAAATGCTGATCCTATCCTTTGTCCAAAGTCCCGCCTAAAGATATTATATTTGGTTAAAATATTAATCAAAAATGTCTAAATTCTCTATCGGCGAAATTGTCACCCTCTCGACGCACCCATTTACTACGGTCACTAACAAGATTACCATCAGCGGGGAGTATCTCATGATACCGCCCTTAATGATCGTCATTGAAATCTTTCTACCCGAAGCCGCAGAAAGGGAAATCACTTTTCCCGGGTACAAATGTCTCTGGTTTTCATCGAAGGACAACCTTTTGAAAGACAGCTACTTCCAGGAAAATGAACTAAAGGCCATTATACCCCTAGATCCACCAGAACAGCCTATTCAGCTGAACGACCTGGTCGCTCTATCCACACAGCTCTATGAGCTAGGCAAACAGCGCAGCTTCCTGAATACTGAAACCCAGCGCAGCACGGTGATGAAAACCAACAAGGCAACAGCGTTGCTCAGTTTTATCAGTCCGGTCATGCAGGTGATCGAATTGCGAGACTTCGACGCAGAGAAAGATTCCAAGACCGTTAAACACTTGCGCGAACGCAAAGTTTATCCAAAGAGAATTGCTAAATGTAAGTGGTTCAATGCTGCGTCGGAGAAATTTTCAGAATCCTGGATTGCCCTTGACGCCCTGATGCTGATTCCTAAAATCTCCGATGACATCATCGGAAAAGTTAAGAAAGCCATAAATAAAAAAAGTTATTTAAAACTGGAGAACCGCCTGATCCGTCCAAATCAGATTTCGAACCGAAGTGGCTATTATCACCTTGATTGCTTTGATCTGGTCTCACAAACCAATACCAGCATTCCATTCACCGAGCTCGGCGGATTCAAAATCATCCCTTCAGCGTATAAAAAGACAGCACCAGTTTTCAAGAAAAAAACTATTAGGGGCGTGAGTACCATGAAAATTACATTGACTGCGGAAAAGCTGATCAGACAAGCAGTCAGCGAGCTCCCGGAACGTTATCTCTGGATAAGATACATTGATCAGCACGATAACATCACTACCCGTACAGTCAGTGACTACCATATCTACATGGGGGAAGATGAGGCCGGAGATGGTCGTACTGATGTGGAGTTCCTTGTTGGATATTGCCACTTAAGAGATGCAGAACGGCATTTCAGGTTAGCCAATATTTTCGAAGCCAAAACCCTCAGACTATTTAGCTGAAGTTAAGGATGCAACATAGGGGAAGCGCTGTCTATCAGCATACCTTCGTCATTAGCTTTTTTGAAATGCTTTTCCTCAAAAGCAATATTACCATAATTTGGGGAATGCGTTATCACCGCTCCCAAGAAATGGTAGTCATCATAAGGCCTAATATAGATCGTATAATGAGCAGGTCTGCCATTAGTATTAAGATTTTTATCGCTCCATAGCATATCGCCTTTTTTTAATTTATCAATTTGGATTTTCTTATTATTAAATTACACATAATACCACTATAAAAAAGCCGTAACAATTATTTTGTTACGGCTCAATTGCAATTGATTTCATAAGTTATCTTCTTGTGGAATCATCACCGTAAGAATTTCTTTCACGACTGTGACCATATGGTCGATGAATGAACATTTCTGAACCTAGATTTTTGGCGATATTCCTAGCTATCTCTATAGATTGCGATTACATTTCCGCTGTTTTGGTAACCTTCTCGTTACCATCCATGCATATAGCCCAATTTTCATTATGCTGTACAGCATGTTGATTTTTTCCCATTATTTACTTTTCTCCTACCTGTTTAAACATATGTAGTTATCGTAATACGCTTAACTTGTGCATTCGATACAAATCTTCCAGTAATAGCACTTTTATTAACTTTTACACTGATTTATTCATTTTTAATGATGCCTTCTTTTAGTTTTAAAAAATCTTCTGAAGAATAAAGCGATAGATTTCAGGTTAAAACCCTTCTCATTCTTAGATATTTCTTTATGAACGATAACCTTTTCGACCACCTGATTCTCAGAAAATTCTTCTTTTAATTTAATTGAGTAATTTCTACCACGCAGAACCTGTTCCTTACTCCATTTATTTGACCACTCTATTCTATTCTTCGTGATAAAATAATGAGACTCGCACTCAAAACTCCAATTGCCAATTGACGGATAAAGTGACACAGACTTTCCATCAAATGTCAATTCCCAATCAGTTGGAGATAGAGGCGTCACAACTTCGTTGCCGCAGCCACACACACATTTGTGAATGGCTGTGCAAAAGGTAGTCGAAATATAGAGCACACCTTTTTCTATCTTCTCTGGAATGAATTCGACAAACTTAAACTGCAACATCTTCGTTGAAAATTTTAGAAACCCCGATTGAATAAGAACTGTGAAACTCATTCTCTAGATCAACATAGAAGCCACTTTGTTTTTTCCATTTCAAGATGGCTAGAACTGCATTTAGAGCATTGAGTTCTGCAATTTGGATATTAGTAGAATAATCGTTGTTGTCGGCTTCGCCTGAAAATATCCTGAGAGGTAGATGGTCTTTTTTTGCTTTCGTAGATGAAGTTACCCTAACAGCGCCCGTTAATTTATCATCCACAATATTTACACCAAGGCCAACATCAGAAAATGATACACCTATTTCTGATAGATAGTCTGTAATCAATTTCCTCACAGGATTTCTATCAACGCACACAAATACGTAATCCATTCTTGCAAGTTCTAAGATATTCTCTTTGGTGACGTAATAATCATGCTCAACAATAAAGCGGTGCATATTCGAGTATATTTCCTTGAAATACCCAACTTTTCTTGGATTAGATCTCAACTCATCAACGGAAACAGCTCCAGGAGAACGGAACGCATTATGCTGATCAAAACAATCACCATCGAAAAGGTTGATTTCTGCCACTGGTGTTTTTGCAACCTGGTCTAGGATGTAAGCGCCTGTTCCTCCCAAACCGATAATCGCGATCCGTTGCCCCCCGAGTTTTGAATTAATAATTTCAATGTTAGCACGGCTGGAATTAGTATCTATATATTGAAATACCGTTTGATTATCATTATCAGGAATCACTTCGAACGTCTTTTCGGTCACTTCACTAAACAAAAATTTTGCAGGTGCTGAAATAATATCGGCATAACGTTTAACCTTTTCGTAGTAATTTGGATAACCGCTCAAAGGTTTATTAGAGAATGATCTATCTACAATGATGTCACCATTTAATGGTCTCCTAGTATTATCATGCTGAATCGCAGAAATGGCAACACCATTCATATCACATGGATTTTCTCCAATGAAGCTGATTACATGGTTGTCGGGAGTCGTTGTTTTTTCGTCATTACTTAAACTTAAGGTACTTACCAAACTTCCGAATCTCAGTTGCGTATTATGATCTAGGAATGGTATGTGGTGGACAAGTAAATGTCCACCGTTTACCTCGATCTCATAACCCTCGTCTCTAAGACGCTTAAGGTCAGGGCTATGATTTATCAGTTGCTGTGACATCGAAGATCATTTTATTTTTAACACGAACATTTGAACCTTTCACCATGGTGCCTTCTGGTTTTGGATCCCAACCCCTAGAATACGTGACCGTATAACCTACATTTGGATCATTTTTATAGGTTCCAAACGCTAACTCGACGACTTGCTCGAAAGATATTTCTTTGGCATTCCATACCTTTTCACGGGCATTTACAATTATGTTAAAATCGCTAGATTTTTCTTTGGAAAAAAATTTTTCGATGCCAGGTCTGGCGAGATTTATTCGAACATTATTCAATATTAATTCGTCTTCATAAGGTCCAGCTATCATCAAAAATATTTCGTCATCCTCTCCAATGGCTGCAATTTTCTTGATTTCATCTCCAGTTAAGTACTGCTTTTCAGAACTAAATTTCTTGCCATTGACAACAAAATCGAGTTTTTTCTTGATATAAAACCCTTCTATTCCGGGCCTGGCAAGATCAACTCTCGTATCGTCCGAAATGAGTTCATCTTTCCACGGCTCTCTTACGGTGAGGAATAATACGGAACTTTTTGCGAGCCCCGCCAATCTTTTAATTTCTAACCCAGTTAAATACTGCTGGTCAGTTTCATAAGGTTTATCTTCCACACTGAAAGATAACATGCGCTCACAGCCTGGCTGTGTCTGTACATTTCTTAAATCATCCATAATTACTTATGCTTGCCAAAAACTATTTTTTGCCGTCGACGGAAAAAAAAGTTACATTAGTAGCATAAGGTAATGTGAGGTTGATCTAAAAGTTAACGCAATCGATGGATACAATTAATTGGGATGAATTATACTTACAGTTATTTGCTTATACGGATTCGCTCCTGAAGGCAAACACTTGGTTTAGAAAAGGGAAAATCGACTCTTTTTTGGAGGGCAAACAAGTTCATGACTATGTTTCTGCAGCAATTGAGAAGTTTTTAAGCGAACCCTACAAATACGACCCTGCCAAAAGAAGTCTGGTTGGATATTTAAAAGTGCATATTATCCGTTCATTAGTATCAAATGATGTTAATAAGGCCGAGAATAAGACTACGAGTGATTTAGACTTCATTAACAATGATGAAGATGGCGACGAACTGAATATCATGGAGGCCCTTTTGCCCTATGTTGATGCGTACTTTGACCAACAAATTGATCACGATAAAATTCTTAATGACATCAAGGAAGAGATAAAAAGTGATGAAATTGTAAAGAAGATATTTGAAGCACATTGCCAAAATGGGCTTTTAAGAAGGGAAATATTAATGGAATATAATATGGATGCTAATGCGTTCGATAATGGAATGAAAAGATTAAAAACTGTGCTTAAAAAAACGGCGAAAAAATACGATTTAAGGCAACAGATATGAGCAAGGAAACAATGTTTAACCGAGAAGATTTTATTAGGTTGGTTTTAGCCAAAATTGAACACAACAGTTCTTCGGCTGAAAATGCAAAAGAATACTTGATGGATGAGGGATATAAAGTTGATGATATCGTAACTGAGGGGATGAAGCGTATTAGAGAAATTACGAGTCGTTTGAACTTATCGGATAATCGACAATCTCAAAGCAAGAAAATTCCAGCCATATCATCTCAAAAAAGCTTTAAAAAGAATTGGTCTCACGAATCGGTATTATTACTAATTAAAGAATCAAATAATAACGATCCATATGATGAAATAAAAGCTCGTGCGCGCGAACTCGTATTAAAGGGATTTGAAAAGGGTTGGGAAGGCCCACCATATAGTCCAATTAAGCTGGCCGAAATTATGGGGATAGACGTTACCCCTAATGATTCTGTCCTTGACGCCAAGATTGTACCTAAATCTGGCAACAATTTCCAAATCCAGTATAATCCATTTCAAATACCTACAAGAGTGAATTTTAGTGTTGCACATGAAATTGCACACACTTTGTTTTCAGACTGCGCAAAGGCCACCAGAAATAGGGAGGAGAATCCTATGGAAAACAGACAGCTTGAACAATTGTGCAATGCAGCAGCATCAGAAATCCAATTACCTTATGCGATATTTTCGAATGACGCGAATAATTCTCCTGCTTCGATGAAGGGTTTAATTGAGTTGGCAAAAAAGTATAAGGCTTCATTGGAATCTGTTTTCATGAGATATACTGAAGTCATTGATCAACCATGCGCAATTTTGATTGGTATATTTCAGGATGATGGTAAGATTATGGTAGATTACTATAAATCTTCAAGATTCTTTTCTTTGGATATTCCCGAAAATTTTGAAATACCAACGGGCTCCAACGCATATGAATGCACATCTCCGGGATGGACAGCTGAAGAAACAACCTATTGGGATATTTTTCTCGGTGAACAGTATCTAGTGAGCTCTGCTGGGATTTCTCCATATAAAAGAGACACCAAGCCAAGAGTCGGAATTCTTATCATGCCAGCGGAGTATGCACGTCATGATGCTGATTATGGAAAAATAGTACTAGAATTCGGTGACGCTACAAAACCTAGAGGCTCGGGAAAAAAAGTTATCGCTCAGGTCGTTAATACAAGCGCTTCTTTAGGACGCGGTTTTGGATATTCCTTGGCTAAAAATTACCCTTCTGTTAAACAAAGACTTAAGGAATGGAGTGCAGATAAATCGAAGTTTGTCCTTGGTAGCACTAATATTGTAGAAGTGGATAAAGACACTTATGTATTCCAGATGTTGGCTCAAAAAGGCCTGTTTGCTAAAGGCGATGAAATACCATTAAGATATAAGGAGTTGCAAAAATGTCTTGTTCAATTGAGAGAATTCGCACTAGAGAATAATTTTTCAGTACACATGCCGGCGATTGGAGCAGGTCAGGCAGGGGGTGACTGGGAAGTAATCATAGGAATGATCCATGACGAACTTGTCAACTACGAAATTAAGGTAAATATCTATCTATTTCAAGGTACATCTTTCAACCCCAAAAGAAAATCAAATTTAACGCTACTCAACGAAAGCTCTACATGGGAGAAAAAAAAGTAATCCTAGTTCTAACTGGAGAAATTAGTACAGGTAAAAGTACATTGACTGAAAAACTGGAAACGAGATTTGGTTTCAAGACTTGTAAAACCAGAGATGGTCTTAATTATTTTGCGAGGAAAAAATTAAAGGACAATGAACCTGATAGGGATTTTTTGCAAAAATATGGAACTGAACTTGATGTACAAGGTGACGGAAAATGGGTGCTTGAATATTTTCAGCATCTTTACGGAAGTGATTTTGATACCAACAGCTTGTACGTAATAGATTCAGCTAGAATTGTAAACCAGATCAAGCATATTAGGGAGGCTTATAGTTATTTCGTATTTCATATTCATCTAGAAGCAAATGCAAAAACCCTCGAACAAAGGTTTTTCGAGCGTGGTGAAATTAAAGAAATGCCGGAAGCTAAACAGGCGGAGAAATATAAACGTTACAAAGCTGATGAAACCGAAAAACAAGTACCGAAATTAAGAGAAGAAGCCGATCTTGTTATTGATACTGACCGCTGTAACGATGAAGATGTATTTATAAGGGTTGCAAGTTTTTTCAAATTACTGCCTCCCTTAAAAAACGAGTTGGTTGATGTTATCGTCGGCGGACAATTCGGATCTGAAGGAAAAGGTCAGATTGCAGCGCATATATCGCCTGACTATGATTGTCTGATGCGTGTTGGTGGACCAAACGCTGGTCATACCGTGTTTGAAAAACCAACAAATCATGTCTTTCACCTACTTCCATCTGGAACCTATCGGGCTCCACACTCGAAGTTGCTAATCGGACCTGGTGCTGTTTTAAACCTTGATAAGATATTGCAGGAGATCAGAACATTTAACGTCGAATTTGGAAGACTAGTTATCGATGAAAATGCTATAATAATCTCTCAGGCTGATATAGATGCAGAAAATGAGATAAAAGAGAAAATCAGTTCTACTGCACAAGGAGTAGGCATAGCGACAGCTGCAAATATCGTTTCAAGGTTGTACGGAGATGATAGGCACAAAGCTAAACATTATCTTAAAGAATTAAGGGGCTACCTTGGAAACACATCTGAAGAACTAGAGTTACTATATAGGGATGGTAAAAAAATACTTCTTGAGGGAACCCAGGGAACAGGCTTGAGCCTTCACCATGGGCTATATCCGCACGTTACATCACGTGACACATCAGTTTCTGGCTGCCTATCAGAGGCAGGCATATCACCAAGTAGAGTGAGGAAAATTATTATGGTAACTCGTACATATCCAATTCGAGTTGGCGGTACTTCCGGTCCATTTATAAGTAAGGAAATTGACATGAAAACAGTTGCCGACCGTTCTGGGAAAGACGCCGATGAACTAGTGAAAAAAGAAATAACAACAACAACTAGAAAAAATCGTCGGATAGCTGAATTCAGTTGGTCTTTATTTAGAAAAGCTTGTGAACTTAACTCGCCAACCGACATAGCCCTTACCTTCACGGACTATATTTCAACGAAAAATGAAAATGCGAGAAGATATGAAAACCTCACGGACGAGACTAGGCGTTTCGTAGAGGAGATAGAAAGATGCTCCGGCGTAAAGGTTTCTCTGATTGGAACAACCTTTGACTATAGAGCAGTAATTGACAGAAGAAACTGGAAATAAAATGGATTTAGAAAGATTTATACAGCAACGACCATATTTGTACCATTTAACTAATGCGCAAAATGCAGAAAGTATATTGGCCGAGAAAAAATTATATAGCGCTAATCAGATAATTTACATGTCTGGTGATCACAGTGATAATGTCAATCGTCAACGAAGGGTGGGGCATCAAGAAATTAAAGTTGGAGAAAAGTCCTATTTCTTAAGAGATCAGCGGCCGATATCCCAAAAGGCTTTGGAAAAATGTTTGACCGATGGATGGAAGATGCCGGATTTTCTTTACTATTTAAATGACAGAGTATTTATGTGGCCTACATTGGATAGGCTTCGTAGGCATTACAATAGATATGCATTAGAAAACCCCGTTATCTTTAGATTTCCTACAAGGGAAACAATCGAAGCCAATCCTCACGTAAAATTTTGTCGATTGAACTCTGGTGCAACAAGAGCGAACTCTTACTTGGGCGGAAAGCCACCTGAAAGAGGAAAAAATTCTTTTTTGTCAGCGGAAAACTTTTTGCTTCCTTTAAGGGAAGTTGCAGAAGTAACTTTTGAAAATGAGTGTAATTTTGATTTTGCAATCGCTCGCGGGCTCACGCCTGATGGAGTATTTGTTGAGGTAATTCCTAAAGGATTTTAGCAGCATCAAATTGACATAAATATTTTTAATTGGATACCAGTCTAATATATCAGAAAATTGGAGAATTCGTCGTCTCCTTTCAATGGCTTGAGCATCGGCTTAGAGAAATCGGGTGGTTAATTATTGACCCTAAAAGAAATAGTTGGCCCCCGAAAGAACTTAGGGATGATACCAATGTTCAATTGCTGAATAAAATTGAGACGTTATATATTCGTTTTTTAAAAGTTTCTGAAATTACGGATAAGGAGAAAAAAATAACTTCATTTAAAGAAACTATCGCTTCTCTTCATGGACATCGAAAGTATAGGAATTTACTTTTACATTCTGCTTATATAGAAATTCATCGAGTTGACGATAGCGAAGAAATTTGGAGATCGAATCCAAAATTAAAATATGCCGATGGAGACCGTGTGTTTGACACCGAAACGTTAACTCCTGAAAAAATAGATAAGGTAATGCTACAAATGGCGCATGATGCACTTACTATAAATAAGTGCTATAACCAAGCTTTACAATTGGCTGGGAAATACTAGCAACATTATATCCAACAGTTTTTTATATAATGAAATCTACTTTATGCAGAATCACTATCCTAGCTTTGTCAAATTGTAAGCATAAAGTGTCGTAATCAAAATCAATTAGTTTTTTCTCAATGCTAAAATATAACTGGCAATTTTTTACCCGCAAGGGTATATAAACAACCTGGTCGGTTGCCTTTGACGGGTATTTGCCAGCTATGATTTCTTGCATTAAAAAACTAATTTTTATTGTTATGGAAACAAATATCTGCCTACTTACAAAAGAAACACTAACCTACCATGTAGAGAATTACAATTTAATCGGATACGAAAGATTGTTAGTTGAAGAAATCTCATCCGCAATTGGTCAAAAGGATAGCACCTCAATTGAATGGTTTGCTCAGTTTGGCAATACCTTAAGAAAAATTCTCTTCAATGTTCATGCTTACCGCATGGGTTTAAGGTTTGGTTTTGACAACATTGAATTTGATGAATATGACTGGTTGAGTCGACCGACATTTCAGGATATAGAAGAATTGTCGTTTGGACTTCCTGATAAAAGTAGATATGGTAACTACAGCACAATCACATTAGGGCACGGGCCGAATCAAATTTGGACTTATGGACTATCATGTTCATATGGTACCGCGGGATCTTCTTCTGGAATTTGCGTATATGATCAAACCTTTGCCAATAGGGAGGAAGCACTTAAAGATGCAACGACCAGACTAAAAAAGATGATGGTAGCCAAGGTTGGGGATAAAGACACTACCAACCATAACCAAAAGATAATTGCTGCAACGCTTAAGGACATCGACAGATTGCAGACATCCTCAGTACAGTTAACCCTATTTTAAGCTAGCCGTATTTTTCTATATCTAAAAAAATCGATGGACTGATTCATTACACTAGGTATCGTTATAAAATAACGATATTACGTTAAGGAGTACCATTCTCCTGTTTCTTATCCCATCACTTTTGCTTTTTAAATCTTTGATTATGATTAGACCTAAAAAAGCATTTGCCCCAAGACCAAGGCCCAAGCCTGGCTCACCTGTCTATTACCGGGAATTAAGACTGAATCTGCGAAAGACAATTGCTAATATCCCCTTACCGGAAAGTGTAATCGAAAAGCCAAGTTTCTCGGTGCACCAATAAAGTAAATACCCACAAATTCGAGCGACTTACAGGAATACTTTAACCACTCGGGTGTTTTGCAAGATGTATTTTTGTATACACAAAAAAATCTTGCGCCCTTGAGGTCGGGCATTTTTCTCGGAACTCGAAAATGCTGAAGCTAGTTTAGAAACAAGATTATGCCAAGGAAGAAATTTAAAAATCCAGAGCAGCTGCTGACTCATCCGATCATCGTCAGGGTCACTGAAAATACGTATAAACGATTGGAAAAAATCTTGATCAATAGTAATTGTCAATCGATAGGAGAGGTTGCAAGAAATATTCTTTCAAAGGAAAAAATCCTGATGCTGACCAGAGATGTATCGATGAATGAGCCAATGGAAGAACTTGCTTCCATACGTAGAGAACTTCGGTCGATTGGTATAAATATCAATCAGCAAACCCGGCATTTCCATACTTCAAAGAATGAGGCGCAGCGGTCTTTTTATTTCATGCGGACCAGCGATCTTTATAAGAATGTCGGACATAAGGTAGACAGGTTATTGGAATTGGTCACTCAACTATCATTGAAATGGTTGCGAGGATATTGACGGGAAAGAGTATTCGGGGATTAATTAATTATAACGAATCCAAAGTCATTTTGGGAACGGCAATACCAATCCTTGCCAATAGATTCGGACTGGACATCGAACAACTGGAGCTTCGTCATAAGGTGGCGAGGTTTGAACATTTGACTAAGCTTAACAGTAGGGTAAAAACCAATGCAGTACACATCATGCTCAACTTTGATCCGTCGGAAAAACTGCCAATAGAGAGATTGCAAACGCTCGCTATGGAGTATATGGGTGGAATTGGCTTTGCCGAACAGCCTTTTCTGGTGTATAGACATGAGGATGCCAATCATCCGCACATACATATTGTGACCACTAACATCAAAGCGGATTCGACCAGAATTGATCTTCACAACATCGGTAAAGAACTTTCTGAGAAGACCAGAAAGGATCTTGAGGTAAAATATAATCTTGTCAGAGCTGAAGGCCGCGGCAAAGAGCAGCAAATTATTTCTGTTAAGATCGATATGGCTATTTACGGGGAGAAACAAACAAAAAGATCAATTTATAACGTAGTGACGGAAGTTTTGAAAAGTTATAAGTTTACCTCGTTTTCAGAATATAATGCAGCGCTAAAAAGCTTCAATATTGTTGCTGACCGGGGACCTGAAGATTCGGTGATGTTTGCAAAAAAAGGACTGGTTTATTCGGTTTTGGATGCAAACGGCATCCGTATCGGTATACCTTTTAAGGCCAGTTCATTTGCAGGGAATCCGATATTGGCCAAGGTTGAAGGTAAGTATAAATTGAATCTTGAAAAAAGGAAAGCACATGCTGAATCATTAAAAGGAATGATCATCAAGCAACTTACAAACGAAAATGGTTTGACGACAAGACTTTTGGTTGACAGGTTGAGGAAAAAAGGAATTTCATTGATCTACAGGCGTAATAGTGAGGGTAGGATATACGGATTGACCTATGTCGATCACAATACCAGAAGCGTATTTAACGGGAGTGATCTTGGCAAACAGTTCAGTGCAAAATCAGTCTTGGAGATCATGAATAGAGGTGATGACCATGTATTGGAGCATACAAGCCGAAACACCAAAACCAGAAATAATCAGTTTCGGGAAACCGTGGTTTCTGACGAAGATCATAAGAAATCATCTACAGAGGGGCTGTTACACTTTCTACTCGAAAAACCGAATCCTGATCCGGAGTCTCCATCAATACGGATTAGAAAAAGGAAGAAGAGAAAAGGACTTTCAAAAAATAGAGATATATAAAATAAAGTTTAAGATTATGAATACAGGTGAAGATACTCAGGGCCTTAGAAAAATACTGGATTTAAGCAGAATGATTAGTGTTTCCTTATTGGCCATGCACTTTTACATCCGATTTTTTCAGTTGTTCAAAAACTTGGGCTGGCATTCGGAAATTACAGATCGAATAGTCGGTCAATTGGCTAAACTTGCAATTTTTAATGGTTGGTGGTGCGCAAAGCTCGCCGCACTTTTGTTTTTAGCTATATCGCTATTGGGAGTGAAAGGGAGGAAAGATGAAGACATTTCATTAAAGAAGATTTATCTCTATTTGGGATTGGGGCTCTGCTTATATTTTTGTGCTATCTTTTTTCTGTATTTGCCTTGGTCGGATTCGTTATTAATTTGGCTTTATTGTTTGATAACCTCCACCGGCTTTCTTTTAATTTTGGCTGCGGGTACCTGGATTTCCAGAAGAATTAAGCAGAGTCTAGCCATAGATATATTCAATTCAGAAAATGAAACCTTTCCGCAGGAAGAAAGGCTCCTCGAAAACGAATATTCTGTAAACCTTCCCGCTAAGTATCATTATAAGGGAGAATTAAGAGATAGCTGGATTAATCTCATTAATCTTTTCAGAGGGTTACTTGTCGCTGGAACCCCGGGTGCAGGAAAATCATATTTTGTCATCCGTCACCTAATCGATCAGTTAATGGGGAAGGGGTTCAGCATGTTTATTTATGACTTTAAATATGACGATCTATCAGTAATTGCTTATAACTGCCTGCTCAAATATATTGATAGGTATAAGGTTAAGCCAAAGTTTTACGTGATCAACTTTGATGACCTCAACCGTACCCATCGTTGCAATCCACTTGACCCTGCCGCAATGACGGATATTACAGATGCCACTGAAGCAAGCAGGACAATCATGATGGGCCTCAATCGGGACTGGATCAAAAAGCAGGGCGACTTCTTTGTGGAAAGCCCGATTAATTTCCTAACCGCCATCATCTGGTACCTAAAAAAATATAAAAATGGAAAGTACTGTACGCTGCCGCATGTTATTGAGCTGATGCAGGCCGATTACGAACAGCTTTTTAATGTGCTGCAGCAGGAAGAGGAAATAAAGGTTTTGATCAATCCGTTTATTAGCGCCTACCAGAACGAAGCGATGGCGCAACTTGAGGGCCAGATCGCTTCGGCAAAAATTGGGTTGGCGAGGCTTTCCTCTCCGCAGCTTTATTATGTTTTGAGTGGCAATGATTTTACTTTGGATGTAAACAATCCTGAAGAGCCGAAAATCATATGCGTGGGCAATAATCCACAAAAGCTGCAAGTCTACGGCGCAGTACTTTCGCTTTATATATCCAGGATGATTAAACTGGTGAATCAAAAAGGCAAATTGAAAAGTGCACTTATTTTTGATGAATTTCCTACGATATTTTTCAATAATATAGATAGCCTTATTGCAACTGCCCGCAGTAATAAAGTTGCTACGGCTCTAGCTGTGCAGGATTTTAGTCAATTAAAAAAGGATTATGGCGCGGAACAATCTGAGGTCATTACGGGGATTGTTGGAAACATCATTGCAGGGCAGGTGACGGGAAGCACTGCAAAAACATTGAGCGAGACCTTTGGAAAAATTATGCAGGATAGGCAGTCAAAAAGTATCAATAGTAGCGATATCTCTATTTCCCAATCGACTCAACTGGATTATGCGATTCCTTCTTCCAAGATAGCTTCGCTATCTTCCGGAGCTTTTGTTGGAATGGTAGCAGATAATCCAGAGGAAAAGATTTCATTAAAAATGTTTCATTGTGAGATTCAGAATAATCATGAGGCAATAGCAAAAGAGGAAAAGAAATATAAATCTATACCCACTGTTAAACATGTTAATACAGAGGAGATAAAAGAGAATTATGAAAACATTAAATCCCAGATTGCTGACCTGCTAAAATCTGAGTCTAAAACACCTGAACATCATGAAGATAAAAGAGAAAAGGCTTCTAATAAAGTCAGGAATTCAATTAAATCGAAGAAAAAGCCAGCTGCAACAAACAACGAAAAACCTAACACCACAATGTCGTTTTAGGAGGGAACGCCAACTTAGTTACACGAATGATATACTTTAAGTTACGTTATTCATATATATCATCATTTGTATTCTGACTGGATTTCAAGAAATACTTCTCTAAATTCTTCCAACCTGGAAGGTTTAAAAAGATAATGCCATTTGCCCACCATTTTCGGGCGCAGTTCATGCCTAAAACGGGAGGTTACGAAAACCACGTGATTCACTTTTGTAGAGATGCTTTCCACCAATTCTATTCCCGAAATCTTTGGCATTTCAACATCGGTAAACAAAATGTCGATACCCTTATGCTCATTAATATATGTTCTTGCAAGGACCGGGTCAGTAAAAGTGTCCAGAAGTTTCAGCTCAGAAAATTGTGTCAAATAAGCTTTTAACAAAGTGATGGCAAAGGAATGGTCGTCGACGATGATGCAGGTAAGTTCTCTCATAATATTGATTTTATAAAAATTAATGGTAGAAAAAATAGCTATTAAGCCTTTATAGGCTAAAGGTATGCATACTGCCCCTTCTTGGGAAATCTTCAAAAAACGAAACTTTATGTTTGAAGGTTTTTATTTGACTGTAAGAAGTTAATGGTCAGTTCTGTTGTAAAAATGTTTCCAACTGGTCCATATCGAAACTCGAACCATTGTCCATATGTTTTATCCAGTCTGGCCAATATATTTTTTAATCCAATATGGGTTCCGCCCGTGTCATTTTTATTCATAATGGAGTTGCTGGTTTTAAGCACCAATACATCTTCATCAGCATAAATCTTAATGATGGCTGGTATTGAAGGTTCCTGAAAGTTTCCGTGTTTAAAGATGTTCTCTACAATCGTCAGTAAAATAATTGGCGGTAAGTAATGGTCGAAGTGGATCTGCTCGGTATATTCCAGGTTAAGGTTTGTTCCAAAGCGTAGCCTATTTAGTTTAATAATATTCTGGATCTGGGCGGTTTCTCTTTTTAAACTCGAAAGTTCTTTTTGGTCCCCGCTCAAAGCATAGCTCATAATTTCTGAGAATATTAAAATAGCCTCTTCTGCCAGTTTTGGATCCTTTTTGGAAGCATGTCTAATAAAGTTTAGTGTATTGAACAAAATATGGGGATTGACTTGGGCTCGCAGGTAATTTTGCTGGCTGGTTAAAAGTTCATTCTGGAGTTTTTCCATCGCAATTTCTTGCTCGGATTCTTTCTTTTGTTTGAGTAAAAACTGAACATGGAAATAGTAGCCAGTGGAAACCATGATAAAAATTACCGATCGCCAAATCGTCCCGAAAATGAACTTAATGCTTAGTTCCGGCAAAATAAACCCTCTCCCATTATGATAGTTTAATACCCCACCAAGGATCAATGATGTCAAAAAATAGACAGACAGTTCCAGTATAAAAAGCAATAGGAATAAAAAAGTTCTCGGCCTTTGTCTGGAAAATGGCTTCATGGTAACGAAAGCGTGAAAATAAAAAAGTGTAATGTTAAGGGCGTAAAAGCTAATGTAGTATTCCTTGGTGCTGAAATATCCATTTATCCCCCGGGTTACAATCACTTCCATCAGAATATAACTTAGCCACACATATATGTGTTTTTTCCATTGTATCCAGAGCTTTTTTATCATATATATAATATTTGCTATACAATCTATAATAAATGTGCTTAAGGTCCATCTATCTGCGATTATTGGGGTCACTTAAACATATATTATTATGAAAATCCTATCAAATGCCCGATTAAAAAAACGAACCATGTTCGTGTTTAAGAATGTCCGCCAATCTAACCGCCTGAACACAGGTAATTCTACAACAAGTGATCCGACAACAAGTGTGACGACCACGTCGACAATTACGGATCCGACAACATCTGGATTTTAATCTCTCTTTTTTCTTACGCTTCCGACGTGTCTGTTTTTTAAAAATGCCGTGAGTCGCTCCCTGTAAGGTATGCCTACAGGAAAACTCAGCCCATTATTCAGGAAAACCACATTCCCCTCAACCATCTCCAGATGAAGCAGCGAAATGATAATAGATTTGGAAATCCTGATAAATAAGTTAGTATAGCTTAATTCTCGTTCTACATCGCCCAAAAGAGAATAGGTCATGTGTTCATCCTTACCGGTAAATACCTGCACATAGTTTAATAGCGCTTTGATGTAAACGATCTCTTCGCAATTGACTTTTTTGAAATTGTTTTTATGATCTCCCTTTAAAAATATAAAGTTATCGTTCCTTAAGGAATGGAATGAAAGCTCAGATCTGATCTCCATGATCTGCTTGGCGAAATCTACATAACTGAGCGGCTTCATCAAATATCCACGCACCTTTGCCCGAATTGCGTCAAGGGCATAATCACGGTAGGCGGTAACGTAGATTAAAAAATTACAATAGCGTTGAAGCATCTCGGCGGCATCGATTCCACTCAAACCAGGCATATTGATGTCTGAAAATATGACGTCGACTTCTCCGTTTTGATCGAGAAAGCTGATCGCTTCCCGGGCATTACTAAAACTTCTACTAAGCTTTACCCCAGGTACAGTGTCAATGAGTTCCTCAAGTTCGGCCAACGCATGTGGCTCATCATCAATTATAATGCAGTTCAGCTCGTTATATCGGATCGGCTTTGAGTTCATAACTGTCAATATCGGAAATGTCATATTAATTAGCAAATTGAAACCGCTTTGATCTACAATCCTTAAGGATATATAAAATATTTAATAGGTTATATAATAAATTAAGTTTTCAAAACTACCGAAGGTAGATTGCAGAGAAATTATTGTTTAATTATTAATCAAACATTTCAACTTTAGTAATTTACCAGGCCGTCGGAAGCCCAGGAAAACTTCGAAGGGAGCATCACTCCCTTCGACTTTGAAAGAGCTGGAATGAAGCTATTTTTTTATGGTTCCAGACCCTAACTTTCAAGCGATTGTGGAACGGATAAACGGTTTTACCACTGTCTCTCAGCCGTTTTTAGACGCTTTAAAGCCTTTACTTAAGATTCATCATTTCCCTTACACCGAACATCTGCTTCGCACGGGTCGAAAAGCCAGGTATGCTTACTTTATCCTTAAAGGGTATGTCAGGGAAATCACACCTAGCAGTGCCGTGGAGCAGGGTCATACCACCTGGTTCTGGTTTCCCGGTGATTTTATACTTGCCTATCCGGTGTTTTTTAATCAGAAAGATGCTTTGTCTGACATTGAGGCGCTGCCTGACACTGTTCTTTTGGAAATCAGTCATGAGGATTTTATGATGCTAAGAATTAAGTTCAGAGAGGTTGAAAAACTGGTTGAAGAAATAGAGTTCTACTACGACAAGGCACGGATTGCCCACAGCGAAGACCTGTTCAATTTGTCAGGCAGGCAGAAATACCGTAAGTTTTATAGCGCACATCCTGCACTTTTTAATGTGGCGAAACACAAAGACATCGCTTCGTTTTTGGGATTGAAAGATATCGGATTCAGGAGATACTATTCGTTATTTGCATAATTGCAATCGCTTCAAAAAGAGTACAAAATCTTTTCAACTGTGTACGAATGTACACTCCACTCTTTTTTGGAATGGCGAACTTTATCCTAATTAAAAGATGGTTCCGGATCACCAATCAGAAAGGAGTGCTGTGACAAAGACAAAAGTTTTATAATGGAAGCTTCAAGCTTCCGGTGGTGGACACCACCTATTTGATAAACATCTAATGAAATATTATGAAAACATTAAAGCTAGTTAACTTTTCAATTAAGCTGGAACCAAAGTCAATTGACTTTCTGTTGCTTTTTATCAATATCATTCTTGCTTCACTTTTCGCATATACGGCATATGAAAAGATTATGGACCATAAACGGTTTATGAATGGTATTGCTAAAGTTGAGATCATCGGAGGGTTAGCTTTTCTCATCAGTTGGACTGTCCCAATTGTTGAGCTTGTTATCGCTGCAATGTTGTTAGTGCCGCAGACCTTAAGAATCGGACTCTGGTGCTTTTTGGGAATGATGACAATTTTTAGTGTATATATTTTGATTGCATTGATTTGGGCGAGTAAGCTTCCCTGTCATTGTGGAGGTGTTATCGAAACTTTAAGCTGGCCGGAACACCTGTGGTTTAATATTGCATTTATCCTTTTATCACTTGTGGCCATCCGTTTGGATAGAATAAAAAAGTAAATAATAAAAATTAAAATTTCAAATTATGAAAAATTTAAAAAAAATGATCATGGGCTTCGCAGCTGTTGCCATGATTGTAGGTTTTAGTGCTTTTAAAAGCGAATCAAAAAAAGTAAAAGTAGATGCCTGGTATTATACGCTTAACTCAAATGGCACTATTTATACACGAATGGGCACAGCACCAGTGGCTGAACCAAATCCGGATGATTGTCTTTCTGGACCATCTAAAAAATGTTATGTTGCCTTTGCAGATGATGAAGGAGCAACAATTGATGCGACCAGTGCTTTGCCCGCACCAACTGTGGATGAATCCGATAGTAATGGATATCGCCCTTAATTATTGAAATCTGTAGCCATTGCGAGAATGGCTACAGATTTTGTTCAATAATATCGATGAATGCCTTGCTGGTTGACTCGGATACAGGTCGAGGAGGATTTCCAGATATTAATTTCCCGTCCTTCGCAACAATAAGTAAATTAGGGTAGGAAATATAATTATAATATTTCAGCATTGGATGATTTTGCCCCATCCCATTAGTATACGTATAAAGTGATTTCTCACTTCCGTATTTACCACTATTGACACCCGCCTGAAATTTTTTACGATCAGCATCAACATTTACACTTAAAAATACAACACCTTTTCCCTCAAAATACTTCACTATCGGTTCCATCTTCTTGGTCAGCAAAATACAATTACCGCAACCGTAAAACCAGGTATCAATCACGATAACTTTTCCTTTAAGCATGTTCAATGAAATGCTGCGGCCATTAATATCTTCAAATGAAAAATCATACACCGGAGTACCCACATCCCTTGATGATAAAATCGCTTTCAGCCGTTCCTTACAATCCGGGTTCTGAACCGACTCAATTGCCTTAACTAGCAAGTCTGTAGAATATTTATTTTTGTTAATATGCTTTAGAAAATGGTTTTTAAGTAATTCATCTTGTAATAATCCGTCATAATTTTGACGTATCGTTGAGAATATAAACTCGAACGGACTTTGACTCCCCGACTGATTCGAAACCATTTGGTAGAGTTCGTTCAGATGCAGCATATATTCATGATAGATATGGCTTTTGCGTAAACTGAAACTAAACGGAACCGCAAAGCCATTCTGCTCGACAAAAAGCCTCCGGACTTCATTGGTAAAAGCTTGCCTATAAGCGGAATCTAATTCTATTCCCGGAAGTGGCTCAATAGCTGTTAAATAGTAATCATTTATAGCAGAGAACGCATTCAACTTGATAAGCTCAAAGGTGTCATTTTTCCATTCTTTTTTGTATTGATTCAAACTAGACATGACGAGATTACTTTTTTCGACTTTTCGTTTCTGATTAGTAACGATCCGGCTTGGGTCATTAACGTCTCCGATTTTTTGGAACTTGTGGATTTCCATTCCCATCGTATGCTGAAAATTTAACTTCGATGAACCTTTTCCCGTGAAAATTACATCTTTCGGGTTTTTATAATCAATATGAACAGAGTCGCCAGCTTCAATCACAAATTGATTACTTTGTAGAGAGAACATTTGTAACCACCATAGTTCGAAATACCCAACAGCAGAGGAGGGGTATATCTTGATTTTAAAATTGTTGTTTTTAACGCTGACTTTATAGATCTGCCTTCCTTCCCAAGGTTGTCGTGACTGATAGGTATTGTAGTACCTGATTTCTTCGGGCAGTTTTACAAAATTTATAAATTCAGTACTGATGGTGCCTGAGATGATGATTGGCTTGTATTCATTTTTCGCCCATGCGAAGTTACAAAGAAATAGCCCCAGCACTGATGTAATTAATAGTTTTTTCATATCGGGAAATATTATCTGACATTTTGTTGAATACCGCTTAGCGCGATTTCGTCATCAGGAATTGGAAATACATATTTTGTGGAGTTAGGCGCAAGGGTATAGGTTGTCCCACCAAGGTTCCTTTCGAGTTTAATATTGGAGCCATCGCGATTGAGTCGTTTTAGGTCTGACCATCTCAATGCCCTCCAAACCAACTCTTTTCGCCTTTCATTTAAAACCAATTCAAGTGCTGCATCGCTGGAAAGATTTGAATACGGCGTGAAAGTTCCTTTCTGGTATCTGTTGACAAGCAAATTATTTAACAAAGCGGCGGTGATGTCTGGTCTGCCACTTCTGGCAGCACATTCTGCTTTAATCAATAAAACTTCATCAGTTGCAAGTCCGGAGAAAGCGTAAAATCCCCCACCTACATATCCTCTTTTCACATTTAAATTTCCTAATGCATTTTTCACGAAAAAGATATTCAGCCTTAAATCCCTTGGTTGATAAAGGGCAATTAATGCAGGGTCAATCTTGATCGCTGTAGCGACCGTTGTGTAAGCTGTGGTTTGTGAGTAGGCTACCACCTGAGTGCTATAAAATATAGTCTCATCTGTAGAATATGAGAATGGAATGTCGCTTGTCTGGCTAACATTATTATAGTCGATTAACTTGCTGTATTTCGTAATACATTTGTCCGCATTTTCTTCAGCATCATTATACTTACCCATATAAAGATAAATTCTTGCCAGAAGTGCGTACACGCTTGCTTTCGAAGGTCTGTTTTTATTAATTGCCTGATAATCGTCTTTCAAAAGTGAAACAGAATGAACTAAATCTGTAATTATAAAACTGAAAGTTTCCTCTAGATTAGATCTTTTTTCAATGATATCAATTCCTGCAGATTTTCTTAATGGAAGTCCCAGGTCGTTAACCGCCTGCGATGGTATATATACAGGACAAAAATTTCTGGTTAGATCAAAATATGCGAAAGCCCTGTAAAACAATGCAGCCCCCTTTAAATCATCCCACTGTGTAGCATTTGAGGGTAATCGCTCAATTTTCTCCAAACCGTCCAATGCGTTGTTTGCATAAAAGATGGCACTATAAAGCTGGTTCCAGTCGGGAATGTTTACCTCACCTGAATAAACGTCGCTCTGCCATAGGTATGCATTTTTCAGGGTTTGTACACTGAATGCATCAAAATCGGCTTTGTTTACGATACTATATTCATCTGAAGAGATCATTGGGAGCGCACCGGTCTTATTTAGAATGTTGCTGTTGTCCAACAACGATCGAAATTCACTAAGGGATGTTGGATTAACGATTGAAGCACTAGGCTTTGCCTCTAAAAAATCTTTTTTACAGCCACTCAAACAATAGCAAATGAGGATATATAAAATATAATTACTTTTCATGATTTTAAAGATTAGTACTAATTCCGATTGAAAAACTGAATGGGTTTCGATAAAGGCCGGAACCAATGTCCGGATCTATGTTTTGCTTGGTAGCTTTCCAGATGATTCCCAAGTTTTGGGCATAGGCATAAAATTTCAGATCTTTGAAAATTTGCTTTGCGCTATGGTTGTTTGGTTGAAAGCTTAATCTGATATCTTGAAGCCGGATGTGATCGGCCTTTTCGACACTGATCTCGGAATATTGCACAAACGAGTTTTGAGCAGCGTTCGCAGGATAGGAGAGGGCGGGAATGCTGGTATTTAATTCGTCACCGGGTTTCTGCCATCGTTTTTCAAAATCAACATTCGTGTAGGCATAGCTACTACCACCAAATAAGCCCGAACGGCGAAAGACATAATTTAATTTATACCCAATGTTAAATGAAAGCTCTAAATTTTTGAATGAGAAATCGTTGCGCAAATAACCATAAAAGGTGGGTATAGCAGACCCACTGTAAATGAGTTCAGCGGGGTTACCAGAATTAATAATCCCACTGTAGTTTTGAGTCTGCAAACCATTCATGATACCGAGGGGTTTCCCCTGGCCATCCAGTCCTAAATATGCAAAGCTGAAAATAGCAGCATATGGATAACCTTCTAACGGATTGCTGAAATTTGATTGCGCAATGTTCAGGTTACTGCTTTGCTTGACTTTATAGTTTGTAATGATCTCTTTATTGTAGCTAAATAATAATGAGCTTAACCACCTGAAATTGTTATTTCCATAATTTTTACTGATCACGATATCCCATCCGGAGGTTTTGGTGTCTGCAGCGTTTCCTTTGAACTGTACTATACCAGTCTGAGGTGCACTCGGACTATTGGCAATTAAATTTTGGCCGCGTTTCTGAAAATATTCAATACTCCCGGAGAATAGATTGCCTTTAGTGGTGAAATCAATACCAAAATTTGCATTTTGCACTTTTTCCCATCCCAAAGATGGATTAGGAGGGTTTGAAACCTCTAAGGATGGGATGTTCCAGTTGTTTACAACACTGCTTCTTGCTGTTAAGTAGGCAGACGTGGAACGATCAACATTGCCATTGTAGCCAAAAGTTGCTCGAACTTTTACTGATTTTAATAATGGAAAGCTATAAAAAGCCTCATTACTCAAGTTCCATGCGATACCTGCAGACCATAGTGGAACACCTTTCTGGTTGGCACTTACGCCAAAGATGTTTGACTCATCTTTTCTTGCACTACCACTAACGATATATCTATTATCATAAGCATAAGAAAAGTTGACAAAACTCGATCTAAATCTATCTATCGTATAGTCGATTGAAGATCCCAAGGGAATTTTTGCTGTAGCTGTTGAAAAATATTGCGTAAAATTAGTAACGAAATCTACAGGTACAAAAGAAGCATTCGATTGATTGTAGCCATACTGTTGCCAAGAAAGCAGGGAAGATTTATAATCTTTAATTTCAAACCCTGCGAGTGCCGAAATACTATGTAGGTTGAAGCTCCTATTAAAATCGGCCTGCAGCCGTCCATAGTTTGATATATATTCTGTGTTTCGGTCCGTATTAATCGCGCCCAGGGGAATTGGTCTTGTTGCTACGCGTGTTGCCTGATTCAGCTTTGTGTAAGAATTAATCAAATTGCGGGTGAAGAATGAATCCTCTGGACTTAACTGATTAAAGTTGCTTGTACCTTTTTGATACTGAAAATTCATTCCAATATATAGGCCCTCAATTAACTTATATTTCGCATCTCCATTGAGTTTATAATCTGTAAGCTTCGTTTCATTATTGCTGTAGTTTTCGTCTAATGGGCGATAGTTCCAGTCTAGTAAGGCTCCCTTACCGGCGGTGTCAGTATAATGCTTTCTCAGCCCTCCCTCTGTAACAACAGATAATGCATTCCCGAAGGGGTCTGCTAGTTGAAGATAGGGTGTAAAAGGGCTTGAATATGAATTTCCGTTTCCCTTTGATTTGCTTGTGGTTAACAGGATTGCTGCTGAGATTTGTAACTTTTCATCAAAGAGCACATAATTATTTCTAATATTTAAATTGAAACGTTCATACTGATTCACAATAAGATTTGGTTTAACGACGTCATAACCTCCGGAAATATAAAATGTATTGTTTTTACCTCCGCCATCTACACTTATGGAATATTGCTGATTGAAAGATGGTCGGTAAAGATATTTTTCCAGATCATCCCGGACGTCAAGCGATCTTAAGGAATTTAATGATTCGTCCTGCTGAGCAGCTGTGATGACTCCACTGCGATTTTTTAAAAGAATATCTACAACAGGTGAAATGGTACGATAGCCATTATTGATTGTGGAATTGTAAAAACCTCTATCAAATAGATATTTCTCCAGATCAATATATTCCGATGAGCTCATTTGCGCTCTGTAATGCAAATCCGGACGAGCGGTTATCGTGGCATTAATGTTTGCGCTTACACGAATCTTTTCTCTGGCCTTTCCTTTCTTTGAGGTTAGCACGATCACCCCGTTACCTGCTTTCACTCCCCAGATGCTTGCTGCAGCAGCATCTTTTAATATTGAAATAGATTCTATATCATTTGGGTTAATATTGTCTAAACTTCCCTCATAAGGAAAATTGTCCAGCACGATCAAAGGAGATGGATTAGCAAACAACGTACTTCTTCCACGTACCGAAATGTTTGAGGTTATACCCCCACCTTGATTTTTATTGAATATGACGCCGCTCGCAACCCCATCTAATCGGTCTAGTATATTATTTCCGACCCTTCGATTAATGGTATTACTGTCAATTAACACAAAACTCCCTGTTGCTCGTTCTTTCGGTAATTTCTGATAACCCGTTGAAACGATCTGAACATCCTCGAGTATATTTTGTCCCGGTTCTAAAACAATCTTTAAAGACCTCCTGTCTGATGAAAACGGGGCTTCAGCCTGAGAAAAACCCAATGAAGTCACAATCAAAATTCCTTCATTTTTCAAACTTGTGATTTTAAACCTTCCAAAATCATCTGCTACAGTTGTGAGGTCTGTATTTTTGATTTTGATGGTTGCATTTGGAATAGGCTTACCGTCACGATCGATAACAACCCCGTCAAGATCTATCTTGGATTTGTTGGGATTAACCTGATCTTTACCTATTGATGGTTTAAGAAAGATTGTTTTGTCCACCATCTCGAAGCTTACCTTTCTTGGTAAAAAAAGATCTTTCAATACCTCATTCAGTTGTTGGCCTTTGAAATCAGTGTTGATTTTTTCTGATTCATTGAGCGTGCCTTTATTATACCAGAAATCATAACCGCTCTGTTCCTCTATTTTATTCATCACTGAACGGATTGCACTTTGGTTTGCTTTTAAAGTAATTGTTTGAGCATTGGTAGAGGAAAAAAATACTGTAACTAAAAGCGATGTTGCAAAAATCGGGAGGACAGTGCTTCTAAAATATTGCCGGTTTAAAGTCTTTATAGATGTTGTTGGGGGTGGATATTGATGTTTTTTGCCACAGTTTCCCATCAGTTGATAAAAAATCATACTTTTGTTTGGTTTGGTTATGAAATGTTAGGTTAGTGCTTGATGTTAATGCACCAGACTTTGCCGGTGGTGTGCTTCGAAAACACCTCCGGCTTTTTTATCTGGCATCATTAACTAAAATTAAATTTTAAATTTTCTACATAGGCAATCTGTGGTTTAAGTGAACGTTTATGGTGTGTTAGACTTTATTGTCAAAATTCTGGTACCCTGTTTTTCGTTTAATGAGAAATTCACCCCGCTCATTTGTAGCAACTTTAGCAATACTGATAAATTTGATTTTCTTGATATTCCACCAGTCAAACGCATGTTTGGAACGTTATCTTCATATTCTACCTTAATATCGTACCATCGTTCTGCCTCATTTAAAATCGATTTTAAATCTGCATCTCTGAATTTTATCTTACAATTTCTCCAGGCCAAAGTCAAATCCAGATCAACATCAGTTCTTCTAAAACTTGTGCCGTCTGCTATAGACCTCTCTCCCGGTTTTAATGTGATAGAAGCAACATCATCCTTAGAATTAAGTTTAACTGAGCCTTCTAGAAGGGTAGTGCTAACTTCATTGTTGTAGGTATTAATATTGAAATGAGTCCCTAGAACGGTAAGATTTTGATTTTTGGAAGAAACAATAAATGGATGGTTTTTGTCCTTCGCTACTTCAAAGTAGGCTTCGCCGCTGACCAATTTTACTCTACGTTCAATCTTCTCTCCAAAACTGGTAGGATATTGTAAAACAGTAGCGGCGTTCAGCCATACTTTGGTGCCGTCGGACAACACTATCTTGTATTCTCCACCTTTAGAGGTAGAGATGGTTTGATACTCCACAGTGGGATTGTTTTTTATTTTTATTCCGTCACTATAGCTTAAGCCGGAATTCTCTATTTTTATCTCATCATGGTTTTGGTCAAGTTCAATAGTTTTGCCGTTTGATAAGGTTATGCGTGCTGAATTACCTGTTGGGTAAATATGTTCTGCGATTCGGAAACTTCTTTTTATATCGTTCTCCGGTTGTCGGTTAAACATATAAATCGCAAAGACTATTGCTGCTGCTGCTGCAGCAGTTGAAATAGTAATAATGACTTTTAAAGAACGAGATTTGGGTATAGGTAAATCTCTCGAAACTTGTTTCTTGAGAGCCTTAAGTTTTGCGCTGGAAATCTCAACAGGCTGTTCATTAAATGCAAGAAATGATTGTTCAATCAGCGTCTTTTCTGCATCAGTGCATTTACCTGAATTGTATTTTTCCAAAAGTTGCCTTGCTTGTTCGTAGTCCATTTCACCGAATTGATTTGAACGTAGTACGATTTGAGAAGGATGATCTTAAATTTTTTTTAAAAAAAATAAAATAATAGCGGGATGATTTTTCCAAGTTTTATTCGGAATATTTTCAACGCATTTGATAAATGTTGAGAAACATTATTTTCAGTGATTTCCAATCTTTCGGCAATTTCGGTATGGCTGAGGTTTTCTTTCCTGCTAAGTTCAAA
This sequence comes from Pedobacter sp. G11, assembly GCF_003860265.1. Lineage (NCBI taxonomy): Bacteria > Pseudomonadati > Bacteroidota > Sphingobacteriia > Sphingobacteriales > Sphingobacteriaceae > Pedobacter > Pedobacter sp. G11. The sequence goes on along the minus strand of NZ_CP034190.1, from coordinate 431,199 downwards.
AACCTGTCTCATTTTCTTTGGAAGTCGTAGAATCTCTTGTTCAATATAACGATCTAGCTCTTTTTCTCTTATCAGATGGTCTGTTGGCTCATTGGTTTTTAGCTGATAATTCTTCAGAAAGTCTAGATATTTAATTTGTACTTTTTGATGAGCGAAATAATCAAAAATTCTACTCCTGATGGATATATATAAATAAGATGAAAGTTTACCGTTTTCGGAAAGTGTTTCTCTTTTGTTCCATAAGTTTACAAAGAGGTCCTGCACAAAATCTTTAGAAAGGTCTTCGTCTTTAAGTTTTTTAAAAGCGAAAATGAACATCAATTCGAAATAACGATTGTGTATCTCGGTATATGCAGAATGACTTCCTTTTTTGAGTAGGGTTAGAAGCTTATGATCATTATATGTTTTTAAATTATCCATTGCTCACCATTTGATGAGCTTCTTCGAAGAAATTAAGGCCGTGAAATAGAAATAGGGTACGGCAGCTCACTCTCCTTTACTGCCTGGCTCTGGTGGGCCGACCGTCAATTAACGGTGCAAAGTAAAGTATAAGCAAGCACCGTACCCTATAACTTGTATAAGGAACCGATGCAGTACTTACTTCACTTTGCGAAATTTACCAGATTTAGCAGCGAAGCTCGTTTAACGGCAACTTTTATTAGAAACCGTAAAGTTATTAAAAATGCAAATACTTATTACCAAAGTACGTGAATATTAATCTGCTTTATATATTCCGTCGAAGATAACAAAATAAGCCAAATAGTACAATTTTATTATACTAAAGTTCATTAATTGTGTAGTTAATAATTCTATGCCTATGGATTATTATAGAGATTTTTGAAGTTGTGGTTCATATTGGTGAAATTATACATGAGTTGGTGTCCAGAAGCAAATTCAGCGTTCAAGAAGTTGCAGATTATATGAATATGAGTAGATCTAACCTATTTAGTATTTACAAAAGAAGTGAAATAGATAACTACAAGCTTGCAAAATTTTCTGAGTTATTTGGTAAAAACCTCTTTGAATACTATGTTGACAAGACCGCGATAAAACAAATATTCTCAATAGAATTTTCCGAATTAGATCAACGAATAACACATTTAGAGTCACAACTTCGAAGTAAAACCCAAGAACTTGAAGACAAAGATGAAATTATCATAATGCTTAAAAAGGTTGTGGCCTTACATGAGGAAAATCAAAATAATTTAAAAAAATAAACTAAGAATTGATTCTAATTTCTAGAGCAACTTTGTCTGAGTTCCCTTAATATAATTGTCGTTGGTCGAAAGTCAAATTAAGATTACCGATTATTCGTCACGCCAGTGGAGAATATGAGATGATAAATTCAGTAAAAACTTTCGTTCGTTGAGACTATGTTTCTTCAATGAAAATCTATTGCTCTATAAAAACTTGCCTCTTCCGAACTATTCTCGCTTTTGAATGTGGTGTAATTGTTTTTTTTTGAATTAGTCAAATTAGTTATGGAAAATTCTTATTTCTGCATCCTTATCTCTATCAAACTTAAATACTCAAATTTTCCAATTCGTTTTTATGACCAAAATCTTTATTATTCTGCTCTCATTTTTTTGTATTCCGTTAGTAAGTAAATCTCAAATCAACATATATGGTCGAATTGTTGACGACAAAAGCACTAATATTCCATATGGCGGTATCTTGAAATATTCTATTGATGAAAAGGTTTTTTTAGGTAGTGCCATTAGTGATGAACTCGGTAGGTTTTTAATTACCGATAAGCTAAATGCCTCGGTAATTCTGATCATCAATTCTGTTGGTTATAAATCTGACACGCTAAGATTAAATCATTTGAGAAACGATACTGCATTAACTATTGTAATGCAGGGATTTTCAAAACAGCTTCTGGATGTAAACGTCGTTGCAAAAAAAACAATTATCGAAAGAAAGATAGATAGGGTTATCTTTAATATCGAAAACAGCCTTGTATCTAATATAGGCGATGCGATGGATGCAATCAGTAAGGCTCCGGGGGTACGTGTCAATGATGATGGAATTCAATTGATCGGCAAAAATGCGGTAAGAATAATGGTTAATAATAGGCCTATACAACTCTCAGGTGAAAACCTCATGAATTACCTTCGTTCAATGTCATCAAGTAACCTAAGATCCATTGAGGTTATAACCAATCCTTCAGCAAGATATGAGGCAGAAGGGAATTCAGGTATTATAAACTTGGTTGTCAAAAAAGATCTTACCTTGGGCTTTAATGGGATGATCAACACAGGATTGATTTCAGCCAGCTATCAAAACACAGGTCTTACCGGTATACTCAATTATAATACAAAAAGATTACATTTCAGCAGTACGATGAGTACCAACTTGAGCGAGTCCAAATCATTTGCATCAAACAATCTGGAAAGTACATTGTTCATTTGGGATCAATATGATGAGAATCAGTCGACAAGAAGAGGAATACGAGGAGAGTTGAGAATTGATTATGATATAAGTAAAAATTCGTCATTCGGAGTCCGCTTCAGCGAGAATTACAATTCAAATGAAATCAGCAGTTCTTCCAGGGGAACCTTCCTTACCCCACCAAATAAGGTAGATTCGGTAATGACAAATGTCGGGTTCAATAGCATGCCACTTTCCAATAGGTCTATTGATTTGTACATGGAATCTAAATTGGACACTTTGGGAAAGAAACTGGAGCTGTCAGCAAATTATTTCAACAACAGTTTGGATAATGGCACATCTTTTATCAATCTTACAACTACTCCCACAGGATCATTGATCCGAAAATATGTACCCGTAGATTTTGAAAACAATGAAGGAACAAGTGTGTTTTCGGCAAAGGCAGATTTGATACTTCCCTACAGGTTCGCAAATCTTGAATTAGGCACTAAGGTCGTTTCTATTAAAAGCCTCAATTCACTTTTATATAGCGAAGGAACAGATTTTGACTTGTCGAACAGCAATACTTTTAAGTACACAGAAAATACACAATCGCTTTATGTAAACGCGAGCAAAACTTATTTAAAATGGTCATTTCAGTTAGGATTTCGATTGGAAAACACACAAACAGCTGGTAATTCTTCGACAAAAGATCAGGTCGATAGATACAGTTACACGGCTCTATTCCCTACCTTTTTTTTAAAGAACACGCTATCTGACAATCATTCTGTAACAATATCTTATGGGCGAAGGGTTAACAGACCAGATTATGCCGCACTCAATCCTGCCAGGATATATTCTGTAGTCAATGTATACGATCAAGGTAATCCATTTTTAAAGCCATCATTTAGCAACAATCTTGAGCTTGGTTATAATTTTAAGGATATTTTTACTACAAATATATATGCGAGTTTTTTAAGGGATGGATTTAGTTTGCTTACCTTTTTAGATGCCAATACCAATGTACAATCCAATAAGTATCTTAATTATAGTTCAACAAAACAGATAGGACTAAGTGAAACGATCAGTTATTCTCCAAAGAAGTGGTGGGAGAGTACAAATCAAGTCAGCGTTTATCTTTATAACTCTCAATCAAACGGAGTACTTTTAGAATCTCAATTAAAAGGTCTAAGCAGTTATTTATCCACAGATAACACCTTTATGATCAATAAAAAAAGGACTCTTATGTCGAACATGGTGTTTTGGTATCAATTTCCAGACCAGTCCAATTGGTTTAAAAATGATGATTATTACGCAGTGGACATAAATTTAAGGGCTGCATTTCTGAAGCGTAATTTAACATTTACCGCTGGAGTGGTAGATCTATTCAAAACGAGTCAACGCTATTTTTACGGAACAGTTAATGGTATCAATCAGTTCGGAACCAGATATAATGACAACAGGAAATTCAGACTAATCCTGATGTATAAGATCGGAAACAGTAATTTAAATAAAAGGGCACGCTCTGTGGACGATCTTGAAAGTAGCAGAGCAAAACAATAATTTCTAAAACTCTCTAATTTGTTGATAATTTGCTTCGTTTTTTGAGACAAATTTAAAAGCGAATGTGAACGCCTATCAAAAATTCACCATTTTTTGATAGAAATTGAGATGAGTATTTGATAAACAGTTATAGAATTATTATGTCTTTTCTAGCAGGCCAGCGATGAAGTAAAGTCTACAGATGTTTCCTTTCAACCATTAAGAAAATGGAAGAATATAAGTTATCCTATGAGAGATTTTTAGCTATATTGTAATCACTTACATTTATTGAAATGAAAAACGACAAAACATCACAAAACTACACGTTAAACAGACGTAATTTTGTTACTGGAATTATCCCGGTGATAGCTGGTGCGACAATACCATCCTGGGCTTCCGCGAAGGAGATTCAACAAACCAGTCAAGACAGTGAATTTCCAGGACTTATTACGCGAGAGAAAAAGCCATTAAATATGGAGTTTCCATTTCCTACGTTAAAAAACAGGATTACTCCAAATAACCAGTTCTTCATCAGGAGTCATTTTAACATCCCCAATATTGATGCTACAAATTGGGAATTAGAGATTGGCGGCAACACCAATCATGTCATAAAGATCAATCTGAGCGAACTTAAAAAGCTTCCTGCAAAAAAGGTAATGGCTACTATAGAATGTGCCGGAAACGGACGTGCTAACCTCGCCCCAAAAGTGAAGGGTTTAGGATGGGAACAAGGTGGGATCAGCAATGCTGAATGGACAGGAGTACCTTTATCCGTATTGTTAAAGAAGGCTGGCATAAAGGTGGGTACGGTAGACATTATTTTGGAAGGGAATGATGAGGGGATGATTACAGAAGAGCCGAAATCACCAGGAAAAATCAAATTCGCCCGAAGCATTCCGTTAAATATAGCAATGCAGGATCACATCATCATCGCCTATGAAATGAATGGAAAACCATTGAGTGCTGAACATGGTTTCCCGGCAAGGGCAATTATTCCAGGATGGTATGGTATGGCATCTGTGAAATGGCTGATGAAAATTACTGCATCTGAAAAGCCGTTTGATGGCTATTGGCAGACGATTGAATATGCTTACTGGAAGCGTGTTGAAGGACTACCTACCTTGACGCCCGTAACCACTACATTGGTTAAGTCTGAAATATCAAGGCCGGTATTGTTTGAAGCGGTGCCGGCTGGAAAACCTTATCAAGTAAGGGGTGCAGGATGGTCAGGTGATAGTAACCTATCGAAAGTAGAAATAAGCACGGATAAAGGAAATTCATGGCAACCAGCAAAATTAATTGGTCCTGCTATCCCTTTCGCCTGGCAGCTATTTGAATTTGAATGGGTGGTTCCTGCTAAGACTGGAAGATATAGTTTAATGGCTAGAGCGACAGATCAAAATGGCAAAACGCAACCCATGGAGCATGATTTAGACAGAAGAACTTACATGGTTAATTTTATCTCGCCAATTGATGTAGATGTAATATAGCTCAATAAGAACAAATTTCAGGATCTTGCGGTTATCGCATAAGGCTTGTTTGGCATAAACAGTTTATCACAATTAATATTCTACATCAAACCATGATCAGATTCACGTCTATACTTCTACTATTTGCTAGTTTCTCTGCACGAGCACAACATGAACACATGCAAATGGCAACTAAAAAAAATGTCTTCCTTGGGCAAATGGCTCATATGATGATGAAGATGGATGAAATATCAGCTACCACATCTGCAGACAGAGATTTCATACAAATGATGATCCCACATCACCAGGGTGCTATTGATATGGCAGAAGAAGAGATTAAGACCGGAAAAAATAAAGAAATGATTCAGCTAGCTAAAAGTATCAAAGCTGAGCAACAAACCCAGATTCAGCAAATGCGACTCCTGCTCAGCCATCCTGAAGGATTTATCGCTACAGGCAACCAACATCAAAACGCCAACCAGAAGATGATGAAAGTGATGATGGAACAAATGCCTGAAGAAAAACAATTGTCTGATACTGATCTGTCCTTTGCAAGGATAATGCTTCCTCACCATCAGGCTGCCATCGACATGGCTAAAGTTGAGTTGCGGTATGGAAAAAATAAAAATGTAAAAAGACTGGCCGAGAATATTATCTCAGATGAACAGATAGAAATCCAACAAATGAAGACATTTACAAACTCCCATTAACATATGAAAAAGATATCCTTGTTTACGCTATTAATATTCAGTTTTGCCCTACAATCAAAAGCACAATCAATCTATGCCCAAGACAGGGTTTATACAGGCAATCAGATATCTAATACGGTTTCTGTCTTAGATCCCTCAACACAAACGCTATTAGGAAATATTGTTCTTGGTAAACCCCAACCTGATATCTTAAGTCCTCTATATAAGGGACAGGCCCTGGTTCATGGCCTGGGTTATTCCCCTAAAAGGCAATTACTAGCAGCGGTTTCCATTGGATCAAATTCAGTAACCTTTATTTCAACAGCAAAAAATAAAGTATTAAAAACTGTTTATATCGGACGTTCACCGCATGAGGCAACCTTTAACCCTTCAGGATCACAGGCATGGATATCGGTAAGAGGAGAATCGTATATCAGCGTAATTGATGCAAATAAACTGATTGAAATCAAGCAAATCCCAGTAGCCGACGGCCCGGGAATGGTTGCTTTTACTCCAGATGGAAAATGGGCTTATATTTGTTCCAGCTTTACTGCAGAAGTGGATGTAGTGAATGCAACTTCTTATGCTATTGTAAAGCGTATTCCAGTAGTTAGTCCATTTTCTCCAAATATATTCTGTAGTCCTGATGGGAAATGGATTGCATTGACACATAAGGATGTAGGGAAGATCACTGTCATCAGCACGGAGACAAATACGATACATACAGTACTAAATACAGGTCCAATTACCAACCATGTCACTTTTACTTTAGTTAATGATTCACCTGTGATGCTGGCAACCATTGGCGGAGAAAACAGCTTAAAAGTATTTAGTGTTTCACAAGATTTCAAGCTTACTGATAGCGTTGCGACAGGATCATTGCCACATGGCGTCTGGACTTCGGCAGATGGTAAATTTGCATATGTCGGATTAGAAAATGATGACCAGGTACAAGTGGTTGATCTGGTAAAAATGGCCGTTGTAAAAACCATTGCTATTGGACAATGTCCGCAAGCATTGTTGTACGCCGCTAATGCCAGCCCTGCAAATGCCTCAAAAGAAAATTTAACCCCGCTTAATCTTGCAGACAAAAGTCAGGTGATTAAATTGATGAATAAGGATAATTCAATGTCATCAGGCATGCTAAACGTAAGAAGCGTAGGCTTGACTGATCTTGTCCAACAGGACTTTAAAAAACTCGAGCCAAATACTTCGTATACTTTAGCGTTAACCAACTCCTCAAATGATACGTTTAACGCAGATTATGTCATCAATTCTTTTAAGACCGATGAAAAAGGAGCTTTTAGCGGTCAATCCTCGGGGATAATTAAGAGTGTAGGAACAGGTGGCGCCGATTATAAACATGTGGTTCTTATTGATGATCTTTCAAAAAAGCTGGTGATGATCAGTAACTAATGTATTTTAAACCAAAGATATAACTGCCCATAATGCAGCACTTGAAATTACTATCCATAAAATTACGCCTTGTAACAGTGGCATTATCCCCACTGCTTTCAAGATAGTAAATGAGAGTCCGCTTCCTATCAGGAACAAGGTTAAAGTTAAGCCTGCTTTTGCTAATGCTACAAAGTAGGGCGCAAAAGGCTTAATAAAAGGTAAGTAGGTGTTGGCGATCATTGCCAGGATAAATAGCCCTATAAAATAGGGTATACTAACTTTGCTATTGTTGCTTTTGAACAGGAAAGATGTACCAAACGCTACGGGAACAATCCATAGTGCTCTGGCTAACTTAACAGTTGTGGCTATCTGTAGTGCTTGTTCACCATATTTACTGGCTGCCCCAACAACAGAACTGGTATCGTGAATAGCAATGGCACACCACATACCAAATTGTGACTGTGACAAGTTAAGCGCATGTCCGATAGCGGGGAAAAGAAATAAGGCCACCGAGTTGAGTATAAAAACAGTACCCATTGCAACGGAGATCTGTTTTTCTTCTGCGTTCATTACAGGCGACAATGCAGCAATAGCACTTCCACCACAGATCGCCGTTCCAGCTGATATCAAAAAAGATGTTTTACGTTCTATTTTAAATACTTTTCCCAGGATAAAACCAATGATAAGCACTCCGAAAATAGAAACTACGGTAAACAGTACGCCTTCTTTTCCTGCTTTCATTGCACTGAATACATTCATTCCAAATCCTAGCCCGACAACAGAAATTTTTAGCAGCAGGTTTGTGGCCTTGTGATTTAAATGCAGATAGGGATGTTCCATTAGTTGCGCCAATACTAATCCTAGCAATAAGGCTAAAGGAGGCGACATAAATGGAAAGAGGCACAGCAAAACTGCCAGGATGAAGATAATTTTACGGGTGTTTAAATTTAAGTTTAGCAGGTTACCCGCCTTTATTTTAGAAGAATTTGAATTGTCTTTGATTTGTGTCATAATTTTGATTGTCTTTATTTTCTAATTCAAAGATCCATAACTAATAAACCCCGATCAAATCATTAAAACTTATCTTCCATAACTTCATGTTATAGAAGATAAGTTTTTAGACATTATTTATTCCCAACCCCATTTTTTGAAAATGAGATGTCCTTTATCGGATTGCATAAACTTGATAAAATCCTCAGTTTCCGACTTATGCGTACCAGTGCTACCCCTCACTACAGGTGTACCTCTATAGACTGTTTGTGTAACAGGAATCCTAACCATTGAGGTGAGGTCTGGTAAACGGTTATGCCAGGAGCCAAATGTTATCCAGGCATCATATTGAGGATCATTTTTCCATGCAGCAATACCCAATGCCGAATTTGCAAATGTACCTGCTATACGCTGCTGTATGTTTGCAATCAGATCTTGTCGACCTGCCAAATCTTCCCAAAGCCCCATTTGCCCAGCCCCATTCACATCAAGAATTTTCACACCTGGTTTACAGAGATCGCCCAGATTTTTGATGTTTTTAGGATTGCCGGGCCGTACCAGGATCGCTGCCGCACGTTTATATAACTCTGTCCGAGAGTTCGCCACTATCATGTTTGGGTGGTCAGACATGAATTTTGAAAGCATGTATTCTGCTCCTCCAAAGAACAGATCTGCATGTTTCATTGCATCCGGCATCCATTCATTATCTGGCCCGGCAGTGACTTTAATTACGATATCATGCTGCTTTCCAAAAACCTTCGCACATTCATTGATCGGTCCGAGCGGCCCACCGGGACCATAGACATATAAAGTATCGTTTGGGATTTGTGCATTCCCAATGGTCACTACAGCAACGACTGACAATATGGTTAAAAATATATTTTTCATTGTGTTTATGTTTAAGGTAAATCAAAACCAAACTTTTTGTAGATGGCAGCAGCCTGCGGACTGATCAAAAAATCCATAAAATCTTTTGCAGCGGCCGGATGTGGCGCATCTTTTAACTGTCCCGCTATATATTGCGCATGGATATTCTCTTTTTCAGGAATTTCAATGAGCTCAACAGGATGGCCAATCATTTTCTGATAGTAGGCCTCAGTATACCATACTGGAGCGGCGTCACTTTCGTTGTATAGGATCCTCATTGGTGATTGGCGATGATGGATCATGGTAAGATAAGTAGTCTTATCTTTAACTTTATCTTCCATGATGGTAGATTTTAATGTTTCCCCTCCAGCTTTCACATAGGCTTCTTCAATACGTTTACCGATCCCTTCATTCTCTGGATTGGGCATACTGATCCTCAGCTCTTTATTTGCTAAATCTTTGAGTGACTTCAATGCCTTCGGATTTCCCTTTTGGACCATGATTGCCAACCTGTTTCTAGCATATAAAGTCGTTTTGCTAAACCATTCAGGGGTCATGTCTATCCGGTTCTTACCAGCTGTATAAACATCCGGCTTTAAGGTAATTCTCATGTTGCCCACCACAATGCTACCGGTTTTTATTTGTTGGGCTAAAATGCCTGGGGGAAGCGTTTCGGCAAATACCCGCTGATAATGTGGATATGACTTTTTAAAGGCTGCAATTAATTCGTCAATGCACATAAACTGGTTACCGGCAAAGAAAACCACAAGTTGGGGATCATTAATGTCTCCAAAAAGATCAGGCACATTGTCTACTCCAGGTACTGTGAACTGAACTTTACTTTCAGGTGGAGTATTCCAGGGCGGATCAAAGCGATGATCCTGGGCCTTAACATTTCCACAAAGCAATAAAAATGCAACTGTGGCTAAAAAGGTGTGATTTATATATTTCATGATTTTCTAATTATTTGGTTTAAGGATGTACAACTGCCCATCCCTGATATTGACGGATGATGATTTCACCATTGCCGCTGGGTACATAACTGATAAAATCAAATAAGGTATTTTTTTCGATTTTCCTTTCTCTGACGGTATTTTCACATTGTGCAAGAATTACTCCTCTGGATTGCAGTTCTAACAATGTTTTTTCAAAAGATCCGTTCTTCTGGTAAACAGCTACGCCATCTCCAAAGGCAATAAGTTCTGCATTGATTTTCCCTTTTAACCTGGGATCGTCGAGTGCATTTTTTAGGTTTCGAAGTGTTCCTGCAATCTTTTTCTCATCACCGTTATTGATTACATACAGTGCCTTATAATTTTTCAGGGTGGCTTTTGCCCCTGTAAAATTAGCAGGTGTAGCTTGGGCAAAAGTGGCCGAGGTTGCTGCGATCAGCAAAAATAATGTACAGATTAAGGTTATTTTTTTCATGATTTTAGATTTTGATGATTTATTTAGTTGTTAGTTTTACTTGTTTTTCGGAGGTTACAATTGGTGCAAATGGACCATACTTATGTTGATTTTCAGAAAATTTGTCGGCATATGGTCCGTATGGCGCATCAAAAGGTTTTTTTAACAAATCAGGGTAATCTTTTCCCTGATCTTTATGTGGTCTTGGCTGTGAGTTCACAAAAGCAGCGAGATCCCAGGCCTCCTCATCACTTAACTGCGCATCTCCATATCTGGCACCATATGGCATATTGTTCTTTACGAACCCCGCAAAGTTACTGAGTCTATACATCCCTGCGCCATCATTGTAGCTGTGTTTGCCCCATAATGGCGGATAAACATAAGTTAGTTTGTCTTCATCGAGTATTCCCTCACCATTTGCACCATGACAACTTTGACATTTACTGGTATATAAAATCGCTCCATGTTTGACATTCGCTGCCCTATCCAGGAATTTTAATTTTTCGGTTCCCGTTCCAAACACTTTCTCCCCTTTTTTTACACCTGTTCCAAGCCATTTCATATAAGCCAGCATTGCCTGTATCTCTTTACTAGATTCGTCTGGTACTTTGCCTGCAAGACTTCGATTGAAGCACTCTGCAATACGTGCCGATGCAGGTTCAACCTTTCCTGATCTGCCACTCATTTTAGGAAAACTGGAAATAAAACCAGCATAATTATTTCCGAACAGTTTGGTTCCACCCTCGAGGTGACAATTCTGACAGTTCATACCATTTGTAATACGGGCTATGGATCCATTTGGCCCAAAATATTTGCTCGTATGTGCTATTAATTCTTTGCCATACCTAATCATCTGGCCGTACTTGGTGTCCGCCGGAATCGTATTTTCATCAGGCGCTTTCCAGGCATCAGCAGGTACAACCTGGCTTTTGACTTTAACAGCAGCTATACCGGTTTCCACATCCTGTTTGGTTTTTGCTGTCAATTCTACATCTGGCTGCCCATTAAAGAATAAAGTGCAGATGAAAATAGTTCCACAAGCAACAAATAGAATCGCAATGATAGCCGTTGTCCTGGCTGTATATATAAGTGCTTGTCTGATTTCTTTTTCTTTTGATTCCTTATTCATAACCAATGTTTTTCTGTTACAAATGTGCATTTATTCTACGCATCAGAAAAAGCATAAAAAGTTATTGATGATAACATAAGGTTATGATGTCAGTACCTGTTGAAACAAATTGTTTGTATCTTAGCTTATCTACTAAAACCGTGTATGATAGATTTCCGTTTGCAAGTATTTTATGCTGTCGCTAAAAGGCTGAATTTTACAAAGGCCTCGGCAGAGTTATTTATCAGTCAGCCTGCTGTAACCAAACACATTAAAGAATTAGAGCAGGAGTTCAAAATGTCATTATTTGAACGCAGTGGAAACAAAAAAATCAGCCTCACCCCAGCCGGCGAATTATTGTTGCATTACGCAGAACAGATTTTTGGAACCTACCGGGAACTGGAATATGATATGAATCTACTTACTAAACAGCATAAAGGAATATTGAGGATTGGTGCCAGCAGTACTGTGGCACAATATATCATTCCACCTGTATTGGCACAGTTTCACAATAAGTTTAAGGATATACAAATCCAACTGGTTACCGGAAATACAGAAGATGTAGAGCAGCGTTTGATTGCTAAGGAAATAGATTTTGGAATCATTGAAGGCATCTCCCGGAACCCACAGATTAAATACGAACAATATCTAAAAGATGAGCTGGTGCTGGTGTGTTCTGGTCACAATTATGCCATGAAAAAGGAAATAATCAAACCGAATGAGTTGAAGGATTATGATTTATTACTTCGTGAACCTGGTTCTGGTACACTAGATGTTATTGCATATGCTTTAAAAGCACACCGGATAAAGGTGGGGGACTTAAATATAGAAATGCAGTTAGGTAGTACCGAAAGCATTAAATCCTATCTGATTCACAGCAAATGCCTGGCTTTTTTATCTATCCACTCCATATTGAAAGAGCTCAAGAACAATGAATGCCGCATCATAGATATCAAGGATATGGTTATCGAAAGGCCGTTTCATTTCATTCAGCTTCATGGTCAGCCGGACGCTCTGGCGGAACTATTTATGCGCTTCGCTAAAAGCTACAACTACAATGTATAGTGTTACCGAAATTTCGAGGAAATATCAGCCAGCTAAAGTGCTGCTGCTCTTTGTTTCTGAAGCTCCTGGAGGTGGCGATAAACATTTTTACCTGGGAAATACTAATCTGTTTCGAACAATTTATCTTGCATTTAGTGAGGTATTTGGCGATTTTAAATCTGTAGAAGATTTTTTGCAGTTCTTTAAGGGCACTGGATGCTTTTTGGAACATCTAACTTGTACACCTATTGATAAATCGTCAGTGAAAATCAGAAAGAACCAAAGGCAGGGTGGAATAGAGCAATTAGCTCATAAAATCAGAACATATCAACCCCGATTAATCATGATCCTAATGAAAAGCATTGAACAAGAGGTTAAAGAATCTATTGACCTATCAGGCTTATCGTTTATCGAAGAAATTGCAGTTACCTGCTATCCTGCCGGCACTGAATCAAACAGGCTTGCTTGCATCCGGGATACCAGGGTTATCATCTCCAAACTGGCATCGATATTGACATAACATGCAAAATATGTTGCTTATATACCGATACAGAACAAGATGAAAATTCAAGAACAAGAAAATACCAAACAGCATGCAGGAGACCATTTGGCTAATGAAAGAACATTTTTGGCCTGGATCAGAACCAGTATTGGTATCATGGGATTTGGTTTCGTGGTAATGAAATTCTCGCTATTTATCAAGCAGATCAGTGCTGCACTGGGGAGTAAAGTACCACTGCACCAAACCGGAGATTCCCGCATTATCGGGATTTTTCTAGTTGCCCTGGGAGCAATTACTATCATTTGTTCTTACTTAAGATATAATTCAACGAAAGAACAATTGAATCAGGGGGTGTATTACCATTCAACACTTTTTGTTAAAGTTTTAACCGCTTTAGTTTTCATAGCTAGTATACTTTTACTGCTCTACCTTATTAAAACAACATAGGCAGTTAAATCATCTGTACTTGATGCTTTAGAAAAGAGAGGAAGGAAAGCGGTCGATATAGCGTTGTTTTTTGATATAAATTGCTGATTGCATTGGTCAAGGATCTTATAAAAATTTCACCTCTTTATGATAATCCACAGGAACAGGATAAGTCAATATTTTATGTTCCCGTAAATATTTTGGGTACCGCAATACGCTGTGAAGAATATATACCTGAATGGCCACTGAAAAAATAGGCTGTAAAACAGGCTACCGCAAAAAACATGGTGTATTCACTACCAAAAAGTTCTATACCCATAATCGTACAGGCAAGGGGTGTATTCGTTGCACCAGCAAAAACAGCAATAAATCCAAGGGCAGCAAACAAACTAACTGGAGCATTTAATAAGGTCGAAAGTGCATTGCCTAATGTTGCGCCAATATAAAACAAAGGCGTTACCTCACCACCTTTAAATCCAGTTCCTAATGTTAAAGTTGTGTAAATGGTCTTCCATAACCAGCTCCAAGTATCTGCTCCACCAGGCTGAAAAGCAGAGGGAATTGTAACGGCTCCTTGGTATTCGCTATCCACGCCCAAACTTAAGTAATCCGGTTTCCCGATGGCGTAAGTCAAGCCTATAATAATCAGACCACCGATAACAGCAATAAGCCACTGGATCTTACATACTTTAGAAAAAAAGGCCTTGATCTCATGCACCATTACAGCAAACAGGTAGCTGGCCAGACCAAACAATGTGGATGCTAGAATAACCTTACTAAGCAGGAGTAGGTTTACCGGCAGGTATTCAGATAGAAAGTAGGCACTTTTCTCTATGAGATCGATGTGATAAGCGGTATGATGGATGCCCCAGGCAGAGACAGTAAGATCACCAAGCACGCTGGCAATTAATGCGGGAAGTAAAGCCTTGTACTCTATTCTTCCAATGGCCAGAACTTCCATTGCAAATATGGCACCGGTGAGCGGTGTTCCGAACACCGCCCCAAACCCGGCTGCAATTCCCGCGGTAAGGAGCATCTTGGTGTCTACCTCATTTAGCTTAAACCAGCGGCTAAACATTCCTGCGATGCTTCCTCCGATTTGTACCGCGGTTCCCTCTCTTCCAGCCGATCCGCCAAACAAATGGGTAATCACTGTAGTTATTAAGATTACTGGCGCCATCTGCCTGGGCACTCCACCACCCGGCCTATGGATTTCATCCATGATCAGGTTATTTCCTTTTTCTGAGGACCTACCAACTGACTGATAAATCAGGTGGATCACAATACCTGCTAAAGGTAGCAGAAAAATGAGACAGGTATGCTGAAAGCGAAAGTGAATGGCCCAGCCTAGCAGCCAAAGGAACAAGGCAACCATACTTCCTATTGCAATGGCAACAGGAAGTATAAGCAGCGTCCATCGAACCGCATATTTAAAAACCGAAAGGTGTTCAAATAAAAATTTATTATGTTTCATTGTAGGTTAGCGGCTGATTTATAATTTTTTATAAAAAGTATTGATTCCTGCAAATGATGCCCTATCACCAAGTTCTTCTTCTATCCGAAGCAACTGGTTAAATTTAGATACCCTTTCAGAGCGGCAGCCACCTCCTGTTTTGATGTGCCCCGCACCGGTAGCGACAACCAGATCCGCAATTGTCGTGTCTTCAGTTTCACCACTGCGGTGAGAAATAAAGCAATTGTAACCGTTTTTTTGGGCTAGTTCTACGGCCTTTAGCGTTTCGGAAACTGTACCGATCTGGTTCAATTTAATCAGTACGCTGTTTGCAATGCCCTGGTCGATTCCCTGCTGGATAATACTCGGGTTGGTGCAGAATATATCATCTCCAACCAATTCCACTTTGTCTCCCAAAAGGCTGGTCAGCTTTTTCCATCCCTCCCAATCGTTTTCGCCCAACCCGTCTTCCAACAGGATAATTGGGTACTCTTTTAACCATCCTTCCCAAAAGCCAATCATTTCATCTGTTGTGATCCGTTCTTTAGAACTTTTATAAAATTCATATTTTCCATTATTCCACATTTCGCTGGTCGCTGGGTCAAGACAAAGGGAAATATCCTTGCCTGGAGCAAAACCGGCAATATGTATCGCTTCCATGATGATTTGGACGGCTTCCTCATTAGAACTCAGATTTGGCGCAAACCCACCTTCGTCACCAACTCCGGTATAATAGCCTTTCGCTTTTAGCAGACTTCTCAGGGAATGAAAAACAGCTTCGCCCATACGGATACTTTCCTTAAACGAGGGGGCGTTATGAGGGGCAATCATAAATTCCTGAAAATCGATGTTGTTATCAGAATGCCTTCCCCCATTAATGACATTCATGCACGGTACGGGCATTACGTAACCTTCCCTTTCCACTAGCTGCCTATACAAGGGAATCCCTTTTGCAACGGCCGAAGCCCGGGCGAAGGCGATTGAGGCCGCAAGCATCGCATTTGCGCCGAGCCTTGATTTATTCTCGGTTCCATCCAGACCAATTATATGATCATCGAAGGCCTGCTGACCCTCAAAGGATAAGCCGGTGACTGATTTGCCGACTTCGACGTTAATCCCTTTTACTGCTTTTTCCACGCCTTTACCATTATGGCGCTCTGGATCACCATCTCTAAGCTCTACGGCTTCTTTTTCACCCGTACTTGCCCCGGATGGAGAAATACCCCTTGCTGTTGTTCCGTTAAGAGTGACTTCTACTTCTACTGTCGGATTGCCCCTGGAATCCAAAATTTCACGGGCATGAATTTTAGTTAATTTCATAGTTTTTTGTTTTATATTGATTTTTAGTATTTCGGTTGCTTACAAATAATTGAGTTTCTCAAAAGATCAAAACCAGTGTTCCCCCAATGATCAGCAGGGCACCAAAGAATACTTTCAGGGTAAGAGCTTCTTTCAGGAACACCATTGCAAGTATAATAGTTAGGGCAACACTCAACTTATCAAAAGGGGCGACCTGGGACACTTTCCCGATCTGCAAAGCCTTGTAGTAGAATATCCAGGACAAGCCGGTGGCAAGGCCAGATAAAAAAAGAAATAGCAGGTTATGCTTTGACAGTTCCGTAATTCCTTTAAGTTCGCCTCTGGCCATTACGATCCCCCAGGCTACAATCAGTATTACCACCGTTCGTATGGCAGTAGCCAAATCAGAATTGACATTGGTTACGCCGACTTTTGCAAAGATGGCCGTAAGGGAAGCAAAGAAAGCTGATAATAGCGCGTAGATCCACCACATAGTTTTATGTTAATTTTCCGTTATTGAATAATTCCAAAGTAAATGAGTACAAGAACCGTTGCTCCGGCAATGATCCGGTAAATGCCGAACCAGCGGAAAGAATGCTTTTGAAGATAGGTGATGAAAGAGCGGATGGCCATCCATACATCCCACCCGCACCTGCTTTACTTAAATGAATGATCGTAGTTAGATTCGGTTCATGGGAAGGGCGTAGACGCTTAACGGTGTTTTTAATCAGTCCTGAAGCAATCTGATCTGCACTAGCAACTAGTAGCGCAATGGTAATAAGAACCTGCCAAATTTTTTTGCAGAAATTCTGGAAGAGGCAATAAATAATGAAGGCATAAAAAGGAAGCCAAAAACGCTTATCACTGGCCCAGTACATGATCGTATCCCAGAATGCATTATGGTGCTGATTTATCCACAAGAACCATTCAGTTTCAACCGGCAGGACCATTGCTAACACTGATCTCACTTTGGCAGACAGACAAAGTAAGACAAGCGCAATTAAGATAGCTGCCAGCAATAAGAGTTGAGAATTTATTTTTAATTTTTTCACCTACAATACTTTGACCGGCAGATTTTATTACCTGCTGGAATTTCTATTGTAGGCGCCATCAGCTTTTGAAAAAAGCGGTTGAATCGGAAGGACACCATTTCCGTATTGCAAATATAATACTAATAAAATGATGTGCAAAATCTTAAAGTAGGTGTTGAGAATTTAATTTATCACTATTCCTCCTTATTTGAATACGAGAACCAGTTTCTTATTCTTCTACCGTTTAAACAAGCATCATATCACGGGATTAAAGCTTTTCTTAAACAAAATGAAACCGCCTGGAAATAACCATGTTATCTATATAGGAATTTTTTTTATAACCCTAAAAAATTAAAGTTATGGGATACCATGAATGGAAAAACTGTATTGATGCATGCTTAAAGTGTGCTTCAATTTGCAATCATTGTGCAAGTTCATGCACTCAGGAAGAAGACGTGAAAATGATGGCGCGGTGTATTGAGCTTGATATGCAATGTGCAGCCATCTGCTACTCTGCCGCTCAATTGATGAGTATGGGTAGCTCTTTTGCTCAAGACATTTGCCGTATTTGCGCAGATATTTGCCAGCAATGCGGAGATGAGTGTAGTAATCATCATACCCAGCATTGTCAGGAATGTGCAGATGCTTGTAAGGCTTGTGCGGAAGAATGCAGAAGAATGACAGGAGTAGCTGCTTAAGATGCCAATCACCGTGAGCATTAATTGATTAAGGGCAGCATTCTAGTTGCCCTTTCATTTTTATAAATAGGCAAATTTATTCCATTCATTTTATTTTCATTATTCCCTGATTATTTAATAAGTTTTCAGGAGGCGTGGCTTAAGAATGGATTATACTTAGCAGAGTTGCCTACGATTATACTGCTGTACTCCGCTTTTTTCCTATATAATCATAAACTCATTTCATTAATCAAACTCAATTTTTAGTTTTTGATAATGAGTAAATGATAAAATATAATGACAAATTAAAGTTCGTTTTTTGAGACACCTCGCTATTTATATGGGGTAATTTAAGCCCTTCATTCATGAAAAAGTATAATATTCATTATTTTCTTGAATTTACAGGATTAGAAAGATAATATTTTTTCCTGATGTAAAAAGCAAGGTTCACCAGGGCGATCAGTGCAGGGACTTCTACTAAAGGTCCGATCACTCCGGCAAATGCCTGACCTGAATTGATCCCAAATACGCCAATGGCTACTGCAATAGCGAGTTCAAAATTGTTCCCGGTTGCCGTAAATGCGATAGAAGCGCTCTTGGAGTAATCTGCCCCAAAATAACGTCCTGCAAAAAAGCTCATGACAAACATGATGGAAAAATAAATGACCAGTGGAATGGCAATTCTAACCACATCCATCGGGATGTGTACGATTAACTCTCCTTTTAAACTGAACATGATCACAATCGTGAAAAGTAAAGCAATAAGGGTAATGGGCGAAATCATAGGTACGAAGACATTATTAAACCATTCTTTTCCCTTAAGACTGATCAGCGCATATCTTGAAATGATTCCAAGCGCAAAAGGTAACCCTAGATAAACCGCCACACTTTTTGCAATTTCGCCAATGGTAATATTGACTTCCAGGCCTTTCAATCCAAAATAAGGCGGCAATACCGTAATAAAAATATAGGCAAATACACTGTATAACAAGACCTGGAAAATACTGTTTAAGGCAATTAGTCCCGCTGCATATTCCCTGTTTCCTTCGGCAAGTTCATTCCAGACCACCACCATGGCAATACATCTGGCAAGTCCAATCAGGATCAGTCCCACCATATATTCCGGATAGTCTTTTAAGAATATGATGGCCAAAAAAAACATTAGTAAAGGCCCGACTACCCAGTTTAGTATTAGCGAAACGCTCAATACTTTGGTGTCTTTGAATACTTCTCCCATTTTTTCATAACTCACCTTTGCAAGCGGAGGGTACATCATCAGGATCAGTCCAATAGCTAAAGGGATATTTGTAGTGCCACTGGAAAACGAATTAATAAACCCGGAAGATGAAGGAACGAAATAACCTATGCTCACTCCCAGCGCCATAGCAATGAATATCCATAAGGTTAAATACCTGTCAAGGAAACCAAGTTTCTTTCTTTCGGACACAGGGGCACAATTATTTGCACTCATTAAATCTTTTGGTTTATATGTTCGCTGATAAAGTCAGCCGAGTAAACTTTGATCAGGTCTCTGACCCTTCTGAATTCGTCCATGATTTCTTCATCCGTTCCTGTTGCTTTTGCAGGATCCGGAAAGTTCTGGTGAAAGCGTTCTACCTTGCCTGGGAAATAAGGACAGGCTTCGTTTGCATTGTCACATACGGTGATCACTGCATCAAAATGAATAGACAAGTATTCATCTACGTGGTTAGAAGTGTGGGATGAAATGTCAATGTGGTCTTCTGCCATGACCTGAACCGCTTTAGGGTTCACACCATGAGTCTCAATCCCGGCACTATAGATATTGGCTTTACCTTCTGCATAATGATGCAGGTAACCTTCAGCAAGCTGGCTTCTGCAGCTATTTCCTGTACACAGGACTAATATATTTTTCAATTTACTTTAAATTATGGTTTGACTTCTTCTTTCTAATAGGACGGTATCCCGCCAAATGCCATGTTGTTTTCCAATCTTTTCCCTAATACCAAGGATCCTGAAACCAGCTTTCTCATGGATTTTTAAGCTTGATGCATTTTCCGGAAAAATTCCAGCCTGCAAAGTCCAGATGCCTTCCTGTTCACTTGTTTTGACTAGCTTATTAAGCAGACTAGATCCAATACCTTTTCCACTAAATGCCGGATCAACGTAAACGCTGACTTCTGCAACCCCGGCATAAACGCATCTGGAAGAAACAGGGGTTAATGCTGCCCATCCACGCACAATACCATTGAGATCATGGACAAACCGACAAGTTTTTAAATGTGAATCGTCCCATTCCTCAAAGGTTGGGGCAGTGGTTTGAAAAGTGGCATTGCCAGTCGCAATTCCCTTTTCATAAATAGATTTCACCTGGTCCCAATCTGAAGTAACTAAAATTCTAATCCCCATGTGCTTTTATTTAGCAGCAGCCACCACCTGGAGTACAAGTATTTGCATCACCTGCCAGGTTTACCATTTCCAGTTTTTCTTTTTTTGCCGGAATGCCGCATTTGTCCATGGCAAGGCAAGCAGTCGTTTTTGAGATTAAAACAAAGTTATCCCCATCAAAGGCTAGGTCATATTTACCAATGGTTTCAGATTGGTATTCTACTTCTATATCAAGATCTTCCATACCGATAACCTGCTCAGACAAAGAAATGATG
Organism: Pedobacter sp. G11; assembly: GCF_003860265.1. Classification (NCBI taxonomy): domain Bacteria; kingdom Pseudomonadati; phylum Bacteroidota; class Sphingobacteriia; order Sphingobacteriales; family Sphingobacteriaceae; genus Pedobacter; species Pedobacter sp. G11. Next base: position 410,285 of record NZ_CP034190.1, on the reverse strand, counting down.
TTCAATAATTTTCCTGCTTTCAAACGGTGCTCAAAGTCATTGGCATCCCAAAGCTGGAAATTTGCTACTTTCTCATGGCGCACGGTACCTCCACAGTCAATAAAATCTTTTGTGATCACACCAACTTCAGTAACATGAAAATGCTCAGGCACAGCCTGACCGTTCTCTAGTTTAAAATTAACACTTTCTCTTTTAGCCAGGATTTCTTTAATTTCTGATAGTTTCATAACGATATATTTAATATTGCAATTTAACGATTGATTTAATCTTTAAAAAAACTAACAGCAGTCAGCTTCTTGTTTGTAAGCGCCTAAAAAAGCGCCCATTCGGGTCTCTATTAATTTCCAGGTTACCGGATCAATACAGTAACAAACACTTACCCCTTCAATGGTACCCTGAATAATTCCAGCAGTTTTTAATTCTTTCAAATGTTGGGATATAGTAGCCTGGGCTAGACCCAGTTCTTCTACCAGGTCGCCACAAATGCATGTATTCGAAGCAAGGATCCTCTGCAAAATTGCGATACGGGCTGGGTGGGCCAGCGCTTTTAATAACGTTGCCAATTCATTCTGTTCAGTGCTGAATATTTCTGTTCTTGTAAGTCCCATAACTATGTATTGCAATATTACGATATATAATCTTATAGTGCAAACTATTTCTAATTATACCTTATGAGTTATTTTATTATTCTCTAGTTGGTAATCATTGATACTTAATGTTCGTTTTGTGAGACTAATTTAAAGGCGAATCTGAATACCTATCAAAAATTCACCGTTTTTTGATAATACAAAACGGAAGAATTGATAATATCTTTTTTATAGTTTCAGATTATCTAATGTCCTATTCAAATAAACGATATATTCTTAAATTGATATATTGAACCGTTTACATAAGAAATAAAATCGTATTCTTTCTGATTCATTTTGTTAAATTCGAACTTAATTTTTTCGATTGAGAGACATTAAACAATTAGCGGGTCAAACATTGTGGTATGGGGTTAGTAGCATCGGAGCGAAGTTTCTAAATTATCTTCTCACCCCTCTTCTTACTTACCTGATGACTGATAAATCTGGTGTACAGGATTATGGTGACTATAGCTTACTGTATTCTTGGATTGCAGTCGTTAACATTTTATTTATTTACGGGTTTGAAACGGGTTTTTTTCGCTTTTCTAATAAAAACGGAGTAGATCGCAAGTATCTTTTTGATACAGCATTCGGTTCACTTATCGTTAGTACTCTAGGATTTTTTGTCTTATTTTCCTTTTTTTGCGTGCCCATAAGTAACTTCATGAACTTGGGACGGCATCCTGAATATATACTATTATGCCTTTGCCTGATAGGATTAGATTCGATAAGTGCCATTCCATTTGCCAGATTGCGTCAGGAAAATCGCCCGAAAAAATATGCTTTTGTCAAGTTATTTGGCATCATAATTAACATCCTTTTCACCTTATTATTCTTGATTTGGCTGCCTAAATATGCGGAAGCCTATTCCACTGATTTCATAGCAAATTGGATCAAGGATAATAACCGTGTAGGCTTTCTTCTATTGGCTAATGTGTTACAGAATATGTTTGTATTTCTAATGCTTTATAAAGAATGGAAAGACTTTAGATTTAAAATTAATAAGAAAATATGGAGTCAGCTGTTTTTATATAGTTTTCCTATGATCTTAATTGGCTTGGCTGGAATGATTAATGAAGTAATGGATCGCCAAATGCTGGCTAAGCTTCTACCTACGGGTGTTGATGCTAAAAGAATTGTTGGTATTTATTCGGCCAACTATAAGTTAGCCATTTTCATTACATTGTTTATACAAGCCTTTAAGATGGCTGCAGAACCTTTTTTCTTTAATCAATCAAAAGAAAAAAACGCACCCTTACTGTACGCGCGTGTTATGAAGTGGTTTGTAATTACACTTTCAATAGCTTTTCTATTTTCTGCATTATACCTTGATGTTCTGAAATTTATGATTGGTGTTTCATATCGTTCTGGATTACCTATTGTTCCAATCCTATTGGCTGCAAATATATGTTTAGGAATCTACTATAATCTCTCGGTATGGTACAAAATAACCGATCGCATGCGCATAGGTGTATATATCACGTTTATAGGTGCACTCATTACCTTGACAGGCAATTATTTTTTCATTCCGCTTTGGGGAATGTATGCAGCTGCTTGGACCACGCTCGTCTGTTATGCAAGTATGGTGATTATTACATATTTTATCGGACAAAAATACTTTCCAGTTCCATATCCAGTAAAAAGGATATTAACTTATCTAACTTTAATGCTTATTTTTTATTTTATAAAAGTGAGTATCGATTCAATATCTGAGTTCTGGCCCAATAGGAGGCAAATACTGATACGTTTTCCAGTAGCCACACTTTTGATCATGATATATCTCTCTATTATCTTAAAATTTGAAAGAGCAGAGTTAAAAAAAATGCCTTTAATTTCTAAATTTTTATCTTAAGCTAACAAACAACTGGAAAATTAGGAATGTTGTTTGTTGAATCCTAGGCCTTCTACATGCAGTTGAAAATCGCTATAAATGGTAAATATTTTTTCAAACCCTATCAGTATTCCCTACTTTTTTAATAAGTTTCAGAAGGTAGGGCTTGAGAATATTATAGTAAGCAGTGTCGCCAACTATTGTCCTAAAGTACTCCGCTATTTTCCTATTTTATCATAAACTCATTTCATTAATCAAATTTAATTTTTATTTTTTGATAATGAGTAAATGGTAATTTATAATAGCAAATTAATATTCGTTTTTTGAGAAAAATTTGAAAACTCCTAGAAGGTTGATTTTCTACCCTTCCAATATTAGATGTATATATTAATACAAAATAGGTAGGCATCCTACAAAGTGCATACAACGAGATAGAACCTTGTTATCGGTAGTTTTAGTTGCGTCAGTGAATCTTTGTCGGTTGTGCTTTTATCTTATTAGCCCAGCACTCATAAATAGGATACCAAACATGGTCACCGTTAGAGCCATTGCTAAGCAATATTAATCCACTTTTTGTCGGTAAATGCAAAAACATTGCAGCGCTCCAGCCTTCGTTCTCACCGGTGTGTCCAATCGTTCGAAAATTGTCATAATTTAAAAACCGGTATCCAAGACCACTTTCTCCTTCATTAGATGATGGGAGAATAGGTTGTTCCATTAATTGTATTGTCTCTGGTCTCAAAACATTGTGTAATTGCCTGGAATTAGTTGTAATAGATAATTCGGCGAAGTGGGCTAAGTCTACCACCGTTGTTTGTAATCCTGCTGCTGCCTGTTCTGTAAATATTCTATTTTTTATCGGATTACCCGAAGTGTCGTAAGCGGTTGCAGAATTTTTCATCATTTCTGCTGTCCATTCATAACTTGTATGATTTAATCCTAAAGGTTTGAAAACATTTCTTTTCATGTAGCCTGCAAATTTTTCTTTTGTCTTTTCTTCAAGAAGTAACTGCGCAAGAGTATAACCTCCTCCAGAATAGTCCCATTTTGTTCCTGGCTCGTTTATAAGTCGTACACTTTCCCGGTTTCTTTTTGTTTTACCATCAAGAGATTCCTCTAAACTTAACAATTGTGTTCCCTGTTCAATGCCTCCATAGCCATGTACAGAAAGTCCTGCTGTATGACTTAATATTCTTCGTAGTGTTACCTTTGATACATCATATGAAGATTTGGGTAATTTCCAACGGGTTAAAGATTGATCAACAGGGTCATCTAATTTTAAAAGCCCTTTTTCTGTCAACTGGATAAATCCCCACGCAGATATTACTTTGGATATTGAACCAATGTTAAAGATTGTCTGAGCAGTTACAGGTTTTTTATTTGCCACATCAGCATATCCAATACACTGTATCCATGCAACTTTTCCGTTTTGGATAACAGCCACTGCCATCCCAGGAACATTGTTCTTTTTGGTGAGGTCTAAACCAAGTCTTTGGATTTCGTAATAGAGTGAGTCTGATTTTTCGTGTACACCATTTTTTTTAATGGTCTCTTTCGTTGTCGAGCAAGAAAAGAGAATTATAATAAACGCTACAAATAAGAATTTGAATTTATTAATGCTCATTTGCGCTTCCATTTATTTTGTAATACTTTATGGTGTCAGTAAATATACTGTTTTAAGTGAAGATAGGATCTCAGAATTACCGCTGACGTATGGCAAGCAAACTGATAACGTTTCCGGGCTTTGAGATGCATGAACAAAGTTAAATATTATAACTTTTAATAAGTTCATTACCCAATATTATTGACTGGCGAAACGGAAAATATGATCGTTTTCTAAGATCAATTAGTTAATCAAAGCTCCATGTTAGGTTTGCTAGGATTAAAGAGATTCCATATCTCATCCAATGCACGATTGTAGTCATCATCCAAATTTTTTAATTTGTCTAGAATTTCTGGAACGTCTTGTTGGTAGACATTTTCCACTAGAACAGTGTAGGCATAATCTGAAATTGCATTTTTAAACTGATCTGGTTCCTCAGAATTCAGCCAATCTTTTATTTTAAGGGCTGGATTTAATAATCCAAATAATGAAAAAACACGACTGATTGCCTCTTCATCACTAATGTGTTCCCCAGGAATATGAATTTTTCTTGAGCTTTTGTCAATATCGACATAGAATGCCATTTCCTTTTCAACCGAGAATTTCCCCCTTGGTATAATTTCAGTTAAGAGCGGATCTGTAAGATTGTTAAGTTCTATTCGAATTGTGCAAAAAAATTCATACAAAAATCCTCTTGATGCCTTTAGATCATGTGAACGCCACTCTTTCCAGAATAATTTCCAATTAGAAATTTTGTGAGCTATTGAATATGCAGCTAATAAAGAATATGATTTTCCAAGTTCCTCTAAAGCAAGCTCAGCGATGCCAAGACTCACATACTTTTTACCCTCATACGAGGTGGCCATGTGCATAGAGGCTTTGAACAACTCAAAACAATTATCTATTGTCGCATTGTATAGAGCCAGAACTTCCCTTTTTTCCAGATTCATTTATTGAAATAACAATTATCACAGTTATTACCTTTTCTCCATTTTTTTTATTTCTTCATTGGTGTGGGTATCAAGAATCTTTGCATATCTATAGAAGGTTGCTCTTGTTAATTGAAGCCCTTTATAAATTTGCTCTGGTGTTTTATCCATATCCTTATAAACCGAACGCATAACCAACAATTTGGAAATCGTATCTTTGGTAAAACCTTTCGGCCTGCCTCCCGTACGGCCTCTTGCCCTCGCGGATTCTAAACCAGCTTTTGTTCTTTCTCTAATTAATTCCCTTTCATATTCAGCTAATGAAGCCATGATATTTAAAAAAAGTCGACCATTAATTGTTGAAGTATCAACTCCATCGGTTAAACCTTTGATAATAATTCCTTCTTCACTTAATCTTAAAACTAAATCAATTATATGTTTTAAGCTTCTTCCCAAACGGTCCAATTTCCAAACAACCAATTCATCACCTTTTCGAAACTGGCTAATCATTTTATCAAGTTCCGGGCGAACTTTTGTTGCTCCAGAAATTGTTTCTCTGAAAATGATTTCACACCCCGCTTTTTCGAGTGCTTCAATTTGCAAATTTAAATTTTGTTCTTTAGTAGAAACTCTAGCGTATCCGATCTTCATTGTTGTATCACTAAAACCTTTCTTTGTAAATTTAATAAACTTTGTTTTGTGATACAAGTTTTTGGGAAGCTGGGGTTTTAGAATAATGATTCAATCCTACACAGATTTGAAAATCTCATAAAACCACCGTTTTTTACCTCCTAAATAATCGGAAAGTCACTGTCCTATATAAGTAGAGCCTATTATTATCTGCTTAATTAAACTAATTAATTTCAGCATCCGCATTGTTTAGTAAGGGGAGTTTAAATCTTTCGTAATTGCTAAGCATTTCCCACCATTCCCAGAATTTCCAAGGTTTTATTGCAAAGGTTCTATAAAGTTTTTTGTTAGCATTATCTGGGTTCTCTTTGTTAAATCGTTCGAATCTTATTTTACAAACTTCAAAATCTAAGCCTTTATCAGATTGTTCCTGATATTTAAAACTACCATCTTCATTTTGGTAGGAGTAATTTTCCTGAAAAAAGAAGGAAATAGGAGGTAAGTTAGTTATGATGATAAGTGCCAAAACAGCACCTATTGTGATTTTGGTCGTTTTTTTCATGATACTGTATTTAATTACATTCCCCTTTACTAGCTGGGATATTTCCACCACCTTCATTGATGTCCGAATTTGGATTGTTTGCTTTCTGTTCTCTCAAAGCACCAGCCATACCTGCGGGTGTCTTTGCATATCCGGCACCACCCGGCCCAATGATTCCTATTGCTGTTATTGGATCTGGAATGGGGATACCGCCAGCCTGACCTGCTCCATATACAAAAGCCGAACAGTTAAAGTCTGTGAAATGATATTGCAGAGGTGGGTTGCTAATATAATTTATTACTTTTTGAAAGCTTTCACTGTTAACGTAATAAGTTGCGCCAATGTTATATTTTATGTCGCCATTATCCAAAACTTGAGACTTTGAATCAAGTTTCTGTAATCCAGACCCTGTTGGATAGAATCCTACGGTTTGGGTGATAGTAGTACTGCCACTTGTCTTGCTAAGGGATATTGCAACATGACCAAAGCTATTTGCACCAACATTAAAAGAGGTTCCCGGCTGAGGTTCTATAACATACACTCTCACTACGAATGCGGCATTTGGATCCGTGATTTGAGAAAAGCATTCCATCATTTTTTTTGGATCAACTATATTATTAGTTTCTCCAGGTAAGTTGGATGGGGCAGGAATCAGAGGTTTAGGGTTTGTAGGAGAGGACCCACCACCGCCACCTCCTGCAGAACCTCCGCCACTATATGACCCACCACTATCTCCCCCGAAGAAGGTTGTTCCGTCATCGTAAAATGAATAACTGCAAATTCTTTCTGAATGAATGGTCAGATCGCCATTAGCATCAATATAGCTGCTTTGATACCAGGTGCAACTTTCAATAACCTGCATCTTCATTAGTTTTCCCTGAATGCCTATTAGTGGATTCAGGTCTCCAAGTGCCTCTTTACGCTGCAATTCGAAGTTTTCTTTTGGCCCGATTTCTCCAATTTGTTTACCATCACTGTACAATTGTCCACCTGTTAATTTGTACCCAAGATTATATTCAAATACGCGGCCCGTAAAATTCGAAATTCGGACACTGCCTTTTTGGAGATATACCGCGTCGGGTATCACTTCTATAATACGGGCATCAATCTCGCTGGTCTTAGGATCTCTTTTTATGACCAGCTGTCGGTAACCCTGTTCAATACCCTGGTATATTGGGTGCCCGGGGAGGTTCAATTTCCAGATGTTGCCATCTTTTGTTGCTTGGCTTTTAGCTGCCTGCCAGTCTAACCGCAATTTATTTAAAACGGAACTATTATTGGCGTTGTCGTTTAGTTCTTGCTCGACGTAAGATCTTGCATCGTCTAAACTCAGGTTGATTGTAGTTGGAGATTGAACCGGGTTTAGCTGCTCTGTGTTATCTTTCTTACAAGCGGCAAATGCAAATAGGAGGACGGTGAATATTTTAAGTTTTGTTTTCATAACGGAATTTTTAGCATTAAAACAATGCTATTTTTGGGTGCCGTTTTGTGTCACGTGACACAATCCCAGTTTTTTACGATGTATTCTGGATAGTGTTTCGCGGCTGATTCCCAGATAAGAAGCGATGTTGCTTTGAGTAGTTTGCTGTTCTATCTTAGGGTATTTTTCAAGTAGCATTTCATACCGCGTTTCAGGGGTTTGAGTACGCAGGAAAAGCGCCCGTTCTTCGCTTAACAGATAGTACTTTTGCGTAACAATACGGCCAAGTAAATTTCCTTCCTCGAAATCAGCGTAATAACTATTCAGTTGGTTCCAGGTTAATGATTGCAGTTTGCAGTCTTCAAGTACTTCTATATACTCATAAGCTGGTTTTTGAGTGAAAAAACTGTAGACTGAGATCATGAGGTCTCCTTTTCCCATAAACCAGGTAGTACATTCTCTTCCATTATTGTCTATGAAATATGCACGCAGAAATCCATGTCGGATAAAGTAAAGCCTGCGCGCAGTTTCACCCGGCCTAAGCAACAGGTGTTTTCTTTTGAAAGTCTCCGTGACGACTTCCTCATTGACGCGTTTTTGAAAAGGCGCGGGCAGAGGGATAATGAAGCTTAATGTTTCTAGTAAATCGGCCTCATTACTAAAATGATTTTCCATGCAGTGTCGATTGTGTCACAAATCAACTTTTCATTGCATTTACCTGGCTAATATTGTCCTGTCGGAAGGATATACTTTTTTAACGTTAATTTTTTGCTTTTGTTATGAAGTGCGTTTAAATTTTAATGTCCTAGGATATCTGATTGACTGCTGCTCAAATTGTTAACTTAAACTATATCGTCATGAACCTAAAGAAACTATCAGAAAAACTGTATGCTGAATTAGTGATCCAATTTGAAGAAACAATTTCTATTGAAAGTCCAATTGAAAAATTCAGAACCAATTTAGCACTCGTTCAAAAAGCACTGGCTCAACTCAAAATCCAACTCGCCCAAAGCGGTTTCGCAGATGAGGCAGAAGAGATTTACTTTTTTAAAAAAGGGAAGCCCCGAATATACGCGCTACTGATCCTCATCACTGAACGCTACGCAATTGAAGCCAGCATGCCCCTTCTGGGTAAAGAAAAGCAGATTGCACATCTAAAATCCCAACTGTTTTTCATTGACCGGTTTTTCAGGCAGAATGAATTTCTCTACCAATATTATCGACTTGATGCTGTAGATCTGGATGATCGATATTTTAGAAGAAATCGAAGTAGCCAGCTCATCGGGTTTGCAGAAGTTCCAGATGTTGATCCAACTTTTTCAACTGTAGCGGATTACCTGTTCTCTAAGTTTATCGCTTATGAAAAGCTTCAGGAATCAATCAAACAGGAAATCGAAATGCAGAAAGGTGGTACAGATGCCGTGCACAAGAACGCTTTCAAAGATCTCAAGTGGACAGGAGAAGCAGTTAACATGGTGGAACTGGTTTATGGGGTTTTTGAAACGGGGCAAGTTAACGGGGGTAAGATCACGTTATCAGAGCTTATGGAGTTTTTTGGTCAGGCTTTTCAGGTAAATATCTCCGGATACTTCAAGCGCTTTGCTGATATTAAACGACGTAAATCAATGAGCAAAACAAGATATCTTGATGAGATGCAACAGCTCGTATCCAAACGTATTGAAGATAGTGATGCCTGGATTCCCGAAGACCAAAAAAGCCGTTACGGTTTTTAAAAGCAATTCGCTGGTTGATTATAGTGCCTCTGCATTTATCTAAAATCAATCGTGTTTGGTATTGATTTTATAGCAACCAGCACGTCATCTTCCTTTTGCCTTTATTCGATAACCTGTACGTGGACTTTTATTTTGTCCCCGCTGGGCAGACGTTTGTATAACTGGGGATGATTTCTGTAAAGATTTTTTTTTATTAGAAAATGAAGTGCTAAACTTATGACATAATCACTGAATTATGCGCTCTCTTTTTAAACCTAAACAAAGTAATGCAACTGAAGTTGTTGATGTCCTACTGAAATCACTTAATATAAAAGTAAGTAGCGGTACCGTAAAAAAAACATTAGAAGATCATCCCGAGTATCCTAGTCTGCTTGCGATTAGTGATAGCCTCAAAGAATGGCATGTTGAAAATGATGCATACCGAATAGATAAAGAAGATTATAATCCCTCGGATTTGTTATATCCCTTTCTGGCTCATACACAGCATAAAGGCGGCATGTTTATCATCGTCAATAAAATTGAGAATGGGCAGGTTGTATATAGTGACGAGGATAAAAAAAACGGTGTAATTTCCGAAGAAAGTTTTCTGAAAGCCTGGACCGGCGTGGCATTATATGCCGCGGCGAAACCCACAAGTGGCGAGAAAAGGTATTTTTCAAATAAACTGCAGGATAGTTTCGGAATCGCTAAGTTTCCATTGTTGATCATGGTACTCTTCATGGCGATATGGTTTTCGATGGATAAGCAGCAGCTTACATCTGGATATGTTATCTCAATTTTCTTAAAATTAATTGGTGTCGGTGTGAGTGTATTGTTGCTGCTGCATAGCATTGATGCCAACAATCCGCTGGTACAGAACCTCTGTAGTCTCGGTAGTAAAAATAGCTGCAACGCGGTACTCAAATCCGATGCTGCGAAGCTGACTTCCTGGCTGAGCTGGAGCGAGATCGGCTTTTTCTATTTTACAGGTTCTTTTCTTTCATTATTGCTCGTGCCCAGTTCCGCGCCCGTGATAGTATGGTTAAATATATTTGCACTTCCCTACACCATCTACTCCCTTAGCTACCAATATTCAAGACGCAACTGGTGCCTGCTGTGCTGTACCGTTCAGGCTATTCTTTTAGCTGAGTTTCTGTCTAATTTTTTCACCGGGTCGATCCTCAATCCGGGAAGTTTGGATGATCGGCTCATCATAGAAATAGCTTTATGTTTTCTTATACCCATCCTGGTTTGGTCTGCATTAAAACCATTTTTCACCAAAGCTACTTTAATTGCCCCCCTGAAAAATCAACTTAAGAAATTCAAATTCAATAGTGATTTATTTGACGAGGCACTCCGTAAGCAGCCAAGTTATGCAGTAACAGATGATCTAATGCCAATCAGATTAGGGAATCCTGAAGCGCAGACAATAATTACCATTGTTAGCAATCCTTTCTGTGAACCCTGTGCCAAAGCACATCGGGTCATTGATGAATGGCTCACCTACCGTGATGATATTCAACTCAAGATTATTTTTTCAACTGCAGACCATGACGACGATCAAAAAACCATGGTTTCACGACATGTTAGTGCCCTGAGTTTGTCGAATGACCCCGCTTTATTAGAACGTGCCCTCAATGACTGGTATGGGCAAAATAAAAAAAAGTATGAAAATTGGGCGCAAAAATACCCCGTTGAGCTTGGTGATAATGTTTCGCAGGTGACACAAAGACAAAAAGAATGGTGTGAGATGGCCGATATTTCTGTGACCCCCACAGTTTTGGTGAATGGCCGAAAGCTTCCCGAAGCCTATAGGCTGGAAGACATTAAATATCTCTTGGGATAAAGGAATTGTACAAAAAGGGGCAGCCGGTTGCAACGAAACTGCCCCAAACCGAGTAACGACGTAAATCGTTATCGCTTAAGTAAACCAGGCGTGACTGGATTACAAAATCGTTTCAAAAATAAACTTTTAAAAATGAAAAAAGTGAATTTATTAAGTAAAGCTGAGATGAAAAACGTCTTGGGTGGTGTTGAACAGGTTGGAAGTTGTACGGCCAAATGTAAAGATGGCGGTTCAGTAACATGCGTAGGCAGCTGTGGCGCTATAGATGCTAGCGGAGACGCTGACGGCTACTGTACAGGTGATACCAATAGAAACTGTTCAGGTTCTTCTTCAACTCTTTATTAACGTAACTCTAACCTCAAAACAAAATGAAAAAAATCAATTTGATCAGCAAGGCTGAAATGAAAAATATTTTAGGTGGTACAGCTGCCGTTGTAGCGGATTGTACAGCAAAATGCCCTGGCAAAGCTGATGTGTCTTGTTCAGGTAGCTCGTGCAGTGCAATAGACGGCAACGGATGCGGAGCAGTTAATGGCGATACCATCGATATTAAAACGTGCGACGGTCAGACTTCAACACTTGCCTAAATTGTCCCCTTCTTCCACGAAAAGCTCGTCTTTTCGTGGAATTTAATTGGATATTGTTCGAATAAAATCTGGTAAAACCACTCAAATTTATATCCGGAGATTTTTTAATTATAACAAAAACAGTCATTCAAGTAGTCCTTCATGTTAAGAAATAGCGTCAGAATAATTTTAGTTGTAATTTCCATATTTATAGGACTCCTTTCAAAGGCCTACGGCCAGTCGACTTCAATTTCAGGAATTGTTCAAGATACAACTTCTCTCAAAAGGTTAGCCTATGCAAGTGTCAGCGTTTTAAATGCCAAAGATTCGATACTGGTGAGCTTTGACTGGACAAAATCTGACGGCTCCTTCAACATCCGGAATTTGAAACCGGGCAATTTTTTACTTCTAATAAGCTGCCCGGACTATGCAGATTATGTGCAGCGTGTAAGTATTGACAACAAAAATGCTTCTGACCTGGGTACAATAAAGCTACAGCCACTCGCCAAACTTTTGGCAGAGGTAACCATCAAGGGGCAGGCCCAGCAGCTCCAGATAAAGGGTGATACTTTAGAATACAATGCCAAATCATTCATCATTCAGCCTAATGCGAAGGTTGAGGATCTATTGAAACAGATTTCAGGATTTCAGGTTGATAATAACGGAAAAATAACGGCTTTCGGGCAAAAGGTTGGTAAAGTACTACTGGAAGGAGAAGAATTTTTTGGGGATGATCCCACCCTGGTAACCAAAAATATCAGGGCAGATATGGTGGATAAAATTCAGCTTTTTGATAAAAAAAGCGATCAGGCTGCATTTACAGGTATTGATGATGGTGTAAAAACCAAAACACTCAATATTAAACTAAAAGAGGATAAAAAGAAAGGCTACTTCGGAAAGCTTTTGGCAGGTGGGGGAAATAATGATTTTTTTCAGTCTCAGGCCATGCTAAATGTCTTTAGAAATAAGAGCAAATTTGCGATTTATGGCAATGCCGCTAATACCGGAAAAGTAGCACTCAGCAGTTCTGAAAATGACAAATATGGCATCAATGGACCAACTTTTGAATTATTTCAGGGCGGAATAATTGCTTCCTTGAATATTGTAGATGATCTGGAGCTCAATAATGAGCGCTATAATGGACAGGGTATTCCCAATGCCAAGACCGCCGGTGCACATTATGATGCCAAATGGAATAATGATAAACAATCTGTTAACAGCAATTATGCAATAGGTTCATTGGATGTGGACGGGGAAAGAAATGCAATCAGGAAAACCGACCTTTCCTCCACAACAATCGGAACTACATCTACCCAGGCATTTCAAAATTCGGCATTCAGACAGAAAATAGACATTACCTATTTCGCGAGGCTGGATTCTCTTTCCTCCTTAAAAGTGATGGTCGACGGTCTTGCCAAAAAAAATGAAACGGACAACCACTATGCTTCTTCAACAAGCAATCAAGAAAATCGGGTGCTCAACGATGGAATCCGTAGCCTTAATTTAAAAGGGGAGCACAAACAATTTGACTTCAATTTGCTCTATAATAAAAAATTCAAGAAAGAAAGAAGAACTTTAAGTCTGCAGCTCGCGGGATCATCATTTGATTACCAGTCCGAAGGATTTCTATATTCTTCAAATACGTTTTACGGGCAAACAGGGAATGTCACTTCAAGGGAGCTCGTGGATCAGTTTAAAACTTCAGACGTTAAAAGTAATATGTTCAGTACGACCATCTCCTACACTGAACCACTTTCCAAGACTTGGTCGGTAGCATTCAACTACGGTTTGGGATTTAACAGAAGCCGGTCGGAAAAGTTAACGTTTAATCCCGGTGGAGGATATACCGATATCGACGATCAGTTTAGTAATGATTACCGATTGGAAGAATTAACAAACCAGCTCGGATCCACATTTTCATACCAGAAAACGACCGACCGCCTTAACATCGGCGCAAAGGTAACTAACATTGATTTCCAGCAAAAAGATCTTGCTTCGATGGAAACATCGGACAGGCAGTTTTACAATTTTTCTCCTTTGGTAACCTATATGAAAACACTGTCAGGACGAGGTTGGATTAATTTGATTTATTCAGGTAAAGCACAACAACCTACCATTGAGCAGATTCAACCCATTCGAGTAAATACCGACCCACTCAATATTCAGATAGGTAACCCAAACCTGAGGCCATCCTACAGCCACACCTTAAGGTTAAATTATGTAGACTCTAAAAAGATCAAAGGCATTGGAATTGTCATCGACGGGCTCTATTCAATCATCTCCAATCCAATTATAACAACCTATGATGTTCAGCAAGATGGGCGAGCAGTATACAGTTCGGTAAACCTGGCGGATAATAACATTCAAAATCTCTCCCTAAGCGGAACTTATACAAAAAAAATCCAAGCCATTGAAGGAAGTATCTCCTTGAGGTTATCGTACGCATTAAATAGTAACTATGCTTATAATAATGGTATTTTGGCCAGACGCCTGGCGCAGCTTTATTCAGCGAGGATTGGTCTTTTTTCTTACAAAACAAACAAGTTTGATCTCAACATGGGCGTCAGTCCAAACTACCAAAAAAATGTATCCTCGCTTCAAAAGAGTTTGGATAACAGTGGCTATGGCTTAGTCGGTGATGCGACGCTGAATGTCTACCTCCCCGGCAAAATTATCATTGGCACAAACGCAACTTACGATTATCAGGGAAGAACCACTGCTTTCGAGCAAAGTAATAGTGTTTTGCTGCTTAATGGCGCCTTGTCAAAAAGATTTTTCAAACAGGAAAGTCTAAGATTCTCCCTTTCCGCAAATGATATTTTAAACCAAAACAGGGGATTTACGCGAAATACCGTTGGATCAAGCATCATCCAGAATAGTTACACCACGATAAGACGCTATTTCATGGCCACGCTAAGCTGGGACTTCAGCGGGTTTGGACGTCAGGCACAATAATTTTATTTTATGAGAACATTTATTTTTTGTCTAGTGATATCTTTAATTTCTCAGCGCTCAGTCGCTCAGGAGAAGGGGTCCGTCCTGAATGGTAAAATTGAATATGAACGCAGGGTTAACAAGTATGCATTTATAGAAAAATCTCTGAACAAGTTCAATTCCAATTCCATGCGGGAGGATTATATCAAATACAAAACCTCCCATCCGCAGTTTCTCACTATGAAAAGCGTCTTGTCATTCGCAGAAAATAAATCCCTTTTTACGCCCCTAACAGCGCAGGACAATCAGGTGGAGAATCGTTGGAATGGGCAGCCCATTGCTGAACAGATCAACGTTGTTTTTTCCGACTTCACTGAAAAAAAAACGGTTACAGAAAAAAAAGTATTGGGTGATATCTTCCTGGTGAATGACAGTCTAAAAAAAATAACTTGGAAGATTACCGATGAAACCAGGGATATTGCAGGATTTCTCTGTAGGAGAGCAA
Source organism: Pedobacter sp. G11 (assembly GCF_003860265.1). Classification (NCBI taxonomy): domain Bacteria; kingdom Pseudomonadati; phylum Bacteroidota; class Sphingobacteriia; order Sphingobacteriales; family Sphingobacteriaceae; genus Pedobacter; species Pedobacter sp. G11. The sequence continues at coordinate 395,142 of NZ_CP034190.1, read as the reverse complement.
ATGGCCTGGTATTGGATTCTGTCTATGCAGTTGCTTTTTACACCACCAGTATTCCGCTCTCAGGAGGCCCGGAATCATTTTCAGGATTACCAGGTATGATTTTAGGTATAGCACTTCCGCATGAAAATGTTTCCTGGTTTGCCACCAGAGTAGAGGTTGGCAAACCCATGGTGCCAGTTTCCAAACCAGTTAAAGGCAGACAAATCACTTACAGAGAACTTGTTCCGCTACTTCGGACTACCTTAAAGAATTTTGAAGGAGGAGGTGGCGAAATCATTAAAGCCTTACTGTTATAGTTTCTACAGAACCTCGCCCAATTGGATTCTTCACCCTTAATTTACCTTACACTCAGGCCTACAGATATTGAAAAAATTTATACATTTCAGACAGCAGGATCAAATGGATTGCGGACCAACCTGTTTACGTATGGTAGCTAAATACCATGGAAAAAATTTTAGTCTGCAGCACCTCAGGGACATTTCTGGAATTAACCGTGAGGGAGTTTCCCTTCTAGGGATAAGTGAAGCCGCGGAAAAAATAGGTTTCAGGACAATGGGTTCAAAACTTTCAGCTGAGCAAATCGCAGAAATTGAACTTCCGGCTATCCTCCACTGGGAACAAAATCACTTTGTTGTCCTGTATGGCATTAAAAACGGTCGCTATCAGATTGCCGACCCTGCAAAAGGACTTATCGAATATTCCAAAGCTGAGTTCATCAAACATTGGTTGAGTTCATTTAGTGAAGGAGATATGCAGGGGATTCTACTGATGCTCTCCACGACGCCTGCATTCTTTGCACAGGAAGGGGACAAAAATGCAGGTATCAACTTTAAATTTTTATCGAAGTACTTATTGAGGTACAAACAGCTGGTTATACAGTTGCTCTTCGGCTTGGCTGTCGGAAGTCTTTTGCAACTGATTCTCCCATTCTTAACACAGTCTATTGTTGATATTGGTATCAATACCAAAAATCTCAATTTTATTTACATCATACTCATCGCCCAGACAATGCTCTTCTTTGGCCGGACCAGTGTCGATTTCCTGCGATCCTGGATTCTGCTACACATCAGTACCAGGATTAATATTTCAATACTTACAGACTTTCTGATCAAACTGATGAAACTCCCTATGAGCTTCTTCGATACCAAGCTTACGGGCGATATTATGCAGCGGATGAATGATCAGAAAAGGATTGAAAATTTTTTGACCGGTTCCACGCTCACGGTAATTTTTAATGTATTTAATTTAATCGTCTTTACCATCGTACTTGCCTATTATGACCTTAACATATTCCTTGTCTTTATTTCAAGCGCAGTACTCTACTCGGCATGGGTAATCGCCTTTTTACGTAAAAGAAGAGATATTGATTTCAAGCGTTTTGATCTGGCGGCTAAAAATCAGGGAAGTATAGTACAGCTGATCAGCGGTATGCAGGAAATTAAGTTGAACAACTGTGAGCAGCAAAAACGCTGGGAATGGGAACACTTACAGGCAGGACTTTTTAAGGTTAGTATCCGCAGCCTTTCGCTGGGACAGATTCAGCAGGCTGGAGCATTTTTTATTAATGAGGGTAAAAATATTTTGATTACGTTTCTGGTCGCAAAAGCGGTCATCGATGGACAGCTCACACTGGGGGCAATGATGGCTATTCAATATATTGTAGGTCAGGTTAATAGTCCGGTTGAGCAACTGCTTAGTTTTATTCAACAGTTGCAGGATGCAAAGATAAGCGTGGAGCGGCTGAACGAAATTCACCAGATGGAAGATGAAGAGCCCACCGAGAAAGCTTTTATCCACACACTTCCACTTCGAAAAACTTTGAGCCTAAATGATGTAAGCTTCACCTATCCCGGTGCAGGCAATGAGCCCGTGCTAAAAGGTGTGGATTTTGATATACAGGAAGGCAAAACAACGGCAATCGTTGGAATGAGTGGAAGCGGGAAAACAACTATCCTAAAGTTATTGCTCCGCTTTTACCTACCCAAAAAAGGTAAGCTCAAGGTCGGGAACCTGGACATGGAACAGATTGGATATCGCTTCTGGAGAAGCAACTGCGGGGTTGTAATGCAGGACGGATTTATATTTTCAGATACCATTTCAAAGAATATTGCCGTAGGGGATCAAATTCCAGACATAACCAAGCTCAAACATGCGGTGCATGTTGCTAATATTACGGAGCTAATTAGTACACTTCCTTTGGGGTTAAACACCAAGATTGGTGCCGAAGGAAACGGAATCAGCCAGGGACAGAAACAAAGAATCCTAATTGCAAGAGCAGTCTACAAAAATCCGGAATATATTTTCTTTGATGAGGCAACTAATGCGCTTGATGCCAATAACGAAAAAGTGATCATGCAAAATCTTGAGGAATTCTTCAAGGGCCGGACAGTCGTAATCGTCGCCCATCGCCTCAGCACTGTAAAGAATGCCGACCATATCATTGTCCTGGATAAAGGTAGGATTATAGAGCGGGGAAGCCACGCTGAACTAACCAGCCAAAAAGGGGAATACTTTCAGCTGGTGAAAAATCAACTTGAACTCGACAACTAATTGACTAAATGGAAAACAAAAGTCCCTGCAGAAAAGACGCCTTTCAACAGCTCCATAACGATGAGCTTAACGAAATCATAACCGCTGTGCCCCGCTGGATATTGAGATGGGGTATAAGTCTGGTTTTTAGCCTACTCATCATGATTTTAACTGGGGCAGCACTGATAGATTATCCGGAAGTCATAACATCCAATCTGAAAATAAAATCCATCATCCCGGTTCACCAAGTAGCGATAGCAAACGGTGGTATAGTGACAGGTATTGTTGCCAAAAATGGTGAATTAGTCAGGAAAGGACAAATTTTATGCTTTCTGGAAACAGGTGCACGCCATGAGGACATTTTGGTTGTTTTCTCCACCATTGAGGCAATCAGGCAGGAAGCTAAAGCAGGTAGCATCCGTACCCATTTACCGGTGAATTTAAAATTAGGTGAACTTAAGGATGCTTATGAAAAGCTTTATAACAGTTTTTCAGTTTGGTATCACGACAAGAGACAAATCCCAAAAACTAAGTTAAAAAAAGCAGCTTATTTTCATTCAATCCGCGCTTTGAATGATTTTTCGAAAAACCTCGAATGGTATTTAAAAACCTATACCATAAGGGCTCCAATACATGGTATTCTAAATTACTCCAGCGTATTCTCGCAGAACCAGATGATTAAGCCAGGCGAGAAATTTCTTACCGTAAGCGGCCTCGACCACGTTTTTTTTGGGGAAATATCCATTGCCCAGGAAAACAGAGCGAAGATCAAGATCGGCCAGAAGGTGCTGATAAAACTCAAAAGTTATCCATTTCAACAGTTTGGAATATTGCAGGGTGAAATAAGTAATCTATCTGATGTACTTTATAAAGATAGTATTTACCTGGGTAGGGTCAGTCTGCAACCTTTCGAACAAAAAAATGCAAATAAAAAGCTAATGCTTAACAGTGGCATGCGCGCAGATGTGGAGGTAATCACCGAGAATAATTCTTTACTACAAAGGATATTCAGAAATCTGACTAGACAAATGACCAGGATCTAGTCCAAGGGGGCACAATCAGATAAACCATTTAAAACGAGCTTCGAACTTCCGTTTGGTGACCGTCTGTCTCTTTTAGTTAAAAAAAGAGGATGAGTACAAAAAAATTCAAATCCCGGTTTGTTCAAATGTTTTTTAATGCCTTAAATTTAGTACGTAACAGGTTTTTGGAAATAAAAGCCTCAAAATCATATTGATAGGATTTGGCGACTTTCAATGTTAGTCCGTTTGTCAGTAAGATGCTTGCACCCTTTATCGAACAAATATGATTTTCCGAAATTATCGAAAAATCATCTATACGGATAAATCCACGATAGCCTGAAATTGATTGAACGACACTTTTTGTTTTCAAACTTTTATATTTGATTGACTCAGCCGTTGAGTGAATACAAATAATTTCTTTATCACCGCTTATAGCAACAAAATCTTTCCTTGGAACTCTAATTATTCTAAGGTTGTCATCCATTTCCAATGTGATATAGAAGGATTCTGTTTCACCCGCTAGTGCATGATGGTTATTTTCTATTTCCGTTGTAAAAAGGCGGCTTATCTTCGAAATAAAAGAATTATAGGTGAAGGGTTTAAGGAGATATGCGTCTGCGGAAACGTTAAAGGCATCTAAAGCATATTTTGAGAATGAGGTGGTGAAAATTAGATGCTTTGTTTTATGTCGGATAAGGGAGGCTAATTCGATTCCTGAAATGTTGGGCATCTCCACGTCCATGAAGATGAGATCTACCGGATCAGCTTCAGTAATTGCTGCTAATGCGATAATTGGATCGGCAAACCTTCCTGCCAACGAAAGCCCATCACATTGTTTGATGTATTCACTTATACTGTCAAGCGCTACTGTGTCATCATCTATAGCAATGCATTTAACCATTTTCTTCATTAATCTTTGAAGATAACTTTAACATTCTGATTATTAAAATACGTCACTTTTGTCACGTAGCGATTGACGTTCGTGGAGACAAGCATTGCATTTTTACCGCGGTCTAAATCATTCTAACTGTCAATGAAAATAAAAAAATATTATTTTCTACTTCCCCAAAACTTATCACCGCCCGTTCTCCGTAAGAAAATTGCAGGCGCTTACTGATATTCGACATCCCGGAATGCAAACTTCCTTTAAACCTTTTTGCTGCAATCAGATTTTTGGTCCTGATAGACAGCAAGCCTTCATCAAAACTAATATGGACAGTTCCCGGAACCTTACTGTTTGTAAGATCGCCGTGCTTAAATATGTTCTCTACAATGGTAATCAATACCAATGGAATAAATTTAACATCACGGACTTCATCATCATAAAACAATCTTAAACATAAGCTATGGTTTTCCCGGAGCTGGTGCAGGTTGATCAGGTTCTCAACCTGTTCCAACTCACTGCCGAGGTCTACATATTCTTTGTTGAAATCGCTGTCAACCGCATAACGCATCATCTCAGATAACGCACTTATTCCCTCTGCGGCAACGGGTGCTTTATCCCGTGCATTGTGGTATAGAAAATTCAATGTGTTGAATAAAAAGTGAGGGTTAATCTGTGCGCGAAGATAGGCATTTTCAGAACGGGCAAGATTAACCATGTTTTCCAATTTGTTTTTTTCCAGTGCTTTGGTTCTCCTGCGTTCTTCTATATAGTTCTGTAAAAAGTAATAGCCTGTAGAAAAAAGAATGAAATAAAAGGCCCGAAAAATTGTTCCAAGGCAAAACTGATAATCAAATTTAACAGTGGTTCCATCGAGAAAACGGGTGTAATTTATCATCAGTTTTTGAATGCCATACATCATGCCCACATAGGCTGCAGTCTGCAGGACAAAAAGAACCGGAATCAGCGAAATGGGACTTTTCGATTTTTGTATGCTCCACTTTAGTGTGACTAGGGCATGAAAATAAAACAGTCCAATGTTCAGGGAATAGACAATAAAATACCTGACCGGATTACCAAAAAATCCCGAATACAATCCTATCCAGGCAATTTCATAAAAGATGAAAATCCCCCAAAGGTAAAAGTGGTATCGATAGCATTCCAGAAAATTCCTGATGCCGTTTTTTGTGGTACTGAGGTCGTTCATCCAAGTAGTTGGGTCAAGTGTATAAATAATTATTAGCTGATTCTCATTTGCCTGATTTTTCAAAAATAAACAAAACAAACTCATGAAAAATCAACAAAGAATCATCAAAAGAACCGTGTTCGTGTTCAAAGGAAAATTTCAGGTAGCAAATAACGAAACTATCCCGACTGATCCCACTACAATAACAATTACAGTGGGTACCCGGGCAGTCGCCAGGTGATGATTTAAAATCGGTTACTTCGGATGGTTTTCATTTTAATGAAGTCCATAACCTGTTCCCGGTAAAATTTTCCAATTGTCAGTTCCGTCCCATCAGTCATATAAATTGTATTCCCCTCAACTTTAGATATATAACTTTGAGAGATGACAAATGACCTGTGGATTTGAATGAAATCAGGCTGGTCTTTCAGAACCAGCTTGATTTCCCCTAGGCTCATATAGGTCACAACTGAATCATTCAGTGTATGGATGCGTATATAATTCTGAAGACTTTCAATAAAAATCACCTCCGCAAATTTAATACGAACTAAATTATTGCGCTCATTTTTATTGCGGACGAAAAAATAATCGTCCTTTTGTAGAGTTTGGCTATTACTAGCAGTCTCTGATTTGGGGAAATGCCTGTTTATCGTATCTGCAAAACGTGCCATCGTATAAGGTTTTAGCAAAAAATCATTTGCATGGATCTCGAAAGCATCATAGGCATATTTAGAGTGTGAGGTCGTGAATATCAGTTTATTGGTTTTGTGACGGATTGATTTTGAAAGTTCAATTCCGTTGATAACCGGCATGTCTACATCCATGAAAATGATATCGATCGCTTTTAAACTATTGATTTCTGTCAAAGCCTCTAAAGGGTCCGTATAAATATGGCTTAGCTCAAGCTGTGGCATTAAATTGATGTAGGATTTTAGACCATTGATGGCATGGATGTCATCATCTACTATTATACATTTAAGTTTCATTGGCTACTGGAAAGAAATAGTTTCTAGTAAAAAAATCATGTTTACCAAACTAGCGAAAATTATGCATTTGTCAAGGATTGTTTGAAAATCTTTAACAACATCTTTTTTGCCTTTATTTCAAAGCATATTAAAAATACCGGCGATTATACGATCTAGTGCTGTCAAACACCAATCAAGATTCAAAACTTTTCCTTTTACTTTAATAGTGCTAAACCCCTTTATCCTGCCTTTGCGTAGTAAATCCATGGGTCTCCAGAAAATCGTTCGGAAGTACGCACGTAGTATGGAATCAAAATTTCGCCAATTCCTAAAATTTGTACCAACAAAGGTCAGCAATGGTGCAGGCCGGAAAATCTTAGATTTATGTTACAACAATTTTCCTGGACAACTTTCCTCATTTTCTTCGCCATAGTGACTGCACTCTGGTATCTGGCGCTCCTCTTTACTGTCTATCGTAAAGAAGCAAAAGCGTTTATCTCCGGCTCCATTTCTAGGCCACCTTCACTCTCACCAGGCAAACACGTCTCGGAAGAAAACCAATCTACTGTCCCTGAGCTGGATATTATGGGAAAATCAAGAATGCCCGAAGGACTGGACCTGGTGGGTATGGGGGCGTTAAATTTTTCCGTTGGAGATCATTCCACTTACAGCAATGAAGATCAAAAGTTAGATCAGTTGGGGCTGGTGCCTGATGTCATTCAGGAACTGAAAGAAATTTTCGGGATTCTTGAAAAAGAAAACGGCAGTAAACAGGACTTTTTCGCTATGGCCGCCATGATCAGTGAAAAATATGGGCGTATCGGTTCTAACCCCAATATCGGCAAGATCAATGAGTTTATTCGCGACCATTCACCATTTGCAATTACCCAGGAAGAACTTGAATACCTGTGGGACTAATTAACTGAGTTTTACTTAACGATTTTATCATGAAAACGAATTCATTCAAAGCTGCAAAGAGACTTGTCCTCTCCAAGATCACAATGTTCACACTTGCCTGGTTAACGCTCAATTATATTTTTTCAGTTTCCTGCTTCGCCCAGGACGGGAATGCGGGAATTCAGGAAGCAACCAATAAGGTTAAAGGGTATTTCGATACCGGTTGCGATCTGATGTATGCCATTGGCGCTATTGTGGGTATCATCGGTGCCATCAAAGTTTTTAATAAATGGAACGCTGGTGAATCCGATACCAATAAGGTGGCAGCAGCCTGGTTTGGGAGTTGTATTTTTCTGGTTGTAGTTGCAACGGTGCTAAAATCATTTTTTGGGATATAACCGAGCGAAGCGAGCCCTTGAATACAATGAAAATCAATAACAAAAAAATGAAAAATCATGGGAGCAGTTTATCAAATCAATAAGGGGGTTTCCAAGCCAATAGTGTTTAAAGGCTTGAAAGCACAGTACATCGCCTATCTGGCCATTGGATTGGTGCTCCTGTTGTTGTCCTTTGCCATTCTATACATTTCTGGCTTAAGCCTACTGATTGTCATGCCATTGATATTGATCCTTGGAACAGCACTCTTTATGGTCACCTTTCGCCTCAGCTACCGCTTTGGTGAGCATGGACTTATGAAGTACCTGGCAAAAAAGAGACTCCCAACATACGTCCGGTTTTCTTCTCGCCGGCTATTCATCAATCTGAAGTACAATAAAATTGATCTTCAAAATCTAAATGTAAAGAAATGAAAGAAGCCGTAAACACACTTCCGATCTACAAAGTTGAGCAGGGCTGCATCCTTTCCTTTAGCGGAGATATTACCCTGGCCTATAAACTGCTTTTGCCGGAAATTTTTTCGCTCTCTGACCAGGATTATGAGGCTTATCACCAGGCTTGGGTAAAAGCGATAAAGGTATTGCCTTCAAACAGCATATTCCATAAACAGGATTGGTTCCTGCAGGAAACTTTTAAGGCAGATTTCCAAAAAGATGAAAAGGATTTTCTTTCACATTCCAGCGAGCGTTTTTTCAATGAAAGACCTTATGTTGAACACAGTTGTTATGTTTTTCTGACCAAAAAAGCTGCCCGTATTAAATCTGCAACCTCGTCGACTTCTGGACTCTTGCAGGGTAATCTGGTACCACCGCAAACGGTAAATCCTGCAATGCTTTCGGATTTTATAGACAAGGCAGGGCAGTTTGAAAGGATCATGACCGATTCCGGTTTCGTTTCTATGCTTCGTCAGGATGATAACGACATCTGTGGCAAAGCAAATGCCGGCGGTATCCTCGAACGGTACTGCTTTTTACTAGGGGATAAAGACATGCCGATTATTCGTGATATTCATTTGAGGGATGAGATCCGTATTGGAGAAAAACACATGGAAATCTATACCCTTTCTGATGTAGCGGATTTGCCTTCATTTTGCGGTAGCCGGATAAATTACGAACCCTATTCAACAGATAAATCAAAATTCAGCACAGGGTTCGCTACGCCGCTTGGGCAGCTTTTAGACTGCAATCACATCCTGAACCAATATGTTTTTATCGGTGATGCCCAGCAAACCATCAAACGACTGGAAGCTAAAAAACTACGTCTTCATTCCCTTTCTTCCTATTCCCGCGAAAATGCCAATGGCAGAGACGCTATCAATGATTTTCTCAATGAAGCAGTAGCGATGGGCAGGATTCCGGTAAAATCGCATGTCAATGTGATGGCTTGGTCTGAAGATGAAACCTTGCTAAAGGATATCAAAAACAAAGTAGGCTCTGCCATGGCGTCCATCGATGCAGCTGCCAAACGGGAGACCGACGGGCAGGCGCAGATCTGGTTTGCCGGACTGCCCGGTAATGAGGCCAATTTCCCAATGAACGATTCTTTTGATACCTTTTTAGAACAGGCCACTTGTTTTTTTAATATGGAAAGCCATAATCGCGATTCCCGCTCTGAATTTGGGATTCGCCTCGGCGAGCGACTGTCGGGCAGACCGATACATGTAGACATCTCGGATGAGCCGATGCGCCTGGGTTATACCACCAACCGTAATAAGTTTATTCTTGGTCCATCGGGTTCAGGTAAATCCTTTTTTACCAATCATATGGTCCGGAGCTATTATGAGCAAGGTACACATGTCTTGCTGGTGGATGTTGGACATAGCTACAAGGGGCTTTGCGATCTGGTTGGTGGTTATTACTTCAGTTATTCTGAAGCCAATCCAATTGCATTTAATCCTTTTTATTTAGGGAAGGGGGATGTGCTGGATACGGAGAAAAAAGAAAGCATCAAAACATTGCTCTTGGCGCTTTCCAAGAAGGAAGGAGAGAGTTTTTCACGGGCAGAATATGTGGGTTTTTCTAACGGGTTGACGCTATATTATAAGCATCTGGAGCTTCATCCGGATATCTTTCCATGCTTTAATTCTTTTTACGATTTTTTATCGGGAGAGTATTTGGAGGTACTTGAGGAAAACGGTGTGCGTGAGCACTATTTCGACATCAAAGGATTCCTGTATGTTTTAAAGCCCTATTACCGGGGGGGAGAATTTGATTATCTCCTCAATGCAACTGCCCAATTGGATCTGCTTTCTGAACGCTTCATTGTGTTCGAGCTTGATGCAATCAAGGACCACCCGATACTTTTTCCGGCAGTTACACTCATCATCATGGAGGTCTTTATCTCCAAAATGAGAAAGCTGAAGGGAATAAGAAAGATGATCCTGATTGAAGAATGCTGGAAAGCAATTGCCAAGAAAGGCATGGCAGAATACATTAAATATTTATTTAAGACCGTGCGTAAATTCTTTGGTGAGGCGGTAGTCGTTACCCAGGAGGTGGAGGATATTATTTCTTCTCCCGTTGTGAAGCAGGCCATCATCAATAATTCGGACTGTAAGATATTGCTCGATCAAAGTAAGTATCAGAATAAGTTTGACGATATCCAGCAGCTGCTTGGCCTGACTGAAAAGGAGAAATCCCAGATTCTTTCCGTGAACCGGGCAAATGATCCTGCTAAAAAATATAAAGAGGTATTTGTCTCCCTCGGTGGACAGCATAGCCAGGTGTATCGAACGGAAGTATCGCTGGAAGAGTATTTAGCCTATACTACTGAAGAAACCGAAAAATTGCAGGTACAGGCATATGCAGAAAAGTTCGGCAGCATCCAGAAGGGGATTGTAGCACTAGCCACAGATATCAGAAATTCAACCACTTTTTAACTAAAACTCAAACCTATGGGAAATCTTTTAAGAATGCTACTGGTGCTATTAAGCCTCACTTTCTACGCGTGTCGACAGGATCCAGCTAAAAAATTCCTTCCCGGGCTTTATACCAATTCAGCGACTGGGGAATTAAGTAAGGCCGATGATACCCTGGTGGTAGAATCCGCCGGAAGCAACAACTATCTGCTTCACCGCAAGACCGGATACAACCTGATCCGTGAGGTCAAAACCGGTAAGCGCCAGCATGAAAGCGAAGAATGGAATGCAATCTACGACGAAGGTACAAAAACTTTGTATGAGCTCAGAAGAGGAAAGCACATTACCATTTATCCGGATTCCGGATTTATCCTTATCGGTAAGCGGAAATATACTAAACAGTAAAATATCATCCAATAATTATAAATATATGAGATCTCATCATTCAGGTACAAGGCCATGTACCGCCAAAATCAGAAACGCCTTAGGCAATCCATTTAAAAATCTGGGTTGCCTCGGCACTAAAATTAAAAGAGTTATGAAAAACTATATGGTAATTCTCCCGGTCAGTGCCATGACCATTTGCGTAGGGCTGCCCAGTGGCGCAACCGCGCAGGTTGCGGTATTGGAGGTGATCAAGGCCGGTGTCAAGAAAGTCATCCGCGCAGTAGACCTCAAGGTGCAGCGATTGCAGAACGAGACGATATGGCTGCAAAATGCGCAGAAGGTACTGGAAAACCAGCTATCTAAGTTGAAGCTGACAGAAATCGCCGACTGGACCGAAAAACAAAAGGACCTATATTCGGAATATTATTCCTCGCTATGGAAAGTGAAATCCGCCATTACCTATTATAAACGGGTAAAGGAACTTACCGTCAAACAGGTGGCCATCGTCGATGAATACAAGTGGGCCATCGGGCTCTTTCAAAAGGATAAACACTTCAGCGTGGATGAGCTGGATCAGATGCAAAAGGTTTATCTGGGCATTCTGGAGGAAAGTGTCAAGAACCTGGATCAGGTGCTGCTCGTTGTCAATTCTTTTAAAACGCAGATGAGTGACGCCAAACGGCTGGAGATTATTAATGCTGCGGCTGATAAGATGGAGCAGAACTACACTGATCTGAGGAAGTATAATTCCGGCAATATAAGCCTGAGTATTCAGCGTTCTACTTCTGTTGATGAGGTAGCCAAATTAAAGGAGCTGTATGGCGTGGATTAGATTGATTCGAACGGCTTTTGTTGCGCTGGTACTAATCATATCGGGGTTTAGTGCGCATGCGCAGACCTGGTCAGAATGGTTTTCCCAAAAAAAGACCCAGCAAAAATACCTGGTCGAACAGCTCGCTGCACTAAAGCTTTATGCAGGTTACCTGAAAAAGGGGTATGAAATCGGAAGCTCCGGATTGACTTTCATTAAAGGAGCTGCGAAGGGCGAGTTTGATATGCACGGTACTTTTTTCTCTTCACTAAAGGCCGTAAGCCCTTTGGTAAGCAAGGATGTCAGAATTGCAGAGATTATTAAGATGCAGATACTGATTAGCCAGGCATTCAGTGCTCTCCACTCAGTTGATGGGCTTTCCGCCGTGAGTTCTAGGTATGTGGAAATGGTAAAGCAAAATCTATCTTCTGAATGCATGACCGATCTGGAAGAACTGCTCCTGATTCTCACTGCTGAACGACTAGAGATGGGGGATGAGGAGCGTATCATCAGGATTGATCGACTCTATCAATCCATGCAAACCAAAAAATCCTTTGCGCTGCGATTTGTTGGCACCGCAAGATCACTTGCAAATGAAAAAAACCATGAACTTAAAAGTTTAGAAGAAATGGAGGTATGGTATGAAAATAGGTAAAATTTGGGCTGTCGTATTGATATTGACTCTTTTGTTTACGTCCAGCACAAAGGCCCAGTCCACCGAGGTGCAGCAATTGCTACTGAACGTGGAAAAGCTCAGCCAGTTAAAGAACATTCTTTCCGATATGAAAAAAGGATATACCGTGATTTCAACAGGCTACAATGCCGTCAAGAATATTTCGAAAGGAAATTTTTCCATTCATGAGGTTTTTCTTGATGGACTCATGGCGGTGAGCCCAGAGGTGCGAAAGTATCGCCGGGTGGCAGACATCATCACTGCCCAAAAGGATATCATTTCGGAATATAAAAGTGCTTTTAAAAACTTCAATACTTCTGGGCTTTTCAGTCCCGCGGAGTTGGATTACCTCGCAAAACTTTATGGCAGACTATTTTCCCAAAGCATGGATAATTTAGATGAGCTGACTATTGTCATCACCGCAAATTCGCTTCGAATGAATGATGCCGAACGGCTGGATGCGATTGACCGTATTTATCTGGATACGTTTGACAAGCTGACTTTCCTGCGGAGCTTCAACCGGGATGCGGGGAAACTGTTGCTCCAGCGAAAATCTGCGGTAGCAGATCTGAAAGGCGTTAAGGAACTTTTTTAGATCAATCAAAATTTAAGGATATGGAAAAAATATATAGTCCCTTTTTTAAGGGGACAGGCTTGGCCCTTGTCTTGTTTATGCTTCCAGAACTGGTATTTGGACAGGGGATTGCGGGCGAACTCGCTGGCATGCAACCCGTACTGGAAAAGGTATATGATGATATGGTGCCACTCTGCTCCAGGCTAATTGATGTGGCCAGGGGGTTAGCCGGATTTGGAGCACTTTGGTACATCTCAAGCCGGGTATGGCGGCAGATTGCCGCAGCGGAACCCATTGATTTTTACCCCTTGCTTCGCCCATTTGCGCTTGGTTTATGTATCATGATGTTTCCTGCGGTACTGGGGATTATGAACGGGGTATTAAAACCTACTGTGATAGCGACCGGCGCCTTGGTTGCCGATAGTAACCTTGCTATTGAAAGATTGCTGAAAATTAAAGAGGCTGCTATCAAAAAGTCTAAAAACTGGCAGATGTATGTTGGTGAAAGCGGGCAGGGGGATAGCGATAAATGGTATAAATACACGCATCCTTCTGATCCCGGACGAGAGGATGAATCCTTTCTCGACGGATTAGGGAATTCGATGCAATTCTGGATGGAAAAACAAAGCTATAACCTGCGCAATTCCATCAAATCCTGGTTAAAGGAAGTGCTGGAGGTGCTTTATGCCGCGGCGTCCCTTTGTATCAACACCATCCGAACTTTTTTCCTGATCGTACTTGCCATTCTAGGACCTTTAGTCTTTGGTTTTGCGGTCTTTGACGGGTTCCAGCAAACCTTGAGCGTTTGGCTCGCCCGATATATCAATATTTTTCTCTGGCTCCCCATTGCCAATATCTTCGGAAGCATTCTGGGGAAAATCCAGGAGAATATGATTAAAGTGGATCTGGCCCAGATTGAGGCGCAGGGTGATACTTTCTTTTCCGCCACGGATACCGCTTACCTCGTATTCCTCATTATCGGAATCGTAGGCTATTTCTCCGTACCAAACGTGGCCAATTATGTCGTGCATGCAGGTGGTGGAAACACTATTCTCACCAAGGTAAACTCCATGGTGATCGCTGCACCCCGGTCAGGAGCAAATGCTGCAATGGGGGCTGGTGGAATGGTTGCCGATGCCTTAGGGGATAGTGCCCGTATGCAGTCACAAAGCTACGCCACCGCTTCGCAGGGCGATTATTTTCCTGATCAGAACAGCCATCAAAAGGATAAGATATCTGGTAAATCCGCTTAAAAATTGAAACTTATGTTTACACAATTCAAAAACATCGACACTGCTTTTAGCCATATCAAACGCTTTAGCATCTTTCTTATCATTGCCTGCACAATGATTTCGGGCTTTGCGATTTATAAGGGCTTTGACGCCGCAGCCAGGGCAAGGGCTACCGTTTATATTCTTGCCAACGGCAAGGTACTGGAGGCCGTTTCTGCTGATCGTAAGGACAACATTGCTGTAGAGGTAAGGGATCACATTAAGATGTTTCACCATTACTTTTTTACGCTGGACCCTGATGAAAAAGTGATTCAAGCCAATATATCCTCCGCGCTGAACCTGGCAGATGAAAGCGCTAAAAAGGCATACGATAACCTCAAAGAGAAAGGCTATTTTAACAACCTGATCGCCGCAAATATCTCCCAGCAGATTGTTATTGATAGCACTTCGCTTGATCTCGCTGATTACCCATACCGCTTCAAATGCTATGCTACCCAGAAACTGATCAGGGCAACTTCAACGCTCACCCGTAAGCTCATTACCGCCGGTACCTTAAGGAATGTTTCCCGCTCAGATAACAACCCGCATGGTTTTCTGATCCAGCACTGGGAAACGCTTGATAATCATGATGAACCTTTAAATCCATAGCAAATGGAAAAGCAATCAAATATCGAAGGAAACAAACCCACGCTAGTTGCGGGTTTGCGCAAAAAAATGCTGTCAAGGCAAAGGAAATTGGCAGACCATCTCAATTCGAAATGCCGGGAAATTTCATTAAAAGTGCTCTTGGCTATGCTGATTAGTTTCACGACCCTAATGAGTGCTTTATTACTAAAGCTTATCATCAGCGCTATTTATTAACGATTTAACCTATAAAATATGAATAACAAAAAAATCAGGGACAAAAGAAAAATCCTGCTCGTCTTACCCATACTGATCATGCCATTTCTTTCCCTTGGCTTCTACGCACTGGGTGGTGGAAAAAACTTTCAGAATAAGCCCGTAGAAAATGCAGGCATCAATGCCTCACTTCCCAACGCCAGCTTTGGCAAGGAAAAGCAGACCGATAAAATGGAGATCTATCAGCGCACGCAGCATGACTCCTCCAGCACAAATGCTGGACATTTGGAAGAAGTAGCAGGCCGATTTGGATTTAGTACGACACCAACACCAGATCCGACTAAGGATATTAACCTTAAACTGCAACAATTAAATGCACAGCTCAATGCGCCCGCTAATATCAGAGACTTGTCGGCTGCACGTGAGCGAAATATAAAAGTCCCGGGAATGGGCAGCGATGTTGACAGGCTTGAAAAATTGATGTCCTCCATGCAAGCAGGCAACGGTGAAGACCAGGAAATGAAGCAGCTTTCCGGTATGCTGGAAAAGGTGCTGGATATTCAGCACCCTGATCGTGTGCGTGATGCCTATATCAAACAGGTCACTGCAGCGCCGGAGGAAAAATTCGCTGCCATTCCAGCCCAGGTTGCTGCAAAGCAAACCCTTACGCAAGGCGCAGTGCTTAAACTGATGCTTACTGACACCGTGACCATTAAC
The DNA here is from genome assembly GCF_003860265.1 of Pedobacter sp. G11. Taxonomy (NCBI): domain Bacteria; kingdom Pseudomonadati; phylum Bacteroidota; class Sphingobacteriia; order Sphingobacteriales; family Sphingobacteriaceae; genus Pedobacter; species Pedobacter sp. G11. Next base: position 379,173 of record NZ_CP034190.1, on the reverse strand, counting down.
GGAATGCTAATTCCAAAGGGGCACGAGATCTTTGGACTTTGCAACCTGACCAACCAGCGGTTACTGGTCGATATTAAAACCATCAGAATTCATAACAATATCGTTCCGGTTGACCTGTCTATCTATAGCCTTGATGGGATTAAGGGAATTGCTGCACCAGATGCCATCGTAGATAACGCAATATCAGGCGGAGCGGATGATGCAGTGCGGAGTCTGCAGTTGCTCACTATGGATCAGTCAATAGGAACTCAAGTTGCTGGCGCAGGTATAGATGCTGCCAAAGGACTTTTTTCCAAAAAGGTAAGGCGGGTGAAAATGAAAGTGAAGGCAGGGTTTCCCATCCTGCTTCGGAACAACCAAGTTAGCAGGTAACATAAGCTTTGATATCGGTTGAGTGAAGGCTATTGATCATAAATGAACATTTAGGCTTCTAGAGCCATAATCGCTATCTCATAGAAAATTAATGCGTGGAAGCGCAAATCGTAAACCATAAAACAGTAATCATGAATTTAAACAACTTAGAAAATCTCAAGTCTGAGATGAAAGCACTTGGCTTTAGTAAGGAGCTGCAGGAAAAAATGGAAGACAATATGAAAGCTAATCTTCCTGAATTTGTTTTGAAGGACCAGATCAACGGATATAAAGGGCAAATTGACCTTAATCTTTATTTTAAGCAATCCGGCCAATCCGAAAATTACTATTTGAATAAATATGATGTGGCACTTAATGAAGGCAAACCCTTAGAGGCTGGTCAAAAGTATCTGGTGATCTCTCCTAGCGAAACGGCTGGGAAAAATAATGTTTTTAAAAGAGAAAATGTAGCTGAAGCCATTGAGGTGTTTAAAAAGCATACCGGAAATGCCGAGCTTTCCGTGGGCAAAGATGCTGCCCATAAAACCAGGCTGGCCACCATGGAAGAAGGAAAGATTAACTATGTGGACAAGGAATTCGGAAGGATTTTTCGCAATCCGCCATTGCCACAAACCATCTGGGTAGAAAGAGGGAAAGGTTTCACCGCTTCCCAATCTGTTAACCTGATTGAAGGCAGGGCAGTATATCGTGAGGATATGCTTACCCAGGGCGGATTGCCTTATAAAGCCTGGATGAAGCTTGATCTCGACGGGCCGCGTGATCGCCACATGAATTTCAATATGAACCAATATCATGATCCATCTTACGGATTTAATTTAAAAGAGGTGCTTGATAAATTCAATATCAAAGAACTGGAGAATCCAAAGGAAAGAGAAAAACTGGAAGCCCAATTGAAAAACGGTGATCGCGCATCTATAACTGTAGAAAAAAATGGGGAGCAGGTGAAGTTGCAGGTGGAAGCAGTGCCGCGTTATTCGCAGCTGAATATGTTTGCCGGAAATGGTAGAGCTGAGAAAAGGGAACAGTTCCTTAAGGAAACATCTATCAATAAGGCTGTAACAAAATCAAAGGGGAAAGAGGTTTCTGCCAATCAGGGCTTGGGCGTTTAAGCGCTTTTTGTATTTTAGCGGTTTGTATTTGAACTAATAGTAAATTTAATAAACGCTGATAACTTTAGTCAGCAAAAGAAACAGTTATGGAAAAGTTTGAAAAAGTAAAAGAACTGGTATCGGCAATTGAAGCTGATGCAACTAAATTTTATGATGGTGGCAATGGCGCTGCAGGTACACGTGTCCGTAAAGCGATGCAAGATCTTAAAGTTTTGGCTCAGGAAATCAGAGCAGAGGTAACAGAAAAGAAAAATAGCGCAAAATAAAAAGCTCGCTGTTTTGGGAAATTCTAAGAGTCCCGGCTATTGGCCGGGACTTTTTATATTGATCTGCATATTTTTCTTATTCCTTCACAGGTGTCTAAAGACCTTCAAATTGGAATTAAACATCATCATCGGTATTTAAAGGAAGCAATAAATCCGAATCATTGTTTGGCTTTTTTGTCGTCGACACTGCGTTTACCCTTTTACTTACCTTTACTCTTTTCATCAGTTCGGCAGGGAAAGTATCCAATACAGTCATTTTCGTGGCTAAAGGTAGGGTCTTGCTCAACCATATTTCTTCCTCGGCTTTGGTAAGTATCACAGGCATACGTTTTTTGGCGTGAATTTCTGCCACCAGGGGATTCGCCTCAGTAGTCAGGATACCATAGGTACGAAACTTCTCATTGGTTTCCGGATCGACCCATTGCGACCACAAACCTGCAAAACAGAACAATTTTCTATCCTTAACTGTAAAACGATAAGGCTGCTTATCGCCCTTACCTAATTCTTTCCACTCGTAAAAGCTATCGGCCATGACCAGGCAAGTTTTATGATTGACCAAAAGTGGACGCCACAATACACTGTCCATCGCTGTTTCACTTTTAATATTCCAAGTATCGCGCGTAAGTCTAAGGCTGTCGGCGAAATAAGGTACAATGCCAAAGGCCATTTGTTGAATGATGTCGGGCTCGTCTGCTGTGATTACTAAGCCTTTCTGTGTAATGGCGAGGTTATAATTAGGTGTCCACTCTCCTTGAATTTGGTGTGGATGCGTTTTGAGTATTTCCTTTTCCTCAGCGGTTAAAGTATATCTTGCACACATAATAATGATAGGTAGTTTTTTGTTAATACAACAACCTGATCATTAAGAGGGTTTTATTTCTTCTTTTTTCCTTTTGGCTTATCTTTGATCTGATTTAAGGTAGCTGCCTCTTTCAATAAATATTCTTTTAATAAATTCAGTAATAATTTCATATCATTTAACTTTAATAATGTCGTTCCAGTTTGTCGTATAACACGGGCTTAAAAACTGTCTTTTCATTGTCCACTTTTGTTCCATGCCTTCTCCGGCCATTTTCAATGTTCCGGCCCCATAATGCATGTTGACCTGATCCAGCACCCGTGAAATTTTATCATGTTTTATACCCTTAAACTCGCTGAACATGTTCAACTGAACTTCCTTTTCCGGAATCAGACCAGTGGCTGTCACCTCAACCTTTTGAAAAAGATAACCACGCCTGTAAATCTTTTTAAGGCCATGTAGTGCAACTCTTACCAAGTCAAGCGTGTTATTAACCGGGTGTTCCAGTGGAATAGTGATGGCAGGATAGGCCTGTGCTGCTTCAGGCCCAAATTTATTAGTTAATAACCGTACAGAAATTACACTGGTACAAAGTTTCTCCCTTCGAAGTTTAGTGCCCAATCTGGCAGCATAGCTGGATGTCGCTTCCTTCAGTTCAGTGTAATCGGTCGTGAGTTTGCCAAATGCCCTGCTGGTACACATTCCCTTTTTTGGATCCAGAACGGTTTTGAGTGGCAGGCAACTTTCACCCCATAGCTCGCGCCACATTCTTAGGCCGACAATGGTCATGTTTGATTGTACCCAATCCATCGGCAGGTTTCTAAACTGCGCCGCAGTTTCAATCCCGTCCCTGATCAACTTATGACTGAACTGCCTGCCTATGCCCCAAAGATCTTCTACCGGATAATCAGCCAATGCATCGGAAATTTGTTCAGGTGTTTCCAAAACCATGACCCCATTGAACTTCTTTGAGGTTTTGTTGGCTACCTTCGCTAAAACCTTGGTAGGGGCAATGCCTACACTGATCGGGATGCCGGTGTTATAAATCACCGTTTCTCTGATCTCCTTGCCATATTCATTAAGATTTTGAATACCGCTTAATCCTAGAAAACACTCATCAATGCTATACACCTCTACATCGGGTGTAAACCTGGCCAAATTAGTCATTACCCTTGCGCTGATATCGCCATATAAGGTGTAGTGGCTGCTGAAAACTGCAATATGATGCTTTTTAATTTCGTCGCGTATCTTAAAATAGGGGGCACCCATTCGTATGCCGCAGGCTTTAGCTTCATTACTCCTGGCAATAACGCATCCATCGTTGTTACTTAATACCACAACAGGTAAACCGTTATATTTAGGTTCAAACAGCCTGTGGCAGCTGGCATAAAAATTATTACAATCTGCCAGTGCGAACATGAGTTTGATTTGAATGTGGTAAACACGTCCAGGTTACGGCACCAAATACAGTAATATTCTTGCCTGTAACATTTAAGCAGGCATCCATACTATCATTTAAACACAAAAAAGTATTCTCCCCTTTAATTAGAAGTTTCCTGGTTAGCCATTCCTCATCCACGCTACATACAATTAGCATCCCAGATGAAATCTTTACCGATTTATCGACAATAATGATGCTGCCTTTCATGATACCATAGTAACGCATTTGATCATCATCCGCTTCAAAATAAAAAGTATTGGTTGGATCCTTTACAATCCTTTGTGCGATATGTAACCGTCGTTGTTTATAATCCTCTGCAGGAGAAATAAATCCTGAAACCCGACCTGGGTTATCCAATGTGTCGATTAATTCATTCTTCGGTATCTCTAATTCTCTTATCATAAGCTAACATTTAATAAATCAAAAATACTAAAAATATTAGCAAAATAAGTTTTAGTTATTAACATGCATTACCTATTGTAATCAGGAGGTCTTATTAGCATTAAAACAGTTCTGGGCAATCTTCAGAAGCTACAAATCCATGTTGAGACAGGTCAAAGGGAATCATTTAATCATTTGCAAATTTAGGTTTGCTTTCCGGCACACGACTGAAATTCCGGCATAAACCCGCCTGTTTCCATACCCGCTTTTCCATTTATTCCGTTGCTTCAATCGCTTTGGCGGAACTCAAACCAGTTGAGGCACCATAATTAAATCAGAATATTATGGAAAACTTATTTTATCAGCTTGCTGAAATAGAAATCAGCTACAAACCCAAATTCAAAGTACTAGAACGTCCTCAGATAGATTGCTCGAATAAAGCTTACGACATACTGATGAGTAATTGGGATCTGGACAAGATCGAGCTTGTTGAAGAGTTCAAAATCATTTTATTAAACCGGAGGAATAGGGTACTCGGCATCGTGAATATATCTCAAGGTGGAATGTCTGGGACGGTAGCCGATCCAAAGATAATATTTGCTGTTGCACTGAAAGCCTGTGCAAGTGGGATCATTCTCTCTCACAGCCATCCTTCTGGCGAATCGAGCCCAAGTGAGGCAGATATCAGATTAACAAAGAAGCTTACCGAAGCAGGGAAATTGCTTGATCTTCATATACTCGATCACATCATTGTTTGTGCTGATGAATATTATAGTTTCAAAGATGAGGGAATGATTTGATCGCTAAGCTCCTGCAATGGATTGTAGGAGCTTATTTTTTATTCATTTTTTGCTCATTATCTAACCAAGGAATGTTTTTTCTTTTCATAAAGGGAATGGAACTGGACCAGGATTCCATAGTAGTATTATTCATGCTGATATCTGGTGAAAACAAACACCGCTTGCGCTTTCTGCTTTTTTGAAATCAATAAAAAAACCTATAGGCGTTTTGAATAGCAAATTTCTGAACAATCCGTTTGCCGGCAAGACCATTCCCTAAAGGGTTTGCTGAAAAAAAATCTTCCTTTCTCGCTGCGCTTGAAAGCGTATTTGTTTTTCGCAAAGTCTTGTCTTGCAAACTGGATGGTATCAAGGAGAGGTGGCTTAGCAAAAAGCCAGGAGGCTCCTGCCGACTGATTTTGAAACGTAATATAATCAAGCCATGAACCTATTAAAAAACAGAAGCCCACCGATCCGATGCCTGCACTAATAAGCGCACACGGGAAACTTATCCCATACAAGGAAGATCATTAAAACAATTTACAAGAAGTATTAAAATTAAAGACCATGAAAAATCAAAGTATTAATAACATCCATGCAAAGGCAGAATTCTTGGATATCAAAGACGCCAAGAACCCATTTTATCAACCTTTGGCAGGCAAGGCAAAATTAAATGACAATAATAAATCCCTGCAAGGAGATCAAAGGAACAAAAAAGAAAGCGCAGCTGACTTGCAAATCGAGAATATAAAAGAATTTATCGAAATGCCAAAGCTCCAGAATGCTGTCTCCCAGTTACCAGCGATTAGCGAAGGAAGGGACGAACCGAAAACAACCGACGGAAAACCAGCATTAAATTTAGAAAGTACCTTAAAATTGGTGGAGGAACTTCACCGGCGAATGGTGCAAAGAGGTAGACTGGTTCACACCATTGACAATCTTGATAAATTTGAGATTGAGCAAAAACAAGAAGCCGAAGACAACACTTCAAACTATTACCAGGGCTGTGAACTCGAAATCACAGACGACAAGCGGAATAAGTTTTCAACAAAAAATCCAGTGATTATAAAAGCTGTTGCGCTATTTGTACGTGACTTATGCACAAATCGTCTCGCTGAAATCGAAGCTGAAATTATACTACCCGGATAATTGATTTATATCCTGTCCATTTGGGCAGGGTGTAACCAAAATTCTAATGCAGCATATAACACATTATTAAACTACCTGAAGATTTTGTATCCGGAAGGATATGTCAAAAACCTGCAGAAAATAAAATACACAGTACTTGATAACTTAACACACCTAATTTCTCACACTATATCCTAATAAAATTACCATGAAAACTGAAGAGCTATTTTTTATCATCCGTATCGAGGTACAGACAGGGCACGAAAATATTAATGATACCCTACAAGAAATGGAAAAACAATCCCGCTTTCTAATGACTGATACGCCCAGTGTGAAAGTGATGAATGCAGAAATCCTAACAACAAAAATGAGGAACAAAAACAACTAAAAAATTCCACACAGCCTGCATTACAACTAATGGACACATAAACGCAGTATCTTTTTAGTAAAACAAAAATATAGCCCAGCATCGTCACAATTATCGAATATTGTCCAGCCAGCATGGCGCATTAGAATTTGCAGGTTTGAACTGTACCGTTGAAAAGTGTCCGCATTTTGCTCGTAGGAATTTAAACTTTTACTATCTCAATGCACAGTCACGTGGAATAGAGCCACTCTTGGGTGTCAATAATTACGCTAATGGTTTGCCCAGCGGAATTACACCTGGCAGAGACATCGGCGCGAGGGTAAATATGCGCAAACCATTTTCTCAGGCCCCACCTTGACAAATTTTAATTTTTTGTAAGTATCTAAAATAAATCGACAAATTTAACTTAGCATTGGTGGAAGGGGTCAACTAACTGTGATTTATCTAATTAGGGTATCTTTTTTGGTTTAATCATTAGATTGCTATCATTCGTCATCTAAATTCTATAGTTCGTCAAATAACTCTTATTAATTCGTTAATAGGAAATATATTCGTAACCAATAGATAATTATAACTTCCTCGACTTATAAACTTGTGTTTCCAAGTGTATTTAAATCCTTTTTATGTTAAAAGAACGCTTTTTAAATAGCAATTAATCCAAAATGAAAACAAACAATTTTAGTATTGGTAGTTATCGAAATGTTATTGTCATTTGTCGAACCGCACTCATTTACATAATTGCTTTTTTGAACTTCTTCCAATCTAATATTCTCAGATTTAACTTTAATGCCGTAAAAGTATCTGCTTTAAATAGATTGTTGATCGTTAGTAGCTTATGCAGAGATTCCCAATTTGAGCATTCGTTTGTATGAAAGCAAATTGAAGGTGTAATTATGCTTCTTTATAATGTACCATTGCTCTAAGTATAAAGTGTATAAAGAAGAATGTATGTGGAAATTGCCGATAGATTTAATCATATAAACACAATTCCAAATTTTTAAAGTAAAATCATGAACGTTAAGTATATTTTGATTGTTTGCACAATTTTTTCTGCTATTATGACAAGGGCACAGAACACCTTTCCAACAACAGGATATGTTGGCATTGGTACACTTTCCCCTGTAGGTTATGTGGATATTTTCTCCATACATAATACCACTATTAGCCCCTTAATTTCTCTGAGGTCCAATTTTCACATTACTGGAAATTATGGGATGATCAGATTTGGAGATTATACACAAACAACTGACTATCAAAAAGGGGCTTTAATATATGAAAGCGTATCTGGATCTGCAAGAGGAAAGTTCCATATCGCCATGGAAAATACAGATAGTCCGGGAAGTGTGAATTTAGCTGATGCAAGATTGACTGTACTTTCTGATGGAAATGTAGGTATAGGGACTACTTCACCGAAGGAAAAGCTTTCTGTAATGGGGAAGATTAGAGCTCAGGAGGTCAAAATAGAGATGAATAACTGGCCGGATTATGTTTTTACCAACGATTATCCCTTAATTACGCTCACTAAATTGCGAGACTATATTAACATAAATCATCACTTACCGGATATTCCATCGGCTGTCGAAGCCTCAGAACATGGTATTTCATTAGGGGATATGACAAAGAAACTTTTAGGCAAAATTGAAGAACTTACTTTGTATGCCATTAATCAAGATGAAGATATTCAAATGCTAATTAAAGAAAATTCCCTTCTTATGAAAAATCAAAAAGATCAACTGGCATTGTTTAAGGAATTTCAAACTCAAATCGAAAAAATAAAGATATCCTCATACCCTAAAAAGTCAAAGAAATGATGAAAAGAACAATTCTTATTTTATTTTTAAATATCGCTTCAATTTACGTATACGCTCAGTTAGGGGCGTTACAAGGAAATTCATTTGAAATTTCAAATATAGGTGGCTCAACTATGGCTAATAACTTAATGAATAAGAAGTGGCTTTATAGAAACAATAATGGTAATGATTGGTATACAGCCTCTGTTCACGACGGAATTTCTGTAGACATATCTTTTCTTACACCACAATTAGATACCAGAACGTGGTGGGAGCGAAACCCGATGACAGGTGCTCATAGTTGGGGTGATATGGGGCAGACCATGATGTCTTTAATAGGAGGTAATCTTGGAATAGGTACTTCCTCACCAACATCTAAGTTACAGGTTGAAGGATCCGTTGATGTTAAATATAATAGTGTAGACGGCTATTGGTTAAAGCATAGCGATTTGGGAGGAAATATCATTGCTGGACTTAAAAGAGAAGGGAATAATCTTTTAATTAGAGCATTTGACGGAATCGGATTCTCAGTGGGCAATAATGAGACCAAGGCATTAACTTTAGCTGCGGATGGGAACATGGGCATAGGCACTGCGTCTCCCAAAGAAAAGCTAAGTGTAAATGGTAATATTAGGGCTAAGGAAGTTAAAGTGGAAGCTAATAATTGGCCGGATTATGTATTCGCTCCTGATTATGAATTGAGATCATTAAAAAGTATATCTGCTTATATAAAAGATAATCAGCATTTGCCGGAAGTTCCGAGTGCTAAGGATATCGCTGAAAATGGCATTTCCTTAGGTGAGATGAATAAAATACTGTTAAAAAAAATAGAAGAACTTACGCTACACATCATTGTGCTCAGTGAAAAAGTAGAAAAAATGGAAAATCGTGCTAAATAATAATCAATGAAACTGAAAGTAAATTATATCTTTTTATTAATGATTGTTTCTTTAAATACTTTGGGGCAAGCACTGCCTGTATCAGGAAATCAATATCATTTATATGGTCCGAATAGTAATTGGGGCGAATACTTTCAGGTTGGTGGAAATGGCCAGATCACCAATCACGCATTTATTGCCACTACCAATGGGAACCTGCATCTGGATTCAAAAGCGGGATTTGCTACTTATATCAACCATTACAACCAGGGTCCTACTTTCATTAACACACAGGGAGGCAATGTCGGTATCGGCACAACAAATCCCTCAGAAAAACTTGACGTGAATGGGAATATTAATGTTGTTAGAGTAAAATCCTCTACAGCAATTTTTAATTCAAATAGTCGCAATTCATTAAATTCATTCAATACTGGACAAGATCCCAATCTATCCGGGGGTTGGATTGCTGCTGACTTCGGAGGAAATGATAATGCCTCTGACCGACTTGTCGTTGGAACAGGATTTGGCGGAAAAGTGGTTATTGGAACTCATAATTTTAATTTAACACAATGGGGGGGTGACATCTTGATTAGTCCAAATGGCGGAAATGTAGCTATTGGAACAACTTCAGCAAGGGAAAAACTTTCTGTTAACGGAAAGATCCGAGCACACGAAATCAAAGTGGAAATCCAAAACTGGCCAGACTATGTTTTTTTAAAGGGTTATGAAAAAGCAAGTCTAAAGGATATCAAACGATACATTGATACTTACGGACATCTCCCAGAGGTCCCTTCAGCAGAAGAGGTGAAAGAAAAGGGCGCTTCTCTTGGTGAAGTAAATAAAGTATTGCTTAAAAAAATCGAGGAACTGACTCTTCATCTTATAGAGAAAGAGGATGAAATAGATGTTTTAAAGCAATTAAGGGATAAGGATAATATCCAATCCAAAAAGGAGCAGAAAAGTATTTTGGAAAGGTTAGGTGCTCTGGAGGAAATTATAAGACATGGATCCAATGCCTCAACAAAAACTTTTAATTAATATTAAAATCTGTGCCAACAGAATTAAAGTTGAAGCAGCCAATTGAACGGATTATTGGTGATATAATGGAGGAGATCAACACACTGGTAAGATATAGAAAGTGAGGTAAGCTTATGCTGCAGAGACTCAAAGGGAAAAAGGCCGAAAAGAATTGTATTGCGCTTAGTAAAATGAAAATGTTACTGTTTAAAAAGTTTGAAAATTAGTGCTGCATTTAGCAGAAAAGGGTAATACAATTAGGGAGCAGATGCCAAGATCAATACCTAGCAAAACAGCAATAGACTTCGGGAATACTGCCTTAAACCCTGAAGTTTTAATAAAGAAATTAGCTGCCAAAAAAAAAGTTTTTATGGCAATTATAACTTTTAACTATAATAGTCAATCTCATTGCTTAGAACCGAAATAGATCGGTATTCTATGCTGCAAACTGTTTTGCGCAAATGTGGAAATATATTGACTATTACGATTCAACAAAGGATAATAGGTCTACCAATTCATCTGATAACCATTATTAGCAGCATACATTCCAGAGGTGCCATTCCTCCATTGTATAAGGTAATATCAGTATAGCCAACTCTGAAATGCAGTTTTTGGAAATTGCCATCTGCAATGTCTGTTATTTGAATTTCCTGCGTTTGATATTATTTTCAAAATAGGCATCAAAATTTTTTTGATAGGTTTCGCCCACTGAGACCGTGATGCCGTTTTGTAATGTGATTTTATATCGGTTGACTAGCTCAATGGCATCGGTGTTGATGATATAGGATCGCCTGATGCGAATGAATTGGCCTGTTGGAGCGAGTTCTTCCATCACGTCGGTCAAAGATCCATAGGGGACATAAGTTTTAGTGGTAGTGTACACTTTTAGATAGTTGGCCCAGCTTTCAATGGCGATGATGTCATTGTGAAGCACTTTCATAGCCTGGTTTTTACCGCTCAGCCGGATCATCATAAAGTTTTCTATAGTAACCATTGTTGAGAGTACGTGGTTGATGACGCGGTCAAATTTCTTGGGGCTAATTGGTTTGTCCAGGAAGTGTTTGGCTTGCAAGAAGAAGGCTTCCAGAGAATAATGCATGTGTCCGCTTACTAAAATCAGATTGTTGTATTTACCTGCCGTTTGCTGCGCGACTTCAAAGCCACTCAGGTGTGGCATCTCGACATCTGTAAAAAGGATGTCAACCGGGCGGTTAAGAGACAGCAGGTGTTCGGTAGCCATCTGCGGATCAGTGAATGCGCCAGATAGTTCAAGACTGGCTGAGCGCTCAATATATTCGGTTAGTTGTTCTATTACATTGATGTCATCATCAATGATTATGCAAAAATAGGGCATCCAATATCGCTTCGTATCTTATGGGGATCGGTAAAAAAAATAGAGATAGAAATTTACAAATTTATCAATTCCGGAAGTTGAAAACTGTAGGTGAATATGGGTTCGTATAAAATATCAGGGTGGTTGATATAAATTCCTGAATTTAAATCAGCATTTGTATGATATTCGTTTTTAGAAACAGGTCAGGCTGTCCGGTCATTAACAAACAAACTAAAAACCCTATAAACGCTCTCATGCTGAATGAATATCCAGGCTGAAATTCAAGAATGTATTAAGCATTTTTTCATCTCAACTATGGCGTTCTGCAGTTCCGAGCGTTAAAACATAGAAATGATAATTAACGCCCGATATGATAAATTGTTATGTTATTGGTGAACGATCGACGGTTGAATCGCTCTGTGCACACATTAAAAATTATTCACTTAGTGAGCTTTTAGGTTATGCGATGCATTTCCCGAATGAATTACAGGAGCTTTATAGCATGAAGCCGGATATTGTTTTTTTGGACGCATCGATGTTGCCTGTAGATGAGGAATCGCTGAATATTATCAGAGGGATTTCCACGGTAATTTTCGTTTCCAAAGATGCCCAAATGGCTTTTGAGGCTTTTGAGCACTTGGCTTTTGATTACCTGCTGAGTCCGGTGTCTTTCACCCGGTTTGCTAAAAGTGTAGGAAAATTTGACCGTTTCCGCAGGGTATCGCAGCCAATGGTTTTGCATCATGCCCCAGCATCTATTGAGTCCTTTTTCATCAAGACTGATTCAAAGGGTTTTAAAGAAGTGCTCATCAGGTGCGATCAGTTGCTATACATTCAGGCGCTTCAGAATTATGTCGTGCTGCATTTGGTTGGTGGCCAACGTTATTCCTGCCATAACTCAATGAAAGAAATGGAGGAGAGTTTGTCAGGCTCGAGCTTTATCCGGATCCATAAATCCCATATTATCAATGAGCACAAAATTACGTCGGTGGAAGGTAATATGGTTACGCTGAACAATGATGAATCGCAAAAGCTCTTGATTGGTAATACTTACCGCAAACCTTTTTTCGATCGAAAAAACCAGCGGATGATCAAAAAGCACAAACAGTCGCCGCCATTATTTGATATCTCGCGGCCGGCATCTGTTTTTTTTGGTATCGGAATGTTCGTTTATGATCTTTTAATTTGTTCCGGTTTGGAGGGTGGGCTGTTATGATCTCATTGAAAAGGATACTTTTTGGTTTGGGATTATTTCTGGTTCTCGTAATTGGAGCCTGCTCGGAATTCATGGAGCATTCGCTGGCGGAACGCCATATGGTGCTGCTCTCGCCATCTGATAGGATTGAAACCTCTGTTTATCAGCAGATCTTCTGGTGGGAGGCTATGGATGATGCGCTGTTTTACCGTCTTCAGGTGGTTACGCCTTCATTTGACAGTGCAGCGTCATTGGTGCTGGATACTTTGGTGAAAACTGATAAGTTTATTTTTACGCTGGATCCCGGGCATTACCAATGGCGGGTTAGGGGAGAGAATGGCAGCAGTCGCACGGAATATGCTACCCATGCGTTCGTTGTCTATCCTTCGAGCTTGAAAGAACAGTCTTTGCGATTGAACAGTCCTGCAACAGGACTGCTTACCAGCCAGCCTGATATTATGTTCAGCTGGCCGAAGCTTTTTGGAGCCTTGAATTACCGACTTCAGATAGATACCAATAATTTCGTGGATGAATCTAAAGTGTTGCTGAATGTTTTGCTTGACGGCCAGACTTATATTTTTAGTCCTGTGACTGAAGGTCATTATCAGTTCCGGATTCGGGCGGAAAATGCTACGGAAAATTCGAAGTGGAGCACGGCTGGATTATTAACTTTTGATTCTACGCCACCGTCAAAGGTTAACCTGGAATTTCCTGCCAATTCCGGTACCGTTTCTTCGCCTGTAAGTTTGAAATGGACAGCAGAGCGTGATGCAGTGGCGTACCAGCTTTTCGTTTATAAAAGTGACTCGGTCAGCGTTCTTAATAATACTTTCCCATTGCGCTTATCTGCAAATTCTCATGGTTTCTCTTTTGGTAATCCCGGAGAAAAGCTTATCTGGAGAGTAAGGGCTATGGACAAGGCGGGAAATCTGGGGCCTTATAGTGATTACCGCTCATTTTTTATTCAGTAGCAATGCGTAATAAACGAACGACCTATCTCCTGGTATGTTGTGCTCTCGGTGTCTGGGGTATTATTTTCTATAGGGTGTTTATGCAGACGGGAGAAGAGGAGATGGATTTACCTGATGTTCGAGAAGTGAAGGAAAAATATTTCAACCTGATTGATCACCAATATGATCCGGTTGTGTTGCAACTGGATTATGGCGATCCGTTTCTCAAAGGTGATGATAGTAAAGAGGAATTTATAGTAAACAGTGAACCGGACAAAAAAATAGATATAGTTGTACCCGTAAAGCCCCCGGTTAACTGGCCCGCTATCCATTATACAGGCAGGATTTATAATCCGCAGACTAAAGAAAATATTGCTATCCTGAACATAAATGGAAAGGAAGCGATGCTATCTGAAGGTCAGTCAGCATCCGGTCTGAAGTTTATCATGCAAAGGGGGGATTCAATCAAGGTTAGTTATCAGCAGTCTGTTAAATATTTATCGGTTAAATAATATGAGATTTTTTTATATCTGTCTATTGCAAATGCTTGCATGTTCTACGCTGGTTTGGAGCCAGTGGTCCTATGCAGAAATCGGGGAATATAGTCATACAATAACTTACGCTGATTATAAGGCTGTTTTTCATTTGCATGAAGGAATGGACAGGGTATTCAAAGCGCGGTCAGGATTGCAGTATCACTGGTACGGCAGCAATAAGATTAATGTAACACAAGGCGGCATGGGGGGGAAATTGTTGCAGGGAGAATATAGGGAATTTTACCTTAATAAAAACCTGAAGGTTAAGGGATCTTTTAATAAAGGACTCAAAGAAGGGCAATGGAACCAGTGGACAGAAAATGGGATGCTTCTGTCGCAGACTCATTTTTCCAAGGGGCTTTTACAGGGATTGTTTAAACGATATGGACAGGATGGGGTGTTGATTGAAAAAGGAAAATATCGCAAGGGTAAAAAACAAGGTAAATGGATGAGCTATAGTTCCGGGGACAGCATAAGCATGATTCGTTATCAATATGGCGTGATTAAAATTAAAAAGGACAGTGGTCCTATAAATTGGGTTAAAAAGAAAATGGGTTGGAGCAAAGAAAAAACAAATGCTCAAGGAGCACTGGGCAATTCAGTTAAAACTGGAAGTTCAACTTTTTCTAGTGAAAATTTTTTAAAGAAAGAATCAAAGCCTAAACCAAATAAAAAAAGAAATTAAAATGAAACAGAAATTCTTTGTAGGGCTATTGCTGCTGGCAGCATTAGGCGTCAGTGCGCAGGACCAAACCATTAACGGTAGCCTGAGTATTGGTCAGGATGCCGGCGCTTCATTGGGAAATGGAGATAGCTTGTTCTTTAGAGGGGTGCAAGCTAACAGTGATGAACTCTCTATTTACAGATTCAACAGGGCGGTGAATATGAGTGATTTACGGGTATGTATCGGAGATGATTATGGTGAGCCGGGTGATCGTTTTGTTGTGGGGAGCCATAATTGGAGGGATAGTAAATATTATGCGCACATGGTAATAGATGGTGACGGAAAGATAGGCATAGGTACTGAGGCAATGGGAGCGGAACGGTTGGCAGTAAATGGCTTGGTGAAGGCAAGGGAGGTTAAAGTGGAAGGTGGAGTTTGGCCGGATTATGTGTTTGAAAAAGGTTATCGTCCACTGTCGCTATTAGCGGTCGAAAAGTTTATCAGCTTAAACGGGCATTTGCCCGAACTCCCTTCAGCTTCCACAGTGAAGGCAAATGGAATTGAGCTGGGGGAGATGAATAGGATTTTGCTTAAAAAGGTGGAGGAACTGACCTTGCACCTGATTGCACAATCAAAAGAAATAAAGGCGCTTAAACGTAAGGTAGATAAACGCTGATGCTAAAAGCAGGGGCGCTTTATTTCTCAATCGTAGTTGCGTTCTTCATTGCAGTGTTCTGCGCTTCACTGATCATGCTGGCAGCTCATTACCGCAATGGTTATTCGAAAGAACTTCGAATGATCAGGTTGGTTAACAACTTGGAATCCGTCCAGGCCAGGGTGCTTGCTGTGGAGCTCGGTACTGGTTATGGGGCTTATGAGACCGATCTTTATGGGGATGGACTAGATAGTGTGTCAATTAGCAAGAAGGCATGGGGAGTGTTTGATCTTGCTGTAGTAAAAAGTTTTGTGTTCTCGGATACGCTAAAAAAGGCTTTTCTGACTGGGATGGATAAGCATTCAGATAGTGTTACCCTTTATTTAAGTGATGAGGACAGGCCGCTTTCGGTCAGTGGGGATACCCGGATCACTGGGGATGTTGAAGTGCCAAAGTCAGGCATGCGAAAATCCTATGCGGAAGGAAGGGCGTATTCCCGGGATGATATGGTGGATGGGAAAATCCGCGACAGTGGTCGCAAACTAAAACCACTGGTTAAAGCCTATACAGCGGGTTTAGACATGGAGCTGGAGAAGTCTGGTATTTTGCTGAGACAATTACCTGAGCATGATTTGCAAGTTTCTTTTTTGGATTCGGTCAGCAGGTTCAGGGTGAGGCCAGATCAGGTTTTAAAACATAGTTTATCAGGACATATCGTTCTCTATGCGGATAGCGCCGTGGTGTTATCTTCAACTTGCCGGCTTGAGGGGGTGCTGCTTTTCGCCCGATCCATCCATATAGAAGCAGGGTTCAAGGGAAATGCGCAGCTTTTTGCCAGGGACTCCATCATCATTGGGGATGAGGTAACCTTGGATTATCCAAGCGTAGTGGGTCTGGTGGCAGAACAAAAACTAGTCGGACAGGGTAAAATAACTACCGGTAAGGAGTTGATGTTCAATGGTGTGCTGTTTGCTGCCATGGAGGGTAAGTCCTTGCTGCCGCTGATGACATCCTTTGGTGAATCCAACACCATCAATGGAGAGATATATACTGACGGGGTGGTTAAAATGAGCAAGGGTTTTATTTTAAATGGCAAAGTGTCCTGTAACAGATTTTTAATGCAGACTAAGGTAAGTTTGTACGAAAACTTTTTAATTGATGTGGTTTTCAATAGAAGAGCCCGAAGCAGCTATTTTCTCACTTCCGGCATATTTACCGATAAACCTGGAAAAAGTAAGGTGCTGAAATGGTTGGATTAAGAAGCAGCAAACTAGAAGGTGCTACACTTATCGAGGTTTTGATCGCCATGGTGATCATCGTAGGGGTATTTACCACTGCTGTCACTGTTTTTACCAATGTGCTCAATAGCGGGGTGTCTTCTCAAAAGATTAAAGCCATTCAGCAAATGCAACAGATGAAAATTGATTTAATCAAATCGGAAACTTTTGAAAGGGGGGTACTGAATATAGACAGCATCAGCTATCAAATAGAACCTTTAGAAAGTGGTGTAGAAGGTGTTGGTGCGCTCAAGATCAAAGCCGAGTTGAAAGGACGGACACTTGCGGAGGTTCGGTTTCAATATATTTTAAAAGATCAGGATGAAATGCCATAAACTTTCTGCATACACACTTATGGAGATCACTGTGGCGATGCTCTTGTCTGCCATTGTCATATCAGTTTGCTATACCGCTTATGGATTGATTGATAATTATTATCAAACCTTCCGTTTAAAAAACGAATCTCATGATCAGGCACTTGCGCTTCGGCATGTTTTAATTAAGGATTTTGCCAGCCATTCCATCATTATTGCGCGCAATAATGGAATTGAGCTGATCGGAGATAGCATGGCAGTAGGCTACGTGTTTGAGGAAGATAAGGTAATAAGGGAAATAAAATATCTTCATACAGATACATTCCATTTAAGTCCTTCATCGTGGATGATGGGGTTTGATGGACAGGATAGGATCGCAGGCGATACAATTAATGAACTTGATTTTTTTGTTCAAATAGATAAGGGCGTGGAAATCCCAATGAACTTTCGAAGGGTTTATAGCGCTGTCCAGTTATTTAAATAAATACGTACAAGATGGATATTTCAAGCTTCCAACATAAAAAAAAGGTAAGAACAAAGCATACTGCCGTTGGTCTGCTGGACTTTATGAACCGAGATTTGTCTTTTGGTGATGGGCAGTTGCCGGACAAAAGGAAGCAAGGGTTTTATAACGAACTAGGTACATTGATCCGCTCCGGCATTGACATCTCTACGGCACTGGAATTAACTATGGGCTCTTATAAAGGAAAGGACGAGCTGTTATTTGCTTCCATCAGAAAACAGGTGGTTGAGGGCAAGTCGCTATCTGAAACGCTTGAAGGTGAGCAAAAGTTCAGTAGGTACGAATATTTCAGTGTGCGTATTGGCGAAGAGACCGGACGGCTGGGAGAGGTGCTTGGAGAATTGTCGAAATACTATAAATCCAGGATTTCTCAGCGACGCAAAATCATTGCAGCGATTACGTATCCGATGCTGGTGCTGAGTACTTCTTTAGCCGCAATTTTTTTTATGATCAAGTTTGTGGTGCCCATGTTTGCAGATGTTTTTCAGCGATTTGGAGGCAAGCTGCCTTATATCACGGGTTTGATTTTGAGAATTTCCGAGTGGCTGGATAGCTATATTTACCTCATTTTGGTTTTCATTATAGCGGTAGTGATCTTTTATTTCATCAACAAAGGTAAGCCCTGGTTTAAGCGGGGGAGTGCTTTATTGATGCTTAAAATTCCCTTGGTTGGGGATATCCTTAGAAAGATTTATCTAGCGAGGTTGGCCAACACGATGAGGCTGCTGACAGGAACTTCCACTCCGCTATTACAGGCGATGAAAATGGTAAGGGAGATGATCAGTTTTTATCCTATAGAACATTCTTTGGCAGCTGCGGAAAAAGAGATATTGGTCGGTAGCAGTTTGTCTGATGCTCTGGCTAAACATAATTTTTACCCAGAAAAATTCATCCAGATGATCCGCATTGCCGAGGAGGTAAACCGCCTGGAGTATTTCTTTGAGCAGTTATCAGATCAATATACCGAGGAAGTGGAGTATAAAACCAATGCCATCAGTGGTTTGCTCGAGCCTTTGATCATTATTTTTTTAGGTTTGGCTGTCGGGGTGATTTTAATTGCTATGTACCTGCCTATGTTCCAGATGAGTAACAGTTTTTAGGAAAACTTATATAAATGGCATCCCCTGCAAGTTATCTAACAACTAAATTGTTTTCTTCAAATTAGCGTTGATGAGTTAGTAAGGCAATTCCAAACTATGATATAAAAATTTTGAACGATACAATGGTTTCATTGCATTTTCCTTAACGGCAAAAAATATTTCGTTTCACCGCTAATTGATCTTAATACGTGTCAATGGTTCATTTAGAATCTACCAATGAATTGTGATGGATCGCAATAATTTCACTATTATTTTTCACTTCATTTCGAAATATTTTGACTCCGTTCATCACTTAAAATCGTTTGTTCATGATAGAATCTGGCGCGTTTATCAAATTGATTTCACAATGTAACAGTTAGTATCAATATTAGAAAATCAATCGGTAAAGTTTTCCTTCTTGATACCTGCCTTTCAAAGCTGATAGCACAAAGAAGAAGGAGTTTATAAAAAGACAAATTCAGACAGAATAATATCAATTTAAATGAAAATCCAATTATTGAGGTACTTTTGGCTACCAATTTTATGTGTCATAGGCAACATCGCTACCGCGTATGGTCAGACATTACCAGTATACTATAATCGACCATCATCTCCAACGGCTGCTAATTTTCTTAGATATGGCGAAATACCCGTAGACATGAGTTCTGGCGTTCCGAATATTAGTATACCACTTTTGGAGATAGCATCAGGGAAACTAAAAATTCCTGTAACTTTGTCATATCATGCATCTGGAATTAAAGTTAGGGATGTATCTAGCGAGGTGGGAATCGGATGGGTCATTAATACAGGAGGAAATATTACAAGGACTATTTGCGGTCGTCCTGATATTGAAAGTGATGACAACCTTTTTCTTTTTCCTTATCGAACAAAAGAAGCCATTGATTCTGCTTACCATCAGGCAAATGGCAGCGGAAATTCCACGTCATTCGTTACTGATCTATTTAATTATGCCTATTATAATTCGGCCTTAGACCTCATGTCGGACCGATTTAACTTCACATTGCCTAATGGAAAAAGTGGTGTTTTCAGAAGGGACTTTAAGACAGGTAACGCATATCTCATTCCTTATCAACCTATTAAAGTGAAAATAAATCCCAATAATTTACCTCAGGGCGAGGTCACAAAGCAAATCTTGATTATTGATGATGACGGAACCTCTTATCTATTTGAAAGGGCAACAAACTTCAATGCCCAGACCTGGAGTGTGAAAAAAATTATTTCTGCAGACCAAGAGGATACCATTTCTTTTTACTCTCATACTGAAAGTATTGGCTATAGCTCTTTCAATGACTACATCATTTATTATGACGTAAACAATTATTCCCCTTATCCGTCCTATTACGACCGAAGTGAAGCCAGATTTAGATATTCGGGAGGAGAGATTTTCGGTATTGAATCGGTTAGGAAATCGCAACAGGATTTGCATTACGGAAACGATTATTATTTTGATTATCCGTATTTAATGGATAGTATTGTGACGAAGTCTTCAACTTTGAAGTTCGAATATGCGCTGGATAGGCAAGACCGGCAGTTAAGCGGCTACCCCAATCCAATATCGCGTTTAACAGGAATTAAGGCAATTGACCGTAGCAGTGGTCATATTGTTACAAATGTCAATTTATTCCAATCATATAAAGACAACCGGATGTTACTTGATCAGGTTGTTAATAATGGAAACATTCATTCATTTGGATATGACCAAACAACCGCTCCGCCATATCCAACCCTTGTTTATGGCAACGTCCATTCAACGGTAAGTGAGGATTTCTGGGGATATTCAAATGGGATGCCCACTAGTTCATATGTTCCAGAATTTAATAAACTTGATGTTCCAAACCAAACCTATGAATTCATAACGAAGTATCCCAATATAAATTTTGCCAAAATGCTGGTCTTGAATCGTATTAGCTACCCGACGGGTGGAAAAACTCTTTTTGAGTATGAATTGAATCAGGTAGATCCGGGCGTATATAACTACCAAGCAAGTGATAAACCAATCGATGGACGGGTTGGTGGGCTAAGAGTGAAAACAATATCAAATTTTAAAGATTCAATTTCTTTGCCAGAGGTGAAGTCATACGAATATTTCTCAAAACCACATTATGATTATGGGCTGATTTCTCCATCATTATTTCAATACAGAGAAGACACATATAATTACTCGATTGCAGGACAAATTTATCATCCTGCCAATGCAAATTTACATGTTAGCACAAGCGCACCATATTGTACATCCACGCCTATAGGAAGGATGATAGGTACATCTCAGGCTCCGGTTATTTATGATCAGGTCACTGAATATAACGGGACCCCAAGTAATAATACAGGTAAAACCGTTCATTATTACACGGAAAATTTCTCTTCACCGTTTATAAGTAGCAGATTTGAAAGTCCATATACATATGATAATGGAAATGTAAAACCTCGACTTGTTCGAAAAGAAGATTATAAGTTTCAAAATGGGAACTATATACTTGTATCAAGTAATAGCATTCTATATAATGAATATAAAAATATCACAATAAATACTGGACTGAACTTTAGCTCGGAACTAACGTTTAACCCAATGCAACTTACCCCTATTTCCTACACACCTCCGGAAGGATATGTTCTTATAAACGGTGCTGATGATGCTTTTAGTCGCCTTATTCATGAAAACACAACCGCATCGCTTAAAGTGATGCTCCCTTTTAGGGAGAGGCATGTTACAAACCATGAATCCGGAGATTCTACGATAATTGAGCATCAATATAGTTATAATGACTACTTACAGTTGGCCGAAGAAAAAAGAATAAATAGCGATCAAACATATAACTTTTCCGTTTCAAAATATCCCGTTGACTTTAGTACAGCCTCCCCTTATGACGGAATGGTTAGCCGAAACATTTTAAAACCTGTTATCGAAAAGCAAAATTATCTCGTCGATGGAAATTCTACAATATTTCTTAGTTCGATGAGGCATAATTTTAGTTATTGGCAAAAAAAGCCTGTCAACTATTCAACAGCTCGAATCTATCCTTTAAGTCTTCTGACTAAAAATGGTTCTTATGACTATGAAACCGAGATAGATTTTAAAGCTTATGACATCTACGGTAATCTTAGCCATTTGGATAAAAAGGGTTTGCAGACTAGCTATTTATATTCATATATGGGACAACATCCTATTGCAGAAATTAAAAATGCTAATTATAACATTGTAGAACAATTATTGGGTGGTGAAGCGGGGGTAAAACATATTACCAACTCAAATCTGACAGATAGCCAGGTTAATTCAATTGTAAATATTTTAAGAAATTCTTCTTTACTAAAAGATGCTTTTATCATCAGCTATACTTACAAGCCGCTGGTTGGGATGACGAGTATGACGGATGCCAAAGGTATGACGACCTATTATCACTATGATGCTTTTGGGCGTTTGCAATTTGTAAAGGACCAGGATGGGAATGTGGTTAAGCAGAATACTTACCATTATAAAAATTAAGGCTTTATGAAGAAGTTAATAACTGGGGCACTGGTGGCAGCGGCTGCTTTTGCTCAATCCAATATTTGCTTTGCCCAGGATAACCATAAGAGGCTGTCTGCCTATGATGGTGCGCAGAACATCAGTGCCCCATTGAGCGTAACGCTAGAGGCGCCTTTTCATATCCCTCCACCTGCTCCGGGCACCTCTGTACGGATCTTTACAACAGGCAGAAGTTATGCAGACTGCAGGCCCTTCGTTTCCTCAGCGAGCAGCAACCAGAATTTTATCAGTACACGTATATTCAGGGCTCCGGAGATTGATCCGAATAATCTCTCCGGCCGGGGGATTTGTGAGGTGAATGAAACAGTTCAGTACCTGGACGGGCTTGGAAGGCCGCTGCAGACGGTGATCGTCAATGGGGGGCTTCCCGGGCATGATGTGGTGCAGCCGGTGGGTTATGATGCTTTTGGGCGGGAGGATAAAAAATACCTTCCGTATTCGGTTTGGAACAATAACGGCGCGTACCGCTCGGACGCGATCTCCGGGGGCGGACAGGCGGCATATTACAATAATCCACCTTCTGCGAGCATTCCGCAGACTGGTGCGGCTTTTGGGAAGGTTGTTTTTGAGGCAAGCCCGCTGAACCGGGTACTGGAACAGGGATCAGCCGGAACAGACTGGCAGCCTGTCGCGGGGAGCGATGCGGGACACACGTTAAAGCAGCGGTATGGTACAAATGCATCCGGGGAGGTGAGGCGCTGGGTGGTCAGTGGGAACGGGGCTTCCATCGCCCAGGACAACAGCGGCTATTACCTGGCGGGCAGACTATACCTGAGCACGAGCAATGATGAGAACTGGCAGCCTGAGGATGGGATGACAGGTGCCACTCAGGAGTTCAAGGATCTTGAAGGGCGGGTGGTGCTGAAGCGCACATGGGAGACGGTGTCGAAGAGCCTGAACACCTATTATGTATATGATGATCTTGGTAACCTTCGCTATGTGCTTCCCCCGGCGGTGAACCTGCATACAGACCGTCCTGATGCGGGAGAGATTTCAAGTTTCATCGAGAGCGATCCGGTATTTGACAGGTTCATCTATGGTTACCATTATGACGGGCGAAATCGTGTAATCAGGAAGAAGGTGCCGGGCAAGGGCTGGGAGGAACTGATTTATAATCCTCTAGACCAGGTGGTGTTCAGTCAGGACGCGGTGCAGGCACAGCGGGCTGAGCGGGCATTTACGAAATATGATGCTTTGGGCAGGGTAACAATGACGGGGGTGGAGATCGGACATACGGGAACCAGAATTGATGTCCAGGCTACGGTAAACTCTTATGGTGCCTTCTGGGACAAACGCAGCACTGCGGGGAATAACCTCCATGGTTATGACAATGCCAGTGCACCGGGCAATTACCCTAACATGCAAATCGATGTGGTCAACTATTATGATGACTATGATATACCCGGGCTACCGCATAATGAATCTGCAAGCTTCAGCAATATGACCAAGGGGCTGTTGACAGCGAGCAAGGTGAGGGTGCTGGGTACGACGGACCAGTTTTTGTGGACGGTAAACTATTATGACCGTGAGGGCCGGGTGGTGAAGAGCTATTCGCAGCATTACCTAACGGGTGCTGTCAGTGCATCCAATTACGATATCACTGAGAACGTTTGGAAGTTTGATGGGAACTTAATGAGCAGTGTGCGGACGCATCATGCCAATGGGCAAAGTACTAAGATTGCGACCCGTTATGAATATGACCATCTGGGCCGGAAGGCGGCGACCTTCGAGAACATCAATGATGCGGGAGAGGTTAATTTGAGTTACCTGGCCTATAATGAGCTTGGGCAGCTCCAGGAGAAGAAACTGCACAATGAAACCCAGGGAACAAAACTAACATATAACGAACGGGGCTGGCTGAAGAGCAGCAAGAGCAATGAGTTCAGCATGGAGCTCAAGTACAATGACGCGATAGATGGCGCAGAGGCGCAGTACAATGGCAATATCGCCAACCAGCGTTGGGGCGCGGGGGAAACGCTTCCATACACTTTCGTATACAGTTACGACAGGCTGAACAGATTGAAGCGGGGGGCTGCATCAGGCCTTTCCTACCCGATGAGCGAGCAGGTTGAATATGATGTGATGGGCAACTTTAAGTACCTTTCCAGGGACGGGGGCAATGCGAACAGTTACGACTACCAGCATGGGAATAGGCTGTGGTATGTGGCTTATGTAACAAATGGTTACGCCTATGATGTGAACGGGAATGCGACAACGGATGGCCGCTCAGGTTATACGGTGCAATACAATCATTTTAATCTCCCATTTCATATCCCAAATATCAACCTGACCTACACCTATGACGGGACGGGACGCAAGATCAGGAAGAACTCGAACGGATCAGTGCGAAACTACATTGACGGAATTGAATACAAACCGGATGGAACGATTGATTTTATACAGACCGAAGAGGGTCTAGCACTGAACAATGGTTCAGGTGGATACAGCTATCAATATAATCTGACTGACCATCTTGGAAATGTGCGTTATAGTTTCGATATTTATAATGGAGCGGTAAGAAGGCTCCAGCAGGATGATTACTATCCCTTTGGATTGAGGAAGTCAATATCTCCGGTGGCAACGACGAACAAGTATCTCTACAATGGCAAGGAGGTGCAGGATGAGCTCGGCGGGCAATATGATTATGGCGCAAGGTTCTATGACCCAATTATTGGAAGATGGAACGTGATTGATCCAAAAGCAGAGCTTGGTAGAAGGTGGTCTCCTTATGCTTATGCATTTGACAATCCGATCTACTTCATTGATCCAGATGGGATGTGGCCGGGGCCTGGACCTGGTTTTTGGGGAGGCGTGAAACAAGGATTTACAGGTTATTTTGGTAACATTAAGCAAGCGGTACTAAATCCTGTTCAAACCGTAAAGAGTCAATTTACTCCAGGAGCCATAAAAGAAAATATATTAAATACCGCTACTTTTGGTACCTATGGTATGGCGAAGCAGGGATTAGCTGTTTCTTCAGCTGCATCAAAAGGGGATCTTTCTGTGTTGGGGCATGCTGTTGGTACTAAATTGGCGGAAGCCACTGTTGTTCTCGCTACAGAGGGGGTAGCAAAAGGGCTTGGAAGTTTGAAAGGTGCCTCTTCAGCAGAATCAGCCGGTACCAATGTTTATAGAGTGTATGGAGGCGATGCAAAAGCTGAGGGCTTTTCTTGGACAACTCAAAATCCTAACAGTGTAACTAATTTTAGGGATGCAGCAGGGCTTCCTTCTGGTGGAGCAAGTGGATCTGTTAATACAGGGCAATTCGTGTTAGAAGGAGTTGTAGATGCGAAAAAAATCATTGAGAAACGATCCGCCCTGCCCTTAGATGGGAATAAAGGAGGTTTGCCCGAGCTTATTATTAAACCAGAAGATGTGAAAATTAAAAGAGTTTCAGGTGCAAATCCTGCGTTTTAAACCTATGGAAAATAAATATTCAGGGATGACTGTAAATGAACGACTTTATGTGAGTGGTTTAATAAACGAGTTTGACAAAGCCGTCAAAGAAAAAGACGTTGGAAAAGTAAGATCTATTCTTAATGAAGTAGATATAAGGGATGAGGAATCAATTGAAGCTATTCTAAAACAAGAGGGGCTAATTACTATATAAATTTGTTCATTAAAGTTCCGGTAGATTCAAGAGGCCGTCTTGATTTAACTTATGAGAGGTCCCTTTGCTGATAAACTAATAGGCTGTATATCTGACTATGCAGCCTATTGTTGTTTTTATACCTGCAAGTTGTGTTTTTGGGTACCCAAAAACCTGCTTGCCTTCGCCCCCCGGCGAAGGAAGAAAACCCTGCGCAACTTAGGGTTTTGATGCAATGGCCGGCTTTGCTGGCTGTTTGATGCATAGAATGGCTGTTTACTTGCCTTTTAAGAGTTCATTCTTTTCCCTTTCGGCCTGCGGGAGGCGTTCATAAAGTTCCATTACCTTGTCCAGTGGGTTAAAGGTGCACTGGTAGTTAAAATAGCTCTGGTCGTGGAAGTAGTTGATAATGGCATCTTCGCTAAAGCTCTTGATGGCCTGGGGTGTAACGCCCAAAGCCTTTGCAACCTTGCCAAGTGTTTCTTCTTCCACGCTCTCGCTCTGCTTGATCTTGGAAATGGTCTGCTGGCTGACGCCCATCTCAATAGCGAGGTAATCCTGTTTGATGCCCCTGATCTCTCTGATCCGGCTGATCTTTCTGCCGATATGAATTGTTTCTGCCATAATGTGGATAAACCGATATTAATTGACCCCATCTCGCCAAAAATAATTTTATTACAACGTCTTCGCTTTCAAGACTTTTAAAGGTAATTGCAAATTGGTGATACGGGGTCAAATTAATTGGTTAGTCCACCTCAGCGAGCAGCAACCAGAATTTTATCAGTACACGTATATTCAGGGCTCCGGGGATTGATCCGAATAATCTCTCCGGCCGGGGGATTTGTGAGGTGAATGAAACAGTTCAGTACCTGGACGGGCTTGGAAGGCCGTTGCAGACGGTGATCGTCAATGGGGGGCTTCCCGGGCATGATGTGGTGCAGCCGGTGGGTTATGATGCTTTCGGGCGGGAGGATAAAAAATACCTTCCGTATTCGGTTTGGAACAATAACGGCGCATACCGCTCGGACGCGATCTCCGGGGGCGGACAGGCGGCTTATTACAATAATCCACCTTCTGCGAGCATTCCGCAGACTGGTGCGGCTTTTGGGAAGGTTGTTTTTGAGGCAAGCCCGCTGAACCGGGTGCTGGAACAGGGATCAGCCGGAACAGACTGGCAGCCTGTCGCGGGGAGCGATGCGGGACACACGTTAAAGCAGCGGTATGGTACAAATGCATCCGGGGAGGTGAGGCGCTGGGTGGTCAGTGGGAACGGGGCTTCCATCGCCCAGGACAACAGCGGCTATTACCTGGCGGGCAGACTATACCTGAGCACGAGCAATGATGAGAACTGGCAGCCTGAGGATGGGATGACAGGTGCCACTCAGGAGTTCAAGGATCTTGAAGGGCGGGTGGTGCTGAAGCGCACATGGGAGACGGTGTCGAAGAGCCTGAACACCTATTATGTATATGATGATCTTGGTAACCTTCGCTATGTGCTTCCCCCGGCGGTGAACCTGCATACAGACCGTCCTGATGCGGGAGAGATTTCAAGTTTCATCGAGAGCGATCCGGTATTTGACAGGTTCATCTATGGTTACCATTATGACGGGCGAAATCGTGTAATCAGGAAGAAGGTGCCGGGCAAGGGCTGGGAGGAACTGATTTATAATCCTCTAGACCAGGTGGTGTTCAGTCAGGACGCGGTGCAGGCACAGCGGGCTGAGCGGGCATTTACGAAATATGATGCTTTAGGCAGGGTAACAATGACGGGGGTGGAGATCGGACATACGGGAACCAGAATTGATGTCCAGGCTACGGTAAACTCTTATGGTGCCTTCTGGGACAAACGCAGCACTGCGGGGAATAACCTCCATGGTTATGACAATGCCAGTGCACCAGGCAATTACCCTAACATGCAAATCGATGTGGTCAACTATTATGATGACTATGATATACCCGGGCTACCTCATAATGAATCTGCAAGCTTCAGCAATATGACCAAGGGGCTGTTGACAGCGAGCAAGGTGAAGGTGCTGGGTACGACGGACCAGTTTTTGTGGACGGTAAACTATTATGACCGTGAGGGTCGGGTGGTGAAGAGCTATTCGCAGCATTACCTAACGGGTGCTGTCAGTGCATCCAATTACGATATCGTTGAAAACGTTTGGAAGTTTGATGGGAACTTAATGAACAGTGTGCGGATGCATTATGCCAATGGGCAAAGTACTAAGATTGCGACCCGTTATGAATATGACCATATGGGCAGGAAGGCGGCGACCTTCGAGAACATCAATGATGCGGGAGAGGTTAATTTGAGTTATCTGGCCTATAATGAGCTCGGGCAGCTCCAGGAGAAGAAACTCCACAATGAAACCCAGGGAACAAAACTAACATATAACGAACGGGGCTGGTTGAGGAGCAGCAAGAGCAATGAGTTCAGCATGGAGCTCAAGTACAATGACGCGGTAGATGGCGCGGAGGCGCAGTACAATGGGAATATCGCCAACCAGCGCTGGGGCGCGGGCGAGGCGCTCCCTTACACTTTTGTATACACTTATGACAGGTTGAATAGATTGAAGCGGGGGGCTGCATCAGGCCTTTCCTACCCGATGAGCGAGCAGGTGGAGTATGACGTGATGGGGAACTTAAAGTACTTGTCCAGGGACGGGGGCAATGCGAACAGTTACGACTACCAGCATGGGAACAGGCTGTGGTATGTGGCTTATGTGACCAATGGCTATGACTATGATGAATGGCAATGCGACAACGGATGGCCGCTCAGGTTATACGGTGCAATACAATCACCTGAACCTGCCCAGACATATACCTAACATCAATCTGACTTACACCTATGATGCCAGCGGGAGGAAGTTAAGGAAGAATGCCAACGGATCAGTGCGAAACTACATTGACGGAATTGAATACAAACCGGATGGAACGATTGACTTTATACATACCGAGGAAGGCATAGCACTGAACAACGGTTCAGGTGGATACAGTTATCAATATAATCTGAGTGATCATCTTGGAAATGTGCGTTATAGTTTCGATATTTACAATGGAGCGGTAAGAAGGCTTCAGCAGGATGATTACTATCCCTTTGGATTGAGGAAGTCAATATCTCCGGTGGCAACAACGAATAAATATCTCTACAATGGCAAGGAGGTGCAGGATGAGCTGGGTGGGCAATATGATTACGGGGCAAGGTTCTATGATCCAGTAATTGGGCGTTTTAATGTCATAGATAGGTTTGCGGAGAAGTATTATCATTTATCTTCATATAGCTATGCAGCTAATAATCCAATTAATTTAATTGACATTAACGGAGATTCTCTTTGGGTATCTTATGCTGGTAATAAAATTCTTTACAACAATGGGGGCTTTTATAATAAGGATGGTTCAGCTTATACTGGCAAAGGTGTGAAGACGGACAAGAATGGTAATGTGACCGGCTATAAGGGATTTTTAGGGAAAGCGCATACTGCTTTAGGAGCAATTGGAGGCACTCAGGAAGGAGGTTCCCTCTTAAATGAGTTACAGTCATCTACTAATAGCTTCACAATTCAAAACAGCTCTACTAATGAGTTTGTTGTAGATCCGAGTCAGCGTGTTGCAGGATATGCTAATCAATTACAAACAGATCCACAATATGCCGGCCAGTTAGCAAATACAACTGCTTCTGCAATGTTAGGAGGTGCAGGTGGTACAATCAATTGGAACCCGAGCGGAGCAAATGTATGGGTACTTGGAGGGGGGCAAAATAATAATGCTGCATCTAATTTAGGGCATGAGTTATTTCATGGAAGAGACTCTAATCGAGGCTTGTTAGATTCTAGACTTAATCAAGATCTGAAATACGATGAATGGCAAGCAACATTTAAAGAAAATCAATTAAGGTCACAAATGGGGCTGCCGCTAAGGGAGTTTTATAAATCGCAAAGCAATAATGGCGTTTTAAGCCCATTAGCCCCAAGAATGTTAAATGGAAGTAATCAACCGGTGCGACCTACTTGGGTTCCTGGAAATTGGTAATTAATAGTTATGAAAAAATATTTTAGTGGTGTAATATTCTGTTTGTTTCTTACCTCTTGTTTGGCACAGAGTCGGTCCAATAATTCCAGCCTTTTGGTAAACCAAATTTATGAGAGTCAGTTGGCTTATTATAATGCTAATATTGCCGACAAAGACAATTATTTAAGCATTATCAATTTTGCTAAAACAGAACGATCTACCCTCTTTAAGAGGATTGGAAGGGTAGTTCAATCAGATAGTTTCATTATTCTAGAGGGGTTCAGTCCTGGATGGGGGAACTTTGTTGGATTAGTCTGGAACAGGGAACTTGCCTACTCATATAAGAAATTATCGACTGATAAAAAACTGCATATTACCAAGACGAATCTCAGTGGTAATAATGTAAAGCATAATACGAGTATAGATCCATTTATTATTAAGAAAATATCTGAATGGGATGTAAACTATATTCGAAATATCAAGAATAAAATAGGAATGGGCGTTTCTGATGGTCATTGCTTTATCGCAACTAAGGTTACAAAAGGCAAAACTGACCATGATTATATAATAGAGAACATTGCTTTTGAGCAGTTTGCGGAATAAATTTATTCAGTCTATGACAAAGCCCATCAGAAATGTTGGGCTTTGCTGTTTAAGATGCGTAAGCCTTTTGCGCTTTGGTGTCCCTGAGGACGGTATCAATAAAGAAGAACGGCTTTTCCTTGATGGCGGGGCTTAAGCTTTCTATTTCCTGCATGCGGTTTACGGTCTTTTTATCGAACGAGGCATTCACACCTTCACCGGCGAGGTAATCCAAAGATACCTGAAAATCTCTTGTCCGATCTTCATTTCCTCCTCAATGGATGGTACGGCCATCCCGCTCATACTTGCCGATCATCACCTTGAAATACCGCTTTTAGTGGCCAGATTGGATAAACCGATATCAATTGACCCCATCTCGCCAAAAATAATTTTATTACAACGTCATCGCTTTCAAGACTTTTAAAGGTAATTGCAAATTGATGAAACGGGGTCAAATTAATTGGTTAGTCCAATTAGCCTTTCTGAGTTCTATTATCGTGTTTCCAATGTCGAGCATATTCTGCTAAAAAGTTGGAGTTGCTACCTTTGGATAGAGGCATTTATGCGCAGATTTAAAAGAGTAATATTCAAATTTATAGGATATCTTCATTTTTCCATAAATTATTCTCTATACTAGTTTAGGGTAGCACATTATAAGTCAACAATAGCCATAGTGAGTACCCGGCGTCTAGTTTCGTCACTTCAAAATCTCAGTTTATCACTCCATAAGCATCGTTCATCAAAAAGATTGTGTGCTATTCTTGTTTTCTGTGCACTTTAATTTATGATTTCCGCTGAATGGCATTTTTGATTCAAGATTAGGCTGTTTTTGGAATGATAATGATGAGGTGAATATGAAAAATAAACTGAACAAACGACTTGATGCCTATACTTTGACCGAAATCCTGATTGTTCTGGTGATTATCGGAATTCTGATTTTGCTGGCTTTGCCGAATTTGATGCCTTTGATTACGAAGGCAAAAACTACGGAGGCTAAGCTTCAACTGGAACATTTGGCTAAATTACAGCAAGGTTATTTCTATGAAAATTCCAAGTATTCTTCTGACTTGGTCGAGATCGGGTTCATTCAGGAAAAATTGACTAGTGATGGTAAGGACGGAAAGGCGAATTATAAAGTCGAGATCACTGCCGCGAGCAATAATACCTTTACGGCCAAGGCGACTGCGGTCGCGGATTTTGATGGGGATGGTACTTTTAATGTCTGGCAGATTGATCAGGACAAAAATATCAAAGAGCTTATTGCGGACTAATGGTTACTTTGTTGGGAGGTATTATTATGGTGCTGGGGATGATGTTTTATCAGGATCTTAAGTACAGGGGGATTTATTGGTGGCTCTTTCCATTGTTGTTTTTAGGCCTGTTTGCGCATTCTGTTTTTGTGTCGGGATGTATGAATGTATTGATGATTTCGCTCTGGAATTCATCCTTTGTATTACTTCAGGTTTTTCTATTGACCTTATATATCTCGTTTCGCAAATGGAAATTGACTAACATTTTTGAAGGTTATTTTGGGATAGGTGATCTGCTCTTTCTGATCAGTATTGCTTGCGCTTTTTCGGTGGTAAACTATGTTATGTTTTATATAGTGAGTCTATTGCTGTGCATTTTGCTAACGCTTTTATTGAAGTACAATAAAAATCATTCAGGGGAGAAGATACCGCTTGCTGGCTATCAGTCCTTGATGCTGATTGGGGTGCTGCTGTTTGATAAGTGTCAATCGGAATGGAAGATGGTTTCGGATTTTTCAATGGTCAGTGGCTGGGGGAGATGGTGATGGAAATCAATTCTGAAATACTGTCCTTGATTTCTAAAGACATTGCTTTACAATACAGGGTGTTTCCTGCTGCTTTATTTTCCGGAGTGTTGGAACTGTATTGTGAGGCTAAGGAATTGAATGTTGCACTGGCTGATGAACTTGAAGTGGTTCTGGGTTTGCAAGTTAAGCTCTCTGGATTGGAAGGGCAGGAATTAACCAGGCTCCTGTCCAAGCATTATTTGAGCGATGTGGCAGGGACTGCGGCTGATCAGGGGATCGGGGAAATTTCTGCGGGAGATGATTTTTTGAACGTGTTGATCGATGAGGCCAGGAGGCTCAAAAGCAGTGATATTCATATTGAAACTTTTGAATCCAGATCTCGCGTGCGGGTGAGGATTGATGGGATGATGGTGGAACGTTATCAGGTCAGTAAAGGAGACTATCCAGCCCTAGTAAATAAGATCAAGATCATGGCCAATCTGGATATTGCCGAGAAAAGGCTTCCGCAGGATGGAAGGATTCAGTTTCGCTCGGCCAGACAAAATCCTTTTGATATCCGAGTATCGGTACTGCCAACCCTTTATGGAGAAAAGGTGGTGCTGAGACTGCTCAATAACAGCAGTACGGATATTGACCTGGCAACGCTTGGTTTATCCGAAGCAGATATGGCGAGCTACATGCAAGGCGTGCAACGACCCAACGGGATTATTCTAATCAGCGGTCCGACGGGTTCGGGAAAGACAACGACTCTGTACGCAACGCTAAAATTGCTCAATAAGAGCACTAGAAATATTTTAACCATTGAGGATCCTATTGAATATACGCTGGAAGGCGTTAACCAGGTACAGCTCAAGGAGAGTATCGGATTAGGGTTCGCTTCTACTTTGCGTACCTTTCTAAGACAGGATCCGGATGTAATTATGGTGGGTGAAATCAGGGATCCGGAAACAGCAAACATGGCAATCAGGGCGGCTTTGACCGGGCATCTAGTGTTATCAACGATTCACACAAACTCTGCCTGGGGAACAGTTTCAAGGCTGGTGGATATGGGTATACCCGGATTTCTGCTGGCCAGTACGCTCAATACCACTGTGGCGCAAAGGCTGATTAGGCTGCTTTGTCCGGTCTGTAAACAGCGGAAGTCCTTATCTCCCTCTGAATACCCCAAGGCTTTTAGACCACCTATAGTTTTGGCGGAACAATATATGGCAAATGGTTGTGATCGCTGTTACTATACTGGTTACAAGGGACGGGAAGCGGTTTATGAGGTCATTCCGGTGGATGCTGATTTGGCGCATGAGATACGAATGGGTAACATGGCCATCGAAGGTGTTTTGTTTGAGAAAAATATCAATACCCTTTCTGGAAATGCCTTCGCACTATTTGCACAGGGCAAGACATCTCTGGAAGAAATTTACCCACTTCTGCTATCTATTTAAATGAAAAATATAAATTTAACGCTGCTTCGATGCCTTTTGGTTCTAGTTTTTTCAATTTTTGCGCAGGTCTCATTCGCCCAGAATAGTAGCGATGAGCGGCTGAAGCGAATTGATGAGCGCCTGCGAAATCTGGCGGTGATGGTACCGGGCTTGAACCAGAAGGTTCAGCTTTCTATGTCGGGCGCATCTGCCCAGGAATTTCTGCGGGCGCTAGCGCAGGCGAATAATTTGAACATCAATATTGACCCTTCGCTGAGCTTTAAGGTTTTTACCAATTTTCGCAACGAGACCGCAATGAACATTTTGTTATTTGTGGCCAAGGAGTATGATCTGGATATTAATATGATCGGCTCGATCATGTCTGTTACCAAGGCACCGGTAATGCAAAAGGAACTCGTTCCAAAAGATATCAGGGTAAGTTATAATGTCACGAATGATGATCTGGGCTTTGAACTTAATAATGATACCTTGCTTCTTGTGGCTAAAAAAATCAGCCAGCTTTCGCATAAAAATGTGGTGGTACCAGTAAATCTGCTGAGTAAAAAGGTGACCGGATTTATAGCTGCAGCACCTTTTGAGGTGGCCTTAGAGAAGTTGGCTTATGCCAATGATCTGAAAATGAACAGGACCAATGACGGGGTGTTTTTGTTTCAGTCACTGGGAGAGGGTGAGGAACTATATCTCAACGGAGACAATGCAACCTCAGTAAAGAGAAATCAGAAACCGGTAGCCGGGCAGGCTGCTGCTGCGGGAAATTTTAACCTTTCTTCAAAAAAAGATGCTTCTGGCAACAGGGTACTAAGTGTTGATGCACTGAATACGCCAATATTGGACCTAATCAAATCCGCCTCCACTGAAATGGGCACCAATTATTTCATCTATTCTGAAATGAAAGGAACAGTGAGCACCAGGCTGACAAACATTGATTATGAAAGTTTTCTTACTGCTTTACTACAGGGAACAGAATACACGTACAAAAAAGAGGGGGGGGTATTCATGATAGGTGACCGAAAACTAGAAGGATTGCGATTGAGCAGGATCGTTCAGTTGCAGCATCGCTCTTTGGACACTGTTCAAATGATGATTCCAAGTGACTGGAGAAAAGGGGTGGAGATCAAGGAGTTTCGGGAACAAAATACCTTACTTCTTTCCGGCTCGGCGCCTCAGGTAAAAGAGATTGAAAGCTTTATCAAACAGATCGACCGGGTTGTACCGATGGTGCTGATCGAGGTCACTTTAGTGGATGTGAGAAAAGGTAAAACCGTTAAAACAGGAATTTCCGCAGGTGTTTCTGATAGTGTGAGAACAGGCGGAACCGTTCTTCCCGGGATAGATTATACTTTTGGTGCCAATTCGATCAATAATCTGCTCTCCCGGATCGGGCGGAACAGTTCGGTAAATCTGGGCCGGGTCACACCTAATTTTTATGTGCGGTTGAGCGCTTTGGAAAATAACAGCAATGTGGACATTCGTTCGGTGCCAAAACTGTCTACACTAAATGGGCATTCGGCGAACTTAAGCATTGGCAGTTCCAGATACTATAGTCAGCGGACGCAGAATGTTATTCCTTCGCTAAATGCCCAGACGGTTGTGACCGAACAGTTCACCGAGGTCAATGCGAATCTGGAAATCGATATCCGGCCGGTGGTCTCGGGCGATGACCAGGTGACGCTGAATATCAAGGTGAACATTTCGGATTTCATAGGAAATCCGCCCTTGAACGCGCCGCCGCCTAAGTCCACCAGTAAGTTCAGTTCGATCATCAGGGCAAAGAATGAGGACATGATTGTCCTTGGGGGATTGGAACGTACGGAAAGTAATGAAAGTGGTTCAGGCGTACCTGTGCTTTCACGGATACCTGTATTAAAATGGCTCTTCAGCAGCAGGGAAAAATCCAATGCGAAGGTGGTTACCTTGGTGTTTATCAAACCTACAATTCTTTATTAATATGGACTGGAATGTTTTTTCGCGGGTGCTTGGCGTGGAGGTACGTTTCATAGATAAAGGCATTTATGAATCTAGGACGGTTTTGCTCCAGCGAATTAAGGGACAGCTTGAAATCAAGGAAAGCAGAGAATATCAGGGAAATTTGGTGCAGGTGTTGGAAAGGATTCCAAAGCAATATCCCATAGCTTTGTCGGTTGGAGGAAAGGGAGTTGTTCATAAAAACACGACAGGAGGTACTGGGCTGTCTAATCTGCAGCAATTTCAGATTGCCTTTCCTGCCATTTCTGAGAAGGAGTTTTATGTTCAGGTTTTCTCTGAACCATCTTGTGGACTAATCAGTATTGCCAGAAAGGTCCTTTTGGATGATTTGCTACTGAAGATGAAAGGTTCCGGCTTGCAGGTGCTGTCGGTGAATTTGGGTGGGATTGTGACCTCACATCTCTGGGGGCATTTGAAGGAAGATAACCATTCTATTTCTCTAGACGGTCATATCATCACCTTTGATGATAGCCGGCAATTCACCTCTTACCACTATCAGGGTAATTTGGGTATGGAAACAAGTACAGATTTTAAAAATGAAATCGGAAGACCTTTTGAACTTGTTGCTTACGCCAGCGCCTTACAACTGCTACTACAGGATGATGTAGAACGGATTGAAGCACAAATAGATGGGGCTGCAAAAGACTATTCAGGTTTTGTTGAAAATGCAAAACTGAAAACCAGTGCGATGTTTTTTTTGGTTTTCCTATTTATTTTATTGCTGGGCAGCTACTTGTTTTATACCGATTATAATCTGGCAAACGCAGGTTTAACCCAGCGGGCAGGAAATTTGATTGCCAACCAGCAGGAGAGGGACCAACTGCTTAGAAGTGTTGGTGAACATGAACGTTTTCTGGCCGAGGTAGGTTGGAATGGGGGTTATAATTACGGATTAATGATGGATGAAATTGGGAAGAGTAAGCCCCGTCAGATCTGGCTCACTTCGCTGGCCTTTAATGATGAAAAATACATCCAAACTGCTGGTGGCGCAAATTCATCAAATGTAATCATCCAAGGCATGACGACTAATCTAGTGTCCGTAAACAACTGGATCTATTTGCTGAAGGAAATAAAATGGATCACCGCCGTGAGGTTGCTTCATTACAGTGAAAATCCTCAGGATGAAAATTATCTTTTCAGTATATTAATTCAATATGGAAATGTTACAAAAACTGGAATCTAACAGGAAACGAATACTGCTACACCTCTTGATGCTGACATTTGTATACTTCGCTTATCAGTTATCATTTCGGCAAACCATTGCTGCCATTAGGTTGCATCGTGAATTGAATGATCAGCAACAGAGTGACGCTTTTTCTCCTGGTGCTATTTCACAATTGAGGAAGAAGGCTGCCTTTTATGCGATGGTATCGAAAGGTTACGTTGTGAAAAAAGGGGATGAGGATAACCGGATCTGGCAAGCGGTTTCGGGGATGGCGGTAGCTAACAACGTGTTGATTGGATTCAACGTAGCGCCTTTGGCGGCACAGAATGATACCACTGAATTGGTTGCAGGTATAAATATAAAACATTATGTGTTAAAAGGTAAATATCCAAATTTGGTTTCCTTTCTGGATACCTTAAGCAGAAGCAAGGGCAATGGACGGTTATCGGCGGTTACGTTATCAATTGAAAGCGTTGATAGATCGCAACGAATTAATGATTATTTGCAGCTTAAAATAGCGCTCTCTAGTAAATACTAAAAAAACTAAATTTACTTGCATTTACGCTTGTTGGCTATTGATGATGGATTAAAAGCATTCTTGCCAGTAAATTTCAAGCAGTTAGCGTTTAAAATATCGTCTCATTTCCTCTAAATTTTAAAGAGCTCAAATGCGTTCGTCACCCCAAATGCGATCTTGGTCACTTCCATTGACTACTTTGTCAAATAGATTTATTGTTAAGGTTTAACATGGATAATTTAGATATGCATCGTGAAATTCGCTTGCTTAAATATTTATAAAAGAGTTTAATTCTCGAAAGAGCATGACATCAATTCAAAAGTGATAAAACTGGTTATATGGGCTTTTTTTCAAAGAGTTAATAAAGCTAATGGATATGTTGCAAAGCCTACCAGCACTCAACGGTAGCCATTAATCATTATTGGAAATGGGTGAAATAAACAAATTGTTATTTAACGAAATCTTGAATTTATTATAGCAAATAAAAAATAACACATCAGATAGAAGAACTTAAAAATTAAAGTATAGCTAAATGAAAAACGCTGTGAAAGTCAACAACCTCAGTTTCATGCAGGCAAATGATAGTCAATCGAAGCTGAACAACAAACACTCTTTTATGAGATCATTAATCAAAGAATACCTAGCCGGATTGTTAATATTTGTTTTATCATTTACAATAAGTATTGAAGTTTATGGTCAGGCAAATCAACCGGGGATCACAACAGATATGGTTTCTATTCTGTCTCCTTCACCTAACGCCGCATCCCTTGGCAAATATCTTGAGATACCCGTAGGCGAATACACAGGGATTCCAAATATTGAAATTCCTATCTATCAATTGAATCAGGGTGATATTTCGATGAATCTGAGTCTTTCCTATCATGCTGGCGGAATAAAAGTTGATGATATCGCATCTTGGGCGGGTACAGGTTGGTCATTGAATGCTGGCGGAACTGTTATCCGGATAACACGCGGTATTCCGGATTCATATAATTCCCAGATTTCTGCCAATCGTTATGCGAATGACCAAATGACTGCCCTGGAACGACAGACCTATATAAATGCTGTTTACAGAGGGACTGCAGATTCTGAACCAGATTTATATATCGCCAGGGCGGGGGATCTTAGCATTAGTTTTTTTGAGGATTTGTCTGGAAATTTTCATGTGTTGGACAATAATCCGAATATCAAAATTCAACGGGATTTGAACGGCATAGATTGGATTATCACTAATGGAAAGGGAATAAAATACAAGTTTGGTGCCCGTGAATATACTGAAGCTGACACCCGTTTCAGAAGATCTGATGCAGCAGAAATTGATGGCGGATTTTTTTTCGATGTATCGAACTGGTATCTCACAGAAGTTGAGGATACGAAAAGCAATAAACTGACTTTTGAGTATGTTAACACCATTATATCTTTTCTAACCCGGGGCGTGGAACGTATGAAAGTTCCAATACAAGCCAATGTAGTTGATTGCCAGCCATATGGGGAGTATAATTACACTTATAATACGATTTCTGGAAAACGAATCTCGGCTATCAACTTCAAAAATGGAAGAATTAATATATACGGTGGGCTTCCAAGACAAGATTGTAATGGTGATGTTTCCATTGACCGGATTGAGGTAATAAATCACAATGGTGAATTAGTTAAAAACATGAAGTTCTTTACTTCTTATTTTGATAATAATGCCGTTGGTACTTCAGGCCTGAATTATTATACAGCAATGGATCAAAAAAGACTGCGTTTGGATTCAGTTAGGGAGGAGCGAGGCAATTTATTCGATAAGCCATATAAATTTACTTATTATATAAGTCAAGGCTTACCCTACCGAAACTCAAATGCACAAGATCATTACGGCTATTTCAATGGTCAAAACAATAATACTTCTGTATCTTATTATAGTCAATCTTCTGCAAGTCAGCAAGGTGCTAATAAAAATATTGATGCTGCATTTACTAAAGAATGTGTGCTTACTGCTATTACTTATCCAACAGGGGGAACTATGAATCTTGAGTTAGAAGGTAATAACTATGTTTCAAGGAGGATAAACGGGCCTGGAGGAGGAGGGACTGAAGAGGTTATAATACCACTCACGGGAAATAATAACAATAGCTCAACGGATTTTCATTTTGAAAAATCTTTTACTATTACGCAAGCAGATTTGGAGGGCGGAAGCTACAAAAATGCATGGTTTCGCCTTTATACAGAAGGATTGCAGTCGGGAACTTCTGCGACCCTCCAATTTAGAATGCTTTGGCCGGATGGCATATATAGGGCGCTACAAATTGGGATTTTCAACGTGTATCAATTAGTTGAAGGTAACTATAAAATTGAAGCAGATATTACTACAGAATATGCAGGTAATCCATACGTATACTTTAATTCAAGTTTATACTATTTTAAACAAGCTGCCTCAACCCCAGGAGATACGACTCTTGTCCAACTTGCTGGCCCAGGGCTAAGAGTAAAACGGATAATACATAAGAGCTTTGATGGACCGGACATGGTTGAAGAATATGATTATAATAATCCAAATAATAGTTCATCTAGTGGGCTAGTCGGAAATTTACCTGAGTACGTTTCAACGCAAACTACAGTGAACCAACGTATCGCACAGGGGCCTAATGGGACCTTAACAGAATATTTTAATTGTGATTATAAAGTTTATTCTTCGGCTTCAAACCGTTCGCTTATCAATAGTAAAGGTTCTTTTATAGGTTATAGTTTTGTGACAAAAACGCGAACAGGTAGTGGAAATCAAGGACGGATACT
This sequence comes from Pedobacter sp. G11, assembly GCF_003860265.1. NCBI lineage: Bacteria > Pseudomonadati > Bacteroidota > Sphingobacteriia > Sphingobacteriales > Sphingobacteriaceae > Pedobacter > Pedobacter sp. G11. Next base: position 338,932 of record NZ_CP034190.1, on the reverse strand, counting down.
TTCCAAATACAGTAATTTTTCAGAGTTTAATGATTTAAATTATGCTGCCGCCTTCCCTTTTCCTCCAAATTCTTCTCAGGACTGGAAAAGAGGATTATTGCTGAAACGCAAATTTTTTGATGCTACTGGGCAAGAGCGCAGGACTGAGTCATATCAATATCAAGTATTATCCAATTCAACGGTAAATAATTTCGGGTACAAGGTGGGGGCTCATACATTAATGAACTATTCAGGTGTTAATGAAAGCGCTATTTACAATAGTCTTAGTGTTTTAAGATATGATGTATCTACTGATGCATATAAGCTTTTAGCCGATACAATAGTGGAGGTAAATAATAATCTTTCTATGTTGGCAGATAGAAAATATAAATATTCCCCTTCCGGGTTTATGCTGAGTGAGATTGAAAATGGTTCAAGTGATGGCGGTAGTTATATTCAGCGGTTATATTATCCGAAAGATTATCTTGCAAATGCTGGGAGCTCACCATCTCTTGGTTCTTTACTTGAATATAATATATTAGATAACCCTATAGAAGAGGTCAATCTCAAAAAGATTAATGGTGTAGAAAAGTTGATTTCTGGAGTAGTAAATGAGTATGGTTATGATCAAATTAATCAGCGTAAAATTTTTTCCCTTAGGAAGGTTTTTACCTCCGGAAATGATCTAACTACATCCAATAACACTTATAACTTCATCCAAATTCCTTCTCGTTACGAAGAAAAATGGAACTATGGTTTTCATGACGCTGAGGGCAAGCCAAGGCTTGTAACTGAACGTCAACTTCATAAAACTAGCTATCTCTACAGTTACAATTCCCAGTATCCAATAGCTGAAATCAAAAACGTATCATACGCTACCATTGAATCAGTTTTAGGTGGGCCAGCGAATGTAAGCAGCTTCGCTGCTTCTAATCCTAAAGATGCCGAGGTGAATAACCTTGTCACCAACTTAAGGAGTTCGCCTCTACTTAAGGAAGCCCAGATCATCAGCTATACTTACAAGCCGCTGGTTGGGATGACGAGTATGACGGATGCCAAAGGCATGACAACCTATTATCACTATGATGCTTTTGGGCGTTTGCAGTTTGTGAAGGACCAGGATGGGAATGTGGTTAAACAGAACACTTACCATTATAAGAATTAAGGCTTTATGAAGAAGTTAATAACTGGGGCACTGGTGGCAGCGGCTGCTTTTGCTCAATCCAATATTTGCTTTGCCCAGGATAACCATAAGAGGCTATTGGCCTATGATGGTGCGCAGAACATCAGTGCCCCATTGAGCGTAACGCTAGAGGCGCCTTTTCATATCCCTCCACCTGCTCCAGGCACCTCTGTGCGGATCTTTACAACGGGCAGAAGTTATGCAGACTGCAGGCCCTTCGTTTCCTCAGCGAGCAGCAACCAGAATTTTATCAGTACACGTATATTTAGGGCTCCGGGGATTGATCCGAATAATCTCTCCGGCCGGGGGATTTGTGAGGTGAATGAAACAGTTCAGTACCTGGACGGGTTTGGAAGGCCGCTGCAGACGGTGATCGTCAATGGGGGGCTTCCCGGGCATGATGTGGTGCAGCCGGTGGGTTATGATGCTTTTGGGCGGGAGGATAAAAAATACCTTCCGTATTCGGTTTGGAACAATAACGGCGCATACCGCTCGGACGCGATCTCCGGGGGCGGACAGGCGGCTTATTACAATAATCCACCTTCTGCGAGCATTCCGCAGACTGGTGCGGCTTTTGGGAAGGTTGTTTTTGAGGCAAGCCCGCTGAACCGGGTGCTGGAACAGGGATCAGCCGGAACAGACTGGCAGCCTGTCGCGGGGAGCGATGCGGGACACACGTTAAAGCAGCGGTATGGTACAAATGCATCCGGGGAGGTGAGGCGCTGGGTGGTCAGTGGGAACGGGGCTTCCATCGCCCAGGACAACAGCGGCTATTACCTGGCGGGCAGACTATACCTGAGCACGAGCAATGATGAGAACTGGCAGCCTGGGGATGAGATGAAAGGTGCCACTCAGGAGTTCAAGGATCTTGAAGGGCGGGTGGTGCTGAAGCGCACATGGGAGACGGTATCGAAGAGCCTGAACACCTATTATGTCTATGATGATCTTGGTAACCTTCGCTATGTGCTTCCCCCGGCGGTGAACCTGCATACAGACCGTCCTGATGCGGGAGAGATTTCAAGTTTCATCGAGAGCGATCCGGTATTTGACAGGTTCATCTATGGTTACCATTATGACGGGCGAAATCGTGTAATCAGGAAGAAGGTGCCGGGCAAGGGCTGGGAGGAACTGATTTATAATCCTCTAGACCAGGTGGTGTTCAGTCAGGACGCGGTGCAGGCACAGCGGGCTGAGCGGGCATTTACGAAATATGATGCTTTAGGCAGGGTAACAATGACGGGGGTGGAGATCGGACATACGGGAACCAGAATTGATGTCCAGGCTACGGTAAACTCTTATGGTGCCTTCTGGGACAAACGCAGCACTGCGGGGAATAACCTCCATGGTTATGACAATGCCAGTGCACCAGGCAATTACCCTAACATGCAAATCGATGTGGTCAACTATTATGATGACTATGATATACCCGGGCTACCTCATAATGAATCTGCAAGCTTCAGCAATATGACCAAGGGGCTGTTGACAGCGAGCAAGGTGAAGGTGCTGGGTACGACGGACCAGTTTTTGTGGACGGTAAACTATTATGACCGTGAGGGTCGGGTGGTGAAGAGCTATTCGCAGCATTACCTAACGGGTGCTGTCAGTGCATCCAATTACGATATCGTTGAAAACGTTTGGAAGTTTGATGGGAACTTAATGAACAGTGTGCGGATGCATTATGCCAATGGGCAAAGTACTAAGATTGCGACCCGTTATGAATATGACCATATGGGCAGGAAGGCGGCGACCTTCGAGAACATCAATGATGCGGGAGAGGTTAATTTGAGTTATCTGGCCTATAATGAGCTCGGGCAGCTCCAGGAGAAGAAACTCCACAATGAAACCCAGGGAACAAAACTAACATATAACGAACGGGGCTGGTTGAGGAGCAGCAAGAGCAATGAGTTCAGCATGGAGCTCAAGTACAATGACGCGGTAGATGGCGCGGAGGCGCAGTACAATGGGAATATCGCCAACCAGCGCTGGGGCGCGGGCGAGGCGCTCCCTTACACTTTTGTATACACTTATGACAGGTTGAATAGATTGAAGCGGGGGGCTGCATCAGGCCTTTCCTACCCGATGAGCGAGCAGGTGGAGTATGACGTGATGGGGAACTTAAAGTACTTGTCCAGGGACGGGGGCAATGCGAACAGTTACGACTACCAGCATGGGAACAGGCTGTGGTATGTGGCTTATGTAACAAATGGTTACGCCTATGATGTGAACGGGAATGCGACAACGGATGGCCGCTCAGGTTATACGGTGCAATACAATCATTTTAATCTCCCATTTCATATCCCAAATATCAACCTGACCTACACCTATGACGGGACGGGACGCAAGATCAGGAAGAACTCGAACGGATCAGTGCGAAACTACATTGACGGAATTGAATACAAACCGGATGGAACGATTGATTTTATACAGACCGAAGAGGGTCTAGCACTGAACAATGGTTCAGGTGGATACAGCTATCAATATAATCTGACTGATCATCTTGGAAATGTGCGTTATAGTTTCGATATTTACAATGGAGCGGTAAGAAGGCTTCAGCAGGATGATTACTATCCCTTTGGATTGAGGAAGTCAATATCTCCGGTGGCAACGACGAACAAGTATCTCTACAATGGCAAGGAGGTGCAGGATGAGCTCGGTGGGCAGTATGATTACGGTGCAAGGTTCTATGATCCGGTCATAGGGCGTTTTAGTACGGTAGATCCACTTGCTGATGAATTTGATCACATGTCGCCGTATAATTATGCGATGAATAATCCTATCTTAATGATAGATCCTGATGGGATGGCTGCTGATACCTCCAAAAAAGTTACTCCACCTCCAAAGCCTAAACCGATAGAACTAAAAGAGGTTATTATAAAATCTGGAAAATGGAAAGGTTGGGTTGCTAATGGTACTACTATATTTGGAACGGCACAGTATAGACTACCCCAGGCAGTTTTAGAAGCAAACAGAGCTGAGGCCGCTGCTTTTTTGGGTAGATGGACGCCATTGGGAAGAGCAATTACACTTGTAAGCAATCTGCTTGATATAGCGAATTCTGTTAGTTATACACCTGCGCCAAAAGAATTAAAAGGATTTCCTACTGCTAAAAGGGCTCCTAATAAAGGAAGAGCCAGATGGAAGACGTCTGATGGCAAAATACTAGAGTGGGATTCTCAGCATGGTGATGTAGAAGTTTATGATAAACAAGGAAAACATCTAGGGAGTGCAAGCCCAGAAACGGGGCAAATGACAAAAGATGCAGTCCCAGGGAGAACAACTAGAAAATAGATATGAAAATCGAAAGGATAATAAGTTGGTTCAATAAAACTAATGAAGAATTGTTAGGGGAATATAATATTGATCATATAGATTTGGATATTTTAAAGCAAATTTTTCCTTCAAAAGAGGAAGACCCATTATTATATGATCCATACACTATTCATCGAAAAGAAGCAAAAAAACTACAGCCTTATTTGAAGGATTTTACTTTTGAGCTCGAAAAGTTTATTTACCAGATTGATTGTTTTCAATTGTAGTCAATAACAGTAAGGTCTGATATATTAGACCTTGCTGTTTAAAAGGATATACCGTACGTGTTTCTAGCATTGAAACATATCTTCTGTTGTTTGTTTTATGATCTACAAGTTTTGTTTTTGTACGTACACCCCGCCTTCGGCAGGTCTGGCCTACAAAAACCTGCTTGCCTTCGCTTTGGGCGAAGGAAGAAAACCCTTCGCAACTTGGGTTTTTACCACAATGGCCAATTTTGTTGCCTGTTTTATGCTGAGCGTGCTACTTACCTTTAAGGAGTTCGTTCTTTTCCCTTTCGGCCTGCAGGAGGCGTTCGTAGAGTTCCATTACCTTATCCAGCGGGTTAAAAGTGCACTGGTAGTTGAAATAACTCTGATCATGGAAGTAGTTGATAATAGCATCTTCGCTAAAGCTCTTGATGGCCTGGGGTGTAACGCCTAAAGCCTTTGCCACCTTGCCAAGTGTTTCTTCTTCTAGTGTTTCGCTCTGCTCGATCTTGGAAATCGTCTGCTGGCTCACGCCCATCTCAATAGCGAGGTGATCCTGTTTAATTCCCCTGATCTCACGGATACGGCTGATCTTTCTGCAGAAATGAATTGTTTCTGCCATCATGTTTATGTTAAAAGCGGCTATAAAGCAGCAATGTTGTTGTTAAAAAAATCCTTGAACTTCTTTTTGGTGAGCATGGTATCAATGATCTTAAAGACCACCGTGCGGTCTTCCTCATCGAGCTGGTTGATCAGGTTGACCTGTTCAAAATTGGGCTTGTCCTGAATGGTGACCTCTGCAGGCTGATTGTCGAAATGCACCACCTGGTCAATGGTCATGCCGAAGTACCCGGCAAAGCGTTCCAGTTCATCAATAGCAATATCACGTGTGTTGTTCTCCACCTTGTTATAGCTGGTATAGGGAATGTTCAGTTCGGCGGCCAATTGCTTTTGCAGCAATCCTTTGCGTTCCCTGATCTTCTTAATGTTATCGCCTAAGCTCATGACGTTTGGTTTTCTTCCAAAAATACCCATAAAAGCTATTTTAATCAATATGTTGCGTTATTGCTGATTTTACAGTTGCTAAAATAGGTATTAATTGTTAGGTTTGCTATATCGAAAATAGCAATAAATAGTTTAGATGAATAAAAAGGCCAAACTGATCACTCCGAGTATACTTTAACCTTCACAGTACCAGCAAGGCCGAAAGAGTATACTGTAACGTATACGCTGATGATAAAGCCTGCGGCAGCAAGGTGCTTCGCAGTAATAGTTGGGAAATCTTCCATTCCCCAAACCCCTTTGGAACCTCTTGCTGATAGAAAGAGCCGCTCTTTCCTCCCCCACAAAACCAAAGCACTTTCCATCAGTAAGAAGTCGCCACCCAACGCCTGAAATAAACACAATGGTGTTTAGCAAAGATGTATAAATGTCTACATTAATAGTAAATCTTGCCTCCGAAGTCGGCAGAGAAACAAAGTCAGTGCAACCACCGGGAGCGGTTAAAATAGTTTTTGTATAGCAAAAACATAAACTTGCTCCCTCAATGCTCTATCTGCACCAACTAGAATAGAGGTCTGGGGTGATCATTTTGTTAAGCCCCCCAAAAGCGGAAGAAGGGAGAGCTGTCAAGGGAACGTGGAATAAATGGCCTTAGAGCCAAGGCCAAGAGCGTTTATGCCGAGAAAGTCCCTTTACTGCTTTTCCTTCGAGGCTATCTTTGCTGTAACATATGATCAACCTTATCTACCGCAGAAACTCTCCGAAGAACGAAATTACCCCTCTTGTAAAACCCAAACAAAAAACTAACTTTACGCTAAAGGAACGTTCTTTATAAAGCTGAAAAGTACCTGCCAGCGAATCCGGCGAAGTGTAAAAAAGTTGCATAAGGGTGTTTGATTATGGTGCAAGGTTCTATGATCCGGTGATTGGACGTTTCAACGTTGTTGATGCACTTTCCGAGGAAATGCGCAGCCATTCTCCTTATAACTATGGTCTCAATAATCCAATGCGTTATACCGATCCTGATGGGAATGCGCCAACTGATATTATTTTAAGAGGAGCTGGAAATTCCAGTGTGACGATAAAGACAGAACTTATCGATATAGAAGTTAATGCCAGTTCTTTAGGAGTTAATTTTGGAGGTAATTATACGCTACAGGGTGATGATATTTTACAGGCAGGTTTAGATGTGGTAGGTATATTTGACCCAACAGGTATTGCAGATGGTGTCAATGCTGGAATTTCTGCTAAAAAGGGTGATTGGTTAAATGTAGGAATAAGTGCTCTGGGTGTTATCCCGCTGGCAGGAGATTTGGCAAAAGCAGGTAAAATTGAGAAGGATGTAAAAATTATCAGTAATGCTGTTGATGCTGTTAAAACTGAAGCTAAGGTAGAGAAGTCTATTGTGAAGTCAGCTGAAGCAGGTTCTCAAAAGCTATCAAAAGTTGAGAAAAGCAAGACAGTAGAAAATATTGGCGACAAGTTTACAAAGAAAACCGAAGTAAGGCCGGGTAAAGGTCCTGGTCAATCAAGAGCTGAATATAGTACGTATAAAAATAAAGATGGCAAGACTGTAAAGACTTACAAAGATAGCTATGATAGAGGTAATAAGTATCAAGGTCGTAAGCCTTTAAGAGGTGGTCCAGAGGGCAGAGAACAATAACATGATATATATGAAGCTAAGTCAATTGAGATCTTTTTTAGAACAAAAATTGGAAATCGAAACTTTTAGAAAAGGTATTGACAAAGAAGTAGCAGGATATAAAAACCAGCTTTCAAAAAAAGGAGCTAGTTCGGAAGTTCTTTTAGAAGCCGACATTGATTTGTATTTAACTAAGGCACATATATCGGAATTATGTAGGCATTATTTAAATGATCGGTTATCAGAATACGAGTTATATTATGTAATAGATGCTTTATTGTTATCTGAAAACGTGTCTTTTGAAAACGAGAAGCTTTTGGAGCTAACGGAAACAATGACAGACCCATCCGTAAACGGAGTTGTAACTAAGTCAGTAGTGAAAGAAGTTCTTGATTATTGTTTATCTTAAATCGTTAGCAGGAGCATCGCTAATTAGCCAATAGGCTGTATAAACATATATGCAGCCTATTGTTGTTTTGTAATCTACAAGTTGTGCCTTTGTACGTACATCCCGCCTTCGGCAGGTCTGTCTACAAAAACTTGCTTGCCTTCGCTTGAGCGAAGGAAGAAAACCCTGCGCAACTTAGGGTTTTACTGCGGTAGCCAGCCTTGTGCCTTTTTATGCCGAGCGTGCTGGGAATATGGTTAGTTGGGATTACGGTCCAGCCCATGCTCCGGCTAAAGGTATGAGCTATCATTCATCTTTTAGGTTCAATGTTGGTGGAAGTACATATGGCAGTAGCGCCCAATATCCCTTTGGCGCACCTTTCGAGTTTTGGAAATATAAAAAGAATTAATATGGGTAGCTTAGATATTGTCATGCACAATGCAAACACTGTTTCAATAAAAGATCTTGAGCATAATTTAGATATCGCTGATTCCAAATGGGACAAGCTTATTACACTGCTTCATATTAAATGTGAGATCGTATTTTCTCAGGGTTTAGGCTAAGCTATGAAACTAATCCGCAAGAAATTATTGATTATGTAGCTGAGGAAAAACTGTACATCAAAAATGAGGGTGAAGTGATTGAAAAAAACCTTGTAGCATAAGGGAAATAAATGTAATTAATAGGGCTTTGTTAAGTGAACTTTGGAAGGCTTATGATGAGCCATCTTTAGTTTTTTTGACCGAAAAAAATAACGAACAGGATTTGGTAGACTGTATGAGCCACTACCAATTTGGTTTGGAGATTTTGAAACGTGTCCCAGGTATTTATGACTTATCTCAAAGCTACGAGGCAGACGTTATTTGGATTCAAAGCAATGTAGATATTGCACCTTTGTTATTAGCTATCGAAAACTAGTTTATACTAAGGTGGGGCGGATGTGCAGCTCTTACCAAGAATAAAATTATACCCCCAGCAATTTACTGCTGGGGGTTTTTTGTTATTTGGCGAAAGCCTTTTAGTCTTGAAGTTCTGTATGTAGGTATATAAAACGTTAAACAGGATGGACTGGGTATCGGCATCCATCTTCTGTATATATTTTATGCCTTTTCGCACTCCCCATTCAAAAAATCTTCTGTTACCTCGAATGCCATTGTCATCTTTGCCCCCATCTTTATCAATGGCAGGTTCTCGTTGCGTCTTCGCACTTTTCGATGATTTCACAAGATGCCTCAATCTGCTGTGCAAGATCGCCCTGCGACCAGTCCAAGCCTTCCTTAGCGTGATTATTTTGCTTCCGATGTTTAGGCTTTAGTAGTTTGCTTAGATTTTTGTTGATAAATTAATGTGGCAGCAGATGTAACTCCTTAAATGACTGTGTCGAGATGGTCATGACTTATTGACATAACCACTTAAGTTTCAGATGAAGAAAATAACCTGAATGTTCCAAATTCATCTATTATCTCAGATTTAATTTTTTTTGTATAAAATTAGATATTTTCACATTCGCCGGCTTGAATTTGATATGCAAGTACAGGCAATCGATTTGAATTGGTCGGCGTTAGTGTCTATATGAATAGAACTCATGACTGAGATTTTCGTCCTCCTACTAAACTACATTAGTAAGTAGTTCTTCCGAACGCTATCAATAAATTTTAATCCCATATACAGTTATTAGTGACAAAATGCAATTTATTTGTGCTCACTGTCAATTTTATTTCATTGCTTCAAAACCCCTTTTAATCACTTACATCATTATGTTTGTCAAAAACATTTAGGTTAATCAAACAGAAAATCTAACTTGTATTAACGAATTATCTTGGCTTCTTTATCAAAACTACGCGGTATGATAATAGACATCAAATTTACTATTTGGTTTTCCTTATTAAAAATCCTTAAAGCTTCTGTTCAATTTCAGGCTTACGCAGGAAATTATAATAAAATCCATTTTGATGTGGTTTAATCGACAATCATTTTATTATGATACCTTACTCTATTTAGAATCGAGAATGAAATTTGTGTGAATGCATGATGATGAAAGACTTGTTATTGATGACTTGACTATGCATGATTGTAAATATCTTAATTATATGGCGCTTTCAAAACAATTAGCCATAACGTTAAAAATTAGTAATTAATCTAGAAAAAAGAATGAAAAAAATCTGTTTAAAATTTTTGGTATTGATAGGTATTTCTATTGTTTCAAGAGCTTATTCGCAAAATAAATTGGATCCTAATGGTAATGTTGGAATTGGAACCTCTAATCCAATAACGCGTTTTCAAGTTCAAAAGGAATCGTCAGCACCTGCAATTATGATTGGCGGTGGTTTCCCTGGTTCGCCTAGGCTTCAAATCTATGGCTTGGGCGAAGATTCGAATGCCTGGATGGGGTTAGGTGTTGATATGTCTGGAAACTCTTATGAACACAGCATTTATTTCCCTAAATCGCCGTTAGGCTATTCAGGTAGGTTAACAATCGGTGATTATAACGGAAATATTTTCAACACTAGGATGACTGTTTTGGATAATGGTAATGTTGGTATAGGAATACTGAATCCACAAAGTTTACTTCATGTGAATGGTAAGACAATAATCAATGACAATCTAAAAATTTTGGGAAAAGATGCTGCTTGGGCTGAAGGTTTATTAATTGTAAAACCTTCTGGTTGGAGTGGGATTAGGCTTGCAAGACATGATCCCTCTACAAACAATTTTGAAGGTAACTGGGCTTTAGGTTATAATGCGACATCGGGAAATGATTTCTCAATTTCTAATGTAAGGGATGGGAATCAGATGGATTATGTTTTTCATATCAGCGCCCAAACTAGAAATGTTGGTATCGGCACTTCTACCCCTAATGAAAAACTTGCTGTTAATGGTAACATAAGAGCAAAAGAAATTAAAGTAGAGACAACGAACTGGCCGGATTATGTATTTGATGAGGGTTATAAAATTGAAAAGTTGGGAACGTTAGAAAGTTATATTAAAACGAATAAACATTTGCCAGAAATGCCGTCAGCAAAAGAAGTTGAATCGGAAGGGGTTGAATTGGGTGACATCATTAAACGGTTACTTAAAAATCAGGAAGAGCTTACACTCCATCTTATTGAGAAGAATAAAGAAATAATCAACCTTGAAAAGAGGCTCTCGGACCTGGAAAGAAAAGGTAAGCTTTGAAAATTTCAAATAATAAATAAATTATAAATATTAGAATAAAGCAATCTAATATTTAAGGCAGCTCATTATTTTTTAATTTATCCTTAAGACCAATCAAGTGGGTTTGCAATTGATGTAGTTTCAATTTTGTCTCCTTCGGCGAATACGACTTCATTGATAAGTGTCGAAGTCATGAAGAAGATGTTTAGAGTCTTTCACACTTTTGTCATGAGAAAATGATCGATCGTCATGCGATATCTATTCTTGGTCAAATAAATTTTCTTTACCTCTTCAAGATATGATTTTAGATGGGTTTGAAGAAAAGTAGTTCTATGTCAACTGACCCTTTTAAGAATTGTCGTATGAAACGAATAACCCTATTATTTTCAATAAGTTTTTGGACTGGATTAAATCTGAATGCTCAAAGTAACCTATTTCCCCCGACCGGGAATGTAGGTTTAGGCACATCAAATCCTGAGAACATCGAAGGTTGGGATAAGGTATTGGATTTATATGGTAATTCACATTCTAAATTTATGGTTCGTTCATCTGGGATTACGGGTGGATTTTGGTCACATTTATCTGGGTTTTACGGCGCCCCTGCAGGAAGTATGGCCGGAACTGTAAGTAACCATCCATTTAGTCTACTTACTAATTCAACACCTCGGCTCACCGCCTTAAGCAATGGAAATCTAGGTATTGGTACAACAAATCCTTCGAGCCTATTAGAGCTCTTCAAAGAAAATGAGCGGTTTCATTTAACTCTTTCGGGTAATGGAGATGTTAATGCTTACGCAGATATTATTTTCAATGTAAAAAACCCTGTAAATGATTTCCCACAACGCATTAATTCCTGGGTGATAAGTCATAGAAAAGATGGATATTTTTCGGATAACCCATCGGGGCAGTCAAGCCTCGAATTCTATTCGGTTATGAATAATGGTTCATACGCAGCCCCATTGAGCTTTAAGTCTAATGGAGACTTAATTTTAGCATCTAATAAAAATGCGATTGGGGGAAATGTTGGTATCGGAACCAACATCCCGGATGCCAAGCTGGCCGTTAATGGTCTAATACATACAAAGGAAGTTAAAGTAGATTTACAAAACTGGCCGGATTATGTATTTGATGAGAAATATAAAATCTGGCCGCTGGAAGATTTGGAACGCTATATCAAGGTAAATAGACATTTGCCAGATGTTCCGACGGCTATTGAGGTAGAAAAAAATGGTGTTAAGTTAGGCGAGATGAACAAAGTTTTATTGAAGAAGATTGAAGAAATAACATTACATCTTATTGCAAAAGATCAGGAAATGAGGCATATAAAAGCCAGTTTTTTAAAAATCCAGTCTGAACAAAGCGAAATATCTTCAACTCTTCAGTTGTTAGTTAAAGAAATTGGTTCCCTCAAAAAGAGAAATCGATAATATAGGAAGCTTTATTTATACGACGAAGGATTTTTACGGTCGTGCTTCAGTAGGCGGAAGAGATCATGTGGAGCATCCCGCTAATTTTTGATTGTGAAGATGATAAACAAAAGATAGCCGGTTACAAAAAAACGTAAATCTGCTAAAATGAAAACTGCGACATGAGAGTGAACCGAAACAACTGACACGTTCCCGTAGAAAGTATTTTAGTTATAACGCTTTGCTTATAATAAGTTTCATAGAACTGAAAACTGCTGGAAAAGGAGTGGATAAGTGAATTTCTCTATTTAGAGTTAGCATAGATTTGGTTTAACCTTAAATGATTTCTTAATACTTGTTACATTATATTATATGAAAAAAAATATTATTATTATCACGCTGCTAAATATCATAGTTTTTCAGGTCGGCTTGATCCGTGCACAAAATATCTTTCCTGGAAGTGGTCCCGCAGGCATTGGCACTGTAAACCCGGATGTTGCATTTCATATCATTGCTGGTTCGGACAGCAGGCCAGAGGGTATATCCTCGTCGGCTTTTCCTATTCTTAAGTTTTCCCGTCCAGGCACTCCTAATTATGCATACCCTGAGTCGGCTGAATTCAGGATTGCTCACGGAGGTTCGCATATCTGGGGTTCCAGACTAGACTTGTATGTTAATGGTGGGACCAATCAGACCAACATTCCCGATCAACATGCTATGAGCTGGCTTTATAATGGTAATGTCGGAATTGGTACGCAGACCCCCCGTTCGCTTCTGGATGTTGGTGCTGTGATCAATGAAGGGAAACTGGGCGCGGTTCTTGGAAGATTGCAGGAAGGAAACGAAATTGGGGAAGGAACTTTTTTAGGGGTAAGGGGTTATAATACTACATCTGCCTACGGATTCAAAAGCTTCGGTCTGGAGCACAGTTTTTATGGGGTCACTAACAGCTCAATTAATTTTTTGCGGGGCGGAGGCCAGACAGGCGGAGGTATTTCCTTTAACACGAATGTAAATACCGAACAAATGCGTTTAGAGTGGAATGGAAATTTGTTAATTGGTAAAACCACGCAAACTAACCCTTCTTATAAGCTGGATGTGAATGGCAAAGCTAGAGCAAACGAGATAACGGTGAACAGTAATGGCGCTGATTTTGTTTTTGAGGGAGATTATAAACTTGTTCCCTTGGATCAGCTGGAGAATTTCATTAAACGCTTTAAACATCTTCCGGAAATTCCTGATGCGAAAACAATGCAACAGAATGGGGTGGAGATTGGGATGTTGCAAACAAAATTGCTCCAAAAAGTGGAGGAACTCACGCTTCACCTGATTGAAAAGGATAAAGAGCTTACCCTGCAGAAAAAACTGAATGCGGCAAATCATGACCGATTATTGAAACTTGAGATGGCTTTGGAAACGCTAAAGTCGAAATAATCGGGTGTCGGAGATAACAAGCGTAAAGATGGTTTTCTGCTGAGCACAGGAAATCATATGATGATAGCTAATGGACTAAGCCGGCCTCTTTATTTTCTAAATGTTAAAATAGTTTAAAATGAAAAAAATAAAATATGTTTTAGGTATAACCGCTGCATTTATAGCTTCTGCCAGCTACGCGCAGACACCAGAGTTTGCTTTTAATGGAGGGGCAGATGTCATCTTTAAATTTCCTCCAAGGGGATCAGGTGGAAGGGCCATTGTGCATGATGAAGGAAATATCCTAACCCTGAATTATGGTGGTGACTTCAGTGGTGGTACCAGATTGGGACCGCAATTCAATGTTGGCAATGATGGCTCATTTGATGCTAATCATGGGAATTTTGTACTAAAGGGATCTACTGGGAATATTGGCATCGGGACGTCCAATCCGCAATCTAAACTTGAAGTGATGGGACAAATAAAAAGTCATAACGCGAGCGTGGGACAAAGTGATGGACAAACCAGCTCGAAAAATTTTGCGAATTTTAGTTCCAATAACCATGGTTCAGTCCTGGTCTCCTCAAATCTATACTTTAGTGGCAATGATGATCTTAAAGTTGCCAATGGCCACGGGACGATGAGTGGTGCATCTATAATTCTTCCAGGTAACTGTCAGCCCAACCAAGGCGGAATTACTTTCTATACTAGCAATCCTTCAGCGGTTATTGCTGATCAGGTTTTTACGGGCAGTGCAGCGATGGTCATTAATGGTAGCGGAAACGTGGGGCTCGGCACAACTTTGCCCCGTGAGAAGCTTTCGGTCAATGGAAACATCAGAGCACATGAGTTGAAGGTCGAATTAACGGGGTGGCCAGACTACGTATTCAATTCTGGATATTACCTAAAGCCGCTTTCTGAGATCGAAAAATTTATTAAAATAGAAAAGCATCTGCCTGGCATCCCTTCGGCTGGTGAAGTGGAGCAGAATGGCTTGGGCTTAGGTGAGATTAATAAACTATTGTTGGAGAAGGTAGAAGAACTTACTTTACACCTAATTGAAAAAGATAAATTAATAAAAAAACAGGAATCGATCAATGCAACACAGGAAAAACGTCTTGGCCAGATAGAGGCTAGGCTTAAGTTGCTCATCAAATGAGAAAGCACCTAATTTTCACTATATTATTTATTAACCTTCACTAATAAGAAAGAAAAAATCATACATAAGATGCTTGAGATAAGCTTAATTTGGTATACCCGAAACATAGATTTATTTGCTCAGCATCAGACAATCAATGGTAGTTATAATATTAGGGCTAGATTCCATAATATCTTGAATTATGGTTAGAAAATTATATCTGCAAGAAACTCTGATGACTGTTTCATTGGAAGCTAAAATTAAGGAGCTACCAGATACAGTTTAGATTTAATATTGGGGATGATCTGGTGGAAAAACCAATTTAGTTGACCCCGTTCTGTTAAATCTATAATCGTAGGTTTAATTAATGATTAATTCACAGGTATTCCTGGCGGGATGGTGTCAATAGGTTGCGGTTTTTGTCCACTCCCCGACGAATGGGCAGCGCACGGCCGTCTTCATTCCGTCAGCAGAAAAGCCTGCGGCAGCAACGCAAACATTGACAAGAGGTAAAATAGGTTCAGTTATTGGTAACTCAGTTATCCGGCAGATAAACAACGAAGTCCAATCCCTCCAAAAAGTAACAACAATCTTGGGTTAGCCCTTCGTTGTGTTAGATCCATCAACATAACTAGTCGTTATAATGATAAACAAATGAATTTAAAACAATGGAAAAGCGGGACATGTCGAAATTAAAGATCTGGAATTTCAATTCCTAAGCTATATCCTCCAATGTTGAAACATAATAACTATATAATCAAAGCTGTTGCCATTTTTAGATTATTTTCAATATTAAATTTACTTAATCACCTCAAAATCATCGTTTGTCATTCAATTGATCGTATACGTCAAAAAGATTTATTAATTGGCTAGCCTTGATGCTAATTTAGTTTGTAGGTTTTAAGGTGATGAATGATAAGGAGATATTTTACGATAGAAGTTGGTAAAGCAAGTGAAGTTTGCGGTTCGATGATAATCACTGCCAAGTCATCGATAGAATGTTGAAGGGGCGTCATCTATTACAAAAAATGCAATTTAAATATATTACCGATTCTCAATTGGACTAGTGTACTGCAACTATTTCGAACTTTGGATCTTTTGCATTTAGCAGCTTTATATTGAATAAACTTAACTAAGTTTTGATATAAGACATTAAGAAAATCAAGTCGAAAATCTTTCGTCTTTTGACATATTTGAAGCCGCAAATCTCCACGGTTATAAGGTAGGGAGATCATAAATTAAGTTTAATCAAAATTGAATAATTTGACAGATTTATCACTGGGTCAGCTTCTGAAATAGATCTTTCCCAAAGCATTATAACTCCAATATTAAAAATTTAAAGTAACAAGCATGATGCAAAACAATTCAAATTACGATGTGGGTGTATTTTACATGCCCTTCTGGTTATACCCTGGGAATGACCCGATGGATGGAAACTGGAAGATGATTAATGACTACGATACCTTTTTGGTCAACAAAGGTGAAGCCAACAAAGTTCGTATCCCGATGAATAACTACTGGCCGAGTCCTCAATGGTATGATGAACGGATGGCCTCTGTAACTGAAAAACAGCTTGAGTATATGAGCAATCATGAGATAGACTTTGTGGTGCTGGACAGCTACTGGATTCACGAAAATAATATTGATGCATATGTTCCAGCATGGCAGCATGTACTGGAAAATATGAAACAACCTGGATTCAATTTCCATGGGATGGAGTTTGCGATCATGTGGGCTAACGATTTTACAAACATGGTTGATCAGACCAGCTGTGAGAGATTTTTGAGAGGGGGTCTTAATGGGGGGCTTGACCGAATGGTTACCTACTGGTCACAGTTTTTTCAACACGCAAATTATAAGAAAATTGATGGCAAACCAGTATTTTATATTTATTATCCCTCTATAAAATCTCAGGATTTCAGTGGGAAATTCACCACACCCACAATTGAAGGTATATGTGGTTATTGTGAAGATGATCCGTTTTTTGATCCGCTTGGACCTGCTAAGAACGAACCTAATATTAATAACCTTAAGACGAAATACCTTTTGGAGCAGATTGAAGCAAAGCTAGGGATGGAGCTATATTTCGTAGCAGTGATTGCTACTGATATCCGCAACTATGCTGACGCACCTGCGGTGGACTGGTATATTAAATATGACTGGCTTTTGCAGCATCCACAGTTGGCCGGGTATGATGCCGTGACTACATACGGTTATAAATATTTTGATTATGAGGATGCTTTTAAAACAACACAAACAACAGTTTGCAATGGTCAGTCCAGTTTCCATAATTGGGATTATAACTACAGCACAATGCAAGGAATCTATCAACGGTTCTACGACTACATGATAAACAACAGTACCCTGGATTACCATGTTCCGGTCACCGCAGGGTTTAGCAGAAATCCGTATAATATGTTTGAAAAACTGAATGGTGAATATCTTCAGTTTGCAGATCCTTGTAATAATTATACACGGGATCCTATTGATCAGGCTGTCAGCTCTCCTGCTACTTTTGAACAATCTCTCATTTCGGCGAGAAATCTGGTTGACAACAATCCAATAAGAACTCGAAAAATTGTGATGATCAGTGCCTGGAACGAATATGCTGAGGGTACCGTTATCGAGCCTACTGTGACGTTTGGTACACAATACCTTGAAAAGGTTAAGAACGTTTTTATGTAGATTATTCATTGCTGTGGAACAAACAACTTTTCCTGTTTGTTCCATAGCGTGATGCTACAGATGGTATTGATTTGATAAAAATGAGAAGTGGTATACGTAAAGTATGAAAGCACACTAAGTGGCAAGGTTAAATTTAACGATTGTTTTTTGATGATTAAAAATCATATATCAATGCCAATGGTATCTGCAATCTGAGGTTAACGGCATTGGTATTGATATATGATATTCATAGTATAATCTCGATTTAAGGTCTTACAGTTTGATATTTAAATGAGTGTTTCTTATGTATATCTAATAGGCCTTTAGATTTCAGTTTTCTATACTTGAATAATGTGATTTCAACAGCCTGCTTTAAATATCTCGAAGACACCTTATCATAATGTCATTAATGCGTTCAAATTTTTTTTCAATTCAACTGTCTATTAGGAAAAAGATTCAGCCTTTACTAATAGGAGGATATTCTGCACTGTAAACACCCATTTTGTTATCATGTGCAGTCATGATTATTTAACAAATAGCTTTTGGCAATTGAATACATAATTAAACAAGAATCCAATGATGGCATTACTAGCTACACCAATATAAATTTCGTAGAGCGGCTTTGTTTCCGAGCAAAGCCTTTTGATGAGAACTTAAGAAAAATATGGCACAGTTAGGGCTTAATACTATTAAGTGCTTTTCGGATTTAATAGAAAACAGATACAAATGAAACAATTTAACGTTTTATTGCTGCTGCTCTTACCAATTCTAGCATTTGGGCAAACGCAAACAAGAAATGATGCCGGACTCCAAGGAAATCATGGTGCCAGCTCCGGTTTTTTCGAGACATCAGCTCCCGTAAATTATCCTTCAGGTGCCGGAAGCTGGTGGCATTTGTTGGATGTCAGGCACAGTTACCCGGAGAATAATTATGCAATGCAATTTGCAGGTATTTTTTTCGACCAGGAATTATTTTTTAGAAAAACAAATAACAATCCTGTTCAAGCGTGGTCGAGGATACTATTAGAGAACAATGGCCGGGTGGGTATCGGAACTTCTGCTGCCCGCGCGTTGCTTGATGTTGCTAGCCCGCTTAATGAGGGGAAACTTGGTATCGTTTTAGGACGATTACAGGAGGGGGATCATGTAGGTGATGGTACATTCTTGGGGGTGAGAGGTTATAATACAACAACGGCATACGGTTTCAAAAGTTTTGGGCTTGAACATAGCTTCTATGGAGCGGTCAACAGTTCGATTAACTTTTTAAGAGGTGGAAGTATAAGTGGAGGTTGCATCACATTTAATACCAATACAAATATGGAGCAGATGCGTCTGGATGCAAATGGAAATTTGTTGATTGGAAAAATCAGCCAAGCGAATACGACCTACAAGTTAGACGTTGAAGGAAAGGTTCGTGCTAACGAAATAGTGGTTAATACCAATGGTGCTGACTTTGTTTTTGAGGATAGCTATCACTTGCGCCCCTTGTCTGATCTTGATATTTTCGTGAAAAAATTTAAACATTTACCGGAAATTCCACCAGCTAAAACGATGCAGGCAGAAGGTGTTAGTATCAGTGAGTTACAAATCAAGTTGCTGCAGAAAGTCGAGGAGCTAACCCTATATTTGATAGAAAAAGACAAAGTTATTGCAGAACAAGAAAAAAAGTTGAAAGTACAACAAAAGGAATTGAGTGAGATTAAATTCTTTATACACCGTCAATACCCTGACTTCAAGATCAATAAGAAATAGGTAGTTTCGTGAGGTTGTCTTTGACCTATTATCTCCGAGAAATACTAGTTAAAATTACCGCATGGTGTTTGTCAAAAACATTTAGCCCAGTAAATCAGAAAATTTAACTTGTATTAACGAATGTCTATTATACTCTCATGAATCACAACTAATAAGCATTCATCAACAGTGAAATAATTTAAGTGCGATCCATGTCTTAATACTTCAATTTAATAATAAGAACAGCTTTTTAAGCTTTAAGATAGGTTAGCCCATGAAGATTAAATAAGAAGAATTAATTGGTAGAGGTTACCATAATGACTTTTCAAATAATATAATAAGTCTGAAAAATAAAGTGATAATGAAAAAAGTATGGATTACGGTATTTGCGGTATTTTCAACAATTGGCTTGCTGGCACAAGACGTTAGTTTGGGGAATACTGGGGGATTTAATGGCTGGTTTCGTCTAGGGGTTTTATCATTGCAGCAACATGGAGCCGATGCATATATCCAAATCGCATCCGGTGGAGGTTACAATTCGAATGTGGGTCAAAACGGAGAATGTCATATTCATTTTCGGACGAGTAATGCCGTCAGCGAAACAAATGGGGTATACGCCTCGGGAAGTTTTTATAGTACCGGCATAACAAAAATTTTGTCTTCAATTCGTGTAGTTCAGATTAATCAGTCCACATGGGAGTTTTATGCGGTAATGCCGAGCTTTACAGGACAAGAAGCACTCTTTTCTTTAAGGTCGGTTTCTGGCACTTGGCAGTCGTCCTTTTATAAATTAGATCCTCCAACTCAATTTCCAGCATTTGATTTGACTGAAGAATTTCTGGTCACCAGTAATGTCTACATGATGGGAGACGTTGGAATCGGGACCAGTACCCCAAGAGAGAAACTTTCTGTTAATGGAAACATAAGGGCGAAAGAAATAAAAGTTGAAGCAGAAGGATGGCCTGATTATGTATTTGAAGAAAAATATAAACTAATGGATTTAGGGGAGTTGAAGTCTTTTATCAAAAAGCATAACCATCTACCCGACATGCCCTCTGCATCAGAAGTGGTCAAGGACGGCATTGCGGTTGGTGAAATGAATAAAAAGCTACTCCAAAAAATTGAAGAATTCACACTCTATTTGTTGGAGAAAAATGAAGAATTAGTCATGCAAAAACAAAAAATTAAAGATTTAGAGGAAGGGCAAAGCCAATTAAAAAAAATGTTGAAGGATTTAACTGAAATAAAGATAGATCGCTAAATTTTTAGCTGCATTCCCTCTGATCTTTTATTATGAAGGCATATCAGGCGTTTTTCCTAAATATGTTTCTGAGAATTTCGTCAAGTCATTGTTAGAATTAAAAGTTTATTAAATGAAAAAAGTGTTCAAATATTTAAATATAGTGCCGAAGGGCGTGTTCTGCAATTTATAACTCATTGTTTCTAGTGACCTCATGGCTCAGGATCAAACTATTGATGGTAATTTGACTATTGGTGGAGAATTTAAAAACGGACTTGGCTATGCACCAGGGATTTTTCTATTTGGAAATTCAGATGATTTTTTTATTCGTCGTTTCAATGTTGCACCGAATCAAAGTGAGTTCCGGTTCGCTATTGGAGATGATTTTCAACCAGAAGATCGCTTCTCTATAGGTGTGAATTATGGTGGTAGCCAATGGCACTACAGAATGGTGGTTCAGGGTGATGGTAAAGTGGGTATCGGTACCTCTACACCTGGCGCACAGTTGCATGTTAATGGAGGGGCTGCAGTTTTTGGAACAAATGCTGTAACAACAAATACAGATGGCCATTAAGTATTGGCAATATTCATGCGGACTCCGCACCTAATAGCAGCAACTGGCCTGATCAAACAACATTTCTCCTGAGTGGCAAGGATTATTCTACCATCGGGTTTCATGATTCCGGTCACAGGGTGGATTTTATAAAAGCAGGTGACGGCACGATACATCTTGGACACGATGGCGGATTTGGCAGAGCGAACATAGGCTTACCACTTGGCATTTGGAATGCGAATGGTAATGTGGGCATTGGTACATTAAACCCGCAGGAAAAACTTTCAGTGAATGGCAAAGTAAGGGTACATGAAATTAAAGTACAATTAGATGGATGGTCGGATTTTGTGTTTGATAAAAAATATCAATTGATGCCGCTCAATCAACTCGAAGCTTACATTGCTAACAATGGGCATCTTCCAGCAATACCATCTGCTGCAGAAGTA
Organism: Pedobacter sp. G11; assembly: GCF_003860265.1. Lineage (NCBI taxonomy): Bacteria > Pseudomonadati > Bacteroidota > Sphingobacteriia > Sphingobacteriales > Sphingobacteriaceae > Pedobacter > Pedobacter sp. G11. The sequence goes on along the minus strand of NZ_CP034190.1, from coordinate 317,473 downwards.
ATAAAAAATGGTATAGAACTGGGCGAAATGAACAAAAGACTTTTGCAGAAAATAGAAGAACTTAGCCTCTATGTTATTCAACAGGAAAAACGTTTGCTTGACCAAGAAGTTAAGGCCTTGGAGCAATCAAAACTCAATCAAAGGCAGTCTGAAAATATTTCAATTTTATTGAAGCACATTAAAAAGACAGGCACCAAAACAAAGCTAATGCTTTAAGATTAATTGTTGTTAAGTTTCAACACCTAAACCATCATTCATCTCCCTATTTAGTTTGATGTGATATCATCAATTCTCTTTATTTTTAGTAAATGTGGGTATAAATAACGTGGTATAATTTGTTTATGCAGTTTTTTTTGGTCACCGCAAATCGTTCATTGGTCAATTTGAAAATGGTGTTTGTCAAATAGTTTTGGGTGGGGTGCTGCTGATTACCATTTTTATTCAACATTAACTCATGCTGTATTTATCTAAACTATTATTGTATGAAACTAAAAATGAAAGCAGGTTGGTTATTAGTTTTTTACATCATTTCTAGTGAGACTCTATTAGCCCAAACGCCTTTAACTACAGATAACGGTGTAAAAGCCAATACCAGCCAATATTATGGTGATCTCAATTCTAATCAAGCCTGGGGTGGAATAGGCATGTCAGGAATGTATATCTTTAATGCAAATACTTTGAATCATGCGCCAGTGTCATCTGATTGGTATCATGTTATCGAAATGCAGCATGACGCTGGAAATAATTGGACCGGTCAAATTGCGCTGGGTTATTTTACAGATAATTTATATTACAGACAGCAAAATGGTGCGAACTGGCAAAACTGGCATACGCTGGCCACGCAGGATTGGATTCAATCATTGTTCAATACCAGACTAACCCTTACAGGAACGGGATCCAACAAAGATGCAAATGGTGAAATTAACGGTGATCTGGTTGTAAGGTCAAATACTGGTAGTCGGAATGTTCAACAAGGCGCTATGCTAGAATTTGTAGTTCCGGCAAATACCGATGGAAGTAATCCCTGGGGGCAAGGCAGGATTATTACTGTTGCTGGAAACCAGCTTAACGCAAATGCAACTGGAAAGATGATCTTAGGTACCAGAAGAATGCAAAATAAACTGAATACAGGCAACAATTGGTACTATGGAGATGATTTAACCATTGATGGTGATGGAAATGTAGGTATCGGGATACTTTCACCCACGGAAAAACTCGCCGTAAATGGTAATGTCAGAGCAAAAGAAATCAAAGTGGAAGTGAACAACTGGCCTGATTATGTCTTTAGTAAGGATTATCAGTTGCCCAGTCTGGATAGTATTAAGGTATTTATCAATAAAAACGGACGCTTACCTGAACTGCCATCTGCAGTAAGCGTTGAAAGCGCTGGTTTAAATCTTGGGGAAATTAACCGTGGCCTTGTTAAAAAAGTTGAGGAGATGACACTTTATCTGTTGGAAAAACAAGAACAACTTAATGATGAGAAACAAATAAATGCAAGCCAAACTTTAGAGATTAAAGAAATGAAGATAGTTATGGAAAGATTGACCAAAAGGCTGGAACTGGTCGAAAAAAAATAGTATAAATATCTCATAGATTAATATAGCTCTAACCAGCATGTTAATCTTCGGATGTTATATTGGAAGAATTTAGATGTTTCTACCGCTTATTTATAGAAACGATGACCAGCTCATTTTGTCTAAAATACAATTTATAGTTCATTATATCTTCTTATTTGCGATGTTCAACAGTTAATAAACATTATTCGCGAATAATATCTCTCCTTTGACTGACAATAAAATACATTTATAAACAAAATATAAAGATGTACAAATTAATTTCAATCCTAATTCTTTGCACTGGACTTAGTAGTCAGGCACAAAATACTTATCCTTTTCCCTCTTCAGGAAACCTGGGAATTGGTACAACTTCTCCTATTGCACGTTTGAACGTTTCTGGTACTTTTGTAGTCACCGGAGCGAATCTTGACAAAAATGGAGTAGAAGCAAACCTGAACTATCTTCTTGGAGACGGCAAATGTCTTATTGGATGGAATCGCTCTGGTGGTATGGGAGAAAGTGATTTTATTACTAGTCAGGGCCCTGGTGGCTCAGGGGGATTCAGTTTTATTCAGTATAATTCTGATGGTACAGAACGCGAATTGATGTATATGAGGGGAAACGGTAATATTGGGATTGGGATTACAAACCCTGCTGAAAAACTAGCAGTAAATGGTAATATCAGGGCCAAAGAAGTAAAGGTGGAAACTAATAACTGGCCGGACTATGTATTTAAAGCAAACTATTCACTCCTACCACTTAACCAAACAGAAAAATATATCAACTTAAACGGGCATTTACCAGACTTACCTAGTGCTTTAGTAGTGGAAAAGGAGGGGGTAAGTCTTGGAGAAATGAATAAGTTGCTATTGAAAAAAATTGAAGAGTTAACGCTGCATCTCATCGCTCAAGATAAAAGGATAGATGAGTTGTCCGCTACGATACAGTTAATTCGCAAACCATTAGTTATTAAGTAGGTATTTGTATGTCGAATGTCGCCATCGGAAATATGAGCCTTTAGTTGGAAAGACAAGTTGTTTTAAGCACAAGTTGCCAAGTTCAGTATATATGTTAGCTATTGATTTCATGTAAATCCACTCTCCGGCGAGATTGGGTCACTCGGCTGTTGTTCCTTCACATATATTTATAGAAATTAGTTTAGAATTAAGAGGTAATAGAATTGGTGTTTGTACGTGTTTGCCAATCCAAATACTAAACAACAGAAAGAAGCCTATGTGCTTTGTCTAATTGAGTTCCCTTTTGCATTTCATAGAATATTTTCTGAGTTGTATCTCTGATCCGTTGGTAATGAAAAAAACTTAAGATCGATCTGAATTCAGTATTAAATAGAATTCATTAAATTCTGCAAATGTGCATGATCTGTATATGAATGACTATTTTAACGCTGATCTAGATTATTAAATAATGTAAGTAAAGGTATTAGTTGTTCGATTGTATTCTCCGCGAGTGCACGAAAAGGATACAGTAAAACTGTATCTTTTTTTATTAAATGCATTTAGAACTATTCAAAGGCTTCTTTTTTGCATGTATGTTCAACTCACTGAACTAAATCGTTAAAGCGAATAATTTATTTTTAAATGTTTGTTATTCAGTTACTTTTGAATGGTTTAAGATAATTTCAATGTTTTTCAGCGCTAACTTTTCAATTACCAGTTCGAAGGATTCTAACACCCTTAATTCGTCGAATTCGGTTTTTTTGTTACAATTAGTCATAAAAGAATCTCCGAAATAGTTGTAGGGATTCAACATCTATCTATAATTGATTGCAAAATAATTTCCACGAGACTGATTAAAGAGGGTTGTATGTTTTGATTTCAATCACAGTTCCAATGTTTTGATCTATAAAATATTTCCCTACTATTCGGTTTTAACGGGCAATCTTCTGTTGCGATCTATCTCAACACGTTCATTTAAAAAGTATCGTCGTAAAAGTCACATGTCGTTTTAAAAAGAACAAATGTTAAAAGCTTTTCGAAAGTTTTTGATTTTTTTTAGTTTATAGTTTGTCAATACTAAACCAATGTTTGTCACTTCGCTTGTTACGTTCGTCAATAAATTTTTGGATAGAAAATGCATCATGGTAACTTTCAGGATTAACGTTGAAATCCATGATGAAACCGATCCAAAAACAATTCTTTCTTCAGCTGAAGGCTTTACTGCTTAGTATATCATTGTTAGCTGGTTTAAATGCTGCCGGTCAAATCATAAGGCCGAAGCCATTGTTTAAAGAGCCAACGCCAACTTCGCCACAATCAGCGGCGTTGATCAAGTCAATTGAGTTTCCCGTCGATTACGCGCGGGGCCTGGTAAATGTGGAAATCCCGCTTTACACGGTTAAGGTCAATGATATTGAGATCCCTATCGCGCTGAAATACCACAGTTCAGGAATCAAGGTTCATGATATGAGTGGATGGGTGGGTTTAGGCTGGTCGCTTTCTGCTGAACCGGCTATTACCCGCTCCATTCAGGGAAGGGCTGATGAACGGAATTTTTTGAACAATGAGCTTTTGGGAAATAATACCAAGGAATATTTGGAGGATCTAGCCAATAATGTCAACGATGAGCTTCCCGATCAATTCTATTATTCGCTGACAGGTTCAAGTGGATCTTTTTTATTTAGCAGAAAACCGGGGATCTCTGGTTGGAACATCAAGACGCTTCCTTATCAACCTTTGAAAATAGAGCCTTTGGGCGCAAATCCTTCGCAATTGAATTCCTTTAAGATCACTGATGATTCTGGTCGTCAGTTTTATTTTGGAGGCAGTCATGTTGAACGGACGGACCTGTTGGACCTGACCACGTGGAAGGGAAATGAGATCATTTCAGCAAATCGGATGGACACGGTGAGATTCGCTTATCATCCGACTGTGAATGAATGGGTGCCTAAGCCGCAATCACATTATGTTAGCGTGGATGATCAGCCAACCAATTATCATGATGAAATCGTTCGAGCGACCAATTGTGCTGATGGAAGCACCTCGACTGCTCCTGACGAGCAGATGCCTAAACCTTTTGTGTCAGAATATGTGAACGGGGCGATAAAAAGATATTATTGGAACGTATCTACGCAAAGCCTTGATTATTTGGAGACTATAGACGGCCCTAGCACACCTAGCGTAGAGGCTACAGAGGTTTTATACACAAAAAATATATTCTTTAGGGGAGGTCGTGTTGAATTTGAGATAGGGAACCGCCAGGCGCTTAACGGAAGCACAATTTATGATAATAGCAAGCGACTTAACAAAATCCTGGTCTATGACTCCCAAAACAAGGTTGTAAAAGAGATCCGTTTGACTTATGAAGAATTTAATTCACACGGTAATGTTCCAAACAATAACTCAGTTTCGATTTACCAATCCAGGATGCTGTTAAGTTCAGTAGAAACATTCGCAAACAATGTAACTATAGGGGAAAAACATGAGTTTACTTATAATAGGAATGGAACGCTGCCAAATAAATTCAGTTATGACTTGGATCTTTGGGGATACTACAATGGTCCAAAAAACAATGCCAGCTTAATTCCAAGTACCACACTTGAAGCAAGAACTTATACAAACGCCGCGGTACCATTGACGGTGGGAGGTGCGGACAGAACATCAGATTCTTATTATAATTATGGACAGGCGGCGATATTGATGAGTGTCAAGTATCCTACAGGTGGTACTACTGCTTTCGAATACGAACCCAATAAGGCGCTTAACGTCCAAACGCAACAAAATACTGTGGTAGGTGGGTTTCGCATTAGAAAAATTACCGATTACGATGCGGCGACTGGTGCGTCCAAAGTTCGTTCATTTCTCTATGGTAGCGCAGAAAATGGTGGAGGATATATGCGCCATTGGGTGAGCGGGGATGCGCTCTATAATCCATTTATGATAGAACAAACAAAGCTATCCCTGGTTCGGGGCTTAGTAACGTGTTTTGGAATTCCGGGCCCCGGCGTAACCTATGGTCCAATAAGCATCAACACCCGGTTAAGGACAGTGATGTCCAATCCAGTGGCGAATCTATTCTATAACGGTGAAGTGGTGGCCTATCCAGAAGTCAGTGAATATAATGGAGAGGCTTATCAAATAAATTCAGGGAAGATTGTGCACAAGTATTTTTTTACCGGTTTGGGAAGCCTGGGTGGATATGAAACACCTTTCTTCGTCAATGGGACAACGCTTCCCTATGAAACGAAAGCGGATTGGATCTACGGAACCCAAACAAATAAGGCCATTTATAAATCTCCTGGACTTAATTCTTATGTTGCGATCCAGGAAAATGGTAGCAGTTATTTCCCGGCTTTGGATAGTGATAAGATCTGGTCAAGGTCGGTTTATCGCAATACCGTTGTGATCGATCATTATGGCGGTAGTGGAATCGCCATTCAGCCTTATTTTTATCAGACACAGATCAACGAATACCAAACCGGCTACAATCAGCTGCTTTCAGATACCAGTAACATTCAGGAGAGCGGCTTCCCGCTATTTAAAAAAATCAATAACTATGTATATGGCAATCCTAAACTAACTGTTCCCACTGAGGTGAGTTTTTTGAATAGTTCAGGTAGGTTGATCAAGGAAAAATCTTTGTTTCCGGCGGAAATGGTGGCAATGGGCAATAGCCAGCCTTACCAGGAAATGATCGATAGAAACATGCTGAATGTTCCGGTTGCGGTGGAAAAATATTCAGATCAAAACTTTTTAAATCGGACAACCACCCATTATGGTACCTGGCCGGCAGGACTTATCGCCCCTACCAATATTGCACTTAAAAAAGGGGCTTTTGCTGAAGATGTACAGGTTGAGTTCAAAGGATATGATGCCAGAGGTAATCTGTCTGGTTTCTCAAAACAGCAAGGTCCCAATACGGTATATCTCTACAGTTATAACTCGCAGCACCTGATCGCTGAAATTTCCAATGCAACTACTGCAATGGTAGAATCCGTTTTTGGTGGTGCGGGCGCCATTGCGGGAATTGCTGAATCGATGCCAACTGACGCGCAACTGACAGCCTGGATTAATCAGTTGAGAGCATCCCCGACACTGGGACAATCCCATATTAAAAGTTATAGCTATAAGCCTTTGGTTGGGATGACGAGTATGACGGATGCTAAAGGATTGACAAGCTATTATCATTACGATCCTTTTAATCGGTTAAGGTATGTCAAGGATCAGGATGGGAATATACTACAGGCATATTGCTATAATTATGCTGGACAGGTGGTTGACTGTACCAGCGAACCCGTAGGACAGGAACCGGTAGGGACTTGCCAAAGTTTCCGTTTAAGAATACCATTTTCTGTGTTGAATAATCTATATGTAAGTTACAGGCCTTGTGGCAGCTCGATGTATGTTACAGTGGGCGCCCACGAACTCGAGCAGGAACTTGGGGAGGGGGATGAAGTAGTTCTCACCATCTGTAAGGAAGGAAGTGCTCCTGATTTTCAGTTCCGTTATGGTCCTAATGGTGCTGGTCAAATGATAAATTCAATTCAAATCAATCCAGTTGGTCCTTGTCAATAATCAACTGATGATCGAATTACTTAATAGAAAGAACATGAAAAGACTTATACTTTCAGCAGCATTAATGCTTCTGTCCATGTCTCCGATTTTAGCTCAATCGCCATTGAGTTATCTGAACTGTCCGGGTTTCAATTCAAATCCAAGTGCTGGACAAAATTTCGTGAGCACAAAGGTATTCCGTATACCAGGGGTTCGCAACGGGAATGATGTTGCTCAGGGGGGGAGGAATATTTGCGATGTCACTCAGACCATCCAGTATTTGGATGGTCTGGGGCGTGCCGTTCAAAGTGTAGCCGTTAATGGCGGACTCCCGGGGCATGATGTAGTTACGCCTATAAGTTATGACAATTTTGGAAGGGAGGAGAAGAGATATCTGCCTTACTCGGTGTGGAATAATCAGGGTGCTTACCGTTCAGATGCGATCATTGGGGGCGGGCAGGCTGGGTACTACAATTATCCGCCTTCGGGAATTGTGTCGACTACTGCAGCTTTCTCAAAAGCAGTTTATGAGGATAGCCCACTCAACCGTGTTGTTGAACAGGGAGCTCCGGGTGTAGATTGGCAGCCAGTGGTTGGAAACAGTTCAGGTCATACAGTGAAAACCTATTACGGTATCAATAACTGGGGTGAAGTGAGGCTGTGGATCGTTAATGGCAATGGTGCTGCACTAAGCGGAAGTGATAACGGATATTTTCCTGCGGGTAAATTGACTAAGACGACTTTGAGGGATGAAAACTGGAAGGCGGCTGATGGAGCTATGGGTAGTACGGATGAATTTAAGGATATGGAAGGGCGTGTGATTTTGAAACGGGTGTGGGAGACAGCGACAAAGAGTCTTAGTACTTATTATTTATACGATGAATACGGCAACCTGCGATATGTTCTACCTCCGGCAGTAAACCTGAATACAGACAAGCTGGCTGGTGAACTATCTGCTTTCAATGAAGTGCAGACAGAGTTTATGGATTTTATATATGCTTATCACTATGACAGCCGGGACCGGGTAATTAGAAAAAAAATTCCGGGTAAAGGATGGGAAGAACTAATCTACAATCCGCTGGATCAGGTGGTTTTTACGCAGGACGCGGTTCAGGCAATAAGGGCTGAACGTGCATTCCTTAAATATGACGCCTTGGGCAGGGTAATTATGTCGGGAATAGAGATTGGACATACTGGCACCCGTGATGATGTTCAGGCTACCGTGAACTCCCTAGGGGACTTTTGGGATGACAGGGGAGCGGGTCAGTCCAGTCTTCATGGATATGATAATACCAGTGCGCCAAGTTATTTGCCCAACCTTCAGCCGGAGGTAGTAAATTATTATGATGATTACAATATTCCCGATATCCCGGATAACCAGTCGATGTATTTCAGCGGAATGATCAAAGGGCTGCTGACCGCCACAAAAGCGAAGGTATTGGGAAGTTTAAATGATTTTCTTTGGACCGTACATTACTATGATCGCGAAGGAAGGGTGGCACGGACTTATGCGCAGCATTATCTATCGGGTTCAGTGAACGCTTCAAACTATGATTTGACCAATAATGAATGGAACTTTGACGGAAGTTTGAAGCGCAGTGTGCGGACGCATTACGTCAATGGTTCCCCGACTACCATTGCGACGAGATATGAGTATGATCACATGGGAAGAAAGATCGGCACTTTTGAGAGCATTAACGGTGTTCAGGAAACATCATTGGCTCATCTTGTTTATGATGAAATTGGTCAGTTACGAGAAAAAAAATTGCATAATGATCTGCAGACCACTTACCTGAGTTACAATGAGCGGGGTTGGCTAAAAACCAGTTCAAGCAATGAATTCAGCATGGAACTGGTCTACAACGATGCGCCAAATATCGCGGATAAACAGTTCAATGGCAATATCTCAAAGCAGATATACAACAATGGTGGAAACGGTAACACGATCAATTACAGCTATGATGGCTTGAACAGGCTATCTATAGGTGAAGTATCGCCTAATGTTCTGAGCGAGCGGATTTCTTATGATGTGATGGGCAACATTAATACGCTGAATAGAGATGGCGTAAATCCAAATCAGTACCACTATAACGGCAACAGGCTCTGGTATGCCGAATATTTTACTAATGGTTATGATTATGACGAAAATGGAAATGCCAGGACTGATGGAAGGAATGGGATGGTCCTTACTTATAACCGTTTAAATCTCCCCGCAACTGCTAACAAGGCGGGCATGTCATTGACATATACATATGATGCAAATGGAGTCAAGCTACAGAAAAATGCGAACGGGGTGGTCAGGAACTATGTTGACGGCATCGAATATAAGCCAGATGGAAGCATTGATTTTATTCAGAATGAAGTCGGTATTGCCAGGAACAATGGCTCGGGATATATCTATGAGTACAATTTATCTGACCATCTTGGGAATGTACGGTACAGTTTTAACCAGAACGGAACGAAGTTACAGACAGATAACTATTATGCTTTTGGAAAAAGAAGCCCAACATTTGCATCTTCAAGTGACAATAAATATCTTTATAACGGCAAGGAGTTGCAAGAGGAATTAGACGGTGAGTATGATTACGGGGCAAGGTTTTATGATCCGGTAATAGGGAGGTGGAATGTTCCAGACCCATTACAAGAGGACGAATATTGGAGTGCGTACGATGATGCTTATGCTCAGGAAGCTTCGAATGAGGGATACGATGTGGATGCAGCTGAAGGTAGAACAAATGCAGGTAGATATTTCAGTTTCTTAGGCCCACTTAATATGATAACTGCAGGGAATTCAGCTGTTCACTATAATTCAAGTCCTTATGCTTACGTATTAAACAATCCTCTTAGCTATATCGACCCTTTGGGACTTGATACAGCCAAAGCAAATCAATTGAAAGATGTTACTATTACCGGTGAAAAGGGAATTAATCTTTGGGGACCAGGTATGATTTTACTAGGGCAACCAACTATACCGAAAGATGGACGTATTGTTAGGTATTTTTACGATCATGCATTTGCGGTAGGTAAAAACAAAAGAACTTCAGTAGCCTCTCTAGCTTCTAGAGTAGCTGTAAGAAAAATTGAACAAAAAGCGGGCGATAGAGTTGCCAAAGCAATAGGTAAGAAAGCCGCGAGGCTAGTTTTTAAGCGCCTGGGTGGATTGGTAGGTAGGGCTATTCCCGGAGTGGGATGGGCGATAACTGCTTCTGATGCATGGGAATTTAGAAATGAAATTGGAGCAGGGGCTAAAGCCTTTAGTGCGGGCGCAGGAGATTATTATAAGCTTCGGGCAAATCCAGAGACGGGCTGGATGTATGCAAAATAATAAGGCTTAACTATTATATATTTTTCTTAGGTTCTAAAATGATAGATATGGAAGATGAGTTTTTAAAGAAAATCAGATCATTTGTGTATGATGGTGGTTGGGGCTATGCCTTGCCATTTCCTTTGTTGCTAAAAAAAAAGGAAATTAATAGAGATACAAAATTAGTCTCGGATTTAAAAATTACAGGTGATGATGCAGAGGAATTTTTTCTGGCATTTGCTAAGGAATTTGATGTTGACGTAAGCGAATTTAAGATAGGAGACTATTTTGGCGATGAAGAAGACTTTGTTTCTGGTGCGATCAAAGACCTCTTTAGGAATAAGGAAAAAGGTAGAAAGCCATTAACTATAGGCCAGTTAGAAAAAGCGGCTATAGCGGGCCGTTTAGATGAAAATATTATAAATTCTTAAACCCTGATTTACTATTGTAAAATTTTACAAGTAATAGGCGCAGAGGCTTTTGCTAATTAGCCAATAGGCTGCGTAAACAAGTATGCAACCTATTGGCTTGTTTTGTAATCTTTAAGTTGTGTTATTGTACGTAAATCCCGCGTTAGGCACGTCTGTCTGTACAAACCAGAGTAGATTGACCCCATCTCACCGGAAATAAATTTGCTGCAAAGTTTTGCTTGTCTGCATGTTATAGAATTGGCGAAAAGGGGTCAAATTTATTGTTATATGCAATAAAGATCAGAGTCATATTTTTAACATCAGTACTTACATGACTGATACAATAGATTTTAAGTTGATTGATGCTAATCCAGATTTGACAAACGAAGAACTGGAGAAACATCCAGATATTGTTAAAGGATGGAAACATCAGCTAACATACATAGGTATGTAACCAAGAAATAATTAACCTCTTTTTAAATGGCCGAAGAAGAACACGAAAAAATACTTTTCCAATTTTATAGCAATGTTCTTGACGAAGAGACTATAGAAACAATGTGGGCTGTAGTAATTGATAAAGAAAATGGCCTTTACAAATTGGACAGTATTCCCTTTTATGCTCCCAATGTTGCGGCCAATGACATTATCTATGCAGAATTTGATGAAGATCAGGAACGGCTAACCTACAGACATACTGTTGAATCTTCTGGAAATTCTACTGTTCAGGTCGTAATGATGGATTCTGATGCTGTTACAAATGAAATAAGAGAAGTATTTGACTCGCTTGGCTGCTCTAGCGAAAAGTACAGCGAAGGATATTTTGTAATTGATGTCCCTAGTAGTTTGAACTATGCAACTGTACAGGATAAGCTAACCGAGCTACAAAATGCTGGGATTCTCGATTATGCAGAGCCCTGTTTATCTAAAAAGCACGGGCTGGAGTAAGTTATGAAAACCAAAATCGATATTTTATCTGATAGAGAAGTAGAAATTGGGGATTATGCCGAGTCTCAAAATGGGACGATGGACTTTGTAACTGAAAAACTTTCCGCGGAAGGAATGTTTGAACAATATCGGAATATCCATAAATCATATCTTGAACTCTATTTTCGCATTGATGACGAAGCAATAAAGCTTGAAATCTTAAAGCGGCTGATTTTTTTAAATTGGTACGCTCTGGTGGAGCCGAGTTGTTATACAGGAATTGAAGATCTTGACAATGCAACCGTATCTGAATCGTATTCCATTTTAAATCAATATTTAATCGATTAAAAAATCGATACAGAATTTAAGTGGATGTTGTCTTTTTATTCCAGCTGGGACTACACCATTCTTGCATTTTCAGAATATAAACTTGAAGCCTTAACTGCATTTGTAAAAGGGGGTAGATACTTCCATTTTAAGCTGTCCTAAAAATCAGTTGCCAAAAGGCGTAATGGATAACAGGGTGGAGATTTCGGTAACTTTGACCACATCGTTTCGGAATTGCGGATCATTATGTTTCGGTCAAAATTGACCATCCCAATAGACTAATAAATAATAGGTTAATAATAAATCGGTTTTTTTCTTAAACTGGTCAATCCGACACGGAATCACGTGGTCAACGGAGCCGAAATCTCCACATAGTGAAACACTACTTTCATATGCTATCAAAAACGGACTGAACTTGGTTGATTAGAATTTCCCGATTCATTGGACTTCCAGCTTTGGAAAGCTAAATTTCTCCATTTTTTTTAAAAATAAAATAGGCTGGAAAACCATCTGTTTCTAATCGGTCGAAGATCGATAAAGTCAAATCTTTGTCAGCCATGTAATGTGTGCCCTCCATTCTATGGTAAGCTATAAGTTTTTGCCATTTGGCTTCATTGTTAGTATCATAATTGGATATAAACAGAAATTCAACGGGCTTGTTTCTGTAGTGTTCTTTGATTTAGCTACTGTTCGCTTCGATTTCTAAAAAGCAGGAACCACACCATGTTCCCTACATGTCAACAATCACAGTTTTTCCTTTATAGTAATTGGTTAAATCTTGATGTGTTTTTAGTTTTCTTGGTTGGATAAATTATATTGAGTTGATGAGCTCCCGTTTATCTTTCGCCGTTATGCCTGCAATCATGGAATCACTTTGTAAAGGGTCTGGCTTTGAGGAAACTGTGCTTTAAAATTTTGAAAAATACTTAGCGCATCATCTTTTTTTGAATATCTCAATTCAGAGAGTAATTGGATATAAGCAAATTTTTTAACTGAGCCTGTCAGACAAAGCTTTCAAGAATAAATATCAAACCTATTTTTACGACTTGGCTGTAATGGTCCAAATTTAGACAGTTTAAAAAAAAATGTAATGAATTGGCGTTTAATCATTTGACCGTAGTGTTTGGCAATGAATGAAAAAAGGAAGTACGACGCGACGTTATCGGCCTAAAAAATGGAAACAAAAATAACGGCTTATAACAATGGTTTTTGTAAATGTTTGGGCGAAGGGTGATACTCGAGTTCAGTAATTATTTATTACGTTAGTAATGGTAGATATATTTAAGTAAAATCAAAATTAGCAAAGCCATGAAACGTTATGTGGTACTTTAAAAACCGACAACACGAATGATAATTGAAGCAGAAATAATAAGTCAACCATATTAAGGAAAATATACCGAAAGAATTTACCACAACGAAAGTGCGTGGAATTCTCAAAGTTGTACTTTAAAAAAAATCTATAGCTTAAATTTAGTATCAAAAAACGAAGAATTTTGAACATCATCACATGCTCCTATAAGCATTCGACTGATTATGGAACTAACGATCTTCCAATATTTTCAGTAAAAAGTAAGGCAAAAGCCTCATTTGCATTTCCATACAATTTTTCATAGCCTTCTAGCTCATCAATGTAGTCTTTTAGTGCCGCATTAGTAAGAGTTGAGGCTGTGGATAATCCAGAATATAAATAAGGGAAATTGTTTCTATTAGGGTTAGGTGTATGTAAAAATAATGCGTCGCTACTACTCTCGAAATCTAGCACTAAAACCCACAATTGAAAGTCCTTATCTAATGATTTAGAAAGTTTTTGTAGTATATGAAAATGCCTAAATAACTTATCGAGATGTGGCTTGCGTTTTCTAAAACTGCTGTTCCCATAACCATACCAATCAAAATGTGTATGCCATAAGTCAAACCAGGCCAAATCAGTATTCGAAAAACTCAATTCACTCCAATCATCAGTCTTAAAATCCAAGTTTTTATAATACCTCCTTAGCCCACGATGTTTTTTATATCCATGCATTTGGTTTTAAAGATAGAACTCAATTATTATAGATCAAAACAATTACAGGCTTTAGATAACTAGAATATTTTCCGTCTGAAGTTTATCTCATAAAACGAAAGAATAATTAGAAAGACTTAATATGTATTCCTAATACTTTTGAGCGTATTCCTCCCAGGTTTTAGGGTATTTCATTTTGATGGCTTTAAGTACGTAATCCGGGATATGCTCTTTATAATAGTCCAAACCTTTTCCTTTCAAAAAGGCTATGACGGCAAGCTTTTTATTATATTCTGGTGATTGAAGATCTAACAGATTCTTTCTTAATGCCTCCAGAATATAAACATCATGTCCATCAATCAATTTATATATTACCTTTTTGTAATCAGCTCCATTTTCTAGAAAATATAATGCCACATCAATTTTATCCCGTTTGATAGCAATTCCTAAGGGCAAGTCTGTATTACTGTTATTATTTGGATAATTTACATCAGCTCCTGCCTCAATTAAAAGTGTTACCTTTTCAAGGCTGTTAGCATAATAATACGATATTGCAGAAGTTAAAGCAGTTTGCATCGGTGAATCATTGTCTTTTACAGATTTATTTTCTCCCACTTTAGGATTACCTTTATATGCTAACAATAATTTCAGATACTTTGAATCTTTATTTTCAGCAGCATTAATAACCGCTGTTGCCCCACTACACCTATCTCTTAAATTCGGATCTGCTCCAACATCCAATAGAATTTTGGCACTTGCATAATTGTTATTGAAGATAGACATCATTAATAATGTATTACCACAACGGGATTCCTGATAATCAGGATCTATCTTATTTTCGATCACAAGTGTTTTTACTTCGGAGGTATCTTTATCCCTTACAGCTTTGGCTAAAGGCCATGCTGGCGTATCTTGAAATAAACGATAATCATACCCGGTCAGTTTTGATTTTGCTACCTTTCCATCTGAATTTGAACAGCTTGTCAAAAACAGACAAATAATAGTAGCCTTTGATATTTTTTTCATAACATCATCAATGTAATTAATTTTCGACACTACTTAACTTCGTTTGGAAATAAATCAGTAACAGGCATAGGATTGCAAAAACTATTTTATCAAAAAAGGTAAATTTTCATAGGAATGAGAATTTTACCTTAGGTTCTTGTCTCAGAAAATGAAGATATATGCTGAGCGAGCGTATTGATTATTCCGAACAAAGTACACCACATTCCGAGGCATAGTGCACCAGTTTGGTTCTGGCTTTAGCACTAACTTTTAACCATATCACTTTTGGACAAAGCGATATTCTGTAAACTTAATGATTTTTTTTATTTCTCATGGATTTGCCCGTGAGTGCAATTCTGTGAGCAGATGCTGACAGCCTGTCCATAATTGCATCTGCAAGTGTAGGTTCATCTATAAAGTTGTACCAGTTATCTACTGGCAGCTGTGAGGTTATTATTGTCGCACCGTTGCCATATCTATCCTCCAGAATATCAAGTATTGCAATCCTGGCATCATTGCTCAGGGGCTTAAGCCCGAAGTCGTCTAATATCAGTAGCCTATTTGAGGATATCCCCTTAATCCATCGGAGGTAAGTTCCATCGAGCCTTGCCTGGGCAAGAGCATCCAGAAACTTATTCATACTGAAATATAGCGTACGGAATCCAAGTAGGCAGGAACTGCGTCCCAGTGCACAGGCAAGGAAACTTTTGCCGCACCCGGTAGCGCCGGTAATAAGCACATTTTCACCACGTTCAATGAAAGTGCCGTCCGAGAGTCTTAGTACCTGTTCGCGGGTAATGCCACGCTCGGAAGTACAGAGTATATCTTCGGGAAGGGCATGATATCTAAGTTTACTGTACCTGAGATATTTTTCTGTTCTTGCATACTCGCGGTACTCGATTTCTGCCTGGATAAGCATAGCGAGCATTGAATGTGGGTCCTGGATTTCGTGTATTGGCAATTGTAGCGTTGCCTCATAGCGCCTTGCCATTCCGCCCAGCCTTAGGCTTTTCATCTGGTCTACTGTGTTCTGTGTATTCATATTGATCTTTATTAGTTGGTTTTGTATGCTTCAGCTCCTCGCACGTTCTGGTGTAGCGGTGTCCTGTATTCTTTCTGTTCTATTTCCTCGACCATGTCCATATTGTTGTCAAGAATGTTTTTTATCACAGTATATTTAAACCTGTGTCCGGTGAGTGCTCTTTTGCAGGCAGCTTCCATTCTTGCCGCCCCGTAGGCTTTCAAGAGCCGCATCAGTCCGGCGCAGCCAGCATATGATTGATGGATGACGGGATTGCTCTGCATCAGCTTTTGAATAAAGTCATAAGTGTTCTGACCTGCTTTTTCAGCCTGTTTCAGATAATATTCAGGATCCCATCCCTTTTCATCCGAAAAGGATTGGTGAGCTTCAGGCATATGTTCCCTTACGGTTGTGAAATGGTGTTTTCTGAAACTCCGGACATGTATGGCAATCCGGGTGCAATTATGGAAGATTTCAACGCTGTCCATACAATATGAAATCCTGACCTCCTTGCCGATATATCTGAAGGGAACGCTGTAATAGTGCCAGTCTTCACCTACGACGACATGATAGTTCTTCTGAACTTTTGCCCTGGTGTAGTGCTGGATAGAGAATGATGTTTCTGGAAGTGGTTGCAAAAGTGCAGACTCATTATTGTGGAATAGCTCATAGCGGCTGAAACTTTTGCGTTGAAAACTAAGCTGGTGGTGTTCATTAAGCTTAATTCTGATTGCCTCATTCAATTCCTTGAGACTGTAGAAGGTCTGGTTCCTAAGTTTGGCATAGATGCGCATATAGGCTATCCTCACAAAGTTCTCTATGCTTGGTTTATCCTTTGGCTTATACGGGCGTGCAGCAAAGAGCGCAATCTTATTATGGTTAGCCCATTGCTCCAGCATCTCGGTAAAGACAGGTTCATACTTTGAGCTTTTGGATACCCATTGCCTCATATTATCCGATTTTACCCCTTTGGGCACACCACCGATATAGATGAGTGCTTTGTTCAGTGCCGATACAACCTGAGGCAACTTTGCATCTACAAGTGCTTCCACGTAACCGTAACCGCTAAAGGGAAGAATGGCAAGAAACACCGGACAGCTAACCAGTTCTCCTGTAGAAGTATCCAGATAATGCAGTGGCGCACCGGCAAAATCAACCTGCATCATCTCAGCTGGCTTATGCTCAAAATGCATAACGGCCTTCGAGGCCCGGTTATGTTCCTGCAGCAGATCACAGAATCTGGAATACTGGAACCCTTCCGGATAATTGGTAATATACTCTTCCCACAGCAATAACCTGGTTACGCCTTCTTTGGTGGCGAGCTGTTCATTGTGATATTCTAAATGTTCAAGAAAATGAACCCGCCTGGGGTCAGCATCCTCCATTACCTCTTCGTTTATAAGGCCAAGAATCTCATCGATGTCCCTATCAGAGAGCTTTAGCAAGCCACCAAAAGTCAAACCTGTCGATCTGAACTTTTCGAGGTAACTCGCGATGGTACGCCTGTTGACCCTGACCTCTTTTTCTATTTTCCGTTGGGAGACACCCTGATCCAGGAAAATGAGTATCTGTCTAATCTTATTCATGCTGAGCAGTTTGTTCGCCATATCTACAGGGGTAAGCTTGATGCTTACCAAACCTATATAATTGGCGGGTTAAACTATGCCCAATTGCGTAATATGGTTAAATATAATGGTGCAGTATGTGTCGGAATGGCAGAGAAAAATAATCCTGAAATGAACCAAAAATGGCGCACTTTGCCTCGGAATATTTAATTAGCTCAAACAAAAACTGGTGTACTTTGGCTCGGAATGACTGGTGTACTATGCCTCGGAATGGGTGGTGTAGTATGGGTCGGAATATCCACGTATATCGAGTCACCTTTACACTTCGTTGTCTCAACGAATTTGAAAGCGATGAATATTTTAAACCAGAAACTGACCCTGACGTTGAAATTTTGGAGATAAATCTGGCAGTGTTGGTAAATGGCGGCTATATCTTAATCAAGCTGTATGCTTTATCGGTTTTGAACAAAATTGTCCCAAGCAATTATTACATAATATTTATTGCTTTGTAGAAGAAATTAAAAATACATTGCTAGAAAAGATCATTTAGTTATCAATAACCTACGGAAGAAATGAAGGTGATATTTAACAGCCAAATCAGGGAACTTTGAAATCAAATAGCGATCTATATTTTGCCCAAGCAGGCTATTAATTATTATCTTCTCTTCATTTCGAAAATTAATTTGAATAAAGTAATAATATTCATTATGAGCTAAAGTTCTTGCCCCACTACCATTTTTTTTGTGCTGAGAGGTTGAAAAAACTTCAATTGAAACGATCTCATCGATAGAATAGGTTTGATTATCGTACGTTATGAAATCACTGCCGACTATCAGAACACGTCCTCTTGCATATTTGATATAATTTATATGTAGAATAATAACCGGAATGAAATAAAATAATAAATAAATAATCAGCAAAATAATTGAGCTAGGAAAAAAACTATCCAATGCATATCTAAAAAGCACCGAGATTGCCATGAATGAAAACGTGATAACTATTATTCCTTTCAATGCTTCTATTTGGCTTCTAAATGTTAATGTATATTTCATTACTTGCTAATTATAATATTGTGACTATTTACAATTATTAATTACTGTTGTAATATCTGGGATGGTGATTTCTTTCAGCTCTAATAAGTGGTAGTAAATTATTTTAGTGCTAACAACTTCTTTTGGAACCTGCCCATTCACGGTATACATTTCATTATTTTTTCCATCGCTGTTTCCGAGTATAATCCAATTTTCGTGGAAATATCTCGATTAGTAGGAATAGCTCCTTCTATGTTCAAGGGTAAACCTGCAATATAGGCATGAGAGTATTGGTTATAAATATCTGTTGCAGATATTTCGCTATTATCATTTTCACAGCCTATTAGCAGTAAACTTATTAAAACATATGAGAATTAAAAGATTAGGTTTCATAAAAAATCAAATATAATATTCATTATTGTTTAAACGTAATGCATGCTTGAGGAATCTCAAAAAACGAAGAATTAATAAAATCCTAATGAGTATCAGCGGAAGAAGCCTATCTTTTGATTAGATTTATACAAATAATAGATCGCTAACATCTTGTACGCACTTTTTATAGAATAAGTAATGGAGGTTAATTTTACGATAAAAAACAATACAGCGGCTTTAAATTTTAAAGACACAAATATCGACTTACATAATAATTTTAATTTTGTCGGTTTAGACTATCAGTTGCCAATAAGAGAAATTCATTTAAAATGGGTAAAATCAAAGGGTGACTGGGTTGGTCCAGATGAATTCTCTTTTTTAATCCTAAAACATCGAGATGTTACTTTCTTTAAGGTGATTGAACAAGACGAAAATAGTACACCTGATGATGATAGTTGTCTAGGGGAGATTACATTTTTCCCTTCCTCTGCAAGGGATTTCATCGATAGTTATCTTCCACAGGAAAAACCCAACGAAAATGATGATATCAAATACTTTTTTGAGGGTGGTCTTCAGATAATAATTCATTGCAAACAAATCCATTTAGATGCATACAAATAGAAGAATACATAAGTGTGTCTCGTCCTGCTATAGCTTGTCATTAAAAACTGAAAAATGGCAACAAAAAGCAAAGACAAAACAAAAATTGCAACTAGAAAACCTTGGGGACGATTAAGCGATGATTTGAAAGAGAAAATCATTTGCGAGATCAAATCCAGTATGCTCAGTCAGCGAGCAGCTGGACGCAAATATGGCTTACCTTCAAGTACCATTGGCAAATGGATGGGGAAGCATAATTTGGCTATCTTATTTCATTCAAAGGCATCTTATGAACTTTCAGCGATGAACGAAAACTAAGAGACACACATAAATAGGATAATAACGGCAAAAAGAACAAGAAAGACCTTTATGATGAAAATTACAGAAAAGGAAATAGAAGTAGTATCAGCATTAGCTCCTTACGAGCGCTATAAATACTTCATTAAGCGTGTTGCTGATACGGAATTGATGTATTCTCTAAAAAGCCCGGATGGAAATTGGGCTATATCAGAAGTCAAAGCCTCTAAGTTATTTCCTTTGTGGTCGTCAACGGAGTTTGCTGATCAGTCTAAGGCATCCGGTTGGTTGGACTTTCATGTTGAGGAGATCACTTTGGAGACTTTTGAGGACGAACTTTTGGATTTTGTTCATTTGCACGGTTATCTTTTGAATGTTTTTGTGGTTGGACAAAATACAGGTTTTGTTGTTGATATAGTGGAATTTGCAAAAGACTTGAGTGAAGAAATGAAAAATTACTAAGGCAGTACTTAAGGTAATTAAATAGCAGCAAAGCCTGGTTCATTGAGCCAGGCTTTGCCATTTATAGGCTATATATATGTTTAGCTCATATGTGGAAAAATTAGTTTACATTGATCCCGTCTCGCCAAATATAAAATTATCATAAAGTCTTGCTTGTCTGGATATTTCGGTAGCTTTTACCACATCGTTTCGGAATTGAGGATCAGTTTGTTACGGTGAAAAATGACCATCAATAGATTAATAAATAATAGGTTAAGAATAAATCGGGTTTTTTCTTAAACTGGTCAATCCGATACGGAATTACTTGGTCAACGGAGCTGAAATCTCCATTGATAATACAAAATAAGAAATTTCATTATCAACAAGAATACGGAGGCGCTCGTATCCAATCTATATATTTGTTAATCAAATAGAGTTTAACTGACAAGTGATTTAAAACATAATTGTCTTGGTTGAGAAGATCAGCTTGGGCAATTAGCTTAAATGAAACTTTTTCGAATCAATCTTGATAAAACTTAGTAAATTCACGTAAATAAGGCGATTTGACTTATGTTTACATGTCAATTAGCTTTCATAATCTCTGTCACATGGATTTATTGGTCTTCAGTAATAGAGACCGCACTAACCAAAAGTTTGGACCGGAACCGTTAAGCCACAAATGACGGGATGCGCAGTTAAGTTCTATTAAGTATTTGTTGAATTCCTTTTCAAAATTAAAGAAGGGTTATTCCATGAATTGGCTAACAATTCTTTAAGGGTGTGGGGCGGCTGTTTTTTCAATGGTACCAGATCTATAGGAGAGGCGGCGTTCGATGTCACTGCTGATGTCGTTGCCGGGGAAATTGGCGGGATAATCGGTAGAAAGATTACCGGGGTTGCTGAACAATCTTTGGCAAAGGCAACAGCCTCTGAGGCAAATGCTGTTAGGGGATTGGTCAAAGGAAGCAATTTATTTAATAAAGTTACTGATGGAGAAAGAAATTTGGCAGGTATTAAGGGTACGATCGTAGCAAAGAAATTAGATGTTGCTAAATCAACAGTAGATCTTACTCGCAAGTTAGCTGTTGCTTCCGGTGTCGCAAAAAAGATTTCAAGAGGAGTAATTGGTCGGATTGCAAAGAGGCTTTGCAAAATGTTGCAACCGACAAGGTGAAATTTAATATATGAATAAAATACGAATTGGGACTATATTTATAATTATTATCGTTACTATTAGCTTATTTCTTTATTGGATAGTATCTAACTCAAATAAAGATAATGCAAAAAGAGTTAAAATGGTTGAAAAAAAATTTAATTATTCAAAAGGTGTAATTGCTGAAATCCATTCCTATAAAGGGCATAGTATTAAAGTAAAATACAAAATTAACGGTATTGATTATACATTTTTCGGTGGTTGGGATAACAATCCTGAAGGGTTAAATATAAATGATTCTATTTCATTTAAGTATTCAATAACAGATCCGAACTTGATAATTACTGAACTTGAAAAGGAATATAACATCAACTAATGCAAAGTGTTTGTTGGTAGGTAATGGAAGTAATTCGGTCATGTGATAGATGGCTTAAGTAGAATAGTGTGCTAACAATTAAAATATTAAGATTTGAGTTCAATGCCACGTTGAAGTCAATGGAATTAAGATCATGGCAACACAACCAGCCTTCTGTTGAAATGACCCACGGATTACCTTTAATCAATCAAATTATAGGGAAGGGCAATCTTAATTATTATCCTTCTAAATTTTATAAACGATAAAACATGAAATTTAAAATACAGCCTGTAATTCTAGCTTTGGGTATTTTTTCACTGTGTGTTGGCATCTGGCAAATGTTGCAAACAAAAACAATGATACTTCCCTCTTGGTTTTTGCTCTTGCTCTCTTTGCCTTGTACCCTTCTTGTTTTTTTTGGGTTGGGTATGCTAGTAAAGAAAATACTGAATTCAAAATGGCGGGCTCTAACATTTGCTTCCATATTCGTAATAATATTTAGCTCTATATTTTATATAAGCGAGTACAGGCCTGTTTATACTGTTGTTATTCCAGAAGGTTATGTTGGAGAAGTTAGGTTGCTAGTTTCCAATGAAAAAGAAAATGATTTTTTTATTAACAATTATGGCATTGGATATATCGACAGGAAAACGTTTGACGAAGGCTTTTATCCAAAAATAATTAAGGGAGATAATGAAATAACAAAACAAGTAAAAGAATATAGTAAGGGAGCTTTGGCAACAACACCAGGTGATATTTATTCTTATGAATACTTATCTTTTTTTGTTCCAGCTAAGGGAGAAAGTGTAGAAGATAAGGATATTGAAGAACTGATAAAAATCAAAGCAATAGATACTACTCACTTATATAGAAGATAATTGTCTAGCATAGCTCTGAACAATCGAACAGGTCGTTACAGCCACCATTATAATTGGGCTGACCATCTTGGAAATGTACGTTATACTTTCGATATTTACAATGGAGCAGTAAGAAGGCTTCAGCAGGATGATTACTATCCCTTTGCATTGAGAAAGTCGGTATCTCCGGTGGCAACAACGAATAAATATCTTTACAATTGCAAGGAGGTGCAGGATGAGCTCGGTGGGCAATATGATTACGGGGCAAGGTTCTATGATCCGGTAATTGCAAGGTGGAATGTACCTGATCCTTTGCAGGAAGATGAATATTGGAGCGACTTTGATGATGCATATGCTCAAGAGATGTCTAATGAAGGCTATGATTTTGATGCTTCCGAAGGCAGAAAAAATGCTGGTAATTATTTTAATCTACCGAGAGTACGCAATGTGATAACTGCTGGGAATTCGGCTATCCACTACAATTCCAGTCCATATGCATGTGTATTCAATAATCCTCTAAGTTATATTGATCCTTTGGGCTTGGATACAGCGAAAGTCAACCAATTAAGAGAGGTTACCATCAAAGGAAATAAAAACAATGGTTATTGACCTTGGGGACCAGGGCTAATTGTATTAGGTCAACCTTTTGATTTCTTAAAACCAGTAGGCGCATTAGGTTCTGATCGGGGATCATCGATTGCATCAAGGGTTTTATCAAAAGCAATCCCTTGGGAACGTACAGCTTTCAAAAGAAAAACGGTTAAGGTGCTTTCAAAAGCTATTGGAAAAAAAGCGGCAAGAAAAATTGCTAGCAAAGTTGTTGGTCGATTTATAGGGAGGCTAGTTCCTCATGCTGGATGGGTATTATCGGTAAAGGGTGTTTGGGATCACAGACAAGAAATAGGAGAAATTACCGATCAATTGACAAAAAATAATAAGGAGAATAACAACAATCCAATGTGGTATGTGCGTTAAAAAGAAAAGACGATAGAATCGATGATACTGAAAATATGAATATGAGAGATGAAATTTTTAATCAATTGAAACGCTTTATCATTGAGCAAAATGGCTTTGACGATGAAGAAATTACAACAAACTCAAGAATAGAGGAAGATTTAGGTCTTTATGGCGACGAGGCAACAGATTTCTTAATATCCTATGGAAAGGCTTTTAAAGTTGACTTAACAAAATTTATGAAGGCAGATTATTTTAGTGCCGAAGGAGATTTTATATTGCCAGCAATCATTAGATTTCTGACCAACAGCAAAAAGCTAGCAAGAAAAGCCCTCACGGTTGGACATTTAGAAAAAGCAATAGTTAAAGGTAGACTCGATGAAGAAGTTATAAATAATACCTCTAGATAAAATCATAAGCCAGCGATGTGAGGATGAGGGTACAGAAAAAGTAGACCGAAAATGGTCTATAAAAGATTAGCTGATGAGTAGGTCATAAGATTTCCATCCGCCTTTTTTTTTGGGTGTTTTTATATTCTTTACTGATTTTAATTCATCAAGTTCTTTTGTGGATAAATTAGTTTACATTGACCCCGTTTCGCCAAATATAAAATTATTACAAAGTATTGATTGTCTGAAGTTAAATGAATTGGCGGAAAGGGGTCAAATGAATTGGTTACTGCTGTCAGTACATCCAATTACGATATCACTGAGAAAGTTTGGAAGTTTGACGGGAACCTGATGAGCAGTGTGCGGACGCATCATGCCAATGGGCAAAGTACTAAGATCGCGACCCGTTATGAATATGACCATCTGGGCAGGAAGGCGGCGACCTTCGAGAACATCAATGATGCGGGAGAGGTTAATTTGAGTTATCTGGCCTATAATGAGCTTGGGCAGCTCCAGGAGAGGAAACTGCACAATGAAACCCAGCGAACAAAACTAACATATAACGAACGGGGCTGGTTGAGGAGCAGGAAGAGCAATGAGTTCAGCATAGAGCTTAAGTACAATGACGCGATAGATGGCGCAGAGGCGCAGTACAATGGGAATATCGCCAACCAGCGCTGGAGCGCGGGCGAGGCGCTCCCTTACACTTTTGTATACATTTATGACAAGTTGAATAGATTGAAGCGGGGGGCTGCATCAGGCCTTTCCTACCCGATGAGTGAGCAGGTGGAGTATGATGTGATGGGCAACTTTAAGTACCTTTCCAGGGACGGGGGCAATGCGAACAGTTACGACTACTAGCATGGGAACAGGCTGTGGTATGTGGCTTATGTGACCAGTGGCTATGACTATGATGTAAACGGGAATGCGACAACGGATGGCCGCTCAGGATATACGATTGAATACAATCACCTGAACCTGCCCAGACATATACCTAACATTAATCTGACTTACACCTATGGTGCCAGCGGGAGGAAGTTAAGGAAGAATGCCAACGGATCAGTGCGAAACTACATTGACGGAATTGAATACAAACCGGATGGAACGATTGACTTTATACATGCCGAGGAAGGCATAGCACTGAACGACGGTTTAGGTGGATACAGTTATCAATATAATCTGAGTAATCATCTTGGAAATGTTCGTTATAGTTTCGATATTTACAATGGAGCGGTAAGAAGGCTTCAGCAGGATGATTATTATCCATTCGGATTGAGGAAGTCTATATCTCCGGTGGCAACGACGAACAAGTATCTCTACAATGGTAAGGAGGTGCAGGATGAGCTCAGTGGGCAATGTGATTACGGCGCAAGGTTTTATGATCCGGTGATTGCAAGGTGGAACGTGGTGGATCCGCTTGTAGACTCTATCTAGAAAGTACATCTCCGTATATCTATGTTTTAAATAATCCTATAAGATTAACCGATCCAGATGGTCGATATCCTGATTGGCCTGGTGATGACCTATAGGATGTGATAAAGCAAGGTTTTACTCGATATTTTGGAGGAATAAACAGGCAATATTAAATCCAGTTGAAACAGTTAAAAGCCACATTACTACTTAAGCAATAACGAACAATTTGTTAAAAACAGCTACTTTCGGCACCTATGGAATGGCAAAAGTAGGGATCACATTATCTTCGGACGCATCAAACGGAGATTTGACAGCTTTGGTGAAGGATATGGGTAGTAAAGCCGCCGAAGGGCTTCTTGTTGGTGCAACAGAAGGCTGGAAGGGTTACAGGTGCAGTGACAAAGGTGGCATCTAAAGAAGGTCAGTTTTGGGAAAACTCCTTTTATTCCGAAGGATGCAGAGGGTGTAACATTCAAAACGATTAAGACAAAGGCTGGGAATACAAAAATCTATGCGGAGGGTAGAGGCGTTGCACACACTCAACTAAGAGAAGATGCTTCGGGCAATTATGCTCAACGTACGAACTTTCATGCCAAAGGAAGAAAAAGAAGCGATACGCACATTACAACTCATGGAGAAAGTGGAAAATCGTCACCCCATAAACATACATATTATAAAAAGGAAAACGCAGTGAAGGCCTCTAAGTATAAAATTAATAGTGAGCTCAAAAGTTTAAATTTCATAAAAGATATATTGCTAATTGAACCCAAAGTACGGTTATTTGGTGAGCTTGAAATTGAGCCATATTTGGTGTTTTCAGTTAATTTTCAAGCAGATTATTGGTATATCAAGTATCTTTTGTTAAGAGATCAATATGTTGATCTTACAAATGAGTTCGAGAGTCTTTTTAGTGAATCAGACTTAAATATTATTTGGCTGAGGTTGACGGATGGCAATACTTTTGTTTTGGAGTTTAACGATGGACAACCATTTGTTAGTTTTTTAAAAGAGACTTCTTCGATAACAAATTACTTCGAGTTATTTACCTTGAATAGGCTCTAAACAAGTCCATATCCTGGTGCCAACTAATCACTCATGCCTAAAATAAAAAGTAACATCAAAGTCACGAATCACCTGTCAATACAAAAGGACTTCAGATAAGTCATTTTCATTTGAATGGAGCGAAAGAGCATATATTTGATATTTGTAGATGGCCTAAAGCACAATAAATTACTATGAAATTTGAAGAATATCTTTGGCATAATTCGGAGATTAAAAATATTGAAATAGACAGGACAAACCCTGGTAAGAGTGATACGGTACTATTTGAAATATCCGTAGAAAATAAAGGTCCCCTTAAACTTATCTTTGAAGACGTGTATTGGGTAAGCCTCAATATGAACCTAGGTGTAGAGGCTCCTGAATATATTGACTATGCGTTTATCGAAGTTGAAAGTGTAGATGTTTTGGACCTATATAAAAGGTGGAATGGTTTGATTGAAGAAATCGAATTGCATTGCTACGTAATAAAGACCATCTCAACGAGTAGTTTAATGAAGATTATAGCGAAAAATTTTACAGTCGTTTAAATAGTTGCTTTTTCAAAAAATAGGTTACATGCCTAGCAATCTAAAGTTGCTGGGCTTTGTTGTTTATTGTGAATATGCCTTGCCGGTCTTTGCATCACGGATGATGGCATTTGCCAGAAATAGGAGTATATCTATAATTGAGGGTTCAAGTTCCTCAATCTCGTCTATGAGCTTCAGGATCTGTTTGTCAAAGCTAGCCTTGTCTGGAGATTTCGGTAGCTTTGACCACATCGTTTCGAAATTGCGGATCATTATGTTTCGGTCAAAACTGACCAGGCCCAATTGATCAATAAATAATAGGTTAGGAATAAATTGGGTTTTGTCTTAAACTGGTCAATCCGACACGGAATAAATTGGTCAACGGAACCGAAATCTCCATTCATAATCTCTGTCACATAGATTTATTGGTCTATAGTGATAGAGAACGCATTAACTAAAAGTTTGGACCGGAACCCTTAAGCCACAAATGCCGGGATGCGCAGTTAAGTTCTGGTAAGTATTTGTTGAATTCCCGGTCAAAATCAAAAAAGGGGTTATTACATGAATGGCCAACAATTCTTTAAAGGTGGTTGGCAGCTTGTAAATATTATCAGTTATTTTTAATTGATTAAACCTGCTTCAAAGTCTTTCCGCTTCGACGCAAAATCAGTCAATTAGGCTTGAACTTTTTTATCGAATATCATCCTACCTGCACCTTAATAGAAATGTCAGTATTTTTCCACATTGATTATTAGTTCCTTTTGGGCAGCGGAGGTCGTAATTCCTCGAGCCGAGCTAATTCTCGCTATTTGCTTATCTAAATATACATGAGAATTAGTAGCTTAAGTAATTGTTCAATTAAGCTCCCTTTTACTTTCAACAGAATATTATTTACCTAGAAACCCTAACTTGATAGTCATCGTAAAATGAAATAAAATGATCCGCTTACAACCAACGTTAAAAGTTCTTAAGTTAAACAAAAGTGCTTTTAAAATCCATAAATCGCTATTTGTCTTTCTCATTAACAGAATTAAACAACGTAAGCAGAGGTATCAATTGTTCGATTGTAGTCCCCTCTGGTGCACGAAAGAGGATATAGCAAAAAACTGTATCCTCTTCTTATTAAATGCCCTCAGGGCTGTTCAAAGCCTGTTTTTGTCATTCGTGTTCGAATTACAGAACAAAAATAATTAAATTGAATGATTTTATTGTAAGTATTTGTTCGTCAGCTGATTGGTTGACTTTTTAGGGTGATTTTGAGCTCTTTCAGTACTAACTTTTCAATTACCAGTTCAAAGGATTCGAACACCCTTATTTCATTGCATTTGGTGTTTCTTGTCAGAATTTGGCATAAAAAGAATCTACGGAATAGTTGTAAGGATTCAATGATTACTTATGATCGTTTGCAAAATAATTTCCGAAAGACTGTCTAAAAAGGATTGTATGTTTTGATTTTCATCACAATTCGAATGTTTTTGATCGTATCGATACGCTATTGGATAAACCAGAATACGTTGACCCCATTTTACCGGAAATAATTTGCTGTAAAGTTTTGCTTGTCTGCATTTTAGTGAATTGGCGGAAAGGGGTTATATGAACTGTTTGTGCAGTTAGGAATGTTGGTACTCTAAAACTCATACTTGAGGATAAATTTAACAGACAAATGAATGATATTGCTAAGGAATTGAACTTACAATTCTCAGAAGAACATAATCATTTCGTTTTACCGAATTTTAGAAAATTGTATGCCAAGTTTAATTTCGAAAGTGGTGGACTAATTTATGGGCTAGTTAAAACACCTGAGTTTAATAAATTTCATCCAAAGAAGAAGTTCATTCCGGAAATCTCATCTAAATTAAAAATACAATTTTCGACATCTCATTGCTGGCTTTTATGGAAATTTCTATATAAGAATATTGAAATAGAAGATCACTTATGGTTGGATATCCAAAATAGTCAACTAAAAATTGCTATCAAACTTTTTTTACAAGATATTTTAAATCTGCCAAGCGGTTTGACCACTGACTTGTAACAAATCTTTTATCTTCAATCTCAATAAGTCTATATTTTAATGGCGGATTAAACTTGAAGTCCTTTTGATAAGGTTTATTGTTCTTTAGACATGCATATACCCTCGATGCCATTTTGAAACGAATAGCGTTCAAGACCAGCATCTTGTGTTTTCCCTCAATGACAGTTTTCCGGTGGTAGTAATCCTTTATATCTGGAACAAAGCGTCGAGCCAAAACTGCAGAAGTATGTAGGAGGGCTTTCATTTTCTTGTTTGCAATCCTTGATACCCTTGTCTTTTTTTGGATTGAGGTTCCAGATTTGTATGGAAAAGGAGCTATGCCTGCATATGACGCAAACTGTTTGATTGTGGGGATATTTTTAAATTCATTTGTACAGATAATCATTTCCAAGGCAATTGAAGGCCCAATACAAGGGACAGATTGGACAAGTGTCATAAGTCTATTTAAATCTTCATCGGATTTCCAAGTTGCTTCAATCGAATCTTCAACATCTTTAATATCCAATGTTAGTGCATCAATGCTTCTAGAACAAAGTCTATTGCTCTGTTCGATTAAACCTTTTTTAACAAAGCCAGCACTTTCTTTTAATGGTGTTTTCATTGCAATGTGAAGAGACTGAAGCCTTTTTCTTAGCGAGGTGAGATTGGCCAACTGTTCCAATATCGGTCTTTTAGGATCTCTCAAGCGGAGTACATCTCTCGATTTGTAGAGATACATAGCGATCCTCTTTGAATCCAATTTATCTGTTTTCCCTCTGACTACTCCTAGGGAATTCTTGATATGCAATGGTTGCTCCACGACGGTATCAAGTTTTAGACTTTCTAAGGTATTTATTAAATGGTTGCTATAAATACCGGTGTTTTCCATTCCGAAGATGGCATTCCTTTTAGTAAAACCTAAAGATCGCCTTAGTTGGATAATATGACTCTTTATAGCCTTCTGCTCATTAGGAATTAAACTATGTGTTAAAACATCTCCATTGGATATAACAGACATATCTAGCGTTTCTTTGGAGATGTCAATACCAATAAAATAAATATATTTCTTCATAATATTAAATACATTCGTAGTATAGGTTGTCAATACCCATTTAACAGTCAGGCGTTTCGCTGATTCATAGGTCTTTCCTAGGCAAGGGATTAACTTACCTGACTGTCCTTTTAGTTACCTAAACATTACTTGAGTTTCAATCCTCTATTTTAGGTCTTTCCTATATGCCTGATTTGTTCTACTCAGTTGTGGATGTCTAGCCATCTTAAGTTCAATGGGTTTTGATTTAATACGCAAGTTTCCTAGATACTAAATTTCAGTTGTCAAAAGGCTATCTATGCTTTTTTCGTTATGAACTCCATTATGCAGTTAGGCGCTTATAGTCCTTCTATAGGTTTTTCCTAGATGTGTGCCTAAACCAACCTAACTGCCCTTTTCAAGTTATTATTTATTTAAGACTTCTATCAGTCCATAGGCCTGTTAACCTAGACGCGAGTTTGAGTAAACTTCAAATAACTCTACAAACTTTATTAGGAAATAATGGAGATCACTATTGTTTTTTAATTAGAGAAACTATTTTGCTACCTCTAATATAATTATTAATTAGATAATATTTCTTATCGTTATTGCGTGGACTTTTTTCATTATTTAAGTGATATGCTTAGAAATTAAAGGGATTGAATATTCGACAGCACCCGCCAGCCGGGATTGCCGGTAAAGAGAAGAAATTACTGGTCAGCACAAATTTATAGCTTGCAGAAATTATATAAAGGCTAGGCTTTGAACAACCATAATCCGAAAAATTTGTTTAAAAAGAAAATTAGTGCCACTTCATTGGAATGAGTGATAAAAAATCGTGCAGCCAATAATTTAACGTCAGATAAAGATGTTAAATCCTTTTTTTTAATTTAGCAAAGTTATTTAACTAATGATCGCAATCTTTTAGTCCTCGCATGAATTTGAATTTTCCTTTCCGTATATCAATATCCTTTTTATTATTTTTTTCTATTGCTTCTTCAAATTTAGCTGCGCAGGGGGTGACAATTCTCGCAAAACCCAGAGTGGATGAGCGGGTAGAATTGTTAAGTATCGTATTTAGGCTGGCCGGTGCACAGGAATTCAGTTCTACGCAATTCAAACGTTATACAGATAATATTGAACGATACTTTGGTGCTTATAAAAATCATGAGTTGATTTCCTATATTAAAAAGATTCGTAAAGAAAATGGCATTGGCTATGATGCGGTGATGAAAATGGCGGTGCATTTAGGCCCAGCCCCTGGCTTTAAACCGGTGGTGAAACTTTCAGATTCTGTTCCTGAAAAACGATGGAAAATGGAAAAGGCACAGGAGTTTATCCGGCTGCTGGGAAAGTTTTATAAAGACTCCAGGGCGGATGTTTTTTTTAAGGCGAATGCCGATATTTATAAGGAAGTAAGTCAACGTTTTCTGACTATTTATGACCAGCTTGATCTAAATTGGTATAAGGATTTTTATGGCAAGTCACCGAAAGAGAAATTTATTATTATCAATGGGGTTGGGAATGGTGGAGGAAATTATGGCCCCGATATATTTTATAAAGATGGAAAACGTGAGGTATATGCCATTATGGGAACTTGGACTATAGACAGCACAGGAATGGCCAGATTTGATCTAAGGGATTATTTTCCGACGCTGTTACATGAATTTAATCATAGTTTTGTGAATTATCTCACTGACCAGAATCCTTCCCGTTTTGAGAAGAATGGACAGGTCATTTACAAAGCGGTTCAGGAACAAATGAGTGGGCAGGCTTACGCAGGTTGGCAAACGATGATCAGCGAGGCACTTGTACGGGCGGCGGTAATTAAGTATATGAAAGATCACAGCTTCGATAAGCAGGCTATCGATCGTGAGATTTTAGAACAACTCGATCGGGGTTTTCTTTGGATTAACGAGCTTTTAATAGAACTGGAGAAATATGATCAACAGCGGGATAGATATCCGACGTTGGAAAGTTACCTGCCTAACATTATACTGGCATATCATGATTATGCCCAAAATATCTCTGTTTACCAAAATATATTTGAACAACAAAGGCCAAAAGTGACCTCAATAGATGAATTTGCCAATAATAGTAAAAATATTGATCCGGCAATCCATACCATTACCATCAATTTTGACAGGCCGCTATTCGGCAAAGGTTATTCCATAAACCTCACCGATAAAGGGAAAGACGCCTTCCCAAAGATTAGTAAGGTAAGCTATTCCAAAGATAATACGTCAATAATTTTAGAAACTGCGCTGGAAAAAGGAAAAGAATATGAGTTTGAGCTCAGTGGCCGGTCATTTAAGTCAGTTGATCAAGTGCCAATTAAAAATTTTGTGGTCAGCTTCAGTACCACACCATAAAATTATAGCCAAAAACGCAACCCATAAAGCACAATAGACTATTGTGCTTTATGAATGATATGGCCATTAATCCTGGGTGATGCAACGTATAACCTTTAAATTCGCTCGATCTATCGCAAAGCAATTCTATTATGTTTGAACTTGATCTCACGCAAAACGTTGTCGCCAACGGGGCCGATGTAGATAGGACGACACTAATAAAAGGGAGAGCGTGATCCACTGCACATGCTGAAATCAATGCCATTCGCGCGGCTGCAAAAAGTATAGGCAAAGCAGACTTAAGCGGGTGCATCATGTATACTAGTGCAGAGCCTTGTCCAATGTGTCTAAAAGCAATTTACTGGTTCAATATCGCTCAGGTTTATCATGGAAATACTAAACGCGATGCTGAGTGGGCAGGTTTCGGCGACGAATTTATTACTGTTAAATTACAGAAGAAACTTGAAAAGCAGAAAATTACGTTTCATGGACTTTTGCAAATGAGGCTATCACAGTCTTTGACGAATGGGTTTCATCAAACGCTGAACTGAAAAATGTAATTAAAGGCGGATCGTTATAAGTGCCTTCTTTAAGCTTATTGTCTTAATTTTCTGCTTAAAAATGTTAGAAAATTATGGCTAATGAATTTCTGTTTAATCCTTAAAATTGGAAAAATAAGGCCCCTAAAAAATTAAAGGCTCCGCTAAACCAAATATATACTAGTAGCTAGATGAAATCCGTAACAATTTTGCAAAGAATTTAGTTAATAAAAACCAGATCGTTAGTCTTAACACACTAAATTCAACTAATGTATGAATTCTCATGAATAGCGTACACTAGATTTCGGTTTTAAATATGCCGCAGGACCTTGGTGTGCGAATAGGGACAATTGGAAATCCATGGATAGTTCAGATAAATAAGTCATCAGACCAACGGGATTTATTTTATTGTCAGGGCTCTTGTACTAAGCAGATCGATTCTCAGTATGAGTGCAAAATTAAGGTCTAAAACAATGCAATACGCTCGCTATAGTTAACATTGATCTCAAGAAACCAGAGGATAAAGATTTAGTTTTTAATGCCTTGTTCAACTTCACTACTGAAATGATATATGAGATATCTGTAAATCAACTTGGAAAAATAAAAATCAACACGATATCTACTTTGACGGTTAATTAGTGCAGGTTTTTATCTCAATAAATAGTGACTACCCGGATACTTTGCTCACTTTTAAACGATCCCCAAGTGATACGACTAGTACTGAATAAAAAACAATAATAAAATAGCACTTCTAATTTTTTTAGTTTAGTCGCAATAAAACGGCAAACTATGTTTGTCTTATCCCTTGAGTTAATTTTTCACTATTGTAATCATAATCTTTAGTGTAGAGCCTATTGTGTTTAATACAGGAAAATACCCTTAGGACGAGCTTTGATCTGATGGCATTAAAAACAAGCATCTTCGGTTTTCCCTCTATTTCAGTTTTTCTTTTGAAGTAAGCTTGCATTTCAGGTACAAAACGATTAGATAGCATTGCACATGTATGCAAAAGTGTTTTCATTTTCTTATTAGCAATATTTGAGACACGACTCCTGGATTGCAGCCCGGTTCCTGATTGTTTTGGATAGGGAGCCAAACCTGCATAAGCTGCGAATTGTTTAGGACTACTGATGGTTTCGAATTCGTTGGAAGTTATGATCATCTGTAACGCCGTAAAGGGCCCAACGCAAGGAATTGATGTGATAATATCCATCATTCTTTTAATCTTTGGGTCGGACAAGCATAATAAGTTAATAGTTTCATCTAAGATATGAATATCAGCCTCTAAGGCATCTATGGTTCTTGATGAAAACTTCTCGTTTTGAATTGCAAATTTGGTGCTAACAAATAAATGATCTTCTTTCAATGGCGTTTTTAGTGCTCTTTTTGTTCTTGCAAGCCTGTCTCTCAATGCGACTAAGCTGGCAAGCTCCTGAATGATTTTTCTCTTTCCTTGCCATAACCTTAAATCATCCTTTAACTTTTTGAGATAAGTGGCAATTCTGATGGAATCAAGCTTGTCATTCTTACCTCTCAAATTACCTAGTGAGTTTTTGATATGAGTGGGGTTTTCATAAACAATATTTGCTTTTTTCCTTTCCAATATACTCAAGATTTTATTGGAATAAATTCCGGTATGTTCCATTCCAAACACTGAATTTGATAGCTTAAATCCATTAATTTCTTTTAGCTCAACGAGCATCGATGCTATTGCAGTTTCGTCATTTGCGATTTTTCTATGATAGATCAGTTTTTCTACATTCATAATCGCAAAGTCAAGGGTCAATTTACTAACATCAATTCCAATAAAGTATTTATATCGTTTCATGTTTAAATAGTTGTCCCTTGACAGTTGGGCATCTCATCGTAATATAGGTCTTGATCCTCATTTTGATATTGATTCAACCCAACTGAATGTTTATACTTATCTCCTGCAAAACTTAAAATCCTTAATCATGCCGTAAGTCTTTGTCTTGATGGTATACATAGGTCATTTTAACTCATTGCCTTTCAATAATTACTTCGCATTAAGGGACATTTTTCTTTGAAGTCTAATTATTTTGTGATGACAAATTTTAAGGAATTACACTCATCACAAATCCACTTGTTTTTTTTATTTTAACTTATACCAACATAAGCTTTTTAATTTGTTGATTGATGCAAATATTTTCGATCATCACCTCAATAAAGAAACGTCATTTTTTCAATTTTATGCACTGGCAAAATACTTCGGTCTTTAAGTCGGTTATTATTTGTGTGAGATGACTTAATGAGCTATTTGTTTCAACATATAGTGACTCCAAGATTATGAGGTTTAAGACAGGCAAAATGTTCGCTTTTATGATACATTTTTCTATTTGCGAAATACTGCATATAAGCTTAAGCTAATAGGGGAGGGATATCTTCGTTGTTGAGACTTGATATGCTTCAAATATCTATACACAAATTTAAAAGCCAATAGCTGCTTACCGGCCTTTTTTTAGATGGGCTTTCTTTTGTTGAATATGCTAATCACATCACTTGGCCACTGTAAACGTTTGGTTTCATACAGTATGGTGTTATCAGAAATTCCTTGCACAATCATTTGAAAATTCCCTCTAATATTGTCACAAAAACGAAGCGTTAAATAGCTCAAATATCAATTCAGTAAATGACTTATTAAAGTATGTTTGATGCTATATATTTACGAATGTGACGAATATCATTATTGGTGCAAAATAAGCTTTAATCAATCATCCTAACATTCACTTAAATGATTTAATTTTCTAAATTGATGGAGAAAGTAGAAATTATTAAACTTATAGAAAATACAAAAGCTGTAAACGGGCAAAAAATAATATCGTTATTACTACTCAGTTTAAAATTCAGTTTGGATGAGCCTGCTGTAATAAAGCAATCAAGGTCGCAGATTGGAGGAGCGCCCACGATCTTTGATCAGCATTATCCATCACTTCATGATGTTCCCTTAAGCTTTTTAGCACAAATTTCCTTAGATGATATTCATTACCTGAATGATTTATTACCTAAAAGTGGCCTGCTCTGTTTTTTTATACTCGTAAATGATATTGGCAACCGTTATCCTGACCGAAAAGATGAATTTAAAGTGGTGTTCGTCAACAATACGACGCGAGGCAATGCTAATGGAAATAGTGAGGACATTCCAGCATTCCCTATTTCCTTTGTCGAACAGTTTACCTTTCCTTCCTATCAGGAAGATGTAATTGTTAAAAATAATATGACTGACGAAGATTTGTTTTTGATGGAATCGCTTGAAATGGAAGTTCAATCGGCATCGGCATTGACTGATATCGGGCATCAAATATTAGGGCATCCAAACGCTGTTCAGGGTACAGTAAGGTTTTGGTGGGCTGCGAAATATTTAGGTATTGATCAAATTGATGCCATCACCCAGGAGCAAATGGATAGCATTAATCAGGAGGAAGATCAGTTTGTACTATTGCTTCAGTTAGATTTTAGCGATCCGAAAATCGGCATTGAGCATTTTGGAGATAGCGTTGCTTACTTCGGTATCCATGAAAAAGATTTAGCTAAGGAGAATTTTGACAATGTGATCCTGGTGATGCAAAATACCTAATGAGTAGATTATACCATAGTTGGGCATGTCCAGCCCTTAGGCGCTGCATGCACAGGAAAGTGATGGTACCCCGCTTCTTTTAACCCATCCATTTCTTTGAATAGATATAGTTTTAAAGATCATAATGCTATTTTGTTGACCATAAAATAGAAATCAAGGGTGGCTGACATTAATGTATGGGAATTCGTTTAATAAAAACACAATAAATTTAATGTTGATTATTCCGACACTTCTATTAAGCGGTTGCGCACTGCAAAGTCGTAGAAAAAGTGAATGGATAGGGAGCTACAAAAGACAGGTGTTTATTGCATGTGTTACCTCATCAAATCTAAAATTGGTTGAAAATGATATTTCTCTATCCATAAATTTTGATGTTATTGGTAATACAATTCTTGCGGAAGGTGCCTCTCGTCTTGGTCAATCTTACGATAAACTTATTCAACCTTCCAAAATTTCAGATTTCGAAGAGGAAAGGCCCATTATGAACTACTGTTTAATGTATTATGAAGGAAAAGCACTTGATTCCATAGCTAAATCTGAATATAAAAAGTATTTAAAATCATTAAATTTTTATCCTGAACAATAAGTGTAATTTTAAAATTATCGTTTATGACCCCTAAGACCAACCTGGTCTATTTTATCGATAGAAAAGCAATTTAGTATCTAATTTGATTATTACTTTATCTCGTATCTTTCCATTTAAAATAATTACATTGGATATGATTAAAAAATTTGTTTTATTCTTGTTTTTGGTTTTACCGCTGCTATCTTTTGGCCAATCCAGAGGGCTTGGTATATCACCAATGCATAGATTTTTTCAACATTATACAGATAGCACTATCGTAATAGAATATTCACGGTTAGCTGATGGAAGACCATCTTTTTATAGATTATTGAGTAAGACAGGAGACTTTGTAAATGCTTTCAAATACGAACCGATAGACAGTTCGTATTATTCGGTCTTCAAGCTTAAAAAATCAATGCCTGCAGTGTTATGGAATATGTTCTTAGCTAAGCGTACAGGATTCAAAAATAATGCAGCTGATATCAACATATTTTTTAATTATGTTCAGATAGACAGCCAACGAACAAAAAAGCTATGGCGGGAAATACTATCATTTAAACCATGGCAGCTTGTTGATGATGAAACCTATGGTGCGGAATGTGCAGGCAAACCTGCAGGAACCACATACGATAACGGCACCTGGATTATACATTTGGTAACTAAAAAAGAAATTAAAACTTTATGCTACCTGCTTCCTGAATATTTCGAAAAACAATGCCCAGGGAATAAAAACAGACAAGCTGCAGTACAGATTGAACGGCTTTTCAACGAATACTATCCTGCGTTCACCTACTTAGGATATTGAAAGCAACACTTCGAATTGGCCAAAATCCAGCCGGCGCTCGTTTATAACACATGCAAAATAGCATTTCGATTTTACAAGTTCAGATCCATCCTGCTCCTGCCGCCCTATTGTCGGCGGTAATTTTTATTTATTTTATAGACCTAATACACCAA
This sequence comes from Pedobacter sp. G11, assembly GCF_003860265.1. Classification (NCBI taxonomy): domain Bacteria; kingdom Pseudomonadati; phylum Bacteroidota; class Sphingobacteriia; order Sphingobacteriales; family Sphingobacteriaceae; genus Pedobacter; species Pedobacter sp. G11. The sequence continues at coordinate 279,368 of NZ_CP034190.1, read as the reverse complement.
TAAGTTAATTAATTATTCATTACGCTTCCATATTTTCATGAAAGTCTTACGGGTTAAAAATCCAGGAAATATGGTATGGTTTTCATCACCTGGCAACTGTAAATGTTTTGGTTTCATACAGTATTGAGTTATCAGAAATTCCTTGTACGATAATCTGGAAAGTTCCTGTAATATCCCCCGTAAAAAATTTCAACTCCATATCTTGCCCCGTCGTCACGATTTCCATGGGTGACCATAGTAATGTTGAAGTATAGGTAGGCGCCGGCATTGATAACTCAGCTTCATCTAAACTATATTTTTCGCTACTGTAGTTAATACCGTAAATAGTGATAGCCGAATTCTTATTGGTTTCTAATTCGCATCCCTGGTATATCAACGGAATATTTTGAATAATTCTATTATCGCTGACAATATGCCTCATATATGTTTTCCCTTTTTCGGGGATATATGTTTTCCAAGTATGGCCAGAAAATGGACAATTTAAGCACCAGGTTACACATAGGTAATCACCGCACCTATTTCTGCCTTCCTTTTCGGTATGTCCGGTCGGGCTGAATGTATTTCCGTCCTTTTGCGCCTTGATCACAACTTCCTTCAGCATATTGGTTTTTTCAAACCCTGCCAAACCTTGAACATCATTGGATACTTGAAGAATGCTCATCCCCCCCCGAATGTGATTCGATCACGGTGCTTAAAGATTCGTTTATTTTGATATAGGGATTCTCAATATTGATCTGGTAGTTTTCTTTATTCGATTCGTTAACATTTAAAACGACTTTTTTACCCTGTTCAATATTCAGGTCCTGGTGTGTTAAAATAAACTTTCCCGAATTGTCAGTCTCTATCACTGAATAATCATTGCCCCGCAAAACCGATAGTTTAACCGCCCGTTTTAATTTTTTGCCAAAAAGTGTCACCTTGCCTTTAAATTCTGCTGAGGTGTAGCTCGATGAACCGGTGTCTAATGTTTTTAACATGTCTGTCCAGCTATATTTTCTCCAGCCTTTAACCAACAAAATGTCTTCGATATAAGAAATGTTCCTAAAGCCCCTTCCTGAATGGTCAGTAGGGATATCGCCAAGTTCATCGGATAGATAGTGAAAGCTTTGAATATCCTGGGTTAATGCGCTTTGCAGTCGGTTTTGCTGTACACATGCAATGGAAACAATACCTGTATTCGTATCTTTAAAGTATTTTGAAAGATTTAGTTTTAATTTGACAGTTTCTTTAGTGTGGTAAGCCGCTTTATCTGTATTCACAATGATTTTATCTTCTTGATTGTAGTGTGAAAAGAATAATCTTTCCGATTCCGGCCTGCCTATACTGTCAAGCAGTGTTAAGGCAAAAACTCCCCGGGGCACGTCAGCTAAACCGATTTTGATCATCCGCCCAGTGGCGGTTGTCAACAATGGAACATCAGCGTAAACACTTCTATAGTTATGTAACAGCAATCGCATTTTCCTGACACCGTTACTTCTTACCTGTATTTTTATGGTATCATCGACAACAGCTTTGGAGACGTTCATGGCAACAATATGATTTATTGCAGGAGGCAGTTTGTAAGTGACGTTTGCATACACGGCCGGGTTTCCCTGGATTAATTGGAATATATAATTCTTTCCAGCTTTAGGTAACATTCTAAATTTGTTCATTCCGCTGCTTAGCGTTTGGATGGTATCTAAAACTTTATTATCCTCGAGAAGAATGCCTTTTACCATGGCCGGTTCGCCATTTATCGATTTGGCTTCCCAACCAACAGTATTAAGATTGTTGGCAGATAGGTTACCCCCTTCCGGATAGAAACGGATTTTTAAACTATCTTTTTCTATTGTAGGTAACTTTAGTTGAAGTCGTTTAATTTCATTTTGGTTTTTTATAGTCGCAATCAGCACTGGATGCTGCGGAGTGATCTGCCCGCGTGCGATACTAATTACATTTTGACCTGTTTTGGATGATTTTAACGGCCGATCCGGCAAATTTCCGACCTTAGTGTTGATGTTATAATTGGATTTTCTTTTGGTTTCCTCTTCGATGTTCAATGAAATGCGGAGGGAGTCTGCACGATCTGTATCAACTAGCGCAAGTGTAGCCTTAAAATTTTCAACTACGATGGTTTTTATATTTATCGCCTGCCTGAAAATATTCGTCGGCTGACCGTTTGAATCAAGTAGATTCGTGTAACCTATGATATGATATGCTCCAGGAGCTATCGTATCTGGTAACGACAGGCTGCCTGCACACAAACCGTTTTCAAATGCAAATTGGCCGGATAAGTTAACCTTATTGGTAACGTCATCAAAAAGGGCGATAGATAGCGTATGGTGTAATGCAACATGTGCAGAGTCAGCTTTTGTTAAGTAAGCGGAAAACCAAATTGTTTCGCTATTGGTGTATGTTGTTTTGTCGAAGTGAATGAAGAGCACAGCATTCGAAAGGCTTTGTCCATACTGAACTATTTCCTGACCAATATCGATAGATTGATTCGCCTGTTGAGCCACACAGTTTGCCATTGGAAGTGTGCAGACCATTAACCAAAAATATCTAAATATAAATTTCATAGAAAGGTTGAAATAGCGGTGCACAATGCGGCCGAAGAGCGCTTCCTGAACAAGGTAAAAAAAATTAGCGGTGAAACAAACGATTGTTTTTTGAGGCTGCTTCATAAGTGCAAACTTTAATTTCTATCCATCACCAGGTTACCGCAAGAGCCGTCATTTTTGAATACAAAGCGCTCAATCCGAATGTTCCTTGCATGCCATAATCTCTGATGGTTTTTTTTAAACCCTTCTCATAGGTTATGGTTAAGGTGGCTGTTTGGTCGTCGGTCCATGGCACCTGGTATTGATCATTTAACTTTTTTATATTGATGTAATTTGCCAAGTCACATAATTCTTTAAATGTATTCAACGATAAAATTTTTGAAGATTCGCCGTTGGTTCTGGTAAATGCAATCCCCTCGAAATCACCTTTACCGGTATGATACAGTGTTAAATTAAATACCGGGCAATTGCCAAAACAACCTGAAGCCTTCATTTCGATAGATTTTACAATATCGTTTACAGGTACTTCCAACTCAATGAAGCTGTTGTATTTAAAAACTAGCGTGTCCATAATCAGCACCTCCTTATAGGAAAAAGGGATTTTGCTTTCAAAGTCAGGTTGTTGGGTTTTGCGAAAGAGCCTTAAATAGTTTTTTGTGCCAATTTTTATGGGCTTTATCAGCTCACAGTTTTCAAATGAATTCTTAGAAAATCTAAAAAGTTGAAATTTATTATTTCCTTTATCTATGAAAACATAGCTGATGTAATCATACCAATATGCAATAAAAACCAAGTCGGTTAAACCATCATTGGTAACATCTACCTTCTCCCAATTTTTGATATTCCAGTTGGCAAGTATGCCGTTACATTTTAGATTTTTTAAGAGTGAATCCGTTGGTTGTACTTGAAACCTTCCGAATTTATCTTTTGCAAATTCCGGATTTTCCGACTTTACGAAATTATTTACATCAGAATCAGTAATCAAATCATCAATCCTATTCGCGTAAGCAGCCGAATTCCAAAAGAAAATTGAAAATATCAATATTACATAGTGGCGCATGTTATTTTATTTTTCCTATTAATTTAAATTGTGTGAATTGCGGTATAGATTAAATTTAGATTTTTTTTGTTCGTTTTTTGAAGCCGAAAAATAGCTGTATAAGTTTTTTATAAGAGGCTTTTAAAATGATATAGGCTAAAATAATTTGAATATAACCGTCGTTCGCTAAAGTCGAAGGTCTTTTTTAATTTTCATTCCCTGAGGTGAATTTTTTAAACGTTCAGATAATTTATTATAGAGTACGCTAGGTTCGTTCTCGTCATAATATTCTGGCATCTTTAGTAAGATTACATAAGTTCTTAATAAGGTTATAGCTAGGGGAGAATCAGGGTAGACATCTAAGAAGATTTTAAAATCTCTTGTTCGAGTAGCTTGGTTGAATTTTGAAATTTGAGTGTTAAATTCTCCACCTTCTACAACTGAAGTTTTAGCATCACTATTGACGAAAATCTTCGCATCTTCAATTGCGATCATTTTTGGCCTTTGGAGACCTTCCCATTTTTTTATTAACTCTTCATAATCACTCACTGAATCTTTATCGAAATAAAGGAAACAAACTTCTATTTCCAGAGGCTTAGCAATGGTAAAAATAAATTTGCCATCATTTATTCTGGTAATTAAGTTTTTCTTTGTTTCCGGATTACTTATATGAGCAAATTCATAGTCAGTTTTTTCTTTAAAAGATCCGGATATCTTACAATTTAGAACTTGTGCATTCAAGTCATATATTGTTAGAGTTAAGATGAAAATTATCAGTTTCTTAAGCATATTACGAAGTGATTGGTCTTTATCTATTACAAATTTATTTACTCTGTTCCGTTAAGTATATAATTGATTGGTGATTAATGATTAAATTTAAGGTGGCATGAGGTTAATGGATTGTATTTTATCTACATAGCTTCTTTTTGCCTTTGTTGGCAAAACTCTCTACCGCTTAATCCTTTAATTTATAAGCCTGGAAATTAATATACAAAAAAGAGTTTTTTAATGGGGTCCATTCACTTTCGCTTTTCTCTCGGAAAAAACTTTTTTTAAAGGGTGATGGATATGATGGGACAAGGAGTAAGGTTTTATTTACATCGTCATCCTTTAGTTTGGCATCAAGCAATTGTACTGAAACTGCAACTTTTTTATAATTTTTTAGCACAATATTGTAGTCTTCCAAATCAATTTTTTTCCATCCCCTGGTTTCAGATGTTTCAAAAATGATATCCTTAGTCGGAATGATTTTATCCGGCAGATCATTCTTTACAGAATATAAGTTTATACGGTATTTAAGATTAGCAAAATTATTTCTAATCAACAAAAAGTCAACTTCCTTTAACAATATTTGATTGTTAATATCTAAAATTGTAGCCTGTTCAAGTCCACTAACATCACTGGTTCTTGGAACCCTCATATAAGCTTTGGGGGTTAGGTATATGGATGCAGGGGTACGTCCATAGGTCTCTATCGTTTGTTTAGAGGCTTTTATGGATACTTCATTTAATAGTACAGATGAGGCTTCCATGGTTATTGCCCATGGGGAATCCTTTAGTTCGGAAATGGTCTTTCCAAGGGTATGGTATCCCACCCTCATAAAAATTACACTATCAGAGGGTGCTACCGTATTATCCAAAAGTAATTTAAATTTGCCAGTAGAGTCGGCTACAGTACCCAACGCTTTTCCCTTAATTCCTATTGATACATAAGGTATACCCGAACGACTGCCTATATCAACTATTGTTCCGTATCTATTACTTATTTGGGCATGCGAGATAAATGGTAGGATATATAGAAATGTTAGGGCTCTTAAAAAAAATCTGAGTTGCATTCGCATGGTCAACGTTGTGATTTCGGAGGTTAATGCAAGGCTAATGATCAAGACCTACATGTTATTTTGAATATAGTAAAAATTACCATGCTCCGTTAATTAATTTTTCAAAGAGGGCAATTATTTTGGGGCAAAGATTTCCTTAAACTGTAAATCATATAGCTTTAATTCAATATACCTTTTAACCATCCATGAAATTTACTGATCTTTTTTTAATATAATCCAAGGTTTTGAATTTGGTGTATTTTGAGGTGGGTTCGTTGCAAAAATCTTAAAATTAGCATTAGCTCTTGTAAACAATTCAGATTGATGAGCGTTTTCGAAGTCTCCACTTGACCTCGGAAACTCTATCATTTTGATAATTTTATTTTCTTCGAAAAACACAATTTGATTAATGTCTTCACGAATATCAATACGGGAGTGCTTAATGGGGTTCAAACTGATATGATGAGCTTTTTCAACACGACTAATGTTTGTATACGGAGGAAGGATGAGCAGTTTATCCCATTTAAAGTTTATTAGCTTTCCAAGTTCAATCTTTCCCCCGATATTTCTTGACACTTCCTTTTCTAAAAGCAATACTATATGATGATCATTATTTACCCTATTACAACTTGTTGCTAAAAAGAAACCTAAAATAAGGACTGTAAGCGTAAACCGTGAGGAACTTTTAATCATATCGATACAATTCTATTAATCAGACATTTACCACTCAGCATATATTAAAGACTTTATTTATGGGTTTTTGTTACAAAATATCTGAAGTGGGTTCTCATCTAAAGCATTTTTTCGCTAGTCAACTCATATCTGACGTGTTTAAACCTTATCCGAATGGTCTTGTACACTTCTTCTAATCAGCATAACTTTTAGATCAAAATACTTTCGGAGAATTTGATTGATGCAACGTATTTCATAAAAGTGCAGCTTCTCATCAACTATACAAACTACCTTTGATTTGGGAATATAACTGCTAAGCTGCCAGTCCGATAAAGATCTGTTAATTTGGGCTCCAACCCTATCCTATTGCAGAAAAACTTGTAAGCCTAACTTTAAGTGTTTAGCTTAGTAATACTAAAAACAAACGCTTTCATGATCAAATGTTATTGCCTGTTGTTATTGATCATTATATTAAATGTTGCAAGTTCTGCTGGTCAGCAACCCACGCTTGCAGATGGTATTGAATCTAATCATCACAAAGATTTAAGTTTAAAACTGGAGCGGTTTCTTCAGGAGCACCCGAAAGAGAAAGTTCATGTCCACTTTGATAAAACAATTTACGCGATTGGCGATACCGTTCGGTATAAAATTTATCTTGTTAATGGCTACAATAACCAGTTATCTGCTTTAAGTAAGCTCGTGCATGTTGAAATCGTAAGCGGTGAAGGCCATAGTCAAAAATTACGGCTTCCGGTAAATTCCGGTATGGCAAACGGATATTTGGTTTTAAGCCCTCAAAAGTTTAACCAAGGAAGCTATCCATTTAATGTTCACACCCGTTTGATGGAGCATGGCGCTCAGAAGATTTATACTTTTAATTTAAATATTGGCATAAAAGGAAATGCAAATTTGCCAACTGCTTCCAGTGAGGTTGCTTCACTTCAATTCTATCCTGAAGGCGGCACGTTGGTTGCCGGGCTGAGGTCGAAGGTCGTGGTCAAAAGCCAGGATGCCGGGGGTAATCCTATCGCTGCAAATGGCTATGTGATAAATGAAGGAAATCATAAAGTTGCCGAGTTCGCAACCGAAAAATCCGGGATGGGCATGTTTGCATTATCGCCCAAACAGCAAGGAAAATACAGCGCAGTTTTAGAAAAAAGCGTTGCAAACAGGCGCTTTGAACTGCCAAAAGTAAAGGATAAGGGCTATGTACTGGCTGTAAACAGCACTAATGAAGATACTTTAACGGTAAGAATATCCAAAACGATGACAGTCCAGGATGAGGTGCGGGTGGTTTTTCAAGCCAATGGAAATATATACCATGTTATACCCGTATCGATTGTCTTAGGATCATCAGCACTCAAAATCCCAAAAGCTTTACTGCCTTCGGGTTTGAATGAGGTAGCACTTTTTTCAATGGAGAACACCTTGCTTGCGAACCGGTTTTTATTTGTACCAGAAAAGCAATCATCGAAGCAATTATTCCTGGATCGAAATGAATATGGTACCCGTGAACTCGTTAAAATCAGGCTCAACATATCTGATGACACGGGTGCCGGGCTTGTAGGAGGCTATTCTATTGCTGTAGCCAAAGCAAATGAGCCCCTCGAGGAAAACAACAGTCGCTGGTCAATCTGGTCAAGCCTGATTCTTAATGAAACAAATAAAGACCAAAGCATTGATTTTGATCCTCAGGCGCAAACGGGAAAAGCTGCGCTCGACATGCATCTCATTACACAAAGGTTGGGTTCCTTTTCCTGGGATGAAATATTTACAGACAACCAACCCCCGTCCCAATTTACAGCAGAACGAAGCTTATCCATTGGCGGAAAGGTACTGAAAACAGATGGCATGCCGATGGCTGGCGCAAAACTGAGCCTTTTTGCGGCAAAAAATATGATGCTGATTGATACTTTTGCCAATGAAAATGGCATCTTCAAATTTGAAAACTTCAGCGTTTTAGATAGTACGGAGGTAGTGATCAGGGTAACCAACCTGGGCAATGAAAAAAATGTTCAGATTATATTGGAAGAGGAAGTAGGTAGCATTGAAGATGAAGCCACTTATTTACCAAACGCGAACGGAACCAAAGCAGCAAAAAGCGAAGGATCAAATCAAAACCAACCTCATCCTATCCAATCAAAAGAGAAAGTTAATAAATTAAAAACAGTTGAAATTGCCGCCAAACGTCGACCCGTCATTCCTGGTTCGGTTTATCCTTTCGCGGCTGCACCTCCAGATTATACCATAGAAGCTGAAGAGCTGCACAAGATAATCAGTTTGACAGATTATCTCAGAAGCAGGTTTGCTGGGGTCAGGATAATTAATAATAAAGTTATCGGCACATGCCAAGGAAAAGAAGGCCCAATGTTTATTTTATTAAATGGTCAAAATATCGAGGATTTATCTTTCATCGATCCAAGATCGCTAACTGGGGTACAAATTATCAAAGGTGGTGTGACAGCAGCGGGCATGGCAAACCAATTTGGCGAAAGTTTGTATGGTCAGGGAGTATGCTTTGGCATAATCTTTCTTACCTCCAATCATCATAATCCAAACTTCGCAAAGGTTACTGAGCAAACTACGGGTATCATTCGAAAAAAGATTCCAGGTTTTGCTGCTCCTAAAGCTTTTTCTAGTCCTAACTATGCGATTAAGAAAGACGACATTGCCAAAGATCTTCGTGATCCTTTATTTTGGAAACCTGATATCATTACAGACAAAGAAGGCATGGCAACAGTAGACTTTTATACTGCTGATGAAAAAGGCAGGTATCAGGTGACGTTAGAGGGGATTGGCATCAATGGTCAAATTACGCGGGAAGTGGCATTTTTTACTGTAAAGTAGACGAGGTATAGCTTTAAAAACTATTGAGAAGCGTAAATCCTGATTTTATTTATTTGAAAGATCATGTAAAGGATGTAATCACTGGCATATAAAACTCTTGTATCCATAATCCTAAGTCAAACCCAGTATACGATCGTTATCAATTTAGTCAACGAAACCTTTATCAGGAAAGTAAAATCAATAATACGCTGTCATTAAGTGATTGCTTTCGTATGGATTCAAAACAGAGAAAAGCAAGTCTGTTAGCAGAAATACACGTTTAAATTGGTGTAGATATATTTTTGATCTTCCGTCGCTTGATTGCACCCCTGAATGCCCTGAGTCTTTGCTCAGTGATGAGTTAATTGAAATTGTGTGGATTTTCTGTAAATTTAGGGCAATTAAAAAGTAATCATGGCCAAGATATTAGTAGTTGAAAACGACGCCGGAAATGCTAACGTGCTGCATTTGGAATTAACAGAACAATTGCATCGGGTGAAAACAATTAATGATGCCGCCTTATTAGAGAAGATGATTGATCAATTCCATCCGGAACTTATTGTAATGGATATTTTGCTCGATCAATGTGATGGAAGACAGCTTTGTTTTGATTTGAAGAGATCAATTAAGACTGCGCACATTCCGATATTACTCATTACTGCTATGTTAGAATCCCAAATATATACTATTCCGATTGTTGCTGATAAAGTGATGCTAAAACCATTCGATTATGATGAGCTCGCTCGGACAGTTAATAGTCTTCTGCCTACATCATAAATTTTGCCCCATCAGTTTTTTCCTATTTATTGTTTATCAATAATTATTTCAGGCATTAGGTTTTTGACTCATGCAGGTAGCAACCATCCCTATACTATGCTTTAGGGCAGATTGGAATGGATTACGAACCTTTGCTTTTACCCTTAATAAGGCCTTTGCTTGTCATGATAAACATCAATGCCAGCGTATAAAAATATTTTATCCAAATAAAAATTTTTTGAACGCAAATCATTATTGAAATGCAAAACACTTTATTGTTATTTAAAAGTTTGAATTTTCATCAATGGTTCAACATTAAGCATTGATAGAAAAATGGGAACGATTGATTTTGATTTAAGACCACGACCACAATTTGGCCTAACTTATCAAAACTATGGCTTGTACTTGGCATATTCAGTTGGAACAGAAAACCATCAGGATGGATCGTTGGTAGCCCAAACCATCGGGTAAATGCGAATTATTGAAGGTTTGGCATCAATTATAAGTTAAAATAATAGGAGGGGTAACGCAATTTTGATTTTCACATGCCCCAGGAAGGCGGTACCTATAAATCACTTACTAAGTATAAAACATTAGAAGTTTTAAGTGAATATTAAATCATTAAAATTGACATCACCACCGATCTATCTTGATAAACCATAAAAAGTGAATAGAGTATAAATCACAACTGATTTAGGTTAAGAGATGCTTTGCAGAGCAGGTTTAGATTCTATTATTTTCTAAACTATCCTTTCAAACAAAGTGGGATAAAGATTGACAAATCCGCTGTCGTCAACGTTAAGGTCAGCTTCAAAATTTTTTGGAATGTTTTCGTAGTGATAATTAAGGTCAGAATTCTTACTGTACTTTTGTTTTACCGCTTCAATTGACCCGTTAAAAATATCAACATACATGACTTTAACTGTCTTTTTTTGATGAGCACTAAAATGCAGATGATTGATGGGTAGCGTATTGGTGAAGGGTGTCAATGAAATATCTATAAAGTCGAAGTTTCGGAATTGCGGCTTAATTTCTCCGTTTATTGACCAATCACTATTAATTTTTTCTCCCAATATCCTTTTTTTATTGTTATTGACCTCAAACTCTATTTTAAAATTGGTTAATGTCCAATCTTTCGCAATAACCAATGAATAATCTACCCAATAAAATTTATCTTCAAAAGTTCCGATGATTCTTGACTTCACCGTGAAGTTCTGATGCGTTTCAGACAACTGGAAATATTCAAGAGCCTTATAATAAATTCCTTTCCAAATGATTGTTTTCATAGTATTGATGGCTATCGCATGAAATTGATTTTGCGTTTTTAGATTCGGCCGGAACCACGCTAGCCTGCTGGTCTAAATGTTACTGTACTATTTTCGAAAAATAAACACAGATTTTCCAACTGTTGTTTGACCAATAGCCCTGAATCAGGTTCTATCGGAACCATTAATTGGGTTGCTAATCAATCAGCCTTAGAGCTGCCTGTTAAAACCCTTATAAGCGCAGGAGCCCTTTCCCGAATTGTTAGCAATAATATAACCTTGCAATCGCCATTTCTTTATACCTTCGTATTCATTTTAAAAGATCTGAATAGTGCATACCCTAAGACATTTAAAAAAATGACATTTAAAAACATCCTTATCTATTCGGGGTTCATTGGAATCCTGTCGCTATCGGCTTGTTCAAAAAAAACAACGGTTGAAGAAGAAACACCTGCCACGCCACCAAAGGCACCTACGGCCTATGCCATTACTGAAACATTCGAAGCGGGTACGAAAGGAGCCTATGCTTTAGACAGTGTTCAGCTGTTAACCGGAAAATGGACCATGAGTGATGCCCTTATCGGCAACCTTGCTGCAGATGCTAAAAATGGTGCAAAATCTGTCAGGTTGAGAACAGGCTACCTGTCTATGAATTTTGACGTAGCAGGTGCGAAAATGATCTATGTGTCGCATGCAAAATACGGCACAGACGCGAATTCTACCTGGCAGCTTCTGGCCTCCACGGATGGTGGTAAAACCTATGCTCAGCTCGGTTCAGATATTGCTGAAACCAGTACAACTTTAGTAACAGATTCGTTCAAAGTGAGCAGCACCGGTAAAATCCGTTTCCAGATTAAGAAGGCAGGCACCACCAGGATCAATATCGATGACATTATTTTTAAGGGCACTGGCGATCCGGGTATTACGGTAGGTGCACCAGATACCGATCCTGTGGATAATGGAAACTCCACCAATCCAACACCCGGAAGAGGAACGCCCGAGGCAGGTGCAGATGCGCCCCCGGCAGGTGGAGACAATTCAAACTTATTATTTGGCAATCCTTCAGGTGCGATGGCGACAGTAGTTTCAGCGGAAAACTACCTGATTGATCAGAAATATTATGTAGAAAGTTACAGCATGACCCGTGGCATTCCAAACTGGGTGAGCTGGCACTTAGATCCAAATAACTTCAATGGTACCGCAAGCAGAAAAGATGATTTTGCTGCATTCACCGGCCTGCCAGCCAATTGGTACCAGGTGCAAAGCAACAGCTATTCAGGTTCAGGTTTCGATAGAGGGCACAATTGTCCAAGTGGCGACCGTACCAGTTCCAGTACCGCTAACTCAGCAACTTTTCTAATGACCAATATGATCCCTCAGGCTCCAAATAACAACCAGAAAACCTGGGAGTCTTTCGAAAGTTACCTTCGTGGCCAGGCATTAAACGGTTATGAGGTTTATGTGATCATGGGCAGTTATGGTACCGGTGGCATTGGTTCAGCGAGTGCATCGGTAGTGAATAGCATTAACAATGGAAAAGTAACGGTTCCGGCAAACGTTTGGAAGGTAGCGGTACTTTTAAAAACAGGCGATAACGATTTAAGCCGGGTGACATCTTCCACGCGGGTAATTGCCATTAATACACCTAACATTAACAGCACCAGTGCAAGCTGGAAAGATTATATTGTTTCCGTTCGCGACATTGAAGCTGCAACAGGTTACAACCTGCTCTCCAACTTATCACAAAATATCCAGGATGTGGTGGAGAAGATAAAAGATAGTGGGAACTAATCAACCTATTGAACTAATTGATCCGAGTAACAATAACTAATAAATTTAAAAATGGGGGAATGTCAAAAGCTTCCCCCATTTTTATTGGTACTTCCTGATGGCAATTTGAATAAGGGCTACGCCTTTTTATTGTCTTGGGCGCTTAGATAGGTCGAGTCGAAACTTCCCTTTAACCAAGCACTTTGCCAAAATCACGAACATCCGGCGCAATCAGGTATCTGCCGGTATAACTATCAACACTATCCACCATATTGGTTGCACTGGTGGTTGAGGCGTAATGCTCAAGGTAATGCTAATCGCGGGCATCTTTGCTGCTGATCAGGACCAAACAAAGGCAGCCAGCAAGCCCGCCAATGGCGAGCAATGTGAAATCAAATGTAATTCTAATCATGTTGCTATTTGTGTGTATCTGTATTTACATATGGCCAGACTGTCAGCATCTGTTCACAGATTGCATTTACGGGCAAATACATGAGAAATAACATCATTAAGTTTACAGAATATCGCTTTATCCAAAAGTGATATGTTTAAACTTTAGTGCTAAAGCCAGAACCAAAGCGGTGCGCTACCCATATAAAATCTTATTTTGCGATCGCCACCCTAGCGGTAATCTAAGGCCTAGCGAAGCTGATAAACTATTTGTTAAGAAGTTAAAAGAAGGTGGAAAGCTTTCGGATATTGAGGTGTGTGATCACATCATCGTTACTAATCGTAACTATGTTAGCTTCGCTGACGAGTGTTAATGTAAATTAATTTAGCTGGGGTTGATCACCTAAGCTTATTGGTAACTGGTTTAAGAGAGACGTACCCTTTCTCATAAAATCTATCAACACGAACACATGCGAAAACTCTGCATATCAACTTGAATTTAATTGCATTCATAACTGACATCTTGTTCTTTTTATCAACATCTACTCTGCGCCTATAATATGCTTTAATGCTAGGATCATGTCCAATACATGTTCTTACTCCATTATGAAGCAATGATTTAATTCGCTTATTTGCTAGATGCGAAACTCTTGCCTTTTTTTTAACACTTGTCCCAGAATCATATTCAAACGGTGCCACACCACAATAGGACGCAAAAGTTCTTGCCGTTGTAATTGTTTTGAATTCATTCGTATGTATTAGGATTTGTAAAGCAGTTACTTCGCCTATACCCATTACAGAAAGCATAATCTTCATAAGTCGGTTACAATGATCATCATTTGTATAAAGAGCTTTGATCTTTATATCAATATTTGTTATCAAATCCTCAATTTGAACAATTGACGGGTTGCATAGGTTGATATTCGCCGCAGATATAGCTGGATCAATAAAATTAGTATCTTCATTCAGCGGAGTGGTTATGATAACACCGACCTTCACCATTCTTTCCCTTAATGTTGATAAGCTACTGAGCTCATCTATAATCTTCCTGCGAGGTACCCACAGCTTCAATTCCTGAAGGTTCTTGATGAGATATCGGGCGATTCGAGCAGCATCGAGTTTATCATTTTTGCCTCTAATGATTCCGAGAGAATTCTTAATTCGGATGGATGGTTCAACAACTATTTTTGCTTTCATTTTGGTTAAAGTATTTAACAGCATGAGACCATATACTCCGGTGACTTCCATTCCAAATATTGCATAGCCTAATTTGAAGCCTGAAATTTCTCTAAGCTTTAGAACAAATTCCTTGATTGACTCCACGTTGTTTGCCACTCTTCCATTTAAAACATTCCCTCCAGCATATCTTAAACAATAGTTAAATGTAGCTTTAGAGACATCTATTCCAATGAAATATTTAATAACAGTGAGCTTGCTCTCTATCATAATGCATTCTGATTTAACAAGCCACTCTAAAGTCCTTTAATCAAAAATAAATTCTTCTACAGATTGAAATAGGTCGCGTCTTCCAAAATAAACAAACCGCCTTTAGGCTTATGGTCTTGAATAGATCTATATTAACAGCTGTCCTAAATCTATCTTAAAAGTGAAGACATGTTGGTTGAGTGATTTGTTATTACAAGATAAACAAAAACTAGAATTAGTGCAAGTAAGAAATCAAACCACTCTAAAGGCCTTTAATCATATTAAGATTTATAATCTACTTCAACATATAGGTTGCTTCTTCCGCAGTATAGTGTTCATTTTTGAGCTTAAAATAGTGCATAGGTAAAACTATAATGATTGATAAGTTTATCTCAAAAATGTAAATACAAACGGTTGAGTGATTTGATAGTACAAAATAAGAAATTTCATTGTCAATAAGAATGTGGATGCGGTCGTATCCGATTTATATATATTAGTTAATCTAATAGAGTTTTACTGACAAGTGATGTAAAACATAATTGTCTTGATTGAAAAGATCAGCTAGGGCAATTAGAAATTGGGTTAACTGAAACTCTTTCTAATCAATCTTGATAAAACTTAGTAAGTTCACGAAGATAAGTCGATTTGACTTATGCTTACATGTCGATTAGCTTTCATAATCTCTGTCACATGGATTTATTGGCCTACAGTAATAGAGACCACATTAACTGAAAGTTTGGACCGCAACCGTTAAGCCACAAATGCTGGGATGCGCAGTTAAGTTCTGTTAAGTATTTGTTGAATTCCCTGTCAAAATAAAAAAGGGGTAATTCCATGAATTGGCCAACAATTCTTTAAAGGTGTTGGACAACTTGTAAATATTGGCAGTTATTTCTAATTGATTAATCCTGCTTAAAAGTCTTTCCGCTTCGATGCAAATCTAGTCAATTGGGCTTGGACTTTTTTATCGAATATCATTCTACCTGCAACATTAATATAAATGTCAGAATTTTTCCTCATTGATTGTTAGTTCCTTTTGGGAAGAGGAGGTCGTAATTACTCGATCCGAGCTAATTCTCGCTAGTTTACTAATCTAAATATACATGAGAAATAGTTGCTTAAGTAAATGTTCAATTAAGCTCCCTTTTACTTTCTACAGAATATTATTTACATAGAAACCCTAACTTGATAGTGGTCGTAAAATGAAACAAAATGATCCGTTTACAACCAACGTTAAAAGTTCTTAAGTTAAATAAAAGTGCTTTTACAATCCATAAATCGCTATTTTTCTCTTTCATTAACAGAATTAAACAACGTAAGCAGAGGTATTAATTGTTCGATTGTAGTCCCCTCTAGTGCACCAAATGGAGTTAGATCTTAAAGATTTAGCTCCATTTTTTTTGCAATGATTTTCAGCATAAAAAATTCTGAATTTCAGTAACGCTATTAACTATTTTTTTGAAATTAAGTTTTTCTTGATTCTACTCAATGTTTCAGGGGCGATACCCAGATAAGAAGCAATGAGATTTTGTGGAATGCGCTCAATAATTTTAGGGTTTGATGCTGACAATTCCAGGTAACGCTCTTCAGCGCTATGAGTAATGTTACTCATCAACCTTCGCTCTTTGGTCACCAGGCTATTTTGATAAAGAATCCGGAAGTAGCGATCCATGATGGGTACTGTCAGGGTTAAGGCTTCATAATTGCTTTTGGAAAGCAACAATAATTCTGAATCTTCAATCGCATCGATATTAAAAACAGCGGGTTCGCCTGAGAGAAAGCTATTGAAATCTGATAGCCACCATCCTTCCCAGCCAAAAATGCTCATATGTTCGTTGCCCTTTTCATCGATATTGTAGGTGCGGAGTAAGCCTTTGGCAACAAAAACGAGGTTTTTGCAAACTTCTCCCTCCTGTAACAGGTATTGCCTTTTTCTTAATTTTTTGGTCGAAAAGAAACCCTTGATCAGTTCTTTATCCTTATCACTAAGCAAAACTTTTTCTTCAATGTGACTGAAAAGGGTATTGATCATGCCTGAACTTTTTGAAGCAAAGATAAAGTTTTCGCAACACAAGACTGGCGCTTGATTTAGATCAAGCATATTTATTGACGCAAATCAAGTGCTAGCTGTAATTGTTCAGGTAATTTTGAACATCACTTAAAAATTAATAAAATGGATAAAATAGCATTAGTAGTTGGTGCGAGTGGCATTACCGGAAGCAACTTAGCAATTAAGCTGATTGCCGATGGTTGGGATACATACGGTTTGGCCAGGAATCCAAATCGTGAAATAAATAACTTAAAACCTGTAGCGGCAGATTTGCTAGATCTTGATGGCCTGAAATTAAGTTTAGCGGAAATAAAACCCACCCATGTTTACATTACTACCTGGATGCGGAATGACACCGAGGCTGAAAATATTCGGGTAAATAGTTTAATGGTTCGCAATTTACTTGATGCATTGTCTGTACGTCAATCTGTAGTGCATGTGGCCCTGGTAACAGGTTTAAAACATTATTTAGGTCCGTTTGAGGCTTATGCCAAAGATGGATTTTTACCTGAAACGCCTTTAAGAGAAGAGCATCCCAGACTGGATATAGAGAATTTTTATTACGCTCAGGAAGATGAGGTTTACGCTGCGGCAGCTCGCGATGGTTTCACCTGGAGTATTCACCGGCCGCATACGGTCATTGGTCAGGCAGTTGGAAATGCGATGAATCTGGGTACTACCTTAGCTGTTTATGCCTCAATTTGTAAGGCAACAGGGCGCAAGTTCAGGTGGCCCGGCTCAGCGGCGCAATGGAATGGCTTGTCAGATGTTACTGATGCAGGTGTGTTGGCCGAACACCTTATCTGGGCATCAACAACCGATGAAGCAAAAAACGAAGCTTTCAATGTAGTAAATGGCGATGTGTTCCGCTGGAGCCGGCTATGGAAAAGATTGGCAGCATACTTTCAAATTGAATCATTGGGTTTTGAGGGTACCATCTGCCCACTTGAACAAGAGATGAAAGATGATGCTGAAGTTTGGAGAAAAATTGCGGTAGAACACGAGCTGAAAGAAACTAATTTAAGTCGACTTGCCTCTGCATGGCATACCGATCTTGATCTTGGCAGGCCGATTGAAGTGATGACTGACATGTCAAAAAGTAGAAAAAAGGGATTTTTAGTATTTCAGGATACTGAAGATGCATTTTATAAATTATTCGATACGCTCCGTCGGAGTCATTTAATACCTTAATCGGAAAATGTCGAACTAAAACCATAATAAATCCACGATTTTTTTATTTACCACTAACATATTGTCAAGATTTGCGATAAAAATTTCAATGGAAATAGTTCTGTTATAATTTTTTGTTCGGATTAATGAGGTTTTTAGATGAGGATGTTAGGTGGGTGTGGCTTAATGCCTAACATTCTTCTTAAAACAATTTGTTTGGTTTTAAACAAGTTAGTTTTTTAAATAAATTGCCATTTATAAAACTCATCTAAATTAATAATTATATATTTGCAGCCTTGAAAGGCAACACTTTGTGTTATTTTTTCAATTTAAATGAGTCGCAACAATAAGGCTCTTAGTTTTAAAGACAACCTAAACCACGTTAATGCTTAATTTAGTTCTCTTTGGCCCTCCAGGGGCGGGTAAAGGCACCCAATCTGCAAAATTGATTGAAAAATATCAGTTAGTACATGTTTCAACAGGCGATCTTTTTAGAGCACACGTAAAAGGTGAAACAGAATTAGGAAAAAAAGTTAGCCAGTTGTTAGCTGATGGAGAATTGGTTCCGGATGCAATTACAATTGCCATGCTTGAAGAAGAGGTAGATAAAAATCCTGAAGCAAAGGGATTTGTATTCGATGGTTTTCCACGCACCGTTCCTCAGGCAAAAGAACTTGATTTATTTTTAGAGCGTAAGGGAAGCAAAATTGCTGGCGTTATCGCTTTAGATGTTGATCAGGAAGAGTTAACAAAACGCATTGCTGAACGACATAAGATAAGTGGCCGTCCGGATGATGACGCAGAAAAACTAAAAAAACGTATTTCAGAATACTTTGAAAAAACCATTCATGTATTACCTTATTATGAGGAGCAGGGAAAGTTGAAAAAAGTAAATGGAATAGGTGAAATAGAAAGAGTTTATACTGATCTTTGCAACGTAATTGATCAGTTTTAAATAATAATTTTTTAAAAATTAACATCCGCAGAAAAAGCAATAGTTGTTTTTTGCGGATGTTTGTTTTTTAACGATTTTTGTAATCTTAAATCGTACAGTAAAATATAATAAGAATTTACCATCGGTTTTTAATTCAAAATCGCCAAACTAAAAGTTAATAATATGTCACAGGGATCGAATTTCGTGGATTATGTAAAAATTTGTTGTCGCTCTGGTAAGGGTGGGGCAGGTTCTGCACATTTACATAGAGATATCCTCACCTCAATGGGTGGCCCTGATGGTGGCGATGGCGGACGTGGTGGCCATATTACGGTGGTTGGTAACAGCAACATTTGGACATTATTGCACCTTAAATACCGCAAACATATTATTGCCGAAGATGGAATGGCGGGTGGAAGTTCGCACAAATTTGGGCGACAAGGTAAAGATGAAATTTTAGAAGTGCCGCTTGGTACCATTGCTAAAGATGCTGAAACTGGTAAAGTCCTTTTTGAAATTACCAAACATGGCGAAACCAAAATTTTAACTGCTGGTGGTCGCGGCGGTTTGGGTAATGCCCATTTTAAAAACTCTGTTCAGCAAACACCTCGGTTTGCGCAGCCAGGTGAGCCTGGTCAGGAAGTTTGGAATATTCTTGAACTTAAGGTTTTGGCCGACGTAGGTTTGGTAGGTTTCCCTAATGCGGGTAAATCAACTTTATTGTCTGTGGTTTCTGCGGCTAAACCAGAAATTGCCGATTATCCTTTCACTACCATTGTTCCGAACTTAGGCATTGTAAGTTACCGTGGCGGGAAATCTTTCGTAATGGCTGATATTCCAGGTATCATCGAAGGGGCGTCAAAAGGTAAGGGTTTAGGTTACCGTTTCTTACGTCATATTGAGCGTAATTCTGTATTATTATTTATGGTCCCTGCTGATACAAGTAGAACGATTAAAGAAGAATATGAAATTCTAAAAAGCGAGTTGGAATCTTACAACCCTGAATTGATGCAAAAGCCGCATGTACTGGCAATTACAAAATCTGATATGTTAGATGATGAACTCATGGCAGAAATGAAACGGGAGTTGCCAAACATTCCATCGATATTTATTTCATCAGTTGCAGAGAAAAATATTTTAGAGTTAAAAGATATGCTTTGGAAAGCAATTGAAGCTTAAATCATTATTTAATGAGCTAATTTTTGGTTGATTTTTGGAAACCATTTAACAACAAAATTCAGCAATTAAATCACGCAATAATCAGCTGCGAAACTTATCTACAACCAAACCCACCCATTCTTTTAAAATATATTGCCAGTAGCTTAAGGTACCAGCATCGGGCATATAAAAATCAGAAATATCGTAACTATCCTTGCCAATAAAATCAGTAGGGTAATAGTCAAGTTCTCGGTTAAAGGCCTTATTAAAAATCATTCGGGAGCGAGGGATATGCCAGGCACTTGTAATTACCAGTACCGATGCATTTTGACCATTTCTATTGGCTATTTCTACACTATATTTTGCGTTCTCAATGGTGTTTTTGCTTCTATTCTCAATCAGTACTGCCGAATCTGGAATGCCAATTTTGTGCAAATAAGTTGAGGTTAAATCGGCTTCAATAGATTCGGA
The DNA here is from genome assembly GCF_003860265.1 of Pedobacter sp. G11. NCBI lineage: Bacteria > Pseudomonadati > Bacteroidota > Sphingobacteriia > Sphingobacteriales > Sphingobacteriaceae > Pedobacter > Pedobacter sp. G11. Next base: position 259,083 of record NZ_CP034190.1, on the reverse strand, counting down.
ACCAATTAACTTACCCGAACCGCCACTAATTAAAATCTTCCTGATTACGCCAGTTTTATACAAATAAATGGTTTGTATAAGCCTGTCGCCACGTTCGTTTGCCGCCAATTGACCACCCTTTGTAGATTTTGAAAAACCGCCTAATAAGATGCCAATATCATATTGCTTTTTAGGCGGATATGAAACCTCGTAAATATTATAAACCTTGCCAACCAAAAAACGGTTAGAAAAAACAAATAATAATATTATTCCAAAGATAAAGAGGTTTTTCCTACGCTGTTGGTTTCTAGTAAAAAAGGCAAATACAAGTGTTACAAAAATCCAAATAATGGGCTGTAACGCAAAAATTAAAAGCTTTGAAAAAATGAATGACATTAGGCTGTTTTAAAACCAAATGTATAACCAAATTCTAAGAAAATAAACTTTTAACAGATTAAACTAGCCTTGTCCTTCTTGTACCTGACCATTCTCATGGGCATGTTCCAGAATTTCTTTGATGTCTGACTTAGTTTTTTTAGTAACCTTATGTTTAAAATGAGGCACCTCATGTTCAACAATATCTTCCTCAATCGCTTCCACTCCAAATACTTTTTCTTTCAAAAGGTTGTATTTATCCTGAAAACCATAACGCAGATTTTTGGCACCACTGGCAATTTTACCTCTGGTTCCAGCACCGCTATCAGGGGCAAATAAAACGCTGATTACTGCACCTGCTGCTAATCCTGCAACTAACGCTAAAGCAATTTGAGCATTGCTGTTTGATTTGTGAGCAAAATATTTTCCGATTAACTTTCTGTACTTCATGATATTGTGTTTTTTAAAAGGAACAAACGCTACTTCATAATGTTTCGTTATTTTTAAATTCGATTGTAAATCAAACCTCTAAAACGATTTTTTTTGGCAGCGCAATGACGCTGCAGCTATTAAAAATCGGTCCCGCTTTTCGTTTCAATCTTGTTAAAACTTCTGCTTTGCTGAGGCACGAAGAATCAGTTTCATTGGTTGCAGATGCTTCGTGCCTCAGCATGACAGTTTATTCAGGGTTGCTACAAATAAAAAATATTTCCACTTCAATCGGGGCTAAACAGCAAAAGCTTTTTCCATTTTAGCGTTTTGCAGGGTGCTTAACCCTTGTTTCTAAACCTGATTTTAATGGAAAGCCCGCAAGCGAGGTACGAGTGCGGACTTGGAATGGTAAGCAGGGCTGCAAGCCGCCATGCACACGGAACCCTCATTTTCCAAAAAAATAATTTGATTTTAGGTAAGTTTAAACTTTTAAATTGAATAATAATGGTAAAAGCAACAATAAACAAAGAGCATTATGCATGTGCGGTAACAAACGGAACACATGATATCGTGATAGATGAACCGGCAGATTTAGGCGGAACGAATAAGGGTTTTGCGCCAAAAGGATTGTTAATGGCGTCCCTTGCATCTTGTGTAGCCATTACACTGCGGATGTATGTAGATAGAAAGGGTTGGGCAGTTGACAAAATTGAGGTGGAAGTGAACATGGGTATAGAGAATGCGCAGAATATTTTCCTGGAAGAGATTACTTGTACCGGCCAGTTGACTGAAGAGCAGAAACAAAGATTAGAGGATATTGCGGCGAAATGCCCGGTAAGTAAAATACTGACGGCAGGTAACGAAGTTCGGTCGAAAGTGCTTTAAAAAAATGGTGCAAAACTCGTTTACCTTTTCCTAAAAAGCTTTAATATCTTTGTACCTCTTCAACTTTGTGATTAAAAATTATTTATGGCTACCGAAATTAAATGCCCAAACTGTGCTCATGTTTTTCCGATGGAAGAAGCCATGGCCGAAGATTATAAGCGAGAGTTACGTGATAAGATGATTGCTTTTACAAAGGAAAATGATGCAAAGTTGCAGAAAAGACTTGCTGAATTTGAGAACGAAAAGCAGCTGCAACAAAAAACTTTTGAAGCTAAACTGATTGAAGAGAAGAATAAGCTGAAAGGCGATTTAGAAGAAAATCTGCGTAAAAGTATTGCATCAGATTTCGAAACCAAATTGCAAATGCTGGAAGGCAATGCAAAGGAAAATGAAGAAAAGCTGAAACTTGCACGCGAAAAGGAGTTAGAGTTTTTGCGTAGAGAGCAAAGTTTAAAGCTAAAAGAGGAAGAAATGGAGCTGGCTTTCCAGCGTAAAATGCAAGAGCAACGCAACGAGTTGGTGGAGCAGATTCGTAAACAGGAAGCTGAAAAAAATAGCATTAAAGATACCGAGCACCAGCTTCGTTTAAAAGAGCTTGAAAAACAACTCGACGACCAAAAGAAACTGGCCGAAGAAATGAAGCGAAAAGCGGAACAGGGCAGTATGCAGCTTCAAGGCGAAGTACAGGAACTTATTCTGGAAGAATTACTGCGTAGCAACTTCCCTTTCGATTTAATTGAAGAAGTAGGCAAAGGGGTACGTGGTGCGGATTGTGTACAAGTTGTGCGTAACCAATTCGGGCAGGAATGCGGTAAAATTATTTATGAAAGCAAGCGTACCAAAGATTTTGGTGGCGACTGGATTGAAAAACTGAAAAAAGACATGCGAAGCATGGGCGTTGATGTGGCGGTAATCGTGAGTCAATGTTACCCAAAGGGAATGGATTGTTTTGGGCAGAAAGATGGTGTTTGGATTTGCTCTTTTGAAGAAGTGAATGCAGTAGCTTATGTGTTGCGTGATGGAATCCTGCGTTTATCTACAGCGATGAAGTCGCAGGAAAACCGAGGCGACAAAATGCATATGTTATACGATTACCTTACCGGAGCCGAATTTTCTGAGCAATGGAAAGCCATTCGCGAGGGTTTTATGAGCATGAAATTATCCATCCAACGCGAACGCGATGCCATGGAACGTTTATGGAAAGCCCGTGAAAAGCAACTGGAAAAAGTATTGTTAAATGCTACGCATATTCGGGGTTCGATTGAGGGAATTGCCGGGAGCGATAGCATTCAGTTAAGTTTAACAGATGATGAGGATGAAACCTTGTTGTTGGATTAAAAACGATACAGCTAAATGAATTCGTTATTGCGAGGCACAAAGCAATCTTTTTATAGATCTTAATTGAGATTGCTTTGTGCCTCGCGATGACGGGGAATGTAAATGATTATAAAATAAATGATATAAAGTGAATAAAAACCTAAACAAAAAAACTATTAACCGCTCTCTATTGCTAGCAATTATTTGCTTTTTACTTTTTTCCGGGAACGTTTCCGGACAAGAATTAAAATCGCCTGATGCAAATTTGGTGGCTAACTTTTCATTAGCTGACGGTGGTGTTCCAACCTACAAGTTGAAATACAAAGGCAAAGACGTAATCAAAGCGAGCAAACTTGGTTTAGAACTTAAAGAAGGTAAATCTTTAATGAACGGTTTCACCATTACGGATACCAAAACCAGTACTTTTAACGAAACCTGGAAACCGGTTTGGGGCGAGGTGAAGGATATTGTCAATCACTATAACGAATTAGCGGTTACGCTCACACAAAAAGAAAGCAATCGTTTCATTATTATTCGCATGCGTTTATTTAATGATGGCCTGGGTTTCAGGTATGAATTTCCAGAACAAAAAAATCTGGATTACTTCATCATCAAAGAAGAAAAAACGCAATTTGCTTTAGCTGGAGATCATAAAGCGTTTTGGTTACCGGGCGATTATGATACGCAGGAATATAGCACCACGACTTCAAATTTATCAGAAGTGCGAGGCAAAATGAAAACTGCAGTAACACCAAACGCATCGCAGACTACCTTTTCTCCAACTGGTTTACAAACACCTTTAATGATGAAAAGTAAAGATGGTTTGTACATCAACATTCACGAGGCGGCTTTGGTTAATTACTCGTTAATGTCGCTAAATCTTGATGATAAAGACATGGTTTTAGAATCGTGGTTAACGCCTGACGCAGTAGGGGATAAAGGGTATTTACAAGCTTCATGCGTATCACCCTGGAGAACAATTATTGTGAGTGATAAAGCAGGCGATATTCTAACTTCTAAACTGACTTACAATCTTAACGAACCTACAAAATTTAAAGATGTATCGTGGATAAAACCAACCAAATATGTTGGTGTTTGGTGGGAAATGATTACTGGAAAAAGCACCTGGGCGTATAACGATTTAACTAGTGTGCAATTAGGTGTAACCGATTATTCGAAAACTAAACCAAACGGAAAGCATGCTGCAAATACCGCTCATGTAAAAGAATATATTGATTTTGCGGCTAAACACGGTTTAGACGGTGTATTAGTTGAAGGATGGAATGAAGGTTGGGAAGATTGGTTCGGCAAAACAAAAGATTATGTTTTTGACTTCGTTACGCCATATCCAGACTTTGATGTGAAAGAATTGCATCGCTATGCGGCAAGCAAAAACGTAAAAATGATTATGCACCATGAAACATCATCATCGGTTCGTAATTACGAAAGACATTTGGATACCGCTTACAAATTTATGAAAGCCAATGGTTACGATGCGGTGAAAAGCGGTTATGTGGGCAATATGATTCCCCGTGGAGAGCATCATTATGGTCAGTGGTTAAACAACCATTATTTGTACGCCATTGAAAAAGCTGCGGAATATAAGATTATGGTAAATGCCCACGAGGCGGTTCGCCCGACAGGTTTGGCTCGTACTTATCCTAACTTAATCGGTAATGAATCTGCCCGCGGAACGGAATATGAAGCTTTCGGTGGAAATAACGCCGATCATACTACTATTCTACCGTTTACCCGTTTAATTGGTGGTCCTATGGATTACACGCCAGGCATTTTTGAAACTAAAGTAAGTGCATATAACCCTGAAAATAATTCATTTGTCCATACAACTTTAGCTCGCCAGTTGGCGCTTTATGTCACCATGTACAGTCCTTTGCAAATGGCTGCGGATTTACCAGAGACCTACAATAAATATTTGGACGCTTTCCAATTTATTAAAGATGTGGCGGTTGACTGGGATGATACTAAGGTTTTAGAAGCAGAACCCGGCGATTATATTACATTTGCCCGTAAGGCAAAAGGGAAAAACAACTGGTTTGTTGGAAGAACAAATGATGAGGTGGCCCGTACATCAAAGATTGATTTCAGCTTTTTAGATGCAGGTAAAAAATATACTGCAACCATTTATGCTGATGCAAAGGATGCGCATTACGAAACGAATCCAAAAGCTTATACCATCCGCAAGATGGAAGTAACCAATAAAACCAGGTTGACTTTAAATTGTGCTCCTGGTGGCGGTTATGCAATTAGCATCATGGCAAAATAGGTTTAATGATTTAACAGCAAAGAACGCTAAGTTTTCGCGAAGTGTTGAAGTTAGTTACCTCAAAGTACATAAAGCTTTATTAAGTAATGAGTCGTTCCAAGTTGGAACGACTTTTTTATTGGCACAATGGGCTCATGCAGATTATAATTTTATGCGTTATATTATAGGCGCCCCGTTATTGCGAGGCACGAAGCAATCCTAAGGCGTTAGCTATTAAATTCTTTCGTTTCAAGATTGCTTCGTGCCTCGCAATGACGACTTTTTTTATAACAAAAATCCATCTTCTCTTTCTTTGCGTTTTCACTTTGCGTATTTTGCGGTTAATAAAAGCAAACACAACCCAAATGGCCAGGACAAAAAATCACATTGAACTACAATTTTTAAGCGAACCATCTGATGTGAATTACGGTGGAAAGGTTCATGGAGGGATGATGATGAAATGGATTGATCAGGCTGCGTTTGCTTGTGCACTGCAATGGAGCGATTCATACTGTGTGACCGTTTATGTGGGTGGAATTCGTTTTTTTCGCCCGGTACATATTGGCCATTTGGTGAAAATGGAAGCCCGGATTATCTATACCGGCAAAACCAGTATGCATATCGCTGTTGATGCCTATTCAAAACCAGTAGGTAAATCTGATTTTGTGAAAAATACCCACTGTATTATAGTTTTTGTGGCCGTTGGCGATGATGGCCAACCCAAACAAATTCCATCTTTCAAGCCGAAAACAGATAAAGAAATTGCCATGCATGGCTACGCAATTAAACTCATGGAATTACGTAAAAGTATTGATAAGGAAATGGAACCTTATATTGTTTAAGCTTGATTTATCGGTAACATAAAACTAAAACAACTTCCTTCTCCAATCGCACTTTCTACCCAGATTTTTCCTTCTTCTGCTTCGATAAAGTCTTTGGAAATGGCTAAGCCCAAGCCTGAACCCGATTTGTTTTGTCCATCTGTAGGCACCTGAAAATACCTTTCGAACAACCGTTTCTGGTATTTTTCATCAATTCCTTTTCCAAAATCCCGCACAGAAAACTGAATAAATTTATCTTTCTGAAATACATCAATTTTAACGCTTGATTTCTCTGAACTGTATCGCAACGCATTTGATAGAAAGTTAACCAGCACCCAGGCGGTTTTCTGAATATCGGCATTAACCTTCGGCAGATTTTGATCGCAATTTAATTCCAATTTTATTGATTTCTGTTCCGCCTGGAACTTAACTGCATCTACCGCATAATTCACAATATCTTCGGGCTTGGTAATGGCGAAAGTAAGTTTTAAATTTCCGGTTTCTACCTGCGATAAATCTAAAAGTTCGCTAGTGATTTTTAATAACCTGTCACTATCCTCTTTAATATGTATTAGTAATTGGCTTTGTTCCTCATTCATTGTTCCAACCCGGCTATCGTTTAATAATTTTAAACTCATTTTTATAGAGGAGAGTGGCGTTTTTAATTCATGAGAAACGGTTGCGATGAAATTTGTTTTGGCTTCATCCAATTCCTTAAACTGTGTAATATTTTTCAGCACATAAACACTTCCAGCCGATTTAGAAGATTCGAATAAAGTTTTATCCTCAGGCGTTTCATAATTTGGAATAATGATTTCGCGGTTTTCTAATAAGAAATACGATTCCTTTTCATCAGCATAAATTTTTAAAGTTTTTTCCGCTGTTTCAGGCTTGATAATTCTTTTTAATAATTCATTTTTCTTGATGAGTTCTGCTGCGTTTTGGCCGATGATTTTTTCTTCATCAAGATTCATCAGCTTTGCTGCTAAATGATTCAAAAATAGAATTTCTCCCTTTTCATTTAAACCGATAATGGCATCTTGCATTTGTGCAATAATGGCTTCGATACGCGATTTCTCTGATTTGATTTTTGACAGATTACTATTCTCCCATTCATTTAGTTTGACAACCATGCCATTGAACGAATCTGCAAGTTCAGTAAACTCATCATGGTTATTAAAATGGAGGCGCTGCTTATAGTTTTTTCTGCCGATTTGCTTTATTGCAGCGCTAAATTCCGCTAGTGGATTAGCGACAAAGCCCGGAAAGTTGACGATGAATGTAAACAAAATGAGAAATGCAACCATCGCCGCAATAGAGATATATAAATTTGCTCGGGATGATGCAGCATTTGCCATTTCATTTTTGTCGTAAATGGCTTTCATATTTACCTCTTCTATGTTTTGAAGTGCTGAACGTAAGCTTTTTAAGCTATTTGCATTAATGCTGTTTGTCGAAGCATTAATCAAAGTTTCATAGGCCACCGCTAATTTTTGAAAGGCTAATTTCTCTCCGGTTTCAGTGATATTTTGTCCTTCGTTTTTTAGATTTTGTTCAAATATTTTTGCCTTTTCCGCAGATAATGGGAAAGCACTCTCATCAACAACATTTCGCATAGCTGCAACATATCTCAGCGATTTGTAATTGTCTTTGAGGATGACTTTTGATTTATCTGAAAGCTCGTTTAAAAAGAATAGGGCAATCAATCCAAAGGATAAAACGATGATGAATAGAAATCCGAATCCGAGGCGAAGTTTGGTTTTGATTTTCATGATGATGTTGTGTTAGAATAGTTGTCACATTGAGCTTGTCGAAATGTTCTTCAACAAGCTCAGAATGACATGTTAAGATTACGATAGTATAACCAAATCCAATTCTTTTGTGGCTAAATTACGTAACAGTTGATTAAAAATTGCCGTTCGCATAATGATCTGGAAAATATTTAGGTGTGGTTTACCGATGCAAATGGTGGTAATTTCTTTTTCTGTTGCCGTTTTAATAATGGTTTGGGTAATCTGGTTGCTTTTAACTTTAATCAACTCTGCACCTAATTCTGTCGCCAGTTTAAAATGATTAATCAAATGTCGTTGTTTATCAAGCTTAATTTTATCCAAACTTTCCCCATCACTTTGAACATACAGAACAATCCAGGGTGAGTGGTAATAGGAAGCGAGCCTGGCGGTTTTGCGAATAACTACGCCAGCTGTTTCTGCATTGGAAGAAATACAGGCAAGAAATCGCTCCGGGCGAAGTTTTATGGATTTTGGGATTTCAGTTTGTATTTTCCTTTCCACCTGATGCACCACTTCTTTCAAAGCCAATTCCCGTAATTGCAAAATTTTATCAGCCTGAAAGAAATGCTGTAAAGCCTTTCCGATTTTACTTTTATCGTATATTTTTCCCTCTTTCAATCTGGTCACCAATTCATCGGCTGTTAAATCGATGTTCACAATTTCATCCGCGACTTCGAGAATTTTATCCGGAATCCGCTCGGTTACTTTAATGCCGGTAATATGTTCAATTTCTTCATTTATGCTCTCTAAATGTTGAATATTTACAGCCGATATAACATTAATTCCTGCCTCCAATAAATCAAAAACATCTTGCCAACGCTTATCGTTTTTACTGCCTTCAGCATTGGTATGTGCCAGTTCATCAACCACAACAATTTCGGGGTGGCGATTTAATATGCCCTGCAAATCCATCTCATCGATTTCCTTCCCCCGGTAAAATATATTTTTTCGTGGAATTAAGGGTAAACCAGCAACCAAGGCTTCAGTTTCTGCTCTTTTGTGGGTTTCTACATAACCAATGCAAATATCGATTCCGTTGCGCAAAAGTGCATGCGCTTCCTGCAGCATCCGATAGGTTTTGCCCACGCCAGCGCTCATCCCAATGTAGATTTTGAGTTTTCCTCGTCTCGATTTTTTGATGAGATTGAGGAAGTGTTTAACGGAATCGTCTTTGCTTTGCATGGTGTTTATTTGTCTTAGCCAGACAGGCTTTTTTCTTTTGACAACAAAAGAAACAAAATTGCCGGCTGAAAATTTTTGTTTTAAAGTTGGTGGTTTGGCTTTGACCGTACATCCCCAAAAATTTGTTAGGCCGGTTTAAAGTGAAACGTAGATTTCTGCACTGGCCCTGCTGGATGCAATATCAGGTGTGATAATCTCTATCATCTTTCAATCTTTAAAACGCCACCGCTATACTTGCGGTCAATGTGGTATTCGCATTAACTAAACTTGCTTCGCGATTAAAAATTTTATCCTTGCTATCGTATGTTTTTCCTTCTAAACGAATCACTGCGTTCGCAATCGGTGAGTAATCTACATTTAAAGAGTATCCTTTTGTTTTAAAGCCATTTGGGGTTCCTGTTGAAATGAAAACACCATTTTTATCTTCATAGTATTCGAATCGACCAGCAATGGCCCATTTTGGAGCAAACTTATATTGTGCAACAGCCACGGGCGATAAAATTTCATTTTTCTCGCTACTGCCTTTTGCTTTCTGCTGCGTTCCATAATCGAAACCAAGGGTTAGGCCAAATTTATCTGTCAATTGAAAAACGCCATAAATATTGTGGTACAATCGGTTCACTCGTACAGAATCTGCTCCTTCGGTTCCTAAATAATTGCTGTAATTTACTGTGATTTTATCTGTCGGTTTCCATGTTAACTGTAAACCACCTGCCGGTTTATTATTGCCATCAATGCGGGTAATTCTTTGCCATCCGTTGAGGTAGAGCAGGGTTGCAGCTAGTTTTCCATCTTTTGTGCCGTAAGTTATTTTTGCTCCAGATTCATAGTATGGCGTGTTTTCGGATGCAATGTTACGGGTCAATACCCAGCAATCTTTAGAAATAGCCCCTTCGAAACCAATGTGTGACGCAAAAATTCCGGCATCTATCCATAGGTTTTCTGATTTGGAAAGTTTAACGCCTGCATTGGCTTCGAAAATATTCTTTAAAACGCCAGGCTCGGCGGCTAAGTTTGCATTGGCATAAGTTCCGGCCATTACCGCTAAATTCGCACGGATTGAACCGCTTTCGTAGCCCGCTTTAATAAACCCTAAATTCAAATTTATCTCGTTCGCACGGTTGTGAGAATAAATAAAACCTGGACGATTATGGTCAGTAGGTTTATTAAAATCGTAGCCGTAATAAGTCTCTAAATAACCAGAGAATTTTACTTTAGGCTCATCTTGTGCAAATGCTGTTAGGCTCGCTGTTATTGTTGTGATAATGGTGATTAGTTTTTTCATTTTGTTATTAATATTTGTCATTCTGAGGTACGAAGAATCTTCTTTAACGATTTGTCTAGGGCGGTCGTCATTGCGAGGTACATAGCAATCTTTAAGCGCAAATCGACATCCTAGGATTGCTTCATGCATCGCAATGACGATTTTCCGATTTACAAATTATCCAGTGCTACATTCAGTTTCAATACATTTACCGAGGATAGTCCGAACAAGCCTAGTAATGGTTTTAGCGTATTCATAGCTACCAGTTCCTTAACTTTCTCCTCATTAATTTTACGTGCCTTTGCCACTCTGGCAATTTGGATGGCTGCACCTTGTTCAGAAATATTCGGGTCTAAACCACTACCTGAAGCCGTAACCATATCAGCAGGAATATCTGATTTTTTTAATCCTGGATTATATTTCAAAAGTGTATCAATCCTCGACTGAACTTCTTTCAAATAATCTGGATTAGATGGGCCCTTGTTCGAGCCGGCAGAACCAGCCGCATTGTAAGCAACTGCCGATGGTCTTCCCCAAAAATATTCAGGTTTGGTAAACGATTGACCTAACAAGGCATAACCAATTGTTTTTCCATTTTTAGCGATTTTTTCGCCATCACCTTTTCCGCTGGAAAGTTTTCCGGCTAAGGCAATGCTGATGGGATAGATGATGCATAACAATACGATTAAAACTAAGGTTAAGCGTATCGATTGTATGATGTATTTTTTCATGATATTAAGTGATTACACAGGTTTTAAATAATTAAAGAGCTTCAATTTGTCATGCTGAGCTTGTCGAACAATCTTAATTTATGTTTCGATTAAACAAACAACCCCACTACTAAATCAATTAATTTGATGCCGATAAATGGAGCAACAACACCTCCGATGCCGTAAATAAATAAGTTTCTGCGAAGTAAAGCAGTTGCGCCAATCGGTTTGTAAGCCACGCCTTTTAAGGCTAGCGGAATCAAAATCGGAATGATAATCGCATTAAAAATAACCGCAGACATAATTGCACTTTCTGGCGTATGCAGGCCCATAATATTTAAACTTTGTAAGGCTGGGATGGAAGCAATAAACAATGCCGGAACGATTGCAAAATATTTGGCTACATCATTCGCAATAGAGAAAGTCGTCAGCGTTCCTCGGGTAATTAAAAGCTGCTTCCCGATTTCTACAATTTCGATTAATTTAGTTGGGTCGTTATCTAAATCAACCATGTTTCCAGCCTCTTTAGCCGCCTGTGTTCCGCTGTTCATGGCCACACCCACATCGGCCTGGGCAAGCGCCGGAGCATCATTTGTGCCATCACCCATCATGGCAACCAGTTTTCCCAAAGTCTGTTCATCTTTAATGTAATTCATTTTATCCTCGGGTTTTGCTTCCGCGATAAAATCATCTACACCTGCTTTTTCGGCAATGTATTTGGCAGTTAAAGGATTATCTCCAGTGACCATTACCGTTTTAACGCCCATTTTTCTTAAGCGTTCGAAACGCTCGCTAATGCCTGGTTTAATGATATCTTGCAACTCAATCACGCCCAAGGCTTTTTCATTTTCTGATACAACCAGAGGTGTTCCGCCATTGGTTGCGATGGAATTCACATGGTCGCGTATATCTGATGGAAAAATATTACCAGCTTTTTCTACAATATTTCTGATGGAATCGAAAGCACCTTTTCTAATACGTCTTCCGTCTGCAGTGTCTAATCCGCTTGAACGGGTTTCGGCTGTAAATTTGATGAAAGTTGAACCTGATGGCGTTCCTGTATTTGTGAAACCTTGTTCAGCAGCTAATTCGATAATCGATTTTCCCTCTGGAGTTTCATCAGCTAAAGAACTTAATACGCAAGCATCCGTAAAATCTTTAATCAACACCCCCGCGGTAGGATAGAAGTTGGTTGCTTTTCGATTACCAATGGTGATTGTTCCGGTCTTATCCAAAAGCAAAACATCAATATCGCCTGCAGTTTCTACCGCTTTGCCCGATTTGGTAATTACGTTAGCCCTTAAAGCCCTGTCCATTCCAGCAATACCAATAGCCGATAATAAACCGCCGATAGTTGTTGGGATTAAACAGACGAACAGTGAAATTAAAGCCGCAATGGTAATGGGCGTGTTGGCATAATCAGCAAAAGGTTTTAAAGTAACGCAAACGATAATAAACACCAAAGTAAAGCTGGCCAATAGAATGGTTAAAGCGATTTCGTTAGGTGTTTTCTGGCGGGATGCCCCTTCAACCAATGCAATCATTTTATCTAAAAAGCTTTCACCAGGAGCGGTGCTCACCCTAACTTTTATTTCATCAGATAAAACTTTTGTTCCACCAGTTACAGAAGATTTATCGCCGCCAGATTCGCGAATAACCGGAGCAGATTCTCCCGTAATTGCAGATTCATCGATGGTTGCAATACCTTCCACAATTTCTCCGTCGGTTGGAATTGTATCGCCAGCCTCACAAATGAAAATGTCACCTTGTTTCAGTTGATTCGAGGAGCGGATTTCGATTGTATCATTATCTAAAAGGACTTTTGCAGGCGTCTCTTCCCTCGTTTTACGTAAACTATCGGCTTGTGCTTTACCTCTTGCCTCCGCAATTGCCTCAGCAAAATTGGCAAACAAAACCGTTAAGAAAAGCACTAAAAATATAAAAAAGTTATAAAGCGGAGAACCTTGTCCGCTGTTGCTGAAAGAGTAAATGGTCACGTAAGCCATTACCAGAGTGCCAATTTCAACGGTAAACATTACGGGGTTGCGAACCATTACCCGTGGGTCGAGTTTGATGAAAGATTGTTTCAATGCAGTTTGCATCAAAGCAGGTTCGAATAATTTATTATTGGGTTTCATTTTTAAATATGTATGATGTTTGATGTAAAATGGATGATGTGTTTGGACAATGCCAATATTCATTTTTCCATTATTATTTAAACTTTGAACAGGTATGATGAATGGTATATCTTATCCATCTCCCATATTCCTGTTTACCTCTAGAGCTGTATGATGTTTAGGCTATTCCCTTATCCATCTTCCATCTCACGTTTACCTCAATTGAGAAAAGTATTCTGCCAATGGCCCTAAGGCTAATGCTGGGAAGTACGACAGCGCATTGAGTACTAAAATCACAGCGAAAGTCATTAGCGCAAAGGTTTTGGTATCAGTTTTTAAGGTTCCTGCAGATTCCGGGATGAATTTTTTAGCGCCTAACAAACCTGCAATGGCAACTGGGCCAATTATCGGCAAGAAGCGACCTAAGAAAATAATCACACCAGTAAGCACGTTCCAAAACACGTTATTATCGCCCAAACCTTCGAAGCCGGAACCGTTGTTGGCGTTTGAAGAAGTTACCTCGTAAAGCATTTCAGAAAAACCATGGAAACCAGGGTTGTTTAACCAGTTTTTCGGCTGAACAGCCCAAGCCGCATCTCCATGATTAGTGAATGCAAAACTTGCAATTGCTGTTCCCGCTAAAATTAAAAACGGACTTAATAAAGTGATGATGGCGGCAATTTTAATTTCCCTGGCTTCAACCTTGTGACCTAAAAACTCAGGCGTTCTGCCCACCATTAAGCCTGAAATAAATACAGCAATAATCAGGTAGATGAAATAGTTTAATAAACCAACCCCACAACCGCCATAAATCGCATTTATCATCATGGCTAACAGTTGCCATAAGCCCGTTAATGGCATGGTGCTATCGTGCATCCCGTTTACCGAGCCTGTAGAAATCACCGTAGTTAATGTGCTCCAATAGGCCGTGGCAGCTGGTCCGAGGCGAACTTCTTTACCTTCCATTGCGCCAGTAGTTTGCGATATGCCCATCTTAGCTAATGCAGGATTTCCGCCCAATTCAGAAGTTAAAGTCGGAATCATCAGCATAAATAAACCGATTGTCATGACTCCGAAGATTGTCCAGGCCAATTTTCTCCTGCGGATGAAATACCCAAAAGCGATAATCATCGCCATTGGAATAATGGTTTGGGCAATAATTTCAACCATGTTGGTTAAGTAACTTGGGTTTTCGAATGGATGGGCAGAATTTGCACCAAAATACCCACCACCATTCGTACCCAAGTGTTTGATGGCAATCATCTGCGCTGCGGGACCTCGTGATACATTTACGGTATCGCCTTGCAGAGAGATAAATTGGTCTTTCGCCTCGTAGCTTGCAGGTGTGCCATTAAAAGTTAAAACTAAAGCCACAACAATTGATAATGGCAATAATAAACGTGTAATCGCTCTCACGAAAAACTCCCAGAAGTTGCCCAGTTGTGTAGTGGTTTTATCTCTAAAGGCCTTGAATAATATTACGGCTGCCGCGATACCAGTGGCGGCACTTACAAATTGCAAGAACATCAACACAAATTGTTGTGTTAAATAACTTACACCACTTTCGCCCGAATAGTGTTGCAGGTTACAATTGGCCACAAAACTGATGATGGTATTGAAAGCCAAATCAGATGTCATTCCTGGGTTTCCATCAGGATTGAAAGGAAGTTTATCCTGAAATATCAACACAAAAAAGCCGTATACCAGCCATACCATATTGATGGTTAGCAAAGCTTTGAGTTGTTGTTTCCAGTTCATCTGTTCTTTAATGTTGATGCCTGAAAGTTTATAAATTCCGTTTTCGAGTGGCTTTAAAAAGTCTGTCCAAACTTTTTCTCCTGCAAAAACCTTCGCCAAATACTTACCCAAAGGGATGGCAATGATTAAGGTGAGCAGGAATGTGGCGATGATGCCAGTTAATTCAGTGTTCATTTTTTTTTGTTTTTTACAGATGATTGTCGTTGTGCTTACTGTTTCGAGAGGCTCAACATGACAACCGCGTTTAAAATTTTTCTGGGTTAATCAACACGTAAATCATATAGATAAATACGGCGATTGAGATGATGAATAGTGCTAACATTTTCTTTAGATTTTTTCAAACCAATCGATAGAAAGGTAAGTTGCCCAGCAGAGCAGGATTAGAATTAGAAACAGGATAATTGTCATAACTTATTGATTTATGAAATGCCTATTGCCAACTCTTGTGCCGATGAAAATGTAGTTTTTGCAAAATACTGTTTTACAGGTGTTTGATTTGATTTTGTTATTGAATCAAAATTTTGGACATAAAAAAACCTTTCCGTTTTGGAAAGGTTTTTATCGTTTTGGGATACTTATTTTAATTGGCTTATTTGAATTCCGTTATGCCGTACTCTTCAATTTTTCTGTACAGTGTAGTTAAGCCAATGCCTAACAACCTTGAGGTTTCAGTCTTATTTCCTTTGGTGTGAATAAGCACTTTTTGAATATGTTGTTTTTCTACCTGTTGGAGGTTAAAATTATTTTCCAAAGGAGCGAATTCGAAGAACTCTTGTGGTAAAGCTGATAAGTTGAGGCTATCATCGTCTGAGAGAATAACAAGTCGCTCGATTACATTTTTGAGTTCCCGGATGTTACCTTTCCAGTTGTATTTTTCAAAGACATCAAGCATTTTATTTTCTAATGCAAGTTCGGGGCGATTGGCTTTAACGGCGAACTGTGTTAAATAATGTTGCGCCAAAGCAGGAATATCCACCTTTCTTTCCCGCAAAGGCGGAAGAACGATTGTGAAAACGGATAAACGATAATACAAATCAGAACGAAATTTTCCCGATGCCGCATCCGCTTTTAGATCTTTATTCGTTGCTGCAAGGATACGAACATTTACTTGTTGAGTATTGGTATCACCCACTTTGATAAAACTCTGATTTTCGAGCACCCGAAGCAGTTTGGCCTGCAAATCGAGGTTCATTTCCCCAATTTCATCCAAAAATAAAGTGCCACCATTGGCTTCCTCAAGCAAGCCTTTTTTGTCTTTATTTGCTCCAGTAAATGCACCGGCTTTATAACCAAAAAGTTCACTCTCCAGTAAATCAGGTGAAAAGCCACTACAGTTTAGTGCAACAAATGGTTTTGCCGATCTTGGGCTTTCGTAGTGGATTGACTGTGCAAAAACCTCCTTGCCGGTTCCGGTTTCACCGAGTAGAAGTACGGTTGTATCGGTTTTGCTTACTCTTTTCGCCAGATCAATTGCTACTTTCAAGGTTTTTGACTGACCAATAATGCTTTCAAAGCTATGCTTTGTTGAGGTGCTTTTTTCAAGCTCAAAAATTCGCTGTTGCAGGTTTGCTTTATCCATCGCCTTGTAAAGCAGCGGAATGATCTTATCGTTGTCATCGCCTTTAACCAAGTAATCAAAGGCACCGTTTTTAATGGCTAAAACACCGTCTGAAATGGTTCCGTATGCTGTCAGATTGATAATTTCAACAAATGGTTTAAGCAATTTGATATCTTTCACCATGGCCACCCCGTTCACATCAGGTAATTTTACGTCACTGATCACAATGCTAATATCATTGTTTTTCAGAAGTTTTAATCCCTCTTTGCCAGTGTTTGCCTGCAGGGTTTTAAAGCCTTCTAGTTCAATAATCCTCGAAAGTAAACTGCATATTTTTTTTTCATCATCAATGATGAGGACTATCCCGTTCATAGGTATAATTTATGATGCAATATTAAGGATTAATTATTCTTTGTTTGTACCTTTTTCGATTCCAACTGCGTGAAATAAAACCATTTTGAGCATATTTGTTGCACAAAGCAAATTCTATGTTCAAAAGCGTATTCCTGGTCATCATCCTTGGTTTTATTGTGTTTTTTAGTTCAGCTCAACAAATTCGCCCTGCAAAATCTGCTGAAATTTATCGCGAACTAAAAACATTGAAACATATTCCGAAAGTACTTTATCTGGCAGCACATCCTGATGACGAAAATACGGGCCTATTATCCTGGCTGATTAACGAGCAAAATGTAGAAACGGGTTATCTATCATTAACCAGGGGCGATGGTGGACAAAATTTATTAGGTACCGAACAAGGTGCGGCTTTAGGTTTAATTCGTACACATGAACTTTTAGAAGCCCGAAAATTAGATGGTGCACAACAATTTTTTACCAGGGCTATTGATTTCGGTTTTTCGAAAAATACGAATGATACCTTTAAACAATGGGATGCCGACAGCATTACAGCTGATGTGGTTTGGGTAATTAGAAAATTCCGTCCTGATGTGATCATTTGTCGTTTTCCGCCAACTGCTGCGGCAGGGCATGGGCAACACGCGGCATCAGCAGTAGTGGCTGAAAAGGCATTTGCAGCTGCGGCCGATAAAAATATGTTTCCTAACCAGTTGAAATATGTGGAGGTTTGGCAACCGAAAAGATTGGTTTGGAACACTTTCCGTTTCGGATCTACCAATACGACTGCTGAAACTCAGTTGAAGGTTTCGGTAGGCCAATACGATGCCCAACTGGGCATGGGTTATGGTGAACTGGCGGGTTTGAGCAGAAGTTTGCACAAAAGTCAGGGTGCCGGAACACAATCTGTGGCAGGAGTACGGACTGAATATTTTTCCCCTGTGTTAGGGGTGCCAGCCAAAGAATCTCTTTTTGATAAAATTCCAATCAACTGGTCTGAAAAAGGCATAGATAACATTGATGAACTGATCGATATTATTTTATTGTCTTTCGATTATAACCATCCGGATAAAAGTTTACACGGACTGCTGATGTTGAGGAAAAGAATCGCGGAAATTCAGGATAAAAACCTGAAAAAAGATAAGCTGGCCGCGATTGACCGTATCATTTTAAGCTGTACCGGTTTTATGGGAGAGGTCGTCACTAATCAGGCAGAAGCCATAGCAGGAAATAGCTATAATTTTCGCTTGAACTTAATTTCCCGATCAGCCACACCAGTAATACTGGAACAAATTAACTGGATTAATCAAACTGACAACCTAAATAGAAGGATAGCCGGAGATTCATTGATGACCATTGAACGTAAAATCCAGATACCAGCAAATGCAACCTTAACCGAACCCTATTGGCTGGAGAAACCGGCGAAGAACGCAGCCACTTTTAGTGTTGCCAATGATACCCTAATTGGTTTTGCCGAAACCGAATCGGCTCTGAATGTTTCGCTTTCCTTAAAAATAGGAACTGAAAAATTCAATATAAAATTACCCCTTTCTTTTAAAAAATTAGATCCGGTAAAGGGTGATGTGGTGGAGCAGTTGCGTATTGTGCCAGCCATGGATTTGAGTTTTGCTGAACCTGTTTATTTCGCAAAAGATAAAGAAGATTTAAAAATCACCCTGCGACTCAAAGCAAATAAATATATCAATTATGGTAAGGTTACTTTTAAAATCGGCAGTGCCATCATCGCGAACTTTACCGGCATCAACCTCCAGGAAAATACAATTACGATCAAAGACTTCATTATTCCGGCCAATGAATTGAGCAAGATCAAAACCAATCAGAATAAATTGGAGGTGTTTTTTTCTTCCGAGAATAACGATTTTATCAAAGGGCAGGTGTTAATCCAGTATCCACATTTACCGTCACTTCAATATTTTATTCCTGCCACCACCTGGTTATTAAAGGGTGATGTAAAAGTACTGGCGAAAAAAGTAGGTTACATTCAAGGTGCCGGAGATCTTATTCCTGAAGTATTAAAACAGGCAGGTTTACAAGTAGATGTATTAACCGAAGCGGATATTTTAAACCCGGTTAAGTTAGTCACTTACGATGCGGTAGTAACAGGTGTTCGGGTAATTAATACCGAGAAACGAATCAAAAACTGGCAAACCGCATTGAGAAGCTATGTAGAAAATGGAGGAACAATGGTAATGCAGTATAATACCACGCAAGATATGGCGTTACAAGATTTTGGCGTTTACCCAATGCGCATCAGTGGAAAAAGGGTAACCGAAGAAAATGCAGCCGTTAAAATTCTTATTCCAAATCATAAATTGCTAAACTATCCTAACAAAATTACAACTGACGATTTCAATGGATGGGTTCAGGAACGTGGCGCTTACTTTCCCGATCAGTGGGACGAAAAATATGAGACACTTTTTGAAATGAATGACACCGGTGAAGAGTCTTCTAAAGGTTCAACATTATTTGCAAAATACGGCAAGGGTAATTTCATCTACACACCTTTAGCATTTTTTAGGCAGCTGCCTGCAGGAAATGTGGGCGCAGCAAGGCTATTTTTTAATTTCATATCAGCAGGGAAGTAGATGAGAAACCAGCTTAAGAATTGGAACACCTGGTATATTTTACTTGCTTTGGCATTAATTTTCCAGGTTGTTTTTTATTATCTCTTTACTAAAATCTGGGCATGAGTAATATCGATTGGTTCGTACTCATTTTTACCCTCCTTGCTGTGGTGGCCTATGGCGTTTTTATAGGGCGAGGTCAGAAAAGCAATGAATCCTATCTTAAAGCCGATAATCAAATGCCCTGGTACATTGTGCTTTTGGGTATTATGGCTACGCAGGCAAGTGCAATTACCTTTCTGTCTGCACCCGGGCAGGCCTATACCGATGGCATGCGCTTCGTTCAGTACTATTTCGGCTTGCCACTGGCGATGATTGTAATTTGTATCACGTTCATTCCCATCTTTCAGCGGTTGAATGTGTACACGGCTTATGAATACTTAGAACAACGATTTGATAAAAAAACCAGGGTATTAACTTCCTTGTTATTTCTCTTTTCCCGAGGATTATCAACAGGAATCAGTATTTATGCACCGAGTATTATTTTATCTAGTGTTTTAAACTGGAACATCTATTTAACCAATGTTTTAACTGGCGGAATTTTATTGATTTATACCTATGTTGGCGGGGCGAAGGCCATAGCACATACCCAAAAACTTCAGTTTCTCATTATCTTGGGAACAATGGCATTTGCCGGATATTTGTTGGTGCAAAATATGCCCAATAGTGTTGGCTTTACCGATGCACTTTACCTGGCAGGGAAATCAGGAAAGCTAAATGTGATTACAACTGAGTTTGACTGGAAAGATAAATACAATATCTGGAGCGGACTAATTGGAGGGTTTTTCCTTGCGCTCTCGTACTTTGGAACCGACCAAAGTCAGGTAGGGCGGTACATTACTGCCAAAGATAATACCAATGCAAAAATGGGTTTGTTGTTAAATGGCCTAGTAAAAATTCCCATGCAGTTTGCCATTCTGCTCATTGGTGCGCTGCTTTTTGCTTTCTTCTCTTTAAAACCTGCGCCTATTTATTTTAATGAACGTTCTTATCAATATTTAAAAGAAACACAGCCCCAGCAAGCAGCAGTTTTTGAGGGAGAGCATAAGCTGCTCGAGGAGAAATTCAATGCCCAATCGAAAGCCATTCTTACACAAAAAGAAACTCATGCCGCAGGTTTGGAAAGTTCTATCGCCAGTTTTAAGGAAACCCAAAAAGATGTTAAAGATCTGCATAGCAGGGTAGAGGAGGCGATCAATAAATCAAACTTTAATGCCGAGAAAACTGATACCAACTACATCTTTTTATATTTTGTAAAAAACACCTTACCCGTTGGGATGATTGGATTGCTATTCGCTGTAATTTTCTTAGCCAGCTGGGGATCCATTTCTGCAGCACTGAATTCACTTGCCGCCTGTTCATTAAAAGATGTTCATTTAATTTTCAGTAAAAAGGAACTAGATGACAGAACAGAATTAAAGTACAGCAGGTTGCATACCTTGGGCTGGGGGATATTTTCCATTGCGGTAGCCATGTTTGCCACGCAAATGGGATCGCTTATCGAGGCGGTTAACGTGCTGGGCTCCTTATTTTATGGCCCAATTTTAGGGATTTTTCTGGTGGCCTTCTACTTCAAAAAAATCAACGGGCCAATCGTTTTTATTTCCGCAATCCTATCAGAAATTGTAGTAATTGCCGTTTATGAGTTCGATGTAGTATCGTTCTTATGGTTAAATGTGATTGGTGCTGCAGCCGTAATTATTTTTTCGACTTTGGGATTATTATTTTATCGACCCAAAGCATTAAATTCGTAGAATCAAAAACAACAAAAACAGATAAATAATATTACTATGAAAACGATGTTTAAATCTATCGCTTTGCTTTTTACCGCAATAACGATCTCTGCAAGTGCGATGGCACAAGATGCTCAACCCAAACCAAGTCCGGCGGCAACGGTTACAGGCAAAATTAAAGCCGCAACCATTACCATTAACTATAGCAGTCCTGCTGTAAAAGGCCGTAAAATCTGGGGTGGATTAGAAGCTTATGATAAAGTTTGGCGTGCTGGTGCAAATGAGGCAACTACTTTCGAAACTGATAAAGACATCATGGTACAAGGAAAAGCACTTCCTGCAGGTAAATACAGTTTTTTCTTAATCCCTAAAGAAAGCGGAACCTGGACGGCTATCTTCAATAAAGAACCAAAACAGTGGGGCGCATACAAATACGAAGAAGCAAAAGATGCTTTACGTGTTGATGTAAAAACAAAAGCTTTAAAAGCCACTCAAGAGCGTTTGGTTTATAAAATTACCAAAACAGGGTTTTCTTTAGACTGGGATAAAATTTCTGTTCCGGTAGCAATCAAATAACCCTGGTTATAAAATATGTAAGGCCATTTTCGATAAGGAAATGGCTTTTTTGTTTGCTGTAAAATCGGTTAGATAAATAACCTCACACTTAATATTTACTTCACTTTAAAATGTTATTTTAGGCCAGTTTATTCTCAGGTATGAAAGTTTCACTTAAAATAATTGCACTCCTCTCGTTTTTTTATTTAAACGTTTTAGCACAGTCAAAAACCACGTCGTTCTCCATAAAGGAAAAAAAACCGGTTGATCTTGTGAATGTTTTCTTAGGTTCATCAGGCGATCACGGACAGATGTCGCCGGCAGCTTCCTATCCGTTCAGTATGTTGAGTATCGGGCCGCAAACCTATCCAAAAACACATACAGGTTACGAATATCTGGCGAAAAAATTTGAGGGTTTTACGCACAATCGTTTCGAAGGCGTGGGCTGTCAGGGCTCAGGCGGAAATCTTTTTGTGAAACCTTTTTTAGGTGATGATCCTAAAGCATCTGAACTCATAAAATCGACAGAGAAAGCTGTTCCTGGTTATTATGAAGTTGGCTTTGAAAATAAAATTAAAGCAAGCTTTTCAGTTGTAGGTAATGCCGGAAAACATGTTTATCAATTTCCTGCCGGGAAAAAGGGAATTTATATCGATTTAAGTTATGCATTTAACGGTGCCTTTGTGGAAGAGGAGCATGTGATTAAAAACAATACCATTTCTGGTTGGATTGAATCAAAAACAACCTGTTCTGTAGGTAAATATCGGATTTACTATTATCTGGAAATAAAAAATAATATAAATTGGGAAGAGGTAGCAAATCACAAATTTATCGCCAGGCTTGGGCTGGCGCCGGGTTCGGTAGAGGTGAATGTTGCGCTTTCATCGGTAAGTGCCGAGGCCGCAAAATTAGCCATTAATACCCATTCAATGACTGAAATGATGTCGGAGAGTAGCGGCTATTGGAACAAAAATCTTTCGAAAATTGCGGTGAATGGCGATTTAAAGGATGCAAAATTATTTTATTCGCTGCTTTATCGAACCATGCAATCGCCTTATGTCATTTCCGATCAGGATGGCCAGTATCGGAATACCAAAGGAGAAGTACAAAAAGATAAACAGATTCGTTATAACGGCTGGGCCATTTGGGATAATTACCGTACACAATTGCCTTTGCTTTCGATCATCACCCCTGATCGTTATGCAGGAATGGTTACTTCTATTGGTGATTTATACCTCTCGGGGAAAAAAGATTACGCCGGGCAAAAGGAACCTTCTAATACCGTTCGCTCGGAGCATGCCATTGTAGTATTGCTGGATGCTTACCGAAAAGGATATCCGGTTGATTTTGCGAAAATTGCTGATTCATTGGAAAAAGAAGTAAAGGGGTTGGATTATAAATCGCCAGATAAAGCGCTCGAATCGAGCTATGACAATTGGGCAATGGCGGAGATTTTTAAGATTTTGAAAAACCCACAAAAGGTGGAGATTTATAAAAATAAAGCCCTGGAGTATAAAAAATACTGGAATAAGGATTTTAAAGATATGAGTAAACGGGATGTGGATCAAATGCAGGCCCGTGGTTTATATCAAGGTACCATTTGGCAATACCGTTGGTTTGTTCCCTATGATTTTAAAGGCTTGGTAGCGCTTGATGGGGGAGAGGAATCCTACCTGGCTAAATTAGATGAATTTTTTGCCCGTGATTTATATAACCATGCCAATGAGCCTGATTTGCAGGTGCCATTAATGTATAACATAACCAGACAGGGTTATAAATCTCAATACTGGATGCACCAGTTGGCAGCCGATACCGTTATTCAAAATTATTTTAATGATAACAGCCGCGGCATTGGTAGTTACATTGGTAAAATATACCGTAACCAGCCTGACGCCTATTTGCGAACCATGGATGATGATGCAGGAGCGATGAGTGCATGGTATATATTTACGGCAAGTGGTTTTTCTCCAGCCTGCGTAGGTTGGCCTGTATACTACCTAAACGTTCCTTTGTTTCCATCTGTCACATATGACTTACCTGATGGCAAAACGTTTAAGGTAGAAACTGAGAATTTTAGTTTGAAGAACAAGTATATCAAACAGGTATTTTTAAACGGAAAACCTTTTAACAAAAATTATATCACACAAGATGATATTAATAAAGGTGGCGTTTTAAAAATTGTTTCTTCTGCAAATCCGATCAAAGTTTCAGCTACTGAAAACTGGATTTCGAGTATCGAATAACTAGTTTGGATTATTAATGAAAAAATAATTACTTTTTGGGGTGTCACTGAAAACAAATCAACGCATCGCCTGTTTTCTGTATATAAAATTACATGACATGGCACCCTTAAAATTAAGCGAAGAACAAAATGCAACGTTAACGAACAAAGATACCGCAGAAAAAGCAGATAACCAGCCTTTAGAGCTTCATCCAGAAGCTTACAAGGTAAAAGGACCATCTCCCGATAAGATGAATACTGTTTCTGCTTCTTTAAGAACTTATGCACACGGCCTTTACGGTTTGTTATAAATCATAACCCCTATTTTACATAAGCCCTTTTTCTTTTTAGATAGAGGGCTTTTTATATTGAAAAGAGAATCTTAACAGATTCTGGTTATTTTGGTAGCTGAACAAAAAAGGTTGTGCCTTTAAATTCATTCTCTTCAAACCAAATTTTTCCTTTGTGGGCATCAATGATTTTCTTTGCGATTGGTAGTCCCATACCGTACGATTTTTCACCTCTTGTTCCAATTCTTTTTCTGCGTTCTTGCGAAGTGAATAAAGAAGGTTTTAAATCGTTTGGAATCCCAATACCCTGATCTTTAACTTCAATAATTATGTGTTCATCAAATTCGGTAGTTTGCAATACTATCGTACTGTGATCAGGGCTAAATTTTATCGCATTGGTGAGCAGGTTGCTGATCACCCTCCAAATATTTTCGAGGTTGCAATCAAGCAAAATGGTCTGACTATCGATGGTGATGGTTTGCCGTTTTTCTATCGCTTTGTATTTTAAAATATTAGCACAATATTTTATAAGCGTATTTAATTCGACAGGCTCTTTCTTTAATACCGCATGGGCATCTTCTTTTTCGAGTATTGCGGTCATAAAAGTTAATGCGTTAATTCCTGCTTTTTGAATAATCGATATTAATTCACTTGCTTCCTCATTTAACTTGGTCTCATTCAGTAATAAACTGGAGGCACTCACAATCGCACCAATTGGGCTACGCAGGTCGTGAGCTATGATTTTGGTTACCCTGAGGTTTTCCGATTCGCTTTCTTCCAAGGCATTCATTATGTGTTGCATGTAGGTATTCTGTTCCGAAATCTGCGAATGTAATTGCTTTAAAAGTCTGTTATTCTCCTCATTTTTTTTCCAGGCTTTATGCATTTGAAAAATTATAATCAAAACCAATATGAAAAAGATAACTGTGGTTATTCTGAAAATTAGATCGAGTTGCAAACCTGCTTCTGAGCCAGTAATTATTGGAAAATTCAATAAGTCAACAGAGAAGTCATCCTTATCGATAGCTGCAGTGGCGGAAACAATCCGATCGATATACACAGCAGCATGGTCTTCCGTGTACTGTAAGCTTGTGCATCCTGCTAAAAAAATGAATAGCACAGCAAAACGAAGTGAAATGAAATTTTTTACAATTGCTTCGTGCTGAAGCGGAGGGATGTTAATAATCATAACGAATGTTTTATACCAGATAGGTTCACCAGCTAATTAAAAGTTCGAATCAAATTAATCAGCTAAGTAAATAGGCTTAACCTGGCAAGTAGAAGTGTAGTTTAGAGTTTGCTTTGAACCACACCTATTATCGTAAAAAGGATGATATAATATATGCGTATAAATACGTAGACTAAGTTACCTCTTTTTCAAGTAAATGCCTAATCTTAGGGGTGTGATACAACTATGGTGTGTATGAAAATTTAGCTTAAGTTAGCTTATATAGGAAGCGAGGTTTGCATTTCGCGGAAATTGAGTATCCTATCTAACATAAACATAAATTGTTTAGTAATCAGGCATTTGGCTAAATTTTGCATGTTGGGGCGTTCATGAAAGCTGAGGATATTTAAGTTTATCAATGAGATATGATTTAAGTGGAATATCAAATCATACAAGCTTTGATCTTCCGTTACAAATTACCAAGCAGTTTTTATGAGAATGGGAAATATTTGGTGTGCTCCCAGGGACCATTTAAATATAACCATAGGTCGAGGCCAGAAATAGTAATCTCAAATGGTTCGAAGGATGGATTAAGTTGATCAAATAAAGCTTTCGCCTGATCTGACCTCACCTTGTTTTGTATGGTAATGTGTGGCTTGAATTTTTGCTGATCTTGTAAAGAAAGGTATCGCTCAAAATTTTTCTTGAGCTTGCGATGTACATTTTCCAATTGTTCACTGGAAATAAAATAAGCCACACCATGGCCAATGTTTTTTAAACTACTAACTGTTGCTAATATTGGTTGCTTTTCAACCGATTGCAGCGCCTCCAGGATTTCTGCTGTTTTTGGTAGTGTATGAAACAATGTAAGATGAGCACTGAGAAAGTTTCTTTCCTTCGGAAAATGCATGTTTCTGAGGTCGTCAAAAAAGCTTTGGTGAATTTCATCTATCCTTGCAGTTAAAATAAATGTACTCATGCCAAAGCTATCTTTTTGAAGAAGGTTGTCAGAAATTACGCTGAAGCTTGATTCAGGCTAGCCTCTAATGCACCAAGGTAATCAAATGTTGCAAAACAATTTCCATTTACTTTCCTTATAATGCCTTTGAAACTCGAAGGATAATCGCCAACAGATTCCCAAGCCTGCTTAGCCGCCAATGCATAAGTAACCAGGTCTGTATCGTCCTTTACCAAAAATGTCATGGTGTTATCTCCTTCTACTCCTCCTCTATAACTGTCTATAAATTGAGTCTGATAATAATTCTGTGGAATGGCTTCGATTTCTTTGCTGTAATTCATAATATGATCTTGTTATTTTTGTAACATTATTTTCTGTTATTATGTTTTTTTTGTCAGCGAAATAACTGCATTTATTTAGTCGTTTTAAGAGTAAAGCCTGCTGCAGTTAATGCCTTTCTTTTGTTAAAAAACCTGAAGTGAGTAGTGCTTCAGGTTCTCATTAACTACGCTATTCCATCCGGAAATAGATCGTCCCATTAGTAATATAATAACATCCTAAATTAATTTTCATTACTCTTAATTAGAATAGTCCTTTAATACCATATCAACCTACCAGAGCACCTCATTTAAGAAGCCTCTTGCGTTAAAAAAATGAAATTCTTTTAAAACTTTTTAGGTGCATCATTGTCTTAAATGTACATCTACCTATTACATTTATTTGGTTATTAAGGCTGTTGATTTTTCAATAGCCTTTTTTTGTAATGAAGCTGTTGAGATTTGTTTTTATTACGCTACAGTTGGTTTATCTAATCAGAATATTGACGTTGGTTATAAGTTCTGGAAAAAAGAGCGACCTGCTTTTTTTAGCCGTTCGCTAGGTCAATAGGTAGGCTAAAGTAAAATGTAGAGCCTTTAGTAATTTCGCTTTCCAGCCAAATCTGCCCATGATGACGCTTAATGATTTCGGCACAGAGATAAAGCCCGATCCCAAAACCTGAAACCGTTTGAGGCTGATTCATTACGCGGTAATAGCGTTCAAAAAGTTGGTGCTGGTCTTCGGGCATAATTCCTATTCCTTCATCCTTAACGGCTACGATGGCAGAATTTTCATTTCGTGTACAGGATATTTCGATGGTGCTGCCTGTAGGAGAGTACTTCACCGCATTGGAAATAAAATTATTGATTACCTGACTAATTTTTTCCCGGTCGGCATTAACAAATATTTCTTCTGTTTTGAAAATAAACTGATGACTATTCAGCACAACATTAAACTCTTCATCAATTTCTTTCATGAGTAATGATAAATCGAAATGCTGCCTTTCGATATGAATTTTTCCAGATTCCAATCTTGAAACATTGAGGAAACTGTTAATCATATTCACCATTTTCTTCGATTGATTATTGGCTTTCTCTAAAACGCTCAAAGCAAAACTGTCTTGGTTTTTGCTGGCTTTGCTTTGCAGTAATTGTATATATGCGGTCAATGATGTTAAAGGTGTTTTTAGCTCATGGCTTACCATGCCTATAAAATCATTTTTACGTTGCTCATCTGCCTTTACTTCTGTAATGTCTGATACGATGCCTACCATTTTTGTGGCCTTTCCTTCATTATTGTACCTGGCCTTTCCATGTGCACTTACCCAATGGATTGATCCATCAGGCCAGCTTACTTCGTACTCTGCTTTATAAACCGTTTGGTTTTGAATGGCTTCATGCACCAGGTTTTTGATGGTTTCGCGGTATTGTGGAAGCATGGAAGCATATAAGTCAGGATAAGTAAATTCCCGATCAAGTGGCCATCCATAACACATTTTATACCGATCGTTACAAACCATTGTTCCGGTAGCCAAATCGACCTCGGTTGAGCCTAATGCACCAGCCTCAATGGCAATGTTCAGCCTGGTGTTAATTTCCAGAACTTCCTTTTTAGCATTTACCTGTTCGGTAACTTCAGTAACTACTTGCAAAATACTATCTATCTCTCCATGATCGTTTTTTACCGGTTGATAAATAAAATTGAAGAAACGTTCTTCGGGTACGCCATCTCTAAGAATATATACCTTATTTTCAACTCCATAATAAGGCGTTTTGGTGCGCAGTACATCTTTTAAGAGATCGATAAAAGGCTGATTTTCAAGTTCTGGCAGGATGTCGACAAACTTCTGCCCTTCAACAGCATCTGTTTTGCCCCAAATCTCGAGCATTTTTTCATTGGCACTTTCAACAATTAAATCGGCAGTTTTAAATACGTTTATGGCAACGGGTGCGTGCTGAATTAATGACCGAAATTTCCGTTCGCTGCGCTCCAGGCTATCAACCATGGCAGCCATTTTTTTTGTAGAGCTGATCTGTTCGGTTACATCAATCAGCACACCGCTTAAGCGAATGGCTTGCTTTTCTTTATTAAAAATTGCTTTGCCTTTTGCCCGAACAACTCTTCCATCTGTTTCACCAGGCAATTGAATCACATAGTTGGTGTCATAATATCCTCCAGATTCATAATTTAAAGCATTCTGGATGGCGTTAACTACCCGCTCACGGTAAGATTCATGAATCACATCGGTAGCCTGAGTTAGCTCAATTTCATCTCTGGGCTGTAGGCCAAACCATAATTTTGTTAAGTTGTTCCCCGAAAAACGACCAGTTTCCGGATTAAGATCAAATGTACCTAAGCCGGCAGCGTCAATTGCCAGTTCCAGTTCATCCTGACTAATCTTTAGCTTTTCATAAAGTGCTGATAATTCAAAATTAAATCTGGCCTGCTCCTCATTGGATGCAGTTAATTCCTCATTAATGGCAACCATTTCTTCATTAATGGCGGCAAGGTCTTCATTTAGTTTTTGTTTTTCTTCTGCTGCAATCTCCAGGGCTTGTTTCGCCAATACCACATCGGTAACATCAGCGGCGGTATTCATTACGCCATAAATTTCACCAGCCGCATTTCTTAAGGGCGTAAAAATATAGTTGAAGTAAAAGATTTTCGGTACGCCGTTTACTATTAATTCTAAGCGCTGATTTCTGGCCTCAAAAACAACACCCGTGGTAAAAACCTGGTCGAGTTGCTGAAATACGGCCTGGTTGGTAAGCTCTGGTAAAACATCCGCATAGCGCTTTCCAATCACATCATCACCTTTTCCCCAAACCCCTATAATGGATGGATTGGCGAAAGTAATTCTCATTTCCTTACCTGTGTAAACTCCAATTGGGAATGGCGCATTTTCAATAATACTCCTGGTACGAAACTCACTTTCAGCAAGCTCAGTTAAGGTTTGTTCCAGTCTCCTTCTGTTTCGAACTAATTCCTCATTCGTTGCCGCAAGTTCCTCGTTTGAAGCCAAAATTTCTTCATTCGAAGCCTCCAATTGCTGGTATAGCTGTTCAATTGTTTTTACACGTTCTGCAACCCTGCCTTCCAAAACCTCGTTTAATTGCTGGAAGCTTTCTTTGCTCAACTGCAATTCTTCATTTGTGGTATTAAGCTCCTCCATTGAAGCAGCGAGTTCTTCATTTATCGAAGCCAACTGAAAATTTAATTGTTGTTCATGATCTAAAGCCTTTTGCTTTTCTTCGCGATCTGCTGCGATATTAAGGGCCCGGTTGAGTTCGGTCACATTTGTGGTCGTGTGGAGAATATAATCCGTTTTGCCATTTTTATCTTTTACGGCCTGATAGATAAAATCGAAATAGAAAGTTTGCATTTCGCCACTTACAAATAACGCTGCGGGTGTATTTTTGCTTTCATAACTGATGCCGCTACGCCAAACCTCTTGCAGTATGCCAATAAAAGGCTGTCCAACAATTTCTGGTAGCGCCTGGGCGATAGTTTTGCCAATCACCGACCGCTCTTTTCCCCACAATGCAATCATTGCATCATTGGCAAATTCGATATAAATTTCCTCACCAGAATAAATAGCAGTAGCATTAGGAGACTGGCTAAGAATATCCACTATTTTCGTTTCTGTAAACCGTGTCGGCAAAGGCTTCATTACTATATTATTTTTATACTAAATGGATTTCACGAATAAAGGTAACGGTATCAGCTTGATTTTGGTTTGCCAAAAAGTAAGATTTTAATTATTGCAGATGAGCCGTATCAGTCTTTTTAATGTAATAGGAAATAAAATTAAGCAGGCAATTGCGTAATATCCCCTCCATGAAACTCATCCTCCATGTACTGCTCGCTCATCATTTATCATATCGCTATCGACGCAGCCATTAATGGTTATTGAATATTGCAATTATTATGACGAATTATGTCGGATAAGTAACAGCCGCGTTCACTTATGGGTTAAGGGTAAATAATGTCGTGTGTTCGTTTTTCAAGTTGCGGATCATCTGGGAACTTGCTGATATAAAATTCTTCGTAATACGCTTTAATAATTGCAGCCAAAGGTGTGGCAAGTAATGCACCTGTAAGACCAAAAGCTGTTCCCATTGCTAGCAACAGGAAAAGAGACGACATGGGGTGGATGTTCATTGTTGAGGAACGAAGTTTAGGCATCAGAAAATCGGATACCAGCTCGTTCAGTAACAAAAAGAAAACCAGGCACCATAAAGCCGTTGCCGGACTAACCGAAAGTGCTACAAGTGTAGGTGGGATAGCCATGATGTAAAAACCTATTTTAGGAATGAGCTCTGAAAAAAAGGCCAGTGCTGCCCATACCAGTGCACCAGGAACATTCATTAAGGTTAAGAAACCGTAAACCAATACCGCTTCAATCGCTCCACCAATTAGGTTCGATTTCATCCAGCCCACCAACATTACCGAAGTATGCTTCATGGCATTTTCGGCTTTTTCCCGTTGCTTGATTGGAAATACAGTTAAATATAATTCTACTATAGGCTTCGGGTTCCCCACAAAAAAAACCACCATACAGATAAAAACAATGAACACGAAAATTCCACCGATAACAGAGAATGAGAAATTGCCAATCCCCATAACGGTATTGCCCACAGAAGGCATCGCAGATGTGATGGATGAGCCACCTTCTCTGACCTCTTTTCGCAGTTCAGGAAATTTGCTGAGCAGATTATCGAGGTATCCGGAAACACTTGCATAATATTTTGGAAGGTTGCCAATCAACACATCCAGCTGATTACTTAAGTGGGGTACCACCATCCAGCCGAGTAGAAAGGTAATTCCAAAGATGATTAAAAAAACAATCAGGCTGGCTACCCAACGCTTCATGCCTTTCTGCTCGAGTCGGCTTACCGGTGCGTTGATAATCACACCAAGTACAATTGCAAAAATTCCAAGTAGTACAACACTAAGAATTTTATATAGAAACCAAAGCAGGATGATTAATCCGGCAGTGTAAAGGATAATTGAGGTTACTGTTCGAAAGATACCCTCATTTGTTTTAATGTTCATGCCATGAAATAACTTAGTTAGGCATAAAATGTTTGTACGATTTAAAAGGATTAAATTATTTATCCGAAAAAAAACGGCATCATCATAACATACGATTTATGCCTGTAGTCTATCGCCTGGTGATTTTGTGTTACATTATCCTGGTTTTTTAGGCTCCCTTACCAGAAAATATTTTAATCTGAAAAGGGAGCCGATGATCACCTGAATGAATGATGAAGGTTTTAAATCTAACGTTTTGCAGCTTTCGGTGCTAAGGTTAAAAACATTCGCTTGCCTTCTAGTTTGGGTAGCAATTCTACTTTGCCCACTTCTTCCAAACCCTGAGCGAATTTTAATAATAGGATTTCTCCCTGATCTTTATATACGATCGACCTGCCTTTGAAATGTACAAAAGCCCTCACTTTTTCTCCGCTTTCTAAAAATGAAACGGCATGTTTCAGTTTAAACTGGAAATCGTGTTCGTCGGTATTCGGACCAAATCGTATGTCCTTAATGATGGTTTGTTTCGCTTTACTCTTAATTTCCTTTTGCTTTTTTTTCTGCTCGTAAAGGAATTTGCTGTAATCGATAATGCGACATACAGGTGGAGTAGCATTCGGGGATATTTCAACCAGATCTAAGTCAAGTTCTTCCGCCAGCTTCAGTGCCTCTGCCAGCGGGTAAATGTTGGTTTCAACATTGTCTCCCGTTAATCGAACCTCAGGAGAGGTAATCAGCTGATTAATTTTGTGTTCTGCTTCTTTCTTTCTGAAGGGCAAGCGTGGCCCTCTGTAAAATCCTGCTTTTTTTAATGCCAAATTTGAAAAGTATTAGTGAAAAAATATAAACCAGAGCGTGGTTAATAATGATGGATTGATAATATAGGACTTTTTGAAGGGATATCCAAATGAATGGAATAATGATGACTTTTTAATACTATTGATTCCCGTCCAAACGTATAACGGTGCAAAATGTATAAACAGTCAGATATTGGGAAGTCCTATTGATTTTTGCTTTAACCTACCGCCAGTTCAGTAGTAACATTGCTTTCTATTCTCAGCGCCTCAAAAGTGATAAGAATAAATCCAGACAAAAGTAGCAGCAAAGCAAGTACACGAAGGAATTTTTCTGTTGTTTTTGTATTAACCATCCTGTCTGCACAGGTGAATCCGTTTATTCCGCTCACCTTTCTTCGTTCATTTCTGCGCCTCATGGCAATTAGGAAAATAAATGTTCCAAAAACTAAAAGTAAGATCCCGCTAATTACGGGCATTGTAGTAAAATTAAATGTTTCTTGTGTTTCAATCATAATAAAATAGACCCTTGAGGCGCTAAAAAGTTTAAAAAAAAATATATTTAATCCGCAGTGCAAAACATAATAATCCCGTTTTGGTTTGTTTTCTAATACATTTTTTTGCTCTGGATCAGTTGGCATTATCTGAAACCATTTGCAATGAAATAAAGCTGAAGAGTGAATGAAAGGTGTAAAAAAGCAAAATCTACCTGTTAAAATATGTCCAATTTGTAAACTTTCGTTTACCTGGAGAAAAAAATGGGAACGAAACTGGAACGACGTGATTTACTGCAGCGTAAAATGCAGGAATAACAAACAGTCATAAATAGCTTAAAATCAATTTTGCATTGCTGATGGAAAATTTTTAGTTAACAATAAGTAATCACTATATTTATGTCAAGCGAGCTTAAAACCTCAGTATTAAATCTAATATTATTAAACGCGATCTCTTTATAGGTATTTTATCGCTGCTAATATGGTTTTTGAGAAATTGGGGAAGCATTATTTGAGTTAGCACAGCACCAATGGATTTGCAAATCCTTATACTTATACCAAATGGAAAAAAGTCGCAACATTCATTATATTTTCATTCCGATCCTGCTTACTCGCCTGATTTAAGCACCATTAATCTTGCTGCCGATTGAAAACCATTTGCATAGTAATAGGGTTTTATGATTGTCCCGTCATCAGAATTAAAATTTAGAATCTCATGAGAACGGGAATAATTATATCATATAACCACACAGCAGGAGTTGGCTTTATTAAAGACAGCAACAAACAAAGAATCAGGTTTTACAATGAAGATAAAACAGTAGTTTTTAAGCAGTTTGATGTCGTTCAATTCGATATCAGTTTTGTGCGGAACAGTTTACAGGCCGTAAACGTGATAGGCGTAAGGGATAAAAAGGGAAATATCGTCTCTATGACAACCAATATCAATTAGCAATCTCCGTTACCACATTATTAAATTCAATTTGCATTCTCAAAAAGATGTTACTAACTTGAGTTATTCCCATTCAATTTGGTACATGCCCAATATCAAAAAATTAATCTACGTTTATCTCTTTGTTTTTGCCTCATCGGTATTGTTCGCTTGTAAAGAAACCCCGAGGGATGAACCCTTGAAAATATCTGATAAGATTTTTGACATTAAAGCCAAATCGGGCATGATGTACAAACGGGGGCAGCAAGACTCAGCTATACGGTTTTTAGATAGTGCAATAGCTAAAATTCAGTTAACCTCCGTAGAAAAGTGGAGTGTGCTGAATACCAAAACTGCCTATTTTTTAAACTTTAAGAAGAGACCAGATACTGCATTAAAACTTGCTGACAGCATGGTTAAGGTGGTAGAAGCTAAACCTGCTCTAATTAAACATTATATTTCTGCATTACTGGTTAGGGGAGATGTGTTGATGGATTTTGGATTATATGAAGATGCATTTGACGCTTATGTGCGAGCCGGTAAAATTTCAAACTCTATTTCAAAATGTTATGCGCTTTCTCCAAAGCTTGGCTTTCTACGATACAAACAAGGCTTTTTTCAGGAATCGATACCCTACTTTAAAAAGGGTTTTAACGAAACTTTAGCTTGTGCGGATACCAGCAGTTTTGAACAATCTTTTGTATCCCCTCAGGGATTACTCAATACCATAGGACTCTGTTTTGAGAAGTTAAAGCAACCTGACAGTGCATTATTCTATTATCAAAAAGCCCTGCGATTTATAGATGAACGAAGCCTGATCTTCCCTAACCGAACAGAATTTGCCCTTATGGCAAAAGGAGTGATTTATGGAAATATGGCTACGGCCCTTATGCAGAAAGGGCAGCATCAACAAACGGAGAAATTTCTGTTAAAATCCATCCAAATCAATAGTCAAAAAGGTGCTGAAAATGGCGATGCGCAAACTGCCCGGATAAAGTTAATCAACCTCTACACGCTTAGTAAACAGTATAGAAAAGCCAGATTACTGATTGAAGAGATGGAAAACGCTGATTCCTCCTTCAAAAATTTTACTTCTCAGGAATCTATCATGAAGTTCCTCTATGCCAAGTGGAAATTTTATGATACTGTACAAGACACCAAAATGGCTTATATTAACTTAGAGAGGTTTCATTTTTTAAAAGATTCAACGGAAACTGCCAATAGATCACGTCAAAATGTTGATGTTGAGCATGGTTTAAGAGATGCTGATAGAGCCCAGATGCTGGAGTTGCTGAAGAAAGATGCACAGTCAAAACAGTTTTTGATAGTGGTCGCTGGTATAGTGATCGCATTAATTTTTGTCATTCTTTTTATTGTGCTGAAAAACTTAAAACGTTCAAAGGCAAATATTGAAAGCCTGAACGCAGCAAACAACCTCGTTCAGAATCAGTATGCACAGCTCACGCAGGTCTTTAGCGTTTTAGAAAAGAGCCATGTGGAAAATGCAACGATCATGAAAGTAGTGGCGCATGATCTACGAGGGCCTGTTTCAGGAATCGTTCATGCAGCTAAATTAATCCTGGCTGATGAGGATTTGTCGGAAAATAACTTCCGGATGCTGCAATTGGTGAAAGATGCTGGGCTGAATGCCATATCATTAATTAATGAGATGTTAAATACCCACCATGGCTTAGGTGAAAAGGAACCAACGGATATAGCCAGGTTATTAAACGACAGCATGAATCTCCTGCAGTTTAAAGCTGAAGCAAAGGCACAGAAAATTTCGGTGACTGCTGATCACATTATTGTATTAGTGAATAAAGATAAAATTTCACGTGTAATCAATAATTTGCTCACCAATGCGATCAAATTTAGTGGAGAAAACGATACCATTACCATCGCCGCGGTTCAGCAAGAACAGGAAGTGGTAATCAGTATTGCCGATCAGGGGATGGGAATACCAGCGCACATGGGCAATGGTATTTTTGATATGTTTTCGGATAACCGCAGGTTGGGAACCGCTTCAGAAGAATCTTTCGGGATGGGGCTGGCCATTTCAAAAGAAATCATCGAAAGCCATGGCGGTAGGATCTGGTATACATCTATCGAAGGGGTAGGAACCACTTTTTATTTTTCGCTGCCACTATAATTTAGATCAGTAGATTTGTTCACGCACCGCTTTATAGTATGATTGCCATGCGAAGTCAAAACATATAGTTGCAAAGACGGTTCCCACTTCATATGTCATCCTGAACTTAGTCGGTGCAAAAACCCTCTCGATAGCAGAGACTTTTAAATCCAATTTTTCAAGCTAAAATCGCTGTTCCGGATGACGTCGCTTCGCCCCGTTAAAAGTTAACTTTCAAAAAAACACATACATAATACTTTGGTGGTGACTATTTTTCTTGTGTCGGGCTGACGCTTTTTTTCTTCAGCATAAAGAAAATAAGGACAATAAATGTAATTAGATAAAGCATGCCCAGGGCCGGTTTTCTAAAGCTTAAGTTTTGGAAATCAAATTCCCGGAATATGGCTAATCCGATAGGAAAGGCTAACAATGCAAAGCCAATATTGAAACCTATTTTGTTTTTTACCATATGTTTAGTGCTTGATTAGTATATCAATGGTTATGGTGATTACTGTTGAGAGGATAAGGAAGGTTAACATCCCTAGAAGGTAAGATGCTAATGCTTTCAGGTAGCTGGAAACTTTGTTTTTATTGAAAAAATTGCCAATTGCCCAAACGGTATAGCCAAGCCCGATCATACCTGCGATTTGCATCACTTTGGTATGGGTTAATCCTTCAATGATACCGAAAACTGCATAAATTAACATGCTTATACCCATTACAAAACATAGCAGTATCAGCAGTTCGAAGAAATTGTATTCGAATTTTCTAAAAAAAAGCTTAGTCCAGAATGCAATAAAAATGCCTATTAAAATATTTGCATAACCATAATGTCCCTGTACCCACTTAAAAAAAGATGTGGTTACAAGCATTTTATCTGACAGCTCTCGGTCATCCAGATTTACATAATGGTCTTCTACATGAAAAAAATTCACAGCAATGGAGTAAACCAGTGAGGTGATTACAATAAAAGCAATAGGTTTAACTAACCTGCTCCTGTTTTCATTAAGGTATCTTTTTATGGTGCGGCCGGGGTGGACAACAAGTTCCCGGATTGTATGAAAAATGCCTCTCTCAAAGTGTAACACATGTTCGATCTCATGGACAATATAATATGCATTAATCCTTTTTAGTTTTGAAGGTTGCCCGCAATCCGGGCAGTAGTTCGAGCTTATCTCGGTGTTGCAATTGATGCAGTTCATTTAATCAGTAATAGTTTGCGGTTATCCTTAATGACCAGTAAAGTTGGTAATATTATTATTCAATTTCAATTAATATTGAATAATTTTTACTTGATATTTTGTATATAAAATTCTACAAAATGGGTAAAAAACGCCCCTTATTTAACTCCTGTGAATTTTATTGTTTGCATTCGACGCTGTATCAGATAATGATATGCTTGGATTGGTTTTTGAATAAATACCGGTGATTGGATCATATATTTCATTCATAACCAAGACTCAAATCATCATTACCGCTCTTTCGTACAGCCAACTTCATTAATGAGGCTGCTGCGTCATGCTGAGGTATGATGACATTCATCAGCAGTATGAGAAAACAACTACTATTAGGTTTTATCCTCAGTATGGGGGCAGTTACTACTTTTGCACAACAAAAGGTAAAAGATGGTTCTATTACCACGGGCAATTTACCCAACAAAGATGCAATTCTCGAGTTAGAGAGCAGCAACAAAGGTTTTTTGCATACCCGTGTGCGTTTGGTACGTACTACGGATGCGGCACCATTAAGTGCCCACGTGGCCGGTATGACTTTGATAAATCGAACATCAGACCTGATGCGGCCATTGAGCTTAATAAACTCGTTAAGATTATGAAGGATAATCCAACGATCTGGATTGAATTGGGATCACACACCGATAGCCGCGGTAACGACCAATACAATAAATGGCTGGCCCAAAGCAGGGCTAATTCAGCGGTTCAATATATCATAGACCATGGAATAGATAAAAACAGGATCACTGCGAAAGGTTATGGTGAAAGCCAATTGCTTAACAAGTGTGCAAATGGCGTAAAATGTTCAGAAGCTGATCACCAGTTAAACAGAAGAACTGAGTTTAAAATCACAAAACAATAATTGCAGAAACGAAGAAATTGCAAATACAGATTAAAGGCTGTTCCGAAAGGAATAGCCTTTTTGCTTTTACTCCGTTTATGTTAAGGATGATCAGTACGTGTTTTAAAATATCATTGATGTTTGAAAACGAAAAGCAGAACAAGCGGCTCTATATTTTGTTTCATGAAAACAGACAGGTTATTGGTTTGTCGAAAGTTTATTATCCGGTTTAATTGATATCATGAGGGTTAGCGCAGGCATATTACTATTTAGAAGGAATACTACAGGGCTGGAGTTTTTTCTCATTCACCCCGGCGGACCACTTTTTGCTAAAAAAGATTTTGGGGTCTGGTCTGTTCCTAAAGGGGAATTCGATCAGGATGAAACACCGCTTGATGCGGCCATAAGAGAGTTTGAGGAGGAAGTGGGTACCCGAGTTGATGGGCAATTTATTGAATTAAACTCCATCATTCAAAAAGGGGGGAAGAAAGTTTTATGCTGGGCCCTGGAAGGTGATTTAGATCCTTCAACTCTGCACAGCAATACTTTCGAAATGGAATGGCCGCCAAAATCAGGTAAAAAGCAACATTTCGTTGAAGTTGACCGGGGCGAATGGTTTAATTATCAGGATGCCTGTAAAGCAATCAAAGACCGGCAAATTCCATTACTAGATCAGCTGATTACCATTATCGGTTAGGGCAATAGTTCGAAATTAAATATTGCGCTTTCAGCACCGTTAACAATGAGTGAAATTTGATGTTCGCCAGCATGGAATTTGCGTGTCGTAATCAACACAAATTTTTGCTTGCGCAGGATGTTTGTCTCATAACCTCCAGGATATATCCGTTCAGATATTTTAAAGACCTTTTTCGTGTTTTGTCCGTTTTGTTTTTTATAGTAAATGGCATATTCCAGTCTGATTTTCTTATCGGTTTCATTCTCATTTTTGATGCGGAATGAAAATTCCAGGCTTTCTCCAATTTTTACTTCCGGTGTATGTACAACGAAATCCGTAACGAGTATCCCTTTATCATCCAAGCCATAATGTTGCAAAATTTCCAGGTGGCCTTGCTTTAGTAAAGTTCTGCTTCCATGTTTAATAATTGCATCTGTTTCTATACTTATTCCTGACCATTTTTTTGCGATATCCAAAACTACCGTTGGATGATCCTTGGCAATATCATTCAAGCTATTGGCTACACTTCTTCGAACGTATTCTGATGGATCTTGCTTCAAGTTATTCAGGATCGGTAAAATTGAAGCAGGGTCTTTTTTAAAAAATGGAATAGCCATTGCCCAAGGTAAACGCGGACGGCTTCCTTCGCTGGCTAATCTCCGCACTTTGTGATTTTCATGATGCGACCATTCCAACATTTTCTGTATCATCTCTTGCCCGTACTTTAAAATAAAAGGACGAACCGCAAATTCACAGCTTACAAATTGCGTTACGAATTCCAGTGCTTCAACTGATTCTTCAAAATAGTCAATACCGTATGTTTCTAAATAATCTGGCAGGAACATAAACGCCAATCCATCTTCTCCAATGCCCGCAATACGCAGCTGCTGAATGGTGCTTTTGATCAGAGATATTGTGTTTGAATAATCATCAGGCATAAACTGATGCAGTACGAATGTGGTGTGCTTCATTCGTTGCTTCAATTCCATTTGCTCAAAATCAACAACATAAATATTTCTAATGAATTTTTTCTGATCAAAGCCAGGAACGGCGACCATAAGTGCGTTACACAATCTATCGTAAAAAGCCTGGGAATATAAATCTTTTAAGAGCATACTAAAATTTTAAAACACAAATTTAATCTTTGAGGCGGAAAGATTTTTTTATTGTTTTACACAAGATTTGCGCTTAATATCAATAAAGCGGGCTTTTAAAAAATACTTGGTAAACAATGAGCTTTTCTTTGATAGATTTGTTTGTCAAAATAAAAAACATAAATATGAAAATCGGATGGATTGGTTTAGGTAACATGGGAAATCCAATGGCTTTGCAGCTCATCAAAGCAGGCTATCAGGTTACCGTTTACAACAGGGACAAAAATAAAACTGCTGATCTTGAACAGGCAGGTGCTTTGATAGCAGAGACGCCCAAATCACTTCTAGATGCAGTTGATGTTGTTTTTCTGATGGTTTCGGATGATCATGCAATCAAACAAATTTTCGAATCGGAGGAGGGTTTGTTGTTGGCAGAAACCAGCGGAAAGATTATGATTAATATGAGCACAGTTTCACCGGCCATTTCAAAAGAGATGTACGAGAAAAGCAAAGAAAAAGGCCATGATTATCTCGATGCGCCCGTTTCAGGAAGTGTGAAACAGGCAGAAACCGCACAGCTGGTGATTATGGTTGGTGGAGATGCCGATGTTTATGAAAAAGTCAAACCCTTTTTGGAAAAACTGGGCAAGCTAAACATCAGGGTAGGAGATATTGGAGCTGGAAACCAGGCGAAACTGGCTATTAATTCCTTATTGGCGGTATATACTCAGGGTTTAGCCGAAACGGTGTTATTTGCCAATCAAAATGGAATCAAAACCGATGATCTGCTCAATTTGATCAGCAATGCGGCCATTGGAAATACCTTTACCAAAATTAAGGGCGACGCCATTCTAAATGATCAATACAAAGCCGCATTTGCCTTAAAGCACATTGTAAAAGATTTAAGGTTAGCCAAAACCGAAGGTATTTCATCGCCATTGGCTCAAACCACCTTGAAAACCTTTGAAAATGCCGAAGCAAAATATGGGGAAGAAGATTTAATCGCCGTGTTTAAAGCTTTAAAGTAAGCACTCAAAAACCGGGTTCAACTGATTACATTTTCATTAGGTTAGGGTAAATTCTAATAAAAGCTTGAGCACCAACCGGATATTTTCCATAAAGCTGATCCATCATGGGGTTGGCTTTATAGAAAGTTACCTGAGCACCAATTGCGGTTTTAAATTTATTTAAACTTAAAACATCATAATTTAAACCTAGGGTTAAGCCATTAACGCCGAAAAGCCGTTGTCCATAAAATTCTTCATTAAGTGCAAGTTCTTCGGCTGATTTTTGTACCCATTCATAACGGGTATAGAATGAGAACTTATTGACACGATATGCGCCTTCCGCCAAAGCAGCATTTTCCGACTGATGTCCTTTTGTTTTATTCATTCCCCACAAAACCGTAGCATTCAAGCTTTGGGCTTCTCCCATTGGCAGCGAATAAATTGCAGATGCGATGGTTCGCTTAACATCTTCCCCCTCATGTAATACTTCAGGACTTTTGATCCAGCCTTGAGAGACTTGCAACGCCCAATTTTGGTTAGGGTTGAAGGATAACCTTGCACTGTAAGAGTCAAATCTAGGTTTATCAAAATCAAATCTGTTTTCATCCGGTTCCCGTCCGGTAAACGACGAAGCTTCAATTTTAAATTGATTATACCTAAAACCCAGGGTAGCGACACCAAATGTAATATGTGTTCCGTCATTCCAATGATGAGAGATTGGTGCATCGGGGTTTGCAAGTGCAGATGGCCGATGCATAAAAGCTACAGAGCCTAAAGCCGGTTCCCCCGGATATCCGAGATAGAAAGTCAGATCTGCTTTTTCTGAAAATGCATGGGTGTATGCAACAGAAAGTTCTGAGAATAAATCATGAGGATGTTGACGATCGACTAAGGGCTGACCTTTCCAGCTTTCTCCGGTTTGAAAAAGTAGTGGATAACCTGCACCACCTTCAGTCAGGCGATCAAGCGACAGCATTGAGCTAAAGTGGAACAGGCCATTTTGGCCAACTTTTCTTTGTCCCATGAACATGAACCAGTTAGGGGCATCAAATTTTTCCGCCCCTCGCGATCCTTTGTTTAAAATGTCTTGTTTAGTATATCGCAAAGCGATGTTTCCATGAAGCATGTACATCCAGTTTTTTGAATGCAACATCATTCCATACATAGGCGAGGCATCGGGTAACCAGGAAGTGCCGGATCCGTTTCGCTGCATAGGTAAGTTTAATGAATACGCATGACTCATCGGTGGCCCTGGTTTCATAGTTGCCATCTCTTGCATGCCCTTTGCCGTTCCTGAACTGTCTTTTTCCATGGAGTCTTTTGCAAGTTGATGCATTTCATGTTGTGCCTTGGCCGTAAGGGTTGATAATACAATCGAGAAT
The DNA here is from genome assembly GCF_003860265.1 of Pedobacter sp. G11. NCBI lineage: Bacteria > Pseudomonadati > Bacteroidota > Sphingobacteriia > Sphingobacteriales > Sphingobacteriaceae > Pedobacter > Pedobacter sp. G11. The sequence continues at coordinate 216,780 of NZ_CP034190.1, read as the reverse complement.
ATCAATACCTGTAATTTATATTTCATGAGTTAAGGGGGATTTATTTCTATGAATCAAAATTAGGCTACATAAAATTTTATGTATTACATCATTAGCGAAATTGTTTATATAATTTCTAAATTGATTATCAAGATTTTGTGTTAATCGCTATATCTATTTAAAAAAAAATATGAGGTAATATTTGTATCGTACGAAAAACATCGTACCTTTAATTTATGAAGAATAATCAAACTGATCATCATTTGCCAGAACCGACCAAAGCTGAGTTAGAAATCCTGCAGGTGCTCTGGGAATTTGGTCCAGCTACAGTCCGGTTTGTAAATGATAAGCTGAATGAAAACAGGGAGGTGAATTATACTTCAACACTTAAACAAATGCAGGTACTAGCGGAAAAAGGAATTTTAAAACGTGACGAAAGCCAAATGAAGCACATTTATATTCCAGTAGAAGCCGAGGAAAAAACTAAGGTTCAGTTGTTAGATCGTTTTGTAAACACCTTATACAAGGGGTCAGCATCTCAGCTCATGATGCAGCTTTTAGGCAATGAAAAAACTTCGAAAGCAGAAATTGAGGAAATTAAAAAGTTATTGGATAACATGGAGTAAAGCTGTTAAAATTCAAATAAACTATAATGGAATTTAAATTGATTAACTTTTTGCCTGAAAATTGGTTAAATGCACTGGGTACAATGCTTTTTCACTCTTTGTGGCTGGGTGTTGTGCTGGCTGCCTTTTCTGGTGCGGTGATGTTTGCTACCCGCAAAACAAGTGCAAAAGTTCGTTACAATCTGTTAACAGGTTGTTTATTGTTATTTGTTTTTACCGTTTCCCTAGTATTTTATTTAGCACTAACAGAAAAGCCAGATTCATCAGCGACTCCACTTGCAGGCGAGGTAAAGTTAAATTTAATTAAGCTGCAAAATGTTCAGACTTCTACTTCCGATTTGCAATTTATTATTTCTTCTGGCATCAATAAGACGCTAGGCATCTGGAATGATTATCAGACTCAAATCGTGTTGATCTGGTTTTTGATTATTTGTGCTAAAAGTGTGCAGCTTCTGTTAGGGGTAAAGCGTATTTATTATTTGCGAAATAATCAAGTTTATGCCGCAGGAACGATATGGGATGAGCATTTGGAGCTGCTTTCTGATAAACTTGGTTTAAGCCAGCGGATAAAATTGCTGCAATCAGGATTAGCAAAAGTGCCTATGGTTTTAGGACATTTTAAGCCGCTTATATTAATTCCACTCGGCTTATTAAATGGACTGGCTACAACCGAGGTGGAAGCGATACTGGCCCATGAACTGGCGCACATTAAACGACGGGATTATTTGATTAACCTCTTACAAAGCTTCATTGAAATTATATTCTTCTTTAATCCGGCGGTACTTTGGGTATCGCATCTTATCAAAACTGAGCGTGAACATTGCTGCGATGATTTGGCCATCCAATGTGTTAACGATCGAAAAAATTACGTTAAAGCCCTGGTTTTTTGTCAGGAGTTTGAGCAGCGTGCACCTGCTTACGCAATGGGCATTACAGGCAAAACCGGCAGCCTGCTGCATAGGGCAAGCAGGATGTTATTGAACACCAATTCAACTTTAAACAAAATGGAAAAAACAATATTAACCATCGCCCTGATAGGCACTGTGATGTGTACCGTGGCTATTAAAAGTGTAAGCAACGCGGCTACTGTGAGTAGCAAAACAATTGCTTCTTCAGTTTTTCAGGACACGACAAGAAAAACAAAATCTGCCGAGCAGATAGAAAAAGAAATTGATCAAAAAATGAAAGCTGCGGAACAAAGTAGTCAGTCTGGTAAAAAAGCCGATTTGGGTCAAAAAGCATTGAAGCAAGATCGAATTACCGCAAAGCAGATCGAACGTAATGCAAAGCAGTCTGCCGATGATGCCCGTTATGCTGCAGAGGAGAAAGAGTATGCCGAAAGCGAAAAGAAATACAAAGCGGCAGAAAAAAAGTATGCGGCTGATGGGGCAAAATATGCTCAGGCAGAGAAGAAATGGGCTGAAGAAGAAAGAGCCAGAGCGCAGGAGGATAAAAAAGGAAATAGAACCCCTAAGGTACCAAAACCACCAAGACCAGCAGGAGCGGTTGTTTCGCCAATGCCACCAACACCTCCAGCCCCGGGCATACGTGCTGTTCCTCCAACACCTGCTACACCGCCAACGCCTCCAAAAGTACATGGCAGCATTACTGTTAACGAAGGAAATACCGTACATGTAAACGTGGAGAATGGTAAGGATAATACGGATAAGATTAGTGCTGAATTGCTAAAGGATGGATTAATTTCTAATACCACAAATCTTTCATTTTCATTGGATAAAACTAATCTGGTGGTGAATGGGGTAAAACAAAACAAAAGTCTTCACACAAAATATAAATCTAAATACCTGGAAAGTGACAATCATTCATTGTCTTATGTGGTGAATGTTACTAAGTCAACAAAAAAATAAACTTTCCTTATCATGGTGCAATGCATATGATTTTGCTTTGCGGTGAAAATGTTCTAATTTCAATTTGAAAATCATCTTTCAGATATGAAAAAAGGAATATTCATTGGCCTGGCCATACTTATCTTTTCATTAACATCGGAATTTACTTTTGCAGCCATTGTTGATACAGTTGTTACGCAAAGTAAATCAATGAAAAAAGAAATTAAAGCTGTGGTGGTAAAACCACAGCTTTATGAAGGATCTGCTAAAAGATTTCCTGTTTTATATTTATTACACGGTGCAGGTGGAAAATACTCAGACTGGCTGCTAAATACTAAAGACAAGGAAGCAGTAAAAAAACTTGTAGATAATTTTGGAATCATCGTTGTTTGTCCGGATGGTGGCGTAACGAGCTGGTATTTTGATAGTCCAATTGATCCTACTTATCAATATGAAACTTATGTTTCAAAAGAACTGATTGACTTTATTGATGGCCGTTACCGAACAATTAATGATAAAACCGGAAGAGCAATTACAGGTTTAAGTATGGGCGGGCACGGAGGGTTGTATCTTTGCTTCAGGCATCAGGATGTGTATGGCGCCTGCGGAAGCATGAGTGGAGGGGTGGATATCAGGCCATTCCCTGAAAACTGGAACATTGCCAAACGACTTGGTCCTTACAATCAGTTTCCGGAACGATGGGAAGCCAATACAGTAATTAACTTAACGCATTTATTAAGCACGAATAAACTTGCCATCATTTTTGATGTAGGTAGAAATGATTTTTTCTATGATGTTAACGTGGCGCTGCATGACAAACTGATTGCTCGTAATATTCCTCATGATTTCACCGTTCGGCCTGGCGTACATAATTTCGAATACTGGGAGAATGCCATAGCTTATCAGATGATGTATTTCAGTAAATTTTTCGATAAAAATCAGAAATAGATTAAACCTGATTTAAAATTAAAACGCCAATTAAGCCTAAAATAGAAACGATGCTTTCCATTGCGGTCCAGGTACGAAAGGTTTCCTTCAGGCTAAGGTTAAAATATTCTTTGAACATCCAAAAACCTGTATCATTCACGTGAGAAAACATTAAACTACCCGCACCAACGGATAATACCATCAACTCTGGCGAGGCATTTGGGCCAATCAATGGTAAAACCATTCCTGATGCAGTAACTGCGGCTACAGTAGCTGAACCAAGCGTTACCCTGAGCGAAGCAGTAATCAGCCATGCTAAAAATAAGGGAGATAAATTCAGATTTCCAGTCAGGTTTTTTACGGTTTCGCCCATTCCGCTATCAATTAATATTTGTTTAAATGCACCGCCTGCAGCAATAATCAAAATGATCATGGCAATGCTTTTTACACCCTCTGTACACGATGCCATAGCCTTTTCAATATTCGTTTGTTGAACAAGTACAGTAATGATAATAGAGATTAATAGTGCTGCTGTAGGATCTGAAAGAAAATTGAATATGGATTTGGCCGGAAAATCTATATTGATGCTATTGCCTATCGTACCAGCAACGATCAAGAAAACCGGGAGCAAGGCCGTGATAAAACTTCTGCTGGCTGATGGAAGATCGCTACCTTCTTCAATGAGAAGATCTGTTACAATAGGCTGGTCTTTCTTAATAATTAGTCTCGGGAAAAATATGCCTGCGATTGCGGCAATTGGCAGCGTTAGAATCAGGCCATAAATCAGGGTTTTGCCAATATCCGCATGGAAAATTCCGGCAAGTGCAACAGGCCCGGGGTGGGGCGGCAAAAAGCCATGTGTAACCGACAACGCGGTGGCCATTGGAAGCCCAATATATATTTTCGAAAGTCCGGTAGCTGCAGAAATAGCAAAAATCAAAGGGATGAGTACCACAAAACCGGCGTTGTAAAATAGCGGGATGCCAACCATTAACCCGGTGATTAATACCGCCCACTGGATATTGTTTTTACCGAATGCCTTGATTAGAATAAAGACAATTTTCCTGGCCGATCCACTATCTTCGATCAATTTTCCCATCATGGCACCTAAGGCAAGCACCATTACCATTCCGCCTAAAGTACTGCCAATTCCGCTACTAATGGAGCTCATCACACTGCTTGCCGGCATACCCAAAAACAATCCGGTAAGGATGGCTACTGCAAGTAAGGCAATCATCGGATTAACCTTTTTCAGTATAAGGATAAAGAGTAAAGAAATGCCTAAAAGCAGGATAAGTAATGACATGGTTGCAGATGGGATTGGTAATGCAATTTACTTTTTTACCGTGATTGTTCTGCCTGTTACCAGATGAAATTCATAAATTCGATACAAACCATCATCATTAACTTCTATGCTTTCTACTAACCCTGTTTTACTAAAGGTATCTGTAACCATGTCGCCAACCTTTACATCCTGCAGTATTTCTCCTAGGGTTTCATTATTCAATCTGATCATGCTATAAAAGTATGATTAAAATGAAAAATAGCATTATAAATTATTGATCATGCTTCGTCCAAACCAGTTCAGCTGTTTTATAACCCAAACCTTGAGCTTTGGTTAAATAAGCTTGTTTAACCTTTTCAGGAATGGTTTTAGTTCTGGATAAAATCCAAATGTAATCCAGGTTATTGCCCACCACTAAAGCGTATTGGTAATCCTTATCGATCTCGATTACATTATAGCCTGCGTAAAATGGGCCAAAAAATGAAACTTTCAGCCTTGCTTCATTGCTGTCGTTTACAAATTTGGCTTTGCCGATACTTTGTTTCCATTCTTTTTTAACGAAGTTATAACCTTTATTATCAACTTTAATGGTACCATCTTCTTTTAAGGAATAGGTTGCGGTAACATTGTTCAGGTCTTTCTCAAATTTAAAATCCATTCGGGCAATTTCGTACCAGGTACCCAGGTATTTTTCTTTTTGAAACGGTTTTACAGCGGTTGCACCTTTTGGTATGGTTACGCTGCAACTCGCATAGCTAATGATAATTACGCCCAAAGTGGCCAGTAATATTGCGTTTCTTAGCTTATTATTCATTCTTATCTTTTTAGATTAAATGAACAGCCATTCAATAAAAAAGGTTTTTCGGACATCCACATTTAACGTAATGATAACCTAATTCCGAAATAATCAATGTGTTAAATTTGATTCCGGATCTGACGAGGCAATATTACTTCGTGAAGCAATTGATATGGTATAATTGGTCAATAATCCTATTACAAAATTAGCGGTTGGCAATTGCCAACCGCTTTTATTATATTTGAGTATCGACTAACGCTTTATATTATGCTATTTTTCCTCGTACCCTTTTATTTTGTTTTGTTTTTCGGATGGTTAATTTATGCTGGATTGATTAAAAAGGACTTAAAAAAACACATGCAAGTCGTGTATGTGGGTAGCGTATTCAGCATGATCTGGATCATTGTGTTTGCAATATCTTTGTGTCTGTAAATTAACTTTGTTAGCCTTCTGTTCTCAATATTTTCAGTGGAGGCTGGTTTAAAATACTTCTTGTACTTAAAACTCCAGTAATTACCACAATTAAAACAACAGAAAAGAATAATCCTATGGTTGGTAAAAAAGGAGGGATAAATGCTGCATCAAAACTGAATTTTGCCAATGCCCAACTTCCGCCAATGGCTAGGATTAATCCTGCGCCAGCGGCAAAAGCGCCCAAAAAGAAATACTCAATGGCGTTGATCGCCAGGATTTGCTTTTTGCTTGCACCCATCGTTCGCAATAAAATGCTTTCTTTTGTACGTTGGTTTTTACTGGTTAATACTGCTGAAACCAAAACAATCCATCCGGTTACCATACTAAAGCCAGACATAAACTGGATTACAAAACCAATCTTGTCGAGTATTTCATCGAGTAATTTCAATACCAGATCCAGGTCTACTACAGAAACGTTTGGAAAGTTTTTAACCACTTCGCCCTGAAATTTTGCAGAAAGTTCACTGTTCGGCACTCTTGTCATCAGCACGTGGAATTGTGGGGCCTCTTCTAAAACTCCAGCGGGAAAAACCACACGGAAATTGGTTTGCATGCGGCTCCAGTTGACTTCCCGCAAACTTCCCACAACCGTTGGAATCATCATCCCTTGTACATTAAAAAGGATTTTATCATTCAAGCCCACATTAATCTGATCAGCGTAACGCTGATCCAAAGAAATGTAAACGGTTTCCTTTGGCTTGATTTTTCCAACCCATTTTCCATTCACAATTTTTTCGGCTGCGGTTAGCGAATCCTGATAGGTAGCCCTGATTTCATTTCGATATGCCCTGCGGTTATTGGTATCTGCGCTAGCCTTTTTGCCATTAATTTCCTCAATACGCATCGTAATCACCGGCACCCGATTCATTAACGGTAGTTTGAAGGACTTGGTTAGGCTGTCTATTCTTTCTTTCTGTGTTTTCTGAATGTCGAACATTACCATGTTAGGTTGATTACTGCCGGATGAGAGCGTAACCCTACTCATTAAAATTCCTTGTACAAAAAACAGCGTACTGATAAACAAAGTCGACAAACCAATGGAAACAGTAAGCATCAGGGTCTGATTATTTGGACGGTACAGGTTTGCAAAACCCTGACGCCACAAGTAACTTGACGATTTTGGCAGCAGAACCTTAACCAAAAACATCAATAGTTTGGATAAGATAATCAGCAGCAAAAACGCGATACCGATACTAATGGTAAAAGCCAGCGTTTGGACCCAGGTTTTCATTTGCAAGTGAGTGAAGCCCACCACAAATGCAGCCATTAAAACATAAACCATCCAGGTTAAAGGATCAAATTTGCTTCCCGATTTTTCGAAAGATAAACGGATGGCGTTCAGCGGTGAAATTTTTCTTACAGAAAGCAATGATGGCAATGCAAAAAGCACAGAAATAATTAAACCCAATAAAAGGCCCTGGCCAACTGCCGACCATGATATCTGCATGGTAATTTCAACAGGGAGGAAATCCTTTAAAACCAGCGGCAGCAAGAACTGAATTCCAGTGCCCAAGATTACGCCAAAGGTTGCGGCAATTAAGCCAATAAAAAATATCTGGATCAGGTAAATCAGAAATGCATGCCTTGATTTTAAACCCAGGCAGCGCAAAGTGGCGATGGCACTTAATTTTTCCTGAATGTACACATGAATGGCGCTACCTACACCAACACAACCCAGCAGTAAAGCAATAAAACCAGATAAAGCCAGGAAACGGTTTACATCTTTAAAAGATCTGCCTGTTTGTTCTTTTCTCGATTCTACCGTATCCGCATCAAAACCTTCTTTTTCAAGTTTGACTTCATTTTTTTTAACCCACTCATCCACTCCCGATGGGTCATCATAACGGAAATAAAATTTATTATTGATCCGGCTTCCAGTTTTAATCAAATTGGTTTTCTCCAGGTATTTCAGCGGAAGATAAACCACCGGCGCAACACTTGATGCAATACCGTTTTGTCCAGGCGCTTTAATTAACGAACCTAATATTTTGAATTTTAGATCGCCAATTTGGACCGAGTCTCCAACTTTGGTGTTAAACTGAAGCATGAGGGTTTGATCTACCAACGCTGTTCGTCCTTCCTGAAAATGCGATGCAGCATTTGCAGGAACCGTTTCTATTGAGCCATAATATGGATAATTACCCTCCAGCGCTTTCATTTGAACCAATCTGCTTCCGCCGCTTTGCTCAAAATAAATCATAGAAGCAAAGGTTTTTTCCTGCGATCGCTCATTACCTAAACTATCAATTACCTTTTGCATGGCTTTGCTTACGCCTTTACGGCTATCTAAAACCAGATCGGCGCCGGTAAGCTCTTTTGCCTGGGCGTCGATATCACGCTGCAAATTATCTTTAAAAGAATAAACAGCCACTAAAGCCGCAATCCCTAAAACAATGGAAGAAATAAAAAGTAAAAGTCTTGATCTGTTTTTGCGGCTATCCCGCCAGGCCATTTTGAATAGCCATAGAAAACTGATGTTTTGTTTCGGTAGGTGATTAGGCATAAGTCGAGTTTTCGTCTGAAATAATCACACCACCTTTAATTTTTATAGTTCTGCTCGTTCGGGCAGCAAGCTCCAAATCATGGGTTACAATTACTAATGTCGTCCCGAAATCCTTGTTTAAATCAAACAGCAGTTTAATCACTTTTTCGCTCGTTTCAGCGTCGAGGTTTCCGGTAGGTTCATCCGCAAAAAGAATAGCCGGCTGATTGGAAAAAGCTCTTGCCAGTGAAACACGTTGTTGCTCTCCTCCGGATAATTGAATAGGATAATGATGGGAACGATCTGCTAAACCTACTTTTTCAAGCAGTTCCATAGCTTGAGCCTTGATGTTTTTGGCGCCTCTCAACTCTAATGGAACCATCACATTCTCCAGTGCAGTGAGCGTGGGTAATAGCTGAAAATTTTGAAAAATGAAACCTACATATTGGTTTCGCACAGCAGCCCGTTCATCTTCATTTAATTTTTCTAAAGCAATGCCTTTAAGTTCTACTGTGCCATGGCTCGCCCGGTCTAGGCCAGCGCATAAGCCTAATAATGTTGTTTTCCCGCTACCGGATGGCCCTGTAATGGCCACGGTAGAACCAGCTTCTATTGTGAAATTAATTTGATCCAAAACTGTCAGTTCTCGTCCGGCACTTTGGTAAATTTTACTTACATTTCGAATGTTTAAAATACTTTCCAAATTTTTGAAATAAAGGGTTTGTCAGATGTATTTGCCAAACATAACATGGCTTTGCCTGTTAAGATAATGGTTTTTATTTAGAGATAGAATTAGATATTATGTTACGAAAACGCTTTATAGGTTTATTTGTTTTGGCTTTGATGTTTGCAGCTTGTGGGAATGGGAAAAGCAGTGACAATGATCAAAAAACTTTAGATTCAACTGACCAAAAAAAATCAGCTACTACTACTGAGAAAAAAAATATACTTTTTTTCGGAACCAGTTTAACAGCGGGTTATGGTTTGGATCCAACAGAAGCTTTTCCGGCCTTAATCCAAAATCGCATTGATTCTTTGAACCTGCCCTATAATGTCATTAACGGAGGTTTGAGTGGAGAAACATCAGCTGCGGGAAAAGGAAGAATAAACTGGTTGTTGAAGCAGCCTATTGATATTTTTGTGTTGGAATTAGGTGCCAATGACGGACTGAGAGGATTACCGGTAAAGCAAACAATTAAAAATCTGCAGGATATTATTGATACCGTGAAAACGAAATATCCGAACGTGAAAATGGTAATTGCAGGAATGCAGATGCCACCAAGCATGGGCGCTAAATACACCAATGATTTTAAAAACATTTTCCCTGATTTAGCCAGGAAAAATAATATGGCGCTAATTCCTTTTCTATTAGATAAAGTTGGCGGCATTCCCAAATTGAATCAGGATGATGGCATTCATCCAACGGCTGAAGGTGATAAGATTTTAGCTGAAAATGTTTGGGTAGTATTGAAGCCCTTACTGTGAAAGTAATGATTGGTTTGGCTATAATGTACATCGGCAACTTAAGGCATTATTTTGGCCTGAGTTTTTCGTAAAAGATCAATTTTTCTAACCTGATTCTAATAATGGTAGGATATTGTAACAAAAACAACTACTATTTATATTTAATTTAAATAAAGTTCATTTCAACCTGTTTATTTAGAATGATTCTTGTTAACTTAGCCGAAATTCTTTTGGCTCCTAATGAGCAATGAATTATAAATCATAACGATCAGGTTTAAAATGAAAAAAATTCTATTTGCCGTTCTCGCAATGGCATCACTTGGTGCACAGGCCCAGAAAAATACTTTTTTTGATCAGGCTTTCTGGAAAGGAAACACAGATTTAGCAACCATTAAATCAGAGATTGCCAACGGGAGTAATCCTTCACAGTTAAACCAGATGTCATTTGATGCATCGGTAATGGCCATTAACAATAATGCGCCTGCTGAATCCATTTTGTTTCTTTTGGCTCAACCGGGAAATGATGTAAACAAATTAACCCATGATAGCAGAACCTATTTGTTCTGGGCAGCATCTAGGGGAAATCTTCCTGTGATGGAATATTTGCTAAAAAATGGTGCAAAAGTAAACATGCAGGATAGTCACGGATATTCTCCATTAACCTTTGCAGCCGTTGGCGGACAGGCTGATACTAAAGTTTATGATTTATTAATCTCAAAAGGAGCTGACTTAAAAAAAGACTTAAATCATGATGGTGCAAACGCCTTGTTAATTGCGCTTCCAAATGACAAAGATTTTAAATTAACAGACTATTTTGTTTCGAAAGGACTAAGCCTGAACAGTACTGATGCTGCGGGTAACACTGCTTTCAACTATGTGGCCAGAAGTGGAAACATCGAATTGATGAATAAACTGATTGCCAAAGGCGTGAAATACAATGATAATGCGATCCTGATGGCTGCTCAGGGTGGCAGAGGCAGCTCGAATGGTTTAGCTGTTTTTCAATATTTGGAAGGATTAAAATTAAAACCTACTGTGATTGGTAGCAATGGCGAAACCGCATTGTTTTCTGTTGCCCGCAAACCGAAGCAAGAAGAAATAATCAATTACTTCCTTTCGAAAGGAGTAGATGTAAATACCGCTGATAAAGAAGGAAATACCGCATTTATGGCAGCAGCAGGTGGTAACCGAGATTTGGCAACGCTTGAATTGTTGGCTAAAAATGTTAAAAACATCAATCAGGTGAATGCAAAAGGCGTTTCTGCTTTGGCTATGGCGGTTCGTGGAAATTCGGCAGAAGCAGTTAAGTTCTTATTGGATAAAGGTGCTGATTTGAAAACGGCAGATAAAGAAGGTAACAACCTGGCTTACTATCTTTTTCAATCTTATGGTCCACGCGGAAAAGAAGATTTTACCGCAAAGCTTAAATTGTTAACAGATAAAGGTTTCGATGTAGCGGCTGTGCAACCAAACGGCAATTCATTATATCACTTAGCTGTGGCTAAAAATGATTTGGCATTGGCTAAAATGGTTACGGATTATAAAGTAGACGTTAACCTTAAAAACAAGGAAGGCTATACTGCTTTACACAAAGCAGCAATGACTGCAAAAGACACTGAACTTTTAAAGTATTTAATCTCAGTTGGTGCTAAAAAGGATGTAGCTACTGAATTTAAAGAAACGCCTTACGACTTAGCTACGGAGAACGAATTTTTAACTAAAAACAAAGTATCAATCGACTTTTTGAAATAATAAAATGAATAATATTTATAAACTGTGCCTGGCTTTCGCGGTCATCCTTTCTGTACCCACATTATCTTCAGCACAAAAAACAACGAAGTACAAATGTATGGTGCAAATGACCAACTATACCGGTGAGGGTGCTTATATTGCGGTATCATTAATTGATGCAAAAGGTGCTTATGAAAAAACACTTTACGTCATGGGTTCCGATAAAAAATGGTATCCTGATTTAAAAGAGTGGCATAAGGCATATAAAAGCAAACCTACAAACATTAGTGCTGTAACTGGCGCTTCGGTTACTGGAGGTGATCGTAGTGTAACTATATTCGACATCGAAACTGCAAAAATTAACAAGGGATATAAATTACGTTTCGAAACAGCTGTTGAAGACAATAAATATTATGTTAAAGATGCTGAGATTCCTTTAACTACAGAAGGTTTGGCGGCTAAAACTGAAGGAACAGGTTACATTAGATACGTTCGCCTAAGCCCTAACTAAAAAGCTTCATTTCAATGACCATTTCTGTATGGAGATACAGCCATCTTGCACTGGCTGTATCTTCTTTTCTTTTTATCACCCTCGCATCCCTTACCGGAATCATCCTTTCCTTTAAGCCGGTAACTGAAAAAATCCAGCCTTATAAATCAAAGGATTTCAATCAGCTCACTGTAGCAGAACTGATCCCAACGCTTCAAAAATCTTATACAGATATTTCAGATGTGACCATTGATGCCAATGAGTTTTTGTTGGTTAATGGAACAGATGCTCATGATGAATCAGGAAATTTTTATGTTGACCCAAAATCGGGTAAAAACCTGGGCAAAGTAGCAAAGGAAAATGAATTTTTCCGCTGGGTAACCACATTACACCGATCTCTTTTTTTACATGAATTGGGTAGGTTTTTTGTTGGATTAACCGCTTTTCTTTTATTTCTGATTGCCACCTCCGGGACTGTACTGATCGTCCAACGTCAACGGAGTTTTAAAAAGTTTTTTGGCAAAATTGTTAAAGATGGTTTTGCACAATATTACCATGTGGTTTTAGGGCGATTGCTGTTAATTCCAATCATTATCATTTCGTTGAGTGGAACCTACCTTTCATTACAAAGATTTGGAATTGTAAAAGAACAGAAGATTACCCATAAAATTGATTTTGATGCTTTAAAAACCGATCCAGCAAAGAAGATTGCAGATTTCGAAGTTTTTAAAAATATTTCTCTCCATCAGCTTCAATCAATAGAATTTCCATTTTCTGAGGATGTAGAAGATTATTTTACCTTAAAACTAGATGATCGCGAAATTACGGTAAACCAAATCACAGGAGATATCATTACAGAACAAGCTTATTCCAAAGCTACCTTGCTTAATAACCTGAGTATGGATTTGCATACGGGTAGGGGCAGTGCGGTTTGGGCTGTTGTTTTAGCCATCGCTTCGGTTAATATTCTATTTTTTATCTACTCGGGTTTTGTCATCTGGTGGAAACGCAGAGCAAACGGAATTAAAAACAAATACAAGTTTGATCAGGCGGAGTTTATTTTGCTAGTAGGCTCTGAAAATGGCACTACATTCCGTTTTGCGAAAGCAATTCAGGATCAATTGCTGAAAAACGGTAAAACAGCTTTTATGGCTGAACTCAATAGCTATAAAAATTTTCCAAAGGCTAAACAAATATTAGTTTTCGCAGCAACTTACGGTCAGGGGGATGCACCAACCAATTCAACTAAATTCAAATCATTACTTAAAAAATATCCTCAATCAAATGCGGTAGATTTTTCTGTTGTAGCTTTTGGTTCGCATGCCTACCCTGATTTTTGCAAGTTTGGGTATGAAGTAAACAATGTATTATCTCATCAGGAATGGGCAAAACCATTGCAGGAAATCCATACGGTCAATGATCGTTCTCCAGAAGAATTTACGAGGTGGGCAACACTTTGGGCACAAAACTCAAATGTCGAATTGTCTCAACTTTCAAAACTTTTGGAGACAAAACCTGTAAAAACGCTGCCATTTAAGGTAATAGAAAAAACAGTTTCAAGCCAGGAAGAAACTTCGTTTATCATCCGTTTAAGTCCGCAGAAAAGGAAAAAATTTACTTCAGGCGATTTACTTGCGATTTACCCCGCAAACGATCATAGAGAGCGGTTATATTCAATTGGAAAAATCGGTAAAGATGTTCAGTTGAGTGTGAAATTGCATCACGGCGGATTGGGATCTGGCTTTTTACATGATTTGGAAGTCGGGCAAATTACCAATGCAGCTATTGTTCGTAATGAACATTTTCATTTTCCCAAAAAAGCAAAATCGGTTATCATGGTTTCTAATGGAACAGGTATTGCGCCATTTTTAGGAATGGTTGATCAGTTTGGTCGGGTGCAGGATATACACCTTTACTGCGGTTTCCGAAATCAGCAATCTTTTGCACTTTACGAAAATGCAATCAATAAAGAAACCAGTCTTTTAACTAAGCTTAACGTCGCCTACTCCAGAGAGGGAGAAAAGCATTATGTGAAAGATCTTTTGTTAAGAGATCAGGCTTTGGTATGCGAAGCCCTGAGGAATAATGGTGTCATAATGCTTTGCGGTTCATTGAGCATGCAAAAAGACGTCATTGCATTGTTGGAGGATTTATGTCAGCAGGATCAGCAGAAAAGCATCAGTTATTATCAATCCCGGGGGCAAATCTTAATGGATTGTTATTAAGCAGATCTTGTATCGATAGCTGATTAATCAGAAAATGCGGAGATTAGCTTGTCTATTCTCCGCATTTTTGCGGAGCATAAATTTAATCTACGTCTAAATACCCTTTTTCCATTTCGCCAGCATCTTATCAGTGATATTTTCAGAGTGATAAACCTTTCCATCATCGCCGAATAATATGCAACTGTAGGCTGGAAATGAACGGATAAATTTTAATGCTGCTTCTTTGCCCAAAACCATCATCGAAGTGCTAAAGCCATTGGCCAGCTCTGCATCCGGACCAAAAACAGTTACACTTGTTAAGCCTGTTGCCGGGTAACCTGTAGTGGGGTTGATAATGTGAGCATATCTCTTCCCATTAAAAACCACAAACTTTTCATAGCTCCCGGAAGTAACCACTGCGCCATTTTTAAGTGGGACAATAGCATAAAGACTATCTTTCTGAAAAGGATTTGTAATTCCTATTACCCAATTTTTTCCTTTGGGCGGTTTACCCCAGCTGCTCATATCACCTGATCCATTCACAATACCTGCTTTGATTCCTTTTGCCAACATCATGTCCCGGCATCGATCTGCTGCATAACCTTCACCCAAGGCACCAAAACCGATTTTCATTCCGGGTAATTTCAAGAATATGGTGTTATTCAGGCTATCCAAAATGATATTTTGGTAACCAACTTTCTCAACAGATTTTTTAATCGCTTCGGCAGTTGGCATTTCTGTCATTGAGCCATCAAACTTCCAGATCCGATCCATTGCTGCAAAACTGATGTCAAATGCGCCATTGGTAATTGTAGATAAATGAAGCGCTCTCTTGGTCAGCTCAAAAACTTCCTGATCAACCTTTACCGGTTTGATGCCTGCGTTTCTGTTTACTTCAGAGATTTGAGTTTCAGGCTTCCAGTCTGAGATTAAATATTCAATTCTTGTAATCTCCGCAATAACACTGTCGATGTTTCTTGATGCGGTTTCTGAATCTTTTGCAACAATGGTAATTTCAAACTTGCTGCCCATTAGTAAGGTAGTACGTTTTTTCAATACCTGTGCTGAACTTGCAAAATAGGTGAGGAGCAGAAAAATGGTAAACTTGATCTTCAAAGTAGGAGTGATAATATAAGTGATCTTCAAATTTAAGAAAGCTAACCTATTTGTGCTAAATATTCGGTTGAATTGAATGCTTGTTTATTTCGCAATAAACTGATAAAACTGCACAAACTCCCGATGCCAGAACCATTCAGTATGTTTACCATCCGCTTTCTCTAGTAATACAACGTTCTTATTGTCACCGTTAGGATTTAGCAGATCGTGAACCTTTTTCATATCTCGAACCATTGCAGGACCTTCTTTATCGCCAGCTACGAAAAAGATCTTACTGTTTTTTAAGGCAACAAGTTTTTCATTTAGCTCAGTGTAAATGTTTGGCGCAAGCCAGAAGGCGGGACTAAAAACGCCTGCCGAACCAAAAACTCTTGGATGTGCTGCTATCGCGTACATAGAAATTAATCCACCCATTGAGCTACCAGCAATGGAAGTATTCTTAGCATCTTTCAAAGTTCTGTATTTTGAATCGATAAAAGGCTTTAAAGTTTCTACCAGGAACGAAACATATTCTTTGCCTTCACCTTTACCATATTGACTATCCCAGGGATTATATTCTTTCAGCCGATCTTTCTCACCATGATTGATGCCTACAATAATCATTTCTTTCGAACCATCGCGAATCAAACTGTCCACAACCGAATCGACCGCCCATTCATCAGCACGTGGAGGATTTGCATGAAACAGATTTTGACCATCATGCATATAAATCACCGGATACTTCTTTTTTGATTTTGCATAGCTTTTCGGTAAGTAAATCCAAACCTGGCGATGCTTGTTCAGTTGTGGTATAAAAAAGGCGGAATCAACAATGTGAACATGGTCGCCGAAATGATACACCTCTTTCACCTGTTTAAAATGATCTGACCAACTGGCTACCCTTAAATCCATATTGGTATCAACATTTAAGTTTAAAGTTCTGTTTGCAATAGGTTTGCCATTTATCTGGCATTCTACCGTTTCCCAACTCCCGCGGGTAATTTTAAATTCGTGGATTTCCTTTGGCAAATTCAGCGAAATGACATAAGTCAAGTCATCCTTCCGTTTCAAATTGAAAGCTTTAGATTTTGGGTTCCAATCGTTAAAATTCCCTGCTACAAATAAGCTATCTGCTGTTTTATTTGGAACATGAACGCTGAACGTAACATTAACCTGAGCGGCTAAAGTCAGCGGAAATAGCATAAAAAGTAATACCAATCTTTTTAACATGGAAATATCCTGATTTTTAAAGTTTAAAAATCCTTCAGCCAGCGGGCCTGAATTTAAATAATGATTTCGCTTTATTTCAACTCATCTAAAACTCTAAATAATTTTTTATTGATGCCACTGCCGCTGTAATTATTAATGTTAATCACAATTATATATTTGTTTCCGGCGGTATCGGTATGGTAACCTGCAAATGCAGAAACGTCATTAATGGTACCACTTTTGATTCTCATGCCGTTGTATTCTGGCAAACCTTTATAAAAATCAGTGAACCAGTTTTCTTTCTGAATTTGAAATAAGATATTGGCCATAGCCGAAGTGGTTATTCGATCACCAGGAGATAAGCCACTTCCATCTATGATATTTAAAGCCGATTTATCAATTCCCTTGTTTGCCCAATAATTAACCTCTGTTTCAGCACCTTTTGAAGTTGTTGCGGTCTTTCCTGATTTCAAGGCAATGGTTTTAAGCAATGTTTCACCATATAAATTGATACTCTTTTTCAAAAACCAGTAGGAAATTTCACTTAAGGTAGGTGAACTGATGGTGTTTACTTTTTGGGTTGGTGATGGTACAGCTTGATTGTTTAGTGCCATTAATCTGGCTGTTGTCGCTTGCTGGCTGCTGGATATGCCGAGTCTTTTCAACGTATCCTGCAAACGATAGGCACAATCAAAAGCAGGATCAGGCGTTGCTACGGAAATTCCCGGTTTCGAAATGCCCATTCCCCAAGTGCCACGTAGGTAGGCCACATTGCTATAAGGTGGCAGAAAGGCATACGTTCTGTCTCCACTTCCAGCTGCCCCAGTTCTTAATTCATTTACAATTTGCACATACGGAGTTTCAGGAACCGTTTTTACAATTCTCACCTGATCGTTTGTCCCCGATCCAGGACGTAAATGGATGTCAAACTGATTTTCCCGCCAGGCTAAACCAGAAGTGCCTGCGCCGTAATAATTTCCAATGTCTTGCCAAACCCAGCCTTCGGGCGTTGTCTGGCTGCCAAAAATGCGGTCATCACCAATAATAGTACCCTCAATTTTTTTAATTCCTGCAGCTTGAATGGCCGAAACCCACTGTGATAAAACTGCATTTTCTTTATTTTGATATCGCCATGAACCCAAAGTCGGGTCGCCACTACCAATAATAATTAAATTTCCGGTTAATGTTCCGTCAGCAGCAATATTCCCCGAATATGCCAGCGTTGTTTGAAACTGAAAATCTTTACCTAAAATACTGAAGGCGGTTGCTGCGGTTATTGTTTTTAAAGTTGATGCCGTAGCCAGACCAATCTGCTCATTTTTGGCAAAAAGCGTCTTTCCGGTATTGGCATCCAAAACGCAAAGCGATGTAATTGCATGTTTGGACTGTTCATCAGCTAATAAATTATTAAAAGCTTTTTCGAGGTTTGGAATTCTATTTTGGGCAAAACAATTTATGGAGAGAAGAATGAGAAATATTGCGGCCTTTAAAAACTTCATATTGTAAAAATAAATTAAATAAAAAAAGTGATGTGTAACAAACACACCACTTTTACTAATCCTGGTGTCATGCTGAACTAAGCTCAGGATGACGTATAAGTATTACACTAATTCTTTCTGAATCAGATATTCTGCAATTTGAACTGCATTTGTTGCAGCGCCCTTGCGTAAGTTATCGGCAACAATCCAAAGGTTTAAAGCTTTAGGAGCCGATTCATCTCTACGAATACGACCTACAAAAACCTCATCTTTTTCATGCGCATCTTTTGGCATTGGGTATTTTAAGTTTGCTACATCATCAACAACGATTACCCCCGGTGATTTTTCTAAAACGCTGCGAACCTCAGCTAAATCAAATTCGTTTTCAAATTCGATGTTTACTGATTCTGAGTGACCGCCCATTACCGGAATACGAACGGTTGTTGCAGTAACTTTAATGCTGTCATCGCTCATAATTTTGTTCGTTTCCTTCACCATCTTCATTTCTTCTTTGGTATAACCATTCTCCATGAAAACGTCGATGTGTGGCAGTACGTTTAAATCAATTTCGTATGGATAAGCTTTTGGCCCATCAACACCACTACGTTCGTTCATTAATTGTTCAACGGCTTTAACACCTGTACCAGTAACCGATTGGTAAGTGGAAACCACTACACGTTTGATTTTATATTTATCGTGTAAAGGTTTTAAAACCACAACCATCTGAATGGTAGAACAGTTTGGGTTGGCAATAATTTTGTTGTCGATAGAAAGTTCGTGTGCATTTACTTCTGGTACGATTAATTTAATCGCAGGGTCCATTCTCCATGCCGAAGAGTTATCGATAACAGTAGTGCCCGCTTCTTTAAAACGTGGTGCATGCTCCAATGAAGTATTTCCACCTGCAGAGAACAAAGCAATATCTGGTCTCATGCCAATAGCAGTATCCATGCTAACGATTGGGAATTTCTTACCCTTAAAAGTAATTTCCTTACCAACACTCTTTTCTGAAGCTACGGGAATCAACTCTGTTAAGGGAAAATTTCTTTCCTCCAATACTTTTAACATTACGGTACCAACCAATCCGGTTGCACCTACAACTGCTACTTTCATTTTAATTTTTAATTATTATATTTATTAAACATTTGATATAAGCCCAAATATGGTAAAAATTACGCTTATATCCCTATTGTTACCCATTAAAATTGCATCCATTATTTTTAATCCTTTGAGTGAAACTAGAAAGGAAACAGGTGGTATATGCACATCCTCTCCAATAAGCTTTTGTTATAATTTTTTTGAAATTAAAAATCAAAAGGTTCGGCCTGCGCTAAAAATAATCAGTAAAGGCGATATTTTAATTTCAGAAGTTTTATTCAATCCCAGAACCGGAGGTGTTGATTTTGTAGAGATTTACAATAATTCAGGTCATGATATTGATTTAAGAGAACTACAACTGGCCAATGCAAATACTGCTGGCGAACCCGCTAATACTAAGAATGTTTCGGCAGCAAAACTGATGATTGCTCCGGGAAGTTATTGGGTAATTACGACCAATCAGGCAAATATCAAATTAAATTATCAGGTTAAATTTCCAAATCAGTTTGCTCAGATTAGCAGTTTACCCGCTTTCAATAACGATAAGGGCTCAGTTATTTTATTGAGTAATAACCAGGTGCTGGACAGATTAAATTACAATGCGAAAATTCATCACCCCTTAATCCAGGATGAAGATGGGATTTCACTGGAGCGTGTTTCGTTTTCGCTCGATTCGAATGAGCCAGGTAACTTTAGGTCTGCGGCGGCTACCGTCGGTTTTGCAACACCAACTTATAAAAATTCCCAGGAAAAAAGTGGCAATGAAAATTACGCCCGTTTGTTATCAAAAACATTTTCTCCGGATGGAGATCGTTTTGAAGACGTTATAACGCTGGAGTATCAGCTTGATCAGCCTGCAAGTTTAGCCACTGTTAATATTTATTCTGACAAGGGACAATTAGTAAAACGCTTATTGAAAAACCAAACCATTGGAACAAACGGGAATTTAACTTGGGATGGATTGGATGAGCAGGGCCAAAAAGCTGCTATTGGAATTTACATCATTTTATTTGATGTATTCGATTTGAATGGGAATACAAAACGCTTTAAAAATACATGCGTTTTAGCGGGAAAGTTAAATTAGCAATCTTAATCTAGCGTCTTGATGCGACCGTTAACTGGATAGGAGATCATGCAAAAAAAAGGTCGTAGCGATAGGCTACGACCTTTTATGTGAACTAACGCCTGTTATAAAATATTCTTTTTAATATAGTCACAGCTTGCTGCAACTGATTCGATAGGATTCGGCTTGTAATTGGTTTCATGCTCAACGAAAAAGTATTTCATGCCAGAAAGTTTAGCAGCAGCGAAGATTGGTTTCCAATCGATGCTTCCAGTTCCAACTTCTGCATTTAATTCAGGATTTGTTTTATCCATATCCTTCACATGCCACATGGTAAAACGTCCTGGATTTTGCTTAAATAATTTCAATGGATCATTTCCCGAACGAGCAACCCAATATAAATCCAGTTCAAAATCGACCAGGTTTTTATCAGTTTCGTTCAACAGAATCTGATATCCCGTGGTTTCACCAAATTTCTCAAATTCAAAATCGTGATTGTGGTAGGCTAAACGTAAACCTGCATCTTTACACATTTTGGCCGCAACATTAATTTTAGCAGCGATTTTTTTATAATCAGCAGCAGTTTTTCTGATGCTTTGATCCAAATATGGAATGGTTACATATTTGCTGCCTAAAACTTTTGCAGCTGCTATTGAGGCTTTCAGTTCACTGGTATTACCGTCTGAAAGGTAACTTCCCAGACTGAAGTGATTACTTACAGCGGTTAAGCCATTGGCAGCAAGAAGTTTCTTAAACTCAATGGGTGTTAATCCCCAAAACTGATCTTTGATTGAAAAGCCATAAGTTTCCACCTGGCTAAAACCCGCCTTGCCTACTTTTTCAATTGTTCCTTTTAAATCTTTTGGAAGATCAACTCTCAATGAATACAATTGAAGGCCTACTGCTTTTTTCTGTGCAATACAGGCAAAAGATGGCGCTAAAAGTAATGTTGCTATAGCTAAGCAACTGCTGATCATAAAACTTTTTCTTGATAACATATGATATAATTAAATGTCGCAAATAGAAATCGCCTGTTTTAACGAAGCTAATTTATTTGCATTTTTTGGTATAAACTCTTGTGCAACGAAACCTTTAAAGCCGGTTCCAACAATGGCTTTCATTATCGCCGGATAATTTAATTCCTGGCTATCATCAATTTCATTTCTGCCAGGAACGCCCGCGGTATGATAATGGGCAATATATTGATGATTTTCTTTGATTGTATGAATAACATCACCTTCATCAATCTGCATATGATAAATATCATACAGCAATTTAAAGTTTTCAGATCCTAAACGTTTACAAAGTTCAACACCCCAGGCCGTTTTATCACACTGATAATCTTTATGGTTGATTTTGCTATTTAGTAGTTCCATCACCAAAATCACGCCATGTTTTTCGGCCAACGGCATCAATTGCTTTAATCCTTTAACGCAATTGTTCAAACCAGTTTCATCATCTTTGCCCCGGCGATTACCGCTAAAGCAAATCAGGTGTTTATAGCCAGCAGCGGCAACTAACGGAATCATTTCTGAATAATTTTTGATCAGGGTTTTATGAAACTTTTCATCATTAAATCCATCAACTAAATTAATTTCTGCACCATTACACATGGTAGATTCCAAACCATGTTTTTTCAGGATAGGCCAATCTTTTGGACCAACCAAATCAATGCCTTTTATGCCGATTTTTTTGGCCTCTGTACAAAGCGTTTCTACATCAAGTGTACTAAAACACCACCTGCAAACGGAATGATTTACGTTTCCTTTCAAGCTGGCTGTATTTTCTTTATTTGATTGATCCATTGCAAATGTGGCTAAACCAGAAGAAACACCAATTGCAGCGGTTCCTGCAATGATGTTCTTTAGTGCATTTCTTCTATTTAGATTCGAAGGCATGATTATAAAGCTTTAGCTTCTATTTCAGATTTTGTTTTATCGTTAAATGTTAACGCAAATAGAATGAATACCACAAGCGCAATTCCTGCAGGAATTATCCAAATCATTTTCCAATCCATTGTGCCATCTACAGCTTTGTAAGCATCAGAAATTTTACCTGCTACCGCAAAACCAATTAACATACCTACACCGTAAGTAGCCAAAGTAATCAAGCCTTGAGCAGAACTTTTGAACCGCTCTCCAGCTTTTGAATTTGTGTAAATCTGTCCGGATACAAAGAAGAAATCATAACAAACCCCATGTAAGGCAATGCCTAAAATTAACATGAAACTTAGTTCTCCGGCATTTCCATAGGCAAACAAAGCATATCGAACTGCCCAAGCCAGCATACCTACCAAAATGGTCATTTTGAATCCAAATCTTTTGAAAAAGATTGGAATAAATAATAAGAAAATTACTTCAGAAGCCTGCCCAATGGTCATTTTTCCAGTAGGATTATCCATCCCAATATTTGAAAGGAATGGATTTGCATTTTGGTAATAGAACGCAAGAGGGATACAAATGAGAATAGATGAAATGAAGAAAATTAAAAAATTTCTATCTTTTAATAATTTTAAGGCATCTAATCCAATAAGATCGCCGATTTTTATTTTCTCTGTTGAAGAAACCTTAGGTGGTGTTTTTGGCAAAGCAAAACTAAATAAACCTAACACCAAAGACACAATTCCTGCCATTGCAAAAGTGTTTCTTAGCAAACCACTTTCAGTGCCTTCCTTTGAATCCCAATGGAAGAAGTAACTAATCAATAAACCCGCTGCAATCCAGCCGATGGTTCCCCAAATACGAATGGATGAAAATTCCTTTTCCGGATCATTCATCTGGTTAAATGATACTGAATTCACCAGCGCCAGGGTAGGCATAAAAATGATCATATAACCCAACACGTAAGGGTAAAACACACTAATATCGGTTGCGTTGTACATCTGGTACATCAATAACGCTCCAATGAGGTGCAAAACACCAAGAATTCTTTCTGCGTTGAAATATCTGTCGGCAATTAAACCTACAATAAACGGTGCAATAATTGCGCCCCATGATTGTGTTGAAAATACAGCTCCGGTTTCGGCGCCTGTAGCTTTTAAATTGTTCCCTAGAAAGGTTCCCAGTGTTACAAACCAGGCTCCCCAGACAAAAAATTCCAGGAACATCATGGTAGAAAGTTTAAAGCGAGTAGTGCTATTCATTTGGTTTATATAAGGTTAAGGTTTAGGCTTAGATTGAGGTTAAAGTTGAGGCTAAGACATAGATTGAAATTTAGCTTTCGACCTTAACCTAAATCTCGACCTTATTTTATAGTTCTTTTACAGTGATGTTTTTGTACCAAACTTCATCTCCATGATCTTGCAATGCAATTTTTCCAGATTTGAAAGTTCCCCAGTTTTCCCATTTAGCAAATTTGCTTCCTGCAACCAGGTTTTTCCAGTTTTCATCCCATAGCGTAGTTTTCACTACTTCAACACCATTTAAAATAAGTGTTAAATTTCCTTTTTTGCTGATGATTTCTGCTTTGTTCCATTCGCCAACTGCCTTAACAGGTTCTGATTTACTTTTAATTAAGTCATATAAATCACCAGCACGATGTTTGGTAATTTTGCCATCCGGATGCCCATCATTATCTAAAACCTGCATTTCTAAGCCGGTAGAGTAGGTGGCATGGTACTTTGGTTCTTCGTGAACATAAAATATAAGTCCGCTATTAGCTTTCGGAGCAACTTTCCAGTCATATTTTAAATGGAAATCTTTGTACTCTTTGTCGGTAACTAAATCGCCGCCGCCATCAGTTCCTTTAGTTTTTGGATCTAAGTGCAAAGCACCATCCTGAACCTGCCAGCCGCTACCTACTGTAGTTTTGTTGTAAGTATGCCAACCTGTTGTGGTTTTTCCATCGAATAAAGGTTTGAAACCTTTTTGTGCCTGAGATATTTGAGATACTGCCAGTAAAATGCAGGCAGAAAGAATCATTTTTTTCATGGTGTTTTATTTACAGCCAATGCGATATATAAAGCTACCATAGTATCAGGTTGCTTTACATATCGCAATGACGAAGTTGAATTAAAGAGTTAAGTTATTCCAGCCTTGACGATATTCGCGTTTTACGAATTGATTCGCTTCATCAAAATTTGTAATTTTCATGTTATCGTTATCCCAAAGCATTTTCATATATCTGCCAGGATAAGTGTTTTTACCGTTTACATTTTTCTTGATGTCGAAACTTCTGATGGCTAAGTTTGCCATCAATAAGGCTTCTGTCAATGGGCCAGCAATTTCAAATGGAGAACTTACTTCCTGTTTTCCATAACCTGCAATTGCAGCATCAACCCATTGTGCATAGTGTCCATTTGCACCATCTTTAACACGGGCATATTTTTCTTTTACTTTGATATCTTTATTTCTGCTTAAAGGCAATAATTTTGGATTCGCACTGTAAGTTTCAGACATCATTTTACCTTTTGTTCCGATGAATAATGTGCCATTACCACCATCACCAAAAGTTTCGTTTGCTTCCAATTCAACAGGACGTTCTGGTTGAATACCACCATCCATCCAGTGTAAGGTAACATCACCTTTGGTTTTATCTGTTTTAGGGAATTTTAAAGTAACGTGACTTGATGGAGGGCAGCTTTCTGGGAAATATCCACGTTTAAATTCATCAACGTAAACAGAACCTACACTTGCCTCTACTTCTTTCGCATATTTCAGGTTTAGTACGCTGAACGGAGCTTCAATTAAGTGGCAACCCATATCGCCAAGTGCGCCCGTTCCGTAGTCCCACCAGCCACGCCAGTTGAAAGGAACTAGTTTATCAACAAAATCTTTTTCAGGAGCGGTACCCAACCATAAATTCCAATCTAATTCTTTAGGAATTTCGCTTTTTTTAGCTGGCCATGGAATACCTTGAGGCCAAACCGGACGATCTGTCCAGGCGTAAACAGTGTGTACATCTCCAATTAAACCAGCTTCGTACCATTCTTTCATTTGGCGAGGGCCATCATTTGATGCACCCTGATTACCCATTTGAGTAACCACCTTATATTTTTTAGCCGCAGCAGTTAAAATACGAGCTTCGTAAATATCATGCGTTAAAGGTTTTTGAACATAAACATGTTTACCCAATTGCATCGCTGCTAAAGCCTGGATTGCATGGTTATGATCAGGAGTAGAGATAGAGACAGCATCAAAATTTTTGTGCTCTTTATCTAACATCTCACGATAATCTTTATAGTATTTCGCTTTTGGGAAATTTTTAACGCTGGTTGCTGCACGACGATCATCAACATCGCATAGATAAGCGATATCAGCTTTTCCGCTTTTAGCGAACATGGCAATATCACTTTGCCCTTTACCACCAACACCAATACCCGCAATAATTAATCGATCACTTGGGGCTAAATAGCCCGGTCCGCCCAAAACATGGCGTGGAACAATCATAAATGCTGCGGCAGCGATGGCACTCGTTTTAATAAAATCACGGCGGTTAGTCGTGCTTTTATTTTCTTGATCTGTTTTCATTAGTATTTGAAGTTTATAGGATGTTTAGCTTATTTTTTCTTCAACGAAAGAATATATTTCACCATCAACTTAGCATCAGCTGGTTTCAGCGTTGCATGTGCTGTCATTGGCATAGTACCCCAAACACCCGTACCACCTTTGATAATCTTATCAGCCAGGTAATTGATGTTTTTCTCTGTAGCAGGATATTTTTTAGCGATCTCGGTGTAAGATGGACCGATAATTTTGTTCACTTTGTTGTGGCAGCCGATACAATCTGATTTATTAATCAGTTTCTCACCTGCACTCATTTGAAACTCGCGATGGGTTGAAGTTGCTGTGGCAACCACCATTTTCTCCTTCTCTAAATCTGCTTTCGAAAAAGACGCCATAAAAATCACTATTGCGCCTAAACCTAAAAATGTCTTTTTCATTTGTGTGTGTTGTTAGTCTTGTAATCCTAATATTTTTTTATTGAAAGCGCTATCACTACCCGATGCTGCAAAATCATCAAATGCTTTTTCAGTTACATTAATAATATGTTTCTGAATAAACTCCGATCCTTCACGAGCACCATCTTCTTGATTTTTAATGCAACATTCCCATTCCATAACGGCCCAACCTTTAAAGTCGTATTGTGCTAATTTACTGAAAATGGTTTTAAAATCAACCTGGCCATCGCCTGGAGAACGATATCTTCCAGCACGGTTGGCCCAACTTTGGTATCCACCGAAAGTGCCCTGTTTACCTGTTGGATTAAATTCTGCGTCTTTCACGTGGAAAGCCTTAATTCTTTCGTGATAAAAGTCGATGTATTGAATATAATCCAGTTGCTGCAAAACAAAGTGAGAAGGGTCATACAATAAGCATGCCCGAGGATGATTATTAACCGCAGCTAAAAACATTTCATAGGTTTCGCCATCGAATAAATCTTCTCCGGGATGAATCTCATAGCAAACATCAACGCCATGCTGATCAAATTCATTCAAAATTGGTGTCCAGCGTTTAGCTAATTCAGCAAAGCCTTCTTCTACCAAACCTGCCGGGCGTTGTGGCCACGGGTGAAAATATTGCCACAATAACGAACCGCTAAAAGTGGCATGAGCGTTTAAACCCAGGTTTTGCGATGCTTTTGCCGCATATTTCATTTGTTGCACGGCCCATTCTGTTCTGGCCTTTGGGTTTCCATGAACTTTTTGTGGTGCAAAAGCATCAAATAAATCATCGTATGCAGGATGCACAGCTACCAATTGCCCCTGTAAGTGAGTAGATAATTCAGTAATTTCTAAACCGTGAGCTGCAATTTTTCCTTTAAGTTCATCTGCATAAGTTTTACTTTCGGCAGCTTGCTGAAGATCAATAAATCTTTTATCCAGCGTTGGCATCTGAATACCTTTGAAACCTAAATCAGCAGCCCATTTACAAATATTATCTAAAGAATTAAAGGGAGCTTCATCTCCAATAAACTGGGCTAGAAATACTCCTGGTCCTTTTAATGTCGTCATGCAAAGAATTAAATTTTATAATCGTGCCATTTCAAATCCGATTGGCTCGATGCTACTACATTTTCAATAAAAGCCATTCCACGAACACCATCTTCAGTTGTTGGAAAATCCAGCATTTCAGCAGTCGGTTCTTCGTTATTTAACTTGGCATTTACTGTTAACGCAAAGTTTTTATAAATATTAGCAAAAGCTTCCAAATAACCTTCAGGGTGACCACCAGGTGTACGTGTGTTGTGTTGTGCAAAGCTACCCATGAAGCCATTTCCTGTTCTATAGATCTGAGCAGGCGCATCTGACCATTTAACAATCATTGTATTTGGTTCCATTTGGTGCCATTCCAAGCCACCTTTTTCGCCATAAACTTTAATTTTTAAGGCGTTTTCTTCACCTGCAGCAATTTGTGAAGCAATTAATACCCCGTTTGATCCATTATCAAATTTCAATAGAACATTTCCATCATCATCAATTGCTCTTCCTGGAACAACAATGTTTAGATCTGCACATATTTTAGTGATTTTCAGACCAGAGATATATTCTGCTAAATGTGCGGCATGTGTGCCAATATCGCCCATGCTTCCGCTTTTGCCGGTTTTAGATGGATCAGTGCGCCAGGCTGCCTGAGCATTTCCTTCGCGTTCAGATAAGGTACTTAACCAGCCCTGAGGATATTCCACAATGATTTTTCTGATTTCACCTAATGCACCTTCGCGAACCATCTGTTTCGCCTGCTTTACCATTGGATAACCAGAATAGGTGTGTGTTAAGCAAAGTGTTAAACCCGTTTCTTTAACTTTAGCCTGAAGTTGTTTAGCTTCTTCTAAAGTCAATGTCATTGGTTTTTCAATCACAACATTGAATCCATGTTCCAAAGCCATCATCGCAGGGGCGAAGTGTGCAAAGTTTGGCGTTACAATGGTTACAAAATCGATTCTTTCTTCAGCAGAAAGTTCACTTTCTGCTTTGATCATTTCTTCGTAGGTTTTATATATTCTGTTATCAGGAAGGAATAATAATTTTCCAGATTCGTAACCTAATTCAGGATTGACACTTAATGCTCCGGCTGACAGTTCGATCAAACCATCCATGTTTGCCGCTAAGCGATGTACAGCACCGATAAACGCGTCTTTACCGCCGCCTATCATGCCCATTCTTAATTTTCTCTTCATTTTAGAGGTGTAGGGTTTAAGGAGTGAGGTGTAAGCTTTAAGAAAATACCTCAAACCTTACACCTTTTACCCGAAACCTTTTATATATTATTTTTTTTCAACTCTTTCACTGCATAATCTGCAGCACGAGCCGTTAATGCCATAAATGTTAAAGATGGATTTTGGCAAGCGATAGATGGCATACATGCTCCATCCGTTATGAAAACATTGCTTACCTCATGCATCTGATTCCATTTGTTAAGCACTGAAGTTTTAGGGTCATTACCCATTCTGGCCGTTCCCATTTCGTGAATTGCCATACCAGGATAACAGCCATTATCGAAAGTTTTGATGTTTTTTAAACCCGCTTTCTCCAACATCTCAGCCGCATCGTTCATCATGTCAACACGCATTTTCTTTTCATTCTCTTTGTATTCGCAATCAATTGCCAATACCGGCTGACCCCATTTATCTTTTTTGGTTTTGTCGATGTAAACCTTGTTTTCATAGTAAGGCAACATTTCTCCGAAACCACCTAAGCCCATAGACCATTTGCCTGGTTTAGTCATTTTCTCTTTCAAGCCCGAACCAAACGACAATTCTGCAACATCACTTTGCCAATTGCTTCTGTTTGCACTGCCCTGATAGCCGAAACCACGTAAATAATCTCGTTTATCGTTACCGATATTCTGATAGCGTGGAACGTAAATTCCGTTGGCACGTCGGCCGTACGTATATTTATCATCAAAGCCTTCTGCTTCGCCGTTGGCGCCACAACGGAAATGGTGATCCATTAAGTTATGTCCTAATTGGCCGCTTGCATTACCCAAACCGTTAGGGTGTGCATCTGATGTCGAATTTAATAAAATGAAAGTAGTACCTAATGTTGATCCGTTAACAAAAACGATTTTAGCATAAAACTCCATCGTTTCGTTTGTTTGCGCATCAATTACCATCACGCCCTTTGCTTTCTTGGTGTCTTTGTCGTAAATAATGTGGTTTACGATTGAATAGGGTCTAAGCGTTAAACGCTTTGTTGCCATGGCAGCAGGAAGGGTAGAAGACTGCGTAGAAAAGTAAGCACCAAAAGGGCAACCACGACTGCATAAATTTCTATATTGGCAGTTTCCGCGACCTTTGTGAGGTACAGTAAGATTAGCCACACGACCAATCATCATGATACGTTCTCTCTTGTAAGCCTCTTCTATACGTTTCTTTACCGTTTTTTCTACAATGTTCATATCCATTGGCGGCAGAAACTCTCCATCAGGACAAAGTGGCCAATTTTCTTTAGAGCCACTAATTCCAGCAAAACGTTCTGCATAATCGTACCAGGGAGAAAGTTCTTTGTAGCGTATTGGCCAGTCATTTCCATGGCCATCCTTTGCATTATCTTCAAAGTTGTGGTCACTTAAGCGATAACTCTGGCGGCCCCACATTAATGATTTACCACCAACATGGAAACCACGGTACCAGTCAAAACGTTTATCTTCGGTATAAGGACATTCCAAATCATTCACCCACCATTTTTCATTGGCTTCCTGATAAGGATAATCTCTTTTTTGCACCGGATGGGTACGCTTTTGCTCTTCAGTTAATTTACCGGCATGCTGAAATTCCCAGGGGCTTTTCATCGCATTTTCGTAACCTGTAATGTGTTCGATGTTCATTCCTCTTTCGAGCATGAGCACTTTTAAACCTTTTTCGGTAAGTTCTTTTGCAGCCCAGCCGCCACTAATCCCCGATCCTATCACAATAGCATCGTAAGTATTTTCAGCTTTTAAATTTGTATTTAAATTCATGATGTTTAGTCGTTGTTTAGGAAATTAAGTTGCCCATGATTTTTGACCTGGTTTTAATGGCGCATTGCCATCATACCTGCCCGGAACCAGAATGTACTCCCTTGCCTGGGTACAACCAATTTCTGACGCGTAATAACCCAGCAAAGTGAGGTCTCTTGCTGTAACAAAAAAGTAAACCAGATCTTGATTTTCCGGCGCTTTAGTTTCTTTTTGAGCAATTGACATCAATCGTAAATCAACCATTAGTTTGGTTTTTTCAGCAACAGTTAAACTCATGTAGTTTTTGCCGAAATCTTTCATTGCTTTCTCCTGTAACTGTTGAAAACCTCTTGCAAAAGAAGTTTGCATGGTTGCCGGATAACAATCCTTCATCATCATTGGAATAAATTTCCCTAAACCGGCAGCTTTAGCTCCAGGTGATGATTTAGTAGTAGGCACAATGATATTGGCAAATTCAGCAAAGATTTTTTCATCCTGAGCGGAGAATGAAACAAAGTTTTTTTCATTTTCAGGGAGCGTAAAACTTTCGAATAAAACGCCCATTGTACTCGCTGAGATGGCTCCTCCCAGCAAGAATGCAACGTTTTTGAGTGCTTCTCTTCTATGCATCGTTTTCGTTATTTTTTATATTGGTTACTTAAGCGTTGAATGAGTAATATTAGAAAAAATATGCCGTAAAAATCAAATCTGTTGCGTTAAAATGCAGATCTGCAATGCGATTGTTACCACATAGAATAATTCTAAATAAGGTAGTAATTAGCGTCTGAATAACGTTTATTATGGGTTTTTGTAATGCGATTTGTTCGTGTAATTATTACAATAACTATATATAAACGTGATATTTACTAATAAATACCGAATTTCATTTCTAATCATTAATCAGTCACTTAAATCAGGTTATTTTTTACGTAGTTATAACTTTCAGTAATGCTTTCGTAAGGATCTTTTTTTATCAAATCCTGTTCTGTAAAAATATAATCCAGGCCTGCCATTTTCGATTCGGCAAAAATACTTTTGAAATCTATTCGCCCTGAACCAACTTCGGCAAAAACAGCTTTATCTTGCTTGTCCATATCTTTAACATGGAACATTTTATAACGGCCCGGATTTTTCTTAAACATATCAACAGGGTTTAAACCTGCGTTTACCGCCCAAAAAATGTCCAGCTCAAAACCAACCAGTTTAGCATCAGTTTCTTTTAATAAAATATCATATCCAGTAATGCCATTTCCCTGATCTTTAAACTCGAAGTTGTGGTTATGGTAAGCCAGTTTCAAACCAGCTTTTTTACAAAGCTCTCCGGCAATATTAAAACGGGCTGCCATTCGTTTGTAATCGTCTAGCGTTCCGTTTGTTCTGATGTCAGTAGGCAGGGCAGGAATTACAAAATATTTTTGTCCGACACTGTTGGCCACTTCAATATGTGACTTTAAGATTTTTTCATCACCTGTAGATAAAAACTCAGTGGTGTTATAATGACCGCTTGGGCAAGTTAGATTATTATCTTTCAATAATGTATTAAAATCTTTTGCTTCCAATCCCCAAAAACCTTTTACCTCGTATTTACCTGGATAGCCATAGTAAGTTTCTACCTGGTTATAGCCAATTTTAGCTACATGGGCAATCGTGGCTTTTACATCCGCAGTTAATTGTTCTCTTAATGTAAACAGGCCAATTCCAATTTTGGAAACTTTTGCTTGTTGAGCCAAAGCTGATGTGATTACTGAGGGACTTAAAAATGCAGCTACTGCAGCCAAGCTTGTTTGTTGTAAAAATGATCTTCTTGTTGTCATGATGTAAATGGATTAAAAAAGCCGGTGGTTACCCCCCGGCTTCAGCTGTTAAAATGAATAAGCTAATGATCCCCAGAAAGTACGTTGAAGTAAAGTTCTACCAATCATTAATTGACCAGGAGTTACGCTTGCGAAGTCTCTGAATTGATCTCCACGAACATCACCCTCTGTCAACACTTTTGCATCTAGCAAGTTGTCTGCCCAGAATCTTATTGCTATTTTCTTAGTAAAGTTGTAACCAGCTCCTGCTTTCATTACCACATAACCTGGTAATTTGTAGCTTTCACTTGGAGAAGTGAAACGGCTGCCTACATAGTTTGCTGCTACATATAAATTGAAGTTCTTGAAATCATAGTTTGCACCAAGTTCAGTATTTAACACCGGAACACGTTCTGTTCTATTTCCTGTAAAGCTGTAAATACGGTTTCCAAATTCTGCGGCAACAGCGGTATTTCCACTGGTATTTGCTTCGTAGTCAGTGTATTTGGAATCTTGTAATGTTCCGGTAAATCTTAAACTCAAAGGCTTAGCGATTCTGTACGAAATTTCATACTCAGCACTGAAAGTTCGTGTAGAGCCAAATGCCACCAATGCTTGCGTTCCTGCAGCAGTTGTTGGTACATTGATGCTTAGTGATACGTTTTTGATAGCAGAATAACTTCCTGATGCGAAAATTGCCAGGTTGTTTTTAGCATACTTGAAACCAATTTCTCCCAAATAAACCGGACGTTTTTTAATGTTTGCACCATTATAAGCCGAAGCATTATAATCGCCAATATTAGGCGCATTGTAAGCTTTTGTAGCACGGGCAAACATACTGGCGGTAGCACTAATTTTGTAATTTGCACCCACTGACGCTGCCCAATTGGTTAGTGTTTCATCATAAGCGGTATAACCCAAAATATTCGGACTTGCAGCTGCTGTGATGTTTACCGTTCCGTTTGCATTTAAGGCATAGTATGGTCTGTCGCCTTTTACATTTTGATTATCAATCCTTGCTCCGATATCTAAACGCCATTGTTCAGATAATTTAATTTCATCTCCTGCATAAAGTGATAATGTTCTGGTATCGCCAATGAAAGTGTTTTTTGTTTGAATAGTACGCTCCAATGCGGTTGGCGATTGTAATATAATGCTCGGATGTTCTTTAAATTCAGTAAATGAACGGAAGGCAAAACGTAAATCATCACGATTGTATTGATGAATTCCGGCACCGATATTTAAGCTGTGATTTTTAATAGTTTTCTTCAAATCCAAATAATCAACAATTTGAACGTCACTGTTAATCTGTCCCTGAGCATTTGATGTGACTACATAATCGCCTGAAACAAAAGGTGCAACACTGCCACCCGGATAATAGTATGGCGTGGCTGCCGTTCTTGCGACAATGCCAGCTGGAGCAGTGTAGGTGCTGTTGGTATGCGTATTCTGGTAACGGAAATTGTTTACAATCTGCCATCCACCATCAGTTAAATAATTGAACTGAAAACCCGCTGATCCTAATTTTGTATGGATACCATCGGTTAAGCTAAAGTTATGTACACCTGTTGCCGGATCATTGTAACTCCATTCTGTTTGAATGGGAATAATCGACTGTGTAGCCATATTATAATCGCGGTAGGTAGTTGGTTTGCCTGTTCCATCGTAAGGGTAGTAGCTGGTAAGTAAAAATTGTACTTTATCATTCAGATATTTACCATACACGCGGATAAAACCTTTGTTATTTTTAAAATTAAAAGTCATGTTGCCTTTAATTTGCCCGCCTTGGTTGGCTGGGTTAAAACCTTGGTCTACTACGCCATTATCAGTACGATAGAAGCCGCCAATGTTATATTTAATCTGATCATTGATTTTTCCACCGGTATTTCCATCAAAACGATATAAACCCTGAGAAAAACCAGTGGTAAATTTTACCTGACCATACTGTTTATCGGCACCCACATAACTCAAATTGTTTACAACGGCGCCAGGTGTATTCGCCTGAATAATAGAAGCGTTTCCCCCTCTAACAGCCTCGATATTCTGAATGGTTAAATCTGTTTTGTAATATTGATCTACAGAAGGATTGGTGTTGAATCCAGTTGGGAGCAGGGGTAAACCATCTTCCTGGATTCCTAAGAAAATATAACCGCCTTGCTGTGGAAATCCACGCACCCAAACGTTACCCGGACCATCACCACCGGTACTTTCTACCGTTAAACCCGGAATTGCTTTCAACAAATCGGTACTGTTTAAAGGTGCCCTATTGGTAATATCTTTATTGCTTACAGAAGTTAAGGCAACGGAGCTTTCGAGTTTTTTCTTCGGATTTCCACCGGTAACCATTACACTTTCCAACTGTAAATTATCTTCCGATAAACTAATGGTGATGTTTTCATCCGCGTTTCCGGCAGAGAGATTTACCTCTTTCGAGATATATCCCACATAACGAACTACCAATACCCGGCTATCTACGGTTAATCCTCGCAAAGCAAAGTTTCCATTTTCATCAGTAGTGGTACCAATGGTTTTACCTTTCACCGTAACAGAAACGCCAGGAATCGGATTACCCTTGCTATCTAACACTTTACCGGTTACTACGCCATCGAAGGCTTTTAATAATTCGAGGTTGTTATTAGCGGGAATAGAATAGAGCAAAATTTGATCTTTAACTATCCTATATCCCACGTCATAACGTTTTAGCGAATTCTCAAGAAAGTATTTAAGTTTTTGGTTAACAACATTGATGGATATTTTTCTATCCGAATTAATTAACTGCGGACTGTACACAAACTTTACGTTTGCCAGCATTTCGGTTTTAGCAATAATGGTTTTTATATCGGTTTGATCAGCTTTGATCGAAATAGGTTTATTCAAAAATTCCTGGGCGTCGACATTTTTGGCAAATGCGCCACAAGTAAAAATTATTATTGTAAGTATTTGGTAAATCGAAACTCTCATTGCATATATCGCCAGCGAAATAAGTTGATTTTTTTTCATAAATTTGATTATTGTTCATTAAATGATTGGATTTATTGGACATAGAAATACCATGAATACATTCTAATGTATTTAACTCGCCGGCAATGCCCCACATTGTCGGCTTTGTTTTTTAGAAAATATTATGGATGAGGTAGCGGCTGCTACTGGCTGAAATAGGTCATTTCTCTCTTCATAATTTTATATATTTTGGTTAGTGTTTATTAGAAACCACAATGCTGGTTCCCTGGATGTAATATTTGCTGGAAATGGTTCCACAGATTAAATCGAGCTGCTCATATAGTCCTTTTTTACTTAAATCTCCGGTAAAAGTGTAATTTGAAATCAGCTCATGATCAGATTTTATTTCGATGCCATAAGCTTCAGATAAAGTTTCAAAAATATCTTTGATGCTTTTTTCTTTGAAGTTATAGCTTAGATTAGATGGAACATTGTAAGCTTCGGCCAATGGAATAGGTTTGCTTACTAAAGTTTTATTTAGTTTATGATCATTAAAAATACCTTTTTGATTTGGTGTCAGCAGAATAGGTCGTGCCAGTTTTTCGGTAGATAAACCAAAAAGCGAACTTTTTTCATTTTCCTGCACTTTAACCTTACCTGTTCTTACTGCAACCTGTGCAGGCATTTTTTCTGTTGATGATTTTACCCAAAAGCTGGTACCTAAAACACTAACCACCAGTTTCTGATCATACACATAAAATGGTCTCTTAGGGTTTTTGCTTACCGAGAAAAAAGCGGTTCCTTTTAAATAAACCATTCTTTTATTGGCAGCAAAAACCTTTGGATACAAAATATTTGCTTGCGGCTTTAAGGTTACAGTACTATTGTCGCTAAGCGATATAATGATGGGACGATCAGTGTCATTGGTTTTGCTGATGAGCGCTATGTCACCGTTTTCACTGATGAATGCTTCTTCAGCAGGGTTGTAATTGGCAAAGTATAATCCTCCAATTAAAAACGCAATGGTAATTGAGGCCGCGATTGCAAATTTAGGCCAGAGCTTTTTGATTTTTACAGGTTTAACAACTTCATCTTGGGCTCCGCTTATTTTAAGCCAGATATTATCCTGCATTTCATCTAACTCAGTTGATGATAAATCTTTAAAGTTTCTGTTATTTAAATTATGATACCACTTATCTACCCAAAGCTTTTCGGCTTCGGTGCAGTTCCCGGTTTGATAACGGGTTAGTAAATCGTTGAATGATTTCTGGTTCATAAGGAAAAATATTTGGCTCTATACAATACAAGTAACGCAACTAAGCACAAACCCTAAACCTTCAAATAAAAAAAGCTCAATATTTTTTTAATGAACTGAAAATCAGCTAGAAAAAGATGTAAAAATTTTTGATATACTCTTTAATTCTTTTGATGGAGCGGGTAATGTGGTATTCTACTGCCTTTTCCGAAATGTTCAATTCGGTAGAAATATCTTTTGTAGATTGATGCTGATACCGGCTCAAACGAAAAACCTCCTGTGTTTTTTCGGGTAAAGAATTAATCCCTTTCTCGATTATGGAAGATAGATCGTGCAGATCTACCTGGTTGGAAGTGTCATGATGATCTTCTGAATAGGTGAGTGTTTGGTACTCCATATATTTGTTCTCCATTACCAAGCTGCGTACATGGTTAATAACACTTAGCTTTAAAGCACCAAAAAGATAGGCCTGAAGGTTGTTAATTTGTAAATCGAGGCGTTTTTCCCAAAGTGAGATGAAGATATTCTGAACCAATTCCTCCGCAACAATTTTATCTCCGGTTTTTTTATAGGCCGCATACAGCAGCTCTTTGCTAAAGCCGAAATATATTTTCTCGTAAGCCTGCTTATCGCCTTGTTTTAGGCGGTTAAGTAAATCAATAGACTTTTCAGGCTCTTGGGGAGTCATTTATTTATTTGGTTATGTTGGGGAGACTAAAGTAAATGTAGGAATTTATTTCATTTTGAAAACCCATTACACTTTAAAATTAACAATATTCTTCCGTATTTATACTCCAGAGATTTTTAAAGATATGGCTTAGTGTAAATAATTTATAGCCCTTTTGTCTCATTTTTTTACCTTTGCTCAATCTCTAAAAAATTATGCAGGAAAAAATTATTGTTTTGGGCTCTAACGGGCAAATTGGAACCGAATTGGTTACCATGTTAAGGAAAATATATGGCGATGATCATGTTGTGGCTTGTGATATTCGCAGACCCGATTATGACATCAAAAATTCTGCGCCGTTCGAGTTTGTTAACGTTTTGGATAAGGAGATGATTAATGGCATTTTTAAGAAATACAAACCTACACAGGTTTATCTTCTGGCCGCTTTATTATCGGCAACAGGTGAGCAAAATCCTAAGTTAGCCTGGGACTTGAATATGAACGGGCTATTAAATGTTTTAGATTTAGCCTTGGAATATAAAGTTGCAAAAGTTTACTGGCCAAGTTCAATCGCGGTGTTTGGTCCAAATTCTCCAAAAGATAATACTTCACAGTATTGTGTTATGGATCCGAATACCGTTTACGGAATTAGTAAATTGGCTGGTGAGCGCTGGTGCGAATATTATAATCAAAAATATGGCTTAGATGTTAGAAGCATTCGTTACCCTGGTCTGATTAGCTGGAAGGCTGCTCCAGGTGGTGGAACAACAGATTATGCCATCCACATTTTTCATGAGGCGTTGAAAAAAGAAAGTTACCAAAGCTTTTTAAGTGCCGAAACTGAATTGCCAATGATGTATATGGATGATGCCATTCGCGGCACTATTGAATTAATGGATGCGCCGGCTGATCAGATTACTGTTCGCAGCAGTTATAATTTTGGTGGAGTGAGCTTTACGCCTGAGGTTTTAGCTGCCGAAATCAGAAAACATATTCCTAACTTTACCTTAACTTACGCAAATAATGATCCGCGTCAGCAGATTGCAAACAGCTGGCCACGCTCTATTGATGATAGTTTTGCAGCAAAAGATTGGGGATGGAAACCAGAGTTCGATTTATCGAAACTCGCAACAGATATGTTAAATAATTTAAAGAAATAAGGTAGATGGTTTAAGGTAAGAGATTTAGGGTGTTCAACCCAGTCTTGATACTTGATACTAAAAACTGAATACTAAAAAATGGGAAGAGCATTCGAATTTAGAAAAGAAAGAAAATTTAAGCGTTGGGCCAAAATGGCGGTTCAGTTTACGCGTATTGGTAAAGATATTGTAATGGCGGTAAAGGAATCAGGGCCTCACCCTGAAACCAACTCTCGTCTGCGTACAGCGATGCAAAATGCCAAAGCCGTGAACATGCCTAAAGATAGGGTGGAAGCTGCAATTAAGCGTGCATCCGATAAATCGATGGCCAACTATGAGGAAATTGTTTACGAAGGTTATGCACCACATGGCGTTGCGGTTTTAATTGAAACGGCTACTGATAACACCAACCGGACAGTGGCGAATATTCGCAGTTATTTCAACAAAACAGATGGTTCTTTAGGTAAAACTGGTTCATTGGATTTCGTTTTCAACCGTAAATCTATCTTCCGTTTTGTACCTGCCGAAGGTTTGGATTTAGAAGAACTGGAATTTGAACTAATTGATGCTGGTTTGGAAGAACTTTATGTAGAGGCTGATGAAGAAGGAAATGATATCGCGGTAGCACAGGGTGCTTTTGAAAATTTTGGTTCTTTACAAAAAGCTTTGGAAGAAAAAGGAATTGAATTAAAATCTTCAAAATTAGAACGTATTGCCTTATCTCATCACGAAGTTACAGAGGAGCAAGCTGCCGATGTATTAAAACTGATTGATAAATTAGAGGAAGATGATGATGTTCAGGCGGTTTATCACAACATGGCTGAATAGAAATTAATGAATATTATTGGAAAGGCTTGAGGATTTTTTCTCAAGCCTTTTTTGTTTTTTAACGATAATAAAATAACGATTAATTAAAAACGATTTTATTTAGCAGCACAAGTTTAGTGCTTTTCGGCATCAGCTGTCCCGCCAACATTTCAAGTCCTCACCCAATGAAAAATCGGTCTCCGGGCTTTTCATTATGTCGGGTCTAAATTATTCAGGCAAACCGAAGTTAACTAAACCTGGCAGCAGCGAACACGAACCCTATTTTTCTAGGGTGAGTAAAGCGAATGGCAGGGCTTTCGTAACCAATAAAATGCCTGCCTTTGCTTTCCAAATGCTTTATTTAAAATTCGATAGGATAGGCATTGCGCTTTTTACTACAGTGGAGAAATCTTTAAACCTGAAAATCCTGATTTAAAGATTTCGCTGTTTTGCTTTGCTCCGATCGAGATGAGGATAGGTCTAGACTAATTTTTCTGATGCCCAAACAGCCAAGGCAACAATTCAGGTTCAGCGAAAGCACTGTCCCAACTGTTGTGGTTGGCATTTGGGTAAAATGTAAATTTCACTTCTTTTCCAACAACTTTTAAACGTTCGGCAATAGCCATTGAAAAGGCAGGATCAACAATATCGTCCTTTCCACCATGAAATATCCACAGTGGAATGTTTTTGTATTTCTTAATGTTATTGGTGTTATCTCCACCACAAATGGCAAAGGCTGCAGCAAATGTTCTGCGTTGTCGCCTTAATAATTCGTAAGTACCCATTCCTCCCATTGATAATCCGCCAACGTAAACCTGCTCCTTATTTACATATGGCTTTTTTAGAAAATCCTTCACCATGCGGCGTAAAGCATGCATAGCTTTTGTCGGTTTGCCACCCTCTACAAAAGCGAAGTTCCTTTTGCCTTTATCATTGGTAGTGATGTTCACATTTGCCCAATAGCTATCTAGCGGACATTGCGGGAAAACAATAATTGAAGGGAAGTTCCGTCTGATATCATCCTTTAAAAACAATTTCGCTCCATGCGTGAGTTGCTTTTCATTGTCACTTCCGCTCTCTCCACGGCCGTGGAGTACAAATAAAACCGGATATTTTTGTTTGGGATTAAAATTTTCGGGAAAGAGAATCCGGTAATAAATCGAATCTTTACCTTTAATGAAGTTACCTTTATCGTATTTTTTTAAGTCCTGAGCATTTAGAATTTGTGCTGCAAACAGCAAACAAATGGCTAGAAAAAAATTCTTCATATCACAAAATTAAAAAACCCTGATTACTTTACAATAGTGCAGGGTTATATGATCGAGCCTAACCTTGATCATTTGTATATACCGTTTTATAGAATTGTCATCCCAGAGCTTGCCGATGGGTGCTTTTATAAACGTTTCGACAAGCTCAAAGTGACATGATTAATGAATCAATTTAAATTTATTGATCTCTATTTCAAAGAAAAAGATGCCGCTTTTGCATCTCTTGAATTGGTGCCAATAAACACTTGAAAATCTCCAGGTTCAGCCACAAATTTAAGATCAGAATTATAGAATTTGAGATCATTCTCCGAAATGTTAAAGCTAATCGTTTTGCTTTCACCCGCTTTCAGCGACACTTTCTGGAAACCTTTTAATTCCTTAACCGGGCGGGTAATGCTGCCAACCAAGTCGCGAATATACAACTGCACCACCTCTTTGCCATCATATTTGCCGGTATTGCTTAAGGTAACTGATGCGGTGATCGATTTACCTTTAGTTAATGTGTTTGCACTTAACTTCACATCACTATAATTAAATGTAGTATAGCTTAAGCCGAAACCGAATGGATACAATGGATCATTACTTACATCCAGATAATTCGAACGGAATTTCTCAAACCATTTACCTTCTGCCAGTGGTCTACCTGTATTTTTATGTGCATAATACAATGGCACCTGACCAACGTTTTGAGGGAAAGTTGCACTCAGCTTACCTGAAGGATTAACCTTTCCAAAAAGCACATCAGCAATTGAGTTTCCTGCCTCACTACCTGGAAACCAAACGTTCAAAATGGCAGGAATATTTTCCTCTTCCCATTTCAAAGCAAGCGGGCGACCAGTAAATAATACTAAAACCACTGGTTTTCCAGTTTTAGCCAATGCTTTTAATAGATTTTTCTGTGTTTCCGGAATTTGAATATCCGTTACACTACTTGCTTCTCCGGTAAATTCGGAACCTTCGCCCATGGTAGCCACAATCACATCCGATTTTTCAGCTACCTTAAGTGCTTCTTTAATCATCTCTTCTTCTGTTCTTGGGTCGCGTTTGTAAGTAGGGTTGTGAACGTTTACATAACGATGTTCCGCCACAGAATCAGCAAGGAAATTAGAACCACGGGCAGTTAATATCTTAGCATCATTACCTAAAGCATTTTTTAATCCTTGTAAAACCGTAACTGATTTATCGAACAAAGCCGCAACACTCCAGGTTCCATACATATTAGCCGTATTGTCGGCCAATGGACCAATCAAACCAATTGTACCTGACTTTTTTAAAGGAAGAATATTGTTTTTGTTTTTAAGCAGTACAAAACTCTCCGCCGAAATTTCGCGAGCAATCTGACGGTTTTCTGCGTTAAATACCTCTTTTTCTGCTCTTGTTGGGTCGCAAAATTTATATGGATCGGTAAACAAACCAAGTTTATATTTTGCTTGAAGCACTAAACGGCAAGCTCTGTTGATTTCATTAATACTAACTTTTTTCTCAGCTAATGATTTTTTTAAAGTGCCTAGAAACCCTTCGCCAACCATATCCATATCAATACCAGCATTCATTGCTAGAGCCGAAACGGTTTGTAAATCGCCCATGCCATGTGCAATCATTTCAGGAATGCCAGTATAATCGGTTACCACAAAACCTTTGAACCCCCACTGGTTACGCAACACTTCAGTCATTAACCATTTGCTTCCCGTAGCAGGAATACCATCAACTTCATTGAAAGATGCCATAATGCTTGCTGCACCGGCATCAACAGCAGCTTTGTATGGTGGGAAATACTCGTTGTACATGCGCACCTTGCTCATATCAGTAGTATTGTAATCTCTACCTGCTTCTGCAGCACCATATAAGGCATAATGTTTCACGCAAGCTAAAATTTCGTTATTGGCTTGCAATTTACCTTGATAACCTTTTACCATGGCGGCAGCAATTTGCGAGCCCAGATAAGGATCTTCACCACTACCTTCAGAGATTCTTCCCCAACGTGGATCGCGTGAAATATCAACCATAGGAGAGAAAGTCCAGTTGATGCCGCTTGCGCTGGCTTCGATGGCTGCAACTCTTGCCGATTTTTGTACAGCGGTCATATCCCAGGTGGCACTCATGCCTAAAGGAATTGGGAAAACGGTATTGTAACCGTGGATCACATCCATGCCAAAAAGCAAAGGAATTTTTAACCTGCTTTCTTCAACGGCAACTTTCTGAACCGCTTTGATTTTATCAACCCCTTTAATGTTGAACAAACCACCAACCTGACCGTTTTTAATTTTTTTACCGATGTCGCTGCTGTTAGCCTGACCGGTTGTAATATCACCAGAGCTAGGTAGGTTTAACTGGCCGATCTTCTCATCAACAGTCATCTTCGCCATCAGGTTAGTGATAAATGTATTCATCTTTGCCTCTTCAGCGGATATAGGTTTTTTGATTTGTGCTGTTGCATTTAACACGAGTGATGTTAAACAAACAACCAGGATTTTCGCTCTATTCATTATATATGTGTTTATTCTTTTAAAATTTAAAGTAACACCAACCATTATGGGTTTGATGTTTGAAACTTCTTATTTAATTATTTTCTTATTTCCGGACTCTCAAATCCCAATTTTGTTAAACCGGTCTTAACTTC
Source organism: Pedobacter sp. G11 (assembly GCF_003860265.1). Taxonomy (NCBI): domain Bacteria; kingdom Pseudomonadati; phylum Bacteroidota; class Sphingobacteriia; order Sphingobacteriales; family Sphingobacteriaceae; genus Pedobacter; species Pedobacter sp. G11. Next base: position 174,165 of record NZ_CP034190.1, on the reverse strand, counting down.
TGGTGCACTCATAAATAACTTCCACAATAAACCGGTTCTGCCGTTTTCGATCATGACTACAATTGGACCCTGATCTATTCCAATATATCTTTTTGGAAACCAATTCTCTGTTTCACTATAAGCATCGTAAAAACCAAATTCGCCCCAAACTTTATCATTTAGGTTTTCATATAAGTTTCTGATGACCTGCATACTTTCTTTTTTCGCATAAGGATATGAAGAAAGGGCTGCGGTAGGCGCAATTACACCAAAATCTTCTTGTGGATTGTGTGCCGCATAACCCTTAACAGAGTAACTTGCCGTTAAGCCCCATGAATTTTTACCATAACCTTTAAAGCCTTTTGGGTTTTTGATGGCATAATCGTAATTAATTAGCGTCTGGCTTTTATTTTCTTCCCAATAATTAGCATATCTATCTTTTAGTCCGGTTGGATTTAAGCCTAAATAGGAATAGTGTGCCCAAAAAAGCGGACCCACATTTTCACCTACCACATTATGTTTTAACTTAACAGGATGTCCATAAATTGAAATATTGGTATTAATCTTACCGCTTTTAGCCCATCCTTCATGATAAACTTCGGCAGGTACGCCATGTGTTGGTGAACATGCTGCCAAAACATAAGTAATTAAACATTCATTATACCCGGTAATGGCAAAGTTCATTTTCCAGCCGGAGTTTGGCGACCAGTGCCAATACAACACATTCTCATTGTTTTTTCTGAAAAAATTCCAGTCAATGCCTTTCCATAATTCATCAGCTTTTGCAGCTAATGCCTTTTCCTGTGGATTGCCATTTATATAATATTGACGAACACAAATTAAAGCTTGTGCCAGGAATGATGTTTCAACTAGATCGCCGGCATCATCATTTTTGCCAAAGGCTTTTGCTTTTCCTGAAGGTAACATCCAATGAGGCCAAACACCGTGAAAACGATCTGCCTTAGCTAAAAAAATTAAACCCTTCTCAAGGTGTTTAAATCCTTCTTCTCTGGTAATAAATTTTCGTTCAATAGCAGCGATGGTGCCCATGATGCCAAATCCACTTGCACCAGTGGCGATAACGTTTTTATCATTTTGCGGATATACATTATCGCTGTGATAACGCTCTCTTGAAAGACCAGAAGTTGGTTCAGCACCTTCGTAAAAATACTTATAGGTTTGTTTTTGTACCAGATCGAGTAATTGATCATCTGATAGGCGTCCCTTAACCGTAGCGTCAGTTGTATTTGTCTGAATGGCTTTTTGCGCACAAGAGGATATGAGGATACTGGTTAACGATAAAAAAAGAAGGTGTCGGAATGTAAGTTTCATATGTGTAATTAGTAATGTTAGAGATTGGGACTGCTAAACCCAAGGTTTCGCATGCCTGATTTAATTTCCGGGGCACTCATAAATAAGTTCCAGATGAGCTTTGTTCTATAATTTTCAATCATCACGATGATCGGACCTTGATCGATTGCAAGTGTTGATGTCGCAAACCATTGATCCTTTAGCGAAAAGGCATCATAAAAACCATACTCGCCCCAGGTTTTGTTTCCCAATTTATAGTAGAAATACTTCATGGCTTGCATGGATTCTGTTGGCGTGTACGGCATAGATGATAAGGCTGCTGTAGGTGCTATCGTGCCCCCGTCATTATTCGGTGAACTTGCAGTATATCCGCCTTGAATATCGCTTGCTGTTAGGCCCCAGCAATTTTCGCTGTAGCCATAATTTCCTAATGGATTCGCTTTACAGTAATTATAATTAATTAAAGTATGCGCTTTTGTTTGTGTTTCGTAATTGGTGTAAGCATCAGTTAAGCCATTCGGATTGATGCCCAGAAATGAATAGTGAGAAAAGAACAGCGGGCCACCATTTGCTGTACCCAAAGGAAGCTGAACACCATAATAAGTGTTTCCATTTTTCATGGCACCGTTTTGTGCCCACCCCATGTCATAAACTGATTTTGGTATCGAAAAAGTAAGAGAGGAGGCAGCCATAACATAAGTAATTAAACATTCATTCCAGCCTTTAATGGGTAAGTTTATATCCCAATTGTAATTTGGGCTCCAGTGCCAGTAAAGTGTTGTGCCATTATCTTTGCGATACCAACTCCATTCAACACCGTTATAAATGGTATTGATATCATTTCTCAAGGCAGTTTCATTCGCGTTTGTGCCGTTAAAATATTGACGGGCAGTAATCAATCCTGCCATTAAAAATGACGTTTCCACTAAATCTCCCCCATTATCTTTAGTGCTAAAAGGAATTACTTTTCCTGTATTCCCATCTAACCAATGTGGATAGGCGCCATGGAAACGTTCTGCTGTTTTAAGGAATGCCACAATTTTTTGCATCCTTGCCAGTCCATCAGCTCTGCTGATAAAGTTTCGGTTAATACCGGCAACCAAAGCCATAATGCCGAAGCCAGAACCTCCAGAGGTCACTGTGTTTCCAGATGTATTTCTTTCTCGGGCCAAACCACTGGATGGGTGGCCAAAATCCCAGAAATATTTAAAGGTTTGTTTTTGAACGAGTGTTAAAAGCTCATCATCTGTGATGCGGGGAAATTTATCGGTATCGTCTAAACCAATAGATAAAGAAATATTAACGGGATTAATTAACCTTCCATTTGTAGAAGATTTTAAATCAGCACTAATGGCTAATGTATATGTTGTAAATGAAGAAAGTGCAGTTTTGGGAACAATTACAATGGTCTTATCTGAATTTTGTATTTGTTGACTGAATGGAACATCTGTTCCGTTAGGGCCTGTGAATTTTATTGCGCTAGCAAGTGTGGAGGTATTTACAGGCGCTGATAGGTTAAGTTTAATTTCAGGTAGGTTATTTAAGCTGTTGTAGCTTAATGTGCCATTATATTTATCGTTAACCGTAAATGATAATGTAGCATCGTTATTAATAGGAGCGGAGCTGCCGCCTTTCTTGCAGCCCAATGCCAATAGCATAGGGATAATAAGCATCAAATACTTTGATCGTAATTTTAATGGAATCAAAAAGTAATTTGATCTAAACATCTATTTATTTAATTTTTGTAATAAGCACACGGCTTTAACCGTGTGCTTAATTATATTATTTTCCGGCAACACCTAAAGCATATAAAGCTTTAATGTGTGCATCAGGAAGAACGGTATTGTAAATTCTCAATTCATCTACTGTACCTGTCATTGCAGCATATTCTACACTTGTATTAACTGCTTTACCAGGAATTACGTTATAGTTACCACCAATAATAAATTCCCCAGGTTCGTAAGCTTTGAATAAGTTATTGCCCACGCCACGGTTGTTGTAAGAACCAACATCAACACCATTTGCCCATTCTTTGAATGTTCCTGAGTTACTATCATAGGTTAAAACCAGGTGTGTCCATACATCAGCGCCAATTTTAGGATTTAGTGTTGCATTCAGATTATCTTGCGATCCACCGCCAACAGTAGAAAATCTTGGTCCAATACCTAGCTTATCAGTAACTGTTGCTGCATTGGCTTGCGTATTTAATCTGAAATCAAGACTTCCATCAAAGGTGTTAGGACGAGCCAAAGTCATTAACATTGTTCTCTTCGAACCATTGTTTAGAATCTGAACCCAGACACTTACCGTGAAGCTTTTTAAGGCATCTGTTTTAAACGCATCAAATTGCTTTGCATAATATAAATAACCTGCTGTAAGCTTAATTGCTTTCCCCTTTACTCCTGTAACAAATGCATCATTTGCCGTTTGAGTAGGCGCTGAAGCTGATTTAAGTTCATTCTTGGTATCATCAAATGACCAATAAGCTTTCAGATTATTTGGGTAGATTTCATCAGAACTGGTATAGCCGTCAATCTTCCCCTGGTAAGCAGAAGGATCTACCTCAGGTAAATTGTTGGGATTGTCACTCTTTTTGCACGATGAAAATATGGCTGAGCAAATGGCAATTCCAAATGCGAAGCGTTTTATATTTAAAGTTGAAATTTTCATTTTCTATAATTTTATGGTTTAATAACCAGGATTTTGAGTTAAAACACCTTTGCTTAAATCAATTTGAGCCTGAGGAATAGGTAGCAAATTGTCTCTTGAAGCAAGGAAATTTGGTCGGCCGGCATTAGGTAATACCGTACCTGAAATACCCCATCTTACTAAGTCAAAGAATCGATCATGCTCCATGGCCAACTCAATCCTTCTTTCTTTTCTAATCGCTTCTCTTAAAACCGACTGATCAGTAGTGACAACATCTGGTAATGTTCCTGTTGTAGCACCTGTTCTTGCTCTTGCACGTACGCTATTCAGTGCAGCTAAGGCTGCAGTGATGTTTCCTGCTCCGCCAACCTCATTTGCTGCTTCTGCATACATTAAAACAACATCAGCATATCTTAAAACACGCATATTCATCCATCTTCCAGCTCTGTTATTATAAAGCGCTCTGAAGGCCGGGTTTGTGTATGTTTTATGGTTATAAGCCGGGTTTTCCCAGGTGGTTCCGGTAGTTTCACCATAAACAGTTTTGTAAGGATTTGGTGATGCTAGAGTAGCTGCTGTATTTCTGTATAAGAAGGTTCTGGCTCTTCTTGGATCATTAGCTTCATAAGCATTTTCTAAGTTCGTATTTGGTACATTCCAACCATAACCTAAGTTCCAATCACCCGGTGCTCTAACGCCTTGCCATTGTATAGCCTCTATTCCATTGTCAGTTGGTACGCTTGCGCTGGCAGTAGCCTGAACCTCGAAAACAGATTCTTTGCTGTTCTCGCCCGATTCACCGAAAATGTTATTGTAGGAAGTGCTTAAGTCATATTGACCAGAAGTCATGACTAAATTAGCAGCGCTCATTGCAGCACCCCATTTTTGTTGTGTCAGGTATACTTTAGCCAACAAGCCATTTGCCATTCCCTTAGATGAACGACCAACAAACTTTTTATCCCAGCTCAATGGAAGGTTTGCTGCAGCAAACTGCAAATCGCTTTCTATAAAAGCATAAATTTGAGCAGCTGTACTTTGAGGTACATTGTATTGATCAACTGTTAAAACTTTATCAATCAAAGGTACTCGTCCGTAAAATCTTACCAGATTGAAATAGGCATACGCCCTTAAAAATCTGGCTTCAGCCTGTGCTTGGATTTTTTGTGCGTCTGTGGCAACAATGTTGTTGTTGGTTTCCACATTTTGTAACACAGTATTACATTTGGCGATGAACGTATAATAAGCTGTCCACATTCCATTGCTAAAACCATTGTTAGGTAGTACTGGAAATAAATCCATGCTGCTTGCATCTGCACCACCATCAGTAGCCGAACTTCCTTTATCAGCATCATCGCTTCTTACACTTGTAGCCAAGAAGAAACCCGTTGCATGAACACCATATGATCTCAAATCGTTATAAGCAGCATAAAGAAATACATCGTATGGTCCAGAACCAGACGGATAAGGATAATCTTCTGTTGTATATTGACCTTGTCTTTGTGTATCTAGAAATTTCTTACAGCCTGTTGAAGAAAATACCATCAATGCAGTAACTGCAAGAACGATACTTTTACGGGTGTTAATATTTGTTTTCATTTTATAATGATTAAATGATTTTAAATTAGAAAGTTACATTTAAACCAACTGAATAAACCGCCGGAACCGGATAAACGCCGTTGTCTGCACCTCCTCCGATAATATCCGAAACTCTTGGCTCAGGTGTATAACCACTCACCTTACTCCAGGTAACAACATTTTGGCCGCTTACAAAAATTCTTAGTTTCTGAATGCCTGTTTTTCCAAAAATCTGATTGTTAAATGTATAACCTAATTGAACGTTACGTAAACGGAAGAAACTTCCTGACTCTAAAAAGTAGGAGCTAAATAATAAGTTATTACCTCTGTTCGCTACAATTGGTTCAACATTAGAAGTACCTGGACCAGTCCAGGCATTTAATCTGTTGCTTTCATAATTAAATGGAGCAAAGTTAGCTGTACGGCGTTGTGTATAAATTTTGTTTCCAGCCACGCCCTGACCTTGAACTGTTGCATCGAAACCTTTATATGCTGCTGATAATGTTAAGCCATAGCTATATGGTGGGAAAGGTGTACCTAAATAGGTTCTATCAGCAGGGCTGATCACTCCATCACCATTTACATCTTCATAAGCGATATCGCCTGGTAATGAATTCGCAAAGCGAGGTTGTTTATCTAAATCAGCTGTTGATTGATAGATACCTACTTGTTTGTATCCGTAAAAATAACCTACTGAATTGCCTGTTTCGGTTAAGTTTGCACCACCATTACCAATAATCTGGAAATTGCTGGTATTACCGATAGAATTCACAATGTTTTTATTATAGCTGAAGTTTCCTGATACATTGTAGGTGAAATCTTCTCCAATTTTATCATTCCAGCCTAAAGTTACCTCAATACCTTTATTAGTTAATTTACCCAAATTGGTGAAATAGGTTTTGTTTTCTGCAGGTAGGGTAAAACTTGTTAAGATACCGTCAGTAGTTTTATTATAATAGTTAATTTCAGCGCTTAATCTGTTATTCAAAGCTCTTAAATCTAACCCAACATCAAAACCTTGTACAATTTCAAAGTGTAAATTTGGATCAGGGATATAAGTAAAATCAACTGCCGGATAAACATTATCTCCAAATACTGCTGTTGATGCCTGCGAAATTGTTTGCTGATATAAGTTGGCATCAACACCTTTAGAATTTCCTAAACGGCCCCAGGCGGTTCTGATTTTTAAGAAATCGATACCTTTGATATTGTTTTTAAAGAAATCTTCATCACTCATTACCCAGCCTAAACCCACGCTACCAAAAGTTCCCCATCTGTTTTGAGGTGCAAATCTAGAACTTGCATCTCTTCTAATGGTTGCATTTAATAAATATTTATTTTTGTAAGAATAACTTACACGACCAAACATACCAACATTTGACTCTTCTGCGCCACTACCACCATTCGTTGTAATATTATCTCTTGCAATAGCATCAATATACCACAGATTTGAATCAAATGGGACTTTTAATGTTGAATCAGTTCTTGATCCATTCAATGTAGTGCTCGATGTATAAATAGATGTAAAACCTAGTAACGCATTAATTCTATGATCATCTTTAATTACTTTATCGTAATTTAATGTATGATCTTGTTGATATTTACGTCCTTCAAAGGTTTCCTGCCTGATACTTGTTCTTGCGGTAGGATCTAAAAATGTTGAGGTAGGGATTGCTCCTTCGCCAATGTTTACAACTCTGTAAGGTATCGGAGTATAAGCTCTTGTATTATTAAATCCTAAATCAGTATAGACTGTAGATTTCCAGGTGAAATCTTTTAGGAATTTAATTTCAGCGTATAAGCTACCATTAAATCTGTAACCTCTATTAATCGAAGTTTGATCATTGCGATCAATAGCGTAAACCGGGTTTCCAACCTGTGCTCTTTGGAAAGATGGCATAGTATTGTACAATCCAGCACCATTATCAACGGGTACATTCGGTACCGCTCTGATTGCACTGTTTAGCACATCTGCAGTTGGTCTATTTCTAAAATGAAAACCTGTTAAATCTGCTCCAATTTTTATTTTATCTGTAATTCTGATTTCCTCATTTAAACGAGCAATAAATTTTTGATAGTTTCCTCTGCCTACCACACCATCCTGGTTGTTGTAACCTAAACTAACTAATGTTGTGCTTTTTTCGTTATTGTTCGAGATGCTTAAAGAGTTGGTATTAATTCCAGCTGTTCTTAATACCTCTTTTTGCCAGTTCGTATCGCCAGTATAGTTAGTGAAGTCAAACGGAGCAGCACCAGCATTTGCAAGGGCTGCAGAATATAACTTTTTAAAACCAGCTGCATCAACCACATCGATCAGATTATTTACATGTTGGATACCATAAGTAGTTTGAAAGTTAACTGTTGTTTTACCTCTCGCTGCTCTTTTCGTAGTGATGGCGATTACACCATTTGCACCCCTCAAACCATAAATTGCAGTTGAAGATGCATCACGTAATACATCAATAGTTTCAATATCGTTTGGGTTTAGATAGTCAATATTATCCTGCAATAATCCATCTACCACATACAGCGGGTTAGAATCTTTTGTACTGGCAATACCTCTTAATCTTACAGTTGGAGCTGAACCCGGAGCGCCGTCGTTTGCAATCGTCATTCCCGGTACTTTTCCCTGTAATGCAGCGATTGGATTGGTAACAGCAAATTTTTCAATTTCTTCGCCCTTAACACTCGAAATTGAACCAGTTACATCCTTTTTTCTTTGTGTACCATAACCTACTACAACCACTTGTTCTAAGTCTTTTGCGCCAGAAGCAAGTACAACATTAATTGTAGTGCGGTTGGCAACTGCAACTTCCTGCGTAGCATAACCAACAAATGTAAATACTAAGGTTGCGTTAGCTGGTGCACTGATGCTATATGCACCCGTTGCATCTGTTTGTGTTCCGGTTTGCGTTCCTTTTACTTGTACGCTTACACTTGGCATGGTGGTTTTGTCACCTCCATCTGTTACAACACCTTTTACAGTGATGTTTTGCGCAAATGCTACGTTAGTTGCGAGTAAAAAAAATACGGCCAGAACAGAAATTCTTGTAAAGATTCTTTTCATGCTTATTATAATTTAGTTTAATTGTTAGGATAAAAGTGTGATTGTTTTTGGTCTTGTGCAAGTGATGCGACCTCTACATTAATACATCAAAGCAAAATTCAAGGTATCTCAAATGTGTTTACTGTTTTGCATTTGAGGCTAAAAACACACTTTTAGCATTTGTAACTGAATAATTACTGATACACAAAGTGTATGTTTTACACAAAGCTTTTTGTAGGGGTAAAATTTTGCCTATGAGAGGTAATGATGTAGTGCCTGATCGGCTGAAAAATGGAACTGAAGGTGAGTACGATGTTTTATGCAAACGTTCCCGGCAATATGTTAAGCCACTTAATTATAATTCCATTAAGAATTCAGTCAGGTTTTTATCATGAGGTACTTCGAGTTTTTTGCGTAGTCGATAACGACGAATCTCGACGCCTCTCAAACTGATATTTAATAATGATGACATCTCTTTACTGCTCATGTTCATTCTCAGATAAGCACAAAGCTTCAGGTCGTTCGGTACAAGATCTGGATGCTGCGCTTTAAGCTTTTTAAAGAAACTTTCATGCGCTTCATTAAAGGAGTTTTCAAACAAATTCCAATCCCGCTCGTCGTTCATTCCATCATTAATTACTTTTTGGATTTTTCGGGTCTGATCTTCCGATAGTTTTTTGCCACTTTCATCCTTAAGTTTTGTGATTTCTCCACTCAATTTTTGCAGCAATTCATTTTTGTACACCAAGGTCATGGCTGAGTTGGCTAATTCTCTGTTTTTTGATGCGAGCTCTGCCTGAAGTTTTTCGGTTTGCAATTTTATAATCTGCTTCTCGTTTATCTCCGCTTCCTGACGTAAAATTTCATCCTGCTCGGCTTTGAGCTTATCGCTTATTTTCTGACTGTCTCGTTTCAGTTTGGTTTCATACGCCCGCTTTCCGAAGATGACGATAATGATGACTAAGACGAGGTATATCAAAATCGCCAGATTATTGAAGTACCAAGGACGCAGAATGGTGAATTCGAAAGAGGTGGTATCGCCTACTGAAGTGTCATCAAGCTTGGCCCGAACTTTAAATGTATAAGTGCCACTACTTAAGTTAGTAAAATCTTTCTGGGTGGCAATGCTCCAATCAGACCAATCTTTGGAATATCCTTCGAGATAGTATTGGAACTTTATCTTTGCTTGTCTGTAATAGGGCAGTGCGAATGATATCCGGATATTATTTCTGCTGTTTGGAATTTCGGTTTCGCTGCTGCTATTGCCGGTTTCGCTGATGGTAAAATACTTATCCGTGATATCTTCAATCCTTCTGATTAGCACTGCCGGTAGTTTTCGTTTCTGAATAGACTGGTTTAAAGTGCTGTTGTAGATTACGAATCCATCATCAACACTGATCAAATAAATGGCGTTGCTGATCTGGCTGATATTTTCATAATATTGCACCATTCTTCCATCTAACAGGCTGAATTGGTTGGAGTCGATTTCAATTTTTCCTGGTTCTGAAAAACTCACCAATGAAGTTTTTCCATGATCAATAAACCAGTATTTCCTATTTCCTGCACTTATGATTTTATTGGAAGTTGCAAAAGACCCCAGACTTTTATTTAGTACATCGTAAGGGGTAAATCTATTACTTAGCTCATCATAGGTATAAAATCCACGATCGGATGAAAACACGATTCTGTTCTCCAGGTTAAATATATTGATGTTATAGTTACCTGGTAATCCATTTCTCTCGTCAAAATATTTGGTACTGGTTACTTTAGTATAATCACTATTTAGTGTCAGTTTGTACAAGCCCTTGTAAGCATGCGCTACCCAAATATCACCCTTATGATCTTGTTCGATAAATCTGGATGGTTCACCAAAACCCAATATTTTGTTGCTAAATTTTAAACCCGCTGACGTATTTTTATAAAGTGATAATCCTATGTATGTGCCTTGAATGAAATAATTAGGATTTGAGGATGATTTTTTGATAGTCCACCCACCGCTGATTGTTGAAATCCAGGTAATTTGGTCGCCAACAACTTTAAAGGTGCCATTGTTATGCCCGCAAATCAATTCATTATTTAAAATGGCCAGTTCCCAAACCTGCCCCTGAGAATTCGGAATCAACCGGAAGTTGAAAGGAACCAATTCACTGTTTTTTGACCAATCACTATAAAACAAACCTTGGTTGGTACCCAAGTAAATTTTGTCTTTAAAAATAATACTCGAATAAACTGTTCCAAATTGACCTGTTTTATCGAAATAAAAGTATAATGGAGAATTTAACTCAATACGGTCTATTCCATTATCTAAACCAGTCCATAAGTTTTGTTCATTATCAGCATATATGCTTAACACAGTATTATTTTGTAATCCGCTTGATTTATTGATGCGTTGTACCACGGTTCCATTTTCATCGATGATAATTAAGCCATTCAAAATGGTTCCGTAAGCATAATATTTATCCAATAACTTAACGCCATTATTCAATTGAAAAGTTTTAAGATAATTATTTGCCGGAGTTAGTAGCGGAGTAAAATTTTTCCCATCGTAGGTAAAAAGCCCGTTTTTGCTTGTGCCAATGATTAATCCATTTTGTTTATAAGGAAGAATTGACAGAATGCCCTGTTTACCCAGTTTGTCACTATTTGGAATATAGGTTAATTTGCTTCCAGATAGTTCAAACAAGCCTTTATCAAGTACTTCTATTAAATAACGGTTATTCACTTTGTGAAGAAATAGAAATGATGACGGTGCTTTAATTATTTCTATCTTTTCATTTTTGTAGATGAATATTCGAGAGAAAGATTGAAAAATAACCCGATCCCAGTCTACATATATTTTCCATATCTCATCACTCACTTTAACGCCTTTTGGCAAGAGTGAGGTGAGTGATTTGTAACTTAGCTTGTTGTTTAAATAGGCCCAGTAACCAAATTCTCCAAAACCACCGGTGTAAATTTTGCCATTCTGATCGGTAGCAACCGACCGAACAATTTGCCGGTTAGGCATTTGGTATTTTTGCCAGTACTTACCATCGAAAGTTAAAAGCCCTTCTGCATTCCCGAAATACATTACGCCCTTATTGTCTTTAGCTATGCTCCAGTTTTGGTTGCCTGAAGCATAAACTGATTTTGGGTAATTTTCAATATAGGGAACGCCAATACTTTTTATATCGGCAGCATGTATTAAACTGGTGGTAAGTGAAAGGAATATGAATAGGTGTACTAGTTTCAGCATAGAATGGTATTTGGTTAATCCAGTATGATACAAAGTAACTCAAAAAAGTTGGAAGGAGGTGAGTGAATGGGGATTAGTTCACAACATCAATAGAAAGGATCTCTACCGCCATTTAATAAATAAGCCTTTTGTTATTGCAAAGCGATAACAAAAGGCTTAAGTCAAAACTAGAATTATTTCTATACTGCTGTTACTTCAGATTTTTTAGCTACTGGCTGCGGCACTTTTACATAATAACCAGTTCCATCGTATGGGCGTTTACGTGGATTTGTTGTACAAGCAGTTGAACAACATCCTTGTAGTTCTTCACCACAATCATCGCATTGCGTAATGTGTTCATTACATTCCGGATTGGCGCAATTGATCATTTTCGGAGTAGTTTTGCCACAGTTGTAGCAAACTGAAACCACAGTTGGATTAATATTATTTACATCTACCGCAATGCGGTTATCAAAAACGTAGCACTTGCCTTCAAAATCTTTGCCACCAGCTTCTTTGCCGTATTTAATGATGCCGCCGTGAAGTTGGTAAACATCATTAAAACCATGATGAAGTAACAAGGCAGAAGCTTTCTCACACTTGATTCCTCCGGTACAGTAAGTTAAAATCTTCTTATCTTTATATTGAGCAAGCTGATTGATCTGCTTAGGAAAATCTCTGAAATTCTCGATGTCAAGCGTAACCGCATTCTTGAATTTGCCTAAATTGTGCTCATAATTAGAGCGCACATCTAAAATAACAACATCTTCATCATCCTTCATCTTCATAAACTCCACAGGCTCCAAATGCTTTCCTGTTTTTTCGTTTGGATTGATGATTGAGGTATCGCGTAATCCGGAATGAACAATTTCAGATTTGTAACGGCAATGCATTTTTAAAAAGGAAAGTTCATCAACCTCATCAATTTTAAATTCTGTTTTCGCAAAACGCTCATCAGCATGGATGGCTTTCATGTAAGCTTCACAGGCTTCAGGGGTTCCGGAAACGGTTCCGTTTAGTCCTTCATCGGCAACGATGATCCGTCCAACTAAATCTAACGATTTACAAAATTTAAGGTGATCTGTAGCAAATTGTTCTGCATCTGCTATATAACTATAGCAGTAATAAAGTAGTGTTTGATATTTTTTCATAACGCTGTTGATACCGTTGCAAACGGCGTTTAAAGCGTGGCAAAGATAATGCTTTTAGCTTAAAGACCAAAGCAGAAAGCTTTAGCCTTTAAGCTTTTTGCTTTGCGCTTAAAATCCGTAAGCAATCCTGAATCCTTGCGTTAGTTTTTTGGCGCCATCATATGCAAAACCATAACTCGCTCTTAACACCAAACGTTGAAATCCAAAATAAAACTCTTTGTAATTTCTTTTTTCAGGAGAAGATAAGTAACCTCCGCCGATAAATTCTTCGAGCTTTGCTTTACGTAACAACGGAATTTTGTTCAGGAAAAAACCAGAAAAATTGTGCTCCAAATGCGCTTCAAAGTATTGTTGGTTTGTACTAAACTGGTAAAAATCCAGGTATTGAAACTTTCTTAAATTAGGAGGGAAGATGGTTGATATGTTACCAGCGAAGTGTTTATAATCTGGATAATACATGCTCTTGTTGTTTAAAAACTTCCCTGCTCCAACCAATAATGAAGTATATCCCCATAATCCTAAACCGATGCGGTCTTGTACCAATTCTAGTTTCACGAAATCATAATCTACGTCGCTGCCCAACACATTATTAAAGCCCTTTTTATATAAAACTGTAATTTTTGGGAAGTGAGATTCGGTATAAAACTTCCCATCCGGGCGGGTGATGTATTTCTGACCAATGGTATAAGTTAAACTAGCGGTGGCGCTGAATGATCTATACGTTGGAAATAATGGTGTTTCTGCTCCAGGCGTAAACGGATTATTTGAGGTAAACTCCCGATCTTTGGCATCGAAAAATTTAAAATCAGTACTATTCGTTAAGGTATTGTTTTTACTATAATCAAGGCTTATGTTTCCTTGTAAGCCTGTGGCCAGCTCTCTTGAGGTGTAAATACTGGCAAAGCTTTTCTCATAAAATTTCGGAAAATTCTTTTCATACAACAGTGAGTTGATGGTATTTCCCAACGCCGTCATTGAGCCTAGATTATTCAAATCAAAAATACCATTTCCAAAAGATGCCCCAACAGTAGCACGTTTTAAAGGATTGTAATAATAACTTCCCGTTAAACTTCCGGTAAGTTTCTGGTTCGCAAAACCATATCTCAGCTCGGGTCTTACAGAATATGATCGCCTGTTTTCGAAATCTTTTCTATACGTTACTCCATATTTAATCGCAAAACCTTCCACAGTGTTATAAAAAACCGACCTTAAAATCGGATCAAAACTGAGGTATTTTTTATCATAGCGATCGTTTTTGCTATAGCCCCTTAACAGCAGTTTTCCAATGCTAAATTTGTTGTTTTCTTTTTCAAGGGAGTCGAGATAATATTTAGATTCCTTCAGTTTTGCTACGCTATCTTTTTTAACATAATTAATTTGTTCATCTGGAGTTAATGGAATAGGGCGGTTATTGGTCCAGTAGGTCGAGTCTTTTTTATTAACCATTTCCGTGACTTTTAGTATTTCTCCACTGAAAAAATCTTTGGGAAACTTTGGTTCGAGATTGTAGTTGCTATAAATACCGACGAAATATCCGGCTATTTTAAAACCCAGAACATTGCCTGCAAACTGAAAATTAATGTTTGTAGGCATATAAATGTCTTTTACTTTAGTAAACTGTTGGTTGATGTTTAAAGTATCAATAAAATTAATACCCGAATTTTCTGTCAGATAAACATCGGTATTATAAATCCTCCAGCTTTCATCAATAATATAAATGTAACCCCTAAAAACCGGATCGTTTTCTCTACGTGGAATTACTTGTATCTTATGTACAATCTCACCATTTTCTTTCGATTCGCCTACGAGTTTATATTTGTAGTAAAACATGGCATTATCTGCAATTGGAGAAATAAAGCCTCTTGCGCTCAATGTATTCTCTAAAAGATAATTATCATAAAAATTGATGATCAAGTCTGAAGCTTTATTGAAACTGAAAGCATTGTTTCTGCCAGCAACTTTCGAAGAAATCATTTCTTCGTGAATATCATTCGGGCGGCGAAAACTAAACTTACTTTGCGATTCTGATAAATAAATAATTCCCCGTCTGTTCGTATCCAGTTCTAAAACTTTTTGAATATCCTGACCAAAAAACTTTTTAGGCGCACCTTTAAGCCGCTGAACACCCTTGATATAGACATCGCAACTAAAAGCATTCACCTCATTTAAATGCACTTTTCGTTGCTTAATTGCCTTTCTGATAATTTCGAAGGCCGGATCTTCAGCATTTGCTTTGATGGTCACATTATCCAGCGTATAACTTTCTGAAGACAAGTTTATATTCTGAGTAATGTTGCCAGATAGTTTTACCGATTGATCCTGTTGCTTATAGCCAACTGCTCTGTAACTGAGCATGTATTCACCTTTTTCAAGTTTAAGGGCATATTTCCCATCAACATTGGCTGATGTTCCGGTAGTCGTATTTTTAACATAAACAGAAGCAAACGGTACGGGCTGTCCACCTGTATCCTTAATTGTTCCGCTAACGGTATAATGCTGAGCAAATGCAAAATGGGTTAGGCCACAAAAAAGGATGAGTGCGCAGATTCTGATCATAAGTGTCGATTAGTAAGCTATAAATATCGAATTAGTTTTAACACTATACACACAGTAGTGTGTTAAAGTTTGTTAAGTTCATTAAAAAATGTCTGTTTGATTAAAATATTTAATGCTGATATCAGAAAATTAAGTTTCCTGAAATTAATCAAACGTTTGTGCTTAAATACTGGTTCAAAAAGTGAGTCAATTAAGGTGTCGAGCAGTTTTTTTTATAACTTTGAGCAAAATCAACCGATATCAAACATGTATAAAACATTACAACCAGTTCTTCAGAAGGAACTTGAAGAAATCGAAAACGCTGGATTATATAAACGCGAACGTATTATTGTTACACCACAAGGTGCCGATATTAAAGTTAATGGTGGGGCAGAAGTAGTTAATTTCTGTGCAAACAACTATTTAGGTTTATCATCTCATCCAAAAGTGATAGAGGCCGCAAAAAAGGCGATTGATGATCACGGATACGGCATGTCGTCAGTTCGTTTTATCTGTGGAACACAAGATGTGCATAAAGAACTTGAAGCTAAAATTTCTCAGTTTCTGGGCACTGAAGATACTATTTTATATGCAGCTGCATTTGATGCTAACGGTGGTGTATTTGAACCGTTGTTTAACGCGGAAGATGCGATTATTTCTGATGAGTTGAACCATGCATCAATTATAGATGGCGTACGTTTATGTAAGGCACAACGCTTCCGTTATAAAAACGCTGATATGGAAGATTTGGAAAAGCAATTAATTGCGGCTAAAGATTGCAGACACCGGATTATTGTTACCGATGGTGCCTTTTCTATGGATGGTTCTGTTGCTCCACTTGATAAAATTGCTGATCTGGCTGATAAATACGAAGCATTAATTATGATTGATGAATCGCACTGTACTGGGTTTATCGGTAAAAATGGTAGAGGTACTCACGAACATTTTAACGTAATTGATCGGATCGATATCATCACCGGAACTTTAGGTAAAGCGCTTGGTGGTGCATCTGGTGGTTTTACCTCAGGTAAAAAGGAAATTATCGATATGCTGCGCCAACGTTCGCGTCCGTATTTATTCTCAAACACTTTAGCGCCAGCGATTGCGGGAGCATCTATTGCGGTATTAGATATGTTGAGCGAAACTACCTCGTTAAGAGATAAATTAGAAAGCAACACTAAATATTTTCGCGAAAAGATGACTGAGGCTGGTTTTGATATCAAACCCGGTTTTCATCCAATTGTGCCTGTGATGCTTTATGATGCAAAAATTGCGCAAACTTTCGCAGCGAAAATGTTAGAAGAAGGTATCTACGTAATCGGGTTCTTTTATCCGGTTGTGCCACAAGGTAAAGCACGCATTCGTGTACAACTTTCGGCTGGCCATGAGCAACATCATTTAAATAAAGCCATTGCGGCTTTTACTAAAGTTGGTAAAGAACTTGGCGTGATTTAACTCCTTTTAGTTTTATAGAATTCATAGAAAGCCGCCTTAGTGCGGCTTTCTATGTTTTGGGTTCATTTTCTTTTATACTGATATTGTAAACAGAATTTTTGAACCCGACAACACTAACTTTTTTCGATTATTTGCCTTATATTTGAAGCCATGTTACAGGATAAAATAACACAATATACTGAGAAAATTAATTCTTTTGTTACTGAAAAAGCAGATGAATTAGAGCAGTTCCGCATAAAATACTTAGGTAGCAAAGGCATCATCAAAGAAATTTTTGAAGAGTTTAAAACAGTTTCTACTGATGAAAAGAGATCATTAGGGAAAGTTTTGAATGAATTTAAACAACTTGCCGAATCAAAATACCAAACCTTAAAGGAATCAACTGAAGGGGCTGGTGTAAAAGCAGAAGAATTGGCTATTGATATGACATTACCTGGTGAAGGTTTTGAAATTGGTTCCCGCCATCCTTTGGCATTGGTTCGTAGAGAAATTGTCGAAATTTTCGCAAAACTTGGTTTTACTGTAGCTGAGGGTCCTGAAATTGAAGATGACTGGCATAACTTTTCTGCATTAAACTTCCCGGAAGAGCATCCGGCAAGAGATATGCAGGATACTTTCTTCATTAAAAAAGGAGGAGAGAAAGGTGATATCGCTTTGCGTACGCACACTTCATCTGTTCAGGTGCGTATGATGGAGCAGGGGCAGCCACCATTTAGAGCCATTATGCCTGGTCGCGTTTACCGTAACGAAGCCATTTCGGCAAGAGCACATTGCTTTTTTCATCAGATAGAGGGTTTGTATGTAGATGAAAATGTGTCATTTGCTGATTTGAAGCAAACATTATTCTATTTTGTGCAGGAATTATATGGCGAAGGTACACAGGTTCGTTTCCGCCCATCTTATTTTCCTTTTACAGAGCCCTCTGCAGAAATGGATATTTCTTGTACCATTTGTAAAGGTGCCGGCTGCAACATGTGTAAACATAGCGGTTGGGTAGAAATTTTAGGCTGTGGTATGGTAGACCCGAATGTGTTGGAAAACTGTGGTATCGATTCAAAAAAATACAGCGGTTTTGCTTTTGGTATGGGAATAGAAAGGATTACCAATCTTAAATATGTCATTAAAGATTTGCGTTTATTCTCTGAAAACGATGTTCGTTTCTTAAAACAATATAAATCTGCCTTAATTTGATGAGGTATCTATATAGCATATTATTTGTTTTGGTTCTTTTTACCAGTTGCGGTAAAGAAGAAAACTTTATTCCGGATGTACCGGTTAACTACAATGTAACACTTGTTGAATTTGGCATTAAAGCAGTAAATAATGTGCTGTTGGTTCCAAATCATGGTATTGGAGGACTAGTTATTGTGCGGACACCACTTGGCGGATTTGTGGCCTTTGATCGTTGCAGTACAGTTAATCCCGAAAAAATATGCAAAATTGTTCCTGATGAAAGTGGCTTAACAGCTACTGATCCATGCTCAGGAGCAAAATTTTCTCTTCTTGATGGTACACCTCAAAAAGCACCTGCAGAAAGAACTTTAAAAACATATAGTGTTTCCCTGCAGGGAAACATTACAATTAACGTTAGAAATTAATGGAAGCTGAAAAAATAAAAGAAACAGTAAAAAAGGCTGCCAAAGAACTTTTTAGAAAATATGGTTATCACAAAACAAGTGTTAACGAGATTGCTAAAAAGGCGAGGATTGCCAAAGCAACCATTTATAAATATTTTGAAAGTAAGGAACAGGTTTTAGATAGTATTCTGATGGATTATCTGGATCAAAACCTTCATGAAATCATTAACAATAAGGTAAGTTACGGTTCTGAAGAAGAGCACCTGAAGGCTTTGGTAATGAAAACCAGCCGACTGTCTTTTACGGCTTGCAACGAATTTATCGGATGGGATTTTGTTCGTGAAAATGCCAATTCACAAGAGTTTTTAAAGCATTTATCTGATCAGCTGGAAGCGTTATTATTGGCTGCTTACCTGGAATTAGATACGTTTAAAAATAATCCGGCAAGGAGAGAAGGGTTAGCATTTTTGCTTAAAGCAAGTAAGAGTATCGTCTTCTCATTCGCCTTTACTTCGGTAAGTGATTCCGATGTACGTAAGAATTTTGTAAGTTTTCAAAAAGAGATTCTCCCTTTTTTAGTGAAGGCTGCACTTTAATAAGCTTACTGGTCATTTTTATAGTACTCTTCTGTTTTGAAACGCTGAACGGTCTTGATCATTCTTGCGCCAACCTTCTTTTGAGTAATTACGGTAACAACATTACCAACACTTGAATCTTCGATAACAGAGGAAACTTCTGTTATTTTGTTTCTAACATCAATGCTGTAATTGATCGTTTTGTGGTAGCAGCAGCCATCTTTTTGCTCTATAGTTAACCATTTCGTTTTCTGATCAAATTCAAACATTCCCAGGTTTTCGCTAGCAAGTGTCGTTAATTCTTTGTTTGCCAGAAATTTGTTGTTACCTACAGACAGATAAATATCGTAAGAAGGACTCATATATGCTCCATTGCTTCCATTTCTGATGGCCATATCTTCTTTTCCATCAAAATTAAAATCTCCAAATATGAGCGGACTTTGATATTTTCCCAATTCCAACCAGCCTATTCGTGCATCCTGTTTATCAGTTAAGCTAAAATCCAGGTCTGCAGAGTGAAATGTTTCGAGTTCTTTGTCTGAAATCTTGTCGTATAAAATTATGGTCGACATTCCTCCGCACAATCCGTTATCGCAGTCGGCAACAAATATTTTGGCTTTGTACTGGTTAGAGCAATTGTTGGCTAAAAATTTAAACTGAGCCGCGGCTTTAAAAGATGAAAACAGCAAGGCAAGGATAAGCAGGTTTTTCATAAAGTGATTTTGCCAAAAATACTTTATTAAGCAGTGTCTAAAAGTTAAAAAAGGTTAACTGCATCAAAGTTATCTTCTCGGATTATTTTATTCCCATTTGAATACCTTAACAGCAACAGCATAAATAACAATTCCCCAAATCAATAAAATCATAATTTGAAATTTTACATCCCACAAACCTGACCCTTCAAAAGCAACTTTACGCATGGCATCATTTAGGTAGGTTAATGGTAAAGCCCTGCTAATTGGTTGTAGCCAACTTGGAAAAGCTTCAATGGAAAAGAATGTTCCGGAAAGTAAGAACTGCGGCAAAGTTACAATGTTAGAAATAGGAGGTACCATACTTTCAGTTTTTGCTATTCCTGAAATGATAAACCCAAAGCCCATAAATACAATAATTCCCATAGTGCCCAATATGAGCATATTAAGGACTGTTAACGCCCCGTGAACAAGTGTAAATCCGAAAAAGAAGTGACCAATTAAGATAATAAACAAAGCGCCAATTAATGCAAAACCAATTCTGGCAATCGCTTCGCCAATTACAATACTTGATCTCTTTACCGGAGTTGCAAAAAAACGTTTAATTACCAGGGTTTGGCGTAAACTTAAAAATACGAATGCTGTACCGAAAACACCTGTGCTTAACAGTGAAAAGCCCAGTTGACCAGGTAAGATAAAATCAATGGTTTTATATTCACGACCGGTTATTGTGCTTTCTTTAATTTCGGCAACTGTTGGTTTTAGTGTTTTATCATAAAAAACATTGTTAAGCACCGATTTTAAAATTCCGCCCTTATCTCTTGATGCTGAAGTGTAAACTACATTAACCGAATAAGCAACTGAATTCACTTTTTTGTGAACATCAATCATCGCATCAACATTACCTTTTTCAAGCAGTTTGTCGAAATCAGCCTGCGATTTATCCATCACCAGCCTGATCATACCTGTTTTGCTTAGCATGGCGATAACAGGATTGTTTATGTCTGATCCTGGTTTTACACCAACATCAATACGCGTGCCTCCGCCTCCTAAAAAGCCAAATACCAAAATAAATATTAAAGGGAAAGCAAGCGTAAAAACCACTGCCGATGGACTTCGCATGATCGAGCGGAAGCTCGCCTTTGCTAATGCTAATGTTGCTGTTGTATTGCTGTAACCCCCAGCTCCTAGAGGGGAACTTGAATTTCCATCGTTCATATATCAAGTATAAATTTGTAACTGTCTTTTTATTTGTGCTTATCCATCTTGCCTGTAACTCCCCCTTCAGGGGGCGGCGGCGTTATTCTCGCCACTCTTTACCTGTAAGGTTAATGAAAACATCTTCCAAGTTGGCCTTTTTCACCTCCTTTTTGCGTTCAAAGCCGCTGTTTACCAGCTGATCAATCAGATTATCTGGCGTATCTAAAGCGATAATTTGTCCTCGTTCAACAAAAGCAACACGATCACAAAGTTGCTCTGCCTCATCCATATAATGTGTGGTAATCACCACCGTGGTACCTGCATCCCTGATGGCAATAATCAAATCCCATAAATTTCTTCTGGCCTGAGGATCCAAACCTGTAGTGGGTTCATCAAGGAAAATAATTTTAGGTTGATTGATTAGCGTGGTTGCAATGGAGAAACGTTGCTTTTGCCCGCCAGAAAGCGCTTTATATTTAGCTTTCGCTTTATCCTGAAGATTTACTTTTTCCAGCATCTCCATTGGCTTAATTTTGGCGCCATACAAGCCAGCAAAAAGTTCGATGAGCTCTACCAGATTTAGATTTGGATAATAACCTGCCGCTTGAAGTTGCACGCCGATAATTTGCTTAATATCCTGAGGGTTCTTGTCGACAGAAAAGCCGTCAACAATAATTTCACCCGAAGTTTTCGCCCTTAGCGTTTCAATGATTTCAAGCGTTGTTGTTTTTCCGGCACCATTTGGTCCCAGTAAGCCGAAAATTTCGTTTTCGTAAACATCAAAGCTTAACCCTTGAACAGCTACAAAATCATCATATTTTTTTACCAGTTCTTTAACGCTGATAATGGCATTTTTTGCTTCCATGTTACGAAGGTAAGGAGCTTTAGATGAATAGAAAATGAATTTAGTTACAAATGGCTAAAATGTCGGTAAAATGATGTTTTTAAAGTGTGAAATTGAATTAAAAACAAAATCTGCGAATCTAAAGCTATGTTGTGCTCAGATTCGCAGATTTTTTATTACTTAATTGATTTTAAGTTTTCGTTGTTCGGTTTGATTACCAAACCAATTCGCCTTTCATCACATTCACGAAATCATCAAATAAATAACGAGAATCATGAGGGCCTGGAGAAGATTCAGGGTGGTATTGTACTGAGAATGCTTTTTTACCTTTCACACGGATACCCTCAATTGATTTATCATTTAGGTTTACGTGGGTAATTTCCACTTTATCTGAATTTCTAACTTCATCAGGAACAACACCAAAACCATGGTTTTGAGAAGTTACTTCGCAATGATTTTTGATTACATTTTTTACCGGGTGGTTTAAGCCGCGGTGGCCATTAAACATTTTCATGGTACCAATTCCATTAGCTTCTGCCAATAATTGGTGCCCTAAACAGATGCCAAACAATGGTTTATCTTCTGCTAAAATTTCTTTGATGGTTTCTACAGCATAAGGCATTACCGAAGGATCGCCAGGGCCATTTGAAATGAAATAGCCATCAGGACTGAATTTTTCCATTTCGGCAAATTTTGTTTTCGCCGGGAAAACCTGAACATAAATGTCGCGGTTTTCGAAACTGCGAAGAATATTTTTCTTGATGCCCAAATCTAACGCAGCAACTTTTAAACTTGCTTCCGGATTGCCATAAAAATACGGTTCGGTTGTGCTTACTTTTGATGAAAGCTCCAGGCCCTCCATTGAAGGTACCTCTGCAAGTTTTTGTTTCAATTCATTTAGGTCAGTAATTTCTGAAGAAATGATAGCGTTCATTGCACCTTTGTCTCTAATGTGGCGAACCAATGCACGGGTATCGATGTCAGAAATAGCAACCAGGTTATCGTTCTGGAAATAATCCTGAATAGATTCTGTAGCTTGCTTACGGCTATAAACGATGTTGTAATTTTTACAAACTAAACCAGCAATTTTAATTGAATCAGATTCGATTTCTTCTCTTTGAATACCGTAATTCCCGATGTGCGAATTAGTGGTAACCATTATTTGCCCAAAATAACTTGGGTCGGTAAAAATTTCCTGGTAACCTGTCATCCCGGTATTAAAACAAATTTCGCCAGTAGTGGTGCCAATTTTTCCGGCAGCTTTGCCGTAAAAAACAGTGCCATCGGCCAGTAATAAAATCGCAGGTAACTTGGTGTAGTTAGTCATGGTAATTACAATATGGATTTTGATTTAAAAAAGAGTTGAAAAAAGGATGGCTTGCGGCAGTAATGCCGTTTTTGCTGGATGCAAAAAAACGTGAATAAATCCCTTCCATTTCGGGGTACAAAGATAGCGCTTAAGATTGGGAATGTAAAGAAAAATTTGAAATAGGTTTGAGTTAAAAGGATTATGGTGTAAGGTTGATTACCTCTAAACCTTAAAGCTTTCGCTTTATGCCTTTTTAAAGAAAAAACGATACTTTTGGGGCAACAAAACGAAAACCATGTCGGTACATAAAGAAATAAAAAGAATCACTACGCATACCTTGCAGGAAATGAAGCATCGTGGTGAAAAAATATCAATGTTAACCGCCTACGATTATTCCATGGCAACCATTTTGGATGATGCCGGATTGGATGTATTATTGGTTGGCGATTCTGCATCGAATGTAATGGCAGGACACGAAACTACCTTACCCATCACACTTGATCAGATGATTTATCATGCAGCATCAGTAATTAGGGCTGTAAAACGTGCTTTTGTAGTAGTTGACTTACCATTCGGCTCTTACCAGGGCAATTCCAAAGAAGCCTTAAACTCTGCAATCAGAATTATGAAAGAATCTGGTGCGCATGGTGTAAAATTAGAGGGCGGGGAAGAGATCATTGAATCTGTTCAGCGAATTATTACAGCTGGTATTCCTGTAATGGGCCATCTGGGCTTAACACCACAATCTATCTATAAATTTGGCACATATACTGTTCGTGCGAAAGAAGAGGAAGAAGCTAATAAATTAAAAACTGATGTTCTGGCTTTACAAGCCGCAGGTTGTTTTGGGATTGTATTAGAGAAAATTCCGGCAGCATTAGGCAAAGAGGTTTCAGAGAGCTTAAGTATTCCAACTATTGGTATTGGTGCAGGACCTCATTGCGATGGACAGGTATTGGTTGTGAATGACATGATTGGCTTAACGAAGGGCTTTAAACCACGCTTTTTACGTCAGTACCTTAACCTTTACGAGGATATTTTAGGTGCTGCACAATCGTATATTCAGGATGTGAAAAACAATGATTTCCCTAACGATAAAGAGCAGTATTAACCCCCAATCTCTGACAAAGGGGTTCCAATCAAGTTGGAAAAGGAAGGTTAATATATTATACTTTTAAATATAGACGATAGAAATTCAAGTTCCCCTTTAGGGGCGGAGGGGTTATATGCCAATTACAGAAAAAGACATACTTTTTGAAGATAACCATCTCATTGCAGTTAACAAGAGAGCCGGAGATATTGTGCAGGTTGATGAAACTGGCGATGAACCCCTGGATGAACAGGTAAAAAAATACATTGCGAAAAAGTATAACAAACCAAATGGCGCATTTCTGGGTGTTGTCCATCGTTTAGACCGACCGGTGAGTGGCGTTATTCTTTTTGCAAAAACAAGCAAGGCGCTTGAAAGAATGAATGCTGCATTTAAAAATCGGGAGGTTAAGAAAACTTACTGGGCAGTGGTAAGAAACAAGCCGGAAAAAGAAGCGGCGACTTTGATTCATTGGCTGATTAAAAATCCGCAAAAAAATGTGGTCACTTACTATAAATCGGAAGTGGCCAACAGCCAGCGGGCAGAACTTTCCTATCGCTTAATTGGACATCTTGATGGCTATTACCTGCTGGAAGTTGATCCGATTACCGGCAGATCGCACCAAATTCGTGTGCAGCTTTCATCAATGAATTGCCCGATTGTAGGTGATAATAAATATGGTTACCCACGTGGAAGCAGAAAAGGAAGTATTTGTTTGCATGCCAGAAGATTACAGTTTCTGCACCCTGTTAAAAAAGAACCCGTAAACATCTTCGCAAAACTTCCGGTAGATGGTTTTTGGGAACGATTTGAGCACATGTAAAAATCAAAACCGGGTATTTTTTCCCCGATTGAACAACTGCATTTCCCCGAAATTATTTTATAGAATATTCTCAAGAAGCCCATTACATTAACGTAATGGGCTTTTATCGTTTTGGCATCATCTTTAAACATGTCAAGTGAACAACAAACTAAAATAGTATGAAAAAAGCATTTTTATCATTTGCTGCAGCAACCTTGGTTGCAGCAATGCTCACATCTTGCGATAACACAAAAAAGACAGAACCAACTACAGATTCAACCAGTGTTAAAGGTGACACCACTCTAAAAACAACAGCAACAAAAACTGAAACTGTAAAGTCTGATAAGCCAACGTTTTCCAATGAAGATGTAAATAAGGGATTGGCGGAATATGCTCAATTAAAAGAGGCGTATATCGCAGCCCTTAAAAGTCAAAATAAAACTCAGGTTGAAGCCTTGACATCAAGATATACTACCTGGGCCGAAAATGCAGCAGCATGGAGCAGCAAACTGAAGGCGGAAGAAGTTCAGAAGTATTCTGATTATTTAACTAAATTAAGCAATGACTGGGCCGCTGCAGCGCAACAAGCAGTTGAATTAAAATAATCAGATTAGTGTAGTGTAGAGGGTTGGGCTTGCGATGAATGTCGCAAGCCCTTTTTTTATTTGCAATCGATTGGCTGAAAGATCATCGATTTACCAAAGCTTAGCTTTTTTACATCTTTAAACTGAGTTTTACCATTGACTTCAGCTACATCACCAAAACCTTCTATAAGTTGATTATCCTGTTTTAACCAGGCAACCTGCCGGATAGATGTTGTACCTTCTGATTGGAAAGTGTAATCTGCAATAATGGTATCGCCTTTTACAATTCCCGCAATAACGCCAGTATTTTTATCTTTTTCAAAAATATTATAGCTTAAGGAACCTGTTACTTTTTCATTATCAATATTTAGAGTAAGAGCCGCAGTATCTCTATTGTTTATCGATTGGTAACACTGCGGAGCCTTGGCAGCTGAATCGGTCGTATTCAAGGCAGTAGGATCATCTGAATTCGACTGACTTGTTTTCGATTGACACGCGGCAAATAATGCGAGCACTATGGCAAAAAATGGGCTTATCTTTTTCATCATGTTTAGGATTGACTTTCTTATCTCTATACAAAGTGCCTGCCAAAATTATCAATGATTAGAAATAAGAAAGCCCCGCTTTCGCGAGGCCGCCTAACAATTAAACAAAGTTTTTACCACACATAAGTAGCAACAGCACCTTTTTCAAGTTTTGTTGAAACCGTTTTCCCGTCATATTTAATGTTAAAACTTGTTTCGCTGCCGTTGTTGTTGCAAACGATTAATACCTTTTTGCCTTCGGGAGTTTTGAATGCTACGTTTTGCAAGTTGCTTGTGATGTTTGAAGCAATTCGTATAGAACCTGTCGGAACAAATTTAGATGCATGAGCAATAACATAATAAGCAACATTCCGGGTGATTGCCGGTGCAATGGTAATGGCGCCCAAACAAGAGGTACAACCACCTTTATCTGTATGAGGATTGTAATTCGGATCTGCGGCCAGATTCCATTCTAGAACATTTTTGCTCCAGTTACGTGTAGCGCCAATAATTAATGTCGATACATGCCATTTCAAATCTTCGCCAAAGTTGCTCGGTCCGCCAACCCATTGTTCAGTGAAATAAACATTTTTATCAGGGTGCGCATTATGTACCTGGGTGAGGGCTGAAATTGGACCAGCATATAAATGAAATGCAGAGCCATCAATATATTTTTTTGCTTCAGCATCGTTCAAAACCGAAATTGGATATTCAGGTTTATCCGCGTTATGATCGTAGATGATAATTTTTGTAGCGATGCCATTGCTTTTGAATATCGGCCCTAACGCTGTTTTGATAAAACTAGCCTGATCTTCTGCCGACA
This sequence comes from Pedobacter sp. G11, assembly GCF_003860265.1. NCBI lineage: Bacteria > Pseudomonadati > Bacteroidota > Sphingobacteriia > Sphingobacteriales > Sphingobacteriaceae > Pedobacter > Pedobacter sp. G11. The sequence goes on along the minus strand of NZ_CP034190.1, from coordinate 147,230 downwards.
TATACATGCTAGGGTTGTTACCAGGATGTAAAGGCTCGTTTTGAGGCGTAATTGCATCAATTACAATACTTTCGGCTTTCATCGCCTGGATATATTTAACCAGATATTTGGCATAAGTTTGATAATACTCAGGCTTCAAGCTACCTCCAATAAAGCTCTTGTTGCTTTTCATCCAGGTTGGTGCCGTCCATGGCGAACCCAAAATTTTAATTTTAGGATTTATAGCAACAATTTTTTTCAGAATTGGAATCAAATCTGTTTGCTCCTTAGCGATAGTAAATTTTGATAACGATTCGTCTGTTTCTCCATCTGCCAGGTCGTTATAGGTAAAGGGATATGCACTTAAATCAGAGCCGCCAATGCTAATTCTGATGTAGTTTACCGAGATTGCATCATCTGCAACTGCAAAAAGTTCACGCAATAATTTATCTTTTTCTGTAGCAGGTAGAGCGTTAATTAAACTTGCACTACCACCGGTGAGTGTATAGCCGAAGCCATCAATTTCTTGAAACGTAGTGCTTTGATCAACTTCGATAGTAGGGTTTGCATTTGTGGTTTCGCTAAAATTTAACGCTGTGTTTTGCTTGCTTAACAGTTGTGACTGATCACCTTTCGTAAGCCAGAAGCCCACATCAGTTTTTACTGGATCAGTGCCGGTCTTTGTGTCTTGATTGGCAATCGATGCATTTTTTTTACAAGCGCAGGATGCAAAAAGCATACTAGCAACCAGGCATATATTAAATATTGGTTTCATTAGCCTTAAGTTTAGTAATGAGATGATTAAAAGGGAAGGAGTCTTTAAAAAAACTCCCACCCTTAAAGATTTAATGTGTGTGATTAAAAATCATGTGCCAAAGCCCAATCGCTTTGAGACAGCATAAGTATATGCTGGTATGAATTTCAAAGGCGAATGACTCGCCCTTGAAATGGAATATTATCGGATATTTGGATTCCTGTCCCACTCCGCCTGAGGGATTGGGAAGAGCAATTTCGCAGCGGTAACATTATAGTTTAGGTTTGCACCACTACCATTTTTTTGTGCGTTCATCACCGTAATCGCCCTGTTCGTTCTTAATAAATCAAACCAACGCTGACCTTCGAATGCCAATTCCAACCGGCGTTCTTTTTCAATAGCCAAACGCATTGCAGCCTGATTGGCAGCAGGAGTAACACCTAAATTAACTCGTCCGCGAATTTCGTTTACAATTGGAGCAGCAGCCGACCAGCCTGAAGCACTCAATTCGTTTAATGCTTCGGCTTTCAATAACTTGATATCAGCCAAACGAATAATGTAGGAATTGGCTAAGTCATCATTACGATATTTGTTGATGAACGGATAATTTGATTTTGGCCAATAATCATCAGACCAGCCTTCGGTAACAACGTTTCTAAAGCTAATGCTCGAATTTTTACGAATCACATCGCCTTCTGCATCAAAAGCAGCTACTAAATCATTGGTAGGCGTACAAAAACGTTTCCATCCTGTACCCACGATCACCCCAGTCATCCAGTTCCCACGACCGGAAGGGCCACCCCAGCCATCGTACTGCATTTCCCAGATCGATTCGCTGTTGTTTTTGTGAGCGCCATCAAAAAGTTGATCGAAAGAGCTAATTAGTGAATAACCGCCATTGATGGTTGCATCTGCATATTGCTGTACTTTAGTCCAATCTGGAGTGGGTTTTGAAGCATATACTTTTGCCAGCAATGCGTTTACAATTCCTTTTGTAATGATGCCTTTATTAGGCGCCGAAGATCTAACAAGTGGTAAAGCATATTCTAAATCTTTGATGATTTGCGCATAAACTTCATCAACAGATGAACGTGATTTCTGCATTTCCTCTAAAGTAGTTGGCGATTTTAGTACCAATGGAACACCACCCCATAACCTAACTAAATGGAAATAGAAGTAAGCACGAAGTGTTGAAGCTTCACCCAAAATTTGATTTCTTCTTCCATTGGCATCTAAAGCAGGATCCTGAATGTTTGGAACATTTTCTAATACCTCATTGGCATTTTTGATGTTCGAATATAAGCCACTCCAATCACGACCAACATTACCGTTGGTAGAATTGGTCGTAAATAAATCAATCTGGATGTTGGCTGGGTTATCGCCACCTGCATAAGCATTGTCGGCAGTTACGTCGCCATTAATCATGTAATCCCAAATGTGGTAATCATTGTACATGCCACCATAAGCACCTGAAATTAGTTTTTCTGCTCCTGCAGCTGTGGTAAACGCCACATCGCCAGTAACCTGGTTGAAGGGCTGTTTATCAAGGAAATCTTTTTTACAGCCACTTTGCATCGTAATGGTTAATGCTGCAGCCGCTACTAATGAATATATTTTTAGTTTCATTTTCTTATTTCTTAAAATCCAACATTAACACCGAATAATATACTTCTCGATTGAGGATAAGTTCCAAAATCAACACCCATATTTGGGCCGTTTGCAGAACTCACATTCACCTCTGGATCTAAACCAGAGTATTTGGTGAAAGTTAACAGGTTATAGCCTGTGGCAAACAAAGTAATTTTGCTCATTCTTAATTTTTCCAATACCGATTGTCCAAAGCTGTATGATAATGTAGCTGTTTTTAAACGCAGGTAAGAGGCATCTTCAACAAAACGACTTGAGGTCAGTGAGTTTTCAGAGCTGCTTCTTAATGCTTTTGGAATATTGGTGATTTGACCTGGAGTTGTCCATCTGTCTAATACTGCAGTAGATTGGTTTTTAGAATCAAACATGCCTTCTAAATCAATTCTTGTGGCATTAAACAACTGACTGCCTTGAACACCCTGGAAGAAAATATTCAGATTCCAGTTTCCGTACGTTAAATTGTTCGTCATCCCGTAGATGAATTTTGGTTGAGCAGAGCCGATAAAAGTTCTATCTCCAGGATCAGCAGATCCGGTTACGCCATTGCCATTCGTATCAGCATATTGCGCTGCACCGGTTGCAGGATTTACGCCTGTGAAAACATAACCATAAAAACTGCCTAATGGCATGCCTGTAACTACTCTTACTGCTGCATCACGCTCATAAATTCCTGCAAAATCCAACGATTGGGTGGTAGAGCCCAAATCAGTAACCTTATTTCTATTTAATGAGAAGTTCAAATCAGTGGTCCATTTGAATTTTTCATGATCAAAGTTCTTTGTAGATAAGGTGAACTCTAATCCTTTGTTTTCCATTGCACCAACGTTATAAGCCTGGCTACCAAAACCTGATGATGGAGGTAACTGAACATTAATCAATAGGTCGTTGGTTTTCTTCAGGTAAGCATCTGCGCTAAAAGTAATCCTGCTTTTAAACATGGTTAAATCAACACCCACATTGGTTTGTGTTGTTTTCTCCCAGGTTAAGGCGTTATTAGCCGGATTTTGAAGATTGTATTCGCCTTGTGCATTCACACTATAAAGTTTTAGGTAAGCATAATCTCCGATACCTTCATCATTACCCACTTTACCCCAGCTACCACGAATTTTTAAATCATCAATAGTTTTGCTTTCTTTCATGAAATTCTCTCCGGAAATTCTCCATCCGGCAGAAACTGAAGGGAAATAACCGAAACGGTTTTCTTTTGCAAATCTTGAGGAACCATCCGCTCTAAAGTTCGAGCTGAATAAATATTTACTATCGTATGCATAGGTTACACGGGCAAGGTATGATTGCTTGCTCCATTGTGCTTGTTGGGGAATCGTTAATGCTACAGATGGTGCGGTTGGATTACCCGCTGCGTCATAAAAACGAGTAGATTCATTGTTGTTATACTTCCAGTCTGATGATTGAATAGTATAACCGCCTGTTGCTGTGAAAGCATTCTTACCAACATTTTTAGTGTAGTTCAAGATGTTCTCGTTTAACCAAACACCTTCTCTGGTAGTGTTATCACGAACAACGCCTCTTTCCTGGCGGCCATAAGTGGTTAAAAAGTTATCGGTAAAGTAACGATAGAAATTTCTGTTGTTATTCGTACTGATGGTTGACTTTAAATATAAATCTTTAGTGAAATTTAATTGTGCGCCAAAAGCTCCAATGAATTTGAAGTTTCTGTTTCTGTTATCAGAACCATAAGCCAAAGCCAATGGATTATCCCAGCCACCTGCGTTTGGAATGGTGGTATATTGTCCATTAGGCTCGAAAATACCAATTGTTGGAGGTGTGGTTAATGCACCTAAAATCACACCACCACGAGAAACACTGCTGTTATCACCAACATCTATCGATGTGCTGGATGTTAAAACCGCATTTCCTGTTAATTTTAACCATGGGGTGATGTTTTGCGTGGCATTGAAGTTAGCCGTTAAACGATCTAACTTGGCTGGCGCAACAACACCTTGATCTTGCTGATAACCAGTTGAGAAATAGTACTGACCGCTTTTGGTTCCACCAGAAAGGGAAACCTGATACTGGTTTTGCTTTCCGGTTCCGAAAGTTTCTTTCTGCCAATCTGTATTGTAAGTGCCGCCAAAAGAAGTATATCCCAGTTCTCTCATTAAGCCTACATATTGCTCGCTGTTTAGAACTTCTTGCTCTTGCCAAAAATTAGAAAAACCTGTAAAAGCGTTAAACGCAACTTTTAATTTTCCTGAGGAACCTTTCTTGGTGGTGATTAAAACAACACCATTGGCACCGCTGGAACCATAGATTGCTGCTGCAGATGCGTCTTTCAATATTGTCATCGATTCGATGTCATTTGCATTAACAAAACTTGCATCTCTAGAAGTTACCCCATCAATTACATATAATGGACTATTAGACGCGGTGATAGATGTATTACCCCGAATACTGATCGAAATACCGGCTCCTGGTTTACCTGATTGAGAACTTACCTGAACACCTGCAGCACGACCTTGAATGGCTTGTAACGGATTGGTGATCGGCTGGTTTTCCAAATCTTTAGATGACACCGAAACTACCGCTGTTGTTAAGTCTTTCTTCACGGTTGTTCCATAACCAATTACCACAACTTCATTCAGTTGCTGATTGTCATCAGATAGGATTACATTAATGGTTGTTCGATTATTCACTGCTTCTTCAACAGCTTTGAAACCGATGAATGAAAACTCCAAAGTTGCATTCTGTGGAGCCGTGATGCTGAAGCTACCGTTATCGGCAGTTGATGCTCCTTGGTTAGTTCCTTTTACTTTTACAGAAACTCCAGGCAAAGGCAGACCTTTCTGATCTTTCACTTGACCCTTTATGGTAATATTCTGCGCCATACTCAAAGAGATACCGCATAGAATACATACCATAAGCAATGTAAACTTTTTTCTCATAATTTTTGCTCTTGTTAATTGTTATACCTGGTAAAGTTAGCACTAGTTCTATGTTAAATACAAGTTTTTCGTATGTTAATTTTAATGTAAGTTATTGATATATAGGTTTTTGTGATGATTTTGATACGCTTAAGTACCGTGCCTTTAAATGCAGTTTTAGCATTGATTATCAGCGTTTAAGTATTGCGGTAGCGCAGGCCTGCGGAATGAATATGATACGCTTTAGCACCTAAATTTTTTTCAGGCTTAAGGGATGAATACCACAAGAATGTGACTTAATAATAAACGATTTTACTCGATTACCAGCTGGCTCCAGCCATTTTTTCCTGTTTTTTTGAGGGTTTTCTTTCGGTCATCCATTACTTTTTTAATGCGGGTTCCGAATGTCCAGCAGGTACTTTGTCGGATAGAAAGCAGTTCTGATAATTTATGGGAAGAAATTTTTCCTTTCGAAGAATAAATCAGGAAAATCATATAAAAGGCTTTATTAATCGGAATTCTGGTATTATGAAATATAGTATAAGTGGTTACCGATTCTTCGTAGCCGCACTTGCTGCATCTCCGGCTGTGTAAGATATGGCCGGAGAAGTAATGATCACTGCTACATTTACGGCAGTGGTAACCTTTACTCCATTTTAATTCTGCTAAAAACTCATAGCAACTTTCTTTATCAGGATAAATTTTGCTGAATTCCTCAAAATCTACCTCTGTGTTCATTACCCGATCTCGGGATACCTTTTCGACACTGGTTTGTAGTTGCTCGTTGTCCTGTTCGAGCAGTACGTTCATTCTTGATATTTCTTCAGCCTGCTTTTGAAGTAGTGCATTCACCTCTTCCAATGCCTGGTTCTTGCTTTCTATAATCAGTGATTTATGGTAAACTTCACGCGTACGTTCTTCAACTTTAGTCTCTAACTCCTGGTTAACGGTATCTTTCAGCTTAGCATTGATCGCCATTTGCCTGATAATTTTTTGCTGCGCTTTATCCTTTTTAAGTTTCAGCAAACGCACCTTATCTCCAATGGCAAATGACAAGAAAACCATCTCCAGCACAAAACAAAAACTTAAGCTATAATAACTGATGGCACCAAAGTTTAACCAGCTTACGCCAAGCATAATTAAAAATTTCAGTGTGAAACCTACAAACAAAAAACTATAGCCTAACACGAAGAAGCGTGCAGGTTGATAGCCATTTTTATAAATGTAAATCCCTGTAAAAAATGCTACTGCAAGCGGAATAGCTTCCACAAACTTATAGCTGAAAAGAGTTTGATCGAATAGATAACAATAAGCGAAAAAGATTAATCGGGCAGCAATTATCCCAACAATCAGTTGATTTAACTTTGGTGCTTTCGCTTTAACAAATAACAACTCCCTGGTAAATAATAATGCGAAAATACTTGTTGCACATAATGCAAAAGCGTAAGCTACTTGATTCCAGGCGGGCGCATTAGGCCATAAATATTGATAGGCAATCCCATCGCTACTCATTTCGAAGAAGCCCACACTGAGGTTATAAAGTACGTAATACAGATATTGCTTCTGCCGGATGGCAATAAACATAATCAGGTTATAAAAACTGAATACGAGGATCATTCCGTAAAAAATTCCGAAATAGAAGTATTCATCTAACGCGTAGGAAATGAACCATTCGGCAGTTCTAAGCACAATAATCACATCTGCTATCTGTGAGGAGCGTATTTTGAAATAGTAAGTCTGGTTTTCTTTTCCTTCATTCTGAATTGGAATTTCAAAATTTTTATGGTGGATTAAACGTTTATCAAAGGCATTGGCATCACCGAGGGTTTCTAAATTGTAGCTTTTGTCTGCTTGCGGAATATATGCAGTAATGTAATCGATTGTTTGATCAAAAAATTCCAGTATCAAAGGCTTTTCTACAGTTTCGTTGGGCTTTACCTTAATCCTGAACCAGTAAGTTTTATTTAGATTTTTAGTTTGAGGTGTGCTGGTAGCACTGGCTTTAAATTTTTGATCGAATTTTGAACTTCTAATCTCCTCAAAAGTGAACTTATTTGATGGGTCTTCCAGCACTTCAATTTCTTTGAAAGTAAAAATGTGCTGAGCAACACCATTCTGTATTTCAACGGGCTGTTGCGCCATTAATCCTGAGATGGAAAACAGTGAAATGGCGAGGAGCAATAAAAATAATTTATTAAAAAATCGGTTCAGCATCAATTACAAAGGTAGCAATTTTGTGTATGGCAGAACCAGTTTGCCTATCAGCTGATTTTCATATTAAAAAATAAGCGAAACACAAGTCCCTTTATGTTCTTCAGATAGGATCTCAACTTCTATATGGTGAAATCTGGCAATACTTTGAACGATGGCCAAGCCTAAACCGAAACCGTTTTCTTCTGTATTTCCACGCTTAAAACGATCAAAGGCATTTTCAAGCAATTCTTTTTTCATTCCTAAGCCGCTATCCTCAATGGTTAAATGATATCGATGTTCCTTTTTTTCGCCACTGATCTCGATGGATCCCTTTTCAATATTATACTTGATGGCGTTATTGATCACATTCATCAGCAGGGTATGGATCAGGGCTTTATTTCCTATAAACTGAAAATCTTCAGTCAGCGCTAATTTGAAAACAATATTTTTATCTGCAATGCGATCTTCAAGATCTTCATAAATATCTTCAATTTCTTCCTTAAGACTAATTTCTTCCGTTTTCAGATATTGATTATTCTCCACTTTAGAAATTAACAGCAAGCTATTAATTACCAATTTTAAGCGGTTAAGTGTTTTTAGCGAAGCGTAAATTTTATTTTCATGCGCCACAGGCATTTCTGGCGTATTGAGCATATTTTCAAACCGTGTGCTTAAAACCGAGATCGGAGTAAGCAGTTCATGAGAAACATTGGCAATAAATTGTTTCTCCAGTGCGAAAAGGTTGTTAATCTTTTTCATCAGGGAGTTAACGCTATTGTCCAGCATCTTGAAATCATCAGTACTGGTTGGAATGTTATCGTAATTGTAGTGAGAAGGATCGTTTACAAGATTGATTTTTTTATCGATAATGGCATAGAAAGGCTTTAACAAGAAATTAGAGAAGAAATAATCCGTAACCAGCGTAATGAGCAAAGCAACAAAAAGCACAATTAGCATGTAGAACCGAATGGCATTTTTTATTGATGATAAAGCCGTCATCGATTCGCCTATTTCTAAATTGTACCAATTGGTGTGGTAAGAAAATTTATAATTTAAAATCCTGTACACTTCAATATCCCCTTCAATTTCTCTTTTTTCGGTGAATATGTCGGCAGATGCTGATTTCTGATTATCGGCAATGTCGGTTAGAACAATAAATTCTTCCTTTAAAATATTGTAGTCGGTGAAAGACTGTTCTTTGTTAAGTAAGCTATCAATTTCATTATCATTCAGGTGTTCAATAATCTTGTTTTTTTTCTTGATGAGACGGTTATCAAGCTGATTAAAGGCAAGTTTATCCAATGAAAACAAGATAATTCCTCCTAACACCACGATAATCGCAATTTTAGTGATGGCATTATATAAGGAAAACTTAACCTGTAACTTCAATTGATGGATGATATTAAAATGTAAAATGGACACTATTTTGTTAGCAATAACAAACTTTTAGCAATTAATCCGATAGCCAATACTCCTTACGGTTTCGAACCAGTCGATTTCTGTTACTGCTGCAAGCTTTTTTCGTAGATTTTTAACATGCACATCAACAAAATTTGAATCAGAATTAACTTCAAGAATGTCGCCCCAAACATGTTCAGTTAAACTCATTCTAGAAACCACACGATTTTTATTCAATACCAGGTAATTAAAAATCTCGAATTCTTTTTTTGTAAGATTCAGCCTTTCTTCGCTAAAAGAAACTGTTCTGTTTTGAATATTAAGCAGGAAATTATGAATATTGATTTCGTTTTTTTCCAGTTTGTGTTTTCTTCGGGTGATGGCGTGCATCCGGGCCAGTAGTTCATTCAATGAAAATGGCTTTGGCAGGTAATCATCAGCACCTTCGTCCAAACCTTTAATCCGATCGTCGACAGCACTTCTAGCAGTGAGGATAATTACGGCATCATCCCGATCCTTAATTGCTTTTAGCTGTTTCAAAACTTCAAAACCATCGCCATCCGGCAAACCCAAATCAAGTAAAACGAAATCGTAATTATTTACGAATATCTTCTCTTCTGCAGAAGATTTTTTCCAGGCATGTTCAACAATGAAACCTTCCTTACTTAGAAATTCATCCATCTCTAAAGCCAGGCTTTTTTCATCTTCAACTATGAGTACGTTCATGAATGAGTTGTAAGTGTTAGGTTATAAGTTTTAAGTGATTGAGATGAATCTTTGATCTTGATTCTTTGTTCCTTTATCCGCTTACTAAATTAATGTTTTTCAGAATGATCTCGCAGGCTTCCTCAATTTCTTGCTTGGTAATGATTAGCGGAGGCGCAATGCGCATGGAATTGCTGCAATGCAAAAACCAATCAGACAGCACGCCATCCAAAATACAGGCATCAATTATTTTTTTATTCATTTCGAAATTTTCAAACTCAACAGCCAGCATTAAACCTTTACCTCTAATTTCTATAATGGCCGGATGTTTCAAGAGTGTTTTGAAAAGTTGTCCTTTTTCTTCTACCTGATCAACAATCTTATTGTCGACCAAGGTTCTTAGCGTAGCCAAGCCAGCAGCACAGCAAACCGGGTGACCGCCAAAAGTGGTCATGTGACCTAAAATAGGGCTATGTGATAAAACCGACATGATTTCGAGTGAACTGATGAAAGCGCCAATTGGCATGCCGCCACCAATTCCTTTTGCCAGAAGTAATACATCTGGAACAATATCGTAGTGCTCAAAGGCAAACATTTTACCACTTCGCCCGAAACCAGATTGGATTTCATCGAAAATTAGGAGTGTTTTGGTCTCGGTACATTTTGCCCTCAACGCCTGCATGTATTCCAAATCAGCAACGCGAATTCCGGCTTCACCCTGAATGGGTTCGATAAAGACAGCGGCTATTTCATCAGTAATTTTTTCAAGATCAACTAAATTGTTATGTTGAATGAAACTTACGTTTGGCAAAAACGGCCCGTAGCCTGAAGAATAGAAATCGCTTTCCATCAAACTTTCTGCACCTTGTGTGCTGCCATGATAAGCATTTTTACATGCGATAAAACCTTTCCTTCCCGTATAACGTTTAGCCAGTTTCATAGCGCCCTCAACCGCCTCTGTTCCTGAATTTAAAAAGTAAGTGCAGCTTAATTTTTTTGGTAAAATGTCGGCCAATGCTTTGGCGAAGTTAACCTGTGGCGTTTGTACATACTCACCATAAACCATTAAATGCATGTAGGTTTCAGCTTGTGCTTTTATAGCTTCTACAACTGCTGGGTGGCAGTGGCCAACGTTGCTCACGCCAATACCAGCAATCAGATCTAAATGTTTTTTATCAGAAGAATCATAAATGTAAACACCTTTTGCCCTTACAAATTCGAGCATTAAAGGTTCGGGAGAGGTTTGTGCATTGTGTTGTAAAAACAACTGGCGTTGGGTAAGCATGGTACAAAAGTACGGAAATCAAATAGCCTTTGAAATAAAAAAGACCCGCATCGCTGCAAGTCCTTGTATCTAATTTTTTGGTCCGCCTTTAAAGCGGTTAAGCAACTCTCGCTTAAATCCCTCTTGTGCCCTGTAAAACTTTCCAACCACTTTAATTGGTAAGCTGGATTTTAAACGGTTGTAATATTTTTTATCGAGATTTAGGTCTCGCTGTTTAAAATCGAATTCACTGGTAATTAAACTCTGAACCTGAGCATCACTCAAATTATCAATCTCTGTAGTCTTTCTGTAAGAGATCATTTTTTGCATGCGTTCTTTGCGTAGCGCATTTTGCTCAGTCTGCATATCGTTGTAAATTGGCCAGAATACTTTAGCTTCTTCTGGAGAAAGATCTAGTTTTTGAGTGAAAAAGGCAATTTTTAACGATTCGATTTCCTCGCCCTTTGGTCGTTGTGCCAAAAGGGTAGTGGGTAATAGGAACATTAAAGCAACGAATAATAAATTCTTCATTTTTTTAATTAGTTATTTAATTCATGAGTTAAATCACTCGGAGAGTAATTGCTCAATATATAGTTTTCCATTTCTGTATCTGAGGCAGAAGTAGTTTTGGATGTGCTTATGTTTTGGGCCTCCAAATGTTCGATAATGGTACTTTCATCAATATCGTACAACATTTGCTCGTTGGCAAGTTCTGCAGGCTGAGTTTGCGCAACGGGTATAGAAGTACTGTTTTGATAAAAATAAGCACCAAACGATGCAATGATAACAAAACAAGCTGCACTGGCATACTTTACAATATCACGCCTCCAAAGTGGAACAATCTTCGCAACCTTTTGAGGTTGTTCTGCTTCTATTTTGGCTGCAATTCGATTTTCCAGGTTGGCAAAATAATTTTCCGGAACACCAAAAGCGTTTTCAGCTACGGGCAATTCCGACAACCTTACATTGGTTTCTAAACGTTCGGTAAGTTCTTCGAAATAATTTTGTGGAACTTCAAAAGCATTCTCAGCTGTGCGTTGCCTTAATCCATCTACAAATACTGCCCGTCGCACCGATTCCGTTACACCTTCAAAATAGTGATCCGGTACTGTAAAAGGGTTCTTTTTCCCCATTGCAGCAAGGCAGGGTGCATCCTTTTTCCAATCGTTATCTTCTATATTTTCATTCATCACGGATATATGATACAATTTTTTGGAAAAGGTTTAATAATCAATTTCATCATTTGTAATAATAGCCTCAATTTTTTTTGCTGCGATGTGAAATGATGCTTTTAATGCTCCTACAGACGTTCCTAATACTTCAGATATTTCTTCATACTTCATGTCATCAAAATATTTCATGTTGAAAATAATACGCTGTTTTTCGGGAAGGGTAAGGATGGCTTTTTGCAGTTTGAGCTCCAGTTTATCGCCATTGAAATAAGATGACGCGACTAAATTGTCTGCCAGCTCTGAAGACACTTCATCAAGTGGCGTATTATTTTTCTGCTTCTGTTTATTTAGAAAAGTGATCGATTCATTGGTCGCGATGCGATAAATCCAGGTGTATAACTGCGAATCGCTTCTAAATTTATCCAGGTTTTTCCAGACTTTAACAAAAACTTCCTGGAGCAAGTCATCACAATCATCATGATTGAGCACCAAACGCCGGATGTGCCAGTAAATTTTTTGTTGATATTTTTTTAGCAGAAGATTAAAAGCCTCATTACGCGTTTTCTCAACAGCAAACATTGCAAGAATTTCTGAATCTTCAACTTGTTTCATCTATATTTTTTAGAGAGGAGGGGTGTTCGTAAAGGCTAGGGCGAAGAATGTAACAATAAGGAAATTGGAATAGGTAATGCTAAAGATGTAGTCGTGTTTGGTAAATGGGAAATAGGGAATGGGCAATTCAAAATAACTTGCAATAGCAAAGAAAGTTATTATCTATTCCCCGTTCTCTATTTCCTTTTTGATATTCAGAAACCTATGCTTTCTTTCTACCAATTACTTTTTGCACAGCCTCAACAATGTTTACTGCATCTAGGCCGTATTTAGACATTAATTGATCTGGTGTTCCACTTTCGCCAAAAGTATCGTTAGTAGCTACAAATTCTTGTGGTGTAGGTAACTCTGTAGTTAATAAACGGGCAACACTTTCGCCTAAACCGCCAAATTTATTATGTTCTTCGCAAGTTACTACGCAGCCAGTTTTCTTTACAGATTTTAAGATCGCCTCATCATCCAAAGGTTTAATGGTGTGGATATTGATAATTTCCGCATCGATGCCCAATTCAGCCAATTTTTCGCCAGCTTCAATCGCTTTCCAAACCATGTGGCCAGTTGCAATGATCGTAACATCAGTTCCTTCGTTTACCATCCAGGCTTTTCCAATCTCAAATTTTTGATCAGGATCGGTAAATACGGGAATTACCGGGCGACCAAAACGCAGGTAAACCGGGCCTTCATATTCAGCAATGGCAATAGTTGCAGCTTTGGTTTGATTGTAATCACAAGGATTGATAACCACCATTCCTGGCAACATTTTCATTAAACCGATATCTTCTAGAATTTGGTGCGTTGCTCCATCTTCTCCTAAAGTTAAACCAGCATGAGATGCACAAATTTTAACGTTTTTATTTGAATAAGCTACCGATTGACGAATCTGATCGTAAACACGACCTGTAGAAAAGTTTGCAAAAGTTCCGGTAAACGGAATTTTACCACCAATAGTCATACCGGCTGCAATACCAATCATATTTGCTTCTGCAATACCAACTTGTGTAAAACGCTCAGGAAAATCTTTAATAAAAGCATCCATTTTAAGCGATCCAACTAAATCGGCACATAATGCAACAACGTTTTCATTTTTCTTTCCTGCTTCATGTAAACCAGCTCCGAAACCTGAACGTGTATCTTTTTTTTCTGTATATGTGTATTTTTTCATACCTCAAACCCCTAAAGGGGCTTTATTTGTAGTTAAAATTAAAAGTTATTTACTCCCCCTTCAGGGGGTAACGGGGCTTAATAATCCCCTAAAGTTTCTGGTAATTGCGCCAATGCCGAAGCCAATTGCTCGTCGTTTGGTGCTGTGCCATGCCATTTGTGTGAGCCAACCATATAATCTACACCAGCACCCATTTGCGTACTCATCAAATTTAAGATTGGTTTGCCTTTTCCGGTTAACGTTTTAGCATAATGTAAGCCTTCAACTATGGCTTGCATATCATTACCATCTGTGTTAATAACGTGCCATCCGAAAGCTTCAAATTTTGCTTGTAAATCATCCAAAGCAAGAACTTTACTGGTTGGTCCATCAATTTGTTGGCCGTTATAATCAACCGAAGCAATTAGATGATCAACTTTGTTGAAAGGGGCAAACATTGCTGCTTCCCAGTTTTGTCCTTCCTGTAATTCGCCATCGCCTAATAAGGCAAAAACGTGAGCATTATCACCGTTTAGTTTTTTTGCTAAAGCAGCACCAATAGCAACTGACAATCCCTGGCCTAAAGAACCTGAAGCAATGCGGATTCCTGGCAAGTGCTCATGCGTAGTTGGGTGTCCTTGTAATCTCGAATCCAATTTACGGAACGTTGCCAACTCGCTTTTTTCAAAATAACCAGCATGTGCTAGCGTACTGTACCACACAGGCGAAATATGTCCGTTTGAAAGGAAAAATAAATCTTCACCTTTACCTTCCATTGTGAAATCCGTTTTGTGGTTTAACACTTCAAAATATAATGCGGTAAAAAAATCTGCACAGCCTAGTGAAGCGCCTGGGTGGCCAGATTGACATCCGTGAACCATTCTAACAATATCTCTTCTGATTTGTGAGGCGATATCTTCTAGCTCTTTAATTGTATGTTTCATTAAAATAAAAGGTTGTTGTTACATAGCAAAGTTAATATTTTAACTGCTATATCATAATTAGTTATTGATTAAATCGAGTACCTGTTGTGTTGCGTTTTTAGTATCAACTTTTTTGATGATATGTGAGATTTTTCCTTCTTCATCAATGATAAAAGTAGTACGGACAGTGCCCATATATTTTTTGCCATACATGTTTTTCTCTGCCCAAACGCCATAGTCGTTTACAATTTTCTGATCGGTATCTGCCAGCAAAGTGAAAGGTAAATTGTGCTTCGTTATAAACTTTTGGTGTGATTTTTCATCATCAACACTTACGCCAAGTACGACAATTCCCTTAGCTTGTAAACCTTGGTAATTATCTCTGAAATCACATGCTTCTGCTGTGCAACCAGGTGTATCATCTTTCGGATAAAAATATAATACAACGATTTTGCCTTTATAGTCGCTTAACGAAACTTCAGTGCCGTTCTGGTCTTTTGATGTAATTGCTGGCGCTTGATCGCCCTCATTTAATTCTGCCATATAGTTATTTTTATGGGTATGATTGATTTTGCAAGTTAAACAGTTTATCTAATTATACTGTTTAAACTTGCATAAAATATGACTTTAACTTGTTTCGAATATATTTTTTAGGGTAAGAAAGATGTAGGTCTTAGTGGTTTCTCAACATTAAGGCGTTAAGGGAATAGGTTCTAACTTCAATATCTCAGTCGTAAATGTTTTTAAAGGATTTATCTAAAGAAAGAGATGCTATAACGGCGCACATTATCCTTCACATCACTCACCACCAATTCGAAATTATGTTTTCCTGATGCAGTCCGATCATCGAAGCTGTGCCAAAGGGTGGCCGTTTTCGCATCAAATTCCATCAATACCCATTTTCCATCAATGTATCCGTTAAAGCTTTTTATTCCAGAAAGATTATCGCTGATTTTGAAAGTCATTTTGGATAAGCCAGCCATGCTTTTCCCATCAGCAATATTTACAGGACTAATTCTTGGCGCAATGGTATCAACAGCGATATAAAAACTGCCAAAATTTCTCGGTGAGGCTTTCACATATCCATTTTCGAATGTTCCGCCTTGCGATGAACCACCAGTACTTACAATAAGTGCCTTGTTGCGCAGGTTTTCAGGAAGCGCATCGGCCTTAATCCAAAAATTAAAACCAACGTGAAGTGGTGTGTAACGGTTGTGAATTTGGTGAATATTAGACCAGGCATTTCCGGAAGGTTTCGGAAGTTTTTTATAAACAAAGCTGAGGTCGTTGTATAATGTTCCTTGCGGAAGCAGCACCTTAATTTCATCACTGTTAAATTCGTTTGCTTTGTTGTAGGCAAAAATTAATCCCGCGGGGATTATTGCAGCAGCGACTGGTGTATCACCAGCATTAACGGTAAATGGTAAAATTGAAGCATTGCCTTTTGAATCAGTAATAATGTAGCGAAGCTGATGTGATGCTCCATCATTGAAGTTGATTTTGCCGCTGTTTACTAACCCACTGTAAATTTTTAACGGATTACCAGGATCTACAAAGCTTTTTTGAATACTTCTTTTAGTATTTAGATAAGTTGGATAATCGATGTGAGAATTAATTGCTTTGCTGTCCTCGAAAGCAAAACGCTCCAGCGCTGAAGTGTAAATGATCTTTCCATCTAATTCCAGTTGGATAGAGTAAACGCCATTTGTTCCTGAAAGTCCGTTATGCCGATCAGTTACCACCACGCCGAAACCCACTTCACCTGTTAAACTGATTGGTGTTAAAGCCTTATAACTTCCGTTTGCGCCCGTGATTCCAATAGCTTGTTTCGGTGTATTTTCGTTAAATGTTTTTCCATTTAAACGGTAAGCGTATAAGCCATGGATAATTGGCGGGATATTATCAGGAATATCGATGCCAAAAAACTGAGGGTTGATGGTTTCTTCGGTTTTGGTATCCCTGATTTCAAAATGTAAATGTGGTCCACCAGAACTGCCACGGTTACCCGACCAGGCGATAATTTCTCCTTTGCGTACCGGAATTAAAGTCGCCTCCGGAAAATCATCAATTTCGAACGTTTTCTTTTCGTACTCCAGGTTTTTAACAATGGCAGCTATTTTAGGCGAAAAACGTTGAACGTGGCCATAAACAGTAGTGAAACCATTTGGGTGATTAAGATATATTGCCTGGCCGAAACCGCTATTTTGAACCCTCAAGCGAGAAACGTATCCATCGGCCACTGCATAAACAGGATAACCTTCGCGTTGGTTGGTGCGAAAATCGATACCAGAGTGGAAATGATTGCCACGAATTTCTCCGAAAGAGCCGGCAAGGGCAGGAGGAACGATGTCTAATGGCTGACGGAAATCGGTAATGGGGTATCGGTTTGTGCTAAAAATCTGTTGAGCTTGAGCAAAACTAAAGGCAAATAGATATAAAAGTAGCGTTGATATTTTAGGGAAATTCAGGATCGGATTTTTAATCATTCGTTATTTAACATCAAAATTTAAAAGTTGTTTTCCTTCTAACCAAGCCTCCAGCTTATCGCCCTGATTGGTTCTGCCAACACCTTCAGGTGTGCCTGTAAAAATGAGGTCGCCCTTTTTCAAGGTAATGTATTGAGAAACAAAACTGATGATCTTTTCAAAAGAGAATAATAAATCCTTAGTATGTCCTTTCTGCCGACTTTCACCATTTACCTTTAATTCAAAATTTAAGTTGTACATATCCTCAAAATCGCTTTTTGGCAAAAATATGCTCACCGGTGCTGAGCTGTCAAAGCCCTTAGCCAGTTCCCATGGCAAGCCTTTCTCTTTATGTTTGCTTTGAATGTCTCGGGCAGTAAAATCAATTCCCAAACCAATTTCATCATAATAGTTAGCCGCAAATTTTTCGGCAATGTGCTTGCCTTCTTTGCATATTTTTAAAACTACCTCAAGCTCATAATGTACATCATTAGAAAAATCAGGTAAATAAAATGGTTTATTATCTTTCAGTAAAGCCGTATCAGGTTTCATGAAAATTACCGGCGTGGTAGGAACAGGATTATTTAATTCTTTTGCGTGTTCGGCATAATTTCGGCCAATGGCGATAATTTTCATTTTATTTAAAGTTAGAAGTACAACTGAAAAGAGATCTGTAGAAATCTCAGAGAGCCAAAAATAGAAAAGAAAACGGTGTTATAAAACTGAGATTCGTTTTACCTGACTTTCAGCGCCTGCCATTACACGCAAAAAATAAATGCCGGCATTTAAACGGCTAGGAATATTAAAGCTTTTGGTTTGCTCTCCGGCGTTCAATCTTTCATTAGCCAGCGTTACCACTTCATTGCCTAATAAATCGATAATTTTAATGGTAGTTTGTGTACCATCTTTTCCGATAGATAAGATAATATTTAATTGCTCCTCAACAGGATTTGGATAAATTTTAACAATAGTTAATAATTTATCTTTAGTGGCAGCGATGGTTGAAGGTTTTGCAGTACCTGAATAGGTATTGAACATGCCCGATGACCCGAAAGTACCAAATAACGGCTTATAAGGCTGAATATTTGCTTTAATTTCTGGAATTCTACTGGTTTTTTTTACTCTGTTTTTTAAGCTAATATGAATACTATCAGCCTGCTGTGCCCAAGAATTAACACTGCACCCCAAAACAATGCAAAAAATGCATATAATTTTTTTGAGCAACGTTATTTGGTAGAGTTTCATCAAATTTATAAAGCAAATGTATTAATTAAAAACAAAGAAATTAAACATTTTATTGATCTCTGTTATTTTAACACAATTTAACAATAAATTTTGTTTTTCACAGTGTGAAAAATACACAATATTATGGTTGTTAATTTGTTATAGTTAGTTTACTTTTGACGCACTAAAAATATCAACGAAGTGTCAAATCATAAAAATGTCAACGCATTAACTGCTGGCGGGGTGCTGGTAAGTTTGGGAATTGTTTTTGGCGATATCGGTACATCACCATTGTATACGCTAAAGGCAATTTTTAAAACGGCTAAAGAAATAGCAGAGAAAAGTGGAGGCGGCGGATCATATATCAATCCTGACCTTGTGTTAGGCGCACTATCGTGTGTAATCTGGACACTTACCTTACAAACTACGATTAAATATGTAATGATCACTTTACGTGCTGATAATAAAGGCGAAGGTGGTATTTTTTCATTGTATTCGTTAGTCAGAAAGAAGGCAAAGTGGCTGGTGATACCGGCCATTATAGGCGGGGCGGCACTACTTGCCGATGGGATGATTACACCAAGTATTACCGTAACCTCTGCCATTGAGGGATTGAAATTGAAGTTTCCAACGGTACAAGTACTTCCAATAGTAATTACCATCATTGCGCTGTTATTTATCATTCAGCAATTCGGAACCAATTTAGTCGGGAAGCTGTTCGGACCCATCATGTTTTTATGGTTTGCGGCACTAGGCGTTTCCGGATTAGCACAAATCATCCATGATCCATCTATTTTTAAAGCATTAAATCCATATTACGCCATTCATTTGCTGGTAACGAATCCCGGTGCATTGGCCATTTTAGGTGGTGTTTTTCTATGTACCACCGGAGCTGAGGCACTTTATTCAGATTTAGGGCATTGTGGCAAACAAAATATACGAGTTAGCTGGATTTTTGTAAAACTGATGTTGATTTTCAATTACTTAGGCCAGGGGGCATGGGTGTTGAAAAACCCAAATTACGATCCGCATTTTGTAAACCCTTTCTTCGAACTGGTTCCTCCGGGAATGGTATTATTTATGGTTGGTTTGGCTACAACAGCTGCGGTTATTGCTTCTCAAGCCATGATTTCCGGATCATTTACGCTAATTTCGGAGGCAGTAAGACTGAATCTTTGGCCAAAAGTTAAGATCAATTATCCAAGTGTACAGAAAGGACAGTTGTATGTACCTTCCATTAACTGGCTGTTATGCATAGGCTGTATCATCATTGTTTTGATTTTTAAAAGATCTGATGATATGGAGGGTGCATATGGTTTAGCCATCAACTTAACTTTCTTAATGACAACCGTTTTGGTTGCCGTTTATATGTTAAGAAAAAAGTTTCCCAAATATCTGATTGTAATTTTTGTTGTAGTTTACGGTGCGATAGAGCTTGCTTTCCTTGCGGGAAATTTATTTAAATTCATCCATGGCGGCTGGGTTACCTTATTAATAGGTTGCGGTTTGTTAAGCGTAATGTGGACCTGGTACAACTCACGGAAAATCAAAAATCGTTTTGTTAAATACGTTGAAATTGAAGACTATTATCAGATTCTGAGTGAATTAAGCGTAGACGAAACAGTTCCTAAATATTCCTCGCAGTTGGTTTACTTAACCAGTGCAAACTTCAAAACGGAAATAGAATCAAAAATCATCTACTCTATCATCCAAAAAGAACCAAAACGTGCTGATGTGTATTGGTTGGTTCACGTAGATGTAATGGATGAACCCTATACACTTGATTACAAAGTGGAGTTTTTAATCCCTGGAAAGTTAATCCGTATCGATTTCCGTTTGGGATTCAGGATTGAACAGCGTGTAAACTTATTGTATAGAAAAGTGGTTGAGGAATTGGTTAAAAATGGCGAAATCGATATTACCAGTCAGTATAAATCTTTAAATAAACATAAAATCGCTGGCGATTTCAGGTTCGTTCTCTTGGAAAAACACTTATCTAAGTTTACCAAACTGAGTTTCTATGAGCGACAAATTATGGATTACTATTTCTTGTTGAAGAAAATGAGTTTATCGGAAGAACGCAGTTTTGGTTTGGATAGCAGTTATGTTGATGTGGAGAAAGTTCCATTAATCTTCGTAACGCCAGATGATATTGAATTAAATAGATTACCTGTTTAATTGATGAGAACAGCACTATTGATTTTGGGTATTTGCCTTTTTATCGCTGGCCCGGCCGCAAAGATTTACCATCTCGATCATGCAAATAGTTATATGATTGCATCTGGTTTAGGTTTAGTGATGATTACAGCGCTGGGATTTATCAAGAAGAAAGATAGCGAGGACTAATTATGCTGATCAATCTAAAGATTGATCTTTAGTCTTATGTGTGTTTTCCTCACCAGCAGACTGCGAAATACATTATAAAATGAAGAAGGCCTTTAGTTTAAACATACTAAAGGCCTTCTTCATTATTTTGATCCAGTTTATCAAAGAGGAGTATATTACACCTCCTGAGCCAGTTTGCTATGTTTGTAGCCATACGCAAAGTAAACTACCAATCCGATAACCAGCCATATTCCAAAACCTATCCAGTTTGAAATACCTAGCTCACACATCATATACAAGCAGCTGATCAATCCTAAAACCGGAATGAGTGAAAGATTCTTTGTGATGCAATAGTAAGAAATGATCACGCAGATGATGAGAAAAATCCACATTGGAATTTTATGTTTAAATAAGCTCCAGCCACTTTCATATTTTTTCTCAATGGATACTTTTGAAGCTGAGATAAATTGCTCATAACGATCTCCTGGTAGTGCACTTAAATAAGATTCAGCATCAACTTTATCCGCCAACATAATTTGCGGTGCTGCATCTTTTACAATTTCTTCCTTAACGATTTTGAGTTCATCACCATTTAATGAGGTTACAAAAGAAACCGTTTCAATTGTTTTAGGCGAATTAAAGAAGAATGCTTTAGTTTCTTTACCAAATTGGGTAAAGGCAAATATGATAGCTGCTACAAAAGCAAGTGGAACAATAAACTTACTATTTACGTAAGGTATTTTAAATTTGCCTCGCTGCACATCGGGACGATTTTGCAACACCAGAACGCCGGCACAAACCAGCACAAATGCGAATAAAGTACCTATTGAACAAAGATCTGTCACAATAGTTAAATTCATGAAAAGTGATGGAACTGCTACTACAAAACCCACAACAATCGTGGCAAAGGAAGGGGTTTTATATTTGGGGTGAATTTTAGAGAATGATTTTGGCAATAAACCATCGCGGCTCATACTCATCCAAATACGTGGTTGCCCCATTTGGAAAACTAAAAGTACACTGGCCATAGCAAATACCGCACTTACGGCAATAATTCCGCTCATTAATTTCAGGTTGATCTGATCAAAAACGAATGCCAATGGATCACCAACAGCAAGTGTATCTGATCTCACGATCCCGGTTAAAACCAGTGCTATTGCTACATATAAAATGGTACAAATAATAATTGCCCACATCATACCGCGAGGTAAATCGCGTTGCGGATTTTTACATTCTTCGGCGGTAGT
Organism: Pedobacter sp. G11; assembly: GCF_003860265.1. Lineage (NCBI taxonomy): Bacteria > Pseudomonadati > Bacteroidota > Sphingobacteriia > Sphingobacteriales > Sphingobacteriaceae > Pedobacter > Pedobacter sp. G11. The sequence goes on along the minus strand of NZ_CP034190.1, from coordinate 125,299 downwards.
AGAAATGGCATCAAAACCAATATACGCGAAAAATACAGCGGAAACGCCCTTTAAAATACCCGATACGCCATTAGGTGCAAATGGATCCCAGTTTTTAACATCAACATAAAATATGCCCACAGCCAAAACCAATAAAATAACGGCTAATTTGACCACAACCATAGCATTGCTGGCATTGCGGCTTTCTTTCATACCGCGATAAATTAACCAGGTAATCAGGATAATGATGCCTAAGGCCGGAATATCGGCCACTAAATGGAATCCTCCAATTTGAGGGGCAGTTAACCAGGCATTATTAGCCAATGCAGTTGCAGTATCCAGACCAGCCAGATTTTTTCCTGCAGCAAGCAAAGCTTCGGCAGTTTTATGGCCATTGTAAGCACTTAAATAATCCATTGTTGCCCAATCCGGAACATGGATGCCGTTTATTCCTAGAAAAGGTATTTTTATCGTGGAGAGTAATCCTGTAAAATAATCAGACCAGGAAATGGCTACCGTTATATTTCCTATGGAATATTCCATGATTAACGACCAACCGATGATCCAGGCCACCAACTCGCCAAATGCCACATACGAATAGGTATAAGCACTACCTGAAACAGGAACCATCGAAGCAAATTCCGCATAGGCAAAAGCAGCGAAACTACAAGCCACCGCAGTAAAAATAAATAAGAAGATCACTGCTGGTCCGCCATCGGCACTGGCTTTACCAATGGTGCTGAAAATTCCAGCGCCAATGATTGCTGCAATACCAAAAGCTGTTAAATCACGTACACCAAGTGTTTTGTGAAGGGTATTATCATGGTCGCCATAACCGCTTGCCGCATCTTTTAATATTTTGGAAATCGATTTCTTTCTGAATAGCTTCTCGAACATTTTAGTTTGCTTGTTGTATTCTTCAAACTTATAAAAATATCAGTTAAAAACGTTTAAAGCGAGATATAAATTTATAAGCGACCGATTTTTGGAATAAAAATTCTTTTTAATTGATGACTATTCCAATGAACGATGTTTCATTCAGAAGATTTTGGCGCTATTGTAATCTCTGTGTGTTTATTTAATTCGCTTAGTTTATTAAGGATGATAAAAAGCTACTTTTGCCACCATAATTGAAATTATTCATTCTTCCTGTTGATCAACATGCCATCATCTGCTATTAAAACATCATATATCAAGGAGAAAAACCAAAGTGTTGCCACGATTCTGGCGTTTGCATTGATTCCACTTTCTGGTTTTGCCACTGATATTTACATTCCATCATTACCCACTATGGCTGGCGAAATGAATGTAAGCAATGTCCAAGTTCAACTTACGCTGAGTATTTTTCTGATTAGTTATGGTGTGGCACAACTTTTTGTCGGAAGCTTGCTTGATAGTTTCGGGCGTTACAAGATTGGATTATACAGTTTGCTGGTATTTGCCATGGCCAGTATTGTAATTGCAACAACACATCATGTCTATCTGATATATCTCATGCGGATTATTCATGGTCTTTCGGTAGGCGCAATTGTAGTAGCAAAACGAGCTTATTTTGTCGATTTATTTACAGGAGAGAAACTAAAACATTATTTAAGCCTGTTTTCCATTATTTGGTCTACTGGTCCGATTATAGCACCATTTGTTGGCGGATATTTACATACTGCCTTTGGATGGGAATCAAATTTCTATTTTTTGGCAGGTTTCGCAATGGTTTTTGCGGTGCTCGAATTTCTGTTTAGCGGAGAAACCTTAAAACATTTTACTGATTTTCAATTGAAAAAAATCACTGGCATTTACATCGACATGATTAAGACCACCAGCTTTACCCTAGGAATTGTAATGTTGGGTCTGGCATATTGTATGGTAATGGTTTATAACATGACAGGGCCTTTCATCATCGAACACGAACTGAAATATTCGCCAGTTATTGCAGGCTACAGTTCTTTAATTTTAGGATTTGCCTGGATGGTAGGCGGTTTTATTGGTAAGGCAACCATTAACAAGCCATTTTTTAGCAGGCTGATGATTAATTCAGTATTACAGGTTGTTTTTGTAGTCTTAATGATTGTAAGTTTAAATTTCGTTAGCAATTTATATTCGCTCATCTTTTTCGCCTTCATTATTCACATTGGTGCTGGTTTTACTTTTAATAACTATTTTACTTTTTGTTTAAGTAAATTTCCAAAAAATGCAGGTATTGCAGGCGGTTTAACTGGTGGTATTACTTATGTTATTGTGTCGTTTCTGAGTTATGGGATCGTTAATCTTATCCCAGCAAAAGATGAAGCTAATCTTTCCTATAGCTACCTTATAATGATTATACTTTCCATCATGGTGATGTTTTTAATCATGAAAACCAGAAAGAAAAATGAGTTAAACGTCTGAGTTTGGATCGCAGTTTCCATGATTACTATGGAATTAAAGGCCATTAAAATTTAATACAACAAAAAAGAGCTCCAAAGCATTTGCTTTGGAGCTCTTTTCATTCATCTTTTAATTAGAACTTATAAGATATAGTTGTGACGAACTGACGAGGTACAATTGGGTTCACGCTATAATTCTCGTGTACAAAATAGTTTAACTCATCGGTAATGTTAGCTACCTTGGCCAGCAAAGACAATTTTTTCCAGGCATAACCTGCAGAAAGGTCGATGGTGGTAAAAGGCGTAAGCGGAATTAAGCGGCTTGCAGTTTGTGTTTTCGTATCTGCATACCCACCATTACGTGAGCCGGTATACAATACAGTTGTACCCAGTTTTAATCCCTTAATTGCTCCATCCTGAAAAGTGTAAAACACGGTGGCATTTGCTTTGTTTTTAGTTGTACCAATAACACGTTGGCCCTCTACAATACCAGTAGGCAGGGTAGAAACATATCTGTAAAAATTATAGCTATATCCCGCCAGGAAATTTAATCCTGGTAAGATCGTTCCCGTCAAGTCTATTTCTAAACCATCACTTCTGGTTTTACCTGTAAATTCTTTAATTGTTGCATCAACGTTCGCACTTCCATCTGCTTTTAATAATGCCGTTTGTGCTAAATTGCTGTTTTGTATTCTATAAACCGTTACGTTTGCTGATAATTTTCCATCAAGAAAATCATTTTTTATACCCGCCTCATATTGATCAATGATGGATGGTCGCATAGGATTTAAGAAAATATCTGTTCCGGTGTTGGATGTAAAGTTATTGGCATAACTTACATAGATGGAGGTAGTTTTTAAAGGCTCATAAATCAAACCAAATTTAGGAGAGTAAGCCTTGTCAACTTTGTCAGCCGTAGCACTTGGTGTTTTTATGCCGGTAGTGGCAGATGTTACATAAGCACCAGGGGTTTTTTGAAAAGTCCATCTCACGCCGGCTAAAACCTTAAATTTTTCGGTAATGCTAACTAAATCCTGTACAAAAGCACCCATCCTGAAGATTGGGGCAAAGGTTGAAGTTGCAGATACGGCATTAGGTTCAAGTCCTGATCCATAATACGTAGCAGGATCCAATAAGTTAACGCTTCCGTAATTAAATGTGGTTGCACCGTTATACGTCCAGGTACCTAATGTTGTTGCCCTTGATTGATCTGCATCAACCCCAACCAGGATAGTATGCGACACACTTCCGGTTTTGAATTTACCATTAAGGTTAATCTGTTCGTTGTAGGTAAACTCTTTACTTTTCGAACGCGTAACATTACGCAGTGCGATGGCATTTGCAGCCGCGAATGGACGTTCAGCACTAAAATAGTTTCTATTATAAGCTTGTCCTGATGCAATTATATTTAACTTCCAGTTTTCATCAAATTTGTGGTTAAAACTTAATTGTGTGGTAGAAGTGTTGGTTTTATTGTAAGCCCAAGGTGCATTTAAGTAGGTGTTTCTTCCAAGATCAGGGATAGCGTTTGCAATGGTGCCAATACCAAAATCTGGTGTATAATCACTTTTTAAGTAATCTCCTTGCAACAAGAAATCAGTTTGCTCATTAACTTTATACAATAAGGAGGGATTAATATAAAGTCTTTTTGATTTTACCTGGTCTCTGTAACTTCCTGCATTTTCGTAAGTACCAATTACACGGAAAGCCACTTTTTTCGAAATTGGTCCATAAAGATCGATTGTAGGTTTATATAAATCATAGCTTCCTACCCGCATAGAAACTTCTCCGCCGTATTCGAATTTTGGTTTTTTGGTTACCATATTAATTACCGCACCACCAGTAACACCACCATATAATAAAGCTGCACTTCCTTTTAATACCTCTACCGATTCTAATGTGCTCACTTCGGGCATTCCGCCAGTACTTGTACGAGCACCATTTTTGAAAACGTTATTACCACCAAGGCTGTAACCTCTGGCAACAAACGTTTCTCCACTTACTGAACCACGATTCTCTGAGTAGGCTACGCCATTTACGTTGGCTAAAACATCGCTTAAACGCAACGCTTGTTGATCGGTGATAATCTGGTTATTGATAATTTGAACTGACTGTGGCAAATCCTTCGGCGCAATTGCAATTTTACCCAGATTTACAGGTTTTTTATTGGGTGTTCTGTAACCGTTGATAGCAACTTCATCCAATTGGGAAGAGGATTCGGCTGTTGCAAAACTGATTTTAGATTCATTATCAGCTGTTACAGTTACAGATTTTTCAATAACCTTAACACCTACCGCTGAGATTTTAATGGTGTATTTTCCCGGAGACACATTTCTAATGGTAAAATTTCCCTGTTCATCTGTCTGGGTAGTTTTGCTGGTATTTTTCAATCCAACGCTGACAAAAGCTGCCGGATTTCCGTCACTTGTTTTAATGGACCCCGATATCGATCCGTTTTTAGATTGCGCATAAGCAGTTCCTGTTAATACAAGAAAAATAAATGCCAAATAAATAATTAGGGAAAACTTTCTATACATGTTATTTAGATTAATTCTTAGTTGGCGCAAAAGAAAGAAATTAAAATGAGATTAGAGAATTATTTTTAATTATTCTAAATAAGAATTACGTTCTAGGAAAGCGAGCATAATTTTCCCTCGGAAATACAACTCAAAGTTTGCAGTTGGAGCGGTTTTGAGAGCTCGGTATTTACTTTTTTTAACAGAAATCTTTGTTGAGTTTCTAGATAGTGATTATTTCCAGGTTGGATAATTGGTTATAGGTATAAAACTAAGGTGGAAATAAAAAAATAACCTATATTTCATGTCTCAACACGTAGCAATGAAAGCAATTTTTTCCAACTTAACATTTCAGGTTATTGTAGCAATCATCATCGGGATATTCGTAGGCTCCTACTTTCCTGAATTTGCATCAACAGCAAAACTAATCAGTCAAGGTTTTATTAACCTGATTAGCATGCTCATTGCACCTATTATTTTCTTCACCATAGTTTTGGGTATTGCACACATGGGCGATATGAAAAAAGTGGGTAGAGTAGGAGGAAAGGCTTTATTGTATTTCGAAATTGTAAGTACAATCGCAATTGCAGTTGGTTTATTAGTGGCCAATATTCTCCAACCTGGAGCAGGTGTAGTGGCGAAAGCTAGTGATGCGTCAAAAATTTCCGGATACGCTGAACAAGCAAAAGATATGAATTGGGCTGAGTTTTTCCTGCACATTATTCCGCATAACGTAATTGCGGCATTTGCCGAAGGTAATATCCTTCAAATTTTGCTTTTTGCAATTTTATTCGGCTACGGCTTAAACAAACTGGGTGGCGAAGGTACTTCCGTTTTAAACGCTTTTGATAAAATTTCAAAAGTGTTGTTTAAAATTATGAAAGTAATTATGCGTTTGGCGCCAATTGGCGCTTTCGGTGGAATGGCTTTCAGTATCGGTACACATGGCTTACAAAGTATTTTTGGAATGGCAAAACTAATGGGTTCTGTTTATCTGACTTGTGTTCTATTCATCTTTGTGGTACTGAATGGAATTTGCAGGTATTATAAATTCAGCTTATGGTCTTACCTTAAATTCATCCGGCAGGAAATTTTAATTGTATTGGGAACTTCCTCTTCCGAGTCGGCGCTGCCAAGTATGATGCAAAAAATGGAAGCCATTGGCTGTGATAAATCGGTTGTAGGTTTAGTTATTCCAACTGGATATTCATTTAATCTCGATGGAACAGCAATTTACCTGGCGATGGCCGTAATTTTTCTTTGTCAGGTTTTTCATGTTGATTTAACACTGGGACAGCAGATTACCGTTTTGGGTGTATTGATGGTGACCTCGAAAGGCGCTGCAGGGGTAACGGGAAGCGGTTTTATTGTATTGGTTTCCACTTTAACGGCATTGAAAATTATGCCAATCGAACATATTTCCATCTTAATCGGGGTCGATCGTTTTATGAGTGAAGCAAGAGCCATTACCAACGTAATTGGAAATGGTGTGGCTACCATCGTTATCGCAAAAAGCGAAAATCAGTTTGATCAGGAAAAATATTTGAAAGCAATACAGCCTGCTGTGATTGAGAAAAATGAGGAAAGTTAATTTTTTTATGTTACGAGTTGTAGGTTATAAGTCTGGATGAAAAAAAAATAAAAACTATCGAGCAATCAAACTTTTGTATAAAACAAATTCCTAACCTATAGCCCATAATCTTTAACCCAACTCTTTTCACTACCTTTGTGACAGAAACATGCACACAGCATGTTTAGTTAAACCAGATCACATTGGCTCAAGAAGAACAAAATAACCGCAAAGAAAAAAGCGAGTTACATCCACGCAACAAACACCGTTCGCGTTACAATTTCAAACAACTTACTGCCACATCAAAAGAGTTGAAACGTTTCGTTTTTAAAAATGAGCATAACGATGATTCTATTGACTTTGCAGATCAAAATGCAGTAAAAGCACTAAACAGAGCGTTACTTAAATACTTTTATAATATCTCTCAATGGGATATTCCACAGGATTTTCTTTGTCCGCCAATACCAGGTAGAGCTGATTATATTCATTACGTCGCCGACCTTTTAGGTTCAAGCAATAAAGGTAAAAATCCAAAAGGTGCAAATGTACATGTGCTTGATATTGGCGTTGGTGCAAATTGTATTTACCCTATTGTTGGCCATCAAGAATATGGATGGAGTTTTGTTGGTTCTGAAATCGATCCGCTTTCTGTAGACTCGGCAAAGCGAATTGTAGAAGCCAACAAACCTTTGCAAGGTGCGGTAGAAATTCGTCAGCAATCTTCAAAAATGGGGATTTTTCGGAATATAGTTGGCGCTAAAGAGCGTTTCGATGCGGTAGTTTGTAACCCGCCGTTTCATGCATCTTTAAAAGAAGCAGAGCAAGGTACCCGCCAGAAGTGGCGTAACTTGGGTGGCAATGAAAAGGAAGTAAAACACGTTTTAAACTTCGGTGGAAATAAGGCCGAGCTTTGGTGTCCGGGTGGTGAGCGTGCTTTTGTTGAGCAGATGATTATTCAAAGTGCGCAAATCAAAAACCAGGTGTTATGGTTTACTTCCTTGGTATCAAAAAGTGCTAACTTAAAAAGTATTTACAGTGCTTTGGTTAATGCAAACGCCTTTGAAGTGCGTACCGTTCAGATGAGCCAGGGGCAAAAAATAAGTCGTTTCGTAGCCTGGACTTTCCATGATGACGCAGCACAGGCAGAGTGGGCGAAAGGATGGAAATCTGAACCCAAAGCTGAAGTTAAAAAAGTTTAACATCAAAAATAATTAGAAAACCAGAGCCGGATGAACGATTGAAGTTAGTCCGGCTTTTTGTTTGTATCTTTTTTAACCTTTACATGAGGACGCTCGTCATTGCGAGGTACGAAGCAATCTCTTATGAAAATGATTTCACCCATAAGATTGCTTCAATCGAAGAAAAATCGATTTCGCAATGACGGGAAATAAAAACGAAGCACTGTCTCACAGGTTGTAGATGCATCGTTCCTAAGCATGACAATTCATTTTAAAGTTATTGTGAGAAAAAAAATCTGCCAATCCAATCCGGTTTATTCATAATGTTTTAAATCAAAATATATTATCATCTATTTTTTCTCATAAACAATTAAAATCGTTAAATCATTATCATCGTTTGGCTTGATGCCATGCGAACTTCCTGGCCGTGTTAAAATTGCATCACCGGGTTTTACAGGGAAAGTTTTTCCGTTCATCTGCATGGCACCATTACCACTAATAACATAATAAATTTCATCCTCCTTTTGTAAGTGATAACCAATGGACGAGCCAGGCTTCAAAACCCGCTTTCGAAAAGCGGTTTTGAGGTTTTTGGCATTACCAAAAAAATTAAAACCAATGGTTTCACCTCCACCATTATGGGTTCCGGGTTCTTTCTTGGCTACTTCGATATCATTTTGTAAGATATATTTTGCCGTATCCACAGATTGCGCTCTAGCCCAAAAAGCAGATGTTACTAATGTTGTCAGAAGGATAAAAACTTTGTTTTTCATAGTATATTGTGATTTAACTGGTCGATATGCTTTCCCTTTAATCTTACCGCTTCCAGCTTAAAGTAAATTTAAACGTTTTGCTTGTTGTTGCCAAAGACGAAAGACTTTTGTTAAATAAACCTGATAGCAACGGGCACGAAGTGTAACGAAGTAAAGTGGATAGCAGGGCTGAAGTAGCCATAAACGTATTCCATACATTTTCCTGAAAAATTGGGCTAAATAATCTATTTTTAGACTTGATTTTCCAGTCAATAATATTAGCTTTGCACAAAAAAAATTGATACATGAGCGTTTTAGTAAATAAAGATTCTAAGGTTATCGTTCAGGGTTTTACCGGAAACGAAGGAACTTACCACGCAGAACAAATGTTGGCGTATGGTACAAACGTAGTTGGTGGTGTTACGCCTGGCAAAGGTGGGCAATTACATTTAGATAAGCCTGTTTTTAATACTGTTAAAGATGCTGTTGATAAAACGGGAGCAAATGTATCTATCATTTTCGTTCCGCCAGCTTTTGCTGCTGATGCGATTATGGAAGCGGCCGAAGGTGGTATTAAAGTAATTGTTTGTATTACTGAAGGTATCCCTACGAAGGATATGATTCAGGTTAAAGAATATATTTCAGATCGTGATGTGACTTTGATTGGCCCTAACTGTCCGGGAATTATCACTGCCGATGAAGCTAAAATTGGTATCATGCCAGGTTTTATTTTCAAAAAAGGTAATGTGGGTGTGGTTTCTAAATCAGGAACGCTAACTTACGAAGCAGTTGACCAGGTTGTTAAAGCTGGTTTAGGTATTACTACGGCTATTGGTATTGGTGGCGACCCGATTATTGGTACGCCAACTGTTGAAGCAGTTAAGTTGTTGATGAACGATCCTGAAACTCACGGTATTATCATGATTGGTGAAATTGGTGGTGGAATGGAAGCTGAAGCTGCTCGTTGGATTAAAGAAAACGGTACCAAGCCTGTTGTTGGTTTTATTGCTGGTCAAACTGCGCCTCCGGGACGTAGAATGGGTCATGCTGGTGCAATTGTAGGTGGTGCTGATGATACTGCTGCTGCAAAAATGAAAATCATGGCTGAGTGTGGTATCCGTGTGGTAGAAAGTCCGGCTGAGATTGGTGCTGCAATGGCAGAAGAATTAGCAAAGTAAGATTTTAAAGTTTATATAAATGAAAGCGTTTCGATTAATTTCGGGACGCTTTTTTTGTTTTCGGAGTTTTTTGCCACGGAAACACGGAAGATATGAAAATTTAGAATTGAAAAAGGAAAGTTGGAGCGGATTTGTTAGCAGCGAAAAAATGCTAGTTCTTTAAAAAAAGCAATTTGAGAAATTTGATTAGATTAGTTAAAATTATCGTTTATGGATTATCAAATAAGACAAGATAATCTTCCCTATAAAAATGAAACTAACTTAATTATTAATGCTGCAATCGAAGTTCATAAAGATTTAGGCTGTGGTTTTTAGAGATTGTTTACAAGGGCGCACTTTGTATCGAATTGGAAAGTAGGGGTTACTATTACGAAAGTGAAAAGCAATATCCGGTATATTATAAAGATTTTGTTGCCACATAGTTTCTACGCGGATTTCATTGTATTTGATTCGGTGATTTTAGAAGTTAAAGGTAAGAGTGGAATAGCAAGTGAAGGCTTAGCGCAGACAATAAATTATTTAAAATGCTCTGATTGTAAGGTTGGTTTAGTTTTAAACTTCGGCAAACCAACTTCGGAAATTAGGCGTGTCGTGTTTTAATTGACACTCTATATTACAAGGTTAGATGTTGCCCTTTTATAACTTTTCCGAGTACTCCGTGTTTCTGTGGCGATTTTCTTATGTCTTGGTGTTTTGTCTTCACATCACGCTAATTTATCATCCCTTTGTAAACACTAAGGCAAACCATTAAACCTACAAACCAAAACAAAAATTGCAGCGTATATTGTAATATGAAAACGATGTTAAATAAACTATTTTTGATCTCGGCTGTTGTTTTAACTACAGGTCTTTCTGCTTGTGCTCAAAAGCAAGAGAAGAAAGCAGCAAAGCAAACACAGCCATCAGAAAATATTATAAAGAAGAAAATGAACTGGAATACATTAACACCCGAAGAAGAGAGAGTAATTGTTAATAAAGGAACAGAATATCCTGGTACAGGGAAATATGAGCATACTACAGATAAAGGAACTTATACCTGTAAACGGTGCAATGCTGAATTGTACCGCTCGGAAAGTAAGTTCGATGCCCGCTGTGGATGGCCTGCATTTGATGATGAAATTAAAGGCGCTGTGAAGCGTATTCCCGATGCAGATGGATCGCGTACAGAAATTGTTTGCGCCAATTGTGGCGCACACTTAGGGCACGTTTTCACCGGAGAAGGATTTACAGATAAGAATACACGTCATTGCGTAAATTCAATTTCGATGAACTTTGTGCCTGATAAAAAATAAGGTGATGTAGTGAGGTTAGGTAGAGGCGTACAACGATGAGTTGTACGCTTTTTTTGTATGATTATTTTCATAATCAAAAAGTTTTTGACCTGCGAAATATTTTGATTTAGCGACTTTTCAAGGCGTATCGTGTAGTGTTCAATTCCTGAATTTTTCCACAATTTATTGATTATAAACTAAATGCTTATATTTGCAGGCTCAACAAAGAAATTTTAGCCTATGAAGTATTTTCTGTTATTAAGTTTTTGTTTCCTGTTTTTACAAGGTAAAGCACAAAATTCTGACGCATCAAATGAGCCAGATAGTATTCAAAAAACAGTTCTTGCAACTTACTACCACAGAAAATTCGAAGGCCGCCGAACCACAAGCGGCGCAAAATACAGAGCTAAAAAATTCACAGCGGCGCACCGTACTTTACCCATGGGTACACTGGTAACTGTCACCAATCCAGACAACGGAAAATCGGTTGTGGTAAAGGTGAACGATCGTGGGCCTTATTCCAAAAGACTTGCTATAGATTTATCTGAAAGTGCTGCCAAAGAGATTGGTATTTATACTAAAGGAATAGCGAAAGTACGTCTGGCTTATACCTTAGAGTAGTATTCCAATTTGCTCTATTTACGGGTAGTTTTATAGGCTAAATTTAAGTTATTAACACTTGTTTTGGTTTGCTAAACCCTTGAAATTAAACGATTAGCTTTTTTTTCGCTTGAAAATGATATTTAGCTGATCGTTTTTCCCCAGTTATCAAGCGGTGTGTTAACAACTTTGATTCACAAAAAAGGCCTGTCGTATCTATATTTGTTATAACAAAGTTCTTTAACTTCTTGCGCTTGAAAACAAATATAAAAGCTTAGTTTTTAGTAATTTATCTGTACATCTCTCAGATCGTAAATTTAAATTGTCCTAACTAAAAACTCAGTTGTTTGTCAGTCGCAGGGGTTAGCACTTTCACTAGAGTTTTAATACAAGACATTTCAGTCACCATATAAAATTGGTGGATGCGTGGTTTTGTCGGCTCTAACTAAATTGATTAAAAGATAAAGTATCAGCTATGGAACAGGAATTATTACTACAAGAAAACAAAGACAGGTTTGTGCTGTTGCCGATCAAATATCCGGCAATATGGGAAATGTATAAAAAAACCGAAGCTAGTTTCTGGACAGCAGAAGAGATTGATCTTTCTGACGACCAAAAACACTGGGATAATTTGAATGATGGCGAAAGACATTTCATTTCTCATATCCTTGCTTTCTTTTCTGCTAGTGATGGTATCGTAAACGAAAACCTGGCTGTAAACTTCATGAGTGAAGTGCAGCTGCCAGAAGCACGTTGTTTCTACGGTTTCCAGATCATGATGGAAAATATTCACGCAGAAACCTATGCTTTATTAATTGATACATACATTAAAGATCCTGAAGAAAAAGATCGCTTGTTCCATGCTATTGATACTGTTCCGGCAGTAAAAAGAAAAGCAGAGTGGGCTTTGAGATGGATTGAAAATGGAACTTTTGCAGAACGTTTGGTAGCATTTGCTGCGGTTGAGGGTATTTTCTTCAGCGGAAGTTTTTGCTCTATCTTCTGGTTGAAAAAACGTGGTTTAATGCCAGGATTAACTTTCAGTAATGAGTTAATCTCTAGAGATGAAGGTTCTCATTGCGAGTTTGCTTGCCTATTGTACAGCATGTTGAGCAATAAATTAAGTGAAGAAGCTGTTCACAGCATCATTAGCGATGCCGTAGAAATCGAAAAAGAATTTATCACTGATGCATTACCGGTTGCCTTAATCGGAATGAATGCCAAATTAATGAGTCAGTATATCGAATTTGTAGCCGATAGATGGTTACAGGAATTGGGTTACAAAAAAATCTATAATGCAACCAATCCTTTCGATTTTATGGAAATGATTTCATTGCAAGGAAAAACCAACTTCTTCGAAAAACGTGTGGGCGATTATCAAAAAAGCGGTGTATTAACATCAGCTGACAATAAAGCGCAGGCGTTCTCTTTAGATGAAGATTTTTAAGACAGCTTAAAGCAGAAAGACTAAAGTTGAAAGTTTGCCCTTGCCGTCATTGCGGGGAATGAAGCAATTTTAATGCAAGAGAAAAATAAACAAGAATTATAAACGTGATTAAAAAGTCTTGATACTTAATACTCACTACTAGATAAAAAAAATAAATCTCATAAAATATGTTCGTACTAAAAAGAGATGGCCGGAAAGAGCCGGTACAATTTGACAAAATCACAGCCCGTATTCAAAAGTTGTGTTATAGTTTAAATTCGGATCTTGTAGACCCAATCGATGTAGCCAAAAAGGTAATCGAAGGTTTATATGATGGTGTAACCACATCAGAGTTGGATAACCTTGCTGCAGAAACTGCTGCTTCGTTAACTACGAAACACCCTGATTACGCCTTGTTAGCATCGCGTATCGCGGTTTCTAACTTGCATAAAAACACTACAAAATCATTCTCGGGTACGATGAAAATGTTGTACGAATATTTCGACCCGAAAGCACAAAAGCCAGCACCGCTTATTGCTGATGATGTGTATGAGATTATTGCAAAAAATGCAGATATTTTAGATAGCTCTATTATCTATGACCGTGATTTCGGTTTTGATTATTTCGGTTTTAAAACTTTAGAAAAATCTTATCTGTTAAAAGTTAACGGTGCAATTGTTGAGCGTCCTCAACATTTATTTATGCGTGTTTCTGTCGGTATCCACAAAGAAGATATCGAAAGTGCAATTAAAACATATAACTTAATGAGTGAGCGTTGGTTTACACATGCTACACCAACATTGTTTAATGCCGCTACACCAAAACCTCAAATGTCATCATGTTTCTTGTTAACCATGCAAGATGATAGCATTGAAGGTATTTATGATACCTTAAAACAAACGGCTAAGATTTCACAAAGTGCTGGCGGTATTGGTTTAAGCATCCATAACATCCGTGCAACAGGTTCTTACATCGGTGGTACAAACGGTACAAGTAATGGTATAATTCCAATGTTACGTGTATTTAACGATACTGCTCGTTATGTAGACCAGGGCGGAGGTAAACGTAAAGGTGCTTTCGCAATTTATTTAGAGCCTTGGCATGCAGATGTTTTCGAATTCCTAGACTTGCGTAAAAACCACGGTAAAGAAGAAATGCGTGCCCGTGATTTATTCTATGCCCTTTGGATTAACGATTTGTTTATGCAACGCGTTAAAGATAATGGCGATTGGACATTATTCTGCCCACATGAAGCACCAGGCTTAGCAGATTGTTTCGGTAAAGAATTTGAAGATTTATATACTAAATACGAAACTGAAGGCCGCGGTCGTAAAACCATTAAAGCACAAGAACTTTGGTTTGCCATTTTAGATTCTCAAATCGAAACCGGTACACCTTATATGTTGTTTAAAGATGCAGCGAACAGCAAATCTAACCAACAAAACTTAGGTACAATTAAGTCTTCTAACTTGTGTACGGAGATTATCGAGTATACATCTAAAGATGAAGTTGCCGTTTGTAACTTAGCATCACTAGCTTTACCTCGTTTTGTAATTAACGGGCAATTTGACCACCAAAAATTATACGATGTAACTTATCAGGCTACTTTAAACCTGAATAAAATCATCGACCATAACTATTACCCGGTTCAGGAAGCTGAAAACTCAAATATGCGCCACAGACCAGTTGGTTTAGGTGTGCAAGGTTTGGCAGATGCCTTTATCTTATTGCGTTTACCTTTCGAAAGTGATGAGGCAAAACGCTTGAACAAAGATATCTTCGAGACGATTTATTTCGCGTCGATGACAGCTTCTAATGATTTAGCAGTGAAAAACGGTCCTTACCAAACGTTTGAAGGTTCGCCATTATCAAAAGGACAGTTCCAGTTTGATTTATGGAATGTAACACCAGATAGCGGAAGATGGGACTGGGAATCATTACGCAAAAAAGTAGTGAAAGATGGTGTGTATAACTCACTATTGGTTGCACCTATGCCAACTGCATCTACATCTCAAATCTTAGGTAACAACGAATGTTTCGAGCCATATACTTCAAACATCTATACGCGTCGTGTATTAAGTGGGGAATTTGTAGTGGTAAACAAACACTTATTGAAAGATTTAGTAGCATTAGGTTTATGGAATAACGATATGAAAAACCAAATCATATTGGCTAACGGTTCAATCCAGGCAATTCCATCAATCCCAGATTACATTAAAGAATTATACAAAACGGTTTGGGAAATTAAGATGCGTAACATCATCGATATGGCTGCAGACCGTGGCGCTTACATTTGTCAATCGCAATCTTTAAACTTGTTCGTAAATGCGCCGAACACTTCAAAATTAACTTCAATGCATTTCTACGCATGGGAGAAAGGTTTGAAAACCGGTATGTATTACTTACGTACACAGGCAGCATCTCAAGCAGTTAAATTTACTGTAGAAAACCAAGGTGGTAAAGCTATTGAAGCGGTAATTCCTGCTCAAATGACTCAAGATCAAGTTGCAGAAGAAATCGTTGACGGACCAGTTTGTTCAATGGAAGAAGGCTGCATTAGCTGTTCAGGTTAAGCGGAAAGCTTAAAGTAGAAAAACCAAAGCGAAAGGCTTGTTACTTCGCAGTCACTGCGAACTACAAGCAATCTTAAAGCAATAAATACGTTAGGTTTTGGGCAAACGCTCAAAACCTTATTTTTTGTTCATATTTTTGCAAGACAATCAGGCTAATCTTAAGCCTTATCTGATATGCCTTCAACCTTACCACATAGCAAACACGAAATCATTCCCTGCGAAAGATGCGGAACGGCTATTGAATGCAAAGCAAATTCATACACTAAATGCCAGTGTAGCGTGGTCCAGTTAAGCATTAACGAGGTTCAATACATTTCCGAATTGTATGATGGCTGTTTGTGTGCGAAATGCCTATTCGAACTGCAACAGGAATATAGAGAAGAAATAGGCGTCTAAATTCTACAATCAATTTGAGTAAAGTTTTGAAGCGTTCGTCATTGCGAGGCACGAAGCAATCTTTTTAGATTAATATTACTTTAATGAGATTGCTTCAATCGAAGAAAAATCGAACTCGCAAAGACGGAAATGGAGTGTCTAAATTTAGTTTGAAAAGCAGTTTTCTTTTTGGTATCGACAATCCCGCCATTGCTTCAATCTTTTAAAAACAATTTCTGTCATGCTGATTACGACGTATCTGTTTCATCGGTTGCAGATGCTTCGTGCCTCAGCATGATAGCCTATTCAATGTTGTTGCATTTAAAAGGATTTCCGCTGCCGTCGGGTTTAAATAACAACCTTTGGTGGTCTTGGCGATTTGCAACCCAAAATAGTAGCAAAAGCTATTCTTTTCTAAACGGGATAGAAGTGATATCCTTTTTTTGTTGTACTTCGCCAGGCTCAGTGTGACAATCGCAAAAAAAGATTTAACGGATAGACCGACTAACAGCTAATAAGGATTACTGCATTTGCTTTCCAAAAAACAATTACAAAATTATGCCGTTCTACTTTTAAACAAAATAGTAACTTTGACGAAAATTTTGAATGAACGAATTTTGAGTGAGGGGATGGCGTACAAGCAATAACATTCTACCATTTAATCATTCTCTCATTCTCTCATTTCAATAAACATGAAGAAAGTAAAAGTTGGCCTGGTACAAATGACTTGTACTAAAGATAAGCAGGAAAATTTAGATAAAGCGATTGTAAAAGTAAGAGAAGCAGCAGCAAAAGGTGCACAAATTGTGTGTTTGCAAGAGCTTTTTACTTCTTTATATTTCTGCGATGTTGAAGATTACGATAATTTCGATTTAGCTGAAAAAATTCCTGGTCCATCAACCGATGCTTTGCAGGAGGTAGCGAAGGAATTGGGCGTAGTTGTGATTGCTTCGTTATTTGAGAAACGTGCTGAAGGTTTATACCATAACACCACTGCTGTTTTAGATGCCGATGGTTCGTACTTGGGTAAATACCGCAAAATGCATATACCTGATGACCCTGCCTATTACGAAAAATTTTACTTCACTCCGGGCGATTTAGGCTATAAGGTTTTTGAAACCAAATTTGCGAAAATCGGTATCTTAATTTGTTGGGACCAATGGTATCCGGAAGCTTCAAGAATTACAGCTTTAATGGGTGCAGATATCATGTTTTATCCGACAGCGATTGGTTGGGATACTACGCAAGATGAAGAAACTAACCAAGACCAATATAATGCCTGGCAAACGATTCAGCGTTCACATTCGGTAGCAAACGGCGTTCCTGTGGTAAGTGTAAACCGCGTAGGTTTTGAGCAAGAGGGTAGGATGAAATTCTGGGGTGGAAGTTTCGCTACGAATGCGCAGGGTAAGTTGCTTTATCTGGCATCACACGACAAAGAGGAAACTGAAGTGGTGGAATTGGATTTAGACCAAAGCGATTTTATGCGTAAACACTGGCCATTTTTAAGAGACAGAAGAATTGATTCTTACCAGCCGATTACGAAAAGATATATTGATGAGGGCTAAGCTGAAAGGGTGAAGACCAAAGCTTAAAGCAAAATCTTTAAAATAGTCTCTCGCTAAGAGATAATTAATTTCAAAATAATAATGTGCTCGTCATCGCGAGGTACGAAGCAATCTCAATCAATAAATCAAAATAGATTGCTTCGTACCTCGCAATGACCAAGTAAAAACGTCAGTACTAATACAGACATATGTCAAATTTCCCTCCAAGAAAAGAGTTAAATCTAAACCAATTCGATTATTCTCCAAAGCAACAAGGTTATGCTTTTCCAGCAGAATGGGCAAAACATGAGGCTACCTGGTTAAGCTGGCCACATAAAGAAGCAAGCTGGCCGGGAAAAATTGAAACGATTTACAAGCCTTATTGTGAATTTATTAAAGTTGTTGCCGAGGGCGAAAAGGTTCGCATCAATGTAAAAGATGAAGAAATGAAAGCTTTTGCAGTTGCTGAATTAAACAAAGTTGATGCAGATTTATCGCAAATTGAATTTTATTTTAACGAAACCAACGATGCCTGGTGCCGTGACCATGGGCCCGCATTTGTGTTAAAAGGAAATGAAAAAGCGGTAATAGATTGGGGTTACAATGCCTGGGGTGGAAAATATCCTCCTTTTGATTTGGATGATGTAGTGCCAACCAAAATCGCAAAACATTTCGACCTGCCTTTATTTACTCCTGATATTGTGATGGAAGGTGGTTCGGTTGAATTTAATGGCGCTGGCACGGTTTTAACGACAACATCTTGTTTGCTGAATGAAAATCGTAATCCACACTTAACAATAGAGCAGATTGAACAATATTTGCTTGAATATTATGGACAAGACCAGGTTTTATGGTTAGGTGATGGGATTGTGGGCGATGATACGGATGGACATATCGACGATATTACACGTTTTGTAAATGAAGATACTGTTTTAACAGTTGTAGAAAGTAATCCTTTGGATGAAAACTACATTTTGTTGCAGGAGAATTTGGAAGCATTAAAAGCCATGAAATTGAAAGATGGCCGCTCATTGAATATTGTGGAATTACCAATGCCTTCGCCGGTAATTTTTGAAGATACACGTCTGCCAGCTTCTTATGCTAATTTCTATATTGCTAATGCTGCAGTTGTTGTGCCGACTTTTAATGATGTGAATGACCAAAAAGCTTTAGATATTATACAAGGTTGTTTTCCAGATAGAAAAGTGGTTGGAATAAATTCAGTTGATATTATCTGGGGATTAGGAAGTTTCCATTGTTTGAGTCAGCAGGAGCCAGCGGTTTAGCTTGCAGTTAAAAATTAAAGTTTTCAGTTTTGGGCTTTAGCCAGCATTAAGCGATTAAACAATTTCAACAGTTAACCAATTATACTAACTTTACACCCTTAAAATATTCAACTTTACAACATTTCATAATGAAATTACTAGAAGGAAAAACAGCATTAATTACTGGTGCATCGAAAGGTATTGGTCGTAAAATAGCTGAAAAATTTGCAGAGCAAGGTGCTAACGTTGCTTTTACCTATTTGTCATCAGTAGAAAAGGGCGAAGCATTAGAACAAGAATTACAAAGCTTTGGAACAAAAGTTAAAGGCTACCGTTCTGATGCATCTAAATTTGACCAGGCAGAGCAATTAATCAATGATATTGTTGCAGAGTTTGGCACAATAGACATCGTTGTAAATAATGCAGGTATTACCAAAGATGGTTTGTTGATGCGTATGAGTGAAGAAAACTGGGATGATGTAATAAATATCAACTTAAAATCTATTTTCAACGTAACTAAAGCAGCTTCTAAAGTGATGATGAAAGCCCGTAAAGGTGTTTTCATTAACATGAGTTCAGTGGTTGGTGTTCAGGGTAATGCCGGACAAGCGAACTACGCTGCATCAAAAGCTGGAATCATTGGATTCACCAAATCTGTGGCTAAAGAATTAGGTTCAAGAAACATTCGTGCTAATGTTGTTGCTCCAGGTTTCATCCGTACAGAAATGACTGAG
This sequence comes from Pedobacter sp. G11, assembly GCF_003860265.1. Classification (NCBI taxonomy): domain Bacteria; kingdom Pseudomonadati; phylum Bacteroidota; class Sphingobacteriia; order Sphingobacteriales; family Sphingobacteriaceae; genus Pedobacter; species Pedobacter sp. G11. The sequence goes on along the minus strand of NZ_CP034190.1, from coordinate 105,972 downwards.
GTTTTAGACCCTGCAGTTGTTGCGGGTTGGGAAAAAGATATTCCATTAAAGCGTGCTGGCGAAACGGAAGACATCGCTAATGTTTGTGTGTTCTTAGCATCAGATATGAGCGCCTATGTAACCGGACAAACACTTTCTGTTTGCGGCGGAATGCTGTAGGTGCAGATTGTAAGGATTTAAGGTTGGGAAGTTGAAATGTTTTAGTTTTGAAACCTTTCAACTTTTCAACCTTTTTAGTAATCCAACTATTTTACAATATATTTTCCTTTGGCAACCTTAAAATTTATGGCGTTTTTATCTTTCTCAAATGCCAAATATCCCTGCTGCAAAGTTTTCCAAAAATCAACATGAGCCGGAAACTGGATGGCATATTTCTTCATATTTTCCTCAGTCATTTTGAAAGGATAAATATTTACAGGAATTTTTTTTGTCTTCAAATCAGTAGAGAAAATGGCTAGTAAATAAAGTTCCTTAATTTTATCATCGGTTAAGGGAATACAGCCAACCGTTTCGCAACTTCCGTGGATGTAGATATCCCCACCCGGACTATTCTGTTTACCTGTCCGCTCTATATCAACATGGTTGGGATAGTTAATCCCTAACGATAAATGATAGTTACTCATTGGGTTTAAAACATTGATGTAATAAAATCCCTCTGGCGTTTGTTTGTCGCCCTCCATTACCTTCGGACCCAATAGTCCAGAACTTGCACAAAATTCGTAAACTTTAATCAACCGATAAAACTTATCTCCTGGATTTTTCATCCAGACTTCTAAAGTTTTTTCTGCTTTATAGGCATTGATTAACATTAACGGACTATGACCAATACTGAATTTTGAAAGTACTTCACGAAGAGAAGTCCATTTTTCATCGTAAGCATTTTTAACTCGCTCAAATTGTAGTTGATTATGCGTTAGTGTTTGTGCATTTGCCATGATGCTGAAGGATAAGAGAAAGGTTAAACAGATTAGTTTCATGAAATTTGCTTTGGATAAAGCTAGTAATTTAACCACAGAAGTTTGTAGATGCAATAGACGCAGATAACACAAAACGTTTTTGCAATTTTTACAATTCTCCTTCGCTCATTTAGTTGTATCTCCTGCCTAACTTTGTAGCACCTTTCTTATTACTGCCTTTTCTCTGCGTAAAATGTTTGCGTTCTTTGCGGTTAAACACAAAATTAGCATCTTTATAAAATATGGATAGCTTTTTTGCTGGTACTTCTATTTTGTATTTTCTGGGTTGCCTTGCTTTGGGTATTTTGTACGCCTGGCTATTATATCGAAGAAATAAAAACCTCGACAAAAAACTCCAATATAGTTTAGCGGCACTCAGAATAATTGTTGTCACCGCTGTTGCCTGGTTGTTATTTGCTCCATTAATCAAAACACTAAACTATACGTTAGATAAGCCTGTAATCATCATTGGGCAGGATAATTCTCTTTCCGTTGGTCAGGTTAAGGCAGCTGGTTTCAACCAAAAATTATACGAACGAAATCTGAAAGCGCTACAGGATAAACTTTCAGATAAGTACGAAGTAAAAGCTTATCATTTTGGCGATTCTGTAGGCGATGGGTTCGATTTTAAAAACCTGGGAAGACTGACTGATGCAGCTTCATTTTTTCAAAAAGTTAAAGATGAATATGCTAATAGAAATGTTGGGGCAATCGTTTTAGCAACTGATGGCATTTTCAATCATGGCGGAAATCCTTTGTACAGTATCAATCAGATTAATGCACCAGTTTATACTATTGCTTTGGGTGATAGCATTCCGAAAAGGGATGTGTTGATTGCTAATGTAAATTATAACAATATTGTATATCTGGATGATGATTTTACCATTGAAGTTCAGGTTCAGGCATTTCAAAGTGATGCAGAGAATACAACACTAACAGTTAGCCAGAATGGAACCAAAGTGCAGCAACAAAGCCTGGCTATTAACGGAAATTCTTTTGTGAAAGCCGTCCCTGTAAAATTACATGCAGGTAAAATAGGTGTTCAAAAATATACCGTTCAGTTGAGTACGCTGCAAAACGAAATTACGACCAGAAATAACACCCAAACTTTTTATGTTGAAGTAATTGATGGCCGACAAAAAGTATTGTTGGCGGCCGCTGCGCCACATCCGGATTTAAGTGTCCTGAAGGAAGCCATTTCACTTAATAAACACTATGAGGCAAAACTCGCTCTTGCAGATGATTTAAATGCTACTGACCCATCCAAATTTGATTTAATTGTGTTGTATCAGCTCCCTGATGCTCAAAATATTTCAACTTCATTTGTTCGGAAGTTAAGAGCTTTAAAAAAGCCTATCTGGTATATTTTGGGTGCGCAAAGTAATGTTAGTGCATTTAATCAAATCCAAAATCAGGTCAACCTGGCCTCTGCGAATGGTTCGGTACAGGAAGTTTATCCAAATCTTGCCAATAGCTTCACCAGCTTTAATCTATCAGAAGAGGATCAGAAACAATTTGCAACTGTCGACCCACTATTGATGCCATTTGGCCGATTGACTGTAAATGCCAATGCCACGGCAGTTTTTAATCAGCGTATCGGCAAGGTAAATACTCAAATGCCACTATTATTTTTTACAAACGAAAATGGTTTAAAAAACGGTTACTTGATGGGAGAGGGTTTGTGGCGCTGGAAATTATCAGTTGCCGAAAATGAAGCTGATCAATCCGCCTTAAATGATTTAATTTCAAAAACTGTCCAATATCTTTCGGTTAAGGATGATAAGCGAAGATTTAAGGTCTTTACATCAAAGTCAGCTTACGACGAAAACGAATCAATCCAGTTCAACGCAACATTATACAACGAAAGTTACCAACCTGTAAACGAATCAGAGGTGAAGTTACAGGTTAAAAATGAGGCTGGTAAAATATTCAGTTATGTGTTTTCGAAAACTGAAAATGGCTACCAACTAGATGCCGGTACCATGCAAGCCGGAAATTATTCATATGTAGCCAATACAGTTTTAGGAGGACAAAAATTTACGGCTTCAGGAAGTTTTTATGTTAATGCACTCATTGCCGAATATCAGCAAACAACCGCAAACCATCAATTGCTCAATACCATATCTAAACAAAGTAATGGAGAGCTTTTTATGCCGTCCGATTTGCTGAAAATCGCTGATGAGATTCTGAAAAATGAGAATATCAAAACCATTAGTTATGAAGACCGTAAATACGATGAACTCATTAATATGAAATGGCTGTTTGGACTCATTTTAACTTTACTTTCGGTTGAGTGGTTTTTACGTAAACGCAATGGAGAATTATAATATTTCTACTTCGGAGGTAATTGAAGTTTTAGGAACCATTGCCTTTGCCATCTCCGGCACTTTTAATGCCATGCAGCGTAAACTCGACCCATTTGGCGTTTTGATTATTGCATTTGTAACTGCAATAGGTGGCGGTACCGTTAGGGATTTATTGCTTGGTGATACACCTGTTGCGTGGATGCGGGATATGCAAACCTGCTTAATTGTCTTGTTTACTGCATTGGGCACAATGTTTTTCAAAACTCATGTGCAGAAATTAAAAATTACGCTGTTCTTATTCGATAGTCTTGGATTAGGCTTATTTACAATGGTTGGAATATTAAAAGGTATGGCATTTGGTTTAAACCCCGGGATTTGCATTGCTTTAGGAACAATTACGGGTTGCTTCGGTGGAATTATAAGAGATACTTTGCTAAACACGATTCCACTGGTATTTAGACGAGAAATTTATGCTACAGCCTGCATTTTAGGTGGATTACTGTACTACCTGCTCATTGAAATTAATGTTGAAAGTGTGGTGGCAAAACTTGCTGTGGTTGCTTTTATTTTTGTGTTGAGAATTGTAGCGGTGAAGTTTAAGCTATCTCTACCAAAGTTTGATTATTAAAAAACGAAATTTTAAACTTTAACTCTTGAAATCTTTCAATCCTAAAAATTCTTATTAATCTTTTTTCTCTTCATGAATGATCACAAAGACATCTTCATTATCTTTTTTCATGAAATACTTCTCACGGGCGAATTTTTCCGCAGTATTTAAATTTGTGTTTAACTCGTTTAAATCCTTTTTAACCTGGGCGGTTTCTTTTTCAAAATACTCCTTTTCCTCCTGTAATTTATTCGCCTGGCTTCGATACTCGTACTGAGACATCATATCATTTTTGTCGAAAAATAACATCCAAACAGCGAAGGCAGCGGTTGCAAGGAAATATTTATTGCGGAAAAGGTCTATTAAACGTTTCATTTTCACAAATATAAAAAAAACAATGATGAGTTGTTAACTTAACTCATTTTCAAAAGTAGTAGAATTTTATTGTTTTGTTATAATTTTGTTACTTTGGGGTTCCAAATGCAGAATTATTCCTTGTTTACAGATTCAGAACTTAGCGACTCCTTAATCGAGGGAGATAGGCTTGCATTTGATGAGATTTATTTACGTTATTGGAGAACGCTGCATCAAAAGGCCTGTCGGATTCTAAATGATGAAGATGAAGCTGCGGATATTATTCAGGAGGTGTTCGTATCACTTTGGCAAAGAAGAAACGAAGTTAAAGTTGCTAATTTAAAAGCTTACTTAAACCAGGCTGTAAAGTTCTCGGTACTCAAAGCCATTCGCGAGAATAAGGTAAGTGAAGATTTTTATGATAAGCTTGCTAAAATTACAGGTGATTTAGTTTTTGAAGATCCGCTGGTTTTTAAAGAAATGCGCCATCTTATTCAGCATTTAATAGATGATCTCCCGGAAGATTGCAGAACCATTTTCAATTTGAGCAGAATTGATAACTTAACCTATAAGAAAATCGCACTTCAGTTGGGTATTTCTGAAAAAACGGTAGAAAAGAAAATGTCGCTCGCTCTTAAAAATATTAAGGCAGGGCTAAGTTTAAATTTATGCCTTTTAATACTGGTTGAACATGTATTTAATTAATCATCCCGATTAATTTACATTCCTGATTATTAGTGTGTTGTCATTTTGTGTAATGGCAAATGCATCCCTAATAATTATTTTTTTCAAATTATTTGATAATAAGCGTAGGGTGTAGCCATGTTTTTGGTACTTATATATATCTACCATGAAAAAAGACCAATTTAAAATCTTAATCGATAAATATCTGCGAAACCAGGCGACTGAGGATGAGGTTTATCTCATTGATAAATATTACGATAAACTCTCTGGCCATACAGAAAATGAAGCGTACCCACATGATACTGTGAGCGAACAAGCCTTGCTTTCCAAAATTAATCACGAAATAGATGCTATTGAAGAAAGTAAGGCTAGCACTCCAAAGCAAACAGTTAAACTATTTCCAAACTGGTTAAAAATAGCTTCGGTTTTAGCAATCATTTCATTGGCATATTATTTTTTTCAGGAAAAAAACCTCAAGGTTCAGCAAGGTGCTGTTGATTATGCCAGCAAAATTCTTCCAGGAGGAAACAAAGCTATACTTCGCCTGGGTAATGGTAAAAGTATCGATTTGACAGCTGTGAGAACAGGAAAACTAACGGCTTTCGGTAGCTCAAGTGCCAGTAAAATCCAGGTTGATGAGGTTTCATTTGCTGATGGTATTGCAGAAACCAGCGGTCCTCAGCAACTTAATGTAATAGAAGTACCTGTAGGCGGTTTTTTTAAAGTTGTATTATCAGACGGAACTAAAGTTTGGTTAAACTCGGCATCATCATTAACATTTCCGAGCGATTTTATTGGCCCACAAAGAAATGTAAAACTTACAGGTGAGGGATATTTTGAAGTAGCACATCAGGCACAGAAGCCTTTTGTAGTTGAAACGAACAAACAATCAGTTGAAGTTTTAGGAACCCATTTTAACATTAATGCTTATGCTGATGAAGATCAGGTTAAAACAACTTTATTAACGGGAAGTGTGAAAGTGCGTACACCGAATAAAATGCAGTCGGCCCTCTTAAAACCTGGTGAAGCCGCAATTTTTACAGACAAAAGTTTAAGTGTTCATCAAGCTGACGTGAATCAATCTATTGATTGGATTAATGGGAGGTTTAATTTTTCGCATACAGATATTAAATCAGTACTTCGAAAAATTGCCCGCTGGTACGATATAGAAGTTTCTTATGAAGGCGATTTTACCGGGGTTGAATTTGGAGGAAAAATATCGAAGAAAAAAAATCTAAAAGAAACCCTGAATATGCTAAGCAGAACTGGAGATGTTAAATTTAAAGTAACTGGAAGGAGGGTAGTGGTTATGCCGTAAAAATTTACAACTAACAGTAGCTTAAGCAAACCGAAAGTGCTACCAACACTTCCGGCTAAATGGCTTCGTTAAAAATGAGAACAAACAACTATTCAAACTGGTGCTGTAAGCATCTCAACTAACCAAAAACAAATATATGAAATTTAACAATTTTAAATTGTATAGGGATTCCTATGCGAAGGGCAAAATTTTGTTAACTATGAAGCTAACTGCAATATTCTTGTTCACTTTTCTTACATCTGTAGGGGCAACGTCATTTGGACAGCGAATAACTTTAACAGAAAAAAATACAACACTTGAGAAAGCACTCATTGCAATCGGTGACCAAAGTGGCTATGATGTATTATACAATTCTGCAAAAATTAAAAAAGCTAAAATTTTTAATATCAATCTACGTGATGTTACCTTACAGGAAGCCTTAAATAAATGTTTTCTGAACCAACCCTTTAATTATTCAATTGAAACGAATTCGATTGTGGTACGAGATAAAGTGTCGTCTTCTCCTGCTGTAAATGCTGCAGCTGTTGATATTAAGGGGAAGGTAATTGATGAGACAAATAGTGGCCTACCTGGCGCCACGGTAAAGGTAAAGGGCACAAACGTGGCAGTGGTGACCGATAATGATGGAAAATTTTCAATTAAAAATGTAAGCGATGATGCTATTCTTCAGGTATCTTTCATCAGTTATGTCACCCAGGAAGTGAAAGTAAATGGTAAAACTGATCTGCTCATACAATTAATTGCAGAATCAGGCAGTTTGGAAGAAGTTGTAGTTTCGGCTTATGGCCAAACACAGAAAAAAGTAAGTGTTACGGCATCTATTTCCACTATTCAAACGAGAGAACTTAAACAAAGTCCGGTTGCTAACTTGAGTAATGCATTGGCTGGCCGTTTACCAGGTTTAACCAGCATTCAATCTTCGGGCATTCCAGGTGCTGATGCATCAACAATTTATATCAGAGGTATTGGAACTTACGGCGCAAACAGATCACCGCTTATTGTAATAGACGGTTTGCCAAGAGGCGATGCCAACTTTGGTGACATTGATGTAAACGAGGTTGCTTCGATTAGTATTTTAAAAGATGCAGCAGCAACTTCACTTTATGGTATACAAGGTGCAAATGGTGTAATCTTAGTTACTACTAAAAGAGGAAATGTGGGTAAAACAAATATCAGCTTCAATGCTAACTACGGTTTACAAACCCCTCAACGTCTTCCTGAAAAATTTAATAGTGTTCAACGGGCTACTTTAGATAATATAGGCGCTCAAAATGATGGTTTAAATCCAATCTGGACAGCCAAAGAGATTGAGCTCTTCGGAAATCAAAACGATCCATATACCTATCCGGATGTAGATTGGAACGATGTAATTTTTGAGAAATATACGCCTCAACAACAATATAACACCAATATAAGCGGCGGTAATGAAAACGTGAAGTATTTCGCCTCGTTAGGTTATTTAAATCAAGGAACTTTATTTAAAGATGCAAACGATAATAAGTATGGAGTAAAACAGAAATACGATCGCTATAATTTTAGGTCGAACATTGATATTAAAGCAACCGAAATGCTTAATCTTCGGGTTGATTTAGCCTCTCGTTTAGAAAACAGAACTGGCCCTGGTCCAGGTTATGCAACTATTTTCAACTGGGTAAATCTTATTCCTAACTATGTTACACCAGTGTATAACCCGAACGGTACTTATGCTGCAGGTAGAATAACTGCTTCTGATATTAGAAATCCATTAGGTGCGCTAAAAGAAAGTGGTTATTATGACAATTACTTCAATAGCACAAACGGAACTATTGAGGCAAGCCATAAACTGGATTTCATCACAAAGGGCTTGAGCATTAAAGCATTGTACTCTTTTGAAAACTATGCTGAAAGTAATTATGCACAGTACCAACAATTTGATTCCTTTAGATATCGCAAAGATCCGGTAAGTGGCGCCGAAACCTACACGCGTTTCAGCGAGGCTTCATCGTTATCGCGTGCTTATGGTACTGCTTCAACACGTTATTTTACTTATAATGCACAGTTGAATTATAACCGCGATTTTGGAAAAAATAACTTTACGGGCTTGTTGTTATTTAATAGAAATTACAACTCCCGTTCAAACGCATTACCTTCAGTTTACGAAGGTTATGTAGGCAGGGTAGCGTATAATTACGACTCTAAATATTTCGGCGAATTTAATATTGGTTATAACGGTTCAGAAAATTTCCCTAAAGGAAACAGATTTGGCGTTTTCCCGGCAGTATCTGCTGGTTGGTTAATTTCAGCAGAGCCATGGTACAAATCGAAAACGGTTAACTTATTAAAATTAAGAGGATCATTTGGTTATGTGGGTAACGATAAATACAGCTCCGACATTAATTCTGTTGTAGATAGATGGTTATTCATTAGTGATTATGCCCGCAGTGGGGGTTTTGATTTTGGTACGACACCTGCTAATCCAGGCGGATACATATCTTCAAGAATTGGTAATCCGAACATTACATGGGAGCGTGCTCAAAAAATCAACTTTGGTTTAGAATCGGGTTTCTTTGATAGTCATTTAAAATTTGAGTTTGATGTTTTTAGAGATGACAGGACAAATATATTGTCGGTTCCTTTAACCATACCATCTTATCTAGGAATTAATAACCCTCCACGCGTAAATGTAGGTAGGGTAATCAACAAAGGTTTTGAAGGTTCGGTAAATTTCAATACCAATATCGATAAGCTTAATTTGTTCGGATATGTTAACTGGACTTATAACAAAAATAAAATTGTTGAAAGAGATGAACCAAATCTGGCCTATCCATATCAATCGTTAACCAATTTACCTGTTGGTTACCAGTTGGGTTATGTTGCAACCGGATTATTCAATAATCAGGCGGAAATAAACGGTGCACCTAAGCAAACATTTGCCGGAGCCGTAAAACCAGGAGATATCCGCTATACAGATATGAATAATGATGGTATCATTAACGAAAATGACCGTGTAGCACTTCAGATCGTAAATTTCCCTACAAATGTTTTTGGGGTATCGCTTGGAGCATCATACAAAGGCATTGATTTTAGTGTATTGTTTCAGGGAACGTTAGGAGGAAAAACCTATGTACCTTATCTAGGACCTAACCGATTGGCAGATATCTGGACACCAGAAACCGCGGCGACTGCGACCTATCCATTAGTACATTACTCATTAGCAGGTGGACTAAACAACAGTCAGATTAACTCTTTCTTTATTTATTCTTCTGATTATTTAAAACTGAAAAACATTGAGCTAGGTTATAATCTGCCAAAAACATTATTAAGCAGAATTAAAATCAACAATTTAAGGGTTTTCTTCTCCGGCTTAAACCTATTTACCTGGGATAAGTTGCCTTATGATGATTTTGACCCAGAGCAGGTAGCGAATGGAACAGCAATTTATCCAACCCAGAAAATTTACAATTTAGGTTTATCGATGTCATTTTAATCATTAATACTTTATCAAATGAAAAAAATTAAATTCTGCATAGTAACTACAGTTTTATTTGCTGTGCTATTTTCATCTTGCAAAAAAAGCTTCTTAGATCAGGTACCTAGTGATTACATCAGTGAAAAGGAAGTTTTTGGAAACATCACCAACACGGAGCTTTTTGTAAATAACTTTTATACCTATATAGGCTCCTGGAATTATGGTACAGGTACTTCTTATGTAACCTCGGCCATGACAGATGAATCGAAACAAAGATGGTCTAACGGAGCCATCCTTTTTAACACGGGCTCCTGGAATCCGAGTAACTTTTCTCCACTGAGTTTAGATTGGAATAGCGCTTACGAAAAAATACGCTCCATCAATACCTTTTTGGCTAACTATGATTTAGTGCCTGAAGATCCAAACGACCCATCAAGGCGTACCCGATTAAAAGGTGAGGCTTTAATGTTAAGAGGCTATTATCATTTTATGTTATATCGCGGATGGGGTAAAATTCCTTTGATGACCGCTCCATTGGCCCCGGCTACTGATGGTGATGGTGTTTTTTTAGAGCGAAGTGATTTACCTGTAGTTGTTGCCACCATAACAAAAGACCTGGATGAGGCCATGACGCTTTTACCAGAAAAACATAGCAGCAATGGTTTATGGGGTAGAGCCACCAAAACAATATGCATGGCTATTAAATCAAGACTTAATTTGTATTACGCAAGTAAGTTATCAAATCCTAATAATGAACTGGGTAGATGGCAGAATGCAGCGACAGTTTCTAAACAAGCATTAGATATGGCCTTAGCAAACGGATATGCTTTGTTGCCTAAATATGCAGATGTATTTCTAAGCTATGCCAATAACGAAATTATATGGGGAAGAAATATGGGAACTGGTACCGGCAGTTCTGGTATTGACCAGGTAATGCAACCATTAGGTTATAGTGGCTGGACTAACAGCGGTCCGATACAAGATTTGGTTGATGATTATGAAATGAAAACAGGTGTGCCAATTAAAGCTGCCGGTTCTGGTTGGGATCCAAAACACCCTTATAAGGATAGAGACCCTAGGTTTTACGCCACAATTTTACATCCAGGTGCAAGATGGAAAAACCGTACCATCAACATTTACAGTAACGATAAAGATAACGCAGCAGAACCAGGAACTAATTACTGGTGGAGGAAGTATATGACAGAAGGTTTGACATTATCAACTGGTGCTGGGGGTTCAAACAAATCATTTTCATTATTCAGATTGGCAGAATTATACCTGAATTATGCCGAAGCACAAAATGAAGCTGTTGGCGCTGATTTGAATGTTTACAATGCCATCAATGCCATCAGAGCCAGAGCAGGAATGCCTAACATTCCAGCTGGTTTATCGCAAGCGCAAATGAGAGAAGTGATTAGACATGAAAGAAGAATTGAATTGGTGTTTGAAGGTCATCGCTTTTGGGATGTGAGACGCTGGAAAATTGCAGAGATTGTTGATAACAAGCCTGTTTTTGGCGTAAACTATACGATTGCCGGTGCTACAGATACGACCTTTACATACTTTCAATCGCAAAACAGAGTGTTCGATGCTTCGAAACATTACCTAATGCCTGTTCCACAATCTGAAATAGATAAACTGGTTGGTAAAAATCCGGGTTTCACGCAAACACCAGGTTGGTAATATTCAAAACAAATTCATGCCATTGGGGCCGTTTCCATCATTGAAACGGCCCTTTTTTAAAGATTTACTAATTTTTAATTCATCGTTATGAAAAGAAATTATAACCTATTCTATATAGTCATCATCATTATATTAACCACTTTCGCCTGTAAAAAAGGCACAGGTGAAGATAATCCGATTATTCCTCCGGTTTCGCCTCCCGTTACTGGTAATATTGTCTACAAATCTGATTATGCCTATAACTTAAATGTGGTATATTTTGTGCCAAACAATGTAATAGCTAACGCTGATTATGAGGAAAGGATTAGCAAAATTTTAATTGAAGGCCAAAAGTTTATATCAAATGGGATGAAAAGCTGGGGCTTTGGCGAAAAATCTTTTGGGTTATTAAAAAATGCAGAAAACACACGTGTAAAAATTCACTTAATTAAAGCTCCTCTAAATAGTGATGCCTATGCAAATTATCCTGCAATTGAAACTTTGGTTAAAGCCTATTTCCAACAAAACCCACAAGAGTTAAAAAGTGAACATTACCTGGTGCTAACGGCATCAAATAAAAAGTATGATGAAGGCGAAACCGATACACATGCAATACCTTATTATGGAGTAGGCCGTTGGTGTTATGCCGTAGATTTTCCAGGTTTAAAATATGAAAACTTAGGAAAACCAGGTAGTGTTGGAGACAAGGCTACTGTTTACATTGGCGGTATGTTGCACGAGTTAGGCCACGGAATTAACTTGCCGCATAACGGACCTAGCGCATCTCAAGCTGCAAATCCAGCTTTCGGGATGACATTAATGGGGTCTGGTAATTACACTTATGGAAAATCGCCCACGTTTTTGAGTTACTTCGATGCGGCTACACTTAATAATTGTCAGATTTTTAGCAAAGAGGTGAAAACATTTTATGGTGCCGTAACTTCTAAAGTTACCGAAATCGATGCCAAGTACTTAAACGGCGAAATTATCGTTTCAGGAAAATATACATCTAGCAACCCAGCCAGCCACATCACGTTTAGAAATATTGAAAGTTCTGACCCTGATGGTTATGCATCGATTACTTTTACCACCAAGCCTGGTGCCGATAATTCGTTCAGTGTAAAGATGCCGGTATCAGAATTCATAAAAAAAGGTAATAGTAATTATACCTTGCAAATCTTTTTTCATCATGAAAACGGCACAAATACGAGTACAAGTTATGCTTATAAATTTGCTGATAATATTCCTGTAATTGATTTTGGAGACCGCACACTTCTGGCTAGAACAGGTTGGACCATCAGTGGCTTTTCTACAGCTCAGGGAAGTTTTGCTGCAACAAATGTTTTGGATGGCAATGCAAATACCTATTGGCATACCTCGTGGGATAATGCTCAGCTCCATCCGCATTTTATCACGATAAAAACGGGAGCTTCAGCGGTGACAGCTAATGGCTTGTCTATTAATACCCGGCAAGATACGCAGGCAGGTGCAGGCAAAATAAAAGATTTTAGAATTGAAACCAGTAATGATGGAACCAATTGGACTACCGTATATAACGGAACAATGGCGTTAAATGGTGTTCAATACTTTTCATTTAATGGTGCTAAAACTTTTAATTATATAAAAATTGTTTCGTTAAATGATTATTTGGGTGAGAAATTCGCTTCCTTGTCGGAAGTTAATTTGTACTAATAGTCCCTTAAAATAGAAAGGAGCGTCATTATTTTTTGTGCTCCTTTCTTAAAACTACTTCAAAAGTATTTTATAGTTCAACTTTTCTATACACATGATTATTTATAAAAGAAGATTATTATTTGTAATCCTATTGCTCATTGGCTCTTCCACTATTAAGGCTCAAGACTTCAATTCGGTTAAGTCTATCGCAGAGCGAAGAGTGCCTTGGTTAGCAAAATCCCTAAAATTATCTAAACTTGTTTCCAGTGAAAAAGATGTTTTTGAACTCAGTTCTGACGGGAAAGAAGTTTTCATAGCTGCAACAAATGCAAATGCTGCTGCACAAGGATTGGGCTGGTACTTAAAATACTATTGCAATAGAAGTTTATCTCATTTGGGAAATAATCTTTCGCCGGTATCAAAATTACCGGTAATTAAAGATAAGGTAAAAATTAGCTCTCCTTTTCAATACCGTTATGCCTTAAATTATTGCACCATTAATTATTCGTTTAGTTTTTACAGATGGGAAGATTGGGAGAAAGAATTAGATTGGATGGCGTTAAACGGCGTAAATATAATGCTGGCGCCAATGGGCACTGAACTCGTTTGGTACAATACTTTAATTAAACTGGGTTATACAGATGCCGATGCAAAAGCATTTATTCCTGGTCCGGCATTTACAGCCTGGTGGTTGATGGGAAATTTAGAAGGATGGGGAGGAACAAACAGTTTGCAATTGATGCAGCTGCAATCAAATATTCAGAAAAAGGTGCTTTCCAGAATGAAAGAATTGGAAATTGACCCGATTCTGCAAGGCTTTTATGGCATGGTGCCACATGATTTGAATAAAAAGGTTGCCGCACTAAAAGATGCACAAATTATTGACCAAGGTAATTGGGTGTTCACGGAGTTTATCCGTCCGGCTATTTTAGCTCCAACGAATGATAAGTTTAATACCGTAGCTGACGTTTATTATAGCGAACTGAAAAAACTTTACGGAAGTGATATCAAATTTTTCGGTGGAGAACCTTTTCACGAAGGAGGTAAAAAGGGCGGAGTGGATATTACTGCTGTGGCGAAAAGCGTTCAGGATGTAATGCAGAAGAACTTTCCAAACAGTACCTGGGTGTTGCAGGGATGGCAAAACAATCCGGCAGATGCACTACTGGCTGGTTTAAAAAAAGAAAACACTTTAATAATAGAACTTTTCGGTGAAAATACTTCTAACTGGGAGCAGCGAAAAGGTTATGGAGGTACAAATTTCATTTGGTCTAACGTGAGTAATTTTGGAGAAAAGAATGGCTTATATGGTCGTTTGCAACGTTTCTTAGATGAAGTTTATAGAATTAAGCAAAGCCCGTATAAAGATTACCTAAAAGGCGTAGGCATTATCCCCGAAGGAATAAATAATAATCCTGTAGCATACGATTTAATGTTGGATATTGCCTGGAGAAACGAAAAACCTTCACTTGATAAATGGATTACAGATTATACCACTTACAGATACGGAAGCTACAACAAAGATATTGCTGATGCCTGGAAAGTGTTTACAGAAACGGTTTACAGTAGTCCGGTAAATGAAAAAGGTAAAATTGTTTATCAGGAGGGCCCATCAGAAAGTATTTATTGTGCAAGACCATCGTTAAAAGTTAATCCGGTATCATCGTGGGGTACACGTAAACGCAATTACGATACTAAACTTTTTAAACAAGCTGTTGCGCTGTTTATCAAAGCTGAAGCACAATTTAAAAATTCTGAAACTTACCAAACGGATAAAACGGATTTTTTAAGACAAGTAATGGCCGATAAAGGCGATCAAGCTTACGACGAATTGATTAATGCCATTCAGGCGAAAGACAAAAATGCGATAAAAGAGAAAGGTAACCATTTTCTAACCATGATTTTGCAGCAAGATAGTTTGCTCAACAATAATCATTTTTTCACTTTGAACAGATGGCTAAACCAAGCAGTAGCATTGGGGAAAGGCTTGCCGGATGCAAAGAATATTTTGTTTAATGCAAAAGCGCAGATTACTTTTTGGGGTCCGGATAATAATCCAAAAACAACGTTGAGAGATTATGCACACAAAGAATGGGGAGGTTTATTATCATCTTTATATTACAACCGCTGGAAGCTTTTTATAGATGATGCCCTGAATGATAAGATCACGCCGGCCAGTACTTTCTACGATATGGAAGTTGAATGGTCAAAAGATTCAAATCTATATCCTATTAAAAAATTAAAACAAAGTAAATTATTGGCTATACAGAGAAGCATATTGGAGTAGGTATAGTGATTTGGGGTGTTGATTTAACTTGTCTGATCATCCCTTTTTTTAACCAACATCTTCATGTTACCTTCACAAGATTGCTTCTTGCTCGCAATGACGAAATAGCATAAAACAAAAAATGCCGCTTAAATATTTAAGCGGCATTTTTTATAAATTAAATCGAAAATTATTTCTTCGCGTATTTGAATTTAGAACCGATGAAACGAGCATTCTCGCCTAATTCTTCTTCAATACGTAATAATTGATTGTATTTTGCAATCCTGTCAGAACGTGAAGCTGAACCAGTTTTGATTTGACCACAGTTCAATGCAACCGCTAAATCTGCAATCGTAACATCTTCAGTTTCGCCAGAACGGTGACTCATTACCGAAGTATAACCACTGTTTTGTGCTAAAGTAACCGCGTTAATGGTTTCAGTTAAAGAACCGATTTGATTTACTTTTACCAGGATTGAGTTTGCAGTAGCCTCATCAATACCACGTTGTAAACGCGTAACGTTAGTTACAAATAAATCGTCACCTACCAATTGAACACGGTCGCCAACTTTATCAGTTAAGCTTTTCCAGCCTGTCCAGTCGTTTTCATCCATACCATCCTCAATAGAAATAATTGGATATTTTGCAGAAAGGTCAGCTAAATATTGTGCTTGCTCTTCGCTAGAACGAATTACACCAGTAGCACCTTCAAATTTAGTATAATCGTATTTACCATCTTTGTAAAACTCAGATGAAGCACAATCTAAAGCTAAACAGATTTGAGAACCCGGTTTGTAACCAGCCGTTTCAATTGCTTTCAATACTGTTTCAATTGCATCTTCAGTACCATCAAAAGTAGGAGCGAAACCACCTTCATCACCCACAGCAGTAGATAAACCTCTATCGTGAAGAATTTTCTTTAAGCTATGGAAAACTTCAGTTCCCCAACGTAAAGCCTCAGAGAAAGACGGTGCACCAACAGGCATAATCATAAACTCCTGGAATGCGATAGGGGCATCAGAGTGAGAACCACCATTGATGATGTTCATCATTGGAATTGGCAAGGTATTCGCGTTAACACCACCAATGTAACGGTATAAAGGCTGGCCAATCTCATCAGCAGCAGCTTTAGCAACGGCTAAAGAAACACCTAAAATTGCATTGGCACCTAAGTTACCTTTGTTTTCAGTACCATCAAGTTCCAACATTAATTTATCAATTGCGTTTTGTTCAAAAACATCGATACCTCTTAGAGCAGTAGCAATTTTAGTATTTACATTTTCAACCGCTTTTAAAACGCCTTTACCTAAATATGTAGATTTATCACCATCACGCAATTCA
The DNA here is from genome assembly GCF_003860265.1 of Pedobacter sp. G11. NCBI lineage: Bacteria > Pseudomonadati > Bacteroidota > Sphingobacteriia > Sphingobacteriales > Sphingobacteriaceae > Pedobacter > Pedobacter sp. G11. The sequence goes on along the minus strand of NZ_CP034190.1, from coordinate 89,357 downwards.
ACGGCTTCATATTGACCGGTAGATGCACCGCTTGGTACAGCTGCACGACCAAAAGCACCTGCTTCGGTTACTACTTCTACTTCTATTGTTGGATTTCCTCTCGAGTCGAGGATTTGTCTCGCATGGACATTAACAATTATGCTCATTTTATTTGATTTTTGTTGATTTTTTTAACCTGCTTAGTGTACAAAGTACAATTACTAAGCTTAACTTCAAAGTTAGTATATTTTTTAAATAAATAAAGTGTTTTAACGGTTAATGTTACGATCGTAACTTTATCGTTTTGGAGTCCTAAAATTTTGCATAAAAAGTATTTAAAGAACTTATTGGCGATGTTAATCTGATCAAAAATAAAGCTTAGCCAAAAACTATTTTTTGCTGATTTTCAGTTAGGTATATCGCATCGGTTTTAAACATAATCGGATTTTGCTGAGAATATTTATTGTAACAAGTTAATGGCAACAAAAAAGCCGTAGTTGGTAAACTACGACTTAGATTAAAAAGTTATTGTCAGGCAGCCCGATTGCCGCTAATTCAATTTCTCTAGTTCTGCTTTTACAAATTCGGCCAGTTCTTTCACATAATCTGCACTAAAATCAAATTTGATTCCTGCCGTTTCGTAAATTTCATTCATTGGTTTCGTGTAACCCAATGATAGTGCCGCTAAATATTGATCTAATGCCTTTGAAGGATTTTCTTTATAATTTTTCCAAACCGCGATAGCACCTAATTGTGCAATGGCGTATTCAATATAATAAAATGGCACTTCAAATAAGTGAAGTTGTTTTTGCCATACATTGCCAAATTGTTGTTCCAATCCGTTCCAGTCGGCAAAGCCTGCTCCAAAACGGTTGTAAATCTGTTTAAAAGTTTCTTCTCGGTCTGCTGCGGTATGGTCCGGATTGGTATAAATCCAATGTTGAAACTGATCGATTACGGCAACCCAAGGCAATGTTTTTAAAACATCGGCCAGTTGTTCTTTCTTTGCACGAATTAAATCTTCTTCATTATCGAAATAGACATCCCAATTATCCATTGAGATCAATTCCATACTCATTGAAGCCAGTTCAGCTACCTCTGACGGGCAATGCTTAAAATCATTTAATTCTAAATTGGCGGTAAGAAAAGTATGAATCGCATGACCACCTTCGTGAACCATGGTTGTTAAATCGCGAAGAGAATTGGCTGAATTCATAAATATGAAAGGTGCTCCGGTTTCTGCCAATGGATAATTATATCCACCCGGCGCTTTTCCTTTCCGGCTTTCTACGTCAAAAAGATTATTCGCCTTCATTGTAGCTAACTTTAGCCCAAGTTTTTCATCAATCGCATTAAAACAAGCAATACTTTTATCAATTAATTCTTCGCCATTATTGAAAGGTTTTAAAGCTGGTTTACCGCTTACACTCACTTCCAAATCCCAAGGCTTTAGAGTTTCTAAACCCAAAGCCTCACGGCGTTTTTCAGCTTGTTCTTTTAAAATGGGAACAATTTCCTTTTCAATGGCATTAGCAAAATCATAACAATCCTGAGGCGTATAATCAAAACGACCCAAAGCCTGGAACATATAATCACGATAGTTTTCAAAACCGGCATTTAGCGCTACCTGATTCCGTAATTTAATCAGTTCATCAAACAAAATGTTTAAGTCATCCTTATCAATCAAACGACGCTGTTGAATAGTTTTCCAGGCATTTTCGCGAACTTCGCGATTTAAATCTTTAATGAATATTGATGCCTGTTCAAGTGTATATTCCTGTCCGTTGATTTCCACACTCATGGCACCAGTGATACTTTGGTATTTTTGCTGTTTCACCTGCAATTGTGTAAATAGCTCAATATTTTCCTCACGGTAAATTTCCAAAGCCTTTTTAATCGCTCTGCTGTAAACGAAAAACTTTTCTTTATCCAGATCATCCATAAACGGACTTTCGACAAATTTTTTATTCAGCTCGTTCGATAGAGGGGAAATTTTCGGCTCAATTTCTTCAGCGAAATACTGGAAGTTTTTAACCAATTCTTCATTCGCCGTGTCGCAGCTCATTTTGATATATCTCCAGGCGAAATCTTCTTCCAGGGCAGCTTCCAGTTCAGAACGATCTTTCAGCCATTGTTCCAATTCATCCACATTGTTAATTTCGCGGCTTTGCAATTCGCTAAACAGTGGCTCAAGGCTTTCCCATGTGATGGTTAGGTTATGAGGGATATATTTTCTGGTCTTTTTTTCTATAATCATGGTTTCTTTATTTGTTGCATGCGAGCATGAGTAATTGAAGGAATAATCTAAAAATATCTAAAATCTATATTTAATTATTGTGTGAATGAACCGTTCGGTACAATATCCGCTCATTCACAATTTACTCATTCAAACCTTGTTCATATGCTATTATTTATTTCGTTCTAATATAAGCATCAATCAAAAAGCAAATGGCAAATACTACCGATGCATAGCCATTTAAGGTTTGAAAGGCTCTGTTAACTTTACTAATATCGTTTGGTTTTACAAGCAGGTGTTGATATACCAGCATCGAGCAGAAAAATACAATTCCGACATAATAAACCCAGCTAAACTCGGTGAAAAATACGGGTAAAATAACGCAAGCTGCCGATAAAATATGGAGCAAAACCGACACATGAAGTGCATTTTTAATGCCAAGAGTTGAAGGGATAGAATGTAATTTTTCCTCACGGTCGAAATCTTCATCCTGCAGGGCATAAATAATATCAAATCCACTCACCCAAAATAATACGGTTAAAGAATATAATACCGGAACCAAAGCAAAATGACCGGTAACTGCAATGTAGGCGCCAATAGGGGCTAGTGATAATCCTAAACCTAAAACCAAGTGGCAAAGTGCCGTAAATCTTTTGGTATAGCTATAAAATAATACAACAAATAATGCTACTGGCGATAAATAAAAACAAAGTGGATTAATGAAATAGGTGGCTACAGAAAAAAGTACGCAGTTAACAATTACAAATATCAATGCCTCTTTAGCCGAAACTTTTCCAGCCGGAATATCACGCATTTTTGTACGTGGATTTTTGGCATCAATATTTCGATCAAGGTAGCGGTTAAACGCCATGGCAGAATTTCTTGCGAAAACCATGCATAGCAGAACCAAAATTAACTTATACCAGGAGAAGGGATTTTCAGTAGTGGTTACACCCAGGAAAAATCCAATCATGGCAAACGGTAAAGCAAAAACTGAGTGAGCGAATAATACGAGTGAAAAGTATTTTTTCATTGATGAGAAAGGGTTAACTATACAAATCGGTTAACTGGTTAATTGTGTTAATTGGAACAATGGTTTGATCGGTCATGGATGATAGCTGCAAGGGCAGAAAAATCATGCTTTAAATTTAATTAGCAGCTAAATCATACACTTTCAAGTTTAAGCAATGATCTAATAGTCTTGTATTATTAAACTATAACGCATTGATCAATGAACTAATGACCAAAAACAAATAAACATTTAAAATTTCTTATAATCTGTTGGGAGAACGAAATCCTGGTTTACTTCAGTGATAAAATTTAAAACATCATCTTTCCCATTTCCTTTTTCTGCTGATGTAATAAATGTAGCCGGAATTTCCTCAAAAAATTCACCTAGTTTTTTCTTAAAAGCGGCTACGTTTTTTTGTGTAGTTGTCATCCCTTGTTTATCAGCTTTTGTAAAAATCAGCGAAAAAGGAATTTGTTTCTCTCCAAGCCAGTAACAAAACTCAATATCTATCTGCTGCGGATCTAATCTGCTGTCAATTAGCACAAAAACACATTGCAAACTTTCTCTTTTGGTAATGTAAGCCCGAATAAACTTTTCCCATTTCTCTCTGCTTGTTTTAGAAACTTTGGCGTAACCATAACCAGGTAAATCTACGATATACCATTTTTCATTTACTAAAAAATGATTAATCAATTGTGTTTTGCCAGGGCGTTGAGAAGTTTTTGCTAATCCATGCTGATTAACCAACATGTTAATTAGTGAAGATTTTCCAACGTTAGAGCGGCCAATAAAAGCATACTCGGGCATAGTTGGGGGCGGTAATGCCGAAATCTGGGTGTTGCTGCAAACAAATGTTGCCGTTTTGATAACCATATTGCAAAGGTAGGGTTTTGAGTCGGAAGTGCGAAGAAGGAAGTCGGTCGTCTAAATTGCATATTCTCGTGGAAATGTAAAGTTTAAATTGCCGAATGCGTTTTGATGCTGCTGACTTCGGACTCCAGGCGAAAGACTCACGACTTTTTCCCTATCTTTGCCACATATCATGAATCAGAATATCACTCCATATCAAGTAGAAGATGCAACCAAAAAAGAACAGGTTGCAACGATGTTTAATAACATTTCAGGTACTTACGATTTTTTAAACCATTTTCTTTCTCTTGGGATAGACGTTTTATGGCGTAAAATGGCGATCAAAGAACTTGTTTCAATCCAACCCAGGAATTTGCTTGATGTGGCTACCGGAACCGGCGATTTTGCTTTCGAAGCAATTAAAAAACTTCATCCGGAGAAAGTAATCGGCGTTGATATTTCTGAAGGAATGCTCGAAGTAGCGAAGAAAAAAATTAACGAACGTAGTTTAAATGAAGTTTTTACCGTTCAGGTAGGCGATTCAGAGGGCTTGCATTTTGAAACCAATTCTTTTGATGCAATAACCTGTGCCTACGGTGTTCGTAACTTCGAAAATCTTGAAAAAGGTTTGGCCGACATGTACCGCGTATTAAAACCTGGCGGCAAAATGGTTATTCTGGAGTTTTCGAAGCCAAGGGTTTTTCCTGTTAAACAGCTTTACAACTTTTACTTTTTATATGTAACCCCATTCTTCGGGAAACTTTTTTCTAAAGATGCCCGGGCCTACACTTATTTACCAGAATCGGTTGCCGCTTTCCCTGATGGAAAGGATTTTACGGGGTTGATGGATAAAGTTGGTTTCAAAAGTACCAAACAAAGAATTTTAACGTTTGGAATAAGTTCAATATACGTCGGTACTAAATGATAAAAAAAATAAGCCTGATTCTTTCGTTGTGTACTTTGTCAACATTAACTTTTGCCCAAAACTGGGGAGGAGGGATAGATGATGAAGATTGGAGCTTCGGGTTTAATTTTCAATATATCTCTGCAGAATATAAAATTCTTAAAAAAGATAACTGGCGCTCACCTTTTTATGAGGTCCCAAACTCGTTAGAAGTTTCTTACGATTCGAATTCTGGTTTGCCGGTCACCAGTGCATTAAATTCCATTTCCAGTAAACCTTCGCAGGGTTTTGGTTTAGGTTTCGTGATGAACAGGAGGATAGCTGAAAATTTTGATATCAGGGCTACACCTTCATTAATTTTTAGTGATCGGGTGGTCACTTATGAATATTTACCGATGGAGTCGATCACGGTGGGGAACGGTCAAGTGAAAAATTTTCAAAGCGTTATCGATAAAAAGGTTCAGGCTACCATGTTCGAATTCCCTTTAGGGTTAAAAGTGAAGTCTAATAGAATGAATAATTTTCGGGCTTATTGGTTAGGTGGCGCCAAATATTCTATTGATATTGCTTCAAAGAAAAAGTTCTTTGACGAAGGTGAAACACCGATAAATAAATTTTTAAAGAACAGACGGAATTACCTTTCTTACGAAACCGGAATCGGATTTGACTTATTTTTCGAATATTTCAAAATGTCGCCTGAAATCAAGCTGGCGTATTCTACCAATGACCTCCTTCAGCATGATAATACCGTTTATGCAAATCCGATTGATAAGTTAAAATTACGTCAATTAACGTTCAGTTTAATTTTTCAATAGCCGTACAATTCAAAAAAACTTACCTTTGCTTGCCTATCTAAATCAAAGGCTGTTATAGCTTATTTGGTTTACTGAAGCTAAATTATTCATATATGGCTAAAATTGCATTAATTACAGGCGCAACTTCTGGTATTGGCGAGGCTTGCGCACATACTTTTGCTCAACAAGGTTATCATCTCATTCTTCTTGCCCGTCGCGAAGACAGACTTGCAAAATTGTCGCACCACTTAGCAGATAAATATGCAGTTGAAATTAAACAGGTTTTGACTGATGTTCGTGATAAAGAAAAATTATCAGCAGCGCTGGAAGTTTTACCAGCAGAATGGAAAAAGATTGATGTTTTGGTAAACAATGCGGGTTTAAGCCAGGGATTGGATCCAATTGATAAAGGAAACACTGATGATTGGGATACGATGATCGATACCAATGTAAAGGGGCTGCTTTATGTAACTAAAATTGTTTCCAACTGGATGATTCCAAACAAATCGGGTCACATTGTGAATATTGGCTCAATTGCAGGTAAAGAGGTTTATCCTAACGGAAATGTATATTGTGCCAGCAAACACGCGGTTGACGCACTGAGTAAAGGCATGCGAATCGATCTTCTGCCTCACGGTATTAAGGTTACTGAAATTAATCCCGGAATGGTAGAAACGGAATTTTCTGTTGTGCGTTTTAAAGGTGATGAAGAGCGGGCAAAAAAGGTTTACGAAAACCTAGAGCCATTAATTGCAGATGATATTGCTGATGCCATTTGGTATGTGGTTAGCCGCCCAAAGCACGTAAACATTAATGATATGTTAATTATGCCAACCGTACAGGCAACAGCTACGATTATAGATAGGAAATAGTTGTTTGGCTTTTTTAGTGGGGTGGGCATTAACTAACACTGAAAGCTAAAAGACAAAATATCCAAAAAACGAAAAAACCAATGATACAAATAGATCAGGAAATAAAGAAAGCCATGTTGGCTAAAGATAACGCACAATTAAGAGGATTAAGAGCCATTAAAGCTGCGCTGCTTTTGGCTAAAACCGAGAAAGGTTCCTCAGAAGAAATTACTGAAGAAACTGAGTTGAAAATCCTACAGAAGTTAATCAAACAACGTCGTGAGTCTGCAGATATTTATAAATCTCAAAACCGTGAAGATTTATTTCAGGTAGAGGAAGAGGAAATTGCGGTAATTAATCAGTTTTTGCCTAAGCAGTTAGATAGGGCTGAAGTTGAATTGATTATTGAGCAGGTAATCAAACAATCTGGCGCTACATCGGTTAAAGATATGGGTAAGGTAATGGGCCTGGCCAACAAGGAATTGGCAGGCAAAGCTGATGGTAAATTAATTGCTGAGATTGTAAAAGAAAAGCTTGCTTAATGGAGTTGAAAGCTGAAAATTAACAGGGAAATCGAACCTTAAAATAAATTTCTTCATACACGATGTCGCGTTTAGATAATTTAAATAGGGTTTTTATACCGTTTTCAGTTTTATTTCAGAAAAATGGCATAGAAATGCGAAAATTTAATTTTACTCTACTAACTTAGTGCACAATACCATCTAGAATATATATGACTTACGAGATAATAGAAGAAGACGGATTTAAATACATCGAAGCTGGAAAAGGCCAGACGCTGGTATTGCTACACGGCCTAATGGGCGAATTAAGCAACTGGGAGCTTGTTATTGAACAGTTTAAAGATCGTTATCATGTTGTTATCCCAATTTTACCTATTTACGAATTGCCGATTTTAACTTTAGGTGTTAAAGCTCTATCCAGATATTTACATCGTTTTTTAAAGTTTAAAAAATTAAATCAGGTTGTTTTGGTTGGTAATTCTTTGGGCGGTCATGTTGGTTTGGTTTTTACCGTTGCCCATCAGGAATTCGTGAAGGCTTTGGTGTTAACAGGTAGTTCTGGTTTATACGAAAATGCTTTCGGAGGCTCATTTCCTCGCAGAGAGAGTTATGATTACATCAAAGAAAAAGTAGAATTTACATTTTACGATCCGGCTACGGCGACCAAAGCGCTTGTTGATGATGTGTTTAAAACAGTAAATGACCGATCGCGTGTCATCAGGATTTTAACCATGGCCAAATCTGCCATTCGCCATAATATGGCAAAAGAACTATCAAAAATTACTATCCCGGTTTCATTAATCTGGGGTAAAAACGATAAGGTTACACCACCGGAAGTGGCAGAGGAATTTCATCAGCTGTTGCCCAATTCTGAGTTGAACTGGGTTGATCAATGTGGTCATGCGCCAATGATGGAACATCCGGAGATATTTAACGCCTACCTGGAGAAGTTTTTAGATAGAATTTTATTAAAATAATGTTTGCTGCAGAAATCATATCGAATGCTATCCCATCATTGAGAACCGATGATACTGTGCAAAATGCTTTAGATCGTATGAACGAATTTAAACTTAAGCATTTGCCTGTTGTAAACGAGGTTGCTTTTTTGGGTCTTGTGTCGGAAGATGATTTGCAAAGCATTCATAATCACGATATCCTCTTGTCGGATCCTGCGGTAAATATGCTAAATGCCTTTACCTTAAGCGATGCACATACTTATGATGTAATTCGTTTAATGAGTCAGCTTAAGCTTACCGCTGTACCAGTGCTCGATCAGCAGAAAAACTATGTTGGTTTAGTATCGATAAATAACATGGTAGATGCCGTTGCAGCGCAGTATGCGGTAAATGAGCCAGGAGGTATTATTGTGCTGGAAATTAGCAACCGCGATAATTCTCTGGCGCATATTTCACAAATCGTAGAAGCAGATAATGCTCAGATTTTATCTTCCTATGTTAATTCTTTTAACGATTCTACCCGGATGGAGGTAACGTTGAAAGTAAATAAAACAGAAATTACTTCACTTGTTGCTTCTTTTGAACGATATGATTATCTGGTAAAAGAAGTTTATAACAATACCCAAATTGATGATGGTTCTCAAGAACGATATGATTCCTTCATGAACTATTTAAATGTATAAGGCTACTTTATGAGGATTGCAATTTACGGAAGAGATTTTAACGATACGGTTTTGCCTTACGTACAGGAGGTTTTTGATCATTTGGCAACACACCAGATTCAGCCCGTTTTATATTCGAAATTTAAAACATCTCTTCACGGTAAAATAAAACTGCCTTCCAACACCATTATTTTTCACAACCATAAAGAACTGAAAGAAAATGCAGATGTTTTATTAAGTTTAGGGGGTGATGGAACATTGCTAGATACACTTTCATTAATCCGCAATTCCAATATTCCGGTTATTGGAATTAATTTTGGCCGATTAGGTTTTTTGGCTAGTATCAATAAAAATGAAATAGAATCGGCATTAAATGCGCTGATAAATGGTGAATATACTTTAGATACGAGATCGCTTTTAGTGCTAGAATCGGATAATGGTTTGTTTGGCGAAGAAAATTTCGCATTAAACGACATTACCATTCACAGACGTGATAATTCGGCAATGATGATTATTCATGCTTCAATGAATGATGAATTTATCAACTCGTACTGGGCAGATGGTTTAATTATCGCTACGCCAACCGGTTCAACTGCTTACTCATTAAGTTGTGGCGGTCCTATTATTTATCCGGATTCTGAAAATTTTGTAGTTACCCCAATTGCACCGCATAATCTAAATGTACGCCCGGTAGTAGTGCCGGATGATAATAAATTATCGTTCGAAGTAGAAGCCAGAGAATCAAAATTTCTGGTATCATGCGATAGCAGAACCGTTACGGTAGAAAGATCAGTTAAAATATCAATAAAAAAAGCCGACTTTTGTATAAATCTTATTCGACTTAACAATGAAACTTATTTAAACACGTTAAGGAATAAATTATTATGGGGAATTGATACCCGTAACTACTAAGTATGACGCTAAACAAATTCCTGTTAATCATCTCTTTTCTTACCATTTCCGAGCAAGTTGTTCACGCTCAGGAAGGTAACTGGGAAATCGGCCTTATGGGTGGAGGAGCAGGCTATATGGGCGATTTAAATCAAAATAACCCTTTGCAAATTAGTGGATTATCGGGTGGTTTGTATGCTAAAAGAAATTTTAATCAATATTTAGGTGTTCGTTTAAACTATACTTATGGCCAAATTCAAGCCAAAGATTCTGAATCAAACAATGCCCAGTTCAGAGATCGCAATTTAAGTTTTAATACTTCTCTAAATGAAATAAGTGCCCTGGTTGATTTCAATTTTTTTAATTTTAAGCTTGGTGGTGGTACGCGTCAGTTTACGCCCTACCTTTTTACAGGGGCAGGATTTGTAGCATTTAAACCTAAGTTTAAATACGATGGAGAAACCTATCGGCTCGATCGGTTAGCTACTGAGGGGCAAGAGGAGGGATATAAAAATGCTGTTTTAACTATTCCATACGGCGTTGGTTTGCGCTACAATTATAAAGATACCTGGAGTGTATTTACAGAATTAGGCTACCGAACACCGCTAACTGATTATATCGACGATGTGAGTGGAAGATATCCTGGCCTGGAAAGACAGGTAGTTGTTGGCAATCCTTCCATAAATTTATCCGATCCATCTATCGGTCAGATTGGTGTACCTGGTACACAAAGAGGTGATTTTAGAAAAAGGGACACTTATCTATTTGTTAGTGTTGGCATATCTTTTACCTTTGTATCCTCAAAATGCTACTCGTTTTAAGCTGATTTTGACATAATTAATGGATTTTAAAGAACAAATAGACTATAGCCGCCTGCCAAAGCACATTGCCGTGATCATGGATGGTAACGGAAGATGGGCAAAAGGCCAGGGCAAAGTACGTGTTTTCGGGCATGAACAAGGTGTACTTTCAGTGAAAGATATTGTAGAAGGTTGCGTAGAAGTGGGTATTGAATACCTCACACTGTATGCGTTTTCAACAGAAAACTGGAACAGGCCTAAAGAAGAAGTAGATGCGTTGATGCAGATTTTGATCTCGACCATTAACCGGGAAACCGAAACCCTGAACAAAAATAATGTTAAGCTAAACGCCATCGGTAACATAGCATCTTTACCACAAGAATGTATTGATGACTTAAAAGAGGCTATGGCAAAAACTGCTCACAATGAGAAATGTACCCTAACCTTAGCTTTAAGCTACAGTGCCAAATGGGAAATTTTGGAGGCAGCAAAAAAAATCGCGGCAGCAGTAAAAGACAATTCCATTACGTTAGATGATATTGATGAAGATCTTTTTTCATCCAAACTTACTACTGTAAATATTCCAGACCCTGAATTAATGATCAGAACTAGTGGAGAACACCGAATCAGCAATTATTTGCTTTGGCAAATGGCTTATACGGAGTTTTATTTCACTGATGTATTATGGCCGGATTTCAGAAGAGAAGATCTTTTTGAGGCTATTGTTGATTATCAAAAACGCGAACGCCGGTTTGGTAAAATTAGTGAACAATTGAACTAATTTTTCTTTTAACACTTTTTAACAAGCGTTTAAACTAACTTAGCACCACTTTTATACGATAAATGTAACCATCAAAAGGGAAACATGGCAAACCAAAAATTTGCTTGAAAAACATTGTTACCTTCGTGGCCATTACTGAACAAATTATTTTAATGAAAAGAATATTTCAAGTTTTAATCCTACTCGTTTTAGCTGCTCCGGCCTTCGCTCAAATACGTCCTACAGGTAAGGCACCAGCAACCCCATCTTTAAAAGTTGGAGGCTTAGATCTCGATTATTTTAGTCCGAAAGAATATATCATTGGTGGCACAACCGTAACCGGAACCCAGTATCTTGATAAAGATGTTTTAATCACCCTATCTAAATTAACCAAAGGCGATAAAGTTGTTCTTCCTGGTGAAGCTACTTCTGATGCCATTAAAACGCTTTGGGCACAAGGATTGTTTGATGATGTTAAGATTAATATCGAAAAGTTTGTTCAGGATTCAGTGTATTTCGAAATTGAAGTGATAGAGCGCCCTCGCTTAAGCTCAATTGATTTAAAGGGAATCAGTAAATCACAAAAAACAGCGATTCAGGAAAAGTTAAATGATAAAACCGGTAAAATCGTAAATGATAACCTATACAATACCACTTCGGCCATTGTAAAGAAGTACCTGTTGGATAAAGGTTATTTCTTTACCACGATTAATTATACTACCCGTAAAGATCCAAATGCAGAGAATAGTGTTGTTTTGGAAGCAAATATTGATAAAGGTGGACGTGTTAAAGTTCAGCATATCGATTTTACAGGCAATAAAGATTTCAAAGCGGCCAAACTGAGAAAGTATTTGAAAAATCCAAAGCAGTTTGCGTGGTGGCGCTTTTGGGGTTCAGGAAAGTTCTCTAAAGAAAAGTATGAAGAGAATAAAGTGAAAATGGTAGCTAAAATGCATGAGAAGGGTTACCGTGATGCTGAGCTTTTGAAAGATACCATCTATCAACACAATAAAAAAAGAGTTAATATCAGAATGGATCTTTACGAAGGAAAGAAATATTACTTCGGAAATATTACGTGGGCAGGTAATGCGATTTACCCTGACAGTATTTTAAATAAGGTATTAACTATTGAGAAAGGCGATGTATTTAGTGAAGAAAAGCTAAATAAAAAGCTAAATGGTGGTGGTGAAAATGGTGGAGACATCAACAGTATGTATACGGATAACGGTTATTTAACTTTTAATATCGATCCGGTTCAAACCAAAATATATGGCGATACAGTTGATGTAGAAATGCGGATGTATGAAGGCCCGCAATACACCAATAACAGGATTACATTAAAAGGAAATACCATTACCAATGATAAAGTGGTTTTACGTGAGATTCGTACAAAACCAGGACAAAAATTCAATAAAAGTGATTTAATCCGTACCATTCGTGAGATTGGTCAGTTAGGTAACTTTGACGAATCTAAAACCGTTCCTACACCTCGTCCTAATCCGGCAGATGGTACTGTTGATATCGAATATGCTGTTGAAGAAAAACCTTCAGATCAGATTGAGTTATCAGGAGGTTTTGGTGGTGGCCGTATTATCGGTACTTTGGGCTTAACATTTAATAACTTCTCGTTAAAAAACTTATTTAACTTAAAAGCCTACAAACCACTTCCAAAAGGTGATGGACAAAAATTAAGTTTGCGTGGACAAACGAACGGTAAATATTATCAATCATACAGTTTCTCTTTCTCTCAACCATGGTTTGGTGGCGAGAAACCAGTAAGTTTTGGTGTAAGTGCTTTTACTTCATTGCAATCAAATGCAGCAACAAACGATTCAGATTTAATGAAAATTCGTTTGAATGGTGTTACCGTAAGTTTAGGTAGAAGGTTAAACTGGCCAGATAACTATTTTCAGTTGAGCCATGCTGTTAACTTACAACAATACATTCTAAATAATTATCAAGGTTATTTATTTAATACGGGTACATCGTACAACTTAAACTTATCTCAGGAGATTAGCCGCGATTCAAGGGATTCGCCTATTTTCCCTAAATCAGGTTCATTCATTCGTTTCACTGTTCAGGCTACGCCACCTTATTCATTATTCAATAAAACGAACTATGCAACAGCACCTGATAAGGAGAAATATCGTTTTACGGAATATCATAAATGGAAATTTGATTCACAATGGTACCAACGTGTAGCAGGTAACTTTGTAATTAAGGCACAGGCACAGTTTGGTTTCTTAGGTCAGTATAATAAAGCAGTAGGTCAGTCAGCATTTGAGCGTTTTAAATTGGGTGGTGATGGTATGCAAGGTTTTGATTTCTTACAAGGATCAGAGCTGATCGCGATGCGTGGTTATGCCAACAATACAGTTATCCCGGTAGGATCAAACCCAAGTATTGCACAACAATCTGGTAGCCCTATTTATACGAAATATGTATTGGAAGCACGTTATCCGGTTATAGCAAGTCAGCAAGCTACAGCCTTTGTGCTGGCCTTTGCTGAGGGTGGTAACACCTGGAACAGGTTTAGTGATTTTAATCCATTCAATATCAGAAGATCAGTTGGTGTTGGTGCCAGAATATTTTTACCGATTTTTGGTTTGTTGGGTATTGATTATGGTTATGGTTTTGATGCGATTCCAGGCTTGCCAGATTCAAACAAAGGTCAGTTCCACTTTAGTATCGCACAACAATTAGGTGGATTTTAATTGATAAAGCGTAAAAAAATAATTAAATATGCAATAAAACACTATAAGTTGAGTTTAAACAAGGCTTAGGTTATAAACGAATTATAAAACACACACAAATGAAAAAGTATCTTTTTATCGCATTTTTACTTTGCGCCACTTTTGGTGCTTATGCACAAAAGTTTGCATATGTAGACACAGAGTATATTTTGAAGCAGATGCCTGAATACAAATCGGCGTTGAGCCAGTTAGAGGGCGCATCAAAACAATGGCAACAACAGGTAGATCAAAACTTTTCTGAAATAGATAGGATGTATAAAGCCTATCAGGCTGATCAGGTTTTATTAACCGATGATATGCGTAAGCGCCGTGAAAACGAAATTATCGAAAAAGAGAAACAAGCAAAGGAATTTCAACGCTCAAAGTTTGGTCCTGATGGTGAACTTTTTCAAGCCAGAACCAAATTAATCAAACCAATTCAGGATAAAGTTTCTGATGTGATTAAACAAATTGCAAAAGCAAAATATCTGGATTTTATTTTTGACAAGAGCAGTGAAGCAACCATGATGATTTATGCAAGCAGCAGCTACGATGTTAGTAATGATGTAATTGTGAAATTAGGTTACAAACCAGGGTCAGGAAATTAGTATATTCGCCCCCTTAGAATTTAGAAAAACAATAAAAAAATAAAAAAAGTAAAATAGAACGATGAGAAAGTTAATTAACGTATTCTTTGTAGCAGCAGGGTTAATGTTTACAGCGAATATGGCAAGTGCGCAACAGAAATTAGGTCACATTAATTCAGAAGATGTTTTTGCTAATCTTCCTGAAGCTAAAACAGCTCAAACTACCTTAGAAACTTTAGGTAAATCTTTACAGGGAAGCATTGATGGAATGATCAAAGAATATCAAACTAAATTGGCTGCTGCCCAGGCTAAAGAAAAAACTTTAAGCGAGGCGAACAAAGAGCAAGTTGGTAAAGAATTACAAGTTGCCGGACAAGAGTTACAAGATTTAGAGAAACGCATTACTGATGCCCGTACTAAAGCATCTCAGGATGTAGGTACTAAACAAGGTGAGTTATTCCAACCAATTCAGGCTAAAGTGGCAACTGCAATTTCTGCTGTAGCTAAAGAAAAAGGCTTGGCTTACGTTTTCGATATCGCGAACGGACAAGGTGGTAACAACTTAGTTTTCTGGGAAGGTGGCGATGATATCACTGCTGCAGTTAAAAGTAAATTAGGTATTTCTGCTACTGCTGCTAAACCAGCTGCACCAAAGAAATAAGTCTTAAGTTTTTAGTCTGGAGTCGTGAGTCTCCATGGCTAACTCAAAATATAAAACGGGATCGGGGAAACTTGATTCCGTTTTTTTTTCGACTAGTGTTGTAAGGTTACAAAAAACATTGTAACGTTGTAATGTTAAGATTTTGTTTTAACGCTTCCACATTTAATCAATAAATGCAAAAAACATCTCCAATAGGTATTTTCGATTCTGGTTATGGAGGATTAACGGTTTTCAGGTCTATAGCCGATCGATTGCCAGACTATCAGTACATCTATCTAGGCGATAATGCCCGTTCTCCATACGGCGATCATTCTTTCGATACCATTTATAAATATACTTTAGAATGCGTGGAATGGCTTTTTGACAAAGGCTGTGAATTGGTAATTTTGGCCTGTAATACTGCTTCAGCAAAAGCACTTCGTACCATTCAGCAAAAAGATTTGCCTGCAAAGTATCCTGGCAAAAGGGTACTTGGGGTAATCAGGCCAACTGCCGAAGTGATCAACCAATTCACATCAAGCAAAACTGTAGGCGTGATGGGCACACGGGGAACGGTTAATTCTCAATCTTACCTGCTGGAGATAAACAAATTTTTCCCGGAGATAAAAGTTTACCAACAGAGCTGCCCGATGTGGGTGCCGTTAATTGAGAATAACGAGCATCTTCAAAGTGGGGCTGATTTTTTTATTAATGAGTATTGCCGCCAGCTGATGACACAGTCTGACGATATTGATTGTGTTTTATTGGCCTGTACACACTATCCTTTATTGCTGCCTAAGCTCAAAAAAGTGTTTCCAGATTATATCAATATTCTAACACAAGGCGAAATAGTAGCGGTCAGCTTGGTCGATTACTTACAGAGACATCCTGACATCGAAAAGAAACTGAGCAGGAACCAGGAGAAATCATTTTTCACCAGCGGCGATCCGCTAGCATTTGATGAACATGCCTCGATCTTTTTTGGGGAGGATTTGAAATCAGAAAAGATGTAAGAGCATATTGGTATTAAAGATGCCTTGAAATGCCTTTATCATGCCTTAGGGTATGACGTTGCATGCGATAGGACTACTTGGTACATTAGTAACCCTAAGTGAATTGAGTGAATGTACGAAAACACCAGTTAAGCTTAGGGATAATGACCGAACGGCTATCTAGTAAAACTACTGCGGCAACTTCTCTACCCGAACTAAAACAGTAGGAGAGGTGAGTGCATCTAAAAAAGAAACGACAGCATCCTTTTCAGCTTTGCTCAACATTAAACCTTTTAAAAGCTTATCATTTTTAGGCAATAACGGATCATTTTCCTGTTCTGGTCTAACCCTTTGCACAGGCATGCCGACATTGTACATGTTCATCACTCCATCCATATCAGGAAACAATCCGTTATGAAACCATGGAGCAGTTTTCATCACATTTCTCAATCCAGGTGTTTTGAACTTACCCACATCTTCAGGTTTTTTGGTGACATTGTATAGGCCTAAATCCTCGTATTTACGTTTAAAATAGGTCAAACCATCATTATGAAATTCGTTGTCGGTAAACAAAGGGCCATTATGGCAATTGATGCAGCGGGCTTTGGTACGGAACAGATGTAAGCCCACAATTTGTTGATCACTCAAGGCTTTTTTGTCTCTGGCCAGGAAACGATCAAATGGTGTTCTTCTGCTCACAATGCTGCGTTGAAAAGTAGCCAGACTTTCGAAAATTCTTTTATTGGTAATTGTTTTCGATCCAAATGCTGCTGTGAAATATGGTTGATAACCTTTTATTTTCGTCAGTTTTTTAGGAAGCATTTTCATGTCCTGATGCATTTCATTGTGTGCTGCTACCGGGCTTTCTGCTTGCTCCTCTAAACTTGCTGCTCTTCCATCCCAAAATAGACGTTTATAAAACCATACATTTTCTAAAGATGGTGCATTACGGATATTGGTTAAATGATCATGACCAACAGAAACCTGGCGACCATCAGACCAATGCAAATCTGGTGCATGGCAGCTTGAACAAGAAATCTGATTAGAGCCTGATAATCGAGGATCGAAAAATAAAATTTTTCCAAGTTCTACCACATTCTTCACCGAATCATTTTTTAGATCAACCGGTGAGGGTGGAAGTTCCCCTAATTCCTGAAAAACGGCCCCTTTATCAACAGTGGGTTTTGGCCACTGGTCAGTAGGTTTTGAATAAACTTTACGCAAGCTATCTATACTCAATTCATCATCATCATTAAAATTCGTTGATTGAAAAGAAAATAAGATTAATCCGGTTAGGATTAAGGCAAGCGTGACCAATACTTTATTCATGGGGTTAAAAATACAGATTTAAGCTAATATTGGAAGAAAACCGATCTTTGCCGGGGGCAAATGGGAAGGTATTCTCTACTATTTTCTGTTTATTTAAGTATGCTGCAGAAGCTTTGAACCCTGCCTGGACCTGATTAAAAATTTCGAAACTATAATCTGCCGACAAGCTTCCGCCAAGCCGAGTTGAAGTATTATAGATGTAATCAAAATAAATGACCTTTTGGGTAAACTGACCAACATTTGAGCCAGGTACATCAAAGCGGTTGGTCAAAGGAACACTATAAACTCCTGATAAACTTACACCCCAAACGTTAGATTGAATAGTTGTTTTTGTATAACCAAATCCTGCACGCCAATCCAAACGATTATATTTTACATTATTGCCTGTTAATCCATCCTGTTTTTGTTCTTCATTTTGATTTGCAGAAATATAGAAGTTATACAAATTACCTTTTGAAGAAGTAATGCTTAAATTGGTTCTGAATGATAGGCTATTATGATTATAGAGGTAATTATTTGCCATGTAGATATAATTCAAATCCTTTCCGTCAATATTATTATAATTGATTGATGTAGATATGTTTTTATTACCGATTTTTTTCAACCAAAATAGTGAGAAATCGCTGGTTTCTAAATTGTAATCATTATAGTCTGCAAAACCTTCTCCACTTCTCCTAACAAACTTTTGTTTTTCTTCGAGATAACTATAAGTAAAGAAAAAATTGCCAATTGCGGATTTTGTAAAGTTAAGATAGGTTTCAAAACCACTTCTCTTCTGATCATTTTGATAAGTCCTATTAGTATTGAAGACGTAAGCCTCTCCGTAGCCATTAACCAAGTAATTATTATATTCTGGTTTCAATGTATTTTGAGACAAACTTTGGTTTTTGTAGGCCACATTAACTCTTTCTTGTCCATAACCATATCTATACGCTGCACCAATCTTCAATTTTTCAAATAGAGTGTAGCCAAGGGTAGCAATCATATTTAACTGAAAATCATCAACACTTCCTCTCGGATCATTTGTTGAAAAATGATTTCCAATTCTGTAATTTCCTCCAATACCAACAGGTAGATTAGTTTTAATTAGATTTTTTTCTGCCAGAGCCTTTAAATTGTATAAAGTTCTTTCATAATTAAGATTAATGGGAGAACCGTAATAGTAAGGGGCAGATATATTATTTCGGGTTTGATGATTATACATTGTACTATCTTCTACACTTCTCTCATACTTGAAAGCCCCCCATAAATTTACCGACTTAAGTTTGGTATTACCTTCTGTTGCTAGGTACACTTGAGTTAGTTTAGTTGCGTTTTGTGCCGTCATTAGATGTCCTTTTTCATAATTGGTACCAAGGCTAATTTTGCTAAATTTTGCGGGCATTAATTCGTCAATATTAAATGGGCTAGACTTTGCAAATTCATATCCTGCGTAATGAGCAGAATCAGCACTAAAGATTTTATTCTTTAAACCCGGATTTTTTAATGTAGTATCGATTTTCTGACTAAATGCAGTACTAAACATCATTTGAAGTACTACTATCGATAAAATTATTTTTCTCATTTTATATTTCGATTAATCAACAACTAAATCATTGATTAAAATTTAATGGTTATTTAAATCCTCTTGGGTTTGCTAAAGTGAAGTAATCGAAATCCTCTGTTGAATTATTCGTGTCCTTCAAAATAATGCGGTTATTGTCTGTTCGGAGCGTTTTTCTAATTACAGATTGTGAACTATACGAACCATTAGGTGCATAAGTAAAGCCTGCATCAAGTGAAGCGCCAAGTTTTTTAGGGATTCTTGCAGAGGCAGTATTTGGTTGTAATTCTACTGCATCAATAACTAATGCATTTGGTATTTGAAAATACTTATCGGCGCTTGATGATGGTGGTGCAACCGTTGGGAAATTATATTGTGGTAGGTTTTTAACTTGGGTAAGACCATCTCCTTTAAATAAAATCACCCCGGTTCTGCCGAGCGCATCTAATATTAAGTCGGTTCCAAAATAGGATAAAACTTCTACATTAGGTACCTGAGGATTATCGATATCAGATGCCAAAGGTTTCGCCAAGAAAGATCCATAATAAGCCTCGAATTCAGCTGTGCTTAAATCTATCGTTAATGATGGGTCTCTAACAGTAATGCTTTTTCCATCATTTCCCGTAAAAGGTGATTTATGATTTAATGCAGTTTGAGCAATAATAAAACTTTTACCAGGCTTTACAGGATGCTGTTTGCCAGTACCTGGAATCATGAATAACGCTCTTGGGTACACGTAATTATTGTTTGCATCAATATTTGATGGCATATTCAATGATTTGCTCCAGTCGTATTGTCCATTAGGTAAAGTATTATAACCAGTATTGGTAAAACTTTGTCTGCCAATTATTTCACCGATAAATAAACTATCAGCATATAAAACTGAATCGGTATTGTTGTAAATTTCGATAAACTGATCCCTAAAACTAGCTCCGGTTGTGGTATTTGAGCCTGCATAGTGGATTTGTTTAATTAGCCAATTACCAATTACGCCCGATACCAAACTTAGTTCGATGTTACCCGCATTGTTTAACGTCAGTGCTCTGCTTTTTTGTGAAGCGTTAAACACTACGTTTTCAGTTACAATTTCACCAGTTAATTTGGTATAATCTGCTGCTTTTATTTCGATACTGGCATTAATATCATAAATCCCAAGCGAAACATTAGCCAATGATACCTTTCCATTAGCATCTGTTTCAACGATATTAGACTTGTTGGTGTTGATATTTTTCAGTTCAATCCTCACCTTACCCAAGGAGAGCACTTTTCCTAATTCAGCGGAGGCATACTTTGTTGAAATGTTAATATTGATAGGGCTTATTTCAGGTTCCTGATTTTTTTTGCAACCCAAAAACATGATTGGAGATAGAAGTAATATTAGTAACTTTTTCATCTTATACTAATTATAATTTAATGGATAACTCGGCTCCAAAAGTTGGAACATTATTAGGGAACACATAACTCCCTGCCGGTGTAACGTAGTATGGTTGATAGTTGAAAAGATTATATACATTAAAAGCAAACTTGAAACGTTTTTTTATCTCTTTTGCGATACTTAAATGGTAGTTTGAAATGATCTTTGGCAAATCTGTTTCTGACTGTTCTTCAGGTGTAACATACAAATGTCCGTAAGAAGGGTTGGTTCTATCAAAATTGGTGATTGGTATATATTGGTTGGTTCTGGTATAATATCCCAGGGGAATTCGTGAACTTTCTGTATTAACGGTTTTGTTAAGAATATCAAATTCTGCGGTAAATTGAATAATCAAACTTAGTTTAGGAATGTGTGTACTGCTTGAAATTCTTCCGTTACTGAAATAGGCTTTTCTATTAGTTGGTTCATACTGACCTATGAATGCATAATTAGGATCGGTATTTATTGTTGTAGGGATTTTATTGCTTAATGTTGGAGATTCAGAATGATAAGCTGTTCTGAATAAACCGCCGCTCATATTGAATGATGTTTTTATTGCCTTTATTTCAGGACTACTTAAAATAACTTCAAAACCCTGGTTATCTGAAGATAAATCATTTTTAAATGCATAGTAATTTATAGCATTATATTTACTGCCTGTTTGCACTATAGTTGGTTTTGCACCAGGGTTTAATGTTGCAGTATAAGTGGGTAATAGGATGCTTTGGAGATTTTGAACGGTGGTAATACCATTTCGCGATTTTTTATTAAATGCAGTTAGAGAAAGGTTAAACTTATCTAGCTTTAATTGGGCAGATAATTCAATACTTTCACTTTTTGAAGGTTTTAATCCAATATTTGTTGGTTCGTATCTCTCTACGTAAACCAAATAAGTGCTTTCGTTAACCTTTCCGTTATAAGCATTTAGAAGGGGAATTTCGAAAAAAGTTGGTCCGGGGTAACGTTGTGCCAATGCTGGCGATTTATAAGATAAACCATAGGCTAAACCAAATCTTAAATTTTTGCTTACCTCGTAGTTGATATTTGTTCTTGGAGAGAAAGAGCCATAACCGTTTTGGATATCAGATCTTAAACCTGCACGTACATTTAGCGGTTTCCCGAAAACATCTGTAGTAAAAACATCTTCTATATATACGCCCAAATCTTTTTGCGCTATCGCTAATTTAAAGTCATAATAACGCTCAGAGCTCTGTGTACTTAAGCTAGTACTTGATACTGCAACACCACTTCTTGGTGCATTTGGATCGATGGTTTGCCCTAAACCTCTATTAGCGCTGTAGTTGAAACCACCTCCAAAGGACAAGTTGTGCACAATATCTCCGGTAGAAAAACCACCGGTAAAATCTAAATTAGCAGATGCAGTAACAGGTCTTCCATCAATTAATGACCTCGCTGTGTACACACCTGTATCATAATTGCCTTCGTGTATACCAGTTGTTACGGCGTTTGTATAAAGTACGTAGGGTTGATTCATGAGTTGTTCTTCATAACTTACCTGATGACCTTCTGAATATCTCAAATTTAGACCAATGTTTTTCAGGAAGCCGTTTTCCAACCGATAGTTACTCCTGTTAGCTATGCTGAAATTCCAGCTGTCAAATCTTGTTTTTGTACTGGTAACATCATCTGGATCTTGCTTTATTCCATCCAGGTTTCTTCCATAATCAACACTAAAAGTATTTTTCAGCCGTCGATTGTTGCCAAACGAGTTGCTCCACATGGCGTTTGTATTTACACGGCGGTAGGCTTTCAATTTATCACGGTTATCCTGAAAAGAGTTCACGTAATTTACGCCAACATTCACTGCACCTAATGTTGGACTTAATTCAAAACCTTTAGATATATTATAGGATGTTGCATTATCTCTCAATTGCATTCGAACATAAGCAGGCGATCGCCCTGCTTGTCGCTCAATAATGATAGCGCCATCGGTTAAGTCTCCGTATTTTGCGGGTGCAACACCGGCAATAACTTCAATGCTTTCAATATTATCCGCTGGTATCTGCCGTAAATCTGTTCCGCCAAATGTATAGTCGCCAGAATAGCTTGTCAAACTACTTCCATTCAGCGATGGTCTTGTTGCACCATTTAAACTCGTATACGAACCTTCAACAAACGAATTTCCAACACCCAAACTTCTACCAGGATTGTAACTTTGCATATTTGCATTATTGGTTAGGGTATTTCCGTCCATAATGATGGCCACACCAAATGCGTTGTTCAGTTCAAATGCGCCCTTTCCATCAGTGGTTGGTGCGTAAGCTGCTCTTAAATTAACATTTTGAACGCTTTGTAATGATGGAGCTGTTATTTTTCTGTTTGGAATCTGATTTAACAAGTCATTCACACTCAATGCCGGTGTTTGCTCAATTATATCACGGTTAATCACCAACGATGAATTGGTCTGGCCGGAATAATTTCGTTTAGCATTGATCTCAATATTTTCTAAACTTAAATCGAGTACCTTTAAGTCAATGTTTCCAAGATTTGTTCCTCCTGCTTTCACGGTTACCGGAATTCTTAATTTTTGATAACCAATGTAAGAGAACTCGAGTGTCAAAATGTTGTTAATCTCCAAGCCATTTATTCTAAAGACACCACGTTTATCGGTGTTGGCATATTGATTGGTTTCAATAACCTTAATATTAACAAGCTCTAACGGCTTGTTCTCAGGGTCTACCACTTTCCCGGTAACCACGTTTTGCGCTTGCGCTATCCCAGCGAAACAAACTAAAACTATAGATAGTGAAATGTAAAGTTTTTTCAATTTAGTCTTATTCTAATAATGGGCGCAAATATGAGAATTTGCAACCTTTTTACAAAACTATTTAGACTAATTCCAAATAATTTAACAATTTGAAATTATAAGTAACTGAAAACGTATCATTTCAAATTAACTCGTTTGTGACAAAAGAAAACACTTTTGTTTAGGTTGTGATTATTTAAAAGGATAACTTTGCGCCTTCAAACCCACACAATGAGTGATCAGATAAAACACGAATGCGGAATCGCTTTTATTCGCCTGTTAAAACCACTTTCTTACTACCAGCAAAAGTACGGTACAGCACTTTACGGCCTTAACAAATTATACCTTTTAATGGAAAAACAGCATAACCGGGGCCAGGACGGCGCAGGTATTGCCACTATTAAACTGGATATGAAACCTGGCAGTAGGTACATTAGCCGATACCGGAGTATGGCTTCGAATGCGGTAGCAGATATCTTCGAATACGTACAAAATAAGTTCGTAGATATACAAGAAAACACACCTGAACTAATGCAGGATACAGAGTGGCTCAAAAACAATGTTAGCTTTATCGGCGAGGTGTTATTGGGCCATTTGCGTTATGGTACACATGGTAAAAACAGTATCGAAAATTGCCATCCTTTTTTAAGGCAAAATAACTGGATGACCCGTAATTTAGTCATTGCTGGTAACTTCAACATGACCAATGTTGATGAGTTATTGGAGCAATTGTATGAGTTGGGGCAACATCCAAAAGAAAAAGCAGATACTGTTACCGTTCTGGAGAAAATTGGTCACTTTTTAGATGATGAAAATCAAGATCTCTTTGATCAGTACAAAAAAGAAGGACACGATAATGTATCCATCACACACAAAATATCCGATCATTTAGATATTGCAAATATCCTTCGCCGCTCGGCCAAAACCTGGGATGGTGGTTATTCTATTTGTGGTATGGTTGGTAACGGCGATTCATTCATCATGCGTGATCCGGCAGGTATACGCCCGGCTTATTATTATTACGATGATGAAATTGTTGTTGCAGCTTCTGAAAGACCAGCTTTACAAACAGCCTTCAATATTCAGTTTAAAGATGTGAAGGAAATTGATCCTGGTCATGCTTTAATCATTAAGAAAAACGGCGAGGTGAGCATGGAACAGTTCCGCGAACCTACCGAAAGACTATCGTGTTCTTTTGAACGCATCTATTTTTCAAAGGGAAGTGATGTGGAAATCTATCGTGAACGTAAACAATTAGGTCGTTTATTGAGTGATAAAATTCTTCAGGCAGTAAACTACGATTTAAAAAATACCGTATTTTCTTTCATTCCAAATACCGCTGAAGTAGCTTTCTTCGGAATGGTTGATGGCGTTCAGCAATATGTACGCAGGCACCAGAAAGATATTCTTTTACATAAAAAAGAAGAACTGACTGATGAGCAACTGGAAGATTTATTATCGTTAGCACCTAGAGTTGAAAAACTAGCCGTTAAAGATGTAAAGTTGAGAACATTCATTACTCAGGATGCGGATAGAAGTGAAATGGTAGCCCACGTTTATGATACAACTTACGGTATTATCAACAATCATCAGGATACTTTGGTTGCATTAGATGATTCAATTGTTCGTGGTACTACCTTGAAACAGAGTATCATTAAAATTGTAGATCGCTTACATCCGAAAAAAATTATTATTGTTTCTTCTGCACCTCAAATCCGTTATCCTGATTGTTATGGTATCGATATGAGCAGGATGGGGCAGTTTGTAGCTTTCGATGCAGCAATTCAGTTACTAACTGAGCGTGGCATGTGGCAGGTTATTGAAGATGTTTACGCGAAATGTAAAGCTTCTTTATTGCTGCCGAAAGAGGAGATTATAAATCATGTAAAGGATATCTACAGACCATTTACGCCTGAAGAAATTTCTGCCAAAATTGCGCAAATTATTACACCAAAAGGTACAGTTGCAGAGGTGGAAGTGATCTATCAGAGTTTAGAAAACCTGCATGAAGCTTGTCCGAAAAATAAAGGCGACTGGTATTTTTCTGGTAATTATCCAACTCCAGGCGGAAATAAAGTAGTGAACAAGGCTTTTATCAACTGGAAAGAAGGAAACAACCAGAGGGCATATTAAAACTTTTCAAATAATTTTAAAAATAGATAGCTCACATTTTATGTGGGCTATTTTTTTTGCATAAAAAGAAACATTTACGGCATAACGCGAATGATTATTGAATCTGAATGTTTTTTTTAGCACTATCGCCACTAATTAGAATCGCCAGATTTACCAGGTTGATAAAAACATTTCGACAGCTGTACATGTTAATTCCACTATGAAAAATCTGATAAAATCCTGCCTGATATTTGCCATTTGTTTAGGTTTCGGCTGTTCTGATGGTAGCCAGCAAAAGGTAACCAACGCGATAGATAATACGAGCGATAGCATTTCTAATAAGTTATCTGAATTGAATGATACACTAAAAAATGTACGCGATGAGATTAAAAGTAAAATTCCAAAAGTTGAGATTAATGTTAGCAAAAGTGTTTCGATCGGGTTGCAGTGGATTAGTTTTGAAAGCGAGAAAGGTACTGCTGAAATAACCAAGAAGGCAGATAACTGGTTTGCTATAAAGGGTGAGCAAACCAATAGCCAAAATGAATATCTTAAAATTAATGGACGAATGAAAAGGCTGGATGCCAATCGAGTTTCATTTGAAGGCACCATCATAACCTATATCAAAGATAACAATGGGGGTGTGCCCTGCGAAAAAACTGGTGCTCAGGTATTTTTAAAAAAGGGAGACAGAGTTTATTATCGTCTTCAAAATATGGAAAATTGTGCAGGCGGCAGATTGCTAGATTATGTCGATATCTACAATCTTGATGAAGTGTTATAAATCTGTTTGATCAGGCGTAAAACTGAATATAGGTCTTGTAAATCAGCCAGAAGGCAAAGAAGATGATTACTACGCCAGCTATTTTGTTAAGCGTTTTTAGTGCATCTTCCTTGATTTTGTAACGGAGTTTACTGGAATAAAAGCTCTTTGCGCCATCAATGCTCAATTGCGTGGCCATCGCAATAAAGAAACACACGAGTTTTTCATTTAGCATATTATTGAGTTTAACGGAAATGATTCCGCTGACAATAATCCAGAACATTAACGTTGAAGGAGTAAGTATGCACATCAGGAAACCTTTTAAAACATAACCTCTTTTGCTAACTTTTTGAAGGGTTTTTGAATCATAATTGACCTTCATTTTCGATACCAGGTAATATATTCCTACAGCGAGTAAGAAAATTCCGCCGATGGAACCAACATATTTATCAAAGCTCGCTTTATAATCAAAAAACTGACTGCCAAAAAGCACCAATGCAATTAAAATAACATCACTAATTATAACCCCAATAGCCAAAGAAAAGCCCGCCATAAAGCCCCTTTCTATACTGGTTTTAATCATTGCAAAAAATACCGGACCTGTTAAAAACGACGAAATAATCCCTGCCCCTATACCTAATAAAATGGCTTCAAACATGTATTGTATTGTTTATAATATGCGAATATGCAATTTTATACCTAAACAAGGCATATTTATTTTTGTTGCATTAGTTGCATAAAAGTTACCCTCGGTTAATTTTTTTTTATCTATGTTTAGCCCCACTAAAACTAAATTTAAAAATGAGTTCAGAACAAACACAAACCAAGTGGGCCCAATTTATACCCCTGGTTACCGTATTCTTTTTTTGGGGCTTCGTTGCCGCAAGTAATGATATTTTAATTCCTGTTTTTAAGAAAGCTTTTGATCTTTCACAAGCTGAAAGTCAACTGGTTTCCTTGGCGTTCTATATTGCTTACACCGTTGGTGCATTAATTTATAACGGTATATCTGTTCTAATGGGGCAAGATATTGTGAATAAATTAGGTTATAAAAATTCCCTGGCACTGGGTCTGGTTATTTCTGCCGCAGGTACACTTTTATTTTACCCAGCTGCTAATTTGGCCTCATTTCCTTTAATGTTATCAGGTCTGTTCATCGTAGCACTAGGTTTTTCACTACAACAAACTGTAGCAAACCCATTGGCGATTGCTTTAGGGCCTATCAAAACTGGTTCTCAGCGTTTAACTTTGGCAGGGGGGATTAATAATTTTGGTACCACCATCGGACCACTAATTGTGAGTTTTGCAATTTTCGGATCTGCTGCAAATGCAAGTTCAGACATCAGCATTGAAAGTGTAAAAGTTCCTTATCTTATTTTAGGTGTTGCATTTATTGCAGTTGCTATTTTCTTAAAATTATCTTCGCTGCCTGATCGCCCAGCTTTAGTTGAGGCAAAAACGGAAGAAGTGGGTGTAAAAGGTTCAGCTTTGAAATATCCACAATTGGTTTTGGGCATGATCGCCATTTTTGTTTACGTAGGAGTTGAGGTTTCTACAGCAAGTAACCTACCTGCTTATATGGAAAAAGATTTAGGTTTCGCTCTTCATGATATTGCACCTTACATTTCTTTGTATTGGGCAAGTATGATGATTGGTAGATGGACGGGTGCAGTTGAAGCTTTTACTGACAACGTTCAGACTCAAAAAGTACTTAGATTTGTGGCGCCTTATCTGGCTTTTGGAATTTTCTTAGCGGTAAATGCTATTGCTGATCACGATTTAGCCCCTTTTTATGTTTATGGTTTGATAATTCTTGTTTTAATTATTGCTGACATGGCGAGTAAAGGTAATCCTGCAAGAATGTTATTAATTTTCTCGGGGATTGGTATTTTAGCGCTACTTATCGGGATGTTTACAACGGGCATGGTAAGTGTTTATGCCATCACTAGCGTAGGGTTATTTTGCAGTACGTTATGGCCATGTATTTTCACTTTAGCGGTTAGCGGCTTGGGTAAACATACCAGTCAAGGTAGTAGTTTCCTAATCATGATGATTATGGGCGGTGGTATTATCAGCTGGTTACAAGGTGCGGTTTCGGAAGTTACCGGTATTCAATACAGTTATATTGTAGGAATTCTTTGTTTTGCTTACCTGGCATTTTATGCCTGGAGAGTTAGCGGTATTCTTCGGTCTCAGGGAATTAATTTCGATCAGAAAATTTCTGGCGGACATTAATTTTTAATAAGCTATTTTTACAGCCACAAAGATTTATTCTTTGTGGCTTTTTTATTTTTATCATGACTAACAAACCAAGTTTCGATACCATATTTATGAATCTCGCAACCGATTTGGCCGCCCGTTCGCATTGCGTACGTGCCCATGTTGGTGCTGTTTTAACAAAGGATACCCGTATTATTTCTATCGGTTACAATGGTCCGCCAGCCGGAACACACAATTGCGATGAGGAATGGCCAGAACAGGGTTGTGCAAGAGATAGCAAGGGAAGTTGCTCATTGGCTTTGCATGCGGAAGAAAATGCGATTCTTTATGCGTCTAAAAATGGATCGAAGATAGAAGGTTGTACCCTATACACCACATTGTCGCCGTGTATTGCCTGCGCCCGGTTAATCCTATCCTCAGGGATAAAACTGGTTTACTATTCTCAATCTTATGCCGCTTACAAAGGTTTACCTAGTGATGAAGGTGTTGATTTTTTAAGGAAGTTTGGGGTAGAAGTGAAGTTGATGGGGTAACCGGTGAATGGAGTAATTGGTTAACTGTGAAATGGCTAAACTGTTGAATTTTTAAGCTTATTGCTAACAACTCGCAATGGATAACTTGCAGCCAGAAAATAACATGAAAACAATTTAACAATTCCCTTTCTTTCTCTATCTTTGCGGATGCAAGAAAAAATCATTATCGTCGATTTTGGTTCGCAATTTACACAACTCATCGCCCGTCGAGTTCGCGAACTAAATATTTACTGTGAAATCTATCCATACAACAACCTTCCTGAAATTTCAGAAGATGTAAAAGGTGTTATCTTTTCAGGTAGCCCGTATTCTGTTCGTCAGGATGATGCCCCTCAAATTGATTTGTCAAAATACCACAACAAATATCCTTTATTGGCTGTTTGTTATGGTGCACAATACATCGCTCAACAATCTGGAGGCGATGTTCAGCCATCTTCGACCCGTGAATACGGCCGTGCTAATTTGAGTTTTGTTGATCAGGAAAATAAATTATTTAAAGGAATTAATATCGATTCTCAGGTTTGGATGAGTCATGGCGATACCATCACCAGTATTCCGGAAGAGTTTGAATTAATTGCCAGTACCGATAGTGTAAAGGTTGCAGCTTATCACATAAAAAATTCAAATACTTACGCCATACAATTTCACCCTGAAGTTACACACAGTATTGATGGAAAGGTTTTATTAGAAAACTTCCTGGTTGATATTTGTGGATGTAGCCAGGACTGGACTTCGGCAGCGTTTATAGAAACTACTATTGCAGAATTACAGCAAACATTAGGCAATGATAAAGTTGTTTTAGGTTTATCAGGCGGCGTAGATAGTAGTGTGGCAGCCGTTCTATTACACAAAGCGATCGGTACAAATTTACATTGTATTTTTGTTGATAATGGCTTACTGCGTAAAGATGAATATGCACAGGTGCTTGAACAATACAAACACATGGGCTTAAACATTAAGGGGATCGATGCTAAAGATCGTTTCTTAAGTCAGCTTGCTGGATTAACCGATCCAGAATTGAAGCGCAAAGCAATTGGACGGGTTTTTATCGAAGTTTTTGATGATGCAGCACATGAAGTAACAGGTGTAAACTGGTTAGGTCAGGGTACTATCTATCCTGATGTGATCGAATCAATTTCAGTAAATGGTCCTTCAGCTACGATCAAATCGCACCATAATGTTGGTGGTTTGCCAGATTTTATGAAACTGAAAGTGGTTGAGCCATTAAAAACGCTTTTTAAAGATGAGGTTCGCAGGGTAGGTAAAGCTTTAGGAATCGATGATGTGATTCTTGGCCGCCATCCTTTTCCAGGTCCAGGTTTAGGTATTCGCATTTTGGGTGAGGTTACCGCAGAAAAAGTAGCTATCCTACAAGATGCTGATGCCATTTACATCAATGAACTAAAAGCCGCTGGATTATACGATAAGATCTGGCAGGCTGGGTCAATTTTCTTACCAGTGCAATCTGTTGGTGTAATGGGTGATGAACGTACCTACGAAAACGTAATTGCCCTTCGTGCTGTTGAATCAGTAGATGGTATGACGGCAGATTGGTGCCATCTGCCTTACCCGGTGCTTGCAAAAATTTCAAATGAAATTATTAATAAGGTGAAAGGTATAAACAGGGTTGTTTACGATATCAGCTCTAAACCACCTGCAACCATTGAATGGGAATAAATAAGTTGACCGTTCTTTTCTCAGTTAACTATATTATTAATCAAATATAACTTATGCTAGCAAGGTGGAATAAACTTTGCTAGCATATTTTGTTAAAAACAACAGGTATGAATTTTAGAAATGGTTACTATATTTTAGTTTTCTTTATTTTAGTTTTAGGTGCTTGTTCTCCTAAAATAAGAACACCAAAAACTGAAACCAGTAAACCTGTTGAGAAAGAAAAACCTGCAGAAAAAAAAGTGGTTAAAAAGTTTAGCCAGGCTAGCATTTCCCTGCTTGCACCCTTTAAACTCGATGAGCTGAATTTAAAAACAGCCACCAAAGCTGATGTAGAAAAATATGCGATGCCTATCGATTTTTATCAAGGGTTTAAATTAGGTTTAGATTCGGTAGCTGCTTCAGGTTTAAACTTTAAACTTAATGTTTTTGATACGCAAGACGACAATGCACATATTGCTGTGCTGTACAAAAATGATCGGTTTAAACAAAGTAATTTGATTGTTGGTCCGGTGTTTCCTGACGGACAAAAATTTATGGCTGCTTACGCAAAGGAAAACAATATTGCGGTAGTTTCCCCTCTGGCAGCATCTAATCCTTCAGAGTTTAACAATCCAAATCTCATTTCCATTGTAAACAATATCGATCTCCATGCACAAAAAATTGCCACTTATATTGGCAAAAGTTTTAATCCTGCAAATACCATTGTAGTGATTATTAATCCCAGAAAAACAGAAGATGAGGCCTTTGCTTCGCCCATCAGATCTTATTTGACCAGCAAAACAAAGTTTGTGGTTCAGGAATATGCATCAGCTTATACTTTTGAAACAAAGATGATCAAAGGCAAGCAGTATGTTGTTCTGGTTACATCATCTGATAGAACTTTCGTTTTACCTACTATTGATAAGTTGTTTAAGCTGAAGAATCTGCCTGCCGGAGGCTACAATATTAGTCTTTTTGGTCATCCCAACTGGGTAAAACAAAACTACCCAACGGATAAAGTGCAAGCGTTGAATACCATAATCAGTTCATCATATAAAATAGACTATAAAAGTGCTGCAGTAATTGCCTTTATAAAAAAATATCGCAAACAGTTCGGTTTCGAACCTGGAGAATATGCCTACAAAGGGTTCGATGTAGGTTTTTATTTTGGCAAACTACTTTCTCATTACGGGGAAGATTACCGCGACTACATAACAAAGGAGAAATATAGGGGGCTCCATAATAATTTTTCATTTATTCATGATGAAAAATTAGGCTATATTAACACCAGTTTAATGCTGTTGAAATTCAAAAACTTTGCATTAAATATTATCGAATAATTTACAATTTTATTTTCTATGAGGGCTGACCATCAGTTAAGGGCTTTTGAACAAATTTTAAACACTTATGATGGCAATTTGCCCCTACATCGTTTCCTGCCTGGCTATTTTAAACAAAACAAGCAAATGGGATCGTCTGACAGAAGGTGGGCAACCAGGCATGTTTACAGTTTTTTTAGGTTGGGGAGGGCGTTGCCAAATTTGGCTCGCGAGGAAAGACTGTGCATTGCTGATTTTCTTTGCCACGAAACCTTGAGTCCGGTAGTAGAGCAAAATATGCCAGCATTACAGGATGATATTCAACTTCCACTGGCAGAAAAAATTACGATCATTGCAGAAAAATATCATGATTTTAACCTGGAAGATGTATTTCCTTTCGGAGATAAATTATCTGAAGGGATAAATAAAATAGAGTTTTTTACTTCGTTTTTTAGGCAGCCCGATTTGTTTATCAGGGTTGCGGCGGCTGATATAAAATCAATCATAGCAACGCTTGAGGCGGCAGGCATTACAGTTCATCAAGTCTCAGAAACTGCTTTAGCATTACCGAATGGTACTAAACTCGAAACGGTGTTAAAAGAAGGAACTTATCAGGTTCAGGATTTATCTTCGCAGAATACAGGAAGCTATTTCGAGCCTAAAAAATGGGATAAATGGTGGGATTGCTGTGCCGCATCGGGTGGCAAATCCTTATTGTTACACAGCCTGGAGCCTGTAGTTGAGCTGTTGGTTACAGATTTAAGAGAATCAGTACTGATGAATCTTGACGAACGTTTTCGCCTTGCCGGAATTAGAAAATACCATAAAAAAGAGTTAGACCTATTAAAGAATAATGATCAGGTTTTGCATCATTATCAATTTGATGGGATTATTTTAGATGCACCTTGTACAGGCGCCGGAACCTGGGGAAGAACGCCGGAAATGCTGACTTTTTTTGAGGAAAAGAAGATTAACCAATTCGCAGCAATTCAGAAAGCTATCGGGCCAAACGTAGTAAAATATTTAAAGCCAGGAAAGCCCCTGATTTACATTACCTGTTCTGCCTTTGCTGCTGAAAACGAAGCGGTAGTACAACACTTAACAGATACTTTGCCATTAGAATTAGAAAAAATGGAGGTGATCAAAGGGTTTCAAAATAATGCTGATACCATGTTTGTGGCCAGGCTCATCAGAATTTAATAGCTTCAAAGACCTTGTTATTAATGTTTGTCAGTATAAGCGTTCAGACAAGTTTATACATGCTCAAACCAGGATTTGAAGTTCTTTTTTAGGTATTTTACTGCTTCAATTAAAACAGCAATTGCCCCGATTATTAATGTATATTCCTCGAAGCTGTTCATCTTTGGTTAGCTTTATGTTTAGATGAATATACGAAATTTTTGTTACAGTACGATCTTATAGTAGATAAGATTTCTCGGTCTCGTTGGAAATGACGATTGGCTTACAGTTGATTCTTTGTTGCGGTTTGATCTACAATCCGGTATTATTTCTGAATAATTTGATAGCGATAGCCAGTAAAATTACGCCGAAAGCTTTACGAAGAATGTTTAATCCTGTTTTACCAAATAGCTTTTCTAAGCGTTCGGTGTTTTTTAATACGAAGTAAACAAAAAGCATGTTCAGGATAATACCCACCAAAATATTCTGAGTTTGATATTCGGTTTTGAGCGATAGCAGCGTGGTCATTGTACCGGCACCTGCAATTAAAGGAAATGCAAGGGGCACTATCGAAACCGTTTCTGGCGCCTCTTCTTTGAAGATGGTTAAGCCCAAAACCATTTCCATCGCAATGAAAAAAATTACAAATGAGCCAGCAATAGCGAACGATTCTACATCAAGTCCAATAACTTTTAATAATGATTCTCCCAGGAATAGAAACAAAATCATGAGCGCAGTTGCTACAATCGAAGCTTTTTCAGATTCAATATGTCCCGCTTTCCTGCGAAGTTCGATCACTACCGGAATTGATCCCAAAATATCAATAATGGCGAAAATTACCATCGTAGTGGTCAGAATCTGGTTGAAGTCGAACTTCATGAAATCATATTTCATAGGGAACAAATTTACCCAAAGGTAAGCCAATTGTATTAAATACTTATTATGAAACTATTTATTAAAAGTAGAATTGTGTTCTCAATGTGAACACATTATCTTTCCTGTCTTCAGTATAACCAGAAATTTGGGTTGATTCATTTTTGATCATGTCGTAATATATTACCGCTTTAAAATGGGGATTGAAATGATGCAGGAAGCCAAAGCCAAAAGTATCGAACCGAACATCCGCGGCCGTTAATCCCTTTAATGCTGAAATATCCATCCCTGCAACTTTTGCATTGGGATCGTACCAATCATATTTAAAAATCAATTGATTGTCTGTACTATTTAAAGTTTGTACGAAGGTGAAATAAGCGCCATTAAAATTCCTGGTATAGTAGGGAAGTGCTACCGATTTATTATCAACCGGATAAGAACCAGGCGTTGCCGAGGTAGTTGCTGTGGCCGATTGTAGTCCTGAAATAACTTCTGCCCTTAATTCTGATTTCCAGCTTTTCAGGGCTGTGGCTAACTGAACATCAGCACCGTAATATCTGCGTGGTGCTACCTTATTAATCGTATTTACTGAAGAATCTTTCACCATCGCCAGGCTTCCATTTAAATTTTCCATTCTGTAGCTTACAGGCAAACGATGATTTAATCCGCCTTGCAACGTGCTTATTCCTCCGGCAATAGAAAATCCTAATTTTTTAAATGTGTATGGCTTGTGGCTTAATCTGGCAATTACATCTTTGCTGTTATCAAATTCGCCGGGGCCGGCCAGTCCCTGGCCATTGTAAATACCCAAGTCTAGAACTACATTCTTAAGTTTGGCATCTTTCCAGCGAGGATTAAAAGTGAAGGTTGCGCCCAAATCACGCTCGGTTCTCATTAAAATCTGCGACATCCTTCCGCGTTCGGGAGCCTCTCTACCTGCTGATGAAAGCTGTAGTTCATTTCCAAACGGACGGCCTGATAGTCCCAATGTGACGTGAAAAAGTTTCCACTTATTTTCATAATACCGTCCCCAAAAATCCCGGATATTTACACCCTGTTCAGTTCCATCAAATTGCAATACGAAATAGGTAGATTGATTACCTTTGTCATCCAGCAGCATATAATCTGCCCTTAACCTGCCTCTTCTTAAGCGAAAACGATTGTTACTAAATTCGCCGAAATTTCCACCCTGGTATTCCGCAAGTGTACCGTTTGATTGAGCAGCCTGAAACTGTGGTTGCATGTAACCGCTAAAAGATAGTGAACCGTATTTTTTAGAGATGATAAGCAGGTGGTTAACCGTTGTGGAGTCCATTATATCATTAATGGTTCTTTGTGCTTGAGCGGAGAATGAAAAGAACAGTAAAGTGATAATGGCTAAATGCTTGTTTTTAACTCGTTGCATACGTTTCGATGGATTGTGTGGCAAAGGTACTTTATTAACAATTATTTAACACAAAAAAAGCCCCGACATTTGTCGGGGCTTATAAAATTTATATTATTTGTTATAATTCAGGTTTTGGAGGATCAACAGGATGTACAACTTTTCCTTTGTTGCCTAAAACTGAATTTCCTTTACCGTAGAAGAAATAGATGGCTACACCTAAAGCCATCCAGATTGCTAACCTGATCCAGGCTTCTAATGGTAATGACGACATCAGGTAAACACAAACAATTACACCCATAATCGGCACGAAAGGAACCAATGGTGTTCTGAATGGACGAGCTCTGTTCGGATCCGTTTTACGTAATAACATTACACCGATACATACCAATGAGAAGGCAAACAGCGTACCAATAGATACCATGTGACCCAAATCAGTTACCGGAACAAAACCAGCGAAAATACTTACGAAAACCATAAAGAACAGATTTGTTTTAAATGGTGTTCTGAATTTTGAGTGGATGTTACTGAAGAATTTCGGTAATAAACCATCTTTTGACATGGTATAGAAAACCCTTGATTGTCCCATTAACATCACCAGGATTACTGAAGTATATCCCGCTAAAATTGCGATAATTAATCCCATTTGCAACCAACTGTAACCAGTTACTTTAAATGCAGTAGCTGCCGGAGAAGCATCGCCTTTAAATACTGAGAAAGGTACTAAACCTGTCATCACGTGAGCAAATAATACATAAAGTATGGTACAAACTACCAAAGAACCTAAAATACCAATTGGCATGCCTTTCTGCGGATTTTTTGCTTCCTGAGCCGCTGTAGAAACGGCATCAAAACCAATAAATGCGAAGAATACCAACGCAGCACCTGCAGCGATACCCGAAATACCAAATTCTCCTTTAACACCAGTGTTTTCCGGGATATAAGGCGTATGGTTAGCAGGATTAATAAATTTCCATCCTAATGCGATGAAGATGATTACTACGGCAACTTTAACAATTACCAGGATATTATTTAGGCTTGCAGACTCTTTAGTTCCACGGATGAGCATCAGTGAAAGCAGAGAAACGATGACCACTGCTGGAAGATTGATTCCTCCACCATCTACTTCTGCAAATGATTTTGTGAGGTAGAGCGGCATTTCGAGGCCAAATTCGTGTAGCAGTTTGTTGAAATAACCAGACCAGGAAACCCCAACCGTTGCAGCGCCAAGAGCATATTCTAATACTAAATCCCATCCGATAACCCAGGCCATAAACTCACCCATTGTAGCGTAAGAATAAGTGTAAGCACTACCGGCAACAGGAATCATTGAAGCAAATTCTGCATAACACAAACCGGCGAATGCACATCCAACTGCTGCCAGTACAAATGATAATGTTACGGCTGGTCCAGCGTGATCAGCTGCTGCGATACCTGTTAATGAGAATAAACCTGCCCCAATAATCGCTCCAATGCCCAGAGCAACAAGGCTCGTACTGCTCAGCGTACGTTTGAGCGTCCCCTCGCCACTTTCAGCAGATTCTGCTATAAGCACATCAATAGGCTTTTTAAGATTCATAATTTGTTTAGTCTTTTATGTTTGTTGATTTATGATAATAAGCGGTAAACCTAAATAAAAATTGCGAAAAAGAAAAAGGGATTTTGTTAAAATCCCCATTTCAGTACTATTATCTCTATGTTTTTACAACTAATTTGCCAGTGTATCGGTAGTATTCATTAAAGTGTCGTTAATGATGTTACCTGAAGCATCAGTTTTTTGCTCAATTCTGATTTCTTTGCGAACTTCCTGCCTTTCTTCAGTAGGTATAGCCTTCACTGCGATGTAAGGAGCAATAACCAGCGAAACAATAGACATTAATTTGATTAAAATATTCATCGATGGTCCTGAAGTATCTTTAAATGGATCTCCAACGGTGTCGCCTGTTACTGATGCTTTGTGTGGCTCAGATTTCTTGTAGAACATTTCTCCGTTAATCATTACACCTTGTTCGAAAGATTTTTTAGCGTTATCCCATGCACCGCCTGCATTGCTCTGGAAAATTCCCATCAGTACGCCGGTTACAGTAACACCTGCTAATAGTCCCCCCAAAACTTCTGGTCCGAAAGTGAACCCTATTATGATTGGCGTGATTAAAGCAATTGCACCTGGAAGCATCATTTCCCGTATAGACGCTTTGGTAGAAATGGCCACACATTTTTCATACTCAGGTTTTGCTTTGTATTCCATAATGCCAGGGATTTCCCTGAACTGGCGGCGAACTTCCTGAACCATATCCATAGCGGCTTTTCCAACTGCCTGGATACATAGGGCAGAGAAAATAAAAGGAATCATACCGCCAATAAATAATCCCGCTAATACCGGCGCTTTATAAATATCAATCGCACTAATTCCGGCAATCCCTACAAAAGCAGCAAAAAGTGCCAGTGAAGTTAATGCTGCCGATGCGATGGCAAATCCTTTACCGGTTGCAGCAGTCGTATTTCCTACCGCATCCAAATTATCTGTTCTTTCACGAACCTCAGGTGGGAGCTGACTCATTTCTGCAATACCGCCTGCGTTATCAGCTATCGGCCCGAATGCATCAATGGCCAATTGCATCGCTGTTGTGGCCATCATGCCGGCAGCTGCAATGGCTACACCATATAAACCTGCAAAATAATAGGAAGCCATAATTCCACCAGCTAAAACCAAAATTGGAATTACTGTTGATTTCATCCCCACAGATAAACCTGCAATAATATTTGTGGCATGCCCTGTTGAAGATTGTTGAATGATGGAATTTACAGGGCCTTTGCCCATAGCCGTAAAGTATTCAGTTACCACACTCATAATGGTGCCCACAACTAAACCAACAATGATGGCGTAAAATACATTGATACTGGAAAATGCATAGCCGCGTAAACTTAGTGTTTCCGGCAGCATCCACTTCACAATAAAAAATGACGCAACGGCAGTAATCACAATTGAAGACCAGTTGCCAAGATTTAAGGCGTTTTGAACATTAGATTTTTCATCTTTAATGGTCACAAACCAGGTACCGATAATAGAAAAGATAATACCCAAGCCACAAATTACCATTGGCAATAAGATAGGAGACATCCCGCCAAAATTATCTTTTACATCAATTTCCTGACCTAAAACCATTGTCGCCAAAATTGTAGCTACATAAGAGCCAAATAAATCGGCGCCCATACCTGCAACGTCGCCCACGTTATCACCTACGTTATCGGCAATGGTTGCAGGATTTCTCACATCATCCTCTGGAATTCCTGCTTCCACTTTACCCACTAAATCGGCGCCAACATCTGCAGCTTTGGTGTAAATTCCTCCACCAACACGTGCAAATAAGGCGATAGATTCCGCCCCGAGTGAAAACCCGGTTAATACTTCAATGGCTGTTTTCATTTCTACGCTGTTCACCGATACAACATTGAAGTATTTCAAAAAAACGATGAATAAGCCGCCCAAACCTAATATCGCCAAACCCGCTACACCTAAGCCCATCACGGTACCACCTGTAAAGGATACTTTTAAGGCCTGTTTTAAGCTCGTCCTCGCTGCTTGTGTGGTTCTTACATTAGCCTTTGTGGCCGATTTCATTCCAATATATCCAGCAGTAGCAGAAAAAATGGCACCGATTAAAAAGGATATAGAAATAATCCAGCTGGAGTGCATGGGCACACCTTTAATTTCTGTAATGGTTCCGGAGTAGGCTAATAATGCAGCGGTAAAAACTGCGAAAATACTTAACACTCTCCATTCCGCCTTCAAAAATGCCATGGCGCCATCGGCAATGTAACCAGCCAGCTCCTGCATATTTTTATCTCCGGCATCTTGTTTGTTTACCCAGGCGCTTTTAATCATCATCACAATAATCCCAACCAGGCCCAAAGCCGGGATACTGTAAATTAAGTTCTCTTGTAAAAAATTCATAGTTAATATTTGGTTATTGGTTCGCTGATATCAAGTTCATTGATTTACCCTCATCGGTAAAGAACATTGATTTCTTAAATTTTGGTTATTAGGTAAGCAATATAATAATTTTATTTCCTTGTACTTAAATAAAAAATGAGAGTTTAACGGAATGAATAACGCGATCGATATAATCACAAGAATCATCATTCATCGTCTTTGTGATGTTTTTATTAAATGAGTCGTGAGTCTACGTCAATTAAAATAATACAGTTTAATGGATGTTATTTTATTTATTTATAAATAAATTAGCCGGAAACTAAAGCTAAACCAACAAAAAAAAATGGAAAAACAACAGGGCGAAAGTGCTCCCAAGCGAAAGCTAGGTCTTTTTGATGCTGCAATGCTAGTCATGGGATCGATGATTGGAAGCGGTATTTTTATTGTAAGTGCCGATATCATGAGAAATCTGGGATCTGGATACTGGTTAATTGTGGTTTGGGTGATTACGGGTGTTATGACTGTGGCTGCCGCGATCTCGTATGGCGAACTTTCAGCCATGTTTCCAAAAGCGGGGGGACAGTATACATACTTAAAGGAAATCTTCGGTAAAATGATGGGTTTTTTGTACGGTTGGGGATTATTTACAGTAATTCAAACCGGTACCATTGCAGCAGTAGCTGTGGCATTTGGTAAATTTACAGCTTATTTGATTCCGGCATTAAATGATGCCGCACCATTATTTCAAAATGGCAGTTACAAAATCACCTGGATTCAAATTTTGGCAATTGGCGTTATTTTGCTGCTTACCTATATAAATACTAAGGGCGTTGAGAGTGGAAAATTGTTGCAAAATGTTTTTACCGGATCAAAAATCGTTGCGCTCATTGGGTTAATTCTTTTAGGCTTTCTTTTGGTGAAGAATAATTTCTGGTCTGGAAACATGAGTTTTGGATGGGATGCTTTTAATAATTTAAAAACCGATTCGGGTGGCAACTTTTTAAAATCCGGTTGGGAATCAATTTCCGGGATGGGCATTATGGCTGGAATAGCAGCTGCTATGGTTGGATCTGTTTTTTCGAGCGTGGCCTGGGAAAACGTGACTTTTGTTTCTGGCGAAATCGAAAATCCTAAAAAAAATGTAGTCAGATCGATGGTGTTAGGCACATCGGCAGTAATGATACTTTACCTCCTGGTTAATTTCATCTATCTTAATACCTTAGGTCGCGATAGTATTGCATTTGCAGCTAATGATAGGGTTGCGGTTGCAGCGTCTGAACAAATTTTTGGAAGTGGGATAGGTACAGTGGTGATGGCTGTGCTGGTGATGATTTCAACTTTCGGTTGTGTAAATGGGATTGTATTGGCAGGCGCCAGGGTTTTTCAAACCATGGCACAAGATGGTATGTTTTTTAAAGCTGCGCTTCATAATAATAAAAACGGTGTTCCCGAAAAATCACTGTGGATGCAGGGAATATGGGCTTCTGTGTTGTGCTTGAGCGGTCAGTATGGTAATCTATTAGATATGATCTCGTTTGTGATTGTATTATTTTACATGATTACTGTTTTTGGGGTAATCTATTTAAGGGTTAAAAAACCAGCACTTGAACGCCCTTATAAAACATGGTTATACCCCGTTACGCCCGTTATTTATTTATTAATCGGTGCGGCGTTCTGCATTTTGCTCCTCATTTATAAACAGCAATATACCTGGCCTGGATTGGTAATTGTGTTGTTGGGCGTTCCGGTTTATTTGTTTATTAATCGAAAAAAACAAGAATCAATTTAATGACTTTATACATTTATTAAGTTTAAGCCAAAGGAGGAACAGAAACATGTTCCTCCTTTTTCGATTTATTTGAGCAGCAAAGCGACTGGTGTTAAACGTTTTCTATTAACATATATGCCTGGATTCCGGGATATCCAGAAAAGAATATCAACGCTTTGCTCATTAAGCTCATACGAATAAAAATTGCTATGCAGCAAATACGCTATAGAATCAGGCAAATATGAAATGGGAATTTTCTTTTAATCAGTTTAGCTTATTTTTAGATCGGTAATCAGTTTTATGCAGAACTATTAACGAATTTGAAACTTAAATAATGCGAGTAATAAAATTATCAATCCTGGCGCTTTTCACTTTAGTTTGTCTGAGTTGCAGTTCGCAAGACACTGAAACTTACTGGAAAATAGACAATATTTATCGCGAGGATAAAAAACCATTCATAGGTTTAACAGGTGCATTTATGCAAGAAATTATAGATCATCAATTTCATTTTATAAAAAAGGGTGATAGCCTGTATTTTGATCTGCCAGAGAAATTTCAAATAGATACTAAAAATTTTAAAAGCCTTCGTCAGCTTCATATTACTGATAGGGATTATTATGAGATGTACGCCCAAAATTTCAGCAGCGGCATCTTCAAAATAAAATTTAAGGATAATGCTACGCTTTCAGATTCAAAGAATACCATTATTGAGTTTAAAAAGATTACCAAAGAAGAATATTTAAAAAGTGTTCAGGAAGTTATTAACCATCAAAAATCAATTGAACAAAAGGTAAATTCGTTAAAAAGCCAATTAGAACAGCAACCTCAAATAATTTTAAATCCTGTAAAGAAAATGCCAACAAAAGTAGCAGAGTTGATGAACAATATGGGTGAACAGATCTTTTTAAACATTCCTACAGAAATAGAATTAAGGGAGTCGGGAGATTTAAAAAATGAAGTATTCGGGGATATAAAAATCGGCACATTTAAAGATAAATCAGTGATCTATGATGTAGAT
Organism: Pedobacter sp. G11; assembly: GCF_003860265.1. Lineage (NCBI taxonomy): Bacteria > Pseudomonadati > Bacteroidota > Sphingobacteriia > Sphingobacteriales > Sphingobacteriaceae > Pedobacter > Pedobacter sp. G11. The sequence continues at coordinate 47,379 of NZ_CP034190.1, read as the reverse complement.
CATAAGGAAAACGATTACGGATTAAAACAGTTAACGATATGGATTTCATCAGATTCATCAGCATTTAGTATGGATAGGTACCTGGCTGATCAACCTAATCTCAAGCTTTTCAGGCGGGATGGTAATAATGTTGTTGGTTACGATGTTGGCTACGATGGAAGAGAAGACAAAGCGGTTGTGCAATCGTACTTCTGCTTAAAATACTATAAAGTTGAAAATTCGCACATTTTTATCTATGGCGATGTTTTTCGTTCACAGATGAAAAATGCACCTAATTTGGAGGAGATGAATAAAATTTTAAATTTTAACTATAATATCTCTCAAAACATTTCAGTAAAAGTTAATAATTAAAAATCATTCATCTTGCTAACGCGACCTGATTCTAATAAGCATATAACTTCATAGTCTTAAGTGGTTCCAGCATGATATATTAATTCTATTTTGTGTATTTTTGCAGCAATGGGAACACAGGTAGATATTGGAATTAAGGGTTATAACGCTTACGGGGTTCATTTGCGTCAAAAATATAATGGACAACGGGTATTCAAAGTTATTGTTGATGGCGGCTTTACCTGTCCGAACAGAGATGGAAGTAAGGGTTATGGCGGATGTACATATTGCAATGTAGATTCTTTCACGCCTGAACCGTCTCGTAAAATGCCGACCATTAGAGAGCAGCTGGAAGAGGGGATTAAGCGGGCGAAAAATGGATACAAAGCCGATAAATTCATTGTTTATTTTCAGCCCAATACCAATACCTATGCGCCAGCGCATTATTTAAAAATGATGTACGATGAGGCGCTATCTGTAGAAACTGAAAATATTGTGGGTTTCGCAGTAGGTACTAGGCCTGATTGTATAGATGCAGAGAAGGTGGCACTGTTGGAAAGTTATACCGACCGTTTCGATGTTGATTTGGAAATGGGTATGGAATCTATTTATGATGAAACTTTAGAGCAGATTAACAGAGGCTGCAGTCATGGTGAGTTTGTAGCTGCGGTTAAACTTTTAGAAAATAGCAAGCTTGATTTATGTGTGCATACTATTTTTGGCTTCCCCTGGGAAACCAGAGAGATGATGTATGGTTATATCCATGAAATTAATCGTTTTCCTCAGATTAAGTTCGTAAAATTTCATCATCTGCACATTGTTGAAGGATCAATTATGGGGGCTAAATATAAAAAGGATCCTTTTAAACTATTCACTTTGGAGGAATATACTGATTTGCTTTGCGAATTAATTCCATTGCTTCGACCGGATATCGTAATACAAAGATTATTTGGAATTTCTGACTGGGATTTATTAATTGCTCCAAATTGGGGGTTAAATAAATCGGCGATTCAAACTTATATTGATAAAGAGATCGAAAAACGAGGTGTAGTTCAAGGTTCTCGTTATTTTGACTAAATTTTAATAATTTTTATAATTTTTTAGTAGAAACCCATGAATTTTCATGGGTTTTTTGGTTTTGTATGAATATATATGTCAATATTCTTCAAAAAAATGATAAATATTCATTATTTGTATAAATGATATGATTTTGTTTTTGTTAAAAACGCATCTTAAATAAGTTTATTTTTTGATTAAATTGTATTTTTTGGATAAAATTTTGAGTTGTTTTACAAAAATTTGATGTTTTTGTTATAATTTTTTGATTAAATAGTGTAAAAATTACATTATGTCGTACTTTTATGAAAATATTTATCGAATAATTAAGAGAATTTTTAATAAAAACAAATCAAACTAAAAACTATGAGTAAATTTTCCTTAAAACAGTATGCGCCCTTTGCAGTCTTGATGATTGTAGCGATTGCAGCGCTATTTATTCCACTACTTCCAAATTTCGACGATGGAAAATACAGTGCACCTGATATTGCTTTCGTTTTAATTTCTGCAGCGTTGGTGTTTTTAATGACTCCTGGTCTTGCATTTTTCTATGGTGGTATGGTTCATCGTAAAAATGTTTTATCAACCATGATTAAAAGTGTGGTTGCGGCTGGTGTAATTACTGTTCTCTGGACTGTAGTTGGTTTCAGTCTTGCATTTGGCGAAACAATAGGTGGATTTATCGGAAACCCAGCAACATTCTTGTTTTTTCAGGGTGTAAACTCAGGTCCGGCCTGGGGAACAATTCCATTATCACTTTTTGCTGTGTTTCAATTAATGTTTGCCATTATTACACCAGGATTAGTTGTGGGAGCCGTTGCAGAGCGTATTAAATTTACTTCGTATATTTTATTTATCGTATTGTTCGCAATATTTGTATACTCTCCTTTAGCACACTGGACTTGGTCGCCTGACGGATTTTTATTAAAAATGGGCGTTCTTGATTTTGCTGGTGGAACGGTTGTACACATTTCAGCTGGTATGGCTGCATTGGCTGGTGCATTGGTTTTAAAACGTAGAAAATCACACTTAGAGCATAAAGAGGTTCCACCTGCTAATATCCCTTATGTGTTAATTGGAACAGGATTACTTTGGTTCGGTTGGTTTGGTTTTAATGCAGGTTCAGCTTTAGGTGCAAATTCTTTAGCAGTTTCGGCTTTCTTAACTACCAATACCGCTGCCGGTGCCGCTGGATTATCATGGATGTTCTTCGATGTAGCTAGAGGTAAGAAACCATCAGTTCTTGGTTTCTGTATCGGTGCCGTTGTAGGTTTAGTTGCCATTACACCTGGAGCAGGTTTCGTAAGTATTCCATCAAGTATCTTTATCGGTGTGATTGCATCCGTGATCTCTAACTTAGTGGTTTCGTGGAAACAAAAAACAAGTTTAGATGATACTTTAGATGTTTTCCCTTGTCATGGTGTTGGTGGTATTGTTGGTATGATTTTAACTGGCGTTTTTGCTACCAAAACAGTAAATAGCATCGGTGCTGATGGTTTATTATACGGTGGCACTGAGTTTTTCTTTACCCAGGTTAAAGGTGCGGTTATCGTAATCATTTTCAGTTTTGTGGTATCATTCATCATTTTCAAATTCATTAACCTAATTCAACCAATTCGCGTTTCAGAAGAGGAGGAAGAAATGGGTCTTGATGAATCACAACACAATGAAAAATATTCTCAAGGCACTTTGCTAGTGGAGGAAAGAGCTGTTTATATTGAAAAAAACAGTCCGCTTACTGAACCAATTGCATAAAACAAACTATATCTAAACTCAAATTCAAGCTCAAACATGAAGAAATTTTTAACTGCTATTTTCGCAATGGCCAGCGCTAGCTGCGCCCTGGCTCAGGAAACTACGACCTCTCCACTCGAAATTTCGGGATCGGTTGATACCTACTTTAAATACGACTTTGCTAAACAGCCTAATATTGGAACATCATTTGCATCTGATCATAACTCAGTTTCATTAGGGATGATTGATTTGGTGTTGAAAAAGAAAACAGGAAAAGCCTCATTTGTCGGAGAATTATCTTTCGGTCCGAGAGGACAGGAGCAATCGCTGATAGATGCTTCAAGTGGAACTTCGTCTTTTCATATCCAAAACTTATATGTAAACTATGATTTTACCGATCAGTTTTCGATGACTGCAGGTTACATGGGAACGTTCATTGGTTATGAGGTAATTTCTCCGGTAGGAAACTTTAATTATTCTACTTCATATTTATTTACAAATGGTCCGTTTCAAAATGCCGGTATTAAGGCTACATACAAATTCTCTGATAAAGTGAGTTTAATGGCTGGTTTATTTAATGACTGGAACGTTTACACAGCAACACGTGGGGTATCAAGCATTGGCGGACAATTAATGGTTTCTCCTGTTGAAGGCTGGACAGCCTATATCAATGTATTGTCTGGTGCTGGCGGCGGCGGTTACGGAACCATTGCTGATTTAACAACTGCTTATCAGATTACCGATAAGTTTAAATTAGGCTTAAATGCTGCTAATTACGACATTAATGATGATGCCGGTGGTTATGCAGGGGCTGCGTTGTATCCGCAGTATGCTTTCACTGATGCTGTAGCATTAGGTTTAAGAGGTGAGTATTTCAAATACAAAAATGTTGGTGGTGTTGAAGGGGATAAATATACTTCGGTAACACTTACTGCAAATATTAAATCTGGAGGGTTAACTTTTATTCCTGAGGTAAGGTTAGATCATAGTGGTACCAAACCTTTCGCAAAAGAAAATGGAATGGCTGCACCAAACGCAGGCCAGTTCTCACTAGCAGCAGTTTACGCTTTCTAAAAGCAAATTAATATGATTATAGCCGCCAGTTCATTTAAACTGGTGGCTTTTTTTTACCTTAGTAATTAGTTTAAAAGGATTTATGAGATACATACTTGCCATCGCACTTTCTGTTTTTGTAACCAGTTTATCGGCTCAGGAGAAGCAATTTCCTAAAGATGAAACAGGTAAATTCATTTATTACAAGGTTGTTGATTCACTAGTATTGAGTAAGACAATTTTATTAGAAAGGGCTAAAAATTTTGTGGTATCGACAAATAAAAAAACAATGAAGTTGGAAAGCAGTACCGATACTTCAATTTTGGCAAAGGGCAAAATGATTATCGATAAAACGATATTGGTGGCTGGTCATCCCAGTGGCGAGGTAAGCTACGATTTTGTTTTTGAAGCAAGAGCAGGAAAATATCGTTATTGGTTAACCAACTTTATATTCATTCCTTACCAAAGAGACCGTTATGGAAACTTTGTACCAAAAACAACTATTGGAAGTCCACTCGAAAAATCTGCTGATAAATTAAACGCAGGATCATGGAAAGATATTCAAACAAGCACTTATGCGGAAGTGGCAAAATTTGGAGATTCGTTTAAAAAATTCCTTGCAACAGATAAAAAGAATTCTGAACCCGTTAAAAAAGAAACTGTTTCTACCAAAAAATGGTAATCAGTTCTTTTATTTTTTACATTTTGCCAAATAAGGATTCTACTTTTTTATATCGAAAATTAAAAATCTCATTGATTTTATTGTTCACTATCACACCGTTTGCAACTTTGCCAATAACACCCCAGCCTACACTATAATGGAGAATATCTTTCATTAATACACCGCCGTCAATGCTTTGAAAATGATGTTGATGGTGCCAAAAGGCAAATGGCCCAAATCTTTGTTCGTCAATAAAGTATTCGTTTTCTTTAACGTGAGTAATTTCCGTAACCCAGTCTAGTTTAATCCCGAATAATGGAGAAACTTTGTAGGTGATGATTAAACCAGGATACATTTTGGTGTTTGCCATCTTAGGCGAGGTCACGTCAAATGTCATATCTTTTGGTGTAATCTCTGCAAGGTTTAGCGGCGATGAGAAAAAATCCCATGCGGTATCCAAGTCTACGGGAATTTTCTGAGTAAATTCTAATCGATGTATTTTCAAAGTATCTTTTAGGCTTAACAGCAGTGCTGCTATTTTGTTGCAGATAAACTGAGTTTATCGGTAATTAATTTTACTAATGCATCAAATTCTTTTTGCTCGTAGCCGATAGATTGATAAATGATCTTACCATTTTGATCAATTAAAATGTTCCTTGGTATGCTTTGTTTAGCGAACTTGCTGAAAATACTTCGATCTAAGTCTGGAAGTATTGGGAAGGTAAATCCTTTTTTGCTTTTATAGGGTATTAATTTCTCCCATCCTTCTTCTCTGCCGAATACAAAAAAGGCAAAGTTGCTGTTGTCTTTGTGTTTTTCCCAAATTTGGGTTTGAACCTGTGGCAATTCTTTGTTGCAAGGTGGGCACCAGGTTGCGAACAAATTAATTAAAATCAATTTGCCCTTGTAATCGGCAATGTCAACGGTTTTACCTTTTTCGATCTCAAATTTAAAGGAAGGTATAGTGTCTCCAATTTTGGTAATTGTGCCATCATCAGCAGTTTGAGCCATTACATTGGCAGTGATGAATAAGCAAATGATTAGGAATATCTTTTTCATAATAGGGGATGATGAATAAAGATACTCCTATAAAAAATCTTTACAAAATTAATGTACCATTTTGTCGGCACAGGTTGAGCTGGCAAAGGCTTCAGGTTTGGCTTTAAAAATAAAACCCATGCTTAATATGTAGCCCATGGCATCATTCAATGCTTTATTTGATTTAAATGATGGGTTGGTATTAATGTCTGCATGAACTTCCAGTGCAACGTCATAAATATCCAGTAAATCGCAAATGGAATAAGCCGTTTCAATTGATTTTTGAACTTCCATTAACATCCTTTCTTTAATACCCACTTGCTGAGTATTTTTTTCCTGATGGATGTACATAAAACCGCCGTGATGTTCTCGCAACAATACAATAACGGTAGCAAAATCGGTAACCAGGCCTTTCACCTGCGAATCGGTGCCGATGCAGACTTTCAGTTTATAGCCATTTTCTGTTTCTCTGATAATTGCTTTTTCTACTTCTTCGAGGATAGAAGATTGAATAATTTCGCCACTAAATTTTTTCCAGGTCATACACAATGTTGTTTTGAGGTTAATTCCAAAGAAATTCCTTTGGATACATGGTAATCAGGTTTTTATAAAAATAAGTGCTTGAAATTAAATTTATGTTAAGATGAAATTGTTTATTTGCTAACAGCAGCTTAGTTTTCAACAAGTTAGCGTTTTTTCTGGGGAACGATTGCAATTTTTTTATATTATTTACAACCGAATTGCCGTTTTACTTGTTAGATTAAGAACTAAAATTCAAAAGAATATGAGAGCGGAATTAATTCAGGAACTTCAGCTTTTGCAGAATAGCAGAGCGAATAAATTTGCAGATGATTTATCGGATAGACTAAAATCGTCAGTTGATTTGGTAACAGAAAAAGTCAATTCGTCAATCTCAAAAAGAGGAAATATGTTAATGTTGCTAGAGAAAAAATTTGATTTCTCTACCATCAGAAAACTTAAATCGAAGTTTTTCAAGTTGTAGTGATGTAAGATTGCAGGCGTTGAAATGCTTATCTTTAGCCCGATGATAGAGAACGCCTTAAAAAAATTAAACATTACAGCACTTAACCAAATGCAGGAAGCTGCATTAAAAGCAGTAAAATCCGGGCACGATGTTTTGCTGATTGCACCTACTGGTTCTGGCAAAACACTGGCATTTTTTTTACCGCTACTGGCAAAATTAAAGCCTGATGTTAAAGGTGTTCAGGCGCTTGTTTTAGTGCCATCGAGAGAACTTGCACTTCAGATTGAGCAGGTATTTAGGCAAATGGGCACGCCTTTTAAAGTAAACTGCTGTTACGGCGGCCATGCGGTTCGGGTAGAAAAGAATAATCTTGCTCATCCGCCAGCGGTATTAATTGGCACGCCTGGCCGAATTGCCTATCACCTGGAACATCAGAATTTTGATGAATCTTTCGTAGAAAATCTGATTTTAGATGAGTTTGACAAATCGCTGGAGTTTGGCTTTGAATCCGATATGTCGTACATCATTGGTAAGTTGCTTTCCTTAAAACAACGAATACTTACTTCGGCAACGAAGATGGAAGAAATTCCTGAGTTTGTAAAGTTAAAAAATGCGCTTGATATTGATTTCTCTCAGAACCTTCAATCGAAACCTAATTTAAAACTGAAGAAAGTTACTGCGCCGGCGGCAGATAAATTAGAGGTTTTATTTAAATTGTTAACCAAGATTGGAGGCAAGAATACGCTGGTTTTTTGTAATCATCGCGAAACGGTAGATCGGATTAGCGATATCCTTTTCGAACATGGCTTAGGGCATGATGTTTTTCATGGTGGAATGGAACAAATCGACCGTGAGAAAGCACTTTTGAAGTTTAGAAACGGTAGCCATAAAATTTTAATTACTACAGATTTGGCTGCCCGTGGACTTGATATTCCGGAAATTGAGCACATTGTTCACTATCAATTGCCTTATACGGAAGATGCTTACATTCATCGCAACGGAAGAACTGCACGAATGCATGCAAAAGGTACCGCATATGCTGTAATCACTCCGGAAGAAAATTATAAGTATCTGCCTGAAGATATTGAGGAGGAGCCTCTATCAGATCATTATGAAATTCCTGAAGCGAGTGATTGGGTAACCTTATATCTGGCTCATGGCAAAAAAGATAAAATTAATAAGATAGATATCGTGGGGTTGTTTTTGCAAAAAGGCGGCTTGGCCAAAGATGACCTAGGTTTGATTGAAGTAAAAGATACCACGAGTTACATAGCCGTAAAACGAGAGAAAATTGAAAAACTCTTAAAAATATTAACAGGTGAAAAAATAAAAGGAAAAAAGTTAAAAATGGAAATAGCGAGTTAGGTCGGTTCATTGGTTCAATTGTTCTTTGTTGGAAGGTTTAAACGTTACAACATTCTAACATTTCATTATTCCAATAAAACACATACTAGCAATGTTATTCATTCAAATTCACTTATCAATTATTCACTAATTCAAAATTCATTCATTGAAAATTAAAATATGAGCAATAACGATATATTAAAAAAATTAAGAGTAGCGCTGTCATTAAAGACAGAAGATATTATTACCATTTGCGATTTGGTTGGCTTTAAAGTAACAAAGGCAGAACTGGGTGATATTTTTAGGAATGAGGATCATGAAAACTTCAAACCATGTGGCGATCAGATTTTGCGCAACTTTTTAAATGGTTTGGTAATTTACAAAAGAGGCCCGAAAGAAGAAAAGAAATCTTAGCAGAGCGTTTTAAGCGAAATTATGAAATTTAAATTCCTCTTAATGGGGCTGTTTTTGTACTCAGGCAGCTTGGTTGCTCAACAACGCGAATCTGTTCAGAAAGAAGATTTTTCAGATGACTGGGCGGCACTTTCTAAATATCAGAAAGAAAATGACTCTTTAGGTGCCCCGAATAAGGGTGAAAAGCGTGTGGTTTTTTTAGGTAGTTCGATATTCGAGTTCTGGAAACAGAAAGACCCACAATATTTTAATAACGGCTCTTATCTTGACAGGGGAATTAGCGGACAAATTTCCCCTCAATTGTTAATCCGATTTCGGCAGGATGTACTCAATCTAAAACCAAAAGCTGTGATTATTCTTGCTGGAAGCAATGATCTGGCTGGTAACAAAGGCCATGTAAGTAATGAAACCGTTATGAATAACATCAAATCGATGGCCGAACTGGCCAGGAAAAATCGAATTAAAGTTATTCTCTGTAAATACTTACCAATTTATGAGTATCCCTGGAACAAAAACTTAAAGGGCGTAGCAGATCAGATTATTTCCTTAAATAACGAGATTGTAAGCTATGCGAAAGCCAATCGTTTCGTCATTTTAGATTATTGGACCCCATTAGTTGATGAACGAAACGGACAAAAGGCTGCTTATACTACGGATGGAGTTCATCCGAACCTGGCAGGTTATAAGGTAATGGAAAAGGTTACTGAGGAGGCAATTGACAAAGCTTTGCACAGAAGAAAATAAATATCTGACAAAAAAAGTCCCGATTTTCACCGGGACTTTCTACTAGTTTAATTTTTTATATCTGATTCGTTTTGGAGTAACATCGCCTAAACGTTTCTTGCGATTTTCTTCATAATCAGAATAATTTCCTTCAAAGAAATAAACTTCTGAGTTTCCCTCAAAAGCCAGAATGTGGGTACAGATCCTATCCAGGAACCACCTGTCGTGACTGATGACTACCGCACAACCACCGAAGTTTTCCAATGCTTCTTCTAAAGCACGTAAGGTATTCACATCGATATCATTGGTGGGCTCATCGAGTAAAAGTACGTTTGCACCCTTTTTCAAAGTAATGGCCAGGTGAACACGGTTACGTTCACCACCTGATAAAATGCCTACTTTTTTCTGCTGATCGCCGCCGTTGAAGTTGAATTTAGAAACATAAGCACGGCCATTTACGGCTTTGGTGCCTAACTGAATGTTATCTAAACCATCCGTAATATTTTCATAAACAGTTTTATCAGCATCCAGGTCGTTATGCATTTGATCTACATAACCCAGCTCTACCGTTTCGCCAACCCTGAAAGTTCCATTATCAGGTTCTTCTTGTCCGGTAATTAAGCGGAATAACGTTGTTTTACCCGCACCATTTGGCCCGATAATCCCCACAATACCTGCTGGTGGAAGTGAAAAGTTCAGGTTATCAAATAAAATTTTATCACCATAGGCTTTGGTCACATTGGTTGCTTCAATCACTACATTACCTAAACGCGGTCCTGCAGGGATGAAAAGTTCCAGTTTATCTTCTCTTTCTTTGCCATCTTCAGACGCAAGTTTATCGTAGTTTGCTAAACGAGCTTTAGATTTGGCATGACGGGCTTTTGGTGCCATTCGTACCCATTCTAATTCACGCTCCAGAGCTTTCTGGCGTTTGCTTTCGGTTTTATCTTCCTGAGCCAAACGTTTTGCTTTCTGATCTAACCATGAAGAATAATTTCCTTTCCATGGAATCCCTTCACCACGATCTAATTCTAAAATCCATCCCGCTACATTATCCAGGAAGTATCTATCGTGGGTTACCGCGATCACGGTTCCTTCATAGTTTTGCAAAAATTGTTCTAACCAGTCAATACTCTCTGCATCCAGGTGGTTGGTAGGCTCATCCAGTAACAAAACATCAGGTTTTTGCAGTAATAAACGGCACATCGCCACACGGCGACGTTCACCACCTGAAAGTACGCTAATTTTGGTTTCCGGATCTGGGCAGCGTAATGCGTCCATTGCTCTTTCCAATCTCGAATCAATCTCCCAGGCACCCAAAGCATCAATTTTATCTTGTAGTTCGCCCTGGCGAGCCATCAATTTATCCATTTTATCGGCATCAGAATAGTTTTCTTCTAAACCGAAAGCTTCATTCACTTCCTCGTATTCTTTTAAAATAGCGGTTACTTCGGCAACGCCTTCTTCCACTACTTCGCGTACCGTTTTATCAGGATCAAGAACTGGTTCCTGAGCCAGATAACCTACAGAATAGCCCGGAGAAAATACAACTTCGCCTTGTATTGATTTATCTAAACCAGCAATAATTTTTAATAAAGATGATTTACCAGAGCCGTTTAAACCTACAACGCCAATTTTTGCACCGTAAAAAAATGATAAGTAAATATTTTTTAAAACCTGTTTTTGTGGCGGATAGATTTTACTCACTCCAGCCATTGAAAAGATTATTTTTTCGTCTGACATGTTGAATTTTGCTATTAGTGAATTAAACCTTAATTATAAGGATTTGTAAATAATGGCAAAGATAATAACAACCTGCCGATAACAATTGGTTTATCTGGGAATATTATTTCTGACATCATTTAGTATTTACACGAAAAAGCCCTCAAATTAAAAAGATGAGGGCTTTCAATAAGTGATTATTATTGAATTTAGAGATTATATCTTATTATTTACTGTAAGGGAAATTTCTTGATACTTTTCTCATCATTCTATCGATCAATTCGTCACTTGAGGTAAAAACGCCATCATTCATTGCTTTGAAAAAGCGCCATTGCATATCACCTGTTTTTCCATCATTTACTACCATTGTTAATGATCCAGAACCGGTTTTACTTCCAAGTCCACCAAATAAAACTGTTGTTACAATCGCCCCGGCTTCTGATCGGGTTTGTTCTGTTTCAAATTTACCTGAGATAACTGCATCCACACCTAACGCTTTAGCAACTTCATCTTTTGTAAATTCATCCAGTTTATCTAAAAGCCCCGCTTTTTTTAATAAAATATTTGTCTTTTCAACATCCTGAAATTCTACAGTATAATTGCTTGATTTTCTAAGCAAAAAAGTATACATGCTCGATTGTATAGATGTTGACATCGTTTTCTCCTTTTGTATATGAGCATCAAGATTGAAATCTTTTGGTTGTTTTTTAAAGGAAATTTTTGTGTTAAATGGAAGAATAGCAACAGTTTTGTGTGTAGCAATTACCTCTTTTAATTTTGGACTTTCAAATACTTGCTTGGCATTTTCATATTGAGCCAAAGCAATCAAATTGGTACTAACAAGTACCAGGAGGAGTAACGTTTTTTTCATTATACTTTTTAGTTTGTTTGGAGCAATATTAAAAAAAAATCTTCACTTAATTATTCTTTCTTCAACATCTCAAAAATGGTATCGATAAAAATAAATGACAATGATGACTATGTTTTTAGAAAGTAAACCGTTGTAAAGATTTTGATTAATAACTTTGATTTAATAACCAAGGTATATTTAACAATGTTTATTTGCCCGGCATTTTAAAAGATGGTGGCGTTGCTGCATCATCTGCTGCCCATTGCTTGTTTGGTCTTTTGCCCATTATGAGCTCAAGACTTCCACCTTTCATTAGTTCCTCATGTGTAAACCACGATTTGTTCCAAACCTTTCCATTTAACTTTGCTGATTGGATATATTTGTTTTCTGGAGCATAATTTCTACAGGCAACCTCAAATTTCTTCCCGTTTCCAATATCAATTTTAACGTTTTCAAAAGTCGGGCTTCCTATTACATACATTGGTAAACCCGGTGTAATCGGGTAGAAACCAATTTGAGAAAAAACAACAAATGAGGTTAAACCACCGCCATCTTCATCGCCTGGGATACCCATTAAATCATTTCTAAACCATTGAGATAATAAACTACGCACTCGTTTTTGAGTGCGCCAGGGTTGTCCGGCATAATTGTACAAATAAGGAATGTGCATGGCCGGTTCATTACCCATTGAAAATTGCCCCACATTTCCGGTATGATCTGGTAGTTGTGAATAAAAATCAAATCTGCTTTTCCCCAGCGGCGTATTATACATTTTCTCCAGTTCCTCAACAAAAACGCCTTTACCACCAATCATTTCTACTAAATCATCCACGTTATGCAGCACATCCCAACGGTATAACCAACCATTGTTTTCATCATAAGTTTCTCGTGCACCCAAGCCGCCAGAAAACCTGTAATCCAATGGCTCAATAAATTTTCCACTCGCATCTTTTGGATGGAAAAATTTAGTTTCTGGATTGAAAACGGTGCGATAGGTTAAGCTCTTGTCCAAAAAATGCCTGGCTTCTTCTGTTTTACCTAACTGTTGCGCAATATTTCCTAAACACCATTCATCATAAACGGTGCCTAGTGTAACGGCAATAGGCTGGCGCTTTTCGAATCCGTGAACTTCAGGTGCAGTTTCCTTTTCGCCCGCGGGTAGTGCAGGGAAATAACCATGATCTTTAAAAAACTGATCTAATACACCTGCTTTTTTAGCAGACCATGGAGCCAGCGTTTTTTCAGTAATGCCAGCTTTGCAGTATTGATAAGCTTCTTCCAGGTTAAAGGATCTCAAACCTTTATTATAAGCGTCGATGATGGTTGCCACCCCATGATTACTGTTCATTCTCCGACTATCGCCCGTAACCTCCGGGAATGTTGGCATCCAATGATCGTCCATCTGCTCGGCCATCCTTAAATAGGAATTAATCATATTACTTTCCATTTTTGGCTCGATGATCACACGAAGCGGATGGGTTGCTCTATAGGTATCCCAAATCCAGTCATCTGTAAAAAATGGCGTTCCATTATCGTTATGGATCTTTCCATCAAATGCGCTAAAGTATTTTCCATCTTCCGATAGGTTGATCATCCGTTCGTAAGTACGATATAATGAGGTATAAAAAATGGTTTTGGCATTTTCATCCGAACCTTTAATAGCTATTTTGCCTAAAGTAGTATTCCAGATGTTTTTTCCCAGCTCTGCAACATTTGCTAAATTGTAATCTTTTATTTCGCGTTGCAGATTCTTCTTTGCCTGTTCAACACTGATGAAAGAGATTCCATAGCGGGCTTTCACCCGTTGAGTATTGCCGGCATATTTAAGCACCAAAAAGGCATTACGGCCAGAAACAGCTTTTTTCTGATTTTCGATTGAACTATTTTGATAACTGCCTGCTTCAACAGGTTTCAAATCCGTTTCCAGATAGATAAATACTTTGGTATTATTGCTCAACCGCTGAAAGCCACTTACAGTATTCTCGTTGGTACTCAATTCTCCATCGCGTGTATTTAAAATTAAGTATGAGGATGCCTGGCTTTTACTAAAATTAATTTCATAAATGCCTGATTGATGCGAAGGTGCAAATTTTGCATTAATGCCAAAGTCATCCAGGTCAACTTCGTAGTAATATGGTTTGATGATTTCATTATCATAACCATACCGTATGGTATTCTTAATCTCTCTTACATCTCCCTGAAAAGGGCTTAGGTTAAATGCAGAACTTCCGCGGTGACTTGTAATTACGAGTGGCAATCCATTAACTGTGTTACTGGTGTAGTTTTCTCTTTCCGGATAAAAGCGAAGCATACTGTTTGGCAAGTGAACAGTAGGATAGGTCGGTACCAGCAGGTGGCTGATGTTACCTACATAAGGATTTACATAATCTACAGGTTGTTTGGTAACTTGTGCTGATGTTGATTTTGCTGAAATTGTTATCGATAAAATCGCACTAAAGAGATAGCAGAAATATTTATTCATAATTTATTTGCAGAGGATAGACGCCAAATTTAAGATTTTTACCAGGGGATTTAGCTGATTATCGAACCAGAAGTGTATCAATTGTGTGGTAATAAAAACGATTTAGTTACCGATGGGAGGGAGAAAGCTTGTATTTTCAAATAATACAGTACACCAACTTGTCGACCACAACTGCAATAAAATTTGATCGAATAACATATTTGTATATAAATTCTATAGAATTGGTAGTCTATTTAAAATAATCTTATATATTTGCCGAAACCTTTTACAATTCAATATGATTACATCCCTACTATTTCAATTTTCCCGAACATTTCGAAAAGGAAATCCTTGTCCGCACATGCAATATTGTTGTTGTTGCTAGTATAAGAAAGCACTATAAAGATTCCTTATTCAATCAGAATTCCTCTGAGATCAAACTTTTGTATAATTCAATGAAGTAATTTATAAAATGAAACCGACAAGGAAGCCTTGCCGGTTTGTAGATGAATGACAGCCCAGCCGTAACGCCAATCACTAAACTGGTCTTCATTCTTGGTTCCATTAAGATTTAACCTTAACAAACATTTTAAATATGGAAATAAATATCCATGTCAAGAAATTTTACGATCACAATTTTTCAGACCCTCTTTCCCTAGCGAGCATTATTTTGCTCTTAATTTTCTCACTTTCTGCGTCTGGTCAGGATGTAAAGCCATCCGTTATTAATTCTCAGCTTATCGGTAAGGTAATCGATGTAGCAACTAAAGAGCCGCTACCGGGAGTAGTAGTTAGAATTAAAGGTACTACTCATGCAGTGGCCACATCAGCCGATGGTTCCTTTTCATTTCGAACCGGACAAAGTTTTCCTTATACTTTAACCGTAAGCTTAATTGGTTACGATACTCAGGAAAAAAGAGTTGATGGTTCTCCAGTTACTGTAGCTTTGAAAGCATCGGCAAATCAATTAAACGATGTGGTTGCAGTTGGTTATGGAACACAACGCAAGGCTGATTTAACTGGAGCAGTTTCTAAAATCAAAGCTTCTGAAACGGTAAAACTTCCGGTTGCCAGTTTTGACGCACAGTTACAGGGGCGGGCTGCCGGAGTTCAAATCAACTCCAACTCGGGTGTACCTGGTGAAGGTACTTTTGTTAGGGTGCGGGGAACAACTTCGATTAACTCGAGTAGCGAGCCACTTTACGTAATTGATGGTGTATTTTTAAATAACACCTCTTTACAAACCACCAATCTGGGAGGCAGAACAACTTCTCCGCTGGCAGATATTAATCCAGCTGATATTGAAAGTATTGAAGTACTTAAAGATGCTTCTGCAACCGCTATTTACGGCTCCAGGGGAGCTAATGGGGTAGTTTTGGTCACTACAAAAAGAGGAAGTTTCAACGCCAGAACTAAAGTAAGCTTAGATGTTTCTACCGGTTGGGTTGAGGCAGATCAATCTACTGTTCCTCAATTGGCGTCGGGTCCTGAATCGGCATTATTAGCTAATGAATATTGGATCAATTCGGGCATCGATCGTCCGGCATTAAACCAAACTTTTGCCAATCGCCCATTTAGACCAGTATCTGAAGGTGGAGCTGGTTTGCCAGAAGAGCAACAGACTTTCGATCGAATTGGTGACATTCTCCAAAAAGGATTAATCCAGGATTATAATTTATCTATTCAGGGTGGAACTGATAAATCAAGATTTTATGTAGGTGCAGGTTATACTGATCAGAAAGCGCTGATTAAAGTGCCACAGTTTCAAAGAACCAGCTTAAAGTTTAACTACGATCATAATTTAAGTGATGCCATTTCTTTTGGTTTAACCAATAGCATTTCGAAAAGTGATCGGAATCAAGCCAGAACAGGCGATGGTCCACAGGTGAATTTATGGAACGCTGCCACCAGCGCCGCCACCTACACGCCAAAATTTGCACAAGATGGCACTTCCACTGGTTCTGATAACATCTATTTGTTAATTGATAATTATGATGTAAACACCACTAGTTTAAGGTATGTAGGTAGTGCCTACGCGGAAGCGAAAATTATCGATGGATTAAAATTTAAAAGCAGTTTCTCATTGGATTATAATCACTATGATGAATCGGCATATTGGAACAGCCAAACCAGTATTGGAAGGGCTGTGGGTGGTAACGCTACTTCATCTATTACGCAAAATAGTACCTGGATTAATGAGCAGACCCTAACCTATATCAAAAATGCTGGCGATCATCATTTTAATGCATTGGTAGGAAATTCACTTCAAGCAAATGTAATTAGCCTAACCGCCGCAGAAGGAAGTGGGTTTGCTAATGATAACTTTAAATTAATTTCTTCTGCTTCTACAAGAACATCATCTCAAAATTGGAGTAAGTATTCGTTGGCATCGTTTTTTGGTCGCTTTGATTATAACTATGCAAGCAGATACTACATTGGTTTAAGTGCCCGGGCTGATGGATCGTCGAAATTTGGTGCAAACAATAAATGGGGATATTTTCCTGCCGTTTCAGGTGCATGGCGATTAAAACAAGAATCATTTTTAAAAGATGCAAAATGGATAAGTGATTTAAAACTTCGTGTTTCCTATGGTGTAACAGGTAACCAGGCTGGTATCGATAATTTTGCAGCTCAAGGTTTATGGACAGGTGGTAGCAGCTATCCAGATGTTGCCGGATCGCCTCAACCAGGTATTGGACCGATTCAATTGGGTAATCCTGATTTACGCTGGGAAAAAACGGCTCAAACCAACCTTGGTTTTGATTTAGGCTTGTTAGACAATAGAATATCACTTACTGTGGATGTATATAATAAGTATACTACAGGCTTACTGCTACAAAAACCGATTGCTGCATCAACAGGTTTTGCCACTTATTGGGCTAACGAAGGAGAAATGAGCAATAAAGGTTACGAGGTTGGTATTAATACCACCAATATTGCCAACAATAACTTTAGTTGGAAAACGAGTTTGAATTTCTCAGGTAACAGAAACAGAATTGAAAAATTGCCCACACAAATTACACAATACACCCGCGATTGGGTGATTATGAAAGAAGGTTATTCTATGAACTCTTTCTGGTTGTATAATCAGTTATATGTTGATCCGCAAACAGGAGCACCAGTATTTGAAGGGCAGGCTGCAAATGGAACAGTGACTACTGCTAATCGTCAGATATTAGGCGATTCTTACCCGAAAATATTCGGTGGTTTAAGCAACAGTTTTACCTTCAAAAGTTTCGATTTGAGTTTCTTGTTTACCTTTCAGGCCGGAAACAAATCCCTCAATTTGAACCGTTATTTCCGTGAACGTAATCCAACAAGTGGAGGTGTATTGGCAAATGTATTAAACCGTTGGCAAAAGCCTGGCGATATTACTGATATCCCAAGATTAACGTCAATTGGCACCAATTACACCATTGATCAAAGTTCGAGATATTTAGAAGATGCATCATTCCTTCGTTTAAAACAACTCACTTTTGGCTATAACCTTCCAGGCGAATTTTTGAAAAAAATCAGGTTGAGTCAGGCAAGATTTTATTTTGTTGGTTCAAATTTATTCCTGATTACCAAATATACAGGCGATCCCGAATCGAGTGTAACCTCAAATCCTAATGCTCAAGGGTTGGGTTCATTTGGAACCCCGCCACAGCCAAGATCATTTCAATTTGGCTTAAACATTACCATTTAATCACCCAAAAAAGAAAACACATGAAAACCTCAATATTAATGGCTTTAGGATTATCAGGGCTTTTGATTGTGGGAAGTTCCTGCAAAAAGTTTATTGATGTAAAGCCAGAACTCAATATATCTGATGAATTAACAATTGTTGACGGAAATTCAGCCCAAACCGCCGTACGTGGCATTTATAACCAACTTCAATCTAATGATTATTATGGTTATACTTTTCAAACACTGGGACTTTTCTCTGGCGACAATGTTCAGTATGTGGGTTCTCAAACCGTTAATCAGCAGCTTACCAATCACACTGTGCTGGCAGATTTAGCTGCGGTAGGAAATTCCTGGGCAGCAATATACAATACCATCAACAGGGCCAATAATGTAATTGCAAAAGTACCTGCACTGCCTGTTTCTACAACATTTACCGAAACTTTGCGAAATCAACTTGTGGGAGAGGCATATTTTTTAAGGGCATTAGCTTATTTTGATCTGGCCAGAACCTGGGGTGGTGTTCAGCTGGTTACCACACCAACTACTTCAGCTGCAGATCAAACACTTGCTAAACGAAGCACGCTTGCTGAAACTTATGCTCAGGTTTTAAGAGACCTTGCTCAGGCAGAAACACTTTTGCCAAATACAACAAATAGAATTAGGGCTACCAGAAAAACCGCATACGCTTTGCATGCCCGTGTTGCACTTTATCAAAAGGATTATACAAATGCCGCTGCTTATGCAACAAGGTTAATTGAGGATACAAATTATGCCCTCATTGGCCCATATAACTCATTTTTTGCGGCAAATGCTACCGTAACTCAAGAGTCGATTTTTGAGCTTCAATACAATATTAACGTAACCAATAGCCAGGCTTATAACTGGCAGCCAAGCAGTAATGGTGGAGTGGGGTGGGTAACGCCAACTCCTGCAGTTGCTACTTTATTGCTCAATACGGCAGTATCAGGAAATAGAAATTCATTGATTCTTACACAAACCACCGGTGGGGTTACACGATATTTTGGAAATCTTTATTATCGAACTGCTGGAACTGATCCTATTTATTTAATTCGTATTGCAGAATTATACCTGATTAGGGCGGAAGCTTTAGCACAACTTAATGACTTAGCCGGTGCCACACGAGATCTTAATGCAATACGAAGCAGGGCAGGCTTAACAGGAACAACAGCAACAACTCAAGCCAATTTAATTTTGGCGATAGAATCCGAAAACCGGTTAGAATTTGCTTTTGAAGATCATAGGTGGTATGATTTGATCAGAACTGGCAGAGCGGGGACGATTTTAGGAATTAGTGATCCAAATAAATTGCTGTTACCAATCCCGTACGCCCAATTATTAATCGATCCGAATTTATCTCAAAATCCAGGTTACTAAATATTGAGTTATGAATGATTCAAAAATTGAACAAGACGAACTTTTGCGTGGCTTTGCTTTCAGAACAACCTTTGTGTTTCTATTGCTGTTAACCATTCCGCTTACTGGAACTTATTATAGGCAATTGTTTAAAACAGATTGGTCACACTTTCAGGATGTTTTCCAAGCTGCTAACTACGTTCCTAAATTTTTTATAGGTAGCGATTGGGGCTTTGGAAGTTTTTATGGTTGGGGCATCGCTTTAATTATTAGCTTAATTGCGGCTTATTTTTGGGGCTTTTTAGTTAAAGATATTAATCAAAAGGAACCTGAACTTTATTACTGGCTGCGGGTAATCGTTCGGTTTAGATTGGCCATTGCATTATTGAGTTATGGGATCATTAAAATTTTTCCAGTCCAATTACCTGGGCCCACATTAAGTGATTTACACACTGCATACGGCGATTTTTTACCCTGGAAGTTATACTATTTATCAACAGGCGTGGCTTCTGCCTATTATGAACAAAGTTTGGGCGCCATTGAATTTTTAGCAGGCTTGTTGCTCATGTTTAGGCGCACAACAATTATTGGTGCCGGATTGGCAACTGCGTTATTGGTTAATATCGTGTTGATCAATTACGCCTATCACTTGAGTGATCAACTTTACAGCGTTTATTTGTTAATCCTTTCCGTATTTCTGCTATTATACGATACACCGCGACTTTATAATCTTTTGGTTAAGGAGCGACGAGCAAAGCCAGATGAATTTAATCCCGCTTATAAACCAAAACTTAAGCTGCCCCTAAAATTTGCTGTTATAGTTTTTGCAATTTTCTTCAGTACCATTACTTATGCTAATTATCGAAATAGCAATTGGCCCTATCCGAATACACCAGGCTTAGCTAAAGCAGCTGGTTTTTATAATGTAGAAAGTTTTCAATGGAACGGGGAACAGAAACCCTATTCGTTAACTGATAGTTTGAGATGGGTTGATGTTGTTTTTGAAAAATGGAATGTATTGAGCATTAGAAAAAACATTAATGCACCAATTAATCCAGTTTCACCCAGTTTAACTTTTCAAAAAAATGGTTTAGGAGATTACGAATCTAAAGGCAATGCTGGGAGGTTTTTTTATACATACATATTATCTGGATCGAAACTCAAACTCACAAATAATAATGATCCTACAGATACTTTACAACTTTCTATTTCCAGGACGGATAATGATATCATCTTATTAAACGGGGTTGATGCAAAACATGATTCTCTTAAGGTGAGTTTGAAAAAATTACCGAAGGAATATTTGTTGCAAAAAGGACGTCGTAAAAAAGTAAGCGTTTATTAATCAATTTAATTATAAGCTATGGAAACGCTGGTTACATCGAAAATACATACACAAAATTTAACAGAACCAAACCAATGGCAGGTTTGGAGCAAATGGGAGAAGATCCTGTTTAGGATTGCCTTTATCTTTATATTTTTGCTCATTATTCCGGTTACAACCGATTGGTATTCAAAAGCTATTTCTTCCAAAACAGTCTTCGCTTTTCTGAATAACCTCACGGGTTATCGCCCAAATTTTTATAGCCTGCAAACACCCAGTGGGCGGTGGGGAATAGGTGCTTACGCCACTTGGGGTGTCGCTTTAATAGTTGCACTACTGGGTGCTTCAATTTGGACTTTTATCGCCAGAAAGAGCAAAAGAACAAATTATAACACACTTTATTATTGGCTTCGTGTTGCGGTTCGCTATCGCATCGCTATTGGTATTATTGCATTCGGCTTTTTAAAACTCTATCCCATGCAAATGCCAGACCCTTCCATTTCCAATCTCGATACCAATTTTGGCGATTACAATACCTATAAAATTTATTGGCAGATAGTAGGTGTGTCTATCTGGTACGAAATTGTTTTGGGTTTGGTGGAAATTGTGGCCGGAGTGCTGCTTTTTTTCAGGGGAACTGTTGCCATTGGTGCAGTATTGGTTGCGGGGGTACTCTATAATATTGCCCATGCCAATTTTGCTTATGATGGGGGCGTTCATGTTTACAGTAGTTTTTTTGTCCTTTTATCCCTGTTTTTACTTATCCAATATGTGCCCAACCTGTGGCGACTGCTGATTTTGAAAAAGGAGGTTAGTCCAAACTATTATTATCCTCCGTTGAAAACGAAAAAGCAACGCAGTATTTTCTACTCCACTAAATATGCCTTTGTAATTGTTTTTACCATCATTTTTGCTTACCTGAGATACGATGTACATTATCATGTTGGTCAACTTAAAGAGCCTATTACACCAGGGCTGCCAAATGCTGCGGGATATTACAACGTGACAGAGTTTAAACTAAATGGTAAGTTATTGCCATTTAATCCGCTTGATTCAGTCAGATGGCGTAGTGTGGTTTTTGAAAGATGGAGTACTTTGATTTATCAGGTTCATAAGCCTTTTTCAATTTCATTAGCGAATGGAACACCAAATCCAAAAGATATAGACAGGAGTTATGAGTTGGCTGGCATTGCCGGAGGAAGACGCTTCCTTTATTATACCATTGATCATAAAACGCAGAATTTAATATTGCAGGATAAAAATCGCCCTTCAAGAGACGAAGATGGACCTGGTAAAAAGAATAAGTCGAAAGAAAAGGTGGTGAAGGAGCAAAAATTGGTTTGGCACTTTAAGCGTGATGGAAAAAATCGGATCATCCTTTCCGGATTGAATGATCGTAAAGACTCTCTCTATGTGGTTTTGGATAAAGTGGATAGGAAATTTGCTTCGAAACTGGATAGAAGTGAACTTAAATTTAATAAGTAAAGTGATGTTAAAAAAAATAGTAGGCGTTGTTTTTGCCATGATGATGAGTTTTCAAATTTTTGCCCAGCTGAATACGCAGGTACTAATTAGGGCGCAGGCAAAAGATGCAAAGTTTATTGGCACCGGCATTGGTGGCGCACTCGTAGTTGTACGAGACCATCTAACAAAAGAAATTTTAGCTAAGGGATTAACTACCGGAAGCTCTGGTAATACTGAGGTGATTATGAATCAAGCTAAAAAGCGTGGACAATCTATTACAGATAGTGCTACAGCAAAATTTATAGCCAATTTAAAAATCGCTGAACCAACTTTTGTAGACATAGAAGTACTGGCGCCAGTGAATAGGAAAAATGCAACTATTAATGCCTCCACCCAGCTATGGGTAATTCCCGGTAAAAATATTTTAGGTGAGGGTATTGTGCTGGAAATACCAGGGTTTATAGTGGATATTTTATCACCTACCACACACCAGCAAATCAAGCAGGCCAGTTTAAAAAATGGTTCGCTAAATTTCAAAGCAAGTGTTACGATGAGTTGTGGTTGCCCAATCACAAGTGGAGGTATTTGGAATGCTGATAAAATTAAGGTTCAGGCAATTGTTAAAAAGGAGGGTGTTAAAACAGAAGATTTGGCCTTAGTATTCACCGGACAAACCAATCTTTTCGAAGGAAAACTAAACATCAAAGAAAAGGGGAATTATGAGATTTTGGTTTTCGCTTATGATGAAAAAACCGGCAATACTGGGGTGGATAAAATTAACTTTGTAATTCAGTGATGAGAAGAAGATCATTTATTCGGCAGGCAGGCGGATTTTTCCTGCTATCTGCAGCCTGGCCTTCAAAGGTTTTTAGTGGCAGTAGAAATTGGCATATTGAACAATTTCAAGATAAAGGTCTTGCTCATTTTTCTTATGCAGTTTTGGTAAATGGAAAAATTATATTAATTGATCCGGGCAGAAATCCTAAACCTTACCTCGACTATGCAAAATCTCAAAATGCAGCAGTAACAGGTGTCATTGAAACACATCCGCATGCTGATTTTACCAGTTCACATCTGGAATTTCAAAAACTGAATAATATAAAAATTTATGCCAGCAGTTTAACCAAAGCTGGTTACCAGCGTACCGGTTTTGATGATGGGAACAAAATAAAGCTGAGCGACTCCGTTAGTTTAAGGTCTGTTTTCACACCTGGCCATGCACCAGACCACATCGCTGTTGTACTTACCGAAAACGGAAAAGATATCGCTGTTTTTTCAGGAGATTCATTATTAATTGGAGACGTTGGCAGACCAGATTTACGAGAAATTGGAACGGATGCAACCACACAGCGCAAACGATTGGCCGAACAATTATTTTATACCCTCCATCAAAAATTTGCGAAGCTTGCTGATTCAGTAATTGTATACCCAGCTCATGGTGCAGGTTCTCTTTGTGGGAAAGCGATCCGGGACGCTGCAAGCTCTACTATTGGAGATGAAAAAGCTCATAATCCAGCTTTTCAGATAAAAACCAAAGAGGAGTTCGTTAAAAATATTTTAAATGATCTTCCATTCACACCCAAATATTTTTCATATGATGTGGCCTGGAACATCAAAGGCTTGCCTGGCTTTGCAACTAGTATTGCCAGTGTAAAGCTGCTTGAGACGAATTTTGTACCTTCGGAAAATAGCATTATTGTTGACGCCAGGCCTGAATCGGTTTTTAAAAAATCTTATTTAAAAAATGCGATCAATCTACAAAATGGTGCAAAGTTCGAAACCTGGTTGGGCAGTACAATTCCTCCCAATACGAGTTTCTATCTCGTCGCAGCCGATAAGCGTGTGCTAGAGGAAGTGATTGCTAAAACAGCAAAAATCGGTTATGAACAACATATAACAGGAGCTTTTATTTACAATCTCGTAGACGGACAAAAGCTCGAAAAATATGAAACTACAACAAGCGCTATTGATGAATCAACCTACACTATCATTGATGTGAGAACAGAAAGAGAGTTTAGGGATGAGCCCATTTTTAAAAGTGCAATTAATATTCCTTTGCAGGATTTAAAAGATCAATTAAATAAAATCCCTCAGGATAAACCAATTTTAGTTAACTGTGCGTCGGGTTATCGTTCTGCTGCGGGGAGCAGTATTATTAAGAACAAATTTCCAAACCACGCTGTTTATGATTTGGGAACAGCCGTTTTAGATCTCGAAAAGACAGGTACCTCACACAAACCCAATCACTAGTGCAGAAAAATTACGAATATGATGCTGTTGTAGTAGGCTCAGGTCCGAATGGACTGGCTTGTGCGATCCAGTTGCAGCGAAGTGGATTATCGGTATTATTAATCGAAGGATCAGAACAAATTGGTGGCGGTATGCGTTCCAAGGAATTTTTCCCAGGATATTTGTCCGATGTTTGTTCGGCAATTCATCCAATGGCCGCCGGATCACCTTTTTTCAGTCAGCTGCCACTTACCGACTATGGATTAGAATACATTAATCCACCCGTTCTGGCAGCTCATCCATTTGATAATGGAACAAGTGCTTCGCTCAAATCTTCACTATATGAAACGGCCAATGGATTGGGTATAGACAAAGGAGACTATCTCGATTTGATGCAGCCAATCGTTGAGAATTGGCCAAAATTAGCTGAAGATATTTTAGGCCCATTTAAAATTCCTAAAGAACTTATTGCAAGTCTACAATTTGGTCTTTCTGCGATGAAGTCAGCTAAATGGCTGTCGAACAGATTTAAAACAGAAGAAGCAAAAGCATTATTTGGCGGAATGGCAGCGCATTCTTTTTTACCACTCGATCAATTATCAACTGCTGCAGTGGGCCTGGTATTGATGGCAAACGGACACCTAAAAGGTTGGCCATTGCCAAAAGGCGGATCACAGGCTATAGCTAATGCATTGCTTAGCTACTTTGAGTCTCTTGGCGGAAAGGTGCAAATGGGCTGGATGGTACGGTCTTATGGTGAAATTCCACCCGCGAAAGCGGTAATTTTTGATACGGGGCCCAAACAATTGATAGAAATTGCTGGCGATCATTTGCCTTCCTTCTACAAAAAAAGGCTTCAGAAGTTTCGCTACGGACCAGGCGTATTTAAAATAGACTGGGCATTAAGCGAACCTGTTCCTTTTACTGCTTCAGATTGCAGAAAAGCAGGAACAGTTCATTTAGGAGGAACATTTGATGAGATTGCAGCAGCTGAAAAAGCAACCTTTAATGGTAAAATTGCAGAAAATCCTTTTGTTTTGCTTGCTCAGCAAAGTTTGTTTGATGCAGATCGTGTACCCAAAGGGAAACAAGTTCTGTGGGGTTATTGCCATGTTCCAAATGGTTCTACGGTTGATATGACAAATGCAGTTGAGCAACAGATTGAACGTTTTGCACCGGGTTTCCGAGACACTATTATTGATAGGCATATAATCAATACTGCCCAATTTGAAGCCTACAATCCGAATTATATTGGTGGAGACATCAATGGTGGTGTTTTAGATTTGGCTCAGTTATACAGTCGCCCAATTTTGAGTCTTTCGCCTTATAGAACACCTGCCAACGGTATTTATATTTGCTCTGCAAGTACGCCTCCTGGAGGAGGTGTGCATGGTATGTGCGGATTTCATGCCGCTAATGCTGTATTAAAAGATATTAAATAAAAAAATGCCCTCCGAAATCCGAAGGGCATTTTACATTTAAAAAAATTAACACTAAAAGCCTAAACCTAAAGCAAATCCTCTTGAGGCATTTGTAATGGTTGCACCAGCTGTAGCAGCGCCGGTAGTCAAGTTTACACTATAAATTCGCTGTGTTGTACCTACGGTAAATAAGCCATAAGCCAGTCCACTTGTACCGCCAATATCAAATCCGTTGCTTCCTTCTACGTTAATGCCTAAGGCACCAACATCAACCAATAATCCTAAATTTGGGTTATCCTGTCTAACCAATTTATCGCTATTTGAATCGATATCAAATAAAACGGTTGTAGTTGCACCCGCAAAGTTGTTGGTATATGCCGCACCAGTAATTCCAGTTGTAGCAGGGTTCAGCACACCATCAACAGTTACGCTACCATCTAATGGGTTAAACCTTAAATTTTGACCTGTATTACTTACAATTCTGATTCTATCTACCGTTGGGTTAAAATCAAAACCAAATTGTGTTCCGCTTAATAATGTAGTTAATGGAGCTGTACCCACAACTGCGGCTGCGCCGGATGAAGTGTTGATTGTATAAATACGGCTCGTGCTTCCTAAAGCGTAAAGTTGTCCATTTAACGGACGGAAATCAATTCCTAAAATTTGTTCGCCAGTTTGAATACCGGAAATGGTTTTTACACTAACCGTTGGCGTAGCTGCCAATGGGTTGAAAATTAATAACTCATTATTGTTAGATACCGAATAAGCTACTGGTTCGGTAGGAATAGCTAAAGCCGTAATGTTCGCAGGCAGGTTTCCTATTTTCGAAGCTTTTCCACTGTTCACATCAATCGTAAATAATGCAGATGTTCCTCCTACAGTTAATGCAGCAAGTGCTGCGGTTCCATCGGGGTTAATATCGAAACCACCTGCATCTTCTACGTCGAAGCCTAAACTTCCAACTTCAACTAATTTTCCATCATTCGGCGGATCTTGTTTATAAAGTTTATCAGTTGCGGCGTCGATATCAAAAAGCACTGTTGTAGTTGCACCGGCTTTGTTTTGCGTGTAAGCTACTGAAGAAACTCTTGCATTTGTAACGCCGTTGATAGCGCCATCAGCAATCATCACCGCTCCACTTTCTGGATTTAAACGCAGGTTTTGACCAGTATTCGTTACCAATCTAATGCGATCAACAGTTGGATTGAAATCAAAACCCACTGAAGTTCCGCTAATGGCTGGTGTTAGCGGAGAAGCTGAAATTGATCTTGCCACACCGGTTTTATAGTCAATTACATATAAACGGCTTGTGCTTCCAACAGCATAAAGCTGGCCTGTTGCCGGGCGGAAATCAATTCCTAAAAGTGTTTCACCTTGTTGTAAACCAGAAATGCTAACCGTTGCACTAACAGAAGATGGATTTTTTGCATTGATTAATAACAACTTGCTGTCAGATGTTAGCGCATAAAAATTTACGTCTGGTCCCGGAACAAGTGTTTCGGTAGGGTTGTTTCTGTCTTTTTTGCAGGCAGAGAATAAAATAGGTGTCATAAGGGCAAGCAAAGCCATTATGAAGAAATGTTTAGTTTTCATCATGATTTTAATGTTTAATTAAGTATTGAGTTAATAAATAGGAGCCAGGTGAGCTGCTATTTTGGGGGTTGTTCGGGAATTTGAAGGTGGCAATAAGCCAATAGGAAGTTGCCAGCGAAGGAATGTTGGTTGGCATTGCCAGAGGAAGCAAAATCAAAATTTGTGATATTGTTTAAATGCAGATCAGCAAGTTTAACTTTATCTTCCAGTTGATTTTGTTTTTCTGATGATTCGGATTTCTCACTCTCAGCTGAAGAACTCTTTTGGATCAACTCTTTCGACATCTTGTGAACGGGAATTGCATATACTGCAATCCTACCCGCAAATGCAAGCAGTAAAAGAAGTACAATGAAATACCGTTGGTAAAAAGGTGCCATAGTTATGATCCACGAATTTGGATTCATAAGCACTTACGTAAATAAAATTTAGTTAGATTTCTATTGCAAAGAAATAATGCGAACTAAATGATCTAAGGCCACATCTTTAAAAACAAAACGCCTTCACAAATAGTTATTTGTATGGTTTAACATCAAGTGATAGGATTATTTAGTATCAAAAAAATTTTGGAGTATTATTTGTTAAAAGATGTCACAAACTTTTATTTTTCTGTCAAAACTTGTAAATTGCTTGTGCAAAAGGTTACAAATTGTCAGTTTCCTGTTGCATAAATATCCTTACAATAAACCGACAAAATTTTAGGTTAAGCTGTAGAAAGATTAAAAAATCTGCTTTAAAACCTTCAAAACACTTATTACGTAGATAGATATAACGGACACGATATTTATCACGACGCGATTCTTAAGTTAATTTCTGGGTAGTAAGTCTTTCAAAAGCTTGTTTATCCACCTATATGGCGCAATTGTTGATAAAATAAAGAAAACAGCAGGTACTCTTTTTATAATTTATTTTATAGTTTAGGGACGTAGCTGTTAAGAAAGGTATTATGGAAGCAAAATTTTCACCACAGGTTAAAGATGTAATCTCTTTTAGTAGGGAGGAAGCGCTCCGTTTAGGGCATGATTACATTGGAACCGAGCATTTATTATTGGGCCTCATTCGCGAAGGCGATGGCATGGCTATAAAAATTTTACGATCGTTAGGAGTTGATACCGGTAAATTGCGCCGCTCAATTGAAGATGCTGTTCGCGGTACTTCGAGTGTTACAGTTAACTTAGGCAATATTCCGTTAACTAAACAGGCAGAAAAAGTTTTAAAAATTACTTACTTAGAAGCTAAAATATTTAAAAGCGATTTAATTGGCACAGAGCATTTGTTGTTATCTGTTTTGAGAGACGATGATAACATTGCTTCGCAGATATTGTTACAGTATGGTGTTACTTATGATGTTTTTAAACAGGAGGTTGAAGTGAATAAAAATGGTTTCAGAGATGATATTTCAAACAGCGCATCTACGGGTGGCGATGATGATTATCGTGAAGAAGAGAGCTTTAGTACACCTAAAAAGGTTTCGGATATTAAATCAAAAACACCGGTTTTAGATAACTTCGGTCGTGATTTAACCAAGGCAGCAGAAGAAGGGCGCTTAGACCCGATTGTTGGCCGCGAGAAGGAAATTGAACGTGTTTCGCAGATTTTATCTCGTAGAAAAAAGAACAACCCGATTTTAATTGGAGAGCCAGGTGTTGGTAAATCGGCAATTGCAGAAGGTTTGGCCTTGCGCATTGTACAACGTAAAGTTTCACGTGTGCTTTTTGGCAAACGTGTAGTTACTTTAGATTTAGCATCGTTAGTGGCTGGTACAAAATATCGTGGTCAGTTTGAAGAACGTATGAAAGCCGTGATGAACGAGCTTGAAAAATCTACCGATGTAATTTTATTTATTGATGAGATTCATACTATTGTTGGTGCTGGTGGTGCTTCAGGTTCACTTGATGCCTCAAATATGTTTAAACCTGCTTTAGCCAGGGGAGAAATTCAATGTATTGGTGCTACCACTTTAGATGAGTATCGTCAGTATATCGAAAAAGATGGTGCGTTGGATCGTCGTTTCCAGAAAGTAATGGTTGAGCCAGCTACACCTGATGAAACTATCGAAATTTTAAGCCGCATTAAAGACAAGTATGAAGAACACCATGGTGTAACTTATACTCAAGAAGCAATTGAAGCTTGTGTTACTTTAACATCTCGCTATATTTCTGATCGTTTCTTACCAGATAAAGCAATTGATGCTTTAGATGAAGCAGGATCCAGAGTGCATTTGACAAACATCCACGTTCCTCAGAACATCATCGATATCGAGGCAAAAATCGAAGATATTAAGTTAGAGAAAAACAAAGTTGTTCGCAGCCAGAAATATGAAGAAGCAGCAAAATTACGCGATACAGAGAAAAATTTAATTGAAGAATTAGATAAAGCTAAAGCGGAATGGGAAGCAGAAACTAAAACAAAACGTTACGAAGTTTCTGAAGATAATGTTGCTGAAGTTGTAGCCATGATGACTGGTATTCCGGTACAACGTGTTGGACAAACCGATAGCCAAAAGCTATTAAATATGTACGATAAAGTTGCGGAGAAAATTATTGGTCAGGATGATGCCATTAAGAAATTAACCAAAGCCATCCAACGTACCAGAGCAGGATTAAAAGATCCTAAAAAACCAATCGGTTCATTTATTTTCTTAGGTCCAACTGGTGTTGGTAAAACAGAATTGGCAAAAGAACTGGCTCGTTTCATGTTTGATAGTGATGATTCGCTAATTCAAATTGATATGAGTGAGTACATGGAGAAATTCGCAGTATCTCGTTTAGTGGGAGCGCCTCCAGGATACGTGGGTTATGAAGAAGGTGGACAATTAACTGAAAAAGTTAGAAGAAAACCATATGCTGTAATCTTGTTAGATGAGATTGAGAAAGCTCACCCTGATGTTTTCAATATCTTATTACAGGTTTTAGATGAAGGACAATTAACAGATAGTTTAGGTCGTAAAGTTGATTTTAGAAATACAATCATCATCATGACTTCTAACATTGGTGCCCGTCAGTTAAAAGATTTTGGTCAGGGAGTTGGTTTCTCTACATCTGCGAAAACAAACCAGGCCGAATCTCACAGTCGTGGCGTAATAGAAAGTGCTTTAAAACGTGCTTTTGCTCCAGAATTCTTAAACCGTGTTGATGATGTAGTCGTTTTCAATAGCTTAGGTAAAGATGAGATTTTCAGAATCATTGATATCGAATTAAAAGCTTTATTCGGTCGCGTTCATACTTTAGGTTATGAAATTGCATTAACTGATAATGCTAAAGATTATATTGCCGATAAAGGTTTCGATAGTAATTTTGGTGCCCGTCCGTTAAAACGTGCCATTCAGAAATATTTAGAAGATCCGATCGCAGAAGAAATACTCAAAGGTGAATTAACTGAAGGCGATGTTTTGGAAATTGATTATAATAAAGAAACAGAGTTGATTTCAGTAAATCACAAAAAAGGCGAAAAGAAGAAAGAAGAGCCTAAAAAAGAAGAAGATTCTTCAAGTAAATAAAAAAAGCTCCCGATGAAAATCGGGAGCTTTTTTTATGATACACCTTTGATCATTTATCGTATTAGTAGAATTACAAAAACTATAAAAGTTGATTTAATCAAGGTTTAAGGCACAAAAATGTGATTCGATAGTTTTTAATTATAAAATTTTCAAGCTATCTTTCCACACCAAACAACCCTATTTAATGAAATTATACGTCCCAATGATCGGCTTGGCAATTGCTTGCTTTGCTACCTCCTGTAAAAAAGGAACTGAGTCTACTGCAATAGAAACCCTAACTAAAATTGAAACACCATTAGTTACTAATCTCAATAATGAACTAATGTTAAAGCTGGTAAATGATATACGTTTGGCTGGCTGCAAATGCGGAACCACTACAATGCCACCAGTTACTGCGCTTACCTGGAATGGCAATTTAGCAACTGCTGCGTCTAATTAAAGTAAATACATGGAGTCGATCAACAAAATGCAACATGAATCTGCAAATGGAAAGGGTGTTGGAGATCGTGTAACTGCTAGTGGCTACCAGTGGAAGTCTGTTGGTGAAAACGTTGCTCAAGGACAAACAACCGAAAACCAGGTTTTTAATGATTGGCTTAAAAGTGAAGGACACTGCAAAAATATGATGAATGCGGATTACAAGGAAATAGGAGCAGCGAGGGCAGGTGCTTTCTGGACTCAAGTATTCGCTGTGAAAATGTAAACTTGTTTAGCCACAGCTTAGCATAACTATAGGAATCTAATGTTAAACTGTGGCTATCTCATTTTTAAATGAATTACCCGCTAGATCATTTTGATTAATGCCTGGTAATACCGCTCGTAATTTTCCGGATCGGTATTCAGGAATAGAAAAGGTTCAATCAGTTCCAGCTCCATTAATAAAAATCTTCCATTAACAAATGTTCCGTCAACTCTTGCATACAGGCAGTTTTTTGCAAAAAGATTTACATATTTGGCAGCCATGTCAATTACCTCCTGACGGGGCTTTTGTGGGTGAACAGAACCTCCATGCGCAGGCTGAACCCGGAAATCACCAGGTTTTGCCTTTTTTACTAATGAGTGGCTGTAAGTTCCATTAAAAAATACAAACGACCACTCTCCATTTTCTATTATTTCAGGTAAAAATGGTTGAACAATAAAATCTTCTTCTTTAACAAGCACCTGCAGTTGATTATTTATTTCCTCCACATTTTCATCTGTCACTTTAAAAGTATTTTTCGCTCCACCGCTTACACATGGTTTTACAATAAGCTTTTTCGAATTAAACTGCTCAAAAAAATCATTAAGTAAAAATTGATCATTTTTACTGATAAATACACTTGGTGTAACTGCCAGTCCTGTGGCTTCAATTTCCTTGAGGTAATGTTTGTTGGTATTCCAGCGTACAACATCAATCGGATTTAATAGCTTGACTTCTTTTGTTTCCAGATGATCAAGCCATTTATGAAATTCATTAATCCTGTCAAAATAATCCCATGGAGATTTTAATACGGCCAATTGAAAGCGCTCCCAATTTACAGCTGGATCATTCCAAATTACCTTTTCAATGTGGAGTCCTTTATATTTTAGAAAGTTTAATAGTTTATCATCTTCACTTTCAACGGTTGTTGAATCGTATTTTCCCTTATCCAAATAAGTTACCAGTGCAATATTCATGTGTTAAAACTATGTTTTATCCCTCAAATTTCAAACTAGAACAATGACATCTGGTCATTTGGGACTTTAAAATGCGAATGATTTAAAACAATGCGCTTCACATTAAGACCATTTAAACGGCAGTGCAGCTTAAAATTATCTCTGATCATTTTTGCAATATGGCCGTCTCCACGCATGCGATCTCCAAATCTGCTATCATTTACATTTCCTCCATGGCAGCTTTGTATCATATGCCAAACCTTCTCAAAACGATCTGGAAAATTCTTCTGTAGCCAATCTTCAAAAATTTGAGCAATTGCGCCATTTAATCGTACTACGGTATAACCTGCCTGTATCGCACCAGCACTAGCCACCGCTTTTAAAATTTTTGGAATTTCGTGATCGCTTAGGCCCGGAACAAGTGGCGCAACGACTACGCCCATCGGTATTCCAGCTTTGCTCAATTCTTCCACTACTTTTAGTCGCTGTTTAGCAGTTGTGGTTCTTGGCTCCATTACTTGCCTTAAATCTTCATTTAAACTATTAATAGAAACATAAACCATGCAGAGATTTAGCCTGGCCATTTCCTGCAGAATATCTTTGTCACGAAGAATAAGCGAATTCTTTGTAATCATGCCAATGGGTTGCTTGTACTCCAGTGCTATCTCTAATAGCTGACGGGTTAATTTGAATTTCCTTTCCGCAGGTTGGTAACAATCGGTATTTCCAGAAAGTGATATCGTGGAAGCATCCCATCCTTTTTTCTCAAGAAATTTTTTAAATAGGAGAGGAGCGTCCTTTTTCACGATAATTTTGCGCTCGAATTCGATGCCTGCACTATATCCCCAGTATTGATGAGAATTGCGGGCATAACAATAAGTACAGCCATGTTCACAGCCCTGATATGGATTTAGCGAATAAGCCATTCCAACATCCGGACTATCAACCTTATTTACAATAGATTTTGAGTTTTCGAAAATAAAGGACGTTTTGTGGTCACTTTCCTCCCAATCATCAATGCCCTCATCATACTCTTTTACATAAACATCCTTTAAGAATTTGTTATGTGGATTAACCTGAGCACCCCTTCCTCTGAAATACTGTTTTTCTTCGCCAGTCATTAATTAAAATTACTAATATTTTTAGTAATTTTAATTAAATGTGGAAAGAATCTAGTTAAATTTTGGCGGGTGGTATGTAGTCCATTGGCACCATATCGGCAACTTTTTCGTAAGCCCAATAACCTTCATAAAGCAGCGATCTTGAATCATAAATACCACCGTTTTCATAGAAACGAACGCCACTGCTTGTTAAGTTAGCTACTGAGATTTGATTTTCGGGAACATCCAATGGCCTGAAAATCCAAAATCCGGTTTTTGAATAGCCCAGCGATTCTTTTTCTTTGGTATATTGAACAATGAGTGCGTCAGTATAACTCAGGTATTTTAAATTTTCATCATAATCATGCACCAAGGTATCTGGGCGTACATCGCCTCTTGAAAACCTGTCGATAGTTATTGGCATTTCCTTTTGTTTGGTCCAGAAGTTGAGCAATGCGGTGTCAATCTTTCCTGCACTTTTTCGCACACCTGTTTTTTCTGGCAGTGTTTTGATCTTCTCTAAATTCGCATTGATCACATATTCTGGATAACGATTCGGATTTGGTATTTTAAGCATTTTATTAATGATAAATCCTTCTTCTTTGCTTTTTCCAGCGTAAAGCGACCTAAAAAAATGTTGTGATGATCCATAGTAAGCAATTTCTCTGGCTGCGATATATTTTTTCTTTTTAGCCGCAGAAGCTTTTAGTTCCTCGAAGAATGGGTGACCTGAATAATAAATAATGTGAGTTCTCGAGTTATACTCAAAATGATCCAGCATATATTTTAAACGATAGCCTAAAGCTTTATTTTCAACAACAAGAAACTCGGTGGTGCTAACAGTTAACGTACTTTTTGTAATATCGAAATCAACATTGAGTACCTGAGGATTTAAAATTTTACATTGAAGCGAATTTGGCGATTTGCCAATGAAAAACTCTCTAAACTGATTGATGTACTTTTGCCTGTTCGGATCTGCCCGGACAACTACCTCATCCAATTGAGCGACGTTCTCTTTCAAAACCAGATCAACAGTAACTGATTGATCAGAAATAATTACGCTTTTAGAGTAGGGGAGGTATCCTACAATTTGAACAAGCAAATCATAACTGCCTGGTTTAAGGTTTTGAAGTTTAAATTTCCCATCATTGTCGGCAACGGTAGCAATTTTATAGCCGCTCAAATAAATACTTGCACCAGGTAAGCCATCTCTGCTATCTCTAACAGTGCCGCTGATGGTAAACGTGTTTTGTGCAAAAGCACAGAGACCAATAATAATAAGGAATGAGGTTGCCAGTAGGCTTTTAATCATGAAAGCGAATGTAACCAAAAGCGGTAATATTCCGAATGTCAGGATATGAATTTAACAAATTTAACTTTTTTTCAAAGCGATTCTTTGAGGCTAAAATCCATCGGCACACTATCTGCAATTTTTTCCCAGGCCCAATATCCTGAAAACAACATGGATCGGGGATTATAAATGCCACCATTTTCATAAAAATACACAGGTGCAACCTGTAAATCGATAATAGAAACCTGATAATTTGGCATGTCTAAAGGACGAGATATCGACTGACCAAGTCGGTTTACAAACATGGGATCTTCAGTTTCGTTTTTGTAAATCACGTAAAGCTTGTCGGTAAAGTTGATTGCTTTAATGTTTGGATTGAAATATTTAACCAAAGTATCTTGAAGTACATCCCTACGATTTAAGATTGAAATTCCTTTATTCAGGTTTTTCTTTCTGGCCCAAAAGCTTAATGAATCATCTTGATCGTTTCTAATTGTAATATTGCCGTTTGAACCAATTTGCTTTTGAGCCAGGCGCCTCATGTTCGCATTGATTATACTATCTGATGGCCGATCCGGATTAGGTTTTGTAATTAGCTTATTGATAATATATCCCTCCTTGGTGGCGCTATTCTGAAACAGCGATTTGAAAAAATGTTGCGGTGACCCTAAATATGCCTCCTTTCGTTTCTTCGCCCAAATGCGTTTTTTCCGTTCTGATCCTTTTAAATCTTCATAATAAGGAAAACCCTCATAATAAATTATTCCTGTTTTGCTTTCCCATTCGAAGTTTTTAACGAGGTATTTAATTCTGTAACCAAGCGCTTGATTCTCAATAATTAAAAACTCATTTGTTTTGACCGTTAATTTTCGATCTTCCTGATCGTAATCGATAAGTAATACATTCGGGTTAACAATTTTGCAAATTTGAGCATTAGGTGTGGTGCCGATAAAAAAATCACGAAACATTGCAATGTAATGCGCCCGGTTTGGATCAGGTTTAATAGTTACTTCGGCTAATTGTGTAATGCTTTCTTCAAGAATGATATCCAGTTTGATCGCTTTATCTGAAATGATCACATTTTTGTTAAGTGCTTTATATCCGATTAACTGGATTAAAATATCATAATTCCCTGGTTTAAGTGGCAGAATGTATTTACCATCATTGTCTGCAACTGTGGCTATTTTATAACCGCTCACATAAATTCCAGCACCCGGTAAGGCTTCACCTCGTTTATCATTTATAGTACCCGATAGGTTGAAGCTTTGTTGGGCAAATGAAAATAGAAAAATCAGGTTAGAAAATATAAACAAAACAATCGATCGCATTTTTAAAACTAGTGTTTTAGTTTGAATGATGCAAGTGTATTGTTATGTAACTATCCTAACAATTCCTTTGCGTTTTCAATTGCTGAAGCACCCGGATTTTTACCGCTCAACATCTCTGCAATGATACCCACACGTTCGTCAGCCTTAAGTTTTCTGATGCCGGTACTTGTTTTGCCACCAGATTCATTTTTGTGCACGAAGTAATGTGCATTACCTTTCGCAGCAATTTGTGGTAAATGGGTGATGGAGATTACCTGCATATTTTCGCCAAGATCTGAAATAACTTCACCGACTTTTAATGCTGTCTCGCCAGAGATTCCGGTATCAATTTCATCAAAGATGATTGTGGGTAAGGAGGTGTGTTTAGCAAGTAGGGCCTTAATCGCCAGCATCAATCGTGATAATTCTCCGCCTGAGGCTACTTTATTAACAGGAGCAGGGCTTTGTCCGGCATTTGCAGTAAACAATAAGGAAATTTCATCTAAACCGTCCTTATTTAAATCTGATAATTGTTTTTGATTCAAAACCAACTTTGCACTCGGCATTCCTAATCTTTTTAGCGTTAAGGCGGTTTGGTCTTCCACAATTTTAATCGCTTTTTTACGATTACTGCTCAATGCATTTGCTTGTTTAGTTAAGCTAAGTTTAAGTTGTTCAATATCTTTTTCGAGCTGTTCAATATTTGCATCTGATGATAACAGGTTATTTAAGTTTTGCTCAAGTTGATTTTGGAGTGCCAGTAATTCGTCGTTATTACTTACACGATGCTTTTGCTGCAATGAATAAAATAAGTCCAATCGCTGATTAATGATTTCAAGGCGATCGGCACTGTGCAAAGTATTTTCTTCCAACGATGAAACTTCATCTGCTATATCTTTAATCTCGATGATCGATGATTTTAGCCGCTCAAAAAGTGCGTTAATTGCCGGATCAAACTTCTCAATAGCCTGTAACTGTAATTGCGCTTCTTTCAGTATCTGCAGTGCTGATGGTTCACTTTCTGTTAATAAACCAGTTGATGTAAGTAAACCTCTTTTTATGGTTTCGGCATGGGTAAGCTTTTCCAGTTCCAACTCCAATTCTTCTTGCTCGCCCGATTTTAAATTGGCCTGTTCCAGTTCGTTAAACAAAAATTGCTCATAGTCTTGCTTATTTCTAGCTTCAGCAGCATCTTCAATGAGTTTTTTTAAACGATTACGCTCATGTCTCAATTTTTTAAAACCATTTCTGTACTCAACTAATAAAGTTTGATGATTAGCCAATGAGTCTACGATGAGCAATTGAAAGTCAGCATCGTTTATTTCCTGCGTAGCATGTTGGGAATGGATATCAATTAACTTTTCGCCAATTTGCTTTAATATGGATAAGTTAACAGGCGTGTCGTTAATAAAAGACCGCGATTTTCCATCAATAGAAATCTCACGGCGAAGAATAGTTTCATTAAAAAAGTCCAGGTCATTTTCCTCGAAAAAATCTTTGAGCTGATTGTCAGCCAAAGCAAAATTTCCCTCAATCACACATTTTTTATCCTGGTTAAAGAAATATTTACTCTCTGCCCTTTGCCCTAAAATTAACGATAAAGCACCTAAGATGATAGATTTTCCGGCGCCTGTTTCACCGGTGATGATATTTAAGCCTTTATCAAATTCGATATCAAGGCTATCAATTAATGCGTAATTACGAATGGAAAGTTTTTGTAGCATATCAGTCTACGAAAATACTAAAAAGTTATTTCAACATGATGCTTAAAACACAAACAGCGAAGATAAATCTTCGCTGTTTTATGGTTTGTTTGGTTTATTTTATTTTTATGATTTTTCTTTCTTCTCTTTTTTCTCCGCCTTTTCTATCTTCTCTTTGAGTTCTTTTACCTCTTTATCAAATTTCTCTTTCAGCCTTTTATATTCTTCAGTTTGCCTTACTTTATTGTTGGGCTGGTGATCATTTAAATAAATCGTTGAACTTTCAGGTGTAGAAAAATTATATTGGTAAACCTTCGCCAAAGAATCATTTTTTAATCTTGATAAGTTTGTAATTCTTCTGCTATCAGCCTTTCCAATACGATCTTTTAAGGCGTCTAATTCGGCTCTAAATTCTGGCGTATTCAATTTAGCGGCAGTTTCTTCACTCATTTTTCTCCACTTTTCCATCGCTTCAGGAGAATTAAATTCTTTAGACATATTTTCTGCAAGCTTTTTCCATTTGGCCTGCGCTTCAGGAGATGAGTATTGCTTTGAAATATCTTGACCAAATTTTTTCCACTTGGCCTGCGCTTCAGGAGATGAAAATTCCTTTGCGATATCCTCTCCAAATTTCTTCCATTTAGCCTGAGCTTCGGGCGAGGTATATTCTTTCGCTACATCAGCCCCAAACTTTTCCCATTTAGCCTGAGCTTCCGGAGATGAATATTCCTTTGCAATATCCTCTCCAAATTTTTTCCATTTTGCTTGCGCCTCAGGAGAATTAAACTTTTTGTAAATCCTTGCCTGAAACAATGAATCCTTAAATTTAAAATTAGAATCACTGGTTAATCTAAATACATTTTTGCCAGAAAAAAGCTCATCCTTATAAAAATTCCTTCTCAAACTATCTGGCATTTCATTTAACGAGTTATACTCCGTTTTTTTACCGTTGGCATCAATGGTTACAATTTTAATTTTACGCTTTTTACTCGTATCAATTTTTACAAATGTCTTCACTGTGCCGTCTGCACTGGTCATGGTCATTAATTCGTTTTTAGCAACTATTTTGTTGTCTTTTTGCCGATCAGTTGGATTAATCCATGCGATAGAAAACAGACATGCAACGCCAAGGGTGAGGGCAGCCATTTGCTGTTTAGCATTTAAGTAATTTGTTTTCATATTGGTTATTCTTTTTATGCGCTGATATAAATTTTGGGTTTTCCCTGTCGCAGCCAGGGCGTACGCAGGACTGCTCTTATCTTTTAATAATTCAAGTTTGAGTAAGGCGTGAGCATAGTTTAATGGTTTGCCGGTTATTTTAAGTACAAGATCATCGCAAGCGTGCTCTCGTTCAATGTGGATAAATCTACCAGCCATCCAAACAAAAGGATTATAGAAAAGTAATGTTTCAATAGCGGTTTTGATTAGGTTTAATAGGAAGTCATTCCTTCTCACATGAGAAAGTTCGTGGATTAAAATCGCCTCAACCTGATCATTATCCAGCTGGTTAACCAGTGCGATTGGGAACAAAACAACGGGCTTAAAATAACCAACAACCAATGGAACGTTTACAATGGAGGATAATCTAAAATTAATCGCCTTTTTAATCTTTAACTTAGCAGTTACTTTCTTAAATAATAAATTCCATTCATCAGGAATAGCGCTTAGATGCAGTGTTTTTAATTTATTAAGTTGATTATAGCCCTTTATAATGACAAAGAGTTGAAGTAAAATGCCAATTAAGTAAAATATTACTACGATTGGGAAATAAGCCTCTGCTTTGCTATTGAAGCTCTCTGGCAAATTATTTAAATACTGTTGGAACTGAAGGCCTTGCTGTTTAATTACAGCTGATTCCTGAGGGATGTTGATGAGCATTTGAGTTACAAAGTGATAAACAAATCCTATAAACATCAATACAATTGAACCGAAAGCAAGATTATGTTTATATTTTGCTGCCAGTTTCGGTAAACTCATCATGATGATGAATAAGATACCGTAAATAAGGGCACTTTGCCAAAGGGAATTTAAAATACTCCATCCAAATGCCTTGATGAATTGTTCTACTAAAGTTTCCATAGTGGTGTTTTTATCGATTACTCGAACATTTAAGTTTTATTTTAGGGCTAAACCCTACACCTTTCATCCTCAACCAATAGCACTACTTAAGGCTATCTAAATATTTTTTGATTTCGTCAAGCTCATCTGCACTTGCGCTATGATTACCCAGTGCCTGCATTACTAATCTCGCCGCCGAACCATTAAAAACATTATCAATCATTTTTGTAACCAGCTGCTTTTCCGTTTTGTCTCGGTTAACTATGGCTTTATAGATATGTGTTTTTTGGTTAGTGTCCCTTTCAACCATTCCTTTTTCATGCATAATCTGCATTAATTTTAAAGTAGTGGTGTAGCCAGAATCCTTTTTATTTAAAGCTTCATGAACCTCCCTTACCGTAGCAAGCCCTTTTTGCCAAAGCACCTGTAATATTTCCATTTCGCCTTCTGTAGGTTTGATGTTATTAATAGTCATATTGTTACACGTTGTACGAATTATTTCGTAATCAAATGTACGAAGATATTCGTATAATCAAAATATTTTAACATTTTTTTTTATTAATAGACGCAGGAACGTGTAAAACGTTGCATAATTAAGAAACGAGGAAGGTGATATTTTGAGTTTTCAGCACCAGGTTAAGTTAATTAAACCTGATTGAAGTGGATACCGGCCTTGTGCAGAAGGCTTGCAGGCGTATAAACGGAAAGCAGGACTGACTTTAATTTGAAAGATGGAAATTGGTTTTCAAATGGATTCAGATTATAAATTAACTTTATGCCAATTATCAACCATAAATTTAATTTTTTTTCAATCCTTCGTATTTACCAATATTGGCAGGATCGATCTCAGCCAGCATATTATATGCTTTCATCCGCTCCTGAGTATTTAATTTAGAAAGTACATTGGTCACCTCTTCAGCTTTAGAAGCAAAATAAACATTAGGAAAAATAGATCCTAGTTTTTGTTTATCCATTTGCTGTAATGCTGGCAGGGCCGATACAATTTGTGTTAAACCTTTATCATTGTCGGTAAGCTGGTCTAAGCCGTTTAGGTGATAGGCGTAGATAAAAACACGCAGTTCGCTAAAAACCGGATTCAACACGTTTTCATTAAACCAAAAGCGATTGCGTAAACCATCAATAGCCTTCCAGCCAGTATTACCAGAGGCCTGCGCTAAGTTTATAATATTCTGTGCTTTTTTAAAGTAAGTGCTTCCACCCAGTTTGGCAAAACTATCTTTATCAAGTCCGATAATGGTATATGCATAATAGGAGAGAAGTGCACTGATGTTGGAGATATAATTTTGGTCAGAAAAATCTATAGTAGATCCATCGTTATAGCTAAAGTCGAAATTCTTATCGCTCATATTTAGCAGTGTACTATTGTATGAACTGTTAAAAACCGGGCGACTACTTTGTATCTGTGCTTCAGCGGTATAACCTGAACCACCATCCCACGAATTAATCGTAATTACAAAACTACATTCAATGCGCTCTTGTGGTTTGTAGCTTTCAACACTAAATTTATTGTTGTTCAAAAAATCGCGGATTGTTCTTTGCAAGGCTTCCAGAGTAGGTTTGCTTATGTTCGATACCTGGGGCGCCAAAACGGTTACCCGGGCATTCAGTTCCTGAGCTTGTAATTTCCCAAAACCAATTAACAACAATATCCAAACAATCCTTTTTATCATTTTATGATTTTTAATATAGCGGTACAAATATCTTTAGCTACTTCAGTTTTCGATTTCAGCTCAAACACAGTTCGCTCCAATGCCTTGTTAAAAATAGTAATTTTATTGGTATCTGCCTTAAATCCGGCACCTTGATCATTCAGGGAGTTAAGTACAACCAAATCTAAGTTTTTCTTTTCTAACTTACCCTTGGCATAATTTTCCTCATCGTTGGTTTCTAATGCAAAACCAACTAAAATTTGACTCTCCCTTTTGTTTTTTCCCAGCGTCGCCAAAATGTCCACAGTTTTCTCTAATTCCAAAACCAATGCACTTTCCTGTTTTTTGATTTTTTGTGAAGCTATTATTTTTGGACGATAATCCGCAACGGCAGCGCACATTACCGTAATATCTGTTTCCGAAAAAATAGATATGCAGGCATTTAACATTTCTTCTGCACTTACTACATCAATCCTTTTTAGGTAAGCGTTTGATTTTTGAGCTGTAGGTCCAGCAATCAAAGTAATATCAGCGCCAAGCTTCGCCAACTCGTCGGCTAAAGCAAACCCCATTTTGCCAGAAGAATGATTGCCGATAAAACGGACAGGATCAATTGCTTCATAGGTTGGCCCTGCAGTTACCATTACTTTTTTGCCATTTAACGGCAGTGACTGTTTAATACTATCAAGTAGAAAAGCCACAATTTCTTCCGGCTCAGCCATACGGCCTTCACCATGCAATCCACTGGCCAATTCCCCGCTGCCAGGAGAAATTACAATATTGCCATAAGTTGAAATTTGATTGATGTTGTTTTGGGTACTTTCATGCTTCCACATATCCAGGTCCATAGCTGGGGCCACGTATACAGGGCATTTCGCCGAAAGATAAACTGCCGTCAGTAAGTTATCACAAATCCCGGTCGCAAGTTTAGCAAGTGTATTGGCACTGATAGGAGCAATAATAATGAAATCTGCCCATAAACCTAACTCAACATGGTTGCTCCATACGCCAGTTTCTTCTTCGAAATATTGGGTGTAAACCGGGTTTTTAGAAAGCGTAGCAAGGGTTAATGGTGTAATGAAATGCGCACCATCAGGGGTAAGAATTACCTTAACGTTTGCGCCAGCTTTTACTAAAAGCCGAACCAGAAAGGCCGACTTGTAAGCCGCAATGCTACCGCAAACGCCAAGAATAATGTTTTTATTTTTCAGCATTTAAGCAAAGAGTTAAATCACAGTGCATAGAGCGCATGCGAAACGCCTTAGCTCCAAACTCCATGCGCTATGCCAATGTTATTTTTGTTCTTTAGCAGGATTTCTGTGATAAACCTTATCATTCAAAAACTCATCCATAGCAACTAAAACAGGTTTAGGCATACGTTCGTAGTGTTTGCTGATTTCAATTTGCTCACGATTTTCGAAAATCTCTTCCAGGTTATCATTGCTCGAAGCAAATTCTGCTAATTTACCGTGCAACTCTTCTTTAACGTTATTCGAAATCTGATTTGCTCTTTTAGCAATTACAACTAAAGATTCGTATAAGTTATCTGTAGTTCTATCCAAATCGTGAACGTTTCTGGTAACTGTAGTATTTGGTACAGCAGGTTTGTTAGTATTCATGTATTAATTAATTTTTAATATTCGTGTTATCAGCAGTAGTTGGTTTAGTAGAAACGGTATCCTTTAATTTACCAGTCCTAATCAACATCTGCTTATATTTTTCTTGATCAGCTGCATATAATGCAAGCTCTTGTTTTGAAGCCACAATCCCATCCTCAACATCTTTTTTCAGTTGCTTGGCTTCGCGTGTAAACTTACTGTCAGGGTGATTTTCAGTAAATTCAGTATATAATTCAATCGCCTCGTTATAACGATCCTCCTGGCGGATGATATAACTGTTTTTAGCATATAAATATTGTGCTTTAATCATCAAAAAGTCCATCTCTTCGGCATATTTAATATCCGGATAGTCTCTTTGTGCGTTTTTTAAAGCGATAACAGCCGCCCGATAATTATCTACATTACTCGGACCAGTCGTTAAATACATCTTTGCGTTCTCAAAAGCTTTATCTTCCAATTTACCTCTTAAATCAGCAATATATTTACCCGCTGCCGCCGCCCGATCACTGTTTGGATATAAGTTGATGAATAATTGCAATGCATCAATCGCTTTATAAGTATTTTCTTGATCCAAAGAGAAAGATGGAGATTCTAAGTAATAGCAATAAGCACCCATATAACGAGCTTCTTCAGCATTTTTACTGGCAGGATAAGTATCTGCAAAACTCTTGAATTGATACCTTGCAGTAGTGTAATCACTCAATCTATATAAAGTATACGCATAATAATAGTTCAAATCCTCAGCCTCTGCACGACCGCGATATTTTTGCGAAAGATCTTCAAAAAGAACTAAAGCTTTACTGTAATCCCTTTTATTGTACAATCTAAGTGCTTCCTGGTATTTTTTGGCAACGTCATTGCTCGCTCTCAATTTTTCGAAACGACTTT
The DNA here is from genome assembly GCF_003860265.1 of Pedobacter sp. G11. Taxonomy (NCBI): domain Bacteria; kingdom Pseudomonadati; phylum Bacteroidota; class Sphingobacteriia; order Sphingobacteriales; family Sphingobacteriaceae; genus Pedobacter; species Pedobacter sp. G11. Next base: position 3,167 of record NZ_CP034190.1, on the reverse strand, counting down.
TACAACCCGCAATACCCAATGCGGCAACAAATACCAAAATAATTAAGTGTTTAACTTTAAACATTCTGCAAAGATAATTAATAATACGATAACATCAATAAAAACAATTCGCCGCTAAGCTATGCAAAGCAAATCAGTACATATATATAGTTAACAATTTTTAACATAACGCTTCATTGTTTCTCTTTACATATATACTATGAAGTATTAATAATTTGGAAATCACTTTCATTACTACTATATAAGTATCCTCCCGCCCTTTGTTCCAAATCCTCGCTCGTACCTCGCTGCGGGTTTTCCACTGCGGTCGGGTTTAGGTGGCGCAGCTTTTGCCCGGAACAAATGGCCAATCGCCGCCTGGCCTAAACAAGCAAATCATCTTAAACTTGTATTTCTCTATATCTATATCTTTTAGAAAGTAGCCTATTCAGAGCCGAAAACGCATTCCCAAATAATATCTTCTCCATCTAAATCATCCGATTCAGGCAAGGCAACCTGATAAAACCATTAAAGACTTCGAAAAGTTTTACCCTATCAATATTTTTTTCTCTTTGAGAAACAGCGTTTTATCCAGTGCTGAGGAATAAAAGGCATTACACTATTTGTGTATTGTGGAATTTTTTCTACTTTTGCAACCCGCTCCGGAGGAGAGGGTTTGTGAATGAAAGTATGGGTCTGTGGGATGTGAGGTAGGAAAAAGCCAATAATTTATTTCAAATTAAATTTGCGGGGATGAAAAAGATCGTTACCTTTGCAGCCCGGTTCGGAAGAACGGGAAGCTGGTTAAAACCGGTGGTATTGAAAAGCGGGAAGGAAAAACAAACAACGAAAAAATAAAATTTATTTTATTTGGAAGTTATAAAAAGATCCTTACCTTTGCACTCCCAACTGAAAGGAAGGGGAAACAAAAAAGATCAGGTGGCGGATGCCACAGCGATTAACAAACAAAGATTGAAACTGGTGAAAACACAGGATGGACGACAAAGACCATCTGAAACCAAAACCAGCAGATATATAAAGGCGACCGTGAGGTTTTAGCCGATTAAGTTCTTACAAGAGATGTCAATGATGCGTAGTGGGGTAATGAAGTACGAATTCAAGTACAGAGTTCCTTATTACATTTTAAAGTCAATGTCTAACAGACAAATTAAAAAGAAGACTATTTTTAACGATAGTTAAAACTGGTCAGAATCTTACAACACATTTTACAATGGAGAGTTTGATCCTGGCTCAGGATGAACGCTAGCGGCAGGCCTAATACATGCAAGTCGAGGGGTAGAAGAGGCTTGCTTCTTTGAGACCGGCGCACGGGTGCGTAACGCGTATGCAACCTACCTTCATCTGGGGGATAGCCCGGAGAAATCCGGATTAATACCGCATAAAATCACAGGATGGCATTATCCAATGATCAAACATTTATGGGATGGAGATGGGCATGCGTGTCATTAGCTAGTTGGCGGGGTAACGGCCCACCAAGGCGACGATGACTAGGGGATCTGAGAGGATGGCCCCCCACACTGGTACTGAGACACGGACCAGACTCCTACGGGAGGCAGCAGTAAGGAATATTGGTCAATGGAGGCAACTCTGAACCAGCCATGCCGCGTGCAGGAAGACTGCCCTATGGGTTGTAAACTGCTTTTATTCGGGAATAAACCTTATTACGTGTAATAAGCTGAATGTACCGAAGGAATAAGGATCGGCTAACTCCGTGCCAGCAGCCGCGGTAATACGGAGGATCCAAGCGTTATCCGGATTTATTGGGTTTAAAGGGTGCGTAGGCGGCCTGTTAAGTCAGGGGTGAAAGACGGTAGCTCAACTATCGCAGTGCCCTTGATACTGATGGGCTTGAATGGACTAGAGGTAGGCGGAATGAGACAAGTAGCGGTGAAATGCATAGATATGTCTCAGAACACCGATTGCGAAGGCAGCTTACTATGGTCTTATTGACGCTGAGGCACGAAAGCGTGGGGATCAAACAGGATTAGATACCCTGGTAGTCCACGCCCTAAACGATGAACACTCGCTGTTGGCGATACACAGTCAGCGGCTAAGCGAAAGCGTTAAGTGTTCCACCTGGGGAGTACGCTCGCAAGAGTGAAACTCAAAGGAATTGACGGGGGCCCGCACAAGCGGAGGAGCATGTGGTTTAATTCGATGATACGCGAGGAACCTTACCCGGGCTTGAAAGTTAGTGAATGATCTAGAGATAGATCAGTGAGCAATCACACGAAACTAGGTGCTGCATGGCTGTCGTCAGCTCGTGCCGTGAGGTGTTGGGTTAAGTCCCGCAACGAGCGCAACCCCTATGTTTAGTTGCCAGCACGTTAAGGTGGGGACTCTAAACAGACTGCCTGTGCAAACAGAGAGGAAGGAGGGGACGACGTCAAGTCATCATGGCCCTTACGTCCGGGGCTACACACGTGCTACAATGGATGGTACAGAGGGCAGCTACATAGCAATATGATGCGAATCTCACAAAGCCATTCACAGTTCGGATTGGGGTCTGCAACTCGACCCCATGAAGTTGGATTCGCTAGTAATCGCGTATCAGCAATGACGCGGTGAATACGTTCCCGGGCCTTGTACACACCGCCCGTCAAGCCATGGAAGTTGGGGGTACCTAAAGTATGTAACCGAAAGGAGCGTCCTAGGGTAAAACCGATAACTGGGGCTAAGTCGTAACAAGGTAGCCGTACCGGAAGGTGCGGCTGGAATACCTCCTTTCTGGAGTAGAGTTGACTACTCACTGCGCAACATGATATTTCGATAAAGTAAAAAAGTTATAAGTTGAGAGTTATAAGTTGAGAGTTGTAGGATATAAGTTGAAAGACATATACCAAACAATTAACATCGAAACAACGGATCAACAAAAAGAAGAAACACCCAGAAGAAATGACGGTTGTCCTTAACCATAGGGTCATCGGAACGAAAGCTAGGTAGCAAATGGAGCGGTAGCGGTAATATACTAACTGCAACACAGCGACCATACAGCACAGTCCCGTAGCTCAGCCTGGTTAGAGCACTACACTGATAATGTAGGGGTCTCCAGTTCAAATCTGGACGGGACTACTTTAATAATCCTGGGGGATTAGCTCAGCTGGCTAGAGCGCCTGCCTTGCACGCAGGAGGTCAACGGTTCGACTCCGTTATTCTCCACATTTAAG